>JAWKZN010000001.1:0-2400000 GCA_041395945.1 Pseudomonadales bacterium
TCGAGCGTTATCCCTCCCTGTCGCGAGAGTCCATCGTGGGGCATCTTGAGATCTCCCCGGGTCGAAAGACCGATCCCGGATCGGCCTTCGACTGGTGTCACTACCTGAGAGCGCTGTGGTAGCACCGCGAATCGGAGTGGACCTGGGCGGCACCAAGATCCAGGGGATTGTGCTCGATCCAGACGGGCGGATATCCGCCGAAACCCGGGTTGCCACTCCGAACGGTGACTACGCAGGCACTCTGGATGCGCTCGAGCGTCTGGTGGCTTCCCTGGACGGCGGACGCACGCTCACCGTCGGCATCGGCACACCGGGCAGCAGCCTGCCGCACTCCGGGCTGATGCAGAACTGTAATTCGACCTGGCTCAACGGGCGGCCGCTCCTGGCAGATCTGCAGACCCGGCTGGGAGCGCGGGTGCGGATTGCCAATGACGCGGACTGTTTCGCCCTTTCAGAAGCGAGCCCCGGGGGCAGTGCAGCCCAGAGCAGGGTGGTGTTCGGGGTGATTCTCGGTACCGGTGTGGGCGGTGGCATCGTGATTGACGGGCGCGGGTTGTCCGGCCGCAACGGCCTTGGGGGCGAGTGGGGACACACACCTTTGCCTTATTTCAGGGAGAGTGTCGCGGAGCTGCAGCTGTCGTCACGTCACTGTTACTGCGGAAGACTAAACTGCATAGAGACATTCCTCTGCGGGGCCGGTCTGGTGCGTACCTTCCGGGAACTCGATACCCGCACCCGGCACCTGGACTCGGCACAGTCGGTCTGCGCAGCGGCGGTCGACTCCCCGGAGTGGTGGTACGACAGCGCGGCCGGAAATATGGAGAAGAATCCTGCAGTTCGTGCACTGGCTCTATACTGCCGTATGCTGGCTCGGTCCCTGGCACAGATCGTCAACGTTCTGGACCCGGATGCCATTGTCCTCGGCGGTGGACTGTCGAATGCGTCGGGAATTTACGGGCCCGTGCGACACTGGCTGCCTGACAACGTGTTTGGTGAGCGTTGCGAAACCCGTATTCTGGCCCCCCGATGGGGTGATGCCAGCGGTGTACGCGGGGCTGCATGGTTGTGGCCTGCGGACACCGCCAAGAGGTAGAAATCCAGCTGACTTCGGAAGGAACGAATGGCTTATCCGCGAGAACTGAACGACACCGACGCAGACGAGACCCGGGAATGGCTGGACGCCCTCGAGTACGTACTCGAAGAAGGCGGTGTTGACCGAGCCAATTTTCTGCTGGAGCGGCTCTCAGCACGGATGACGAAGACGGGTGCCCGGCTGCCATACACCATCACCACGCCCTACCGGAACACGATTCCCAGCAGCCGCGAAGCCTTCATGCCCGGCGATCTGTTCATGGAGCGGCGCATCCGATCGCTCATCCGCTGGAATGCCCTGGCGATGGTAGTACGTGCCAACAGCCGTCCTGGTGAGCTGGGCGGGCACATTTCGTCTTTTGCGTCTTCGGCCACGCTCTACGATGTCGGCTTCAACTACTTCTTCAGAGGACCGACAGATGAGAACCCCGGGGATCTGATCTACTTTCAGGGTCATGCGTCTCCCGGGATCTATGCGCGTTCCTTTCTGGAAGGGCGTCTCGATGAAACGCACCTGGACAATTTCCGACGTGAGGTCGGTGGTGCAGGGCTGTCGTCGTATCCCCACCCCTGGCTCATGCCCGACTACTGGCAGTTCCCGACAGTCTCCATGGGCCTGGGCCCGATTCAGGCCATCTACCAGGCTCACGTCATGAAGTATCTGAGCCATCGGGGACTGGTGGAACCCGGGAACCGTAAAGTGTGGGCGTTCCTCGGTGACGGTGAATGCGACGAACCGGAAGCGCTGGGTGCCTTGTCCCTCGCCGGCAGGGAGCATCTGGATAATCTGGTTTTTGTCATCAACTGCAATCTGCAGCGCCTGGATGGCCCGGTGCGGGGAAATGGCAAGATCATTCAGGAACTGGAAGGGTCTTTCCGTGGGGCTGGCTGGAATGTGATCAAGGTGGTCTGGGGACGACTCTGGGATCCGCTGTTTGCCAATGATAAGAGCGGCCTGCTGCAGCAGCGCATGAATGAAACCGTGGACGGCGAGTATCAGAACTACAAGGCCAAGGGTGGTGCCTATACCCGCGAGCACTTCTTCGGCCGCTACCCCGAGCTGACGAAGCTTGTCGAAAATCTGTCCGATCAGGACATCATGCGTCTGAACCGGGGTGGACACGACCCTTTCAAGATGTATGCGGCCTACCATGCGGCCGTTCACCACTCAGGCGAGCCCACCGTGATTCTGGCGAAGACCGTGAAGGGTTACGGGATGGGGGATGCGGGTGAGTCGGAGAATGATACGCACCAGGTGAAGAAGCTGAAGCTGGAAGAACTGAAGTATTTCCGCGACCGCTTCGATATCCCGCTTTCGGACAAGGAACTGGAGTCGGTGCCCTACTACCGACCGGCGCCGGACAGTCCGGAGATGAAGTATCTGCGAGCGGCCCGGGAGCGCCTGGGTGGATCGATTCCCAAGCGGGTGGTGACAAAAGAAGTGCTCAAGGTGCCGGGTCTGGGCGCATTTGAACAGCAGTTGAAGGGCACCGGCGACCGCGCCAATTCCACTACCATGGGTTTCGTGCGAATTCTCGCTACCCTGTTGCGCGACAAGAACATCGGACCGCGGATCGTGCCCATCGTGCCGGATGAAGCGCGTACCTTCGGCATGGAAGGATTGTTCCGGCAACTGGGGATCTATTCTTCGGCCGGTCAGCTCTACGAGCCGGAGGATTCGGGCGAGATCGCGGCGTACAAGGAATCCAGCGACGGCCAGGTGCTGGAAGAGGGGATCAACGAAGCCGGCGCATTTTCCGCCTGGCTGGCAGCCGCGACCGCCTACAGCTCTCACCAGCTCACGCTGATTCCGTTCTACATTTACTACTCGATGTTCGGCTTTCAGCGGATCGGTGATCTCGCCTGGGCGGCGGGAGATATGCAGGCGCGGGGATTTCTGCTGGGTGGAACCGCCGGCCGCACCACGCTCAATGGTGAAGGGCTGCAGCACCAGGATGGTCACAGCCACGTCCTTGCAAGCACCATTCCCAACTGTGTGGCCTACGATCCCTGTTACACCTATGAGCTGGCGGTGATCATCCAGGACGGTCTGCGGCGGATGGTGCAGGAGAAGGAGAACGTCTTTTATTACATCACCGTGATGAACGAAGCCTACGTGCAGGAGGCCATGCCTGCCGGAGTTGAGGCGGGTATTCTCAAAGGCATGTACCGTCGTTACTCACTCACCGGAGACGATGCGAAGCGGGTGAGACTGCTCGGTGCAGGCACCATCCTGCGGGAGGTCGAAGCAGCGGCACAGCTGCTCAATGAGGAGTTCGGTCTGTCCGTCGACGTCTACAGCGTGACATCCTTCAACGAACTGGCCCGGGAGGGTCAGGATGTCGCCCGCTGGAATCTGCTGCACCCCGAGGAGACACCCCGTGTCAGCTATGTGGCCCAGCAGCTTGGTGGCGAAGTTCCCGTCATCGCGGCCAGCGACTACATGAAACTGCTCGCGGAGCAGATCAGGGCCTTTCTGCCGGCACCCTATCAGGTGCTTGGCACCGATGGATTCGGTCGCAGCGATACCCGGGAGGCGCTGCGTCACTTTTTCGAAGTGGATCGGAACTTCATCGCGCTCAGTGCGCTGCGGAGTCTGGCCGATCAGCAGAAAATCTCGATCGACGTAGTGCGCAAGGCCCGGGACGAATTCGGTATCGATGCCGAGAAAGCCAATCCGAGGAAGATCTGAGCGTGGCAAAGAAGGCAGAGGAAATACGGATACCCGACATTGGCGACATTGAAGAGGTCGAGGTAATCGAGATCTGCGTGGCGGTGGGCGATTCGGTGGGGCCGGACGATACGCTGATCGTGATCGAGTCAGACAAGGCGTCCATGGATGTCCCTGCTGGCGTGAGCGGTGTCATCGAAGAGATTTCAGTGCAAGTGGGTGACAAGGTTGCGGAAGGTCACACCATTGCCCGCATTGCAGGTGAGGGTGCAGATACCGGCGCAGATACGGCCGCGGCATCGGGGTCGTCCGGGGCCGGGGAATCGCAGTCTGATCAATCAGGGCGCGATGAATCGGCGGCGGCGGAATCCGAAGTCGCTGAATCAGTGGCAGTCGAACCGGACTCGTCCGTAGCGGCGAGTGACGCAGCCGCACCGGCTGGGGCCGCTGAGCAGGAAACCTCTGCAACAAACGCTGCCGATGCAGAAAAGTCGAAGTCGGACAGTTCTGAGCCAGCCACCGAACGCCGCAAAGTCGAGATCCGGGTGCCGGAAATCGGCGATGCCAGCGGCGTGGTGGTCATCGAGGTCGGTGTGAAGGCGGGGGATACGGTGAGCGCCGACGACCTGCTGGTGGTGGTGGAGTCCGACAAGGCATCCATGGAAATACCGGCAGGCGAAGCCGGTACTGTGGAAGCCGTTCACGTGGAAGTGGGCGCGGAAGTTGAAGAAGGTACGCTGCTGGCGACCCTTCGGCTCAGTGGTGATGGGGTCAGTGCACCGGCTGAAGAAGACGCCTCTGCCGGGCCTGCGGCCGGGAAAAAAGGCGGAGACTCTTCACAACAGACTGAGAAACCGGAAGCTGCCACACCGACTGCAGAAGAAAGTCCGGCCGGCGCCACAGGTGTGACCACGCCGGAGCGCGTGCAGACCGATGATGGCGCTGACAGGGAGCAGGCGCAGCGTGTCTATGCCGGGCCGGCGGTCCGGCGCCTGGCACGGGAGCTGGGCGTTGCGCTCAGCCGGGTGAAGGGTTCAGGTGCACGGGGTCGGATCGTCAAAGACGATGTGAAGCGCTTTGTAAAGCAGACGCTGGGTGCACCGCCTCGAGTTGTGCAGGGCGCATCGGCTGTTCCGCCGATACCCAGGGTGGATTTCAGCAGGTTCGGTCCGGTGCGCTCTGAAGCCCTGTCCCGAATCCGTCTGGCGGGTGCCGCCAACCTGCACCGCAGCTGGCTGAACCTGCCGCATGTCACTCAGTTCAATGAGGCGGATGTCACCGATCTCGAGGCGTTTCGCGGTTCACTCAAGGCAGAAGCCGAGCGCCGTGGCATCAAACTCACGCCACTGGCGTTCATCATCAAAGCCTGCTGCCACGCATTGAAAGCACACCCCCATCTGAATGCGTCGCTGGATCTGGACGCGGGTAATTTCATCCTCAAGGACTACTTTCATATCGGCATGGCGGTGGATACTCCGGACGGACTGGTGGTTCCGGTGATCCGGGACGCGGACCGGAAGGGACTGTGGGAGCTTTCCGAGGCGATCGTCGAGCTGTCGACGAAAGCCCGGGAGCTGAAACTCGGTCTTAATGATATGCAGGGAGGTACTTTCAGTGTCTCCAGCCTGGGTGCCATTGGTGGCACAGGCTTCACGCCGATCATCAATGCCCCGGAAGTGGCCATTCTCGGGGTGTCGCAGCTGAGTCAGAAACCGGTCTGGAATGGTACGGAGTTCGGGCCCCGGAGCATGCTGCCCCTGTCCCTGTCCTATGACCACCGGGCCATCAACGGCGCCGAGGCTGGCCGGTTCATGGCGAGCCTGACCGAAGTCCTGGCGGATATCCGGCGCCTGGCGCTCTAGAGTAGTGTTTCGAGTTGCGGGCTACTGCAACCCCCGCCACTGGGGCTCGACCCCGCTGTTGAGTACCCGCGCGAGCACGAAGAGCAGATCAGAGAGTCGGTTCAGATAGCGGGCGGGCTGTCCGGCGTCCGCCACCTCCCAGCAGTGCCGTTCGGCGCGCCGGCACACGGTGCGGCAGATGTGCGCGCCTGCTGCCTGCCGGGTGCCGCCGGGAATCACGAATTCGGTCAGCGGTGGCAGACTGCTGTTCAGCATGGTCACCGCATCTTCCAGCCACTGGTGATCGGGTGCAGGTGTTGCGGCCAGAGTGGCCAGGTGCGCGCCCAGATCGAAAAGTTCCTGCTGCAGGCGCCCCAGCATTTCCCGATAGGGACTGTCCTGCGCAAGCTCCGCGATCAGCGCACCGGTGAAACTGTTCAGTTCATCGACCGCGCCGATGGTGTGAATGCGGGGATCACACTTGGATATCCGGGAGCCGTCCGCAAGCGACGTCTGCCCTTTGTCCCCGCCACGGGTGACGACTGACGTGATTCGCTTGCGTGGCACCTGAAGCGTCCGCCGCGCAGCTCAGGATTTGGGTCGGAAGGCAGGGTCGAAGGGCTGCACCGTGATGAGACCCGTATCGAAGGATCGGGTCAGACCTTCGTAAGCGTGGCGCATGAAATGTTTAGGGTGCGGCAGTCCGGTTTCATTGTCGGCAGCGGAGATGCTCACACCGACCACCACAGGAATATAGCCCTCGGTGGTCTTGAATGAGTGCATGTACAGGTTGTCGAAGATGCGCCGGAAACTCTGAGAAGTGCAGTTCTGAATATCCGGCTGCAGTGTGATCACCGCGAACATGTTGGCCTCGGGTCGGGTGACCACATCCAGGGGGCGTACCAGCTGCCGGACTTTGGCACCGATACCGGACATGAGTTCGTCCACGATATTCTGCTCGTACTGCTCCTGGATGACGCTCAGGTTGTTGATGCCGACCAGCAGCAGACAGGCGGCGCCGCCTCGCGTTTCGGCGTGTTTCATCGTGTCTGCGATGCGTTCCAGGGTGAACTTCAGGTTGCCCAGTCCGGTGACCGGGTCCACCAGGTCGGTGGTCTGGAGTTCACGGATCTTCTTGCGCAGCAGGCGGTTGGTGCGCAGCAGTTCGTTCTGCCGGGCCGCAATGCGCTGGGCGGCAATGACCCGGGGCAGCAGCTGGGCACGCAGGTGTGCCTTGTTGAGAAAATCATCCACACCTTCATCGAACGCCTGCTGCATGGCTTCCATGTCGTCGCGCGCGGTCAGCAGCATGGTGTAGGTGAAATGTTCGGTTGTTTCATCGAGCTTCTTGACCCGGCGGCTCAACTCGAGGCCATCCATACTCGGCATCAGCCAGTCGGCAATGAGGATCTGTGCGGGGCGCTTCTCCAGGGAGCGGAGGGCCTGGAGCGGGTTGTTGGTAAAACGGACGTTGCTGAACCCGCCGCTGCGCAGCGCCTTGGCAATGATGGCGCTGGAAAACTTCGCGTCATCCACGACGAGGATTGGAATGTCTTCGTATGACATGTAACTTACAGGCTGAGCCGGCGGGGGCGTGCCCGGTTTGATATGCGAGGTATCCAGTTTTGTCAAGGAAGTCACGTCCTGGTCGGTGACCCGATCCGGAGCAGTCTAGCACGGGGGTCAGTGCGCGCCCGTGATGCAGTTTGGAAGCATTTTGCTGACCGATGCGTACAAATGTACGCGCAGATGTAAGGGGTACCTATGCCGTCTTTTGATGTGGTCTCGGAAGTGGATGTGCAGGAAGTGCGCAACGCGGTGGATCAGGCCAACCGGGAGCTGAGTACAAGATTCGACTTCCGGGGGGTGGAATCCGGCTACGCGTTCGAGAACGATAGGATCCGGATGCATGCCCTGGAGGAGTTCCAGCTTACTCAGATGTTTGACATCCTGTGTGACAAACTCACCCGTCGCGGCGTGGACGTGAAGGCGCTGGATGCCGGGGAAGTCGAAGCCGCGGGCAAACAGAAACGCCAGAGTTTCGGTCTTAAACAGGGCATCGATAAGGAAACTGCGAAAAAAATCGTCAAGCTGACCAAGGACTCGAAATTGAAGGTGCAGTCCCAGGTACAGGGTGAACAGGTCCGTATCACCGGCAAGAAGCGCGATGATCTGCAGCAGGTCATGGCCCTGCTCAAAGACGCCGAGCTGGACGTACCGCTGAACTACACCAACTTCCGCGATTGAATCAGCCCCTCTGGCAGACGCTTGCCAACCGGCGGATGCTGATCTGCGCCGGCCTTGGCTTTGCGTCCGGTCTGCCGCTGTTCGTGCTGGTGCAACTGGTGCCCGCCTGGCTGCGTGTCGAGGGCGTGAGCCTGACCGCTATCGGTTTCTTCACCGCGATCCAGTACCCCTATTCCCTGAAGTTCCTCTGGTCACCGGCGCTGGAACGCTATTCGGTGCCCCTGCTCGGCCGGCGTCGAGGCTGGATGCTGCTGACCCAGGTCCTGCTGATCGGCACCATGGCCCTGCTGGGTTTTCAGCAGCCACAGGATGCTTTGCTTGGTATCACCCTCATGGCGATCGCCGTGGCCGTGTTCAGTGCGACCCAGGATGTGGTCATCGACGCCTACCGGCGGGAGCTGCTCAGAACCGATGAGGAGCTGGGTCTGGGCAACGCCATCCATGTACAGGTCTATCGGCTCTCCGGTCTCATACCCGGCTCCCTCGGTCTGATCCTGGCGGACTCACTGCCCTGGCAGGTGGTTTTTCCCATCATGGCGGCTTTCATGGGCGTCGGTGTGATCCTCACTCTGCTCATCCGTGAGGCGGAAACTGAGCCGGTGGTGCCTGCAAGCCTGGCGGCGGCGATTGTCGAACCCTTCCGCGAATTCTTCGGCCGTCATGGCTGGCGCTCGGCCGTTGCCGTGCTGGCGTTCATGCTGCTGTACAAGCTGGGAGACAATATGGCCACCGCGCTGGCCACACCGTTTTACATCGATCTTGGCTTCAGCCTTACGGAAATCGGCTGGATCGCGAAGAACGCTGCGCTCTGGCCGTCGATCATCGGCGGCATTGCCGGTGGCCTGATCATCGTGAAGATCGGCATCAACAAAGCCCTCTGGGCCTTCGGGGTGGTACAGCTCGCCACCATCTTCGGCTTTGCCTGGCTGGCCGGTGTCGGAGCGGACCCCTGGCTGCTGGCGGCGGTGATCGGGGCCGAATACCTGGGTGTCGGTCTTGGTACGGCGGCATCCGTGGCCTTCATCGCCAGGGAAACCGCGCGTACCTCCGTCGCCACGCAGTTTGCACTGTTTACCGCGATCGCCGCCCTGCCGCGGGTAGTCGCATCCAGTGTCAGCGGTCTGATCGTGGACGAAATCGGCTGGATCGACTTCTTTTATCTGTGTGCGCTGCTGGCCCTGCCCGGCATGGCGCTGCTGCACTGGGTTGCACCCTGGCGAGCAGACACCTCGACCGTTGAACCCGTTGCACCCCTGGGCGATGAGACTACGATCCTGCCTGCGCCTCCCAGCGGCAGGCGCGGCTGACCCGTTCCCCGATGAATTCCACCCCCTCAGCCAGCAGCCGCTGATACTGGGTCTTGTGGCCTTCTGAACCGCTGCGCAAGGAAATGCGTCCGCTGGCGTTGATTACCCGGTGCCAGGGCAGACGGCTTCTTTCCGGCAGCTGGCTGAGTGTCCGGCCGACCAGGCGGGCGTGGCGCGGCATTCCGGCGAGCGCGGCGATCTGCCCATAGGTGGCGACTTTGCCCCGGGGAATCAGGGCGACGACCTGCCAGATCCGCTCCTGCGGTTGCAAAACCCCGGAGCCACCCGCAGATTGACCGGATGACGACTTACGGACCTCGCCCATGTGGCTGCTGATTTTCTTCCTCACGCCCATTGCCGAAATGTACCTGCTCATCGAGGTGGGCGGCTACATCGGTGCCTGGCCCACCATAGGGCTTGTCATGCTGACTGCGGTGATCGGGGTGACCCTGCTGCGTATCCAGGGCCTTGCCACCCTGACCCGGGGCCTGCAGCGGCTGGAGGGTGGCCAGCTGCCTGCCCGGGAGGTTGTTGAAGGTCTGCTGCTCGCGGTGGCGGGCGCGCTCCTTCTCACCCCGGGTTTTGTCACTGATACGGTTGGCTTCCTGCTGCTCGTACCCGGATTTCGCGGCACAGTGGCAGGGCTGGTTCTGTCGAAAGTACAGGTCACCGGTCTCGGACCTGGACGCGCAGCCGGAATGGCTGAGTGGCCGCCGAGAGGCGGGCGGGGAGCCGACCCGGGGCCCCGCACACCCATAGAAGGCGAGTTCCAGCGGGTAGATCGGCCGCCACGAGCCGATAAAAATTCGGACTGAGCTCCCGGCCGCTCTTGAAATCCACCTCCGGTGGACCCATTTAGGGTTCGTCGGCTCGCTGGCGGTCGTGGCTGTAACACTTCCTGAGGTTGCGGACGAGCGCCTGCCGGGTCGGAGTCGCGGGTTATCGGCCTTGCATCAGGCTCGTGGATCACTATCATATGCCACCCTGAAATTAGCACTCTCCCTATGAGAGTGCTAATTCGAAAACGTTGATCAGGCGAGATGCTGACGACCCGTACTGGGACCCTCTAATGGGATTTGAACTGGGAGAAAACAGGTAATGAAAATTCGACCCTTACACGATCGTGTTGTCGTGCGCCGGTTGGAAGAAGAGTCCACCACCGCAGGCGGCATCGTGCTGCCCGACTCGGCTTCGGAAAAGCCCTCGCGCGGCGAAGTGCTGGCTGCAGGACCGGGCAGAATTCTGGATAACGGCGAAACCCGGCCGATGGATGTGAAAGTCGGTGACAAGGTCATCTTCGGCCAGTACGGCGGCAGCACGGTCAAGATCGACCGCGAAGAACTGCTGATCCTGAGCGAGAGCGAAATTTTCGGCGTGCTGGAAGGCTAACTACACGGGAACGAGGAATAAGCGATGAGCGCTAAAGAAGTATTATTTGGAGATGACGCACGCAGCCGGATGCTCGATGGGGTTAACGTGCTGGCGAATGCGGTCAAGGTAACTCTGGGCCCGAAGGGCCGTAATGTTGTGCTGGACAAGTCCTTCGGCGCACCCACCGTCACCAAGGACGGGGTGTCTGTTGCCAAGGAAATCGAACTGAAAGACAAGTTCGAGAACATGGGCGCGCAGATGGTCAAAGAGGTCGCCTCGCAGACCTCGGACGAAGCCGGTGACGGCACCACCACAGCCACCGTGCTGGCCCAGTCGATTCTGACCGAAGGCCTGAAGTCGGTCGCGGCAGGTATGAACCCGATGGACCTCAAGCGGGGTATCGACAAGGCGGTCACCGCCGCAGTTGCCGAAATCCTGAAGATGGCCACTCCCTGCGAAGACAACAAGTCGATTGCACAGGTCGGCACCATCTCGGCGAACAGTGACGAAGCCGTAGGTGCGATCATCGCTGAAGCCATGGCCAAGGTCGGCAAGGAAGGCGTGATCACCGTCGAGGAAGGTTCCGGACTCGAGAACGAACTCGACGTGGTTGAAGGGATGCAGTTCGATCGCGGCTATCTGTCGCCCTACTTCATCAACAACCAGGAGTCCATGGCTGCCGAGCTGGAAGACCCCTACATCCTGCTCTGCGACAAGAAGATCTCCAACATCCGCGACATGCTGCCGATTCTCGAGTCCGTCGCCAAAGCGGGCAAGCCGCTGATGGTGATAGCCGAGGACATCGAAGGCGAAGCGCTGGCGACCCTGGTGGTCAACAACATGCGCGGTATCGTCAAGGTCTCCGCAGCCAAAGCCCCGGGTTTTGGCGATCGCCGCAAGGCGATGCTGCAGGACATCGCGATTCTGACCGGCGGCACCGTGATTTCCGAAGAGGTCGGTCTGACCCTGGAAGGCGCGACCCTCGATGATCTGGGTACTGCCAAGCGTATTTCCTCCACCAAGGAAAACACCACCATCGTCGACGGTGCCGGTGCCAAGGGTGACATCGAAGGCCGCATCAAGCAGATCCGGGCCGAAGTTGAAGACACCTCCTCCGACTATGATCGCGAAAAGCTCCAGGAGCGTCTGGCGAAACTGGCCGGTGGTGTTGCCGTGATCAAGGTCGGCGCACCCACCGAAGTGGAAATGAAGGAGAAGAAGGCGCGTGTGGAAGACGCACTGCACTCGACTCGTGCAGCGGTGGAAGAGGGTGTTGTAGCAGGCGGCGGTGTCGCGCTGGTGCGTGCGCTCAAAGCCATCGACGGCCTCAAGGGTGACAACGAAGACCAGAACGTGGGCATCACCATTGCCCAGCGGGCCATGACAGCCCCTCTGCGGCAGATTGCAGCAAACGCCGGCGTCGAAGGTGCGGTCGTGCTGGATAAGGTCGCTGCGCTGAAGGGCAACCAGGGCTACAACGCAGCCACTGGTGAGTACGGCGACATGCTGGAGATGGGCATTCTCGATCCGGCGAAGGTCACCCGTACCGCTCTGCAGGCAGCTGCCTCAGTGGCAGGTCTGATGATCACCACCGAAGCGATGGTCGCTGAACTGCCGGAAGACAAGCCGCCAATGGGTGGTGGCGGCATGCCCGACATGGGCGGCATGATGTAAGCCGCCCGCTTCCGGGTGGTGAGAGTCGTTTCCCCTGGGAGGCGGCCCTCTCCGGAATCGGGAGCTGGAATCGGCAGAAAAGAAAACCCCACCTGTGTGTGGGGTTTTTTTTCGGCCGCTTTCCCCAGGCACGGATACTCTCCCGGCGGCACGTCAGCACTGATCGCCGGGCACGGGTTTCGACCCTGTGCGGCTTCGATGCTATAGTCGCCGCGGTCGTTCTGAACAATATTTATAACGGTCAGCAGGGGAGATTTTTTCGATGGAACTCATAGATTACCTGGCTCGATGGGGCCACTTTCTCGCAGGCATCACCTGGATCGGTCTGCTTTACTATTTCAATTTCGTGCAGGGTGAATACTTCAAGGAAGCCGAAGCCAGCGCCCGCACCGATGCATTCGTCAAGCTGGTACCCCGTGCGCTCTGGTGGTTCCGCTGGGGTGCGATGTTCACCTTCTTAACCGGAATCGTGATGCTGGGCATCCGGGGAGCCGGTGTGACCCTGGATATCACGGTAGGTGCCGTGCTGGGTACACTGATGTTTCTGAATGTCTGGCTCATCATCTGGCCGAACCAGAAAATCCTGATTGCCTCGAATCAGCAGGTGAAATCCGGCGGCGAACCCCTTCCTGCGGCTGCGGCTGCGGCACCGAAGGCAGCCCTGGCGTCCAGAACCAACACGCTGTTTTCGCTGCCCATGCTGTTTCTCATGGGGTCGAGCGCTCATTACGCCCACGGCGGCCTGAACGGCAACACCACGGCGCTGATTGCCGCACTGGCGATCATCGCCGTGCTCCAGTTGAACGCGATCTTCGGCAAGCCCGGTCCGATGGCCAGCGTGCGTGGAGTGATCGTCAGTGGTCTGGCACTCACCATCGTGCTCTGGGGGATCCTGGAGATACTCTGACATCAGGTTCTGACTCCCGAGCAAGGTGTGTCCGGGTCCCGCCGGAGCATGCCACCGGGGTGGCAGAGCGTCAGTATCTGAAAAGCCCGCCTGTGCGGGCTTTTTTTGTCTTCCTTAGATTTCTTCTATAATCTGCGCGCTCGAAAAACCCGGAGTTCACATGGCTGAGCGTCCTTCTCCCACCGCGATCCCCGCCAATCCCGATGACTCGGCCGGTTACCGGCGTGGTATCAAAGCCCCGAAGACGGTTTCCAGCGGCGATTCGCCACGACGGCGTACCGGGTCGGGCGGAGGCACTTCCGGGGGCTCCAGATCGATTGGTATCAATCTGATTCTGGCAGTGCTCGTTGCCGGGCTTGTGGTGGCGGGCTGGTTCATCACCAATCAGCACCAGCAGCTGCTCGAAGATAAAAAAGCTCTGGCATCCGCCTCTGATCGTATCGGCCTGCTCGAAGACCGGCTGCGCATGACCGATGAGAATCTGTCTGAAACCGGTCAGGATACCAAGAGCCAGATCAACTTCTGGGAGTCAGAGATCCGCAAGCTCTGGGGCGTGACCAACGACCGCAACAAGAAGTGGATCGAAGAGAACAAAGCGGGCATCGAGAAGCTCGGTAAAGACCTCCAGGGTCTGCAGAGCGCCACCAGGGAACTGACCAACTCGGTAGGTCGACACGAGGCGTTGTTCAAGCAGCAGTCGGCTATTGTGGATCAGCTGACCAGTCTCGAGCTTTCCCTCCAGCAGATGGCGGGGGTGCAGCGCGACATCGTGGACCGGGTGAATACCACCAGTCAGAGCATGGCCACCCTGCAGACCAGTCTGGTGAATCGGGTTGCCGAAAACGAACAGGCGGTCACTGCGATCGACGCCTATCGGGTGCAGATCAACAATCGTCTTGCCAGTATCGAACGGCGGCTGGATTCGCTCGGCAACCCGACGCTCTAGAATCGACGCCCGCGCTGCGCTCTGATACGGCACGCCGTGCCGGGCTAATGGCCCGACTCCCCGTACGCCTGGCGGGGACAGGGTCTGTCGGGGTGTGACACAGGTCTACATTGGGGTGACGACACCCCGGCATACTTCTTTCGAGAAAAATCGAGGGAAGCCATCCGCATGTCGCACCCCGGCGACAATCCCGCGTTCTGTATCGCTGGCGTAGAACCTGCCCGGCCCCGGTGTGCGGCTGCCTGTCACCGTCTGGAGGAGACAGCGGCCCGGAGTGGCTGGACGACCCGCTACGTGGACATTCGCCACAGCGATGAGATGGATGAAACTGTCGCGCTGGTGGTGCTGGCGGGTGCCGGTGCAGACAGTGCCCGTCGTGCCTTCCCCCATGCCCTGCTGGTAAGTTTCGAGGATCCGCTTGGTGCCGATCTGGTATTGCCACCGGAGGCTGAGGGTGGCTGTCTGGACAGGCTCGTAGCGCATGGTGAGGAGCACTGGCGCCGCAATCTGAAGGTGCTGGCTCTGTTCCGGGAGGTGGGCGCGCGCCGCACACGGATGAATCAGCTTTCGGATATCGCGAAGTCGCTGTCCACCCGCATGGATTATTCAGATCTGCTGCGGACCATTCTGCTGGAAGCCCGTCGTCTGGCCGATTGCGAGGCGGGTTCTCTGTATCTCATAGACGAATCCGGCGATGAACCGGAGCTGGTGTTCAAACTGGCACAGAACGATGTGGTGGAAGTCGACTATGTAGAGAAGCGTCTGCCGTTGTCCCGGGATTCCCTTGCCGGCTATGTCGCGGTGGTGGGAGAAGAACTGCTGATTCCCGACGCATACCAGATCCCGGAAAGCGTGCCCTATCGATTCAACCGCAGCTTCGATGAGCAGATGAACTACCGTACGCGCTCAATGCTGGTACTGCCCATGCGCGATCACCGGGACCAGGTGGTGGGAGTACTGCAGTTCATCAATCGTCTTGATCCGACTGAAGACCTGCCGATTCCCTTCGACGAGGAAATTGTCGAACTGTTGCGCGCCGTGGCAAGTCAGGCCGCCGTGTCGATTCAGAAGAATCAGCTCATCCGGGACATCAGCCGGCTCTTTGAGAGTTTCGTACAGGCATCGGTGAAAACCATAGAGCAGCGGGATCCGAGTACCAGCGGTCATTCTTTCCGGGTAGCGGACTCCACGGTCGCGCTGCTCCAGGTGCTTCCCCAGTCAGGCCTTTCGAGATTCCGCAATCTGACCCTCAGCGAAGAACATATCCGCGAAGTACGCTATGCCGCGCTGCTGCACGATTTCGGGAAGGTTGGCGTGCGTGAGGACGTGCTCCTCAAGGCCAACAAGCTGACCGACGACCGGCTGGAGATTGTCCGCTACCGGGTGGAGTTGCAGAAGGAGCGCCTGCGTCGGCGTGCGGTGGAAAGCGAACTGGAAATGCTGCATCACGCGCCGGTTGATAGCGAAGTCGCCCGCCGCCGGATCCACCGGAAGCTGGAAGCCGAACTGTCACTCCTCGACGACTACTTCGAGATGGTGAGTAAGGCGAATCTGCCGCAGATTCTCGATGAAGGCGTGGCGCGTGATCTTCGGGAGATCCGCGAGTATGCCTATCGCGAATTCGATGGCACCCTGAATGGTCTGATCACCGACCTGGATCTGCTCGCACTCTCTGTGCGGCGGGGCAGTCTGACCCCGGACGAGCGACGGGAAATACAGTCCCACGTGGTGCATACCCGGGAGTTTCTGAGTGTGCTGCCCTGGCCACCCGAGCTGGCAGGGGTGCCGGAAATCGCCGGCGCCCACCACGAGAAGCTTGATGGCAGCGGTTATCCCCAGGGTCTGGTGGGGGAACAGATTCCACTGGCGAGCCGTGTCATGACGGTGTGTGACATCTACGATGCGCTGACGGCCATGGATCGCCCATACAAGAAGGCCATGACTGCCGACTTCGCGTTGCGGATTCTGGAGGACGAGGTCCGTCAAGGTCTGCTGGATACAGATCTGGTGCAGATCTTCATTGCCAGCCGCATCTACGAGACGGCCTCGAACCGGGTTGCTCTGCCGGAGGTCTCGGTACACGTCCGCTAGGAGCGAAATCCGTCCGCTAGGAGCGAAATCCGTCCGCTAGGAGCGAAATCCGTCCGCTAGGAGCGAAATCCGTCCGCTAGGAGCGAAATCCGCCCGCCATCAGCAATTGCTCTGACTCCTGCGGATCAGTCCCAGGTGTCCAGCACGGACACGTCGACCAGAAAGTTTTCGAAGCCGAAGACGGCTCCTTCTTCCGTGACTTCGACCAGTACCAGGACACCGAAGCGATCACCTTCCGTCAGACGGTTGCCGTTTACCACCAGTGCCCGCAGTGCGGGATCTTCTGCGTAGATGTGTGTCGAAAACGCCAGGCCGGGAAAGCGGCTGCGTGGCGCAGGCGGAAGATCGGACAGGTGCACTCGAACCGGTGGTGCCGCCGGTGTGGCTGCACCGCTCCCGGTGACCGGTAAGGTCTCCGCCAGGGATTGTTGCAGCACCTGCGGCTGCTGCAGCGCCTGCGGCTGCTGGAAAGATTGTGCGGGCGTGACCTGAGTCTGCGGGGATGACTCGGCGAGTGCCGGCTGTTGAGCCGGTACCGGGTCTGCAGGGGCGCCTGTTTCGCTGCGGGGATAAAACAGCCATAACAGCACGAAGAGGTTTGCCAGCAGGGCGCTGGCGACCAGGATCTGCCACCAGCGATTGCGCCGGTACTCGCGACGCTCCTGCACCAGGGCGGTTCGCGCACCGGGGTCCTTCTGTGCTTCGGCCTTTTTTAGCGCTTCGAGTACGTAGGACATGTCAACCAGCCAGGCTCGGCGCAGGCAGGCGCAGTCGATGAGCTATGCGGATCCAGGTTGCCGGACCCACGATCCCATCCTCGACCAGGCCCTCCTGCTTCTGAAATTCGAGTATGGCGGACTGCAGCTCGGCGTCGAAAACGGGTGACGTGCCCTGTATACCCAGCGCCGGGTTCAGTTCGGCGAGCTGGCGTCTGAGCCAGGTTACGGTTTCATGGGCATCGCCGATGCGCAGACTGCCGGAATAGCCCGGAGGTGTGCGCCACAGCACCACGTAGGAACCGAACCAGTGGTCGCGCAGCGCCCGCTGAGTGGTGTGGATGTCTTTTCCATCCAGGTGCAGGGTGAGCTGAGCGTCCCGCAACGCTGTCAGTGCCGCATGGTAGGGGGCTTCCTGCTCGTCCCACAGCTCCAGTATTACAGGCAGGTCGAGTCGCTCGATCTCTGTCCAGTCACCGCGCTCCGACAGACACAGAAGGCCGGCCGAAGGTGCGAAGTCGCAGGGGATCTGCCCTTCGGCGGCGATATCGAACTCAACCCCCCACGCATTGAACACCGCGGCGTAGGCCTGACGCCGGAGCTGAAAAGTATTGCCAGCCGGTCGGAGAATTTCTGCAACCGGTCGAGGCAGACTCGCCGGAGACGCTGATGCTTCAGGCACACCGGCCTGGGGAGCATCTGACACCTGTACCTGCGCGTCGACGGCGACGCCGGCCGGTTCAGACCGGGTATCGAATGCCGTGATCACATCAGTACCGGCCGGTACAGTGCTGCCAGCAGGCTGTTGTGCTTCTGCACTTGTGGAACCTGCAGCAGGATCATCCGGCGTGGGGGTGGACGCAGCGGAGGAGGGCGTAACAGGGGAAGGTGCAGCGGCGAATGGTGCGGCAGGTAAAGCGGCTGCGGAGGATTGCGCTGCGTCCGGAGAAGGCGGGATTCCCGCCGTTGCACCGTTTTCCACGGGCACCCGGTTTACCTGGAGTGCCCATGCTGCGGCAACGAGTACCACGCCACCCAGACCGGCATAGAGCCAGGGCCGCCAGTCCGTTTTGCGACCGAGGACTTCGGCACTGGCACGGGAAACGATGCGGGCTGTGACGCGGGCACGGTCTTCTGCGTAGGCGCCCAGCAGCGCCCGATCTGCAATGGTATTGATGAGCCGCGGTACCCCGCCGCTGAGTCGGAACAGACGCCGATGGGCGGCGTTGGTGAAGGTTTCCCGGTCACCGCCGACATGGCTCAAACGGTGCATCACATAGCCGCGGCAGTCCTCCCGGTTCAGGGTCCCGAGGTGGTAGCGAGCGGTGATCCGCTGGGCAAGCTGACGCAACTCCTGGCGGCCCAGCAGGTCGGCGAGTTCGGGCTGGCCAAGCAGGATGATACGCAGCAGTTTGCGTTCGTCGGTTTCCAGATTGGTGAGCAGTCGCACCTGTTCGAGTACCGCAGGTGAGAGGTTCTGCGCTTCGTCGATGATCACCACAGTACTGCGGCCTGCCTGGTGTGTTTTCAGCAGATGCCGGTTCAATACATCGATGTACTGCTTCACGGTACCGGTGGCCGAGCGGTCGTAGCTGATGCCGAGTTCGTCGCAGAGTGACTCGAGGAGTTCGCGCACGGTGAGGCGGGGATTGAGGATGAAAGCGACGTCGAGATCGGGCGGGGTCTCCTGCAGCAGATTGCGCAACAGCGTCGTCTTACCGGTGCCGACTTCCCCGGTGATCAGGACGAAGCCGCCATTGCTCAAACCATACCGCAGGTGTGCCATGGCTTCCCGATGGGAACTGCTCAGATACAGAAAGCTGGGATCCGGAGCGATCGAGAAGGGCGCCTTGCGCAGATGAAAGTGTTCCTCGTACATCAGTCAGCGGCAGCAAACTGGGTCAGTCTGCCTCCGGCAATGAGGCGCGCATCCTTCGCCTGCCACAGCGAATCGATCCAGGCCTGCAGGCGGGGTCTCTTTTCCTCCAGCGACTCTGCGTCCCGGATCTCTGCGGGGATTTCCAGGCGCTCCACTCGCAATCGTACCTGCGGACAGTTGCCTGTCATGAAATCCCAGAAAGTTGGAATGCCGTGGGGATACTCGATAGTGACGTCCAGCACCTGGTGCAGCTCTCTTTCGAGTGCTGCAACCACATAGGTGAAGCCACCGGTCTTGGGATTGAGCAGTGTGCGGTAACGTGCCTGCTGGGCACCATGTTTGGACGGAGTGAAGCGAGTTCCTTCCAGGAAATTCAGCACGGTTGTGGGCTTCGCACGAAATCCCTCACAGGATTGAAGCGTCGCCTTTCGATCCAGTTCCAGCAGTTCGGGACTGGCTTCGATCTGTGCCTTGCTGAGTCTCCTGACGTAAGGAAACCCGAGCAGCCACATCGCGATACCGAGCAGGGGTATCCAGATGAGCTGGGCTTTGGTGAAGAATTTGATCGGTGGAATGTGCCGATGCAGGGCGACCTGGAGTACCACGATATCGGTCCAGCTCTGATGATTGCTGATCACCATGTACCAGTCGTCACGGCTCAGGGATTCGCAGTCGATCCAGTCGATCTCGATGCGGGTAAGATGAAGCGCGCGGAACATCTGCCGGTTGGCACCCACCCAGCTTTCGATGATCCAGTCCATGTGATTGGCGATCCAGCGGGCTGCTGTCCGCAGGCCGAGCAGATGGAGCAGTCCTCGAACAATGCCCGCGAGATACAGAGGGATACAGTTCAGGGCGGTATTGAGAACCACGAACGTCGCCGAGAGAATGCCGATGATGAGCTTCATGATCCTGTACTTAATCAGACTCCGGAGGACATAGCCACCGTGCGCCTGCACGGAAAAGGCCGGCGCCCTGCCCGGACCGTCAGCCCTGGATCGGCGCCGGGAAGGATCAGACTTCCCCTCGCCGTGTTCTTCGCCGCGACGATCTGTGGTGCGGCCGGTTGCGAGACCATGGGTTATTACAGTCAGGCGATCGGCGGACAGTTGAGCCTGCTGACCCGGCGCCAGCCGGTGGAGCGACTGCTGACCGAGCTCGATGACGCGCACCCTTCCGAAGAAAGTGCCGAAACAGGAACCGATGACCGCGCCGCACTGAGGGCCAGCCTCGAACGTTCCCAGCGGATTCTCGACTTTGCGGAAACCCGGCTGCTGCTGTCCGCCGACGGGGCTTACCGCTCCTATGTCGCACTTTCTTCCGATCACGTGGTGTGGAATCTCTATGCGGCACCTGCATTGTCGCTGGAGGCGAAGCACTGGTGCTATCCAGTAGTGGGCTGTGCGCCCTATCGGGGTTACTTTTCCCGGAACGATGCGGACCGCTACCGGCAGCGGCTTGTGGGCGAAGGTCTCGATACCTATATGGCCGGGGTGGCCGCCTACTCCACGCTCGGCTGGTTCAAGGATCCGCTGCTGAGCAGTTTTCTCTCCTGGCCGGAGGCGGATCTGGCACAGCTGCTGATTCATGAACTTGCCCATCTGAAGTTGTGGATAAAGGGAGACGTCCGCTTCAACGAGTCCTTCGCCAGTTTTGTCGGTCGGCAGGGTATGCGGGAGTGGCTGCTGCGCAACGAGGAAGGGATCGCAGAGGAAGGAACGAAAGACCCGGAGCACGATGCTGCGAAACCCGCCCGCGACGAACTCGCCAGCCGCCAGTCGGCGGAGGCCGCCACCAGAGCGCTGAGATCCCTGCTCGAACGTACGCGAGGCGCGCTTGAAGCACTCTATGCCGGCCCGGAGACTGACGAGGTCAAACTGCAGAGAAAATCCCGCATCCTGTCTGCCGCCGTCGAATGCTATCGAAGCAGTGGCGCCGCGCCCCAGCAGGTGAACCGGCTCGACGCGGGGCTCAACAACGCGCTGCTGGTGTCGCTGGCCACCTACGAGGATGCGGTGCCTGCGTTTGCCCGGCTGTTCGAACAGAGCGGGCGCGATTGGTCCGCCTTTTACGCGGCAGTTGCCGGGCTTGGTGCACTCAGCCAGGTTGAGCGGGATGCGGTACTCGAACAGTTAGGTGAGCAGCAGATAGCAGCCCAGGGAGATCACGGCCGCGCCGATGAGATTGAGTGCGAAGCCCTCTCTGGCCATGGTTTCGATAGTGAAACGGCCGGTGCTGAACATGATCACGTTAGGCGCAGTCGCGACAGGGAGCATGAACGCGCAGGAAGCACTCATCGCGGCAGGAATCATGAGGAGCTTCGGGTCAATTCCGGCACCCAGCCCTGCGGCGGCGAGTATGGGCATCAGCAGCGTGGTGGTTGCCGTGTTGCTGGTGGTTTCGGTCATGAAGGTTACGGCCAGACAGATGCAGACGATCACGACCAGAATCGGCAGAGTCGAGAGTCCGGATAGTGCCGCACCGATTGTCTCGCTCAGGCCGGACGAGGTGAAGGCGCTGGCGATGGCAATACCCGCGCCGAAGAGAATCAGCATCCCCCAGGGGATCTGCTCGGCAGTCTCCCAGTCGAGCAGCTGCTTGCCCTTGCCATCCGGCACCAGAAACATCACGACCACCGCAAGCAGGGCGACCATGGCGTCGTCCGTGTGCGGCAGATCGAACAGGCCCGACCAGCCACCGAAGGGCTGGCTGCGGGTGACCCAGGCCAGGGCGGTGAGGCCGAACACGGTGAGCACCCGGACCTCGGACGCCTGCCAGGCACCGACCGTCGGCAGCTTCACTGTGCCCTGAAAGCTCAGCCGTCGTGTCAGATAGAGGGCCATTATCGGCAGAAACACCAGGACGATGGGTACGGCCCAGCTCATCCAGGTGAGGAAACCGATGCTGTTGCCGGTAGTCGCTTCATAGATGCCCATGAAGACCACGTTCGGTGGTGTCCCTATGGGCGTGCCAACGCCGCCGATACTCGCTGAGTAGGCGATGCCGAGGAGCAGGGGTGTTGCCAGGTTCTCGTCCTCGGACTTCTCCAGTACGGCGAGGGCGACAGGCAGCAGCATCAGCGTGGTTGCCGTATTGGAGATCCACATGCTCAGAATCGCAGCGGCGGCCATGAAGCCGAAGACCAGCCGTCTGCTCGAAGTACCACCAAATGCACGCACCATCGCCAGTGCCAGTCGCCGATGCGCACCGCTGCGCTCGAGGGCGGTTGCCAGGATGAAACCACCGAGCAGCAGCAGAATCAGGGAATGGCCATAGGACTGGGCGACCTCTACCGGAGTTAGCACGCCCAGCAGTGGAAACAGTCCAAGCGGAATGAAGGAAGTTGCCGGGATCGGTATAGGTTCGAAAACCCACCACACCACACACAGCAGCGTCACACCGAGTGTGATTCCGGCCGCGGTCGAGAAGCCTGCGCCATACATGAGGTATCCTGCGGCGACGGCAAGTGCCGGACCGCCGAACAGGGCGAGCTGCTTCGACTTCGCGTTCATGGCTGCGCAAGATGCCAATGCCACGACACGAAAGCAAATTAACCGGCGGTCTCGGCCCCAGGCTGCTGAGGACAGGTATGGCGAAGAGTTTCTACTGGTACGACCTGGAAACATCGGGCACGGATCCCCGCTGGGATCGCATTGTGCAGTTCGGTGGGTTTCGAACCGACATGGATCTTAATCCCCTGGGTGACGAACTGTCCTGCTATGTGCGCCTGCCCGACGACGTACTGCCGAACCCTGATGCCACACTGGTCACTGGGATCACGCCGGCGCTCACCCGGCATGAAGGTATCAGTGAATACGAAATGTTTGAGCGGGTGCTGGAACTGTTCAGCACCCCGGATACCTGTGTCGCCGGTTTCAACAGCCTGCGCTTCGATGACGAGTTCGTGCGTCATGGCCTGTACCGCATGCTCCGGGATCCCTACGAGCGGGAATGGCGCAATCGTAATTCCCGGTGGGACATCATCGATCTGGTACGGGCGGCGGGTGCGCTGCGTCGGGACGGCATCAACTGGCCCACCACACCGGAAGGACTGCCAACCTATCGACTCGAAGAAATGACCCGGGCCAACGATCTCGATCACGGCCAGGCACACGATGCCCTCTCCGATGTCCGCGCAACCGTCGCACTCGGCAGACTGATCAGGACGCATCAGCCCCGTCTCTGGGACTTCTACTTCAGTCAGCGCTCGAAGAAGGAGGTCAGATCTCTCCTTGAACCTTTCGGCGCCCGTCTGTGTCTGCATGTATCCGGCATGTACCCCCGGGAGCGGTATTCATCTGCACCGGTGGTATCCGTATGCCGGCATCCGACCAACAGCAATTCCATCGTCGTTGCCGACCTCAGTCAGGATATCTCCGGACTGCTGGAGATGAGTGCCGACGAGATCCGTGATCGGCTGTTTGCCGCCGGTGGCGAAAATCGACCTCCTCTGAAGGAGATCCGCATAAATCGCTGCCCTTTCGTGGCAGGCATCGAGGTGCTCACAGCCGAAAACTGGTCGCGCATCGGTTTTGATCGGAAGCAGATCGAAGAGCGGCAGCGACGGCTGAAGAAGCCTGGTGTGGCGCAGAAGATCATGCGCGTGTATTCCCGGCGGGACATGCCATCCGCAATAGATCCCGATGCCGCGCTCTATGATGGTTTCCTGCAGGACGCGGATCGCAGTCGCTGTCAGTCCTTCCACGAAGGGATCAGAAGGGGCGAATGGCCCGAACTCGACTATGAAGACAAACGACTCGACACCCTTGCGCGACGACTCAAGGCCCGGAGTTTTCCGGAACGGCTGACCGCGGAGGAACGTGCGGACTGGGAAGCGTTCGTGGTCTCCAAACTCGCGGCACGGGACGTGCCATGGCTGAGCCTTGAGCAGTTCCACAAAGTGCTCGGTGAACTGAGCGCCGCACCGCCACCGGACGACGCGGCGGCTTCCGGCCGTCGGCGGCAGCTGCTGGAAGCCCTCGAAGCGCATGGTCGCGAGCTCGCGCGGCAATATGGGATTGCTGTGTTCCGATGAAGGCGTGCGTCGAATTCACTGCTGCGGGGAAGTACTTCGTGCCCGGTCACTGGGTACTTCAGGATGTCACGCTGAGTCTGGCGGCGGGAGTGACCAGTGCCGTGGTGGGTGAAAGTGGCAGCGGTAAAACTACTCTGCTGCAGTTGATCAATGCGGTACTGCGACCGGATTCGGGGGAGGTGCGGGTATTTGGTGCGCCGGTCCCTGCAGATGCGGTGGCCTTCAGAAGACGCATCGGATACTCGGTACAGGGCGCCGGTCTGTTTCCGCATCTCACCAACCGGGACAACGTGACCCTCCTGGCCAGGCTCGAAGGCTGGTCGGATGCTGCGACGGATTCGAGATACCGTCGTCTGCTCGAGCAGATGGAACTCCCGGAAGACGTGTCGAACCGTTATCCCGCAGAGCTGTCGGGCGGTCAGCAGCAGAGAGTGGGTCTGTGTCGTGCGCTGATGCTGAAACCCGAACTGCTGCTGCTCGATGAGCCTTTCTCTGCGGTGGATCCGATTACCCGGGTCGGTCTCTACAGGCGCTTTCGCTCTGTACAGGAACACGAAGGGGTGAGCACGGTGCTCGTGACGCACGACATGCGCGAGGCAGTAAAGCTCGCCGGCATGCTGATCATCGTGCACCAGGGCCGGATCGTCCAGGCCGGGGCGACGGCTGACGTGCTGGCGGCGCCTGCCACGGAGTACGTTTCGCAGCTGCTGGAGGATCAGTTGCGATGAATCGCAGGACTGCATTGCGATCGTTCATGGCTGCGCTCGTGTCCGCAAACCTGTTTATCGTCCTGGCCAGCCCGGTTGCCGCCATTGCTGCGGATCAGAGCGGGGATCCTGTCCGGGTTGCGAGCAAGAATTTCAACGAATCCTACCTGCTCGCTGAAATCATTGCGCAGCTCCTCGAGCACGGGGGATACAGTGTGGAGCGCCGCTATGGACTGGGCGGTACCCTCATCTGCTTCGAAGCCCTGGTCAACGACGAAATCGATCTCTATGTCGAATACACCGGAACCCTCGGCCAGGCGATCCTCAACCGTCCTGAACTCAACAGCATTCCGGCACTCAATGCACAGATCGCCGGGCGCGGGCTCGAGCTGCTGGCACCTTTCGGGTTTGACAATACCTATGCCATTGCCATGCCGCGATCGCGTGCCGAGGCCGCCGGGGTCCGCGCCATCGGCGACCTGGCCCGACACCCGGACCTGAGCATCGTGGTCAGCCACGAGTTTCTGGAACGCGAAGACGGCTGGCGTGGTCTGGCGCAGGCCTACGGATTACCCGAGCGGGTGCGCGGCATCGAACACGCACTCGCTTACCGGGCGATGGAGGAGGGAGACATCGATGTCACCGACGCGTACTCCACCGATGGTGAACTCGACCGCTACGATCTGCTCGTTCTGGCGGATGACCTCGAGTATTTCCCCGAGTACCAGGCCGCACCGCTCGTCCGCCGCGATCTGGCTGCAGCGGTGCGTGAGCGGGTCAATCTGCTCGCAGACCTCATCGACGACCGCAGGATGCAGCAGCTCAATGGCGCAGTGGTTTTTGGTGGCCAGAACTTTGCCCAGGTTGCCCGGGGTTTTCTGGTGGAGGCAGGACTCGTGGACGCGGATGCCACGGCCACCCGGGCGGCGGGGAATCGTCTCTGGCAGGATCTGTGGACCAACACCGTGCAGCATCTGAAGCTGACTGTCACCGCCCTGATTGGAGCCGTCCTCTTCGGGGTGGGATTGAGTGTGACTGTGTTCCGGCTGCCCGGTCTGGCGCGGGCGGTGACCTACTTCTGTGGACTGCTGCAGACGGTTCCCTCCATCGCCCTGCTGGCGCTGATGATTCCCCTGTTCGGTATAGGCCCTCTGCCTGCGATCATCGCCCTGTTTCTCTACTCGCTGCTGCCGATTCTGCGGAATACGCTGACGGCCCTCACCACAGTCGATCCGGCACTGATACGGGTGGCAGTCGCGATGGGCCTTTCCGACCGGGAGCAGTTGCGTCACGTCTATATTCCCCTGTCGCTGCCCAGCATGCTGGCGGGCATCCGCACCGCGGCGGTGATCAGCATCGGCACCGCCACCCTCGCGGCTTTCATCGGCGCTGGCGGGCTGGGGGATCCGATTGTCACGGGTCTGGCACTCAACAACGTGAGTCTGATCCTACAGGGGGCGGTACCCGCCGCGGTACTGGCCGTGGTCACCGAACTGGCCTTCGAGTGGGTGGAGCGGATCGTGCTGCCGGGTCATCTGCGGCTGCAGTAGCCGCGCTTACAGTGAGCGGGTGTAGGTATCGTAGGAGGCGCCTGCCGGGTCGAAATCGATGTCTGAAACGGCATCCCGCCACAGTGCGATCTGCCAGCTCCCGGTGGCACCCACCAGGGTGACTGCCGGAAACACCAGTTCCTGCCAGGGGTAGGCGTCCGCTGAAAAATCATCATCCGGATCGGTGCCGCAGAAGAATCCCAGGAAATTTCCGGAATCCAGCTGGGCGATCACGTCCGCGGGTGCGCCCCGGCTGCGGGCGAAGACAACCTGTTCACGGACCTGTTCCCGGTTGAGCAATGCCAGCCGCCAGAGACGCCCGCTGCTGTTGAGCAGCAGCAGTCCGGGCGGGTCGCTCACCAGGTAGTACTCTATGAGTCGTTCGCGTCGCATCAGGTTTCTCACATAGCGGGCGATCACCGGATCGATGAGAAAGCGGGGTGGATTAATCGACAGGACCGACTTCAGGCGCGCCGTGTACTGGCTGAAGTACTCGCGCTGCAGTTCTTCGATGAAGCCCACGATCACCGACAGCGGATTGATCAGGTGCTTGGGGATGTAGCGGTGAATGAGTCCTGCATTGAAGGCCTGGACGGCGAGTTTTTCATCCGCCACCCCGGTGAGCAGAGCGCGGCGGATCAGGGCGTCATCGAGGGCGGCGCACAGTTCCAGTCCATCCATGCGTGGCATCGAGTAGTCCACGAGCAGCACGGAATTGCGGCGGAAGCGGTCCGGAAAGTTGATCTCCTGTTCGATGAGACTCAGATCCAGTTCGATGAGCGCCCGGGAGCCTGACTGCAGCTGCATGCTGAAACATCGATCCATCAATGCCGGTAGATCGATGGGAGTCTGCAGGAAGGTCAGTGCTTTATGCGGATCGGTGAAGACCCGGGACGCCATGCCTGGCGGCAGTTCGAGATCCAGACTGGTGAGAAATGGTTCGTTGTCGTCCACGACGCAGACGGTGGTGGGGTGAAAATACGGTGGCAGTGCGAAATCCCGCATGCTGATTATCCGATCAGCGCGCGCAGCGCGTCCCGTTTGTGTTCAGGCAGGCGCCGATAGCCGCGGATGAGGCGCTGCTCGTCTTCGGAGAGTTCCGGATGGAAGATGGCTTCGAAACGATCGTGCAGGGGCGGGGAGAGTAATGCGGCGGTCTGCGCGTCGTGCAGTTCGCTGAAGCTCATCTGCAGTCGGGCTACAATGTCCGAGTTCATGCTGCGCCGGTAATGACGGGCGGATTCGACGATCAGATCCCGCATACTTGGCGGCAGACGGACCATGTACTTGTAGGGTTGTTCTTTCATGATGCAGGTCCAGGTCGCGGCTGTAGACAACATGCCTGACCGAATTTATCCCCGAAATCCCACCGGCTCAAGAGATGGCTAAGTGATATCAATCCCGCCTGGAGAATCCGCTGTGCAACCACTGACCCGGGACAACATCCGTCTGGCGGCAACTGTCGTGCTGCTGCGGCAGCGCCGCACGGGCCCCGAGGTCTTCATGATGCAGCGGCCGGGGGGCGGCGATTTTCCGGATCTGCACGTGTTCCCGGGCGGCAAGCTGGACGCTGCGGATGTGCTTGATCCTTATGTCTCCGGCTGCAGTGACGCCACCGCCAATCGGCTGCTCGGTTTGAGCGGTGGCGGGCTGCGCTACTGGGTGGCCGCGATCCGGGAATGTTTCGAGGAGTGCGGGGTACTGCTGGCCCGCCGGCATGGGGCCTTTGTAAGACTCACCCAGGGCGCGGAAATGGAACGGTTCGCAGGCTACCGGCAGCAGCTCATCGATGGCGACCTCAGCATGGCCGAACTCTGTGAGCGTGAGCGCATCGTGCTCGCCGCCGACTGTCTCCTCTACCACAGCCACTGGATTACCCCAGAAATGGCTCCGAGGCGATTCGACACCCGCTTCTTTGTCGCCCGCATGCCGGCGCAGCAGGCGACCGCCGCCCACGCCACGGAAACGGCGGACGCCCACTGGGTTTCTCCGAAATCGGCGCTCGCCGCCCACAGCAATGGTGACTGGCGGATGATCGCTCCTACCCTAATCACTCTGCAGACCCTCGCGGGTCACGATCGCGTGGATGCGATCTGGGAGGCGGTTCATGGGGAGCGGCATCTGCCCGAGCTTACCGACGAGTTACGCCATCAGGGCATGCACCCCTTAAGATGACGTATGCATCCGAGCCACAGAGCACCCCGAGGGGGGCGTGGCTTCTGCGTGTCGGCAACCTGAGCAGAAGCTCCCGGGATGCGGGTGAAACCCGTCAGGTACTCAGTGGGGTGTCCTTCGAACTGGCGGCTGGCGAAGTACTCGCCGTCACCGGACCGAGCGGCTCAGGAAAATCCACACTGCTGAATCTCCTGGCCGGCGTACTCCCTGCCGATTCCGGCAGCATCGCGCTGGCGCTGCCGGATCGTGTCGCCGACTACGCGCGTCTCAGCCCGGGGGCGTTACGCAGGCTGCGACGGCGCCACATCGGCTACGTGTTTCAGTTCTTCAATCTGGTACCCACACTCACCGTGCGGGAAAACGTGCTGCTGCCCCTGGAACTCAACCGACGCGGCGACCTCGCAGCCGGTGCGCTCGCCCGTCTGCAGACGCTTGGCCTCGGCGCCCGGCTGGATGATTTCCCGGAACACCTGTCCGGGGGTGAAAGACAGCGCACGGCCATCGCGAGAGCGCTGGCGCATCGTCCCGAACTGGTGATCGCCGACGAGCCCACGGGTAACCTCGACGCGAACAATGCGCAACGGGTGAGCGACCTCCTCATGCGGGAAGTTCGCGAGCTCGGCTCCGTGCTGGTGATTGCCACACACAATGAAGCGATCGCCGCGAGCGCCGATCGTGTGTTGCGGCTGGGCGCTTGAATCTCTTAAGCCTCAGTCAACTGCGGTTTTTAACGCGCACGCCGTGGAGCACGTTCACCCTTTTTGCAGGCATTCTGGTGGGCATTGCGTCCATCGTTGCAGTGCATCTGATCAGCGCTCGTATCGCAGACGAACTGGCGGCGACCACACCCGCCCACCTGCAGGGGTTTACGCACCTCGTTGAGCGGGCGGACCTGTCAGCGGATGCTTACTTCAGTCTGCGGCGGGAATGGCGTGCGGGTCGTCACCCGGAGATCCGTGCCCTGATGCCCGTGGTCGATGGTCGCTGGGACTTTCGCACCGGTTCCGGGTTTACCGTCGCCGGAGTGGACGCCCTCGCCGGGTTCCGAGGTACCGCAGCCATCGGACTCCTGGCACCCGGTCAGGTCGTGCTCGGCACCGGTGCGGGCATCCCGGTGGGCACCCGTCTCGATGGCCGCTTCGAAGTCGTTGCCACGGTGGATGCCATTCCGGACGGGCTGCTGCTGACGGATATCGGTACTGCACAGGTCATGCTGGGTCTCGACGAACAGACCCTGTCGCGCATTGTGGTGAGTGTGGTCAACCCCTGGTCCCGCCTTTATGAAGTGATGGAGTCTCTGCTGCCCGGATTCTCGGCCGGTTTCCCGCCGCCGGACTGGACACTGCCCGGCTGGCGCATCCGGGCTATGGAGGAGGAGCTTCCCAGTCTCGCCTTCGGTCGCTCGGTACTCTTCAATCTCGGCGCCTTGAGCTCGCTGGCCCTGCTGGTGTCCTGGCTGCTTGTCTACCAGGTCGGCATCATCTGGCTGCGGCGTCGCCGGCCGGTCATGGATCGGCTGGTGCTGATGGGTGTCTCGAATGGTGAACTGCTCCGCGGGCATCTGCTCAGTCTGCTGCTGCTGGCGATTCCGGCCGCGCTGCTGGCCCTGCTGCTTGGAAGCTGGCTGGCTGCCGCACTGACCCGATTCGCCACGGCGGGACTTGGCCTGGTAATCGCCGGTTCGGGACCGGATGTCTGGGTGCTGCTCAAGGCACTCGGCAGCGCGGTCTTCGCCGCTCTGCTCGGGGGCACTCTGGCATTCAGGCGGGAGTGGCAGACACCGGAGAAGAACTCTGCTGGCTGGTGGCCGCTGGCCGTGCTCGGCGTATGCGGTCTGGCGGGACCGCTGGTCACCCAGGCGCTCTGGGGTGGCTTCCTGAGCATTCTGGTGGTTGGACTGCTGGCAGTGCTCGTGGTCTTTCCCCTGCTTCTGAAACTGCGCCAGTGGAGTCACCGGGTGCGCGGCTTGAGTCTGCTCTCACGGCTGGGTGTGCGTGAGCTTGTCTGGTATCCGGGTGATCTTGCGGTTGCCGCAGGTGCACTCGCTCTGGCGCTCGCCACCAGTTTCGCAATCTCTGTGATGGTGGACAGTTTTCGACAGGATTTCAGCGCCATGCTCGAGATGCGCATGGCGCAGGATCTCTATGTGCGCGCCTCTCCTGAAATGCTCGAGCCGGTAACTGCCTGGCTTGCCGAACGCGACGATGTCATCGCGATTGACGCTTACGGCTCGATAGAAACCCGGATCGCCGGTCGGCCGGTAGAGCTTGGATTTACCGAATTCGACGTCGCCGAAGGGCGCCGCTACGGACATCCCGGCGCGCTGCCGGCCGGAGAGTGCCTGATCAGCGAACGGCTTGCCCGGACGCTCGGTGTGGGTGTTGGTGATCCTGTCAACCTGGACCCAGGCGTTACCCTGCCACAGTTGCGTGTGGCCGGCATTTTCCCCGGGTATGGCGATGTAACCTCCCGGGTGCTTGTGGATGTTTCCACACTGCGGACGCCGGGATACGGCTCCCGTTTTGATCGGCTGGGTGTACGCGCCGGCAATCCCGGTGAACTGGCTGCACTGTTGAGTACGCAGTTTCCGGAGCTGGTCCTGGAGCAGCGCGACAGTCTGCGGAGCCAGGCCCTGCGGATCTTCGATCAGACTTTCGCCATAACCGGGGCGCTGACCCTGCTTGCACTGCTGGTGGCGGGGGTGGCGCTTTACAACGCGCTGCTTGCGCTGCGGCTTACCCAGAATCGGTCGATGCGGCTGCTGGATATGCTGGGTGTCAGTGCAGGCGAGCGCTGGCTGGTAGCGGCAGCACGCTCGCTGGCGGTGGGTGGCGTGGCGTTGTTCATCGCGCTGCCCATGGGTGCTCTGATGGGCTGGCTGTTGTGTGCGGTGATCAATCCGCGAGCCTTCGGCTGGAGTCTGCACCTTCAGCTGAGCTGGCAGTCCCTGCTGCCGACGGTGCTCGCGGCGGTGGTCGCAGTTGCAGTAGTTGCGCTGCTGCCAACGCCGGTGGAGGCCTTCGATGAGGGAGACTGACCTGCAGCGGTCAGCCCGCCTGGCGCCGACACGGAAGCGAACTCTGATTTCGGCCATGATCTCTGTCCTGCTGCTGAGTGCGGGCGCCTGTGATGCACCGGAACCGGCCGGGGTCGCCGGCGCGGGTCAATTGCGTCTGGGTGCGGTGCTCGGGAGTGACAACACTTCGGGTTTTCAGAGAGCCGAGGGTGTCGTGCCGCTGGTTTTTCCGGAAGATCTGGGTGCACATCCGGCTTTCCGCAGTGAATGGTGGTACCTCACCCTGCTGCTGGAAGCCGATGCAGCCTCTGCGGCCACTTCCGAGTTCGGTGTGCAGTTCACACTGTTCCGTCAGGCCCTTACACCCGCCCGGCCGGTATCGGACAACGCCTGGCTCACTCCCCAGGTGTTTCTTGCCCATTTCGCCCTGACCGATGTCGGGCAGCAGTCCCACCGTGCTTACGAGCGCGCGGCCAGAGGCCATCCCCAGCTGGCCGGCGTGCAGGCCCGGCCCTTCCGCGCCTGGCTCGAAGACTGGGTACTGGAAGCGGATGCGCGCAACCCGGATGTCTGGCGTCTGCGGCTTCTCAGCGGTGCCGGTGGCGCTGCTCCGGATGCTGTGAATCTGACCCTTGATGCAGGCGCGCCGCCGATCCTGCAGGGTGATGCGGGATTGAGCTGGAAAGGACCGGATCAGGCCTCCTACTACTACTCCGTTCCCCGCATGCCGGTGAAGGGCACACTGACCAGCGCGGGAGAAAACTATGCCGTTACGGGCAGCGGCTGGCTGGATCGGGAATGGAGCACCAGCGTCCTGGGCGCAGGTCAGGTGGGCTGGGACTGGTTTGCCCTGACGCTGGACGACGGGCGCAGCCTGATGGTGTTCCAGCTGCGGCGCGATGACGGCGGGCGGGACGACTTCGATCAGGGTCTGCTCATTGATGCGGCAGGCGGCAGCCGGCACCTGTCTGCACGGGACTTCACCCTCACGCCGCTGCGCTACTGGCGGGATGGCCGGGGTGTGAACTGGCCGGTGGAATGGACGCTGTCTGTGGACGGTTCGCAGTATCGTCTTGCAGCAGCGGTTGACGACCAGCGTATGAATACGACCATCACCTACTGGGAAGGTCTGATCGACGTGCTGTCCCCATCGGGGGAACGGAGCGGTCGGGGATATATGGAGCTGACAGGTTATGAAAGAGAGTGATCTGCTGTGGAAGCGGGTGTCGACCCGGCCGGGGCCGGACCTGAAACTGTTCCAGGCACGCTGGGATGCCATGGAGCACCCGGTCAGCGGCTGGGTGATGGACCGGCTGGTGCTGGAGTCCGTGGACTGGGTGAATCTGGTGGCCATCACACCCGCCGGTGAGAGTGTGATGGTGCGTCAGTACCGCTTTGGTGTGGGCTATCCGACCCTGGAGACACCGGGGGGCATGGTGGATGCAGGGGAAGACGCTCTGACTGCCGCGCGCCGGGAACTCGAAGAAGAAACGGGTTTCACCGGGAATGACTGGCGCTATCTGGGCGCCGTCGAGCCCAACCCGGCCTTTCACAACCACCTGTGCCATCACTGGCTGGCTGTGGGGGTGGAACGCACGGCCGCTCAGCAGCCCGGTGCAGGGGAGCAGATCCGGGTCGAACTGCTCACCGAGGCCGAGGTTCGCCGCGCCGTTCAGGATGGCACCATCCGGCATGCCCTGGCGCTGTCTGCTCTGGCCCGGGTATTCGACCTGTGGCCGCGACCCTTCGTGCAAAGCTGGCCTGCCGTCAAAATATTCTAAGACGTGGACTTGGAGGAGGCGTTATCCACATGCGGGGGTGGGCTGGGGTATGGCGGACCTCGCTCCGGCGCTCCGCGCTACCCTCCCTCACGACTGCGTTCGATAACCAACGAATCCCCGTCCCGAGCCCGAGCGTCCCTTCACAGGGATCTGCCGCCACCCCGCAGCCGCGAACCGGCGACAGATCCGGGCTAGGAAGCCCCGGGAAAATTCGTCACAATGGCGCGTCCTCCGGGAGGGTGGACGGTTCAAGGACACCGGCATTTCCCGGATGGAATGCAGACGGCCGATCGGCCGCGGTTTGCTGTCCGACGTCGGACTGGAGGTTCTGGTGGACACACTCCGGTTGTCATCCGGAAGTTCCCGGCCGATACTCCACCGGTCGGATACTTAGTCAAGCAGATAGTCGAGCAGCGAGATGAGTCGTAACGACCCCGCCAATGCCGCCGGCCCTGGAGAATCTTTCTCCCGGCTGCTCAACGGTGCCTCCAGACCCGCTCGCGCCACTCCCCGAACCACAGCCGCCGGCGGGGCCATACTGGTTGTCGACGACAAGCCCGAACTGTTGAACAGTCTGCACCAGCTGGTGCAGCTGCACGGCTACGACGCGGACAAGGCCCTCGGTGGCGAAGCCGCCCTGCAGGCGCTGGGTGCCAGAAATTACGACGTGGTGCTGCTCGATCTCATCATGCCCGGCGTCAGCGGCCATGATGTGCTCGAGTTTGCCGCCAAGGCGGAGCTGACCGCCAAGATCATCGTGGTAAGCGGAGATTCGAGCTTCAGCGGGGTGAAGCACGCGCTGCACTGCGGCGCCTTCGACTTCGTGAAGAAGCCCTACGAAGCCGGTGAGCTGATCTCCACCATGGAGACGGCGCTGCGCCAGTCGCGACTCGAAAGCGACAACGAAGTCATGGAGGAGAAGCTCAAGGAATCTGAGGAGCTGCACCGCTTCATCGTCAACAACTCACCCGATCTGGTTTACATGCTCGATCGCAACGGCTGCTTTACTTTCCTCAATGACCGGCTCGATTCGCTGCTCGGTTACACCAAGGAAGAGCTGATCGGCAAACATTATTCGGAACTGGTGGATGAGGATCATCTCGAAGTTGCCCGCAATGTGTTCAATGAGCGGCGCACCGGGGAACGGGCTGCGCGCAATGCGGAATTGCGGCTGCGCAGTCGCGTCAACCGGCGCGGGCTGCGGCTTTTTCACTCCCAGTCGCTGTGGGTGGAGCTCACCGCCGAAGGCGTTTATTCGAATCCGAAAGAGCGCACCCGGGAAAATTTTGTCGGCACTTACGGCACTGCGCGGGACATCAGCGAGCGCAAGGAAGCCGAAGAAGTCATCAATTTCCAGGCCTATCACGACCTGCTGACCCATCTGCCGAACCGCGCGCTGCTGAAGGACCGTCTTTCTCTGGCCATAGCCCATGCGCGGCGCAACAAGCGCAAGCTCGCGGTGATGTTTCTCGATCTGGACCGTTTCAAGCTGGTGAACGACACTCTCGGTCACACCATGGGCGACCGCCTGCTGAAGGCGGTGGCGAACCGTCTGCAGAGCTGTCTGCGGCGCGGCGATACCCTGGCCCGTTTCGGTGGCGACGAGTTCACCCTGCTGCTGCCGGAAGTGCGGACCCGGGACGACGTGGTGGTGATCGCCAGCAAAATTCTCGACCGGCTCAATGCACCCTTTGTGATCGACGGACACGAGCTTTTCGTCGGCGCCAGCATCGGCATCTCCATCTACCCGGAGGCCGGGGAAACCGAGGAAGCCCTGATTCAGAATGCCGACATCGCCATGTACCAGGTGAAGGGGCGCGGCAAGAACGGCTACCAGTTCTTCTCTGAAGAAATGAATCATCAGTTCTCCACCCGACTTTCGCTGGAGCGCGAACTGCGCAATGGTCTCGCCCAGGGTGAGCTGCGGGTTTTCTATCAGCCCCAGGTGTGTCTGGACGACGGCCGCATCATTGGTGTGGAGGCGCTGGTGCGCTGGCAGCATCCACTGCGCGGACTGGTGCAGCCCATGGATTTCCTGCCACTGGCCGAAGAAACCGGGCTGATCGGGCAGATCGACGAGTTCGTGCAGCAGCGTGCGTTTGCCGATGTCGTGCAGTGGCGGCGCAAAGGATTCGGGGATGTAACCCTGTCAGTGAATCTGTCCGCCGCCCAGCTTGAGCAGGAGGGCTTTGTCGATCGCTTCGTGGGCAGCCTCCAGGGCGCCGGTCTCGAACCCGGTGCTGTGAAGCTGGAGATCACCGAAAACACACTGATGCAGGACATCGAGATCATCATCCCGAAGCTCAAGGAACTGCGGCGCATGGGCATCCGCATCGCCATAGACGACTTCGGCACCGGCTACTCGTCGCTCTCCTATCTGCAGCAGTTTCCGATTCAGACACTGAAGATCGATCGCAGCTTCGTGGGCGACATCCGCGCGGATGATCGTGATGCCAGCATCATCAATGCGATCGTGGCCATGGCCCGGGGCCTCAAGCTCGACCTGATTGCGGAAGGCGTCGAAAACCGCACCCAGTTGCGTTACCTCCAGGGGCAGGGCTGTCGCGAAGGGCAGGGCTTTTTTTTCAGTCGACCGGTACCCGCAGCAGACATGCAGTCGCTGCTGAAGAACAATCCCTTCCGCTCTCTGGTACGCGACCACCGGGACAGCGCCACGGTTGTCTGATCCCATCGAACGCCGGGCCCGCATCAAGCCATGAAAGGTTTCACGACCAGGATCGTTCACAGCGATCGCCAGCAGCCCATCGAACACGGATCCCTGCAGAAACCGGTGCACGCCACCGTGGCTTATGGCTATGAGGACGCCCGGGATCTTGCTGCCGCTTTTCAGGGCACGAAACCCGGCTATACCTATGGCCGGCAGGTCAATCCCACGGTGGACGCCCTGCAGGACAAGATCACGACGATGGAGCAGGGGTTCGGTACCGTGTGTTTCGGCACCGGCATGGCTGCGATCGGCACCACCATTTTCGCGCTGCTGCGTCAGGGCGATCACCTGGTGTCATCGTCTTTTCTGTTCGGCAACACCAACAGCCTGTTGCAGAGTTTTGCCACCCAGGGCATCGATGTCAGTTTCGTGGACGCGACCCGTGTCGATGCGGTCGCCGCTTCGATCACCGCGAAGACCCGGATGGTTTTTGTGGAAACCATCGCCAATCCGAGAACCCAGGTGTCCGCGCTGGCGGAAATCGGCGCACTCTGTGCCGCAAAGGGCCTCATCTACTTTGTCGACAACACCATGACGTCTCCCTATCTGTTCGTTCCGAAGACAGTGCAGGCGAGCCTGGTGATCAACAGCCTGACCAAGTACATCGGCGGCCACGGCAACGCCCTCGGCGGGGCGGTGACCGAGACGGGGCTCTATGACTGGAGCCGCTTCGCAAACATTTACGACACCTACAGGAAAGGCGATGTCTGGAAGTGGGGCATCACCCAGATCAGGAAAAAGGGCTTGCGGGATTTTGGTGCGTCACTCGGCCCCGAGGCGGCGCATCACATCGCCGTTGGCGCGGAAACTCTGGCGCTGCGAATGGCACGCCAGTGTGCAAACGCGCACGCCATGAGCGAATTTCTCGCCGGGCACCCGAAGGTGAAAGCGGTCTATTACCCGGGGCTGAAGGCGCATCCGCAATACGAGCGGGCAAAGTCGCTGTTCCGTCATCCCGGTGCGCTGTTCAGCTTCGAACTCGCACCTGATGTGGATGTCTGGGATTATCTGAACCGGTTCAAGGTGATCGTCAAATCCAGCAATCTGGGGGACAACCGTACACTGGCAATTCCGGTGGCACACACCATCTACTTCGAGATGGGTCGACAGCGGCGGGCGAGCATGGGGATCGATGAATCCCTCATCCGCGTTTCGGTGGGCATAGAAGACGAAGACGATCTCATTCGGGATCTCGAAACGGCATTCTGATTCGACAGGGAGAAGGACTTATGGATCGACTGCAGGGCAAGGTGGCGGTGATCACCGGTGGTGCCGGTGGTATCGGGCGGGCAGCAGGCAAAGTATTTGTGGCGGAAGGAGCGAACGTCCTGCTGGTGGACCTCGACGAAGCCGCACTGAAGGCGGCGGTGGCCGAAATCGGCGGGAACTCTGTCAGCTACTTCGTGGGCGATGTCACCAGTGCGGCGGACAATGACGCCATGATCGCCTGTGCCGAGGAACGCTACGGCGGAGTAGACGTGCTGCTGGCCAACGCCGGAATCGAAGGGGATGTGAAGTCCATCCTCGAATACGAAGAAGACCGCTTCGACAAGGTGATGGAAATCAACGTGAAAGGGCCTTTCCTGGGGCTGCGCTCCGCGGTGCCCGCCATGCAGAAACGGGGTGGCGGCAGCATTGTCATCACCTCCTCGGTTGCCGGTCTGAAAGGCACTTCCGGATTGTCCGCCTATACCACCAGTAAGCACGCGGTGATCGGACTCATGCGTTCTGCGGCCCGGGAGTTTGCGCCGATGAACATCCGGGTGAACACGGTGAATCCTTCCCCGGTGGAAACCCGCATGATGCGCTCTCTGGAGAGCGGCATCGCACCGGGCAACGAAGAAATGGTGAAAGCACAGATGGCGGCCAACATTCCGCTGCAGCGTTATGGACAGCCCGACGAGATCGCGAAGGTCATGCTGTTTCTGGCCAGCGACGACAGCTCCTGGGTCACGGGCTCGGTCAACGCAGCGGATGGCGGCATGACGTCCTGAACTCAGATCGAAAGCAGCACGGCTCACTTAATGGAAACAAGATAACTGACGGAACGTTGCAGACATGGGCGAAGCCATACTCAAGACTGAACTCGATCTTCCCAACCGCCGCTCGGGCAAGGTGCGCGATCTCTACGATGTGAAACTGGCAGATGGCAGAGATGCGCTTCTCATTGTAGCCACAGACCGGATCAGCGCCTTCGATGTGGTGATGCAGAACGGCCTGCCCGGCAAGGGCATCGTGCTCACCCAGATTTCGAAGTTCTGGTTCGATTACTTCGACGATGTGCCCAACCATCTCATCTCCACGGACGTCGCCGATGTGCCCGGCCTGAATGACACTCAGCGCAAAGCACTCGAGGGCCGCATCATGCTCTGCCGCCGCACCCGGGTGGTTCCAATCGAATGCATTGCCCGGGGCTACATCACCGGCAGCGGCTGGAAGGACTATCAGCGCACGGGCAAGGTGTGCGGTATCGAACTGCCGGCAGGGCTGCGCAACAGCGATCGCCTCGAAGCGCCCCTGTTTACACCCTCTACCAAGGCTGAATCCGGCCACGACGAGAACATCAGCTTCGAAGCGGGAGTAAAGCTGGTCGGGCAGGAACTGATGACCTGGCTGGGCGAGACCACGCTGTCGCTGTATCGGCGGGCGCGGGACTATGCCCTGGAACGCGGCATTATTCTCGCGGACACCAAGTTCGAATTCGGGCAGGTCGATGGCAGAGGCACACCGCTGCTGATCGATGAGATCTTCACACCGGACAGTTCCCGATTCTGGCCGGCAGACAGCTGGGAGCCGGGCCGTGAGCAGCAGAGTTTCGACAAGCAGGTCGTGCGCAACTATCTGGAATCGGTGGTTGCTGCAGGCAAGTGGGACAAGACCCCGCCCGGTCCCACGCTGCCCGATGAGATCGTTGAGCGCAGTATTGCCCGCTACCTGGAGGCTTACGAGCGGCTGACCGGATCGAAACTGACCCTCTGAGGCGGGCGCGGGTCGGGTCGGGACCGGGAGTCTGTACCGGGCAGTGACGCAGGTCCCACCGGTGCCACGGATCCGTCAGGGACCACGGATCCGTCAGGGACTGAGATCGCTCAGGTCACGGAAGCCATAGGGGGCGTAGGGGCCGATCACCAGCTGTTCCAGTATTCCCTTGCCCTGCAGTTGCACGCCATCCGCCGTGTGCAGTTGTGCTGTGCAGATGGCCTGGATGTGAAAGTGGGTCGGATCGGCCGCTGACAGCTGCTCGAGGTCGTAGATTTCGAATCCTGTCTCGAGCTCGCCGTGGTAAAGACCGTGCCCCCACTTCGGGTGGCCGTAACCGAGCCCCTTCATGTAGAAGTTGCTGCCCGGAGTCAGGGTGAGTTGAACCCCATCCCGGGCGGCAAATTCCAGTGTGGCCTGCTCGGCCCAGCGGGTGCCTGTGCGGTACTCCAGGCGGCTGCTGACCGTCGGAAAGTCCGTCGCCGATCCGGCGGACACCACCCGGCCCATGGTATTCCAGGGCCGGCCTTCGGCATCCGCATTCAGGTGATAGAAGGTGCCGCGGTCTTCGAAATTGATCGGCGCCCACAGCCAGAAAAACTGGGGGGTGGTCGCGTATGGGTTGGGCTGGGGGTCGCGCATGCCGACACCGCGGATACCCCAGGATCGATCCCGGGTGCCCCACCAGCCGTCGCGGTGGACGTCGTGACGGACGCCGTCGACCTCGAAGTAGCCTTCATAGGTGCCGTTCTGGGTGAGACGCGTGTAGTCCATGGCCGTCATGCTGCCGATGCGGCGTGTGAAGCGTGGTTCTTCAACGGGTGGGAAACGGGCGTGGAAAGTCAGATCTGCGGCAATACCGTTATCCGGATCCTGGACGCTGATGCGCAACACCTGGAGTGGCTCCAGTACCTCGATCTCGATCGGGCCGACCCGCAGATCGAGACGTTCCATGTGCAGCGTCTTGGCAGCGTGCAGGTTGTACTGCCGGCCGCCGACGATGACACTGAAGGCGGCATCCATCACGTTCAGATGAGGATAGACGCCGAGCGCGGCGGCGAAAAACAGGTCACCGTCGCGCTCATAACCATTGAAAAAATAGCGATCGTAGAAATTGCGGTCCGTGCCCGAGTACGCGATGGGCTCCGGCGTCTGATGGATGGGATAGTCATCGGCTTTTGTTAACATCGCTCGTCGTCTCATCAGTTGCTGTATTGCTGTGGGCGTATTTTCCCGCGGACAGGTTTTGTCGCGGGTGTTCTGTTGCCGTCAGCGCAGTTGGAGTCAGGGTAGCCGTGGACTGGGATCGCTACAAGCGCGAGTGTGACTCACCCGCTGTGCTCTCGCGCTGGATGCTGATGCAGACCCTGGAGCTGCTCCAGTCCGTGCCTGGCGCCCGATGCGACATCCATTCACAGGTGCGGCATGCTCTGGCTGCGACGCTGGCGGGAAAGCCTCTGACCAGACCGGCCGATCACCGTGGCAATACGTTGACCGACATGTTTCCTGTGGCGCTTACCTCCCGCCAGGCGCGCACCGTGCTTGAGACCGTTCGTGAAGCGGTTGCAAAAGGCACGACGACGTCCGGTACCCGTGAGCGCGGGCTTGGCGGATTTGTGGAAGCCTGGTCAGAATATTCAGAATCGCTCAGTAGCCGGGGACAGGACGACGAAGGAAGAACGACGCTGGAAGAAAAAAGGAAGGAAGAAAAATGAGGAAGAAACGACATGCGCCATGAAGTGGAAAGCGACGTACAGGGCAACGTCTGGAGGGTGGAGGCCTCGGTAGGCGATCGGGTGAAGGCTGGTGAGGTGCTGGTGATCCTGGAATCCATGAAAATGGAAATTCCCGTTGTCGCGCCGTCAGATGGCGTGATAGCGGAGCTGAGAGTGCAGCTGCAGGACCAGGTCCAGGAAGGGGAAGTGGTCATCATCATCGACGACAAGGCATGACTGGGGTAAGTTGGCAGGCTTGCAACAACACCTGCTGCAGCATCGAAAAGGAGCGTATGAAATGACAGATCTGGTCACCATAGAAACGAAGAACGGCATCGCCGATGTCCGTCTGAATCGGCCGGAAAAATACAACGCGCTGAGTCCGGATATGTTCAAAGCCATCATCGAGGCCGGCGAGCGGCTGCAGGAGGCCAGAGATGTGCGGGTGGTGGTGCTGTCCGGCAACGGTCCGGGGTTCTGTGCGGGCCTGGACATGTCGAGCTTCCAGGGCATGGCGGGCGCCGGCGAGAGCAGGAGCGGCGAGACGGCATCGGCTCTGCTCCAGCGCGACGAACGCCCGGAGAATCATGCCCAGCGACCGGCCTATGTCTGGAAGCGCCTGCCGGTGCCGGTGATCGCTGCGATCCATGGTGTGGCATACGGTGGTGGTTGTCAGATTGCTCTGGGTGCAGACATTCGAGTTGCTGCGCCGGATGCCAGGATGTCGGTGATGGAAATCAAATGGGGTCTGATTCCGGACATGAGTCTGACCCAGACACTCAGAGATCTGGTGCCGCTGGATGTTGCCAAGGAACTCACTTTCACTGGCCGTGTGTTGAGCGGTGTGGAAGCGAAGGAACTGGGGCTGGTGACCCGGGTGGCCGAAAACCCCCTGGCGGTCGCGATGAGTCTGGCAGAGGAGATTGCAGGTAAGTCCCCGGACGCGGTGCGGGCCGGCAAACGGCTGTTCGAGGAAAGCTGGCATGCGGATGAACGCACCGGGCTGGCACTCGAGGCGTCTCTGCAGACCGCTCTGATCGGTTCGCCCAACCAGGTGGAGGCCATCAGGGCCAACTTCGAAAAACGCGCACCCGACTTCAGGGACTGAGGCCGGGGCCGGTCCCGTTCGCCCCGGGCCGGGAAAGGTGAGCAGGTAGAAGATGAGCTGGGAAAAAGAAGTTCAGGAGATCCGCCGCCGCCGTCAGCTTGCACTGCAGCAGGGCGGCGCCGCCGGTATCGCCCGCCAGCACGAGAAAGGCCGGCTGACGATCCGGGAGCGGATCGATGCCGTGCTCGACCCGGGCAGCTTTCAGGAGCAGGGCAAGGCCACCGCGTTACCGGAATACGACGACAAGGATCAGCTCACCGGATTCGTACCCGCCAACTATGTGGTCGGCTTCGGCAAGGTGGACAACCGGCGAGTGGTGGTGGGCGGCGAGGATTTCACCCTCAAAGGGGGTTCGCCGAATGCCGCCGGTCTGCGCAAGAGCGTTTATGCGGAACATCTCGCCAGTCGCTACAAGGTACCGCTGATCAGACTCCTCGAAGGTGGCGGGGGGAGTGTGAAAGGCTCGGCAAGGAAGGGCGGCACCGTGGGTGAGCCTGTTTATGCCGAACCCAGATTCAGGATCATTGCCGATGCGATGGGCCAGGTACCGATTGCCTCGGCCGCTCTCGGTGCCGTGGCCGGATTTCCTGCGGGGCGTCTGGTTGCGTCCCATTTCTCCGTGATGACCCGGGAAACCGCCCAGATACTGATTGGCGGTCCGGCACTGGTGGAGCGGGCCCTGGGGGCCCGACTCAGCAAGGAAGCCCTGGGTGGGGTACAGGTCCATGCGTTGAGCGGGGTGGTCGACAATATCGCCGCTGACGAACAGGATGCCTTCCGGCAGATCCGCCAGTTTCTGAGTTACCTCCCGAGTAACGTCCGGCAGCGTGCTCCCCGTGTCGCCAACAGCGATCCCACGGATCGGATGGAAGAGGATCTGCTCGACATCGTACCCCGGGATGCCAATGCACCCTTCGCTATGCGGGCGATCATTGCCATGGTCATGGACCGGGACTCGGTGTTCGAGATGGGGGCCACCTATGGTCCGAGTCAGATTGCGGCACTTGCACGTCTCAACGGTCAGCCCGTGGGTGTGCTCGGTAATGACTGCCGATACTACGCCGGTGCGATGACCGCAGAGGCCGCCCAGAAGTACCGCCGTTTCGTCGAACTCTGCGACAGTTTCCACCTGCCCATCGTCAACTTTGTCGATCAGCCCGGTTTCATGATCGGGCCGGAAGCCGAGCGGGCGGGCACCATCCGTTACGGAATGGCTGCGGTGGCCGCCGCCGTTCAGGCCCGGGTACCCTGGGCGTCAGTCCAGGTACACAAGGGATTCGGGGTCGCGACTGCCGCCCATTTCGGTGACAACGCCTATGTGCTGGCCTGGCCTTCGGTGGAATCCGGCGCACTGCCTCTGGAGGGTGGTGTTGCGGTGGCCTTCCATCGTGAAATCGCAGCCGCAGACGATCCGGAGGCAAAACGCCGCGAACTCGAGGAGCGCCTTCGCAGCGGACGCACTCCTTATGCGCGAGCGGAGTCCTTTGCCGTGCATGAACTCATCGATCCGCGGGAAACCCGGCCCATGCTGTGTGACTGGATCGAGTGGATTCAGCCACTGCTCGAGGATCTGACGGAGCCGGTGCGCTTTCCGATCAGACCCTGATTCGCATGCGCAGCTGGGGTGGCGAAGGGGGATGCGGCAGACCTCGCTCCGGCGCTCCGCGCTGCCCTCTGTTGGCCCCTTGCCCCGAAGCGGGTCAATGGGCCGCCCTCGGCGTCGCTCCACGGTCCGCCCCATCCCCCTTCGCCACCCCAGCTTCGAGATGGATCCAAGACAGGCCAGCCGGGACCAGGTCAGCTTATCCACTTCATGCCCATTTCCGATGCAACGGCGGAGCCGCCGAGCGAGGCCCGGGGTAGCAGGTCCTCGACCTCGCCCTGATAAACCCCTTCCGAACTTCGTGAACCGACTGGCCAGCGGACGATCAGCCGGGCACCAGCCCCGAGTCCGTGAGGGTATAACCGAGGGTAATCAGATCCGCGAGTCCGTCCCGCACGATGGCCTGACCTTCTTCGAGCTGCATGGTGAAGTCACCGGTCGCCCGTCGATCGGCCGGGATGCGTTCGAGCAGCAGCTGCTGTAATTGTGCAGAATCCGCAGCGGGGGTGAAGCGCTGCAGGGTGTCGCAATGTCCAGTCGCCGGATCGTAGATGGCGAAGCTGATTCTGTGCACGGCGTGGGTGGCACCCGCCCGCTGAAAAAGCGCACTCTGGCTGCGCCATTCGATCTCGGGCAGCCACAGACAAAGCTCCGCATTCTCCACCAGAATGTTGTGCTTGTTGGCCATCATGTACTGCCAGAGCCGGAACAGGCTGTGCTCCACGAAGCGCACCCCGGGAGCGCCGCTGCGGTTGCTGATGCCGCAACGCACGAGCATCTGCCTGTGTGAACCGGAATTGGACATTGGAAAGTACTTTGACTCGCCCGTTCGCCTCGTTTAAGTATAGGCACAACTTCAAAAGGCGCTTTAAGGCCCATGGCAGCAGCAATTCTCACTCTGGTCCTGTCGTTCATGCTCGGTGGCACCCTCTGGCTGGTGGCGGGCTCCCGCCTGCCGTTGAGCGAAGACGAAGAACGCAACCAGGTGCTGAATCTCATCGTCCTGGTCGGCATCTTCCTGCTTCCAGTATTTCTGCTGCTGTTCTATGTGATCAATGTTGGCTGACAGGATTTCGAGCGGAGCGGGTGGATGAAGCTGGATATAGATCCGGACAGCGTGAAGGGCTTCCTGCATCCCGAGGAAGGCGAGCTCCTGTACCGGCTCGCGCGTCAGTCGGCCGGACTGGGGCCTGTTCTCGAGGTAGGGTCCTATTGCGGCAGATCGACACTGTATCTGGGCTCGGCCTGTCGGGAAGCGGGCGGTGTGCTGTATGCGGTCGATCATCATCGCGGCTCGGAGGAACATCAGCCCGGGGAGGCTTATCACGATCCGGAACTGCGTGACCCTTTCACCGGTGGTCTGGATTCTCTGCCCGCATTCCGCCAGACCCTCTGGCGGGCCGGGCTGTCGGAGACGGTGATTCCGATAGTCGCAGGCACGGAACTGGCCGGGCGTCACTGGCGCACGCCGCTTGCGATGGTATTCATTGATGGGGGACACAGCGAGGCGGCTGCGCTGCGCGACTACCGGACCTGGAGCCCGCACATCCTGCCTGGCGGGATACTGGCCATCCATGACCTGTTCGAAGATCCGGCACAGGGCGGGCAGGCTCCCATCCGGATTTACCGGCTGGCCGAGGCCTCCGGGCTCTTCAGAACGCTAGCGTCGACGCACACGCTGGGAGTGCTCGAACGCCTCTGAGCGGGGCTGCTGTGGTGTGGTGAACAGACCGCTGGCCGGTGTCAGGGCCTGCAGCGCGTCGGCAGCAAGCAGCACGGCCCCCGCGGTCCAGGTCGGTCGCTCGTCCGGCCAGTTGACCCCATCGGTGAACACGTGCCCCGTCCACCAGGAGCCGTCTTCCACCTGGTGGCGGGCGAGCTGCTCGAACAGAAGCGCGGCATCCGCATCGCGGCCGATCTTCAGACAGGCGAGGATCAGCTCACAGGTCTCGGCCACGGTCACCCAGGGCTGATCGGCCACACAGCGGCAGCCCATATCGGGTTCCACGAACTCCGACCAGCGGGCGTCGATGCGGGCCCGGGCCCGGTCGCCGCCGATCGCACCACTGAGCACCGGATAAAACCAGTCCATGGAATAGCGCGCCTTGCTCTCCCAGGTGCGATCGAATCGATCCGGTCGCCGGGACAGGGTGAAACCCAGCGCCCGGCGGCCTGCCATCCACCGGGTGCAGGGTTCGCCGAGGGTGCCGGCGATTGCGATGGCACATTCAAGGCTTTTGTAGATCGAACTGCAGCCCGTTACCAGGGCGTCTCTATTGATTCCAGTGCGGGTATCCAGCGCCCAGTAGATCTCGCCGGTGGGTGCCTGCAGACCGATCACGAAGTCCATTGCCCGCTGCACCGTGGGCCAGAGTTCACGCAGGAAAGTCCGGTCGCCCGTGGTCAGAAAATGGTGCCAGACACCGGTGGCGATGTAGGCCACGAAATTGGTTTCCGCCCGGGTGCCGTCAGCCACGCGCTCGCCGTCGTAAGCGGCGAGCCAGTAGCCGTCCGCATGCTGCCGGCGGGCGAGCCAGCGATAGGCGGCTTCCGCCTCTTCGACGCGACCGCCGATGCTGAGCCCCATGGCTGCTTCCACGTGGTCCCAGGGATCTGCGATACCGCCGCGGAACCAGGGAATTGCGCCGGTTGGGAGCTGGGTGCTGGCGATGAAGTCGCAGGTGCGGTGAATGAGTTCAGCTCGCATGACCGGCGCCCCGCACGAAATACATGACCACGCTTTTGCCGATGAATGGATTCAGGGCGGCTTCCAGCCAGCGGGTCAGCGCAGGCTTCTGCATCAGGTCCCAGACCAGCAGCCGGTGATAGTTGCGCACAAGCCAGTTCGACTCCCCCTGTTTCCAGAAGGCACAGCGCAACCACCAGTAAGGCGAGTGCAGGCCATGTGCCCAGTGCCTGGCATAGCAGTACATGCGGGTGCGTTCGATTGCCTGTTGCAACTGCCGGCGGCGGAAGATGCGGATGTGACCACCTTCCACCTCGTGGTAGGCGTCAGACAGCTGCCAGCAGATCCATTCCGGGCCAAAGCGCGGCACACTCACCGCAAACAGTCCGCCGGGTTTCAGTACCCGTCGGATCTCCGCGAGCACACGCTCGTAGTCGTGTATGTGTTCCAGCACTTCGGCGCAGATGACTTTGTCGAAGGTGGCATCAGCGAAGGGCAGGTGCAGTGCGCTGGCGGAGAGAAAATTCAACCGGCGGCTGGCATCGGCGTCTGTGCTGAACTCCTGGTAGCGGGTACGGGCGGTGTCGAGGTCCGCCACCGAAAGATCCAGTCCCACCACATGTACGGGTGCTTCGAGACAGGCGCTGATGGCGTGACGTCCTTCGCCGCAACCGAGATCGAGTACCCGGTCGCCACTGTGCAGCTGCAGTTTGCGGAAATCGATGGTGGTGAGACTCACGATCTGCGCCGGGAAGTGCTCAGGCTGAGATACAGATCCGTCATCCGGCGGGCAGTCTGGTCCCAGGAAAAGGCGTCGAGAATGCGCTGCCGTCCGAGCGTGGCGTAGTGTTCCCGTTCGCGAGGATTATCCAGCAGCCGGGCGATTGCGAGCTGCAGCGCACCGGAGTCCCGGGTCGGCACCAGAATGCCTGCGTCACCCACTACTTCCGGCAGTGCGCCGCCATTGGTGGACACCAGCGGCACACCGCAGGCCATGGCTTCTCCCGCGGGCAGGCCGAAACCTTCGTACTCGGACGGCACAATGGCGACCGCGGAGCTGGCGTAGAGATGGCGGATGTCGTCGGTGCTCACCCCATGCACGAAGCGGATGCGTTCGCCGACCGCATAGTGGGAGATGAGTTTTTCAGTGGTGCCACCCGGGCGGGGCCTGCCGATGAAAACCAGGCGCAGCTTGGGGTAGCGGTGCAGGAGCGCGGCGAAGGCGGGAATCAGATACTGGGTGCCTTTCAGCGGCTGATCGGCGCTGGCCGTGGTGATGAGTTGCCAGGGGTTGCGGGCGATACTTGGCTCGGGGCGGAAGCTCTCCGCGTCGATGCCATTGTGGATCACGTGGATGCGCTCCGGCTCGATGTCGAAGGCGGCGCTGATGTCCTGTTTTGATCTTTCGCTCACGGTCACCAGGTGTTGCAGCGAACGGGCAACCCGACTCTGCATGCGCAGAAAGTTGTGCCAGCGTCTGATCAGCAGACGATGACCGGTGCCGGTGGCGTGATCGAGGGCGATGTCGCGATCCCAGGTGATCGGATGATGGATGGTGGTGAGCAGGGGTATGCCCTGGCGCTGCAGTCGCAGCATGCCCCAGCTCAGAGACTGATTGTCGTGCACCACATCGTAAGCGCGTCCGTGAGCCGCCAGGTGACGGGCGACGCGCCGCCCGAATGTGTAGGGTTCCGGGAAACCGCCGGTGGCCATGGAGAGCCACTCGAAGGTGTCTGTGATCGAGCGCAGATGGCGCGGCCGCAGCGCGGTGAGATGATTGGGCGCATCGAACAGATTCAGGCCCGGCAGTTTGACCAGGCGAACCTCCGGATGATCGAGCTCCGGGTAGGGCTCGCCGGAAATCACGTCCACCAGATGACCCGCATCCGCGAGCGCCCGCGAGAGGTATTTCAGGTAGATGCCCTGGCCACCGCTGTAGGGATTGCTGCGGTAACCCAGCAGGGCAATTCGCAGAGGCGCAGAATCCGCCCCGACATCTGAAAATGCCAGTTCCGACATGGCAGTCTGGATTGAGAATCCCCAGGCAAAGAGCCGGGATTTTAATCAACAAGCGTGTCGATGACCACCTTGGGAAGACTCGCCGATCCTGGTCACGGTCGGGTGCCGGTGCACGGCAGCGCTTTCCCCCGCCGGGCGGCGGGTTTCGGGGCATTCGACGGCCTGGAGTTCGTAGACGTGGTGGAACAGGTTGGCAATCCACTGCTGGCCTTCCTGGGTCTTGCGCAGAAAACGCAGACCTTCGGTGATGTAGGGATACACCTGCTCGTAGAAGAACTCCGGGAATCCCTCCCGCAATTCCGCGCTGTTGTGGTAGCCGAGGCGCTGTGCTTCTCCGGTTTCCAGGAATTCGCTGTAGAGGCGGGAGAGTTTCTTCGGATAGAGCGGATCGCCCATCTGGCCGATCAGGTCTGCGGCCCGCACCAGTGCGGAGAGGGTGTCCACCTTCTGGTAGTGATCGTCTGCCGGGACGGGGAATCGGGTCATCTCGATGTGTCCGATCACCGTAGCCACATCGATCAGGCTGTCACCCGAATAGCGCTCCTGGATGAACATGCGGCCACGGACCACGTGGTAGGGCATCAGACTGGCGTCCGTAGCCCCGACGCCGGGTGTAAAGCGCCCGCCGGCCTCGTCGATGAGAAAACTGTCCGATCCGTCCTGCCTCAGCAGTCCGCGCAGATAGCCGATGTCGTGAAACAGCATGGCGATCACCGCGTGCAGCCAGTCGTGGGGAGAGACATCGCCCTGGGAGATGATCCGGCCATGGAGGATCGTCTGACCCACGTCGGTAACCAGAATCGTGTGCTCGAGATCGTGATAGGGGCAATCGCAGTTCAGCAGAAACTCCAGCGCAGTCCGCACCGCGCTCTCCAGAGTCTCCTCCTGCACGGTCTCCCGACCGGGAAAAGCTTCCCGGTAGCGCTGGAGACTTCGTGTCACAAACGCATCGATAAGGGTACGGCTCGGGTTGAACATTGCATATCCGTCGGCTTCATCGAAGTGTAATTGAGGGTTTACTGAGCCTGCGTGCGTTGTGCCACAGTTTTCCGGATCCTGCGTGTCCTGAGGGCCGGGCGGGAGCCAGGGGCGATCCCGGCCTTCCCGTCAAGGTTGTTGTATGAATATAATGCATGTGTATTCCTGTTTTGGTGAGTGCGATTCATGTCTCATGTCGAACTGCGCCATCTGCGGACCCTCGTGGCGCTGCGGGACACGGGCAGCCTGGTGGAGGCGGCGGATCGGTTGTTCCTGACTCAGTCGGCCCTCTCCCATCAGCTGAAAGATCTGGAAACCCGGCTCGACTGCTCGCTGTTCATCCGTAAGACCCGACCGGTGCGATTCACTACGCCGGGTAACCGGCTGCTGAAACTGGCGGATGAGGTGCTGCCCCTGTTTCACAGTGCTGAGCAGGATCTCGCCCGGCTCGCCGGGGGAGAGTCCGGGCGGATCTTCATGGCGATTGAATGCCACAGCTGCTTCGACTGGCTGCTGCCGGCGATCAACGAGTACCGGGAGCAGTGGCCGGACGTGGAGCTGGATATCGCCAGCGGTTTCCACTTCGCTCCGCTGCCGGCCCTGGCGCGGGGCGATCTGGATCTGGTGATTACCGCAGACCCTCTGGAGGATCTCGGCCTGGCTTACCTGCCGCTGTTCAGTTACGAAGCCCAGCTGGCCCTGGCGCGGGACCACAAGCTGGCGCAGCGGCCGTGGATTGAGCCAGCCGATCTCGCCAGCGAAACCCTGATCAGCTATCCGGTGGATCGCAGCCGGCTCGACGTGTTCACCTCGTTTCTGGACCCCGCCGGAGTGGAGCCGCTGCGGGTACGCAACGCGGAACTCACCACCATGATGATTCAGCTGGTGGCCAGCGGCCGCGGAGTGACCTGCCTGCCGAACTGGGCGCTGCACGAATATCTGGAAGGCAATTATGTGGTGGCACGTTCGCTGGGCGAGGAAGGTGTGTGGCCGACGCTCTACGCCGCGGTGCGGGCGGATCAGCAGTCGGCGCCCTTCATCGGCGGCTTTGTCGAGGTGGCGAAGCGCACCTGTTTCCGCAATCTGGTGGGTATCGTGACCGCCGAAGTCTGAGGGGTGGTCTCATCCGGGTCGCTGCCCGGATGCACGTTCAGGGAGTCAGGGTCGTCTCAATCCAGATGTCTTCATCGCGTCGATAGCTGCGGCGATCGTGCACCCCGTTGTCCTGGGTGAGATCGAGACGTTCGACGGTCAGAGGATGCAGGTACAGGCCCTGCGCGGTAGGTGGCGCAGTCAGTGGCTCCGGCAGGGCGAGGCTTGCCAGGGCGGACAGCAGTTCCTCGCGACTTCCGACTGTCGAACTCTGGGGTGCGTGGTGGGTGTAAAACCAGTCCAGGCGTTTCGGGGAATCCGGTCGCAGCTGCCAGCTGGCGTGAACCAGGTGCTCGGGCACCGGATCGGTCCGGCAGGCGAGGCGGTACTGCACATTCAGGGACGGCAGCCACACCAGCACGCTGACGGGTCCCTGGCGCAGCGACGGCCACTTCGGACTCGTGGAGTTCACGAACACCGCCAGGCGTGCCTCCAGATCCCGCAGCACCAGGGTACGCTGCTGGGGCAACCCTGACTCGTCCACGTTGGCGACGGTGCACAGTCCGGCGCAGGGGTCCTGGCGCGCCCGTGCTGCCGCACGATCCGCAGCCAGGCGCTGCATGGGGTCCGTACCGCTCATCCGGGCAGATCCTGTGTGGTTACCCGGATTGCTGTCGATCTCGACAATCGCGAATCTTCTGTTCCGCGATTCCCGGATACCGCGATCCCTGGATCCCGCAGCTGTCGCACCGCGCCTTCAGCGTCGTGCCGGTTCACTGGCGGCGGGCGCGAGGAGAATCTGCACCCAGCGTTCGGCGTTGATGAAACCAGAACCGAATTCTGTCCAGCGCTCGCCGAACCCCGCTTTCGCGATGTCCTCCGCCGAGCGGCCGGCAGCGACTGCGTCCTCGACGATTTTCTGAGTTGCACGGATCATGTCGATACTTTCCGCGATGGTCACCACACTGCCGAGTGCGCCGTGGCCGGGAATAACCCGGATATCCTCCGGCACCATCGCAAGCACGGTCTCGAGATTGCTGACAAAGCCATCCACGGTACCGCCGCTGGCCACGTCGATGAACGGAAAACGGCCGTTGAAGAGGTGATCGCCCATATGAATCACATTGGCGTTCTTGAACCACACCACACTGTCGCCGTCGGTATGGCCGTGAGGCAGGTGGATGAAATCGACTTCGTCATCGTTGAAGTGGATGCGGACCCGGTCGGCGAAAGTCACCAGGGGCAGTGCATAACGTTCCCCATTCTCCACGTCGAGCAGTCGGGCCCGCACATTGTCGTGGGCGATGATGGTGCCGGTCCGGCCGAAGTGGGCGTTGCTGCCGGTGTGGTCACCGTGAAAGTGGGTGTTGAGTACCAGCCTGGGCCGGGCGCCACCGAGTTGATCGATGGCGGCCTGGATGCGCCCCGCCAGCGGAGCGAACTGATCGTCGATGATCAGGGTGCCATCCGCACCGACCGATACGCCGATGTTGCCACCGGCGCCGGTGAGCATGTGCACGCTGCCACCGACGTGTTGTGCGGTGATCTGCACCGCCGCGAACCGGTCCGCTTCTTCGGCGGCAACCTGTGATGTCAGTGTCAAGCCGCAGAGCAGCAGGGCCAGGCCCCGGCGCAGCGGGAGAAAGCGGGGATTTGCGTGTGACTGTTGCATTGCGTGAGTTCCTCTAGAAATTGACGGTCAGACCCGTGGCATTCGGGTCTGCGAGTTCGGGGGGTGCCATGGCCTGGTATCTTTTCGCGAACCGGTAGACGAGCCCGTGGCCGGTCGTGGACAGGGCGTCCCGGATCATGAAGTCCGGATCGACGGCCTCCGCACGGGCGATCAGCCGCTCGAAGGTGAAGATGATGTTGTTCGAGTGCCGGGCGCGGATCGGCGTGCCGTAGAAAAAGTCGAACTGCTGAGCAGGATCATCCATCGCGAATTGCAGCTCGAGAATCTTCCGGGAGAACAGTTCCGAATCCCGCCCGCCGCTGGCGAAGAGCTTGCTCTGTTCTTCGGGCGTGACTGCGCCGCTGGCCAGCGCAGCCTGGCTCGATATATAGAGAAAGCCTTCGATCAGGCTGAGCTGGCTGCGGACGATTCGCGATGTCTGGAGGAAAGCTTCCTGGCGGGCGTGCATTTCAGACTGGGCCATCTTCTCGGACTGAATGATGGCCTGCTCCGCAGTGCGCTGGATCTCTTCCGCCTGGGCACGCAGTGCCAGCGTGTTCTGCTCGAGCTCCTTCTGCTGCAGGAAGTAGCCAATCACCAGCCAGAGAAAGGCGAGCGGCGCGAAGGCACCTTCCAGAAAACTGCCGAGTTCATCCGCGGGCAGATGGGCGAAATTTGACCAGCCAATGTCCGCCGCGATGTACAGCGTACCCAGCAGCAGCCAGCCCGCGGTCAGGCCCAGACCCAACCAGATGCGCCAGTCCGGGGTTCGCTTGATCATAAGATCCGATCAGACGTTGCCGGACTCCGGTACGCCACCGGTGGCTGGACTGGACACGGCTGCCGGCGTCCCACCACCGGTGCGTGTGGATTCACTGGTGCTCTCGCCGGACTGACGGCGCCTGATCTCTGCGATGTCCCGCTGAATTTCGCTCAAACGGAAGATCAGGTCCGGCATCTGGTCGCTCACCCGCCACAACAGGTAGGCGATGCCGAGCAGAACGATGAAGCTGAAAAATCCCATGGGCGATCCTATTTCGGAGTGAATGACACGACGCGACTAGATATACCCAGTCTCCGGGCGTGAGTCCAGCAGCTTGGGTGCGGTCACCAGATCGATGTCGCAGCGCCCGAAACCCAGGTGTGCCCAGTCGCCATCGAAATCGAGCCGCGCTGTGCCGAAGGTGGGCAGATTCGCGGTGACTGCAACTCCGGCAAGCAGATTCAAGGTCTCGGTGATCCCGGGATTGTGCGCCACCAGGGCCACGCTTTCTACTTCGGCGGGCGTGCGTCTGAGCACCGCCAGCAGTACCTCTGGTGGCGCGAGATAAAGTTCGTGCACGGCAACCGTGTGATCGTCGTCGATGTCGAAGGCGGCCTGCACGACTCTGGCTGTGGCCAGTGCCCGGGCGGCATCACTCGTCCACAGCCAGGTTGCTCGATCGCTCTGGGCTGCGAGCCAGCGGCCCATCTCGATGGCGTCCCGGCTGCCGCGCTTGTTCAGCGGCCTGTCGAAATCCCGCTGACCGGGATTCCCCCAGGAGGATTTGGCATGGCGGTGCAGCCAGATCTTCACGGATGCGCGGTGATTCTGCGGGCTTCGCTGAGCAGAAAGAGATCGGTGAGCACCGCGCGCAGATGCATGGAAGCATTGAGGTTGTCGATCAGTTCGCTGCTGATGCGGGGCTGGGCGGCAACCAGTGCAAGGGCGCGGCGGGTCTTGTCGATGTCGGCGGCGATGACGGAACTGAAGGAGATGGTGTCGTCCAGTTGCGTTGCGATCGCCGCAAGGGCGGCATCGAGTTCGCCAACGACCTCACGGGATTTTCGACCCGGACCGGTAGCGTCGTCTTCACGCCCCTGGGCCGCATATGCCAGCAGAAATTCGTAAGCGATTTCCACCGCTTCAATCTGTGTATCCATCAGTTTGTCCAGGCGCGGGCGGCTCGGGTCGGACTCAGGCAGACTCTTTCGGCACCCACCTGGCGGTGTCGTGATTTGCCTTGAATTCGTCTTCCGATATCCAACCGCTGATCATCGAGCGGGTGTAGAAGCGCTTCTCCGGCCGTACGGCGAAGTAGACGTGCAGTGCTGTGAAGCCGATCAGACCCAGGGTGGACAGTCCGTGTAACACGAACATCCAGCCGAGGGTCGACTCTTCGAGCGCGTTGGAGCGCTCCCACCAGGGTGTATCGATCACCCACAGCAGCGCGATTCCAGTGACGATCACCGCGAGCACCAGCAGGGACATCACGTGGTGCATGCCCTTCTGGGCAAACGAATATTTACCGGGCTTGATCGCGCTGTCGAAGGGCTCCTGCAGATCTTTCACTCCGACCCACATATCCGCAGGACGCTGCCAGAAGATCGAACGCACGACGTGCAGCGCAACGGCAGCCGTCAGCACCAGTCCGGAGACCCAGTGAATGGTCAGCCAGTCAAAATCGACACCAATGATCGGCAGCACACCGGTCGCCAGCAGTACAAACACGCTCAGTGCCATGACCCAGTGAAAGGCGCGGTCTATCGCGGCATGGCGCAGCAGCTTGCGGCCAGCGGCGGAAGGGCGGGCTTCAGATCTGATGAACATCATGACCAGCAGGTGAATCACGATCGCGGCAAATGCCAGGGCGACCACGACCCAGAGCAGATCCCAGGACACGCCGAGCAGCACCTCGCGGCCCCACACGTCTTCTTTAAAGCGCACGATATCCATGAACTCAGCTCCGCAGTGCCCGGGCCACCAGGTTTTCCATGAGAGGCAGTTTGAAATGATTGTGATTCAGTGGTCGCGCGCCACGCGAAGCGAATCCGGCGAGGCTGCCCGCGGTCTCTTCGCTGCGGGCCTTACCGATGGCGGCGCGTTCGATGTCGCGCAGGCGCCGGGGTACACATTCCACCGCGCCGAGCACCAGCCTGGCATCGTCTATCAGACCGCCCTTCATCCGGTAAGCGGCGGCGACACTGACCAGGGCGAAATCCCAGACGTTGCGATCGGCAACTTTTTCAAAATAAAAGTCCGCACCGGCGAAGGTATCAGGAATTTCGATCGCGGTGAGTACGTCGCCCGGCCGCAGGACGGTCATGTGTCTGATGTTCACCGCCGGGCCGACGAAGAAATCCGTCACATTGACACGACGCACCCCCCTGCTGTTCTGAATGACCATGACAGCATCCAGCGCCATCAGCGCCACCGCGGTATCCGACGGCGTCACCGCAACACAGCGGCTGGCCCCGAACACGGCGTGTTCCCGGTTCATCGACTTTGGACCGTCGGCGTAGCAGATATTGCCGCCTGCCCGGTAACAGGAAAGACCGCGGCGGTAGTACCAGCACCGGGTGTCCTGGGCGAGGTTGCCGCCGAGGGTGCCCTGGTTGCGGATCTGGGGGCTGGCGACACGGCCTGCAGCCTGAACCAGCAGATCGAAGCGGGCTTTCACCAGCGGATTGCGGATGAGTTCGGTGAGACTGGTCATGGCACCGATACTCAGGCCATTGCCGAGTTCGCGCACACCCTGCAGCTCTGTCACGGCAGCAAGGTCGATCATCGCTCGCGGGTGCCTGGCACGGTCTTTCAGCCAGCCGTAGGTGTCCTGTCCGCCAGCCAGCAGCCAGCCGTCTGCGCCGAGTCTTGCGGCCAGCGTTGCGGCGTCCTCCACCGTCACCGGCTGGAACAGTTCGATATCGGGCATCACGTCGTATGCGGTCATGACTGCCTCAGAATGAGTTGGTGGCCATGGGGCCGGATGATTCGGAGATGCCGGCAACGTGATTGAGAATCACATCCGGCGTTACGGGTGTGCGGTTGAAAAGATGACCACCCAGGGCATCGGAAAGCGCGCACATGAACGCCGCGGTCGCACAGCCCATGGCTGGTTCGCCGATCCCGCGGATGCCCATCGGATTGTCCGGATCCGGCCTGTCCACTGCCGTCCAGCGGGTGGAGACGGGCACGTCCAGATAGGTGGGTGGTTTGCACTGATAGAAGCCGACGTTTGCAGGCAGTCCGTTCTGGGGGTCGTAGACGTGGCGTTCGAGAGACGCCATGCCGAATCCCCACACCGCTCCGCCGTTCATCTGACCGGAAAGCCCGAGCGGATGGACCACGGTGCCGCACTCGGCTACTGCAACATAGTCGATGATTTCATGCTTGCCGGTTTCCAGATCCACCTCGATCTCGACGTAGGCTACCGCCAGCCCCGGTACCGTGCCGCGCACGGGCAGGTTGTCTTTGGCAACGCCCACGAGCCCGGTACCGGCGATACCCTGCACCGCGCGTTGAGTCACTTCGTGAATGTCTTCGGGGTAGCTCTGGCCGCTGTAGGCTCCACCGAGTTCGATTGCCCTGGCGGCAATTTCCCCGTAAGTCATGCCCCGTGTGGGAGCTGACTTGTTGAAGACCCGCTCGTCGGCGTAGTCGTAATCCTCCGCTTTGCCGCCCAGCGTGGCTGCAGCGATCTCCAGCATCTTGTGTACAGCATCCATGGCTGCCACCCAGTTCGCCCGGGAATGGGTGAAACTGGTGTTGCTGCCTGCCTGGTAACTGCTCCATGGCAGGTGCAGGGCCGAGTTGCCGTGATGCACGATGCAGTTGTCCCAGTTGCAGCGCAGCACCTCCGCCGCCGTGCGGGTGGTGGAAACGTATGAATAGGTACCCAGATTGCCGACTCCGCTGTGCAGATGGATGCGACCGTCCGGTGTAATACGCACCAGACCGTCGAAACCATTGGCGCCTGCGGAGTGATAGCCCTGGCCGACGCCGATGCCGGTGACCTTGCTGCCTTTGCGCTGTCCACTGCGCGCCCTGCGCTCGGTCCAGTTGAAAAGCTCGGCGCCCATGACCAGCGCGTCATCCATGTAGGCGCTGGTGATCGGACCCTGTTTCGCATCGATGGTCGCGTTGGAGTCGGGCGCATTGCGGCGGCGGATGTCCACCGGATCGATGCCGAGTTCTCTGGCCGCCTTGTCCATGATGGGCTCAAAAACGGCGGCAATCTGATTCTGCCCCGGACCGCGTTGCGCGCCACGGGGGGTGGTGTTGGTGAACACGGGTACGTCACGCAGGCGCATGGCGGCCGGCTGATAGAGGATCGAGACGGCGCCACCGGCGGACGAGGCATCACCACCGGTGCGGTTGGGTCCCAGGTCTTCGACGATGTACAGATCGACGGCGGTCACCCGGCCATCAGCGTTGAAGCCCGCCTTCACCCAGCCCTGGAAGCCGACCCGGGCGGAGCCGATGTAGTACTCCTCCTCCCGGGTAATGCGCAGCATGACCGGACGGCCCAGTTTCTTCGAAAAGTAACCGGGCAGGGCCAGTGTCGGGTAGGCGGCGATCTTCGAGCCAAAGCCGCCTCCGCAGTGTTCGGCGACATAGACCAGATCGGCGGCGTCGATGCCCAGCATGCGTGCCAGAAAGGGCACCACAAAACTCTGGGACTGGGTGGACCCGTAGACGTGGCATTTACCATTCTGCCAGTAGCTCAACACCGAGCGGGGTTCCATCGACATGTGGGCGTAGCCCGTGGTCACGAAGGACTCCTCAACAATCACGGCGGCGTTGTCGAAACCGGCTTCCAGATCGCCATAGCTCCATTCAGTAGGTGCTGCGCCGGTAGGCTCCCTGCCGGTAACAAATCTGTCGACGTCTTCCCCCGTCCAGCGCAGTTCCTGAATCTCACCGGGATAGACGTTGCCCTGCTCCCGGGCGTTGCTGCCGCCGGGCTTGAGACTGTCGAGGGGGTCGACGACGAAGGGCAGGGGTTCGAGGTCGACACGGATCAGGGCCAGGGCATTTTCTGCGGTTTTTTCATCGACGGCGGCGACTGCGAGAATCGGATCACCGATATAAACGGGCTCGTTGGTGAGAACAGCCGGGGTCGGTGCTTCGGTCGCCGGTACATCGTCAGCGGTAAGGATGCCGATCACCCCTTTCAGCGCCAGCGCCCGGCTCGCGTCGATGTGTCTGACCCGTGCATGGGGCATGGGGCTCGTATACATGCGTGCGTAGACCATGCCGTCGACGCTGTAGTCTTCGGCGTAGCGCGCTTTGCCGGTCACCTTGCCGAAGATGTCGGGTGGCACGAAATCCTTGCCGATGTGGGTATAGCTCATGGCGGCGGTCCTTGTTTTCGTCCCTTGTCTCAGGCGGTGCCTGAGTTACCAGCGGCCCGCATTGCGGCGTTGAGGTAATGTTCGTAGGCACCGCAGCGGCACAGATTGCCGGACAGCGCCTGGCGAGCTTCCTCGCGGCTCGGGTGCGGGTTGTCTTTCAGGAGTGCCACTGTGGCCATGATCTGGCCCGGCGTGCAGTAGCCGCACTGTGGCGCGAGTTCATCGATGAACGCCTGCTGTACCGGATGCAGTGCGCCGCTCGCACTCTGCAGACCTTCCACGGTCAGCACCGCGCGCCCGCGCACGCTGTGGGTGAGCATGGAGCAGGCATAGTGGGAAACATCGTCCACCAGCACGGTACAGGCACCGCATTCGCCGCGGTTACAGCCGAGCTTGGTACCGGTGAGACCCAGCTTGTAGCGCAGGGTGTGCGCAAGGGTCTCCTGGGGCAGGACATCCACCGGACGCCTGCGGCCGTTGATATTCAGTGTTAGGAGCCGCTCCACAGTCCCGGCCGGATGCGCATCCGACGAGGCCGCGGAAGCGGAATACCAGGCAGAACTGCTTGCGGCAGCGGCACTGGATGCAATGACACCTTTGATGAAGCGTCGACGCGATAGATTCGGATTCAATTTTGCGTACCCCCGCCGCGCATTCTACACGAGTGTGTGCCGCGGGAAATGCGGGCGCTGAGCAGCCGCTGCGAATGTCGCGGGGCTTCGATGGGATTGCCGCCGGTGCGGGAACCTTCACCAGCACCGACGGCCTGCCGCAATATCAGTTCGCGGGATTTTCCATGATCGATGCGGAACCCAACCGGTCGCTGGCTGCCGACTGAGCCAGCTCGCGGCGGCGCACCATGAGCTGACCGATGTCCGCCAGGGTGTTGCTCGCGGTTTTCATGAACAGCCCGGGCAGCAGGCCGTGCACCAGACAGGCAATCCCCGATCCGATCAGGCGCAGGCCGATATGGAAGGCGTGACCGGCATGCTGAGTGTAGGACTCGTCGATGTCGTGCAGATGCTGCCGAAACAGTGTCTCGATCATGGTCTGCTCCTCGTCAGACTGATTCACGAGGTGGATGTTATAGTGTTTTCCGGCGGCTTTTATCTCCTTTTCGCTATAAACCGGCGTTGTATTGGGATGATTTTGCCAATCAGTCCCAGATATCGAAAAATTCCTGCAACGCACTCATCTGATTCCCCCTGGCAGACGAGGGCACGACGATGGGTGTCCTGATTCCGGCATCGAACCAGGCTTCCAGACCCTCCCGTACCTTGCTGGCGGTGCCGAAGAGGGTGGTATCTGCCAGCCAGCGGTCCGACAGGCTGGCACTCACCCCGGCCATGTTGCCCTCTGCCAGTGCCGCCTCGACACCGGCCATCTCCTCTTCATAGCCCGCCTGCTTCCAGTAGTTGCGGTAATTGGGCAGTGCCGCATAGCCGGTCAGGGTGCGGCGGTTTACCGCCTTGGCGGCCTCCTCGTCGTCGGAAATACAGGTCGGGATCATGTTGCCGATGAAAAAAGCCGGATCGCTGCGACTCCTGTCGCTGAGTACGCCGAGGGAATGGCTCATATGGGAGCGGGCCCCATTGGCAAAGACCATACCCTGGCCGATTTCTTCCGCCAGCGAAATCATTCTGTCGCGCAGTGTCGCCAGCACCAGCGGTGGCATGTCGCCGGCCCGGGGCACCGCCCGCAGCTCTTCGACAAATCTGCGCATGTCGGCCAGGGGCTTGCCCTGGGTGACGCCCAGGCGTCGCATCGCCGGCTCGTGGCTCACTCCAATACCGAAGCGGAAACGCCCCTTCGATACCTCGTGGATGAAACCCACGGTCTGGGCGAAGTCATTCACGTTGCGGGTGTAGATGGGCGTGATGCTGGTGCCGATCTCGACCTGCTCGGTTACCAGGGCGATGGCTTCGCACAGCGCAAGATTGTCCGACAGACTCGGGCAGAAAATACCGGGAAACCCCCGGCGCTCGATCTCCCGGGCGGTATCCAGAATGGCGGCTCGTCGGCCGGGTACGGCGGCGAGGCTGATGGCGGGCAGTCGGGTCATCGAGGGCTCCTTACTTGCAGGTCAGATGAAGCTGGCAGGTGATTCATGACACAAGATTCGCCCATGCGCCCGGGATTAGCAACGCAGGCTGCACTGCCATGCTGCACTGCCATAGTGTGTCGAAGTACTGCCGGGACGCTCAATGCCCTGCTCCAGGCGGGCGGGCTGGATCGGCCCGCTGCGGTTCAGAACCAGCGGCTGTTGCGTGAACGCCGGATGCGCCGGAAGCTGCGTCCGTGGGCGGCAAGGTAGTCGCTTCGGGCGAAGACACGGACCAGTATCACCCCCGCCAGAAACCCGCCGATGTGTGCCCAGAATGCGACCCCGCCTTCTGTCGACCCGAGCGCGGGCAACCCCTGCAGCAGCTGCAGCACAAACCAGTAGCCGAGCATCACCACTGCCGGTACACCGATGGTGGTGATGTAGAAGCCGAGAAAGATCAGCGTGTTCACCCGGGCCCGGGGATACAGCAGCGCGTAGGCACCCATGACACCGCCGATGGCACCGGACGCGCCAACCATGGGCAGGGTGCTGTCGGGGTCGCTGAAGATCTGTGCAGCGGCAGCCGCCAGTCCGCACAGCAGATAGAAGGTGACGAAGCGCAGCGGTCCCATCACGTCTTCGACGTTGTCGCCGAACACCCAGAGAAACCACAGATTGCCGATGATGTGGAACCAGCCGCCGTGCAGGAACATGGAAGTGATCAGAGAGGCCGGATTCGGCGCGCCATCGAACTGGCAGACCAGGTTGCCGCCCAGTGGCTGCACGGTCCCCGGGGCAAGATTTCCGAGCAGGTCGCCGGGTACGAGACCATACAGGCACAGGGATTTCGCCAGAGGTTCTGCCGCTCCGAGACCCTGAACAAGCAGCCACACGAGGAGATTGAGGACGATGAGGACTACCGTGGCGACGGGTGCGTGCAGACGTGGATTTTCATCATTGAGCGGGAACATGATGCGTGGCGTCAGTCAGCCGATTCAGAGCAGTCCCGCACGCCGGGCGAACGGGTCCCGGTCTGCGTCGCGGTGCCATTCGTACTCGGTGTAGCGGGCAACCTCCTCAGCGGCAGCTTCTCCGAGCAGTCGTGCGATGAGCGCCAGGGACATGTCCATACCGGCAGCAACCCCGGCAGAGGTGAACACATTGCCATCTTCGACCCAGCGGGCTTCCGGAACCCAGACCGTGTTCGGACCCCTGCTGCGGGGCCAGGCGAAACTCAGTTTGTTGGTGGTGGCCCGCCTGCCTTCGAGCAGGCCGGCTGCTGCGAGCAGTCCGGCACCGGTACACACCGAGGCGAGCAGGTCGAGCTGGGGATAAACGTTCCGCAGAAAGGTCAGCAGCGCCGGATTGGCAGCCTCCTTCCGGGTACCGATCCCGCCAGGTACCAGCAGGATGTCGACGTCCCCGCACTCGGCGAACGTCCGCTGCACGGTCGAACTGGGACCCTGAGCGCTCGGCACTGGCTCTGCCGTCTCGGCAATGGTGACCAGAGTGAAGTGCTTCGATGAGGCGCCGAACATTTCCAGGGGGCCATACAGATCCAGAAGCTCGAAGCCCGGAAAAATCAGGCCCCCGACGATCCAGTGTGCGTCTGCGGGTGGTGGCGAGGAATCACTCATCTTGCCTCCGTCGTTGTGGATCAGCCCGGCAGGTCGTGGAGATTGTCCCAGTCCACCCAGCTGCGCCGGCCGTGAGATTTGATCATGGTGCGGCGGATCCGGGGATAGTGCACGACGTCCGCCGGGTTGCGCTCGCCACCCATCAGATAGACGAGATCCTCAGCGTCGGGGTTGTGCAGAGAATGGCCGCAGGATGGCGCAGGGAATCCCATGAAGTCTCCAGCATGCACTTCAATGCTTTGCTCGCCCAGCTGCGCAATCCCTCTGCCGGCAAGGATGTACACGAACTCTTCGTCTGTGTCGTGGTAGTGAAACTGGGTCGAATCACGTCCGCCTTCCAGCCTGACCAGATGCAGACCGATGCGCTGCAGATCGAGAGCGTCTGTCAGGGTGCGGGTCAGACGCTGAGCATTGTCGTTGAACTGATGAACCCTGAGGTATGCCGGCGTATGTCCCACATCGGCGGCGGTCAGCCGGCGGATCGAGGCGCTCATCGCTGCTGTACCATCGCTGCGTCCAGAAGGTTGTTCAGAGTTGCCATGAGCTGCGCATTCTGAGCTTCCGTACCCACGGTGATGCGCAGCTTGTCTTCGAGCAGTGGTGTGTTGAAGTGACGCACGAGGATACCCTGTGCTTTCAACGCGCTGTAGATGTCGAAGGCGGACAGCGGAAACTCCAGCGGTACTTCGGCAAGCAGGAAATTGGTCTGGGACAGGGTGACTTTGAAGCCCGCGGCCAGCAGCGCTTCCCGCAGCTGGCGCCGGGCCTGGCGGACATTGCGCCAGGTTTCCCGGGCGTAGGTCTGGTCTTCGATGGCGGCCTCGCCCAGTACCTGGCTGATCTGATCTATGTTGTAGCTGTCCCGGGTCTTGTGGAGGATCGGTGCGATCAGCCCGGGAGAACCGAGCAGGTAGCCGAGTCGGAGGCCAGCGAGTCCGTAGCCCTTGCTGAAGGTTCGGAGGATGAGCAGGTTATCGAATGCGCCCACCAGACGGGCCAGATCGTAACGCAGAGCCGGGTCGACGAAGTCCGCGTAGGCTTCGTCCACAAGCAGCACGCCTCTGAAGTCATTGGCCAGGCGACTGATCCGCTCAACGTCGGTGAGAGTGCCGGAAGGGGCGTGGGGATTTACGATACAGGCGAGGCTGGTGCCCGCTTCATTGAGCTGCTGGGCGAGATCCCGCGGCATGTCCCAGGAGTCATCGAGGGGAATTCTGAGGGTCCTGGCATCCTGTACCGCGGCGAGGACTTCGTAGAGTGAGTAGCTCGGCTCGAGCATTCCGAAGACCTGACCGGGTTCGACGAAAGTGGTGAGCGAAAGACGCAGAGCCTCGTCTCCGCCGTGGGTGACGACGATATGGTCGATGTCGGTTTCATGCAGATCTGCGAGGCGGCGGCGCAGCCCGTCTGCGGTGGGCTGGGGGTAGCGGCGCAGGTGGTCCGTATTGAATGCGGCAAGCGCCTTTTGTACCGCCGGGCTCGGCGGGTAGGGGTTTTCGTTGGTGTTGAGCTTCAGCACCGTATCGGATTCAGGCTGCTCGCCCCACTGGTAGGCGGCGAGCTTGCGGATGTTGTCCCGTTCGTAGCTCATGGATTCGAGTTCATTCCTTGTTCACAGGCTTGTCATCCGATGCTGCGTCACCGGACGATGTCTCAGCGGCTGACTGTTCGACCGGTGCAGGCGCGGCAAGCGCGTGCGCGGGCCCCAGCAGGTGGGCGATCCAGGTCGTACCCGGATTGGCTTCCAGGGCGATTTTCGCCGTCATGGTCAGGGGCACCGACAGGAACATGCCCACCGGCCCGAGCAGCCAGCCCCAGACGACCAGGGACAGGAACACCACCAGGGTGGAAAGCCCGAGTCCGCGTCCCATGAAGCGCGGCTCCACCACGTTGCCCATCACGATATTCACCGCCACATAGCAGATGGCGGCGGCGAGCGCAGGCCCTGGTCCGAGCTGAATCAGAGCGAGCAGAACGGCCGGTACGGCGGCGATGATCGAGCCGATGTTGGGTACGAAGTTGAGCAGCAGCGCGAGCAGGCCCCAGAGCACGGGAAAGTCGACGCCGATCACCATCAGTACCAGGCTGACGATGCCCCCTGTTGCGAGACTGACACTGGTCTTGATGCCGATGTAGCGGTTCATGTTCCGGGCGAAGCGGGTGAAATAAGGCATGTCCCGATCCGGGTGCTTGAGCACGTCCCGGAGTTTGGCCGGGATGCTGGAGGCTTCAGCCAGGATGAAGATCACCATCAGCAGAATGAAAAACCCGTCACCCAGCACGCCGCCGAGCCCTTTCAGCAGGTTGCCTGCAAGGACCAGTGCGGTACCCGGATTGAAATAGGACAGTGCGAGATCGGCATTGAGCTCCAGGCCGAACTGCGCCAGCCAGGTAATCAGCTCTTTCACCATGTCCGACACCCGCTCCTGATAGAAGGGCAGCCTGGCAGAGAAGGCGGCACCGGACTGGGCTATCAGTGCGGCGATGCCGATCAGCATACCGATGATGGCGATCATCACGCCGGAAATAGCCAGTGCGGCCGGTACCTTACGGGCTTCGAGCCAGAACACCGGCGGTGCCGCAATGGTGGCGATGAACACGGCCAGCAGGAAGGGCACCATCAGATCATCGGCCGCGCGGATTCCGGCAGCGATGATGATCAGCGCTGCGAAGACAACAATGGCGCGTGCCGAGGAGCTCATTCCATCGTCCGGCGGTGAGTGAGGCTTGGCAGCTCGGCACGCACCTGGGCAACCCGGGCCGGATCTATGGCAGCGACGACCACACCATCCCCCTGTACCAGTTCGGCCAGGGTTTCTCCCCAGGGATCGATGATGATCGAGTGCCCGTAAGATCGTCGCTTCGGATTGTGTGCACCGTGCTGTGCGGGTGCCAGCACGTAGCTCTGGCATTCGATTGCCCGGGCACGCAGCAGCGTGTGCCAGTGGGCGGCGCCGGTCGTTGCAGTGAACGCGGAAGGCACGGACAGTGCGATGGCACCCTGATCCACCAGTCGCTGATAGAGGTAGGGAAAGCGGACGTCATAGCAGATGGTCAGGCCGAGAATACCGAAGGGCAGCCGGGTGGTCACCGCGCGGTCACCGGGCAGGGTGCGGGCGGATTCATGCAGCTGGGTACCGTCCGCCAGATTCACATCGAAGAGGTGGATTTTCCGATAGCGGGCGGCGAGATGGCCATCCGGGGCGATGTGTACGCAGGTGTTGAAGCTGCGTGCCGGGTCTGCACTCGACTCGTGATGTCCGCCGAGGATCAGGTCGATGCCATGTTCCCGGGCCAGACCCCGGCACAGATCCAGAATGGGTGTAGGTGCCGGTGCAGGGGTTGCGGAATCCGCCGGCAGAGGCTCGAGGATTTCGCGCTTGCCGGCATCACGACCGATGTAGGCGAAGGCTTCCGGCAGCAGCACCACCGACGCCCCTTCGCTGACCGCCTGGCTTATCAGGTGGCTGGCTGTTGCCAGATTGCTGCCGACGTCCTCACCCGCACAGAGCTGAATCAGTCCGACAGAGGTGATTTCCGCCTGCAATTCCGGGGTGGGCATTGGGGCCTCATTCGCGATGATCACTGAGTAGCGCCATTCTTCAGGAGTCCGGCCATTTTGGCGAGCAGCAGTTCGGGCTCGATGGGTTTGCCGAATACGGCGTGCACGCCGCCGCAAGCAGCTGAGACATCAGCCGGCGGAGGAAAACTCGGAAGCCCCGGTATCTGATAAGAGTCTCCTCAGGAAGGAGTCGACTCACTCACAGCAGTGGGTGTTGCTGCGCCGGGAATATCGGGTTGGGTGCAGACCACGCTGTTACCCAGATAGGTCTCGATGGCCGGGAGGTTGAAGGCATCGTCTTCAGAGACGAAGCTGATACTCACTCCCTCTGCGCCTGCCCGTCCGGTACGACCGATTCGGTGCACATAGTCTTCCGGGTCCTCCGGAAGGTCGAAATTCACGACATGGCTCACACCATCCACATGGATCCCGCGACCGGCAACGTCCGTGGCTACCACATAGGGGATGTCGCCGTTCTTGAAGCGCTCCAGCGTGGACATGCGCTTGCGCTGCGGCACATCGCCCGCCAGTGATTCACAGCGGATGTTGCGACTGGAAAGGAATTTCTGCAGCTGGTGGGTCTGATCCCGACGGTTGGTGAAGATCAGTGCGCGGGCGGGTTCTGCGCGCTCGAGAAAATCTGCCAGCAGCCGGGCTTTACGATCTGCGCTGACCAGCCAGAAATACTGAGTCACGGTTTCTGTCGCGACCTGTTCCGGCTCGATGACCACATGCTCGGGATCGAGTGTCCAGGAATTGGCGAGTCGCATTACAGCGTCGTTGAAGGTGGCGCTGAAGAACAGAGTCTGGCGCGAACGTTTGTGCGGGGTCTGGTAGACGATGCGTCGCACGTCCGGAATGAAACCCATATCCAGCATGCGGTCGGCTTCGTCGATCACCAGCATGTCTGTCTGTCGGAGATTTATCTTGCGGCGATTGATGAAATCGAGAAGGCGTCCGGGTGTGGCGGCGAGCAGATGCACGGTTTCATTCTGCAGCCGGTCCAGCTGCTTCTGGAAATCGATACCACCGACCACGCACTGCACACCGATATTCATGTATTTGGCGAGATCGAGGGCGTCGCTTTCGATCTGCATGGCAAGCTCCCGGGTGGGGGCCAGCACCAGAGCCCTGGGTGTGCCTGGCGGTCGCGGGGTCAGATCCGGTTCTTCCCACAGACGGGTGAGGATGGTTATCAGGAAGGCGGCCGTCTTGCCGGTGCCGGTCTGGGCCTGGCCGGTGACGTCGTAATCGGCGAGGCTGGCAGGCAGGACGGCACTCTGAATCGGTGTGCAGTATTCGAAATTCAGATCGGCGATGGCGTGGAGCAGCGGATCCGGCAGACAGAAATCATGAAATCTGTCCCTGTCAGGATCCTCGGGCACTGCAAAATCCTCCGGCTTCCAATCGCTCAAGTGCTACTCCTGTGGGTGCTTTTTGTTGCGATCTCGGCCCGCGCAGAGGCAAGTTTCAGACACAGAACGAACACCTCCATTGCCGTCATGAGATCAGGAAGCGTCGCAAACGACGGTGCGATGCGCAGATTGCTGTCGTTCGGATCACGCCCGTGCGGATAGGTCGCACCGGCCGGTGTCAGTGACAGGCCTGTCGACTTCGCCAGTTCGCCAACCTTTTTTGCCAGGCCGGGCCTGGTATCCAGTGAGACGAAGTACCCGCCTCCGGGTACTGTCCATGTGGCGATATCCAGTTCGGCCAGTTCCTCGGTCAGTACGCGCTGCACCAGGTCGAATTTCGGTTTCAGCAGTCGCGCGTGTTCGGCCATGTGGGCTTCGAGACGCTGGTGGAGAAAACGGGCGTGGCGCAGCTGATTGACCTTGTCCGGTCCGACACTGCTGACATTGAGCCGTTGCTCAATGACCCGCAACACGGGCTCGGATCCCGCCAGGAAAGCAATACCACCGCTGGCCAGGGTAATCTTCGAAGTCGAAGCGAACTGGAGCACATGATCGCTGGTGCCGGCTTTTTCGGCCAGCGCCCCGATGGCAGCAAGCGGCGCCCTGGGAAATTCGAAGTCGTGGACGGCGTAGGCGTTGTCCCAGAACACGACAAAATCGTCCGCCGCTGCAAGCGACGGCAGCCGGGCCAGAGCGGTCACTCTTTCGTCACTGTAGCTGCAGCCGGTGGGATTTGAGAATTTGGGCACACACCAGATGCCCTTGATGGACGCATCGTCCCGCACCAGTGCTTCGATGCTGGCCATGTCGGGACCTGCATCGTCCATGGGCACATTGACCATTTCCAGTCCGAGGTTTGCGCTCAAAGTGAAATGTCGATCGTATCCCGGCACCGGTGTAAGGATTTTCGGGGCTGGATGATTGCGCCAGCGGCGCTCGTCGCCCCACAGCCCGGAGTTCATGGCGAGTTCGGCGCACAGATACATGAGGCCAAGGCTCGAGTTGCCCCAGCAGATGACCTGCTCAGCGCTCACATCGAGAATTTCCGCCCCCAGGCTGCGGGCCTCAGGAATACCGCGCAGACCACCGTAGTTGCGGGTGTCGGTGCCGTCCGATGCCTTGTAGTTGCCGTTGATCGCGGTCTCCAGCCCCGCCGACAGTTCAAGCTGATCGGGCGCCGGTTTGCCGCGGGTGAGATCCAGCGACAGGCGGTTGCCCTGCTGCAGGGAGAATTCCCGTTCGAGCTCACGCTCCAGCGCACGCAGTTCCTCGAGGGACATGTCCGCCAGTCGGGTCACAACACCAGTCCCAGCTGTTCGTCCACACCCAGCATCAGATTGAGATTCTGAATGGCCGCACCGGCCGCACCCTTGCCCAGGTTGTCGTAGCGTGCCACCAGCAGCATCTGGTCATCATTGCCGAACACCATCAGCTGCACGTTGTTGGTGTTGTTACAGAAAGTGGGATCCAGGAAGCCATCATTGAGTACGTCCACCGGATTGGCCGGCAGGACATCGATGAAGGCCTCGTTCGCGTAGCGCTCGGAGAGGATGCTGTGGACTTCCGGGATGCCGGTGCCTTTGCGCAACTGACCGGAAAACAGCGGCACTTCGATGAGCATGCCCCGGTAATAGTTGCCTACGCTGGGTCGAAACAGCGGAGCTGCCCGGGTGGTGGAATAGGTGTGCATTTCCGGAACGTGTTTGTGTCTGAGGTTCAGTCCGTACAGTCTGGTGTTCCAGCGATCCGCTTCCTGCGCACTGAATGCCTGATGTTTTTCGATCATGCTGCGACCACCTCCGGAGTAGCCGGAAAGGCCGAACACGCTCAATGGCACCGTGGCTGCCAGCAGGCCGCTTTCGATGAGCGGGCGGATGAGGAAGATGAACCCCTGGGGATAACAGCCGGGATTGGCAACCAGCCGCGCACGCGCGATCGCTGCACGCTGACCGGGCGTCATTTCCGGAGCGCCGTATGCCCATTCAGGGTCTACCCGGTAGGCGGTGCTGGCATCGAGAATCCGGCCCTTGCCCGCAGCCAGCTCTACCGCCTGACGGGAGGCATCGTCGGGCAGACACAGCACAGTGACGTCCGCACTGGCGATCAGCTCTCTGCGTGCTTCAGTGTCCTTCCGGCGCGCCTCTTCGATTTCCAGCAGGGTCACATCGCTGCGCGCACGCAGACGCTGGGCAATCTCCAGCCCGGTTGTGCCTGCCTGTCCGTCGATGAAAACCGTCGCCATGAGTCTGCTGTTTCCGAAACCTTAAGTGGGTGCCCGTTGCGCCTTGCGCGTATTGACGGCGCGGGATTCTAGAGAATTATGGTTCCCGCGCCTAGCAATAGTCCGGTTTCGGAGGGAATCAGTTGTCCTGGCATGGGTCGGCCGACCGCCGCAAATGCCTGAGAATCCTCGGTTGTGCGGGTTCGGGTCTGCTTCAGCCGCTGCGCGACGCCCACTGCCAGAGACTGCGGAAAGCGGCGAGGGACAGCCACAGGGTGGCCAGCGGCAGCAGCAGTGTCTGCACCAGAAACAGTACGATCAGGTCCATGAGCTGATCGATCGAGGATTCCACCCGGGTCTGCAGCTTCTGCAGCTGGGCTTCGATGTCGAGAAGTTGCCGGGAGCTGTCGAGAAAGGATTCGAAACGTTCACGGATACCCGGCGCCGGGAGCGCCGGGTCCGCCGGGGTGGTGGATCCCTGGGCCGCCAGTGCCTCGATGTCTTCCTGGGCCGTGGTCAGTCCGCTGATCGCCACCTGCTGGCGTTCGGCGAGCACCCAGGCGTCGACCCAGCCGGTGACCAGTCCCACGGTGGTGAACAGGAAGCGGACGAAGATGACGAGTACCACAGTGCGCAGCAGCCAGCTGTGACGCGCACTGAGCCCCGGCGACCAGATCAGTGCAAGGGCGAGCAGGGCGCTGACGGTGAATATGCCGCTGATGACCGGTTCGGAAAATATCTCGGTGAGCAGCAGCTGAGTGCCGAGGGAAGCGGCGGCGACCAGTGCCAGCCAGGAGAAGCGTTCCACCAGATCATTGAGCGGATCGAGAATTTCCCCGGCAGTCAGTGTCACCCCCACACCTACCGGCTGAATGGCGATTTCTGTACCCTGGGCCACCGAGATCACACCATTGAGGCCCCGCGCGATGGCGGCGGTGACCAGAGCCCGCTGCAGGGTGGATTCGAGACGGGAATCGGCGGAAGTCTCCAGAACCCCGCTCCATGCGCAGAAAACCAGTACCGCAACAATGCAGCTGAGCAGCAGACGCTGGAAGACGTTCGCGGGCGGCTGACGCTCCGGGTGATCAGGCAAAGCTGGTTTTCTTGAGCTCGATGAACAGTGACTCTAACTTTTCCATAATCACGTTGCCAAGCTGAGCCCGGTCGAGCTCGGAAATCTCGGCGAGTACTTTCGGGCGGATCCGGTGCAGGTGCATGACCGGCCAGGATCGCTGGAATCCCCGCAGATCGCCTTTCGCGAGCACAGGCAGAAAAGGATCGTCTTCCGGGCGCTTTTTCATGAGCGCACGCATACCCGCTTCGAAAGGAATCTGGCGCCTGCCGAGTGTGCGATCTTCCTGCACGTTGGAGAGATAGAGGCCGTCCCTGTCGATCATTTCTCCCGGGATGATGTAGAGGCCGGTGGCAGCCACGGCTCTCGGATCGATATGGAAGAAGGTGTCGTGATAGGCGGATGGGTCCGGCAGGATGACCAGCTTGCGCTCCCATTCCTGGGGGAAAAACATGTTGTAAGTGGTGTAGAGCTGGGCAACCGAAGGGGAATAGACACACAGGGTCGATTCGAACTGCATGACAAAGTCCATCGCCCGCTGTCGATCGTTGAAATCATCGAGATCCCATGCAAGATCGGGATTCTCCGGGAGGCTCGCCTCCATTGTCAGCTCATCCTGGCTCACAGTGTCTTCTTCTAGCCTTTCTTTAAGTCAGCGCACCTGGCGCAATTGCCCGCCATCCCGGGCGGGTGGCCTGCAGCGGGGTGCCCGTGTTCCTTCCCGTGCATCCCTCACGCCGGAGTGGGACCAAGTCTAGCGCGTCGTGGCCGGTTTCGGGGGGGGCACCCGGTGCGGGGTATTCGATTCGTGATGCGGGTCACAAATACCGGCAGGGGCGGCTGTGCGCCGACGTGCTGTGCGCGAGACGCCGAGCGCGGGACGCCGGGCCGGACAGCTGGGGCTCAGGTCGCGTAGATCCGGTTCAGCCAGCTCGAGATGTCGGCCAGTTCTTCCGGGCAGACCTGGTGACCCATGCCGTATTCGTGCCATTCGACCTGGTAGTTGAGTTTCTCGAGGGCGATGCGCGAGGCGACCGCACGGGCAATGGGGATCATCGGGTCAGCCAGACCGTGTGCCATGAATATCGGGGTGTCGATGCTGGTGAAACTGACTTCATCCGCGAGATGTTCGGAGTCATGCACGTAGGTCGACAGGGCCATGATGCCGGCGAAGCGCCCGGAGCGCAGTCCGAGCTGCAGGGCGATGACACCGCCCTGGGAGAAACCGGCGAGGGTAATCCGCTTCCGCGGTATGCCCCGTGCGATTTCCGCATCCACCAGTGCCGAGATCTGAGCGGCGGCGGTACGGATATCTTCTGCACCCGCCAGCGGAGCGCCGGGATCGATGTCGTACCAGGCCCGCATTTCCATGCCGCCATTGATGGTGACCGGCCGCACGGGTGCATTGGGGAAGACGAAGTTCAGCGTCATGTCGAGGTCGAGCAGCGGTACCACCGGTTCGAAGTCTGTGGCGTCTGCGCCCAGACCATGTAGCCAGATCACGGTACCCGCGGCGGGCGGTACGCCCGGGTCATCCGCGTCGATCCTGAGGCTTTCGAGTAAATCAGCCATGGCGCCGAGTATACGCGCCCCCCCGAAGGCTTCCATACGCGGACGCACACTGCAGGTGAAGCGCGAATCCGCCTGCGGTACCAATCCGGTGGAGGATCCGTGTGATAATGCCGCGATGGATATGGAACCCGACAGACCTTCGACACGGGAGGTCAGCAAGCTCAAGCCCGCACTGCAGTTCCTCAGGCCCTATAGCCGCGAGGTCGTGTTCGCAAGCATCGCCCTGGTGGTCACCGCTGGTGTGACTCTGTCTATAGGGCAGGGTATGCGACTGGTGATCGATCAGGGTCTGTCGGATGGCTCAAGCGAAGTGCTGGTGCAGAGCATCGCGGTATTTGCGCTCCTCGTGGTGCTGCTCACAGCAGGCACCTTTGTACGCTTCTACTTTGTTTCCTGGGTAGGTGAGCGGGTCAGTGCTGACCTGCGCAAAGCGGTTTTCAGTCATCTGCTGCATCTGCATCCCGGCTTTTTCGAGCTGAACCAGCCGACCGAGATTCAGTCCCGCATTACAACCGACACGACTTTGCTGCAGACGGTCATCGGCTCCTCCATTTCGATCGCACTGCGTAATGCGCTCATGTTCGTCGGCGGTGTGGTCCTGCTGTTCGTTACAGACCCGAAGCTGTCGCTGGTGGTGGTGGCCAGCGTGCCCTTTGTGGTGGCGCCCGTGATTCTGTTCGGGCGCAGAGTTCGGCTGCTGTCCAGAACCAGCCAGGACCGTCTCGCTGTGGTCGGCAGCTACGCCGGCGAAGCACTGCGCCAGATCAAGATCGTGCAGGCGTTCAATCATCAGGACCGGGACGACGCCTCCTTTGCGCAACGGGTGGAGAGTGCCTTCGAGGTGGCCGTGCGGCGGATCCGCCAGCGATCCTGGCTGGTCGCCCTGGTCATGCTGCTGGTGATGAGCGCCATCGCTGTGATGCTGTGGGTTGGCGGGCAGGCGGTGCTCAGTGGTCAGACTTCGCCCGGTGAACTGGCGGCATTCATTTTCTACGCCTTCATTGTTGCGGGTTCGGTGGGTGCGATCAGTGAGGTTTACACGGACCTGCAGCGGGCGGCGGGTGCCACCGAACGTCTCATGGAGCTGCTTGCAGCCCGCTCGGAGCTGCCTGAATCTGACGCTCCCCGGGCTGTGGCCAAAACCGGCGCCATCAGCGTGCGCGATCTGAGCTTTGCGTACCCGAGTCGCCCGCAGACACAGGTGCTGGATGGGGTGAGCTTCGAACTGTATCCCGGCGAGATGCTGGCGGTGGTGGGCCCCTCCGGCGCCGGCAAGAGCACGCTCTTTGACCTGCTGCTGCGATTCTACGATCCCCAGGGAGGGAGTATTTCACTTGGCGGGGTGGATCTGAGAGAGCTGCGGCTGCGGGACCTGCGGGACACGATCGGCTTCGTCCCCCAGGACCCGGTTCTGTTTGCCGGGTCGATCCGGGAGAACTTGTCTTATGGTGCGCCCGATGCATCGGAACTCGACATGGAGCGCTGCCTGAAGCTCGCGCACGCCCAGCAGTTCGTCGCCGCTCTGCCGGATGGCCTCGACACGCTGATTGGCGAGGGGGGCGTCGGACTTTCGGGCGGTCAGCGGCAGCGACTTGCCATTGCCCGCGCACTGCTGGCAGAACCCAGCGTGCTGCTGCTTGATGAAGCAACCAGCGCGCTGGACGCGGAAAGCGAACAGCACATCGGGCTGAGTCTTGCTGAACTCAAGGGCCATTGCAGTGTGCTGGTGATCGCGCATCGGCTGTCCACGGTGCGGCAGGCGAATCGAACCCTGGTACTGAACGAGGGTCGACTGCAGGCCTGTGGCACCCATGACGAGCTGATGAAGAGTGACGAACTGTATCAGCGATTTGTCAAGATTCAGTTTACTCAGCAGGCACACTCGGATTCGCGCATCGAGCTGGCGGTACCGCGCCAGGGCAGCTCCGGCACCTGAGCGTTTCTCATGGCGCCCCTGGATAGTTACACTGACCGATCAAATTTTTTTCGGGGTACGTACGCATGGGACCACTACAGGGATTTCGCATCATTGAGCTTGCCGGTATAGGACCAGGTCCGTTCTGCGGCATGATGCTCTCGGACATGGGTGCTGAAGTGATCCGGGTGGATCGGATCCGTCCGGGTGGAAAACCACCCAAAGACGTGCTGGCCCGCAACCGCAGATCGGTTGCCGTGGATCTTAAGCAGCCCGAAGGGGTGGAAACCGTACTGCGCCTGGTCTCGACCGCAGACGCGCTGTTCGAAGGATTCCGTCCGGGTGTCACCGAGCGGCTCGGTCTGGGACCGGACGATTGCTGGGCGCGCAACGAAAAACTCGTCTACGGCCGGATGACCGGCTGGGGCCAGGACGGCCCGATGGCGTCGGCCGCCGGCCATGACATCAACTACATCGGACTGGCGGGTGCACTTCATGCCATCGGCCGGGCGGGCGAGCGGCCCGTACCGCCCCTGAATCTCGTCGGTGATTTCGGCGGTGGCGGGATGCTGCTGGCCTTCGGCATGGTCTGTGCGCTGCTCGAGGCGCAGAAGTCGGGGAAGGGTCAGGTGGTGGATGCGGCAATGGTGGATGGTGCTGCTTCGCTCATGGCCATGTTCTTTTCCATGGCGGCCGGTGGGGGTTTCAGCGACAGGCGCGGCACCAACCTGCTGGATGGGGGCGCGCACTTTTACGACACTTACGAAACTCAGGACGGCAAGTACGTCTGCATCGGTTCGATCGAGCCCCAGTTCTATGCGCTGCTGGTGGAAAAAGCCGGCCTGGATGCCCAGAGGTTTTCTGCGCAGATGGACCCCTCCGCCTGGCCGGGACTCAAAGCCGAGCTGACCAGGGTTTTCAAGACGAAAAGCCGGGACGAGTGGTGTCAGATCATGGAGGGCACGGACGTGTGCTTCGCACCGGTGCTGTCGATTTTCGAAGCGCCCGATCACCCGCACAACAAGTCGCGTAACACGTTCCTGAACATCGACGGCGTAGTGCAGCCTGCACCTTCCCCGCGTTTTTCCCGAACCGTACCCGAAGTCTCGCACGCGGCACGGGCACCGGGTGCCGATTCCGCCTCTGTACTGCAGGATTGCGGCTTCTCCGCTGAGGAAATTTCGAAGCTCGCAGCCGCAGGTGTGATTCCGGGGTGACTTATGCGAGTGAATATCAGCGTTCGCTGAGCGACCCTGAGGCGTTCTGGAAGGACCAGGCTGCAGACCTGCCCTGGTTCGAGTTCCCGAAAACCATCCTCAGCCAGGATGCCAACGGTGCCTGGCGCTGGTTCGAAGGTGGCAAGCTGAACACCGCGTGGCTTGCACTCGATCGCCATGTGGAGGCCGGTCGCGGCGCTCAGACGGCGCTCATCTATGACTCGCCAGTCACCGGGGTCATTCGGAAAATCTCCTATTCCGAGCTGACCGAAGAAGTCGCCCGCACAGCGGGTGCACTGGCCGCGCTGGGTGTCGGAAAAGGTGATCGGGTGATCGTCTATATGCCGATGATTCCGGAGGCGGCGGTGGCGATGCTGGCCTGTGCCCGACTGGGCGCGATTCACTCGGTGGTATTCGGCGGATTTGCGCCCAGGGAACTTGCGACCCGCATCGACGACGCGACACCGAAGGTGATTCTCTGCGCATCCTGCGGCATCGAGTTCACCAGCGTGCTGCCCTACAAACCCCTCGTGGACGAGGCGATCCGGATTGCTGCGCACAAGCCGGCATATACGGTGGTGGTGCAGCGCCCGCAGCTTACGGCAGAGCTGGGGGAGGCGGATCTGGACTGGGTGCAGTGGCGTGCAGGTGCGCAGCCCTCTGACTGCGTGCCGGTGGATGCCACGGATCCGCTGTATATCCTCTACACGTCAGGCACCACGGGGAAACCGAAAGGTGTCGTGCGGGACAACGGCGGACATGCCGTTGCCCTCAACTACAGCATGAAGGCCGTATACGGTATGGATGCGGGAGACGTGTTCTGGGCTGCGTCGGATGTGGGCTGGGTAGTCGGTCATTCCTACATCGTGTACGGACCCCTGCTGAAAGGCTGCACAAGCATCCTGTTCGAAGGTAAACCGGTACGCACCCCGGATGCCGGTGTGTTCTGGCGGGTCATCGAGTCTCACCGGGTGAAAAGTTTTTTTGTCGCGCCTACCGCCTTCCGGGCAGTGCGCAAGGAAGACCCGGACTGTGCGCTGAAAGCGAAATACGACATCAGCTCTCTGCAGTATCAGTTCGTTGCCGGCGAACGGCTGGATCCGCCCACCTACCACTGGCTGCAGGAGCATCTGGGCATTCCGGTGATCGATCACTGGTGGCAGACAGAAACCGGCTGGCCGATGTGCGCCAATATGGCGGGCGTAGAGCTCATGGAAACCCGGCCCGGATCCCCCACACTTCCGGTGCCCGGTTATGACCTGCGCATTCTCGATGAGGAAGGTCGCGAGCTGGGTCCGAACCAGGAAGGGGCGGTGGTGATTCGCGGGCCGCTGCCACCCGGCGGTCTGCCGACGGTGTGGGGTGATCATCAGCGCTATCTGGACGCGTACTGGTCCCAGTATGAAGGTTTTTACCTCACCGGCGATGGCGGCTATCGGGACGAAGAGGGTTATGTCTATATCATGGGTCGCATCGATGATGTCATCAATGTGGCCGGACACCGTCTGTCCACCGGTCAGCTCGAGGAAGTGGTGGCCGAGCATCCCGCGGTTGCCGAGTGTGCAGTGATCGGTCGGGATGATGCGGATAAGGGACAGGTCCCGCTTGCTCTGCTGCTGCTCAAAGACGGGGTGAATATCGATGCGGACGCACTCGAAAGGGAGCTGGTACAGATGGTGCGGCAGTCCGTAGGCGCTTTCGCAAACTTCAGGCGGGCGGTAGTGGTGCAGCGGCTGCCGAAGACCCGCTCCGGCAAGATTCTGCGGCAGGTCCTGCGGCGCATGCTCGATGGCAAATCATACAGTGCGCCGTCCACGATAGATGACCCCGCGGTGCTGCCGGAAATCGAATCCACTCTTCGCAACCGGGGGGTCCTTTGATCATCGTTCACGGCAGTATTCCGATTCGTCCGGAGCGGCGCGAGCGGGCACTGGAACTGGCGCGGCAGATGACCGAAGCCACCCGCACCGAGGTGGGGTGTATTTCCTACGAGTTTTTCGTCGGTCTGTCGGATCCGAATACGCTGATGCTGTTTCAGGAGTGGGACAGCATGGAGGCGCTGATGGGTCATTATCAGACGGAACACATGGAAGAGTTTCTGCGCGAACTGCCGGAAGTGGTGACCGGCGAAATTTCGACCCGCCGATATCTGGTGCAGAGTGTGGAAGAGGATGCGGAGGAGACTGCTGCGCCGCCGCCGGTCATTCACTAGTGACGGCTCGTCACGATGTTCGGAAAGAGGTTGATCAGAGCGTGGTCGAGGACGGGCTGCGCCGGGCCTCGCTCGGCAGCTCCGCTGTGCCCTCGTTTGGCTTTTTGCCTCGCGTAGGAACGCGAGTCAAAAAGCCGCGCTCGGCCTCGCTACACGGCCCGGCGCAGCCCATCCTCAACCACGCCCGGTGAATCTTTCCGAGCTTCGTGCAGTGCGCCTGTTGGTGGCTGTGTGTCTGGCCGGTGTCGAGAAAACTCACGCTTGTGCACGTAGATCTGAGAGCCCGGAGTAACGCCCGAGCTGAGCGTGTCGTTGAACCGCTGGCCTGGCCATATCGGCCTGTCTCGGATCCATCGCGACGTTGTGGTGGAGAGGGGGGTTGGGGCGGACCGTGGAGCGAGGCCGAGTGCGGCGGATTGACTCGTGTGCCTCACGCGAGGCAACTCCGCCAATCGAGGGCAGCCCGGAGGGCCCGAGCGTAGGTCCGCCCCAACCCCCCTCTCCACCACAGCCACGCAACAGGCTCCGAAGACAGACCACTCCGAGTACCAGCCAGGCGGGATCAACCGCCCGCGCTGCCACCCATGAAGCGGTGACGGATGCGGGTCAACTGTCCTGCAGATCACTCGCCGCCCCCGGCCGCCACAGATGCCTGACCGCGAGACTGGTGATGGCGATCAGCGCGATGGCGATGCCGACTTCCCAGAAACCGAGCGCCCGGTGTACTGCGCCCACGGCGAGCAGCACACCATGGCAGAAGTACAACATGGCGGCCAACGCGCACAGCATGAAACTGCGGGGTCGCCCCCGGAGAATACCTGGCAGCACCAGCAGCAGGGGCGTGACCTGCAGCAGAAACCAGAGAGCGTTGGGTATCGGGTTGGCGAGTGGTTCCACAAAGAACTGCCGAAGCCCGGTCAGTGCGAACAGCGAGCCGATGCCCAGATAGCTGAGAAACTGGTATCCGGCCAGTCTCATGTGTCACGCTCCGACATCCGCTCCTCCGACAGACCGCGCGCCACCTTCGCCAGCCGGCGCCCGAGTGCTTCGGCGAGGGTGCGCTCATCCGCACTCAGATCGGGCTGACCTCCGGTGCCGGAGACATGACTCGCGCCATAAGGCGAGCCGCCTTCCCGGGTGTGATTCAGCGCACTTTCACTGTATGGCAGACCGACCAGAACCATGCCGTGGTGGAGCAGCGGGATCATCATTGAGAGCAGCGTGCTTTCCTGGCCGCCATGCTGGCTGCCGGTCGAGCAGAAGACGGCAGCGGGCTTGTCGACCAGGGCATGACTGAGCCAGAGATCGGCGGTCGAATCGAGGAAATGTTTCAGTGGCGCTGCCATGTTGCCGAATCGGGTCGGCGATCCCAGCGCGAGTCCCGCGCAGCCGGCGATATCTTCCCTCGTGCAGTAGACGGCGCCTGCGTCCGGCACCGGTGGCAGGGTTCTGCTGGTGGCAGTTGCGACTGGTGGTACCGTACGCAGACGCGCTTCGAAACCGGCCGCGCTGATCCCGCGCGCAACGTGGCGTGCCAGATTTGCGGTACCGCCTTCACGGCTGTAATAGAGAACAAGTAGGTAAGGCTGCATCGGGGATTCGGTCTTCCAGCATTGTGATCAATGGTGACTTCGAGCATCATCCCTGCGTTTCGCGGTTGCAGCGACGGGGTGCGTGTTTCCAGCAGACGCGCTCCTGCAGAGAACCTGAAGTTTATGGGTTCGCAGACTGGAAAGGCAGTGGCACAGCAGAGATCTCCGGTAACGATGACCTCACAGAAAAAACCGCCGGCTGAACCCGCAACTGCCGCGTCGGACAGACCGGCACTCCCTCCGGCAGAAAATGCAGCAGATACAGCTGCAGAAACAGAGACCGATATTACCGGGATCGTGCGGGTCTGGTGGACGAGGGGGCGGTGGTATCTGGGTCAGATGGTGCAGCAGTTTCTCGATCACGATTGCCCGGCACGGGCTGGCGCTCTGACCTATACGACACTGTTTGCAGTGGTGCCGATGATGACGGTGGCCTATGCCATGTTTTCGATCATGCCTGCCTATGATGGCATTGGCGAGCAGATCGAGACTTACGTCTTCCAGAACTTCGTACCTGAACTCAGCTCTGTCGTGCAGGAAAAACTTGGTGAGTTTTCTGAGCGCGCGCGCAGCCTGACTGCAGCGGGTTTCGCGTTTCTTTTCGTGACGACATTTCTGCTGCTGGTGACGATCGAGAAAACTTTCAACATCATCTGGAATGTGGCGGAACCGCGGCGTGGTCTCCAGCGCATTCTCGTATACTGGGGTGTGCTCTCTCTGGGTCCACCGATGATCGCGGGTGCGATTCTGATCAGCGTGTACCTGGCCTCGCTGCCGCTGATCTCCGGACTGGATGTCTTCGGGCTCGGCGGCATGGCGTTGAGCTACCTGCCGATGCTGCTGGTCTGGACCGGTTTTACCATTCTCTACTTCGCGGTACCTAACTGCCACGTTCCCTTCCCGCACGCGCTGATCGGCGGATTTCTCACCATGTGGTCCTTCGAACTGGCGAAGGTGGTGTTTAACGTCATTGTGGCCCGGTCGAACATGGCATCGATTTACGGCGCGTTCGCGGCGGTTCCCTTCTTCCTCGCCTGGATGTACATGGCGTGGGTGCTCATCCTCGCCGGGGCCATCTTCGTGCGCACGCTGTCGCTGGTGCCGGAGTTGAAGGAGGCGTGGGGAGAGCCCGTGCTGGTGAAGTGCGCGCGCATCCTCAAACTGCTCCACGAAGCCCACCTGCAGGGTGGCGGGGTCAGCGAGGCGGAGGTTGCCGACCAGGTCCAGCTTACCCGCAACGAGTTCGAGCGGGTCATGGAAGCCCTGACAGAGCTCAGGCTGCTGCGCCATTCCGAAGATCAATGGGTGCTGGGCCGCAGTCTCCGGGCGCTGACCCTGTGGGACCTGTACCGGGCGCTGCCCGAAGGACTCGACCGGGCGTCACTGGCGCGGATAAAGGACATGGAACCACTGATCGGCCCGCTGCGATCCCTGGTCGATTTTGGATCGAATCAGATGACCGTTTCTCTTGAAGACGTGCTTGGCCGCCAGATGACAGGAAGATGAGATGAGACAGATGATCGTGTTTCCGGTACTCCTTACAGTGCTTCTGGTTGGCTGCACACCGGGTGATGCCCAGAAGCTGGCGGATGGGTCGACGATTGCCGGTGATGCCTGGGACGGGCAGTGGTTGCTCGTGAACTACTGGGCGGAGTGGTGTGCACCCTGCCGCAAGGAGATCCCGGAACTGAACCGATTCAATGCAGAATCCCCCGATGTCACGGTAGTCGGCGTGAACTACGACGGTCTGCAGGGGAAGGTACTGGCTGACCTCGTGGTGAAGATGGGCATCGAGTTTCCTGTGCTGGTGGCCGATCCCCGGGAGCGCTGGGGAGAGCAGTTGCCTGCTGTGTTGCCCAGCACCTTCGTGATTGCGCCGGACGGCACGCTCAAGGACGTGCTCATCGGGCCGCAGAGTTTTGAGTCTCTGGCACGTGCGGTGCAGGTTTCTGACGAGGCGGGTTAATGACGTGCCAGAGTGCTGCCCTGGCGGTACGCTGCCGCGCGTCTACTGGTAGCGGCAGGCCTTCAGGGCGTAGCTCGTGCAGCCGCTGATCAGCTGGGGCAGTTCACTGGTGGGCTTGTTGTGCCATACCCGGCGCCAGGCGCTGATCACCAGCTCAGGGTAGTCCAGGCGACCGCGGCTGCCGTTGTAGCGGGCCAGCGCATCGACCAGATCACCTTCGGCCCGTTCCAGATAGTGGGCGAGAATGGTAGTGCCGTAGCGGACGTTGGTGTCCGCGAGGATCAGATTGTCCTGGGGCCGCCCGAGTTCGTCCCGCCAGAAGGGCATGACCTGCATCAGACCCTGGGCACCGACCCGGGAAATGGCGTAGCGGTTGAAGTGGCTTTCAACCTGCATGACAGCCAGCACCAGATCCGGATCGAGATTCTGTCGCCGTGCTTCGCGGTACACCAGGTGCAGCAGCGCGAGCCGGTCCTCGTGGTCGTCGACGAATCTCTCCAGGCGCTGATCCGAAACCACCAGCCAGACCTCCGCATCGAAACGATCGATGGACGCGTCATCCCCCGCCATGGTCTGGGAGAGTTTCTCCAGCAGCTCTGAATCGATGGCTTCCGGATCCGTGCCAGCGGCGCGTGCAGAGATAACCGTGACCAGTGACAGCACGGCGAGAGCTGCCAGCGCGCCATTGCGCAGTCGGGCAGATCGATCCTGATCACCCGATGCGGCCACTGTGCGCCTGGCGGGCATTGCTGCGACCTGTCGATTCCTCTGCTGCATCAGCCTTTCCGGGTGTCCCGGGAACGGGTCGTAACATGGGCGATGGCGTCAGCAACCGGGATCAGTGTGGGCTCCGTGTCGCCCCGGTGACGGTATTCGATGGAACCTTCCGCCAGTGCCCGATCGCCGACCACCAGCCGGTGAGGAATGCCGATGAGGTCTGCTTCCGCAAATTTCACGCCGGGTCTTTCGTCTCGATCGTCCAGCAATACTTCCATGTCTGCTTCTGTACAGGCCCGATACAGCGCGCTCGCAGCTGTTCGGACCGTTTCGGATTTCGCGCTGTTCAGGGCCACTATGTGGACATGAAAGGGTGCAACGGGCTCCGGCCATTTAATGCCGACCGCGTCATGATTCTGTTCGATGATGGCGGCCACCAGGCGGGTCACGCCCATGCCATAGCAGCCCATGATGGGTACCAGGGGCTGGCCGGAGGCATCGAGCACCGTAGCGTTCATCGGTTCACTGTAGACCTTTCCCAGCTGGAAAATATGGCCGACTTCGATGCCTTTCAGGAACAGCAGTTCACCCTGGTTGCCGGGTGCGCGTTCGCCCGGCATCACATTGCGCACATCGATCACCCGCTGCGCGGGGACATCGAGGTCCCGCACCCAGTTGACACCGATGTGGTGGCGGCCGTCTTCATTCGCCCCGCAGCAGAAGTCCGCCACCGCGTAAGCTTCCGGATCCACGAAGCAGGGAATTTCGAGCTTTACCGGACCGATGGATCCGGGCCGGCAGCCCACCGCTTTGACGATCTCGTCGTCGCTGGCGAACTGCAGGGGTGAAAGCACGCCGGGCAGTTTGGCGGCTTTGATCTCATTGAGCTCATGGTCTCCCCGTAACACGATGGCTATCGGGGACTCTTCCCCTTTCACCACCATGGTCTTGAGACATCGGGTCAGCGGCAGTGACAGCAGTTCGCCGACCGCAGCGATGGTCCGGCAATTCGGCGTGTCGACGGTTTCAAGTTGCGCACCGGCGGGTGCCCGCGGTGCCGGAGCCGCACCCACCGCTCTTTCCAGATTGGCGGCGTAGTCGCCGTCACTGGCGTAGACGATGGTGTCTTCGCCAGAGTCCGCGAGTACGTGAAACTCATGGGAGTTGGCACCCCCGATGTTGCCACTGTCTGCTTCCACCGCCCTGAAATCGAGCTGCATGCGGCTCAGGATCCGTGTGTAGCAGTCGTACATTTCCTGATAGGTGCGGTCGAAGGCGGCCTGATCGGTATCGAATGAATAGCCGTCCTTCATGGTGAACTCCCGTGCCCGCATGACTCCGAAGCGGGGACGGATCTCGTCGCGGAATTTCGTCTGGATCTGATAGAAGTTGCAGGGCAGCTGACGGTAACTGTGCACCTCACGACGGAACAGGTCAGTGATGATCTCCTCGTGGGTGGGACCCAGACAGAAGTCGCGCTGGTTACGATCCTGCATGCGCAGCATCTCCGCTCCCATTTTTTCCCAGCGCCTGGTTTCCTGCCAGAGTTCGGCCGGCTGGACGACGGGCATCAGGACTTCCTGTGCACCCGAGCGGTTCAGTTCTTCCCGGAGGATCGCCTCGATTCTGCGGATCACCCGCAGTCCCAGCGGAAGCCAGGTGTAGATACCGGCGGCGACCTGTCGAATGAGACCGGCGCGCAGCATCAGCCGATGGCTGATCACGTCCGCATCGGCAGGATTCTCTTTGAGGGTAGGCAGCAGCATCTGGCTCTGTCGCATGAGGACTCCTGTACCCTGGACCCGCGCCGACAGCGCCGGATTGCCCGGCACAGATCGCGAGTTGCAAGGATGGCAAAAAAAAGGCCGCCTGGCATGCCATGCGGCCTCTTACAGTATCGCAAACCGGAAATCCCCCAGAAGGGGAGGTTCCGGGAAAGGTCTTTAACCGACCATTTCCTTCAGACGCTTCAGCGCGGTGGCACGCACACGGATGCTTGCCGGCTTCGGTCCGATCACGATTTCTTCGCCGGTAGCCGGATTGCGGCCCAGACGCTTCTTGGTAGCAGGGCGCTTCACCGAGCGGATCTTCAGAAGTCCGGGCAGGGTGAATTCACCTGCGCCGCGCTTCTTGATGTGCCGCTCGATCAGGACCTCGAGCTCATCGAATACAGCTGCGACTTGCTTGCGGTTCAGGGCGGTTTTTTCCGCGATCTCGGTCAGGATGGCCGTTTTGGTCATCTTGGTCGCGATAGGGGCGCCTGCCTTGGCGGCGGGGGCTGCTTTCTTAGCGGTCGACTTCTTCTTCGCCGGTGCTTTTCTCTTAGCAGCAGCTTTTTTCGCAGGAGCTTTCTTGGTTGCCATTCATTGGTCCTTTCAATCGGTTAATAAACGAGGCGATTCCACACTCGTTCCGTTGCAGGACCTGCCAGTTGCCAGGGGTATCCCTTTCGGGGCCCCTTGGTTTCAAGGCTGCTGAGCCTCCCACTCCGGAAACCGGGGTTTCACCTGGTTCCTTTTCGACTTTCGCCAGTTAAAAGACTGCATTAAGCGAACGTCGATGGGGGCGCTTTATAGCTCATATTCAGAATGCAGGCAACAAAATATGGCGAAATCACTGTATTTTTATTGGGTTTTCTAAGATCATGCGCCGCTTGTCCGGGGCGCCACCGTCTGCCGATGTGCGCCTTTCGATAGCAAATACCTCATGAGCGGAACTACAGATGCCAATCTACGAGTATCGGTGCGGGGATTGTGGTCACGAGTTCGAGACCATCCAGAAAATCAGCGAAGAGCCGCTGACCCGTTGTCCTGCCTGCGAACATGAATCCCTTAAGAAAAAAGTGTCACGCGCGGCCTTCCGGTTGAAGGGCGCCGGCTGGTATGAAACCGACTTCAAATCTGCGAACAAACGCAATGTCGCGGGATCCGGCGATTCCGCCGAATCGGGAGGTAAATCCGACGCGGGGAGCAGCGGCTCGAGCGGCAAGGAGTCCGGCTCCGCTGCGGAGAAAAGCAGCGCGGACAGATCCTCGAGCGAGAAGAGCGGCAGCGATAAATCCGGCAGCGAAAAATCCACCAGCCCGGCAGGCAAGACGGCGGCAGCCGGCAGCAGCGGCTCGAATTCCGGCGGCTCGGCTTCGACCTGAGGCCGCCGGCGCCGTAAAGTTGTGGAGACGCCACGGTGTGTGCTCGACGGAGCCAGCTCCAGGAAGCGTGCTCCAGGTCGCAGAATAAAAGGAATCGGACCATGCGCAGTCATTACTGCGGCGAACTGAACGCCGCCCATACAGGAAAAGAAGTCGAACTGGTGGGCTGGGTACACCGTCGGCGTGACCATGGCGGTGTCATTTTCCTCGATATCCGTGATCGCACCGGCATCGTGCAGGTGGTCTTCGACCCGGACACCGTGGAGAGTTTTGCCACGGCGGATCGGGTGCGCAACGAGTACGTACTGCACATGCGCGGTCGTACCCGGCCGAGACCGGAAGGCACGGTCAATCCGGATATGGCGACCGGAGAGATCGAGGTCCTCGGCAATACCCTGGATATCCTCAATGCTTCGCTGACACCACCCTTCCAGCTGGATGAACACTCCGACGCCGGCGAAGACGTGCGGCTTCGTTACCGGTATCTGGATCTGCGCCGTCCGGAGATGCAGCAGAAGCTGCGGACCCGGTCTCAGATCAGCAGTGCGGCTAGACGCTATCTGGAATCCGAGGGGTTCTGGGAGGTGGAAACACCGACCCTGACCAAGGCGACGCCGGAAGGCGCCCGTGACTATCTGGTGCCGAGCCGCACCCACCCTGGTGAATTCTTCGCACTGCCCCAGTCTCCCCAGGTATTCAAGCAGCTGCTGATGATTGCCGGCATGGACAAGTACTATCAGATCGCACGCTGCTACCGGGACGAGGATCTGCGCCACGACCGGCAACCCGAGTTCACCCAGATCGATATCGAAGCCTCCTTCGTGACCGAGGCGGATGTCATGGGCCTCACCGAGCGCATGCTCAAGTCGGTATTCTCCGAAGTGCTCGGTGTCACCCTGCAGGATTTCCCTGTGCTGACCTGGGACGACGCCATGTCCCGCTACGGCAGCGACAAGCCGGACCTGCGCAATCCCCTGGAGCTGACCGATATCGCCGACCTGATGCGCAAGGTTGAGTTCAAGGTCTTCAACGGACCGGCGAACGACCCGAACAGCCGGGTGGTGGCACTGCGCGCGCCGGGTGGGGCACGGCTGTCACGCAAGGTGATCGACGGCTATACCGAGTTTGTCGGTCGTTACGGAGCCAGAGGTCTCGCCTACATAAAGGTGAACGACCGGTCGGCGGGCACCGAAGGTCTGCAGTCACCGATCCTGAAATTTCTGCCCGAGACGGTGGTGGCGGAGGTGCTGGACCGTGTGGGCGCCGTAGACGGCGACCTGGTGTTCTTCGGCGCAGACAAAGCCAGTGTGGTCTGCGATGCCCTGGGCGCGCTGCGTAACGAACTGGGCCGGGAGCTTGAGCTGCTTGACACGGAAAAGAGATGGGCGCCCTGCTGGGTGGTTTCCTGGCCCATGTTCGAGTCAGGACGCGACGGCACCCTGGCACCCGCCCATCACCCCTTCACCCGGCCGACCTGCAGCCCGGATGCGCTTAAGGCAGAACCGCTGGCAGCCCGGGCGGCCGCCTATGACGTGGTACTCAACGGCTATGAACTGGGTGGCGGCTCTCTGCGGATTCACGACCAGGACATGCAGCAGGCGGTGTTCGATACCCTGGGCATCGGCCAGGAAGCGGACGTGAAGTTCGGCTTCCTGCTCGACGCCCTCAAGCTCGGCTGCCCGCCCCACGGCGGCATCGCGATCGGACTCGACCGGCTGGTGATGCTGATGACCGATTCGGCCGCCATCCGGGACGTGATCGCCTTCCCCAAGACCCAGACCGCCGCCTGTCTGCTCACCCACGCGCCGAGCCCGGTCGACGAGCATCAACTGCGCGATCTGCACATCCGACTGCGCTGATGCTGCGGCCGGAGCTTCGCTGAGAGATGGAAGACTGCTATGGCAGGGCACAGTAAATGGGCCAATATCAAGCACCGCAAGGCCGCTCAGGATGCGAAGCGGGGCAGACTGTGGACGCGACTCATCCGGGAAATCGTCATCGCCGCCCGGCTTGGTGGCGGTGAACCCGCGGACAATCCCCGGCTGCGGGCAGCTATCGACAAGGGTCTTGCTGCCAACATTCCCAAGGACACCATCGAACGTGCAATCTCCCGGGGTGCCGGTGGCCAGGAAGGCAGTACGGTGGAAGAACTGGTCTATGAGGGCTATGCGCCCGGTGGTGTGGCAGTGATCGTCGAAGCCATGACCGACAATCGCAACCGTACCGTGGCGGATGTGCGGAACGCCTTCAGCCGTAATGGCGGTAACCTGGGCACCGATGGCTCCGTCGCTTATCTCTTCGAGCGCCGCGGTGTGATCAGTTTCGCCCCTGGTGCGGATGAGGAGAAGATCCTGGAGGTGGTGCTCGAGGCGGGGGCCGAGGATCTCGAGGTGGATGATGACGGGTCGATCCAGGTCACCACTGCCTGGGAAGCCTTGAGTGATGTGGCGCAGGCCCTGCGCGCCAGATCGCTCGAACCGGACAATGCGGAAGTGACCATGGTGCCCGCCAGCTGTGTGGAAACCGATGCTGAAACTGCGGAGACGGTGCTGAAACTGCTGGACGCGCTGGAAGATCTCGACGACGTGCAGAACGTCTACAGCAATGCGGATCTGCCGGAGTCTCTGCTCTCCGATTGAGCGGCTCTTAGAACCGCTGAGAACCCGGGAGGGGCACGAAGTTTGACTCGACTCATCGGCATCGATCCGGGCTCGCGGCTCACCGGCTATGGCGTCATCGATGTCGGCAGGGGCGGGCTGGTTTACGTGGCCAGTGGCTGTATCCGTACCCCGACAGGTCCGATGCCCGAACGGCTGGCGGAAATTTATCGGGCGATGAGCTCACTCATTCTCGAGCATCAGCCCGCAGAGCTGGCCATCGAAGAGGTCTTTCTCGCGAAGAACCCGGCTTCAGCCCTCAAGCTCGGTCAGGCCCGGGGCGTGGCGATTGCCGCAGGGGTGGCGCATGGTCTGCAGATTCACGAATACGCCGCGCGGCGGGTCAAGCAGAACATCGTGGGCAGCGGACGGGCGAGCAAAGAACAGGTACAGCACATGGTGCGCGTGCTTCTCGATCTGCCTGGAGCACCCCAGGCGGACGCGGCCGATGCGCTTGCGATTGCCATTTGTCACGTCAATACTCGGCGCCTTGATCGAGGATCGGCCCCTTGATGCAGCCTTCCGTCCGCCAGGAGACCGCGCAGATCGTGCTGATGATCAACTCAGTTACAGGAAGTCACACTCGATGATCGGTCGCATCCGAGGTCAGGTCGTGGAAATCAGCGACAGCTCGGTTCTCATTGATGTCGGTGGCGTTGCCTATGAAGTTGAGGTGACCAGTGCCGCGTTGGGAACTTTGTCTGGCATCGTGCCGGGTTCCAAAACGGAAGCCATTCTGCACACCCATTTTGTGGTGCGTGAAGACGCCCAGCTGCTGTTCGGCTTCGGCTCCAGGCTGGAGCGGGATGTATTCAGGGATCTCATCCGCATCAACGGTGTCGGTCCCAAACTTGCCATGAGCCTGATCTCCAGCCTGACCCTCGAACAGCTCGCCGAGGCGGCTCAGGAGGGTGATGCGACCCTGCTGCTGCGGGTGCCCGGAGTCGGGAAGAAAACGGCAGAGCGTCTGCTGGTGGAACTCAAAGGCAGGCTCGGCCGATTCAGTTTCTCCACCCACGGCGCCCGCAAAGCGGGTCCGGTACTGGCCATCGGCGAGGCAGAACGTGCGCTGGTGTCACTGGGCTACAAGCCGCTCGAAGCCCAGAAGGCGGTGGCCAGCGTGGCAGGTGAAGGACTGAGCACCGAAGAACTGGTCAGGGCTGCGCTGCGGCTGATTGCACGACAGGTTGAGGTGATCGGTTGAGTATCGAGCCGGATCGTCTGGTATCTGCCGCCAGCGGCGGTGGCGATGTGGTCGAGCAGCGTCTCGAAAACGTCCTGCGGCCGCGCCGGCTGGCGGAATACATCGGGCAGCAGGCGGTAAAGGAGCAGATGGACATCTTCATCACCGCCGCCCGTAACCGCGGTGAGGCGCTGGACCATACCCTGATCTTCGGACCTCCCGGGCTGGGTAAGACCACTCTGGCCCACATCATCGCCAACGAAATGCAGGTGGCGATCAAATCCACCTCCGGACCGGTACTCGAACGGCCGGCTGAACTCGCGGCCATGCTCACCAATCTGGAGGAAGGTGAGGTGCTGTTCGTGGACGAGATTCACCGGCTCAGCCCGGTGGTGGAAGAGATCCTCTATCCCGCGATGGAGGATTTTCAGCTCGATATCCTGATCGGCGAAGGCCCTGCCGCGCGGTCACTGAAACTGAACCTGCCGCGGTTCACACTGGTGGGGGCCACGACCCGGGCCGGGCTGCTGACCTCACCGCTGCGGGACAGATTCGGCATCGTGCAACGATTGGAGTTCTACACGGTCGAAGAACTCGGTGAAATCGTTGCCCGGTCTGCAGACAAACTGGAGGTGCGCATCGATGCCGAGGGTGCCGCGGAAATTGCCCGTCGTGCCCGGGGTACGCCGCGCATCGCCAATCGACTGCTGCGGCGTGCGCGTGACTATGCGGAAGTGCGTGCGGACGGCCACATCGATCGGCAGGTGGCGGATGCTGCGCTGAATATGCTGAGTGTGGATCGGGAAGGTTTCGATGGCATGGACCGGCGCCTGCTGCATACGATCATCGATAAATTTTCCGGTGGTCCGGTGGGGGTTGATTCCCTCTCTGCCGCGATCAGTGAAGAGCGCGACACCATTGAAGATGTACTGGAGCCCTATCTGATCCAGCAGGGTTATCTCATGCGCACGCCGCGTGGCCGGGTTGCCACGGACAAAGCCTACCTCCACCTCGGCCTGCAGCCTGTGGTGGGGAATCAACTCAATCTGGACTGACAGGAGCCCCCTTGCCCGAACAGCTTTCCATATTCGAACTGGTGGCGAATGCCACCGTGGTGGTGCAGCTTGTCATGCTGGTGCTGCTGCTGGCATCCGTAGCCTCCTGGATGATGATTTTTCAGCGCTGGTTCTTCCTGCGCAGGATTTCCGGGCAACTGGACGAATTCGAGGATCACTTCTGGTCCGGAATCGATCTGCGCGATCTGTATACCGAACTCGACGCCCACGATGACCTCAACGGGGTCGAGGGAATGTTCGTGGCAGGCTTCAAGGAATTCACGCGCCTATCGGAACAGTCGGATGCGGACGCCGATTCCATCATGCAGGGTGTGCAGCGGGCGATCCGGGTGTCCCTGACACGTGAGGAAGAAAAACTCGAAACCCATCTCGCCTTCCTGGCCACGGTGGGATCCACCAGCCCGTACATCGGCCTGTTCGGCACCGTGTGGGGCATCATGAATTCCTTCCGCAGTCTGGCCAACATGACCCAGGCGACGCTGGCGACGGTTGCTCCGGGTATTTCGGAAGCGCTGGTCGCCACGGCGATGGGGCTGTTTGCCGCTATTCCCGCGGTGATCGGCTACAACCGCTTCAACGCCCAGGTCGAGGTACTCATGACCCGTTACGAAACCTTCGGTGAAGAGTTCTCCGCGATTCTCTACCGCGCCGCCCACGCCAAGAGATAGACGCAGTGGCCTCGAAACGCAAACCCATGTCCGAGATCAACGTCGTGCCCTATATCGACGTGATGCTGGTGCTGCTGGTGATCTTCATGGCCACCGCCCCGCTGCTGACCCAGGGCGTGCAGGTCGACCTGCCGAATGCGCCGTCGGAGCCGATCAGCGATACCACCGACGACCCGCTGGTGGTGTCCATGCGTGCGGATGGCGCGATCTTCGTGAATCTCGGCATGCAGGATAAGGAAGAGGCGGGCAGCCGGGTAACGGTGTACTCCCTGGAAGACCAGGCGGGCAAGATCATCCGTGCCCGGCCCGATGTGTCGGTGTATGTGAAGGCCGATCACAAACTCGATTACGGTCAGGTGGTGATGATCATGACCGTGCTGCAGAAGGCGGGTGCCCAGAGCGTCGGTCTGATCACCGATCCTCCGGAACTGCCCACAGGCGGCTGAGATGGAGGGTGGGCTTCGTAACTACTGGTTACCTCTGGTGCTTGCGGTGGCGCTGCATTCGCTGGCGCTTGCTGCACTCATCAACACCTGGCAGCCATCCCGGGAAGTGATACCGGTGATGAAGCCGAAAATCGTGAATTCGACTCTGCTGGTGCTCGAACCCAAGGCGAAGCCGAAAGCGCAGCCACCGAAGGTGACACCGGCGCCTGCGCCGAAACCTGCCGAGAAGGCGCCTGCAAAGCCACAGCCGGCCGCGCCGGAGAAAAAGCCGGACCCCAGGCCTGTGACTGAAACCAAACCGGTGGAGACGCCTAAGCCGAATCTGGAAGAGGTCATCCGCCAGCAGCAGGCGGAAGCCGATCGCCGGGCACGGCTGCAGGCACTGGCAAACTCATCCTTTGCCAATGCACTCGAAGACGAGTCCGTGGAACTTGCCGATGATGCGGCGGCAAATGCGTCGGCGGATGAAGCAGAAGTTGCCCAGAGTTACCGCTATGGTGTGTACCAGCGGGTGGTGTCCAACTGGTCACGACCGCCGAGTGCCCGCAATGGCATGCAGGCCATCCTGCAGGTTGATCTGGTGCCCACCGGAGACGTGGTAGCCGTGACACTCGTCGAAAGCAGCGGTAATGCGGCCTTCGATCAGTCGGCGGAAGCGGCCGTGCGCAAGGCGCGGCGCTTTGAAGTTCCCAAGGAGTCGGTGGTATTCGAAAAATACTTCCGCCGATTCACCCTGTTGTTCAGACCGGAGGATTTGTTGCGGTGAATGTAGTGATCTCGGGTAGATGCCTGCTGGTTGCCTGGCTGGCTGCGTTGTTGGTTGGTGTGAACGCTCAGGCGGCATCCAGTCTCGATGCCATCATCATCGACACCGGCTACGACAAGCAGACCACGATCGCCGTGGTGCCCTTCCAGCAGGGGCCGGAGTTTGCCAATGAAAAAGCGTTCTCGGAGATCATCGATTTCGATCTCGCCCGCAGCGGTCAGTTCGCGCCCACCGCCAGGGAGAACATGCTGTCACTGCCGACCCGGCGTCAGGATGTGTTCTTCCGTGACTGGCGTATTCTCGGTGTTGAATATCTGGTCGTCGGGCGTACCAGTGTCGATGGCACCGGCAACCTGAGAGTCGACTATCACCTGTTCGATGTCTTCAACGAACGGGAGCTGATCGTGGACACCCTGACTACGAACCGCACCCGCTGGCGGGATGCCGCACACACCGTCGCGGATCGCATTTTTGAAGCCATCACCGGAATCCGGGGTGCGTTTTCAACCAAGATCCTCTATGTGCTGGTACAGAACGCCGGTTCCCCCGATGTGCGCTATGCGCTGGAAGTGGCGGATGCGGACGGTGAGCGAGCCCGCACGCTGTTCAGTTCGAAGGAGCCCCTGCTTTCCGCCAGCTGGGCGCCGGATGGCAAATCCGTGCTCTATGTCTCCTTCGAAGGCGGGCGGCCGGGCATCGTGCGGCAGAACGTCGCAACCGGTGCGAGGGAGGTGCTGACCCGGTTCAGCGGCATCAATGGCTCGCCCAAACTGTCGCCGGATGGCCAGCGCCTCGCCCTGGTGCTGTCGATGGACGGCAATCCGGAAATCTATGTAATGAATCTTGCCAACAAGCAGCTGCGGCGGGTGACCAGACACCATGCCATTGATACGGAGCCGAGCTGGACCGAGGATGGCCGGGGCCTGGTTTTCACCTCGGACCGGGGCGGCCGGCCCCAGATCTATCGGGTCGATCTGTCCAATGATGCGGTGGAGCGGCTGACCTTCGAAGGCGTCTACAACGCCAGTCCCCGCCTGCTGCCGGGCGGGCGCCACCTGGTCTTCGTGCATCGGCGGGACGGTGTCGATCATATTGCCTGGCAGGACCTGGAACGGGACGATCTGCGGGTGCTGACCCGCACCCCGCTGGACGAATCCCCTTCGGTTGCGCCGAATGGCACCATGCTGATCTATGCGACGCAGGATCGGGGGAGAGGTATACTCGCCGTCGTCTCGATCGATGGGCGGGTCAAGTATCGGCTGCCTTCTTCGTCAGGGGATGTTCGGGAGCCGGCCTGGTCCCCGTTCATGGATGCTCTATAAGAGCGTCACAGAAACAAGCGTCGCCGAAGCGTTTCGGCGACAACCCGTCACGCTGATTCCCCGGTTGAGCAGCATTCCCGAACCCTGGGGATCAATGTGGCGGTGGGCGATAACAGGATCCCTGGAGGGACCGACAGAAGTCCCGTTCGGACCCTTCGAGAGCAGATGAAATTAAAAAGGCGATGCAGACAACAAGTGCAAAGCGAAAAAAAGTGCAAAGCGAACAAGGACTACAGGAGAAAAGCATGACTAAGCAGTGGATACGGAATCTGTTGCTCATATCGATGGTGGCTGTCGTCGCCGGCTGTGCATCCGGTGGCAAGAGCAAGCCCACGGAACCGTCGGTTGAACCGGTGGAAACATCGGATACAACCCCGGCACCGGGTGGCCTGTCGACGGAGCCCGCCGGATTCGATAACAACCTCAACCCCTACGCGCCGGGCACCACCCGTCTGCTGCCGCGCACCTACTACTTTGAGTTCGATCAGGCCGTGCTGGGCCCTGATGATCTGACGTCCTTGGCGATGCACGCTCAGGTGCTGCTCAACAACCGCGACCGATCTGTTGTGATCGAAGGCCATTGCGACGAGCGGGGTACCCGTGAATACAACCTGGCACTGGGTGAACGGCGGGCCAATGCGATCCGCACGTACCTTACCTCCGCCGGTGTCTCACCGCGTCAGGTAGAGTCGGTGAGTTACGGTGAAGAGCGACCGGAAGATCCCGGTCATGCTGAAGCTGCCTACGCGCGCAACCGCCGCGCGGTGTTGATCTACCGCTAGGGGCCTGTCTGCGATGACTACTTTCCGAGGCCATATCGCTGCCGGTGTACTGCTGGCGTTACCGCTGGCGGTGGTTGCGGCGACACCCGGTCAGCCGCAACCGAATGCTGGCGCGGCCGACAGCAGTGCCGCTGTTGGCGATCGGCGCCTGAACGAGCTGTTTTATCAGCTGCAGGTGCTCCAGCAGGAAGTGCAGGAGCTCCGCGGACTGATCGAAGAGCAGAGTTATCAGCTCAGCCGTCTTGCCCGGGATCAGCAGGAGCAGTACATCGACCTCGACCGACGCGTCGCCGGTCTCACGACAGGCGGCGCGGGCGGCTCACGGGCACCGGCGCAGGCGTCGAGCGCACCGGCCACCGCCTTCGGCTCAGCGCAGCGCGGAGCGCCGGTCGTCACCATTCCACCGCCGCTGACGATTCCCGGTTCGAGTGCCGCCGGTTCGGGCACGTCCGTATCGGGTGCGCCTGCAGCGACGACGCAGGTGACGCAACCGGTTACCCAGAGCGCGCCTCGGACGGGTGCCGGCCTGTCGGAGCGGGATGCCTACACCGCGGCATTCGATCTGATGAAGGGGCGACAGTTCAAGGAGTCCATTGCCGCCTTCAGCGATCTGATCACTGCATACCCGAACGGGCAGTACACGCCGAATGCCTATTACTGGCTGGGTGAGCTCTACCTCGCAGAGCAGAACGCCGAGCAGGCCCGGCAGGCCTTCATGCAGGTAATCAGCCTCTACCCGGATCATCCCAAGGTGCCGGACACGCTGTATAAACTGGGTGTCACCTACCACCGCATCGGCGACAACGCCAGGGCGATGGAGTACTTCAATCGGGTTCGATCCGAATTTCCGTCCAGCTCTGCGGCTGGTCTGGCAACGAGCTACGCTGCCGAGCTGAGGTGAACTCTCCGGTACGATCCGGTCAGCTGCGTCTCACCGAGATATTCCTTTCACTGCAGGGCGAGTCCACATCCGTGGGCCTGCCCACTGTCTTCGTACGCCTCACCGGCTGTCCGCTGCGCTGCAGCTGGTGCGACACTGCTTATGCCTTCCAGGGGGGGCGTCTCGAATCCCTGAATGACATTCTCCAGCAGGTAATCGATTACGGGGTCCCCCATGTCACCGTGACCGGCGGCGAACCCCTTGCCCAGGCTGGTGTACGCGCGCTGCTGACAGCGCTGTGTGATGAGGGTCTGGATGTCTCGCTGGAAACCAGTGGTGCTCTGGATGTCGCCGGGGTCGACTCCCGGGTCAGAAAAATTCTCGACATCAAAGCCCCGGGCTCCGGGGAAATGCACCGCAATCTGTGGAGCAATCTAGCGCATTGCAGTGCCCGGGATGAGATCAAGTTTGTGCTCAAAGACCGTCAGGACTATGACTGGGCGCGTCTGAAGTGCGACGAACTCGGCCTGTTCGATCGACCCCTGCATCTGCTGTTTTCTCCGGTGGCGGATGAACTGTCGGCGCGCGAACTGGCGGACTGGATTCTCGCGGATCGACTGGCCGTACGCCTGCAGATTCAGCTGCACAAGTATCTATGGGGCAATGAACCCGGTCGCTGAATGTCCGGGCCGGAGCGGGTGGGACCTTTATCCGATTCCGAGGGCATGCGCATGACCGGCCGTCGTGCGGTAGTACTTCTCTCCGGCGGGCTGGATTCCGCCACCACGCTGGCACTTGCTCGTGAGCAGGGCTTCGAGTGTTTTGCGCTGTCTTTCGACTATGGCCAGCGCCATCGCATGGAACTCGAAGCCAGCGGACGCGTAGCGCGTGCCCAGGGGGTGAGGGAGCATCGCATCCTGCCCATCGATCTGTCCGCGTTCGGTGGTTCCGCACTGACCGATCCGGATATTCCGGTGCCGGTTGAAGGAGCGGCTTCCGACGCGATACCCGTCACCTATGTACCTGCCCGCAACACGGTCTTTCTCTCACTGGCGCTTGCCTGGGCGGAAGTGCTCGGCGCCCGGGACATATTCATCGGTGCCAATGCGGTGGATTATTCCGGCTATCCGGACTGCCGGCCGGAGTTCATCGCGGCGTTTGAAAGCCTTGCCAATCTCGCCACCAGAGCAGGTGTGGAAGGGGACGGCTTCCGGATCCATGCGCCGCTGATCTCACTGAGCAAGGCGGACATCATCCGCGCGGGTGCAAGGCTCGGAGTGGATTACGGGTTGACGATTTCCTGTTATCAGCCCGGAGAGCGTGGTGTGGCCTGCGGGCTGTGTGACAGCTGCCGGCTGCGCAGTGCCGGATTTCAGGCGGCCGGGGTTCCTGATCCCACCCTCTATGGATGAGCAATTGTTCCATCGGTGTTTTCGGCGGAGATACAGATCGCTCGATCAGGGGCGTCCGATCTCGGAACGCTCCTTACCGGTGTAGCTCCCGGGGACACAACCAGGTGCCTGTCCGGCGGCAAGGTCGAGGCTTTTTCCGCGAGTTCCCGATACCAGTCGTCCGTGAATCCCAGTTCAGACTCGATTCGAAGCACCACAGGGTGCCGGGCGATTTCAGGGGTTACATGCAGGCGCGTCAACCACCACCAGAATCCGTCCCGGTCCGGATTCGGAGCGGCCCTGCTGAGTGCGGTTGGGACAGCACCATCGAGCCGCAGGGAAAAGATTGCCGCCAGCGACGCATGTTCGTTGGCCACGCACCAGTCGATCGATTCTCGGGCCCGTTCATCATCACCCTCCGCAAGCGCGACTTCGAACGCGAGCGGATAGTAGCCAAGATGTGCTGTCAGCTGATGCTGAATGGAAGTCGGTACGGAGTCCTGCATCGCCTGCCGCAGGAAATCGCAGAGTACGCGGGCATCGACCTGGTCCGGCGTGCCCCGGCGCACCCAGGAGCGGATGATCTGCGGGTTGACGGAACCCGGTGGATAGAATGTGGCCAGGTGATCGGCATCGATCTGCGCACCTTTCCAGTCGCCCAGTGTTGCCCGGGCAATGGCCTGCCATTCCAGGAATGCGACGTCGTAGGGCACCTTTGCCGAAGCCTGACGGAGATATCCCAGTGCCTCTCGAGCATATCCGGATACCACGAGAACCATTGCGTACGGAAATCCGTACGAGTTCACCCACTCACGCGCGATACGTTCTGCCGCCGCCGGATTAGCGCCATGACAGCTGAGAAGATACGATCTTGCGAAACAGGCATAGGCACCCCCGGCATCCCGCTTCCAGTCGTTGGTGTCGAGCATAGTCAGCGCACGTGCGCGCATTTCGCGATTGCCGACGCTTGCGGCGTTTCTCACCAGGGCCATGGCCAGATCGGCCCGACCCCACGCCCAGGACGGATCAGCCTCGAGTGTCTGCTCGAGCCAGAACAGGTGTTCATCCGCATCACCCCAGAGGCGGTAGTTCAGCAGTCTGAGAAAGGCCGCATAGGCTTTCGGATTCGACGGCACCGGCCAGCCACCCAGACTTTCGCCAAAAAAACGTGCGACGCTGGAGACGAGGCTGCGCTGCAGTTCGTACGGATCGTCAGCGGTGCCGGTAAAAATTTCGGACCATACCGTTCTGCGTTTGCGCGCATCGATGACCTGAACGCTGAGTTCCACATCTGCTCTGTGTGGCTGCACGAAGCCCACGATCAGCAGATCAGCATCCTGCGGCGGTGCTGTCACCTCTGCGTCATGCACCAGCCCGCCCGGCAGTACGGTAAACTGAGACCAGACGGCGATCTGACGTTCGAGGTGCCTGCGAAGACCATCCGCCAGCCAGCCGAGATCCAGACCGGGACTGAAATCTTTGAACGGCAGAATGGCCACCACCCGTTTTGCGCCTGGCGTACTGTCTGTCTGGCCTTCCTGTACGGGTTTCACAGCCGCAACCAGGCGGTAACCCCTGCCGGGAATGGTCTGTATGTAGCGGGGCGAACGGGCGCTGTCACCGAGTGCACGACGAATGAGCGCTATCCGCTGGTGGATGACCGCCTGCACCACCACCTTGTCCGGCCAGAGTGCGTCCAGCAATTGCTCAGTGGAGAGCGGACCGGTCTGCTGCGCCAGGTAGACCAGCACATCCATGGTCTTCGGCTGCAGTGAAACCGTCTCCTCGCCCTTTTTGAGCTGATTCAGCTCAGGATCGACCAGCCAGTCGCCGAGCCGGAAAGCCCTGGTGGTGGACCCCAAGTCATATCCTCCCTCCCTGCGGTCAGTCGGATTCTAGACCTGAGGACACGACGGGTCACCTCGAAGTGCCCGGCGACCCGCAGGTGAGCCGTTCAGTGCCTGGGCGGCAGCTCAAGCTCGCCAGTGATCTTCGCGTCGAACGGATCGATGGCGGCCAGCGACCTGCCGCCTCCGCTCATGCGGATCCAGCCGCTGGCGCCCTCGAACCTGCCGGTGCCGCCAACGATGTCTCCGAGCACTTCAAAGGTCGAAGTGTTATGAACAAAGTTGTAACAGAGCGTGCCGGGTGCGCTGGCGTTGTTTTCTATGTATATCTGATCGCCGCCGATGGTACGAATGACCGTCGAAAAGCCCACATACTGGAGCTCGACTCCGACAGGCGCGCTGGTGTCCGGGTCAAACTCGCAGATGATCGAGAAGTCGGAAGCCAGATCTCCAACGTTGTCGATCCAGACCGGGCCAATTGTCCCACTCCCCTGGAGAGTGGAATGAAACCCGGGTTCGCCATTGCCATCCAGATCCGCGGCCGCTGAGCTTACAGCGACACCGGTCGCCCACATTTTGAGCTTCTTTGCCTCAGCAGGCTGACTCCAGCCGGACAGGGTGACGAGCGCGATACTCAGGAGACTCAGAATTCTGATCATGTCCTTCCTCCCGTTATGGTGCGCTCCAGTCTTCCCGAACTGGGCGTTACGGTCCTAACGGGAGTCTGATTTCCGGCTAAATTCCGTACCTGGCCTGGTTTGCCGAAGTCTTACTGGCTGGGTGCCGCACCCGGACGTGGGATTCAGCTGCTGCTCGCGCCTGCCTCCTGGTATTAATCGCCGGACTTCTTCAGACCCAGCTCCTGTGCGTAGTTGTCGCGCATCACGAACTTCTGCATCTTGCCGGTGACCGTCATCGGAAACTCATCCACCAGTTTGATGTATCTGGGAATCTTGAAATGAGTGATCTGCCCCTGGCAGAACTCGGTGAGTTGTTCCGGGGTTACTGACGAGCCTTCGCGGAGCTGCACCCAGGCAGCCACCTGCTCTCCATACTTCGCATCCGGTAGACCGAAAACCTGGACCTCGGCCACATCGGGGTGGGTGTAGAGGAACTCCTCTATTTCTCTCGGATACACGTTTTCGCCGCCGCGAATGATCATGTCCTTGATCCGCCCGGTGATCTTCACGTAGCCATCCGCGTCCATCTCACCGAGATCGCCCGAGTGCAGCCAGCCCTCCGAATCGATGGTTTCGGCCGTGCGCTGGTCATCCTCCCAGTAGCCGAGCATCACACCATAACCCCGGGCGCAGACCTCACCGGTCTCCCCGATACCGGCTGTGCTTCCGTCTTCCCGGCAGATCTTGATCTCCCAGTTGGTATGCGGCCGACCCACGGTGCTGACCCTGACGTCGAATGAATCATCAATCTCGGTCATGGTGTTGACCGGACTGCACTCCGTCTGGCCGTAGGCGATAACGATTTCTTTGAGATCCATCTCGGAGATCAGCCGCTTCATCAGCTCTACCGGGCAGGTTGATCCGGCAATAACACCGGTACGCAGAGAGCTCACGTCGAAATTCGAGTAACCAGGGAAGTCGAGCTCCGCGATGAACATGGTCGGCACCCCGTGCAGTGCCGTGCAGCGCTCGTCCTGCACCGCCCGCAGCACCGCCTCCGGCTCGAATGCTTCACAGGGCAGCACCATGGTAGCCCCATGGGAGACACAGCAGAGCGTGCCCATCACCATGCCGAAGCAGTGGTACAGGGGCACCGGAATACAGAGGATGTCATCCGCAGTGAGGCGCATGTTTCTGCCCACGAAGTAGGCATTGTTGAGAATGTTCTGGTGGGTCAGAGTCGCCCCCTTGGGAGAACCCGTGGTGCCACTTGTGAACTGGATATTGATGGCATCCGTGGGTGACAGCTCGCCGGCAAGCTGCTCCAGCTGCTGACGCTCCAACTCACCACCCATGCCACAGACATCGGTGAAGTTGTGCATGCCCGGAGTTCTGTCCTCACCCATGCGGATTACCGTGCGCAGGTGGGGCAGTTTTTCTGCATGCAGCGCACCAGGAACCGATTGCTCGAGCTCCGGCGCCAGATCCTGCAGCATCCGGATGTAGTAGCTGGTCTTGAAGCTCTCGGCGAGCACGATCGTCGCGCATGAGACCTTATTCAGCGCGTACTCCAGCTCATAAAGACGATAGGCCGGATTGATACACACCATCACCGCACCGATCTTAGCGGTGGCAAACTGAGTCAGAATCCACTCGTATCGATTCGGCGACCAGATGGCCACCCGATCCCCACGCCCGATACCGAGCGCCAGGAGGCCCGTCGCCAGCTGATTCACCTCCTGCACAAGTTCCCCGTAGCTCCAGCGGATACCCTGATGCGGCATGACGAGGGCCGGATGGGACGGGTCTCTCGCAGCCACTGCATCGAGCTGTGCGCCGATGGTACTGGTGATCAGATCTGCCGTTGCACCTGCGTAATACGCCTCCTGCACACTCAATTCCTCAGGCGTTTGGTCAGTCTCCTTTGTACCACATCCTGCCAGACGGGCAGCGTCCGGACCATCCGCAGTGCGGTCACCACTGACTTCTGGATCGGTCGTGAAGTGGAGCTGGCCGGGCTTGTGAACACCCGGTTGATACCCGATCGCATCCTCTATCGATGAGATCCGGGCTATGCGTATACAAAAAGAATGGTGGGTCGTCTGGGACTCGAACCCAGGACCAACAGGTTAAAAGCCCGGTGCTCTACCAACTGAGCTAACGACCCAGAGTGCCTCGCCAGGCTTGAGCCCGTATTAGAGGGCCTGCGCAATGCGGGGGACGGTGGAAAAAGAGCGCGAATTGTAGCCACCTGGCTGGTGCTTCTCAACCCTTGCGGACCGGTCTGCGGCGGGCATTGTCCCGGATGGCGTCCGCGATGCGGGGAATGACCGCGCCAGGCAGATCATGGGCCATACTTTCGATCACCAGCAGCCCGGCGCCGGCAATCGAATCGCGGACATCGGTGCCGCAGGCGAGGGGCACCAGCGGATCCTCCGCGCCATGAATCACCAGCGCAGGCGCCTGAATCTCACCCAGCTTCGCCACCCGGGAGTCACCGGAGGCGATGCTTGCGAGGAGATGACGGCTGTTGCCGTCCGGATAGAAGGCCCGCTCGAAGCTGCGTGCTGCGGTCTCCCGGATGGTTGCTTCGTCTGGCGGGAAACCCGGGCTGCCGAGTATGCGCGCGCTTTCGAGGGCTTCGGCGATCGCCCCTTCCCGGGTGCCGGCGGGATTCTTCGGCGCGGCGAGCCAGGCAGCGGCCTCGGGACCCGGTCTGGGCAATCCGCGACGGCCGGAGGTGGCGCTGATGGAGACCAGGGTGGCGACACGGTCCGGATGGCGAATGGCGAGCAGCTGAGCGATGGCGCCACCGTTGGAGAGGCCGACTACATGGGCGCTCGGAATATCCAGAGCTTCGAGCAACGCGGCCGCGTCGTCGGCCATGTCTTCCAGGGTATAAGGCGCGCTGACCTGCTCCCGGGCGCGAGCCTGGCGAAAGGCTTCGGGTATATCCGCCGGGCCCCAGTCGTGGCAACGGGTCGACAGACCGACATCCCGATTGTCGTAGACGATGACGCGGAAACCCCGCTCGATCAGCGCATCGATGAAGCGTTCGGGCCACTGCACGAGCTGCACACCGAGGCCGTGGACGAGAAGCAGGGGTTCGCCACCCGCTTCTCCCCGGCACTCGTATTCAATTTCTATCGATCCTGCTGCTGCTCTGGCCACTTCGGAAAGCCTCCTGATTTGTATTGCAGTGTACAGGCTCAGCGGGCGCGGGCGTCATGGCGCCAGCGTTTCCAGAGACTGCCGGGTTTCATCATCCGCCGGATAGAACGACTCCACCGAAAGTTCTTCGAGGGTCACGTTCCGGGCAGCCCCGAAATGCGCAAGCATGGTGAAGAGACTGTAGTCACGGCCATCCTTGCGCAGGGTCATGATCAGTGCGGGAGGCGGTGCGGACGTCCAGTCCGGCAGCTGCCAGTGTGCGGGTGCCTCGGGGTGCGCGACGATCTCCTCGATCAGCTCCGGCAGGTGCGGATCGCGGGGATTGTGCAGCAGTGCCCTTCGTGCCCGCTGCAGAAAAGACCAGGCCAGGTCTTCCCAGTTGACGATGAAGGGCTTCAGACCCCGGTCGTGCAGGCAGAGGCGGGCGATCTGGAAGTGCATGGGCGAACCGATGTCGGCGAGTGCCTGTCCCATGTCCACGAACAGACCGAAGAAACGCAGTGCACCGGCATTCGCCATCACCAGGTTCCAGCGGCCATCGAGGACGATCGCCGGGAAGGGTTCGTGGTGATTGAGGGTTGCCTGCAGCGCGGACTGAAATGTACTCATGGCCTTGCTGTCCAGAGGCTGTTCGGAGAATCCGGCGGCGAAACCCGCGCTCTGCAGCAGGGCGTTGCGCTCCCGCAGGGGGACGTCCAGGGTGTCGGCGAGCGCCAGCACCATGCCGCGGCTGGGGTTCGATCGGCCGGTTTCGAGAAAACTGATGTGGCGCTGGGAAATGCCGGAATGACTGGAAAGTCCCAGCTGGCTCATGCGCCGGTGCCGGCGCCAGTCTTTGAGCATGCGGCCGAATTCCGGGGCCTGGATGAGTGCTTCACTCATGCGGATTACTCCTGCTGCGATCCTGCTGGCAGAAGTTTAACCAGATCAGGATGCCGGACCATTACCTTGCTCGTAATTGGCTGGATTACCTGGGAAGCCTGGCGTGGTGCCGTGATGAAATGGCTGTCCTGCGCGCTGCCCGCCTGTCTGTACGCCTATACGTCGAACCGATTGCGCTCGGTGTGATTGCGCAGGAAGTCCCAGATCTGCCGGTCCAGCTCCGGGTCATGCACTTCCGCCCAGGCGTGCAGTTCAATGAGCAGTGACATGCCTTTGCTGTGCCAGTCGGTGACCTGACTCAGGAGCAGGCCGGCCGGCTCGCTGGCCGTGAAAGCGCCGCGCGCCTCCGCGCCCGGTGCATCGCTGCCCGCTTTGAACAGATCCCGCAGTTCGGCCACATCGGCGAAACGGTTGGCGACGGCGCGGTCGGCATCCTGGGCCAGCGCCAGCAGGAGCATGGTCATCATGCCGCTGCTGGCGGCGTGATACTTCGAGGTGAGCTGGGGACCGATATCGGTCGCCAGTTTTACCGCGATGTCCATCAGGGCCTGATTCGGTCGGGGTATCACAACAGTCCCTCGGTATAGGTGTGTGTGGTGGCCGGGTGCAGCCGATCAACCAGGACACGGTTCTGCCGGTCGGTCATCAGCCAGCCCGCCACGGCCAGAATGGGTTCCTTGCTGGTGCCATTGGCATAGTCTTCGGCGGACGAGATCCAGATCGCCAGGCCTTTGAGGGAAGCAAACACCTGCCACCAGCGGAAAATTCGTCGGTCCACCCGGCGCCCGGCCGCGGCCTCCCAGATCTCGATCGCCTTTTCCCGGGGCAGCAGGCCCCCCGCGAGATGTCGTTCGGGCCAGCCCCAGAGGGGATCGCAGGACCAGGCCAGGTCCTCGAGGGGATCGCCGATGTGGGCCATCTCCCAGTCCAGAACTGCGGAGATCTCGCCTTCGGGGTTGTAGAGGAAATTGCCCGTGCGGAAGTCGCCGTGCACCAGGCACAGATCCTCTGAAGCCGGTGGCAGATTGCGCTGCAGCCAGCGGATAGTGGCTTCGGCCACCGGCTGGGGATGGAGGGCGTCGGTGCGGATCACGCCGCTCCAGTAGTCGAGTTCGTGTCGGGCGGCATGTTGCGGCACCTTCATGAAGTCCCGCAGGCCCAGCGTGTCAATGTCCATCGAGGCGAGCCGGCCCATCAGCGTCCATTTCCTGGTACCGATTTTTTCTCTGAACTTGTCGAAGGGGGGCTGCCCGAGACTGGCGAGGGCAGACTCGCAACCGGCCACTTCCGCCATCAGGGAGAAGGGCCGCTCCAGTGGTGTGTCGCCTTCTTCGAGGAGCAGCGGTTCCGGTACCGGAAATCCTGCGCAGTACACGGCTTCATAGGTCCGGTATTCGTGGCGGCGTTCGGTGTCGATCAGACTGGTGACGGGATCCCGGCGCAGGATGATCCGCCGCGGCGTATCCGCTACCCGCAGCTGCACCCGGAAGGTTTCCCGGGACGCTCCGCCGGGGATCTGCTCGATCGATTCGAGCGCGACCGTTTGTCCCCAGCGGGCCTCGAGATAGGCGACGAGATGTTTGCCGATGTTCGCAGCCGACAAGGGTCAGCTCCCGCCCTCGGCTCGCGAAGCTTTGAGCCGAAAGCGGATCGGCTGATTGGCGCGCAGCCAGGCAAAGGCTTCGAGGGGATGACCGGCCCGGGCATAGACTTCCGGTGCGATGACGTCGGCGTCGTGAAATTCGTAAGCTCGATCGGGATGCATGAGAAATGTGCTCTGTGGGCAGACAACGGCTTACGGTAGCGGTTTTGCAACTGCAGATGCAATTACTCTAGGATGGCGCTCCGGCCTCGGGCGAAAGTCCGGCAGAGCAGAAAAACTTCAGGGGGAAGGACGGTATGGGCACAGCCCTCGTGGATCAGCATGCGCTGATCACTGGTGGTGGCAGCGGCATCGGCCTGGCGGCGGCCCGGGCCTTCGCCGCGGATGGTGCGCGGGTGACCCTGGTGGGGCGCACCGTCGAAAAACTGGCCCAGGCGGCTGCCACTTTTTCCGATCCTGACCGAGTCCACTTCTTTGCGGCGGATGTGTCCAGCGAAAATGAGATCGCCACTGTCGTCGAAGCCGCCAGCGCACTCGCGCCGCTCACCATCGCGGTGGCCAATGCCGGATCCGGCGACATCGCGCCCCTGGTGGCTACTGACTCGGACAAGTGGGAGTGGGTACTCAGGACCAATCTCAGTGGTACTTTCCACACCTTCAAACATGCCGGGCGCGCGATTGCCAATGCCGGCGGTGGTGCGCTCTGTGCCATTTCGTCCATCGCCGGTGTGCGCACGCACCGCTTCATGCACGCCTACTGTGTGAGCAAGGCCGGCATCGACATGCTGGTGCGCACAGTGGCGGACGAGCTGGGTGTGGCCGGGGTGAGAGTGAACAGTGTATGCCCCGGACTCGTAGACACGGAACTCGCCCAGGGACTGTTTGCCAGCGAAGCGGTTCTCAAGGACTATCTGGACTGCATGCCCCTGGGCCGCACGGGCGAGGTAGAGGACATCGCACAGGCGGTACGGTTTCTGTGTGGTCCTGAAGCTTCCTGGATTACCGGAGTCAATCTCAGTGTGGACGGGGGTCACCATCTGCGTCGTGGACCGGATTACGAGCCCTTCGCCCGGGCCCTGTTCGGCGATGATGTAACGGAAGGCAGATTCAGGTGATCGTTCCTCAGACAGTACGTAAGCGGCAAGGGAGAAGAAGATGGGACTGAGCCGGTTGAGCCGATCCGTAGCGGATAAGGTCGTGGTGATCACGGGCGCTGCCAGTGGCATGGGCAGGGCCACCGCACATCTGTTTGCGGACGAAGGTGCCCGGGTGGCTGCGATCGATGTCAATGCGGACGGTCTTGGCTCGGTTGTCGCAGAAATCGAAGGCAGCGGTGCCAGGGTGCGGGGCTGGACACTGGACTTAAGCGATGGCGCGGCGATTACCCGGGTGTTCGCAGAGATTGCCGAACACTTCGGCGGAATCGACATCCTGGTGAACAATGCAGGGATTTCCCGGTTTGCCCCGATCGATTCCGAAGACTACGAGGCTGCGTGGGACCTCTCTCTCAACGTGCTGCTCACCGCACACACCCGGACCATACGGGCGTCGCTGCCTCACCTGCGCAAGGCCGAGCATCCGCGCATCATCAACATCGCCTCCACCGAAGGCCTGGGCGCTACCCGCTTCGGCAGCCCTTACACGGCGGCAAAGACCGGGGTGATCGGTCTCACCCGATCCCTCGCCGTGGAACTGGGCGGGGAGGGCATCACCGTGAACTGTATCTGTCCTGGACCGATCAACACGGGCATGACCGCAGCCATCGCCGACGATGCCAAGGCGGAGTTTGCGCGACGGCGTGTTGCGCTGCGTCGTTATGCAGAACCGGAAGAGGTCGCGCACGCTACCTTGAGCCTCGCACTGCCTGCCGCGAGCTTCGTGACCGGGGTTGCGCTGCCGGTCGATGGTGGCCTCACCATCCGGAACGCCTGAGGCGTGGCCGGGCCTGTCATCGATCCCCTGCGGCCGCCGCAGGACTCCGGCGCTGCGGCTGCAGCGGCGAGTGCGGAGGCAGCCGATCGGGTGGCATGGCGCACCGTGCTGGGTTTTGGTGCACCGGGCTTAGGTGCCGGCTATATGTATCTGATGCTCGCGCTCTATGTCATGAAATTCTCCACAGACGTGCTGCTTATCGCACCGGCGGTGATGGGACTGATCTTCTCTGTTTCCCGGATCTGGGATGCGGTTTCCGACCCGCTGGTGGGCTATCTTTCGGATCGGACCCGGATAGCTTACGGCAGGCGCCGCAGCTGGATCCTTGCCAGCACGATTCCCATCGGAGCCGCCTTCATCATGGTGTTTGCACCGCCGGCAAGCCTGACTGGCGGCGCACTGGTTGCCTGGATGGCTGTCGCCATCATCGGCTTCTATTCGGCGATGACGGTGTTTTTTGTACCCCACCTGTCCCTGGGTGCGGAGCTGTCGAGGAGCTATCACGAACGCAGCCGGCTTTTTGGCGTGCGCCACGGGTTCTACACCTTCGGTTCGATTCTCTCGCTGGTGAGCTTCTATGTGCTGATTTCTGCCGAGCAGGAAGGGCCCGAGGCGGTGCGCGCCATAGCCAGGGACCTCGCGGTGCTGGTCGCCGTGGCCATGGCGCTGCTGATTTTCTTCGCCCTGGGTCAGATCAAGGAGCGTCCGGAATACCGCGGAAGGGTCAACGCCAATCCCTTCTTCGCCTTCCGGGACATCTGGCGCAATCCCCACGCCCGGCTGCTGATCGTGGTGACCTTCATCGAACACGTCGGCTCCGCAGCCATCGGCGCGCTGACCCTGTATGTTGCGCAGTACGTTGTCGAAGCGCCGCTGTGGGCGCCGGTGATGATTCTCTGCTACATGCTGCCGTCGTCACTGTCCGTACCTCTGTGGATTCCCCTGTCACGCCGTTTCGGCAAAGTGCGCCTGTGGATGTTCTCGATGATTCTCACCGGGGTCTCCTTCGGCTGCATGTTCGCGCTGCCTTGGCTGGAAGGTACTACCTTGAAGATCGGCTACATCTGTGTGGCGGCAGCCTTCGCGGGTTTTGCAGCGGGCTGCGGTGGCACGCTGTCGCCGTCGATTCAGGGCGATGTGATCGACTACGACGAACTGCAGACCGGTGAACGCAAGGAAGGTTCGTACTTCGCGGCCTGGAACTTTGTCTACAAAGGGGCCACCGGTGTAATGCTGCTGCTGACCGGCTTTGTACTGCAGTTCTCCGGCTTTGTGCCGAACCAGGTCCAGCCCATCAATGTGCAGTTAGCCATGGTCACCCTGTACGGACTGTTTCCGCTGGTCTGTTACGGTGTCGGCGCTTTCATGTTCCGGAAGTTTTCTCTGGATGAGACGGCGCATGCGGAGATTCGGCGACAGCTGGACGAGCGGCGGGGGGTATAAGGGGGAAGGAAGAGGGAAGCTCGATGGATTTTTTGTGGGCCATCCGATGAGTTATCCGGCCTAGAAACATCCATCTGCCGTGGAGGTCGATCAAGGCGGTCTGGCTGGAGGAGCATGAGCTTGCTTTGTCTCTTCAGGCCGATCCATCTATTGAAATACGGATGCCCAGGGCTTTCGGCGGGAAGTACCCGGAATCTCTGCGCCTTGTGCTCGATGAAAGCCGTTAGCCGGTTGCCGCCGATAATTCCGGCCCGTCTTCCGCTGAAGACGCGGGCAGATCTTCCGCGGAAAATACAGAACGGGCTTTCGCCGAAGTTTCGGTCTTATCTTCCGCGGAAGACGGGAACGCAGCTTCCCCTGAAAACGCCGTTTCATCTTCCGCTGAAGATTCCGGCGCGTCTTGTGCTGAAGGCGCTTCTTCCGCTGAAGACGCACAATCTTCTTCTGCCGCCCCTCGGCCCTCAATCGGCCGCCCGTCCGGCCGCGCGAAGTAGTAGCCCTCGGCCGTTGCCCGCAGCCTGAACCCGCCTTCATGCATCTGCCTGTGGTGATGGCTGCAGAGCAGGATCAGATTGTCGAGGGAGGTTTCTCCGCCGTCGCACCAGTGCTGAATATGGTGGGCGTCCAGCCAGCGGCTGTGATGACAGCCGGGAAACCGGCAGCTTCGGTCCCGCGCCGCCAGGGCCCGGCGGATGGCGGTAGGCACGGTGCGCTGTTTGCGGCCCACATCCAGTACTTTCTGGCCGTCCTTGAGGATCGGCACCAGAGCGCCTTCACAACACAGACGCCGGATGGTGGGTAAGGGCAGATCCGCTTGGCCGCCGGCGCCGGATAATGCCTGCGCATCCACATGGACCAGGACCTGATAGTCGGCGGCCGTCGAGTCAGCGGCCGGGGTTGAACCGCCATCCGCCGCCCTCCCCCGCGCAACCAGCTCCATAAACGCATCCGCCCGGGCGGCTGCGGTACCTCGAGCAGGATCTTCCGGCAGCGTCTCCACCATCTGCGTCAGTACCTGTTCTACCAGAGCAAAAGCCTCGGCCGGCAGTTTCACCAGGATCTCCCCCGAATGGGGATACAGCGCCACCGACCGGGCCTCATGATCCCGCCGCGCGATCTGACCAGCCGTGCGCTCATCCCCATGGCGCAACCGTTTACAGCACTGCTCCAGCTGCTCCGCCGTCGAGGTCCGGGCATAGGCCAGCAGGTCGGCTTCGTTCGTCTCATCGGCGACGCGCGTGAGCGCCCGGACCTGGGAGTAGGACAGTTCACCCGATTGGAACGCCGCATCGATCAGAGGCACGAACCACAGCGCTTTCGCGACTCTCAATTTCTCTAAAGCCGTCGTCCGCGACAGCTTGAGTTTGAAGTCGAGCCACTGGGCACAGTCGGTGCAGCCATAGGCCTGCCAGCCCCGGCGCAGGTCGAACTCGCGCAGCAGGCTCAGGAAGCGATGTGTCGCCCGGGACACATCGAGCCAGCTCGACTCGAGGGCCGATTCCAGATCATCGATGGGACCGAGGCGGACGATGGGCGACAGGCGATCGGTGTTGGCGAGAAACTCGGCACTGGGCAGCGGGGTGTAGTGAGACATGGGCGGCTCCGGCGGAATCAGGTACTGTATGTATGTACAGTATTCTACGCCCGATATCGCGAAAACCCAATGATTTCATTGATGAAATGGTTGCAGGCTGACGGACGGACGGGGTATTTGCACCCTTGGTATTCGTCGCGCCCGCAGCACACGCCGTGCCCGGTCCGACGACTAAGTCCCGTCGCGACTCCGCGCATCGAGCGCTGCAATCACTGCCGCATCCAGATGCCCGTCCGGGATCAGACTCGCGCCGCGCTGGAATTCACCCACTGCTTTCCGGGTAGCAGGCCCGAGGCGGCCGTCCGGTTCGCCGGGATCGAAGCCGAGGGCGGCCAGCTGTTTCTGAATCCGCAGCATGTCGGCGTTGGAAAATTTCAGGTCGTCCTCCGGCGGTGGCCGGTGCAGGGCTCCGCCACCGGCGATCCGGTCTGCCAGATGACCGACTGAAAGTGCGTAGTACTCGGACCGGTTCCAGCCCATGATCACGCCGAAATTTTCATACACCAGAAAGGCGGGGCCCCGGTGGCCGGCGGGCAGCAGCAGGCGGGCGTCCACCGCGAGGGCGGACACTGGCTGGCCGCTGGTGTCGGTGATTCCACGCTGCCGCCACTCGAGCAGGGTGCGGGTAGTACCCGGTGGGTTTTCCAGATAATCGAATGGCGCGGGCAGCAGCACTTCCCGCCCCCAGCGGGTACCCGGCTGCCAGCCCAGGGTCTTCAGGAAATGGCCGCCTGAGGCGAGCGCGTCCGGCAGACTGCCCCAGAGGTCCCTGCGGCCATCCCTGTCCTGGTCCACCGCGTAGCGCAGGTAGGCGGTAGGCATGAACTGTACCTGGCCCATGGCGCCGGCCCAGGATCCCTGCATGGCGTCCGCGCTGACATCGCCTCGATCGATCAGCTTGAGCGCCGAGAGGAGTTCGCTGCTGAAATAGCTGCTGCGGCGATCGTCGCAGGCCAGTGTGGTCAGGGAAGCGGGTATCCACATGTTGCCCAGGTAGCCGCCGAAGTTTGTTTCCAGGCCCCAGAAGGCGAGCAGATAGTGGGGGGGTACACCGGTCGCATCGAGTACGGTCTGCAGCAGCGGGGCGAGTTCGGTCCGCAACTGCCGACCCCGGGCGACGCGCTCGGGTGTGACACGCCGATTGAAGTAATCGGCAAAGGTTGAGGTGAACTCGGGCTGGCGACGGTCGAGTTCGAGAACCCGCTCGCTCGGCTCTACCCGATTCAAAACGGATTCAATCACGCCGGCTGAGATGCCTTCGGCGTGGGCCGCCCGCTTGAGGCGGTCGATACAGCTCGGAAAATCGATGGTCGCGGTCAGCAGCCCGGTGGCAGCGCCCGGTGCGGCCTCGGCTGCGGTCACCGGCAGGCTGCACAGGCCGGCACCGAGCAGCAGAAGGAGCCGGAGCCCGGTAAATGGCCGGGAACGGACCCGGGCCGGCTCAGGCTGGCTGGGCGTTCCGGCGTCTGGCGCCGAAGGCGTGTACTTCTGCGGGTGCCTCGGCAGTCGCCGGTTCAGTACCTGCAGCGTCCGGGACCAGACTGAGGGTGCTGGCCGGACCTTCAATGATGAAGGGTTCGAGGGCGGCTTCGATGAGGCCCCGGTCGAGGCGACCGAGCGGTCCCTGCTGGATAAGTCTGTGTAGTCCCCGCGCAATGTCCGACATCCCCTGAATCGCAGCCGTGCCTGGCCTTTGACCTTCATCGCTGCTCAACAGTTCATGGTAATCCTGCAGCCCCCGGAGGACGCCGACGATGGCTTTTTCGTCCTTGCGGCTGGGGGCCAGCATGGCCTGGTTGTGGCGTTGATGAGAGGTGACGTACATGATGGTGTCCTGCCCAGGTGTTGTCGACTGATTTACATCCGGCGCTCTTGCGTTGGCGCTTCTGTCAGCGCGCAGTCTGCCAGGGTCTGTGGAACGGGTGCTTGAGGAATTCAGGAAGAATTCTGGATGCGTAACAGAACGAGACCATTGTCACTGCGTGTTGGAGATGGTCCGCTCGCTCGTGGGTGGTAAACAACGGGCTTTGACCAGGAAGCGGCATTCTGCAAGGCTGGTGGATTCGAATGGGGACACCGGTTATGTTGAGCTGGAAGATCGGCGCTGTGAAGGTGACTCAGATTGTGGAACTCACCACGGCGTCCTTAGGGCCCCACCTTCTGCCCCAGGCCACGCCGGAACGGATGCTCGCCCGACCCTGGCTGGCGCCCTTCATCGATGAGGCCGGCCGCATTGTCCTGAGCATGCACGCGCTGGTGGTGGAATCGGCGGGTCGGGTGCTCATGGTCGACACCTGCATCGGCAACGACAAGGTTCGCAGCTATCCGCGCTGGAATCGCATGCAGGGCGACTTCCTCACCCGCCTGGCGGCCGCTGGATTTCCCCCGGAACGCATCGACACGGTGTTGTGCACTCACATGCACGTCGATCACGTGGGCTGGAATACCCGGCTGGTCGACGGGGTCTGGCAACCCACATTTCCGGGGGCGCGCTACCTGTTCGGGGACACCGAGTGGGAACACTGGCGGGCGGAGCCCCAGGAATACGGTCCGGTGATCGAGGATTCGGTGCAGCCCATCTTCGACGCCGGACTCGCGGATCTGGTGGCGGTGGATCACCGGGTTACCGATGAGGTATGGCTCGAGCCCACTCCGGGACACACACCCGGCCATGTCAGTGTGCGGATAGCGTCCCGGGGTGAAGAGGCAGTGATCACCGGTGACATGATTCACCATCCCTGTCAGATCGCCGAGCCGGGCTGGTCGAGTCTGGCGGACTGGGACTCCCAGATGAGCGCCGACACCCGCGTGCATTTCCTCGCCCGCAATGCGGATCGCCCGATACTGGTGATCGGTACCCACTTCGCAGCCCCCACCGCCGGACATATCGTCCGCGATGGTGACAGCTACCGCCTGGACTACTGAGCCGATGGCTGAGCGCAACATCAGGGAAGCGCTGGCGGTTGCCGACTTCCGCTGGCTGTGGATCGGCAGCCTGGGTTCTTCCTTCGCGATGAACATGCAGATCATCGCCCGGGGGTGGCTCGTCTACACCCTGACTTCCTCGGCGCTGGATCTGGCCTGGGTGACCCTGTCCTTCATGCTGCCCACGGTGGCCCTGTCCCTGCCCGGTGGTGTCCTGGCCGATCGGATGCCCAAGCGGGCGATCATTGCCATCGCCCAGACCATGAACTGTCTGGCCACCATTCTGATGGGCCTGATCATCATCACCGGCAACATATCCTTCTGGGATTTCATCTGGTTCGGCTTCTTCAACGGTTCGGTACTTGCGCTGTCCATGCCCGCCCGTCAGGCCTTCGTGCCTGAGCTGATACCGGAGAAGCTGATCTTCACCGCGATGGCGCTGAATACCACGAGCTGGAATCTTTCCCGCATTCTCGGCCCGGCGCTCGCAGGCTTTCTGATCGCCCTGTTTGCCGCCGGGGATACCAGTTCGGCATACGGAGTGGGCATCGTCTACTTCATGATCGCGGCGCTGTACTTCATTTCCGCGGTCACCATCATGATGGTGCGCAGGAAGGGTCTGAGTGTGCAGCAGAGTGTGCAGGTGAGCGCGCTTGGCGACATGGTGGACGGTCTGCGCTATGTAGTGGCGAATCCGCCCATACTCGGTCTCATCCTGCTGTCGCTGGTGCCCTTCCTGTTCGGGATGCCGCTCAACACGCTGCTGCCTGCCTTCAACGAAGACATCCTCGCGGGTGGTCCGGACGATCTCGGGCTGCTGATGTCGGCGATGGGTGCGGGTGCGATCAGCGGCTCTCTCATGCTGGCCTGGACGGGCGACATGCGGAACAAGGCCACATGGCTCATCGCAACCTGTCTGGGGTGGGGGGCTTTCACCAGTGCCTTCGGCCTGTCCCGGACCGTGCTGATGGCGTCGCTGCTGGTTGCGGTGATCGGTTTCATCAGCGCCTGGAACATGTCACTCAACCGTGGTCTGCTGCAGATGCAGGTGGCCAACCACATGCGTGGCCGGATCATGAGCATTGACATGATGTCGCACGGCCTGATGCCGCTCGGGGTGATTCCCATCAGTCTGATCGCTGAGGCCTGGGATGTGGCCGTGGCGCTGGTGGTGGCGGGTGGGGTGTTTGTGGGCAGCGTCCTGCTGCTCGCGCTGGTGTCGCGTTCGGTACGTCAGGTGGACGATCCGATGCCCACCGAAGTCCGTCCGCCGCCTTTCGAAGAGGTGCTGTAGACTCGGATCTGTTGCTTCCAGGGACCTGTCTATATGTACTGGGATCTGCTGATTCGGGGTGCCCGGGTGTTCGATGGCGCCGGTTCACCTGGCCGTCTGCGTGATGTGGCGATCAGGGACGGGCGGATTGCCGCATTCGGGGAGTCAGCCCCGGACGGAGGTGCGGGTGGACTGCCGGTCAGCGCGGCAGCGAAGGTGGAAGACGCCTCCGGTGCCTGGATGCTGCCCGGTCTGATCGACATTCATACCCACGAAGATCTGGAAGTGGAACTTGCACCCGGCCTGCCGGAGGTCGTGCGCCATGGCACCACCAGTGTGATCGTCGGCAACTGCAGTATCGGCATGGCGTTCGGCGCCCAGCGCACGCCGGAACAGGACCCGATCGTGGACTGCTTTGCCCGGGTAGAGAACATTCCCAAGACCGTGTTGCGCAAAGCGGCGGATCAGGCCGACTGGACCACGCCCGCGGAATATCTGGCGCATCTCGACAGTCTGCCGCTGGCCGCGAGCATGGCGCCTCTGCTGCCACATTCCATGCTGCGCATCGAGGTCATGGGACTGGCCGCGAGCATCAGCCGGGATCCGAGCGCGGCGGAACTAAACGCCATGGTCGGCAAGCTCGAACGGGCCATGGAGGATGGCTACATCGGCTTTTCCACCGACGGTCTGCCGTTGCACTTCCTCGCCAGCAGGGCCCATCTGGAGAAACGGATTCCCACCCAGTACGCGCGCTACGATGAGTACAAGGCGCTCACCGATGTGGTGCGCCGTCATGGCCGGGTCTGGCAGATGACACCGGCAACCGACGACCCGGCGCTGACCCTCAAGCTGTTTCTGCTCACCAGCGGCCGTGGCCGGCAGCGTCCGCTGAAGATCACCGCGCTGGCCGCCCTCGACAGCGCCATCAACCGGATGCAGCTCAGTCAGGCACTGAATTTCTCCCGGCTGCTGAATTCGAAGCTGGTGCAGGGTCATTTCCGCATGCAGGCGCTGGCGGCGCCGTTCAAGGTGTTCAGCGAAGGGGTGGTGAGTCCGCTGGCGGAAGCGGATCCACTCATGCGCCGGCTGATTCAGACCGAACTCGATGATGTGGAAGCGCGCCGCGCCATTCTCAGCGATGCGGATTTCGTGGCCGCGTTCCGCGAGATGTGGGGGCGGGGCAAGTCCGGTTTCAATATTGCCCACCTGCGCCGGCGGTTGCGTCTTGAAAATGCTTTCATGACCCGGGATCTGAACGATCATGTGATCTACCGCTGTCCGGTGGGCGCCTGGGTCGGACTGACCATGGCGGAGGTGTATGTGCGCTACCGTTCCTGGTGCACGCGTACTGCGAACCCGGGTGATCTGGAATCGATCGGCGGCGCCCTCGATGGGCAGTCAGACACCGATGCGGAATCCGGCGCCTTCACGGCACTGGGTGCGGACCTCCGGGAAGAGGCGGATTTCTTTCTGGCACTGCTGAGACATTTCGATCGGGACCTGCACTGGCACTATGTTTCCGCGAACCGGAATCCGGAGGTGATCAGGCGCCTGCTGCTGAATCCTCTGCTGCTGCCCGGCTTCAATGACAGCGGCGCGCACGTGACCAACATGGCCTACTACGACGGCAATCTGCGCGCGCTGCGGATTGCACTGGAGGACTCGGAAGCCACTTTCAGTACCATGGTTAAACGCCTGACCCGGGAGCCGGCGGAATTTTTCGGACTGGATGCGGGTCGAATCGATATCGGCAGCCGGGCCGACATCACCCTGATCCGGCCGGAAGCCCTGCGGAAATATGATGGTGACGCCGGCATCCAGTACATTTATCGGGATGTATTCGATTGCCATCAGCTTGTGAACCGCTCGGACGGCGTGGTGGCGGCTGTGTATATTGCGGGAACCAAGGTCTGGACCGGGGATGCTTTCACGCCGGAATTCGGCACCCGGAAACTGGGCGGCGCGCTCAGAGCGCAAGCACGGGGGCCGGTGTAGCCGCCGCAGAGCTGAGATTGAAAGTACAGAGATTGAAAGTACAGAGATTGAAAGTGCCGAGATTAAGAACGCAGAGACAGAAAGCCCATCATCAGATCCGACAGGCCCTGTGGTATCTGCTTGTGTCGGCCTGCCTGTCAACACCTTTGCTTTCTGTCCACGCGGCAGCCGTGTATCGCAGTGTGGATGCCGGCGGGGTGGTGACCTTCTCCGATGTGCAAACTCCCGGTGCGGTTCCGGTGCAGGTCATTGCTGCCGTACCTTCCGCCGCGTTGTCCAGGGAAGAAGTGCTCGCGGAACAGCAGCGCATCATCGATCAGCAGCTCGCCGTCGCTGACTCGCTCGAGGCGTCGCGACTGGCCCGGGAGGCCACCCGCGCGCGGCGTCAGGAAGCCGCTGCCGCGGACCGGGCTGTGGCGGTACCGGTGGCTGCCGAACCGGAAATACGCTATGTGAGCAGTCACGGCAGTTACCACAGCCGCGGCTACCCCGGCTGTTTTCCCGGCCATCCGGCACATCCAGCACAGCCGATCGCTCCACCACCGCCTGCAACACCTGTGAGCTTTCCCGTTCGATTTCCCTACAGCGACCGTTAGCCGGATGCCGCGTCCACAGCTGAGGTCAGCCGGCTAGCGATGGCGCTCACCATCGGACTCATTTCCGACACCCATATTCCCGAGTGTCGACCCGCTCTCTGGCCCCAGGTGTTCGAGGCCTTTGCCGGGGTGGACATGATCTTTCACGCGGGCGATATCCACGAACTCCATGTGCTGGATGAACTCGAACGCATTGCGCCGATCTATGCGGCGCGGGGCAACGGCGAAGACGGCTCCGGCGGCAGACCCGTGCAGCCGGAGGACCCGCGCGTGCGCTATGCCTGGCTGCTGGAGCTCGAAGGACTCTGGGTCGGTCTCACCCACTATGTGCCGGTGCCGGAGCGGCCGCCGAATTTCACCCTCGAGCGCTGGATCGATCGCTACTTTCCCGAGCGTCGACCGGATGTGATCGTCTCAGGAGATACCCATCGTGAGCAGATCGCCGAAGTGCAGGGGATCTTCTGTGTGAATCCCGGCTCACCGACTTATCCGCACAACTACGATACCCAGTACGGCACCATCGGTTTTCTGCGGCTGGATGCGGGTGCGGCCAGCGCCGACATTCACCTCATCACAGAGCAGGGTATCGAGGCCTATGACTGGGATGCGGTGCCGCCCTGGAAGGCGCGCGCACTCGCAGGGCGCTAACAGGGTGTTCTGTTCAGCGACCGGCAGACGCCGGTGCCCGGGTGTCAGTCCTTCGGCTGTCCGAGAATGCGCTCTGCGATGATGTTGCGCTGGATGTTCGGGGTGCCGCCGCCGATCACCACATTGGGCCAGTTGAGGGCGGATTTCGCCCAGCTGCCAGCATCCACCGCGTCCGCGCTGCCCTGCAGATGCAGGCCTGCCTGGCCGGTGAGCTCAACTGCGAAGTCATCCATCTCGATTTCGAGGCTCGCCCGCAGCAGCTTGTTCACGGAAGTTTCGCTGGTGAGCGGTTCACCTTTGATCTGTTTGGTGAGATAGCGCAGTCCGTTGTATTTCATCGCCGCGATTTTCGCTTCGAACATGGCCAGTGTGCGGCGTGTCTTCGCATCTTCGCTTGCCGGCCGTCCCTGTTTGCGGGTGGCCTTCACCAGTGCTTTCAGATTGTCGAGTTTGTCGAACATCTGCGTGACTTCGCCGATGCTCGAGCGCTCGTTTGCCAGCGCGGACACCGTGACCTTCCAGCCGTCGCCCTCTTCGCCGAGACGGTTGCTGACGGGCACACGCACGTCGGTGAAGAATATTTCGGCGAAGTGGCGGTCGCCGGCCATGTTCTCGATGGGCCGCACTTCGATGCCCGGCGAATCCATGGGGACCAGCAGGCAGGTGATGCCCTGGTGTTTCACTGCAGGATCGAAACTGGTGCGTACCAGCAGAATGATCCATTGGGCGAAGGGGGCGCCCGAGGTCCAGATCTTCTGGCCGTTCACCACATACTCATCGCCGTCACGCACACCCTTGCACTGAATGGCGGCGAGGTCGGAGCCGTGGTTGGGTTCCGAATAGCCCGTGCACCAGATCACCTTGCTGTCGAGGATGTCCGGAATGAAGCGACGCTTCTGTTCTTCGGTGCCGTACTGAATAATGCCCGGACCGACCCAGGCGAGGCCCATGAAGGAGGCGCCCAGGGGCGGTGCCTTCGCCAGGGCCATCTCTTCTTTGAGAATGGTCTGTTCGATGAGGCCGCCGGCGCTGCCGCCGAACTCTTTCGGCCAGGAAAATCCCACCCAGCCGCGTTCGCGGACTTTCTTCAGCCAGGTGGCGAGGAAGTTGCGGTCACGGGACTCCTTTGGCGGCAGATTCTCCGCGAGGAATGCACGCACTTCTTCCCGGAAGGCCTGTTCTTCGGGGCTGTATTCGAAATCCATCTAAAGACCTCCCAGCGCAGCGGCGCGGTCGAGGTGGTGGTCGCTGTCGCCGTACATGGGGCGTGCCCACTTGGAGCGCTTCAGGTAGAGCTGGACGTCGTATTCGGCGGTGAAGCCGATGGCGCCGTGCAGTCCCACGCCGTCGATGCCGATGCGCACGAAGGCGTCCGACGCATAACCCTTTGCCAGTGAAATCGCCCGGGGCAGTTGCTCCGGCGCATCGTCCGCACACCAGGCCGCGTAGTAGAGCAGCGACTTGAAGGACTCCACGTCCACGAAGCAGTCGGCGAGGCGGTGTTTCACACCCTGGTACTGGCCGATGGGTTTGCCGAACTGAATGCGTTCCCGGGCGTAATCCGAAGTCATTTTCAGTGCGGCTTCCGCAGCACCAATCATCTCTGCGGTAACCGCCACTGCACCCAGATCCGTGAGCCAGGCGAGATCCGCCGTGGACAGGGACAACAGGTGGTCGTCGCTGATCTCGACGCCGTCGAGACTGATCCTGCCCATGGGCTTGGTGCGATCCATGGTGGGTTGAGCGGTCACCTGGACCTGATCCCGGGACAGCGCAGCCAGCTTGAGTTCGTCTGCAACCCGGATCGCCAGCAGGTAATGACTGGCCGCCATGGCGTCGCAGACAAAGGGTTTGCTGCCTGTCACCCGCACACCATTGGCGGTACGGGTGCCAGTTAAGGTCACGGCTTCCGGGGCGATCCAGTTGGCTTCGTCGTAGAGGCCGAGGGTGCAGATGGCAGTGCCCGCCGCCATCATCGGCAACCACTGAGACTGCTGTTGTGTGCTGCCGCAGCGCAGGATGGCGGCACTGGCCAGTGCCTGGGAGGTGATGGGCAGGGGGCAGAGACCCCGGGCGGTCTCTTCGAGCACCACGGTGAGATCGATCCATTTCAGACCGATCCCACCCTGGGTTTCAGGTGTGATCAGTCCCAGCCAGCCGAGTTTGGCCGCCTGGGCCCAGAGGTCGGCGTCGAAACCGTCCTCCCGGGCCATGATCTGCCTGACCCGGGTGGTGGGGCAGGCGGCCTGCATGAAGCGGGCGACCTGCTCCCGGAGCAGGTTCTGCTCCTCGGTGAAGCCGAAATTCACCGATCAGCCACGCATCGGATTGATGGGCGGCCAGCTCTCCTTGCTTGCGAGGATCTTCTGGCCGATCTCCGCGACATCCCAGGTCCCTTCCGAGAGATCCTTGCTGGCGATGGGCGTGATCTGCCAGGACAGCAGGTTCACTGTGTTACCCGCGACGAGCCACTGGCGGCCGGTGACTTCCTTCGCTTCGTCCGAGCACAGCCAGACGATGGCGGGGGAAACGTTCTCCGGTGGGAACGCCTGCTGCATGCCTTCCGGCAGTATGTCCTCGGTCATACGCGACATGGCAGTGGGTGCCAGCACGTTGACATTGATGCCGTACTTCAGCCCTTCCAGCCACAGACAGCGGGCGAAACCGGCGATACCGGCCTTGGCTGCACCGTAGTTGGTCTGGCCGAAGTTGCCGAGCAGACCCGATGTGGAGCTGGTCATGATGATGCGACCACCTTCGCCCCGCTCGAGCATGTGATCGAAGGCCGCCTTAGTGGTGAGGTAGGTGCCACGCAGGTGCACGTTGATCACGATGTCCCACATGTCGTCGTCCATGTTCTTGAACGACTTATCGCGCAGGATGCCGGCGTTGGCGATAAGGATGTCGAGTTTGCCGAAGGTCTTGATGGCCATCTCCACCATGCCCTGGGCGTCTTTCTTCTCGGTCACGCTGCCGTAGTGGGCGACCGCCTTGCCACCGGCGGCTTTGATTTCGTCGACCACTCCATCGGCCATCGAACTGCTGGCGCCGGTACCGTCCCGTGAACCACCGAGATCGTTGACCACCACTGCGGCCCCTTCCTTGGCCAGCAGGAGGGCGTGTGCCCGCCCCAGACCGCCGCCAGCACCGGTTACCAGTGCGACTTTTCCATCGAGCATTCCCATAGTGTCCTCCTGATTGATTGACTGAATTTTTCGACTGATCAGACCCGAAGGCCATGATCCAGCTGGGATTTTTGTGAACGCCGCAGTCTAAGGCCCGGGTGGGCAAATGCAAAGCACGAGGGTTTGGTCTTCAGGGAGGCCGGCGCCTGTGCTTAACTTGATGAAAGGGGGCGCAGCACCATGCCGGATATGCAGGAACCGACCGACACCGATGGCGAACTGAACCAGTCGCTGGATGATGTCATCGGGCTGCTTGAGCGGGAAATCGAGCGCCTCAAGGCGTCGCTCGAAACCTATCGACTCTCGAAACATCCCCAGCGCGCCGAAATCATCCGCTGGCACGTGCGCTCCCTGGACGAACGGCAGGATGCCCTCGAGGAGCTGCAGACCCTGCTTCTGGCGAAGCGGGATACGGATCCTTCTTAAGCGGCGCCAGCGTTCAAGGCTGAAAGATCAGGGCTTACCCCGCCAGCAGAGGATGGCCTTCACCACCGCCGCAGTGAAATCCTCGCCGTAAACCGTCTGCAGACTGCTCAAACCACCTGGATTGGCGATGTTGACCTCCATCAGATAATCGCCGACCAGGTCAATGGCCGCGAAGCCGACACCGAGACCGGTGAGTTCCGCCGCCAGCCGGCTGACCAGGTGCTGCTGGGAGCTGCTCAGGGTGGCGGGCTCGATCCGTGCGTCGGCCGCGACATTGGCCCTGAGTCCGTCGCTGGGCAGGCGCAGGTAGGTGCCGATGGGCACACCGCCGGCGATGAGGGTACGCTTCTCCCCGGCTGCGATTTCCGGAATAAAGCGCTGCAGCAGCCAGTACCCCTGCTCCTCGGCTGGCAACGGGCGCTGCAGCAGCCGACGCGCCTGTTCCTCATCGTGGATCCGATACACGTCCCGCCCGTAACTGCCCGCTGTGGGCTTGAGCACCCAGTCTCCGCCGGCTGCGACCACCTCGAGCAGATAGTCGCGATCCGTGCTGGTGTGGGTTTCCGGCATCAGGTCCAGCCAGCGGTGTTTACCGTGCAGGTACATGAAGGCATCCACTTCGGTCACAAAGCGCGACCGGGGAAGGGTTTTCAGCAACTGCATGCGATCGAAGAAGGTGGCCTGGCGACCGAACCCGACCGGCCAGATCAGGTCGAAGGAGTCAGGTGTCCGGGTAGCGACGACCAGTCGATTGCCGCGAATGGCAAGCTGATCGTGGCAGGCACAGCAGACTTTCCAGCCGGCACCGCGGAAGCCGCGGGCAAAGCGTTCGGCGTTGTCGTTGGGTGGCGGCTGGACATCGCTGGTAAGCAGTAGTATTTCTGACACGAGTGCGAAGGATTCTCTTAGATGAACAAACCGATCAATCTGCGCGACTACAGTCTGCCGGCGAAGCAGGTTCCCGTCCATGAACCCGCTTTTCTCAGCGCAGATGAGAAAGTCGATCTCAGACAGCGCATCAAGGCGGGCCTGAAAGCGCGTAATGCAGTGCTGATCGCCCACTATTATGTGGATGGGGATGTTCAGGATCTGGCTGAGGCGACCGGCGGATGTGTCTCAGACTCCCTCGAGATGGCCCGCTTCGGCAGGGATCACAAGGCAGAGACCCTGGTGGTGGCCGGGGTGCGCTTCATGGGAGAGACCGCGAAAATTCTTTCACCACACAAACGGGTAGTGATGCCCACCCTGGAAGCGGAATGTTCCCTGGATCTGGGTTGCCCGCCGGACGAATTCGAAGCCTTCTGCAAAGAGCATCCGGATCGCACTGTGGTGGTTTATGCGAACACGTCTGCGAAAGTGAAGGCCCTGTCTGACTGGGTAGTGACGAGCAGTGTCGCCCTGCCCATCGTCGAGCATCTGGATGCGAAGGGTGAAAAAATCCTCTGGGCACCGGACAAGCATCTCGGTCATTACATTCAGGTGAGTACCGGCGCGGACATGCTGCTGTGGAGTGGTGCCTGTGTGGTTCACGAGGAGTTCAAGGCCCAGGCGCTGTTCGACCTGAAAGCGATCTACCCGGACGCGGGGGTACTGGTGCATCCCGAGTCGCCGGCCGCTGTGATCGATATCGCCGATGCGGTGGGTTCCACGAGCCAGATCCTCAAGTCTGCCTCTGAACTGCCGCACAAGACCTTCATCGTGGCCACGGACCGGGGACTGTTCCACAAGCTGCGGCAGCGCAACCCGGGCAAGCGGTTCATTGAAGCCCCGACCGCGGGGGATGGTGCAACCTGCCGCAGCTGTGCGCACTGTCCCTGGATGGCGATGAACGAGCTCAGCCAGCTTGCGCGAGTGCTCGAAGCAGATACGCTGTGGCGCGACAATGAAGTTAAAGTAGATCCGGACATCGGAGCGCGCGCCATGGTGCCGCTGAACCGGATGCTCGACTTCAAGCGTTAGTCACAAGGCCCTCCAGTAGCAGATAGCAGCAGATTTTGAGATCGGGTATTCACAGAAAAGTCCTGTCGATCGGCCTCGCGGTGGTCGTCGGCCTGCTGCTGCTGGCCCCTGTACACGCCCACGACGACGGCACCTGGGAGACCGACTGCGGGATCTGCTCCCTGGCGAAGGTCTGCCCGATCCCGACCGCTGAGCTCGCACTACCCCTGCCTGTCCGGGGCAGGATCCTGTCGACTGATGTCCGGGCCGTATCCGCTCCCTGCTCCCTTCAGCGAACCCCTTTTGCGCCCCGGGCGCCCCCTGCAATCCTGATCTGACGGTACTTTGGCCGCGTCTTACGCGGCGAGTGTGCGTTTCATTTCAGGAGTGGGAAAAAGGGTTGATCAGCATGTTTCGTATTATGGGATTCCTGGCCGTCTACTGTGCGGCGGTGGCACTGCAACCGGCGCTGGCTGCCGCGGAAAAAGCCGACACAACGTCTGAGATTGAGACTGTTGTGGTCACCGCCCACCCCCTGTCTGCGGAGGGGCTGGCGCTGGCGAGCGAAAGCCTTTCCGGGGAGGAACTGTCGAGACGCCTGGCGGGCAGCATCGGTGAAACGGTCGGCTATGAACCGGGTGTGCATGCTGCCGGTTTCGGCCAGGCGGCCAGTCGCCCGGTGATCCACGGGCTGTCCGGTCCCCGGGTGCGCACCATGGAGGATCGCATCGACTCGCTCGATGTCTCTGTCACCAGCGCTGATCATGCCACCAGCGTCGAGCCCTTCCTGGCCGACGGCATCGAAATCCTCAAAGGTCCGAGCACGCTGCTCTATGGCTCTGGTGCCATCGGTGGTGTGGTGGATGCCCACACCGGTCGCATTCCCCACGCGCAGGCCGAAACCCCGATCTCGGGTCGCCTGGAAGCCCGGGTGGCGGACAATGCCGATCGTAAGACGCTGGTCGGTCGTCTTGACGGCGGCAGCGGCGGCCTGGCCTGGCACGTCGATGGTTTCAGGCGGGATGCGGACGATTATGAGATCCCCGGTTACGCCGAGTCCCGGAGGCTGAGGGAGCAGGAAGCAGCAGAGGCTGCAGCGGCCAGCGAGTCGGCCAACGAGTCGGTGCGCGATGAGTTGCCGGGCAGCGATCTGGAGGTGCAGGGCGGTGCTCTGGGTCTGAGCCTTGTTGGTGAACGGGGCTTCATCGGGGCGGCGGTGAGCAGATACGACGCTGACTATGGACTGCCCGGCGGGCATGCGCATGTCGAGGAAGGCGGCGCAGGCGAAGAGGGTAATCCGAGTCTCGATCTCAACCAGACCCGCATCGACTTCGAAGCGGGGCTCGACGATCCCTTCGAGGGATTCGAGAGTGTGAACGTGCGGGTCGCCAGCAACGATTACCGGCACCGTGAGATCGAGCCTGATGGTGCGGTGGCGACTGTATTCGACAATGACGCCATTGAAGCCCGGGTCGAGTTCACCCATCTGCCACTGGCGGGGTGGCGGGGCACCTTCGGCGTGCAGTACACAGACCGGGATTTTTCTGCGCTCGGGGAAGAGGCTTTCATCGCCCCCGTCGATACCCGGTCCCTGGGCGCTTTCTGGGTAGTCGAGCAGAGCTTCGCGGCGTTCGATATCGAATCCGGATTGCGCTTTGGTGGTGTCAGCGTGGATTCCAGCAACGGTGCCAGTGAAGACTTCTCTGAATCCGCAGCGTCCCTGGGCCTCATCTGGCCCTTCGCGAACGCCTGGTCGCTGGGCCTGCTGATGGACTACTCGGTGCGGGCGCCGGTGGCGGAAGAGCTCTATTCAGACGGCCCGCATCTGACCACTAATGCCTTCGAGATCGGCGATCCTGAGCTCGATGAAGAGAAGGCGCTGAGTTTCTCGGCGAATCTGCGCTATGCGACAGAGGACTGGTTTTTCAGCAGCACGCTCTACTACATCGATTTTTCCGACTACGTCTACGAAGCACCCACCGGGGCCGAAATCGAAGCATTGCCGGTGTTCGTCTACCGGCAGACAGACGCGGAATATCTGGGCCTGGATGTGGAGATCCGGCGCACGGTTGCGAGCTGGGAGGGCGGCTCGCTCGAACTCGGCGCACAGTTCGATACGGTGTCGGCGTCGCTCGATGTCTCCGGCAACGATGACGTGGCTCGACTGCCTCCGACCCGTTATGGCGTGAGTGCCAGCGCACGCTGGGGAATCGTGCGGGCGAGCGTCGACTATCTGTGGGTGGAGGCGCAGCAGGATGTCGCAGATTTCGAGTTGCCCAGCGACAGCTATGAAGACCTGCGGGCCTATCTCGGTGCCGATCTGAGCGCCGGAGGCGTTGCTTTCACGGTATTCCTGCAGGGCCGCAATCTGACCGACGACGAACAGCGCCAGCATTCATCATTCATCAAGGATTCAGCACCCCAGCCGGGTCGTACGCTCGAAGCGGGGATACGGGCGAGCTTCTAACGAGGCGGGGAGCAGAGTGGGCCCCCGGAAAGCGCAGCGGCGCACCGGATACCTGCTCAGGACTGGGCGATACGCAGCTCGGTGCGCAGATCGTTGATGCGCTGATCCAGCCTGGCGTTGAGCTGGGTATTGCTGCTTCCTGTGAGACGCCGCGCGTATTCCAGATGCTGGATGGCCCGGTGGTAGTCGCCGTGGAGCGCGAAGTACTCGGCGCGTGCCCGATGCACGCCCACAATGTCTCCGGCCTGTCCGGATACTTCGGCCAGGTCATACCAGACATCGACATCGTTCGGCCGCAGCAGGCTCTGGCGCTCCAGCACCGTCTCGGCGATGTCGTATTCCTGGTGCTTGGTCAGCGCGTCGGCGTAGAGCATCGCCAGGGGCGGATTATCCGGGTTCAACAGGAGCTGACGCTCGAGCAGAGACAGGGACTGCTCCAGGCGCCCTGCAGCGGTGAGCAGTTCGGCATAGGCGGCGACGAACAGCAGCCGATCCGGATTGCGGGTAAACAGGGAATCGGCAATGGGGAGGGCCTCATCGTGCTTGCCCGCGCGGCTCAGCGCCAGGGCCAGGCCGTACTGGGCGGGGCCGGAATCCGGATCGTCGTTGACCTGTTTGCGGTAGTCCTTCACCGCGGCCTCCGGGCTTGCCGCGTAGTGCACCTTGGCGCGTACCCGGGCGAGGGTGTAGTCAGGCGCATCCGGGTAGGCGCGCTGGGGATACTTCATGGCCTGGGTTTTCGCATCGGCGATGCGGGTTTCCGTGAGCGGGTGGGTGAGCAGAAACTCGGGCGGCTTGCTCGTGTAGCGGTAGGCGCGGTTCATGGCATCGAACATCCGGGCCATGCCCTGGGGATCCATGTCTGAATTGACCAGGGTATTCATGCCGATCCGATCAGCTTCAGTCTCCCGGGAGCGGCTGTACTGCAGTTGCGCGGACTGGGCGGCCGCCTGGGAGGCGGAAATCGCAGCGATACCGGCGTCTCCGCCAGCCGCCATACCGACCATGATGGCTGCGACCAGAGACGCCAGGGTGGGCAGCATCTGGGCCCGCTGTTCTTCCACACCCCGGGCGAAGTGCCGCTGGCTGAGGTGAGCCAGCTCGTGTGCGATCACGGAGGAGTATTCGTGGACATCCTCGGCGTACAGCATCAGACCGAGATTGATGCCGACCACGCCCCCGGGTGCGGCGAAAGCATTCACCGCCGGGGAGTCTATGAGCACCACTTCGAGGACTTTTTCCCGCAGCTCGGAATGCTGGGCGAGGTTGGCGATCTGGTTGCTGACGTAGTACTTGAGAATCGGATCGCGGATGGTGGGCAGCACCGCGTGAATCTGTTTCAGGAAATTGCGACCGATTTCCTTTTCCAGGGCGGGCGAGATCAGCCGCGACGCGCCGTCGCCCAGTACTGGCAGATCGTTGGCCGGATTCGAGGCGGCGGGTGCGCCGGAGGCCGCCGTGGGGCCCGCGCACAGCAGGATAAGCGTGGTGATCCAGGCGAGATTCCAGCGCGGAAGGCGCCGGCGGCGGGCGTTATTCAGCTGGAAATTCATGCGGGCGATCATACTGCATGGACGTGTGGCGGGCAGGAAAAGTTCAAAACCAGTGGAACCTCCGGCTAAGTCGCCGCACCGCAGCGACTTAGCCGGAGGTTCCCTAGTATGATTGCGCGACCAGCCAGGATTAGAAATGGTCGATTCCTCTGCCGATACACCGCTGCTGCTCGATGTCACCGGTCTGAACTGCCCGATGCCGCTGTTGAAGGCCAAAAAAGCGCTCAATTCGCTGCCCCCGGCGGGGCTGCTCAGGGTACTGGCCACGGATCCGGGCTCTGTGCGGGATTTTGAGACTTTCACCCGGCAGAGCGGCCATGAACTGCTCGAATCGAGCCGGGACGGCGATACGTTCGTGTATCTGCTGCGCAAAAAAGGCTGAGATCGGCAATGCGTTTTCTGGAAATCATCGGTGGCTGGATCAATCGGCATTTCTCAAATGAGGATGCCATCTATCTCATCGTCTTCCTGGTCATCGGTTTTACGATACTGGTGGTGCTTGGCGAAGTACTGGCGCCGGTGCTCACGGGTCTGGTGCTGGCATTCGTGCTCCAGGGCCTCGTCAAACGATTAAGAGCGATGCAAGTTCCGGAACCCATCGCGGTCGGACTGAGCTATATCGCCTTTCTCGGCGCCATGCTGGCCGGACTGCTGTTTGTGTTGCCCCTTGTCTGGCAGCAGCTGGTCGCGCTGCGCGCGGCAGTGCCGAACATCGTCACGCGACTTCAGGAAATGCTGCGCGAACTCCCGGAGGTGGCGCCGGGATTCGTGACCGCCGAACAGGTGAACCAGTGGCTCGACCTGGCAACTCATGAGATCGGCAGTGTCAGCGGCTCGCTGCTGAACACACTGGTGAATCAGGTGCCTTCGGTGATCGCGCTGCTGATCTATCTGGTGCTGGTGCCGATATCGGTGTTCTTCTTTCTGAAGGATCGGCGGCAGCTGATGGACTGGTTTCTGTCGCTGCTCCCGGCTGAGCGGCCCCTGCTCAACCAGGTAGGTGGCGAGATGAACAGGCAACTGGCCAACTATGTGCGCGGCAAGTTCATCGAGATTCTGATTGTGGGTGCCGTCACCTTTGTGACTTTCCGCCTGCTGGGCCTCAACTATGCCGCACTGCTGGGACTGATTGTCGGGCTCTCGGTGCTCATTCCCTTCGTCGGTGCTGCGGTGGTGACGATCCCCGTAGCGCTGGTTGCGGTCTTTCAGTTCGGCTGGACCTGGGAAATGGGCACCGTGATGATCGCCTACGGCATCATTCAGGCCCTGGACGGCAACGTGCTGGTACCACTGCTGTTTTCTGAGGCGGTGGATCTGCATCCGATCACGATCATCACAGCCGTGCTGGCTTTTGGCGGTCTGTGGGGTGTGTGGGGGGTATTCTTCGCCATTCCGCTCGCCACGCTGGTCAAAGCCATCTATAACGCCTGGCCCCGGCACGATATGGTGGCAGAAGGCGGTGATTTACGGACGGAAACTGACGGTCAATCCGCGGCTGCGCCTTGAGGTGCCGGTCCCGCGCCAGTAACATCCTGCCGGTTTCACACTTCCACCGGAACAGGACAGCTGATGTTGAGGGGTAGCCTCGTCGCCTTGATCACACCGATGCACGATGACGGCAGCATCGACTGGGCGGCGCTGGAGCGGCTGGTCGGCTGGCATCTCGCGGAAGGCACCCACGGTATCGTGCCGGTGGGAACAACGGGAGAATCCGCGACGCTGAATGTGGACGAGCATCTTCAGGTGATCGAGAAGGTGGTGGAACTCGTCGGAGGACGGGTGCCTGTAGTCGCCGGTACCGGTGCCAATGCCACCGCGGAAGCCATTCACCTCACCCGGGAAGCGCAGGGTGCCGGTGTGGATGCCTGTCTGGTGGTGACACCTTATTACAACAAGCCGACCCAGGAAGGACTCTTCCGGCATTACATGGCCATTGCGGAGGCGACTGAAGTACCACTGGTGCTCTACAACGTGCCGCCCCGCACGGCTTGTGACATGTCTGCACACACGGTCGGCCGGCTCGCGGTTCATCCCCGTATCGTCGCCATCAAGGAAGCCTGCGGCAGAGTCGAGCGGGTGAGCGAAATCCGCCAGGCGGTACCCGAGGACTTCGTGATCCTCTCCGGAGAAGATGCTCAGACACTCGACATGATGAAGCTCGGCGCGGTGGGCACCATCTCGGTGACCGCTAATGTGCTGCCGGCTCTCATGGCGAAATTCTGTGAGGCGTTCCTGGCGGGGAACAAATCGGAAGCCGAGCGGCTCGATGCGGTGCTGCAGCCGATCCACGAAATTCTTTTTGTGGAATCCAGCCCGCAACCCACCAAATGGGCGCTGTACGAAATGGGCAGAGCCGAACGGGGTATCCGTCTGCCGTTGATCGAACTTTCTGAGAAACACCGGCCGGAGCTGGTTCGTCGTCTCCGGGCGGCAGGAGCCATGGCATGAGAAACCTGGCAATAGTGGCAGCGATGCTGTCTGGTCTCAGCGCCTGCAGCTGGTTCAACGACGACAAAGGCTTTTTCGTGAATCGCGGCGACGACTACATCACCACAACCGAAAACCATGATCTGGTGGTGCCTTCCGATCTGAACAGCGCAAAGGTCGCCGATCCCTTCCCGGTACCGCGTATACCCAACCAGGTAAATGCCGAGTTCTATCCCGATCAACCGCCGCAACCGGACGCGATCTATGCCAGCGATAACCGGGACGAAGTGCGCATCCAGCGTCTGGGTGAGCGGCGCTGGCTGGCAGTACCGGAAGCACCCACCACAGTGTGGCCGAAAGTGAAACAGTTTCTGGCGGAGAACGGGGTAGGTATCGCGGCGGAAGTTTCGAGTCAGGGCAGGATCGACACCGAATGGCTCGAAATCAGCGATCGACAGTACCGGGACATCATCCGCAGCATACTGCGCGATGATCGCAGCGACGCCAGCATCAGCGAGGGTCGCGATCGACTGCTCATCCGGGTCGAGCCCGGTCTGCGGGAGCTGACGTCGGAAATCCACCTGCGCTATGAAAACGATGGTCTTGCACCGCCGCGGTATGGGGTGATCGATCTCAATGAGATGCAATCCCTGGTGCCGGAGGTCGAAGTCGACATGCTCAACGAGATCGGCGCCTATATCGCCGCGCGGGTATCCGAGCAGACCATCTCGATGGTGGCCCAGGAGATTAAAGGCGGCATCAAATCTGAACTCGGGCGGGATGCCAGTGGTGAGCCTGCGTTGAATCTCCGCCTCGATCAGGAACGGGCCTGGGCGACAATCGGCCAGGCGCTCTCACGGGCGGAAGTCGAAGTGATCAGTCTCGACGAAGACACAGGCATCTACGAAGTCAGTATTCCCGATAAGGCACTGACCGGCGAGCAGCGCGGCTGGCTGGCCGGCCTGTTCGGTGGCGGGAAGAAGAAGTATGAACTGCAGCTGCACCTGGCCAGGACATCCGATACCATTTTCCAGGTGACGGTACAGGACGACAAAGCCAGGCCACTGGACCGGGAATTCAGTCAGCAGGTGCTCAGCATGCTGCGCGAGTTCTCCAGCTGATGCGGTTCGCCTCGCTCGGCAGCGGCAGCCGGGGTAATGGCACCCTCATCGAGATGGGCGGCGAACGGATTCTGGTGGATTGCGGATTCACGCTGAAGCAGGCGGAAGCGCGCCTTGCAAGACTGGATCTCAAGGGTGCGGATATCTCTGCAGTGCTGGTTACCCATGAACACAGTGATCACGCAGGCGGTGTCGCTGCCCTCGCCTACAAGTATGCGCTGCCGGTGTTCGCATCCTTCGGAACGCTCAAGGCATCGAGCGGTGGTGGTACACCGCTGCTCGGTAAACCCATCAACTCCCACAGTCCTTTCGAGATCGGCGCTGTTACCGTCCACCCGGTGGTGGTTCCCCACGATGCGAGGGAGCCGACCCAGTTTGTTTTCGAAAATGCCGGCTGCCGCTTCGGGGTGGTTTCCGATCTGGGCCATGTCACGTCCTTTGTCACCGCTGCGTACCAGCGCCTCGACGGTCTGCTGATGGAAGCCAACTACGATGAGCAGATGCTCATGCGCGGTCGCTATCCCGCATCGGTAAAACGGCGCATCGCCAGTGAACTGGGGCATCTGTCCAATCCGCAGTCGGTCGCCTTCCTCGAGGCGGTTGCTCACGACCAGCTTGAAGTCCTGGTGGGGCATATCAGCCAGGAAAACAACCACCTCGATCTGCTCGAGGCCGCCTTCGCACCACTGCGCAGCCGGGTCAGACAGCTGCGCTTTGCCAGTCAGGATCAGGGCGCGGACTGGATCACCGTTACCGCAATCGACGAACCAGCCCCGGAACGACCGGAACCGATACTTGAACTCAACTGAAGATCCCTGTTCAATCCGCGCCTTAAAACCGCAGTCTCAATCCAGTCTCCCGGAGAGGTGACCGAGAGGTCGAAGGTGCCTGACTCGAAATCAGGTGACCCGCAAGGGTCCGTGGGTTCGAATCCCACCCTCTCCGCCATACCATTTCTCAACACATTGTTTTAGTTCGATTTTTATATGGGCGGCCGTTTTCTCCATCCAGGCATCCCTGCAAGATTGCGCAAGGCAGACTTCGTGTGCCTCTACTCGGAATCGTAAATGCCAGCGGACTGGCGATGCTGTCTGTTCGAGCGGCCGTTTGTCGTCCATCTGGTTGTTAGGCACACTCAGGTCATCGCGCAGACACAAGGACCACCGCGTTGAACGGTGCGGCGATACATGCTGCGATCATTACCTTCACAGTCTCTATGCCGGTTACCGCCATCGAGAATTCGCCGAATGTGTTCCAGGTGCAAGGTACGTTCAAGCCGTCAGGCGTCGCATAGCCGTGCGTTTTAGGCCATTTCGGTAGCCGATGGAGCTCATCCTGACGAGTGATTTCCCCAACTGCGCCAGTCAGGAGGTGCTGGAGACATTAGAAGCTGAGAAAGGGATGCGCGTTGCGTGGATAGCCCCTTCTTTCGCTCACTCGGACCTGGCAGGCATTCCGCGCAGCGCCAAACACCGGTTCGGATTACGAAGAGGCCAAACTGACAGCCCGGGAGTTGTACCTTCGCAGGGTGATTATGAAGGTATCAAATCCCAAGGTTGCGATTTTCTTCCTGGCCTTTCTGCCTCAGTTCGCGGAGCCGGTAAATGGTTCCGTGCCTGAGCAGATCATCATTCTCGGAGCATTATTTATGGCCTCCGCGTTTGTGGTTTTCGCAGCGATTGCGTGGCGTCGCCTCAAATTTGGCAACGCGCGCCGTTGAAAATGCCGGGTGTGCAAGCACATTGGCAGGGACCTGGGCTGGAGGCCTGGGAAGCATGGTCACCGCGTCAAGTGTCCCGGATCCTGGGTTCGGCCACGCCCGTGTGGTGCGTCGTCGGCGGCTGGGCAATTGATCTTTGGCTTGGCCGGGTGACGCGTCCCCATTCCGACATAGAGATCGCGGCTCCCCGGAGTGACTTCGTCGAGCTGCGCAGGTTCTTTGAACCAGGCTATCGCCTCTACGCAGTGGGTGACGGGGAATCATTCGGACTCGATGGAAATCAGCCGATGCCCTCCGAAAAACACCAATGCTGGATTGCGGATTCCACCGCTGGCAGGTGGCGCCTTGATCTGATGCTCGAACCGGGTGACTCCCAGACCTGGGTATGCCGCCGGGACGAGCGCATCAAGGAGCCCAGAGGACGCATGATCGACCGTAGCGACGGTATCCCCTTCCTGAAGCCGGAAGGTGTACTGCTCTACAAGGCTAAAGCACACCGTGCCAAAGACCAGGCGGACTTCGAGTCATGCCTGCCGCACCTGTCCCCCGCTGCCCGATCGTGGCTGGCTACTTACCTGTCGCTGGTTCAACCGGGGCATCAATGGCTGGATGCGCTGTAGTAGAAGGTGCGATCGGAAGGACTTGTCACGAGACAATTGATATGAGCATCCCCACCCTTATGAAGATGGCATGGCAGACATCGCGGTCTGGTCTCAAAAAGCTGATCCGGCCATCCAGCCGGCTGCGGCATCCGGAGTGGAACGGGACTGTCGTCGAGTGCTTCCGGCGGGTGAGTTCCTGCGCCCTGTGTACTAAGGTAGAGCACGGTTTCACTGTGGGAGGGAGTGAAGATGGCAAAATATCTCTTTGTGTATCACGGCGGCGGCATGCCCGAATCCGAAAAAGCGGCGGCGGAAGCCATGGCAGCCTGGGGTAACTGGTTCGGTTCGATGGGTGGCGATGTAGTCGACGGCGGCAACCCGGTGGGGCAATCCACCACCGTGCAGGCCGACGGCTCGGTAGTCGACAATGGCGGCAGCAATCCGACCACCGGCTATAGCGTGATCGAAGCGAAAGATCTCAAGGATGCGATTGCGAAGGCGAAGGGTTGCCCGATTCTCGCCAGCGGCGGATCCGTCGAGGTGGCTGAGACCTTCGATCCTTAGCTGAGGCCGATCCGGACGGCTATGCTATTGAGGTCTGGTTCGAGTAAGGATATCGACCTGTCACTGCGGCGGTGAATATCATCCGGGCGCCGTCAAGTGTCAGCGCAACGGGATTCCCTGACGCGGTCGGATCCACGATGGCCATCGCCGCGATGCGCTCGAGCTCGCTGTGGTCCACCCCCAGCCCGCTGAGTGTTGCCGGGACTCCGATAGCTTCGCGCAGGGCGAGCACCGCCTGCAGAAAGCCTTCGAATCCGTCTGCAAACCCCAGCCAGGCGGCGAGACGGGATATTTTTTCCTCTATCGCCGGTCGATTGAACTCGAGCACGTAAGGCATGAACACCGCGTTGGTCATGCCGTGATGGGTATCGTAGAGGGCGCCTACCGGGTGGGAGAGTGCGTGGATCGCCCCTAAGCCTTTCTGAAAAGCGGTGGCGCCCATGGCGGCTGCGCTCATCATGTGTCCGCGTGCTTCGAGGTCCGTGCCGTCGGCCATCACCCTGCGCAGATTGCCGAACACCAGGCGCATGCCTTCGACGGCGATGCCTTCGGCGAGCGGGTGATAGGCGGGTGCGCAGTAGGCTTCGAGGCAGTGGGCGAGGGCGTCCATGCCGGTGCCGGCTGTAATGCGCGACGGCAGCCCGACGGTCAGCGCAGGATCACAGATCACGATGGTCGGCATCATCTGCGGATGGAAGATGACCTTTTTGGTGTGGGTCGACAGATCGGTGAGCACGCCTGCGCGTCCGACTTCGGAGCCGGTGCCCGCGGTGGTGGGTACCGCGATGATGGGTGCGATTCCGGTGGCATCAGCGCGCGTCCACCAGTCGTCGATGTCTTCGAAATCCCACACCGGCCGGCTCTGGCCGGACATGAAGGCGATGAGTTTGCCCATGTCCAGCCCGCTGCCGCCACCGAAGGCGACCACACCGTCGTGACTGCCCTGACGATAGGCGGCGAGGCCGGCTTCGAGATTCGCTTCTACCGGATTCGGCTTGACATCGGCGAACAGCGCCGCAGCGAGGCCGCCGCTTTTCAGGGATTGCAGGGCTGTGCGGGTGATGGCCTGATCCGCCAGGCCCTGATCGGTGACCAGCAGCGGGCGCCTCATCCCTGTACTGCGACAGGCATCAGCGAGTTCGTCGATGCGTCCTGCGCCGAAGCGCACGGCGGTGGGGTAGCTCCAGTTCGCCTTGGGTGTTGCCATGATTTCAGTAGCGCTCGAAACCGCGGGTCAGTTCCCAGTCGGTGATGCGGCGGTCGTACTCCTGCTGCTCCCAGCGGGCGGTGTGCACGTAATGGTCGATCACTTCGTCGCCGAAGGCGGCCCGCAGCATCGCGGAGCCATCGAGTCGCTCCGTGGCATCCCGCAGGGTCTTCGGAATTTCCGGCAGTGCTGCGTTGCCGTAAGCGTCGCCTTCGAACGGCGGTTCGAGTTTCAGCTCTTCATCGATCCCCGCCAGCCCCGCCGCGAGCAGTGCAGCGAACGCCAGATGGGGGTTGAGATCCGCGCCACCGATGCGGCACTCGGCGCGGATACCCCTGGTCTTCGCACCGCACAGGCGGAAACCGGCGGTGCGGTTGTCGTCGGACCAGACGATGCGGGTCGGTGCGAAAGTGCCCGCCTGCTGAAAACGCTTGTAGGAGTTCACGAAGGGAGCGAGGAACCAGGTCAGTTCCGCAGCATATTTGAGCTGACCGGCGAGGAACTGACGCATCAGCCGACTCATACCCCGATCGGCTTTGGGGTCCAGAAACAGCGGTTTTTTACCCTGCCCGTCCCACAGAGATGCATGGATGTGGCAGGACGAACCGGCGAGGTCGTAGTGCCACTTGGCCATGAAGGTCACCGACTGACCGTGCAGAAAGGCGATCTCCTTGATGCCGTTTTTCATGATGACGTGGCGGTCGGCCATGGTCAGCGCGTCCGCATAGCGCACGTTGAGCTCCTCCTGGCCGGGCGCCCACTCGCCCTTCGAATTCTCGACAGGAATGCCCGCGCCGTGGATGCCGCTGCGGATGGCCTGCATCACCGCCTCTTCCTTGGTGGTGGCGAGGATGTAGTAGTCGCCGATGTAGGGGCTGGCGGTTTTAAGGTCGGCGTAGTGTTTCTCACGGGCGCTGTCGTAGGATTCTTCAAACAGATAAAACTCGAGCTCCGAGGCAAGGTAAGCCTCGAATTTCCGCTCTGCCAGGCGCGCACACTGGGCTTTGAGAATCGCCCGGGGGCTGTGGGGCAGATCCTTTCCCTGATGATCCTGCACGTCGGCGAGCACCAGCGCGGTGCGCTTAAGCCAGGGAATCCGGCGCAGTGTCGTCAGATCCGGCTTCATCGCGAAGTCGCCGTAACCGGCACCCCAGTTGGCGGCGCGATAGCCGGGCACGGGCTCCATGTCGATATCGTTGGCCAGCAGATAGTTGCAGCCATGGGTTTCCTGCCAGGCGGTGTTTACAAAGTGCTCGACGTGAAAGCGCTTGCCGATCGGTCGACCGAACATGTCGACGATGCAGACCAGCACGGTATCGATGCTGCCGTCTGCAGCGGCTGCTTTGAGTTCATCGAGCGTGAGCATGCCGGTCATGGTGGTTCCTTAAGGCGTTTTCGTCTGGTGATCCAGGGCGAAGGATTCTTCGGGTGAGAGGATCAGCTGATGTCTGCCGATCAGCGCAAAGTAGAGGATGCCGACGGCAAACCAGACGGCAACGCCGAGAACGCCCTGGCGATAGACGGGATCGGTGAGCTGGAAGCAGATGGTCACCGTGCCGATGAGAATGGTCAGCACCGGCCCCACCATGCCGAGGGGGCTGCGGTAGGGTCGGACAATGTCTGGCAGTTTCTGGCGCAGCCGGATAAAGGCAAGGGACTGCATGATGTAGGAAAACATGGCGGCGAACACGGCCATGTTGAGCAGGGTGCCGCCGATGATGACACCGCCCGTTTCGGCGCCGAGACTGAACCAGAGCACCAGCATCACGGTGAGTGCCAGCAGGGATCCGGAAAGCATCGCTACGTGGGGCGTTTTGAAGCGGCTGTGAGTGACGGAAAGCGGTGTTGGAAAATACCCCGCCCGGGAAAGGGAATAAATCTGCCGGCCTTTGGCATAGATGATGGCGTGAAAGGAGGCGATGAGGCCGATGATGGCCACCAGGGCGAGCACCTTGGCGGTACCGTCGCCGTAGATGGCACGCAGTGCGTCGAGCAGGGGTTCGCCGGATTGCCCCAGGGCATGGGTACCGACACCGATCACCGAGGGATTCAGCCAGAGGATCATGAAGGCGGAAATCATCAGGGTGAACATCGCCGCCAGGATGCCCCTGGGCATGTCGCGCTGGGGGGCATGGCTCTCTTCGGCGGCAAGGGGCAGTTGTTCCACCGCGAGAAACAGCCACACGGCGAAGGGCAGGGCGGCCAGCACGCCCGGCCAGCCGGTGGGCAGGAAGGGTCCGTGACCCTCCGGCAGTTCGACGCCATCCGGGCCGACATTCATGGCCCAGCGTCCGAAGTCCATGTTCGGCAGTGCGCTGGCCCAGAAGATCACCAGGCACAGCAGGGCGAGGATGGTCACGACCAGGGTCACCTTGAAAGACAGTTCCACCCCCCGGATGTTGAGGCCGACGAAAATCGAGTAGCCGAGCACCCACCACAGGGGCTGCAGCGCCGGAGGCGTTTCAAAGATGCCGGTGAGGTAGGTGCCGATAAAGAAGACGATTACTCCGGGCACGAGCACGTATTCGACGTTTTCGGACAATCCGGTCAGAAAGCCACCCCAGGGGCCCAGTGCTGTGCGGGCAAAGGAGTAGGCCCCGCCGGTATGGGGCAGCGCGGGCGACATCTCCGCAATGGAAAAGGTCAGACCCAGATACATCACCGAAATGATGAGGGTGGCGACCAGCATGCCGCCCCAGCCGGCAATCGAGAGGCCCAGATTCCACCCGGAGAAATGACCCGAGATTACCGCGCCCACGGCGAGTGCCCAGAGCGACCAGACACCCGCGTGCCGGCGCAGTCCACGGCGTTCGAAATAGCCGGCTTCAGCCCTGGTGTAGCCGACGCCCTGGAGACGTACACCTCCTTCAGTCACACTCTCAGCCTTTTCCGCTGGCGCCCGGTCGCGGCGCACGTTGCACAATCACACTGATCAGCCCGGGATCATACGGACTGGAGCCCCCATCGAGAAGCAACGGGTTGAGCAGGACATTGATGGCTGACAACAGAATTATCGAAGGCCTGAAGCTGTTGCGGGAACCGGACTTTCCCAAGCTCTTCGGTGCCCATCTGGTGGCCTGGTTCGGCACTTCGATGGCTCCGATCGCTATGGCCTTCGGAGTGCTCAATCTCACCGGTTCCGCACGGGACACGGGTATGGTGGTGGCCAGTCAGACCGGCACTCAGGTGCTCGCCCTGATGTTCGGCGGGGTAGTGGCCGATCGCCTGCCCCGGCGGCGGGTGATGATCGGTGCGGACCTGCTGGCGATGCTCGCGCTCGGTGGTATGGCCGTTGCCTTTCTCAGCGCAACGGCGACGGTGCCGCTGCTGATGGTACTGATGGCGCTGAATGGTCTCGCGCTCGCCTTCCACTCACCGGCGCTGATCGGATTCATTCCCGAAGTGGTACCGGCACACCGTCTGCAGTCGGCCAATGCCCTGATCGGTACTGCGCGCAGTGGTGCCACAGCGACTGGGGCCGCCATCGCGGGAGTACTCGTTGCTGCTTTCGGTGCTGGTATCACCATCGGCATCAACTCGGTGACCTTCCTCTGTTCCGCGGTTCTGATCTCACGGATCCCCAGGCGAGCGCAGGTGCCGATCGCGTCTGCGAGCCTCCTGCAGGACCTGCAGCTCGGCTTCCAGGAATTCACCTCGCACCGCTGGCTGTGGATCATCGTGCTGCAGTTCTCGCTGGTGGTCGCAGGCTTCCATGCCTTCCTCGGCCTCATCGGACCGGCGGTTGCCCGGGCCGAACTGGGCGGTGCTGCGGACTGGGGTTTCATCGTCTCAGCATTCGGGCTGGGTACTCTGGCCGGGGGTTTTGTTGCACTGCGGCTCAATGTGCAACGCCCCATGCTGTTTGCGACGAACTGTGTGTTCGTGTTTGCATTGCCGATTCTGCTCATGGCGCTCACCGATCTGGTCTGGGTGGTGGCGCTCGGCGCCTTTGCCAACGGCATCGCGGGGCAGGTATTCGGTGTCCTCTGGGTTACCACCCTGCATCAGCGGATTCCTTCCCATCTGCTGTCCCGGGTGAGCGCCTATGACAATCTGGGCTCCATCGTGCTCGCGCCTTTCGGGCTGGTCATGGCGGGGCTGTTGCTGGACAGTATCGGATCACGGGAGACTCTGCTGATCGCCGCGACCCTTATCATTGTGCCGACCGCGCTGGCGCTGCTCGATCGGGAAGTGCGGACCATGCGCGCCGGTCAGACATTCCGGGATAAATCTGACTCAGCGACACAGTCAGAGTCGGTTGCACCGGGGGCCTGAGTGACAGAATCACTGGATGGAGAAAAGGCATTGAACCCCAGTCCCGGTGCGCGAGCGTCTGAACGAAGTGCCTGGCTGGCGTTGCTGGCCGTTGCCGTTGTCGGTGTGCTCGGCTGGCTTTCCATGCACCCGCCTGCACCGGTTTCCGCTGCTGCACCGGCTACTGAGTTCTCCGCCGAGCGGGCCATTGTCGTGTTGCGGCGGCTGCTCGGCGACGAGACGCCGCACCCGGTCGGCAGTGCGGCCAACCGTGCAGTGCGCGACCGGCTGGTGGATGTACTGGAAGAGCTGGGCCTCGAACCTCAGGTGCAGCGCACGGTCGGCTGTTCGGGCAGCGGGCCCCTGTGCGCCCGGGTAGAGAACGTCATCGCGGCGATTCCCGGGCAGCGTGATGACACGGTCATGCTCATGGCGCACTATGACTCGGTCCCCCACGCACCAGGTGCGGCGGACGACGGTTCAGGGGTCGTTGCCCTGCTCGAGACCGCGCGCGCACTGCTGGCAGATGGCCCGACGAAAAATCGGATTCTCCTGGTTTTCACCGATGCGGAGGAGGTGGGCCTGCTGGGTGCCGAGGCATTTTTTGCGGAGCATCCGCTGGCGGCGCAGGTAAAGGCCGTCATCAACATGGAAGGCAGCGGCTCCCGGGGGCCTTCACTGCTGTTGCGGGCGACCAGTGACGGCGGGCGGCTGGTGCGGCTGTTCAAAGAGGCGGCACCGGCACCGGTAGCCCTGTCGGTGGCTCAGGAAATCTTCGCGCGCATGCCCAACGACACGGATTTCTCCGTTGCGGAACGTGCGGGGTTTCCCGCCATCGACTTCTCCTTCGCCTACGAATTCAACCACTATCACACGCCGCTGGACACAATCGCCAATCTGGATCCGGGTTCGGTGCAGCATCACGGTGAGAATCTTCTGCCGCTGGTGAAGCTGCTTCGCGACATGTCGCTTGAGGAAACTGCGCCGGCCTTTTCCTACCTGACTGTGCAGCAGAAGTTCTGGCTGAGCTGGCCGGCGACCTGGAATCTGCCGCTGGCGCTGGCAGCCCTGCTGCTGCCATTGCTGGTGATTGCGCGGGTGAGTCAGGCAGATCGTGCGGCGCTTGGTCTGAGTCTGCCGCGACTGCTGGCAGGACTTGGCATTGCCGGCGCCGTGCTGCTGCTGGCACTGCTGCTGTGTTTCGGCTTGCTCTGGCTGGCGGATCAGATTGCCGGCACCCGGGTGAATTTCCCGGCGAATCCCTGGCCCTGGCGTCTGCTGGTTTATGGCGCCTGTGGGTTGAGCCTGGGGGCGCTCGGCTGGTGGCTGGCGGCACGACTGTCCTTCTGGCCGCTGTTCCTTGGTGCCTGGACGCTGCTGGGACTGTTCGCCCTGACACTTGCAGTGGCTGCTCCTCTGGCGGCAAACCTGCTGCTGGTGGCGGGGGTGCCCGCGGCGGTGCTCGCCACCGTCGGTCTGAGTGGTCGCTGGCGTGCCGCGGGCCGACTGCAATCGGGTATCGCCATCGTCGCCCTGGCGCTGCTGGCCTATTCGATGCTGACTTTGAGTTTCGCGAATGAAGAGACCCAGGGCTGGCGGCTGGCACCGGCGATTTTCGCGGCCCTGGCGCTGCTCGTAGTGGCGTTGATTCCGCTGCGACCGGGTCGGGGCTTCGTCGTGATCGCTGCTGTTGCGCTGCTCGCAGGGCTCGTCTGGTCTGGTGTTACGGACCTGTATTCGCCTCAGCGTCCTCAGCATGTTTCGCTGCACTATGTGCTCGATCGGGACAACGAGCGGGCGCAATGGGCGGTAGTCGCCAGCAATCCACTGCCCAAACCGGTGCGGCGCGCCGGTGGCAAGATCACACTCGCCCCGGCGCGACCCTGGACCATCGGCGATGTGCCCCACTTCGATGCACCGGTGGTGGAGATCGCACCGTCCGAAATGCTCATCGAGCGCGATGGCAACCAGGTGAAACTGCAGTATCGACGGCGGGCGGCGGAAGCCTACGTGTTGCTGGTGGTACCGAAATCGGCCGGATTGAGTGGCGCGAAAATCGAAGGGCGGGCGCTGAATCTGGAGAACTCTGGAGAGAACATCGTGCTTGCCCTGTTCGCTCCCGGAGACGCGGGCGCCACCTTCGAGTTGACCTTCGATCGTGACGGCCCCGTGAGTGCCTGGCTTGCAGACGGCAGCAACCAGCTGCCCCTGCCGGTTCACAACCTGGTCAAAGCCCGTGGTGAACTGGCGGTACCCCAGCACAGAGGCGATCAGCGCGTCGCCTACCGGGTCATAACACTGTGAGTCAGCCCGAGCAGCATCGCGATCACTATGTGATCGGACTGCTCAGTGTGTTTTCGGTGTTCTGGCTGCTGCTCGCGTTCGGGGTCGAAGATCGTTCAGCCTGGCTGCTGGAGAACGTGCTCACCGGGGTGTTCGTGATCTGGCTGCTCTATTCCTATCACCGCTTCCGCCTGTCGCGGCTTTCCTACACGCTGATCTTCGTTTTTCTCTGCATCCATGTGGTGGGCGCGCACTACACCTATTCACTGACACCCTATGACGCGATGGCTGAATCGCTGTTCGGTCGCTCGATCAGCGATACTTTCGGCTGGGAGCGCAACCACTACGATCGCTTCGTGCACCTGTGCTACGGATTACTGATCGCCTACCCGATCCGCGAGATGTTTCTGCGCATCGTCAATGTGCGTGGTTTCTGGGGCTACTTCCTGCCCTTTGATCTGACACTTTCCTCGTCCTTTTTCTATGAAATGATCGAATGGGGAGCGGCAGTGGTGTTCGGCGGCGATCTCGGCATGGCCTATCTGGGCACCCAGGGTGATATCTGGGATGCCCACAAGGACATCGCACTGGGCGGCCTCGGGGCACTGCTGGCGATGGGTATCGTGATCGGAGTGAACGTCTGGCTGCAGCGGGATTTCGCTGCGGAGTGGGTCGACAGTTTCCGGGTCAAGCAGGCAGAACCCCTCGGCGAAGAGGCCATTGCCGAAATGCTTGCGGCGCGCCAGAGCAGGCTCGGGGAATAGGTGTGGTGTTGAATGGCCCTTCTACACTGTCGCGGCGGCTGATCGCACTGCTCGTGTTGTCCGGGGCCGGTGCGGGTTGCGATGACGGCGGCTTGCGGATGCTTGTGACGCCGGCGGCACCAGGCAGCGGTCAGGTCAATCTGGCGCAGGATAGCCAGGGCCGCGCGGTGCTGAGCTGGATTGAGACCGAAGTTTCCGGAAATCTGTTCACAACGGACAGCCACCACTCGGAATCTCCGCAGTCAGAAGAGGAGGTTCCAACAAGGCTGCGCACTGCAACTCTTTCTTCAGGCACCTGGTCACCGGCGGCAACCGTTGCCGGCGGTACCCGCTGGTTCGTCAACTGGGCGGATATTCCTTCGGTGGTACCCGTCGATGAATCGTTCTGGCTCGCCCATTGGCTGGTTCGCGCGGGAGACAGCCCCTACGCCTACGACAGTTATCTCTCCAGTTCGCCGGATGGCGGCGTGCACTGGGGTGCTCCTTTCAAACTGAATCTGGACGGCACGGCGACCGAGCATGGCTTTGTGTCTCTCTTCCCCCTCGATACCGGTAGCGGTGTCGGCGCCGGTGTGGTCTGGCTGGATGGGCGGGAGACCCTGCAGGGTGGTGACATGACGGTGCGGTTTGCGCGGGTGGATGCCCGGGGTCTGATATCGAATGAGACGGTACTCGATACCCGGGCCTGTGACTGCTGTCAGACCGATGTTGCGGTGGCGGCCGAGGGCCCGGTGCTGGTGTATCGGGATCGCTCCGAGGCTGAGATACGGGACATTTCGGTCAGCCGCTGGCAGACAGAGGGCTGGACACAGCCGGCGAATGTGGCGGTGGACGGCTGGCGCATCGAAGGGTGTCCGGTAAATGGACCCGCAATCGCCGCGCAAGGATCAGAACTCGCCGTTGCCTGGTACACGGCGGCAGATTCCGTGTCACGGGTGCGGTTGGCGCGTTCGAGCGATGGCGGTGCGAGCTTCGAGCCGCCGGCGACTGCAGGTGCCGGCGATCCACTGGGTCGGGTCGATGTGGCACTGGATGATCGCGGCCGCACCTATGTGAGCTGGCTGGAGCGCAACGGCGAGGGCGGAGCCACCCTGATGGTGCAGCGCTTCGGTCCGGGCACCCAGGCCCCGGGAACTCCCTATCCGACCATGACCACAGCTCTGAACCGGCCGGCGGGATTTCCCAGAATGCTGCTGCTCGGGGATGAGCTGCTGCTCGCCTGGACGGATGTCAGTATCAAGCCTGCCCAGGTTCGCACAGCACTGCTGCCAATTTCGCTGGTTAACTGAAGGAGACAGTTGCATGCCCACGGTCGATGTCGATGGCACCGCCATCTATTACGAAGAACACGGAGCCGGAGAGGCGATTCTCTTTGCCCACGGTGCGGGAGGGAACGCGGCGATCTGGTTTGAACAGGTCGCGGTGTTCGCCAGGCAGTACCGCTGCATCACCTTCGATCATCGGACCTTCGCGCGCTCACCTGCGGACCCGGCGTCCGTGTCGGTACCCCGGTTCAGCCGGGATGCACTGGCGCTGCTGGATGCGCTGAAAGTCGACCGCGCCCATCTGGTGGCCCAGTCGATGGGTGGCTGGACCTGTCTGCGTCTGCTGCTCGATCATCCGGAGCGGGTTGCGTCTCTCACCATGAGCTGTACGCCAGGTGGTCTGCCCAATCAGCGACCCACCGATTCCATGCGCAATCTGACGACCAGCACCGGGTCCTCGGGAGCGGGGGTGATGGGCACCATGGCGAAGGCCACTGCCGCGCGCCCGGATCGCATGCTGCTGTATGAGGCGATCAATGCATTCAATACCGGTTTTTCGATGAGCTGTCTGCGTGGTCTGGCGGATCCCGAAGTGGCGGTGAGTTTCGAAGACGCAGGGCGGATCGAGTGCCCGGTGCTGTTCATCTCGGGTGCGGAAGATCCCCTGTTTCCGAGTGACCTGCTTGCTTCCTATGTTCCCTATTTCCGGGATGCCCGCTTCGAGCTGATCCGTGACGCCGGTCACTCCCCTTACTTCGAACAGCCGGCGGTGTTCAATCACCTGCTGGCGGGTTTCCTCGAACACGGCAACGGCTGATGCCTCCCCGGGTGCAGGTGCTGCAGTCGCATCGCACGCCGCTGCCGGCCGCCTGGTATGAGACCTGCACTGCCTCGGTGCGGAAATGGGCGGAAGGCCGCGGTTACGATTATCGCTGGATGGGCGATGAGCTGTTCGATCCTCTGTCAGCCGAACTCAAGCAGAAGACGCTCGGCCAGCGCGCCATCGCCGCCGACCTGGGGCGTCTCCACGCACTGCGGCAGTCGCTTGCTGCAGGCTTCGATACCGCGGTCTGGATCGATGCAGACGTCTTTGTGCTGGCACCTGAGCGGCTCGAACTGCTGGATGCGGGACACGCCTTCGGCCGGGAGGTCTGGGTGCAAAGTCAGGGTGCTGACTGGCGCGTCTATTCCAAGGTACACAACGCCTTCATGCAGTTTGCCGCCGGGGATCCTCTGCTCGGCGCCTATCTCTATCTTGCGGAACGGATTCTCTACCGACACCAGGGCGCGCTGGTGCCCCAGCTCATCGGGCCCAAACTGCTGGCCACCCTGCACAACCTGCTGGATTTTCCGGTGATCGAATCTGCGGGTGTGTTGAGTCCACCGGTCGTGCGCGATCTGCTGACCGGCAGTGGTCCCGCACTGGACCTGTTCAGAGCGCGTTCGACCTGCATCCCGGCGGCAGTCAATCTGTGTGGTTCTCTGGTGGCTGCCGGGGAACTGGTCGATGCTGAGATCGATGAGATCATCGAGCGGCTGCGTAGCGCGCCTGAACTGCTCGCTCAGTTGCGGGACTGACGATCTGACGGACCGCTTTCCTCGAGGTATTCGAGCAGCATGCGGTTGACCGCCCGGTAGTTGATCTTGCCGTTTTCGTGGCGGAATCCGTCTGTCACCCTGTGCAGCCGCCGTGGATGCTTGTATCTGGCCAGGTGCCGGTTGAGATGTTCGTGCAGCAGCGAATCCGGCAGCTCGCGTCCCTCGCTTGTCCTGATCAGTGCTGCCACAGACTGGCCCCAGCGCTCGTCGGGAACGCCGACCACGGCGGCATCGATGATTCCGGGTACCTGTTTCAATGCTTCCTCCACCTCCTCGGGAAACACTTTTTCACCACCGGTGTTGATGCAGTGATTGCCGCGACCGAGCAGGGTCATGGTGCCGTCGGCCTCCAGTCGACACCAGTCGCCGGGCATGGAGTAGCGCACACCGTCAATCGTGGGGAAGGTCTCGGCGGTGCGGGCGGGATCCTTGTAGTAGCCGAGCGGCAGGGCGCCCGCCTTGGCAAGCATGCCTGCCTCTCCGGAGCCGGCGGGCACTTCGCTGAAGTCCTCGCGGAACACCTTGACGTCGGGACCGAGTTCGAAGCGGCCGGTGCTGCCGGATTCGCCGCGGCGGGCGGTTGCGGCGCCGATGCGTGAACCTTCCGAGGAACCCAGGGAGTCTGCCAGGGTGGCCCGGGGGAAGTACTCGAGCAGGCCCTGCTTACAGGGTTCGCTCCACATCGCGCCGGCGGAGGAGATGAGCTCGACCGAAGACAGGTCGTAGCGATCCGCGTGGCTGCGCAGGTGTTCGAGCAGCGGCAATGAAAACGCATCGCCAACGATGGCGATTCTCGTGACCCGGTGTCTGGCGACTTCCGCCAGGCAGGTCGCCGGGTCGAATGATCGGGTCGGCAGCACCACCAGGGTGCCGGCGGCGACCAGCGTGCTCATCACGGTTGTAAGCCCGGTGGAGTGCATCATCGGCGCGGCGGGCAGGGCGACCGGAAACGCCGCGCTTGCCCGCAGTGCCTGGATATGACCTGCCACGTCGGCCGCCGTCACCATCCCTATGGCGGCAATGCGGGCTCTGGCGGGCCACATGACCGCCTTCGGGTAGCCGGTGGTTCCCCCGGTGTACATGAAGTAGAGATCGTCGCCCGATCGCTCGATCTGCAGGGGTGTGCTGTCGCCCTGCAGGCACAGGTCTTCGAAACTCGAAGCGAAACCGGCGACCGGCGCATCGCCGACTTCGATGTACGTCCGCACCTTCGGCAGACGCGCCTTGAGCGCCTCCACCTGGGGCCGGAACTGGGCATCGTAGACCACGGCTTCAGCGTCCGAGTTGTCGAGCAGGTAGAAGAGTTCCTGCTCGACATAGCGATAGTTCACGTTGGCGTGCACGAAGCGGCCCTTCGCGCAGGCTGCGAAAAGCTCGATGTAGGCGGGGCTGTTGCGAAGATAGAAGGCGACTTTCGCGCCGGGCTGCAGACCCTGCCGGCCCAGGTTTCTGGCGAGCCGATTGGAGCGCTCGGCGAACGTCTGCCACGAACAGCTGAGTTCGCCGAAGCGGATGGCCGTTCGTTCGGGGAAGGCCTCGGCGATCCCATCGAACAGGTCACCGAAATTCAGATCGGGTATTGAATCAGACATGGCGGCGAATGCCCGGCGGGTCAGACCGGCGTTCGATGGGTACTCCCTGACGGTGTGAGGCTGGGCGTATTCTACAGATGCGGCAACCCCGCGTGAGCCATCCGCCTGAACCAGGCGTCCGGTAGCCCATAGATCTATGCATTGTGCGCTGGTGAGTTAAGATTCCGACGGTCAGAGAAAGGAGGAATCGGGATGTCGGAATTCAAAGACAAAGTCGTGGTGATCACGGGCGCCGGGGGCGGGCTCGGCCGCAGCCACGCCCTGGAGTTCGCGAAGCGCGGTGCCAAGGTGCTGGTGAACGACCTCGGCGGGTCTGTCGACGGCACAGGCTCGGGAGGCGCGGCGGACAAGGTGGTAGAGGAAATCCGCGCGCTGGGTGGCACCGCAGTTGCCAACCGGGATTCCGTGGCGGATCGGGCGGGTGCCGCGCGCATCATTCAGGATGCGGTGGATGCTTTCGGTACCGTGCACATCCTTGTGAATAATGCCGGTATCCTGCGGGATCGGACCTTCAAGAAGATGACGCTGGACGACTTCGACATCGTGATGCAGGTGCACATGATGGGGACTGCCTATGTCACGCACGCAGCCTGGCCGCTGATGTACGAGCAGCGCTACGGCCGGATCGTATTCACCAGCTCAGGCTCCGGTATCTACGGCAATTTCGGACAGTCCAACTATGGTGCGGCGAAGATGGCCATGCTCGGCTTCATGAATGTGCTGGCCCTGGAAGGAGCGGGTCGGGACATACGCGTGAACTGTCTGGCTCCGGGTGCTGCCACCCGCATGATCGGCTCCATTCCCGGCCGGGATGTGGATCCGGACAACCCGGATCCGGAACGTCATCCCCGGCTGGTGAGTCCCGCGGTACTGTTCATGTGCAGTGAGAACGCACCAAACGGGGTCACACTGAACGCTGCGGGGGGCAATTTTTCCCGTGCGGAGGTATTCGTGAACAAAGGCGTGCGTCTCGGTGTGGACGCGACCTACGAAGACCTGGCGCCGCTGGCCGAGCAGCTGCTGGATATGAAAGAAGCCGCGCCTCGACAAAGACGCCAGGGCTGATGCTGCCTGTCTTTCAGCTGGTGCTGACCAGCGGAGCGTCCGGAAATCAGCGGCGCTCGAAGCGGTCGCTGGCCCACCAGGCCAGCGGTGAGACACACAGCAGAACGGCAGGGACCGGGATCTGCGCGAGCACGTCGTGCAACTGCAGCCCCCAGCGGTGGCTGAGAAACCAGCGCGCCCGCAGCAGCGAACTGTCGTAGCCGAACTGCAGCAGTGACAGCGTCTGCCAGCGCCCGGTCTGCAGGTAGACGACGAAGTCGTTCAGCAGCAGCAGAAAGGCCAGGCTGAAACAGATCAGCGCCAGTCCGAACAGGGCAGAGGAAAACAGGCGGTCCATGGCCGCCAGCTTCGGAGAAAGTGCCGCCCGCTGTCCGTGCAGCGAATCACATTCGCAGAGCGCAGCCGCACTCCAGCGCAGATCGCCGAGCAGGGTGGATTCGATACCCTGTGCGAGTCTGGCGCACCAGGTCATGCGGACCATTTCGATCAGCCTGGCATCCGCGGGTCGACCCTCGTCGATCAGCCGGTAATGTGCGGCGCTTGGACGCTCGCAACGTCCGGGTTCTGCGCTCCGGCCTCAGCGCCTCAGACGTTCGCTGTTGCAGCGGGGATTTCGCAAAGTACCACCGCTTGAGGTAAGTTCTGCTGCAATCGATTCAAGGGCAGGTGCAGGGAGATGACTATGAAACTGGGACTGGGTATCGGACCGATGGGTGCGCCGGGTGGGGAGCGCATCATTGCACTGGCGAAGGAAGCGGAGAATCTGGGCTACGACACCATCTGGTGCCCGGAGATCTACGGTATGGATTGTTTCACGCCGCTTGCCTGGGTTGGCGCGCATACCTCCCGGATCAATCTGGGTACCTCCATCATGCAGATCTCGGCGCGCAGTCCGGCGTCCGCCGCCATGCACGCGGTGGCCATGGACTATCTCTCCAACGGCCGCCTGATTCTCGGCATCGGCGTTTCCGGTCCCCAGGTCGTGGAGGGCTGGTACGGTCAGCCCTATCCCAGACCCCTCGCGCGGACCCGTGAGTGGATGCAGATCTTCCGCAAGATCATCGAGCGCAAGGAGCCTGTGTCTTTCCAGGGCGAGCACTATCAGCTGCCCCTGGACGGCGGCACCGGCCTCGGCAAACCGCTGAAGCTGATGCAGCATCCGCTGCGCGAGCACATCCCCGTGTATCTGGGTGCCGAAGGACCGAAGAACGTCGCCATGGCGGCGGAAATCTGTGACGGCTGGATCCCGATGTTTCTGTCGCCCTACCGGATGCAGGAACAGTATGCGGACGCCATGCGCATCAAGCCCGCTGGATTCGAGATCGCTGCTGCGGTGCCGGTGGTGATCGATGACGATGTCGACAAAGCGAGAGCGCAGATCAAGCAGAATGTGGGCTTCTATGTGGGCGGCATGGGCGCGAAGTCGTTCAACGTGCACAAGGATCATGTGAGTCGCATGGGTTTTGGTGATGCGGCAGATGAGATCCAGAATCTGTTCATGTCGGGTCAGCGGGACAAGGCATTCGCGGCGGTACCGGATCAGCTGGTGGACGAAATCGCCCTGTGCGGACCCAAGGCCAGGATCCGGGAACGGCTGCAGGGCTGGAAGGACAGTCCCGTGACTCAGATCAATGTGGGTACAGGTGATCTGGACACCCTGCGGTTTTTTGCAGAAGAGCTGCTGTAGCCGCCATAGCAGCGGGCGGCCCGCCTGTGCAGCTGCGAGCCCCGCGCCGCTATCCCGCTTCGCGGTCGACCTCCAGCAGTAACCAGTCGAGGGCGGCTTCCCGGGTTCTGAACACCTCATATTCATAGGGGGGATCCCGCAGGGCGAGATACATGCGCAGGAAACCGAAAGATATCGCGCGCGGTGCGACAGCGGCGAAGCGACAGCCGGCGAGGGCGTCCGTGTGTGTGCGGGACACGGCCGCAATCTCACTGATCGCCGCATAGCCGAAGCCCGAGGCTCTGGCGTCTGGCGCAAAGCACAGTAGAGCGCGCCTGCCCTCCCAGCTCGAGTGCAGGAGATGGACATGCTGCAGATAGTCCACCACTTCGGCGGGTACAACGGTCCCGGTATACCTGGTTTCCAGATCAATGCCGGTGGCTGGGTCCGGTATCCGGTAATCAATGGGCATTTGCTTCGCCCGGTGGCTGGAGTGCTCGCTCCGACCCGATCGAGGATACCCGGTGGACAACTGTAGTAGAATCCCGCGTCCCTCCGGGAGGGCGGATTTCGACCCTGCGATTGAGCGGGTCGACAAAACGAACAACAGGCGCATACCAGCGCTCGAACTTCAGACAGTGTCAGGCCACCATGAGTGATAACAGCTACGTCTTCGAGGTAACCCCTCAGAATTTTCAGACCGATGTGATCGAACGATCCCGTCAGATGCCGGTACTGGTGCTGTTCTGGGCCGCGCAGATGGCGCCATCGGTGCAGATGCGCCAGATGCTCGAAAAAATGGTGGCGCAGTTTCAGGGCAAGGTCCTGCTCGCGCTGGCCGATGTTGCGAAGGATCAGGTGCTGGCCCAGCACCTGCGGGTAAGGGGTCTGCCCAGCCTGCAGGTCGTGCGGGATGGTCAACTGGTGAGTCAGGTGGAGGGGCCCCAGACGGAGAGCGCGCTGCGTCAGCTGCTCGATCAGCTCACCATGAGCTCAGCAGACGCACTGCGCGAACAGCTCGTGGTACTGCTGGAAGCCCGTGATTTCGCCACTGCCCTCGGACTGCTCAAACAGGCCATCGCGGAAGAGCCGAACAATCAGAACTTCCGAGTCGAACTGGCAGATGTGCTGGCCCAGCAGGGTGAGCTCGACGAAGCGCGGAACACGCTGGCGCTGATTCCCGCGGATGCCGAAGGCCGCGAACGTCCCCAGGCACGTATCGAGCTCATGCAGGAAGCGGCCACCATGGACAGCGCCGCTGTACTGACGCAGGAACTTGCCCGGCGACCGGACGATCTCGAGCTTCACTACAGGCTGGCTGTGGTGAAAGCCGCGGCGGGTGAGTATCCCGAAGCACTCGACCATGCCATGGCGATTCTGAGCAAAGACCGCACCTTCCGCGAAGACATCGGTCGTCTGACGATGATCCGCATCTTTTCACTGCTCGGTAAAGGCTCGGAGCTGGCGACCAGCTACCGGCGACGCATGTTCACCTTCATGCACCGCTGACAGACGCCGGATCGGCGCTCAGGCGCCGGCGTCCCGCGGACTGTCTCACTACGGCGGGCGCGTCCACCCTCTTTGTGATCTGCATCCCATCCTCAGTCTGAGGGCTCCCCTATCCTTCAAGTTCGGGAGGCAGCTGTTGCTGCGTGCCGCCATGCCTGCGCGCCGTGTTGTCGGCGGGTCGCAGTGGTCGTGTGGTGCAACGCTCATCTGCCGGTAACGTCGAACATCGGACCGGTAGCGACATGGATTCGCGCGAAACCTCAAAACTCGTCCTGGACTGGCATGACCGAAGAGTCGTGGCGGCCGGGTCCGGATGCACCAGCCTGGGTACCTCTGCCCGGTCGGATCTCACCGTGCCCGGTGAATATGCTTCCCGGGAGCATGCGCACATCGAGTGCCGCAAACAGTATTTCGTGTTCGTGGATCACAGCACCAATGGCTCCTACATCCAGACCGAGGATGAGCAGGTGACCTTCGTGCGCCGGGGTGAGTTCAAACTCTGGGGTAACGGCTGGATCGCACTGGGTGAGCGCCTCAACCTCGAAACCGCCGTGCGGTTCCAGCACACGTGAGCGAAGCGATGTTCTGCTGGCAGTCGGCGCAGGAAACCCACCAGGGAAACCGCAGAAAAAACAATGAGGACTCGGTACTCAGCCGTCCGGATGTCGGTCTCTGGGCAGTGGCAGACGGTATGGGCGGACACATGGCGGGAGATGTCGCCAGTCAGGCCATTACCGATTCTCTGCGCAGACTGTCGCTGGAAGGCAGTCTTGCCGACGTAGTGGATCGCATCGAAGACGCCCTGGTTTCGGTGAATGATGAGCTGCGCCTGCATGCCCGTGTGGAATGTCAGGGCGGCACCGTGGGCAGCACTGTCGTGGTACTGGTGGTGCGTGACAATGTGGGTGTTGCGCTGTGGGCGGGGGACTCGCGCCTGTATCGGCAGCGCGGCGGGCGACTCGAGCAGATCACCCGGGACCACAATCCGATCTGCGACCTGCTCGACACCGGCGGAGTGAGTGAGGCGGAAGCCCTCGAGGCGGATACCAACATCATCACCCGGGCGGTTGGCGGTCAGCCGGAACTGAATCTGGATGTCGTCGTCTTTGATGTCGCCAACAACGATACCTTCCTGCTGTGCACCGACGGTCTGTATCGGGAAATCGACCGGGAATCGCTGGCGGCACAGATCGCAGCGGTAAAGCCGGACGAAGCGGTCAACACACTGATGTCTCAATGTCTTGCGGGTGCGGCCAGAGACAATGTGTCTGTGGTCGTGACGAGGGCGCTGTGAATCCCGCCATCGAAGAGGACGCAACCGTTCTGCGTGTGGATACCAGTGTGTCCCGGAGTCTCTCGGGGGGCAGTGGTAACCGGGAGGCCGATGCACCCCGGGTCCTCAAACAGCGCTTTGTGCTCGAAGAGAAGCTCGGCAGCGGTGGCATGGGCACGGTCTTCAAGGCGAAGGACCTGCGCAAGGTCGAGGCCCGGGATCGGCAGCCGTTTCTGGCCATCAAGATTCTGAACAACGATTTCCGGGAACATCCGGAAGCTTTCATCGCGCTGCAGCGCGAGGCGGCGAAGTCCCAGGCCCTGTCGCATCCCAACATTGTCACCATCTACGATTTTGACAAAGACGGCGACGTATCCTTCATGACCATGGAACTGCTCGAAGGTCAGGAGCTCGCGCCGCTGCTGCGCGCGCATCCTGACGGGCTACCTGATCAGCTGGCCTGGGATGTGATCCGCGGGCTCTGCTCCGGTCTCAAGCACGCACACCACGCCGGCATCATCCATGCTGATTTCAAACCGGGCAATGTGTTTGTGTCATCGAAAAATGCGCCGAAGATTCTCGATTTCGGTATCGCCCGCGCAGTGCAGCTCACCGAGCGCAGCGGCGAAGATACGGTATTCGATCCTGCCCGTCTGGCGGCGCTCACTCCCGCCTACGCCAGCCGCGAGATGCTGGCTGGAGAGGCGCCCGAGACCCGGGACGATATCTATTCGCTGGGAGTAGTCATCTATCAGATTCTCACCGGCAAACATCCCTACGAACGGAAAGCGGCAGACGAAGCCGCCCGGGAGGGACTCAAGGCCGCCAGGCCCCGGCGTTTGAGTCGTCGCCAGTGGCGCGGTCTCGCCGCCAGTCTCGCCTTCGATCGGGCAGATCGGCCGGCGGATATCGCCGAGCTCGAGAAACTGCTCCTGCAGCCATCGCCCTGGCGTTCGCGCAGCGCTCTGGTGGCTTTTGGTGCGTTCACCCTGGCGTTCGGCATCAACTATCTGCTCGGGGATGCGGAGCTGACTACCGTCAAACAGGAGGTCCGTCAGCTTACCCTGGTGGACGTGCAGGTCGCCCGTCTCGCCGGTCTTCTGGAAGAACCGGTGTTTGATGATAACTGGCAGACGCAACTGGCGAAGGAGCTGGCAACACTGCAGCAGCTGCAGGGTGCGACTCCTGCGGTCGCCGCGCTGCAGAAACGCATTGCCGGGGCCTATACCGAGCGAATCGACGTCACGCCGGATCTTGATGCGGCGCTGCTGCTGTTCGAGCGGGGATCGGTGTTCGGTGAACTCAGCGAGGCACGGGAAAACCTCCGGGCGCGCGCCCTCGCCGGGCTGCACGAGCTGCTTGCCAGCTATCAGTCTGAAGATGTCTGGATGCAGGCCTTTGACAGCCAGATGGCGCGCATCTCCGGGCTGTTCGCCGGTGACCCGCGACTGGCGGAGATCCGCCTCGAAGTCGCAGAAAAACTCGAGGCACTGGTCCAGCAGTCGATCAGCGCGGGCGACGCGGATTCCGCCGGAACCCTGCTTACCGAACTGAATCCGCTGCTCTTTGATGCAGAGCGTCTCGACGCCCTGCAGGAGGGCGTCGAAACCGCGCAGCGTCAGCTGGCCCGCAGCCAGCGCATTGTGAAGCTTGAACGTACACGTCAGAACAATCTGGCGCAGCTCGAAGAGCTGCTGGGTCTGTCCTGTCCCCGTCTCGATCTCGCGGCAGTGGCGGATGTGTTCCGCACGCGCTTGCAGAAAGATGCAAAACTGGCCGAAGCCGGTCGTCGGCTGGTGGCCGAGCGGGTCAGCGGCTGCATGTCTCAGCTCGCAGAACTCGACCCGGATCGGGCAAGGGCTCTGGAGCGTGATGCCGAGCGCTACTTCGATGCGGACCTGCTCGCCGGCAACCGGGTAGCACTGGATCCCTGTGGACTCAGCTATCTGGTCGGCAATGGCGCCCAGAGTGGGCGCAGCGGTTACTGCGCTGATCAGATTGATGGTGACCTGCAGGGGCCCAGGCTGGTGGTGGTACCCACCAGCGATGGTGCCGGGCGATTTGCCATGACCCGACACGAGATCAGCTGGGCCCATTTGCGTCCCTTCTGTACGGATACCGGTGCCTGTGAATCGATAGTGCCTGCCGATGACGACCGTCTGCCGGTGCTGGGTGTCGGCGTGCAACTGGTCGAGGCCTATGCGCGGTGGCTCAGCAAACGCACGGGCTACCACTATCGGCTGCCGACCACGCAGGAGTGGCTGCGGGCCGCCGAGGGGCATGCGGATCCCAATCGCAACTGCCGGGTGCAGATCGACGGACTGCAGCGCGGCGTGTCACCGCTGCCAATCAGTGCAGGACAGCTCAACGCTTTCGGGCTGGTGCATATGCTGGGCAATGTCCAGGAATGGGTGCGCGATGACGACAGCCTGCGCGCCCTCGGTGGTGCCTATCTGGATCCGATCAGCGACTGTCAGGTCACTACCAGCCGCGCTCATGATGGTGCGGCATCTGCCGATACCGGATTCAGACTGGTGAGGGAACTGTCATGAGCCTGATGAAACTGGCACCGGAATCCGTGCGCCTGCGGCGTATTGCGAAAGCCCATGCGGCCGGTGAATTCAGCCTGAGTGACTACCGGCTCGCGCGACGGGAAGTGATCACCAATTTCAAAGCCAGTGTGCCTGATGATGACGACACACAGCCGCGCTGGAAGGGAGAAGTTCTGGAAAACACGGATGACACAACTCAGGGGACACCACCCACCCGGTCCGCAGTCGGCTGGATGATGCTGGTGCTGATACTGCTCACTGCGCTGGCTGCAGCCCAGGTGTTCGCGCTGGAAATTCCCGCGATGGCGGACCGGGATCCGAACCCGGCGACCAGCCCGAGACTGCCGGTAGAGCGGATCGTGCTGGGGGAAGTGCCCCAGCTGCCAGGTCTGTCGATCGAATCCGTGCAGGCAGTGGCGGATGCGGCGCTGGCGGATGTGCGGGCCCGCAACCAGCCGGGCCCTCATGGTTTCACACCAGCCGAGCTGGAAGAAATCGGCCGGCTGCTCAATGCGCTGGGTGCACATCAGCCCGATCAGCGGTTCAGTGCGCAGGACACCCGGGACCTGACGGAACTGGTGAAGGATCAGAAGCGCCGCCGCGGCGTGTCGGTGGTGGAACTCGAAGCCGTGGCCGGGGCGGTGCAGGCCCACTACCGGGAAGCCGGTTATTTCCTGGCGGCCGCTTATGTACCCGCCCAGTCGGTGGATGAGGGCAGTGTCCGCATCGACGTGTTGGCGGGCACACTGGGTGAAGTGGTGGTGCGCGGCAGCCATCCCCGACTCGCCGGGCGTTTTGACGATCTTCTGCATCAACCGATCACGGCCGAAGCAGTGAACACCCGTATCTATGCCCTGAATCAGGCTCCGGGCATTCTTGCCCAGGCGAGCTTCGAGCCGGGCGCGGCGGTGGGTGAGACCCGCCTGCAGCTCGAGGTCGTGGAGCAGACGACCTTCAACGGCAGTCTTGGCTTTGACAATCATGGCGATGAAGACACCGGAGAGACGCGCCTGAGCCTGAATGGCAGCTGGGCCAATCCGCTGAACCGTGGCGACCTGCTCAATGCCGGGCTGATTGCCGCGTTCCATCCCGCCAACCAGGTCTTCGGCTACCTGGGCTATGAGACCCCGGTTGGCGGACGTGCCCAGGCCCGGGTGCGACTGGCGAGCAACGACTTTTCCACCAGTGGTCTGGATGCCACGGATGGCGAGGGTCTGCTGTTTGACGCGAGTGTAGAGCGCTACCTGTTCCGCAGCCGAACCCGGGCGCTGTCCGTGGAAGCGGGTGCCGGTCTGCACCGTCTGGAATGGTCCACCGATAACGGTGATCTCGATCAACAGGTGCGTTTCCTGTCTGCGGCACTCAAGGGTCACCGGGTCTGGGACGCACTGCTGATCGAGGGTCGTGCGCGCCTCCACGCCGAGGCGGGCAGCATCGACGAAGAGACTTTTGCAGGTCAGGACGATCAGTACTGGCGGGTCGGTGTGGATCTGTTTGCATGGCGGCCGCTCGATGTGCAATGGCTGCCAGGCAGACAGAAGATTTCCGCTTCCTTTACCGGTCGTCTGACTGATTCCCAGCTGCCGAGCAGTCGTCGCCTGGGTGTGGCGGGTGCTGAAGGCGCGCGGGGTTATCAGCGTGATCTGTTCGTTGCCGACAGTGGCGGCCTGCTGCGGGTCGACCTGCGCACACCGGTAGCCCTCGGCGAGATCCTGTTCTTCTCCGATCTGACTTATGGCAGGACCCACAACAACATCGACGATACCTGGGCGCGTCTTGTCGACATCGGAGTTGCCTGGGAGGCCGAGTTCGGCGAAGGCTTTGTCAGCCGCCTCAGTGGTGCTGTGCCCATCCACACCGACGGCAGCGACGGGCTCGACGACGATGGTGTGCGGATATTCTGGTCGCTGCAGTACGCCCGATGATCACCCGGCTGAAGGAGAAAACGTCCATGCGAATGATGCTGCTGTACCCGGGCCTGCTGCTGGCCGGTGTGGTTTTCGCCGGTGAAGCGCCCATGCCCGCTGTACCGGATGTACAGGTGCCGGTGTCCGCCGAAGCCGCCTACCTTACCGGACGGGCCCAGACTGTGCGGATCCCGCAGCTCGACGAGGCTATTTTCACCGACATATCGCCACTGACGGTGCCCGAGCAGGCGATCCGTCTGCCCGAGGATCAGCAGGAGTAGTTCCTCTCCGGCCGCCATCAGACGCTATGTGGGTTATGCACATTTCGCAACTTCGTCTGTGACAGTGGTGAGATGGTGGCAGTTTTTCGCGTTGACAGGAATGTGACAGCGCTAACCTGTTGATCTATTGCGATTTAATCCGCATTCATCCGAGATTTTATTGTCCGACACAGTTTTTCTGCTTGACTTGGCCAGGCGGTTGTTGCGGAAGTTATCCCAAGAGTTATCCACAGGCGCCTGCACTGTTTCCTGATCGCGGCCCTGATCCCCTCTCCTGTTTCAGCAGCCAGCGCGCGGCCCGGCTGGCGGCAGACGTTTGAGTCTGAAATCATCCCACCTGCCCGGTCAGAAGCTTCCTGCGAGGTGGTGTTGAAGATTGGCATCCTGCAGACCGATTCGGTCCGCGACGAGTTCCAGCCCAGATTCGGCGATTACCCGGCGATGTTCACGCGCCTGCTGCGGCAGGCGGCGGACTCGTTCGAGCCGCGTGTCGAGCTGGAAATCCACAGCATCGATGTGCGCAGTGATCCGCTGCCGGACACGGTCGATTGCGACGGCTATGTGATCACGGGCAGCAAACACAGTGTGTACGAAGACCTGCCCTGGATACCGCCGCTGATCGAGTTTCTGAAGAAAGTCCGAAAAGCCCGGCGGAAAGTGGTCGGTATCTGTTTCGGTCATCAGCTGATCGCGCACTATTTCGGCGGGGAGACGACGCCGGCGGCCTGTGGCTGGGTCGTGGGTGTGCAGGACACCCGGCTGCTGACCGAAGAGTCCTGGATGAAGCCAGCCCGGCAATCGGTCGGTATGCTGTCGAGTCATAAAGACCAGGTGAGCCGGTTGCCGGACGGCGCGCGCCTGATTGCGAGCAGCGGTTCCTGTCCCATCGCAGGATTCGTGATCGAGGACGACATCATGACCCTGCAGGGACATCCGGAATTCGTGAAGGCGTATTCTGCCTCTCTCATGGACTTCCGCAGGGAAGTACTCGGTGAGCGGGTGTACCGGAAAGGCATCGAGTCACTGGCTGAGAACACCGATGAAGCGGTGGTTGCCCGGTGGATGCTCAACTTCATGGCAGGTTGATTCCCGCGAGGGGGAGGACATTCTGATGCGGAATTGCTGGCGGATCCTGATCTGTACTGCCGTACTGCTGCTGGCCGGTGGCTGCAGCGTGAAGAGCGTATACAACAATGCGGATCGTCTCGCGCGCTGGTCGGTCAGCGACTACCTGGATATGGACAGAGCCCAGCGCGACTACTTCGATCAGGAGTTTGCGGTGTTCATGCACTGGCATCGCACAACCCAGCTGCCCGCCTACGCCGGGACGCTGGAAGCGCTGGAAGCAGTCACCCGGGATGGGACGGACTCAGCTGAGATTCAGGCGCTGTTCGATGACATGTTCGGCTGGTGGGAGGCGATCGAGCAGCAGGGCCTGCCGATGGTGACAGAGCTGATGCTGTCCCTGTCCGATGCCCAGCTCGCGCGACTGCCCGAGAAACTCGCGGCCGACAACGAGGAACTTGGCGAAGACGAGGCCGGGCGGTCTCTCGAGGAAATCCAGGAGCACTGGTGGCGCGAATACACGGACGGATTCAGCCGTTTCAGCGGCAAACTGAACTCAACCCAGAAGGCGCACGTCGCCGCCCAGTCGGTGCACTACATCCCCCAGATGGCGCTGTGGACCGATTACCGGCGCCGCTGGCAGGCCGATCTGCTCGATCTGCTCAGAAATGAGCGGGAAGATCCGGAAAAATTTGCAGCAGCATTCGAAGCCCTGACAAAGCTGCGCAGGTCTTATTACGGCGCGGAACTGACCGCGGTGTTTGCTGCCAATGAGCGGCTCGCCCGGGACGTCGGGGTGTGGCTTATCAACAATCTGAACGAAAAACAGAAGGAGCGGTTTTCAGAACGGCTGCTGGAATATGCCGGCCTGTTCCGGGAGCTTGTTGCAGAAGCGCCGGTTGCACCACCCGAGGGTGGTGCCTGCCTGGTGCGCTGCCCGGCTGCTGCGGATTGAGTGCACCCTGAATCAGCGGCCGCCTTCACGCTCAGAGCGCCGATCCTTGTGATCGAAAACCGCCCAGGCGATCAGGTAGGCGGCAATCGTGAGCTTCGGAAAAAACAGCGCACACACCGCAACTGCGGTGCGTACAAAGGCAGGATCCGTCTTCAGGGCATTGGCAATGCCGGCACAGACACCGGCGATCCAGCCGTTGCGGGAATCCAGCCGGATGTGGATCCCCAGAGAATCGTTCGATCCGGAGCGGTAGCCGCTCATCGGCCCAGCACCCAGTCGCTGATCAGGAAGGCGGCACCATCGAAGGTATTCGGTGGTGCCACCGGGTGGGTCGGCAGGGCGTTGGCGAACATGCCGAAGAGGACGAAGACAGCCGCCAGCAGAATGATCGCCAGCAGGGATGCCCGGGGATGTGTCAGTCGGGAGAGCCGGATCTCACTGATCATCGGACCCCGGGGGAGTGCGTTTGATGCTTTGGTTTCCACGTCTGTATTCCTTGCCACTGGGAGCCTGCCCCCATTCAAATCGATGTCTTTTCTGAATTCACTGCCGCATTCGCGACGTACGTCTGTGGTTATTCAATAGTCGTGCCAATGCTTCAGGCGGGCTGAAGCTCCCTATTTTTCTGGCCCCCTGCGCGTTCGGGAGCGCGGTACGGCACCAGATTTCTCCCGCGGATGGTGAAGTTGACCAATTTTTAGCCAGCGTCGGCGCTGATTTCCCGGTGGGGGCCAGTCTGAGATGCTCAACCAGGTAGTTCGGAAGGAGGTTGATCAGGGCGTGGTCGAGGAGGGGTGACCCCGGGCCTCGCTCGGCAGCTCCGCTGTGCCCTCGTGTGGAGTTTTGCCTCGCGCAGGAACACGAGTCAAAACTCCGTACTCGGCCGCGCTACACGGCCCGGGGTCACCCCTCCTCGACCACGCCTGAGGAATCCTTCCGAGTTTCCTGGCTGCGTTTCTGGCTGCCAGTCGGGGAGATCGCGCGGCCCTGCCCTGGATCGATCTCGAAGCTGGGTGGCGCAGGGGGTGTGGCGGACCGTGGAGCGACGCCGAGGGCGGCCAATTGACCCGCTTCGGGGCAAGGGGCCAACAGAGGGCAGCGCGGAGCGCCGGAGCGAGGTCCGCCACACCCCCTGCGCCACCCCAGCCTCGAAAACAGCTCCGACAACGGGCCCCGCCGAGCACCCACACTGCAACGCCAGCGATCTGCCCCGCCAGGTGCGGGTCGATGATTTGGGACCAAGCCCGGCCGCCTTGCTCCCTGAGGTTGCCTCAGGTTAGATAACCTGCAGGGGATCAATCAGAGGGGGACGATCATGGATTTTCACTTTGCCAGTGTCTGGGAGCGGGTGGCGGACCGGGTACCCGGTCGTACCGCACTGATCTGGGGGGAAAACAGGCGTACCTGGGCGGAGTTCGATCAGCGGGCGGCGCGTCTCGCCTCGGTGCTCACTGCGCACGGGCTGGCACCCGGTGCGAAGGTCGGCCTGTATCTGCACAACACGGGTGAGTATCTGGAAGCTCAGTACGGTGTGTTCAAGATCCGCGGCTGCCCGATCAACGTGAACTACCGCTACAAGGCGGAGGAACTCATCTATCTGCTCGATAATGCGGACGTCGAAGCCGTGGTGTTCCAGAGCAGCTACGCGATGCGCCTGTGGGAGATCCGTAAACGCCTGCCCAAGGTGAAACTGTTCCTGCAGGTCGATGACCGCACCGAAGCGCTGCTCGACGGGGCGCTGGATTTCGAAACCGCCCTGTCCCGCGCTGCGCCGATGCCACGTATCGAACGGGATCCGGCGGACGTCTACATGCTCTACACCGGGGGTACCACAGGCATGCCGAAAGGGGTGATGTATCCCGGCGGTGAGTTCTGCGGGTACTTCGTGCGCATGGGTGCAGAAGGCCGCGGCCTTGTCCCGCCATCCTGCCTCGCTGAGGTGCCCGGCTATCTGGATCAGATCAGCGAGCCGCCGGTATCTCTGCCTGCCTGTCCGCTGATGCACGGCACGGGAATGTGGCTGGGCGCAATGGTGCCGCTGCTGGCCGGAGGCACGGTGGTGCTCATGCCGAAACTGGGTTTCGATCCGGATCTGCTCTTCGGACTGGTGGAGCAGCACCGGGTGAGCGACCTTGTGATCGTGGGGGATGCTTTCGCCCGCCCGATGCTGGCCACCCTCGATGCCGCGGCTGCACGCGGCAATGCGTACGATCTCAGCTCGGTGAAGCAGATCATCTCCAGTGGCGTGATGTGGAGTGCCGAGACCAAACAGGGACTGCTGCGTCACCACGACATGATCCTTGCCGACGTGATGGGCTCCACCGAAGGCGGCATGGGCAGCAGTGTCACGACCCGTGAAAGCACCTCGAAGACGGCGAAGTTCACCCTCAACGAAGGGGTGGCTGTGTTTACTGATGACGGTCGCCGGGTGACACCCGGATCCGCCGAGATCGGCAAGGTGGCCACCAGTGGTTTTGTGCCGCTGGGTTACTACAAGGATCCGGAAAAATCCGCCCAGACCTTCCGCGAGATCGACGGTGTGCGTTACAGCTTCCCCGGCGACTACGCCACCGTGGAAGCCGATGGCACCATCAACCTGCTCGGCCGGGGCAGCGCCTGCCTGAATACAGGTGGTGAGAAAGTATTTCCGGAGGAAGTGGAGGAGGCGGTCAAACGCCATCCGGATATCGCCGATTGTCTGGTGGTGGGGGTGCCGGACGAGCGCTTCGGAGAGCGGGTGGTGGCGGTGGCGAGCAGCAGAGACGCAAGTCTCGACGAAACCGGCCTGATCGATTTCACCCGGGATCATCTGGCGGGCTACAAACTGCCCCGTCACGTGCTCTTTGTCGAGCAGGTACAGCGCGCGCCCAATGGCAAGGCGGATTACAAGTGGGCGAAGAAAGTGGCCCTTGCCGCCTATGGCAAAGACACCGCGGCGGGTGGGGGAGCTCAGTGAACGCCGGACCCCTGAATGGCATTCGTGTGGTGGACCTCACCAGCATGATCTCCGGTCCGGTAGCCACCATGATGCTGGCCGATCAGGGCGCCGATGTCATCAAGGTGGAACCGCCGTCCGGTGACCTGGTGCGTTACATGGGTCCGAACCGGGAAGGATTGAGTTCCGGTTTCATCTCTGCCAATCGCAGCAAGCGCAGCCTCGTAGTGGATCTGAAAACGTCCGCCGGAATGGCGGTGGTGAAGAAACTGATCGCCACGGCAGACGTCTTCGTGCAGAACTTCCGCCCGGGTGCCATCGAGCGGATGGGTCTTGGCGAGGGAGTGGTGCGAGGCCTGCGGGAAGACATCGTCTATGTCTCGATCAGCGGCTTCGGGGAGACCGGGCCTTATGCCCACAAACGGGTCTATGACCCGGTGATTCAGGCGCTGTCCGGACTGGCGGATATTCAGAAAGACGGGGAGACCGGCCGGCCGAAGATGGTGCGCACCATCATCCCTGACAAGACCACGGCACTGGCTGCAGCCCAGGCGATCACGGCGGCGCTGTTTGCCCGGGAGCGCGGCGCCGGCGGGCAGCATGTGAAGCTGGCGATGCTCGATGCGATGGTGGCCTATCTGTGGCCCGAAGGCATGTCGGGCTTCACCTTCGTCGGTACAGAGGTGAAGGCTGCGCGGGCTCAGCTCGCCCAGGATCTGATCTTTCAGACGCTGGATGGCTATATCACCGCCGGTGCGGTTTCCGATGCGGAGTGGCAGGGCATGTGCCGTGCCCTGGAGCAGCCTGAGTGGCTCGAAGACGCACGTTTCCGCACGGCCAACGACCGCATCATCAATGTGCGCGAACGCCTTGCCATGACGGGCGAAGTACTTGCGACGCGCAGCAGCGCGGAATGGCTCGATCGACTGGATGCGGAAGGGGTGCCCTGCGGTCCGGTCCTGCAGCGTCATGAGGTCTTCGTACAGGAGCAGATCCGTATCAACGGCACGGTCAGCGAATATGACCATCCGGTGGCGGGGCGGATCCGCCAGCCCCGGCCCGCGGCACAGTTCGACAAGACACCTGCCTCAATGACCCGGCATGCGCCTACCCTTGGCGAGCACACGGCGCAACTGCTGGAGGAACTGGGCTTCGACCCTGGTACTTTGCGGGATCTCGGCTAGATTTAATCCAGTCCCGGATAAGTTTTCAGTTATGCCGTCGATGCCGCAATTCGAAACCTCGCTGGAAGAGTCGGTCGCCATCCTCAAACAGGCGCTGCCGCTGATGAGCCAGTACCGGGTACCGACGATTCCCCAGAACTATGCGGTCTGGTTCGACTACATCTCCAGTCATTCCAGCGAACTGCGCGACGAGCTGAAGGCTCATATCGCCAACCACGACAAATTCACACCCGATCTGTGCCGGCAGATCTACGAGAAGTATTTCCTCGACGAGATCCGGGCCGAGGTGGACGGTATCCAGGGGGCGGTCAGGGAAGCAGTTGAAACCGTGATCCGGGAACTGGGTGCGCTGGGCCAGGACGTGTCCCATTTCTCCGGTGTGCTGGACAGTTGCGGCGACAAGCTGCGGGAAGACCTCAGTCAGGAAGACATCAAGGAGCTGGTTACCCAGCTCGCCCGGGAGACCCAGGTGACCCGGGAGCGCAGCGCCCAGGTGGAGAATTCGCTGCAGGTGATGCATCAGGAACTCGGTGAACTGCGCGCCCAGGTGCATGCATTGAGCCGGGATTCACAGACCGATGCCCTCACCGGTGTGTCGAACCGCAGAGCGTTCGACAAGGCCCTCGACCGGCTGACGACGGAGGCGACAGCCTCCGGACAGTCGCTGTGCCTCATCATGGTCGACATCGACTTTTTCAAGGCCTTCAACGATACCCACGGCCATATGGTGGGGGATCAGGTGTTGCGAGTGGTCGCCCAGGAAATGCAGCAGTGTGTGAAAGGGCGGGACATGCTGGCGCGTTATGGCGGTGAGGAATTCGCCGTGCTGCTGCCGGCCACGCCGATCGCCGGTGCGCGCATGCTGGCGGAAAGTATCCGGGTGATCATCGAGAATCAGGTGATCGACGGCCACGACGGTAAGCGTCTGGAATCCGTAACCATCTCTCTGGGTGTGGCCCAGTTCGCGCCGGGAGAAACCCCGGGTGATTTCCTGCACCGGGCGGACGAGTGCCTCTACCGCTCCAAACAGCATGGCCGCAACCGTGTCACCACCGAAGCGGATCTCGAGGCCAACGGCAGCGGCTGAGCGACGCCTCGCACCGGCAATTTCTTTCTTGCAGCGCAACATGCGGCTACAATCCCGCATTCGGAGTAATTTGGGCCGTTCCCTGCGGCAGTCACACAGCATGTCCCGGTTGCAGCGCGACTTCGCGTCGATAGCGGATCAGCGTTTCGACCTTGCCATCGTCGGCGGCGGTATCACCGGCGCCGGTGTGGCGCGTCATGCAGCCCTCGCCGGTCTGAAGACCCTGCTCATCGAAGCGGATGACTTTGCTTCCGGTACTTCGTCCCGTTCCACCAAACTCATTCACGGCGGACTGCGCTATCTCGCCATGGGTGACATTGCGCTGGTGAGAGAGGGGGCCCTCGAGCGCAAGAGTCTCAAGACCATGGCACCCCATCTGGCCCAGTCCCAGTGGATGGTGGTGCCCGCAGCCAGTCGTGCGGAGCTGTGGAAGCTGCGCGCGGGCATTACCACTTACGAGAAACTAGGCGCGGTAGAGCGTGCCGACAGGCACCAGAACTGGGACGCTGCGGATCTTTCCGACCGGGAACCCCTCCTCGACCGGGCGCACTTTCCCTTTGCCTGTGCGTATAAAGAATATCTGACCGACGATGCACGGCTGGTAATCGCTGCACTGCGCTCTGCGGTCGCGGAGGGCGGGGTCGTCTGCAATTACGCGCGTCTCGAAGCCTTTGAAGAGCGTGACGGTGAGGTGATCCTCACCGTCGCCGATGCGCTCAGCGGGTCTGTCCTGAGTACTCGGGCGTCGGTGATGGTGAATGCCGCGGGTCCCTGGGTGGAGGCGGTGAACGCGCGCCGCACCCGGGGCGTTGTCCCCGGTGGGGATCGCCTGCATCTGTCCAAAGGCGTGCACATCGGACTGCCCCGTACCCAGCTGCCGGTACGCAACATGGTGATGATGACGGCTCCGGATGGTCGACCCGTGTTCGCGATCCCCCGGGGTACCGTCACCTATGTGGGCACCACGGATACCAGCGAGCGCGGGGCCCCCGGCCACTGGCCCCGGGTCGATCCGGCGGATGTGGACTATCTGCTCGCCCCGCTGCGAACCTACTTTCCTGACACGACACCCCGTGCAGCAGACGTGGTCAGCGCCTGGGCCGGATTGCGTCCGCTGATCAATCAGCCGGGTCGGGCACCGAAGGAGATGTCGCGCAAGGAAGAGATCTGGGTGGATGGTCGCACCGTCACGGTGGCGGGTGGCAAACTCACCGGGTTCCGCAAGATGGCGGAGCAGGTACTGGCGCCGGTGGGGCGGCTGCTTGGCCGATCTGTCGCATTGCAGGACCCTCTGGCCCGGCTGCCGGGTGGGGACTGTGAAGATGTGGAAGTACTCCGCAGCGATATCGCCGCCAGACTCGATCTCGACGAGATCGTCTCCGGCCGGCTGGCCAGGCTCTATGGCAGCGAGATCGACAGGGTGCTGGGTGCTGCACCGGTGCGTGTCTCACCGGGTGTGTATGAGGAAGAAATCCGCTGGGCGGTAGAGCAGGAAAGCGCCCAGACCCTGGTCGATCTGATGTACCGGCGGCTGCGTCTGCCCTGGTTCAGACCCGCAGAGACCGCCACGGTCGCGGCGGCAGCGGGCACCATCATGGCCGGGCTGCTGGGGTGGGACGCAGCGGAGCTTTCCCGTCAGAGGCTCGCCTTCGAAGAACGGGAACGACAGGACCTCAGTTTCAAAGCCGGCTGATCCGTCTGCCATCGCCTGCGGGAATGTTAGACTCCCCTCTTTCGTTTCACCATCTGTTCTAAAGCCAGTCGAGGAGGTTTTCACCATGGCCATGCAGCATACGCCCCTGCTGATGTCGAACGTGCTCGATCGTGGTGCAAAGGTTGCACCCGGAGAGGAAATTGTCACGGCGACAGAGACAGGTTCACGCCGGCAGACTTATCGGGATACCGCCAATCGGGCTCATCAGCTTGCTCATGCGCTGAAGAATGCCGGTGTGAAGGTCGGCGACCGGGTCGGCACCTTCATGTGGAACGGCTCCCGTCACCTGGAGGCCTACCATGCCTGTGCGGGCATGGGCGCGGTGCTGCACACGCTCAACGTCCGCCTGTCTGATACCGATCTCGAATACATCATCGGCCATGCCCAGGATCGGCTCATCATTGCCGATGCCGACACATTGCCGCTGCTGGAAAAACTCAAAGGCCGCATGCCCAGTGTGGAGCGGATTGTGGTGGCGACCGAAGACAGCCATAAGGGCTGGAAGACCGATCTGCCGAACCCGGTGGACTACGAAGCTTTCATCAAAGGCCAGCCGACCCGTTACGAGTGGCCGCAGATCGATGAGAACTCGCCCCTGGGACTCTGTTACACAAGCGGCACCACGGGAAATCCGAAAGGCGTGGAATACGAGCATCGTTCCCAGTATCTGCACACCATGACCCAGTGCATGACCGACAGCATGAATCTGTCTGCGACCGATTGTCTGCTGGGCATAGTGCCGATGTTCCATGCGATGGGCTGGGGGCTGCCCTGGTCTGCGCTCATGCTCGGCTGCAAACAGGTGATGCCGCACCGCTTCATGGATCCCGCCAGACTCATCAGGCTGATGGCGGATGAGCAGGTTACGGTCTCGGCTGGCGTGCCCACCATCTGGCAGGGGGTGAAAGCCATCTATGAAGCCAATCCCGGCGAATACGATCTCTCCCATCTCTCCAGGGTCACCTGTGGTGGCTCCGCACCGCCGCCGTCACTGATCCGCTGGTACTGGGACACCCTGGGGGTGGAGATGATTCAGGGCTGGGGTATGACCGAAACCTCGCCGCTGGCCACTTTGTCACGCCGGGTGAACAAACGCTCTCAGCTTGCGCTGTCGGAAGATGAGCAGTTCGAGAACGTGGCCAAAGCGGGTCAGATCATGCCGGGCATCGAGGTGGAAATATTCGATGATGAGTTCAACAGGCTGCCCCACGATGGCGAGACAGTTGGCGAGATTCTCGTGCGCGGCCCCTGGATCTGTTCGGAGTACTACAACAACCCCCAGCCTGAGAAGTTCCACGACGGCTGGCTCATCACCGGCGACGTCGGCAAGATCGATCCGGAGGAGTACCTCATCATCAGCGATCGCTCCAAGGATCTGGTGAAGAGCGGGGGTGAATGGATATCTTCCGTCGATCTGGAGAACAACATCGTTGCGATCAAGGGTGTTGCCCAGGCCTGTGTGGTGGCTCAGCCGCATCCGAAGTGGGATGAACGACCTGTTGCGCTGGTCGTTCTCGACAAGGACGCGGAAGTTTCGAAGGAGACGATTCTCGAGCACTGCGGCAAGACCTTTGCAAAATGGCAACTGCCCGACGATGTGATCTACGTGGACAGCGTACCGCTGACCTCCACCGGCAAAATGGATAAGAAGGTCGTACGGGCCGAACTGGATGCAAAGGGTTACAAACTGCCCGACCTGCGGGACAAGGCAGGCTGATTCAACAGCCTGCTAGAATGCGCGGCCAGGTGAATTGCTTAAAGCCGCCATGACTCAACCGCAGATCATCGTGGAGGGGTTGCAGAAGCAGTTCACCGTGGCTGAGCGGGATCCCGGGCTCTGGGGCGCGCTTCGCGGTCTCGCGCGGCGCCGCTACCGCACCGTGCGTGCGCTCGAAGACATTTCCTTTTCCGTAAACGCCGGCGAGCTGGTGGGCTACATTGGTCCCAACGGCGCGGGTAAATCCACCACCATCAAGGTACTCGCCGGTATTCTGGTGCCTTCGGCAGGTGAGTGCCGGGTACAGGGGCGTGTACCCTGGCGCGACCGGGTGGCTCATGTCGCCGACATCGGTGTGGTGTTCGGTCAGCGCACGCAGCTCTGGTGGGATCTGCCGGTGGTGGAATCCTTCGAACTGTTGCGGGACATCTATCGGGTCGAAGATGGCGCTTACCGGCGCACCCTCGATGAACTGGTCGCGCTCCTGAGTCTCGCGCCGCTACTGGATGTCCCGGTGCGACAGCTCAGTCTCGGTCAGCGCATGCGCTGCGACCTGGCTGCCTCACTTCTGCACCAGCCCCGCCTGCTCTTTCTCGATGAACCCACGATCGGCCTCGATGCGGTCTCCAAACTTGCCATGCGGGATTTCGTGAAGCGACAGAATCGTGAGCGGGGCACCACCGTGCTGCTCACCACACATGATATGGATGACATCGAAGCGCTGTGTACCCGGGTGATGCTCATCAACCACGGCCGTCTGCTGATGGATGGTACCGTGGAGAATCTGAAAAGCGCCCGCCGCCGGGTGGTGGTGGACTTCGACGGGATACCTGAACTCAAGGCGGCACACAGCAGGCTTGTGCAGCAGGTCGCCAGCGCGGGTGCCGGGCCATTTCTGCCCGGGCGGGGGCGTGGCGAGCGGGTGGTGTTCGAGGTGGAGGCCGGTGCCCCCGCACTGGTCGCCGAGCTCACGGCCTGCTACGCGGTGCGGGATCTGATGGTGGAACATCCACCCATCGAGGAGACGGTGGCCGCACTTTATACCGAGCTTGGTCATGCCGAGCCCGGTCGTCCGGTTCCGGGGACTCCGGGATGAGCGGGTCGACTCCAGGCGTCGGGCGATTGTGGTGAGCGCCTATCTGGCCATCCTCGGCATGCGCTGCAAGGTGCTGCTGCAGTATCGCGCGGCCGCCTTCGCCGGTTTCGTGACGCAGCTTTTCTGGGGTTTCATCAAGGTGATGGTGTTCGTGGCCTTCTATGCCGCGGTCAGTGAACCCCAGCCGCTGGATTTCAGCCAGGTGCTCGTCTACATCTGGCTGGGTCAGGGTCTGCTTGGCCTGCTGCCCTGGAACGTGGATCGGGAGATTGCCGGTCAGATCCGCACCGGCAATGTGGCCTACGAACTGCTCAGGCCGCTGGGGCTCTATGCCTACTGGTTTGCCCGCACACTGGCTTTCCGCCTGGTGCCGACCGGCTTGCGGGTAGTGCCCATGCTTGTATTCACCTGGTTTGCGCTGCCGCTGCTCGGCCTGGGGGAGTGGGCGCTGCCGCCGCCACCGGGGTGGGTGAACGCGGTACTTTTCTGTTTTGCGGTAGCGGGTGCGCTGTTTCTGTCCACGGCCTTCACCATGGTGCTGCACATCGGCCTGATCTGGACGATATCCGGGGAGGGCATCAATCGGATGATGCCCGGTATCGTGCCCCTGCTCGCAGGGCTTGTGGTGCCTCTGCCCCTGTTCCCGGACTGGCTGCAGCCTGTTCTGTACTGGCAGCCCTTCCGCAGCATGGCGGATGTGCCGTTCCGCATCTACAGCGGTCATATCAGCGCCGCCGAAGCCCTGCCCGAACTGCTCCTGCAGTGGTTGTGGTTTGGGCTGATCGTGACCTTCGGGCTGGCGCTGCTCGGTCGTGCCGGTCGACGGCTGGTGGTGCAGGGTGGCTGAGGCCCGGGTAGCAGGTGGCACGGCCGCAGGTGTGAGCGGTCCTGGGCTCTATCTGCGCTTCGTCGCTCAGTCGGTGCGCGGGCATCTGCAGTACCGGCTGTCTTTCATGCTGATGATGTTCGGTCACTTCATCACATCGGCGGTGGAAGCCGTGGGCATCTGGGCCCTGTTTGATCGATTCGGCATGCTGGCGGGCTGGTCATTGCCCCAGGTGGCCTTTCTTTACGGCATCGTGAACTGTGCCTTCCCTCTGGCAGAGGCCCTTGCGCGGGGTTTCGATGTATTCGGCACGGAGTTCGTGAAGACGGGGGACTTCGATCGGGTGCTGGTGCGTCCGCGCAGCACACTCCTGCAGATCGCCGGATTCGATTTTCAGCTGCAGCGCATCGGCCGCCTGCTGCAGGGTCTGATTGTGCTCGGCTGGGCGATCTGCATGCTCGACATCGACTGGCACCCGGGCAAAGTCGCGCTGCTGCTGTTCACCATCTGCAGCGGGGTACTGTTCTTCTACGCGCTGTTCATTTTCCAGGCCACCCTGTCCTTCTGGGCAACGGAATCGCTGGAGATCATGAACACGCTCACCTACGGCGGCACCGAAACGGCCCAGTATCCGATGTCGATCTACCGTGAGAGCTTCTGGCGCTTCTTCACTTTCGTGGTGCCGCTCGGCTGCATCAGCTATTTCCCGACGCTGGCCATCTTCGGCATCAACGACCCGCTGGGATCCACGCTGCTGCTGCAGTGTCTGGCACCGCTTGCAGGCTTCGTGTTCTTCGCAGCGGCGCTGTTCGCCTGGGGATTCGGCATCCGTCACTACACTTCGGCGGGTGGCTGACGGTAGCGGCCCGGCGTGCTGGCGGCGGGCGTTGATTCTTGCTCGGAGTCTCCCTAGTGTAGAGCGCCATCCTCCGCGCCGGATCGCATCGCGCGCCGAGTCAGTCCGCAGTATTCAAAGGATCCACCATGTCCAGGTTTGTCTCCATTGCCGAAGCCAGGGCCGCCGGCGGCCTGCGCCTCGCCGGTCTGCGCGGCATTCCCAGTCCCTGGACGGAAGCGGCCAAGGGCATCTTTCATGTGAAAGGTCTCGACTGTGTGCTCGCCGCCCAGAGCGAGACCGACGAGCCCCACGCCATTGCTGCCTGGGCGGGAGATTCCTCGGTACCGGTGGTGGCCTGGGAGAAGGAGGCCCTGCGCACCGGCTGGGCGGAAATTCTGCTGCTGGCCGAACGGCTGGCACCGGCAGTGCGGCTCATTCCGGAAGATCCGCGCACCCGGGCGGAGATGTTCGGTCTTGCCCACGAGATCTGTGGTGAGATGGGGCTGGGCTGGTGCCTGCGTCTGGAGATGCTGCGTGCGGGAATGGCCCACGGCGAAGGTTCAGGAGAGGGTTTCCCTGCGTCGGTAAGCGCCCGACTGGCGGCCAGGTACGGTTTTCATCCCGCAGATGTGCGGCAGGCGCGGGCGCGGGTACTCGACATCCTCGCGCTGCTGCACGCGACCTTGGGGGGCAAGCGCTACTTCCTCGGCGATTCGCTCAGTGCGCTGGACGTCTACTGGGCCACCTTCGCCAACCTCATCCGGCCGCTGCCGGAAGCCCAGCTGCCCATGCTGCCCTTCATGCGCGGGATCTACACCTGTAAGGACGAGGGCATTCAGGCTGCCTTCAGTGACCGTCTGGCTGCGCATCAGCGCACCGTCTACGAGCGGCATCTGGAACTGCCGGTGCCGCTCTGATGTCTGTTTCAATCTCTTACGCACTGCACGACATACCCGCTTTTTTCGCCTTCATGTTCAGCAACAGGACGCCATAAATGAAATTCAAGAACCGCATCACCGACCTTCTCGGCGTGGAAGTTCCCATAGTGCAGGCGCCCATGGGCTGGATTGCCCGTTCCCAGCTCGCCTCTGCCGTATCCAACGCCGGCGGCCTCGGCATCATCGAGACTTCCTCAGGCGAGCTCGATGCGGTGCGGGAAGAGATCGTAAAAATGCGCAAACTCACCGACAAACCTTTCGGTGTGAACATCGCCCAGGCGTTTGTAAGGGATCCGGAAATCGTTCGCTTCGTGATCGATCAGGGCGTGAAGTTTGTCACCACCTCGGCAGGCAGCCCCGAACGCTACACCGAGAGTCTCAAGGCGGCAGGCCTGACCGTCTTTCATGTGGTGCCGAGCCTGTCGGCCGCATTGAAAGCGGTAGCCTGTGGCGTGGATGGTCTTGTCGTCGAGGGGGGCGAAGGCGGCGGCTTCAAGAACCCGAGGGAAGTCGCCAGCATGGTGCTGCTGCCCCTGGTACGCTCCAAGGTCGATGTGCCCATTATTGCAGCGGGTGGCTTTGTCGATGGCAGTTCGATGGCGGCAGCCTTCGCACTGGGCGCTGAGGCCGTGCAGATGGGCACCCGGATGGTGTCGGCGGCAGAGTCGCCCGTGCACGAAAACTGGAAGAACGCGATCATCGGGGCGAAAGAAACGGATACGGTATTTCTCAACCGCGCACACTCGCCTGCGCTGCGTGCGCTGCGCACCGAAAAAACCACCAGGCTCGAAAACGACCTCGAAACCAATGCCATGTCCGAGTTCGGCCGGGCGATCGATCTCTATTTTGGCGGCGACATGGAATCCAGTATCGCTCTGACAGGCCAGGTCTGCGGCCGCATCGATTCGGTCAGACCGGTGGCGGAGATCATCGAGGAAGTCAGGCGCGAGTTTTTCGAAACCATAGAGGCCCTGTCGAAGCGGTATCTGGCAGGTTGAGCATTATCGAACATCAGCTGATGTCGAGCTGCGCCCAGCGTGCGTAGGCGTCCTTCAGCCGGGCCTCGGACCGGCTGAGCGACTCGAGGGTAGCAGCGACCTCTTTGCGTGGCTTCTGGTAGAAGTCCGGATCGCTGGTGGCGGTCTGCAGTGCGGTCAGTTCGGTTTCCAGAGATTCGATCAGATCCGGTAATGCGTCCAGTTCGCGCTGCTCCTTGTAGCTCAGTTTGCGCTGTGCGGACCCTGTGTCGGAGGCCTTTCTGTCCGGCGCGGTGGCGACCGACTTCAAAGTTGCGTCATGCGCTGGAGACTTCGCGGCCTTTGTCGTTGTGTCTGTCGAGCGTTTCGCGCGGGCACTGAGCTGCTGCTGTCGATAGCGCAGCCAGTCGCTGTAGCCGCCGACATGTTCATCGATATGGCCGTCGCTGCCCATAATCAGGGTGCTGGTCACTGTGGCATCGAGGAAGCTGCGGTCGTGGCTCACCAGCAGCAGAGTGCCTGCGTAGTCGGCGAGCAGTTCTTCGAGCAGTTCGAGCGTTTCCACGTCGAGATCGTTGGTGGGTTCGTCCAGCACCAGTAGATTGGCCGGGCGGGCGAGCAGTTTTGCCAGCAGCAGGCGGTTGCGTTCTCCACCAGACAGGGTTTTCACAGGGGAGCGTGCGCGGGCCGGAGCGAACAGGAAATCGGCGAGATAGCTGATCACGTGGCGGGGCTTGTCGTTGATCGTCAGAGTATCGGCACCGTCGGCGACGTTGTCCTGCACGGATCTTTCCGGATCGAGCTGCAGGCGCTCCTGATCGAAATAGGCGACTTCGATTTTTGTCCCCCGGGTGAGCTTGCCGCGCGTCGGTTGCAGATCGCCCAGCAGCAGTTTCAGCAGGGTGCTCTTGCCGCTGCCATTGGGGCCGATGATGCCGATCCGATCGCCGCGCAGGATGCGCACGTTGAAGTCGCGGATGATGGGTGTGCCGTCGTAATCGAAGTCCACCTGTTCCGCGTCGAAAACGATCTGTCCGGAGCGGGTGCTGCCCGCGACCGCCATCCTCACGTTACCCTGGCGCTCGATGCGTTCGGCGCGCTCCCGGCGCATCGCTTCGAGACGCCGAACCCGACCTTCGTTGCGGGTGCGCCGCGCCTTGATACCCTGCCGGATCCAGACTTCCTCCTGGGCAAGCTCGATATCGAAACGGCGGTTTTCATCGGCTTCAGCCTCGAGCTGAGCCGCCTTGCGCGCCAGGTATTCGGCGTAGCTGCCGGGATAGGAGCGCAGTATGCCGCGATCCAGTTCGATGATGCGGGTAGCGAGCCGGTCGATGAAGGCGCGGTCGTGGGTAATGAAGACCACACAGCCCGAGTAACCGAGCAGTGCTTCTTCGAGGCTGGTGATGGCATCGATGTCCAGATGGTTGGTCGGCTCGTCCAGCAGCAGCACGTCCGGTTCGCTGACCAGGGCCTGGCCGAGCATGGCGCGGCGTCGGATACCGCCACTGCACTCGGACATGAGTGCATCCTCGGGCAGCGACAGACGATCGAGCACCGCGTCTACCCGCTGGGAACCTTCCCAGGCACCGGCCCGCTCGATCTCTTCCTGCAGACGACTCAAGGCAGCCAGCGCCGCCTCGGTATCTTCCGCTTCACCCAGATGGTGGCTGAGATAGTGATAACGGGAGAGCAGGGCGGCGTGGTCGCCGAGCCCGGCGGACACCACATCAAACAGACTGGCGACTTCGATTTCCGGCACTTCCTGGGCGAGGCGGGCGACCCGCAGACCGCCCTGGCGGGCCACCTGCCCGCTGTCCAGGGTCCGCTCGCCGGCCAGCACATTGAGCAGTGTCGACTTGCCGGTGCCGTTGCGTCCGATCAGACACAGCCGCTCGCCGGAATCGATGCTCAGGTCCACACCATCGAGGAGGGGTACATGGCCGAAGGCGAGGCTGGCATTCTGGAGGCGGATGAGTGGCATCGAGGGAGGGTCCCAAATGGCGGGGCGAGCATGCTAGGGAAACTCTGAGCGAGTATCAACGCCTCAGCGTGTCGTACCGGCGTCCGGGAGTTAGTATGGGTCCGGACAAATAAGGTTGATTGCATGAATCCAGCGGTTCTCAAACGTCTGAGCACAGCGCTGCCGCGCCAGTGTCTGATATCGAATCCCGCCGCGTTGCGGGTTTTCGAATCAGATGGGCTCAGTGCCATCCGCCAGATGCCCGGTCTGGTGGTGTTGCCTGAAACCCAGGAGCAGCTGCGTACCGTTCTCAGGGTCTGCCGCGAACTCCATGTCCCCGTGGTGCCCCGGGGGGCGGGTACCGGACTGTCCGGTGGTGCACGTCCCCTGGCGGATGGCGTGCTGCTGGGGCTGTCAAAACTGAGCCGTATTCTGGAAATCGATCTCGACAACTGTGCGGCTCGGGTCGAGCCGGGGGTACGCAACCTGGCCATCAGCGAAGCCGCGGCCGTTCACGGTCTCTACTACGCGCCAGATCCTTCCTCACAGATCGCCTGCTCGATCGGTGGCAATGTCGCTGAGAATGCCGGTGGCGTGCACTGTCTGAAATACGGGCTCACGGTGCACAACGTGATCGGGCTGAGAATGCTGACCATCGAAGGTGAAGAGCTGACGCTCGGCGGCCTTGGTGCCGGCCCGCCCGGTCTCGATCTGCTGGCGTTGATCTGTGGCAGTGAAGGTCTGCTGGGTGTCATCAGCGAGGTGTGGGTCCGGCTGCTGCCGATACCGCCGACAAAGCGGGTTCTTCTGGGTGCGTTCGCTTCCGTGTCAGCCGCAGCGGATGCGGTGAGCGCCATCATCGCCCGGGGTCTTGTGCCGGCGGGTCTGGAGATGATGGACCGTCTGGCGATCGAAGCGGCGGAGGCCTATGTGCACGCCGGATATCCCTCGGAGGCAGAGGCCATCCTGCTCTGTGAGCTGGATGGTGTGGCAGAGGAGGTGGCCGCGGATGCGGGCCTCGTGACCCGGGTGTTCGACGAGATGGGCGCTTACGAGATCCAGGCGGCAGAAGATGCGGATGAACAGGCGCGACTGTGGCTGGGCCGGAAAGCTGCGTTTCCAGCTGTTGGTCGGCTTGCGCCCGACTACTACTGCATGGATGGCACCATTCCACGGCATCGCCTCGCCGAAGTGCTGGCGCAGATCCGTACGCTCTCCGAGCAGTTCAAGCTTCGGGTCGCCAATGTGTTCCATGCCGGCGACGGCAATCTTCATCCCCTGATTCTCTACGATGCGAATCTGCCCGGAGAACTCGAGCGGGCGGAAGAATTCGGTGGTCGAATCCTCGAACTCTGTGTGCGGGTGGGTGGTACGGTCACCGGCGAACACGGTGTGGGTGTGGAAAAACTCGACCAGATGTGCACCCAGTTCGGTGCTGCTGAGCTCGCACAGTTTTTCCGGGTGAAGGACGCCTTCGACCCGGAGCACCTGCTCAATCCCGGCAAGGCGATTCCGACGCTGAGCCGCTGCGCGGAGCTGGGCGGCATGCACGTGCACGCCGGCCGCCTGCCCTTTCCCAATCTGGATCGTTTCTGATGGGCTGCTGCAGGAAGGCATGGAACTGCCGGGTACCCCGGGGCACGGCAGAGTACGCGAGATGACCACGCCCAGGGATCTGACAGACGAACTGCTCGAAGCGGTGCGCCGCGCCAAAGAAGGCGCGGTAGCTGTCGCCATCATGGGCAGCGGCAGCAAGACGTTCCTGACACAGGATGCCGACACCCAGTCTGAAGGCCGGCTGCTGTCCACGGCGGAACATCGCGGTGTCATCGAATACCGGCCGGAGGAGCTGGTTCTGACAGCGAGAGCGGGTACCGGACTCAAGGAAATCCAGCAGTTGCTGGCCCGGGAAAATCAGATGCTGCCCTTCGATCCGCCCCAGTTTCAGGGCAAGGGTACCCTGGGTGGTGCCGTCGCCTGTGGTCTGACCGGCCCCGCGCGGCCCTGGCGGGGCAGCGTGCGGGATGCGGTGCTCGGAGTAGTGATGATCAATGGCTTTGCCGAGCGGGTGAAGTTTGGCGGCCAGGTGGTGAAGAATGTCGCCGGTTTCGATCTGGCGCGGCTCCAGGTCGGCACGTTCGGCAGTCTCGGTGTACTGCTGGATATCAGTGTGCGGGTGATCCCGCAGGCCCCGGTGGAACTCACCTGTGAACTGGAACTGGATGCCGCCGCTGCCTTGCGCGAAATGCGCCGCTGGGCGCGGCTGCCGCTGCCGGTCACCGCAACCTGTCATATGGACGGACGCCTGTTCGTACGCCTGTCAGGCGCCGAGTCATCGGTCTATGCCGCGGGTGCGGCGATCGGCGGTGTGCTGTCGGGTGAGGCCACGATCTGGGACAGACTGCGGGATCACGAACTGCCGCTGTTCAGATCCGGGACCGCGATGACGGTGCGTCAGCCGGCTCCTGCCGCCGCGCTGGAGCCGGGAGAAACCCTGCTGGAGTGGGGTGGTGCACGACGCTGGGGCGTGCACGGCGGTGACGGCTCAGTCGATGCCGCGGACGGACTGCCGCAGGATGCGCGGATATTCGGTGCGGGTTACGCCCGCAGTCTTTATGACCGTGCCGACCCTGTCAGCGGACGCTACCAGCACCGCCTCAAACGGGCCTTCGACCCGGATAATCTGTTCAACCCGGAGATGTGTCGTGCAGACATCACTGCCTGATCCCTACCGTCTGACCCCGCGGGGCCGGCGGGCGGAGTCGATTCTGCGCAGTTGTGTGCACTGCGGTTTCTGCAATGCCACCTGCCCGACCTACCAGGTGCTCGGTGATGAACTGGACGGTCCACGTGGCCGCATCTACCTGATCAAGGACATGCTTGAAACCCAGCAGACAGATGAGGTTGTGGTCACCCATCTCGATCGCTGTCTGACCTGCCGCGCCTGTGAGACCACCTGCCCGAGCGGGGTCGCTTACGGAGAACTGCTGGAGATCGGGCGGGACTTTGTTGAGACCCACCATCGCCGCGGTACCCTGGACCGTCTGACCAGGAACTGGCTGCGCAGGGTGGTGCCGCACCCTGAGGTTTTTAATCGCTGGATGCGACTGGGTCGCTTTTTCCGGTTTCTGCTGCCGCGACGGCTGGCGTCCCAGATCTCCCGTCCGGCCGGCAGGGCCGCGGCAACGCCGGTGGCGGCGAGTTGTGGAAAGGGTCGTGTGCTGCTGCTGGATGGTTGTGTGCAGCGGCTGAGTACACCTGACACCAATCAGGCGCTGAAGCGTCTGCTGGCAGACGCCGGGGTGGAAGTGGTGAGCCTGGCGGATGAGCAGTGCTGCGGGGGCCTGAGTCTGCATCTGGGCGCCCAGCCGGAAGCCCTCGATTACATGCGAGGCAATCTCGACGCCATCGGACCTGTGCTCGGCGAAGTCGATGCGGTGATCTCCACGGCCAGCGGCTGCGGTGTGACGCTGAAGGATTATGAGCGGCTTCTGGAGAACGAGGAGCGCCATGCGGGTGTCGCGCGGGCATTTTCCCGCAAGGTTATGGACGTGGGCGAGTATCTGCTGAGGCTGGGAGTGGGCTGGGGAAAGCGCGACGATCTGCACCGGATAGCCCTGCATCTGCCCTGTACGCTGCAGCATGGCATGGGCCTGTCTGATCCACCGCGGCAGCTGCTGGAAGCGGCCGGTTACGAACTGGTACCGGTTCAGGACGCTCATCTGTGCTGTGGCTCGGCCGGCACCTATTCGATGCTGCAGCCGGAACTGGCGGGGACACTGCGTGCGCGCAAGCTGGAATGCCTGCAGGCGCAAGGCCCGGAGATCATCGCGACGGCCAATGTGGGGTGCCAGATGCACCTGGCGACCGAAGCGGGTGTGTCTGTGGTGCACTGGATGGAGCTGCTGGTTTCACCATCAGCGGAAGGTTCGAAGCGGGTTGAGGGGGAACAGGGTGAGTGATAAGCAGGAAGGCGGGATGGCGGACAGTCTTGCAACGGCGTCCGCTGCGCAGAAAGCCGCGGCGGTGACTGACAAGGTCACTAACGAGACCGTCACGAACGGCAGCTATGTTTTTCTGGGATTTCTGACCCTGCTCAACGTGATGAATTTCGTCGATCGCCAGTTGCTCGGCAGTTTTGCGAATTTCATCGTGCCCGATCTCGGCCTAACCAATACCCAGTTCGGACTGCTGACCGGCCTGTTCTTCATCGTCTTCTATTCGGTGATGGGGCTGTTCATGGGTGCGCTGGCGGATATGGTGAACCGCACGAAGTTCATCGCGATCGGACTCGCCCTGTGGAGCGGGCTGACCGTGCTTTCCGGCGCGGCGAGAGGCTTCTGGAGCCTGGCAGCACCGCGGATGCTGATCGGGGTCGGCGAGTCGATCATGACCCCCACCGCCATGTCCCTGCTGTCCGATCGTTTCCCCGCGGCCCGTCTGGGCTTTGCGTCCGGCGTTTACTACATGGGTGTGCCCATCGGGGTGGGCGTCAGTCTGCTCATAGTCGGCTATCTCGGTCCTGCGATCGGCTGGCGCAACTGCTTCTACCTGCTGGGTGCCATCGGCATTGGACTGGCTGCCGTGATGTGGTTCCTGAAGGAAACCCCGCGTCGCGATCAGCTTGAACGGGATGCCCGAACGGAGCATCCAACCTTCGGTTCAATTCTGAAAACACTGGGGTTTGCGCTGCGCAGCTGTCCTGCGCTCGGACTCACCGTGGCCGGCGGAGTCTGCCTGCATTTCATCCTGGGTGCTGCCACTTTTGATCAGCTCTGGTATGTGCAGGAACGCGGCTTCGAGCGGGCGGACATCGCCCGGCTCAGCGGCTGGTTTGCAATGGCGGGTGGCATCCTCGGCAATCTCTTTGGCGGATTGGGCGGTGACTGGTTCCTGAAACGTACTGGCATGGGCAGGCCAATGTTTCTGTTCTGGGTGATGCTGGTGCTTGCGCCGTTCAATGTGCTGTATCGGATCGTCGATGCGGACAGCTTCCTGTTCTGGGCCGGTATCTTCCTCGGTTTCTTCCAGCTCGGCTGTTTTTATGGACCGACCTTTTCGACTGTGCAGGAACTGGTGCCGCCCCAGATAAGAGCCACGATTGTTGCCTTCTACATCCTGCTGCTCAACTTCGTGGGTCTGGGGATCGGCATCACCACCGGCGGTGTCATGATCGACGTGCTGATCGAGCGGGGTGTTGCGGAACCTTATTCGGTGACGCTGCTCACCTACACCTGCCTGTCTCTTCTGGCGATTCCGCTGTTCTATCTGGCGGGGCGGCGGTTCCGGGGAGACCGGGCGCGGCTGTTTGCGGCAGTGTAGGGGTGGCCAGGAAAGTTCGGAATGCGGTTGATCAGAGCGTGGGCGGGGACCTGCGGCGCTAGCCGCGTTTGTTTATTGCGCCTTCGGCGCTAGCCGCGTTTGTTTATTGCGCCTTCGGCGCTAGCCGCGTTTGTTTATTGCGCCTTCGGCGCTAGCCGCGGGCGCTTTTCCAGCGTTCGCGGATGGTGCGGGCTTCGTCGTGTTCGCCGAGGGATTCTTTGGCGGCGGCGATGAGCAGCCAGGCGTCGCGCTGCCAGTCGGTGCGGCTGCCGGCGAGTGAGATGGCCTTGGTGGCGTACTGGATCGCCGTCTGGGGGTGGCGGTTCTGCAGTTCCAGGTCGGCCAGGCGTGTCCACAGATCCGCCTGTCTTGGATTGATGCGCACTGCGCGCTCCGCATAGGAAATCGCTTCGGTCAGAGAGCCGCTGCTCGCTGCCCGTTCGCTCTGCTGCAGCAGCGCAAGCGTTGCCGCACTGGCGTCCGGTTCCTGTCTGGGCCTGGGTTGTGGGCTGTCCATGGGCGCCCCGGGGCTGGGTTGGGGCGGCACTTCGACAGTGCGCTCCGGCGCGGGGGTACCTGCCGGTTGTCCGGTTCGAGGTTGTGGTGAGGTCGTCGCGCACCCGCCCAGGATCAGCAGCAGACTGAAGATCAGTACCTGATTGGAGAGAGCCGGCGCGGAGGCCGGCAGCGCGGTCGAAACATTTTTCCGGCTGGGTGACACGGCAACTTCAGAAAAGCTCAATTGAACCACTCCCGCAGATTTCTCCGAATGCCTTCGCCGAATCGACGCAAGGTGATACCACAGCCGGCTTTTGCCTGTAAATCACGATCGCGATCCACGCTCTCCGGCAGTGGCACACGCACCACTTCCGCGCAGTCCTCGTTCGCCAGCAGACCGGTGGCATATTCGATGTCCACCCAGTCTTCGGGATAACCGACCGCCGGTGAGCTGACGCCGAGGCGGCTGAAGATACTGTCCCAGACCTGCAGTGCACCGGTCGCACCGGTGAGGCGGGAGGCACGGTTGTCATCGTAGCCGAGCCAGACCACGGCGATCCGACTGGCGTCATAGCCGACAAACCAGCTGTCCCGATAGTCGTCCGAAGTACCCGTCTTGCCTGCGACACCCAGTCGGGCAAATCGTGACGACTTGCCGGTGCCATCCTGCATCACGATTTCCAGGGCGCGGTTTATGGCAGCGGCATTTTCCGGATCGATTTTCTGTTCGAGTTCGAAGCGCTGTTGTGTGAGGGGGACACCGGATTCGTCCATCACGGCGACGACCGACTTCGGCCGCACATGAAAGCCATTGCCCGCAAAGGGTCCATAGAGCTCCAGCACTTCCACCGGCGTCATATCTTCGGCTCCGAGCAGCAGCGACGGAAACTGATTCTTCGGCCGGCGACCGGTGAGACTGTGCAGGCGATCACTGACCTGATCCACACCGATGGCGAGTCCGAGATTCACAGTCGCAAGATTCAGGCTGTCTCCCAGAGCGCGGACGAGCGGCACAGGACCATAGACCTCGCCGTCGAAGTTGCGAGGCGTCCAGGGCTCCTGTCCCCGCATCGGCAGGGACACAGGGGCATCCTGAAGGATGCTGGCGAGGTGGTAGCCGCGCTCCAGAGCGGCGAGGTAGACCACAGGTTTGATCAGGGAGCCGATGTGGCGCCTGGCGTTCAGGGCCCGGTTGAAACCATCCCGGCCGGCGGTGCGGCCGCCGGCGATGGCCTCGATCTCGCCGGTCTGGGTACTGGCGATCACTACCGCACTCTGCAGTTCTCCCGCCGGCAGTTTGTAACCGGTTTCGAGCCGGCTCAGTGTATCCGCCAGCGCCTGTTCGGTGGCGTCCTGGCTGCGCGGAGACAGGGTGGTGAACACACGCAGACCTGCGGTGGTGAGATCTTCGTCTGCATAGGTTTCCGCCAGGCTGCGGCGGACCATGTCGAGGAAGGCGGGGTAGTAGGCGCCACCGGAGCGCGCTCCGGAGACGATACCCAGGGGCTTCGCCTGACTGTCCTGCAGGACGTCCGCGCTGATCAGGCCTGCCGTGTGGAGAATGCCGAGCACCCGGTCGCGGCGTTCGAGCACCCGCGACGGGTGGCGGTACGGGTTGTAGTAGGACGGTCCCCGGATGATGGTGATCAGTGTGGCCAGTTCGTGGGGCTGCAGTTCGGTCAGCGGCCTGTTGAAGTAGAACTGCGCGCCGAGACCGAAACCGTGCACGGCCCGGGCACCGTCCTGACCGAGAAAGACCTCGTTGATGTAGGCATTGAGCAGCTCTTCCTTGGAGAAGCGCAGTTCCAGAATCACCGCCATGAGAACTTCCCTCAGCTTCCGCACGAAGGTCTGGCGGTTATCGAGGAAATAGCTCTTTACCAGCTGCTGGGTGAGGGTGCTGCCGCCCTGACGGATTTCACCCGCAGTGAGATTGATCCAGGCCGCCCGGGCGATGCCGGTGAGATCGAAGCCGAGATGGGAATCGAAGCGCTCGTCTTCCACCGCTTTCAATCCGGATTCCAGCAGATCGGGGACCGCCTCCGGCGGCAGGATCTGCCGGTCTTCGCCGTGGGAGGGGAAGAAACTGCCGACACTCAGGGGATCGAGTCGGATCAGGGGTACCGGTCGACCGCTGCTGTCTGCGATCTGCGCAAGACCCCCGCCGCCGAAACTCAGGCGGATGCGCTGACTGGGTCGGCCGCCTTCGAGAAAGTCGAATGCCCGCAGATGCACGAGCAGTTCCGAGTTGCGGCGCTGATAGCTGCCCGGATGGACCGGGTTGGCAAGCTGCTCATAGCCGTTGCGGTTGAGTTCACCGACCACATCCGCGAGGGTGAGGGCGGCGCCCGGGAACAGTTCCAGAGGTTGTGCATAAACCAGCGCGGAAACGGTCCAGCGTCGCCCTTCGAAGGTCTCGGTGATCAGCCGGTCGAGATACAGCAGATAGCCGGCGAGAGCAACGACACCGATGACCATTGCCACCAGCCCTGCCTGCAGCAGTCGTGCACCGAAGCCCTTGCGGGCACCGGGTCTGCCGCCACGACGACTCTTCCCGCCGCGGCTGTTTATCCCGCCGCGCTTCCGTTCACCGGGCTTCAAGGGAGCGGGTCCGGGTTCAGGTCAGTCGGGTGCGCGCTTCCCGGTACTGGGCTTCGGTGAGCACCCCTTTTTCGAACAGGCGCTGCAGGTCCCGGGCCCGGGGATCGCTGCGGATCAGACCCAGCCAGGAACCGATTTTCTGAAAAACTTTGACGATCCCGCGAGCGAGTTTGGGCAGCAGCCAGCATAGTGAAATGAGGAACAGCAGAAGGGCGCAGAAGAATAGCACGGGATGTGTCAGTGCCGCCCAGAGTCCCGCGAATACGGCGAGATCCTCGGCAATAGACGCTGTCCAGTTGCTGAAGGGTTCGGGTGATGTGTTGATGAGTATCCGGGCGCCGGCCTTGGTGGCATGAGTCGCCGCGGTCACCGATCCGCCGAGCAGTCCGGCGGCGACGGTCAGGGCCGGGTCCACGGTACCGGCAGCGCCGGCGGCCAGCAGGGCGCCCGCGGGAATTCGGATGAAGGTATGCAGGCCGTCCCAGGCAGTGTCCACGCCGGGTGTTTTGTCCGCGATAAATTCCACGCAGTACATGATCGCGCCGGCCATGATCACAACCGGATCCTGCACGACCTGGAGGGCGGGTGGCAGATCGATGTAGCCGGTGGCGCCGCCAATGCCGAGCACGGTAACCACGGCATAGAGATTGATACCGCTGGCCCAGGCGACCCCCAGGGTCAGCGAGAGCGTCTGTATGAGTGCCTGATATTCGCCCATCGGAGTACCCCGCGCATTCGTTCAGGCGCAGGGTAGTCCGGGAAATCTGAACGGATCCTGAAGCGCCGGGTTGCGCCTACCCCGGACATGGGGTCAGAATGCCCTCTGACCTAAGGGGCGGTAATACCTGAGACACCAGCTGTTGGTGAACCCTTTGAACCTGAACCGGTTAATACCGGCGTAGGAATAGGCACTTCAAGTCCGATTCTGCTCCCTGGGTCATTACCTCATTCATCAGGGAAGCAGTTCATGTCATCCACTGTGCATCTGGATCTTCCACGCACCCGGCTGCGGGCGGCCCTGGTGGTCGCGACGCTGTGTGCCCCGGGGTCCGCCCTGGCACAACCCGCCGGGCAGGCGGGTCTGCCGATCGAGGAGATCGTGGTCACCAGTGAGTTCCGGCAGCGCTCTGTGCTGGATACACCCGCCGCGGTAACGGTGCTCACGATCGAAGATGCCCGTGGTCAGGCGCTCAACCACATTGAAGATGTGCTGGGTCAGATTCCGAATCTCAATTTCTCCGGTGGCAGTTCGCGGGCGCGTTTTTATCAGGTCAGGGGGATCGGCGAACGGGGTCAGTTCGAAGAACCGCTCAATGCGTCTGTGGGCCTGCTCATCGATGGGGTGGATTTCAGCGGGGCGGGTACTGCCGCGGTGCTGCACGACATTCAGCAGGTGGAAGTCCTGCGCGGTCCCCAGGGTACGCTGCACGGTGCCAACGCACTCGCGGGTCTGATCCAGGTGCGCTCCAATCCACCGACAGACACCTTCGCAGGTTCCCTCAAAGTCGAAGCTGGAAACTACGATGCCCGGGGCGTTGGCCTGAGCCTGTCCGGGCCACTGGCGCCTGATCTGCTGGGACGCTTCGCCGCGCGCCACTACCAGGACGACGGTTTCACAGACAACGCTTTTCTCGACCGCTCGAACACCGGCGCGAGAGAAGAACAATCCCTGCGAGGACGTCTGCAGTGGACGCCGACCGATCGGGTCGACCTGGGGCTCGTGCTGGGCTGGGTGGACGTGGACAACGGTTACGACGCTTTCTCGCTCGACAATGTGCGGACCACTTACTCGGATGAACCCGGCCAGGATCAGCAGCGATCGCTCTACGGCAGTCTGAGTCTGGACCTGGCACTGTCGGAGGCGGTCGCTGTGCAGGCGGTGATCGGTGTCTCCGACAGTCGCATCGACTACGGCTACGACGAGGACTGGGTCTACGAAGACTTCGATCCGATCGGATACACCGCCACCGACCGCTACCAGCGGGACCGGGACACGCTGACCCTGGACGTTCGCGCGCTCTCCGGGAACGAGGGGCGCCTTTTTGCGGGCACCACAGACTGGGTGGTCGGTGCCTACGCGCTGCGCCAGCAGGTGGATCTTGCGCGTCACTACACCTTTCTCGACGATCCCTTCTCCAGCGACTATCGCGTTGACCGCTTCGCCCTGTACGGCGAGCTCAGCCGGATGCTGGGTGAGCGATTCCGGCTAACTGCCGGTATTCGAGCCGAGCACCACGGCTCGGAGTATGAAGACTCGGAAGGGGTTGACACGGATCCGGACGACGATCTGTGGGGCGGGCGCGTGGTACTCGAATACGATCTCTCCGAGCGCTCACTCGCCTACCTCAGTGTCACCCGGGGTTATAAGGCGGGGGGTTTCAATACCAGCGGCACACTGGATGCGGCATTACGGGAGTTTGATCCGGAAGGATTATGGAACTATGAGGCGGGTCTCAAGGGCCGCTGGCTGGATGAGCGCCTGACCGGTCAGCTCGCCCTGTTCCGGATGCAGCGCAAGGATGTACAGGTGGATACCTCGCTGACAGTACCGAGATCCGATGGCAGCACGGAGTTCATTGCATTGACCGATAACGCCGCCAAAGGCAGCAACTATGGTTTCGAAGTGGAGGCCACTTTCGCCCTGCTGAACAATCTCGATCTCTCAGCCAGCGCCGGCCTGCTGCGCACGCGCTACGACGACTTCATCAACAGCGCCGGAGAAGATCTCGACGGTGAGGATCAGGCCCAGTCACCCGCCTATCAGTTTTTTATCAGCGCGGACTACAGTTTCGCACCCGGCTGGTTTGCCCGGGTCGAAGTCGAGGGCAAAGGCGCCTACTACTATTCGGACAGTCGCCGCTTCGATGCGCAGGGGCGTGATCTGGATGATGTGCGTTCTGAAGCCTATGAACTCATCAACGCCAGCGTCGGCTATGGCAATGAGCGCTTTGACCTGCGTCTCTGGGGCAGAAATCTGACGGACAGAGACTATTTTGTGCGCGGCTATTTCTTCGGCAATGACCCCCGGGACTTCTACACCGAACGGGGCTTCTATCAGTATGGTGATCCGCGCCGCTATGGACTGACGCTGAACGTGCGGATCTGACCGGTCAGTCGGTGCTGTTCTCCTTTGCCGCTTTGCCGTCGCCGCGTTCGAGTGCGATCAGATAGTCGGCGATATCCAGCGCTGTTTTTCTACCCTGATCCATGGTCACCACGTATTTCCCGGCGACGACAAGAGTGGGGACAGAAGCGATACCGAATTCGCGCATCTCGACATCGGCGTCCCGCAAAGCACGCCGGACCTGGGGAGAGTTGAATGCCCGGAGAAATTCTTCCCGGGTGGTGCCGTTACCGGCGATGAAATCGGCGATTTCATCAGCGGAGAGGAACTGCCCGCGATTGTCGTGGATCTGGCGGAACAGGCGATCGTGGTTCTGGTCGATGATGCCCAGATAATCGAGGGTGAAATAGGTCTGTGCCAGCAGACTCCAGATAGGCGAAAACGCAGCTGGTGTGCGCTTGAAGGTCACCCCCTGGGGCAGTGTGGCCTGCCATTCCACTACCAGTGGATCGAAGTTGCGGCAATGCACACAACCGTAGGAGAAAAACTCCTGCACCAGGATCGGATCTGCGGGACGTCGTCTTGGCGGATTTTCGACCAGCCTGTAGTGGTCGCCTTCCACGAACTCCGAGCCGACGATGCCTGTGCTGTAGATGGTTCCCCAGCCCAGCACCAGTATCACGACACTCACCACAAAGATGAGAATGGTGTTACGTATGCGGGCGGTTCTGGTGTCCGCTTTCTTGGCCATGCGTACTTTAAGGTTCCGGATTACGAGCCCGCAATGATAACCGGGAGCGTGGCTGTTTTCTCAACTGTTGTGGCATACTCGGCGGCCGTCATCTGCTGCCGCAAGCCCGCCGTGGAAACCTATCAGCTCTACCAGTTCGACAGCTGCCCGTTCTGTTTCAGGGTTCGCCAGTTTCTGCAGGAGTCCGGCTTCGAGGCGGCCGGCATCGAGGTGACCCTGCGCGATACGGTGCGCGATCCCGAGGCACGGCGGGAGTTACTCGAAGGTGGCGGTATGGGCATGGTGCCCTGCCTGCGAATTGAGCGTGAAGGTGTGGTTCGCTGGTTATATGAATCGATGGACATCATCGACTATCTGCGCCAGCGTCTCCAGGAACGAACAGCTTAAGAACGAATCAACAACACGGGGGAAGTGACCATGAAACTTGGACTGATTGCCGGATACTCCGGACGGAAGATGAGCATTCCGATCGATGCGATCAGGCATGCGGAAAATCTCGGTTACGAATCAATCTGGACTGCCGAAGCCTATGGCTCGGATGCGGTGACACCGGCTGCGTGGATCCTTGCCCAGACAACGAAGATGAAAGTCGGCACCGCCATCATGCAGATGCCGGCGCGTTCTCCCGCCATGGCGGCCATGACAGCCATGAGTCTGTCGGAACTGTCCGGCGGTCGATTCATCTGTGGTGTCGGCGCATCGGGTCCGCAGGTGGTGGAAGGCTGGCACGGCGTGCCTTACGGCAAGCCGGTCACCCGCCTGAAGGAATACGTTCAGATCATGAAACAGATCTTCGCCCGCAAGGGGCCGGTCACCTTCGAAGGCGAGATGTATCAGCTGCCTTACAGCGGGCCCGGTGCCACCGGTCTGGGCAAGCCGCTGAAGAGCATTCTGCAGGCGACCGAGGAGATTCCGATTTTTGCAGCGACCATCACCCCGGCGGGTGTCGCAGCTGCGGCCGAAGTCGCCGATGGTTTCTTTCCGGTGTGGATGGACCCGGAGCAGTACCATGTCTTCGAAGCGCCGATCGACAAAGGCTTCAAGGCTGCCGGTGGCGATAAGAATCTGAGCCAGTTCGATATCGCGCCATTTGTCACAGTGATCATGGGCGATGACGTGGAGCAGTGCATGATGCCGATCCGCGGCAGCATGGCGCTGTACATCGGCGGTATGGGCGCACGCGAGAAGAACTTCTACAACGACTACGCCAAGCGGCTGGGTTTCGAAGAAGCCGCGCTGAAGGTCCAGGATCTGTTCCTCGCCGGTCGCAAGGACGAAGCCATGGCGGCGGTGCCCGCGGAACTGATCGATGCCTGTCATCTGGTTGGTCCGGCGGACCGTATCCGGGATCGTCTGCAGCGCTGGCAAGAGGCGGGCAGCAAGGGTCATGTCTCGAGCATGCTGCTCGGCTGTCAGCAGCCCGAGGCCCTGGCTCTGGTCGCGGAAACCATGCTCTGAAGTTCGCCGGGGAAGCCTCCAGCCGGGGGGAGCCTCTACAGGGCTCCTGCCCGCTCAGAGGCTTTCCAGGGACTCCACCAGACGCCAGGCGCGCTCTGCGCGCAGGCGGGCGATCGCGCCGTATTCCAGGGCGCGATCAGAGCTGGCGTTGCCATCCAGCCCGCGCTTGTAAACGCCCTGCACGATGGCCGCTGAGCGGAACATGTTGTAGATGAGATAGAAGGGCCAGTTGTCAATCTTTTCGAGACCGGCATGTCGGCAGTACTCGGCCACGAATTCGGCCTCGGTCGGAATGCCCAGTTTGCCGAGATCCGCCTGCCACAGTCCCGGCCCCGTGTAGGCGTCGGCGTGGTAGTCCTGGCACAGATAACCCAGATCCGCGAGGCCATCGCCCAGCGTCGATAACTCCCAGTCGAGCACCGCAACCAGGCGGGGTTCTGTGGGGTGGATGAGGGTGTTGCCCAGGCGGTAGTCGCCATGCACGATCACCGAGCGGTGCTGACCAGGGATGTTCTTCGGCAGCCACTCCATCAGCCTGTCCATCTCGACGATCTCGTCGGTTTTCGAGGCAATGTACTGCTTGCTCCAGCGGCCGACCTGGCGTTCGTAGTAATTGCCGGGGCGGCCGAAAGTCTCCAGACCGACAGCTTTCACGTCCACCTGGTGCAGGTGTGCCAGCACGCGTGCCAGGTCGTTGTAGATGGCGCGTCGCTCATCCGGGGTCAGTCCCGGCAGCAGGTTTTCGGTAAACAGGCGGCCCTGCACCATCTCCATGACATAGAATTTGGTGCCGATGATGGCCGTGTCTTCGCAGAGGGTGTACATCCGGGGAACCGGGACATCCGTATCGGCGAGGGCGTGCATGACACGATATTCCCGGTCCACCTGGTGTGCGGAGGGCAGCAGTTCGCCGGGTGGCTGCTTGCGCAGCACATAGGCCCGGCCGCTGGCTTCGAGCCGGAAGGTCGGGTTCGATTGACCACCTTCGAACTGGCGCACGCTCATGGGGCCTGCGAAGCCGTCTATCTGCTCTGACAGGTAGCGGGCGAGCCGTTCCTCGTCGAAACGGTGTGCCTCACGCACAGCGGTCAGTTCTACGTTGCTCATGTGGGCCTCCGGAATGAACGGCGAAGGATACGGCTTGATCTGGCCCCAGGCAAAATGCGACGCTTGCCGCTCATTCAGAGAAGGGGGCGATATGGCGCTGAAAAAGCGATTGGCGGTCACACTTCCGGCGGGGCCGTCCCTGGAGCACACCATCGCCCGGTTGCAGTGGGCGGAGGACAATGGCTTTCCCGATGCCTGGTTCAGCGACTCCGGGGCACCGGATTCCCTGACCCAGATTGCGGCGGTTGCGCATCACACACGCTCGATCCGGATCGGCGTTGCGGTCACCCCCGTGTACACCCGGACCCCGGCGGTGCTCGCGGCTTCCGCAAATGTGCTGGGTCAGGTGCTCCCCGGTCGCTTCGTGCTCGGACTGGGCTCATCGAGTCAGACGATCATGGGTCGCTGGAACGGCATTCCGCTGCACAAACCGCTCACCCGGGTGAAAGAGACGGCTGAACTGGTCCGCTCCATGCTCAGCGGAGCCAAATCGGATTTCAGCGGTGAGACCGTCTCCAGTCACGGTTACCGGCAGGCGCCTCTGGAAAATCCGCCACCCATCTACATCGGCGCGCTGCGTCCGAAAATGATCGAGATGGCAGCGGAAGTGGGAGACGGTGTGATTTTCAATCTCTGGCCCCGCAGTGTGCTGCCGAAGATGATGGAACACGTGCGTATCGGTGCAGAGCGCGCGGGCAAACGCTGGCAGGATGTGGAAATTGTCAATCGGGCGATGGTGCTGGCGACCGACGATAAAGTGGCAGGCCGCAACATCTTCCGGGCCGCGTTCGCTCCGTACTACGCGACTCCCGTATACAACAAGTTTCTCGCCTGGGCGGGCTTCGCAGCTGCGGCGGATCAGATCACCGAAGGCTGGGCAGCAAAGGATCGTGACAGGACTTCCGGCGCCTTGAGCGATGATCTCATCGATGAGATCGCGATCATCGGCACCGAAGACGAGATCCGGGAACGGATCCAGGCGGATGCGGACGGCGGGGTGCACACTCATATCATCGCACCCATGGCGGCCAGTCAGGCGGATCTCGACAGGACCTTCCGGGCCTTCACCGCGGATCGCTTTCAACTGCGCTAGCGCAGAGTTCAAAAAGGCCTGAAGGCGATGAGTGAGCAGAAAATCATCATTGATGATCCCCGCCCCCAGGTGCGGCGGATCACGCTCAATCGTCCGGACAAACGCAATCCTTTGTCGAACGAGCTGCGCGCCGAGCTCTTTGCAGCGCTGGAAGCGGCGGATGTGGATCCCCAGATTCGGGTAACCATTCTGCGTGGTGCGGGAAGCTGTTTTTCTGCCGGCTACGATCTCAAGTCGGATGTCAGCAGAGATCAGCCTTTCTATACCGCGCCGGGTCTCGGCAACTGGCCGCGCCATGTGGTGGAAGGTTTTTTTCATATCTGGGATCTCGCCAAGCCCGTGATCGCTCAGGTACACGGCTACTGTCTCGCGGGGGGTACCGAACTCGCGACAGCCTGCGATCTGGTCTACGTTGCCGAAGATGCGATGATCGGCTACCCGGTAGTGCGTTCCATCAGCCCGCCGGACAACCAGTTCTATCCCTGGATTGTGGGCCTGCGCAGGGCAATGGAAATGATGCTCACCGGGGATCACATGTCCGGTGTGGAAGCGGTGGCGTGCGGGTTTGCGAATCGCGCGTTTCCTGCAGGCGATCTCGAAGCCGAGGTTCTGGCAATTGCGGAACGGGTGGCCAGGGTTCCCTCGGATCTGCAGCAGATCAACAAACGCGCCGTGCATCGTCAGATGGACGCCATGGGGATCCGCGCGGGTATCCGGGCGGGAACCGAAATGCAGCAGCTGGCGACCTTCACCCGCACCACCCAGGCGCACCTGGCAGAACTGCGTTCCGGCCTCACGGATGCACTGTCGAAGCGGGATGCGGCCTTCGGCGACTACCGCACACGGCAGGATTCCGGCGGCGATCAAGACGCGAAAAAATGAGGGTGCGGTCGGGGCCTGCCCTTTGACGATGCTCAGAACGCTCTTCCTGGTACGACATGGCCAGACGGTCTGGAATGTCGAAGGGCGCATGCAGGGTCGACTCGATTCCGCCCTGACTGCGCAGGGGACTGAGCAGGCAGACGCTCATGGTCGTCTTCTTGGCGCGGTTGGCGGGATCGATGCCCTGTTTGTCTCGAGTGCCGGGCGCACACGTGCCACGGCGGCACTCATTAACGCCCATGTGAAAACCCGGGTGCACTATGAGGATGCGCTGCTGGAGCGGGATATCGGCGACTGGTCCGGGCTGACCATGAGCGAAATTGCCCGCAAAGATCCCCAGGCCTGGCAGGCGCGGATCAGCGAGCCCTACCATTTCCGTCCCCCCGGTGGCGAGAATCTTGCCGATATGTCCCGGCGCTGTGCAGCGCTGGTGGATCGCCTGCTCACAGGCTCAGACCGCAGGGTGGTCGTGGTGACACACCAGGTGATGTCCCGGGTCATCGCGGGCCGTCTGCTGGGGCTGACCGAGGCAGAAACCGTGACCACGCTGCACCCGAACGACCTTCTGTACCGGTTCGATTTCACACCAGGTGGTGTGGTGGTCAACCACTACGTGGCAGGCGACGGTCCCCGGGCTGGTTTGCTTCACCAAACCTACAGTGAAACAATCGACCGGCTGCGCGCAGCCGACACGCTGCGGGTAAGAGATCCATCAACCGGAGGCACCTGATGAAAGTAGACGGCGGAATCGGCTGGCAGCTCGACAAGGTCGGTGCCGAGGCCCGGGAACTCGAGGCGATGGGATACTCGGGCATTCTCAGTGCGGAGACGTCCCACGACCCCTTCTTTCCGCTGCTCATCGCAGCACAGAACACCCGGCGCGTAGACCTCATGACCTCGATCGCGGTGGCCTTTGCGCGATCGCCGATGACATTGGCCAACATCGGTCACGATCTCAATGCCGCCTCCCAGGGACGCTTTGTTCTTGGCCTCGGATCACAGATCAAGCCCCACATCAGCAAGCGCTTCAGCATGCCCTGGTCCGCACCGGCCGCCCGCATGCGTGAATTCATTCTGGCGATGCGCGCCATCTGGGCCAGCTGGCACCAGGGAGAGCCGCTGGCTTTCACCGGCAAGTTCTACACCCACACCCTGATGACGCCTTTTTTCACTCCGACCAACAACGAATTCGGGGCACCCCGGGTGTTTCTGGCGGCGGTCGGGCCGATGATGACCGAGGTCGCCGGCGAGGTGGCGGACGGGGTGATCATCCACGCCTTCACCACCGAGAAATACCTGCGCGAGACGACCCTGCCCGCACTGGAGCGGGGCTTTGCAAAAGCGGGCCGCAAGCGCAGCGAATTCGAGATCAGCTATCCGGTGTTCGTTGCCACCGGCACAGATGAAAAGGAACTCGCCGAATCGAAGAAAGCGATCAAACAGCAGATCGCCTTCTATGGTTCCACACCCGCCTACCGGCCGGTACTCGAAAGCATCGGAGCAGGTGAACTGCAGACCGAGCTGAATGGCATGTCCAAGCAGGGTCGCTGGGTCGAGATGGGCACCCTGATTACCGACGACATGCTGGAGGCTTTTGCGATCATCGGCGAGCCGAAGCAGATTGCGGGCAAAGTGCTCGAGCGCTATGGCGATATCGTCGACCGGACTTCTGCGGCCTACGCGAACATTTCGAAAGACGATCGCGCCGATATCATCGCCCGGCTGACCGCCGCCTGACCGGATCAGGCGTTCCCGGGTCGGTCCCCGTTCAGAACACATCAAAAGGAGTACAACCATGAAAGTCGATACCGGCATTGGCCATCAGCTGGAAAAAATTCCCGCCCAGATCCGTGAGCTCGAGGCGGCCGGCTATGACGGGGTGCGTACCGCCGAAATGAACCACGACCCCTTCTTCCCGCTGCTGCTCGCCGCCGAGCACAGCGAGCGACTCGAGCTCGCCACCTCCATCGCCGTGGCCTTCGCGCGCAGCCCGATGAACCTCGCGAACATCGGCCATGATCTCAACGCCTACTCCAAGGGCCGGTTCACTCTGGGCCTCGGCTCCCAGATCAAGCCCCACATAACCAAACGTTTCAGCATGCAGTGGGGTGCGCCGGCGGCGCAGATGCGGGAACTGGTGCTGGCGATGCGGGCAATCTGGGCGAACTGGTACGAGGGGGAGGCGCTTGCCTTCGTCGGCAAGTACTACACCCACACGCTCATGACGCCGGCCTTCACCCCCCAGGATAAGACCTATGGTGCGCCGAAGGTGATCCTGGCGGCGGTCGGCCCGCACATGACCGAGGTTGCCGGGGAGGTTGCCGACGGCATGATCATCCACCCCTTCAGCACACTGCCCTATATCGAGTCGGTGACCCTGCCCGCCATCGAGAAGGGACTGGCCAGGGCCGGCAGGCAACGGGACGGATTCGAAATCTCTTACTCGAACTTCGTAGTCACCGGGCGGGATGAGGCGGAATTCGAAGCCTCCAGAACCGCGGCGAAGGAGCGGATCGCCTTTTACGGCTCCACGCCGGCGTATCGTGGGGTGCTCGAGTCCATCGGGGTAGGCGAACTGCAGGGGGAGCTCAACACCATGTCCAAGCAGGGCCGCTGGAAGGAGATGGGCAACCTGATCACCGACGACATCCTCAACGCCTTCGCGGTCGTCGGCACACCGGATCAGATCGCGCCGGAAATGCTGCGGCGCTACGGCAGCTTCACTGACCGCACATCGGCCACTTTTCCGGTATCGAGTGCCGAACAGCGGCATCAGATCATTTCTGCTCTGCGGGCGGGCTGATCGGGCGATTACAGCTATCGAAAGCGCTGGTTAGACCAATTTCTCATAGTTGGTGAGAACATCTGGCAGGTTCCGCCCGGAGCCTGTCCGAGTTTTTGCGGTGTTTGATGATAGCAACTATTTACTTTACGTTTTGTTACATGGCCGGTACACACCCAACACCGGATCAGGAAGGAATGTGCGTCTTTCCCGGTTTATTGTGTGATGCAACATCAGTAAAATTGCCGCGTTCGTTCAGTGCACTCCCGGGATTAACTGCCCTGGACTGAGCACCGGATAAAGAACATGAACCCGGAAGGGTTCGAAGGATAAGAACAGGAACCCGGAAGGGTTCGAAGGGGTGAGAGCAGGTGGACTGGGGCAGGAATCCGTGTGGAGTCCGTTCAGCCGCCAGTCAGACTGGAGTCCATAGGCTCACCCATCAGGATCGTCTCTGCTGCGCAAGGTCAGCCTGAATGCGATCCGAACAACGGTTATCTGAGGAACCGGGAAACGGATCGCCAGGGTTACACAGACCTGGGTTAAACATAAAAGGTAGAACGACCGAATGTCGAAACTGAGCCGACTTGAATATCCGAAAGCCTTACTCGAGCTGAAACTGGCGAGAGTGCGCTCGATCTGGGCACTGTTGCCGACCGGCGCCCGCATCCTCATGAAAATCCAGCTTCTCCTCGTGGCTTTCGCACTCTGCGTGGCGAGTGCGGTACCGGTGCTGAAAATTCACCCGGGCTTCGAGCGGATCGCATTTGCCGTGCCCGCCATGGAGCGGACAGCGGTACCCTGGAAGTCCGAGGTCGACGCGTTCGGATACAAAGTCAGCCAGGCCTTCGGCGTGGGCCGGTCCACGGCCAATGAATTTGCCGGGTGGATTCTGGAGGCTTCGGAACGACAGGGCCTGGAGCCGGAACTGCTCGCCAGCCTGGTTCTCACCGAAAGCTCTTTCCGTAAACACGCCCGCTCTTCCGTCGGCGCCATCGGACCCGCCCAGGTGCGCCCCGAGTACTGGGAAGGTTTCTGCGGTTCCACCAATCTTCATGATCCGGCTGAGAACATCTATTGCGGCGCCCAGGTTCTTTCACATCTGAAAGAGCGCTGTGACGATGACACCTCCTGCGCCCTGCAGGCCTACAACGTCGGCATAAACAGCAGTGAGATGCGTACCCCCTCGCGGTACGTGACCAAGATCGACCGTTACCGGGCGCATCTGGTCAACTTTCCACTCTAGTCAGCGGTTCCCTAGGAGCGTCTGGTTCCTCTGGCCGCGCGACTGTTTGCGCGCGCCACCCGGAAGGATTCGAACTCGGGCTGGGTGTTGATCATGTGGGCGTAAGCGCGGGTGGCTTCCAGTGAGGAAGAGAAGCGCGACAGTGGTGTGCCCGGTGCGGTGTCCGGCTGCAGCCTGCAGATGCCCCTGCGGCACTGCAGTGCGAAGAAATTTCCGGTCTGACGTGCCCGGGGGGAGGCCCCCCAGTTCGACACCGCGGCCGCCCGTTCGAGGAGGATTGCCTGGGGGACTTCGTCCACTCTCAGCAGCAGGCGATCCACGTCCGCAAGGCTGGGATCGGCTCTGAAGGGAATGCCGTATCGATTCGAGATGCCGCGATACTGGCCTCTCTGGCTGCGGGTAAGGGCCAGTCGATTCAATACCAGCTGGCGGGTGCTCAGCACACGGCGCCGATCTTTCAGGATGAATGAATTCGCCTTCTCGATCTGTGGCGAGAGAAATTCGACAAAAGCGTCCCGAATCTGGCGTATCTCCTGGTCTGCCTGCTCGGCAGAACCCTGTTCCGCTGCCATGCTGCTGGAGGCTGTCCAGAATGTCCCCTGGCTGAGCAGCAGAAATGCCAGTACCCGGAAGCTGGCTGTGGATCGACCGGATTGCAGATTTCTGTCCATGCTGCTGAGACTACCGATTTCCCCTGGTGGTCACACCTCCAGCGCGAGTGTGACCCGGCCCTGTCCGACGGGGTCGTCTATAGGCCTATGCGGGAAGCCGTTAAGATGTCGCCAGTTGACAGTGGGAACGATCGGAACGTGTCGCGAGAAGAAGGGTCCGAGCATCTCGACGCGATCGAAGTCAGATTGCGCGAAGCGAGTCTGGATGGCAGGGCGGTCGAAGATCAGCCCGATCTGAGTCTGCTCATGCGTCGTGCCCGTCGGGAAGTCGGGTTGCGGGACGTTGTGAGCTTCGGCTTCGCACACATGCTCACCACGATGCTTGCGCTGGTGGCTACGATTTTCAACAGAGTTCAGGCCCGTTCGGTCCAGCCGGGTCCAGCACCACTGGCGATGCCCGACAGGGACGAAGGTCACCCGTAGACCCGGATAGCGAATGATCGATCGGCTGAAAACAGGATGGAGACGGGTATGACAGATACGGTGGATTCGCTGAATCTGTGGGGAAACACACTGCTGAATTCGATGACAGCGCTCTGGACGAAGGTCGCCGGTTTCATACCGAACCTGCTCGCCTTCTTCGTGATTCTGCTGATCGGCTACGCGCTTGCCCGGCTGCTTGGAACGCTCACGCGCAGGCTGCTGGTGGCGATTCACATCGACGATTTCAGCCAGCGGGTGGGGGTGCGCACTGTGCTCGATCGCGCCAGTATCCGGCTCGACGTGAGCGCTATGCTCTCCCGGCTGGTGTTCTGGCTGCTGATGCTGACATTCCTGGTCTCCGCGACCGAGACACTGGGCCTGCCCCGGGTTTCTGCCACCATCGACACTTTTGTGCAGTATCTGCCGAAAGTGCTGGGCGCTGCGTTCATACTGCTTGTCGGTCTGTTCATCGCTCAGTTTGTCCGCGCCCTTATCGTTGGCGGTGCCGAGAGTCTCGGCATTGAGTCTGCCGGTGGCCTGGGTGGTGCAGCTTACGGTTTGCTGGTCATCATCGTCGTTACCCTGGCGATCGGTCAGCTCGAACTCGAGACCGAGATCCTCAACCAGGTTATCGCCATCCTGCTGATTTCTCTGGGAGGTGCCGCGGCGCTGGCGTTCGGACTGGGTTCACGGGAAGTCGCGGGCAATATTCTGGCAGGCACCTATGCCCGTGAGCTTTACCGTGAAGGAGACCGCCTGGTGATCGGAGCGGTGAGTGGCACGGTCACCCAGGTGACGGCGGTGAAGCTGGAACTTCGTACCGAGTCCGGTGATCTGATTACCCTGCCAAACGCGGAAGTCGTCAACGCCACTGTCACCCGCCTGCACGGCCAGTAGCCTGTAATAAGCATTTCGACTCCTCGCAGTTTCATGTGGGATTCTGAACAGCGGGAACTGGTCGTGCAGGCACGTAAAGAGCTGCCTTATGGCATGCGGGCATTCGAAAGCCTCGCCGCCGGGCAGTATTCCTCGATAAGATACCTGGCCCTGTCGATGCTCGGTGATCGCGACGCGGCGGATACCATTACCCAGGACGTGTTGATGCGGGTGATGCACGGTCTGCCGAAACTGGAAGACGTAGACCGATTTCCCGCCTGGCTGGCCCGGATCACCACCAATGTGACCCGGTCACATCTGGCGAAGGAACGCCGGGAGCGTGAGAAGTACTATGCGTTCTCCGAGGAACAGGTCTGGGACTCTCCTGATCCGGAGCAGTCCGATGCAGATTTCGGGGTCATGCTTGCCGGGCTGTCAGTGCTGGAACGGTCCATCGTGAGTCTCAAAATACTGCAGGATCTGGAATTCAATCAGATTGCCGAAGTGGTGGGACTTGGCATCAGTGCGACCAAGATGCGCTACTACCGGGCACTTGAGAAAGTCAGACTCCGGATCGAGCCTGATGAAGCGCAGGAGTGACGGTGACGGACGCGGAATCCTGTGAATCCGGAGCAGTACTTATGTTCAGGGGAGCAACGCAGGCGTCTGCTGCAGGTTTGTCCGGCCGGCTCATCAGAAGCTGCCGGTCGTTGATCAGAAATTTTGGAGTGATGGAAATGAGAATGTTCACCTGGTGGCGGGTCGTGGTGTTGGCCCTGCTGGTTTCGGCTTCCTGCGCGGTACAGGCGGAAGATCTGCGCGAGTCGTTGCGAGGTCCGGTATTCGGTGCGGCAAACACCGCGCTCGAGGGTGCCAACGCGGCGAAGGCCAGTGTGCTTGCGCCGACTACCTATGCAAAAGCGGCGGAAGCCTACAGGCGGGCCGAGAAGGAGTTCGAAGCGGGCGGCAAGCTGGAGCGGATCCGCTCTCTGCTTGAACAGGCCCAGAGCGGGTTCGATGCGGCGCGCAGTGCGGCTCAGAAGGCGGCAACCGAAGTGGCCGCGGCATACGAGGCGAGGCTCGATGCGGAAGCCAGTGGTGCGGAAGAATTCGCTAACAAGTTGTGGAAAGAGGGCGAAACTGCTTTCTATGATGCGGTAACTACCCTGGAGAAGAACAGCACCCGTCGAGTGGCGCGCAACGCAGGAAACGCGGAGGCCGCTTACCGGGCTGCGGAACTCGAAGCCATCGATACCTCGGTGATGGCGGAAACGGATCGGGTCATCGCGCAGGCGGCCGATGAAGGTGCGAGACGCTATGCGCCACTGTCTTATCAGTTCGCAGTAGATCTGCTCAATCAGGCCCGCACGGAACTGGCGCAGAATCGCTACGACACCGACAAACCCAGAAACCTTGCCAGCAGCTCGCTGCACTACGCGAAGCATGCGCGCTACGTGACAAAGGTCGTCAAGCAGATCCAGGACCGTGACGAAAGCGTTGAGAGTGTGCTGATGGAGTGGGAAAACCAGATCAACCGGCTTGCAGACGAGCTGGATCTTGCGGTGTTCTACGATAATGGTCCTGACCTCGCGATCGACACGCTGGCAGCCTCCATCAAATCGCTGGTGCAGGAACGTGATGAACTGCGTGTACGCATGGCAGACAGCAATGCACAGATCGAGCTGCTGACCAGTGAACTGGGCGGGCAGAACGCTGCGCGGGAGCGGCTGAATCAGCAACTCGCCCAGCAGCAGCGCAAGGCCGAGCGCATCCGCCGGATCGAAGCGCTGTTCAAGGACGATGAAGCGCAGGTGCTGAGGGTGGAAGACCGGATTGTGATACGCATGATCGGATTGAATTTCGACAGCGGCAGTTCGAATGTGCTGACACGCCACTATCCGTTGCTCACCACGCTGATCGAGGCGCTTGGACAGTTCCCTGAAAGCCCTCTGATCATCGAGGGCCATACGGATTCCCACGGCGCGGACGATCTCAATCACAGGCTGTCAACAGCCCGGGCAGACGCGGTGGCCAGCTATCTCATCGCCAACAGCGCGATCTCACCCGCACTGGTGTCTGCGCTCGGATTCGGCGAAACCAAGCCGGTTGCGAATAATGAGACCGTGGAAGGCCGGAGGAAGAACCGGCGAATCGACGTGGTCATCTATCCCAGCATGTAGCGTGCCCCTGTGGAGCCGGGTCGCACTCAGTACCCGGCTTCACCGCGGGAGATCAGCGCAGCAAATTCCCGATCCAGCGGTACGTATCTGGCTGCACCGGGCTTGAGTACGTAGAGCGTGTCGCTGACCTTGTCGAGGTCGTAGGCCTGCTCCCGCAGATCGCCTTTCACCATTTTGAAGGTGCCGGTCACATCGAGGTCTCCCTGCACCCGCAGGAAAACCGGCTGGGCGTAGGCGGGCAGTTCCTTACGCACGAAATCTGAGAAGGCTTCGATATCCAGCTCAGACTCGCCTTCCTTCAATGTCAGTGCGGCCATCCCTGCTTTACCGTCGGCACCGGGTACGGGCACGCCGTAGACATTGGAAAAGCGGATCTGGCGGAAACTGTTGAGGATCTCGCCCACTTCGTTGGTTGAAACGTTTTCTGACTTCCAGCGGAAGGTATCACCCACCCGATCCACAAACTGGTAATGCGGGTATCCCATGGAGTAACCCACGTCGACCTGTTTCATCAGATCGCCGGAATTGAACCAGGCATCCCCGGTCTCGAAGGCATTACGGATGATTTTCTTCTCGGTGGCTTCCGGATCGGTATAACCTTCAAACACAGCCGTTTCATTGATCTGACCCAGCAGCAGGCCGGGTTCACCCGGATCAGCAGCAATGCAGTGGCCTTCAGAATCCCGGACGATGGTGTCGTTGTGAACATCGTACTTGACCAGGGAAATGGTCGAAGACGTCATGCCCACTGTGCAGTCCTTATTCAGCAGATTGGCAAATGCCACGTTGCCTTCGCTCGCACCGTAGAACTCACTGATGCGCTTGATGCCAAAACGCTTCTTGAACGGTATCCAGATATCAGGACGCAGGCCGTTGCCGGTCATGGTGGTCAGCGGGTTTCTGGCATCATCGGGTTTTGCCGGCGTGTTCATGAGATAGCGGCACAACTCGCCGATATAGATGAGCAGATTGGTGTTGTGTTCACGCACCTCAGGCAGGAAGTTGCTGGCCGAGAACCTGCGGCGGATGAATACACTGGCGCCGGATGAAATAGCGGCGCCGACTCCGATCATCAGTCCAGTGGCATGGTAGAGGGGCAGGCACACGTACATGCGGTCCTTCTCGGTGCATTTGAAAAGCGCCTTGTGTGACAACCCCGCGCTCGCCAGAAAGCGCCGGTTGCTCATTACCGCAGCCTTCGGCAGGCCGGTGGTGCCAGAGGTGAATATGTAGAGGGCGTTGTCCCGCAGGCTGACGGTCTCCACTTCGTCGGGATTGCTGACAGGCAGTCCTTCGGCCGCCTGATCGAGGTTGGTAGCCCAGTTCGGGGCAGCCTGGCTGCCTGCGTCGGGTACGAACAGGTAGTCGGTTCCCTCTTCAAGGTCGAGGTCTTCTTTGATTTCGTGTAAAGCGTCCCCGAGCTCTTCGCCGAACACGCATTTCCGGGAGCTGGTGACCGACACGCAATGAGTCAACGGCCTGCCCCGCAGATTGGTATTGATCAGCGCGGCGGTGACGCCCAGCTTGTTGAGTGCGACGATCACGGCGAGAAACTCTATGCGGTTTTCCATCATCACGGATACGGTATCGCCTTTCTGCAGCCCCTGGGCTGCGAAGGCGTGCGCGTAGCGATTGGCCTGGGCATTGAATTCCAACCAGGTCTGCTGCCTGCCTTCGAATATCAGTGCAGTACGATCGGGGAAGGATTGAGCATTGCGCTGGACCTGTGCGGCGAAACAGTCGCGCTCGTCCGCAGAACGTGGCTGCATGCCTTTCTTCAGCGCCAGCAGTGTAGGTACCTGAGCAACGGTGCGGACAGTATCGACAATACCCATGGTTTCCCCAACTCTCCCCTTTTTCGATCTCAACCCCTTAAATCGGGGGGTCGGAGAACCATAGCTGTCGCGATTCCCCCCATCAAGCGTATTGTGGCATCCTCGGGTCCGGTATCCGCAGCTTCTGCGGACAGCTTCTGCGGACAGCTTCTGCGGACAGCTTCTGGGGAAGTGCATTCAGGACAACAGGGAGATCCGGGCGTGACAGAGAATCAGTGGCAGATCGGCAGGGTTCGGGTGACCCGGATCGTGGAGATCGAGGCGACCGGGGGGAGCCGGTTCATTCTGCCGGATGCTACCCGGGAGGCCTGTCTGCCTATCGGATGGATGCAGCCCCACTTCATGGATGCGGCGGGTAATCTGATCATGAGCGTGCATGCGCTGGTGGTGGACACGGGAGAGCAGCGCATCATTGTTGATACCTGCATCGGCAATGACAAGGTGCGATCGGTTCCTGCGTGGACGAATCTGCAGACCGCCTTCCTGGCGGACCTGGCAGCTGCCGGTTATCCGCGAGAGTCCATCGACACGGTGCTCTGCACTCATCTGCACGTGGACCATGTGGGCTGGAATACGATGCTGGTGGATGGACGATGGCTGCCGACGTTTCCGAACGCCCGCTATCTGCTCGGAAAAAAGGAGTTCGAATACTGGTCCGCCGAGGATGCGGGCGGGCTCAACGACGGGATCTTTGCTGACTCGATACAGCCGGTGGTGGATGCCGGCCTGGTAGATCTGGTGGACTGGCACCACGAGGTCTGTACCGAAGTGCAGCTCGAACCGACCCCCGGGCATACACCCGGACACATCAGCGTGCACATCCGTTCAGAAGGAGCGGAAGCCCTGATCACCGGCGACTGTATTCACCATCCTGTGCAGATGACCCGCACGGACTGGTGTTCATCTGCGGACTACGACAAGGCCGAGGGTCGGAGCACCCGTGAAAAGCTGCTGGACGACTACGCGGATGGGGACGTACTTGTCATCGGCACCCATTTCGCCACACCGACGGCCGGACATATCCGGCGCCTGCCGGAAGGCGGCTACTGGCTGGACGTGGGTCAGATGAGGTCGACGTGATCGTCGTCGAAGGCCGCCTTGCGATGCAGAGAGATCATCCAGATGTTCAGGCGGCGCCGGGCGGGAGGGACATCCAGTGCGACGAATGCCACCCCCAGTGGCAGCATCCAGAATCCGAGTACGGGCAGAAATCCGAACACGCCGCCGATCATGAAGAGGAAGCCCAGCAGCGTCCGGAAGCCGGGTGGCACGTGCGTGTTGCCCCAGTGCAGCACTCTGTACATCCAGCCTGCGATCTTCTGAGCAAGCTCGGTCTTGTTCATTGCCTGAAGCTCTATCCGTGCCCGGTCATACCAGCACAGGACCATCGCTTGGCGCATCGTGCAGATCCGGATGCGCGCGTCGTTTCAGGTCCGGGTCGATAGACAGGTAGCGGAAGCAGCCGTCCTCTGAGAGGTTGCGCTCCAGGCGGTTGCGATGCAGAAGCAGGTGCACGTGCGCAATGGCCTCGCCGAGCGCCATCATCATCTGCCGGGGATCCAGCCGGCGGGCAAACAGCACGGGAAGCAGCTCTCTGGCAGTTGCCGGCTGCACACAGTGTTCTTCGATGGCCAGCATGCGGTCTTCGTGGTGCCCGATAAGCTGGCGCAACCGCTCTCTGACGCCGAAAAACGGCAGATTGTGTGCGGGCAGCACGAAAGTGTCTGCCGGGATGCTGAGGAAGCGGTCGTGAGACTCCATCCAGACCTTCAACGGATTCGCTTCCGGCTCTGTCGGGTGCACGCTCACATTGCTGGTGATCACCGGCAGGATCTGGTCGCCGGAAATCAGTATTTTTATCGACGCGCAGTACAGACAGGCATGTTCGGGAGAATGCCCGGAACCCACCATGATGCGCCAGTCCCGACCGCCGATGGTGAGCACCTGGCCATCTTCGAGCCTCACATAGCCGGATGGCATTTCGGATACGGACATGCCCTCTGAGGAGCGTGCTTCCCAGGCTTTGCGCAGCCCTTCGAGGTAGTCGGCAGGCATGCCGGCCCGCTCGTAGAAGGTGCGTCCGAGCCAGCTCGACTGGAAAGACGGCCCACCCGAGGAAAATGTCCGTGCCTGGTAGTACTCGGCCCTGGTCATATACAGGGGGCAGCGGAAGTGATCGGTGATCATCAGTGCCTGGCCGATATGGTCCGGGTGCATATGAGTGCAGATCACCCCGACCACCGGTCGACCACCCAGCTCCTTTGCGAAGATCTCATGCCACAGCTCGGCGGTCTGAGGCAGAGACAGGCCGGTATCCACCACCCACCAGCCCTGGGTGTCTTCGATCAGGTAGAGATTGATATGGTTGAGCGACCCCCCGCCCATGGGCATGGTCAGCCAGCGAACCCCCGGGGCCAGTTCGATGGTAGTGCCCGGTTTGGGGTGCTCGGCGTAGGGATAGGTCAGACCGCTCACCGCGACCTCCTTGGGATCCGGAAAAGCAGCCAGTATAGCGACTTGCCGGCAGCACCCGCAGGTCTCTGTTGGCGCAAGAGCAGGCCCTCACGGGCTGGTTCGAGTGCAAAAGCGGGGGGGATCCAGTAGATTTGCCGCTACTGTCGAGTTCCATTAGGGGGGAATCACCATGTCAATGAACGTAAAACCTGTGCCGACACTCGATGACGAGGTCAACGAGATCCGCCTGGGCACTGCCGAAATCGTGAACCGGGACATTCTGCCCAACGAAGGTAAGTTGTGGGGCTGGATGACCGACAGCGCGAACGCACCGAACCAGGCCAAGAAAGAAGCGGGCGAGCTGCGGCTGCACATCCAGAACACGGTCAAGAAGGCCAGTCTGTGGGCCCCCCACCTGCCGAGAGAATTCGGCGGCATGGGTCTGACCTTCATGCAGCATGCCTACATGAACGAGGTGCTCTCCTACAGCCCGGGCGCAGCTTCCCTGTTCGGGGTGGTCGCACCGAACTCGGGTAATCAGAAAATACTGGCGAAGTACGGTACACCCGACCAGCACGAGAAGTGGCTCAAGCCCCTGACAGACGGGACCATGCAGTCCGGATTCTCCATGACCGAACCCCACAATCCGGGTTCGGACCCGCGCTCACTCACCACCCGTGCGGAACTTGACGGCGATGAGTGGGTGATCAATGGCCATAAGTGGTTTACCTCCAACGGCCATGCGGCGGATTTCTACATTGTGATGTGCCGTACCTCGGATCCGGACGATCCGGGTGGTGCCAACGAGAAAATGACCCAGATCATCGTGCCGAAGAAAACCCCGGGGGTGAACATAGTGCGCGGGGTTCCGGTCTGGGGCAGAGCGTCCAGTCATTGCGAGATCATCTATGACAACGTGCGGGTGCCGAAGGAAAATCAGCTCGGACGCACAGGGACCGGACACCAGGCTGCTCAGGACCGCCTGGGTGCGGGTCGTGTTTATCACTGTATGAACTCCATCGGTTCCATGTGGCGCGCCTTCGACCTGATGATCGACCGGCTCATGACCCGTGAAGTGCATGGCGGTGAGAAGCTGGAAGAGAAGCAGTTCATGCAGGGCTTCGTCGCGGAAAGCTACATGGACATTCAGAGTGCGCGACTCATGACCATTCACTGCGCGGAGAAAATGGAAAGCGGGGCGGACCCCCGGACCGACATATCCGCGATCAAGGTATTTGTGCCCCAGGCCTATCATCGGGTGGTAGACCGGGCGATTCAGGTGTATGGCGCCGCCGGTGTGTCTGGTGATCTGCCTCTGGCGGGCATGTATCAGGGCGCCAGGACGCTCCGGATCGCGGATGGTCCGGATGAAGTACACAAGATACTCATGGCGAAAATCATTCTGCGCCGCTATCACGCGGGAGAGACCTGGGACTTCGGCAACTGAGTCCGTCCGGTACCCGGTAGCCATTCGGGATGCTACAGTTCGGGGCTGTTTGTGGGAGGAAACTAAAGTGGGAGTAGACGATGCAATGTCCTAAGTGTCCGGGATCGCTTCAGGCAAAGACCTATGGCCGAAAAATCACCGTGCACCGCTGCTCGGATTGCGGCGGTCTCTGGTGTAAGCCTCAGGTTCTGCTCGAAATGAAAAAAGAGTGGATGTCCGAGGCGGTGCTGGATTCCGGAGATCCCAAGCTCGGATCGGCTTTGAATCAGCTTGCGGACATCAAGTGCCCGGAAGACGGAACCCTGATGGACAAGAAGGCAGACGCTAAACAGACACACATCTGGTACGAATCCTGTCCGACCTGCAATGGCATGTTTTTCGATGCAGGTGAATTCACCGATCTGAAATATGACACGCTGATGGACCGGGTGCGTGACTTTGTGAAGGGTCGACGCAAAGGCTGATCCCGGATCGGTGGCACCATTGAATCAAAAAGATTGCTTAATCGAAAAGATTGCTGAACGTCCGCCGTTCGTTACTTCTGCGGGATTCCCGTATGCAGCGGGCGAGCAGAGGGATACCTTCCCGGATTTCGGCCTCCTGCAGATGACCGAATGCCAGGCGCAGATAAGGCACGTCTGCGCCGCTGTAGTGAAAAGCGGCGCCCGGCAGATAGGCGAGGCCACGCTCTGCCGCAAGTTTCGCTAGCCTGCTGCGATCCACATCCTCCGGTAAACGCACCCACACGAACAGACCACCGGCAGGATTCGACCACACACACTGATCCTGCAGCTCGTTCTCCAGGGCCTGAATTGTCAGATCCCGCTTGATGCGCAGTGCATCGTTGCCCATTTTCGTGTGTTCCCAGATCCCCTCGCTGTAGAACTCCGCGACAATGGCGGCGGCCAGGGTATTGCTGCCGGCGTCGTGGCGACGGGCGAGGATGCGCTCGAGCATGGGCGGTCGCGCGAGCAGGTAGCCGAGGCGCAGACCGGGTGCGAGGATTTTTGAAAGTGAACACAGATAGATGTGACGGGGATCCGGGTCGAGTGCATAGATGGCGGGGGGTACTGGACCGTCGTAGTGGACGTCGCCATAGCAGTTGTCTTCGATCAGAGGCACATCGTAGCGCTTCGCCAGCGCAATCACCTCCAGACGGCGGGCGCGGGACATGGTGACCCCGGTGGGGTTCTGATAGGTGCTGATGGTGTAAATGAAACGGGGTTTACGGCCGGCGCCAGTGAGTTTTTCCAGGGTCGATGCGAGGTGATCCGGGCGCATGCCGTCCGCATCCAGCGGTATGGCGTGCATGTCGAAGCGCAGACTGCGATAGGCGGACAGTGTGCCCGGGTAGCTGAATTCCTCGAGGATGATTGCATCTCCCGGAGCCTCCTGAAGGGCTTCGGCCGTGAGGGTAACGGCCTGCATGGAACCGTTGGTGATCACCAGATGATCCGGATTCACCTCCACACCTTCCCGTTCCGACTCACGCCGGGCCATGGCTGCGCGCAAGGGCGCATAGCCGAGTTTGCCGGGATAGTCGTTGAGCGCCTTCGCCTCCCTGGCAAGGGCGCGCACGGCGGCATCCTGGAGTGCCTTCAGTGGGAAAGTGTCAGGGTTGGATCGGCCGCTGCCGAAGTCGTAACGGATGCTCATGATTTCTGCTCCCGGCAGTGTCCGAGTTTTTCGGTGGTGAGATAGATGAAGCTGTCGCGTATTGCCGCCATCATGTCCGTGTCGCACTGATCGAGCTCCACCACAAGCCACTCCAGAACTTCCGGATCCGCAGCGGCAATAACGGCGGGTATGTCCATGCTGCCACTGCCGACGGCGACATGGGCTTTGCCCTGCTCCAGTGGCCCATCCTTGATGTGCAGCAGCGGAGTGCGAGCGCGGACCCGGGCGACTTCCTCCGCAGGATCGCAGGCGCCGAAATTGGCCGCCCAGTAGGTGTCGATCTCGAACTGTACGTCCGGGACCAGTTCCTGCAGCAGGTGATAGCCCGGACGCCCATCGACCAGCGCGAATTCCCACCAGTGGTTGTGGAGAAACAGGGTCAGTCCATGGGGTGCCAGATCATCGATGAGTTTCTGTGTGGTTTCCGCCGTGCGCCGGATCGCGTCTTCATCTTCGAAATCTTCCGGTGCGAAACCCCCGGCCGCGCGTTTCAGGCCGAGTTCACCGAGCACGTCCACAACCTCGGCAATGGGTCTGCTGTTCGCCCAGGGGAAGTGGCTCGAGGAGATCTTCATGCCGAGGGCCTCGACCGCCTGGCGGAATTCCCGTGGTGGCTTTCCGAACAGGTTGAAGGGCTCAACACCGCTGTAGCCGATATCCGCAAGCTCGCGCAGGACAGCGCTGATATCGGTTTTGCTTTCTTTGCGCAGCGAGTAGAGCTGCACGGAGATGGGTTTCAAAGGATGATCTCCCGGCCGGTGACTGATGATTCGTAAATGCCATCCAGCACCCGCTGCACGGCCAGTGCCTGGGTGAGGCTGATCAGAGGTTGTTCCTCACCGAGCAGTACGTTGATGAAGTGGTGAACTCTCGAACAGTGGGGGAAGCGGATGGCTGCAGTATGTGGATGCTGCAGGATGCGATAGTCGGACGCATCGCCTGCCTCGTAGAGTTCGTCAGCAAATACTGCCAGGCTGGCATTCTCGCCGTGCAGAATCACATCGTGGTCCGTGCCGCTCCGCTGGTGCATGGCCCAGGCGGCCTCGAGGCTGATCACAGCCCCGCTCTCCATGCGGATCAGCGCGGTGGCGAAGTCATCGACATCAAAGGTGTCAAATTCCCGTTCCGAGATTCCCCAGCCCCCTTCTCCCAGCCCGCGTTGGCCGAAGCGGGTGAAGGTCGCGCCGCTCACGGAAACCGGACTGAAATCATCAAGCAGATGCATGGCCACATCCAGTACATGGACGCCGATATCCAGCAGTGCGCCACCCCCGGCCATGGACTTGTTTGTGAACCAGCTGCCCAGCCGCGGAATGCCTGCGCGTCTGCGCCAGAAGGCTTTGACATGATAGATCCCGCCGAGCCGACCGTCCGCGCAGAGATTGCGCGCGCGCTGCACGTTGCGCTCGAAACGCTGATTCATGCCCACCATCAGGTGACGATCGCTCAATCTGGCGGTGGCAATGATGCGCTCTGCCGCATGCTGATCAATGGCGAAGGGTTTATCCAGAAGAACGTGCTTGTTTGCGGCCAGGGCCATTCTTGCCAGGGCTTCGTGGTGAGCATTGGGCACCGCGATGTACACAGCATCGATATCGTCCCGTGCCAGCAGATCTTCGGTTTTCGTGTATGCCGCTTCTGCGCCTACCTGGCTTGCCAGTGCAGAAGCCCGCTCGCGATTCACATCTGCCACCGCAAGAATGCGCGACTGCGGGTGCCGGCCGAAGTCCTTTGCAGTCAGTGCGGCGATCTGGCCGGCGCCGATCAGTCCGACGTTGATTGTGCTCATTGGGTCCTCCCGATAAGGTATCGTACCATCGGGATGAGGGATGGATGCGGTGCCTGAATCGATAGCCCGCCGTAAAGTGCGGATGGCCCTCGTCGGTGGCGGGGAAGGCGCTTTTATCGGACCCGTGCACCGGATGGCGGCTGAACTCGATGGCCACATAACTCTGGTGGCTGGTGCGTTTTCGAATGACGCGCAGCGGTCGATCCGTTCCGGGACCGGGCTGTACGGTCTGCCTGCGGAGCGCTGCTATCCGGACTACCAGACGATGTTTGCTGCCCAGGCGACGCTGCCCCCGGCAGAGCGCATCGATTTTGTCACGATCGCCACACCCAACCATCTGCACGCGCCGATCGCGCATGCGGCATTGGATGCGGGACTGCATGTGGTCTGCGACAAGCCCGTCACCCACCGGCTGGCGGACGCCCTGGCGTTGCGGGAGCGTCTAGTTAAGACGGACCGGCTCTTTGCCCTGACCTACAACTACAGTGGCTACCCGATGGTGCGGGAGGCCCGCGCGCTCATCCAGGCGGGTCGTCTTGGCAGCATCCGTAAGGTGGTGTGTGAGTACTTTCAGGGCTGGCTGGCAGAGGATGTGGAATCCCGGGGTAATCGACAGGCCGAGTGGCGCACGGATCCGGAGCGCTCGGGTGCTGCGGGGTGTTTCGGGGACATCGGCAGCCATGCGCAGCACCTGCTGGAGTTTGTCAGCGGCTGTGTCGTCGGCTCCCTGTGCGCCGATCTCAGTACCTTCGTACCCGGTCGACGGCTGGATGATGATGGCACCGTGCTGCTGCGCTTCGACAACGGCGCGAAGGGTGTGCTGATGGCTTCTCAGATAGCCGTCGGGGAAGAGAACAATCTGCGCCTGCGTGTTTACGGTGACAAAGGGGCGCTTGCCTGGAGCCAGATGGAGCCGAACTCCCTGACCCTGCGCTGGCCGGATCATTCGATGCAGACTCTGCGCACCGGAGGACCGGGCGGTTCCCCGGCTGGCAGCGCTGTTACCCGACTCCCTGCCGGACATCCTGAAGGTTACCTGGAAGCTTTTGCGGCCCTGTACCGGAATTTCGCCCAGGACGTGTTGCGCGTCGAGCGGGGAGCAAGTCCCGAGCGGGACTACCCCGGAGTCGAGGATGGAGTACGCAGCTTGCAGTTTATTGAAACCGCCGTCGCCAGCAGTTCGGCAAACGGAGACTGGCTGCCGCTCCATCAGGATGTGCGGCAGGCCGACCAGCGCGATGGATCACGAGTGGAATGGATGACTGAACTATGAAAACCCTGCGCGGCCCCGCCATTTTTCTCGCCCAGTTCATGGCGGATGACGAACCCTTCAACAACCTGGAAGCCATGGCCCGCTGGGCGGCCGGACTGGGCTTTGCGGGCATTCAGGTGCCGATCGGCAATCCGGCCTTTATCGACGTCGCCCTGGCCGCCACCAGTCAGACCTATTGCGATGAGCTCAAGGGCCGGGTGGCAGATTGCGGAGTCGAGATAACCGAACTGTCCACGCATCTGGAAGGTCAGCTGGTTGCCGTGCATCCGGCTTATGACAGGATGTTTGATGCGTTCGCACCGCCACCGGTGCACGGTGATCCGGCCGCGCGGACCCGATGGGCGACCGAGCAGGTGAAGCTGGCCGCGCGCGCGAGCGGTCGACTCGGCCTGACCGCACAGGCGGCGTTTTCAGGCGCGCTGCTCTGGCCGATGCTCTATCCCTGGCCCCAGCGGCCGCCCGGCCTGGTGGACACCGGCTTTGCGGAACTGGCCAGGCGCTGGCGGCCGATACTGGATGTGTTCGACGAGGCCGGCGTGGACTGCTGTTTCGAACTGCACCCAGGTGAAGATCTGCACGACGGTGTGACCTTCGAGCGATTTCTCGAGGCGGTCGACAATCATCCACGCGCCGGCATCCTCTACGACCCGAGTCACTTTCTGCTGCAGCAGCTCGACTATCTGGCCTTTATCGATCACTACCACGACCGCATAAAGATGTTTCACGTCAAGGACGCAGAGTTTCGCCCGGACGGCCGCTGCGGCGTGTATGGCGGTTACCAGGACTGGATCGATCGACCCGGGCGGTTCCGTTCGCTGGGTGATGGCCAGATCGACTTCCGCGCCATCTTCTCGAAACTCGCGGCGTACGACTTCCCCGGCTGGGCCGTGCTCGAGTGGGAGTGCTGTCTGAAGCATCAGGAGGACGGCGCGCGGGAAGGGGCCGCCTTCATCGCCGATCACATCATCCGGGTTACGGAGCGGGCCTTTGATGATTTTGCTGCGACTTCTGCAGGGGCGGGTGGTGATGCGGCATTGAATCGCGCGCTGCTGGGCCTGTAGCAGGCTGACTTTGTCGAACTGCTCTGACCACAAGTGGTATCGGCCAAACGTATTCGACAGCGATTGGGTGATGCGGGAGGGCCCACGGATTTTGGGATCAATCTGATGTCATTGCCACCAGGCCACTGGTCGAGCCAGCGCCATTGGCACTCGCATGAAGACGAGTTTGTATATGTGCTGGAAGGTGAGCTGACGCTGGTCGAGGACGATGAAGAGACTACACTGACATCCGGTGATTGTGCCGCGTTTGTGAAAGGTTCCGGAAACGGACATCACATGATCAATCGGGGCAGTGCGGTGGCTGTTTATCCCGAAATTGGCTCGCGCCAGCCCCAGGATCTCACGACCTGTTCAGACATCGATATGATGAGCGCCAATGCCGATGGCCGTTTTGTCCACAAAGATGGAACGCCCTATCCCGGACAGTAGTGCCGCGCTCAACGGGCAAAAGTCCATGCGCACCTCATCCCGCAATGCGGGGCTACTGGCCGGTATCCGTTGCTAGTGCTTTAGTGCGGTGCCGGTGCTGTTTGCGATGATGGGCCATCAATGCATGACTGGATCGCCTCAACCAACTCGGTGAACTCCACCTTCATGAACGAATGGCCTCGGCCGGCGAGTGACACAGTGGTCGCTTCAGGCCATTTCTGCGCATACTGGTGCAGGTGGTTGAACGGTACCCATTCGTCATCCTGGCTGTGATAGAGCGTCAGGTGCTGAATGGCTGGCAGGTGTTGCGCAAAATCATTGGCGAGGGCGAAATCGTCGCCACCCCACTCCCCATCGGCGCATTTGTAAGGCATTGCGACGAGGAACAGCGCCCTGATGTTGTGAGCCGGTTTGTCTTCAGAGAGCATCTTGAGTAACGCCGCTCCGCCTAAGGAGTGCGCGACGATAATTGCTTCATCACCTGTATCTTTGAGAGCGTCAACCGCCTTCGACCGCCACAGGTGGTAGTCGACAGATTCCAAACCCGGAAATTTCGGATAGTGGACGTCCGCGACTTCGCGGAGAGCATCGCCCAGATAGTCAGCCAGTGCCTGGTCTTCAGCATACGCACCCTCACCGCCTCCCTGTACAAATAACACCTGCTGTTTCATAGTTCGCCCCTATACTGATCCTGATACGCAACTGGTTGCGAATCAATACTACCAGGATAGAATCGCTGTCAAGTTTCCGGTTCACCAATATCCATGACAACCCCGCACAGATCGCGCTGCCCCATCAACCTGTCGCTTGAAATCATCGGCGATCGGTGGAGTCTCGTCATATTGAGAGACATGATTTTCGGGCGGAAGCGCCATTTCAGGGAACTGCTCAACCAGTCGATGGAGGGGATATCGTCGAACATTCTCTCTGAGCGGCTGAAGATGCTGGTAGACAACGGCATGCTGACGAAATCCGACGACCCGTCGCACAAACAGAAGAGCATTTATAGTCTGACAGAGAAGTCGATCGCACTGGTTCCTGTGCTGGCTCTCCTCGGCGCCTGGGGCCGCCGATACTTCCCTGCGTCGAAGGAGCTCAGCATTCGTGCGCAGCTGCTGGAAGAAGGTGGACCGAAAATGTGGGAGCAGTTCATGAAAGAACTCCGAGTGGAGCATTTGGGTAAACGTACAAAACTTAAAGGCCGGACAGTTGCACAGGTACTTCAATCGGCTTACGAGGCGAAGCGAGGAGGGACGAGCTAAGAGGTAGTCGGAAGCGGCACAATCAACAGTGTCCCCATGCACTGCAATGGATTGCCGCCACGCGCCAATCCGACCCCTTAAGTGGCAAAAATCGTTTCGTCGGGGGAGATCGGCCGCGGATCACCGTACAGTTCGGGTTACCACCCATTTGCGCTTTCCGATCATCCGCGACCGCTTGAAGCCAGGATGCTCGAAGGTGGACAGGGCGCCATTGAACAGAAATGCTGGCGAGGCATTGCGACCCTCGATGTCTTCCGGGTATCCCTCGATGCGCCCACCCTTCCCGGACGAGGCATTCCTTCGCCTTCCGCCTTATCGCCGGGGTGTCCTCCGCGCTTTGGCTCTTCGCGTGATACCACATGCACCAGCATTCCCCCGGACACCTTTATTCGCTTCGACCAGCCGTGCGAAAGCTGGCCAGGTGCGCGAGTCCAGCGCCCTGGTTTCGTGCTTTTTCATCGAGCCGCAACCTCGCCGGACAATCGAAACTGGAGTATCGCAAACCAAAGAAGATTGAAGATTGGCTCCGAGCACTTGGCAGAAGACGACTGAGGCAGCATCACTGGCAGTTCTGGGCCAGCTACTACGGTCATTCCAAATTATGGTTCCGGCACCGAGTCACGAAGCTGCCTGGCAACCGTAAAGTAGTAGTTGCGGCCGGTCGCAGTGAGAAGATCGCGCCCCAATCGTTCCAGGGCATCTGCCTTCAGAAGCCTGGCTTCAGCAGCCTTGTAATCCAGTGCCAGCAGGTGATCGCACAGTTGCGCCGTCCACTGCGGGTCGTCCTGAAGGGACGTTTGAGCCTGCTTGAACAGGGCGTCAGAGCCACCGGCAAGCGCAGCGATCTTCAAGGCTTCTTCTTTCTTCGAGAGCGGAAACAGGTTGGATGGATTGCCATCGAACCAGCCCAGATAGCCGGAGAAGATTGCGCGCACGCTCCATTCGATGTTGCCGTAGTATTCTTTCAGGTAGTCCAACTGGGCATACTTTTCAGGGAGCCTGACGCTTTCAACGAGCTCATCGGGCGTCAGGCCGCGATTCATCCCGTCGATTGTCTGGTCAAATACAGACTTGATCGCATCCCGGTAGTTGGTAAGCGTCTCAATGGCCTGCGCCTGGCCTTTGATCGGTCGCGTATGCCCACCCACCAGGTGATTCGGGTTTTCGTCGATCATCGAAGAAAGACTGTTGATCCAGGCCAGAACGTCCCGGTATGGCGTGCCTCGTATGGCGTAAAGGTTTGGCCATGACTTGTAGAAGTTATCTCCCGCAAACACCACACCTTCCTGGGGGTACCAGATATAGATTTCGTCGTAGGCTTCTCCAGTCGCAGCCACGAGATCCAGCTCAACGCCCGCTAGTGATACCCGTTCTCGCGGGCGACTGAGCATGTGTGTCGGCTGTGTGCCCTCAGCCGCAAAGACCTCGCCACCACGCTTGGGAAAATAAGCTTTAGCAACGCCGTTGTTGATCCTCTGGTCGGGTTTAAGCAGAAAGCCGCCCTGACGTGCGCCACGCACCTGCTGAATCGTCAGTCCTGCTTCATCGAGCGTTCGGGTCTCCTGATTGAAACCCTCACGCGCCCAGATCTGGACGTTCTCTCCGGCGGCGGCGAAAACGCCCACCCCGCCTGTGTGGTCACCGTGCCCATGGGTTAATATGATGCCGCTGACTGGCTTGTCCGTTATCCTGCGGAATTCCGCCAGCACAGCCTGAGCAGTGACTGAATCGATCTGCGAGTCGATTATCACCAGACCCCTTGTGCCGATGATCATCGAAGTAGGTGACACACCAAATCCAACCGCAGTATGGACGCCAGGTGCGACTTCGATGATTTCCTGTTGAAACTCAGAGTTTCTCAGTTGCAGAAGCTTTTCCGCGTCGGTGGCTGCAACGCAGATGACCGCAGAAAATACTGTTGCTGCGCTAACGCAGGCGCTGACTGGAATTCTCAAGAGCTTCTCCTTCGAATTGTCGATAAAGCGATACTACAGAACGATAAATGGGGCTGCTCAGGGTCGATCCCTGCCGGGCTTATAGCGTGCAACGACCCGCGCCGGCAGGCCGGAAGCAGCCGACTGGTCGCGAAACTAAAACATGGTGTTGTCGTTCTTTGATGTCTTTGGGACGATCTGCAGCACGTCCCAGTGCTCGACGATTCGACCGTCGTCGTCAAACCGGAAAATGTCAATTCCGGCATAGTCGTGATCTCCAGGCCATTGCTGATGGCAATGGAGAACGACATGGTTGCCGTCCGCAAACACCCGTTTGAATACCACCCGCTTGCCGGGATACTCGGCGGCCATCCGCTCGAAGTAGCCGATGAAAGCCTCCCTGCCATCCGCAACCTCCGGATTGTGCTGAACGTACTCGTCCCCGACGAATCGCTCGATGGCCTCCCGTGGTCTGCACTGATTGAACATCAGGTCGTAGAAGGCTTTCGCGTTTTCCTTGTTGCGCTGCGGGGTGCTCATCTGCACAGGTTACCATCAGCCAGGATGTCTGGTTCACGGCGGTCGCATTGGGCCGCCGATTCAATCGGTTGATGCAACAGGTTCGCTATGACACTCTGCTGGAGTTGTGAGTTTCACCGCGCAACCGGTATCCAGATTTCCAGCCCACCCTCACCCGTCTGCGGGTTGAAGCTGTCGCCGTACTTTTCAAACCAGGGTGCTTCAACAACGGTCTGTTTGGATCCGGGCAGCCAATCCGACCAGATGGCATCGCAGGTGTCGCGCACGTTTGCGACGTGTCCGCTGTGCTCGAAAACGGCATAGGTTTGAGGTGCGATATCCAGCCGGACAAGGTTCTCCGGACTGTCGGCGCCTTTCGGCAGTTCCACACCGCTCAGATAGTCATAGCTGGTGTCGCTGCCGTTGTAGATGATCCCGTAGGTTGCCGGTTTACCCGCGCTGGTGACACGCGGTATGAAAGGGGCGAAAGACTGCCACTGGTCCGGGATTTCCGCGACTTTCTCGAATGGGTAGTAGCGGGAAATGCCGACGATTGACAGCTTTCTGCTGAGCGTTTCGTAACGCGGCTCTGCCAGGGTCGTTGCTTCTGTCGATTTCATCAGTATGGGCTCCATGATTTCCAGATCATCGGTGTGACGCTGTGATCGCACCTGTTCAGGGGTTTTGTGGAAGTGACTTTTGAAGGCGCGGGTGAATGCTTCATGGGAGCTGTAGCCGACGGAAAGCGCCAGGTTGAGGATGTCTCTCTCCCCTGACGCCAGGGACTCCGCCGCCCTCGACAGGCGCCGAAGCCGCACGTAGCGACTTATCGGCTGTCCCACGGCGTAGCAGAATATTCGACTCAGGTGATATCGGGAAACACCTGACAACCGCGCGAGGTCATCGAGGCTGATCTCCTCGCGATAGTGGTTCTCGATGTACCAGACCGCCTTCTCAACAGCTTTCATCGAAGCAGCTTCCGATCCTCCAACGACAGGAATCCTAATATCCTGGATCTGGCCGTGCTTGATAGTGTTTGCGCAGGCGGGGGAATCTGGTTTCGGCAGTTGCGGGCACGTGATGTCCGACCATGCAGGCCCTCCTGCGGCTGCGGCTGCAACTCAGGGCAGCGCGATGGATCTTCTGTCTTCGGCTGCGCTGCGATAGCAGGCATCCACGATCTCGTGGCTCTGCAATGCCGTCTGGAAGTCCGGCACGGCCGGCGTACCGCTAAGGGCACATTCCAGAAATCGCCGATCGCCGATCCCGGCCAGACTGCGCAGATCCTCGTCCGCCGGGTTGAGATCCATCAGGCTCATGAAACGGGCGAGGACTTCGTCGCTGGAGAGTGTCACCGAGGGCCGGTCTTCGATTTCGCAGGTAATGGCGCCGAAATAGTCCTGGTCGGTGGTGAAGCGGGCGCGTTCGAAGATCACTTCGAGAAAGCGGCTCGAGGCTCGGCTGTCGATCGAGTGCCAGATGCTGCTCAGGGTGGAGGTATGCCCGGCCTCGTGCAGGAAGCTCACTTCGGCGACGTCTTCAATGCCCCTGTGCCCTGATGTCTCCCGGGTATGGCACTGCACTGAACGCACTTCGCCGAACAGACGCCGGAACAGATCCACGTCGTGGATGGAATGTTCCAGCAGAGTGCCACCGCCGGCGCGATTTACGTCGGCCCGCCAGCTCGAACCATAGTGGCCACGGATCGGGAAGAACTGGTCGTCGCGCATGTGGGCGCTGAGCAGTGGTCCGAAATCACCCTTCATGAGGTCGGCGAGCACGGTGAAAACCGGGCTGAAATGCAGTACCAGGCCGACCTGGTGGACGATACCGGCAGCGTCTACCTGCCGCGTCATCTGCCGCGCCCGAGCCAGACTGGTGGCGAGGGGCTTTTCACAGAAAAGGTGCCGACCTGCTGCTGCAGCCATCTCGACCAGCGCCGGGTGTTCCGAGGTTTCGGCGCATACGTAGACGATGTCACAGCGATCGATCACCACCTCGGCCTGGGTGGTTGCGAGGCTGCAGCCGCCGATCTCGGCAAAGGCCTTCGCGCGATCCTCGCTCCGATCGCAGACGGCTTCGTAGCGGCAGTCGATCCCATGGCGGCCGATCGCATCCCGGATGTTGCGGGCATGGAATTTCGCAATGTGGCCGCAGCCGATGAGTCCGATCTTCAGGGTCATGGTTCAGGAATTCCTCAGGCCCGCGGTCGTTGCCGGTTGTGCAGATAGTGCCAGTTTGCTGTCGATCTGCCTATTCGATGACGATGGCCCGCGATACACAACCCCCGCACTGGCCGCCTGTCGGAGGACCTCTGCCGCACACGGAGTTATCAGCCGGGATCGGTTGACTCAATGCAAAGCCGGGTGCAGCATAGCCGCCCTGTTTAATTCGAGACGTTCGAGCGCGCACCATGAATCGGCCGCAGGCACTACATCACACTTCCGGGAAGTCGGCGCAGAAGCGGCGGTGGTCCTGTGTGTGTCTGTCTGTGATGCAGATGCCGGCAGGCGCAGGGGACTATCTGGCGATTCCGGCAGATGTGTTCGTCATCCTCACTGACAGAGGTGGCTCGAGCGGGTAAAGCACGATAGCTCAGTTAACAGCAGAGCAGACAAAAAACCCCGAAGAGCCGAAAGCCTTCGGGGTTTTTCGTTTCAGGGGCCTGATTGCCAGTCGGAAGTTGCAGAGATGGAACAAACATACAGCCCAGAACAACTCACCCGGAATCTGACCCGCACTCTGATGCTGGGTTTCTTTCAGGTTTTCCTGGTGATCATGCCCATTGCGGTGCCGTTCTTTCAGAGCAAAGGCCTGTCCATGCAGGAGGTATTCACCCTGCAGGCTCTGTTCGGCGCGGTCGTGCTCATCACCGAAGTACCCTCGGGTTACGTTGCCGACCTGTTCGGACGGCGCTGGACGCTCATTCTCGGTGCGGTCTTTGCAGGGGTCGGTCACACAGTGCTGATCGGAGCGGAAGGTTTCTGGGGCCTTGCGCTGTTCGAATTCGCGCTGGGGATCAGCCACAGTCTGATCTCGGGCGCGGACATCGCGCTGCTTTACGACACGGAACTCGCGCTGGGCCGGGGGGATCAGGCTCAGCGGCAGATTGTCGGTCGCCTGTATTCTGCCCGCACACTTTCGGAAGCGCTGGCCGCACTGGTCTGCAGCGGACTCATGCTCATGAGTTCTATGGAAGCCGTCGTCTATGTGCAGGCGGTGATCGGCTGGATTCCGCTGATGCTGGCGCTGCGTCTCGTGGAGCCTCCGGCTGAGCGTCTGCTCAGCAGTGGTCATCTGGACAACATGCGGCGCATCTGCACCCACCTGATGCGGGATTCCGCCGTGCTGCGCCTGTCTGTGCTGGCCCTTTCCATATGGAGCCTGACGACGTTTTACGCGGTATGGCTCCTGCAGAAACTGTGGGAACTGCAGGGCATCGGCTTGCAACATTTTGGTTATCTCTGGGCCGTGCTCAGTGTGGTTGCCGCACTGTCGGGTCGCTATGCACACGCCCTCGAAGCGCGCTTTGGCACGAACGGGGTGCTGCTGTTTATCGGCATTGCCCCCGCTCTGGGATACCTGGGCATGGATCTTTTCGGAACCATCGGTGCCTATCTGGCGAGCCTCACCTTTTTCGTGAGCCGGGGAGTCGGTTTCGTGGTGCTCAAGGATGCGCTCAATTCCCGGGTGCCGAGTTCGTTCCGGGCAACTGCAAACTCGCTGACCAGCTTCGGGTTCCGGGGCGCATTCCTGCTCACGGGGCCGCTGGTGGGTTATGGATTCGATCTGTGGGGCATGTCTACCACGCTGTACCTGCTCGCCGGCACGACCGGGTTGATCTTTGTGGCCATCATTCTGCCGCTGCTGCTCGCGGTGCGTGCGGCATCGATTTCTGCCCGGACCGGTATCACGGCAGAGTGAGTGAGGATGCGCTGTTTTGTGCCGGGTCAGACGCTATGCTTGGCCCGGTATTTCCGTGCCCGTCACGGTCACCCGGAAACGCAAGCATGAAACTGGTGAGTCTGAACCCATGAGCAAGCCCCTGGTCCTGGTGCCCTGCGATGTGAAACCGATCCCGGGTGGCGGCCCCTTCCATTGTGTGGGTGAAAAGTACCTCGATGCCGTAGTGCACGGTGCGGACTGCATGGTCCTGCTGTTACCCGCTCTGGGTCATGGCCACGAAATGGATTCCTTCGAAGCCCACTATGACCTCGATGCACTCCTGGACATGGCCCAGGGTGTTTTCCTGCCCGGCTCTGCGAGCAACATTCACCCGGACTGGTACACGGGTCGGAAGAGTGAAATGTCCCTCGATGAACAGCGGGATACGACGGTGTTTGCGCTGATCGAAAGAGTCCTGGCAAGGAAGATGCCACTGCTGGCCGTGTGCCGCGGTCTGCAGGAACTGAATGTGGCTCTGGGCGGTACCCTGCATCCGAATGTGCAGGACGTTCCCGGCTTCATGGATCACCGGGAGGACAAAACCGCACCGCGGGAACTGCAGTACGAGCCTGCGCATCCTGTGGAACTGACCCCCGGCGGGGTGCTGGCCGGAATTCTGGGAGCCGGGCCGCTGCAGGTGAACTCACTGCACGCCCAGGGTATCGCAACTCTGGGCCGGGGGCTGGCGGTCGAGGCCAGTGCAGAAGACGGGCTGGTGGAAGCCGTTTCGCTGCCCGGGCAGTGGGTGCTCGGAGTGCAATGGCACCCCGAGTGGCGTTACGACCAGAATCCGGCTGCGGTGCGGCTGTTCGAAGCCTTTGGGAAAGCCATCCGCAAGGGCTGAGACCCCGGGCAGCGGCTACACGCCGAGTCTGTCCCGCAGTCCGTAATAGAGCGCGCCCAGCGCGGTATAAGGCGTACGGAACAGGCGTCCGCCCGGAAAGGGCAGATGACTCAGGCGGGCGAACACATCGAATCTTTCGGCCTGACCACGAATTGCCTCGCCGACCAGGCGACCGGCCAGATGGGTCGTGGTGACACCATGGCCGCTGTAACCCTGGGTGTAAAAGATGTTCGGGCGCAGACGTCCGAACTGAGGCAGGCGGCTCAAAGTCAGCAGAAAGTCGCCGCCCCAGGTGTAGTCGAACTTCACGCCGGCAAGCTGCGGGAAGGTCCTTTCCAGTCTGCCGCGGATGAAGCGCTCTATGGACGCCGGATCTCCGCCGCCGTAAGTCACACCGCCGCCGTACAGCAGCCGGTTGTCCTCGGTCATCCGGTAGTAGTCGAGCTTGTAGTTGCAGTCCTCCACACAGTGGCCGTGGGTGAGGAGTGCCCGGGCTGTCGGCTCCGGTAGTGGCTCGGTCACGGCGATCTGGGTACCGCAGGGCATGGTGGTGGAGGCCAGTTCGGGAATCAGGCCACCCATGTAAGCGTTGCCGGCCAGCAGCACATAGCGTGCGGTGACCTGACCCCGAGCGGTTTTCACCACAGCGGGGTCAGCGCGCTCCAGGCCCGTAGCTGCCGAATCTTCGAACAGTCGTCCACCAAGAGATTCGAAAGCGGCCAGTTGGCCGAGCAGCAGGTTCAAGGGGTGCAGGTGTCCGCCGCTGTGATCGAGCAGGCCGCCAGTGTAGATGTCTGACTGAATGTGTTCACGAATACCGCGGGCATCGAGCAGTTCGAGCTGGTCGTTGCCGAAACGCTCCCACAGGGCCTTCTGCTCGGCGAGACCGCGCAGCTGTTTGGCGTTCAGGGCTGCGAATATGCCGCCGGGCCGATAGGCGCACTGGATGTCGTAGCGCTCGATCCGCTCGCGAATGATGTTCGCCCCTTCGAAAGCCATGGCCCCGAAGGCCTGAGCCTCGGTCTTGCCATAGCGACGCTCGATGGTGTCGATGTCTCTGCTGTAGCTGTTCACCAGTTGACCGCCGTTGCGTCCCGACGCGCCGAATCCGGCCCGGGCCGCTTCCAGAATCACAACCTTGAATCCGGATTCCGCCAGATGCAGCGCCGCGGATACCCCGCTGAAGCCGGCACCGACGATGCAGACGTCTGCTTCGATTGCCTCGGTGAGAATCGGGCGATCGGCCGTGTCGTTACGGGTGTCGGCGTAATAGGAGGCCACGTGCGCGGTGCGTTGGCTCACTTCGTATGCATTTCCTGTGTGTGCTGCCAGGGCGGGAAGTGTCTGAATCAGTCCAGCGGTGCTGCCTGAACCAGTCCCGGCCGTTCGAGCGTGCGCTTCGCGCCGCGATCCCGCGCGTATTTGCGGGCCGGAGTATTGATGATCTCCAGCAGTTCGATACCCGCCCGACCTGCAGCCACCCGTTCTTCGCTCACCTCGCCATAGAGGGTATTGCGCTGATGGGGAGTCCTTCCGGCGCTGCGGATCAGTTCATCCATGCCTTCTGGTGAGGTCTCCTGACCATGCGTGGTGCCTGCGGCACGGCTGATGCTTTCATTCATCAGGGTTCCACCGAGATCGTTGCAGCCGGCCTGGAGAGTGGCAACGACACCCTTGTGCCCCATCTTCACCCAGCTCGACTGGATGTTGGTGATATAGGGGTGCAGCGTGAGCCGCGCCACCGAATGCATGAGCACGGCTTCGCGGAAGGTCGGACCTTTGCGTGCCTTCCCCTTGAGATACATGGGGGCTTCCATGTGCACGAAAGGCAGTGGTACGAATTCGGTGAAACCGCCCGTTTCCCGCTGCAGATCGCGGATGCGACGCAGGTGACGCGCCCAGTGCCAGGGTCGTTCGACATGGCCGTACATGATGGTGGCCGTGGTGCGGAATCCCTCGCTGTGGGATGCGCGCATCACATCGAGCCACTGCTGGGTGTTGATCTTGTCTGCGCAGATGATCTGGCGTACTTCGTCGTCAAGTATCTCGGCGGCGGTTCCCGGCAGGGTGCCGAGGCCGGCTTCCTTGAGACGTTTCAGGTAGGTGTTGAGATCCAGCCCCAGGGTGGCCGCACCCTGCCAGACTTCCAGTGGAGAAAAGGCGTGGATGTGCATGTCAGGCACGGCTTCCTTCACCGCGCGGAGAATGTCCACGTAGGTGTCGCCCGTGTAGTCCGGATGGATCCCGCCCTGCATGCAGACTTCGGTGGCGCCCCGCATCCAGCCTTCCCGGGTGCGGCGTTGAATCTCCTCATGGGAAAGATCGTAAGGTTTGCCGCGCAGATTCTCAGAGAGCTTGCCTTTGGAGAAGGCGCAGAACTGGCATTTGAAATAGCAGATGTTGGTGTAATTGATGTTGCGGTTGACCACAAAGGTCACTGTGTCGCCGTTGATCCGGGCGCGCAGCCGGTCAGCCGCCTGCACGACCGCGGAAAAATCATCGCCGCGGGCTTCGAAGAGCCGCTGAATTTCCGCATCTTCCAGTAGGGTTGCAGATTCTGCCTTCTTGAGAATTGCAGCGATGTCCTTCGATACCTGCGCGGGCATGGTGCGGATTGCGCGCAGATCGTCTGCCGGTGGTTCCATCTGCTCGCCTGGACTCCAGTCATCGGTGCGCGGATAGCCGTCCGCATCGGTGAGAGCGAGGATCTGCTCGTGCAGGCCCGCATCCGCCCAGGTGTCGAGATCCTGGGCATAGCGTGGATAGATGGTCAGGCGCTCGAGCAGATGCTTGCCGGCGCTGCGGGTCTGAGCGGCGAGATCGTCGAGGTGCGGCCAGGGCGCTTCGGGGTTCACGAAGTCCGGGGTCAGCGGCGACACACCACCCCAGTCGTTGATACCGGCGGCGATGATCCGGGGCAGCACGCCGGGGCTCAGGTTCGGCGGTGCCTGGATGCTCATATGGGGTCCGAACAGGATGCGCGCGGCCGCGATCGTCCAGAGCAGTTCGTTGAGATCGGGCTCGGGTGCACTGGCCATCTTGGTTTCCGGCTTGGCACGGAAATTCTGCACGATGATTTCCTGCACATGGCCGTATTGCGCGTGAATGTCGCGAATGGCCAGCAGGGATTCGATGCGCTCGACGCGGGTTTCGCCGATGCCGATGAGAATGCCGGTGGTGAAGGGAATTTTTGCCCTGCCGGCATCCGCCAGAGTCTGCAGCCGCACTGCAGGGACTTTGTCCGGAGAACCATAGTGCGGCATGCCTTTTTCGCACAGGCGCTCGGAAGCGGACTCCAGCATGATGCCCATCGAAGGTGACAGCGGGCGCAGGCGCATCAGTTCCTCCGGGGTCATGGTGCCCGGGTTCAGGTGCGGCAGCAGCCCGGTTTCCTCATGGACCCGTTTTGCTGCATGCAGCAGATAGTCGAGGGTGGATTCGAAGCCCATCTCAGCCAGCGCTTCCCGGGCCGCCTTGTAGCGCAGTTCCGGTTTTTCACCGAGGGTAAACAGGGCTTCCTTGCAGCCGAGCGCGGCGCCCTGGCGTGCGGTCTCGAGTACCTGCTCGATGCTCTGGTAGGGTGCCTGCACCTTGCGTGGCACCTGAGCGAAGGTGCAGTAGTGGCAGACATCCCGGCACAGATGGGTGAGGGGAATGAAGACCTTCTTCGAGTAAGTGACCAGGTTGGCGAAGCCCTGATCCCGCAGTTCGGCTGCGAGACAGGCGAGGGCGGCGGTATCACCGATCCCGGCCAATGCGAGGGCATCGGAGGCTTCCGGCAACTGGCCGTTGCGGTGCTGGCTGCGCAGTCTGTCTAGCAGCTGTGTCTGTTGTGTCACTGAACTCTCCTGGTATCCGCATCACTGAGTGTTTTACGCCTGGATGTTCCGACCCTGCTGCCGGTCAATCGTTCTGCGATTCCGGAGCGGATGAGATAGGTGCCGGCCTGGCTGTTCGGACCCTGTTCGAGCAGGCTCAGCAGGTCGGCCTCGGTATCGATGTCCAGGGTGAAGCTGGCCGGCTTGGCGATCCGGGGGGTGATGCCCCGGGCGAAGGCGGCGTCTACATGCGGCCGGAAACTGCGGCCGTCGAAAATGAAGTCGATGGCGTCCGGCGGGCTCAGCACCAGAGCGTTGGTACCGACATTTTCCGCATCGGGTATCACGGTCACCTGGCGATGCTGGTCCAGTACAGCGTCGATTTCCGATGCGTCCAGCAGGGGCATGTCGGCGGGCACGATCATGACGCCGGAAGCGCCGAAATGTTCGCGCAGATGGGCGCTGGCCTGGGTGAGCGCGCCGGGCAGGTCGGCAGTCGGGCTCTCGGTGAAGCGTTCGGTCGCAAAAGCGCGCGCCAGAGCATCGGCTTCGGTCGTCCTCGATACGATGAGAATGCCAGCCAGTCTGGTCGACTGACACAGTGCGCCCAGAACATCCCGGGCCATTGCCAGCATCAGGTCCCGGCGTTCCTCGTCATTCAGACGTGCGGCCAGCCGCTGCTTGGCCCGATCGAGGGACTTCAGGGGGACAACGGCCCAGATGCCTGTCTGGTTGATCTGTGTCACTCCGGTTACTGCTCCGGTGTCGGATCGATGGGCCCGTCTGCTCAGAGCGCCGCTATGAATTCCAGGGTGGTCCGGGCCAGAGCGTCCCGGTCCGCCAACGTTACCATGAGCGTGGCAGTGGCGACAGTTGGCACCTCGAGGTGCCCCACCAGATCAGCGTCTGCGTTGTCCACGATGAAACCATCGAGCAGATCGCCATAATGGGCTGCCACCTGGGCGGCGGTTGCTGGAAAGCCGAGTTCCTGCATCATTTTTGCGGTGGGCCCCTTGATCGCAGAGCCCGCGATAATAGGGGAAACCGCGACCACGGGTGCGGCACAATGCCGCAGCGCGTCCTTCACCCCGGGCAGGGACAGCAGAGGATCCACAGAGACGAAAGGGTTGGAGGGACAGATGATGATGCCTTTCAGGTCATCGAGCAGCGAAATCATCTGCGGATTCGCAGCCGCGCTGGCGAGCCCCTGAAACTCAAACCCGGTGACCGCAGGCGCGCAGCGATCACGGACAAAATAGTGCTGGAACGCCAGTGGCCCGTCGGTCGTGATCACACAGGTGCTGACCGGGTCGTCGGACATGGGCAATATCCTGTGCTGCACGCCGAGGGCCTGGCCGAGAATGCGGGTGGCCCGGGTGAGGGACAGGCCCGAATCGAGCAGGGCGGTGCGCCGAACGTGCAGCGCCAGATCGCGATCCCCGAGCCGGAACCAGGTTTCTCCGCCGAGTACTTCGAGGGTATCCATGAACTGCCAGGATTCGTCCTGCCGGCCCCAGCCCAGGGCGGTATTGGCAAGCCCGGCCAGGGTATAAACGAGGGTGTCGATATCCGGACTGATACGCAGCCCCAGATGCTCGAAGTCATCGCCGGTGTTGACCACAAACGCGACTTCAGCCGGTGCGAGGGTTCTGGACAGCCCAAGGGCGAGTTTGGCGCCTCCGATACCGCCGGTGATGACGAGGTAGTCGACCATCAGCGGAACAGATCTTCCTCGAGGGGGCGCACCAGGGCTTTCGACCGCTGGGACTGGTTCGGACCCGGCAACTGCCGGGGTACCCCGCGAACGATGGCGGCGGGGATTTTTTCGATGGTTTCCCCCATGACCAGCAGGGCAGCGGTGGCGATGGTGTCTGCACGGTTGATGAGGGTGACTTTCAGCTCGCGTCCGAACATGTCGTGGCCGCCACGCTGATCATCGAGCACATTGAATCCGGCGCTGCCGATGGCGATCCCCACGGTGCCGAGACGCCAGGGGCGGTTAGCGCTGTCGGTGATGATCACGCCGATATCGACGCTGCAGCGCTCTCTGATTTCCCGACACAGCCGGGCCGCGGAAGCATCCGGATCGACAGGCAGCAGCAGCGCCATTTCACCGTCGTCGTGAGCGACATTGGATTGATCGATGCCGGCGTTGGCACCCACCAGACCCAGTCTATGACGGGTTATCAGCACGCCCGGTTTCTTGCGCACCACCTCGGAAGACTCGGACAGTACCAGCTCCACCATGCGGGGGTCCTTGTCTGTCTCCCGGGCGAGCTCGATGGCTGCGGCGCTGGGGCTCACGCTTTCCAGCAGCACCAGACGGCCTTCGGATTTGGAGACGATCTTCTGCGCGATGCACAGGATGTCGCCGCTGTGCAGCGACTGACCGGATGTATTCAGTGCATCAAGAATGAGGGCGGCCAGATCGTCGCCTTCGCGAACCAGAGGGATCCCGGGAACTGGAATAACCTGTACGGTGCTCATCGGGATTTATGACCTGGTGGCTTGTGGTGGAGGTTTAATCTGCAGTTTTCTAGTGATCGGCCTGCCCCACGATCTTGATTCCCGCATGGGAGATCACTCCCTGCCGGTTGATGTGAATCAGAATTGAGGTCAGTGCTTCTGCCGCTGCGGCATTGGCGATGGGTCCCGCATGCCAGCCGGTCATTCCGGCCTGGGTGATCAGATCGATCACCGTCTGGCGCGCTTCCTTTTTGTTGCCTGCGACCAGTACATCGCATTCGATTTTTACATCCTGCTGGAGCAGATGAGCGGCGATGTTCTGAAAGGCTGACACGACCATGACCTCATCGCCGAGCAGTTCCTGGGCGCGTTTGCCGGCGGAGCCTTCGGGGGGCAGCTGCACGGTGCCCACCTTCGGCGGCACCAGGGGCACGGTCACATCGATCAGGATCTTTCCCTGCAGCCCAGCCCGAACACCTTCGAGAGTGGAGAGCTGATGCTCGGCCGGCACGGTAAGCACCACAATGTCACCTGCTGCGGCTGCAGCGGCGTTTTCCATGGGTACCGCCGGCGTGTCCGGACTGATCTTTTTCAGTTCAGCCACAGCATTGGTAGCCTTCTCGAGGGTACGGGAGCCGATCACGATGCGATGTCCGGCCCTGGACCAGCGGATGGCGAGACCTGTGCCGAGGTCGCCGGTGCCGCCGAGAATGGCGATGGTATGTTTGGAATCTGTGGTCATGGGAGGGCCGCTCTGCGTGAAAGCGGTCGATTATGCCGGCAACGGACTTGGAAGTGCCAGCGCAGCGGGGCAAGCCGCATCACGGGAGTGCCGGTATATGATCGTTCGCATCTGATCGATACGATCTCTCTCCGGGGAGGGTAGGAGTAACGGGGGGAGTAGTTATGTGGGTAGGTGGATAGGTGGATAGGTGGATTAGGTGGATAGGTGAGCAGTCCGAACAGCCCTGTGCAGCGCGCTTTCGCGGTTTTCACCGCGGTGCTGGATCGTGATGAACAGGCAGACTGGAGTGTTTTTCTCGCAGCATGCGGTGACGACCCGGAGCTGATTGAAGCGGTACGTGATCTCTATGAAAGCGATCGTGCCTTCTCCTCCCCGGTCGCTAAGAGCAGTGGAGAACGGGCGAAGTTTCTGCGTACCCGGTTCGGGTTAGGTGTGGCTCTGGACGTGTCGATGGGAATCGCGGATCGCACCGGGACCACCATTGACGGCTACGAACTGCTGGAGCGGATCGGTACAGGTGGGATGGGAGACGTTTACCGGGCGCGCAACCAGTCTGCCGGCTTCGATCATGATGTGGCGCTCAAGCTCACCCGCCCGATTGCCCTGAGTGAAGATATTCGCCAGAGGTTCGAGTCTGAGCGAGCGCTGCTGGCCCGGTTGAAGCACCCCAATATTGCCGCGCTGTATGCGGGAGGCACGACACCGGAAGGCGCACCCTATTTCGTGCTCGAGCTGGTTGACGGGCAGCCGATCGACGAGTACTGCAGATCGAAGGCGCTGTCGCTGCCGGAGGTGCTCAGACTGTTCCGCACCGTCTGTGATGCCGTTCAGTACGCGCATTCCCGGCTGATCGTCCATCGTGACATCAAGCCCGGCAACGTGCTGGTAGATGCCTCCGGCCGGATCAAACTGCTGGATTTCGGTATTGCCAAGCAGCTCACGACCGACGGCGGAAATCAGACCCGGGTGGGCCATGCAGCCTTCACTCCCGACTTTGCCAGTCCGGAACAGCTGCTGGGTGAGTCTGTCACCACTGCCAGCGATGTCTATTCTCTGGGTGTGCTGCTGTTTTCCCTTCTGACCGGCGCACCACCACACGATGTCCGTTCTGCACGACCAGCAGAAGTGGTTGAGCTGGCGACCCGTGTCACTGCACCCCGGCTCGCTCAGCGGTGGGTTGCTTCGACCGGTTCCTGGTCAGGCGCCTTTTCGGAGGATCTGGAAAGTATTCTCGCGAAAGCGCTGGAAAAGGAAGTTGCCCGCCGTTATCAGAGCGCGCATGAACTCTCAGAAGACCTCCGCCGATACCTCGAAGGCCTGCCGGTTCTTGCGAGACCGAACTCCTGGCGCTACCGGGCAGCGAAGTTCGTCAGGCGTCACCGCGTTGGTGTGTCTGCTGCGGTGGCTGTCGGGCTGGTGTTGATGGGTACAACGCTAATCGCGCTGCAGCAGCTGTCCGTGGCTCGCGTCGAGCGTGACAGAGCAGCACGGGCCAATGAGTTTCTCTTCGATGTGCTGCTGTCGCCCAGCAGTGGCGTGCAGTCTTCGATTGCAGGCGGGGTGGATCTGACCGTGATGGAACTTCTGGCGCTGCTGCCCGATGAGATTCAGTCGAGATTCGCCGACGATCCCGAAGAGCAGATGAGGATGCTCAATGCGATCGGACTGGCTCAGCTGGACAGCGGCAGATACAAGGAAGGGGAGAGGGTCGTTCGCATGGCTGAGCGGCTGGCTGAGTGCTGCATTGACGGGCTGTCTCCGTCCCGGCCCTACCTTCTGAATCTCCAGTTCGTGCTGGCACGGGAACTCGATCCCGAATCAGCTGGCGCCTATATCGAGGAAGCCGTTGCGCTGCGTGAGCAGGTCAGCGGGCTTCCCGAGTTCATCAACGTCGGAATTCTCCACAACTACGGACTGTATCTGCTGGAAGCCGGCCGGCTCGATGAAGCAGAGACCTTCATCCGTCGGGCAATCGCGGCCAACGGCAACCCGAGAAATGCCCAGCTGAAGGGGTTGCTGGCGGTGGGACTCGGTAACCTGTCCTTTGTTGCGAGAAGCAAAGGAGAGTATGTGGCGGCGCTTGACCTGGTCCGCCGGAGCATTGCCGTCTTCGAAGACCTCGGCGAGGTAACAACTCAGGAACACGTCTTCCAGTACCACAACATGAGTCAGCTTGAGTGGCGTCTCGGCAACTACGAGGCTGGCCTTGAGCACAGTCGACGCGCAGTGCTGGAACTGGACAGAATTACAGGCGGCGACCATCCCTATCTCTTTCTCATGATGAGCAACTATGCACTGCATCTGCTGGCAACGGGATTATTCGATGAGGCTCGAGAGGTCTTTGCGAAGGCTGAAGCTGCGGTTGCGTTACCAAAGGAGCACTATCTCAGACTGAATCTGTATCTGGTCGGCGGAGAACTGGCGCTTCTGTCCATGGATGCCGGGAGAGCCCGGGAGCTGTTCGAGTCCGGTATACGGCTCTATAAGTCGCACAAGAGGTTGGACGTGGAAGCACTGTCATGGCTGCTCAGCGGCAGCGGGCTCGCCGAATACCTGGCTGGTAATACGGAGCTGGCCGTGCAGAAAACCCGCAGTGCTCTCGAGCTTGTAGGCGTGGATCGAGCCCGCAATAGCCCGGCGGCGACCATTTTTGAAAAGCGGCTCAACTGTATGCAGCTGTCACTGCCGAAAGCGACCTGCATGGTGCAGGGAGTGCGCCGGATCGGCGAAGCAGATGTTCCATCAGGCATTGAGCGCGCGCAGCAGCTTGCCGAGTTGAATGAACGAGAGATTGAAACTTGAGGGGAACAGGAGAATACACATGACAGCCATACGTACGATCGAACAACTGCGACAGGTTGTGGGTGAACCGCATCCGGAACTCGGTGAAAAGAACATCGACCGGATCGACGGCTACGCTCGAGCGTTTATCGAGCGCAGTCCATTTCTGGTACTGTCAACGGCGGACGCACAGGGTCGGATAGATGCATCGCCCAAGGGTGATCTGCCCGGATTCGTCACCGTGGTGGATGAGAAAACCCTCCTGATTCCCGATCGTCCGGGAAACAAGCTCGCCTACGGACATCTCAACATTCTGGAGAATCCGCACGTGGGCATTCTCTTCGTCATACCGAAAACCTCGGAAACACTGCGGATCAACGGTACCGCCGAACTTTCTGCAGACGGGCCACTGCTAGACTCCCTCGCAGCCCGAGGCAGGCCGGCAGTTATCGCCATTCGGGTCACAGTACAGGAGTGTTTCTTTCACTGCGGGAAAGCCTTCATAAGATCCGGTCTCTGGGACGTGGACAGCTGGGGAGAAAGACATCGGGTGTCTTTTGGCGAGATGTATGCGGCGCGTAAAGGGAAGACAGCAGAGACGGCACGCGCCATCGATGAGAGCATCGAGAGCGATTATCAGCGCAATCTCTGAGCATTGATGTTGTACGTTGTGCGACCCGGGATGTGCCGCGGGAGCTTGTTCAATCTGACTTGCCTCGAGTGAACACGTAACATGCTGTGCTGTTCGGAGCAGACTAACCAGGGAGTTGAACCATGAAAATCGGTGTGATGATCGGCGCGGACGGTCCGGGTGCGACCATCGATGACGTGATCGGAATCGCTCAGCGTGCCGAAGCCGCCGGCCTCGACAGTGTCTGGATGGCGAATATCTTCAGCTTCGATGCCATTTCCACGCTGGCGCTGGTTGGTCGTGAAACCAGACGGATTGCGCTGGGTACTGCAGTAACCCCGACCTACCCCCGGCATCCGACAGCCATCGCACAGCAGGCGCTCACTACGGCGGCCGCAAGCGGCAACCGCTTTACTCTGGGTATCGGGCTGTCGCACCAGCTGGTGATCGAGAACATGCTGGGCATGAGTTACGAGAAACCCGCGCGGCATATGCGTGAATACTTAAGTGTGCTGATGCCGCTAGCGCACAGAGAGACAGTGACTTTTCACGGTGAGCAGTACCGGGTCACCGGTGTCACATTGGATGTCCCCGGCGCGGATCGACTGCCGGTAGTGGTTGCCGCCCTGGGACCGGCGATGCTGAAGCTTGCGGGTGAACTGGCGGATGGCACCAATACCTGGATGGTGGGGCCGAAGACCATGGCAGCGCACATCATCCCGAAGCTGAAGGAAGGCGCTGCCGCTGCGGGTCGCAAAGATTCGAGGGTGGTCGGTGGTTATCCGGTGATCCTGACGACCAAACCGGATGCTGCAAGGGAAAAAATCGCCCAGGGACTGACGATCTACGGACAGCTGCCCAGCTACCGGGCCATGCTGGATCGGGAAGGGGTCAAAGGTCCTGCCGACATCGCCATCGCCGGTGATGAGAATGCGCTGCGCGGTGAGATCCGCCGGCTCGAAGAACTGGGTGTGACGGATTTCAACGCGGCCATCATGGATGTCGAAGAGGGCGCTTACGCACGAACCCTGGAATTTCTCTCCAGCCTCAAGGGCTGATGTTGTGCAACGAAGGTGTCCGGATCGCTCCCCGGGCACCGCTGGCGACCACCAGGTTCCCGTTCAGCGCCGGTTGAGTCTGGCGATTTCCGGCAACACCTCATCGATGAGCCGACGGGTCTGGGCAATGTAGTCCGTCCCGCTGAAGCTGATCGGACGCAGGATGAACTTGTGCACGCCGACGCCCCGGAAGGCGTCGATCAGCCCGAGGATGTCGGAGGCGTCACCCACTGCCATCAGCCCGTCCGGATCCTTACCCAGGCGTTTCTGCAGCACTTCCCGATAGCGGGCGATGGCGGGTTCATCCGGGCTGCCGAAGCGGAATCCGAAGCCTGCGCCGAAATGATCTTCGTCGATCTGCCGGTTGTGGGCCGGCAGCGCCGCTTTGATGGCGGCAATGACGGGCGCAACCTCAGCCGGAGTTTCGATTCCCGCCTGCCAGCCGGTGCCCCAGCGCGCGGTGCGCTGCACGGCCGCTTCGGCGGAGCCGCCAACCCACAACGGGAGCGGTTTCTGCACGGGTTTCGGCGCAATGCTGGCGTCTTCGAGCCGGTAGTGGGTGCCCGCGAAAGTCACGGATTCTTCGCTCCACAGTCGTGTCAGGATTTCCAGCCCTTCAGCGGCGCGCTGGCCGCGGGCGCGGGTCGGGGTGCCGGTCGCGCTGTAGTCCCTGGAGCGTGCGCTGCCGACGCCGAAAGCCGGCAGCAGTCGGCCTTCGCTCAGCACATCGATGGTGGCACATGCCTTCGCCATGAGAACCGGATCCCGCAATCCCAGGCTTGCCACGTTCATCCCGAATTTCAGCCGTCGGGTTCTGCCCGCAAGGGCAGCCATCACCGACATGCACTCCAGATTCGGATCCGCACCGATGATCCGATCGCTCTGCCAGAGTGAGTCCACACCGCTGTCTTCACACAGATCGACCCAGGACCAGAACTCGCCCGGGTTTGCGAAGGGATAGCTGGCGATGCCGAGACCGGCGCTGATGGTCATGGTGAGGTGCCCGTTCTGGAATGGCCCGCAGTATACCCGCGGGCATACCCGCGGGTTTCCCGGTCGAACTGATCCCGCAGCCGGTCGCCGAGCATGTTGGTGCTCCACACCGTGAGTCCGAGGACGAGTGCCGGAAAGAACAGGGCCCAGGGTGCGGATTCCATGCTCTGGGTGCCGTCGGCGATGAGCACGCCCCAGCTGGTATCCGGCTCCTGGATACCCAGTCCGAGAAAACTCAGGAAGCTCTCCGCGAGGATTACTGCAGGAACGGTCAGTGTGGCGTAGACCAGGGCGGGGCCGGCTACGTTCGGCACCACGTGGCGCAGGAGGATGGTGCCGCTGCCGGCGCCCATGGCCCGGGCTGCGCTGATGTAGGTCTGCTCTCTGACCCGCAGCGTCTGACCCCGCACGATGCGCGCGATGTCCAGCCAGAAAATGGCGCCCAGGGCGAGGAACAGCAGATAGGGTTCCCGTCCGAACACCACCACCAGCAGTATCACGATGAGAATGAAGGGCAGCGCGTAGAGTCCGTCGACTATGCGCATCAGCGACTGATCGACGCGTCCGCCGAGCAGACCGGCGAGAGCGCCGTAGGGAACTCCAATGAAAACGCTGACTGCTGTGGCTATCAGGGCGACTCCGAGGCTCACCCTGGCACCCAGCATGACCCGGGCGAACAGATCCCGGCCGATCAGATCGGTACCGAACCAGTGGCTGGCATCGGGGGCTGCGACCAGTGCGTCCCAGTCGATGCTGGTGGGATCCCAGGGAGACAGTTCGGGTCCGATCAATGCGGCAGCGGCCACGATGACGAGCCAGGCCGTGCAGCAGCGACCCAGCAGCGATCCGAAGCACGCCTGAACCACAACGGCGCGAATCATGCGGTCAGCCGGATCCGGGGATCCAGTCTGGCGTAGCAGACGTCCACCAGCAGATTGAAGAGCAGGATAAAGGCGGCGTAGACCACCACAACCCCCATCACCAGTGTGTAGTCGCGATTCAAGGCTGCCTGCACGAAATAGCGTCCGATGCCGGGCAGCTCGAACACCTGCTCGATCACCACGGATCCGGTCAGCAATGCGGCGGCGGCGGGTCCTAGGAAACTCAGTACCGGCAGCAGAGCGATGGGCAGAATGTGTCGTCGCAGAATCTGATGATCGGGGATGCCCTTGGCCCGCGCGGTCATCACATGAGGTTCGAGCACGGTCTCCGCGATGCTGCCCCGGGTGAGGCGGGCGATCGCCGCCACAAAGGGCAGTGACAGGGCGAGGGAAGGCAGCACGAAGTGCCGGAGTGTTCCCGTGCCACCGGCAGGCAGCCACCCCAGCCAGACGGCGAAAACCAGGACGGCCAGGGGTGCCAGCACGATGGACGGCAGTGCGATTCCAAAGTTGGCGATGCTCATGACAAGGCTGTCGACAAAAGATCCGGCGCGCAGTCCGGCGGCAGCACCGAGTGCGACACCGACGATCAGGGCCAGGCCCAGCGCGCTCAATCCCACTGTGAGACTCACCGGGAGGCCGGCCCGAATCAGATCGCCGACACTGAAATCCTTCTGCTTGAAGGAGGGGCCGAGATCACCACAGATCAGCATCCCGAGGTAGTCGACATACTGCCTGTGCAGGGGCTGATCCAGGTTGTAGGCGGCAAGCAGATTGGCTTCCACTTCCGGAGGCAGCCGTCGCTCGTCGTCGAAGGGACCTCCCGGGGCGAGCCGGACCAGAAAGAAGACGAGCGACACCGTAAGCCAGAATGTCAGAAGGCTGACAAGGAACCGGACAGCCAGAAATCGCGTCAATGCCGTTGCCAGGAAAGGAAGCGCACCGGATGCACGTCCCGGGCGTTTTCGTGCCAGCCCGCGAGATCCCGAGAAACCAGTCTGCGCACGGTGACCGTCCACAGAGGCGCGACCGGGTATTCTGCTATCGCGAAGGATTCTGCTTCCCGAAGTGCCGCATTGCGCTCCGGAAGCGTGGCCAGCGCGCGCGCCCGGGACATGATGCTGTCGTAGCCGGGACTTGCATAGCGGCCATAGTTGACATTGCCGGTGTCGGAAACCAGCAGACCCAGATAGTGTTCGGCGTTGTTTTCCCCGAACCAGCCCGCCTGGGCCACATCGAAATCACCCTGCCGCAGATCGGAAAAATGCACCTTGAGTTCGGACTGGTGAAGGCGTGCGTCCACACCGAGCTGCTTCCAGAATGCGGCGATGGCGAGATTGGTGCGTTTGGCTTCCGCATTGCTGACGTGACGCAGCGTCACCTGCAGAGGCCGGTCGGGGCCGAAGCCCGCATCAGCCAGCAGACGGCGGGCCCGGTCCAGCCGCTGCGGAGGATCCAGCGTCGCATGGGGTACCGGCACAGGTTCATAGTCGGCGACCAGTGCCGGGACGAAGCTCAGACTCGCCCGATTCCCTGATCGCTGAACTCTGTCCGTGAGCAGCGTCGAGTCGATGACCAGGGTCAGCGCTTCCCGCACCCGGGCGTCAGCGAAGGGAGGGCGGGTGGTGTTGTACACCAGATAGACGATGGACAGCAGCGGCGACAGTCGCAGCTGATCGCCGAGTTCACGTGCAGCAAAGTCGAGTTCTTCCGCCGGAAAGGCGCCGATTGCGTGCACCTCGCCGCTTCGATAACGATTGTAGGCCGCCTGTTCACTGGCGAAGGGCAGGTAGGAGACGGCGGGGATGGCGACAGACTCATGGAAGTGCGGATTCGCCTTCATGCGCACGTGGGCCTGGGGGCGCCACTCATCGAGAACATAGGCACCGTTCGATACCCAGTTTTCGGCCTTGACCCAGTCATCTCCCCGCTTTTCGATGACGTGGCCGGGTACCGGGAAAGCCGTGGGGTAGAGGAGCCGCTCCGGCAGATAGGGATAGGGTTGCTCCAGATCCAGAACGAGGGTGTGCGGTTCGGGTGCGCTGACACCGAGGGCGTCGGGTGGCAGGCGCCCGCCATTGACGGCGGCGGCGTTCTTGAGGGGATACATGAAGTAAGCGAGGCTCGCCGCGGTGGCTGGATCGAGCAGACGCCGGAACGAGTAGACGAAGTCGTGCGCGTTGAGGGGTTTGCCATCCGACCAGCGCAGATCACTGCGCAGCTGAAACGTCCAGCGCAGCCCATCGTCACTCACCGACCAGGATGCCGCGGCGCCAGCTGTGATCTGTCCCCGGGCATCGAAGCTGGTAAGGCCGAGAAACAGATCGGTGAGCAGGGTCTCTTCGAGGCGCAGGTTGTAGCGGTGCGGATCCAGCGTCTGCGGTTCTCCCGGATTGCCGATGCGCAGTTCCTCTGCAGCGGCCAGTGGTCCACAGATCAGCGTAATCAGCAGGGCCGACAGCAGTCGATTTGCCAGGAATTTGTGCATGGGGGCACCTTACTCAATGACACCCGGCCAAGAAAGAGGTGGTTCGGGGGCGGGGCTGCCCGGCCACCTTATTGAACTCAAGGGGCCTGCCTTGCAATAGCAACATGCTCGCGCATACTTCCGCCGCAATGAAGGACGACTGGCTGATTGCCGATATCGGCGCGACCAACGCGCGGTTTGCCCGGGTGCGGGGTGGGAGCATGAAGAAAGTGCTGCTGCCCACCACCGGCTATACCCGGGCGGACGCGCTGCTGGATGCCGCGATGGCGGAACTCGGGATGGATACTGCAGCAGCGGCCTGCATGGCGATAGCCGGGCCCGTGACCGGAGGCTCCGGTTATATCACCAATCTCGGGATCGAATTCGATCCTGTGAATCTGACAGGCCGGCTCGGCTGCGAGGTTCTGATCGTCAACGACTTCCACGCCCTGGCCCATGCTGTGCCGTGGCTGGAGCGTCTCCATCAGCTGGGCGGAAGTGCGGTCAGCGAGCCGGGCGCGGTACGGGCACTGCTTGGTCCCGGCAGCGGGCTCGGGATGAGTGTGCTGGTGCCTCCGAACGGGACCTCGAAAACTGCTGCGGATGACTGGCGGGTGCTGGATTCGGAAGGCGGTCATGCGGACATCGCACCCGGCAATCCGCTGGAATCCGAAGTACTGAATCTGCTGCCCCGGATAGCCGGGTCAGTCTGCTGGGAGGCCATCCTCTCCGGCCCCGGGCTGGTGAACCTGTATCGCTGCATCTGTGAAATCTGGGGCGCGCAACCGGACGCTCTGGCGCCGGCAGACGTCACCCGGCTGGGCGTATCGGTCAGCGATCCGATCTGTCACCAGACTCTGGAGCTGTTTTTTGCCTGGCTGGGCACCGCTGCTGGAAACCTGGCTCTGACCGTGTGCGCCCGGGGCGGGGTATACATCGGTGGCGGTATCGTTCCTGCCCTCGTGGATTTTGCACAGACCAGCGCCCTGCGGCGCCGGTTCGACGAGCGCTGCAGCCACCAGGATTTCGTGCCGGCGATTCCGCTGTACATCATTCTCGATGATGACCCGGGGCTGCTCGGCGCGCGGGTGTGCCTGGAGAAACGACTGGCCGCCCGCTGAATCCCTCACTGCGCAAAGGCGGCAATCACATCGATCACGAACTGGGGCTGATTCCACTGGCTGCCGAGGGGATCCACGCCCGTGCGCACCACGACCATGTCATGTACCGGCACCACGGTGCCGAACTGGCCCTTGTTCCCCGCGGTGGTGTAGGTCCCGGGCGGGATACCTTCGATGGTGTCGAACAGCCAGAACTGGGCGCCATAACCCTGGCGCCCCGACTGGGGTGGCAGTGCGGGCGCCGGTGTGGCTACGAAGCGGGCCCATCCTTCCGGCAGGATGCGTCGATCTCCCCACATGCCATCGTTGAGGTAGAGGAGGGCGAGTCGACCGATGTCCCGGGCGGTGGTATAGACCTGGCTGGAGCCGATGAAGTTGCCCCGATGATCCGTTTCCATCCAGGTGTCGAACATGCCGACGGGATGCAGGAGTGCATCGTAAGGGAAGCGCAGATAGCTGAGGTCGTCGTTGAGGGCCGCGCGCAGGGTGCGCAACAGCAGCAGGGTGTCGTTGTTGGCGTACTTCCAGCGTGAGCCGGGTTCGGCCTCGAGGTGGGTGGTGGTGGCCGCGCTGATCACGTCCTGACCGGCGAAATACAGCGCGTTGGTATTCGAGCCCTCACTCCACAGCCCACTGGACATGTGCAGGAGGTGCGCGGGTGTGATGGCGGCACGGGGATCTCCCGGTCCCTGCCACTCAGGAATCTGTGCCGGTGCATGAATGTCGACGAGACCGCGGCCAACGGCGATACCGATCAGACTGGCGCTGATGCTCTTGGCCGTGGACCAGGTCCGGTAGCCCTGATGGATGCCGAAACCCGGCGCGTAGCGTTCGGCGACGATGCGGCCACTTTTGATGATCACGACAGCGGCGGTGACAGTACCGTCGCCATAACTTTCGCTGTCGAACGCCTTCTCAAGCAGCGCCTTCTGCTGTCGATCAGGGTTCGGTGCCGCCCCATCTCCGAACGGGTATGGTCTGCTCGCATCATGCCGGGGCAGTGCACGCTGCACGTAGGGCAGACGTGGGACATCTCCACTGGACCAGTGCGGTGGCAGCACCGTGCAGCCCATGGTGTCCCGGAATGCGGCGATCACCGACCGACCCTGGCCATCACCGGCCCGCACGAGTCCCCGTTCGGAATCGATCTCGGGAAGCGGCAGCCCCAGGGTGCGGGTATCAGCAAGTTCAACCCGCTCGATTTCCGCCAGGTCGCGGTGCATGAGAAAGTGGGCGGAGCAGGTGAACAGCGCCCTGAATCCCGCGGCGATGTACGGGTCAGAATAGTCCGCAGCACCACCGGGAAGCTGGTATGCGCTCTGCCCGGAAGCCATGAGTGCTCCGGACAGCAGCAGTGTCAGGGTTGCCAGTATTCGTTGCAGTGATCGCATCGTGTTCTCCCTCCACAATGGTTACCATCTTAGCCCTGCGGACAAGCATTGTGTGCCCACATGGGGTGCATGCTTTCTGATCACGCCTGTACTGGTGGAACCGGGGGAAAGACCATGTTGAAAGTGAGTATCGGAATCGGCGGCGCGGCTTCTGGAGGAAAACGCGACTTCGCCGATCAGGTGGACTATGTGGTCGAGGCCGAAAAGCTCGGTGTCGACACAGTGTGGACGGCGGAAGCCTGGGGCCTGGATGCCATCAGCCCGCTGGCCTATCTGGCAGCGAAGACAGAACGCATCCGTCTGGGCACCGGCATCATGCAGATCAGTGCCCGTACCCCCTCCATGACCGCGATGACGGCACTGACAATGGCTGCGATTTCCGACGACCGCTTCATCCTCGGGCTGGGTGCGAGCGGACCCCAGGTAGTGGAGGGACTGCAGGGACGCCCCTTCAAGGCGCCGCTGACCCGCATGCAGGAGACGGTGGACATCATTCGCCTGGCTTTTGCGGGAGAGAAACTCGAGTATCACGGCAGGTATCACGAGCTCCCGCTGCCGGGTGGCGAAGGCAAGGCGCTGCGGCTGTCGCAGCCGGGCAATCAGAACATTCCCATCTATCTCGCCACCCTCGGCCCGAAGAGTCTCGAGTACACGGGTGCCGCCGCAGACGGCTGGCTCGGCACCTCATTCACACCCGAACATGCCGGCGCGCACCTCGACTTCATCGAAAAGGGTGCGAAGTCGAAAGGCCGGACGCTGGCGGATGTGGACATCCAGGTAGGCGGCACTGTCGCATTCACGGACGATGTGGCACCGGTGATCAAGGCTCTGAAGCCGGGGATGGCCTTCACCCTGGGGGCAATGGGCTCTGCCAAGACCAACTTCTACAACGAGGCTTACCAGCGCGGCGGGTGGGAAAAAGCGGCTCAGGAAGTGCAGGCGCTGTGGGTTGCGGGAAAACGGGAAGAGGCTGCCGCCCGGGTACCGGATGGCATGATCGTGGAAGCCAATCTGCTCGGCGACGAAGCCACGGTGCACGAGCGTATCCGCGCCTACCACAGGGCGGGGGTGAACACGCTGCGTGTGCAACCCGTCGGTCGCACCCTGGCTGAGCGTCTCGAAACACTCGGCCGGGTGGTGGACTTCGCGCGCTCGCTCTAGGAAACCTCTGCAACCGAAATCGACTCACAGGGCAGCTGCGGAGCGAAACCCCGGGGTTCAGCGGCTCTGGTCCCGCCCGCGGGACTGGATATCCGCGCGCCGCGCCGCGACCTTGTCCGCAGTGACCTCCGCGCGGCCGTGCGCGGTGCTGGCTTTCAGCTCCATGTCGAGTCCCTCGGCGAGAGTAGTGTCCCATCCTGCATCCATGATGCGCAGGATTTCGGCTCGGGTGACAGGTTCGGTACTGATAATGTCCCTGGCCAGTGACTCGCAGGTGGGCAGCAGGTCTTCCGGTGTAACGACTCGATTCACCAGACCCCAGGCGCAGGCCGTCTGCGCATCGAGGAAGTTTCCGGTAAGCGAGAGCTCCTTGGCGCGGTTGATTCCGATCAGACGCGGCAGCCGCTGAGAAAGCCCCCAGCCCGGCACCACCCCTACCCGTGCGTGTGTGTCGGCGAAACGGGCTTCGGTGGATGCGATCAGGAAATCGCACATCAGCGCCAGCTCGAAGCCCCCCGTGATTGCGAAGCCGTTGATTGCACCGATGACGGGCTTGCGCACCGCAGCGAGGGCGTCGCTGAGATTGCGTGAGCTGATCGTAGTGCCCGGATCCCGTTCGCCGCCGAGTTCCTTGAGATCGAGTCCGACCGTAAAGGCGCGTCCGGCACCGGTGAGAATGATCACCTCGGTGGCCGGGTCATCGGCCAGTTCGAAGAAGGTCTCAGTGATGGCGTTGCGCAGGGGTGTGGACAGCGCGTTGAGCGCTTCGGGTCGATTCAGGGTGACCCGGGTTATCCCGAGATCTCTGTCGACGAGAATCAGTGGCTGGCTCATGGGATTCCTACTCTGGAAGGCTCGTCTGGCGGAGTGCCTGGCAGATGCGGGGTCTGGGCGCATCCCTCGCAGCTGGTGCCGAGGCGTGTTCCGGCGGCCATGGTAGGCCCCACGGTCAGAGGACACAACGCGGTCAGCCGCCTCAGGCGTCCCGGATCAGTCAGGGGTTCCCCCAGCCTATGCTCGCGTGATTCAGTGAGCTAGGATTGAAAAGAGGCTCAGTCCGGTGGCAGTGCCTCTATTGCTGGAGATTCGTGATTGTGGAGATTCGTGCAGGTGTACGGCCGAATGCAGTTTGCAGACTATATCGTTAGCGTTGCGCTGCAATCGCTGACCCGCAGTCTGCTCAGATTGCGGGACCCGGATGCGGGTCTTCCAGACTCGGAGGCACGGCTGCTTGCAGGTCAGGCGGAGGAGCTGTTGTCGCTCTGGCAGATGATGCAATGGTCCGTGGGCAAGCTGCAACACGATGCGGCCCGCCGGGATTTGCGTGAGATCGTCGCGATCTGCACCCGTGAAGAGGCTCCTGAGATTCGGGGTGCGCGTCGATTGCTGCAGTCAGCCGGGGCCGACTCTGAGGAAGCAGCCGGTCTTGCTGACTTCATCGCAGGCGCCCCGGCTGTGGATTCCGGGGGTATTTCTCACACCCTGTGCGACCGTCTGAGTTGTCTGTTGCAGGATGAGTCTGCCCGCTGGCGCGAGTATCAGCCCCTGCGTCAGGTTGCCGAGGAGGCGCTGATCGAACATGGCATGCTGCGTGCGTTCGAACGGGCGGAGAAGCTGGTCAAACGCCTCGATCTCATTGCAGCCGAAGGGCAGAGTGCTTCGCAGAAGCGGCTGCTGCGTGCCGCGCGATGGCTGCGACACTGTACTCACCATCTGGAACTTCTTCGACCCGCACTGTCTGAAGCTGGCAGAACGCGACGCTGGCATCTCACGAGGCTGGCTGTGAAGGTTGAGGATCAGCTGGAACTGGAGGCCTTTGCCCGTACGCTGCGCAGGTCGGGTATCAAGGGGAAGGTGGCTGCACGGCTGGAAAAAGTGCTGCGACGGGAGCGCCGTCATCTTGCCAAACAGCGTGGAAAGCTGGTGGCGGGTGCCTTCGTCGGAGCAACGCAGTCTTACCGGGAGGAAATCGCGGCGGCGGTAGAGCAGCTGGGACTGAAGGAGATCGTACTGCTGCCACTGGAAGCGCGAGGAGGGGTCGTGGATACGGGTGGGCCCCAGTCGTTTTAGCGGGGCGAGTCCAGAAAGTGCGTGCCCCGAAAGAAAACTCAGCAGAGAAAACGCACCCGGAACTGCACCAGAATAAAATGAGAAAGGAAGGCTTGATGAATGACCGATTATTGATACGGCGACTGATACGGCGACTGTTCGCATCGGCACTGGGTGTCCTGGGAATGATGGCGGTGTGCGCCGCTGCCGATTCCTATTCAGACGCCTGGGGTCCCGCGGTCGGCAGTCAGCTGCCGGTGCTGGAAGCCCATGATCAGTCCGGTCGGGTGCAGACCCTGGCGGAGCTCACAGGGGAGCGTGGCCTGCTGCTCTTCATGAGCCGCTCGGTGGACTGGTGACCCTTCTGCAAACGCCAGTTGGTCCAACTGGCACAGTGGCAGGAGCGGTACGGGAAGCTGGGTGTGCGGGTTGCGGCGATGACCTATGACGATCGTGCCATTCTCAGTGCGTTTCACAGCGAGCAGTCGCTGGGCTTTCCGCTGCTGCAGGATGAAGGCCTGAAGCATGTGAATGCCTACGGAATCCGCAATGAGGCCTATGTGGAGGGAGACGCCGGCTACGGCATCCCGCACCCTGGTGTTCTGTATGTGAACGCCGAAGGTACCATTCTGGCCAAATTTGCGGAGACCGGCTATCGCGAAAGACCACAAATGGAGGACATTTACGCCGCTGTCGCTGCAACCGCAGGAGGAGCGGACTGATCCTGTGAATGGTTGATTTGCGCCTCGAACTTATTGACCACACCAGTTAAGCCTTGCGATGAATATGGTGAGATTACGGCGGCCACGGTGGCTGCACCGATTGCTGGTGATGGCCATCGTGCCTCTGGCAGGCTGTGTTTCTGTGGTCTCGAACCTGACTTCCGGTTTCACCGAGGGGCTTGGCAAAGCGATCCTGGATAATCCCGATCTGCAGATGGTGCAGGACGGCGCGCCGGCCTATCTCCTCCTGATGGACGGACTGCTGGCGCAGAATCCGGACAACGCCAGCCTTCTGCTGCAGAGCTCCCGTCTCAAGTCTGCCTACACCGCAGCATTCGTCAGCGATCCGGAGCGGGCCGTACTGCTGGCCGGTCAGGCGTTCCGGGATGCAGAACGGGCAGTATGCGTGTCACTGAAAAACGCCTGCGGATTGCGCAATCGGGACTATGCTGAGTACGAAACCTGGCTCGCACAGCGGAAAGCCAATGAGGTGGACCTGCTCTATCAGCTCGGTGGCAGCTGGGCAGGCTGGATTCAGGCCAACAGTGATGATTTCGCCGCGATAGCAGAACTCGGCAGAGTGAAGGCCCTCATGCTGCGAATCGCAGAAATCGATGAAACCTACGATCATGGCGGCCCCCATCTGTATCTCGGGGTCTTCGAGACGCTGCTGCCACCCGCCATGGGTGGCCGGCCCGAGGTGGGACGGCGCCACTTCGAGACCGCCATCGAGATTTCACACGGCGAGCTTCTGATGACCAAGGTCATGTTTGCGGATCAGTATGCCCGTCTGGTCTTCGATCGTGCCCTGCATGACGAGCTGCTCAATGAGGTGGTCGCCGCCGATCCTGCAGGCCCCGGACTTACCCTGATCAACACCGTGGCCCAGCGCCGCGCGAAGCAACTACTGGACAGTGCTGATGACTATTTTTAGAGAGCGCCTGATCGACATTCACCCCCTGTTCACCGGCGGCTGGCGGACACACCGCGTACTGAAACTGGCAGTGATTGTTGCGCTGCTGGGACTGGCATCCGTTTCTCACGCCGTGGTCTTCAAGGTCGCCACCCTGTCACCGGATGGCTCCATCTGGATGAAGGTGCTGCGGGAAGGGGCGAAGGAGGTAGCACAGCGCACGTCCGAACGGGTGACCTTCAAGTTCTATCCCGGCGGGGTGATGGGAGACGACAAGGCGGTACTGCGGAAAATCCGGGTCGGCCAGCTGCATGGCGCGGTGCTCACGGCGGGTGGACTCAATCAGGCCTACACCGACCTGCAGCTTTATACACTGCCCATGCTGTTTCGCGACCTCGAGGAGGTTGATGCCGTGCGCGCGCAGATGGACCCGGTGCTGATGAAGGGCCTGCGCGAGGCAGGGTATGTCGGCTTCGGGATTTCTGAAGTGGGTTTCGCCTATGCCATGTCCAAGACACCGGTTGCCACCTATGAGGACGTGAAGGCACAGAAGGTGTGGATTCCGGATGGCGATCAGGGCGCAGAGCAGACCGTGGCGAGCTTTGACATCACACCGATTCCGCTGTCCATCGCCGATGTGCTGAGCGGATTGCAGACCGGCCTGATCAACAGTGTGGCTGTACCGCCCGTCGGCGCGATAGCGCTGCAGTGGCACACACAACTCAAGCATGTCTATGACCTGCCGCTGATGTATGTCTATGGTCTGCTTGCCATCAACGACAAACAGTTCGACAAGGTGGACGCGGCTGATCAGGAGGTGGTGCTCGAAGTCATGAGCGAGGTCGTGCGACGCGTCAACGACCAGAACCGGGTTGATCATGAACGCGCGGTGGAGGTTCTGAAAGACCAGGGACTGGTCTGGGCAGTACCGGATCCGACAGAGGCTGCGCGCTGGCAGAGGATGGCGGATACCGCATCCCGTGAACTGGTGGAAGGTGGAATCGTGTCGGAGGCCCTCTACGAGCAGCTTCTGCTGATTCGATCCGCATACCGAGAAGGTCTTGATTGACAGGCTGATCGTCCGGCTCCGCTTTATCGAAAGCGGGCTGATGGTAGTGCTGCTGTGTGCGATGATCCTCGTCGCCGCCTATCAGGTCATTGCCCGGAATTTTTTCGACTCCGGCGTACTCTGGGGCGACTCAATGGTGCGTGTGCTGGTGCTCTGGGTCACCTTCGTGGGGGCGACCATCGCCTCCCGGAACGACGAGCACATCCGCATGGATCTGCTGTCCCGCTTCATCAAGCCCGGATTCGAAGAAGTATTGCGCAGATTCCGCAGTCTCTTCACCAGCATCATTGCAGCCGTGTTTGCCTGGTACAGCCTGCAGTTCGTGCTGCTCGACTATGAAGACGGCGTCATCGCTTTTGCCGGAATCCCGGCCTGGGTGTGCGAGTCGGTAATGCCATTCGGCGGGGCACTGATCAGTCTGCGCTATCTGCTGCACACGGTTCGATCGACATGATCTGGCTGGGAATCCTGGTCATCCTTGCAGCCGCTCTGGCAGGCGCTCCTCTGTTCGCAGTGCTTATGGCCTGCGCGATGCTGGGATTCGTTTCCGCAGACATCGATCTGGCCATCGTCGCCATTGAGGTCTATCGGATCGTCGACACGCCACTGCTCGTCGCACTGCCACTGTTCACCTACGCCGGTTACGTGCTTGCGGAGGCGAAAACATCCGAGCGCCTGGTGAATCTGGTGCAGAGTATTTTCGGCGGATTGCCCAGTGGTCTCGCCCTGGTGGGTTTCGTCGCCTGCGCACTGTTCACTGCGCTGACCGGCGCATCCGGAGTGACCATCGTTGCGCTGGGTGCTCTGCTGCTGCCGGCGCTGGTCAGATCCGGTTACGACGAGCGCTTCGCACTGGGACTGGTAACCACCTCCGGCAGTCTCGGACTGCTGCTGGTCCCCTCCGTGCCGCTGATACTCTACGGAATCATTGCCCAGCAGCTGGATGTGGGCGAGAGCTTCACGATCTCCGAGCTTTTTCTCGCGGGGGTAGTGCCCATGCTGCTCATGCTGGCACTGCTCATCGCATTCACCCTCTGGCGGCATCGGGACGGTCGTATCGAACAGATTCCCTTCTCCGGCAGAGTGCTGCTGCAGGCGCTTACTGATGCACGCTGGGAACTGCCACTGCCCGTCATCGTTCTGGGCGGCATCTATTCCGGTTATTTCGCCATCTCCGAGGCGGCAGCAGTGACCGCGCTCTATGTCACACTGGCGGAAGTCGTGCTGTATCGGGAAGTCTCCTGGACCAAACTGCCGAAGGTCATGATCGACTCGATGGTGATGGTCGGCGGCATCATGCTGGTACTGGGCGTTGCTCTGGCGTTCACAAACTTCCTGGTCGACGCGGAGGTACCCCAGGCGCTGTTTCACTTCATGCAGACACATGTCGAGAGCACGCTGGGCTTCCTGCTGCTGCTCAATGTCTTTCTGCTCATGCTTGGTGCGATGCTGGATATTTTTTCAGCGCTGGTGATTGTGGTGCCGCTGATACTGCCGGTGGCCGCGGGGTACGGCATACATCCGGTGCATCTCGGCATCATCTTTCTCGCCAATATGCAGATCGGCTACTTCACGCCCCCTGTCGGCATGAATCTGTTTATCGCGAGCTATCGATTCAAGAAGCCGCTGGTGGAACTGTATATGGCCAGTCTGCCATTCATGCTGGTGCTGCTGATCGCGCTGGCGCTCATCACCTATGTACCCTGGTTCAGCATGGTACTGATCAGAGACTGACGGATCCGGGAGGATGCGGTCGAGGTGTGGCGCAGGGCCTGCTGCTATTTTCCGTGCAGAACCCGGACGTTTGGCGCCAGCATGGGACGGATGCTGGCCAGGGGGACCGGTTTGCTGAACAGATAGCCCTGGGCGAATTCGCATTCGTTGCTCTGCAGGAACTCGAGCTGCGCCCGGGTTTCCACCCCTTCCGCGACCACGCTCATGTTCAGTCTATGGGCCATGGCGATCACCGCTGAGGTGATGGCCATGTCGTCCGCGCTGCCGGGAATATCCATGATGAAACTGCGATCGACCTTCACTGTGTCAATGGGAAATTTCTTCAGATAGTTGAGTGAAGAATAACCGGTACCGAAGTCGTCGATCGCCAGTTTCAAGCCGAGCCCGTGGAGCTTCCGGACCGTCTGGTTGGCAGCTTCGACCTCGCTCATGAGCATGGTTTCGGTGATCTCGATTTCGAGACAGGCCGGGTTCAGACCGGACTCCCGGAGGGCGCGGCGGATGTTGGCAACCAGATTCGGATCCTTGAACTGACGGGGCGACATGTTGATCGCGATCTCGAGCTCGGCGCCCTGCTGGTCGCTGAGCAGTTTCCCCGTTCTGCACGCTTCCGTGATGATCCAGTTGCCCATGTCAACGATCGCACCCGTCTCTTCCGCGATATCGATAAATTCCACCGGGGAGAGGAGGCCGCGATCCGGATGATGCCATCTGATCAGGCATTCCACTCCGACGATACGCTGATCGCTGAGACGGACCTTGGGCTGGTAAAAGAGTTCAAATTCCTGCCGATCCAGTGCACGCCGCAGTTCGTATTCGGTACGCAGACGTTTCACCGCATTGGTATTCATTTCTTCGCTGTAGAACTGGAAGTTGTTTCTGCCGTGTTCCTTCGCACGGTACATGGCGAGGTCTGCGTTCTTCATCAGCGCGTTCGGGTCGCGACCGTCATCCGGGATGATGGCGATTCCGATGCTCGGGGTTATGACCAGCTGGTGCCCCGAGATGTTGAGCGGCTGGCGCAGAGCCTTGAGTATTTTTTCGGCGACCAGGCTCGCGTCTGAGGGCGTCCGAATGTCGCTGAGAAGCACCGTGAATTCATCGCCGCCAGGACGACCTACGGTGTCCTCCTTGCGCACACAGCGGGAGAGGCGACTGGCGACTTCCTGGAGAAGCACATCGCCGATCTCGTGTCCCAGGGTATCGTTCACCCGTTTGAACTGATCGAGATCGAGGTAGAGCAGTCCGGCGAGATGGTTACCGCGCTGGGTGTGTTCGATCACCTGACTGAGTCGATCGAAGAACAGGCGTCGATTCGCAAGATCGGTGAGGGTGTCGTAGAAAGCCATGCGCTCCATGCGCCGCTGGCTCAGCTTCATCTCACTGATGTCAGCGAGCTGCACGATCAGATACTGAGGTGTCCCATCGTTGTCGCGCTGCACGACCACGTGCAGGTTCGTCCAGATCTCGAGGCTGTCGTTTCTCAGCAGACGGCGTTCGACGCGAAGCGTGTCGTCTTTACCCGTCATCAGGCGTTGCAGTGTTTCCTTGAACTGACTGCGATCCTCGGATGGGATCAACCGGGAGATGTGCATGTTGTCGAGGCTGAGATCTTCGAATCCGAGCATTTCTGCAGCGAAGTTGTTTGCCTGAAATATCCGGCCTTCGTTGTCCACCAGCAGGATGCCGATAGGGGCGTTTTCGAAGGCGCCGCGGAAGCGCTGCTCGCTCTGGCGGAGTTTCTCTTCTGCAGATCGGAGTTCGTTGATGTCCTTGGTGACGCAGAGCACGCAGGGTGAATCGTTGATATCGACGAGCGTGGCGGAGACCAGTGCCCGGATGCTGCTGCCGTCACGGGTTTTCAGCCGCATCTCCCGGTTTGAAAACGTACCCTGCTCCGCGAGTTCTCTGGAGGCTTCCTTGAGTTCATTGGGGTCGAAAAAGGCATCGAGCTCAAGTATCGATTTCCCGAGCAGGGCTTCCCGGGAGTAACCGGAAGCGTCCACGAAGGCGGTATTGATGTCGTAGATGGAGAGATCCTGCTGTTTGAGGATGATGATGCCGTCGGGGCTGCGCAGAAAGACCTGTTCGAATTTTTCTTCGCTTTCGCGCAGCGCGGCCTCCGCGAGGGTTCGCTTGGAGATATCGCGTCCGATACACAGGACACAGAGCTCCCCGTCGATTTCGATGTAGCGGATGGATATTTCGACCGTGACCGGTTCGCCGTCCTTTCGTCTGAGCCGGACTTCGAGATCGTTGTGTTCGCCTGCGTCAAGCAGGTGCTGCACGGTCTGCTGCCTGACCAGGGGGTCGAAGAACAGACGCAGATCCATCTCCAGATAGCCGATGGCGTCTTCGCGGGTATAGCCAAGCAGCCGGGTGAATCCGGCGTTGAAGTCGAGCACCAGGGAATCTTTGTGGCGCAGAATGAGAATCGCGTCCGGACTCGTGTGGAATATCCGGGAAAACCTTGCTTCCGAGGCCCGCAGCTGATCCAGAGAGGCGTTGTGTTCACTGAGATCCTGGGCGACCAGCATCACGCCATCGTGACTCGCGGGATGCACCAGGCGGGCGTCCAGAGTGCGGGCCGCGGTTCCTGAACGTGGCGGGGAAGCGGTCGCGCCGGCTGCTGTCGAGCCGGAATCCGTACCCGTGTTCGACACGGTGGCGGAGCCAAGCACCAGCAGTGATTTCAGCTCGCTGATCCTGTCACTGGTGGAGTATGAATCCTTGAACAGCCGGGTGAATTCGGTGCGCTGATCGGCCTGCACGTAGTTGAGGATGCTGGTGCCACTCAAGCTTGCGCCTTCTGCAGCGAGGACGTTTCTCGCCTGACGATTCGCGTAGCGGATTCGGCCGCGGGCATCCAGATCCAGAATCAGATCGGAGGTGAGATCCAGGGTGGCGAGAAACTGCTCTTCTGTTCTGATCGCAGCCGTGCTGGCGTCGTGGGCGGCGGACTGATCGAGAATCTGCACCAGAATGTGTTCGGGACGACCCTGATCATTGCGAACCAGAGTGGCGTAGCCACGGGTCCAGAATGTCTGTCCGGCGCGCGTACGCAGCTTGCCTTCGAGATCCAGTCGGCCGCCACTGAGCAGCCGTTCACGGTCTGCCTGCAGGCGGGTCCAGCCTTCCCCGGTGAGGAGGTCACGAAAGGGCTGACCTGTCAGCGGCTGGTCTGGATCTCCGAAGAGTGATTGCAGCGCCCGATTCGACCAGGTCACCTCCCCGGCAAGATCCAGGAGCATCATGCCGGCCGGAGCATCGTAGAAAACCTGATCGAAGCGCGATATGAAACTGGCGCGTCGCTTCAGGAGCACAAAGGCGGCGAGTCCTATGACGGCAACAGCGATTGCGGCGAGGGCGGTCGCCTGACCATCCGATGGTGCCAGCCCGGCCAGAATCCCCGCCGCGACAGCGACGGGGACACAGGCCAGCAGGTAAATGTCAGAGGCGCGGTTGAGCTGCATGACCAGTCAACAACCGACCTGTATCCTCAGGCCAGACAGCACAGGCATCGGGCATCTTCATCCATGAATTACCCGCTTACCGTATCCGTAGAAGGCCAGGGCCTCTATGACATCACGCACAGAGTTGCAGGCTGTGTAGAGCGTAGCGGTGTTCGTGAGGGGCTGGTCACAGTGTTTCTGAGACACACGTCGGCCAGTCTTGTCATTCAGGAGAATGCGGATCCCAGTGCGCGGCGCGATCTCGAGCGCTGGCTGAACCGACTGGTGCCGGAGGGAGATGCGCTGTACACCCACACCCAGGAGGGTCCGGACGATATGCCGGCCCATGTCAAAGCCGCGGTTACCGCCACCAGCCTCACCATACCCATCGATGCGCATCGCATGGTGCTGGGCACCTGGCAGGGTATTTTTCTGTGGGAACACCGGCATCGCTCGAGTGAGCGGCAGGTGATGGTGGCGGTTATGGCGGGCTGAAGATCAGACGCTCTGAGAGGCGGAGTCTGGGGGCGTGGTAATCCACATGCGGGGGTGGGGACTGTCTTCAGTCAATCAGTGGACGAGGTGCTGGGGTATGACCTGGCGCGGAGGCCGCGGGCTCCCGTGGAGGATTGATCACGAGCAACGGAAGACTGTGGCGGCAGGAGGGTGGCAGGCGTGCACCGGGACCGTGTAGCGCAGCACTGCGGCAGCGGATTGACTCGTGTTCCTCACGAGGCAACTCCGCAGAGCAGTGGCACCCCGGAGGGGCTGCGCGAGGTCTCGGTGCACGCCTGCCACCCTCCCGCTTCCGAAAATCTAACCGTCTGCACGAGTCCAGATCCCTGCATCGAGAGCCGATCCCGGTCAACGAACTCAGGCGTCTGAATCTTCGCCCAGCCTGCGCATCCAGCGGCGGTGTCCGTCCGGATCGAGAATCATCGAGGAGAAATAGGTGAGCAGATCCCGGTGGGTGCTGCTCAGACGGGACTCCGCCATCGCGGCTTCACCCGCCTTGCTGGAGATGAAGCGGAAGCAATCGGCGATGTCCGCCTGTTTGCCGATCACTTCGGCAAGGCGTTCGTTCAGCACGTTGTGGAGTAATTCGAGATCCGACTCCTGAATGCCGGCGTCTTCGGGATTGAGCACCACGTTGGCCCACAGGGTCGCGATGTAGAGTCGATACACATTCTTGTCGATGAATCGCTCCGCGACGGTCGAGCGCTCTGCGAGATCGTCGAGGATGGGTGCGAACGCCCAGCGGAGTTCTTCTTCGGTCATCGGGGGCGGAGCGTTTTGAGGGTTTCCAGCGTGTTTCCGAGTCGGTCCAGTCTGGCCAGGATCTCGCCCAGGAGAGCGTCTTCCTGAGGATTGTCACGATCTGCGCTCAGGGCGGGGCCGTCGGTGCGTTCTGCGGTGCCTGACTTCCGGGTGTCTCTGGCAGCCAGGCGCTGGCAGGCGGCCTCGAGCCGGCGTTGTGTATCCCGCTCTTCGGCGATAAACCTGCCCAGCAGGGCGCCGGTCTCGGCATCGATAGTGGGATCCTGAAAAAGACTGGTCAGCGCATCGTTCCGGCGTCCAGCGCTGTCCGAAGTGATCAGACGCTGGAATTTTTCCTGATCCGACGCCGATGATCCGGCGCAGGCGAGATCGTCCGCGAATCTGTCCGGCGGTGTCTGGCGTACCTGAAAGCCGAGTTCGCTCAGCCGCTTGCGGAAGGCGGCCGCATGCTCGGCTTCCCGGATGGCGATCATCCTCAGTTCACCAGCCAGTTCGGCGCAGGGAGTCGACCGGGCCCAGGCATCGAGTACCTGATGGCCGCGCGCCTCACCCACAGCGATCGCGTTCAGCAGGCCGAGATAGCTGGGTTTCTCACTCATGGCTGGAATTTTCCTGGCACGGACGACCAGTGTAGAGAACCCGGTTGTCAGCCTCAATGGCGAACCCCGGGCGGTGAGTGGGTCAGTCATGGTTTGATCCCCGGTGAGTGCCTCGGTTAACGTAGCCGACTGTTTGCCAAACGGTCTGCCAGGAGGGCACTGTGCTGCAGTTCGATCCGATAGCCTTGCCCGAGTCCTCGATTGCGCTGCGGGAAGAAGTTCGCGCCTTTCTGGCGCTGCACGCCCATCATCTCTCCCACCCGAACTCGGACTTCAGTACCGGCCACGATCCGGAATTTTCGGCCAGGCTGGGTGAGCGGGGCTGGATCGGCATGACCTGGCCGACAGAATACGGTGGCGGCGGGCGTTCCTTTTTTGATCGTTACGTGGTCACCGAAGAACTGCTCGCCGCGGGCGCGCCGGTCAGTGCGCACTGGATTGCTGACCGGCAGAGCGGTCCCCTGCTGTTGCGCTTCGGTACCGAAGCCCAGCGGTGCACCTATCTCCCCGGCATCACGCGAGGTGAATCCTACTTTTCCATCGGTATGAGCGAGCCGAACACCGGATCTGATCTGGCTTCGGTGCGCACCACGGCGCGACGCAGCGGCGATGGCTGGCTCATCAACGGCACCAAACTCTGGTCGACGGATGCACAGCGTAATCACTATCTGATCGCGCTGGTGAGAACCGAACCGCCTTCGGAAAACCGGCACGCGGGTCTGTCGCAGATCATTGTCGACCTGAAGCGCGACGGTGCCGTGGTGCGGCCGATCCGTAACATGGCCGGTGGTGAGGACTTCAATGAGATTCAGTTCGACGATGTCCTGGTGCCGGAAGATCGGATAGTCGGCGAACCGGGGAATGGCTGGCGGCAGGTGACCAGTGAACTGGCCTATGAGCGCAGCGGTCCGGAACGCTTTCTGTCGGCGCTGCGGGTGCTCGTGGAATTCGTTCGCGCGGTCGGCCCGGCACCCGATGCGGCGCAGGCCGCCGCCATTGGCCGAGCGGTTTCCCACCTGCTGGCACTGCGACGGATGTCGATCTCGGTCGCTGGAATGCTGGAAGAGGGCAAGAGTCCGGATGTCGAAGCGGCGCTGGTCAAGGCACTCGGCAATGACTTCGAAAAACTGCTGCCGGAAATGCTGCGGCAGGCGGCCCCCGCACTGCTGACCGACCAGCCCGAGTGGCGTACCTTCCGTGAGACCTTCACGGACACGCTGCTGCTGTCGCCCTCCTTCACTATCCGCGGCGGCACCCGGGAAATTCTCCGCGGTGTAATAGCGCGTGGACTGGGTTTGCGCTGATGAATCCGCACAGTAAACCATCCGCGGCTGGAGACTGCCTGTGAATACCAGTGACATGCTCGTCGATACCGTCACCCGGATCCTTGCCGATCACTGTGACAAGGTGCTCCACGATTCAGCTGAGGCGGGCACCTTTCCGGAAGCACTCTTTGATCTTCTGCAGGCCAACGGTCTGTATGAGATTGCGGTGCAGGACAGTGGTGTCGAACTCAGTGCCGTGTTTGCAGTACTTGAGACTGCAGGTCGGTTCGCGCTGCCGATCCCCCTCGCCGAACTTGTTTTTGCCCGCCGCTGGCTGCAGCAGAGTGAGTCGATGGTTTCCATCGGTGTGGCGACAGCGGATGGTGCAGCCCAGGTGCCCTGGGGGCGTCGTGTCGATGAGGTGATCGCTCTCTCCCCGGCAGGTGGCGGGTTGCAGCTCATGCGGCCGGTCACCGTGGAGCCGGGTGTGAGTCTTGCAGGAGAAGCACGGGACAGCGTGAGTGCTGTCGAGCGCCGGGAACTGCTCTGCGAAGAACCCGCCTTTGCGTTGCTGGCCCTTTCCCGGGTGGCGCTGATGGCGGGCGCACTGCGCCAGGTGCTCGACCTGTCGCTGAGCTACGCGGGCGAGCGGGAGCAGTTCGGCCGCCCGATTTCGGGATTTCAGGCCATACAGCACTACCTGGCCCTGATGGCGGCCGAGGTGGCGGCTGCAGGTCGTGCCGCCCGGGCGGCAGCGATGGCGGCGGACGGTGACCTGGCCGATGAGCGTTTTCTGCTCGAAGTGGCGGCGGCCAAATCCAGAGTCGGAGAGGCGGTAGGCTTCGTGGTCGAAACCGCCCATCAGATTCACGGCGCCATGGGCTACACCCACGAACACCGGCTGCACCATTTTACCCGCCGGCTCTGGTGCTGGCGGGAGGAGTACGGTAACGAGCGTTACTGGCAGGCGCTGCTCGGTGAGCGGGTCGCCGCCCGGGGTGCGGACAACCTCTGGAGTTTCCTTGCCAGCCGCGGCTGAACTTCCGCCGCGTCCCGAAGCACCCCTGACTCTGGGTATCAGCCAGTGTCTGCTGGGTGAGGAAGTGCGCTACGACGGCAGCGGCGCGAAATCCTCGTTTCCGCATGCAGCACTGGCTGGACTGTTCGAATACCGTGGTATCTGCCCGGAGATGGGCATCGGGATGGGCGTACCCCGGGCGCCGATCCGTCTCATCGAGGGCGCGGCCGGGGCCAGGGCAGTGGGCGTGCAGGACCCTGCGGCTGATTTCACCGATCGTCTCCAGGACTTCGGAGCGCGGATGGTGCCTGGTCTGAGGGATGTCTCCGGCTATGTTTTCATGAAGAACTCGCCGAGTTGCGGCCTGTTCCGGGTGAAGGTATATCCCCACGACGGCAGCGGCGTGACGGGCGCTCCCGAGCATCGGGGGAGAGGCATCTACGCAGAGGCCGTCGTGGCCGGTTTACCGGAACTGCCCGTGGAGGAGAGCGGCAGGCTCAATGATGTGGTGCTGCGCGAGAATTTCGTGACCCGTGTTTATGCTTATGCACACTGGCAGCGTTTCCTCGCGGCAGGTCTCACCGCGCATGGCCTGATCGCCTTCCACAGCAGATACAAATATCTGCTGATGGCGCACAGCACGGTGCACTACCGGGATGCCGGCAGGCTGCTCGGCGATCTGAGTGTGGATCTGCCCGGGGTTGCGCAGCGCTACGTCGGGATTCTCATGGCGGGGCTGACCATACCCGCCACCCGGAAGAGCCACGCCAACGTGCTCTCACATCTGCAGGGCTATCTCAAGCGCGCACTCGATGGGCCGTCCCGGCAGGAGCTGGACGGTCTGGTCGCCCGCTATCGAACCGGCGAACTGCCGCTGCTCGCACCGATCACGATGCTGAAACATTACTTCCGCCTGCACCCGGACGAATACATCGACTATCAGGTGTATCTGGATCCACATCCCCAGGCGGCGGCGCTGCGGCGCCCGCTCTGAAACAGCGCGGTCACCCCGCAACCGGCTGTGTGGCCAGCTGTGCGCTCGCCTCCTGCAGACTCTGTTGCCGGTACAGCTCGAAATAGTGTCCACCCGCCGCCATCAGCTCAGCGTGGCTGCCGCTTTCGGTAATGCGCCCGTCTTCGATCACCAGAATCCGGGTAGCGTTACGGATGGTGGACAGCCGGTGGGCGATCACGAAGGCGATCCGCCCTTCGAGCAGCTGGCTCAAGCCCCGCTGGATGTGCTGCTCGGTTTCCGTGTCGACGGAGGACGTGGCCTCATCCATCACCAGTATCTGAGGGTCTGCCAGAATTGCCCGGGCGAAAGACACCAGCTGCTTCTGCCCTGCTGAGAGGCGACTGCCACCCTCACCGGCGGAGGTCTGGTAGCCCTGCTCGAGCTTGAGGATGAAATCGTGGGCACCGGCAAGCTGTGCGGCAGCGATGACCTCCTCGTCGGTGGCCTCGAGACGTCCGTAGCGGATATTTTCGAGAATGCTGTCGCTGAACACATGGGCGTTCTGCAGCACCATGCCCAGATTCGATTGCAGCCAGTGCAGGCTGCGATTCCGATAATCGAGACCGTCGATGAGCACCGAACCCCGGGTAGGTTCGTAGAAGCGGCAGATCACATTCACCAGGGTGCTCTTACCACCACCGGTGGGCCCCACGATGGCGATGGTTTCACCGCGTCGAACCCGCAGGTTGATGTCTTCGAGCACCGGCTGCTGGGGATCGTAGGCGAAGCACAGGTTTTTCAGTTCGATTGTGCCGATGCGTGATTCGCCGCCGTCCTCCGCGTAGCGTGCCGTCTTCTGATGCGCGTGTGTGCGCATGGCTTCACGCACCGAATCCGCGTCCCGGATATCGGCTTCCGCGTGGATCAGGCTGAGAATTCTCTCCGCAGACGCCTGGGCCATCTGCATCTCGGCGAACCATCGGCCCAGCTGTTCGACGGGATCGAAAAAGTGCCGGGTGTAGGCCATGAAGGCGACCAGGGTGCCGGCACTGAGGACACCACCGATCAGATCGAATCCACCGATGGCCAGTGCCAGACCCGTGGCGAGACTGGCGAGGGTCAGCACGATGGGCACATAGATGGCGGCCTGGGTCTGATTGAGGACCGAGGCTGAGTACATGCTGCCCGTGAGATCCTGGAATTCCTTCAGGTTTTCCCGCTCGCGGACAAACGCCTTGCTGGTCAGCACACCCATGATGGCTTCGTTGTAGGACGCCGTGATCCGGGAATTGGTCGCGCGCACCCGGCGTGCACTGCGCAGTATGCGTCGCTGAAAACGACTCGATACCCAGGCAAGCATCGGCAGGATCAGCAGCACGGCCACAGCGAGTTTCGCATTCATCACCAGCATGGCGATTGCGATGCCCAGCATCATCGTCGCACCCCAGACGAGATCGAGGAATCCCCATGCCAGGATGTTTGAAAGGCGTTCGCAGTCGGACGTCATGCGTGCCATCAGCCAGCCGACCGGACGGTAGTCGTAAAAGCTGAAGGACAGCCGCTGCAGATTCTCGAACCCGTCCCGGCGGATGTCGTGGCTGATGTGGGTACGCAGCTTGCCACCCATCCAGATGAAGCCGCCGATGGAAGCCGAGATGCCCAGGGTGCAGAGCAGATAGCCGAGCATCCAGGGCCACAGCTCGGCCTCCAGGCCGGACACAGCTACCGCATCGACCACTCCCCGGGTGAGCAGCGGGAAGGACACATCCAGTGATGCGGTGATGAAGGCGAACAGTCCCAGCCAGAAAAGCTCCCGGGGATATTGTTTCGCGTAGACAAACAGCTTTCCCCACAGGTCCAGGTTCATGCGCGCCGCGAGCGCGTCGTCATCAAAGCCGTCGTCGTAATTTTCGTCGTCGTAGGTATCCATGGGTTATCCCTGACGTGTTTCCGAGGCGGACAGATCCGCACGGATGGATTCATCCAGTGCACCCTGTATCCGGCACAGGCGCCGGTAGGGTCCTGCCACGGCGGCAAGCTCCCGGTGGGTGCCGAGCTGCACCATGCGGCCGCCTTCGAGCACCATGATCCGATCAGCGTGCACCACAGAACTCAGGCGATGCGCGATGATGAGGGTCGTCTGCCGCCCCTTGCGGCGGCGCAGTGCTTCGAGGATGTGCCGTTCAGTACCGGTGTCCACGGCAGACAGGGCGTCGTCCAGCACCAGCACCGGAGGATCCTTCAGCAGCGCGCGAGCCAGGGCCAGGCGCTGACGCTGGCCACCGGACAGGGTCACGCCCCGCTCCCCGACCTGGGCTTCGAAGCCCTCCGGGAAGCGCTCGATGGAGGTGCGGATTGCGGCTTCCTCGCAGGCCGCCAGCACATCCGGCTCCGGAGCGCTGGGTCGACCCACGGCCAGATTGGCGCGGATGGACCGGGAATACAGGAAGGGATCCTGCAGCACCACGCCGATCTGCTGCCGCAGCCACTGACGATTGAGCTGGTCGACGTTGACACCGTCGAAGAGGACCTCACCCGCGGTAATCGGATACATGCGCAGCAGCACGCGGATCAGACTGGTCTTGCCGGCGCCGGGCGGGCCGACGATGGCCAGGGTTTCGCCGGGCTCGATATGGATGCTCAGATCCTTGAGCACCGGCTCGTCGCTGCGGTAGGCGAAGGTGAGATGACGGATCGAGATATCACCCCGGGCGCGACCGCTGGCAGGTGCGAGCTCCGCACTTTCCTCCGGCTCTGTCAGAACTTCGTGAATGCGCTGCAGGGACACCACTGCTTTACCCGAGTCCGTGAGCACTCTGCCGAGCTGGCGGATCGGCCACATCACGATCGATACATAGGTGGTAAAGGCAAACAGTTCACCCACCGTAAGGGTGCCCTGCATGATGAAGCGGGCGCCCACGAACAGGACAATACCGATCTGGGTCATGGCGATCAGATCGCTCAGGCTCCAGTACAGACCCATGAGGCGGATGAGCCGGTGGTTGTGATTGCGGAAATTGCGGTTTTTTTCCGCAAATTTCTCGATTTCATGGGCCTGGCGCGCAAACGCCCGCACCACCCGGATGCCGGTGAGGTTTTCCTGCAGGGCGGCGGTCATCTCGGCTTCCGCTTCGTCGGTGATCTGAAAGACGTCTTTGACTCTGGTGAAAAACAGGTAGGCGCCGATGACCAGCAGCGGCATCAGACAGACAGACATCCAGGCCAGTGTCGGGTTGAGAGAGAAAAGAAAGGGCAGCACACACAGCAGCAGCATCACAGCGCGACCGATCTCCACCACGTCGCTGGCCAGGAATACCCGCAGTGTTTCCACATCGGAACTCGCGCGCTGCACCAGATCTCCGGTATCCGCGTCGTCGTAGTAGCGGGCCTGGAGATGATGCATGTGGTGATAGAGGTGTTCGCGCAGGCGCTTCACCACCGCTTCGGAAGCCACAGCTGCCAGCCGGCCACGGCTGAACAGAAACATGCCGGCAACCGCCGTCATCAGAATTGCAGCAACTGCGGAGAGCACCAGATAAGTGACATAGGGATCGGAACCGGCCAGCCAGCCCGCCAGTGTCAGCAGCTGGGGCTGGGCAAAGGAGAAGTCCTGTTCCACGACCACATCGATGGCGTACTTCGCCACCAGCGGTGCTCCGAACAGCAGGACACTCATCACCGCGGTGGAAATGACCGCGAAAGTGTAGTGCGAGCGCTGCCCTCGGGTAACCTGCCAGAGGTTCTCGGTGGAGTATTTATGTGCTGTCTGCGTCATCGTGCTATCCAAAAAACCTGTCATTCGCCGAATGGTGAAGCGGGTTCTCGAGGATGGCGCTGAGGTTCTGGGTGAAGGACCTCAGCAACGCCTGGGTGGGTGTGGAGAGCCCGCGACTGCTCCCGGGCTTTCCACATGCAACGCTAAGCGGACGTTATCTCAATGTGGCGCTCACCGGTGCGGACGTCTGTCCGCGTCGGGTCGTATCTGTCGGGTAATGATTCCAGAACATGTCGACCTCCCGATAAGCGCTGAAAGTGCGTCCTGTGGACGCATTGAAATGGCGTCGTTTGAAATGAGGGGGCGGATCTTACTCGATTTCCGCCCTAGGGTTCAATGAACCGATACATGAATCGGGAGGTATGCGAGCGGATCGCGGGATCGAATACTCCGACATCGAGGGGATCGGCGCTGTTCTCCAGCAGGGTACTGGCCCCATCGAAAACAAAGCCGTGTGCTTCGATGTCGCGGCGCGCAAACTCGGGATCGATGCGATGAAGTTCCTGGGCGGCGGCGGAGCCGCTGCCCGCTTTCGCAACATGATCGATGATTGCCAGCACCCCGCCAGGCTTGAGAACCCGGTGGAGCATCGCGAAAGCCTGCTCCGGATCGATCTGCCAGCCGTCGGTCCGGTAGTAGAAATCATGGTAGGTCATCACCATCAGCACCAGGTCTACGGAGTCGTCGGGCAGGTCGATCGCGTCGATCTCCCGGTCGTAGCGGATCACGTTGGGCAGACGATTTCCGCGCAGGCGTTCATTGAGCGCATCCCCGGCAAATCCGAGATAGGCCTGGTTGTTGTGCAGATAGACCGTTCCATCGGCACCAATCGCCCGGGAGACGATCTCGCTGAAATAACCACCCCCGGCAAACAGATCCAGTACCACGCCATCCTTGGGCACGCCGAAGAACCGCAGGGTTTCTGCGGGCAGGCTGGTGGTGTCGCGCTCTCTGTCCGCGTCCGGACGGGCAGGATCGGCGACGGCGTCATCGATCGCGTCTGCGCGGGCCTGATCGGGTGTGAATCCGATGCTGCAGAGGGCGATCAGGAGCAGTACTGTGGTGGTGAGCTTTTGCGTGTTGGAATCGACGCGCACTATCATGGCGGTTCTCCAGGGCAGATCGAGGGACATTGAATCTTGCGGGATAAGCGGGACACAGGGCAACCGGCTGACTCAGGTCCGAGCGCGGATTCCGAGAAAGAGCGACGGGGTGAACGGGCAGCCCGGCTGCTGGAGATTCTCCGGCTCGAGACGATCGAGCAGAATCTGTATCGCGGCCACAACGAGGAGCGGGGTCAGTTCCGTCTGTTTGGCGGACAGGTTCTGGCACAGGCACTGCGGGCAGCCTGTCATACAGTGGAGGCGCGTATGCCCCATTCACTGCACGCCTACTTCATGCGTGCAGGAGACGCCTCCAGGCCCGTGCTCTATGAGGTGGATCGAATTCGGGATGGCCGCAGCTTCACGACCCGGCGGGTGGTGGCGATACAGGACGGTGAGGCCATATTCAGCATGAGCGCATCCTTTCAGGTGCAGGAAGAAGGGCTCACCCATGCAGCCTCGATGCCGAATGTGCCCCTTCCGGATGAACTCGAGGACGATATCGACGTGTTTGTGCGGGAAGGGGCTCAACCAGGTGCCAGCCCCATGGCCGGCCGCGCCCGCCCTTTCGAAACCCGTTCGGTATTCGCGCCGGGGTCAGCGGTCGCGGCGGACAGCCGTTCGTGGAATCCGGTGTGGATCCGTTTCTGTCAGCCGCTGCCGGAACAGGATGTCAGTCTGCCCTGGTGTCTGCTCGCCTATGCCTCCGATATGGGCCTGGTGTCCACCGCCCTGTTACCCTTCGGTGACGAACTGAAGCGGGACTCGATACAGATGGCGAGTCTCGATCATTCTCTGTGGATTCACCGTCCACCCACGACGGGTGAATGGCTGCTGCTGCACAAACGTACCACCAGTGTTGCCGGCGCCCGGGGCATGGTCCATGCGGAGTTCTACTCCCAGACCGGCCAGCTGATCGCGTCGGTCTCCCAGGAAGGCCTGCTCAGAGAGATCCGCGCGGCGGGAGATCAGTCGAAGTAATCAATTTCTTCGATGGAAAAACTGAGGTCGAGCGCGCCGGTAAGCAGCTGGAGTGCGGCGGTTTCATTCTCGGGCAGGGGAATATGGGTGGCGTCCACCCGTTGCTGGTTCCAGGTCGGATCAAAGGCCTGCCAGCGTCCGTCTATACGGATCTCGTTCCAGGCGTGAAACGCGAATGCGGGGGTGGCTGCGTCCGTATAGGCAAGCCCGAAAACAGTTCTGCTCTCCAGCCCGCGCGCCCGGGCCAGGGTGGTGAGCATGTCGGCGAAATCCGTGCAGTCTCCGACAGGATCATCGAGCAGGCTCAGTACCGGGCGTGGGGGAGAGCCGGGGAGGTAGTGGAGATGATTGTGGACGAAGGCCAGCAGCGCTTCGGCGCGAGTGCGGTCACCGCTCGCATGTCGGGTGATGTCCGCGGCGAGGCCGATGATGCGGGGATCTGCGACCGGCAGCGCGTAGGCCGTGGTGTGGTCTTCGACAGATTCTGAGGTCAGCGGGTTGGCCAGCAGGGTCAGCTGCCAGACGCCATTCCTTGCCCGGGCCTGGGACCAGAGCCTGTCCGGTGTGGGGTGTCCGTGGATGCCGATCACCAGTCGCGATGCCCGGGTGTGGTCCGGCACCCGGCGATCGGCGGGCACGAAGTAGCTGGCGGACTGCAGCGCGCTGCGGGGTGCCAGCGCCGTCTCCCGGTCGCTGCGGATGAGATCAAACAGCCCGGCGACCGTCATCGCCCAGGGTGCGAAACGATCGTCCAGCTGGATGCTGGTATCCGCCAGGGGGGATCCGCGCTCGATGCGGTAGCCGGTGGTGTTCTGCTCCACCACATCGAATACCCGGGTAACCACGTCCAGACGATCGAAGTCGAGGCTGGCGATGGTTCGGGATGTGCCTGGTGCGGGATGGTGCTCGGCGAGCCAGACTTCGAAGCTCAGATAGTCGTCCAGCGTGTAGGACCAGTCCAGCGTCTGCCGTTCGGGGGTGCTGCCGCCCGCGTGATCGATTGTCGCCTGGTACCGACTGCCTGCGCCTGCGATATGTGTGCGCTCGACGCCGTCCCGGCGCTCCTGGACGTACTCTGCCTGGACAAGGGGTTGCGGGTGTGCCCGGGCGAAGGTGCGATGGGTGCGCAGGGTGACCGGATCATTACGCTTCAGGGCGAAACGCTGTTCGCTGGCGAAGTGCCAGTTGCCGCGATAATCCCGGTAGGTGCGCGTATGCCAGTAGCCGATCTGCTGATCTTCGAGCATGAGCCGATACCATCGCTCACCGGCCAGCGCAGCCGCACGCTGCTCCGCGGGGCTGGAAGGAAGATAGAACAGCCAGAGTCCGAGACCTGCAGAGGCACAGAGCAGGCTGATGAAAAGGAGAGGTTTGGACACGCCGCGAGCCTAGGGAACCTCTGATTAATTATCAACGCCTCAGAGCTTCTCGCAGCCGTTCCCGCAGGGCGCGATCCGAAAGCAATACTGGTTGTATTGGTGAGGGTCGCAACGCAGCAGGGCGGCCAGTGTAGTCCGGGAAGGCTGTGGGATGTTTCTGGTGGACTGCAACTGTCCTTTCGATCGCCTTATCGAGCAGCCTGTTACAGTCCAGAATCCATGAAGTGGCGGATGATATCGAGCATCTCACGCTGGTCGTCGAAAGGCCGGCTGCGCAGAATGCGCCAGCGATGGCGGGTGGGCGGGGCCGGGATCAGTGCCGAAAAGACACCCAGCTGGGAGACAAAGATACCGTGGGCGCCATCCGCCGGGGAGTGATCGGGAGCCACACAGACATCGAACTCCGGCAGACCCTCCCGATGGGGAACGATGTCCAGCGCCACAGTGCCGTTTGTCGTGCCCTCGACGTATACCCTTCCCAGTCTGTCTGACAATCCAGCCTGACTGAGCACTATCATCAGCTCGGACCGGCGCATCTGCTCTTCGTCCAGTGTGGGAGCCTCATCTTCATCGACCCCATCGATGTACTGGACGTCGCGCCCGGCACTCAATTCATCCAGGGCACTGCCCACTTTCTTCAGTTTTTCAACAGCTTGCGGGTCATGCGCGGCCACACCACGAAGATCGACGCGCTCCACGAGATCGTGCGCGCGACGCGCGCGATCGATCCAGTCGCGAATGCTGCCTTCGGAGGATTCGTCTTCCATGCCCGAAGTGTAGTCAATGGATAGCGCTTCGCGAGCCGGCCGAGAAGGGCAGCGCGGAGCGCCGGAGCGAGGTCCCGAAGCACCCCCCTGCACGCCTTCCCTGGAAGACAACTCCACTCCGCGTCCCGGAAAGTCGATATCAAGTAGAATGGCCGGCTTCCAGTATTGAGTGTGGTTATGAGCGACGAAGTCACAGACTTCATTCGTCAGCGGATCCGGCGGGACATCGAGGAAGGGCTCACTGGCGGGGTCGTGACCCGGTTTCCGCCGGAGCCGAACGGGTATCTGCATATCGGACATGCGAAATCGATCTGCCTGAACTTCGGGGTCGCACAGGAGTTCGGGGGCCACACGTATCTGCGTTTCGATGACACGAACCCGCTGAAAGAGAGTGATGAATACGTGCAGGCCATTAAACAGGATGTGACCTGGCTGGGCTTTCACTGGGGCGATCGCTTGAGCTATGCCTCGGACTACTTCGGGCAGCTGTATGAATTCGCCGTCGAACTGATCCGCAAGGAGAAGGCTTTCGTCTGCAGTCTGAGTGGCGAGGAGATCCGCGCCTCGCGAGGCACCCTCACAGAACCCGGGACCGACAGCCCCTATCGCAGCCGCAGCGTTGCAGAGAATCTCGAGCTGTTCGAGCGCATGCGGGCCGGCGATTTCGGCGATGGTGAGCAGGTGCTGCGCGCGAAGATCGACATGGCCTCGCCGAATCTGAATCTGCGGGACCCGGTGCTGTATCGGATCCGCCACGCACACCATCAGCGTACGGGGGATCGCTGGGTGATCTACCCGATGTATGACTTCACCCATTGCATCTGTGATGCGCTGGAAGGCATCACCCATTCCTTGTGCACATTGGAATTTCAGGATCACCGGCCGCTCTACGACTGGGTACTGGACAACATCAACATCAACTTCCATCCGCCACAGATCGAGTTTTCCCGTCTGGGGCTCGAACACACGGTGATGAGCAAGCGTCTGCTCAATCAGCTGGTTCTCGATGGGGCGGTCAGCGGCTGGGACGACCCGCGCATGCCGACCATCGCCGGTCTGCGGCGTCGAGGAGTGACTCCGGCCGCCATCAGGGAGTTCTGCCGGCGCATCGGAGTCACCAAGCAGGACAACATGATCGAAGTCGGTCTGCTGGATTTCTGTGTGCGCCAGGACCTGGAGAGTTCGGCTCCTCGCGGAATGGGTGTGATGGATCCGCTCAAGGTCATCCTGACCAACTTTCCCGGTGAGGCTGAGCGGCTCTCAGCGCCCTGGCATCCCCAGCACCCCGAACTGGGCGAGAGGACCCTGACCTTCGGTCCCGAGCTCTACATTGAGCGGGACGATTTCAGCGAGGAGCCGCCGCCGAAGTACAAGCGGCTCTCGCCGGGGGAGATGGTGCGGCTGCGTTACGGCTACATTATCCGCTGTGATGAAGTCGTGCGCGGGTCAGACGGCGAGATAGAAGCGCTGCGCTGCAGCTATGAACCGACGTCGAAGAGCGGCAGCGATACCAGTGGACTCAAACCCAGAGGTGTCATTCACTGGGTGGATGCGGGCACTGCTGCGCCGGCGACGTTCCGCCTGTATGACCATCTGTTCAGTGCTGCGCAGCCGGACACGGGCTCGCTCGCGGCGGCGCTCAACCCGGACTCTCTGGTGGAATCACGGGGCGTTGTGGAAGCTGCGGTTGCCGACAGTGATCAGGTACGCTTTCAGTTCGAACGGCAGGGCTATTTCTGTAAGGATCCCGAACTGCCGGGTACCTTCAATCGCACCGTGTCCCTGCGCGATGGCTACAAGCCCTGAACGGCGGGAGAGTAAGAAATGACAGAGCCTGCAGCGAATTCGGTCACCGTGATGGAAGTGAGCCCGAGGGACGGTCTGCAGAATGAGTCTGCCCGGCTGTCTACACCTGTCAAACTTGAACTGATCGATCGGGCGCTGGCCGCCGGTGCGAAACGGATAGAGGTGGCGAGCTTCGTGCACCCCTCTCGGGTGCCGCAGATGGCCGATGCGGAAGCCGTCTGTCGGGATCTCCCTCAGCGCGGGGATGTGACCTATACCGGTCTGGTCCTCAATCAGCGTGGCTACGACCGCCTGCGGGCAACCGGGCGACTCGACGAAGTGGGTGTCGTGGTACCGGCGACGGACACCTTCGGCGAACGCAACCAGGGCATGGATGTGAAAGCCAACCTGCGTATGGCGAAGGCCATCCTCGAAGATGCACGGCGCCGCGGCTTGCGGGCCCAGGTGACCATCGCGGTGGCATTCGGCTGTCCCTTCGAAGGCGATGTGCCTGGGGACCGCATTCTGGAGATTGCGACGGAACTGGCCGCGGCCGGTCCCGTTGAAATTGCGCTGGCGGATACCATCGGTGTCGGAGTGCCGCGTCAGGTTACCGATCTGTTCGCCGCCCTGGCGCAGCGCCTCGGCGATCTGCCACTGCGCGCGCACTTTCACGACACGCGCAACACGGGCATAGCCAATGCCTACGCGGCGCTCGAGGCGGGTGTCGCCACACTCGATGCCAGCATCGGGGGGATTGGCGGCTGTCCATTCGCACCCAGTGCGACCGGCAACATCGCCACCGAAGACCTGGTTTATATGCTCGACCGGATGCGCATCGCGCACGATCTGGATCTCGATGCGCTGATCGACAGTGCCGGCTGGCTGGCCTCGGTGCTCGACAAGCCCGTGCCTTCGAGCCTGCTGCGCGCGGGGCCGTTCAAACCCAGCATGGCTGAATGATCCCGGCGGCGTCGCTGCCGGACTTCGAGGACGTTCGCGCAGCCCGCGAACGGCTCGAGGGCCTTGTTCTGCAGACACCCGTATTCGGCGGTCGCAGTCTGAACGCAGAGCTCGGCTGCGAGATCTACTTCAAGTGCGAAAACCTGCAGCGCACCGGCTCCTTCAAGTACCGGGGCGCGAGCAACGCTGTGCTGCTGCTGGCAGAGAATGTCGAACAGGGGGTTGCCACACACAGCTCCGGCAATCACGGCGCGGCGCTGGCACTGGCAGCCCGGGAGCGGGGGATTCCGGCTTACATCGTGGTACCGGACAGCGCTCCGGCGATGAAACGTCAGGCGATCGAAATCTACGGAGGCCGACTGGTTGAGAGTGGTCCCACCCTCCTGGAGCGGGAGGTGGTTCTCGCAGGCGTGCTCGAAGAAACCGGCGCGCACTTCATACCACCCTACAATCATGCGTCCGTCATTGCCGGGCAGGCGACCGCCGCACTGGAGCTTCATGATGCGCAACCCGATCTCGATGAGGTCTGGGTGCCGGTAGGCGGTGGTGGCCTGGCCAGCGGTACCGTACTGGCGATGCAGGAAAGGGGCGTGCGGGTTATCGGCACGGAGCCGGAACTTGCCGATGATGCCTACTGGTCGCTGCGCAAGGGTGAGATACAACCACCGAAGCCACCGCTCACAGTGGCGGACGGACTGCGCACGGCGCTCGGCACCCTGACTTTCGCCATTCTCAGCCGCTATGGGCTGAACATCGTGCGGGTCGGTGAGGATGAGATTCTTGCGGCGCAGCGTCTGATCTGGTCGCGTCTCAAGCTGGTGGTGGAGGCTTCCTCCGCGGTGCCTTTCGCTGCGCTGATAAAGACAGTGGCTGCAGCCGGTGACACCTATAGAGGCCGACGTGTCGGAATACTGCTTTCCGGCGGAAACGTACAGTTTCCAGACGGCTGAGCGCTATTTCACAGGAGATATTGCCGAGCGCCGGATACTTCCAGGGCGCGGGTCAGGGTGCCGTCAGTCTGGTAGTCGGCATAGCGTCGCTTCAGACTGGCCAGTGAACGGGCATGGTATTTCTGAGGGCGCTGTTCCCAGTCCCTGCCTCTCAGCCGAACCGTGAAGGTTTCGGCGTCCTCTTCGATTGCCTGTGCATTGGCGCTGGACCAGGGCAGAAACAGACCGGCGACCTGATCTTCGAGCAGGGGCATCAGTGTCCGCGCCAGAGACGACCAGCGTTCGAAATCACCCTCTGCTCGAGGTTCGTTCATCCGCTCGATCCAGGCGAGGGTGTTCGGTGCCTGCAGGGCGATGATGGCGCGCGGTGTCGGATCCCGGTGCGCGTTGTAGATCTGTCCCCACAGTGCGAAGTCGGCAAAAGCGGGACGTTGCCCGAAAAGATAGGGTCGTTCCGCGAAATGGGGCTCGAGCAGGGTAAGCGTGTCTTTGAAGGAGTCCTCGATCTGTCTGGCGGTCTGGGGCGAAGAGCCGACGAACCAGACCCGGTCCACCATGCGCTCTCTGATCGATGCGGCAGTGGCAGAGAGGGTTTCCTCGTCCGCAGCAGGTGACATCATCCGGGCGAGCCGTCGGGAGCAGGCGAGCTGATCCGCTTCACGCGCCCAGCGGTAATGGAACATCCACTTGTTGCCCCACTCATCGGCGAACTCTTCGAGCAGACAGGAGATGAAGCGGGCGGTGGGTTCGCCCGGATGGATCGAGGGATCCGGGTGTTCGGATTCGACGGTCTCGATGATCGGCGTGGAATCCTGCAGCCCCCGACCGTCCGGGGTGACAAGCAGGGGCACCAGGGGCAGTTTTGCGTAGTCGTGAAACAGCGATCCCGCCTCGCCGCGGCTCAGCCACGCATGGGGAAGCTGCTTGTAGCGCAGATAGGATCGCACTTTCACGGAGTAGGGCGATTCCTCGGCACCGATCAGGCGAAAGGGACTGTTGTCCTGGCTGGCAGACACGCGTTGACCTCCGGTCTGGACTGCAACTGTCGAGGTCGAAACAGATAAAGTCAATGCGCTGGCTGACCCGTCTCTGCTTCGGGCAGTAATGCCGCGGAAAAGTTTTCCGTCAATAGGCGATCGATCCATGCGGGCTGATTCAGACGTTCGACAAAGGCGCAGTGTCCGCCCCGGGCGACGCGGGTGAGGTGCAGTGTGTCAGGCAGATTGAGAAATCCGCTGCAGGGAATGACAGGGTCATCTTCTGCATAGACGATGGTTGCCCGGATGCCCTGCAGAGTGTTTCCGGTGAGTGAGTAAGCGTCGAAATAGGCCTGGGTGGACGGGTAGTCGGTCTGCTGGGATACAAACAGATCGGTCAGTTCCGAAACCGTGCGCAGGCGCAGGGCCTGATCGAAAGAATAGTCCCCGGGAAATGCCTGCTGCTTCGCGCGTAATGCCCTATGCCACTTGCGCACGAAAAACAGCCGGTAGCCGGCCCAGCCGCTGTCGATCTGCCGCATGGTGACCGCCGGATCCATCGCGGGGCAGACGGCGATCGTGGGCAGCGGATGTGCACGGGCCACACGCAGGGCGAAATTGCCACCGAGAGAAAACCCGGCGAGTCCGCAGGGACCCGTCGCATGAACGGATTCGATCTGTCGAACGGCTTCTACGACTTCCTGAATGCGTGCGGAATGGAACATTTCCCGATTGAGATGGGCCGTATCGCCATGATCCCGCAGGTTCAGTCGTGCCACTGAGAAGCCGGCATGCCAGAGCTGTGCTGCGGCGGAGAGCAGATAGCTGGAATCCGCGTGACCGAGCCAGCCGTGCAGGAGAATCACCGTTGGTGCGTCCAGGTGCTGGCGGGAAAGCCAGACCTCCAGGGTGACGCCATCTTCTGTGGTGAGCGAATGCCGTTCTGTGGCCACCAGCAGATCGCGGGCGCGGGCCTTTACCCAGTGGCGGCGACCACGGCTGCCGATGAGGGTCTGCAGATGAGGTGAGCGCAACAGTCGCGGTGGATCGAAGTCCGTCAAGGCAGCAGCGCACCACCGTCCACATCGACCGTGGTGCCGGTGACAAAGTCGTTTTCGATGGTGAACAGAATGCCCCGGGCGACTTCCTCCGCGGTGCCGGCACGCTTGATCAGATTGCCGCTGGTTGCCTGGGCGAGGAACTTCTCCCGCTGCTCTCCACTGGCCGGAAACATCGGGGTGTCGATCATGCCGGGTGAGACAACGTTGATCCGCTGTGGCGCAATCTCACCCGCCACCGCCCGCACGAATCCTTCCACCGCATTGCCCACGGTTGAAATCGCTGACATACCCGGTCGGCACTTGCGCGCGGGGGAACCACTTACCAGGGTAATGCAGCCTTCCGGCGTCAGGTGTTCGCCGGCAAGCCGTACCGAGTTCACATAGCCCCACAGTTTCCGGAAGGAGCCGGTGAATCCATCGAGGTCCATCTGCATGAAGGGACCAGTTGCCCGCTCACCACCCGTGGCGGCGTTTACCAGGATGTCGAAAGGGGCGAGTTCGGTGAACAGTTCCGACATGGCATTCCGATCGAGCACGTCCAGGCTGTGGAAGCTGACCTGTCTGCCGGTGCCGATTGTGGCCCGCGCAGTTTCGATATTGCTGCTGCTGCGACCCATTGCATGGACCTGGGCGCCGGCCTTGGCCAGCAGTTGCACAACCGCGAGGCCGATCCCTGAAGTCCCGCCAAGTACCAGTGCGCGCTTTCCGTTTGGATTCATTGTCCGTTGCCTTATGTTGATCAGTTCGCTCAGTTGGCGCCTGGGTTGAGAATTGAAAGCGGCGTATCGGTAGTGATACGCCGCCCGCGAATGCCCTGGCGGTCGAGGAGGGAGATGATGCCCTTCTCGCCCACAAAGTGTGCTGCGCCGATCAGCACGAAGTAGGTGCCGCTGCCCTGGAGGTAGCCGCGTATGGTCTGCGCCATCCCGATATTGCGATCGTCGAGAAGCTGGCGTGTGAAGGCACGGGAGAGCTCCGAGGTGCCGGACTGCTCTTCGAACAGAGCCAGCAGCCGGGCATCATCCCCGCTGAGCCAGGCACGCAGCATGTCGGCGATGATGGCTTCGACTTCGGGTTCCTGATCGAGGGTATCGGCGAGCAGCTGAATCTGGGTCGGCATGGGCTGGTCATAGAGCAGCCTGAGCTGGGTATCCAGAGTCTCCAGTTCCAGCACCTTGCGCTGGCCACGCTGCTGCAGGAAGTGCTGTTCAACGCCGTATTCCTGCAGATAGCCGAGACTGAAGAGACGGGCAATGACCAGTTGATTCATCAGAAAGCCGGGCTTCATGCCGGTGACGCTTGCCTCGGACATGCCATAGCTCGACAGACGGCTGACCAGCCGTCGATAGAGCGGCGCCGGCAGAACGCTCTGCAGGGTCGTTCCCTGGGGATTGAGCTGGATATAGCGGGCGGCGCGCTGCTGCAGTTCGGCCGGAGCGTAGCGGCTGACATCCACTTCCACCACGAGCTGATCGGAACCGGCAAAAGCGGCATCGTACTGAGCGGGGAGAGGATAGAGGCTGGGCTTGAGCACGTGAATGGAACCGGCGAGGTAAACGACTGCCCGCTCTCCCTGGTAGCGCCACAAGTAGAGAGCGTGGGGACCGGGTGGCAGATCCGCACGAATTTCCGCACCGGTGGTGACCGCTTCGGTGTTGAGACGCTTGATCTCACAGCTTTCGCCGATGCCGCGGCGCTCGGCTTCACAGGCCTGCAGTGCGGCGAGAGCGGCGGCCAGATCGTTCGGCTGGGAGTGGGCGATGCCGCGGATCTGGGGGCGGTCGACGGCGACGGCCAGTGCTTTGGGTCCGGGCAGCTGCTCGTAGGCCTGAACATCGACACCCGGTGCCGCCGCCGGGGCGGCCGTAGCGGCCGTGGCCGCCGCTGCAGGCAGTACCAGAGCCAAAACCCAGGATCCCAGAATCCGGTGCAGTGGGAAGTGCATCATTCGTGTCGCACATCTGCGGGTGTTTCACCGGCATCGATGATGGCCTGCTGCACGGCGGCCAGCATGGCGTCGAGCGCCTCGGGATTCGTGCCGCGCATCACCAGAGACGTGCCGTAGCGCTCCTTGCGGAAGAATGGATAGCTGCCCAGATCCACCTGGGGAAACTGCTGCTGAATCTCGGCGAGTGCGGTGGCGATCTGGCTTTCGCCGAGATAGGCGGTAACCGAACGGCTGCGCACCATGGGCCCGGAACGCAGTTTGCCTTCGAGGCTGCCCAGCATGGCCTGCATGACAGACGGGATGCCGGCCATGACAAAGACGTTGTCCATGCTGAATCCAGGGGGACCGCCCGTCGTGTTGGCCACCAGCTGTGCACCCTCCGGGACCTGAGCCATGCGCAGGCGGGCGGCCATCACCGGAGGTGGGGCCGGCCGCGTACGGATCAGGGCGGCGATTTCCGGGTGTTCGACCAGAGGCACACCGAAGGCGCGGGCGATACAGGCCGCGGTGATGTCGTCGTGGGTGGGTCCGATACCGCCGGTGGTGAAGACATAGTCGTAACGCTGTCGGGCGGCGTTCACGGCGTCCACGATATCCCCCTCCACATCCGGGACCACCCGGGCTTCCCGGACCTGAATGCCCCAGCCACCGAGCGTCAGGGCGATGTGGTTGAGATTGATGTCCTGGGTGCGGCCGGAGAGGATTTCATTGCCGATGATGAGCACACAGGCGGTGACGGCGTCTGAGGCCTCGGAAGTCATTTACGTTTCCCTTTTTATTGCGGCATCCAATGCGGGGGCCAAGTATAGCGGCGATGAGGCGTGACAGCGTCACGTGACAGTGTCGGAACGCAGAACCTCCGCGTGATAGACGAACAATCGCGTAAGCGTTTGATGAGTAAGAAGGAGCGTCTACCAGTTCCGCCAGGGTGTGTGAACGGGGTTTTACTTTTCCTTTACAAATCGAACTACACTGTTAGAGTCGCGCCGTCGTCAAGCACCCCCGTCCGGAAAAAGGCGGTAGGAGCCCCAGGATTCAAGCAGATTCCTTGTCGATACAGCGATCGTCGAACGGAGTGACACCTGTATTGAACATTCTCAAAAAACGAAAGCCGTAGCAGATCATGACGTACTCTACCGCCCAGTCTCCGAACCTTCTCCGATCCGTATTCCTGATCCTGCCGGCACTGCTGTTGGCTGCCTGCAGCGGCAGCAGCAGTGGCGGCGGCAACAGCAGCCCCGCTGGCAGTGGTGGTGCGAGTGTCACGCTCAGCGCGTCCGCCGGATCTGTGGCGGCCGGTGGTTCAGTGGTACTCACCTGGTCGTCGAGCGGCACCTCCTCCTGTACCGCCTCCGGCGGCTGGAGCGGCAGCCGCGCAATCTCCGGCAGCCAGACGGTCGGGCCGATCAACCAGACCTCGACCTATACGCTGAGCTGCTCGGGTGAGGGTGGCGGCGCAGTGCGTCAGGTGACTGTACAGGTTGGCAATGGGAATGGCGTCACGGTGAATCTGAGTGCCTCGCCGAGCGCAGTCGCCGCAGGCAACAACTCGACCCTGACCTGGAGCAGCAGCGGGGCCAGCAGCTGCACCGCCAGCGGCGGCTGGTCAGGCAGCCGTGCTGCCAGTGGCAGCTTTACGGTCGGTCCTATCAATGCGCGAACGACCTATCAGCTCAACTGTACCGGCGCGGCAGGCAACGGTGTAGGTATGGTCACGGTGCAGGTCGTGGACAAGACCCTGCGCTGGCAGGCGCCCTCTCTGAATGTGGATGGCACGCCGCTGAACGATCTGGCCGGGTACGTGATTTACTGGGGTCGGAACAGCCGGGCCTACACGGACAGTTTCACGATCAATTCACCCGCCGTCACCGAGTGGGAGGCCACGATGGCTGCGGGCGATTACTACTTCGCGATGACGGCCTTCGACAGTCAGAACAATGAGAGTGATTACTCCAACGAGGTCCTGAAAACCATCCCCGACTGATCCGCACTGCCGTTGCTGAACCACAGGGACCGCCGCGCATTGTCGCGGCGGTTTCGTTTGCGGCCCACCCTGTGCGCTCTGTCACCTTTTGCACGCACGCTTACATTTCACTCAACTTTGTCGATCTCTTCACGGGAAACTTTCCCCTGCTCCCTACAATGGGAACCGTTCGAGAGCTATGCGTAAAGGCGGCAACCCACCGTCCGCCATGTACGCAGCATTTGGCAAGCGAGCGGAGAGTAAAAGTGGGAATAAGAGAGAGCGTGAGCCGCGGAGGGACCCGTGGCTTCGGCAGAGTGTGCCTGTGCGGCACTTTCCTGATCCTGGCGGCGTGCAGCGGAAGCAGCAGCCAGAAAGAATCCGAGATTCTCAGCGAAGGGCTGATCCTCAGCGGCAGTGTCGGCGACGGACCTGTGGTCGGCGCCGATATCCGGGTGCTGGACGCCAGGGGTTCCATCGTTGCGGGTGCGATCAGCGATACCGGTGCCCGCTATCAGCTGGCGATTCCGGATGGCACACCGCTGCCGGTGACCGTGATTGCCAGCGGCGGCACGGATCTGGTCACGGGTCGAGCCCTGGATTTTGAGTTAAGTGCCAAGGCCCTCGAGTCCCACGCCCGTGAGCTCAACCTTTCTCCCTATACCACCCTGGCAAATCAGGCGGCTGACTGTCGTCTCGATCAGAGTGGAGAAACCCGGACGGCGGCACTCGCCGCGTCTCTGAACAACATCCACAGGGCGCTCAATTTCGGCTGGGACCGCGCACAGCAGTCGGACCCGATTGTGGATGAGATCACGGCAGACAACGTGGCCATGGTACTGCTGAGCAATGAGGCTCTGGGTGAACTGATTCGACGTACGACAGCTGCCCTTGCCGCGAGCGCTACGGCAATGAATGCGGATGAAGTGATGCGCAGTCTCGCCTGCGATGTTGCGGATGGTCAGCTCGACGGAGCAGGTCCTCAGGTCCAGCCCCGGGTGGCCATGACGGCTCTGGGTGCAGCCATCGGTGTGCAACTCGAAGTGCTGGCTGGCGAACTTTATGTGGACGGCCAGGATTCAACACCGCTGCTCGACGATGCGCTGCGCACCGTCGCGCCACAGAGTCAGCTCAGTGTGCAGGACGCCCCCATAGTGGATACACAACTGCAGTCGCTGCGTGCCGGCATCTCCGTGATGGAGGGCGTGTCTCCGCGTGGCGAGTTCCGGCGTCTGCAACAGGATCTCAGCGGACTGACCCGGGAGAACGCGAGAGCAAGATCCCGGAGTGCCCTGAGCACCCAGACACGCATGGCACTGACACAGCTGCCTGAGCAGACGGCACTGGCATCCGAACAGGACATCGATGCGCTGATTGAACGTCAGGTAGAGGTGGTGCAGACGGCTGCTCCGGTGTTGTCCTTCTCCGCCGATCGAGTACAGCTGACCAGTGGTCAGACGGCGCGGTTGAGCTGGGCATCCAGCAATACCGAATACTGTGTGGCCACACAGGGCTGGACGGGTGAGCGCGCGGCAGAGGGCGTTTTCCAGACGGCAGCGCTGACAACCGGCACGACCTTCGGTCTCGATTGCTTCGGGCCGGGCGGCAGCGTGTCTGCAACGGTGGTGGTCAATGTGACCGGCACCACGCCCATCCCTGTACCGGAGCCGACGCCAGCGCCACCGCCTCCGGTGCCGGAGCCGACACCCGTACCACCGCCAGCGCAACCGACCCTGTCGTTGCAGGCTGCGGCCCAGTCGGTGGTCAGTGGATCCTCCACGACGCTGTCCTGGGTTTCCACCAATACCACAGGCTGCAGCGCGAGTGGCGCCTGGTCGGGTAACAGGAACCGCAACGGTACCAGCACGGTGGGACCACTCACCTCGAACGCCACCTTCAATCTGAGCTGCACCGGTGCGGGCGGGACCGTGTCTGACTCTGTCAGCGTGACGGTTACCCCTGCACCACCACCGCCCACGCCGTCGGTATCGATAAGTGCAAGCAATGGTTCGATTACGGCCGGTCAGAGTACAACGCTGAGCTGGGCCTCGACGAATGCGTCGAGCTGCGCGGCGAGTGGTGGCTGGAGTGGCACCCGCTCGACTTCCGGATCGCTGACAGTATCTCCTGCTGCGACAACCGCATACACGCTGACCTGCAGCGGAACTGGCGGCAGTCGCGCCGGAAGTGTAACGGTCAACGTGACGGCAGCACCGCCACCACCCCCACCTGCACCGCAGCCGACGGTGACGCTCGGGGTGTCGAATCCGTCGATTGTTGCGGGTAATGCCACGACCCTGAACTGGTCGTCGACCAATGCAACCACTTGTACCGCAGGTGGCGGTTGGAGCGGTGTGCGATCCACAAGTGGTTCGGCAAACGTCTCACCGACTTCGAGCACCAGCTACACGTTGACCTGCAGCGGATCGGGCGGCAGTCGCAGCGCAACGGTTGCAGTGACTGTGACTCCGGCCCCCGCGCCCCAGATAACCTTCACCAGCGCCGACTCGACGGTGTCGTCGGGTGGCACCACCCAGCTGAGCTGGACGTCGACGAATACCACGAGCTGCACCGCGAGTGGGGGATGGTCCGGTTCAAGATCCCTGTCCGGGAATCAGATGGTAGGACCGCTGAGTGCGACCACGACCTACTCGCTGTCCTGCAGCGGACCTGGTGGCAATGTGGTACGCATGCTCACCGTTTCGATGCTGGGTCAGGTGAGTCTCAACTGGGTCGCTCCGGCCCAGAATGTCGATGGTTCTCCCCTCAATGATCTGGCCGGTTTCCGGATCTACTACGGCATATCGAGTCGTGCCTACACGGATGTCGTGGATATCAGCAATCCCAATGCGACCAGTTTTGTGCTGCAGCAGGTGCAGGGTGACTACTATTTCGCGATGACGGCCCTCGATGGCGACGGCAACGAGAGCGCCTATTCGAATGAGGTGCGCAAGACGGCTCAGTGAGAAACCGCCCGGGTTCGGGCGGCCGGTTCCAGGCTCTGAGTCGGCGGGCCCTGAATTTGACTTCAGGGCCGGTCGCCGGGGGGATTCACGAGGCGTTTACAAACGGTACATGGCGGGGACAGGGGCCTACAACGCTCCGACAGACCCTGTGAGCGTTCGGGGCGGACAATGGTCGTGGCTGCTGGAGAACAGGGACACGCAATCGTGGCACACCGAAAGAATGAGGCTTCCCGGACCTGGTTCCGCTCTGAGCGTCTGTTTCGCTCCAATGCTCAGTGGTTCTTTCATACCCGGGAAGGCATTGCGGTCGGGCCCTATCAGGACAAATTTTCAGCTGAAGTGGATGCCGAGATGCTGAAGTCGTCACTCAAAGGCGCTGAGCCTGGGCAGGCGCGCCAGATCATCAAGGAATTCATGCTCGAAAGCGGCAAGACCATGGGTGGACTGAACGACAGTGCTTTTACGGACTACCTGGTGGATGAGGGCGTCAACGCTTTCCGGCATCCGGTGGTGTGACAGACAGTTTATGGGGCGGCGTGTGGACGGGATGGGTGGCTGATCAGCTGCCTTTGAAATCTGGGGTTCTTTTCTCCCCGAAAGCACGTCGCCCCTCTTTGTAGTCTGCTGAATCGAAGCAGGCGTTCACCAGCTTCTCCACAGCAGCGACTTCAGCTTCCCTGCCACCGCGTTCCCAGGCATTCAGTGCAGCCTTGGCCGCCTTCACGGTCAGTGGTGCATTGGCGGCGATACGTTTGGCATAGGCAACGGCCTCGGCTTCAATATCCGCACGGTCGCAGACGAAGTTCACCAGACCCATGCGCAGCGCCTCGTCCGCTTCCATGAACCGCGCGGAAAAAAGAATATCCCGGGCCCGGGCCGGGCCAACGATACGTGCGAGTTTGGCGAGACCCGGATACTGATAGCCCAGCCCGAGTCTGGCTGCCGGAATGCCGAATCTGGAATCCGGTGTGGCGAAGCGGATGTCGGCCTGGAGGGCCGTCGCCAGACCGCCACCGATACAGTAGCCCTCGATCAGGGCGATCATCGGTTTCTCGATCTGGGCCAGCCATCGATTGGCGCGTCCCGCAATGGCGCCGTACTGATCTTCCTGGGAAGCGGAAGAGCGGTTCTTATCGAACTCGGAGATGTCGGCGCCGGACACGAACGCCTTACCGCCAGCACCCCGCAGGATCACGACCCGCACACGATCGTCTTGAGCATAGGCCTCGAGTACATCACCGATGCCCTGCCACATATCGAGCGACAGCGCGTTGTGACGTTCCGGCTGATTGAAGATCAGCCAGCCGAGGCCGTCGTCGTCCGCTCGAGCGACGATCTTTGTCGTCTTCAGTTGCAGGTTTTTGCTCATAAGGGCGGCACGTTACTCCGGCCGGGTCCGCTTGCCAACCCGGTTCGCGCCGGCTGCGAGGCGCCTTTGCCTTGCCCCCGCCATTGGCGGAAACTCTCCGGCTACACGATAAGGAGAGCACATGGATTTCCTTGCCACCGAAGAACACGAGCTGATCCGGGATGCGGTGCGTAAAGTCTGCGCCGGTTATCCCGATGAGTACTGGGCCGAGAAGGACAGGAAGGAAGCGTTTCCCTGGGAATTTTATGACGCCATGGCAGCAGCCGGCTGGATTGGTATCGCGATTCCCGAGGCCTACGGCGGCAGCGGGCGGGGTATCACCGAAGCCAGCATCGTGCTGGAAGAGGTCGCCGCCAGCGGGGCGGCCATGAATGGTGCCACCGCCCTGCATCTGTCGATCTTCGGCATGCACCCGGTGGTGAACCATGGTGATGAAGCACTCAAGCAGCGCTTCCTGCCCAGAGTGGCCAGTGGTGAGCTGCATGTCGCCTTCGGGGTCACAGAACCGGATGCCGGCACTGACACATCGGCCATAGACACCTTTGCTCGTCGTGAAGGCGACCACTATCTGGTACGCGGCCGCAAGGTCTGGACAACCAAGGCGCAGATCGCGGAGCGGGTACTGCTGCTGGTGCGCACCACGCCCAAGGATAAGGTTGCCCGGCGCACAGACGGACTGACGCTGCTCGTTGCCGAGCTGCAGCGACCCGAAGTGACGATCTCACCGATCGAGAAGGTGGGTCGCAATGCGGTCGCCACCTGTGAGGTCGTATACGACGATCTGCCGGTTGCCCTGACGGATCGTGTCGGGGAGGAGGGCAAAGGCTTCCGCTATCTGCTCGATGGACTGAACGCCGAGCGGGTGCTGATCGCGGCGGAAGCGCTGGGCATCGGGCGCGCTGCCATCCGGCGGGCGGTGAACTATGCCAATGAGCGGGTAGTCTTCAATCGCCCGATCGGTCAGAACCAGGGCGTGGCGTTCCCCCTGGGGGAAGCGCAGATGCGGCTCGATGCGGCTGAACTCATGATCCGCAAGGCAGCCTGGAAGCTCGATCGCGGCGAACCCTGCGGTGCGGAGGCCAATATGGCCAAGTGGCTGGCGGCAGACGCGGCGTTCCAGGCTGCGGATCAGGCCATGCAGACCCACGGTGGCTTTGGTTACGCGAAGGCGTATCACGTCGAGCGGTACTGGCGTGAAGCCCGGCTCATGCGGATCGCGCCGATCTCCCAGGAAATGATCCTCAACTATGTGACGGAACACGTGCTCGGCCTGCCCCGATCCTACTGAGAGCCTTAAGCTGGGGTTCAGGTTGGCGGGTTCATTGTGGTGGTCACCAGTATTCAGGATCTCCACACAGGAGGTGTCAGATGTCGAATATGACCCGAAAGCGCGATCTCAGGGGGGCCGGTGCCGGTATTGTGCTGCTGCTGAGCACGGTTCTGTTCGGCGCCGGTGTGTCTGCAGAGCAGGCTTCAGAATCCACCGACCTCGAGGCGCTGGTGGCCCCCATTGCCCTGTACCCGGACGATCTCCTGGCCGTGGTCCTGCCTGCGTCGACCTACCCCCTGCAGGTGGTTCAGGCAGCCCGCTTCCTTGATGACTCGGAGTCCGACAGAACACTGCAGCCAGACCCGGACTGGGATGACTCGATCATCGCGCTGCTCAATTATCCCGAAGTCCTCGAGACCATGAACGAGGACCTCGACTGGACCTGGGCTCTGGGCGAGGCGGTGATCGACCGGGAAGCAGAAGTGCTGGCGGCGGTGGCCGCTTTCCGCGAACGGGCGCAGGTTGCCGGCAATCTGCATTCTGATGACAAACAGGTCGTTGAAATGGTGGACCAGGCCATCGAAATCCGTCCGGCGGACCCGGAAGTAATCTATGTGCCCTACTACGAGCCCGAGCGGGTGGTCGTCTATCAGCCCGCCCGGGTGGTGCACTATTACCCGCGCCCTTACCCGGTCTACTACTACCCCTATCCGGCGGGTCATGTGTTTTACGACAACTGGTTCTGGGGCGTGACCTCCGCCTTCAGTATCGGCTGGAGCACTCACCACCTGCACTACTTCTACAGCAGCTGGGACAGTCATCCCTATTACGGCTATCGCTATCTGGACCGCTACTACTATCGACGTCCGTCGGTCGTCGTATACAACAATTACGTCTACCCGGGTCATTCCAGGCGATACCACGAAGGCAGCTACTGGCAGCGCCGACACTACCAGGCGGGTGCGCGGCCGCAGCACAGAACCGAGCGGGAACGACGCGCCGGAGGCCTCGGCTTGGAAGATCGACGCGGAGCAGGTGAACAGCGTGCGAATCGCGATCAACAGGCGTGGCAGGCACCGGAGAATCGCCGGAACATCGCGTCTGGCCGTGTCCGTCATGACAGGGAACAGCGCCATGCGCTGCAGCCTGATCAGCAGGTACGCAGAGAAGGCGGAAGTCGGCAGCGCCAGTCAGCAGCCAGGCGCGGTGACGTCACCGCGCGCGAACAGCCACGTCATCGAGAAGCGTCGCCGGTTCAGGAACCAGCACTGGTCCACGAACAACCGCAGGTCCGCGGACAACCGCAGGTTCGCGGACAACCGCGTGGCGGCGGGCAACCGCGAAATCGGCAACAGATCAGCGTCCAAAGCCGGAGTGATGGCGCGGAACGGGTTGCCGCAGACAGCGGCCGCCGTGCAGATGCGCGCGCGTCTACCGGGCAGAGGCGTCCTCATGAAACAGCCGTCGCACCTCAGGCGCCGGCAGCGGAACAGTCTGCACGAACACAGCGACCACGGCATTCACAGGCCGAAGTCGCGGTACCCCGGTCTGAACCCCGCGAAGCGCGCAATGCCGGCCGCGAATCACCCGGTGATGCGCGGGAGCCGCGGGGCAGCAGCCGGAGTCAGCAGAAGTCCATGGCGTCCCGCCATGAAAACGACAAACTGCGCGGCCGCTTTCTGCGCTAGCGCCCGAAATCCGCAAGGGCGGCCTCCAGGGCCCGGGCCTGACGGTACTCAGCCGCCCTGTTTATGCCTGATACGCTTTTTTCAAAAACTCAGGCGCGGCGCGCCAGCCGCTTGCGCTTGTGCTGGACATAGTCGACGAGGATGTATTCGCCGAGCTTCTCCGGTGTCGTGTAAAAAACCCGCCCGCCATTGATCTTCGCGATCTCATCCATGAACGCCTTCAGATAGTACGACGCATCCAGCATGAAGGTGTTGATCGCGATACCCCGGGTGGTGCAGTGCTTCACCGCACGGAAGGTTGCCCGGATCGTCTCCGGTGTCGGTGGATAGGCGAACTGTGCCTGACCGTTTTCGAGGTGAGCGGTAGGCTCGCCATCGGAGATCATGATGATCTGCTTGGTGCCACCGGTGTGTTTCGCCAGCAGTTTCTCTGCGAGCAGCAGTGCATGCTGCATGTTGGTACCCAGCACATACTCGTCCCACTGCAGATAGGGCAGGTCGTGGGCCTTGAGCTCCTTGGCATAAGCCGCGAAGCCGATGATGTAGAAGCTGTCTTTCGGATACTGGGACGTGATGAGGTTGTGCAGCGCCAGTGCCACTTTTTTCGCTGCCTGGAAAGAACCCCGTAAGGCCATTGACCAGGACAGATCCACCAGCATGGCGGTCGCCGTGGAGGTGATCATCTCACTGCGGTAGATCTCGAAATCTTCCGGCTGCAGCTGCACCGGCGTCTGTGGTCCATTGCGATCCAGAGCGTTGCGGATCGTACGGGGCAGGTGCAGGTGGAACGGGTCGCCGAACTCGTAAGGTTTGGTCTGTTCGAGCCGCTCGCCGAAGCGGCCCTCTTCGGGTACTGCGTGATTGCCCATGCTCTGACGTTTCAGCCGCTCGTATATCTCACCGAGCGCCTTCTGGCCGATAAGGCGCGAGCCGCGCGGGGTGAGCTCCCAGCGATTGTCGTCTGTCGGGCGGATATAACCGGCCTCTTCGAGCGCCTTCAGCAGTTCGTTGAGTTTGTCGAGGTCTTCGGCCGCGTCTTCACCCATCATGTCGCGCAGCAGGTCCCTGTCGATCCGATCGAGATCGCCACCGCGTTCGGCCCCCTGCACCTGGTTGATGAGCTCGTCGAGCTGCTGCATCTCGTTCATGAGCTGCATGGCGGCATCGAGATCGATGCGTTCGTCGCCACCGAACCGGTACTGAGCGCCGTCTGGATTGAGGAACGCCATCTCCTTGGCGAGCCTGGCCAGTTCCGAGTTCAGCTCCGGATCCCCGAATCGATCAGACAACAGTGATTGCAGCTGCTGCTGCTGCCCCGGAGACAGGGAGTTGAGCAGAGACTGGGCGGCGGCCATCTGCTGACGCATCTGTTCGAGCAGCTCGTCGAGACTGCCTGGCGGATTGTCGCCGAACATGTCTCCGAACTCCTTCATGAAGTCGTCGAATCCGGTGTCTTCGCCGGCGATCTTCTTCACCAGCATGTCATTGAGCGCCTTGAGCATGTCCTTCATGCGATCTATGTCGCCATCGGACATGTTTTTGACCATGTTTTCGATGTCTTTGAAGAAGGTGCTGGCCATGGATCTGCGCAGCTCGTTCAGCAGTTCGAGGAATTTTCGCTGGGCGTCCGGGTTGAGAAATTCGTATTTTTCGAGTGTCCTGATCTGACCTGCGACGTCTTTCGGCAGCTCGTCGAGCTGGGTCTGATTGCGCTCGGCGATGTTTTTCAACACATCGCCGGAGAAATCGCCACTGTCCTTGTTCAGCCACTCTTCGATGCGGTTACGCTCCATCGCCAGGATCTCGTCCAGACGCTCGCGGAAGGCATCAAAAATGCTGGAGAGGTCATACTGTTCGAGCCGCGCCCGCTTTTTGTCCCGCAGTTGCTTGAGCATGTCGCGCAGACCCTGCATGGCGCCGCCCTGGGGCATCTGCATACCTTTGGACATCAGATTGCGCATGGCCCAGCGCAGGTCGCCGTATTCCATGAGATCGTCGGCAAGGGCTTCGAGGATCCTGTCCGGATCCAGCGGCAGTTGCTGAGTGCCGTCCCAGAGGGTGAAGGTATGTCTGGTGAAGGGCTTGGGCATGCTTTTCAGCCTGTGTAGGTTGCGATCCCGGAGTGGTCGAACTTGTTCAGCAGTTTGTGCAGATGCAGACCTTCGAGGACGAATTCAATTGTGGAGGCGCGCATTGCGTCACTCGTATCCCGGTCCGGGAATACGTCACCGAGTGCGGGCACTTTCTCGACGATTCGGCGGTAGTCGGCGGAAGGCGCTGCCTCGCCCGTTTCGACACTCACCCCGGCGTTGAATGCTGCGGCCACCGACTCGAGATCCTTGACATCGTAGCGCCGGTCGAACACTGATTTTATGGCGCCCTGGAGAATCCGGCGGGTGATCTTGTCTTCCTGTCCGTCTTCCATGGCTTCGAACTCGATCTTGCCCTGCAGCGCCGGGGTGATGAATTCGAGATCCGAAATGCGGGGTACCACCTCGGTCTCATCCAGTCGCAAAGCGCGGCGGAATGCGTTTGCCACCAGGGTCTCGAAGCAGGCGATGGAGGTGCGGACCGAGACCCCCGAGCGCTGATTCACATCAGGGGAACGTCGTGCGTGATGAGTGACCTCCACGATGATCTCTTTCATGAAATCCGGCACGTGCATCGGGTGCTCGCCCAGATCGTGTATGGCCGCTTCCTGATCCACGATGTCGATTTCCTGCTGAACGTCGGTGGGGTAGTGGGTGCGGATCTGGGCGCCGTAGCGGTCTTTCAGAGGAGTGATGATGCGGCCGCGATTGGTGTAGTCCTCCGGGTTCGCGGTGGCGACGAGGAAAACGTCCAGAGGCAGGCGCACCTTGTGCCCGCGGATCTGGATGTCCCGCTCTTCGAGCAGGTTGAGCAGGCCCACCTGGATGCGCTCGGCGAGGTCGGGCAGTTCGTTGATCGCGAAAATACCCCGATTCACCCGGGGTACCAGTCCGTAGTGCAGGGCGAGTTCATCGGACAGATAGCGTCCCTCAGCGACCTTGATGGGGTCGATCTCACCGATCAGATCCGCGATGGTGATGTCCGGTGTGGCAAGTTTCTCCGCATAGCGCTCGTCGCGGTGCATCCAGCGTATCGGTGCCCGATCACCCTGTTCCGCCATCACCGCCCGGCCTTCGGCGGAGATGGGCTCGAACGGGTCTTCAGGAATTTCCGTGCCTTCGATCACCGGCGTGTATTCGTCCAGCAGCCCGGTCAGACCACGCACCAGCCGCGACTTTGCCTGGCCGCGTTCGCCTAAGAAGATGATGTCCTGGTTGCCCAGAATGGCGTTGGTGAGCTGGGGAATGACGGTGTCGTCGTAGCCGATGATGCCGGGAAACAGGGGCAGCCGGTCACGCAGACGCTGAATGAGGTTTTTGCGGACCTCTGCCTTGACCGGCAGTACCCGATAACCGCTGGCCTTCAGTTCGCCGAAAGTCCTTGCCTGCGGGTCTGCCATGCCGGTACTCCATGCTGGGTTGCCGGTTAGTCTCTCAGGCACCCCCTGCCGGTGCAACTCGCCTGCCAGCACCTCAGCGTATTTCAGCCGCACCCGACCGGGGACACCCCGCTGGTGCGGCGTCAGGAGGCCCTTGTGGTCGGTTTCCCCAGCATGCGATCGGAGATGATGCGCAACTGGATTTCACTGGTGCCTTCGAAGATTTTGGTAAGGCGTGCATCACGCCAGTGACGTTCCACTGCATGCAGGGTGGTGTAGCCGGCGCCGCCGAGAATCTGCAGTGCATCCGAGGTCACCCGTTCCGCCATTTCACTTGCGTACCATTTGGACATCGAGGCTTCCTTGTCTGCCTTATCGCCGTTGTCCATGAGGGTGGCTGCGTGATACATGAGCTGCCGTGCAGCCTCGACCTCGCTCGCCATGCGCGCGAGCTTGAATCGGGTTTCCTGGAAGTCGGCGATCGGTACGCCGAACTGGACCCGCTCGTGCGCATAGGCTGTGGCGTCTTCGAGGGCGCCGCGGGCCAGACCGATGGAGCGTGCGGCGGTGTGTACACGAGCCGAGTTCAACCAGTTGACTGCGTTCTTGAATCCCTCGCCACCGCCGCTGCCTCCGGTGATGATGTTCTCCTTCGGGATCCGACAGCCATCGAAGGCGAGCTCCCAGGTTTTCCAGCCGTAGTAGCCGATCTTCGGTATGGCGGATCCCAGGCAGCCCTGTGGTAACTCGCCTCGCGGTTTTTCGATGATGAAACTGCCGGTGCCTTTGAAGCCGGCGGTTTCTGCCTCAGCGCCATCGAAACGACCGAGGAGCTGAATGTAGTCGGCGCCATCGGCAAAAGTGCACCAGTACTTGTTACCTGAAATTACCCATTCATCGCCCTGCAGCACGGCTCTGCAGCTGACTGCCTTGAGATCAGAGCCCACGTTCGGCTCGGACAGCGCCACCGCTGCCAGATACTCACCCTGGGCCGCTTTGCGTGTCAGCATTTCGCGCTTCTCCAGCGGCCAGCCGCCGACGTTCATCAGGGAGCTGGCCCGGGCGATGATGCTGGCCACGCTCATCCAGCCGCGCGCGAGTTCTTCGGCGATCATGCTGTATTCGAAGACCCCCAGTCCCATGCCGCCGAACTCCTCGGGCATGCGGATGCCGAAGTAGCCCATCTCGCCCATCTTCCTGCGCAGGGACTCGGGCATGTCACCTTTGATCGGGTCCAGTTCGTTTGCAACCGGGAGGACTTCACGCAGGGTGAATTCCCTGGCCACGTCCTGAATCATGCGGCGTTCTTCAGTGAGATAGTGTTGTGTCATGTCGATCTCTGTCCTGTCGCAGGCGGCTACATGCCATAAAGGTCGGCTCGATCCAGCAGATTCTGCACGATGCGGATGCTGGCAGCGTCCACCATCACGCCATCCACATTGATCGCACCGAGTCCTTCCTTAAGCGCCTGTTCGTAGGCGGCTTTCTGTTTGCGGGCGTCCGCAATCGCCTCTTCCTGCGGGGAAAACACCCGCTGGGCAACCTCCACCTGGCTGGGATGGATGGCCCACTTGCCGACCATGCCGAGGACATAGGATCGTTCCGCCTCTCTGGTGTAGCCCTCGGGGTTGCGGAAATTGGCGTAGGGACCATCTACCGGATCGATCCCATTGGCCCGGCAGGCGATGGTCATTTTATAGCGCGGGTAGTGCCAGAGGTCGGGCGGGTAACCGCCGGTTTCGCCGACGTGGCCCAGCTGCATCTGCTGGCTGGCGGAGTAGTCGCCCATGCCGAAGATGAGACACTCGAGCCGGTCAGAGCAGCTGGCGATGTCTTCCACATTCATCATGCCTTCGACCTCTTCGATGAGGCACTCGATGCCGATGCGGTTGGACAGGCCGAGTTTGGCTTCGAGCTGATCCAGCAGAAGGTGCACGAAGAGCACGTCTGCGGCTGACTTGGCTTTGGTGAGCATGATGGTGTCGAGCTTGTCCCCGGCGCCTGTCACCACCTCGATGATGTCGTCGTGACACCACTGGGTTTCCACGTCGTTGATGCGCACACACAGAGTCCGTGGTTTCCAGTCGAGTTCATTCAGTGCACTGACGATCTTGCCTCGCGCTGCCGGCTTGGCGCTCGGAGCAACGGCGTCCTCCAGATCGAGAAAGACATGATCGAGTTCGAGACCGGCTGCTTTGGCGAGCATTTTTTCGGAGCTGCCGGGCACCGACAGCTGACAGCGTCTGGCGCGCTTGGGTTGCATTTCCATGAAAGAGTCCCTCAGACGGTTTGGTTGTCCTGTGCATAGTGGCTGCGGCGTTTGATCAGAGTTGTGCGTTCGCCTTCAAACACCACTTCGTCCCGCTGGTTCACACCGTAGTGACGAAAGCGGACCATACCGCCGTCTTCCCGGTCTGCGTCGGCGGTCTCGAGAACTTCGGTGTAGGCGTACAGCGTGTCACCGTGGAATACCGGCGATTTCAGTCGGATTCTGTCGAGCTTCAGTTCGGCAAGCGCGTTCTCCCCGGTATCCTGCATGGCCAGGCCGATGATCATGGAAATGGTCACCCCGCCGAACTGCAGTCGGCTGTTCCAGCCCTCTCTGCCCATGGCGTTCTGCTGCATGGCGTGTTCATTGAAGTGACCTTCAGCGGTGTTGAGCACCATCAGTGTGATACCGACATTGTCCTGTTCGCACATGGTCTTGCCCCGCGCATGGCGCATGAGCTGGCCGGGCTGGAAATCTTCGAAATAGTTGTCATTACCGGTGAGCGCCATGGTCATTCCGCCTGCCTGTGTCTGCGTACCAGGTTGGTGCGATGAAAATCGACGACCCGTTCTCCGGACTGGTTGAAGCCCTCTGTGTGCCAGGTGACGATGCCGAAGTTCTTCTGGCCTTTGGAGTCACGGCTCGCGGTGACCGTGCTGCGGGCGGTCAGGGTGTCGCCTGCATAGACCGGCTGGTGGAAATTACAGTCATCCACCCCCAGAAAGGGTCCGCCGCCTTCACTGAGGTCTTCCACTGAGAGGCCGAAGACCGTATTGAAGACCAGCAGCGGATTGACCACGGTGCCCGGATGTCCGAGGGAGCGGGCATAGGGTTCGTTGAAATAGAGGGGGCAGAAGGACAGCGTCTGGGTGGTGAAGGCGGCATTGTCGCCGTCTGTGATGGTTCTGCCCCAGTGGTGCTCGAATACCCTGCCCGGGGTCATGTCTTCGAATCGATTGCCTTTGCGCCGCACCACGGCCCGGAGGCGGAAATCTTCGCTATCATTCATGGCTGTCTGAGTATCTCTGCGCGAGAGGAGGATCATTGCACAATCAGACCGAAGGCCAAAGCCGGACCGAAGGCCAGACCGCCCGGGTGTACTGCTCGGAGCAGAGCGTCCTGGAACCGGTGTGGGGTACGGCAGACTGCGTGGACGTGTGGCTGCTGCTCGAGTACCGGCCGGCGTGGAAGGCCAGGGCACTGCAGGACAACGACCTCGCGGCTCCGGTTCGGCACTGGCTGGACACCACGCTCGAAGCGCTGGCCTCCGCCGGCTATCGTGCACGACCCCAGTTCATTCGCCGTCCTGAGATCGATGACGATCGCACCCGTCTGCTGATTGCGGGCAACGATGCGCTGGTCGAATATTCCGGAGTCGGCTACGGATTCCTCGAGGATGTTGAAGCCGTTGCGGCGATCCGCAGGCCGGGTGGTGCGGCAACGCAATCCCAGCCCCTGTACTTCGTCTGTACCAACGGACAGCGGGATCTGTGTTGTGCCCGATTCGGATTGCCTCTCTATGCTGCGCTGCGGGCGCGGGTGGCTGACCGGGTCTGGCAGATTAATCATCTGGGTGGACATCGGTTTGCACCCAATGTGCTCACGCTTCCGAATGCCTGTCTTTACGGCCGGGTGACCCCGGAAAAACTGGATGATTTCCTCAGCCATACCGAGCCTGGCGCGGTGGACTTTCAGCGACTGCGGGGTAGAACCCGCTACCCGCCGCTGGTCCAGGCTGCCGAGGCGAGTGTCGCCAGAAACGGACTGCGGCTCCTGCAGGTCGAAGGCGATGAACGGGAAGCGGTGGTAACGTTTGCAGACGATGTTGAACTGGTGAAAGTCGGGGTCAAGCGCAGTGACGAAGCACTGCCGGTGCTGATGAGCTGTGGCGACGAGGGTGCCGGGTCGGTGTATCCCTATGTCACTTCGAGGATTCAGTCGATTTCAAGCTGACCGTAAGCCCAGCCGGTCTGTCATTCTCTCAGCTGCAGCTGTTCTGGACCTGCTCGGGATCGATTCCCGGTCCGAATCGACGTTCGCCCTTTGGAATGCCTTCAGCCACGAAGTCCCGCAGCCGCCGGGTGAGGGTTTCTGCATCCAGATTTTCCGCGGCCATGGCAGCACGGGTGCTGAAGGGGTGTGCCAGGGTGAGCTGGTAGCGCTGCTGTTTTTTATTGAGCAGTTCCCGGAACAGGGTCATATCCCGCAGTTCGTCGTGCAGCAGGTAGAACAGGTAGTAAACCCATGAGTTGCGGCCGCTGATGTGCATGGGAATCACCGGGCAGTCATAGCGATTCGCGAGGTTGATCGCGGTGGCCTGCCATGGCCTTTCAATCAGACCCTTGAGTGTCGGTTGTGCGAGCCTTCCGGAAGGAAATATCACAATCAGGCGCTCTTCCCGGAAAGCGCGCGCCATACCTTTAACGGTTTCCCTGCTGCGCTGCCGTGTGCGGCGCTCGTTCACCCATTCCACGGGAACAATCATCTGTTCGAGCTCCGGCGCTGCGCGGATGGCGTCTCTGTTCGCAAAAAAGGTGATGTCTTCGCGCACCGAACGAATTGCATCGAATACGGCGACACCATCGGCGATACCGGCGGGATGGTTGGGCATCAGAATCGCAGCCCCGGCAGCTGGAAGGTTCGCCAACCCCTCTACCTCCACCTGCATCTCGAGCATCGCGGTGAGGTGGTGGAAGATTTCCAGAGCGGACATCGACTTCACCGTTTCCACGAGATCCACCGCCTGCTGATAACCGAGCAGGGGGTACAGCGAAGACTGCACGAATCGCCACACGAGCCGATTGCGCATCAGCCGGCCGGCGCGCTCTTCGATCAGTGTGTCGACGATGTGCGGCATTGGTCGATAAATTCGGCGACAGCCAGATTGAAAGCAGCCGGTGCTTCCATGTTCATGCCGTGCCCCGCGTCGAGCTCCACGATGCGCAGGTCGGCCATGGCGCTGCGCGCATGCTCGGCGTGAGGTGTGAAACGTCGCTCTTTCGTGCCCCAGATAAGACAGGCGGGCCTGGTGTTCTCAGCCAGCCGTTCCCGCATGGAGACCGCAGGATTGGTGACTTCCAGGGTCATCGCTATGCCGAGCGGATTGTGCAGCTTCGCGTCTGCGAGCAGAGCGCCCTGCACCGCTTCCGGCAGACTGCGGGCGTGGCGGGGATGCACGGGAATTCGCACCATGGCGCTGTGTCCGCCCGAACGGATTCCTGCCGCAGCCTCCTTCGATCCGGCGCGCCAGGCTTGCCGCTGAGCGGCATCTGCCAGTCCCGAGGTGGAATTGGTGAACAGATGACCGGTCACCCGCTGGGGATGTTCAAAGGCATAGCGCAGGGTCAGTCCGGCACCCAGCGAGTACCCCAGGAGGAACCAGCGCTCGACGCCGAGTGCGGTGCGGATGGCTTCGAAGCAGGCGACGTAATAGCCGGGTTCGTAGCAGGCTGGGTCTGCGGGGCTCGGCGAGTTTGCGTGCCCGAAGAGTTCCACCGTCACAGGTGTGCACACCTTGCCAAGCGCTTCGATGTTGAGCATCCACTGAGCGCGGCTGCTCAGGAAGCCGTGCACGAGTAGAAGGTGCGGTCCCTGACCTTCGTGTACCTGCCAGTGCGGAAGTATCATCGCCATGGTCTTATTCGCGGGGTCTATTCGTGCGAGCGGTGGATTGTGCTACTCAGCTGCCCAGGGTCCGTTTGAAATAGGCTTTGAGGCGCTGCCACGCATCCAGCGCCGCCGACCTGTTGGTATCCGGATCCCGATCGACGTGCAGCCAGAAACCGTGGTTCACACCATCGTAGATGTGCACGTCGTTTTCGACCCCGGCCGCGCGCAGGGCGGCTACGAAGGCATCGACATCCTCCACCGGTATGCCCTGGTCATTGCGGGCAAAGGTTCCGTATATCTCGTGATGGATGTGCTGCATCTGCTCCGGATCATTCAGCAGCCGGCCGTAAAAAATAGCAGTTGCATCGTGGCTGTCGCTGCCCAGTGCGAAGGTCAGCGCCACGCCACCGCCATAACACCAGCCCACCGTGGCCACCTTGCCGGTCGTGTCTTCCCGTGCCTGCAGAAACTTCACGGCAGACTCCAGGTTGTCGATGAGGGCCTGGGGATTTGCGAGGGTTTCCCGCACCAGCGCCATATTTTCCTGAGGATTGCTGCCCGTTCGACCGCTGTACAGATCCGCGGCCAGGGCTACATAGCCTTCCGCGGCCAGCGCGTCCGCCGTCTCCTTGACCCGTTGCACCAGACCATTCCATTCGTGAATCAGGATGACCGCCCCGTGCGGACCGGGCGCATCCGGTACGGCAAGGTAGCCGACTGCGGCGGGATCGGCCTCATGATAGACCGCGTCACTTCCGGCCAGCGCAGGTGCCTGGCCGAGGATGGCAGGCGGCAGCGCATCGTCGGCGGTGGGTGCAAAAGGGACTTCTGCCAGGGCCAGACTGCCTGTGAGGCTCAGCAGCCAGATCAGAAGGTTTTTCATGGCGGAATCCTTGAGTGTGTCGATGATCGGCGTGTGCTGAGCATACCGTACTGGGTTGGCCGGGAAACAACCTCCGGCTGCGGAATAAACAGCGCATTCGGACGCTCACCCGGCACTGCGGTTATCATCCACCCGGTCGATGGAATTCTGCGGAGCATGCATCACCAGTGGATTCGATACTCATCATCACAACCGGGGGCACCATCGATAAGGTGTATTTCGATGCGAAAAGTGACTACGAGGTGGGCGACAGTGTGATTGCCCGCCTGCTAGCCCAGGCCCACGTGCGGCAACCTTTCGACGTGGTCAACCTGCTCCGCAAAGACAGTCTGGAGATGACGGACGCGGACCGGCAGCTGGTGCGGGCCACCGTGCTGGCAAGAGACGAAGACCGGGTGGTGATCACCCACGGCACCGACACCATGACCACCACGGCTGCTGCACTTTCCGGTATTACCGGTAAAACCATCGTGCTGACGGGTTCTCTCGCCCCGGCGCGATTTGCTGAGAGTGACGCTGTCTTCAATGTCGGCATGGCTTTCGGGGCTGTCCAGACGTTGCCGGCAGGCGTATATGTGGTGATGAACGGCCAGGTGTTCCCGGCGGATCGGGTGCGCAAAGACCGGGATCAGAATGCCTTCGTACCTGTCTGAGTCCGGGAGAAATCAGGAGAAGCCGACATGACCTATGAGCTGTTGATCCGAAACGCCGTTGTGGTGGATGGTTCCGGCGGCGCCCGCTATTCGGCAGATGTCGCTGTACAGGATGGTCGTATTGCGGCGATTGGCCGGATACGGGAGCAGGCAGACAAGGTGATCGACGCAGACGGCCGGGTGGTGGCGCCCGGTTTCGTGGACGGACACACCCACATGGATGCCCAGGTGTTCTGGGATCCAATCGGCTCCTGCTCGAGCTACCATGGGGTGACCACCGCAGTGATGGGTAACTGTGGCTTTACCCTGGCGCCCTGCGCGGAAGCCCAGGCGGATCTGGTGTTCCGGAATCTGGAGCGTGCTGAGGATCTCTCCCGGGACGCGATGCTGGCAGGCATCCGCTGGAACTGGGAGACCTTTCCCCAGTTTCTCGACGCGGTAGACGCGCTGCCGAAAGGCATCAATTACGCCGGCTATATCGGTCACTCCGCCCTGCGTACCTATGTGATGGGTGAGCGGGCATTCTCAGACAAAGCAACGGACGCGGATCTGCAGGCGATGTCGCGGCAGGTCAGAGAGGCGGTCGGCGCCGGTGCCATCGGTTTTTCCACCTCCCGCACCTTCAACCACACCACCGCCGATGACCGGCCGGTGGCCAGCCGGGTGGCGGACTGGGCCGAGGTCGAGGCGATCGTCTGCGCCATGGGCGAGACGGGAAAAGGCATATTCGAGATTGCCGGTGAAGCACCGGGGCGTGATCCGGATAAAATCCGCGAATACCATGAGCGGCTCAAGCAACTGGCGCTGAAATCGGGTGTTACCCAGACCTGGGGCATGTTCAGCGTGCGGGCTGCTCCCGAACTGTGGCGGCCTTATTTTGACCTGCTCGATGAAACCGCAGCGGCCGGGGGGAGAATGCACGCCCAGGTGCACAGTCGGGCGTTGAACGTACTGCTGTCATTCAAAAGCCACACGCCCTTCGATAGATGGGATGTCTGGAAGGACATCCGCGCACTGCCCCTGGCAGCCCAGAAGGTGAAACTGCGGGACCCGGCCATCAGGGCCAGGCTGATCGAGGTGGCAAGCCGTCCCTATACCGGCCCGCGGGTGGTGGGCGCTGAAGCGCGCCCGCCTCAGTGGGACTGGGTGTATCCGATGGCGGACATGAACTACGACCAGCCGAGCATGGCGGAGCTGGCCAAGGCTCGCGGTGTGCATCCGGTGGAACTCATGATCGATCTGGCTTTAGAACACGATTTCGACATTTTCTTCCGGCAACCGATTGCCAACGAAGACCAGGATCATGTGCTGGAGATGATGAAGCACCCGCGGTCGCTGCTGACCTTCTCGGATTCCGGAGCCCATGTGGCGCAGATCATGGACAGCTCCCTGCAGACCCATCTGCTCAGTTACTGGGTACGCGAGTGCCAGGCCTTCAGCCTGGAAGCGGCGGTGCGCAAGATCACCTATGACACCGCCACGCTCTGGGGCTTCCACGACAGAGGGCTGATCCGTCGGGGCATGGCGGCGGATCTGGTGATTTTCGATCCGGACACCGTGGGTGCGAGGTTGCCTGAGGTCGTGCACGACCTGCCCGCCGGTGCTAAGCGGCTGAAGCAGACGGCCGAGGGTATGCATCAGGTGATCGTCAACGGCGAGGTGCTGCTCGAGGACAACGTACACAGTGGAGCGACGCCGGGTCGGCTGCTGCGGTCCTGAGCAGACAGCCGGTTTTTGATTTGATTTCGCAAGGGCCGGGAAGCAAACTGCGCGGCTTCCAGTAGTCGATCTGAGCGCCCGTAGCTCAATTGGGTAAGAGCCGGTCGGGCGCAGCCCGAGGCGAACCACGGGTTCGCCAGGCGATTACGCCCGCGCATGGAAGGGCGGGCTGGTGTTGAATAGTTGCACACTGCATCGCCAGGGACGGCATGGAAGTACAATTTTCTGAGCGCCCGTAGCTCAATTGGATAGAGCACCAGGCTTCGAACCTGGGGGTTCGGGGTTCGAGTCCCTGCGGGCGCGCCATCACTCATGTTTCAAATAGTTGTGGTTTTTGGATGTGGTCATGGTTTGGCTGGTTCTCGCTGTCCGTGGCGCGTTCTTGCCGTCCGTGGCGCGTTCTCGCTGTCCGTGGCGCGTTCTCGCCGTCCGTGGCGCGAGGGATTCAGCTCGACTGGCCCCAGGGCCGGCGTCCTTGCCGGCCCGTCCTCGCCTGACGGAGCGGTGCTCCGTCCCGGGTCCTTCGGACCCGACCGGCTCGGACCCCTGGCGCTTCCGGGATTGGGCGTGCTGCAGCGCCGTGATAGGCTTCCCGCCCTGAAAAGAACCGCCCACACCCTGCGCTTGAGGAAATCATGTCGAGTCAGTTTCATTCCGTGGAAGACGCCCTCACGGCCATCCGGATGGGTGAGATGGTGGTGGTTGTCGACGATGACGATCGGGAGAACGAGGGCGACCTGATCATGGCGGCGAGCAAGGCGACACCGGAGAAAGTCGCCTTCATGATCCGCCACACCAGCGGCATTCTGTGCACCCCGATTCTCGAAGAGCAGGCGTCACGGCTGCGGCTGGATCCCATGGTGGCGCGCAACGACGCACCCATGAGTACCGCATTCACGGTTTCCATCGACTACCGGGAGGGGCTGACCACAGGTATCTCGGCAGACGAGCGCGCGGCGACGGTACAGGCTCTGACGAACAGCAATGTCGGCGCCTCGGATTTTGTCCGCCCCGGCCACATTTTTCCATTGATAGCCCGGCGCGGCGGTGTGCTGGTTCGGTCGGGACACACCGAGGCGGGTATCGACCTCGCCACCCTCGCGGGGTGCCCGCCGGTCGGACTGCTGGCCGAGCTGGTCAACGATGACGGCACCGTGCAGCGACTGCCCCAGCTGATCGAGTTCGCCGCCGCACACAAGCTGAAGATCATCTCCATAGCCGATCTCATCGCCTACCGACAGCGACGCGAGCAGCTGGTGGAGCGGACGATGGAGTTCGAGGTGCAGACCCGCATCGGCAAGGCGCGGGCGGTGGCCTACAAGACCCGTTTCGAAGACGCAGAACACCTTGCACTGATTTTCGGTGATACGACGGGTTCGGTGCCGGTGCGCATCCATCGGGAAAAGCTGCTGGACGATATTTTCGGCCCCCAGTCCGGACACGCCCGCAGTCTGCTGGATGTGTCCCTGGACCGAATCGAGTCTCTTGGGAGCGGGGTGCTGATTTACCTGCGTTCCGGCTTTGTTGGAGTGCCCATGGAATCTCTGGCCGGCCAGAGCAAGGAAGACACCCGCAAGGCGGAGTGGCTTGAGATCGGCGTGGGAGCCCAGATCCTGCGCGATCTGGGTTTGACCCGCATACGGCTGATCGCCGGTCGGGAAGTGGACTATGTGGGAGTGGAAGGTTTCGGCCTGACCCTGGAATCCACCGAGCTGCTGCACGACTGATCCCTGGCCCGCTAGCGCCGATAATGAAAGCCGGACAGCTTCGCACCCTCACCGACGTAGATGATGCGGATGTCCCGGGTCCGCTTGTGGCAGCCGCGGCAGCGCAGACGCATTCGGACCGCGGCAATCGGTGTGGTACCGCCGATCTGCTCACACAGTGCGGGCAGGTCGACCGCTTCCATGCGCTGACAGTCGCTGCACACGGCATACAGCTGAAAGGCGACCAGCAGATCTGAAAGTACGTTCATACTGTATTTATATACAGTAAAGCCGGCGAGGGGAAGTCTGTGAACAGACCGATCGCAATCACCATGGGTGATCCCGCCGGGATCGGTTCCGAGGTGCTGGCGAAAGTCCTGGCGAAAGTCCTGGCATCGAACACAGGCGCTGCACCCCTGACGCTGATCGGCCCGGGCTGGGCGCTCGATGCGGGTGCGGCTGCGGCCGGGGTCGGCCTGCCGGACCTGCCCCGCATCACCACCCCGGGAGAACAACGCACCCCCGTCGCTCTGGTGGATCTGGGTGAGCGCCCGGCAGGATTCCGTTTCGGCGAAATTAACGCTCAGTGCGGAGAACTGGCAGTGCGTGCCGTGGAGCAGGCCGCCGGCTGGTGTCTGTCCGGGGAGGCGGCCGGCATGGTCACCTGTCCGATCAACAAGGCCGCCATTCATGCCGCCGGCTATGTGCACGATATCGGCCATCAGGAGATCCTCGCGCGGCTGTGCGGAGTGCAGTGGACGGCCACCATGCTGATGACACCGGGCTTGAAGGTGGTGCATCTGTCTACCCATAAGTCGCTGATCGAAGCCGCCCGCTATGTCACCCGGGACAACGTGCTCGAAAAGCTGCGCCTGATGGCCGACACCCTGGCGGGCTGGGGCATGCCATCACCGCGCATCGCCGTGGCCGCACTCAATCCCCACGGTGGCGAGTCGGGCCTGCTCGGCCGGGAAGAAATCGATGAGCTCATGCCTGCGGTTGCCCGGGCGAGACAGGCGGGTCTGCAGGTCAGCGGGCCGATTCCAGCGGACTCGGTGTTCAATCGCGCCATTGCCGGTGAGTTTGATGTGGTGCTTGCTCTGTATCACGACCAGGGCCATATCGCGATCAAGGTCCATGACTTCCATCGCAGCACCACGGCAACGCTCGGGATTCCCTTCGTACGCACCTCGGTGGATCACGGCACGGCGTTCGACATTGCCGGTAGAGGCATTGCCGATCCGCGCGGGCTCGCGGCGGCGATCATGGCTGCCCGGGCCCTGGTGGCCGGTAAATTGGGCGATCTTTAGATCCTGATCATATGCACCACACCCCGCGGCGCGGTCTGCGCCTTGCGTGGCTTCCGCCGGGTGGGGCAAACTCACCCGTTCATCGACAGGAGCTCACTATGAAAGCCGCCGTATTCCGCGAAGTGAACAAGCCCATGGAGATCGAAGAGATCTCGGTATCCAAGCCCGGTCCGAGGGAGGTGCTGATCCGTACCGCGGCGGCCGGTGTCTGTCACAGTGACCTGCACTTTTTCAACGGTACCTATCCCGGCGTCACGCCGATGGTACTCGGGCACGAGAGCGCCGGCGTGGTCGAAGCTGTGGGCTCGGACGTGCACTACGTGAAACCGGGCGATCACGTCATCACCTGCCTGTCCGTGTTCTGCGGACACTGCGAATTCTGCCTGACAGGTCACATGTCACTGTGTCAGGAACCCGAAACAAAACGCGCAGCGGATGCAGAGCCCCGCATCAGCCAGAAAGGTGCGGTGATGGGGCAGTTCGCCAACCTCGGCTCTTTTGCTGAATACATGCTGGTGCATGAGCATGCGGTCGCCAAAATCCGGGATGACATGCCACTTGATCGAGCGGCGCTGATCGGTTGTGGGGTTACCACCGGGGTTGGCGCGGTCATACACACAGCGAAGGTCGAGCCGGGTGCCACGGTGGCGGTGATCGGTTGTGGGGGCGTGGGTCTGTCCTGTATCAACGGTGCTGCGATTGCCGGTGCGAGCCGGGTAATTGCCGTCGACCGGGTTGCATCCAAACTCGAACTCGCGCGCAAGTTCGGTGCGACCGATGTGGTGAACGCCGGCGAGGTCGACGCAATCGCAGCGGTGAAGGAACTGACCGGTGGCGGTGTGCATTACTCTTTCGAGGCCATCGGTCTGAAGGTCACGGCGGAGCAGGCCTTCAACATGCTGCGCAACGGTGGCACGGCAACCGTGATCGGCATGATTCCACCTGGCCATATGGTCAGCCTGCACGGTCCGGACTTCCTCTTCGAAAAGAAGATCCAGGGCTCCTTCATGGGTTCGAACCGCTTCCGTGTGGATATGCCGCGTTATGTTGAGCTCTATCTGCAGGGCAAGCTGCATCTGGACGATATGGTGTCGGGTCACATCAAGCTCGGGGACATCAACGATGCCTTCAAGCAGCTCGAGACCGGAGAGGTCGCGCGCAACGTAATCATGTTCAACTGACATGCGCTGGCTTTCGTTTTCACACAGGGGCAAGGCCAGCTTCGGCTACCTTACCCGGGATGGGCAGGGGGTGGTCGACGTTGGTCAGCGTGCGGGGCTTGCGGATCTGAAGGTGGCCATTGCCACCGGGGACGTCGCTCGGGGTGCGGCGCACGGCGACAGCGCCGATGTGCCACTGAACGCCATCAGCTATCTGCCCACTATCCCCAATCCGGACAAGATTCTCTGTGTGGGCCTGAACTACAGGGATCACCAGGCCGAGACCGGCCGGGGCGGGGAACCTTTCCCGACGATATTTGCCCGTTTTGCCGGTGCGCAGATGGGACACGAGCAGCCCATGCTGCGTCCCCATGAGTCAAAGACACTGGATTTCGAAGGTGAGATCGCCATGGTGATCGGCAAGGCGGGGCGTCGTATCAGTCGGAGTGACGCCCTCGGACACGTGGCCGGATTCGGTATCTACAACGATGGCAGTGTGCGTGAATTCCAGCGTCATACCTCCCAGTTCACGCCTGGAAAGAACTTCACCAGCACCGGTGGTTTTGGTCCCTGGATGATGACGCCGGAGGAGATTGGCGATCTGGATGCTCTGGAGATCACCACCCGGCTCAACGGTACAGTGATGCAGCATGCGACGGCCGATCTGCTCGTTTTCGGTTTCGCACAGCTGATCGAGTACTGCTCGACTTTCATCGAACTGGTGCCTGGCGATGTGATTGTCACAGGCACTCCGGGCGGGGTAGGTGCAGCCCGCAAGCCACCAGTGTTCATGGACGAAGGCGACGTAATCGAAGTCGAGGTGAAGCCCATCGGCACCTTGCGCAACACCGTCAGCGTCGGCTGATCGGCGCATGAAATTCGGCGTTGGGCAACCGGTGCCGCGGAAGGAGGACCCGCGTCTGGTAACGGGCGGCGGTGTTTTCACCGACGATGTGAGTCTGCCGGATCAGCTTTATCTCGCGATCTTCCGTTCGCCTTATGCCCATGGCCGTATTCGTACACTGAACACCACGGCAGCGCGGACACATGCTGACGTGGTGCGGGTATACACTGCGGCGGATCTGGCCGAACTCGGCAGTCTGCCGTGCCGGGCCGTGCTGAAGGATCGCGACGGCAAGCCCTGTTTCATACCAAGACGTCCGGTGCTTGCTGAAGAACGGGTGCGCTTTGCGGGTGAAGCCGTTGCCGCGGTGGTTGCGCGCAGCCGCAGCGCCGCCCGGGATGCTGCCGAGCTGATCGAGTTCGACGTGGACGATCTGGTGCCGGTGGTGGATCCGGGCCGTGCGCTGGATCCGGATGCCGCGGTTCTGCATGAGGCCTGTGGAACCAACCTGGCGATTCATTTTGAACAGGGTGACACACAGGCGTATGACGCCGCGCACGCAGGCGCCGCTCACCTCGTAGCCGTGAACGTCATCAACAACCGGGTTGTTCCCAGCCCGCTGGAACCACGCTGCTGCGTGGGCAGCTACCATGACGGGGTTTATACCCTCTATAACCCGAGCCAGGGCGCCGTAGCGCAGCAGGTGGTGCTGGCGAAAGCGGTACTCAAGGTGCCTCTGGACCGGGTCAGGGTGATTTCCGGTGATACCGGCGGTGGCTTCGGTATCCGTGGCGAAGTGCATCCAGAGGCCGTGCTCTGTCTGTTCGCCGCACGGGAGCTCGGCGCCCCGGTAAAATGGACGGGTGATCGCTCGGAAATGTTTCTTACCGACTCCCACGGCCGCGATAATCTGACAAAGGGCACGCTGGTGCTGGATGCACAGGCAAGAATTCTCGGACTGAAGATCGAAACCCTTGCCAACCTCGGCGCCTACTGCTCGGCGGTCGGCCCCCTCGTGCCGACTATGGCGGGTGGCCGGGTGACCGGCACCGTCTATCGGATTCCGGCGCTGTATCAGTCCGTGAAGTGTCTGTTCACGAATACCATGCCGGTCGCCGCATACCGCGGCGCAGGTCGTCCGGAAGCCTGTTACATCATGGAGCGTCTGCTCGACGAAGCGGCGCGAGTCACCGGACTCGATCGCGCAGAGATCCGTCGGCGCAATTTCATTACACCGGCTGACCTGCCGTATCGCATGCACTCCGGGGTCACCATCGCCAGTGGCGAATTCGAAAAAACCATGGCGATGGCACTCGAACGGGCAGACTGGGCGGGTTTCGGGGCGCGCAGGGAAGAATCAGCAGGGCGGGGCCGATTGCGTGGCATCGGACTCGGCTATTACGTGGAGTCCTCGGGTGGCGGTCCCGAGGAGGAAGCCCGCATCATCCTGCACGAAGATGGCTCAGCAGATGTGGTGGTAGGCACCTATGCCCACGGTCAGGGCCACGACACCGCATTCTCCCAGATACTCCACGACACCCTGGGGCTGGATTTTGACCAGATCCGACTGATCCAGGGGGATACCCGGCTTGTGAAGTTCGGAGGCGGTACCGGCGGTTCCCGATCCTCTCAGATGGGCGGCATCGCGGTGCGTCGTGCCGCTCTGGCGGTGGCCGGTCAGGGGGCGCCGATTGCCGCCGAGCTGCTGCAGAGTCCGGTGGCGAACGTGGAGTTCGAAGGTGGCGTCTACCGCAGCAGTGGAACCTCAGCGCGAGTCAGTCTTGCCGACGTCGCCCGGGCGGCACTGCAGCCCCAGTTCGGTGGCACGGGCCTCGATCAGACACTGCGTTACAACCGGGGTGGTGGTTACACGTTTCCGAATGGCTGCCATGTCGCCGAAGTCGAAATCGATCCGGACACCGGGGTGACCGAAGTGGTCGCCTACACCGCGGTGGACGATTGCGGGCGGGTGATCAATCCGCTGCTCGCCGCCGGGCAGGTACATGGCGGGGTGGTGCAGGGGGTGGGTCAGGCCCTGCATGAAGCCGCGCTGTACAACCCGGACGGGCAACTGGTGACAGGCAGTTTCATGGACTACGGCATACCAAGGGCTTCCGATATCCCTGATATTGCGGTGAGCTTCCATGAGGTGCTCGATCCCAATAATGAACTGGGTGTGAAAGGAATCGGTGAAGGCGGCGCATGCGGCGCACCGCCCGCGGTGTTCAGCGCGGTGGCGGATGCGCTGGGGGCGGCGGCGCGAGGTCTCGATATGCCGCTGTCACCCGAGCGGATCTGGCGGGCGCTGCAGCGATCCCGGTGAGAGATGGGGAATAGCCCCGAGGATCGCCGCGGCGATTCGAGGGAAACGGCACGCCTGATGTGGACGCAGCCCGCTGCCGGGATCTGACGCTCAGCCGCCGCTCACCCCTTCTGCCCCGGGCCGTCCCACAGTACCCGACACCATATCCCGCGCTTCCCGTGTTGACTGCTGAGTCGGCTTGCGCCCGCGGGTGATATTGAATGGCTCGGTGTCGATGTCTTCGAGTTCGACTTCGCCGGCGAGCACAGCCGCTTTCCAGGCATCCTGCTGTGGCTGCATGGCGTGGAACTCGGGCATCACTTCCTGTGCAAACAGCTCGAGGCTCGCACAGATGTCCTCATGGGTGTTCTTACCGGCCTGGTTGAGCAGGATCACCTGGTCGACATGGGCATCGGCAAGTTCCCGCAACCGTGCGCGGATGGTGTCCGGTGAGCCGATGAGTTCGCTGCCGCTGCGCTGCTGACCGGCGGGCGTCTGTTTCCACTCCTGGTAGCGGTCCCAGAAGTTCACGCTGCCCGGCTCGAAGGGACCCTCCTTGCCGTAGAGCTGCAGAGCAAACTGGAAGAACGTCCAGCCATCCGCCTTGGCCCAGGCTTCCTCGTCGGTCTGCGCACACATGAAGCCGCCGACCACGGCGATGTTCGGGTTGGTCTGGTAGTCGGTGAGTTTTTCCAGGTGACGCAGATAGGTGTTGTAGTAGGCGTGCACCCAGGCCCGGGCAGAATCCAGATTCACGAACTTGAAACACAGCGAGCCCATGCCGCGATGGGCCGCGTACTTGATGGTGTCGAGCTGGGAGCAGGCCACCCACAGCGGCGGATGCGGCTTCTGGTAGGGCTTTGGAATCACGGCGCGCAGCGGGAACTTGAAATACTCGCCGTCGTATTCCCAGCCGTGGTTGTAGAACATCGGCAGCACACAGCGCACCGCGTCTTCCCACACCTCCCGCTTGTCGCGGAACTTCAGATTGAAGGGATGTAATTCGGTCACCGAAGCACCTTCACCCAGGCCCAGATCCACCCGGCCGTCCGAAATCAGATCCAGTGTGGAGACCTTCTCGGCGACCCGGGCGGGATGGTTGGTGGTGAGCTGAATGATGCCGTGGCCGAGGCGGATGTTTTTCGTACGCTGGCTGGCCGCAGCGAGGAAGACTTCCGGTGCGGAGGAGTGGGAGTACTCCTCGAGAAAATGGTGCTCCACTTCCCAGGCGTAGTCGAAACCCAGCCTGTCGGCGAGCTCGATCTGATCCAGGGACTGCTTGAACAGCCGGTGTTCGCTGGTCTCATCCCAGCCCCGTGGCAACTGGTGCTCATAGAAAATGCCGAACTTCATCGTGCCGCTCCCCCGAAAATACCTGTGTCGGGAGTTTGGCACAGAGCATTGCGGGGGTGCCAGCCGGAGAGCCTGCCGGGATTGGTCATGTCGACTCCTTTGGCATACCCAGTGGAATATGCGCCCAGACCCGCTCATGCAGATAGAAAATCGCGATCTTGCCGAACAGTTCGATCACGCCGATCTGCAGCGCAGCGCTGATGTCGCCTACGATCAGCCAGGCCACACCGATGGTGGTGAGCGTCCCCAGGATGCGATAGGAAACCCCCTTCACCAGACTCCGGATGCGGGATTCGATCACGATGACGCTCATGCCGGTGGACCTCTGAAGGGATAGTCGATGATTGTCGAAGCGGAAGGCCGGCAAGCTAGCAGAGCCCGATTTGAGCGTCCACAAACCCCCGGCTATAACCTCAGCACGCCGGGTGCTGAACCGGGCATCGAGTTGACTCGACAGGATGGGCTCCGGATAGTCATCCTGATCCCAGGCCGGTTGGCGGTGGGGATATCGACGGACAGGCCAGCAGACAGATTGGTCAGTAGACAGACAGACACAAGAACAGCCAGACACAAAAAGTGAGGGAATGGATGTCGGAAACTCAAGCTGCCGGGTTCAGCGGCGCAGATCTGATTGCACAGGGACTCGCCGCCTACGGGGTAGAGCATGTGTTCGCCATCGTCAGTATTCACAACATGCCGATCCTCGATGCCATCAATCGGCTCGGCCGCACGGCCATCATCGATGTGCGTCATGAACAGGCGGGGACCCATGCCGCGGACGGTTATGCCCGGGCTTCCGGCAAGGTCGGTGTGATGATCGCCAGCACCGGGCCGGGGACCACAAACACCGTCACCGGGCTCTACGAAGCGAAGTACGCGTCTTCCCCGGTACTGGTGATCACCGGGCAGGCAGAAACTGGTTTTTACGGCAAAGGACTTTCGTATGTGCATGAGGCGGAGAACCAGGTAGCCATGCTTCGAACCGTGGCCCGGTGCGTGGAGAGTCCGCGGCATGTTGCGGAACTCGGGGCGTCCTTCATCCGTGTGATTCGGGACATGCGCAGCGGCCGCCCGGCACCGGGAGCGCTGGAGATACCCATCGATCTGCAGTACGCGCTGTGCCCGCAGATGGGGTTTCCCGATCTGGACCTGCCGGTCTTTGCACCGGAGGCGGCCGCGCTGCAGCGCAGTGTCGAAAAGATTGCCAGTGCACGGCGCAGAGTGATTGTAGCCGGGGGTGGGGTCATCGCGGCCGGGGCCAGTGCGGAACTCACCCGTCTGGCCGAAAAACTCGATGCGCCGGTGCTCACCACGGTGGATGGTCGCGGATCCATTCCCGAGGACCATCCGCTGTGTCTCGGCAACTTCTACGGCAGCGCGGGCATGCAGCAGACCATCCGGGACGCGGACCTGACCCTGGCCATCGGCACCAAATTCGCAGTCGGAGTGGACGGCACCGGCGCACGCCAGACACCGCCGGGAGAACTCCTGCAGGTTGACATCGATCCCGCCATCATCGGCCGCACCCACAGGGCCACCGGACTGGTGGCCGACGCACGTCTCGCCCTGCAGGGCATACTCGATGGCCTGACGGATGCCTCGGGCAACGATGCCCAGTTCAACCAGGCGGTGTGGAATGGCCGGGATGGCCTGCGCCGCGCGATGCGCAAGCGTCTGGGTCCGGACTTCGAACGGATCATGGACCTTCTGCGCGAACGCCTGCCCCGGGATGGCCTGTGGGTACGGGACTCGACCATCGCCGCCTACAACTTCGGCAATCAGCTCTTTCCGGTGTATGAACCCCGCACTTCGATCAATCCCTCTTCCGGCGCCATCGGCCCGGGTCTGCCCTTTGCGCTGGGTGCGGTGGTGGCTACGGGTAAGCGCGGCGTACTGGTCAATGGCGACGGTGGTTTCCTGTTCCATGCAACGGAGCTTGCGACTGCCGCGCAATACAGACTGCCCCTGGTGGTCTGTGTATTCAACGATGGCGGTTACGGCGTGCTGCGCTGGCTGCAGGACACCCGCTTCGGTCGCATCAACGAAACCGATCTGGGCACCATGGATTTCGCCACCATGGCGCAGAGCATGGGTGTCCCCGGTGTGCGGGTCGGCGATCTCGATGCCTTTTCCACCGCCCTCGATCAGGGCATGAGCACAGACGGGCCGTTTCTGATCGATGTGGACATGACCCGTTTCGCACCAATGGAGATCTCAATCATGCCGAAGCAAGCCAAAGGCCCGGCGTCGGGTAAGCGCTGATGAGCGGAGAGGGCCACTACGGATTTCAGCTGTCTGACGAACTGCTGATGCTGCGGGATCAGGTGCGTCGTTTCATGCGTGAGCAGGTGAAGCCGATCGAAGACAGGCTGCCCCACGATGCCACGGGCTGTTCCCTGGAGGATCGAACACGTCTGCGCGGCCTCGCCGAGGCCATGGGGCTTACCCGCCTAACCGTGCCTGAGGAATATGGCGGCAATCCGGTCAGTGCGATGGCCCGGGTAATCATCGCCGAGGAATCCGCCAAATGCCGCCTCGGTGCCTATGCGCCCGCACTGGGCGCTTTTGGCGGCGGTCCCCCGAACATCATCTGGGGCGGTACCCCGGCGCAGATCGAGCGTTATGGTCTGCCCTGCGTCGAGGGCGGCATGCGCGCCTACGTGGCAATTACTGAGCCGACCGGTGGTTCGGATCCGCGCAACAACATCAGCACCCGGGCAGTAAAGAAGGGCGGGAGCTGGTTCCTCAGTGGCCGCAAGATGTGGATCACTGGAGCAAAGGGTGCGGACTACGGCATCATTTTCGCGCGCACCTCGGATGGTGGTGACGGTGCACCCCCACAGATCACGGCTTTCATTGTCGAACCCGGTTTTCCGGGCATCGAGTTCAACGAAATCGGTGTGATCCGTGCGCTGTCACCCTACGAGATCGTGCTCGATCAATGCGAGGTGCCGGAGGAGAATGTGCTGGGCCCGGTGGGCCAGGGATTTGGTGTTGCCCAGCAGTGGCTGGTGGATGCCCGGATACCCTATGCGGCCGGGTGCATCGGCATCGCCCAGGAAGCCCTGGATATGGTCTGTGGCTGGGTCAAACAGCGTCCGACCCGGGACGGCGTGCTGGCTGACAAACAGGCCCTGCAGTGGATGATTGCCGACTCCGAGGTCGAACTGCGCGCCGCGCGCCTGCTGGTGTATGACGCGGCCTCCAAAGTAGATGCAGGCCAGACGGCCAAGGTGGATGCCTCGATCTGCAAACTTTACGGAACCGAAACAGCGGGCCGGGTGGTCGATCGGGCGATACAGATGTTTGGCGGTATGGGTGTGGCCAGAGAGATGCCACTCGAGCGCTGGTATCGTGAGCTGCGGGTGAAGCGCATCGGCGAAGGCCCTTCGGAAGTCCACCGCATGGTAATTGCCCGTGACAAGCTGCGGCACACGGATGGAGGCATGTACTTTGGTTGAACACTCTCCCCGTCCGCGGGCGTCGAATACCCGTCGTGGTGGCATCCGCCTGTTCCGCATTTTTGACATAGAGATCCGCCTGGATCTGAGTGTGGTGATCATCTTCGGGCTGATCGTCTACAGTCTGGCCAGCGGGGTATTCCCGGCGTGGCATCCGGACTGGCCGGTATCCACCGTCTGGGTCACCGCATTTGCCGCGGGTGTGCTGTTTTTCGTGTCGCTGCTCGCTCATGAGCTGTCACATTCGCTGGTTGCCAGACGCTACGGCATCCGGGTACCCCGGATCACACTGTTCCTCTTCGGCGGCATGGCAGAAATTGAGAGCGAAGCCCGTACGCCATCCGCAGAGTTTGCCATCGCCATCGCAGGTCCCCTGATGAGTATGGCGATCGCTCTGGCCTGTTCTGCCCTCGCTGCCAGCGCGTTTGGTGACGACGGTATTGATATGCTGGTGCGAAGTCCTGAAGAGGGCATGCAGCAGGCGAGTCCGGTCATCACCGCGGCGGTGTGGCTCGGTTCGGTCAATTTCATGCTGGCCATCTTCAACATGGTGCCCGGCTTTCCGCTGGATGGGGGGCGGGTATTCCGTGCGCTCCTCTGGCGACTGACCGGAGATCAGCTGCTGGCCACCCGTTATGCAGCAACCGCCGGTCGGCTCTTCGGCTGGGCCATCATGATGCTGGGGCTTTGGAATCTGTTTGCACTGCAGTCACTCGGCGGCATGTGGATGATCCTGATCGGCTGGTTCATCAGCCACCTGGCCGCGATGAGTTACTCCCAGGCGCTGACACAGCGCGTGCTTGCACCGCTCTCGGTGGCAGATCTGATGCGCACCCGGTTCGATGTGGTGACACCGGATCTCCGGGTGGCTGATTTCGTTGAAGACTGCCTTCTGCGCAGCAGTCAATTATTGTGGCCGGTGGTGGTTGAGGGTCGTTGTGTGGGCATCCTGTCACTGGCCGAAGTCATGGCGCTTCCAGCAGAGCGCCGGGCGGATGCTAAGGTGCAGGAGATCATGGTACCCATCGCGGATGCCGATGTGCTGATGCCGGATATGGATGCGACCCGGGCCACCAGCCTGCTCACCGCCGCGGGCGAACGGCCCCTGGCCGTCCTCCGTGACGGGCAGGTGGTCGGTCTTTTGCGCAGTGCGGATCTGCTCAGATGGATGATGCTGCACGACGAAACAGCGGACTCGGGCTAGAGTTAGGGAGGCGGACCGCGGATTGTCGCCGCAACACAGGGACTGTATGGACACGTTGACCAAGACTGAGAGCTATCTCGAGCGGTTGGACAATCGAATTGCGATCCGGGTAACCGAGTCCGAATACCAGGCCGCCGGCCGTTTTGCCAGGCTGTTCTGGTCCCAGGTGCAGGCGGAGGATCTGCAGGATCGGGACGTGGACGACGACGCCGGGCTCTGCATCGAAAGCTGGCGGGCATTCAAGTCACGAGCTGCCGGTGATGTGCAGATCATAATCCGTAATCCGGTCCGCTCCAGGGATGGCTGGCAGTCGCGACACACGGTCGTGCAGGTTATGGGGCCGGACATGCCGTTTTCCGTGGACTCGGTGCTCATGGCCCTGTCCCACGATGGTCTGGTGACCCATCTGCTCAACAATGTGGTGTTCGGAGTCGAGCGCAACGAAGGCGGCGTCATCGAATCGCTGACCCTTGAGCGAACGGGTCACCGGGAACTGCTGATCCACGCGGAAATAGACCGGGTGGCAGACAAGGATCTGGCCGAGCTCCGAAGTCGACTCGACGCCACCCTAGCCGATCTGCAGGCGGCAGTCGGCGACTACCAGCCAATGAAGGTACGACTTGCGGCCATCGTCGACGAGCTCGGTACCATGGGCGGGTCTCTCCCCGCGGAGCAGCTCCGTGAGGCACTGGATTTCCTGCAATGGCTGAGCAAGGACAACTTCACTTTCCTGGGTTTCCGGGAATTCGATTACCGGAATGACACCATCGCGCAGGTTGGTGAACCCCTGGGTATTCTGAAACACCGATCGCGAGCCACTGAGCGGCGGATATCCGGGCAACCGGAGGCGACCCGGAAGTTTCTGCTCGAGCCGCGGCTGCTGGCGTTCTCGAAAAGCGGTACGAAATCCCGCGTGCACCGTCCTGCCTATCCGGACTATGTGGGCATCAAACGCTTCGATGACAGCGGTAATGTCATCGGCGAACGGGGATTCCTCGGGCTCTACACTTCCCGCGTTTATATGGAGCACCCCTCCCGCATACCCGTGGTACAGCGCAAGATCCGCAATGTACAGGAGCGCTCCGGATTTGATCCTGGTGGCTTTGATGGCAAGGTGCTGGCACAGATTCTCTCTACCTATCCCAGGGACGAACTCTTCCAGATCAGTGAAAATGAGCTCCTGGAAACGGCCGTGGCGATCACCCATTTTCATGAGCGTCGCAAGCTCAGGGTTTTCTTCCGCTGGGAGAACTACGGACTGTTTGTGAACTGCCTCGTTTACATGCCCCGGGACCTGTTCAATACCAGATCCAGGATGCTGGTCGAAGAACTGCTCGTGGATGCCTTCGATGCAGTGGACTCCGAGTACGACATTCTGCTGTCGGAATCCATTCTGGTACGGCTGCAGATCATTCTGCGCATTCGTCCCGGCTCCCGTGCGCAGATCGATCGCCTCGCCCTCGAAGCACAGATCGGCGAGCTGATCAGTGACTGGAGCTCGGAATTCAACAGTGCGCTTCTGTCGGCATTCGGTGAAACAGAAGGCCGTCGGCTGCAGGTCGAATACGCGAACGCCTTCCCCGCCGGCTACCGGGAACACCATGCCGCAAAATTTGCGGCAGACGATGTGGCCAATGTCGAATCACTGGGTGAGCAGAACAGTCTCATGACCCGCTTTCATCGTCTTCCGGAAGACAGCGATGAGACTCTGCGGCTGAAGATATTTCATCTGGGTGAACCACTGCCGCTTTCAGACATGATCCCAAAGCTGGAAAACATGGGCCTGCGGGTGATCGGCGAACATGCCTACCGGGTTGTACGATCTTCTCAGGCCGCGGTCTCGATTCATGATTTCGTGCTGCGCTACACAGGTGAGATCGATCTCACCGCCGGCGGGCGCCTGTTCGAGGAAGCCTTTGTGCGGGTGTGGCGGGGTCAGGCAGAGGATGATGGGTTCAACCGTCTGGTGCTGGGCGCCGGTCTGGGCTGGCGGCAGGTGGGCGTGCTGCGCACCTTTGCACGTTACATGAAACAGATCCGTTTCGGCTTCGGTCAGGATTTCATCAGTACCACTCTGGACAAACACCGGGCATTGAGCCGGCTGCTGTTCGACTATTTTGAGACCCGCTTTGCAGTGTCGGAATCTGCGCGGGCAGATGCAGTGGTCGCAGAAACTTCGGTCGCAGATGCTGAAGCCGGCCCGGCAGCGGCAGTGGAGGCTGAGATTCTGGCTGCTCTGGAGCAGGTCGACGTGCTCAACGAAGACCGGGTCATGCGCCGAATTCTCGAGCTGATGAAAGCGACCAAGCGTACCAACTACTATCAGCTCGAAGCGGATCAGCCGAAACCGTACCTGTCGATCAAGCTGAAGCCGGCCGAAGTTTCTGCCATGCCGAAGCCCATGCCGTTGTACGAGGTGTTTGTGTGTGCGCCTTACTTCGAAGGGGTGCACCTGCGCGGTGGACCGATCGCCCGGGGAGGTCTGCGCTGGTCTGATCGGCTGGAGGATTACCGCACGGAAGTACTGGGGCTGGTGAAAGCCCAGATCGTGAAGAATGGTGTGATCGTGCCCACCGGTGCCAAAGGCGGCTTCGTATTGAAGCCGGTGCGGGGTGGCACACCGCGGGATGTGGTGGATTGTTACCGGCAGTTCATCAGCGGTCTGCTCGATATCACCGACAACTTCGTGCAGGGAGAGCTGGTGCCGCCGCCGCGGGTACGCCGCTACGATGGTGACGACCCTTACCTGGTGGTTGCTGCGGATAAAGGTACGGCGACTTTCTCGGACCATGCCAATGAGATATCTGCACGCTATGGTTTCTGGCTGGGCGACGCTTTTGCATCCGGTGGATCAAACGGTTACGACCACAAGAAGATGGGCATCACCGCAAAAGGCGGCTGGGTATCCGTACAGCGGCATTTTGCGGAACGTGGTATCGATGTACAGAACGACCCGATCACCGTGATCGGCATCGGTGATATGAGCGGTGACGTATTCGGCAACGGCATGCTGCTGTCGAAATCCATCAAGCTCGTGGCCGCATTCAATCATCTGAACATCTTCATCGATCCGGATCCGGATCCGGCTGTGTCTTTCGCAGAACGGGAGCGGCTCTTCGCGCTGCCGAAGTCGAGCTGGGGCGACTATGACAGGTCGCTGATTTCAGCGGGTGGCGGGGTGTTTCCCCGGCACCTCAAGTCCATCAAGATCAGTCCGCAGATGCAGGAGCGCTTTGCGATCGAAGCAGACAGGATGGCACCGGATGAACTCATCAATGCGCTGCTGAAGTCGCCGGTGCAGCTCATCTGGAATGGCGGTATTGGCACCTATGTGAAAGCTCACTTCGAAACCCATACCGATGTCGGCGACAGGGCTAACGACCATCTGCGAGTCGATGCCAGAGAACTGCGCGCAATCGCGTTCGGTGAAGGCGGTAATCTCGGCATGACCCAGCGCGCGCGAATTGAATTCAGTCTCGCGGGCGGTGCTGTGAACACCGACTTCATTGACAATTCTGCGGGTGTGGATTGTTCAGACCATGAAGTGAATATCAAGATTCTGCTCAATGAAGTGGTTGCACGCCAGGACATGACACTCAAGCAGCGCAATACACTGCTCGGTTCCATGACCGATGCGGTCGCTGAACTGGTGCTGACCAACAACCGGAATCAGGCGCGAACGCTCAGCCTCGCCTCCCGGCATGCGCAGCATCGGGCCTCCGAGTATCAGCGTTTCATCACCCGTATGGAGACAGCCAGTGGTCTGGACCGGGCGCTTGAGTATCTGCCCACAGATGAGGAACTCATCGAACGGGTGGGCCTCGGAAGGGGTCTGACGCGGCCTGAGCTCGCCGTGCTGCTGGCTTACTCGAAGATTCATCTGAAGAACACGCTCAGTGCTGCCGGTGTGCACCGGGATCCGACGATCGCGCGGGAGGCGCTGCGTGCGTTTCCGGAGGCGCTTGTTGCCGGTCACGAAGCAGCCATACTGCAGCATCGGCTGCTGCCGGAAATCGTCGCCAGTCAGCTCGCAAATGCCATCGTCGACAGCATGGGCATCACGTTTGCCGCGCATCTCATGGAATATGTCGGCGGCAAGTCGGATGCGGTGGCCAAGGCTTATCTCGCTTTCTCGGAAAGCTTTGGCTTGCGTGAGTGGATGGACGCTGTGGCTGCTGCTTCCAGCACCAGCGAAAACATCCGCCTCGATCTCATGCTTGAGATTTCCCGCCTCGGCCGCAGCGCGACCCGGTGGATCCTGCGACATCACCGGGATCTCTCCAGCGTGGGGGAATTCGTGGAGAGATATCGCTCACGAACCGCGGAACTGATCGAGAACCGCCATATGTTCATGAGCGACATCCAGTCCCAGGACTGGAGCCAGGCGGTTGCAGAGCTGGTTGCCGAGAGTGTGCCGGAACCCCTTGCCCGACATACGGCCCGGGCCGTACGCCTGTCGGACGCGCTGCCCATCATCGACGCTGCGGATCAGACCGGTGCGCCGGCGGGGGATGTGGCGAAGGTCTACGTGGAACTGTCCCAGACGCTGGGTCTCGACTGGCTCAGTGAACAGCTTGCAGCGCTGTCTTCCACCAGTCACTGGCAGGCCATGGAGCGCGACGCACTGCTCGATGATGTGAAGACCCAGCAGGGCGTTCTGGCAGGTCGTGTACTGACTGATAGCGGCGGCAGCGTGTCGGACTGGATTGTCTCCCAGGAGCGATTTGCCGGCGACTGGCGCGCGGTTATGGCGGATGCGCAGCATGCCTCAGTCCAGGAATTTTCCATGTACGCGATGACCTGCCGAAAACTCGGAGATCTGTGTCGGTCCCTGCGCTAGCAGCCTGTTGAAAAAGTCTTGAAAGCTCAGAGGCTCCGGCGCGCGGTCGTGTCGACTCAGGCGCTGAACTTCAATCCTTCGAATCTGCCGTCTTCGCGCCACTGTTTCAGCAGTTCGAAAAAGCGGATCGAGCCACCGCCATAGGGCGCGGACTGCTGAGCGTTCGGATTCGGCTGACCTTCGTTGTTGTAGTAGCCGGGTGTACAACCCGGACCACCGAGTCCGCCCAGAGGGCCACCCTCGAAACCGAGGATCGTCTGCACCCACGCATCCTCCGCTTCCCTGATCACCTCTACCCGGGTCAATCCCTTCGACAGCGCAGTCGCGATGATGTGTGCCTGGTGTACGGCGGTTTCGTCGAGCAGGTGGGGGAAGTTGGCAGTGAAACCACCCTGGGAGGTATTCATGATGAACAGATTCGGGAAACCGTGGGCGCCCATGCCGTGCAGGGTGCGGGTGCCGTCGCGCCAGTGGTCGCTGAGGGTCTTACCCTCCCGTCCGATGACATCGTAGCCGGAGCGACGGGTATAGCTGGTGCCTACCTCGAAGCCGGTGCCGTAGATGATGCAGTCCACTTCGTATTCGACACCATTGACCACCAGCCCCTTTTCGGTGATGCGTTCCACCCCTCTGCCGTCGGTGTCCACCAGCGTTACGTTGGGGCGGTTGAAAGTCGGCAGGAAGTCGTCGTTGAAGGTCGGGCGTTTGCAGAACATCTGATAGTAGGGCTTCAGTTTTTCCGCCACTTCCGGATCCTCCACGAGGGCGTCCACCCTGGCCCGGATCTCCTCCATTTTTTCGAAGTTGGCCATCTCCATCATCTCAGGGACCGTCATGTTGCTCTGACCCTGGGATTTCTGGAACTGATGGACGATCTTGCCGATAAGGTCTGTCCAGCCATCCGCCACCAGATCCTTTTCCTGGGGTACACCGGACACCAGTGCGTTGAAGTTCTCCATTCTGGCCTTCTGCCAGCCGGGCTGCAGACTGCTCGCCCACTCGGGGTCAGTGGGCGTGTTGCCGCGCACGTCCACTGAGGAAGGGGTGCGCTGGAAGACATAAAGCTGTTGCGCAGCTTCTCCCAGGAAGGGCACACACTGAATGGCGGTTGCGCCGGTGCCGATGATGGCAACACGTTTATCGTGCAGTTTGTCTAGTCCGCCGTCCGGTCCGCCGCCCGTGTACGCATAGTCCCAGCGGCTGGTGTGGAAGGTGTGGCCTTTGAATTCTCTGATGCCGGGAATGCCGGGCAGTTTCGGACGATGCAGGGGACCGTTGGCCATTGCAACGAAACGCGCGCGAATGGCGTCACCCCGGCTGGTCGAGACTGTCCAGCGGGCGGCCGCATCGTCCCAGGTCAGGCCCGTGACTTCGGTCTGGAAGAGCGCGCCTTTGTAAAGATCGTAGTGCTCGCCGATGCGTGCACTGTGGGCCAGGATTTCCCTGGCGTAGGAATACTTTTCCTTAGGCACGTAGCCGAGTTCCTCCAGCAGCGGCAGATAGCAGTAGGACTCGATGTCACACTGGGCACCGGGATAGCGGTTCCAGTACCAGGTACCACCGAAATCACCCCCTTTTTCGATGATGCGGATGTCCTCGATGCCCGCATCCCGCAGTCGTGCGCCTGCCTGCAGACCGCCGAAGCCTCCGCCGATAAGGACTACGTCGACTTCGTCCGTCACCGGCTCACGCGCGATCTTTTCGCCGATGTAGGGGTCTTCGAGGTAGCGGGCGTATTCACCAGTCATTTCCAGGTACTGCTGATTGCCGTCGGCACGCAGACGCTTGTCGCGTTCAATGCGATAGCGCTCGCGCAATGCGTCGGGGTCGAAGGGCAGGGTTTTTCCGGGTGATACGACTGTCTCGCTCATCAGTGCGGGTCCTCTTGCGTTCGCTGAACGGGTTACGGCGCCAGAGTGGCGTCGAGGATCCCGGCGCGGGTCGCTTCCGGGCGGGGGCAGTGGCCGGGGCCGGATTTTTTCCCGGTGGAAAGGCTCAGAACGGGCTTCGGCATCGCTGAATACTGAATCATGTTTCAAAATGTTACAAGCGCGTGCCCGCACGCGTGCTCGCAAAGGAGAGGTGGCGTTGAAAAGGGGAATCCGCTGACCAGGTCACAGAATTCGACCACCTGTTACCTAGAATGCCCACCGTCCAAATGGGTAGATAAGTAACATGTTGAACCTGACCAGAAACCTTCAGACCCGTCTTTTGATGGCCCTGCTCTGCGTGAGTCCCACCCTGGCCTTTGCGGATGAGCCCCTGAGCGTCCCCGCACAACCGTCGTCGGTAGAGTTTGTGGTCGTCGCAGAGGTGCTGCCGGGAGCCGAAACTGCCGAGCAGCCGATCGCCGCAGCGGAACTGGCATCGATGATCGAGGATGAAGTGCTGCTCGATCTCAACAGCAGACTCATCGCCGCAGCACCGTCTTCCTGAAGATTGGTCCGTTTAAAGACGCGTCCTTCTGCAGACGCGTCTTCCGGAAGCCGCCCGCGCGTCAGGCGCGCAGCTCGAATCCTTCGTAGTTCGCGGCTGCCACCTGATCGCACCTGATCCGGTAATTGCCCACTCCCCCCACGTAGGGCATGAATATGCGGGGCTTACCGGGGATATTGGCACCCAGATACCAGGAATTGCACGACGGAGCGGTCAGCATGGTGCCGCTGGCGACTTCGTTGACGTGCTCGATCCAGGCCTGCTCAGCGGCGGCTGTTGCCTCGATGGTGCGCAGCTGGCGTTGATCCATATGGGCGATACAGGCGCTGATCCAGTCCACGTGCTGCTCGATCGAGACGATCATGTTGCTCAACACGGATGGACTGCCCGGGCCGGTGATCGTGAAGAGATTGGGGAATCCGCTGATCTGCAGGCCGAGGTAGGTGCGCGGGCCCGCATGCCAGTGGTCGGCCAGTCGTGTGCCGGCGCGCCCGCGAATGTCCACGCTGAGCAATGGACCCGTCATGGCATCGAAGCCGGTCGCGTACACGAGCGCATCAAACTCGAAGTCTCCCTGCCCGGTGTGCACACCGTTCGGGGTAATGCGCCGCAGAGCACCGCGCCGCAGATCCACCAGTGTGACGTTGTTGCGATTGAAAGTTTCGTAGTAGTCGGTGTCGATGACCGGTCGCTTGCAGCCCAGTGGATAGCCCCTGGGTGAGAGCTTCTCGGCAACATCCGGATCTCGAACTATCCGGCGGACCTGTTCGCGGTACATGTCGCAGGCCAGTTCGTTCGCTTCCATACTCAGACCGATATCGGCGAAACGTCTGATGGCACTGAAACCCTCGGCATCCAGAGCTGCGCGCCGCTGCTCGGGTGTCGTGTCGATAATGGTGGCGACGGGTTCCTGACTGTCCGCACCGCCGAAACCGAAGCCGTAGCCGATAATGCCGGCCAGGGATTCCCGCTGGGTCTGGCGGATCTCATCGTAATTTGACTTCACCTGAGCAATATATTCCCCGCTCAGTGGGCTGTTGTGGGCCGGCATGGTGTAGTTCGGCGTGCGCTGAATGACCACAAGGTGTTGAGCCTGCTTGGCGATCACCGGGATGGCCTGAATTCCCGAGGAGCCGGTGCCGATGATGCCGACACGCATACCGGTAAAGTCCACGCCTTCGTGGGGCCAGCAGCCGGTGTGATAGACAGGACCGGTAAAGTCGTCTGCACCTTCGATGCGGGGGGTATTCGGCACCGACAGACAGCCGGTGGCCATGATGTAGAAACGGGCGGAATACAGATCGCCGGTATCGGTGCGGATCTGCCAGCGCTGGCTGAGTTCATCGAAGCGGGCCGACACTGCCCTGGTGTCGAATGTGATGTCGCGACGCAGATCGAAGCGGTCCGCCACATGATTGGCGTAATCGAGGATCTCGGGCTGGGCGGCCATCACCTCGGTCCAGTTCCAGTCCTGCTGGAGTTCGTCGGAAAAGCTGTAGGAGTATTCGATGCTGGGTACATCGCAGCGGGCGCCGGGATAGCGGTTCCAGTACCAGGTGCCGCCCACGCCGCTGCCCGCTTCCAGTACGCGGACATCCAGTCTCTGCTGGCGCAGTTTGTGCAGCATGTACATGCCTGCGAATCCGGCACCGACGATGAGCGCGTCCAGTTCGATCGCCGTGTCGCTGGAGACTTTGTCTGCAGATCCACGAGCTGCAGCGGTGGAAGAGGGATTGCTCATAGGTACTCCGGATCAGCTCGCATAACTCACACCCATGCCCGCGCGGACATCGTTGTTCACACCGTAGGGTGCAATGGGATAGCGCAGACCGTTGCGGGAAAGCGCTTCAAGCCCGGCGATGATCTTTGGCAGGAACTGCGGCGGCAGCGCCATCAGCAGTTCATCCTCCATCACGCCACCGTAGCGCCGCTCCGCGAAGCAGGGGATCGACAGGCTGGGTTCGCCCGTCTTCAATGCGCGTCCCCAGGAATCCGCGCAGGAAGACTCACCCACGCATCCCCAGTCGAGCTTCTTATACCCCGTCCACTGCAGTCCGTTGATAAACAGAATCATCTGCGCCGGCGTGGCGTAAATGAGACAGATGTCCGGAGGGTTCAATCGACCGCTGGTGAGTGGACTTGCCACCATCGCTTCGTACCTGCCGTGCTCGACGACGTCCATCGCAGCCTGATGTGCGCTGGCATCTCCCGCTTCCTTGTACCAGACCCCCTTCATGCGGTTGCCGGAAAGCCATTCCTCGCTGCGCGGATGCAGCCCGATGACGGTACTGCACTGGGCGCCGACAAGGTCTTCCACGGTAATGCCGACCGTCCAGCCGTTGCGCGAGGCCATGCCAACGATCTGATCTGTGGTGTGAATGGCACTCGGCCGGCGGATGCGTGGAATTGCTTCCATTGCCTCCCGGGTCTCGAAGAGTTTCATCCCGATGGGTGTGGTACGCAGGCGCAGCAGTCTGTTGAGATCGCTGACGATGGATTCAAAATCCAGTGCAGAATGTTCGGTCGCTATCAGGTCGCTCATAATCGTCTCCTCAGGAAATCGCCAACCGCGCTGGCGAGGTGATCCGGTTCATCGAAGTGCACCATATGCCCGGATCGCTCGAAGGCCAGATGCTCGTGGTCAGGAAAAAGTGCCACCCGCGCCTCCAGTTCCCCGGCGGCGAATTCGCCCTGCCAGCCGGCACCTGCAGGGACCGCACCGCGCCAGTATTCGGCGGCAAGCCGGCCGCTGATGATCAGGGTGGGGCAGCGCACGGCAGACCAGTAACGTTCACCTTCGATCGGTGCGCCGCCGAGAAAGACTGAACGCACCCGGGGATCGAAGGCCCAGTGCAGATTGCCCGCCTGATCGAGTTCGGTGGCACGTCGTGCAATCGCGAGCGCGTGGTCCGGCTGCAGGCGGGGATTGTTGGCGCGCAGGCGTTCTGCGGCGAATTCGATACTCGGCAGTGCGCGTGATTGCACGGGAATACCCAGCGTCTGGAGCAATCTGTCGCCTTCGACAGTCAATGCGGTGGCCGGGTCCATGGCCCGATCCGGAGGACCGAGACCTTCCACGATCACGGCTGCCGCGACGAGTTGCGGAAACAGCGCGGCGAAGCGGCTGACAATCTGTCCACCGAGACTGTGTCCGAACAGGGCGGCAGGCTGCGGGTGAGAGCTACGCTCGCCGACTGTCGGACTGTCGAGCAACCGGGAAAACACACAGTGCAGGTCGAACAGGTATTGAGGCAGGGCGTAGTTCCCCGGACGTGCGCTGCGACCGTGACCACGCAGATCCGGCAGCAGCACATGGTAATCGTGACTCAGGTGCTCAGCGACCGGCAGCAGGCTCAGCGCGACATCCCGCATGCCATGCAGCATCACCAGCGGTCGCTTTGCGGGATCACCGAGTGTGTAGACATGCAGGGCCACACCATTGGCGTCGATCTGCAGCGATCCTGGCTCACTCATCTGGGATTCCTCAGATCAACTCCCACAGCTCAGTCGATCTGCAGGCGTTTGAAGGCAGGCGGGCGACGCTCGATAAAGGATTTCACCCCTTCCTTGAAGTCCGGCTGCTCCAGACTCTCCGCCATCCAGGCATTGGTTTCCTCCATGGACTCGCCGAGCTGCATATTCAGATGGCGGTACACCTGGGCCTTGATGGTACGCAGCGAGGTGGGAGAAACGTTTTTGGAAAGTTCCTCTATGTAGGTGCGGGCCTGCTCGAGTGCGGTACCCGTATCGCACAATCGCTCGGCAAGACCCAGGCGATCGGCTTCCACCCCGTCGAACTTGCGCCCGCTCCAGAGGATGTCCAGCGCGCGGCCTGGCCCGATCATCCTCGGCAGCAGCCAGCTGGCGCCATGCTCTGCGATCAGACCGCGCTGGGCGAAAGCGGTGGCGAATTTGGCCTGGCGTTCGACGAACCGCATGTCAGCAAGCAGGGCGAACACGAATCCTAGTCCGGCGCAGGCCCCGTTGACCGCGGCGATCAGCGGTTTACGGATCGCCAGGAGATAAGAAAAGGTCACCTGAAAATTGGGTCCGAGCCGGGGATCGCCGGGATTCGCGTCCAGCGCGCTGAGATCCTCGCGCTCGCCGCCACCGGAGGACAGCGCATCCAGCGCGCCCATATCCATTCCGGCACAGAAGCCGCGACCCGCGCCCGTAAGCACGATGCCGATCACCGCCGGATCCTGCTCGGCTGCGGCCAGCGCGTGACGGATCTCAGCGAGCATGCGATTTGTGAATGCGTTGAGATTGTCCGGCCGGTTCATGGTGATGATCGCGACCGGATCTTCCACCCGGTAGAGAATGTCCTGATAGTTCATTGCGCGCTCCTTCGGTGTTTCTGCATTCCTCAATGGCGAGGAAATGTACCGTACGGGGCGACGCAGCGTCCATTGCGATACCATTCCCGGCGCGGTGTGTCATACCTGGATGCAGGTACGGCCCGTTGCGACGTGCCAGCTGATCAGAGGCTCTCAACCATCTTGAATCGATCATTCGCAGCCTTTCTGTGGTTTCTCCTGGCGCTCTGTGTCACCTTCGGGGTGGGTGTGTGGTGGCTCGGGCCTGCGGTCGTTTCCCTGGCGGTGGACGGTGACCGTCGCAGCACGCCCTACTATGTGGTGCATCTGGCATCCGTCCCCGATGGCACGGATTCGAGCGGCTATTTCCAGCAGCTGCGGCAACTGGTGCGGGAGGAAGAAGGCCAGCTGCTCTGGCGCGGCGCGCTCACGACCATGCACTCCGGGCGTCTGGCTGACGAGCGAGATGACCTGCTGGTGTACAGATTCGCAGCCGGTGCTGACGTTGTGCAGCTTCTGACCAGCGCGGAATACCGGGATCTGGCCGCTGCCGTACCCCCACTGCTTCTGGGCACACCGACCCAGCCTGAAGTGCTTGAGGAGAAAGGTGCACTGCTGCTGTGGCTGTTGCGACTTCGAGAGGAAAAACAGGCAGATAGTCCATCGGAGGCTGTCGCTGCGGGGGTCGCAGGTGCTGCTCCGGCGGCGCTCGCCTCGGTTTTTGCGACCCTTGGGCCTTTCCACGGCCAGATGGTCTGGCAGGCACCGGTGGATGTGGTTGCGGGGCAGGTGGACTGGAATACGCTGGTGGTGCTTGCATTCCCGGACTCGAACGCCGCGAGTGCCTGGCTCGCGGACTCGAGAACGGCGACGGAACTGGCTCTGGCACGGAAGGCGGTCTCGGCTCAGGCACTGCTGGAGTTCAACGCCCGGCTCTGATGACTGAGTAGCAGGGGTCCGTCAGGTCAGTGAAGTTCCAGCGGTGTTCCCCAGTGAAACAGGCGCGCGGAACGGAATTCATCAAATTCCCCCAGATTCGGACAGGTACGGGCTTCGATCGTGTCGATCAGGGTGAAGGCCGGGTCCGGCAGGCGGGCAATCCGCGAGTCCGCTACCAGCAGAGTGTCAGCCAGGTTTTTTGCAGCGGTCAGCAGGGGCAGGTTGCCGGCATCGTACAGCACATCTGCCATCAGCAGCAGATCGTTGTCGGCGGGCAACCGATAGAGGTGGTCGGAAAGCTCGATTCTGCAACCATTGAGCTCGGCGTTGATGCCTGTCGCCATCAGAGCGTCCGGATCGTTGTCACAGGCGATCACCCGGTCCGCGCCGGCCAGCGCGGCCGCAATTGCGACCACCCCGGATCCGGAGCCCAGATCGACGACGCGCCGGCCGCGGACCAGGGTGGGATGCCGGGTCAGATACCGGGCCAGAGCCAGACCGCTGCCCCAGCAGAAGGCCCAGTAGGCGGGTTCGCGGATCACGGCCCGCATGACTTCGGGATCCAGGGGCCCGGGAGCATAGTCGGCATTGATCAGACCCAGCTTCATAGGTCCGCAGCCGGGAAGCGACAGGGGTTCGATGCGGGCATCGGGCAGAGTCCGGTTGAGCAGGGCCTGGAGGCGGGCGATGGTCATAGGCCTACTCTAGCAGCCTGTTGAAAAAGGTCTCGAAAGCATGAGTTTCTGACGTGCGGGCGGGCAAGACGCACCTCGAAGGCGATGTGTGTGACCTTGCCAGGAGGTGCAACGTAGTCGGCCCTCGCGCCAGAGCCTCCCGGAGGGCGCGCTGAGCAAACCAGACTGTTTCAACAGGCTGCTCGCCCGACAGAAGGTCGACCGGTTACAGTTCAGAGGTGTGGCGGCGGATCCAGAGCAGGCCGATGATGCCCAGCCCGATCAAAGCGAAAACCGCCAGATCCTGGGCCTTACTCGTGACACCGGTCTTCAAGGTGGCGTTCTGGGGCCGGGTAGTGGCGTCAGATTGGCGTTCGTGGCGGTGCTCCGTGGTCTGTGCCGGGATAGAAGTCACTTTATTTGACAGATTGTCCGGTGATCGTGCCTCAGCAGCGGAAATCGCTGTGGCAGAGAGTGCCGCTGCGAGCAGAATCCTGGCGGTGAGCTTGGGTGCAAATCGCACGGTTTTATCCGGACCTTCCTCGAAACACGCAGGCAGTCTATGCGCGGGATCTCACTCATGCAGCGTTGTCGATGTAACCGCTGTAAATCGTTCGTATCTGGCGGCGAGGATTGAATCGTCACAATGTTTGATGGTCCCGGTGTGAAGGTCTTAGAATACCGGGCCTGCCGCAGGATCCTCTCCGATAATCAGGGTCTCGGCTGGTCATGGACTGACTTTTTATAAACAGCTAACAGCCAGGATTAACCAGTTACTGGTCCGTTCCGGGGGAGCCGCCACGATGCCGATGATTCTCAATGAAGAGCAGAACATGCTCAAAGATTCCGCCAAGGATTTCTGTTCCAGCAACGCGCCAATCAGCCAGTTGCGCAAACTGCGTGATGATGACCATGCGGATGGTTTCGATCGCGCGACCTGGAAGGCGATGGTCGAACTGGGCTGGTCGGGCATTCCCTGGGCGGAGGAACACGGTGGACTGGCATTCGGTTACAAAGGCCTCGGTGTGGTCACCGAAGAAACCGGCCGGACGCTTGCGGCCAGCCCCCTGTTTGCCACGGTGTGGGTCGGCGGGACAGCGATCAACGTCGGTGGCAGTGATGCACAGAAAGCGGAACTGCTGCCGAAGGTTGCGAGCGGCGAGCTCCTGCTGGCGCTGGCACTTGAAGAGTCGCACCGGCATTCCCCATATGGTGTTGCCACCAGAGCGGAAGAAAAAGGCGGCAAGTGGCAGCTCACTGGCGAGAAGACGTTTGTGCTCGATGGCCATGTCGCAGACAAACTGATCGTGGCTGCGCGCAGCGCAGGCAAAGCAGGTGAGCGGAAAGGTATCAGTCTGTTCCTGGTCGATGCCAAGGCGAAGGGTGTGGAGATTACCCGCACCCGCATGGCGGACTCCCGCAACGCCGCCAATGTGAAACTGAACGGTGTCACTGCCGAAGCCATTATCGGTGAGGCGGGAAAGGGTGCGGACGTTCTCGATCAGACCCTCGATATCGCCAGAATCGGCATCGCCGCGGAAATGCTGGGCAGTCTGCAGGAGTGTTTCGAGCGGACCATCGCCTATCTGAAGGAGCGCGAGCAGTTTGGTGTGCCGATCGGTTCCTTTCAGGCACTCAAGCATCGGGCGGCGGACATGTTCTGCGAGATTGAACTGTCCAAGTCCTGCGTGCTTGAAGCGCTTACCGCCCTCGACGAAGGTCGTGACGCAGTAGAAGTCGCTAAGCTGGCCAGCCTTACCAAGGCCAAAGTCGGGGAAACCTTCCACACGGTGTCCCGGGAAGGGATACAGATGCATGGCGGTATCGGGATGACCGATGAATTCGACATCGGGTTCTTCATCAAGCGCGCTGCCGTGACCGAGCAGACGTTTGGTGATGTGAACTTCCATCGCAACCGCTATGGCGAACTCGAAGGTTATTGAGCGCTGACGGTCTCCCGCCTGGCGGTGAGTACACTGTCAGGCGGATGTCGGCTGCTTCAGTGTTTCCTGCGGATCCCGATCCGGCTCCCTGCCTGGGGAGGCGCCGGATGGTCGCGGTGAGCAGCAGCAAGTTCGTCGATACGGGACAATATTGATTCCGGAAACGGCGCAGAGCGTCGGCTTGTCATATCCACGTGCAGTGCGAGCTGCTCTGCTGTGGCGACCAGTTCACCGGTTTCGCAATGAAACATCTGCTCGAAAAAATGCAGGCGTTTGACATCGTGGTCGAGCAGCTGAAATTCCACCCTCACCCGGTCACCGAGCACGAGTTCGTTGAGATAGTGCACGTGCACTTCCATGGTGAAGCAGGAGCCTCTGCCTTCGCGCACATAGTCCGCGCCGATTCCAAGCTGGTCGTAGACGTGATCCACTGACCGGTCGAACAGCACGTGGTAGAAGGCCATGTTGAGGTGGCCGTTGTAGTCGATCCACTCCGGTTCCAGGCCCTGTTCCGGGCAGCGGATGGGTGCTTCCCACATTGAAAATTTCCGTATGCTTCGGGAACGAGATGGTACTCTGGCCGACGACCCTCGTGAACCAATCAGGCGCTTCACCAGGTGGCGCCTGTAGCTGCACCGGCGACTCTTCAATCCAGCAGAGACCTACACATTCGTGACAGCGCACCCCACACCAACAACTCCGAAGGCAGAAGCGAAACCGCCCGACGGGGTGGCCCATATGCCGCCCCTTGGACTGCCGGTCAAGTTTGCCTACGGCTTCGGCCAGACGGCGGAGGGCATCAAGAACGGCGCCTTCGGCGTGTTTCTGTTCTTCTACTACAACCAGGTCCTGGCGCTTTCGGGGACCTACGCCGGACTGGCCGTCGGTATCGCGCTGATTTTTGACGCGATCACGGATCCTCTGGCGGGCTCTGTCTCGGACAACTGGCGTTCGTCCCGGGGTCGGCGTCATCCGTTCATGTATCTGGCTGCTGCACCTCTGGCTGTTTCCTTCTTTTTTCTCTTCAGCCCGCCGGAGGGCCTGAGCCAGTTCGGCCTCTTTGCCTGGCTGCTGACCTTTGCGGTGCTCACAAGAGCCGCCATGACGCTCTACCACGTTCCACATATCGCGCTCGGTGCAGAACTATCGACCGACTTCCATGAAAGGACCACTGTGGTCGCCTTCCGCCAGTTCTTCAGTACCTTCGGCACACTGTTAGCTTATGTGGTCGGATTTGCGCTGTTTTTCCACGAAAGCACCGAGTTTCCCCGGGGACAGTTCCGCGCCAGCGCATATGCGCCCTTTGCGTTCGCTCTGGGTGTGCTGATGGTGATTTCGATTTTCGTGTCTGCGCTGGGCACGCGGTCGCGGATCCCCTTCCTGCCTCAGCCCCGGGGTGCTGCGGAGCAGCTGAACGCCCTGCAGATCGTCGCGCGCATGTTTCGGGAGATCCGGGAAGCGCTGGCGAATCGGTCTTTCGCCTGGCTGTTCTCGGGCGTGCTGATCGTGTTCATGATGGTAGGTGTAGACAGTGCTCTGAATCTGCACATGAACACGTTCTTCTGGGAGTTGTCGAGCGGTGGCAACATTGCCTTCTTTGCAGCTTATCCGTTAGGGATCATGTCCGGAGCGCTGATCGCCCGGAAGCTCAACGAGCGTTTCGACAAACTGCCATCCGTCGTGTTCGGCACCGGCTGGTGGGCGCTGTGTCAGATCCTTCCGGTCGTGCTGCGGCTGCTCGGGTGGTTTCCCGAAAACGGTACCGACACGCTGGTGATTACGCTGGTCCTGGTCAAGTTCGTACAGGGTGCGGGTGTGGTGCAGGCGCTCATAACTTTCGGCTCGATGATTGCAGACATCGTCGACGAGCATGAGTTGAAAACCGGTCGACGTCAGGAAGGCGTGTTTTTCGCATCCGTTTCGTTTTCAGGCAAATTCACTACGGGCATTGGTAACGTGGTCGGAGGAATAGCGCTCGATCTGATCAGCTGGCCGAGAGGGTCGCACATACAAAGCGCTGCAGATGTGCCGGCCGAGACCATCGCCTGGCTGGGTCTCATATACGGACCGATCGTGGCCGGATTCGCGGTGGTGTGTCTGTGGTGCTACTCGAATTATCGGCTCGACCGGCATCGCCATGCAGAAATCATGCAGGCGCTGAAGGAACGTCATGGCTGAGTCCGGGAGCGACAGCGGACTCGATAATCGCCTGCACAGGCAGCTCAGCCGATTTCTGATCGTCGGGGCCGGGGGCTTCGTGATCGACATCAGTGTGATGACAGTTCTGTTGTACGGAGTGAATCTGGCGGGCTCAGACGCTGAGCTCATCGGCAGTCGGGTCATTGCCTGGGGTGCTGCGATCAGCGCGACCTATTTTCTGAACGCACGCTTCACCTTCGGGGCCTCCATTCGACACTCCCGTTTTCTCAACTACCTGGTGATCCAGGCTGCGGGGGCCTGCATCAATCTGGGCACCTTTGCGGGACTGGTCGTGGTGGGTCCCTTTGAGCAGCATCCGCTCGTCGCCATGGTGATCGGCAACGTGCTGGCGACCATCAACAACTTCCTGCTGGTCCGGAAATTTGTTTACCGCTTTCACCCCGATGTGGACGATCCTGATTGAGAGAGAGTGGGGACCTGCCAACGACCACGCAGCGGTCCGGGAACGCCCGGTCCGCTAGGGAACCTCTGCACAAGTGCGTGCGGATGATTGATAATTCTCGCCAGGTTGTCGAGGTATTGGGAACTGATGAAGCAGACGACATTTGCATCGGCGGCGTGGGATCGCAAAGGCAAGTTGACGCGCCGCGAGCGGTTTCTCAGGGAGATGGACGCGGTGATCCCCTGGGCGCGGTTGATGAGCTTGATCGAGCCTCACTATCCGAAGGCGGGTGCTGGTCGGCATCCCCATCCACTGGAACGGATGCTGCGTGTCTACTTCATGCAGAACTGGTTCAACCTGTCGGACCCGCAAGCTGAGGACTCGCTGTACGACAGCGAGTCGATGCGGCGCTTCGCCGGGATCGAGCTCGCGGAAGATAAGATTCCGGACGAGTCGACGATCCTGCGGTTCCGGCATCTGCTGGAAGCCCATGATCTGACCGAGGCAATCTTCAACGAGGTGCGCAGCTTGCTCGAGGAACGGCATTTGCTGGTGAAGAGCGGGACCATCGTGGATGCCACGGTCATTGCCGCGCCGCCGTCGACGAAGAACGCCCAGAAGGCGCGCGATCCGGAGATGCGACAGGGCCGTAAGGGTAAGGACTGGCACTTCGGGATGAAGGCCCATGTCGGCACGGACCGGCGCGGCATCGTCCACAGTCTGACCACGACCCATGCGGGTGCTGCGGACATCACCCAGCTTCCGGATCTGTTGCATGGACAAGAGCGTGAGATCTTTGGCGACCAAGCCTACTGGAAGGAGGCGGATCGGCAGGCGGCCCTTGAGCGGGGTATCCGCTACCGGGTCAACCGTCGCGGCACCAAGCAGCGCCCGTTGACCGAGCACCAACGCTACCTCAACCGATGCCGTTCGAAGGCGCGAGCCCGAGGCGAGCACGCGTTCCATGTCGTCAAACGGCTGTGGGGCTTCAGCAAGGTTCGTTATCGCGGTTTGGCGAAGAACACGGTCCGGCTCTACACCGCGTTTGCGCTGGCCAACTTGTACATGCTCAGACGCAGGTTGTTGCCACGGGAGTGGTGTCTCTCGTGAACGGGATGATGGCCCGGAAGAGGCCGAAAACGGCCTCCAACAGAGCTTAACTGCGCGTTTTCCGCCTGAATTGCTGATGCTTCGAGCTAAATTCATCATTCCGGACCTCTACACACCTGCCTGTGCAGAGGTTCCCTAGTGGCCTGTAACAACCATTCATAGACTGCTATCATTGCGCCCAGTATTTGGAGGAACGCGATGGAAGTCACGAGTGCGGAGAGAGTTGAGCTGCAACGACGCGCGAAGAGCCGTACCGGCCGAGCCGAAGATGCGCGTCGAGCTCAGCTGATTCTGATGTTGGCAGACGGCCATACCTGGGACGAAGTGTGCGATCGGCTCGACTGCAGCCGTGGCTTCGTTGCCAGCTGGAGCAAACGGTTTGCGCAGCAGCGGCTGGCCGGGCTTTACAGTCGCCATCGAGGTCAAACGGCGACTCGGCTGACGCCGCAACTGGAGGCGCGGATTCTTAATGCGACGCGTAAGGCACCCACGGATGGCACCACGCACTGGAGCAGTCGGCGGCTGGCGGAGAAACTCGGCGTGTCGCACATGATGGTGGCGCGCGTGTGGGCGAAGCACGGCTTGAAGCCTCACCGGCTGGAGCGCTACATGGCTTCCACGGATCCGGATTTCGAGACCAAGGCCGCCGATATCATCGGACTTTATCTGAATCCGCCGCAGCACGCGGTCGTATTCTGCGTGGACGAGAAGACCGCGATCCAAGCCTTGGATCGCACGGTACCGGTCTTGCCGCTCTCGCCGGGTCGTGCTGAGCGCCACGGCTTCGAATATTTTCGACATGGCACGCTGTCGCTGTATGCCGCCTTCAACACCAAGACCGGGGAAGTGCTCGGTAAGACCACCGACCGCCATACCTCGGCGCAGTTCGTGGCGTTTCTCACCGACATCGTGGCCAGCCAGCCGGCGGGCAAGGAGATCCATGTGATCGCCGACAACCTCTCCGCACATAAGACCAAGCAGGTGCAGTCGTTCCTTGAAGAACATCCGAGCGTCCAGTTGCACTTCACGCCGACCTACTCGTCCTGGCTCAACCAGGTCGAACTGTGGTTCGCCAAGATCGAACGGGACGTGATTGCGCGAGGCATCTTTACCTCGGTCAAAGACCTGAGCCGCAAGCTCATGCGGTACATCAAGCACTACAACAAGGCGCCGAAGCCCGTGAAGTGGAAGTACGCCGACACCAGCAAACATCTCAGTCCACAATTAGTTGTTACAGGCCACTAGTCGGCGGAAGTCTGAATGCACTCACCGGGCAGGGTGGCAATCCATTCACTGACCAGTGCTACCCCTTCTCTGTGCGCCAGAGAGCGACCGAGCTCGGGCATGCGACTGCCCGGATCCGTGCTCAGCATGCGGAATACCAGCATGGACCCGTCTGGCTGTCCCGGGACGATTGAGAAAGCCCGGCCGCCCGTGCCCTGACCCGCCGCGATGGGGGGCTTACACAGACCCAGCGCACGCAGCGAAGTCGTCGACGCGTCCAGCAGCAGGCCGGAGGTGTCAGCGGCTCCCGCCGGGTTGTGGCAATGTCCGCAGTTGATGTCCAGGTAGGCGCGCGCGCGCCGTTCGATGCTCTGTGCAGCATCGGCCGCATCCGCATTTCGTGCGATCTGTTCGAGGGCGGGCAGCTCCCGCAGGCGACCGGCAGAATGCCATTCTCTGAGCTGGTTTTCGCCCGACCCCAGGTAGGCGCGATTCAGATGGCGGGCCTTCAGGCCGATGGGCTGGAGTTCACCGGTGCTGTGATCTGTTGCGTGGCAGGCGGCGCACTCATTGCGGGTCGGCACGATGTAGGGCAGGGCTTCGACAGCACCCTGCGGGTATTCGAGATTCACGCGAATGAGTGCACCGGCGATCTTCAGGCGGGCATCGGTTCCTTCCCACACGTAAGGCAGCGCGTCCCAGCCCGCCTCCTGTCTTACCAGAAGGCGGGTCTCCATCAGGCGAACGTTGTGCAGGGGCAGATCCTGCCCGGTCGACCACGCGTATTCGGCCTGCACCATTCCGGAAGTTGCAGTGCCTGACGCGACTTCCGCAGGTGCAGTGGAGCGAACGCCGTAAAAAAAGGTTTTGCTGACGATGGTGCCCACGGGAAAATCGAAAGCACCGTCTGCCTGGTAGGTCGCCGCGGTGCCTGGTGGCATCCAGACGGTCCGCAGTTTCTGGGCATAGTCGGTGAACAGCGGCGTGTTCAGATCGTAGGCTTGTACACCCTCGCCGAGCACCAGGTGTGAGTCGGTCCGGATCAGCATGCCCCACTCGGAGAGGAGCTGCGGATAGGCGTCCGGGGGAAAGGAGCGCACCGGAGGGTGCCGGTCGCAGGCGACGAGCAGCAGGATCAGCAAAAGGCCCGTCAGTGCGCTTTTCATCCCTCGATACGCTTTCCGGGAGTCAGTCGGCAGCGAGGGTCACGCCGGAGAGTTTCGGGTGATCGCAGCGGTGTGCTGTCATGTCGGTGGTGACATTCCTGTTTTCGTTGCCAGCGTCAATGTTCAGCACGAGGGATTCACCATTATTCACACAGATGGCGTACTCGGCACCATTGAGTGCCGGATTCACGAAACCGTCCCAGATCACATCGGGGAGTCGACCCTCAGCTCCGAACAGTGCCACGCGCAGAGCTTCCAGCTGCGGCCGGTCTGGTGCATTGCCGCCACCTTCGAAATGATTGTCGTAGATGTAGATGGTTTCGGGGTAGGGGTCGAAGTTCGGTGCGGTTTCCCGATCGCTCGAGTAGCCGGCACTGAAATAGCTGCTGATGAGCACGTTGGCGGTCTGGTTATTGCGGATCTCGTTGCTGTATATCTCCACCCTGTCATTGGCGTTGATTACGATACCCGAGCCTGCCGGCACACTGGCCACGGCGCCACCTGGAGGGGCGAAGTTGCCGGTGTTGTTGTCGTGGATCTGATTGTCGAAGACCCGGGTGCTGTGTCCGGTCTGGAGCAGATCAGGCATGTTGAAGACCAGGATGCCGCCGGTGTTGTTGGTGGCGACATTATTGAAAACGTCTGCATTGACCGTATTTTCGATTTCAATGCCCGCGACATTGAACTCCGCCCTGCTGTCGCGCACCACCACATTGCGCGACTGGCCGACATAGATGCCTGCGTCGGATGCGCCGATGGCCACAGACCCTTCCACGAGTGTGTTTTCTGTCTGCACGGGGTAGATGCCGTAGGCACCGTTTTCCGTATGCGGGCCGCGCGTCCACTCCGTGCGCACACGACGGATCACGATGTTGCTGCCTTCGTTGATCTTGAGCGCGTCCCCGGCGGTATCTTCGATAGCGAGATCTTCGATGGTGAAGTCGCTGGCGTTTACCAGCAGTCCCTCGGCGCCAGCGATCTGGTTTTTGAAAGAGAGGATCGACCTGTCCATGCCGGCGCCGCGAATGGTCACGCCGCTGGTGTTCAGCGTAAGGCCACGGGAAAAGGCGTGGGTGCCGGCGGGCACGGTGATCACTGTACCCGGGACAGCTGTTTCCAGCGCAAGGCGCAGCTGATCTTCATAGCTGACTTCTGGCGCAGGCGGCGGTGGCGCCTCAGGCCGGCCACAGGCGGTAACGGTAAAGGCCAGGGCGAGAAAGACGGTTGTCCGTGTACTGGTTGTGGTCATGGTGATCCCCTCAAGTTGCGCGCAGTGTATCTAATTCGGCGCTCACAGGACCAGCCACACCCTGTCGATGGTCCAGTAGGCGGCCATCGCACCCATGACGAAAGTGAAGGCGTGGCGCGCGATGGATTCCTGCACCCCGGGGACGCGACGCAGCAGCCAGCCGCTGATGAGCAGAACGGCGATCACCAGCAGCTGGCCGAGCTCAATGCCCAGATTGAAAAGCAGCAGGCTGGTGGCGAACTGATTCCGGGGCAGGCCGATGTCGCTCAGTGCGCCAGCAAAACCGAAACCGTGCAGCAGCCCGAAGATGAAGGCCATGAGCCAGGGCCGCAACCGCATTACGGCCGAACGGCGGGATTCGTCAATCAGCAGTTCCCGGGCGAGAAACAGAATGGAGAGTGCGATCACCGCTTCCACCGGACGCTGGGAGAGGGTGACGAGACCGAGGACTGAAAGGCCCAGGGTGAGAGAGTGGGCGAGCGTAAATGCTGTCACGGTTTTCAGCAGCATCCAGGGATCGCGGATCAGCAGTACCAGACCGATTACAAAGAGCAGATGGTCGATCCCGGAAAGCAGATGTTCAATCCCCAGAGTCAGATAGCTCGCCAGAGGAGGTGCCGGATCGCCGAGGCCCAGCGAGGGTGCATCCGCACGCAAAAGTTCGCTGCGCGCGGTGCCGTCGAGATAACGAACGGTCACCATGACATCGGTCAGTGTCTGGCTCAGCCCGGCGATATGTACGGCACCGCCGGTGAGATCGCATGCCACCGACCAGCGCTCGATCAGCGCGGTGCCGGTATTTTCGGGAAGCTGGACGTCTCCGGTGGTGCAGGATTCAGGCAGCACGGGATCGATTGGCAGGCGGCGGTCGCCGAGCAGCGGTTGCTTCCAGAGCACCCGATACTCGAGCGCGGAGACCTGTTCGATTTCGAGGTAAGCGGGTCTGACCTCGTGTGCCTGTGTGGTGCCGGTCAATGCGACCAGAACAAGTAACAGGCAGCCCTGCCAGCGGCCGGGTACCGGGCCTGGATGTGGACGTCCGTTCACGGGCCTGGGGAAACCGTCAGATCCCGGATCTCGTACTTCGCGCGCAGGTCTGCAAACAGCGCTTCGTTGGCCTCCCGGCGTCTTTCGAGTCGTAACTCCTCGAGCACTTTGTCGGCGACGCTGCTGAATTCAGGCACGTGAGTCGGGCTGTATTGTGTCAGCCGTACCAGATGCCAGCCGTAGGCGGATTGAATCGGTCCACGCCAGGCTTCGCTGACGGGGAGCAGCGACTGCAGCGCCTCTGCGAAGGACCGTCCGAACAGATCGGCTATTTCACGCTCGCTGCGCCCTGCGTAGCTCTTCTGCAGTATGAAAGGATCACCCGCCTGGGACTCGTCCTGCAACGCGGCTTGTGCGTCTGCCTGCGCATCCTTGCGGCGGTCAGCGCTGAAGTAACGGTGTTCGAATCCGAAGCGTGCCGGTTCGCGGAAACTTTCGGCGCGGGCTTCGAAGTAGCGGTGCAGTTCTTCTGCGGTCGGCTCTGCCGCGTCCGCCATGTCTTCGGTGAGGAAATTGAGCTTCTGGGCCAGCCGGCGGCGGATGATGGTGTCGTTGCGATCGAGTCCGAGCGCCATGGCTTCCCGGTAGTAGATTTCCTCGCGGATCCACTGCTCAATCAGCGACCGGGTTTCCTCTGCAGAAGCCGGCCGCCCCATCTGAGCCTGCCACTGATCAGCCAGGCGTTTGTGCAGGGCCGGGGTGATTTCGATGAACGTGGCAGCATCTTCGCCGAAGCCTCCGCTGGCGCGATCGAGCAGGAAAATGACCGCGCCGATCAGGAGGAAGATCACCAGCGGATCGGCATACCACTTCTTCATCTGAAGTTGCGTAATCAGGCCGCGAATTTCTGCAGATGATGGGCCGCGTTGCCGAACTGGGCGTCAATCACCAGCAGCCGCTTGAAATAATGGCCGATACGCAGTTCCTCAGTCATGCCCATACCGCCGTGCATCTGCACCGCATCTTCACCGATGCGGATTCCGCACTTTCCGATCAGGTGTTTGAGCGCATGGATTGTGCGCTGCGCGGTCCTGCTGCCGCCACTGACCGTTTCCAGAGTCGCCCGGAACAGCAGCGATTTACACTGCTCGTACTCCATGAACATGTCCACCATGCGGTGCTGGAGCACCTGAAATTCCGAGAGCGGGTGATCAAACTGTACCCGCTGCTGGGTGTATTCCACAGTGTCCTTGTAGAGAACTTCCATGGCGCCTACCGCTTCTGCAGACAGCGCCAGAATACCGTCCGCGGCTGCCATCTCCAGCACCGGAAAGCCCTGGTCCAGTTTACCCAGCAGCGCACCGGCTTCGACCCGCACGTCCTTGAAGGTTACTTCGGATGCGCGCAGCCCGTCCACCGTCGGAAAATTCTGCAGCTCAAGTCCCGCTGCACCCGCCTCCACCAGAAACAGGGAGATACCCTTTTCATCGATCTGACCACCGCTGGTGCGGGTGGAAACAATGATGTGGCTGGCAGTGGCTGCGTTGGCGACCATGCACTTGCGACCGTTGATCACATAGCCGCCGGCGTCTGCGCGAGCGGTGGTAGTAATGTCGTGGAGATCGAATCGGGCCTGCTCTTCGGCATAGGCCAGAGTGAGTTGTGCTGTACCATCGATCACGCCGGGCAGGATCCGCGCCTTCTGATCAGCGCTTGCGGCGTTGCGCATCACGCTGCCGCCCAGCACGATGCTGGCAAAGAAAGGTTCGAGCATCAGACCTCTGCCCACCTGCTCCATGATCACCATGGTATCGATCTGATTCCCGCCGAAACCGCCGTCCGCCTCGGAGAAAGGCATGCCGAGCCAGCCCAGCCCGGCGATCTGTTTCCAGTAGTCGGTGGAAAAACCCGGATCGGCGGCCGAGATTTTACGGCGCTTTTCCAGTTCGTAGTTGTCTCTGACAAATCGCTCGACGCTGTCTTTGAGCAGCTGCTGTTCTTCGGTCAGTTCAAAATTCATCTCGGATCTCCGGGCGCCGGATCCACTCCCGCGCCAATACTATGTAGGAAACTTAAGGTGTCCGGTGTGGTGCGCCGCCGGGTTCAGCTCGACTTCTTGATTCCGAGCACGTTCTTGGCGATCACATCTTTCTGCACCTCGCTGGCGCCACCGTAAATGGTGTAGGCGCGACTGGACAGATACCCGCTCATGCCGCTCCTCGCAAAGCTGGGGCCGCTTGAACGACCACCCCAGGCAGCGGAAAAAATGCCGCCGGCTTCCACGGTGAGCTTCTGAATGCGCTGCTGGATCTCTGTGCCTTTGAGCTTGAGGATCGAAGATTCCGGGCCGGGGGCGGCACCCGCGGATGCGCTGGCAAGGCTCCGCAGTTCGGTGTATTCGGTCGCCATGAGGTCGACTTCGAGCTCCGCGATCCGGGAACTGAAGGCGGGATCGTCCAGCAGTGATCCATTGCCCCGCTTCACACTGCGCGCGTGAGCTTTGAGTCCTTCGAGCGCAACGATGGAGCGGGAGATGCCGGCGAGTCCGGTGCGCTCATGCTGCAGCAGGCCTTTGGCATAGGTCCAGCCTTTGCCTTCTTCACCAACTCGATTTTCCACCGGGACTTTGACGTCGCTCAGAAATACCGTATTCACCGTGTGCGACCCGCCCAGGGTGATGATGGGCTTCACCTCGACGCCTTCCTGCTTCATCGGAAACAGCAGAAACGTGATGCCTTCCTGCTTGATGCCGGAATCATCCGTGCGGGTGAGGCAGAAGATCCAGTCGGCCATGTGGGCAAGCGTGGTCCAGATTTTGGTGCCGTTGACTACATAATGCGTGCCGTCTTCGGACAGGACTGCCTTGGTTTTCAGAGATGCCAGATCGGAACCTGCACCCGGCTCGGAGTAGCCCTGACACCAGTTGACCTTTCGTGCCCGTATGTCCGGGAGGAAACGCTCCTGCTGTTCTTTGCTGCCATAGCCCATGAGCACCGGGGCCAGCATGCTGAGGCCGAAGGGCAGATCAAAGGGCAGGGTGGCGACCGCAGTTTCCTTTTCCCAGATGTAATGCTGGGTGGGTGTCCAGCCCGGACCGCCGAATTCCGTCGGCCATTTCGGCACATCCCAGCCGCCTTTGGCCCTGGCCTTGGCAAACCAGCCCATCCGCCATTCGTTGTAATCGGTGCCCGGTTTGTAGGCGTTGTCAGACAGAAATGCGCGGACGTCATCCCTGAATTTCTGGTCTTCGGTGCTGAGGTCGATATCCATTGCTGGTGTCCTGATGTCGATTCATGGATCAGAGGTTCCCGGGAGCTTAATACAGAATCCCGAACAGTTACTAGAACAATATTCTAACGAATAACTAGAATGCTGTTCTAATCGTTTACGGACCGGGTGAATCGGACTAGGATGCTTGAGCATGCGCGAATCGCCCCGACAGGATGCCACCAGAGCCCGCAGAAAAAGCGTGCTGGATGCCGCGCTGGACTGTTTTTCCGAATACGGCCTCGAAGGCACCACAGTTCAGCATATCCAGAAGCGCGCGGAATGCAGTATTGGCAGCCTCTACCACCATTTCGGCAGCAAGGAAGGGATCGCGGAGGAACTCTTTCTGGAAGGCATTGACCGGCTCAATCAGGGCATGTTGCGTAAACTGCGGCGCTGCGGGAATGCAGAACAGAGTGTGCGGGCGGTAGTGGAACACTACTGCGAGTGGTGCACGCGCAACCGGAATCTTGCCCGCTATCTGCACTCCCGGGACATCGATTTTTCGCAGGACGCCCGTCGCAGACTCCAGCAGATGCACCAGGATTACATCCGCAGTGTTTTCGAATGGTTTGCACCCTACGTTGAGCGGGGAGAGATGCGGCGTCTGCCCCTGCATACCTATGTACCGTTGATCAGCGGGCCGATTCAGGAGTACGTGCGGCGCTGGCTGTCCGGCCACCATCCCAATTCACCGCGCAAGGTGAAAGCGCTGTTTGCCGACGCCGCCTGGGTTGCGGTACAAGGTCCCGGGGCCGAAAAAAATCCGGGGAGATGAAGGCATCATGAAATTCGCAACGCTGTTGTTTGATATCACGGCCGGGGTCGCCACGATTACCCTCAATCGACCGGAGGCGGCGAATGCCATGTCACCACTCATGGCGAAGGAGTTTTCCCAGGCGGCGCTGCTGTGCGACGACAATCCGGATATCCGCGCTGTGCTGATCGCCTCCACCGGCCGCATGTTCTGTGCGGGTGGTGATCTTGGTGCATTTGCTGCGGCGGGTGATGGTGCCCGGCATCTGCTCATGGAGATGGCGAGCGACCTGCATGTCGGCCTGTCGCGGCTTGCCCGATCACGGGCGCCGGTGATCGCGGCGGTGAACGGGACCGCCGCCGGTGCGGGTTTTTCCCTGGTGATGGCCTGTGACCTGGCCGTTGCGGCGGAAAGGGCAGTTTTCACCATGGCCTATACCCGGGCCGGACTGTCTCCGGATGGCAGTTCGACCTACTACATGCCCCGCAAGATCGGCGATCGCCGCACCCGGGAGCTCATGCTTACCAACAGGGTCCTGAGTGCTGCTGAGGCGCTGGACTGGGGCGTGGTCAATCAGGTGGTGGCGGACGATCAGGTTGCCGCAACCGCAGGCGCTCTTGCCCGGCAACTTGCCGAGGGTCCCACCCTCGCTTTCGCGGCTGTCAAGCGCCTGCTCAATGGCACCTTCGAGCAGGGCCTGGAATCACAGATGGAACTCGAAGGTCGGGCGATCGCCGATCTATCCATCTCCGCGGATGGCCGGGAGGGTATCGACGCATTCCTGAGCAAACGTAAGCCTGGTTTCAAAGGCCGCTGAACACGGACGGCCGACGTCCCGGGCTTCGGAAATTTCCTGACCGTGGCTGTTGTCTGGCTGTGACTGTTGTGTCAGACACAGCGGCTTTCAGGGATCCAGATCTCCCGGGCTCTGATCTGCCCCGGCGGAACTGTCCGGATCTGTGCCCAGGTGCCAGTGAGGCGTGAACCGGTAAGTGCCGAATCGCACGTAGTCTTCACGGCTCGGTACCCCCGCGGGTACCGGGTCGGGAATCGGACGCTTTACCGGCGGCAGTGTCATCAGGTAGTCGGCCATGGCTTCCAGGTCCCGGGTCTTGACAGCACCGTAATTGATCCAGGGCATCACTGTCAGCCGCTCGTGTCCGCCTTTGCTGATCCCCCGGGCCAGCGCGGCGATGATTTCGGCACGACTCCACTTACCCAGCCCGGTTTCAGGATCCGATGTGAGATTGCTCGGAAAGACCACCCCGGGCAGATCCTGCTGTTCGTTATAAGCGGTGTAGGCAATGCCGATTCGGGATCCGGCCAGGTGAGGCCCTTCGGCTGCGTCCCCGGTCAGAAGCCCTTCCGTATGGCAGCGGGCGCAGCCCAGCAGTTCCACCATGTAGGCACCCCGTTCGGCGGAGCGCTCTGCCAGGGTGATACTGCTGAACAGGGTCAGCACCGGCAACAACAGCCAGGCAAGCCTGGACACGAAGCGCCATTGCGGCATGGCTGCCATCGATCGGCTCTGGGCGAAAAATTGTGCTTCTTGCAAGTTGTGCTTCCTTGGCTTCACCGTTTTCTGCGGTCGCCGCCCAGTGTGTAGTCAGGCGCAGTGCATGCCAACCGGGAACTTCACCTACTGATGAACTCATTCCCGCCCGGCGGGACGCCGAAGGGTCAGCGGCTGCGCGATGGTCGCGCGTTTCGTGACGGCGGGCAACTCAGGCTTCACTCTGCCTGCGACGAGCAGACCAGACACGATCACGGCCAGTCCCACCCAGGAGGATGGATGAACCGTCTCCTCCAGTACCGCATCGATCAGCAGCAGAGAGAGGAAAGGCGAGAGAAATATCAGTTGGCTGATCCGGCCAGCGTGTCTGGTCAGCCGCAGTGCCCGCTGCCAGAGAAGAAAGGTGATGCCCATTTCGACCAGTCCCACCCAGGCACCATAGAAGAGGGTTTCGCTATTCAAGGGTGGCAGACCGGCGCTGAACAGACAGTACAGTCCCAGCACGGGGGTAGCCAGAATGAAACTGGAGGCCATGAACGCCGCCGGTGGCGTGGTGGAACGTGCGTTGAGCAGCCAGTAGCCGGCCCACAGCAGTGTGCTGAGCAGTGCCAGTGCCACACCGAACCAGTCGAGCCCGGGTAAGGTATCGATCCGTCCGCGGGAGAGCAGTATCAGCACACCCGAGTAGCTGAGCAGGATGCCCGCAGCGGCCCGCAGGGAGAGCCGCTGACCGAGCAGCGGCACGGCGAGCAGTGCAAGCGCAATGGCCCAGGTATAGTTCAGCGGCTGGGCGATCTGAGCCGGCAGTCTCTGATAGGCTTCGAACAGCACCAGGTAGTAGACAAGCGGGTTGATCGCGCCGAACAGTGCCGCCTCTTTCAGATACAGATGCCGGCGCGGCCAACCCGAAGGCAGTGCGGCGATGATGAATACGATGGAGGAAATCAGGGAGCCGGCGAACAGCAGCTGGGCGGGATCCATAACCGAAAGTCCGAGCTTGAAGCCGGTGGCCACGGTAGACCACAGGCATACGGCGCCCAGGGCGAAGAGAACGGCCTGTCGTTCGGAGTTCATGGCACCACACTGTAGCGGAGAGTCTGATTGAGCCCCAGCGCAGGATTTGGCAGTCTGTAACGATGAAGCTCTCCATGAATGCCTCGCTGTCTGCCGATATCCGGGCGCGGCTCGCAGCATTTCCGTTCAAACGTTCGGCTGTCGATGATGCGCACCATGCTGCGGTAGCGATTGTGCTTGTCGATGAAGGATTCGGTGCAGATCTGCCGGGCCTGCCTGCGCACGGTGAGTGGCAGGCGCAACCTGCTCTGCTGCTGACCCGCCGTGCAGCCTCCCTGCGCAAGCATGCCGGACAGTGGGCGTTTCCCGGCGGTCGTCTGGATCCTGGTGAGACACCGGTGCAGACAGCGTTGCGGGAGCTGGAGGAGGAGGTCGGCGTGCGCCTCGGCGATCAGCAGGTGCTGGGGTGCCTGGACGATTTCGTCACCCGTTCCGGGTTCGTGATGACCCCGGTCGTGGTCTGGGGTGGCAGCGTGCGTGAGGCCTCTCCGAATCCCGATGAGGTGGCTTCAATCCATCGCATACCGCTGACCGAATTACTGCGCTCCGACGCACCACTGCTCAGCGATCAGAACACCAGTGCGCATCCGGTGCTGCGGATGCCGGTGGGGGACGATCATATTGCGGCACCCACCGCAGCGCTGCTGTATCAGTTCCGGGAGGTGTGTCTGCTCGAGCGACACACCCGGGTTGCCCATTACGAACAGCCACGCTTCGCCTGGCGTTGACCCCTGTCGGGGGTTTCTCCACACTGCGTGGTCCGCAGTACATCAAGGAAGGATTTATAAGCTATGGCTATCAAAGAAGGGGACAAACTCCCCGACGCAAAGATGTTCATGATGAAGGACGGCAAGCCCACGCCGGTAACCACCGCTGAGCTGTTTGCCGGTAAGAAGGTCGTGGTGTTCGCGCTGCCCGGCGCCTTCACGCCGACCTGCTCCCAGGCTCACCTGCCCGGATTTGTGGTCAACGCGGATGCGATCAAGGCCAAAGGTGTCGACAGCATCGTCTGCCTGTCGGTTAACGATGCCTTTGTGATGGACAGCTGGGGTAAGGATCAGAACGCCGAGCAGATCCTCATGGTGGGGGATGGCAACGGCGAATTCACCACCGCGGTCGGCCTGGAAATGGACGGCAGCGGTTTTGGCCTGGGCAAGCGTTCACAGCGCTACGCGATGATCGTCGATGATGGCAAAGTGACCAAACTTGCCGTCGAGGCGCCCGGGAAGCTCGAGGTCAGCAAGGCGGAGGCGATGCTCGCCGCACTCTGAGGGGCGGGCGGGGCCAGGGTTCAGTCACCGGTGTTCCGGATGGCCGGGTTGACCGGCCTGATCAGGCATTCCTGGGCCGCCGTGACCACCAGTTCACCCTGACGATTGAAAAAGTGGCCTCTCACGAAACCCCGGGCGCCTCCGGCGTTCGGGGACTCCTTTGCGAAAAGCAGCCACTCATCGGCCCGGAATGGCCTGTGGAACCACAGCGAATGATCGAGGCTTGCGCCCCGTATGTTGCCGCGCAGGCCGTTACGTCCGTGGGGCAGCATGGAAGTGCTCATGAAATCGAGATCCGACATGTAGGCGAGCAGCGCCAGATGGACCTCGGGATCGTCCGGGAGGGCATCCCGGGCCTTCAGCCAGGTGTGCTTGTAGGGCGGGTGCGCGCTGTTGTCGGTCATCGGAATTCGCTCGATCTGCCGTGAGTCGATGGCTTCGAAACGGAAAGCAAAGCGTTTCAGTTCAGGCTGATCGATCGCATGGGCCTTGAATGTTTCCCTGTCGCCCCGCAGTGCTTCCGGAGGCGGGACATCGGGCATCGGCAGGGCGTGGGACGGGCCCGGTTCGAGCTTGTGCCAGGACAGGGCCATATCGAAGATCGCCCGGCCGTGCTGAATGGCGACCACACGCCGGGTGGTGAAGCTGCGCCCGTCCCGTATGCGGTCCACCTCATAGAGAATGGGCACTTTCCAGTCGCCTGGGCGGAGAAAATAAGCATGCAGGGAGTGCAGCGAGTGGGATTCGTCCACCGTGCGGTAAGCGGCAGCAAGCGCCTGGGCGAGCACCTGCCCGCCGAATACGTGCTCGGTCTGGTGATTCTGGCCCCGGTACAGGTTGGTTTCGATGGGTTCCACGTCGATCAGTTCGACGATTTCCTTGAGTACTTTATTCACTTGCCCGGTTCACTTTTTGCAATCCATGCCGGCTAAAGGCGGCAAAGCTGGTATCTTAACCCACCATGAAAGCAGTACGTGTCTACACAGGGCCCGACGGTCGCTCCCATTTCGAAGATTTTGAAATCGATCTTCAGGCCCAGGGTGCGTTCGGACGCATATCCGCCAGATGGCCGGCGAACGGTGTGCTGTTCCGGGAAGTGGACGGCGACTATGCCCTGGATTTTCATACGGCACCGAGGCGCCAGTTCGTGATCAACCTGACCGGCGCTGTGGACATCGAAACAGGCGATGGCAGCGTCCGCCGCATTGGCCCCGGCGGCATCCTGCTCGCAGAAGACACCACCGGCCAGGGGCACATCAGCCGTGCGGTGGCCGGAGAGCCGCGGACCTGTCTCTTTATTCCGCTGGACGACGATCCTCAACAGGCCTGAAGGTGGTTGTGTCCACTGCCAGAGCGCCATTCGGCTCACTCAGGAGCAACGCATGAGTCTTGAAATACATATGTTTCCCTGTCTGACGGACAACTACGGTTTTCTCCTGCACGATGCGGCAGCCGGGGTCACTGCTGTGATTGACACGCCGGATGTGAAGGCCATCAATGCAGCCCTTAAGGACAAGGGCTGGACACTCACCGATATCTTCAACACGCATCACCACGCGGATCACGCGGGTGGCAACGAAGCACTGAAGGCCCAGTGGAAGTGCACCATCACGGGTGCTGCAAACGATGCAGCAAGGATACCGGGCATCGACAGGCAGGTAGTGGACGGTGAGCGGTTTGCATTCGGTACCACCGAGGCGAAGGTACTGGCTGTGCCGGGGCACACCACCGGACACATCGCCTATTACTTCGAATCCGACAAGGTGGCTTTTGTGGGCGACACCATCTTCGCACTGGGTTGTGGCCGCCTGTTCGAAGGCTCACCCGGGCAGATGTGGGACAGCCTGCAGAAGCTGATGCGCCTGCCGGACGACACCACCCTGTACTGCGCCCACGAGTACACTCAGTCGAACGCGAAATTTGCCCTGTCAGTGGAGCCGGACAATGCGCTCCTGGTGGCTCGCTCAAAGAAGATTGACGAAATGCGGGCACGGGGTTTGCCTACGGTCCCCATGACCCTGGCGGAGGAAAAAGCCACGAACCCCTTTCTGCGTCCCGACAGCGCCGGCCTGCAGAAGAGCCTGGGTCTGGTGGGCGCGCCACTGGTCGAGGTCTTCGCGGAAACCCGTCGTCGCAAGGATCATTTCTAGCGCACAATATTCAGTGCACGCTGCCCATATTGTGTAGTCATGTCCGATAACCGTGCCGGTGGGCAGTTCGCAGGATCCGGTGCGCCTTATGCCCTGGCCGCTTACGGCATCTGGGGAATAGCACCGGTTTACTTCAAGCTGGTCGGGTTCGCCACACCCTTCGAGATCATCGCCCATCGCATCGTCTGGTCGGTGCTGATCCTCCTCGGTGTGGTCCTGGTGCGCCGGCAGTTCTACGCTCTGCGCCATCTGCCCTGGTCGAGGATCGGCTGGCTGGGGGTAAGCGGCGCTCTGATATCCATCAACTGGTGTGTGTTCGTCTGGGCACTGCTCAATGAACGGATGCTGGAGACGAGCCTGGGCTATTACATCAACCCGCTGGTTAATGTGCTGCTGGGTATGCTGTTTCTGGGTGAGCGGTTGCGGATCTGGCAGACGGTCGCAGTATTGCTGGCCGGCGCCGGGGTGCTGAATGAAGTGGTGAGCCTGGGCAGTCTGCCCTGGGTGGGCCTGACACTTGCCGGCACTTTCGGACTCTACGGACTGGTGCGGAAAAAGCTGGCGGTGGATTCGATCATCGGCCTCGGCGTGGAGACCAGCCTGCTGCTGCCACTGGCGCTGGGCTATCTGGTTCTCCAGGCGTTCACCGGCGAAGGTACGCTGTTCAGAGCCATGCCGGCGGAAATCGGACTTCTGGGCCTTGGCGGACTGATTACGGTCATTCCGCTCGCTTGTTTTGCCGCTGCTGCGATGCGGATGCCCCTGGTGGTGCTCGGCTTTTTCCAGTATCTCGCACCGACACTGACCCTGCTGCTGGCGGTATTTGTCTATCATGAGCCCTTCCGCCCCAGTCAGGCGGTCACCTTTGCTTGCATCTGGCTGGCGCTGCTGCTCTTCTCGGGTGAGGGCCTGTATCGTCAGTTCAGGCTCCGAAGGCGAACACAGGCGATTGCCGGAAGTGTTTGCTTGAAGGGAGAAGAGTCAGACGAGGTGGACGCGAAGCAGATGAGGGGGAAAGCAATGATTGAGAGGGAAATGCGATGATTGTGCTCTACACCATGGAGCGGGAGTACCCCTACGGTACGCTGCGCTCGACCAATGGCAGTAAAACCAAAGTCGTGCTCGAAGAGAAGGGTCTCGATTATCGGATTGAGCTGGTGCGACCGGGCGATGTCTGGAAAAAAGTACCCAGCGTGCTCGCCAGACACCCCCTGGGCAAGGTGCCCTGGATCGAAGACGACAGGCACACGATCTACGACTCCACAGTGATCAACGAGTACCTCAACGACGCCTATCCGCAACCGCCCCTGCTGCCGGCTGAACCGCTCCTGCGCGCACGGGCAAGAGCACTCGAGAACTACGGTGACGAGGGTGTGCTGTCCCGATTTCTGCCGATGATCTGGATGCCGTGGTGGTCACCACAGGATCAGCGGGACGCCGAGGCCATGGAGCGCGGCAGGGCCGGATTGCGTGAGCAGATCTTCCCCTTTCTGGAAATGGAATTGAGTCAGCAGGGATACCTGGCGGGAGATTTCAGTCTCGCCGATGTGCCCTTCATGGCGCTCGCCATGGTCCTGCAGGTGGACGGCATGGAACTGGGAGAATTCCCCCGCTGCGGAGCGTATCTGGAACGTCTGCGCGGACGGTCGAGCTATCGCGCAATCGACCCTGCTACGAAGCTGGCGGATTCCTCGGGAAGCGTCCGCCGTTAGCGGCGCGTCATGAGCATTCCGGCTGCGCGATCGCAATGCTCGCTGCAGCCTGTTCGCTCAGGGACTGCGCAGGGAACCGTGCTCGATGGCCTGGGCTGCTGCCGGATCATCCGCACAGTCCCAGTCCTTCCCTGTGGCGTCCGGCTGGCAGAACCACATTTCCGGACTGCGGCTGAACTGTCCGCCAATGGCCTTTTTTGACGAGCAGCCACCCAGACAGAGAGCGGTCGCCAGTAACAGAATCAGCAGGGTACGAATTTGCATCGGCGCACTCTGCCCATCTCCGCGCGAATAGTCAAAAACCGGAAACTCCGTCACGGTGGATGGCACTTTCACCGCATTGAATACTCACAGCTGATTGTTCATGATACCGGCGGCTTCGCGAGGGTGACCCATGGTTGCGACCGTTGCAGACTTTGATCGTGTGCCGCGGATTCTGCGGCTCAATATTTCCGGCCAGCCGATCGACTGGATCAGCTGGCAGGATGCCGTATGCCTCTACGCACGGGAGATCGTGGTATGGACCCTGGGTGATGCGGTGTTGCGCATTCGCGGCGGGCATTCGCGGATCGACAGCTGCCAGTCCCAGATGGACATCCATGCCATTGTGGCCTGCGACGGCAAAGTCGTGCATCCCTCCCGGGGTATCCCGCCACTGACCAATGAGGCGCTGTTCCGCCGTGATCTCAATGTCTGCCTCTACTGCGGTGGAGCCTTTGCTGATGGCGACCTGACCCGGGACCATGTGCTGCCCACTTCCCGGGGTGGGCGGGACAGCTGGGACAATGTGGTCGCCGCCTGTAAGCGCTGTAATCACTACAAGGGCAATCGCCTGCTCGAAGAGTGCAGCGTGGAACTGCTCGCGCTGCCTTACGTGCCCAATTTCGCCGAGTATCTGGCGCTGACCAACAGCGGCCGTATTCTGGGTGACCAGATGGAGTTCTTAAGGCGCAGTTTCGGAGCCAACAGCCGCCTGCTTCAGTAATCGTCGCCCCAGGCAGGGGAGGCTCTGATCAGACAGCCGCGTCCTTACTGGCGACCGTGCTGCTGCGCGTGCCGCGCCAGTACCAGCGCTACACACCCGGTCAGTCGTTTTGCGGTGCGGATCTCAAGGAACTCATTGGGACCGTGTGCATTCGATTTCGGACCGAGCACGCCTGTCACCATGAACTGAACACCGGGATAGGATTCACCCAGCATTTTCATGAAGGGAATGGTGCCGCCCATCCCCATGCGCATCGCAGGCTTGCCGAACCAGAGCTGCGACGCGTCGTTCTGCGCCTGCTCCAGCCAGGCGGCAAGTCCCGGCGCACACCAGCCGGTCTGGGGTGTATCGACTTCGAACGTGACCTGAGCGCCGTGGGGCGGATCCCGTTCGAACTCCTGTTTTACGGCCGCCGCGGCTGTCGCCGCATCCAGGGACGGGGGCAGCCGGAACACCAGCCGCGCGGTAGTTGCCGGACGCAGTGTATTCCCGGCGTTGCCTGGGGATGGAGCGCCGCCGAGACCGACGGTTGCGAGACTCGGTCGCCAGGCGTTGTTCATCAGCAGTTCCACGGTGTCGTCGCTTTCGGGCCGGGTATCGCCAGCCCAGGGGTAACGGTGTATGACTTCCGGTCCCAGTACCTGAGCGACCCGCTCAAGTTCAGCACGCACACCGGCGGGAATATCGACCTGCAGTGCTGCATGCAGTGCGCCGGTGGTGCTGTCTTCGATACGGTCCAGCAGATTTCTCAGAATCCGGAAGCTCGACGGCACAATGCCTCCGGCGGCTCCGGAGTGCTGACCTTCCTCAAGAACCCGCACCGTCAGATTACCCGGTAACATGCCGCGCAACGAGGTCGTGGTCCAGAGCTGTTCGTAGTTACCGCACTCGGCATCGAGACAGATCACCAGATCCGGATGGCCGATCTCTTCAGTCAGTGCGCTCACATAGTGCGGCAGATCGAAGCTGCCACTTTCTTCGCAGCCTTCGATCAGCACCACGCAGCGTGCGTAGGGGATGTCCTGCTCTGCCAGGGCAGCAATGGCGGTGAGGGATGCAAACAGCGCATAGCCGTCGTCAGCGCCGCCGCGACCGTAGAGTCGTCCGTCGCGCAGCACCGGTTCCCAGGGGGTGAGACCGGCTTCCCAGCCATCGAACTCGGGCTGTTTGTCATAATGGCCGTAAAGCAGTACACAGGTATCGCTCTCCACAGTCCCCGGAATCTCGCACAGGAGCAGCGGGGTGCGCCCCGGCAGTTCCACGATGCGCGTGGTCATGCCCGGAATCGACAGGCTCTTCGTCCAGCCGTCCAGCAGCCGGATGGCCCTGTGCATATGACCGCTGGCGGACCAGTCCGGATCGAACATGGGTGATTTGTTGGGGATCCGGATGTAGTCACACAGGGTGGGAAGTATGGAAGTCTCCCAGCTGTTTTCAGTGAAAGCTGCGATGGCGCTCTGATCAAAAACGGGAATGCTCATGTCAGACGAATCCTTTTATGCAGTCATATCCGAACAGCCAGTCGTCATTCGACATGGCGATCTCAGGCAGAAAACGGCTGGTCATGCTCCAGCGGAAGTTGCGCAACCATACCTCCCGCGGCTGAGAGAGGGTCTGCTGCCGCGCCTGTTCCAGGGCATGGTTGCGAATTCTGAGCACCCGGGGGCGCCGGAAGCGCTGGTAGTCGGGGAAACCGCGCGCCGGCGTGGACTCCCAGCGTTCCAGCATGGTGGCGAGCACCCAGGCATCCTCGATTCCGGCAGCGATGGCCTGTGTCGCATGGGCGGGCAGGGGATGACAGGCATCACCCAGCAGTACGCGTCTGTGATTGAACCACTGTGACAGCGGTTCCGAGTTGCATCCCGTCATCGGACTGACCTCGAGGAGGCCGTCGGCCAGTTTCCGCAGTTGCGGATGCAGCCCGGCGAGTCGATCCTGCAGGAAGGCTTTGCCATTGCTGTTTTCTGAAGCGCCGGAAAATACCGCCAGCAGCTGACAACCGGATTCCCGCGGATACTCGATCACGCCCATACCGGAAGCACACCAGATCTGCACCGCCTGCGGATTCCCGGGATGGCTGCTGTTGGCCCGTAACACGGTAAACGCTGCGCCTGGAGTGCTCGACGGCGGTGCTTCCCCGGCTGCAGAGGCATTGCGGCTGTCCGGAAAGTCCGTCTGAATCGAAGACGGCAGGCGCACCGCCTGGGCGATGATGTCGTGTTCCTGAACAGTGCCATCAGCGAAGCGCAGCGTGCCGGTTTTATCGTCGATGGTGGTGATGGGTGTGCCGGCAGGCCTGATGATCACTCCTTCTGCTTCGCAGGCGTTGCGCAGCAGCCGGATCAGCTGGCCGCGGGATGTGAGATGGCAGGTGGCGCCATAGCGGGCGGCGGAGAAAGGACCGAGAGGTCGTTGACTCAGCAGCAGCGCGCCGCGGGCGGTGCGGGTGAGGCTGTACATGGGCTCGAGCAGTTCGGACGCAAGCCGTTCACGCAGCCCCAGAGAATGCAGAACCCGGGTGGCATTGGCGGTGAGTTCGACCACAGGATCGATTTGGGCAGGCTCCGGGATCGTTTCGTAGAGATGGCAGGACAGTCCATGCAGCCGGCAGGCGAGGGCAAGGGTCAGGGCGGCCGGGTCTGTGCCGATGATGCCGACACTGATAGCGGGATTCGGAACTTCGCTCATCGCTCGCTTCTGGTGATCACCTTCCAGCGGGTGCCGTCGCGACCGTCTTCCAGTTCGATTCCAGCGGCGAGCAACTCATCGCGGATACGATCTGCACCGGCAAAGTCCCGATTGCGTCGGGCGGTGTTGCGGGCTTCGATCCGGGCTTCGATGGTTGCCGTGTCCAGACTGCTGTCGCGCTGAAAGTACTCGGAAGGTTTCGAATTGAGTATGCCGAGCAGCCAGCCACCGGCCAGCAGGCGTTCGCCCAGGGCGCGCTGCTGCTGGTTATCGTCTGTGCGGTTCATTGCGCCTGCGATCTCATGGAGAGCGGCGAATGCCTGGGGTGTATTGAGATCGTCGCAGAGCGTTTCGAGCACCTTCTGCGGAAATTCCTCGATCGGAGCATCGGCAAACCGGCTGGCAACTTCCTCCATGCCTGCGTCGCGCAGGGCGCCATAGAGCCGGTCGAGGCTGGCACGGGCCTGATCCAGCAGGTCCATGGACCACGCCAGCGGAGAACGGTACTGGGCACTGAGCAGCGCATAACGCAGCACTTCACCCGGGTACGTCCGGCGCAGATCGCGGATGGTCACGATGTTGCCCAGCGACTTGGACATCTTCTCCTGGCCCATGGTGAGCATGCCGTTATGCAGCCAGTAGCGGACGAACTCTCCGTTGCCGGCATTGAGTGCACAACGGCTCTGGGCAGCTTCATTTTCATGATGCGGGAAGGTGAGGTCGGACCCGCCACCATGTATGTCGATCACCGGACCCAGATGCCGGCTGATCATGGCCGAGCACTCGATGTGCCAGCCAGGTCGTCCGCGTCCCCAGGGGCTGTCCCATCCCGGTACGTCCGGTGCGGATGGTTTCCACAACACGAAATCTTTCGGGTCTTTCTTATAGGGCGCAACTTCGACCCGGGCGCCGTCGATCATGTCTTCCAGGGATCGATGCGACAGACTGCCGTAGGAGGGATCCGAAGGCACGTCGAACAGCACGTGACCGTCCGCTGCGTAGGCATGCCCCTTATCGATCAGCAGCTGAATCATCGCCTGTATTTCTGCAATGTGGTGCGTGGCCAGGGGCTCGACCGTGGGTGGCAATACCAGCAGTGCGTCGATGTCTTCCCGGTAGGCGCGGGTGAAGCGGTCGGCGAGTACATCGATCTGTTCACCGTTGGCCCGGGCAGCAGCGTTGATCTTGTCGTCGATGTCAGTGACATTGCGTGCATAGTCGACCCGGGGATAAAGACGCAGGAGCAGCCGGTAGAGCACGTCGAAGACCACCGCTGGCCGTCCATTGCCGATATGCACGAAGCTGTACACGGTGGGTCCGCACACATACATCGTCACCCGTTCCGGATCCATGGGCTCGAAGCGTTCTTTGCGTCCGGAGCGGGTGTTGTGGAGATGGATGTCCATGAGACTGTTCGCTGCTGGCTGGGAATGACGGAGTGCGCATACCTGCGCGGGAGGCGGCGTGAGTATAAGTCAGGCCGGAACTGCGGTCACCCGTACGACCTGCTCGCTGACGCTCAGGTAGAAGCAGTTCTGGCGGTTCGTGTGACAGGCCGGACCCGTCTGCTCCACGATCAGCAGCACCGCGTCGCCATCGCAGTCGAAGCGCATTTCCTTCAGCGCCTGGAGATGGCCCGAGGTCTCACCCTTGCGCCAGTAGGCCTGGCGGCTCCGGGACCAGTAGCACACGTAGCCTTCGTTCAGCGTGCGCTCAATGGCGGTGCGATCCATCCACGCGAGCATCAGTACTGCGCCGCTTGTGGCGCACTGGGCAATTGCCGGTAACAGCCCGCCGGAGTCGAAACGCAGCGCATCGAGGACGTCCTTGAGCGGCGTTTCCGCGCCGAGGGTGGCAGACTCCAGCGATTTGAACAGGCTCACACCGGGTACCGCTTGCGCAGATACTCGAAAACCGCGCGTACCGCCATCGCTTCGCCACCTTCCGGCCGTCCCGGGCGCGCCCGGGTATTGAAGGCCATGATGTCGAAATGCACCCAGGGGTGTTCACCGATGAACTTTTCCAGGAACAGCGCGGCAGTGATCGCCCCTGCGAAAGGCGTGCCCGTGGAGTTCACACAATCGGCCACCTTGCTTTCCAGAAGGTAGCCGTAGGGCTGATGCAGGGGCAGTCGCCACAGCGCATCATCGACAGCTGCGCCCAGTTCGCTGAGCTCACTGGCCAGTTTGTCATCGTTGCAGAACATCGCGGCGACTTCCGCGCCTACCGCGGAGCGGGCGGCACCCGTGAGGGTGGCGAAGTCGACGACGAGCGCGGGCTTGTCTTCAGCCGCAATGGCCAGGGCGTCGCACAACACCAGGCGCCCTTCCGCGTCGGTGTTATCGACTTCAACTGTGATGCCCTTGTAGGTCTGCAGCACGTCACCGGGACGAAAGGCATTTCCGGAGATTGCGTTTTCGACAGCCGGTATCAGCACCCGCAGCCGCACCGGCAGGTCCGCGGACATGATCATCTGCGCAAGACCGAGTACCTGAGCGGCACCTCCCATGTCTTTCTTCATGGTGCGCATGTTGTTCGCCGGTTTCAGATCCAGACCGCCACTGTCGAAGCACACCCCTTTGCCGATCAGGGTGATACGCGGATGTTCGGATTTGCCCCAGCTGAAATCGATCAGTCGCGGTGCATCGTCTGCGGCGCGCCCCACGGCGTGGATGGCGCCGTAACCTTTCTCGAGCAGTTCATCGCCTACCGTGAGCGTGCACTGGGCGCCGTGGGTGTCGGCCAGCTGCTGGGCCGCTTCGGCGAGCGCACTGGGCTTGAGATCTTCCGCCGACAGATTGATCAGATCGCGCACTAGGGTGACCGCGGCAACCGTGTTGGCGAGATCGTCTGCGTTCTGATCCGCGGGTATCAGCAGGCGGGCGGGTTCCCTCGGACCGGACCGGTAGCGGTCAAAGCGGTAGGCACCCAGACCCCAGCCGAGCAGTTGCAGCGCGCTGAGGGGCTGTTCTATCCGGTACTCGCCTTCCGGCAGCAGAAAGGGCAGCCCACCGAGTGTGCTCAGATTGTCCTTGCCGTCCCAGCCGACCACCAGACTGGCGGGCTGGTCTGCACTGTCCGGCAACCAGGCAAACTGACCGGCCTCCGCCTTGAACTGCTGACGCTGCAGCCAGGCCGTCGCAGCGCTCGACTGGCTTTCCCGCCACGCGCTGAGATCGGATGTCCGCACCAGTTGAATGGGGGTCGGAGTCGTCGTGGCTTCGCTGATCAGGGCCATGGTGCGTCGATCGCTGAAAATGAATGCACTATCATGGCGCAGATGGAAGGCACGGTCACCATCTGGCACCTCGAACTCAGCGACCCTGAGCAGTTTACCGCTGCTGGACCCAGCGCTCTGCCCTATGAACTGATTCGCTCGGAGATCCCGCAGCCGGAACTGAATCGATTCCTTTACGCCAGTGTGGGCGCGGACTGGACCTGGTATATGCGGCTGAACTGGACCTATGCCCAGTGGCTCGAAGATCTGTCGCGCCCCCAGGTTTCGACCTGGATTGCCTATGTGCGCGGCACTCCGGCGGGGTATTTTGAACTCGAGGAGCAGGCCGAGGCCGCAGTCGAAATCCGCTACTTCGGGCTGCTGCCCCGCTTCATCGGTCGGGGCATGGGGGGTGCGCTGCTGAGCGATGCGGTCCGGACTGCCTGGTCGCTGGGTGGCAAACGGGTGTGGCTGCACACCTGCTCCCTCGACCACCCCGCGGCACTGGGCAACTACCAGGCCCGGGGCTTCCGGCTCTTCGATACGCAGCAGCACAGGGAACAACTCCCCGACCACCCCCTCGAACCCTGGCCGGGCGCTTATCCGCGGCGGAAGCTCACACCGGTTTCACGCTGATCAGTTCGATGCCCAGGTTGTCTCGCGCGAGTACCCGATCCGCTCTATAGCTCGAACGCACCAGAGGACCGGACGCGACTTCGATGAAGCCTTTTTCCAGACCCAGATGCCGATAGCGATCGAAGTCTTCCGGAGGTACCCAGCGCTGCACGGGCAGATGGTTGGGAGTAGGGCGCAGATACTGACCCAGGGTGAGGACGTCCACATCCTGAGCACGCAGATCGTCCATCGCGGCCAGGAGTTCGGCTTCCGTCTCACCCAGCCCGAGCATGAGGCTGGACTTGGTCAGCACCCCCGGGGCGACCTGTTTGGCATGGCGCAGCACATTCAGCGTCTGCCTGTAGCCGGCTCTCGGGTCACGTACCGGGTGGGTCAATCGTTCCACGGTTTCGAGGTTCTGCGCGAATACATCCAGTCCCGATGTCGCCACCAGGCGCACGGCATCCTGATCGCCGTTGAAATCCGGGGTCAGCGCTTCCACGGCAGTCGCGGGATTGCGTGCCTTGATCGCACGCACGCAGGCAGCGTAGTGGGCGGCACCCCCATCGGCCAGATCGTCGCGGTCCACTGAAGTGATGACCACATATTTCAGCTGCATCAGCCGCACTGACTCGGCGGCGTGATCCGGTTCCTGAGGGTCGAGCCGCCCCCGGGGATTTCCAGTGTCCACCGAGCAGAACTGACAGGCCCTCGTACACACGGATCCCATCAGCATGATGGTGGCCGTCCCGGCACTCCAGCATTCGCCGATATTCGGACAGTGAGACTCTTCGCAGACAGTGGCCAGGGAATGGCGTCGGACCGTGGCACGCACAGATTCGTATTTCTCCCCGCCGGCAATGCGCACGCGTAACCACGGTGGCTTGCGGCCGCCGGGAAGCTGGCTGTTGGCATTGGCTTTCACCCCGTCACGGATGGCATGTACACCGGATTCGGTGCGGAATTTGCTGCCGCTGGTGGGCGTGGTGGGGCATTTGGGCATTTCGGGAGTTTAGCAGGTAGGTTCGACGGAAGTGAGATCTGGGGATGGAACGGCAGATCGCTCGAATCGAATGCATACACCTTCTAAGGCGGACCTGGAAGCGCGCTGTGGATGCGGGGGTGGGCGGGGGTGTAGCGGACCGTGTAGCGACGCCAACGATGCCGAACAGACCCGCTTCGGGGCTGGTCGGCTGAGGCGGGCAGCGCGGAGCGCCGGAGCGAGGTCCGCTGCACCCCCGCCCACCCCCGCATACGGATCACCATTCCCGAGGCGAAAGATTGGACTCTATCGATGAATCTGCGCCAGCAGCCGATCCAGCGCCCCCGCAAAGGCATGCACATCCTTGTTCGACAGCGCCGCTGGCCCGCCGCTGATTGCCCCGCTGGAACGCAGTTCCTCCATCATGTCGCGCCGGGTCAGGTGTTCCTTGATGTTTTCCCGGGTGTAGAGCTGCCCGCGGGGGTTCAATGCGGTGCCACCTTTGCTGATGACCTCGTCGGCCAGGGGGATGTCCGCGGTGATGATGAGATCCCCCGCGCTCATCGCCTGCACAATGTGATTGTCCGCCACATCGAAACCGCCGGGTACGACGACTGCGGTGATGACCCTGGATGGCGGTGTACGCAGAAACTGATTGGCGACGAGGGTAGTGTGGATCTGCAGCCGTTCGGCGGCCCGGTAGAGCACGTCCTTGACCGGCTTCGGGCAGGCGTCCGCGTCGACCCAGATGCGCATGGTCAGTTCCCGATCAGCAGCAGTTCGGTCTGTCGACCGTCGATGTAGCGCACCGAAGTGCCATCGAAGAAGGCGTCTTCCTCGAGTTTGATGCGCACGCTGCGGTTCCAGCCTGCGATGGGACGCTCCGCGTAGAGTTCGATGGAGTAGGCGGTATTGGGATAGAGCGGATAGTCGCCACTGCCTGGCACGCCCTGCTGCTGGTCCCACATACCGATGGCGGGACCCGCAGCGTGTCCGTGGTAACCGATGGGGTGGGTGTAGATGGAGGCCACGATGTCTTCCTTCGCCGCCTGCTCCAGCGCTGCCCGGAGGATCTGATTGCCTGTCCGGCCGTTGGTGAATTCACCGGTCAGTATGTCCTGCAGCCGATTGCCGACCTTCAAGGCGTCTGCGAGGTCCTGCGGTGCGGTGTTTTCACCTTCGCGTAAAACGTAGGCGTGCTGCTGAGTGTCGGTGTTCAGGCCCAGGTAGGTGATGCCGAAATCGACGTGCAGAAGGTCGCCGGGTTGAATGGGTCCGCTGTCCCGGGTGCGTCTGAGCACCTCACTCCTGTGGTCGGTGCTATCAACCTCAGCCCGCTGTACGGATACCGAAGGATGAAACCAGTCGATCAGTCCCCGTGCGCGCACCCGCTCCCGGAACCACCAGACCAGATCCTCGGTGGTGGTCACGCCGGGTTGAATCGCCTTCCTGGAGAATCCTTCGCGGATGATCTCGTGGGCGATTGCGCAGATCTGCCGGTAGACGATCATCTCTTCCGCGGTGCGGGTTTCGAGCCAGCCGACGGCGAGAGACTGGGCGCTTGTCAGGCGCCGGCTCAATTCCGGGCCAAGCGCCCGGGTGAACGCCTGGTGTTCCGAATGGGTCAGGCCGTCGGCAAGCGCAAAATCTGCAGAGGTGTTGATGCCGATTCTCTCAGGATTGCGCTCAGCAATCAGCACCGCGGTGCGCCGCCACTGATCCGGCTCAGCTTCCGGATCCCAGGACTGGCGAAAGATTCGGCCCACATCGTAACGGGCGACAGCCAGTGTCTCGAGCGGCTGGTCTGCACCCGGATCATGGATCAGCAGTACCGTGCGTCGTCGTGCGGACAGCCAGGTTGCCGGCAGAAAGGTCTTCAGCACAGGATCCTCGTTGTACTCACGTCCGGCAATCACCCACAGATCGATGTCCGCGCGTCGCATCAGTTCGGGCAGTACGACGGTGGTGCGGCGTTCAAGCCAGGCATCCCGGATCTGTGCCTGAGCACGCAGATCCAGCACCAGCGATCCGGCTGTGGCGGCTTGAGAGAAGGCAACCAGCAGTGCCACTGACAGAGTTTTTCGCATCGTAAAGCGCAGGAGTTCAGCAATCGGACTATGGCTCATCAGGCGGATCCGACTGAAACTGTAGGGAGTGCAGTGTGTGGTAGAGGCCCTTGCGGGCGAGCAGTTCAGTGTGGGTGCCGATTTCTTCGACCCGTCCGTGGTGCAGAACCAGTACCCGGTCCGCCTCCTGAATGGTCTGCAGCCGGTGGGCGATCAGGATGGAGGTGCGACCCTTTGTCAGCTGGCGCAGGGCATCCTGAATCAGGAGCTCTGTTTCGGTGTCGATACTGGCGGTGGCTTCATCGAGCACAAGGATTTCGGGATCCGCTGCGAGCACCCGGGCGAAGGCCAGCAGCTGACGCTGCCCCTGGGAGAGATTCTGACCGCGCTCCGAAAGCTCGGTGTCATAGCCTTCGGGCAGAGACTGAATGAAGCCATGAGCGTTGACCCGCTCAGCCGCCTGTCTCGCGCGCTCCCGTGTGATCGTTGGATCACCGAGGGCGATGTTGTCGTAGATGCTGCCGGAAAAAATGTGGAAGTCCTGCAGGACCACCCCGATGCGGCGCCGCAGATCCCGGGTGTGAATCCGATTCAGATCGATGCCGTCGAGAAAGATCTGCCCGTCATTGAAATCATAGAAGCGGCCGAGCAGGCGGATCAGCGTGCTCTTCCCGGAGCCGGTGGGTCCGACAATGGCGAGTTTCTCACCGGGGTGGATCGTAAAACTGACATCGTGCAGCACCGGTGTGTTCGACAGGTAACCGAAACTCAGGTGTGAAAAACGCAGTTCACCCTTGAGCCGCTCCGGCAGCTGCACCGGATTTTTGGGTTCATGAATGATTTCGTCCCAGTCCAGTGCCTGGAAGATCCGTTCGCCGGATGCCATGGCGCGGAACAGCACATTGGTCTGCTCACCGAGGGCGACCACGGGCTGGAACAGCATGTCGATGAAACGGGTAAACAGAATGACTTCGCCGAGGGAGAGTTCGTTCTGAATGACGGCACCTCCGCCGTACCAGATGATCACGCCGAGGGCGATCTGGGCCATGCTGTCGGTAAAGGCGCCGTAGAGGGTCTCGAGTCTCGCACTCTTCAGTTCCCAGCGCTGGTTGTCTTTGTTGATGCGCGTGTAGCGCTCCAGATTGAAGCGCTGTCTGTCAGACAGCTGCACCACCTGCAGTCCGGCGAGGTTTTCCTGCAGATTCTGGTTCAGCGAAGACACGGTCATCCGCACCATGCGGAAGAGCTGACGGGTCGCCTGGCGGAAGTAGTAAGTGACAGTGCCCATTATCGGCAGCACCATCAGCAGCATCAGGGTGAGGGGCACGTCGATGGCCAGCATGATGGTGAGGGCGACGAAGAAAGGCACGAACTCACCGATCAGCGTGCCGACACCGCGCAGCAGTTCGTAGAGCGCCTCCACGTCGTTGGTGACCCGGGTCATCAGACGCCCTACGGCTACCCGGTCGTAGAAGGAGGAGGGCCGGGTCTCGAGATGCCGGAAGAGATCCAGGCGCAGATCCCGCAGACCGTTGATCACCGAGGAAATCAGGGTCATTCGATGGGCGTGTCCGGTCACGGCCCAGGCAGCGTAAATGAGGGTATAGAGTATGCAGGCCGCCAGCAGCGGAGGTATCGCGAAGGTCGCGACAATCCAGTCGGTGACCTCGACCATGCCGAGATCCGGCGTCATACCGGGTACGGTGCCGCGAATGATGTGATCAATCACCACCAGCGAGATGATCACGGGCAGCAGTACCTGCAGCGTCGAAGAAACCAGGATCAGCACGGCGCTGACAGCGAAGGTGACCCGATAGGGCTTCATCCAGCCGAGCAGCCGTCGCAGCAGCCTCAGGTTCAGCGCATTGCCAGACAGCTCCGCATCGAACATCGCGTAGTCGCGTTTGTCCGCCTGTGCCTGGGATTCGGCCATCAGGTCGACACTCCGAGTTCCCGGTAATCTGACTCTGCCGCGCCTTCCCGCTGGATACGCTCGAGCTCGGCGTAGAAGCCGCCGCTGGCGATCAGTTCTTCGTGACTGCCGGATTCGACGATACGGCCCGCTTCGAGAATGACGATGCGATCTGCATGGCGCGCGGTCGACACCCGATGGGAGACCAGCAGGGTGGTCTGGCCCCGTCGCAGACGCTTGAGTTCGGAGAGAATGTGTTCCTCGGTCTCAGTATCCACACTCGAGAAGCAGTCGTCGAGAATCAGCACCGGTGCTTCGCGGATCAGCCCCCGTGCCAGTGTGGCACGTTGTTTCTGGCCGCCGGAGAGAGTGACACCCCGCTCACCGATCAGTGTGTCGAGCTGATCGGGGAAGTTTTCGATGGTGTCGGTCAGATCGGCGGCGGTTGCGGCAGCCCAGATCTGATCCAGGGCGCGGTTCGGGTCATCGTAGGTGAGGTTGCTGCCCAGCGGCTCTGCGAACAGAAAGGGGTCCTGGGGCACCATGGCGATCTGAGAGCGGAGCTGGGAAATCGGATAGTCGTGCACGTCGTGACCATCCACCAGGATGGTGCCGGCGGGGGGATCCAGCAGCCGGACCAGCAGTTTCAGCAGGGTCGTTTTACCGGCGCCCACGCGCCCCATGATGGCCAGGCTCTCGCCTTCGCGGATGTCCAGGCTGACACGGTCGAGCACCTTCCCGGAGTGCTCGGCGTAGCGGAACGTCAGTTCGCGGATACTGATGGCACCGCGGATCATCCCGGGGGTCCGGCCACTCGGCGTATCCGCAATCTCCGGTGCCAGGTTCAGTATCTCGAAGAGGCGGTTGCTGGCGACCGCCGCACGCTGGAACAGGCTGATGATGAATCCGGCGACCCGGACTGGCTGCACCACCATGCCCACATACATGAAGAAAGCGATCAGACCGCCCGCACTGAGCTCGCCCTGGGTGACCAGGTAACCGCCGTAACCCAGGATGGTCACGGAACAGATGGCCGCCAGTGAGGGCATCCAGGCAGCCATCAGGGAATTTACTCGAGCCTGCTCGTAAAAGGCGTTTGCGTAGGCCTGATTGGTGTCGGCGAAGCGGAGAATCTCCTTCTCTTCCTGCACCATCGCCTGGATGGTGCGGATACCCGACAGATTCTCCTGCACGTGGGCACCGAGCTCGGAGAGTTTCGCCTGGACTTCTTCGGATGCCGCGGCCATCTGCAGAGCCGAGTAGCGCGCATAGATGAACACGAAGGGCAGCGGTGGCAGCAGCAGCAGTGTGAGCGACGGTGACAGATAGATCATGAAGCCGAAGCCGATCACAGTCGCATAGACCAGGATGACCAGAAGGATGGTTCCCATGGCGATCAGTCTCTGGATGAGACTGATGTCTGCCACCGCGCGGGTCATCATGTCGCCGATGGTATGGCGGTTGAAGAATTTTAAACCCTGGTACTGGAGTGCGTCATAGAGCGCCTCACGCAGATCGAAGGCGACCCGGATACCGGCGCTGCGAACCAGAAAACGGGCGCCGCTGACCACCAGGAAGCGTACGCTGACCGCACCGAAGATGGCGGCTACCGGCAGCAGCAGGTCCGAGTTTCCAGCTGCCAGGCGGTCAATGCCGAGGGCCAGGGACAGTGGCACCGTTGCTTCGAGCAGTCGGGAGAGACCGAAAGCCAGAATGCCGGCCCCCAGCCGCAGCCTGTAGCGGCCGACGAATTTCTTAAGTCGGAGGAGTGATCGAAACATCCCCTAGCCGGGTTTCTTAGAAACTTGCACTGTTCGGCACCCGTGGAAACGGAATCACGTCCCGGATGTTCTCCATACCGGTGACATAGAGCACCAGGCGCTCCAGGCCGAGACCGAAACCTGCGTGAGGTACGCTGCCGTAACGACGCAGATCCTTGTACCACCACAGTTCGTCGCCCAGCTGCTGCTGCGCCATGCGTCGCTCGAGAACGTCGAGCCGTTCTTCCCGCTGGCTGCCGCCGATGATTTCTCCGACACCGGGCACGAGCACGTCCATCGCTGCGACAGTTCGATCATCGTCATTCATGCGCATGTAGAAGGCTTTGATTTCCTTCGGATAGTCGATCACAACGACCGGTCCCTGGATGTGCTTTTCGGTCAGGAATCGCTCATGTTCGGATTGCAGATCGAGCCCCCATTTGACGGGGAACTCAAATTTCTCGCCACAACGCTCGAGAATGCCGACCGCCTCTGTGTAGGTGATCCGTTCGAACGGCTTGTTGATCACGGTTTCCAGCCGCTCGATCACAGTAGCGTCGATGTGCTCTGCGAAAAAGCGCATGTCGTCAGCTGATTGGTCGAGCACATCGGTGAAAACGGCCTTCAGCAGTCCTTCGGCCAGTGAGGCGTTGTCGTGAATATCTGCGAACGCGATTTCCGGCTCGATCATCCAGAACTCGGCGAGATGCCGCGAGGTGTTCGAGTTTTCTGCGCGGAAGGTCGGCCCGAAGGTGTAAACCTTCTTCATGGCCAGACAATAGCTTTCCACGTTGAGCTGGCCGGATACGGTGAGAAAGGTTTCAGTGCCGAAGAAATCTTCGCTGTATCCGGAAGCGGGGCGATTGAGCTGGTCGAGCGTGGAAACCCGAAACAGCTGTCCTGCGCCCTCACAATCGCTGGCGGTGATGATCGGTGTGTTCACCCACATGAAATCGTTGCGCTGGAGGTGTCCGTGCACGGCGTTTGCGATCACATTGCGTACCCGGGTAATTGCGCCGAATGTGTTCGTGCGCGGGCGCAGGTGCGCCACGCTGCGCAGATATTCGAAGGTGTGTCGCTTTTTGGCGATCGGATAGGTTTCCGGATCTTCCACCCACCCGAGAACTTCGACTTCGGCGGCCTGAATTTCCCGGTCCTGGCCTCGACCGGAAGACGCCACCAGGGTGCCGCGAATGCGCACCGCGCAGCCCGTGGATATCTCCAGTATCTCCTGCGTGTAGTTGGGCAGCGCACCGTCTGCGACGACCTGAACAGACGCGAGCGCTGAGCCGTCGTTTACCTCGATGAATGAAAAACCGCCTTTGGAGGTGCGGCGGGAGCGCACCCAGCCTTCTATGGCAGTGTCGCTGCCCACAGGAATATGATGATCGAGAATGGATCTGATGGATGTGACGGCCATAGGTATAGTGCTTTGGGCAGAGGTTGTCAGGGCGGGAATCATAATGGAAAACCGCGGTAGAGACTCTGATCACGTATCGACATCCCTCCAGAGCCGGAGAAATACTGGAGCCGTCCACCTGAATATGGAGTTTGGACAGTTATGAAGAATGACCTGGTAATTGGTGGCGTCGTGCTGGTCGTCATCGCGATCGGACTGTATTTTCTGCTCAGAGAACCGGGAACAGACAGCGTGCCTGCGGAGCCGGCTGGTGTGATTTCCGCACCGGTAACGGATACCGCGCCACCCGCAGACCCGATGCCGGCCGAAGAGTTGAGTATGCCGGCAACCGGCACCGCGCCCCCACCGGCGGCGCCTGCGCTGCCACCTCTGGCGGAGAGTGACGGATTGGTCCGGGAGACTCTGGCGCAGTCCGCACTGCCCCAGACCTGGCTTGCAAAAGAAGACCTGGTGCGAAGGCTGGCGGTGGTCATGGACAATGCCCGGAAGGGCGAATACCCGCGTCAGCAGCTAGCTTTTCTGGCCCCGGCCGGTAAGTTCGAGGTGATCCGGGAGGGTGATCGGCTGCTGGTTGATCCGATCAGCTATGAGCGCTTCGACGGCTATGTAGACACCCTGGAGTCGGTGGATCCTGTCCAGCTTGCCGGCTGGGTCTCAACTTTCGAACCGCTGATTTCCGAAGCGCTCGGTGAGCTTGGCAATCCCGGCGCAGTAGACGACCAGCTGGTCGCGGCGATTGATCTGCTGCTCGCCGTACCGGAACCGGGTGCAGAGGTCGAACTGGTGCAGCCTAAGGTGTTTTATGAATATGCGGACCCGGCACTGGAAGGCCTGCAACCTCTGCAGAAACAGCTTCTGCGGATGGGCCCGAGCAATGTCCGCAGGCTCAAGGACTATCTGACCCGGCTGCGTGCTGAGCTGGTGAAATAGCGCCCCGAAAGCTGCCGATCGGGAAGCTGGTTCTCAGCGAGTCGTCGTATCGGCGTCCTGGTCCGGCTTCAGCACGATCCCTCTGACGGTGCTCAGATCCACACCGTTGCGGAAAGGGGCGTGCTGTTCGACATATTCGATGTCGTGCGTGACATGCGCCCTCTCGCTTCTGAGATAGTGGGCCACGGCGCGGCGGAACTCGGGATCCCGGATCCAGTGCGCACTGTAGGTCGCTTCGGGGAGGTAACCGCGCGCCACTTTGTGGCTGCCCTGGGCGCCCGCTTCCACCCTTTTGAGTCCACGCTCGATGGCGAAATCGATGGCCTGGTAGTAGCAGGTTTCGAAATGGAGGAAGGGGTGATATTCCACTGCGCCCCAGTTGCGTCCGTAGAGGGTGTCTGTGCCAATGAAGTTGAGTGCGCCTGCCACATACCGACCCTCACGCCTGCACAGAATCAGCAGCACGTGTTCTGCCAGGGTTGCACTGATGTGGCTGAAGAAAGAGCGGGTCAGGTAGGGTGATCCCCATTTGCGACCGCCGGTATCGAGATAAAAACGGTAGAAGGCGTCCCAGTGTGATTCGGTGAGATCGTCGCCGCTGACCCATTCGATACTGATGCCGTTCTCCAGCGCTTCGCGTCGCTCCCGCCTCAGGTTCTTGCGCTTCTTCGCGGACAGATCGGCGAGGAAATCGTCGAAGCTGCGATACCCCGGGTTGTGCCAGTGGTACTGCTGATCGATGCGCTGCAGATAGCCGAGTTCGCCCGCCGTCTGCCACTGGTCTTTGGGCATGAAGGTGATGTGTGCTGAGCTCAGCTCGACCTGCTCGCAGATCTGCGCACAGGCGGAAAGCAGCGCAGCGTCCGTTGCCGGGCCGGCATCCGCGGAGAGCAGGCGACGGCCTGTCGCGGGTGTGAAGGGGACACTGACCTGAAGTTTCGGGTAGTAATTCCTGCCCGCACGGTGCCAGGCGTCAGCCCAGGCATGGTCGAATACGTACTCACCCTGGGAGTGGCCTTTCACATACATCGGCACGGTACCAAGCACCTGTGTCCCCGGTCCGCTCTGCCCGGCGTCTGCCCCTTCCTCAAGCACCAGATGAAAGGGCTGCCAGCCCGTTTCCGTGCAGGCGCTGCCGCTTTCTTCCAGGGCCGAGAAGAATTCATGGCTCAGAAAGGGATTGAATGGTAACCCTTCCGGATTGGCACAACGGTTCCAGACACGGGCTTCGATTTCATTGATGCTGTGGAGAATTCTGGCTCTGCGTTCGGTCAATCTGACGCCTCGTTTCCGGACTTCATGAAAAAATCACATCGGTAGTTGTACCATAGGTGCCTTCTGCGGCCCATGAAGCGCCGCGGCCCGCAGTCCATCGCGGCGCACAGAAGTTAAGGCAGATACCGGACAAAGCGGATGGGAGACACTGACCAGTCAGATTCTGTGCGGGACAAGCGCGCGCTGCTGAGCGAGCTGAAGATCGATCGAAGCACTTCCACGTCCGATCGCGGCCGGCCGCTGAAGTGGTTCATCGCTGTGGCACTCGCTGGCGGCCTGGTCTTTGTGGGTCTGTTCGTCGACTTTTCTCCCCGGGCGATCCCGGTCAGTACTGCACCGGCCCAGGCGGCGGCCCAGGCGTCGAGTGGCGACAGTGTGCTCGATGCGACCGGCTACGTGGTGGCCCGCAGGCAGGCCACGGTGAGCGCGAAGACAACGGGTAAGGTGATCCGTGTGCTTATTGAAGAGGGAGATCGGGTCACCCGGGATCAGCTGCTTGCAGTACTCGACGATACCATTCCCCGCGCACAGTTCGAGCTCAGCGAATCCCAGTACCGGGCGGCGAGTGCCGGTCTGGCGGAACTGCGGGTGCAGCTGAAACAGGCAGAGCTGGACCTGCAGCGGACGGCGGAACTCGCCGGGAGACAGCTGGCCAGTCAGGCGGATCTGGACCGGGACGGCCTGAACGTGGAAGCACTGACTGCGCGCCTGGCCCGGGCCAGTGCCGAAGTGGTCGTTGCCGAGCGCAGCCTGGATGTGCAGCGGCGCCTGCTCGATGATATGGAAATCCGCGCACCTTTTGCCGGCATCGTGGTGGCCAAAGCTGCGCAGCCGGGAGAGATGATCTCGCCGGTGTCCGCAGGCGGAGGGTTCACCCGTACCGGAATCTGCACCATCGTCGACATGGATTCCCTGGAAGTGGAAGTCGATGTGAACGAGTCCTACATCAATCGGGTGTATCCGGAGCAGCCGGTGCAGGTGACGCTGAATGCTTATCCCCAGGACGGCTATCAGGCGCGTGTGATTGCCATTATTCCTACTGCGGATCGCAGTAAGGCGACGGTGCGGGTGCGGGTGGGGCTGGAGGAGCGGGATGACCGGGTGCTGCCTGATATGGGTGTGCGGGTCGCATTCCTGGAAGTGACGGAAACAGCCGCCGAACCCGGGCAGGAAGGGGTACTGGTACCCTCCAGCGCGGTGGTCTCCGACGCCGGGGGATCCTATGTGTTCGTGGTCAGAGGTGATCGGGCTGAGCGTCGTGGGATCGAGACCGGTGGCGAGGCAGGATCAAAGATGCGCATCATCAATGGACTGGTGACCGGGGAGCGGGTCGTGCTGGCCGTGTCGGCCGAGTTGCAGGCACGTCTCGAAGCGGGAGAAGCCATCACGCTACTGAACTGAAAGGGGAGATCGGAACCATGTCGGACCTGGTGTTCTGCAGGGATGTGACGAAGCGGTTTGTGAAGGGCAGAGAGACTGTTGATGTGCTCGACGGTATCAATCTCAGTGTGGCTGCGGGAGATTTTCTCGCGCTGATGGGCCCATCCGGCAGCGGCAAGTCCACTCTGCTCAACCTCATCGGCGGTCTGGATCATCCGACTTCAGGAGAGGTGATCGTTGCCGGTGAAAATCTCAACCGGATGTCGAGCCGGGCACTGGCCCGCTGGCGGTCGGAAAACGTCGGGTTTATTTTTCAGTTCTACAACCTGCTGCCGGTGCTCACGGCGCGCCGGAATGTGGAACTGCCGCTGCTGCTGACACGACTGTCGCGGGCGGAGCGGATCCGCAACACGGATATTGCGCTGGAGATCGTGGGCCTGGGTGATCGCGCGGGGCATAAGCCCGGCGAACTCTCGGGTGGTCAGCAGCAGCGGGTGGCGATTGCCCGCGCGCTGGTAGCAGACCCGAAACTGCTGGTCTGTGATGAGCCTACCGGTGACCTGGACCGCCAGACGGCGGATGACATCCTGGGCCTGCTCGAAACCCTCAACCGGGACCACGGTAAAACGGTGATCATGGTCACCCACGATCCGAAAGCGGCCAGCCATGCGGGGAAGACACTGCACATGGACAAGGGGCGTCTGGTTGAGGAGGCTGTGTCATGAAGCTGTTTGGGCTCATGTGGTCGAATCTCTTCCGGAAACGTACACGCACCGTGCTGACCATGCTCTCCGTGGCAATCGCCTTCCTGCTTTTCATGCTGTTGCGCACGGTCGCGGGTGCGTTCGAGACGGGCGGTAACCTGATCGGCGTCGATCGGCTGATTGCGTCACCCAAGTACTCGATCGTCGACTCCCTGCCGATGAGCCAGAAGCAGCAGATTCTGGCGGTGGACGGCGTGGCAGCAGTCACCCAGCAGCAATGGTTCGGAGGCGTCTACCAGGACCCTAAGAACTTCTTTCCGAAATACCCGGTGGAACCCCGGGAGTTTTTCGCGATGTACAACGAACTGCAGATTGATCCGGCCCAGCTCGATGCCTTCGCCGCGAAACGTACCGCGGCGGTTGCCGAGCAGGAACTGGCGGACGAATACGGCTGGAAGATCGGTGATGTGATCCCCATCGAAGCGGACATCTGGCCGAAAGAAGGTGGGGATCGAAGCTGGGAATTTGAACTGGTGGGGACCTATGTCAGTACCGAGGGCCGCAATCCGGTGCTGCTGTTTCAGTACCAGTATTTCACCGAGGCGGTAGCGAGCTTCGGCAAGGACCAGGTGGGCTGGTGGACCGTGCGGCTCAGCGACCCTGCCCGTGCGGAAGAAATCGCCCGGGTGATCGACAGGCTGTTCGAAAATTCTCCGAACCCCACCCGCACGGCGACCGAGGATGAATTCGCCCGTCAGTTCGCCAGCCAGCTGGGTGATATCGGCTTCCTCACCACGGTGATCATGGCCGCGGTGTTCTTCACCATTGTGCTGTTGACCGGCAACACCATGAGTCAGGCGCTGCGGGAGCGGATACCGGAGCTGGCAGTGCTGAAGACCCTGGGGTTTACGGACACCAGTGTTTCGATGCTGGTGCTCGGCGAGGCGGTTCTGTTGTGTGTGGTCGGTGCACTGGCCGGTATCGGCCTGGCGTACGGGCTGATATCGGCGATAGGCCCGTCGCTGGAAGGCATGCTGGGCACCTTCGAGTTGTCGTTTGATCTGGCAGGCTATGCGCTGATTCTCGCTGTTCTGGTCGGTCTGGTGATCGGTGGACTGCCTGCTCTGAGCGCCCGCCGGCTGACGATAACCGACGCGCTGCGGGTGCGCTGAAAGATGTTCGCCCAGATTTTCGAGATCACCCTGATGAATCTGCGCAACCTGCCAGCCCGGATCGGTTCCTCTTCGGTGATCGTCGTCGGTATCGCCGGTGTGGTCGCTGTGCTGATCGGCGTGCTGTCCATGGCGGCGGGATTCACTGCAGCACTCGAAGGCTCCAGCATGCCGGGGCGGGCGATCGTGCTGAGGGATGGCAGCAACAACGAACTCTCCAGCGGCATCAGCGTGGAGGAATTCAATATTCTCGCGCGTATGGAAGGGGTGAAACTGGCCAGCGACGAGCTGTACGTGGTGGCCGACGTGCCCAAGCGGGATACCGGTACGCCCGCAAATCTGGTGATTCGCGGAATGCGCCAGGCTGGTATCGACGTGCGGCCGGAAATGCACCTGGTGCAGGGCCGGCTGTTTGAAGCCGGCAAAGGGGAGATCATTGTCGGCGTGAAGGCGGCGAGTGAGTTTGCGGGACTGTCACTGGGTGATGTGGTGGAATTCCGGGAGAGTGGCTGGACAGTGGTGGGCACTTTCACCACGGGCGGAAGCGCCTATGAGTCGGAGGTCTGGGCCGACCTGCCGGTCGCCCAGACGAGTTTCCGGCGAGGTGGCACCCTCTCCTCAGCGCGGGTACTGCTCGAGGATCCATCCGCTGCAGTGTCAGTCAACAAGCGTATCCAGGCAGATCCCCGGCTGGATATCGCACTGACGACCGAGGAAGAATTTTTTGCCGGTCAGAGCGAAGATCGCTCCGAGCTGATCAATACCTTCGGCTATGCAGTGGCCGCGATCATGGCCATTGGGGCGGTATTTGCTGCGTTGAATACCATGTATTCGGCGGTCAGTGCCCGCACTGTCGAGATCGCCACCCTGCGTGCTCTGGGCTTCTCCAATGTACCCGTAGTCGTGTCGGTCATGATCGAGGCCATTTTCCTGGCACTCGTTGGCGGACTGGTGGGCGGGATTCTGGTCTATCTGCTCTTCGACGGTTACACCGCCTCCACTCTCAACAACGCGTCGTTTTCCCAGGTCGCCTTTGACTTCGCAGTGACCGGTGAACTGATGATGCTGGGCATAGCCTGGGCATTGGGGCTTGGGCTGGTCGGCGGGCTGTTTCCGGCGGTGCGTGCCGCACGGCTGCCGATCACTGTGGCGCTGCGGGGTGAGTGAGTGCCGCTGAGGAACTGTGGAATCTACGAAGGGTCGGATGCGGTACGGCGTGAAACAATGCACCCTGATCAGGATCTGAAGAGCGATTTTTCAAGAGTGATAGAGCTATGAATGCAAAAGAGTCCCTCGACAGTCTGTTAAAGAACCTGCGAACCCAGCGCGACGAGTTGAAGGTACAAATGCATCTGGCGAAAGCCGAAGTGCGGGAAGAGTGGCAGTCCCTCGAGAAGCAATGGGAGCATGTCGAGTCGAAACTTGAGCGGGTGGCAGACGAGACCAAGGAGTCTGCGGGAGAAGTTGGCGCTGCACTGTCCCAGGTCGCGGAGGAACTGGGCGAAGCCTACAAGCGAATCCGTAAGTCTCTGCGCTGAAGCTTGCCGGGCCCAGACCAGATTGGCCTCATATCGACCGCCGGGCTTAAAACCGGGTCCAGATAGAGGTGGTCAAAACACGCCGGCCTCCAGGCCTGCTGCGAGTGTCAGCCCCAGTTCCTCGGCGCGGGCAATATCGGCTGTTTCAACCATGCCTCGGACGATGAGGGGCTCCTGAACTTCCTTGAAGGGATAGCCGTTGGCAATTCTGCGCACGGCCCTCACAGCACCCGTGCCGTCGTTACCCGCGCTGACAAACAGCGCATAGGGTAACGAGAGAATTTTCCCTTCAACCGGGTAGAAGGTGCGATCGAGGAAGTCCTTCATACCGCCGGACATGTAGCCGAAGTTCTCCGGTGTGCCCAGCAGCAATCCATCCGCCCATAGCAGGTCCTGCGGGCCTGCGTCGGCAGCGCGCAGGCATCTGACTTCGACATTCTCCACGAGCGCATCCGACGCACCTCGACAGACCGCCTCGGCGAGGCGACCGGTGTTGCCGGTCTGGGTATGGTAAACCACGAGCAGATGTTTCATGCCGTCGTACAGAGTCTGGCGAGAGAGACGCGAGTATACTGCGCGCGTCATCTGCGCCACAGACCGTGCCTCGACAGGGAACAGCGTGACGGGATCTGTTCGTAGCACTCAGGGCAACAGCCAATGCAACTCAGAGATATCGAGGAAGCACGACGCACCATCGCCGGCCAGGTTCTGGTAACTCCCCTGATGCGTTCGGAAACCCTTTCCAGACTGACCGGTGCTGAACTCTCGCTCAAATTCGAGAACCTGCAGTTCACCGCATCGTTCAAGGAGCGCGGTGCTCTCAACTGCCTGCGCAAGCTCACCGCCAGCGAGCGCAGACAGGGCGTGATCGCGATGAGCGCGGGCAATCATGCCCAGGCGCTCGCCTATCACGGCCAGCGCCTCGGTGTGCCTACGTGCATCGTCATGCCGCGATTCACGCCGAATGCCAAGGTGGAGCAGACGCGGGTGTTCGGTGCCGATGTGCATCTGCATGGTGCCCAGTTCGACGAGGCCCGTGAGTATGCCTACCGACTGGCAACCGAACGGAACCTGACGCTGGTCCATCCCTATGACGATCCCCGGGTGATTGCCGGTCAGGGTACGGTGGGACTGGAAATTCTTGAACAGATGCCCGATGTGGAGTGCATCGTGGTGCCGGTGGGTGGCGGTGGTCTGATCAGCGGCATTGCCACAGCTGTGAAAGCACTGGCCCCCCGGGTCGAGATCATCGGCGTTCAGGTGCGCCGCTTTGCCGCTGCCTACAATGCTTTTCACAATGTCGCGGAAACACCTTCTCTGCAGGGTACGGTCGCTGAAGGTATTGCTGTCAAAACCCCCGGCACCCACACACTGCCTGTAATCCGCCGACTGGTGGATGATGTACTGCTGGTGGGTGAGGAACAGGTCGAGCAGGCGGTGTTCACTCTGCTGGAGATCGAGAAAACCGTGGTGGAAGGTGCGGGCGCGGTCGGTCTGGCGGCAGTCCGGGCCAGTCCTGAACGGTTCGCCGGTCGCAGGACCCTGCTGGTGCTGTCCGGCGGCAACATAGACATGATGATTCTGGCAACCGTACTGCAGCGCGGCATGGTGCGCAGCGGCAGGCTGGTGCGTCTGAAAGTGGAGATTCCCGACGTGCCGGGAGCACTCGGCCAGCTCACCCAGATTCTCGGTGAGCTGGACAGCAACATCGTCGACATCGTGCACCAGCGGGCTTTCGGTGGTTCATCGGTGCGGGCGACCCTGGTGGAACTGTCACTACAGATGCGTGGCGAGGAGCAGGTAGATCAGGTCGTCACCGGGTTGCAGGCGCGCGGCTACGATGTGTCTCTGGTCCGCTGACCGCCTGCACGGCGCGCGGTGGTCAGCGCCGCCCCGCAGTTCAGGACGCCAGTTTTCGCGCAGGCAGTGGAATCGGGTCTGAACCGGCCCCGGCGACGGTCACCTGGACGTTTTCGCCGCTGCGCTGGATACGCATGTAAAGCGCCGGCACTGTGTAGAGGGCAAGGATGGCGGATCCGGCAACGCCTCCAGCGATGGCGGTGGCCAGCGGTGGCCAGAAAGTGCCTCCGAATATGATCAGGGGCAGGAAACCGCCGATGGTAGTGACAGTCGTCGAGATGATGTGGCGTGTTGCGTCCACCACCACTTCTTCTGCGGCCTGCAGATTATTCCCGCTCGCGGCGGGTTCCGCTTTGAGTGCAGAGATCACGATGATCGCACCGTTGATCGCGAGTCCAACCATGCCCAGGGTGCCGATCAGGGCCTGAAAGCCGAAGGGCCAGCCGAACAGTCTCACACCGAACAGCGCAAGGCCGGAACTCAGCAGCGCGACCAGTCCGATGATGCACGCCTGCCGGAAGGAATTGAGTGAAAGTATCACTACTGCTGCCATCGCCACCGCGAAGAGGATGAATACGGACAGCAGATTGCTCATGGACTCGGTGCGCTCCTCTTCCTCGCCACCGATCTCCAGTCGGAAACCGGCGGGCAGCGACAGGGGAGCCGCCGCCAGCCGCTCCCGGAATTCGGCCATCACGCCTGCGGGCAATACAAATGGCGTGAGATACCCTTCCACGATGCTCACCCGCTCACCCTGGTAGCGCTGAATGCCGGATGCTCCCGGTTCCAGTTGCCAGCGACCGAGCTGATCCAGCGGCACGCTGCCTCCCGTGGCCGAGGGTATGGGCAGGGTTTCCAGTTCGTCGACATCGTCCCGCGCACTGTTACCGATCCGTACCCGCACCTTCAGTTCCGTGCTGCCTTCCTGGACCGTGCCGGCATGAATGCCGAGCAGCGTATCGTTCAGCAGACCCGGCAGATCACCCGTGCGCATGCCGGCAGCTGCCAGCGAATTTTCCCGGGGATGGAAAACCAGTTTCGGCTCGGAAGCCGAGAGGCTGGCCTGGGTATAGGTCACATCCTCCAGGCTGCTGAGGATCAGGCGTACCTCATCGGAGAGCACACGCAGCGTGTTGAGATCCGGACCGACCAGGCGCATTTCGATGGGTGCATTGAAGGGCGGACCCTGTTCGAAGGGCAGGGCCAGAATGCGGGCTTCCGGCAGTGCACGGCTGAGTTTCTTCTGCAGCCGGGGCAGCAGCCGCCGGGTCTCGCCGGGTGAATGGGTGTCGACCCAGGCCGCAGCAAAACTCGCAATGCCATCATTCTGGGTGAGCACGTTGTAGTAGACCCTGGGTGTGCCTTCTCCGATCGTCCAGTGGGTGTCCACCACTTCGGGTTCGGCACGGACAAGCGCGTCGACGAGTTCCACGACCCGGCGGGTTTCCCAGATGCTGGCATGGGAAGGCATGGACAGCTGCAGCTGAAACTGATTGCGATCCACGGGCGGGAAGAACTGCTGTGTCAGGGTGGGCGCAAGCAGAAAGCCGATCAGCGGCAACAGGCAGCCGGCGGCGACGCCGAGCCAGGGCCGTGCGAGGGTCGCGCGGATCGAACGCCGGTAGGTGCGCAGCAGCACCACATTGCTGTAGCCGTTCTGCCACCAGCCGCCGTCCTTCCGGGCAGGCCAGCGCTGCTCGAGAAAACTGGCGATGGCCGGCACCACGGTCATCGCGAGAAAGTAGGAACTCGAAACTGCGAGCACCACGGAGAGCCCGATCGTACCGGTGAAATCTCCGATGCCGCCCGGCGCCATCGCGATGGTGAGAAAGGCGAATACCGTAGTGAGCGTGGAGGCCCCCAGAGGAATGCGGAGATGACGCAGACTGAGGTCTATGGCGGCCGCAATCTCATGGCCGCGGCTGCGATTGAGCTTGTAGTCCTCGACAACCACGATGGCATTGTCGATGAGCAGGCCCAGGGAGATGATCAGTCCGGTCACGGACATCTGGTGCAGGGGGACATCCATGAGGTTCATGAAACCGAGGACCATCGCGCCGGACAGGGGCAGGGCGATACCCACGGTGAGTGCGGAGCGCACCCCCATGAACCAGATGAGGGTCACCATCACAATCACCAGGGCGGAGAGCAGATTCAGGAGCAGGGTATCCATCCGCTCGCTGGTGTAGTCGTTCTGGTTGTAGATCACCTCGGCGCGGATGCCGGCCGGCAGGCGGGAAGTGAACTGCGCCACTTCCTGCAGCGCGCGCTCAATCCACACACCAATCTGGCCATCGGGTTCCATGGTCGCGGTGACCATGACGGTTCTGGTGTCGCCATGAAAAGCCAGTGTGCGGGGGGGATCCACCTGGTATTTCCGCACTTCGCCCAGATCACCAACCCGGAGTATTCTGCCGGAATCTGTCTCCTTGAGGGGAATGCCGGCGATGCGCTCGGGCGTGTCGAGTTCCGCGTCCACTTCGATGATGAGGTCGGACAGACTCGATCGGAGCCGCCCCGCCGAAGCCTTGGTGTCCGCTCGACCGACTACCGCTGCCATCTGGGCCGCAGTGAGTCCTGCTGCGGTCAACTGGTAAGGGTCCACGGAAATCAGGATTTCTTCCTCAGACTCTCCATGTACATCTGTTTCTTTGGTGCCGGGAAGATTGGCGAGGCGTATTTCCAGTGCGGCCGCCAGCCGGGAGAGGATGCTCATTTCGATGGCATCGCCGTCCTCCCGGGACAGTGCAACGACGATGGTGGAGGCAAGCGGTGCGCGCATCTCCAGCAGCGGTACGGCAGTGGCTCCGGGCAGAGTCGCATGGACCTCGGCGAGTTTGTCGCGCACTTCGGACCAGACGATGTCGTTTTCACCGGGACCGACATGGTCATAGAGTTCTATGCCGATGAGGGAGTACCCGATACGCGAGTGGGAATCGAGGGTACGTATCTCCGGGATTTCCCTGAGTTTCGTCTCGATCGGCTCGGTCACGAGGGATTCGACCCGCTCAGCGCTGGAGCCCGGCAGGAAAGTGGACACGCTGGCCCAGCGCTCCGTCATGGTCGGATCTTCCTGGCGTGCCAGGGAGGAAAGCGCGAGCGCGCCAATGAGGAGGACGAAAATTACGGTCAACGCCGACAGGCGTGGATTGGTATAGAAGGCGCCCATCAGTCGCCTTCGACGACCTGCACTGTCTGCCCGGGCACGATCCGCTGCACACCGGTGCTTACGATCTGCTCTCCGTTGTTCAGGGTGCCTCGCACATAGGCGCGATCGGACTCGGTGTGGATGATCTCGACCAGCCGATTCTCCACGGCGGAATCCGCGTTGATCACGAACACCGCCCACAGGCCGCGCTCGTTCTGAGTCAGCGCAGTGAGCGGGAGCCAGAAACCCGGGGTGACTACGGTGGCATCGAGCCTGAGTTCGACCACGGATCCGGGCGGAATCGGGCTGTCCGGGATGTCGAAAACCGCGGTCATGGTGCGACTCGATGGGTCGACTTCCGGAAGTACCGATTTCAGTTCGGCCCGGAAGTCCTGGTGTTCCCAGCTCACGCGGTGTTCAGCCGCGACCCGGAGTTGGGCGGCGACAACTTCAGGTATGCCGACATGGGCCTCGATGTGTCCGCTCTCAATCAGACGCAGAACTGCCTGACCCGGCAGCACCTGGGTGCCTTCGTCCATGTAACGGGCCTGTATGGTCCCGGCAAATGGCGCCAGAATCCGGGACTCCTGCAGATTGATCCGGGCCGCGTGCAGAGCCGCCTTAGCACGCAGCAGATTTGCCCGGGCGACATCCGACTGGGCATTCTTCGCTCTCAGTGTCAGCTGTTGCTCGTCGTAAGCCTGCAGCGAGACGTGTCCGGTCTCCGCGAGGCTGCGGAAGCGTGCTTCGGTCTGCCGTGCCAGCTGACTCTCGGCCTCCAGGGCAACCAGATTCGCGCTGGCAAGCAGGACTTCGGCATTGGCCTGTTCCCGTTGTGCTTCGAGGCTGGCGGTGTCGAGCAGGGCGAGCAGGGCACCGGCCTCCACCTGCTGGCCGATATCCACGTCGATCCGGCTCAACTGACCCCCTTGACGGAATCCCAGTTCCGAAGCACGGGCGGCGACCGCCCGGCCGGCATAGGAGCGTGTCGCGCTGTAGCTGCTGGTATGTTCGATGCGCAGGGCGGATACAGAGGTTTCCGCCTGTATGAGGCAGGTTGGCGTGAGCGTCAGTGCCAGGACGAGGAGCAGGGCCGCGGCGGGACGGGCAGGACGGGTAATGCCCTGTACGGATGTATACATCGTTAACATATGCGGCGATACTAACGGGGATGTTAGCGATGTCAACATGACAGCAGACTCGAACGACAGCTATCACCACGGCGATCTGGCGGTGACGCTCATGGATCTTGCCCTGGCAAGGATCTCAGCGGAGGGCACCGAACGGCTCAGTCTGCGCGGCCTGGCCCGTGAGGCGGGTGTCTCCCCTGCAGCCCCCTATCGACATTTTCCCTCCAAGCGCTGTCTGCTCGCAGCGCTGGCGACCCGGGGTTTTCGCGAATTACTGAGCCGGGTGCAGGCACACGAACGTCTCAGCGAGGATCTGGAGGAGCGTCTGCTGAATCTGGGCAGGGCCTACATCGGATTCGCCCTCGACCGTCCGACAACTTACCAGATCATGTTCGGCACGATCGTGGATGACTTTTCTGCCTATGCCGATCTTGCCGCAGCTGCGGAAGCGGCCTACGCACCCGTGCTGGCTGCGATGGCAGCGCTGATTGAGCGGTATCCGCATTGGCAGATGACGCCCGTTCAGCTGGGTGGTGTCACCTGGGCGGCCGTCCATGGCATCGCATCGCTGGTCCTGTTTCGAACCGGGTCTGCGGATCAGTCAAACCAGCGGCTTACCACCCGTTCACTCGATGCGCTGCAGGCCGATACGGACGCTGCACTGCGACTGCTGATGCAGGGTGTACTGCATCCGCCGGGCATCGTTCACGCCTGATGCTCTATTGCCGCATCCGTTGTGCCAGTTCCGCAAGATTGTCGAGCATGGGCAGGATGTCTGCTTCCGGTTTGGGTGGCAGTGAAAACACCAGCTCATCGAATCCCTGATCGATGCGGCCTTTGAGCTGTTCCGGGTCGACTGGTGCGCCGAACAGCGCCAGATCCAGATCCTTCACGCTGCGTCCCTTCGCCGCCAGGGCAGCTTCCAGGCGCGGCATGTTGCCTGAACCCAGGCCGCCAATCGGCATCCAGCCATCGGCGTAGTCGGCGATGCGATCGAATACCCATTTCGAATTGGCGCCGATCCAGATCGGCGGGCCGCCGGACTGCACCGGTTTGGGCCAGGACCAGATGGGATCGAAATCGACGTGTTCGCCATGGAACTCGGCCGCGTCCTGGCTCCAGATTGCCTTCATGGCGAGCACTTTCTCACGCACGATCTGCCAGCGTTTGGGGTAACTGGCGCCGTGATTCTCCATCTCTTCCCGGTTCCAGCCGGCGCCGATGCCCAGAATCACTCTGCCGCCGGAGATCACATCGAGAGAGGCGACTTCCTTGGCCAGTGTGATGGGATCCCGTTCGATCACCAGGCAGATGGCCGTGCCGAGACGGATTCTGCTGGTAACCGCCGCGCACGCACCCAGCGCAACGAAGGGGTCGTGGGTGTGCCAGTACATCTCGGGCAGGTCGCCGCCGCCGGGAAAGGGTGTTGCCCTGGATGTGGGAATATGGGTGTGCTCGGGGAAGAAGAGGCTGTCGAGACCACGCTCTTCAACCGCCTTCGCCAGAGCCACCGGCTGGATCGCATAGTCGGTGGGGAACATTGTCACACCGAAGGCCGGCCGTTCGGAAAATGCCATGTACTGTGTCCGTATACAGAGGTTGGTCGAGCTTATCTCATCCGTCCTCGCGGAGGCGACCGCTCTCGGAATCACGGGCTGGCCACAGTCTCGGTATGGATCCGGATTCAGCGGGATTGTGTTAGCGTGATGGGCAATTGCCATGGAATCTGAAGGGGAAACTGATGCGCCTGAAAGCACCGCGAATCAAACCACTGGAAGCGGATGACTGGGACGAAGGAGCAGCGGCTCTTATGCAGCCGTTTGTCGAACGCGGAGACGTCCTGAACATATTCAAGACGCTGGCCAATCATCCTGCGCTGGCGAAACGGTGGATGGTGTTCGCCAACCACATTCTGGGCAAGTCGACACTGCCTGTGCGTGAGCGGGAACTGATCATTCTGCGGATCGGCTACCTGTGCCAGTCAGGGTACGAATGGGGACAGCATGTACTGATCGCGCGCCGGGAGGGCATGACCGATGCGGAAATCCGGCTGGCGCAAACCGGCCCTGACACTAAGGGAATATCCGAGCTGGATCGGGCGCTGCTGCTGGCGACCGACGAACTGCACGCAGACGCCCACGTCAGCGACGCAACCTGGACTCTGCTCAACAGGCATCTGAGTGTGCAGCAGATGATGGATGTGGTCTTTACAGTCGGCCAGTACAACCTGGTATCCATGGCTTTGAACAGTTTCGGCGTGCAGCCGGACAAGGGGCTGCCCGGATGGGACGTCTAGCAGAAAAGATCGCGGTGGTGGTGGGCGCCGGACAGACACCGGGAGCCACTATCGGAAATGGCAGAGCAACCGCACTCCGGTTTGCGCAGGAAGGGGCCACCGTCGTCTGTGTTGACCGCAATGCCGGTTCGGCAGAGGAAACACTGGCAATGATCCGGGAAGAGGGCGGAAAGGGTTGTGTCTTCGAACTCGATGCCACCCGTGAACCGGCCTGTCAGAGTCTGATTGCAGACTGTGTTGATCGGTACGGACGCATCGACGTTCTGCATAACAATATCGGCATTGGTGCAGGTGACAGCGGGATCACCAGTATGTCCGAGGAAGCCTGGCAGCGGATCTTCTCGACCAACCTCACAGCGATAATGTTTCTGTGTAAACACGCGGTTCCCGTCATGCGCTCCCGGAAAAGCGGTGTGATCACCAACATTTCCTCCGTTGCCGCCGTCTGCTCCGTGGGCATAGTGGCTTATAAGACCTCCAAGGCGGCGCTCAACGCCTATACACACGCGCTGGCGATGGGGAATGCCCGGTTCGGCATCCGCGCCAATGTCATCATGCCGGGCCTGATCGAGACGCCGATGGCGATCGAAGGCAATGTGGCGGCAGGTGCTGATCGGGAAGAACTGATCCGACGCCGCAACGCTTCGGTGCCCCTTGCCGGCGGCATGGGCAGTGCCTGGGATGTCGCCAACGCCGCTCTGTTCCTGGCCTCGGATGAAGCCCGCTTCATCACCGGGGTAAACCTGCCGGTGGACGGTGGGCAGGCTGCGAGAATTGGCTGAACGGCGGAAACGGGCACTTTTTAGCTCCGGTAGGAATATTGAACGAGTTTTTAATATATTTTTTTATAAATTTGAATGTGTAACTGCAGCAGTTTCTGAGTCTCAGGTATGCAATAACTGTTTGTAAAACAAGGTAATAGGGCTCATGGGGGAGCCGGGCTTGTGCTGCTCAGACTGCTTCTGGACGAAGAAAAGTGTGGAAAAGCCGCCGGAATTGTCACGAAGCGTAACAAACCGGTTGACTGGATTGGACTGAAGTTAGAGTATTCGGGCATAACAAAAAAAGATGGGCGCTTCAGAGCGAGAAGTTGCCGGAATTTATTGCTCAATCGCTTAACAGGGGGTGGAACGGGCGTATGCAGTACATACATGGTCTGATCGGTTGCGCACTGCTGCTGTTTGCGCTGATGCACGTGCCGCATCCGACACCCTTTGTCTGGGTTCCCTATGCACTGGGGGCCACGCTCGCCTTTCTGACACTGCGACAGGAAATCCGCGAATCCGTCTCGCTGGTACTGGCGATCACCACCACCGCACTCATGTTCTTCTTCTTCGCCGGCTTCTTTGTCGTGGTCCCGAAGCTGGCCGCTGACTGGTATATGCATCAGCGTGGCTGGGCTGCCGTCTGTCTGATCCTCAGTGCCTTCATGATGATCCCCGTGCTCTCCGATTACAGCTGTCGGCTCAAGGCCGAGTGCCGTGAAGCCCGGCAGGCTCGCCGTCATGCCTTCTTCTCTGTGCCGAGTCATATCCGCAACCAGAGCTGATCTGTGTGTGCACCTGCGTCCTGGTGTGTGCACCCGCGTTCCTGACTGATCCTGCTGTGATACAGAAATTCAGATGACCACCTCTCCAACTGTTTCTGCTGCATCGAACGCAGCAACACTGCGGCCGCGACGCTCCGTGCTGTATATGCCGGGCGCCAATGAGCGGGCCATGGAAAAAGCCAGGGGACTGGACTGCGATGCCATCATCTTCGATCTCGAAGACGCGGTGTCCGTGCAGGCCAAAGAAGCCGCCCGTGCTGCCGTGTGTGCAATGATTGCAGCCGGCGGCTACGGTCATCGGGAACTGGTGGTGAGGGTCAACGGACTGGATACACAGTGGGGTGCCGCAGATGTCGCCGCAGTCGCGCAGCTGCCGATCGACGGACTGCTGTTTCCCAAAGTTGAATCGGTGCAGCAGTTGCGGGCAATCGAGGCGATTACGGTCGAAACGGGCGCCCACACACTGCCGCTGTGGCTGATGATAGAAACCCCCCGGGGGGTGTGGAATGTCGCAGAGGTGGCGGCGGCGTCCGGACGACTGAGTGCTCTGGTAATGGGCACGAGCGATCTGGTCAAAGAATTGCGGGCAACCCATATCGAGTCCCGCAACAATCTCGCCTATGCGCTGCAACGCTGTGTGCTGGCAGGAAGAATGGCCGGAGTCGACGTGCTTGATGGTGTGCACCTGGATTTCCGCAACCTGGAAAGTTTCCAGACTTCCTGTGAGCAGGGGCGGGCCATGGGTTTCGACGGCAGAACGCTGATTCATCCGACCCAGATCGATATCGCCAATCGGGTGTTCGGTTACTCCCAGGCGGCGATCGCGGATGCCCGGGCAGTGCTCGAAGTCTGGCAGGCGGCCCAGAAGGCCGGGAAGGGTGTGGCCGAACTGGACGGCAGGCTCATCGAGAACCTGCATGCCGCGGAAGCAGAGCGGGTGCTTGCCTTCGCCGAGGCGATGGCCGGTCGCGATTGATTTTGGCGATCAGCCGACGGACGGCTGTCAGCCGACTGCGGCCCGTACCCGGGGCATGACGTCGGAGAGGTAGGCGTCCAGCGCTTCCTCATCCCAGGGCGCGCGCAAAGCGATGTTGATCTCATCGGCGCCTGCTTCGACGTATTCCATGATGCGATCCACGGCCTGATCCGGTGTGCACAGCAGCGCCCCTCCAGCCGTGCGGGTTGCCAGTTCGCCCCAGTCACTGGCAAGAATCTCCCGCTGTCGTGCCAGCGCTTTTTCGTCGACACCCAGATTGAACAGCACGTTGGCGGCCCGCTTCAGCGAACGCGGATCCCGCTTTTCATCTTCGCACCACTGATTGAGCACGGTGTTCACCCGGGCGAACTCTTCAGGCGGCAGGTAGGCGGCGTTCCAGCCGTCGGCGTGATCGGCCACGATTTTCAGTGTGCGCTTTTCCCCGACCCCGCCGATCCAGATCGGCAGTCGCTTCTGGATGGGTGGTGGCAGGCAGCTGGCGTTATCCACCTGATAGTGCACGCCGGAGAAAGTGGTGCGTTCTTCGGTCAGCATGCGGCGGATGATCTGTGCGGCTTCCTCAAGCATGTCCAGTCGGGTGCCGATGTCGGGGAAGGGGTAGCCATAGGCGCTCGCCTCCCATACGTGCCAGCCGGCGCCAATGCCCAGTTCGAAGCGACCGCCGGTGATGTGATCGAGGGTGGTTGCCGCTTTCGCCAGCAGAGCCGGATTGCGATACCCCACATAAAACACCAGACAGCCGATGCGGGCGTTTTTTGTCTCGGCGGCCAGCGCGCCCAGGGTAGCGAGGGCTTCGAAGTGGGGCTGAGTGCCACCCTTGGGTGGTGCTTCGTAGAAATGATCCCACGAGGAAATCCAGTCCACACCGCTGCGGTCCAGCTTGCGCCACAGACCGCGCATGGCGTCCATGGTCATGTTCTGTTGGCCCACATGAACACCCAGTGAGATACTCATTACCCGCTTCCCGTCGATGGAAGCGGCAGCATACAGGAGCCGGGAAACCCAGGAAAACCACCAGATGAGCCTGCTGCGAGGGAACGGAATCAATCTCTACTACGAAACCGCAATGCCAGCAGCGGGAAAGGGTGAGAAGTTGCTGTTCATCGGTGGTACCGGTGGTGATCTGCGGACCCGGCCCAATGTTTTCGACAGCCCGCTGGCGGCCAGAGCGGGGCATGACACCTGGGAACGGCTGCCTGCGCTGCGGATGCCGGTGCTGCTGGCGGGTGGCAGGTTCGATGGCATCGCGCCGGTAGACAATCTGACCGCACTGGCGGATCAGATTCCCGGCTCGACACTGCAGTTTTTCCAAGGTGGCCACCTTTTCCTCATCCAGGATGCTGCAGCCTATCCCTATGTTATTCAATGGCTTAAGTCCTGAGATCAGCGCCGGGGGCTGCCTGCTCAGGGAGCTGACAGAGATTTCGGCGGCATCCTGGCGGGTTTTCAGCCTTCTGCTATAACTTTATTAAGGCAACAACGGAACAATTACCCAGGGCCCAGGCTCTAAGGATTGAGTTTACAAACACCCCGGCGGCAACCTCCCCTCCCCTCCCCAATCCCCCGCCGCCGGGGTGTTTCTTTCCTTCCTTTCCCACTATTCGACCCGCTCGGATACCCACCACTCGTAGCGTAGACCCGCTCGTATGATCAGTTGTGCCAGCAGATGCAGGGTGCAGACCAGAAGACAGGCCCAGGCGATCCAGCTCCGGTGCTCGGGCCCGGCTGCCAGAATCAGCGCCACGAAAAGGCTCAGGTACAGGCACAGTCGCAGCAGACCCCGGGCCCGGTCGAGGTGATCGAAGACATGCAGCAGCGCGCCCAGGGTCTGCACCGCCAGGGGCAGGGTGACAAGAAAGTAGAGGGCGGCCATCACTCGAGGATCTCCACCCAGCCTTCGCTGGCATTGACGCGCAGCCTCTGCCCTGTACGGATCTGCTGGGTGCATGAGGCCACATCTACCAGACAGGGCACCTGAAACTCCCGGGCGAGGGTGCCGGCGTGGGACAGGTAACTGCCGATCTCAACAACGATGGCGGCTGCGGATGGAAACAGAGGCGTCCAGGCGGGATCCGTGTAGGGTGCGATCAGTATCTCTCCCGGTTCGAGCCCGGCATCCGTGGCGGGATCAAAAATGACCCGGGCCACGCCTTCGACCATTCCCGGACTCGCGCAATCCCCCTGCAGCCGTCGACCACCCGGGATCTGCACCGCTGTGTCGGGCACATCGATGTTGATCGTCGCCGGAGGCGGCTGCTGACTGCGTCGCTGATGGGCAAGTCGACGCTCACGAATACTGTCCTCCACATCCCGCCAGTCCATGCGGCCCTGCGCAAGCGCGAGGGTCTGTGGATACTCGAGAAAAAAGATGTCGTCCGCGCAGCGCAGGCGGCCCGATGCGATCAGCTGATTTTCGAGTAACAGCAGTTTGCGACGCACTGTGTCGAAGAGCATCGCGTGGTAGTGGCGGCTGTTCTCCCTGAGCATCGCGTAGTGCTGGATGCGGCGAATCAGCCAGTCGATCAGCGAGCGGCTTGAACGATAACGCAGTGACTGATGGAGCTGATCGCGGGCCGCGAGCAGTTGTCCATGATGGTCAGGGGTACCAGGTGCACGCTCGCTGGTCGTGAAGTTGCGCGCAGTGGTTCGAATCATCTGCAGTACGGCCGCGGTATCTTCCCGCCATCTGGGCGTGGCCAGTTCGAGTTCGCGCATGGTGCGATGGCCAAAGCGGCTCAGAAAACCGGCCAGCCCCTGGGAGAACTCGTTGCCTCCATCGAGCTCGCTCAGACCTGCGGAGGCGATGCCGTCATCGCTGAGCAGGAGTGATCGTACTTCCGGATCCTGGCGGGCGATGCGGGCCAGTGCCTGTATTTCCTCCACCATGGTTCGCGACAGCATGCCGCTGCCACCGCTGCAGAGTATCGCAAGCCCGGTCTGATCGTAGTCGGGTGCAAGATGCCGGAGCAGACGTTTCAGTACGCCGAGTAGAACAATGTACCGGCCGCTGGCCAGATTCACCTGTATCGGATACTCGCCGATCGGCCGCAAGGGGTGGCGATTGTGCAGCAGGCGTTTCAGAGCACCAAGCGCATCGCATTCAGGATCTTCCAGCACCCGCTTACAATGCGCCTCGAAATCGATCAGTCGCTGGGCAGGTGCGCGGCTGGCGCGGGACCAGAAAGCACCGGCACTCAGATAGCCTGAAAAGAGCAGTGTGGCTGCACGGATCAGTCCCATCCATTTCCAGGGCGCAGGTGCGGCCTGGTTCTCACCTGCCCCGGTCCGTTGCTTCCGCAGGAGGAGTGCCTGGACCAGCTGTGCATCGCTCATCTGCAGCGGGGTTACACGCTGGAGGTGTTCGAGACTCAGGTAGTACCAGCCATGGATGAATCTGCCGATCGGTGGCAGGACTCTGCGCAACAGATCCACCGTCATCGGGGTCAGTGGCTCTGAAAAATTTTCGATAAGCGGTTTGAAGAGCACCCAACGGCCTGGCACGTCGGGCACCGGTCGGATTGTGATGGCCGTGATCGGGCGGGTCTGCAGCACGTACAGCTCGCCTCTGCTGTAGGCCCACTCGATGTCCTGGGGTGTTCGTTTGAGACGAGCGATACGACGGGCAGTGGCACCGATGCGATCGACTTCCCCGGCACTGAGTACCGGCTTCGTCTGCAGCGGCAGCGGTACAGGTTCCAGGCGGGGTGCCCCGGGCTCCGGCAGATTGGCGGCCACTCGAAGACGTTTGCGCCCGATCCGCTGCCGCGAAAGACGGCCTTCGGTGTCCAGCCAGTAGCGATCCGGAGACACTCTTCCGTCCACCAGAGCGGCACCCAGACCCCAGGCAGCCTCGATCAGGGCCAGGTCCGGTCGCGCGCCGCTGGGATCCTGGGTGAAGCAGACGCCAGCCCGGTCGGCCTGCACCATCCGCTGGATGATCACGGCCATTCCGAAGTCGCGCGCCTGGTCGTCCTCGCGCGCCTGGTCGTCCTCGCGCGCACGGGCGTCCTCGCGCGCACGGGCGTCCTCGCGCGCCTGCAGCTGGAGATGCCCGCGGTAAGCGTTTGCCGCCGGTGAGAACAGCGACATCCAGCAGTCGGACACCGCCTTGGGCAGGGTATCCGCATCCACGTAGTAGTAGGTGGCATGCTGACCCGCGAAGCTGAATGCCGCACCGTCTTCGCCAATTGCGGAAGAGCGCACCGCCAGATAAGAAGACGCCCCGTCGAGGAGTGGTGCGCAGACGCTGCTGAGACTTTCCGTCAGTGCTGCAGATAGCTGTGGTGCTGGCGGCGGGCAGGATAGATCCAGCTCGGGAAAATGCTGGTGAAACGCGCCCACGGTGAGTACCCGGGCGTCCGGTACCGGAAACCCGTTCTCGATGAGCCAGTGAAGCTGTGCGGCTTTGCCGCCGACCCGACTGTCGTCTGCGCACAGAGGGTGGGACAGCGGGATGAGCCAGGAGTCAGAACCCTGCATGGGCCGCAATGGTACGCGCTTGCGGCCTCAACACAATCTCCTCAACTGCTGACAGTTGAAGTATCCGCAAGCTCAGGCGCTGGCAGGATTCTCCGCGGGACGCAGCCTGCCCCGTACTGCTCGAATCGCACCTCGAAGCTGGTGAGGCAATGCCAGCAATGCCGGTGTGGCGATCAGTGTCAGAATGGTCGCGAAGGTCAGTCCGGAGACGATGGCCTGTGACAGAGGCACCCAGAACGACGACAACTGGCCGCCATAGACGATGGTGCGATTGATGATGTCGATGGACAGATTGCTGGCGAGAGGCAGCAGGCCGAAGACGGTAGTCACCGTGGTGAGCATGACCGGCCGCAGACGCTGAGCACCGGTTCGCACGATCATATCCACGTAATCGAGTTCCGGGTGTTCGCGACGTATGTGATTGTAGGTATCGATCAACACGATGTTGTTGTTGACCACGATGCCCGCGAGTGCGACCACGCCCACGCCCGACAGAATTGCGCTGAAGGGGGCTTCGAGGATAATCAGGCCAAGCAGTACGCCGGCGGTAGACATCACCACGGCCAGCAGGATCAGGACGCTCTGGTAGATGCTGTTGAACTGGGTCACCAGCAACACGAACATCAGCAGCAGCGACATCAGGAATGCACCCTGAACGAATGCCATCGACTCCGCCTGTTCTTCATTTGCCCCGCGGAACTCGATTTTCAGGCGAGGGTCTTTCGGCTGGCTGGCGAGCCACTCCTGCAACTCCTTGACTACGGTGTCTGCCAGCACACCGTCTGCCACGTTGGCGCGAATGAATTCCACCGCAACGCCATCGATGCGCTGAATGGTGTCGACGTTCGGCGCGGGCTCGCGCTGCACGAAATTGGATATGGGGACCAGTCCGTTGCGCGTGCTGATCTTCAGATCATCCAGGGAGCTGACGCCCCGATACTCCTGCGGGTAACGGACCCGGATATCGACCGCATCATCCGAACGATCCGGACGGTACTCGCCGACTTTGACACCGTTGGTCACCAGCTGCACGGCGATGCCGACCTGAGAGACGTCCGCCGCGTAGAGGGCGGCCTGGGCTCGATCCACGGTGAGTCGCCATTCGATACCCGGCAGCGAACGGGTATCGTCTATGTCGATGATCTCAGGCACTGTGTCCAGATGTGCGCGGATCCTGGCAACCGCAGGTTCGAGCAGCTCACGCTGATAGGAAGAGAACTGAATCTGAATCGGTTTGCCCACGGGTGGGCCCTGTTCCATTTTCTGTATTTCCACTGAGATTCCGGCGAACGGTGCGGTGCGTTCGCGAATCTCGCGAAAAATGTCCGCACCCTTGCGGTTGCGTTTGTTCTCATCCATCAGCTCGATGAAGATCCGACCGATGCGGTCGAAGCCGTCCCGGGAGGCGCCGCCTGTGAGCATGGTCTGGGTATTGATACCTTCGATACCCGAGACCTGGAGTATTTCGCTTTCGACTTCCAGCACCAGGGCGTTGATCTCGTCGGCAGAAAGATTGCCCCGGGCTCTGACCGTGACATTGGCGAATTTCGGATCCGGATCGGAGAAGAAAATCATGCCCTGTCCGAACTGGCCGTATGCCCAGAAAATGCTGCCCAGCAGCAGCGATACCAGGGTGAGGGTAACGACAGCGTAGCGACTGGCGACTGCCAGCAGCTTGGCGTACAGACCGGTGAGGTTCCGCAGCCTGGTCGGATCACCGTCTTCGAGCTGCTTGAGGGTTTCCATGGCCACCGCATCGCGGGAACCTGCTTTACCGAAAATGGCGCCGAGCACCGGTCCGAAAATCAGTGCATACACGAGGGAACCGGTGAGCACGGTGAAGACCGTGACCGGCAGATAGCGCATGAACTTTCCGGACACGCCGGGCCAGAACATGAGTGGCAGGAAGGCGGCCAGAGTGGTGGCGATGGAGGCAGTTACCGGCCAGAACATGCGCTTTGCGGCCATCGAATAGGAGGCTCTTCTATCGAAGCCCTCGGTCATCTTGCGGTCGGCATATTCGGTTACCACGATGGCACCGTCGATGAGCATGCCCAGTCCCAGCAGCATGCCGAACATCACCATGAAATTGAATGTATAGCCCAGCAGATAGATGAAGATCAGGGCGAACAGAAAAGACACCGGAATGCCGATCCCGACGATGATGCCGCTGCGCAGGCCCATGGCGGCGACAACCAGCACCATCACCAGAGCAAGCGCTGTGAAAATGTTGCCCTGCAGCTCGGTGACCTGCTGTCTCGCGAAAGGCGCCTGGTCCTGGGAATAAAAGACATCGACTTTGCCCGGCATGCGCTCCTTGTGGCGTTCGACGATGGCTTTGACCTGATCGATCGTTTCGATCACGTTGCCGTTTGCGCGTTTCGAAACGTTCAGCGACAGGGTGTTGCGGCCGTTGACCCGCGCATAGCTGGTCCGATCCTTGAAGGTGCGGCGCACTTCAGCGATGTCGGAGAGGGTTACCACGGTGTCGCCGCTGGTCTTGATCGGCAGATCGAAAACGTCCCGGGCGTCTTCGATTACGCTCGGCACCTTCACTGAGAATCTTCCCTGGCCGGTGTCGATGCTGCCGGCCGGAATCAGCCGGTTGTTGCGTACGATGGTGTTGATCAGTTCTTCGTTGGAGATCTGATAGGCTTCGAGTGCGGTCGGGTTGATCACCGCTTCGAGCAGTTCCTCCCGGGCCCCCTGGAGCCTGGCCTCCAGTACCGAGGGAATGGCTTCGATATCGTCACGCAGATCGATAGCCAGGTTGTAGAGCACCCGCTCCGGTACATCTGCGCCGACCAGATTGACCTGGATAATGGGGAAGTCATCCGTTGTTGCTTCCTGCACGAACGGTTCTTCTGCCGTGCTGGGCAGCTCCACCTTGGCGCGATCCACGGCTTCGCGTACATCCAGCAGGGCCTGATTGAGGTCGAAGTCGGCGTCGAACTCCACCATCAGATTGGCGAAGCCCTCGGAGGCATAGGCGGTCAGTTCCTTGACCCCTTCGACCTTGCGCAGTTCCACTTCCATGGGCATCACCAGGAGCCGCTCCGCATCCTCCGGAGAGATGCCCTCGTGGGCGACTCCGATGATGAAGAAGGGCACCTCGATATGAGGCTCGTTGGCGATGGGAATGGCAGAGCGAGCGATGAGACCTGCAATCACCACCATCAGCATCAGCAGCATGGTGGTCCGGGTGCGGTTCAGTGCCGCATCGATGAAAGCGTTCATGAGCGGTTGATCGAGTTCGGCCTGTTGTCACTGAGCGCGGTGAGCCCATCCTTCCCGGTTTCGGGCTCGGTATTCCGGGGCGTGGCTGCCGGCAGCTCGGTCGCGGATTCGTAGTCGACTTCCACCTGCTCCCCGGGCACCACGAGTTCCTGGCCGACGGTGATCAATGTTGCCACTTCCGGCAGACCGGACACCCAGACCCCGTCCGGCGTATCCCGCACGATCTGTACCGGATGGAAACGTACCTTTCCGGATTCGTCGACTGTCCTGACGCCAATCTGTCCGAGGTCATTGAGGGCGAAGAGGGCGGGGCTGATTTTCTGTGCCATCACCTGTGCGACAGGCACCCGGATCTCGGTGGTGAGCCCCGAACGCAGGGCGTAGTCGGCGTTGGGCACCTGGATCTCCACCGCATAGGTACGGGTGGCCGGATCGCTCTGCTGGCCGATGAACGAGACCGGTCCGGTGACTTCGGTGCCATCGCTGAGTATTCCCGTCACATGCTGGTCGAGCTCGAGCAACTGCACATCTTTTTCTGCAACCCGTCCGACGAGCAGCATGGGATTGAGGTCCACCACCGTGACGCAGGCGGCACCCGGGGTCACATAATCTCCCACCTCCTGGTGCACGTCTTCGACCACGCCTGCGAAAGGCGCGCGCACGTAGGTACGCTGAATCTCGATTTCCGCACGATGTACCTGGGCCTCGGCGGCAGCAAGACGCGCTTTCGCCTGGGCGATCGCGGTGTCGGATTGAAAGCCTCTCTCCTTCAGCTTGAGGCTGCCCTGGTATTCGATCTGGGCCTGATTGAAGGCTTCGCGCATTTCGGTGAGTCTTGCGTAGCGGTCTTCCAGGGAGATCTGACAAAGCAGCTCACCGGCTTCGACCCGCTCGCCGCGTTCGACCGGACGCTCAACGATACGCCCTGCGGTTTCCGCCTTCACACTCACCGTGCGTTTGTTTTCCGTCTTGCCGCGCAGTACCACATATTGAGTCTGGGGTGACGCCTGGATGACGCGTGCGCGTATGCGGGTCGGACTGCGATCCTGCTGCAGAGCGTCGGCCTGCCGGTTGCGCTCAGCCAGGTTGCTCCCGTCGATGGTGGACTCGTTGCCGATCTGCCCTGAAAAGAGCCAGGCCAGAATCGCCAGAGCGATGACGGTGGCTGTGATGTACGTGGCACGCATTGGCGATCCTGCTGTGTCTTAAGGAGGGATAACTCGAACGACGCGGAGGCCGGCCATCGTCTATGCAGAAAGTGCTACGAAAAGTAACACAAGCCCGAACACCGATCTAGCCTCTGCATAGATAAATTAGACCGTGTCAGCGCATTGTGTGACTGGAGGATAGTCCGACCGTCGTCGAATTCCTGTGAAATCGCCAGGCCCTGCTGCAACAGCAGGGCCGGTAGATTCCGGACAGACCGGCAACCGCCTGGATGTGGTCTGAAAACGGCGCGGAATCTCACAGACCTTTGCGGAATCAGGCCTTTGCGCTGGGCCGGGATTTCATGCGCTCGAACCAGGCTGTGATGTTCTTATTTTCGGGGTTCAGGGGTTGTCCCACATTGGCGCCAAAGCCGAGGAAACAGAAAAGCAGGATGTCTGCGAGACCGAGCTTCCCACCGAGAATGAACTGCTTGCCCTGCAGCTGACCGTCGAGCCATTTCAGGCGATCCTGGGCCATCGCCTTGAGGCCGTCCGCGGCTTCGGGGCGACAGAGGATGCGATCCCTGAACAGCTCCAGACCCTGGGAGAAGCGGAATCCGTTGGCCAGGGGCTCGCAGATTCCGAGGTCCACCCGGCGAGTCCACATGCGATCCGTGGCGCGAGCGACGGGCGTGCTGCCGAGCAGTCGATCACCCGGGGCAGTCTCATCGAGATACTCGCAGATGGCGGTAACCTCGGAGATCACGGTGCCGTCGTCGAGTTCCAGGCACGGTGACTGACCGGTGGGATTCTTTTTCAGGTACTCGGGCTTGCGGTTCTCGCCACCCATCAGATCGATCTCGACCTTGTCCAGGGTAATCCCGCGCTCTGCGGCAAACATGCGGACAACCTGGGGGTTCGGTCCCATCGAGTTATAAAATTTCATGCGCGTCTCCTGTCGATTGAGATTGGTAACTTGGATCAGTAGTTCGGATCAGCGAACGCGTAAGCCGGGTGCAGATCGCCGATGAACAGCTCGGCTATTCTAGGGACCCTGGTGGTTTCACACCATCGACCTACCATTCACCGGTATTGGGCATATCACGCCAGGGTGCCTGTGCAGGCAGCGGATCGCCTTCCTGCAGCAGCTCCACGGACACACCGTCCGGTGATCGCACAAATGCCATATGTCCGTCCCGTGGTGGCCGATTGATGGTCACGCCATGGTCCTGGAGTTTTTTGCACAGCGCGTAGATATCGTCGACTTCGTAGGCCAGATGGCCGAAGTTACGTCCACCGCTGAGCGTCTCCGGATCCCAGTTATAGGTGAGTTCCACCTGAGCAGATTCGTCCCCCGGAGCCGCAAGGAATACCAGGGTAAAGCGTCCGGCCTTGCTCTCGTGGCGTCGCTGTTCCTCCAGACCCAGGAGATTGAAAAAAGCGACGGTGGCATCGATGTCGGTGACCCGGATCATGGTATGCAGGTATTTCATTTGTGGTATCCGATGGATCCTTCGAACGGAGACTACAGATGGGCGCTCACCGGGGGAAATCCGGGTCGGAAATCCGAGCAAAAAAAACCCCGCCTTGTCAGGCGGGGTTGGCCATCTGGTCATCACAAGGTCTATGGAGAGTCAGATTGGTGGCGATATTTCAGAGCGTGACAAACGACATCAGGGACACTGCCAGCGTAAAGAAAGCACCGAGGAGTAGAGCACTTTCGGCTCCGCTCAGCTGGTCGCTCGACTCATCGACCCGGCCGGAGACGCCGGTTCCAGGAGAGGTTTGCGCGATGGATCGTCCGAGACTCATGTCAGCCTTCAACACCACTACCAATACCCGACCGATGCTATGCCTGGACTCTGCAAACAGGACGGATCAATTCTGGAAGCAATATGGATGGCAGTGGTCTAATGGCGCAGAGCCGGATTCAGCAGGGTCCGGACAGGTTTTCAAAGAGGATAGCCATGGCGGATACACGAATTCTGGTACGTTTCCGGGGCCTGGCGGCAGCGGGGGTCGCGCTGGCGGGCCTGAGCCTGGTATTGACAGGCTGTGTCACAAACCCCGTTACCGGTGCCCAGGAAGTCGGCTTTGTCAGCACGGCCCAACAGATCAGTGTGGGAGAGCAGCAGTATCGACCCGCCCAGCAGATGCAGGGCGGGCTCTACACGGTGGATCCGGCACTGACAGCTTATGTGTCCGAGGTGGGCGGGCGCCTCGCGCGGTATTCGAACATCAACCTGCCCTACGAGTTTGTGGTTCTGAACAACTCGGTGCCCAATGCCTGGGCACTGCCCGGCGGCAAGCTCGCCATCAATCGCGGCCTGCTGATGGAACTGCGCAATGAGGCTGAACTGGCAGCGGTGCTCGGTCATGAGATCGTGCATGCGGCGGCGCGACACGGCGCAAAACAGATGGAGCGCAGCATACTGCTGCAGGGGGCGCTGGTAGTGACAGCGGTCACCGCCGAAGGAACACCGGTTGCGGATTCGGTCATGCAGGGTGCCCAGATGGCGGCCAATCTGGTGAATCTGAAATACGGCCGGGATGCGGAGCGTGAGGCCGACTACTACGGTACCCGGATGCTCGCTCAGGCCGGCTACGATCCCAATGCTGCAGTGACCCTGCAGGAAACCTTTCTGAAACTCTCCCAGGAGAGTGGCTCACCGGCGGCGGCGGGTATGTTTTCGAGCCATCCGCCCTCTGCAGAGCGGGTTGCTAATAACCGCGGTCTGGTTGAGACCCTGCGTCGGGAAGGTTTCACCGGCGGTGAATACCGCTCCCAGGAATACCAGTCGGCCACGAGCCGGTTGCGCAGGGATGCGCCCGCCTACAAGGCGCACGACGAGGCACGCAAGGCCATGCTCGAGGGCAACCTGGACAAGGCGCTTGAACTGGTGGGCGGCGCGATCGAGCTGCAGAATGCGGAGCCGGGTTTTCATGGGTTGCGGGGTGAGATCAGGCTCCGTCAGAAAAACTGGGCTGATGCCAGAATCAATTTTGATCGCGCCATCGAACGCAATAACGCCTACTACGCCTATTACCTGGGACGCGGGATGGCGCGGGCGGCCGGGGGTGAGAGGGGGTTGGCGAAAGCGGATCTGGAGTCATCGATCGAACTGCTGCCGACAACGATTGCCTATCTGGAACTTGGCAAGATCGCCGAAGCGGAAGGTAATCTCGAAACGGCCGCCCGCTACTACGAAGCCGCAGGCCAGTCGTCTGGTGCGGTGGGCGAGGAAGCGCGGGCGCGACTCGCGAGGCTGTATCGTCGTTAGCCGTCGCTGTTCTGCCGACCCGCGACGCCCTAGCGACGCTTCTGTATGCCGGCCGTGAGCACCAGCCGCATCGCTTCCTCAACACCGATCGGCAGTTCGGTGACCCGCGCTCTTGGCACCAGCAGGGTATAGCCGCCGATCATGTAGCTCATCGGCAGGTAGACGGCGATCCGCTCGATCGGATCCTCGATCAGCCGGTCCAGTTTCGGGTCGTGGTCGGTGACGAAGCCGATCAGCCGGCTGCCCTCGCCCATGTCCACACTCACCACTTTGGAGTCTCCGGGTGCAGGTGGTGTGCTGAAGAAATCGGTGAAGTCGCTGATCGCGCGATAGATGGTTTTGAACAGAGGAATCCGCTGCAGCCAGCTCTCCACATAATCCCAGAAGTTGCGGATCGGCAGCAGTCCGACGAGCAGACCGCAGAGGTAAATGAAGGAGACACCCAGCAGCAGACCGAGCCCCGGCAGGTAATAGTCGGCAGGTAGAACGAGCAGAAACAGCGTGTGCAGCATGGCTTCCGTGCCGGTGGCCAGCCACACGATCACCCAGACGGTGACCACCAGCGGAAGCACCACGCCGAGACCGCGCAGAAAGGTTCTGGTCATACGTGCTTACCGGCTCTGCGGGATATTCCGTCTCGGGGAGACGGGGAGATGTTCGCGCAACCAGTCCATTTCCATAGCCAGAGCGGCCTGATAACCCTCACCCCGGTAGATGTCGTAGTGGGTGCCCGGCAGGGTTTCGTAACGGGTGGTGACACGGTCTTTGATCGACAGATAAAGGGCCTCACCATTGCGCTTGATGTCGAACAGTTCCTCATTGGCAGCATCGATGATGAGGGTTGCCGCGGTGAGGCTCTCGCGACTCGGGAAGGGATCGTAGCGCACAAACTCGGGCCAGTCCGGACTGCCACGCAGTCCTTCCATCGCGCTGTCACTTCCTGGAAAGGGCGGAACCTCGCCGCGGCTGCGCGCGGTACGCCAGCGATTCAAGCTGTCCGCCGAGAGTGGGCTCTGCGGATTCCGGGAGTCCAGCCCTGCCTGGGGATTGACACTGCCGATCTGAGTGATGAGCACCTTGAAGCCTGGCAGGCTGGCCGCGGTGGCCAGGGCCAGTCCGCCGCCGAGGCTGCTGCCCCATATCGCCAGGCGCCCGGTATCGACATTCTGATCACCCAGCAGGTAGTAGTAAGCGGCACGGATATCCTCCAGCTGGTCGAGCGGGTCGACAATTTCCCGGATTTCCTGAACCCGCAGCACGTATTCGGTGAGGTCGCCCTGGGGCCGGGCACCGGTACGCACCAGTTTGCCATCGCTATCGCCCCAGCCGCGGTAGTCGAAGGTGAGGACGACGTATCCCAGCTGGGCGAACTGGGGCGCGTAGGCCTGATTCAGGTGGGACCTGAGTCCACCCCAGCCGTGTACCAGCAGGATGGCAGGTCGCTTTTCGTCTGCAGCCAGCCCTTCCGGTTTCCAGAGGTTTCCGGCGAGCCGGGTACCGTCGCTCCAGATTGTTATCGGCTCATTGCGGGGCTCACCCTGCGCCGCTTCTGCGCCTGCGACACCGCTCTGAGTGGCGAGCAGCAGGGTAAGTATGAACTGTCGCATGTGCATGGCTGTGTCTCCATTGGCTGACATTGACCGCAACTTCTGTTGGCAGACTCGTATATACCAGACCTCTGCGTATTACACCGCATTCCTGCGCTGCAGTTCTGCTCCTCAGCGCTGTACCCAGCCACCCGAGAAGGGAATAGCCTGACCGATGAAGAAATCGCTTTCCTCGCTCGCCAGAAACAGAGCAAACAACGCATCCTCTCTGGCGGTAGCCAGTCTGCCGAGTGGCACCTGTCGCTTCAAAGAGGCCTGAAAGCGTTCGTTTTCACGTAATGAAGGCGGATAGTAAACGGGGTTTTCCACGTAGTTCTGGGCGATCAGGTTGATCTGGATGTTGTCCGGTGCGACCTCTACCCCCACTGACTGCACGTAGCCCACCTGTGCAGCCCGTGCTGCGCTGTAAGCAGCCACCGTTTTCAGTCCGCGCAGTGCGGTCGCGCTGCCATAGACCACGATCTTTCCGGCCTTTCGCGCGCGCATCTGCGGCAGGACCGACCGGGTCAGACGATGCAGCGGATGTACCATCACATCGAAGGTTCTGGACCAGCTTCTGTCGTCGAGATCGGTCACCGGAATTCCGCTGAAATTCTCAGAGGCCAGATTGGCAATGAGCACATCAATGCGACCGGTCTCATCGATGAGCGATTCGCAGGCACCCGGGAGGGTCAGATCCCGATTGTCGCAGATGACGTCGGCGCCCTGCTCGCGAAACAACTCAGCCGTCGCCGGGCCCATGTAGTCGTCCGCCTGGGTGATCAGGACACGGCGTCCGTCCAGCCGCTGTGATTTGCTCATCCTTACGCCCTCGAGTCAAAACCCATGAATTGGGATAAGGTACCCGATGCGTGCCTGTGAAGGGAGTCCGAGCATTGATCACCCTGTATGACCATCCACTGTCCCCCTACGGGCAGAAGGTAAAAATTGCCCTCGCTGAGAAAGGCGTTGAGTTTGAGGCTGTGCAGCCCGGCGCGATCGGCAGTGGCCAGACCCGGGGTCCGTTCGCCGAGGTCAGTCCGCGCGGCGAAGTGCCTGTGCTGGTGGATGACGCGACCGCCGTGTTCGACTCGACGGTGATTCTGGAGTACATCGAGGAGCGCTGGCCGGAGCCTGCGCTGTTACCGGCCGCACCGGCGGAACGTGCGCGGGTGCGCATGCTCGAAGATGCGATGGACACACACTTCGAGGCGATCACCTGGGGGCTGTCGGAGGTACGCAATTTCGGCCGTGGCGGGGGAGCGGTAGCGCAGCGTCTGGAGTCGGCGGCCCGGGATCAGCTCGCCGGCTGGTATCGCTGGCTGACAAAACAACTTGGCACACGGACCTGGTTCAATGGCACTCAGTTCGGCTGGGGCGACCTCTGCGTGGTGCCGTTTCTCAATGGCGCTGTGGGGTTCGGACACCCCGTGGAGGGCAGTCTGGCGCAATGGCTCGAGCGTGCCAATGGTCGGGCCAGCGTGGCGGCCTGTGTGGCAGCGGCTCGCGCCGTGGCCATGGACTCATCCGGCGCCAGTCTGACTGCAGTGCGCCAGGCGCTGGAGCAGGGATTGTTCAAGCGGGAGTATCGGGATCACCGGCTCGAGTGGATGATCAAGAGCGGTGGACTGGAGGTTGTTGCAAGCGGGATGACAGCAGGTAATATCCGCTTCATCGCACCATTTGGCTGAGTTCCTTATTCCGCTGCAGGCTCTTTGTATGCGCTGAAGGCTCTTTGTATGCGCTGAAGGCTCTTTGTATGCGCTGAAGGCTCTTTATATTCGCTGAAGGCTCCTCCAGAGAATGTGTTCATGAAAACAGCTGTCGCGTTGGTTTTTACACTGGTTGTGGCGATGGGTGGGTGGTCCGGCAGCGGCTGGGCGGCCGAGCCGGTATCAGCCGCCCAGAATGGGGAGCGTCCGGCCTGGCTCGACGAGGAAGTGGTAGGCGCCGCCATCCGCATCGGCATGGATGAATCCCAGCAGGTGCAGTTCCGGGAATCCGTCACCCTTTTTCTCCAGTCCTTCGGGCAGGAAGTCGAGAAACTTGTGCGCAGAGGGGTACCCAATCTGGAGAACCAGGTACGACGCAAGCGTAAGTCCCTGACCCGGGAAATGGATGAACGGATGGCAGGCTTCCTCAGCGCCGAGCAGATGCCGCGCTACGAGACCTACCGGGATCTGCTGCTATCCAGACTCAAGCGTTGAGCGGTCCGCGGTGGAGCGCGTTCCCGCGCGCCGTTCAGACGGGTCGCCGGGCGACGCCGTGTGACATGTAGGCGGCCCAGCGGGGTCCGGGTTGATAGCCGGACTCGAGCTCGGGGAGCTGGAATCCCGCATCCTGAATCAGCCGGTCCGCCTCACGGGTCAGGTGGCAGCCTCCGCCAATGATCTTCCACAAAGGCTCGATACGACGCTGCCAGCTTCGTACATTGCCATCCGGTGCCAGACCGTGTTCCACGAAGTAGAAGTTGCCGCCTGGTTTCAGCACCCGATGCATTTCCCGTAGCGCTCTGTAGACATTTGGAATTGAGCAAAGGGTCCAGGTGCACACGATGCTGTCGAACCGGGCGTCGTCTGCCGGTATCTCTTCGCCGGAGATCTGCAGGATCTCGACATCCGGCCTGATTCGGCCTGCGCGCGCCCGGGCACGCTCGGTCAATGCTGCCGCCGGATCCAGTCCGGTGATGGAGCGAACATCGTCGCCGTAGTGAGAGAGATTCAGGCCACTGCCGATACCGATCTCCAGCACATCGCCGCTGGCTCTGGGCACGTAACGTGCGCGCAGTTCGGTCATGGGCGGCTGGGAGCAGGCGAGATCGATCAGCTTTGGCAACACATGGTTTTCGTAGAGGCCCATTCTTTATTCCCGATTCACAGAGATTTTTCGAAGACAGTTCTGCCACCGAGGTAGGTCTTCAGTACCTCGATCCTGAGGATGTCGTCCGGATCCACAAGCAGAGGATTCTCAGACAGCACGATCATGTCTGCGAGCATGCCAGGTGCAAGCACACCTTTGCTCGACTCTTCCCGGGTCAGCCACGCCCCCAGGGTGGTGTAGCCGCGCAGCGCCTCTGCCACGGTCAGGCGCTCGCCGGCACCAAACACCCTGCCGCTCATGCCCTTGCGGGTGACAGCGGCATGGATTCCGGTCAGCGGTCCGATAGGCAGGATGTCACTGGACAGGGCAGTGTGAATCCCATGGTTCATCGGAGTACGCAGAGGATTGTTGGTCTCCAGACGCTCACCGTCGAGATTGGCCACATAGCGCCCTTCGAGTGTGTACGTGAAGTTCGGCTGCTGAGTGATCGCGATACCGTACCTGGCCATGTCAGCCATGGTGCCCGCATCGGGCATTACCGTGAAGTGATTGAGATAGTGGCGGTGGTCGGCCCGCGGGCTGGTGAGTAGTGCCTCAATCAGATAGTCGACGGTCAGGGCGATGGCTGCGTCGCCGATGGCGTGGATGCCCAGCTGCCAGCCGTCCTCGTGGGCCTGCATGATGAGCGCACGCAGATCGCTTTCGGACATGTTCAGCTTGCCGCGATACTCATCTTCGCCCTTGTAGGGTTTGCTCGTGTAGGCCGCCGGGCCGGTGAACCCGCCGTCTGCAAAAATCTTGATTGCGCCCACCCGCAGGAACTCGTCACCTGCTCCGGAAACCATCCCGAAAGCGGCCATCGCTGTCTGACCTTCGTAGGTGACCTGTACGGCCGCCCTGGGGAGATTGCCGGGATGTTGTGCGTACACGGTCTGCCATTCGCGGTAGTGGCCGATGCTGTCGCTGGCCTGGATGATCGACGTGATACCGCTGGCAAACAGAGCCTGCAGATTGGCGATGAGGCTGGGACGGAGTGCTTCATCGCTGGAAGGGGGTACCAGGTGACCCACGAGTTCTTCGTGGCGTTCCCGGATAATGCCGTTGAGATTGCCTTCAGGATCCCGCTCGATGGTGCCGCCTTCCGGATCCGGAGTGCCGGCATCGATACCGGCGAGATCGAGAGCGGCGCTGGAACTGACCGCGCTGTGTGCCCCCGCGCGCACCAGAAACACCGGATGCCCGGGTGCGGCGGCGTCGAGGTCTGACCGCTCCGGCCGGCGCTGCTCTTCGAGTTCGTCCTCGGACCAGCCGTAGCCGGTGATCCAGTTAGCCGATCCCACGACAGACGCTTTCCGTGCAACCAGCTCGCGGATCTCAGCTACCGATTCGACCTCGGTCAGATCGATGTAGTGGACCGGGTTGCCGCTGATGTGAATATGGGAATCGATGAAACCCGGCATCAGGGTCCGACCCTGGAGATCTTCGCTGCGGACGGCCTGGTAGCGATCCGGGAGGCTCTCATCCCCTACAGCGACGATCCGGCCATCGGTCACAGCAACAGCGGTCACCGTAGCGTCAGTCGAGCCTGGGGCAGGGTCTTCTGGGACCGCTGCCATGGTCAGTACCTGAGCATTGTGAAGGATCAGATCCACCGGGATCGTGGAAGATCCGCCCGCAGATCCGCTCCCGTTACCGCAACCGTGCAGCAGGAGTGACAGCAGCAGCGGCAGCACCTGGTGGCGGGCGGAAGCACGGCGCAGCCCTGCGAACTGGTGGTGAACGAGTGCGCGCAGATTGCAGCCGCCTGCCTCGGCACCAATCGTGGGGCTCAGGGGTTCAACGTTCAATGTTCAATATCCTTCGCCAAGCTGGCTTCTGCCAGCATACCTCTTCTGAGGGCACCGTCACGCCGCCTCGCCAGCGCGTGGATCGAGTGACTGAATCGGTTGTCAAAGACGCGTGATCGGAGTGTCCGGTCGATCCTGCGGCTGGCACACTCGACACCTGCGGCTATACTTAGCGGCTTTTTCACCCAGGGGGCAGCCCATGACGACCAGCGACAGAGTAAAACATGGAGGCCTCAGTGTTGCCGCCGAACTCGATACGCTGATTTCCCGTCGCATATTGCCGGGTACTGGGATAGGGGCGGAACAGTTCTGGTCCGGATTCGAGGCGCTGCTGACCAGACTGGGGCCCAGCAATCGGACTCTGCTCGCACGCAGAGACGAGATTCAGTCTGCCATCGATCGCTGGCACCTCGAGCGTCGTGGTAAGGCTTTCGATCCGGTCGCCTACAGGGCCTTCCTCGAGGAGATCGGGTATCTGGTCCCGGAGCCGGCCCCCTTCACCATCCGGACCCGCAACGTTGACGACGAGATTGCTCGCATCGCGGGACCCCAGCTTGTGGTGCCCGTGATGAATGCGAGATTTGCGCTCAACGCGGCCAATGCCCGCTGGGGCAGTCTGTATGATGCGTTCTACGGCACAGATGTGATCCCGGAGACTCCGGGTCGGGAGAAGGGCAGCAGTTACAATCCGGCTCGTGGTGAGCTGGTGGTTGCCAGGGCGGCGGAATTTCTCGACGCATCCATCCCGCTTGCAGGTGCGAAGCACGCCGATGTGGTGGCCTACGGTATCGGCAGCGACGCGGGTGGCAGGCGTCAACTTCGCGCGGTTCTTGCGGATGGTGGTAACACAGGCCTGGAGTACAGCGAGCGATTCGTTGGTTTTGTCGGCGAAGACGATCCCAGCGTGCTGCTGTTCGTGCACAACGGTCTGCACATCGAGATACAGTTAGATCGCAAACACCCTGTGGGTGCGCTGCACCCCGCCGGTGTCAAAGACGTGGTTCTCGAAAGCGCGATCACCACCATCCAGGATTGCGAGGACTCGGTGGCCGCGGTGGACGCGGAAGACAAGGCCGTCGTCTATGCAAACTGGCTCGGCCTCATGAAGGGCGACCTGGAAGAATCGTTCAGCAAAGGCGGCACCATGGTACGGCGGCGGCTCAATCCCGACCGTACTTACACGGGGGTCACCGGTAATCCCGTCCGGCTCCACGGTCGCAGTCTCATGCTCGTCCGTAATGTCGGCCATCTGATGACCACAGACGCGGTGCTGGACAGCCAGGGGGAAGAAGTTCCCGAAGGTTTTCTCGATGCCGCGGTGACGGTGCTCGCCGCGATGCACGATCTCAACGGCAAGGGTGAATTCCGCAATTCCCGGACCGGCAGTGTCTATATCGTGAAACCGAAGATGCATGGTCCTGAGGAAGTAGCCCTGACCTGCGAGCTGTTCGCCGAGGTTGAAAAGATGCTGGGTTTGCCGGGCAACACGCTGAAAGTCGGCATCATGGACGAGGAGCGCCGTACCACGGTTAATCTGCGCGCCTGCATAGAAGTCGCCAGAGACCGGATCGTGTTCATCAACACCGGCTTTCTTGACCGCACCGGGGATGAGATCCATACCAGCATGCAGGCAGGAGCGGTGCTGCCGAAGGATGCGATCAAACAGGAACCCTGGATCCAGGCGTATGAAAACGCCAATGTCGACGCCGGCTTGAGCACTGGCTTCCGCGGTGTGGCGCAGATCGGTAAAGGCATGTGGCCGAAGCCGGATGAGATGAAGGAAATGCTCGAGGTGAAGTCGGCTCATCCGATGGCGGGTGCGAATACCGCGTGGGTACCGTCGCCGACCGCGGCAACCCTCCATGCCCTGCACTACCATCAGGTGAATGTCGCCGCCCGGCAGGAAGAACTGAGCAAACGTGCCCCGGCCAGCCTGGACGACATTCTGCGTATCCCCCTGCTGGCGGGTCGCAACCTCAGCGCGGCGGAAGTGCAGGCAGAACTCGACAACAATGCCCAGGGCATTCTCGGCTATGTGGTGCGATGGATCGATCAGGGCGTGGGGTGCTCCAAAGTTCCGGACATCAACAATGTGGGATTGATGGAAGACCGGGCAACACTGCGCATTTCAAGTCAGCACATCGCCAACTGGCTGCATCACGGTATCTGCAGCCGTGATCAGGTGGTGAAGACTCTCGAGCGCATGGCGGGGGTGGTGGACGCACAGAACGCCGATGATCCCGCCTACCGGCCGATGGCGCCGGATTTCGCTGCCAGCATCGCTTTCCAGGCAGCCTGTGATCTGGTGTTGAAAGGCATTGAACAACCCAGCGGGTATACCGAACCCGTGCTGCACGCACGGCGTCGGGAAGCCAAAGCGAGGAATGGTTGAGGGGCTGTCGATGGGTTGTCATCGCTCTGCCTCTGTGTGTCGGTGCGGCGTACGGTGGCAGTCTCGACGGACGTTACGCCGCAATGAACCCCTATCTGGGTCTGCATGTCGGTAGCTTTGCCTCCGCTCTCACCCCCGCTCCGGACGACGATCTGAACTTCAACCCCTGTGACGACCGTGTACGCGACTGTTCCGTGCATGCAGATCCGCTGATCAACATCCTTCTCGAGCTGGATGTTGCTGCGGATTCTCGACCCGCAGTGGCTTTCTATCGCAACGAGTCGGGTCGTGCCCTGGACGACAGGCTGGATCTGCTGGGGAGAGGGTGTGGTACGAAGATCGGGGCACTGGAATCCTTCGAGACCGCGGGCAGAACTGAGGGTGAAACGAACGCGCTGCGCTGGACGGCTCGCTTCGATCTGCAGGTCACGAATCGTGCCTGTACCGGCAGACTCCGCCCTACCTCCAGACACTTCCTGCTGCTGCACGGTCTTGAAGAACCCTCTACCGGAGAGCGCCGCCTGCAGGTTGCAATCGACCGCTCGGTGGTTGATCGCAATTATCTGTATGTGGAAGAAGACGGTGTGCGGCGACGGGTGCGCATGGACCTGGATAATACCCGGGACAGCGGCCGACGAGCGCAGTACAGAGTGTGCATCGAAGATGACGAGGGGGAGTTCAGCCGTTGTGTGGTCACGGATCGATCACTGAGAAATTTCGCGCTGCCTCTGCCGGTGCCGGGTGGCGTCGCGTTGAACTATACCTGGTGGTACAAACTGTACCCTGACCTGAAACGCACCCGGGGACTGTACGAACTCGAACAGTACCTCGCGGATTTCGAACCGCTGGACGGCTCCGATCAGGCAGGTCAGAGATGAAGTCGGATACCCGCATCGACGCTATCGAGTCCCGGGTGGAGTTCCAGGAAGACACCATCGCCAGCCTGAATGAGGCCCTGGTCAGGCAGCAGGAGCGCCTGGATCTGCTGGAACAGATGCTGCAGTCACTCATCGAGCGGATCGGCGAAGATTCTGAAGTGGCTGATCAGCCACCGGAGCCCCCGCCCCCTCACTACTGAGCGCCCGTGCCCCGGCTGTGTGAAAGCCCGTCCTGTGTGTTCCCACCGAATGTTGGTGCAATGCACCACCCCGGCGCTAACTCCTATGCGATAACTAGTTGATATTAATAGAAAAATATCATGGTACCGATCTTGCTCGGTAAACTGTCACCTACCGACAGGAGTTAAAAAAATGGATGCTGAAATGAAAGAGCGACTGACCAGTCGGGATCTGTGGATGCGGGCGTTGTACATGCTGTTTTTTGTGATCGCGTACAGCGTCGCAGAAATCGTCCTGGGTCTGGTGGTGATCTTTCAGTTTCTGACAATTCTTTTCACGCGCCGCGCCAATGAGCCGGCGTTGCGGTTCGGGTACAACCTGGGGAACTATGTCCGGCAGATCCTGCAGTTTGAGACATTCAATTCTGAAGACCGACCTTTCCCCTTCGCGGACTGGCCGGACGGGGACCCCGGCGACAACCGCTGGGCAGGCGAAGCGGTGTCAACAGAGGCTGCTGCGGACACGCACCGTGACCGGCAGGAAGCTGACACCGGCGGCGGCCCGGTGGATCCACGCATCCGCTGATGGCGAATCAGAAGGAGTGCCTGGCTCGACGGCGCACTGATACGATGCGTACCATCGGCGAATGTACAGACCACCCATGCGCACCAGGCTCAGGCTCGTCGTTCTGCTGGCTGCATTGTGGCTCGATGCTCCCGCGGTTGCGGCACAGGCACCAGCCCTTGCAGTGGTGATCGCCATCGATCAGCTGACCAATGAGCGGCTGACCGATGCGCTCTCCGGCGGATTGGGACGGCTCGTTCACAACGGCCGGCGCTTCATGAACAGCAGTCTGGATCACGGGCTCACGAATACCTGCCCGGGTCATGCGTCCCTCATCACCGGCATGCAGCCGGGTCGCGCTGGCATTCCCGGAAACACCTATGTCGACCGCGAAAACTGGCGTACCCGCTACTGTGTCGAAGACGATGATCCCGCGCACCGAGTGCTTGGTGGCACAGACGGTCGCTCGCCGGGGCTGCTCAAGGTCGACGGGCTCGGAGACTGGCTTAAGGCTGCCGATCCGGCGCGCAGAGTCTTTTCGGTCGGTGGCAAGGACCGCTCATCGATCATGATGGGCGGGCGGGCACCGGACGGCGCGTACTGGTTCGATGCGGATCAGGCGGTCTTCACGACCAGCGGCTACTACACCCGGGAAATGCCCGCTTACCTGAAGGCCTTCAATTCCACGCTCGCAGGTCGCCTGCCGGCTCGCTGGGAGCACGCGGCAGGCTCGCATCGTGTGGATGATTTTCCCGGAGAGTCGGAGGAAAACGGCAGGGTCAGTGGTCACCCGCTCGCTGCAGGTGAAGAGGCAGGTCGGCAGATTTCCCAGTCGCCCTATCTCGATGAAATCACACTGGATCTTGCGCAGGCGCTTGTCGTCAGCGAGCAGCTCGGCTCGGGGGACAGCCTGGATCTGCTGGCGGTGTCGTTATCTGCGACCGATACCGTCGGCCACCTCTATGGACCCTTCAGCGCGGAAGCCGAGGATGCTCTGCGGCGTCTGGATTTCCGGCTCGGGGAATTCCTGGATTTTCTCGACAGACGGATAGGTAGCGATCGCTACGTGGTAGCGCTCAGTTCGGATCATGGCATTACCGAACTGCCTGAATGGACGCTTGCCAGGGGTGTGAATCGCTGTCCCGTGCCGGGAAGCCGGATGTCGATCTGGCGACTGCTCGCGGGTGTTTACGGCAGAATATACTGGCGACATACCTTTCCGTTCGATGCCCCCACAGAACTGGTGCAGTTCGGCGACGGTCAGGTCTATGTAAACCCTGCCTATGTGGCGCAGGAGAACCTCGACGCCGAGGCGGTGCTCGCCAGTCTGATCGAGATTCTCGAAAGTACCCCGGGTGTGATGAAAGCATGGACTCTGGCAGAACTCGAAAAGAGCCAGGATGAGGTGGCACGACTGCTGCACAATTCCGTGGTGCCGGGTGTCAGCGGTGATCTGTTTCTGCAACTCCATCCGGACTGCATCATCGGCGATGAGGGGACCACACACGGTTCCGTCTACGCTCAGGATCGATCGGTGCCGGTGCTCTTTTATGGCGCCGGTGTGAGTGCGGGAAAGGATCTGACGCCCGCGCACAGTATCGATCTGGCCCCGACCCTCGCTGATCTGCTGGGCATTGAAACCCCGGCCGGTCTCGATGGCAGGGTGCTCGAACTGAATCCCTGAGCGTCAGTTCCCTCGAGAATTGCAACCCGGCTGATTGAGACCTGCCTTCGAGCGGTGCTACGCCTTTTGCCGGGTATCGGGAAGCCGATGTTGTTCTGCGAACTCATGCAACAGGGAGACGAACAGTCCCGGGCGGAAAAATGGGGAACCGTGTCCGGTCATTTCCATGATTTCGAAGCTGCTGCCGGGCGTGGCCGCTGCGATGCGCTGCGCTTCGGCGAGATTCATGTCCTGGCGGCCACAGGCAATCAGCACCGGTGCGCTCACACCAGCCAGTGACTCGGAGAGATCCGGCTCACCCTGATGAGCGGTGTGGGCCTTGAGTGCCGCTTCCCGGTTCTCGTAAAAACGCCAGGATTTCCGCGTTGCCACCATGGGCTCACCGGCTTTAAGGAGCAGGCTCCGGGCCTCTTCCGCGAGCGCTCGCTGGCCGGACTGTTCGACTGGCGGGGTAAGTGAAACATCGAAAAGCCCGAGCGCCGTGAGCCGCTGCGGGTGCTTCAGCGCGAAGCGGGCGGCAGTTCGAGCACCGTAGGCCACGCCCACTACGAAAGCCTGTGAGATAGCCACGGCATCCATAATGGCCGCGAGATCGTCCGCGTACTGACTGAAAGTAAAGGCGTCATCTGCACCCCAGCCACTCTTCCCGGTACCGCGGATATCGAAACGCAGGACCCGGAAGTGCTCCAGCAGTCCGGGCATTACGGGTTCCCAGCAGGTCAGATTGTGGCTCGCCATGTTGACGAGAACGAGGGTAGGTGCAGCCGGGTCACCATCCACCGCGATGTGAAACTGCAGAGCATTCGCGGTGACGAACCGGTTGCTCAGATCGTAGGGTTCACTCACTGAATTTCTCCGTCCGGTTGCTGTCGATCAGTCAGGCCGCGAGCGCCATGCTCCCGCCCCGGGAACATTGTCACCTATCGGCATCGATGCCACTAGCGCGCAGCAATACGCATTTCTACAGTGCAGCGCTGGAATGCGCTGCCGTTCACCAGCCCCGTGCTGCGTCAGTGCCTTACCCACATCGCGTCTGATACCAGGCAGATGCCGCCGGATCGGGAGAGCAGCGGACGGACACCTTCGATGATTCGTGTCATCGCATCTTCCGTCTCGCAGGCGATGATGAACACACAGTTGCTGGAAGTGCCCGTAGGCTCGTCGGCGCGGCGCAGACCCCGATCGCCACGGCCGCCTGTCTGCTGGATGATGGTGTAGCCGGGTGCACCGAGGTCACTGAGCAGATCGGCCATACGTCTGGCGAGGGGTTGTTCGATGACTATTTCAATTCTTTTGCAGGCTTTCATGATGAACCCCTACCGGGACTTTGAAGTAAGAACAGTGGAGTGAATGCGGCACTGACAGCCCGATCAACCCAGCACCCATCGCAGCGCCTGATGGTAGATGGGGATGCCGAGTGTCAGATTCAGCGGGAAAGTGATGGCCAGGGACATCGGCAGGTAGATGCTGGGATTCGCCTCCGGCAGGGCAAGCCGCATCGCAGCGGGTACAGCGATGTAGGAGGCGCTGGCGCCGAGGATGGTCAGCAGCAGCGCGTCGCCTTCGCTCAAGCCCAGCGACCAGGCGATGGATCCCGCCAGCAGTGCGTTGCCCATCGGCAGTGCAAGGGCGAAACCTGCCAGCGGCAGAATGGCAATCCGATCCCTGGCGCTGCGCAGATCCTGGAGCCTTCGGGTGGCCACGATGCCCATGTCCAGAAGAAACAGGCATAACAGGCCGGTAAACAGATCGTTGACGAAGGGATGAAGCTGGCCTACACCCCTGGGTCCGGCGACAAAACCGATCATCATGCTGCCGATTATCAGAAAGACGGATCCATTCAGGCAGGACTCGCGCAACAGCTCGCGCCAGTCCAGCCCTCCGCTGCTGCCTGCAGCCGCTCTGTCGCTGTGGAGTCGATAGAGGAGGATGCCGATGATGATGGCTGGAGACTCCATGAGCGCCATGGCTGCGACCAGGTAACCGCTCCAGGGGACATTGTTCAGATCCAGATAGCTGGTGCACGTGACAAAGGTCACGGCGCTGATGGAGCCATAGGTGGCAGCTACTGCGGCGGCATCGGCGAGCGGCAGTTTCCGGCGGATCAGGTAGAAGACATAGATGGGAACGACGATCGAAAGTCCGAAGGCGGCTGTCAGCCCGCGACCTACGCTGGCATCCAGCGGGCTGGCTGCAAGCGCGACACCGCCCTTGAAACCGATGGCGAAGAGCAGATACAGCGACAGCGCCTTGGCAATGGTTGTGGGAATCTCGAGATCGGAACGCAGCAGCACGGCTGCGACGCCGAGAAAGAAGAACAGCAGCGGGGGAGAGGCCAGGTTCGTGAGAAACAGGGATTCCAATGCTTCAGCCGCTGCGCGAGACGGCTGAAGACTTTGCAACGACCCGGTCTGCCAGGGACTGCCTGTGATCGTGGAGCCGCAGGCGCAGGGCGTCGTCTGCAGTGGCCAGTATCTGTGCCGCGAGAATTCCGGCGTTGGTGGCGTTGTCTATCGCCACGGTGGCGACTGGAACGCCGGCAGGCATCTGCACGATGGATAAAAGCGCGTCTTCGCCTTCGAGGCAGGTGGCGCTGATCGGAACGCCGATCACCGGCAGCACACAGAGCGCGGCCATCATGCCGGGCAGGTGGGCGGCGCCGCCGGCGCCGGCGATGATCACCCGCAGGCCGCGCCCTTCGGCTTCGCGACCATATTCAAAGAGCCGATCGGGTGTCCGGTGGGCACTGACGATATCCAGTTCGTAGGGCACCTTGAGTTCGCACAGCACCTCGGCGGCTTTTTCCATGACCGGCAGATCTGAGTCGCTGCCCATCACGATGCCGACACGGATGGTCATGGCGAAAGACCCTCAGCGAACTCGCCCAGACGCCGCGCTGCCACGCCGGCACGAAGGGCTGCTTCAGCCGTGCTGGTATCCAGGCAGGTGAGGTGCCCCAGTTTGCGACCCGTCCTGGCCTGTCGTTTTCCGTACCAGTGCAGGAACAGGCCTGCCTCACTGATGGGGTAACCCCGGGTACCTGTTTCGCACAGGGGTGCTAGCAGTGGTGTACAGAGCAGGTTGAGCGTTGCTGCCGGCATGGATTGTTCCGTGGCGCCGAGCGGCAGCCCGCAGACCGCCCTGACGTGCTGCTCGAACTGGGAGGTCAGGCAGGATTCCATGGTGTGATGCCCCGCGTTGTGTACGCGGGGTGAGATTTCGTTGATGAGCAGGGTGTTGTCGTCCGTGAGAAACATCTCCACCGCGAACACGCCGATTCCTCTAAGCCGTGAGATCACGCATTCTGCCAGTTGCAGAGCTTCGCGGGTAATGGAAGCGTCGATGTCTGCGGGAGCCTGGGCGAGATCCAGCACGTTACGGGTAGTATCAAAACGCAGTTCCACCGGCGCATAGCTGCGCAGCTCACCCTGGGCGTTGCGTGCCACCAGCACCGCGAGTTCCCGCCTGTCTGCTACGAACTGCTCGATGAGGCTGGGCCCTGTCCAGAAATTTCCGCACTCTTGTTGTGTCCGCAGGATCTGCACGCCGCGTCCGTCGTAACCACCCTGCAGGGCCTTCTGCACGAGAGGCAGGCCGAAGCGTTCGATCTGTGGATACAGGTTCGCTGTTTCCGGCGCAAGAATTTCGAATGGTGCAGTCGGAAACGCCTGATCGCTCAACCAGCGTTTCTGCAGCCCCTTGTTCTGCAGCATCAGCAGAATGCGCGGACTGGGATGCACCGCTACCTGACCCGCCTGTTCGGCCTGGATCAGAAACTCAAGCGCATTCACAGGTATGGCTTCCTTTTCGAAAGTGATCACGTCCACCCGGGACACCAGGTCCTGGAGAATTTTCAGGTCGATGCAGGACGCATAGAGGGTTTCGTCCGGGCTGCCACCCACCGGATCGTCCGGGCCGGCGCCGACAAGGATGGTCCGGACGTTCAGCTTCCGGGCGGCGGCACAGAGCAGATGACCCAGCTGGCCCGCGCCGAGGATGCCCAGGCGCGCAACGGACTCAGGCATCGTCCGCACCGAAGAAGCCGAACAGCTGCAGCAGGCTCAGGAACAGATTGTAGATCGCCACAAACAGGGTGACGGTGGCCATGATGTAGTTGCTTTCACCGCCGTCGATGATTGCCTGGGTCTGGTAGACGATCAGTCCACTCATCAGCAGCACGAAAAGACCCGAAACCGCCAGGGACAGTGCGGTGAGCTGGAAGAAGATGGCTGCCAGACCCAGCACGAAGGCCGTCAGCACGCCGACGAAGAGAAACGTACCGTAGGAGCGGATGTTTGGCGCTCGGCCCGATCGGACATACTGCGACAGGCCGACGAACACAGCGGCGGTGGCGGCCATGGCCGTCGTCACGAGCGTCGCGCCATTGGGCAGGCTGAGGTAGGCGCTGAGAATGGGGCCGAGGGTATAGCCCATGAAGCCGGTCAGAGCGAACACGCTGACCAGACCCCAGCCGCTGTTCTGCAGGCGGGAGGTCAGAAACAGCAGCCCGAAATAGCCGGCAAGCGTCAGGAGGATGCCGGGTGCTGGTGCACCGAGAGCGGCGGACACCCCCGCAACCAGGGCGCTGAAACCCAGGGTCATGGCGAGCAGACGGTAGGTGTTGCGCAGGACCGGACGCTCCCCCGGCGCGATCTGAGCGGAGAAATCGCGACTGGCGGCGGGGACCGCTGCAGCAGTTACCCGGTTTGTCCCGGCGGCGGTGTTGATCGATCTCAGCTCACCCATTTCCAGCTCCACACCTGTGAAAAGGATGCCAGTCTTATCCCTGCCATTAATTCGTTCAATTCGAATATTTGATACTTATACACAGATATTTTCGATGTGTTAGATTTCCCCGCGTCTTCCCTGGTCAACACAGGCAGTCGACTCAGCATGAAACATCTGAACTACAACCACCTGCTCTACTTCTGGACCGTTGCCAGAGAGGGCAGCATCGCCCGCGCTGCCGAAACCCTGCATCTCACGCCTCAGACCATCAGCAGCCAGCTGAAACTGCTGGAGCAGTCGGTGGGTGAACCCCTGCTGCAGAGGGTGGGTCGCGGGCTGCAGGTGACGGAAACCGGAGCCCTGGTGAACCAGTATGCGGAGGAGATTTTTTCACTCGGAGTGGAACTCAGCTCCAGAGTGAAGGCGGGTGGCGCGGGCAGGCCGGTGGCGCTCAATGTCGGGATCGTCAATTCGATTCCGAAGCTGATTGCGTTCCGCATCATCGAACCGGCTCTGCAGCTCGAAGAGCCGCTTCGGGTCATCTGCCGGGAGGGAGATCTGGAAACGCTCCTCGGGGATCTCGCCGTCCACCGGCTCGATCTGGTGCTTTCCGATCGCCCGATACCGACAGGATTGAATGTGAAGGCCTACAACCACGCGCTGGGAGAAAGTGAAATCTCGTTTTTTGCGGGGGCAGGCCTGGGGCCGCGTTATGCGGAAGGTTTTCCGGCATCGCTGGACGCCGCACCGCTGCTGCTGCCCATGCATTCCAGTGCGCTCCGACGGAGACTGGATGAGTGGTTCGAGCGTGTCGGCATCCTGCCGCGGGTGGTAGCCGAGTTCGACGACAGCGCGTTGTTAAAGGCGTTCGGTGAGGCAGGCATAGGAGTGTTTCCCGCGCCGGAAGCCATATCCGGTGAGATCGAGCGAACCTATCACGCCAGCGTGGTAGGAGAGGCTGAAGGTGTGTTGGAAAACTACTTCGCCATTTCTCCTGAACGCAAACTGAAGCATCCCGCTGTCGTCCGCATCATCGAAGCCGCCCGATTCACGCTGTTTGGCGGGTAGCAGTCAGCGACTGGTGACCGGACGGAGATTGTCTTCCCGCGGCACGGTGGGCAATTCGGTCATTTCAATCTCTGTCACGTCGAGAGATTTCAGCACATCGCCCAGTGGAACCAGCATGCGCTGCAGGCGGCCCTGGTGCAGAAAACCGGCAATCACGGTTGCCCCTTCGCATTTGATCACGGTAAAGCGGGTACCGTTGCGGTTGAAAGACTGTCCGATCAGGTGCTGGTAGGCGCTCATCCGAATGCCCCTGTGACCATTTCCATCAGTATAGGGCCGCATCCGGCACTGTGGATGTCCGCCCGTCGGCCAAACGCTGCAGTTCAGCGTGCAAAAGGGCGCGCGGCTATACTCTGCCGACTTCATGGGGACGGCAATGTATAACAAGGCAAAGCTGGCAATCGCCGGATGGGTACTTATCGTTCTCGGTGGGAGTCTGGCACACCTCATTCAGACCACCGGCGGGATCGACATCGAAGATGTGCGCTTCGAATACGAAAGCGGCAGGCACCTGTCCGCACTGCTGTACAGACCCGCGAATGCAACGCCGGCCTCTCCGGCGCCGGGTATTCTGGCCGTGCACGGCTACATCAATTCCCGTGAAACACAAAGCGGCTTCGCCATAGAATTTGCGCGGCGCGGTTATGTGGTGCTGGCCATCGATCAGACCGGTCATGGCTTCAGCGAAGGTCCTGCCTTCGGCGCAGGATTCGGCGGTCCGGCGGGATTGCGCTACCTGCGCGGGCTGCCTTTTGTCGACACCAGTCAGATCGGCCTCGAGGGCCACAGTATGGGAGGCTGGACCAGCCTGGCGGCAGCCGCCGATCAACCGGACGGTTACAGATCACTGGCACTGGTGGGATCCTCGACAGGTCCGGGGTTTGTCCCGGTCGGAACCCCGGAATTTCCCCGTAATCTCGGTGTGATATTCAGCCGCTACGATGAGTTCGCCCCACTCATGTGGGGCGTGGCTGATGCGGCAGACGTCGGGCAGAGTGAAAAGCTGCGGGCCGTGTTCGGGACAGAGGCACCCGTGGTCCCGGAGCAGCTTTACGGCTCCATAGAACAAGGCACCGCACGCTGGCTGACGATTCCCGATACCACTCATCCAGGCGATCACCTCTCCGGTGAAGCCATAGGCGACACGGTCGACTGGATGGCGATGACGCTGTCCGGTGGTACACAACTCGACTCTGCGGATCAGATCTGGCACTGGAAGGAGTTCGGTACCCTGATTGCCCTGATCGGCGGAATGCTGGTGCTGCTGGGCAGCTGCAAGCTGATCCTGGGGATGCCGGCCTTTCAGCGGCTGGCCGGGGTGCCACCGGCAGCACTGCCGGGTGGCTGGTGGTCGAGTGCAGCGCTGGCCGCCGCGATTCCCGCCCTGACCTATTATCCGCTCACCGGGCTGGGCGCACTGTTCACGGCCAATGCGCTGTTCCCCCAGGGTGTAACCAATCAGATTCTGATCTGGGCGCTCGGCAACGGACTCATCGTGCTGGGTGCAGACGCTTTCGTGCGTCGCAAGGCCAGAGTCGAACAAGCCAGGTTCGCTTCTGCCGCGCTCGAACCTTCCGCGAATTGGCCACGGGCAGCGTCCGTCGCGGTGCTGTCCACACTGTGTTTATACCTTGCCGTGGTGCTGTCCGATGTCTTGTTCAAAACCGATCTGCGGTTCTGGGTGGTTGCACTGAAACCCATGGCCGCTCACCATTTTCCGGTGTTTCTGGCTTATGTACTGCCTTTCACCGCCTATTTCCATGTCAGTCAGCGTATCTGGCTGCGTGGCCTGGCCCCGACCGGGTCGGCGCTCGGCCAGTATGTCTCGACCGTCGTGGCCAGCATCGGTGGCCTCTTCGTGCTGGTCGCAGGCTGTTATTTTTATCTGTTTGCGAGCGGTCACCTGCCGCCGGTGGATCCGCTGTTCACGATAGTGGCGATCCAGTTCCTGCCGGTGCTCAGCCTCACCGCGATAGTTTCCGTATTCGCCTGGCGCAGAACGGGCAGGGCGGAAACGGGTGCGATCATCTGCGGTCTGCTTGTGAGCTGGTATGTGGTGGCGGGTCAGGCAACGCACCTGTAGCACGACCAGTGGACTACCGCAGGTGTGCCGATCGAGCTGCACTAGATCGCGAACCAGTGCGACCCCGATTCGTCGGTGAATTCGTAGTCCATCACTCTGGGCCAGCGGGCCGGCTGCATGTCCTGCTCCCAGACATCCAGTGCCTCGAGCAGCACGCGTACCCGATCCGGTTCCCGTGCCGAGAGATCCAGACGCTCGCCCGGATCTTTGTCCAGATCGAAGAGCAGTACCTGATGTGAGTTGCGGTTTTCGAGGAGTTTCCAGCGACCGTCGCGCACTGCCCGATTGAAATCGCTGCGCCAGAACAGCATGCGCTGCGCAGCTGCGGTTTCAGTGTGGTGCTGCCTGCCGAGGAGATCCGCCGAGTCATAGACCCGGTCCGTGCTGGCCCGGACATCCAGTTGACTCAACAGGGTCGCAAACAGATCGCTCAACAGCACCGGGCGCGGGTCGGTTCGAGCTGCCAGAGTGCCGGCGTGGTAGATGATCAGCGGTACTCTCAGGCCGCCTTCGAACTGGGTGAACTTGCCGCCACGCAGGGGACCGTTGCCGGTTGCGCCGGTGTAGTCTGCACCGCCGTTATCGCTGGAGAAGATGATCAGGGTATCGTTTAGCAGTTGCCGTTCCGCAAGTGCGTTCACCAGTTCGCCAACACCCCGGTCCAGACGACGGATCATCGCCGCGTACACCCGATGGTTCCGGTCAAGACCCGGGTCGATGGCTTCGTAGTCCTCGCTGCGGGCCTGAAACGGCGTGTGTGGTGCACTGAAAGGCACATAGGCGAAGAAAGGCTGACCGCGATTTCCCGCTTCGATGATGAAGTGGCGGGTTTCTTCGACGATTGCGTCGGTGAGGTATCTGTCTTCCTCGATTGGCTCGTCGTTGCGGGTAATCCGGGAAGGTCCGTCCCGCCCCATGTCCCGGATGTGGCGCTCCCAGAACAGATCCTGTGTGTGATCGATGATGTCCGGTGTGCCGGGAAGCGCATAAAGAGTGAAGGCTTCCCGGAATCCGTACCGGGTCTGAAAGCCGAAATGCCCGGGCCCATTGGATGGACCGTAGCCGAGATGCCACTTGCCGAAGATGCCGGTTGCATAGCCTTTTGCCGCGAAGACTTCTGCCAGGGAAATTTCACCCGCCGGCAGGCCCTGCCGGCTGCGCTGGGTGGTGTCCGGATAGCTGGATTGCAGGAAGGGACGCATGGCGTCCGTGTCGATCAGATAGCGGAAGCCGAGGTACTCGCCGAGATTGCGGACGTAACGCTGCATCGGCTGGGATTCGAAGCCGAAGCGGTTCTGATAACGGCCAGTCAGCAGGGCAGCGCGGGAGGGCGCGCAGATAGCGGCGTTTGCATAGGCATTGTCGAAACTCACTCCACCCGCAGCGAGGGCGTCCAGGTTGGGAGTCGGGATGCCGGACGCGCCGTTCGATGACAGGTCATAGGGGCTCAGATCGTCAGCCAGAATCAGCAGGACGTTGGGGCCCGTGGACTGGGCACCAGTTTGGAGGTCCCGCAGGTATTCACGTTTTCCTGCCAGGAGTCGATCGTCCATCGACTCCGGCGCTGCCGGGGTTGTCGGGATCGGCCAGAGCAGAGCGGCGACGCAGCATGCGCCTGTCAGCAGGAGCAGCCGTCCCAGCATGGGCTGGAGGCCTGTGACGGGCATTTCTGCTGCAGGTCAGGCGCCGACGGTGGCAGGAGTCGGCGTGGTCGCCAGCCGCAGCATCTCCCGGTAGTTGGCGGGAAAATGCACACCGTCGTAGTAACCACGGTTTTTCAGGAGTCGGTGCAGCTTCGGCAGGTTGTAGATCGGCACCGACGCCAGCATGTGATGCTCAAGGTGGTAGCTCACGCCAAGCGGGCAGAACACCAGCCGGTCGAGCCAGTTCGCGGCGATGGTGCGGGTGTTGCTGCGCGGGTCCGCGTCGTAGAGATCGGGTACCGCCGCATGTTCGGCCATCTGGCGCAGTCGACTGACCAGCCGGTTGGTCGTCAGCAGCGCCACCCACCAGACCAGGTACAGCCAGGCCGCGCCGATGTAGATGAACAGGGCAAGCATTGCCGCATTCACAGCCAGACCGCGGGCCAGGGCGTGCCGCTGTTCGGGATGCTGCCCGGAAAAATTCAGGAAGGCTTTGAACAGACCACGGGTCTGCTTCCATCCGGTCTGTCCGGAAAGGTCGCGCCAGATTTTTCGCTGCAGGCGCTCCCTGTCGATGGGATAGTCCCGATAGTTCGGCAGGTCGGGGTCTTCGTGGGTGCCGGCGAGCTTGTGATGACGGAGATGGCCGCGTGCGTAGGCTTTCATGTTGTTGAAAGTCGGGGGGGCGGCAAGCCATTCGCCCACCCATTCGTTGAGCCTGCGATTTTCAAAGAAAGTACCATGTCCACACTCGTGGACGATCACGCCAAAACCGAGCTGGCGACCGCCGAGAAGAATGATACCGAGCAGAATGGTCAGTGGATTCGGCCAGAGGGCCATCATCGCGAAGATGCCTGCGGTGATGCCGTAATTACAGACCACCAGCCAGGCAGCCTGAAGATCGCTGCGACGACTGATTCGTGCCAGCTCTTCGCTGCTGAGGACGTCCTTCACGTTCATTCAACTTTCTCCTGAGTGCTTTCGCGCATTGTCCGTTGCTGCAGCTTTTCGTTGTTCAGCTGCTGTGCCATGTCGTCCCCGGCCGCCCTTTTAGCGTGCACCTGCAGACACGCCGCTGGCGAGTTTAGGGTGCGGCATGCGGTCCATGGCGCCCTGTCTGCCCCGGGTCCAGATCTCCTTGCCGAGTGCGTCGTAATCGAGCATCCGGCGCCAGAGCCTGGTGCGGGCGGAGGCATTCACGAACTGCTCCGGCAGCAGCGGATCCTTGGCCAGACGATGGATCATTTCACCACCGAGACTGAAGCACTCCAGACAGGCGGCTTCCTGGGGCAATGCCGGCAGACGGGCCGTACTCGCTTCGAGCCTCTCGAGGGCATTCCCGTAGTCCCTGTCCAGCTGCCGGGGGTTCCACAGCTCCGGCCACTTCTCAGCCGCACCTGTTTCCGGAGTTCCGCAGAACAGCAGTGTGGTCCCGGCGAGGCCGATGCTGCGCGCCAGCTCACGCAGTCCGGCCAGGGTCAGGTTTAGGTTATCCGGACGCACGTGGAGGCCGGTCTGTACTTCGCGGAATCCCAGTGCATCCAGAGCCCAGAGGCTGGACCCGGTGTCGCCGGTTGCTGGGTTGCTGGTACCGGAGGCCGGAGCCTGGTGAGCGAACAGCCAGTGGCCGGAAGTCCAGGGACGCATCCGCTTGTCCCCAAGCCGCCAGCGCTCGACGAAGTCATTCAGGGCATCCGTGGTGTCTGCCAGGCGGTACAGACCGCGGGCCGGGCTTTCGATTATGCCCCTGGCCATGAGCCGGGAGAGGGTCACCCGCATGGTGTTCTCGGTGAGATCGAAGAGCCGGCCGGCGGCGATGAGCGACTGCACGCTGCGGCGCCGGCTGCGGGCGCTGCGCAGCATGTCGAGGATCACATCGCTGGGTCGGCTTCGCTCCCGGGACACCCTGTGGACTCCTGATGGCAGGTATTGGCTGAGATCGGGGCCTCTGCCAGGACGCGCAATATTACATGAATCACCTTTTTGATCAATATTTCGTAATGAACTCTGTGACCCGATTGCGCCCAGGGTGACCCGATTATCCCAGGGTGACGGTCGCTCCGGTCGCTCTGGAGAAAAGACTGAATCTGTACCGCCCGGTCACAGCTTGCGTAACATCACTCCCATGAATACTCCAACAGACGTCGTCTGGCGGACGATCCGTCGCGGCGGATCCAGGCGTGCACTCGGTGAAGCCAGTCTGGTGCTGGCTGCCGTGGACATCGATCACGAGATTCGTCGGGATATCGGTGACTGGTATCTGGTGGTCGCCGAGTCCGATGCACCCCGGGCGGTCGCGCATCTGGAAACCTACAGTCTTGAAAACCGCCCGCAACTGGCTGGGCCGACACTGGTTGATCCGATCGACAGTGGCTGGATTGGCGTACTGGGTTTCCTCCTCGTCATCTGGTCGCTGCCCAGTCTGGAGCAGGCGCAGGTGTTCGGCTGGGACTGGCGTGGTATCGGCCGGCTCGAGGCCGGCACTGTGATGGCCGGGGAATGGTGGCGGACAATCACCGCGCTGACCTTACACGGCGACATAGCCCACCTGGTCGGTAATTCCCTGTTCGGAGCCTTGTTTGGACTGCTGGTGGGCCGCTATCTGGGTTCCGGACTCGGCTGGCTGCTGATCCTGCTGAGCGGCGCACTCGGTAACGGACTGAACGCCTGGCTGCGACCTGAAGACTTCCGGGCGATCGGAGCGAGCACCGCCACCTTCGCAGCACTGGCCATTGGCAGCGCCTTCGTCTGGCGCCGGGGTTACTTCCGCGGTCGGGGCTGGCGGCGGGGGCTCGCGCCCCTGTTTGCAGCCATCGCCATGCTGGCCTTCACTGGTGTGGGCGACGAAGGCACAGACGTGCTGGCGCATTTCACCGGTTTTGCGTGTGGTATTGGCGCAGGCATTGTGGCAGCGCAACTCCCGATCGAGCGTCTCGGTGTCAGCGGTCAGCGGTTGTGTGGTGTGGGTGCGCTGGTACTGATCTGCGTCGCCTGGATGTCGGCAGGCGGCTGACTCACCTCAGCGCAGCGGTGGCAACTGCCTGCGGATCTGCTCTGGAAGCCAGCCGAGGCTGACAGCGCGCGCCCGCTGCCAGAAGGCGGACAGCAGGAGCAGGGCGGTGCCCACGAGCAGTGCCGTGCTGGCGAAGCCAAGATCAACCAGATCGGTCTGGCTGAAGAGCGCGGTGAACGCATAGAGGACATAGCCGAGCGCAGACACCATCAGTGCGCGGCGGTCGATCATCAGAGATATCACGGCGATCAGAGCATAAATGCCGGCCACCAGCCCGACCTGCAGCGCGCCGAGGGCGTGGTCGTAGGCCTGCAGGGCGGTGAACAGGGGATGTACCAGCAGCGGGGCTGCCAGCAGGTGCAGCCAGAACGCCACATCTGATCGCCCGGTACGGCGCTGCACGTCCGAAGCATCCCACTTCAGCGCCAGGGCGAAGGTGGCGAGACCCGCAGCAAAGGTCAGCACAGAGATCCAGTTCGCCAGAGTCGGGAATGCCAGAGTGGCACTGATCAGTATGCCGACGATGAGTGCCAGCAGACCGGCGGCGACTGTGACGGGCACGTGAAATCGGAGCCAGTGGCCGGCTGCGGCAAGGGCGGCCAGCACCCCTGCGGCAGCAACTGCCTGCTCCCCGGGCACAAAGTGCAGGCCGGACTGGAACACGCCACCCACAAAGGCAACGAGCAGCAGAATGCCGGGTAGTGCCATCCTGCGTCTGCGCACAAAAAATTCGGCCAGTCCCCAGGATACTGCTGCGCAGGACAGGCCCGCGAATCCCTGAGCGACGGATCCACCGATCGACCAGACCGCCGCCAGCAGGAGGGCGCTGGCGATTGCGACGAAGATATCGTTGAAGCCCGTGAGCAGGCGAAAGGCCTCCTCATCCGGTCCGCTGGCGGGATGCCGTTCAATAAGGAAACTGCGGAAAGCGGCTGCGGTCTGGCGGTTCAGCACGCCTGCGGCGACGGCTGCGTCCAGGTCCTGATCGGTGTACATACCCGGGTGCCTCTCAGTCGTCGAGGCGCAGGTAGGCGAGCCATTCCGCCACGACCGCAGGCGCCACATCGTCCCCCTCGATTTCGATCGAAGCGTCGAGATGGATGAGCAGACCGTGATGCCCCTTGGGTTCTGCTTTCTTCAGTTCGAAGCGACCGCGAATTCTCGAACCTGCAGCAACGGGTTGCACGATGCGTACTCGATCGAAGCCGTAATTCTGTCTGTACACCACACCCGGAATGGGGATGTGCACGGCTTTGGCCATTTCGGTGAAATGGGCGAGGAGCAGGAAGGGCTGGGCGGTGGCGCCTCCGAAAGGAGTTTCGCTGGCCGCCCGTTCAGGATCCGTGTGGATCCAGCTGTCGTCTCCGGTGGTTGCAGCATGCTGATCGATTTTTTTCTGATCGATGAGAATCCAGTCGCTGGTACCGATCTCGTGACCGAAGAGATGATGGATGTCCTGGATTATTGCTGGGATGTTCGGCATAGGGAGCGCCTCGTCAGTGCGGGTTTGGAGGTGCGACACCTCTTGGAATTCTGATGTTGTCGACCAGCCCCTGGATACGGGCTGGAGCGGGAGGAAAGAAACGGCTCACGATACCGGCGGTCATGAAATTGCACAGTGCGCCGATCATGCCGATACCTTCCGGGGAGATACCGAACCACCAGTTTGCAGAGATGTTCGCATCGGGTGCCCAGAGTTTGAAGTAGCCGATGTAGCAAAAGGAGAACGTCAGACCGACCACCATACCGGCGATCGCACCTTCTTTGTTCATTTTCCTGCTGAAGATGCCCAGGAGAATGGCTGGGAAGAGCGAGGAGGCTGCCAGGCCGAACGCAAAAGCCACGACCTCGGCCACGAATCCGGGTGGATCGATGCCGAGATAGCCTGCAACGATCACCGCCGTAGCTGCTGCCAGGCGTGCGTAGAGAAGTTCCTGCCGGTCAGAAATGTTGCGGGCGAAACTGTTCTTGATGAGGTCGTGGGACACCGAAGTCGAGATCACCAGCAGCAGACCTGCTGCCGTGGAGAGTGCTGCCGCGACTGCACCTGCCGCGACCAGCGCGATCACCCAGGCGGGCAGTGCGGCGATTTCCGGGTTGGCGAGCACCATGATGTCCCGATCCACATAGACTTCGTTGGGTGAATCTGTGGGTGTATTGATGATCATCCGCTGGCCGAGTTCCCCCCGTTCGGAGCCGAAGGACGGCCTCCCCTCGAACGGTGCACCCGGCGCGTACTGCACGGCACCGTCGCCGTTCTTGTCGAGCCAGCCGATAAGACCCACGTTTTCCCAGCTGCTGAACCAGCCGTCGAGTTGGGCATAAGGATGATCGTGCACAGTGTCGATGAAATTGAGTCTCGCGAATGCACCGACTGCGGGAGCGGTGGTGTAGAGGAGTGCGATGAACAGCAGTGCATAACCCGCCGAACGGCGGGCGTCAGCCACACTGGGTACGGTAAAGAAGCGTACGATCACATGGGGCAGACCCGCTGTGCCGAGCATGAGCGCCATCGTGATCGCAAACACATCGATGGTGCTCTTGTTGCCGTCGGTGTAAGGCGCGAAGCCGAGCTCCAGCAGAGTCGCATCCAGCCGTTCCAGTACCGGGACACCTGAACCATCAGCGACGCTCGCACCCAGACCGAGCTGGGGCACCGGGATTCCAGTGATGAGCATCGAAATGAAGATTGCGGGAACCAGGTACGCGAAGATCAGTACACAGTACTGAGCCACCTGGGTATAGGTTATCCCCTTCATGCCGCCGAGCACCGCGTACATGAACACCACGGCCATGCCGATTCCCACACCCAGTTCGATCTCCACATTGAGAAACTGGGAGAACACGATACCCACTCCGCGCATCTGGCCTGCGACGTAGGTAAAGGAAATGATGACCAGGCTGATTACCGCGACCACCCGGGCAGTGTTGGAGTAGTAGCGGGTACCGATGAAGTCCGGCACGGTGAACTCGCCGAATTTCCTCAGGTAGGGTGCAAGCAGCAGCGCCAGCAGCACGTAACCACCCGTCCAGCCCATCAGATACACGGTGCCGTCGTAGCCCATGAAAGCGATGATGCCGGCCATCGAGATGAAGGAGGCGGCACTCATCCAGTCTGCGGCAGTCGCCATGCCATTGGCTATCGGATGCACGTGTCCACCGGCCACATAGAATTCCCGGGTCGAAGCGGCCCGGGACCAGATGGCAATACCTATATAGAGGGCAAAGCTGGCACCGACGAACAGATAGGTCAGCAGGGTCGCATCCATAGACGTCAGTTCGAATCCTCACTGGCCTGACGGGTCCGATCTGCAGGATCGGCCTGCTCAGCATCCACGCCGTAGCGGCGATCAATACGCTGCATCAGTGCGGTGTAGACGAAGATCAACACCACAAATACGTAGATCGAGCCCTGCTGGGCCCACCAGAATCCGAACTTGAATCCGAAGAAGTCGATTCGATTGAGCGGCTCTACCAGCAGAATACCGAATCCGAAGGACACCAGGAACCAGATGGACAGCAGCACGCCCGCAAGTTTCAGGTTGGCGCGCCAGTAAGCGCCGGGATCGCTGCCCTGTTGCTGCTCCGTTATGCCTTTTTCCACGCTGCTGTCGAATCCCCTAAACTGTCGCGGCCGGTATTCACCGCCACTGCGTGAGGCAATATAACCCAGCGCCGTGCGCCATGTTGAGGGGAGATGGATGCGGATAGATCATCTGATGTGGGGTGCCCCCGATCTTGAATCGGGTATCGAAGAGATCGAGCGTCTGCTCGAGATCCGGGCGATCGCTGGGGGTGCGCATACGGGTCTCGGCACCCGTAATGCGCTGGTGGCCTTCGACGATGGCGCTTACCTGGAGATCATTGCTCCGGATCCCGATCTGGCGGAGCCGGTCTCCTTTGGTGCGCGACTGTCCGGGCTCGAGCAGGGCGGACTGGTGACCTGGGCTGCGGGCAGTGACGATCTGGTGGTGCTCGGTGCGCAGTTCAAGGCGCGGGGCCTGGGCGTTCGCGGTCCGCGCGAAATGGCCCGGATCACGCCCCAGGGCCTGCGCCTGAACTGGTCCCTGCTGTTTGTACACGGACATTCTTTCGGAAACCGGCTGCCGTTTTTCATCGACTGGCAGGGCAGTGCGCATCCGGGCACTTCCAGCCCGATCTGTGGCGCGCTGACCAGCCTGAGTGTCCGCGGCGCCGATGTGGTCGCGCTTGCCGGTCTCCTCGAGAGTGTGGACACCCGTGTCCGCTTTGAGCATGCAGAGCTATCCGAACTTGTCGCGGTGATCGACGTGCCGGTACAGCGAGCAGGGGCAGGTGGGCGTAAGAGCCCGGGACGCCGGATTGAGCTGACGTCTACTCCCGATACATTGCGACTGCAGCTGTGATTCGCCGCAGCGGGAGATCGGGATTCCTGTGGCAGCCACGGTGCCGGGTTCGCCAACCCAATCGCCGGTGAAACGACTGGCCTGGCTGTGGCCGGCGCAGGCCTTTCTCGATGATCTGATTCTGATCTATCCGGTCTACGCCATCATGATGCAGGAGGCGGGCATCTCCGGGGTCGAACTCTCCGGTCTGTTCATCGTCTGGTCTCTGGCGGCGCTGCTCTTTGAGATTCCCTCGGGGGTGATCGGCGACCGGCTGAACCGGAAACTCTATATCGGATTCGGTGCGCTGGTGAGCGGCAGTGGCTATCTGGTGTGGCTGTTCTGGCCGACGCTGCCCGGATTTGCCCTGGGTTTCGTGCTCTGGAGTCTGGGCGGTGCCATCCGCAGCGGCACCCTCGAAGCGCTGCTGTTCGACTGTCTCAAAGCGCAGGGGCAGGCCGCCCGGTTCAGCCGCTACTATGGCCGGGGGGTCGCCGCCAGCGGTGCGGGTGTGGTCCTAGCCATGGCGCTCGGCGGACTTGCGGCCACAGAGGGTTATACGTTGCCATTGCTGCTCTCTGCACTTGCGCCCGCTGCCTCGTCGTTACTCATCTTTGCAATACCCGCGTTTGCAATACCCGCGCCGGATTCGAAGGTGAGTACGGCGCTGCAGGAAGCTGATCCACAGGAGACGGGCGTGGAAGCAGGGGGCCTTTCTGCCACGTTTCGAGCGGCGCTTGAGGATATGCGTGGTCACAGCGGTGGTGACCGCCATCTGCTCAGAATTGCCACGATGGGCGTGTTTCTTGTCGGCGTCCCCCAGGTCCTGGATGAATATGTCGGGCTGCTCCTCGACGAGACCGGAAATCTGACTCTGGCTGAAATCGGGGTGCTGTATGGCATCTCAGCGGGGGCGTTTGCGCTCGGCGGTGGACTCGGACACCGGCTCGATGGATTCAGTCTGCGCCAGCTCGCGGTCACAGGAGGTGGCGCGCACATCCTGCTCGCCGCCGTGCTCACCGGTTCCCCTTATCTCATGTCCCTGGCCCTGACCATCTATTTTCTTGTACTGGGAGCGGTATCGGTAGCGCTCACCAGCGCCCTGCAGCATGCAATCACCTCCACGGCCCGGGCAACAGTGATGTCACTGATGTCCGCGGGGCTGGAAGCCTGGGGTGTGGTGCTCTACCTGCTGATCGGAGTGCTCGCCGATCTGCTCGACTGGCATTCGGCGGTGACCTGGATCGGCTTGCTGAGTGTCTTCATTGGAGCAGCCTTTGCCGCGCGAACGTCACTCAATATCCGGAACCTCTGAATGGCCGGTTGCTGTGCCGGTCATGACGAAGGGCCGAGCGCCCGGCGCAACCTGTCATGCACGGCTGCCAGAGTATCGATGATCGCCTCGACGCTGCGTGCACCCGATTGAAAGATAGCGGTGGCATTGAGGGCGCCCCATCCGAAACCCATCTCGGCCACGGCCAGGGCCCGGGCTTCCACCTGATCCAGATCCGCATAGAAACGTTTTCCCGCCTCATCCCGGGGCGGGACGTCGAGCATCTGCTGCAGGCCGATCCCGGCGGGATCACGTTCTGCGTGTTCCGCATGATGCGCAATCCGTGCCAGAGCATCCCGTGCGACCACCGGATCGGTCATTGCGGGTGCCAGCCAACCGTCACCGAGTTCTCCCACCCGCCGCAGTGCGCGCTCGGAGTGCCCGCCGATCCAGATCGGCAGGTGTTCGGCTCGGGGGGGTTTGGGTTCCATCGCCATGGCGTGGACCCTGTAATGCGGGCCGTTGAATTCCACATGACTTTCTCCCCAGCAGGTGCGCAGTAACTGGATGGCCTCATCCATACGGACACCTCGATCCGGGAAATTTTCATCGAGGGCTTCGAATTCGGACGCCTGCCAGCCAGCTCCGACACCCAGCCGCATGCGACCCGCGGAGAGAATGTCCAGCGTCGCGACCTGTTTGGCCACCAGCACCGGCTGCCGCTGGGGCAGCACGAGGATTTCAGTTCCCAGGCCGATCCGGGAGGTCACCGCGGCGAAGGCGGCGAGCATCACCAGTGCCTCCATGATGGGCATCTGGGGCGGATATCGGGGAGAGGGCCGATCCTCGGTGGGGAATCCCATCACCACGTGATCGAAGATGTCGAGCTGGTCATAGCCGATTTCCTCAATGGCCTTTGCCAGTCGCAGCATGCCGGTCGGTCCTTCCCGATAGGCGACACTGGGATATTCCACGCTGAGTTTCATGAGGCTGGCTCCCGATCAGTCAGCCACCAACATACGCGCTCTGGTGTGACAGGTAAAAACACATTAGCCTGACTGCTTTCGCTACCCCTGCGAGTACTCATGGAGTCCGCCAGCCAGCCAGCCGTCCCCGTGCAGCCCATCCGACCGGCGGCCACCATCATCATCGCCCGGGATGTGGGTTCCGGTTTCGAAATATTCATGCTGAAGCGAACCAGCCGGGCGGCATTTGCCAGCGGCATGTATGTTTTTCCCGGTGGCCGGGTGGACGCGGATGATCATCTGCATCAGTACGACCGCATCCGCACCGGACCTTCGGCTGAGCAGACACCACAGCAGATTGCACTGGGTAATGAATGGCGCGGTTACTGGATCGCCGGTATCCGGGAGAGCTTCGAAGAGGCCGGTCTGCTGCTCGCCTACGATGCCGGTGGTCAGCTGCTGCCCTACACGCCGCAGAACCGGGAACGCTTTGACACCTACCGGCATCAGCTGCATGGCGGACACACCAGTCTGTTCGATATCTGTCTTGTCGAAAACCTGTCACTGGCCGTCGACCGGATTCATTTTGTGAATCGATTCGTCACACCCTTCGGGCGCGCCCGCAGATTTGATACCCGTTTCTTTCTGGCAGAGGCGCCTCCTGGTCAGACAGGCATTCATGATCGAAAAGAGACGGTGGACAGTATCTGGATCTCGCCTGAGGAAGCGCTGGCCCGCAACGAAGCGGGGGATTTCGATCTGATGCGGGTGACGCAGATGCAGCTCGAGTTGCTGCAGAATCACAAAACGCATGCGTCTCTGATGCAATGGGTGCAGACCCGGCAGGAATTCCCGATCCGAAGACCCGTCCTGCCGCTCTCACCCGACACCACCGAAGGTGCATAATCCGCCCTGGTTCGTATCGCCTGTTACCGACGTGGAGTTTCCTGATGTCTGATATCGAAAACGCGCATAAGACCCTGTCTGCCAGGATCGGCGAATCCTCGACTCCCACCGAGTGGTTTGAAATCACCCAGGAGCGCATCAACGCCTTCGCCGACGCCACCATGGATCATCAGTGGATCCATGTGGATGTGGAGCGCGCTAAAGCGGGACCGTTCGGCGCCCCGATCGCGCATGGACAGCTCACTCTGTCGATCATGAATTTTCTGCCGAAGGCCGATAAGGGCGAACCGCTCGCCCAGTTACCTGGACAGAAGCTCACCATCAATTACGGTTTTGACCGGGTACGTTTCCCCTCACCGGTACCGGCAGGCTCGAAAATCCGTACCATCAGCACGCTGAAGCGGGTCGAAATCAAAGGCACCATGATCGAGATCATGAATGAATTGGTGCTCGAAGTGCAGAACTCACCGAAGCCCGCCGTAGTGGCGGAAAGTCTGGCGAGGCTGGTGTTCTGAGTGCGGCGTGCACGGTGCTGAAAGCGCGATGAGACGCGGCAGCCAGGTCATCGACATGCACACCGAGCGTCTGGTGGTGGATTCCCTGCCCGTTGAGGTGCGTCGTAACAGTCGTCGTAAGACGCGTATCGGACTTTCCTTTGATCCTGCTGGTGTCGTCGTGCTCGAAGCACCGCTGGGGGCCACCCGGACTGAACTCGAGGCCATCGTGGTGGAGCACGGTCGCTGGTTGCGGCACAGGCTTGGCAGGATTCAGGAGGATGCGACCTGTGTTTCGGTGCCCAGACATGTTGCCGGGGAACTGCTGCAGTATCTCGGTCAGGCTTACGAACTGAGGGTGGTGGAAGGCAGGACCTGGGTTGCCCGTACTGAAACCGAGCGGCAGTTGCCGCTGTTTCACGATGTTCGCGGCATCCGCGGTCACATCACCGTGAGCACACCGAGCGACGAACCGCAGCGGGTGGGCGCGGCCCTGAAACGCTGGTACACGCGGGAAGCGCGCCAGCTGTTTGAGACCACCCTGCAGCGTTTTGCCGACCTGCCCTGGCTCAACGGCGTGCTGCCCGACTGGCGGGTCGGCTTCATGCGCAGCCAGTGGGGCAGCTGCAGTGCGTCCGGTCGAATTGCACTCAATACGCACCTTGTGAAAGTGCCCCAGTCGCTCATCGACTATGTGACCCTTCATGAGCTCTGCCACCTGGTTCACCATGATCATTCCCGGCGTTTCAACAATCTGCTCGGGCGGCATATGCCGGACTGGCAGGATCGCGAAGTGGCACTCGGGCAGTATCTGCCGGTGCTGCTGCACGAATGACCACTGAGCAGATGGCTGCAGCACCGGCACTGGAAAACGAACTCAGCCTGCTGGGATGGTCCTCCTTCTTCCGTCAGCAGCTGACGCTGGAAGAGGTGGAGACAGGCGTCCCGGCACGGGTTTTCGAAGTGCATCGGTCGGGACTGGTGTTGCGTTATGCGGGCGGTGAAACCGATGTGCCTCTGGGAGGACGCTGGTTTCAGGGCGGCGCCGAGGAGCGGCCGACTGTGGGTGACTGGCTGCTGCTCGAAGCGGATCGCCGCACGATCCTGCGTCTGCTGGATCGCAGCAGCCTGATCAAGCGGATGAGTGTGAGTAAACCGGGTGAGGTGCAGCTCATCGCCGCCAACGTGGACACGCTGCTGCTGGTCACTTCCTGCAACGCGGATTTCAATCCATCGCGACTGGAGCGCTACCTGGCTCTGGCCCATGAAGCCCGCGTGCAGCCCGTGGTGGTGCTCACCAAGGCAGATCTGAGTTCCGACACGGATTCGTACCAGGATGCAGCGCGGCTGCTCGGGTCAGATCTGGTGGTCGAAGTCGTAAACGCGCTGGCTCCTGAAACCCTGGCGCCGCTGCGCAGCTGGTGCAGACCGGGTCAGACCGTGGCCCTGCTGGGGTCTTCCGGCGTCGGTAAGTCCACGCTCATCAACTCCCTCGCCGGGGTGCGGCTGCAGGATACCGGTGAGGTGCGTGAGGCTGATGCCAAGGGCCGGCACACGACAACCCACCGGTCGCTGCACCTGCTGCCCGGTGCCGGCATGCTGCTGGACAGTCCCGGGATGCGCGAACTCGGCATCACGGATGTACAGGCCGGTCTGGCGTCGACTTTCGAGGATGTGGCATCACTGGCGAGTGCCTGTCGTTTCGCGAATTGTGCACACTTGAGTGAACCGGGTTGTGCCATCCGTGCGGCCATCGAAGAAGGGCGGCTGGATGCGCGCCGTCTCGACAGTTATCGTAAACTTCGGCGCGAAGAGCTCTACAACTCGGAAACCGTGGCCGAAAGGCACGCGCGGGTCCGACAGTGGAGTAAAAAGGTCAAACAGGCGCAGCGTAAGCCGGATCATTAGTGGCCGATCGGTAACTTGATTACCGATCGCTGTATCCAGCAGGATTTCTGTCCGCGTCGATTTCGAGGAAGCCCAGTGAGTAATCTGATAGTGCCCGGTGTCCGACGGCAACCGGTCTCCGTTACCCGGAAAATGTCTGCGTCGCTGCCGGGATTAAGGAAACTCGCCCAGGAAAAAGGCCTCAAAATTCATCATCTCGGGGCCGGCTATCCGCACCCTGAGGTGACGGATCCCCGGGCCTTTATCGAACACGAAGCTGCCTATCTTGCGTATCTCACGGAGCAGGAAGGACTCAATGATCCGGACGTGCTGCCTGAACATGTGCGCGAGGCCTATTCCTATGGCGATACTCTGGGTCCCGTGCGCACCCGGGCGCTTTTTTCCAGGGTCTACGGCAACGACTGGAATCTGGCGCTGAAGCCTGAGCGGCTGGTGCCCACGGTGGGTGCTACCGGCGGCATCAGTCTGGTGTGTTCTCTCTTCGAACATCCGGGCACACCGGTTGCCTACATCACGGATGCGCCGACCTATGCGGGATTCATGGCGCGGGCCAATCTGTGCCAGCACGCGGCCATCTTCAGTGTCGAAATGGACGAGGAAGGCCCGCTGCCCGATGTGTTTCTCCGGCAGATCCGTAGCGCGCGGGAGGAAGGCTACTTTGTGCCCTTCTACTACACCGTGCCGGACGGCCACAATCCTGCCGGTTTCTCCTTCTCTATGAGGCGCCGACACGAGATCCTGGAGATCGCACGGGCGGAAAAGGTGCTGATTCTGGAAGACGCACCCTATCTCTATATCAATTTTGCGAAACCCTCCGAACGCCAGGCGCCCTTCCTGTCGCTGGATCCTGCGCAGACCGTGCACCTGTTCACCGGCTCGAAGATCGGCTTCCCCGGACCCCGGGTGGGTTACCTTTACTCCGAAGCCGAGCTCGAGATCGCAGGCGGCGCGAAGGCCACCCTTGCGGAGCTGGCGCTGGTGCAGGCGAGTGCCGACATCCTGTTCCCGAATCCAGCCGCCTATCGGGGCTTCGAGGCGCTGCTGCACGAAAACGACTTTACAGAAAGGAAGTCCCTCTGGCCGGTGGCCGAAGAGAAGCTCGCCATCTATCGGGAAAATCGGGAGATCCTCCTGACCGGTTTCGAATCCGCGCTCGGTGCACACAAGGATCTCTTTCACTGGACAGTTCCTGCGGCCGGATTCTTCACCGTGTTCACCTTCCTCGGTAAGAGGGTGCGCACAGACGATGACTTCGTGCGGCAGATGGTTTCGGACTACGGGGTCGTGGTGATTCCCATGTACGACTTCTATCCACCCGATGCCCGGGCCCGGGATCCGGACGCAGGTTACGATCAGTTGCGACTGTCTTTCTGCTTCAGCGAAAGTAGCGGCGCCCAGCGGCGACGCGATCTGGAGGAAGCTGTTGCCACCTTCTGCGCGGCAGCTAGGAAAATATGCGGACTGGGTTGAAGACCCGGGGCTCCGGGAGGCTGACGTCGAAAAGGCCGCCAGAGTATTAGGAGCTGAAGTGGGGTCGCGATCTGACAGATTTCCTTCTGACTTTTGATCCTGAGTGCTCTCACTGAGATCTCGTGGAGGGTATAGTGACCCTGGCGTCTCACCTGCCGGCAAATGCAGTGAGGGTTGTCGAACCCTGATCTGAATACCCTGATCTGAATACCCCGATCTGAATACCCCGATCTGAATAAAGGAGACACACATGAAGACCATCGCTGTTCAAATTCTGAGAACACTGGGGCTGTTTCTGCCGATCCTGCCGCTGCCTGCGCTTGCTGTGGATGCTGGTGGCCGTTCTGGAGGTACGGTGATCGAAGAAATCATCGTGACCGCGCAGAAACGCGAGGAGAATCTCCAGGAAACGCCGGTGTCGGTCACGGCGTTTACCGGCGACACCATCGAAGCGCTGGGATTCCGGCAGTCGGTCGACATTACAGCACAGACGCCCAATTACAGTGTCGGCTATCCGAATGGCGACACAGGAGTGCCGGCGCCGTTCATCCGCGGCGTAGGCCTGAACGATTTCGGTGTGCTTAACCAGGGACCGATCGCAGCCTATATGGACGAGACCTACATCTCCTCAAACGCTGCACAGATTTTCCAGCTGCTGGATACGGAGCGGGTAGAGGTTCTGCGTGGCCCGCAGGGCACGCTCTACGGTCGCAACGCTACGGGTGGCGCGGTCAATTTCGTGTCCCGCAAGCCGACTATGGAATGGGACGGCTTCATCCGGGGCGGCTACGGCAGCTGGGACATGACAAAACTGGAAGGGGCAGTGGGTGGCCCTCTGGGGGACTCGACAGCCTTTCGCGCGGCCATTCTGAAAAATGACTCGGATGGCTGGATGAAAAACCGCTTCACCGGCCACGATCAGCAGGGCGTCGATGAACTCGCCTGGCGGGTGCTTCTCGAAACCCAACCCACGGAGTCACTGAATCTGCTGCTGAATGCCCGCGGTGGGCAGACCCGATCGGATGCGGTGCAGTATCGCCACCTGGGTGTCTGGGACAGTAATGGTGACATGTGCTCGAACAGCGACATCCGGGCGGGATTGTGTGCGGACATCTTCGGATATTCTGAACGGGCGCCTTACACCACGCTCAATGGCGACGATGTGTCTGCCGTTCCGGGATACAAGGAAGGCAACTACGACTTCGAAGCGAAGAACAAGACTGATTTCTGGGGTCTTTCACTCACTGCGGACTGGACCGTCGGGGAGTATGTGATCACTTCGATCACTTCCTACGACGACATGGAAGATTTCCGGCCGGAGGAAACTGACGTTGGCCCCAATGACATCCTCACCGGTGAGCTGGCGGTAGATCAGAAGACGTTTGCTCAGGAGCTCAGGATCAGCTGGGAAGGCGATCAGTGGAGCTGGCTCGCCGGTGCTTATTATCTGCGCGACAAGGCACAGGACAACACGGCATTCGACATACTTCGCGACGCACGTCCCGCATTTATCGGAGACGATGTGAACTGTTCAGCGCCTCCCGGTAACCCGACCGGTTTCTGTCCTGAAGCCTTCGTGCAGAAATCCAAATCCGGAACCGATCAGAAGATCACCAGTTACGCTCTGTTCGTCGATTCAAGTGTTGAACTCAGCGATACACTGAAACTGCATGCCGGTCTGCGCTACACGGATGAAGATGTGGATCATGACGCCTACTTTTTCTTCGATGAGCCTGCCGCAGGCAATCCGGCGCAGCCCGGTTACCCGGCGAAGGCCAGTAATGATTTCAGCAATGTTTCCGGACGGCTCGTGCTCGATTATGCCTACAGTGATGATCTGCTTTTCTACGGTGGTATCACTACGGGATTCAAGGCTGGAGGAATTCAGAGCACCAGCGACGGTGTAGCCCCCTACGATGAAGAAACACTGGTCAGTTACGAAGCCGGCTTCAAATCGACGCTGGCCGATGGTCGAGTCCGTTTCAATGGTTCTGCCTTCTATTACGACTACAAAGATCTGCAGGTATTCGCCTTCGTGATCGTCGACGGGCTTGGCTTTTCCACGATCTCCAATGCCGCAGATGCCGAAATCTACGGGGCCGAACTGGAGCTGCAATGGCTGCCGATTGAAAATCTGTTCGTCAACCTGGGGCTGGGTCTGCTGTCCACGGAGTACAAGGATTTCGTGATTCCGTCCGGAGACTATTCGGGTAACGACATTACCATGTCTCCTGAAGTTTCCTTCAACGGGCTGCTTCAGTACGACATACCCCTGGATAACCTCGGAACCCTGACCTTGCAGACGGACTTCAACTATCAGGATGAGGTATTTTTTGATGCGCTCAACAATCCGCTGCTTTCTGAAGACGACTACTGGCTGTGGAATGCCAGGGTGAGCTGGCAGTCGGTCGATGAGAAGTGGGAGGTGGCCGCATTCGGTCGCAACCTGGGTGACGAGGAGTACATGGTGTACGCCTTCGATCTGTCTTTCTTCGGCTTTAACGAGGAAATGATCGGCACCCCGCGGGCTTTCGGCATCGAAGCGACCTACAAGTATTAGGTCCGGTTCGCCGCGGCAGTCAGCTGAGCTGGCTGCCGTAGGCTTTCCGGGTTGCCTGGAAGCGCTCGAAGGGAAACTTGATCGGAACGCCTTCGATGGCGGCAAGCAGCATCATCAGATGCGCCTCCCAGCCCGCGCAGGAGCGGGCGATGTCTTCGCTGTCCGGTGTCTGCAGGGTGAGGGTCAGTCTGGTACCGGTGTCCGCCTCCGTCAGTTCCCAGCGCAACGGTCGCAGCGGCTCGCCGGGTCCGCTCCAGGAATATTCGAGCAGCGCTTCGGGTTCGAAGGCGGTCACCTTACTGTCGATCACGATGCCGCTGTCGGTAAAGTTCAGTTTTGCCGCACCCCCTTTTTTAAGTTCGATGTGCCCTGGTGCCAGCCACTCCACGATCCGTTCCGGGCGGGTGAGCATTGCCCAGACTGAAGCAATGTCATGCGCCAGAGTTCTTTCGAGCCGGGCCGTGTAGGTGTTGCCGCTGTGGGTAATGGTGCCGAGTTCGTCGTTGCGCTCTGCCATGCTGCTGGACTCTCTGCAGGGGGCGTTCATGGTAACGTCGCCCGCGTGCGCCGATGACTCCGGGAATCCCCTTAGCGGCTCCAGTCAGTGCTTTGGTCTGGAGAGAGAAAATGGCAGAAACTGGAGGGGATGGTGCGTGTATCGGTGTAATCCCCGCCCCTGTGCTACCAGGGCCGATCGTCGTCCTGTTCGTCGAAGCGGCGGTTGCGTGATTTCGACCAGTCCACTCGATCATTGGGGTCTTCGATCTCCCGATTTTCCGGGCGGGCAGTCGACATGATCCAGAAATTACCGGACGCGCGCACCGCAGCACTCTGACCCATGATGTCGGCGGCCTGGTTGATCGACATTTTCGAGACTTTCAGGGCATACAGACTGTTGAGCGCGATGCGACGCGCCAGCCACATCCCGGCGGAGTCGAGGTTCGCTTTCTCGACCACCCGGTTCACCATGCCCAGTCGCAGTGCTTCCCCGGCATCTATGAAATCCCCCGTCCACAGGTATTCCTTGGCTTTCTTGATACCGAGCTCCCAGAAATGGGTGGGGTACTCGTGGTGCGCGCCACCCCAGCGCACGGAGCGGTCGGCAAAACGCGCATCGTCTGCGGCGATAACGAGGTCGCAGGCCGCCGCCAGCATCCATGAACCCATGATGCAGTAGCCCTGGACCAGCGCGATGGTCGGTTTACCGATGTTCCGCCAGCGGTCGTGCAGGCGCCAGTACACGCCCCGGTCCATCGATTTCACAGTACCCAGTGCTGAAAAGTCCCGCGGGTACTCATCGAGTTCAGCGCGCATCTGCGGTGTGCCGATATCGTGTCCCGCGCCGAAATGCTCACCCGCTCCGGCCACGAGAATGACCTTCACCGAATCGTCTTCTTCTGCTTTCGTGAATGCTTCATCAAGTTCGGCATAGGTCCTGCGGCTGATGACGTTCATCACATCGGGGCGATTCACGGTAATCCTGACGATCTCGTCGATCTGCTCATAAAGTACGTAGTTCATGAACTTCCTCTCTGCCTACGAATCTGTTTTCGGCTGGGTCCGGGTGAGCGGGCTTCTGCGCGCTGAGATCTGCCCGGTGTTGAAACCCAGCCAGTGCATGCGCCCCAGATAGCGGGCGTGTTCGATCTTGATGCAGCGATCGACGATCACACCGAGACCGGCAGACTCCGCAATGCGAATACCACGTTCACTGATCACGCCGAACTGCAGCCAGAGAAATTTCGCTCCGATCTGGACTGCCTGTTCGGCGATCTCGGGCACTGCTGCCGGATCTCTGAAGACGTCGACAACGTCCACGGTCCCGGGGATGTCCAGCAGGGAGGGGTAGCAGGGCTCATCGAGTATGCGCTGCTCCCGGGGATTCACGGGGATGATCTGATAGCGGTGACGCTTGAGATAGTAGCCGACGAAGTTACTGGGTCTCAGCTCGTTGCTGGACAGGCCGACGATGGCGATGGAGCGTGATGCCAGCGCCCTCCGAATGACAGCCGGATCCTGGTATTTCTCGATGTTCATCGCAGGCGGTGTTCCTGTTCAGTGACCGGGCTGCAGTGCCTGGTCGAGGTCCCAGATCAGATCCTCGGCGTCTTCGATGCCGATCGACAGCCGGATTGTGCCGGGTCCGATACCGGCAGCACGGAGTTCTGCATCGGACAGCTGTCGGTGAGTCGTCGACGCGGGGTGGATCACCAGGCTTTTGGCGTCTCCCACGTTGGCGAGATGGGAGAAGAGATTCAGACGGGAGATGAAGTCGAGACCGGCTTCGCGTCCACCGGCGAGATCGAAACAGAATACCGCGCCGGCACCATCCGGCAGGTAGCGTTGCACGAGATCCGCATAACGGCTGCCCGGCAGTCCCGGGTAACTGACCCGGGTCACTGCGGGATGGGTGTCGAGAAACGCGGCGACCTGGCGCGCGTTGCTGACATGCTGACGCATGCGCAATGGCAGCGTCTCGATACCCTGGGCCAGCAGAAAGGCGTTGAAGGGACTCAAAGCCGCGCCCAGGTCCCGCAGGGTTTCTGCGCGCAGTTTCATGAGCAGCCCGTAGATTCCGAAGGTCTCGTGGAAAGCGAGTCCGTGATAGGCCGGAGAAGGGTCCGCGATGCCGGGAAAGTTTCCGTTTGACCAGTCGAAGGTGCCGCTGTCCACGACCACGCCGCCGATGCTGGTGCCGTGACCGCCGAGAAATTTGGTGGCGGAGTAAACCACGATGTCAGCACCAAACTGCAGTGGGCGACACAGGAAGGGGGTCGCGAAGGTGTTGTCCACCAGCAGCGGAACCCCATGAGCGTGTGCAATGTCCGCCACTGCTGCGATATCGAGCACGTTTCCGCCCGGATTGCCGATCGTCTCCGCAAACAGCAGCCGGGTGTTCTCCCGCATTGCGCCTCGCCAGGCGTCGAGATCGTCGGGATCGACAAAATCGAGACCCACGGAGAACTTGCGGAACAGGTGCTTTAACTGGGTGACGCTGCCGCCATAGAGTGCGGCGGAGGCCACCACATGATCCCCCGGGTTGAGCAGGGTGAAGAATACCGCCGTCTGGGCGGCGAGCCCGCTGGCGAACGCAACGGCGCCGGCACCGTCATCGAGGTTGGCGATGCGCTCTTCGAAGGCGGCTACGGTCGGATTCATGATGCGTGAGTAGGTGTTGCCGTACTCCTGCAGATTGAAATAGGCAGCGGCGGACTCCGAGTTCTCGAAGACATAGCTGGTAGTCTGGTAGATGGGCAGGGCGCGGGCACCCGTGCCGGGCTCCGGTCTGCTGCCCGCATGCACGGATCGGGTATGAATGCCGAAATGTCGTTGCTGTTCTGTCATCACTACCTCCCTGTTGAGAGATGGTGAACGCGGCGGCTGCGGATGACAACGGCAGACCGGGCTCGGATTACCCGATTGCCGGGTACAGGTTCAGGCGGGCAGGCTCTGCAGCAGCTCGGGATAGATCCGGGGTGTGCGGATTTTCAGCTCAGCCCGTACAGCGTCCAGTGGCATGCCGAGCAGGCCCTCCCAGTCTGCTGCGGGAAGCCAGGCTGCGGTGCGGCCGCTGCGATAGCCGAACAGCAGTGCACGAACCACATCGAAACCGAGCAGGCGCGCGTACTGGTTTGCACCAGCCAGGCAGATCAGTCCGATACCCGGATTCAGGGTCTGAGCGAATGTGAAGCCCAGCAGGCAGAGTTCGCCGAGGCCGTCCCGACCATAGCCGCTCACCACATGCCACAGATCGTGGGCATCCCGCAGACGCTCTGCGTACAGTGTGCGGGCGTCGTGCTCTGGAGTGATTGCACCGGTCTCGCCCTCGGCCGCCAGGCTGGCATCCACCAGGCCCGCGGCGCTGAGGTTTTCGCGTTCCATGAAGGCGAGATATGCGCGGCCAAGTGAGGCGGGGGGCAGAGCGCGCAGCGCTTCCCGGTCGGAAAGCTTTTCTATGAGCCGGCGTCTTTCCGCTAAGATGGCTGTGCCGTTGCGGGTGGCGGTGAAGCGGTTGAACCCGCGCAACAGGGATTTTCCCGTCAGAGATCGAATGATGACAAACACCTGCTCGGTATCTTCTTTATCTTTCAACAGGATACGTAATGCCTGCCAGGCGCGGCGGGGTTGCAGGCGGCCTTCGTCGGGGCTGGCCATGGGTCTTCTCCGAATCGCAGGACGCTGGAAAAAAGAGTGATTAAGCTAACACTATTGACATTAATGTCAATAGTGTATCTCGCCGGTGCGGCGATCAGGTACTGGAACTGACAGGGAGTCACAGCAACCATGGCAACCCGTAAAAGGCGCAGTGCGGACGAAGCCCGGGCGGAAATCCTCGAGGTCGCCGAGCGTCGACTCGCCGAACACGGTCTCGAGGGTCTCAATGTGGTGGATGTGGCGAGAGAGGCAGGCATGTCCCACGCCACCCTGATTCACCACTTCGGTAACACCGAGGACATGCGCCGGGCGCTCATCAACCGCATGACCAACCGGCTGCTGCGTGATGTGATCGATGTGCTGCAGGCGGAGCAGACCCTCAATGTCGAAGTGCTGATGAGGGATCTGTTCGAGGCCCTTTCCCGGGGTGGCCACGCCAAGCTGCTGGCCTGGATGGCGGTCGGCGAAAAGTCACTCTCCCAGTCCGTACAGCCTTCCAGCGAAGTGTATGAGTTGTTCGCGGAACTGATCCCGGTCCTCGCCCGGCATCTGCCTGTCAGAGAATCCGCAGAGCAGGCGGCCCGTCGACTCGTCTATCTGGTGGCAACCTCGGCGATCGGCTATGGCGTCTCCGGTGCCACCCTCGCCAATGTGGTGGGACTCGATGCAGAAGATGAAGCGGGATTCCCGGAGTGGCTGGGTGCCCAGGTGCGAACGTTGCTCCAGGCGCGAACGTTGCTCCAGACGCGAACGTTGCGGACGGGTAAATAGGCGAGTCGAGCCGACTCGACTGAGATGTGGTCGGGTACTGGTGATTCAGCTCCTGCTTAAAGGCTGCTTGTCCAGCCGTTTGGTGATTCGCTGGAACTTTAGCTGACTTTACCGGATCAGAATGTGCTGGATGAGGACAAGCTCTCGGGCATGAACCCAAGAGGTTGACCCCACGAGGAGAAAGGGAACGTGAGTGTCATCAGGAAAATCCTGGCTGCCGTGGAGGCAGACAGTGATGCCCGAGTCGCATTGCAGAATGGCTTCTCTATAAGCAGGATCCTCCGTTCAGAGGTCAGCGAGCGCTGCTTGTGCCCTGATCTCAGGCTCCGGGTGGTGTTCGGCATCCCGTGCATCGCAACTACCGGTCACTCGCTCTCAGTAAACGCGGACATTATCGTCCAGTCTGTTGTTCTCGAATCCGGTGGTCGTGAGGTGTTCACGAACACGGCTTGGTACCTGATGCGCAAGTCACCAGTGCCGGTGTTGCCGATGAATCGGTGGACGCGAGGTGCCCACAGCCTCAGCAGCAGAGTGATGCTCAGCACCAGAAGCAGAGCGGACGTTGTGAACAACTGCACCCACAGGCAGCTCCAGTCTTCAGATGGAAAGTCAGGCCAGCCCCGGCCAGGAACAGCACAGTAAGGACCCAGGTATGAAGCGTGACGACGACACACATGAGGAATTCGGGTTGTCCAGCTTTCAGGATGATAAGCTGATTTCAAGCCTTTCCCGGATCATACGTCTGGCAGTACGCTTCCTGGCCGTGCTCATGACTTTTGTCATCGTCTGGGGTGTGTGGGATGTGGTCTGGGTACTGTACGAGCGGTTGATGGCACCGCCCCTCATGCTTCTCGAAATTACTGACATTCTTGCAACTTTCAGTGCGTTCATGGCCGTACTGATAGCCATTGAGATCTTCATCAATATCGTGATGTACCTCAAGGACAACGTGATTCACGTCAATCTGGTCATTGCTACTGCGCTCATGGCCATCGCACGCAAGGTTATCGTACTTGATTCCGCTCACGTCGAGCCAACTTACATATTCGCCATCGCGGCGGTTGTGCTGGCGCTCTCGGTCAGCTACTGGCTGCTGCACAAGACTACACCGCTGGTGCGCAGCGTAGTCAGCAGCTCGGAAGACGTGCGCCCCTGATCGGTGATGCAGGTGAAGCCGATACCTCGCGTTTGCTGCTTCGGTGAAACCGGATCGGCGGCGTATAGACCCGCTTCGTAACAGTTATACCGGTGCCGTGTGTGAGCCTGTGGTGCCGACCTCCCAGTCCATGACCCTGGCAACCGTCTCAGGGTTGTTAAAAGGCGCTGCCTGGCTGCGCTTGGGACCCGATTTCGATTTCCTGCCGGATCTCTCGCACCCGGGTTTCCGTCAGCGGGTAGTGCCACAACAGCGGGATGGCAACGAACTTGAACAGTGCCGGAACCACCGAATAGCAGCAGGCGAGCATCAGCAGCGCGAATGTCGTATTGGTGGTATTCAACGGGTCTGCCAGTGAATCGAAGCCGAACAGCACGACCATGCTGGTACCGACGAACAGCCCCAGCGCGTAAGCGAGCTTGCGCACCATCAGCCAGATCGAGAAGTAAGCGCCACCCTGGCGTTTACCGGTCTGGGCTTCATCCACATCCACCACATCCGCAGCCATCGCGTAAGGCAATGCCGACAAAGCTCCGATCGAACTGCCCTTGAGACACATGATGATGATGAAGAAAAGGAACTTTCCGGTGGGGATGCCTGCGAAATAGGCCACGGTGGTGGTGTGCATCGATTCGGGCAGAAATGCCAGCACGTGAGTGATCTCGAAAGCATCGAACCAGAGCATGGGTGCGATAGCGATCAGCGGGATAAAGCAGGACCATAGTGCATACCAGCCTATGGCGACCATGGTGGCCCGGTGCTTGCCGATTTTCCGCGACAGCTTGAACCACAGTGGGATGGCGACGATCTGGGAGAGGAAGTAAGGCGCCAGATAAAATCCGTAGAGATCGCCGGCGAGCAGCACGTGCTTCACAAAGAAGAAACTCAACGTGTTGGTCATTGCCGATCCGATCATTGAAAACAGGAAGATGATCACAAGCCGACGATAAGGGTCGTTGTTCCACACGTAGCGGAAGCTTTCACGCAGTGGCAGCCGGCTCGCCCGGGCTTCGCGGACGGCATGTTCCGGAGCGCTGATCACGCAGTTGATGACCAGGATCGGCATGATCACAGCGATGGCCAGCGACAGGAAATACACCGAGTCGCTGGGTTTGTCGTATCCGAAAAAGAAGATGATGCCGGGGGTGAAGGCGCCGATCAGTGAGCCGGTGACCGTGAAGCCCTCCCGCCAGCTGGTCACCAGGGTGCGTTCGTTGTAGTTGGTGGTGAGTTCGGCACCCCAGGCGCTGTAAGGCACATCCTTTATTGTGGCGCCCAGGTAGGTGATCACCAGTGCGCCCAGCATCCAGGGATAGCCCGAATTCATGGTGAATCCGAACAGGGTGATCTCGGAGAATTCTATGGGCGGGATGAACAGCAGGCAGATCCCAGCGATGTAGATCGGCGTGCCGATTACCACAAAGGGCTTCCGGCGACCTCAGCGGGTGCGGATCCGGTCTGAAAGGAATCCGATGAGCGGGTCCGTGACCCCATCGAAGATGCGGGAGAGCACCATCATCAGGCCGACAAAGGCGAGACCCAGGCCGAAGCCTTCCGAGTCTGCATAGACTGCGGGCAGATAGACGGCCATCGGCAGTGCGACCATCGACAGTGGCATCGCGGGCGCCCCATAAGAGGCGAGCTGCCAGTTGCTCAATGTGCGGTCTGTGGGTTTGACTCCCACCTCTGCGGTTTTCTCGGTCATTCACTCCTCCCGCCGCGAAGATACCTGCTGCATCGAGGTGGGCACAACGACCATCGGCCGGGCCAGTGGAGGGTAAGGCGCAAATCGACATCGTTGTGCTGTCGATATGCGGGTTGCAGTCCACTAGAATCGGCGGTCGGTCAGCGCGAGAGGCAGGATATGAAAGGGGTGGATGCATTCAGGAAGGAAGTACGGGGCTGGCTTGCGGAGAATTGCCCGGCCAGCATGCGCACGCCCATGCCGGCGGACGAAACGCCCGGTGGTGGCCGGCGGGCCCGGTTCAAGAATCCTGACACGAAGCTGTGGATGGATCGGATGGCCGAACGCGGTTTCATCGTGCCCATGTGGCCGAAAGAGTATGGCGGTGCCGGACTTTCGAAGCAGGAGGCCCAGGTGCTGGCGGAGGAAATGCGGGAGATCAACGCGCGCCCGGCTCATGTGGGTATGGGCATCAGCATGATCGGACCCGCCCTGCTCGAATACGGCACCGACGCTCAGAAACTCGAGCATCTGCCGAAAATCGCCCGTGGCGAGATCTGGTGGTGCCAGGGTTACAGCGAGCCGAATGCGGGTTCGGATCTCGCGAGCCTGCGTACTTCCGCAGTCGAAGACGGCGACGACTACATCATCAACGGGCAGAAGATCTGGACATCGGGTGCAGATAACGCGGATTGGATGTTCTGCCTCGTGCGCACGGATCCGGGTGCACCCAAACACGAAGGTATCACCTTCATCCTGTTCGACATGACCACGCCGGGAATCAGTGTGAAGCCCATTCTGCTGATCAGCGGCCTGTCACCTTTCTGTGAAACCTTCCTGGACAACGTGCGGGTGCCGAAACACCAGGTGGTGAGCCAGGTGAACAAGGGCTGGACGGTTGCCAAGCGGCTGCTCCAGTACGAACGGACCTCTATCGGCGGGATCGGCGGCGGCAGTCAGAAGGTCCGCTCGCTCGAAGAGCTGGCTGCGGAATACGTGGGCCTGGAGGACGGACGCATTGCCGATACTGCCCTGAGAGCAAAGGTGCTTAGACATCGGATGAACGACAGAGCCTACCAGCTCACCACCCGGCGTATGGGGGAGGAACTGGCCGATGGGCGTGCGCCGGGAGCGGCATCCTCGATGTTCAAGTATTACGGTACCGAGCAGAACAAACGACGCTTTGAGCTGATGCTCGACATGATGGGCACGAAATCTCTGGGATCGGTGGTCGCCGAGCAGAATGTCTTCGCGCCGATCGAACTGGATACCACACGGGGCTGGTTGCGTTCCAAGGCGAACTCCATCGAAGGGGGCACCTCGGAGGTGCAGCTCAATATCCTGGCGAAACGGGTCCTGGGCTTGCCGGATTGAGTAAACAGTCTCGACCCTGACCCACCACCCGGGGTCGTGGGAGCGCTCTGTCGTCTTCTCCAGGCAGAATGGGACCAGGGAATTTGCCCTTTGCAGACAATGGCTTAGGGGGGATAAATCGGTCCGCGCGGGCTTGTCTGGTCCGCGGCATGGCAGTAGAATGCCCGGCTTTCTGCCTTTGGGGCAGAGTCATACGTGGCGGCCGGACGGCCCTATCCAAGTGGAGTGGGCATGCCTGGCCTGTTGCTCGTGTGCTTCATCAGTGAAGGACTGCGGGCCGACCAGGAGGTTTAGCAAGAGGATGGAGAACGCCTATTAAGCGAGGTGCCGGGAAACGCGCAGACCGTGCGCTCATGAACGAAGAGATCACGGCCACAAGTGTGCGACTAGTAGAGGCGGATGGCTCCCAGGCGGGCGTCGTCACTCGAGATCAGGCTCTGGAATCAGCAAGACGGTCCAGTCTGGATCTTGTAATGATTGCACCGGATGCCGAGCCGCCCGTGGTCAAAGTGATGGACTACGGTAAGCATGTTTTCGAACTGAAGAAGACCAAGGCAGCCCAGCGTAAGAAGCAGAAGCAGATTCAGGTCAAGGAAATGAAGTTCCGGCCTGGAACTGAAGAAGGCGACTACCAGGTCAAACTGCGCAATCTGAAGCGGTTTCTCGAAGATGGTGATAAGGCGAAAGTCTCGCTGCGGTTTCGGGGCCGGGAGATGGTGCATCCGGAGATCGGTATGAAACTGATGAACCGGATCGAAGCGGATCTCGAAGAAGTCGGTGTGGTCGAAGCCCAGCCGAAATTCGAAGGTCGCCAGGTCATCATGGTCCTGGGGCCCAAAAAGAAGAGAAAGTAGAGAAGAGATAACAGAAGGCCCTCACGGGTCGACTGTTCAAGGCTGCGAAGACAGCCAGCAGGATTCCACAGGCAAGTGGCCTGGTCGCTTTGCGGACAGCCTGCGAGATGAGAACAACGAGAAGCCGGTAACACCGGACGCAAACACAGTAATGGACCACAGGTGCCTCCCTTGAAAGAGCGGATGGACCGTGGTGATCGAAAGTTCTGGAGCGACAAATGCCGAAGATGAAGACTGATCGCGGCGCTGCTAAGCGTTTTCGCCGTACAGCGAAAGGGTTCAAGCACCGCAAAGCGAACCGCAACCACATTCTCACGAAGAAAGCGCCGAAGCGTAAACGTCAGCTGAGAGGGCTCGAAGCCAACTCTCCGTCTGATACCCGCATGATTCGTCGCATGCTGCCGACCAAGTCCCGATAGGAGAAACGCAATGTCCAGAGTAAAGCGGAGCGTTGTCTCAAGGGCGCGCAGAAAAAAGGTTCTCAAGCAGGCCAAGGGTTATTACGGTGCCCGCAGCCGCACATTCAAAGTTGCCAAGCAGGCGGTCATCAAGGCCGGCCAGTATGCTTATCGCGACCGTCGTCAGCGCAAGCGCCAGTTCCGGCAGCTGTGGATCATCCGCATCAACGCGGCAGCTCGCGAACACGGTCTGTCGTACAGCCGCTTCATAGCCGGCCTGAACAAGGCATCGATCGAAGTGGATCGCAAAGTGCTGGCCGATCTGGCCGTTCACGAAAAAGCCGCCTTTGCGGTGCTGGCGGAGCAGGCCAAGGCCGCGCTGGAAGCCGACGTATCCCAGGCTGCCTGAACCCCTGCTGCGCTTCTTTCCGTGCTGGGGAAGTGGTCCGGGAGTGAGGAAGACGAGTGCGGAAAAGGAAGGGTCAGTCCTTCCTTTTTCGTTTTAGCGACAGCTGATTGCGAAAAGCGCTATGGATATACAGAGCATTCTCAGTGAGGCTGAGCGGGCGGTTGCCGCTGCCAGCGACGAGCGCGCACTTGATGAAGTGCGTGTGCGGTACCTGGGTAAGAAAGGCGCGCTCACCGCACTGCTCAAATCCCTCGGGAGCCTGGATGTTGAAGAGCGGCCGAAAGCGGGTGCTGCCATCAACGCGGCGAAAGAACAGCTGCAGCGCGCCATCAGCGTGCGAAAAAATGTGTTCTCCTCGGAACAGCTGGCCGCCTCACTCGCCGGGGAAACTGTGGATGTCACCCTGCCCGGCAGGCAGCGGGAAGCCGGCGGTCTGCACCCGGTCAGTCAGGCTATGCTGCGGATCGAAGACATTTTCGTCGGTGCCGGATACGGTGTGGTCGCCGGGCCGGAAGTAGAAAACGACTATTACAACTTCGAGGCCCTCAATATTCCCGCCCATCACCCGGCCCGGGCGATGCATGACACCTTCTATTTCGCTGATGGCACGCTGTTGCGCACTCATACCTCGCCGACCCAGGTGCACACGATGGAATCCCGCAAGCCGCCCATACGGGTGATCTGCCCCGGGCGCGTATACCGGCGCGATTCCGATCTGACCCACTCACCGATGTTCCACCAGGTGGAAGGGCTGGTCATTGACCGGGGTATCAGTTTCGCCGACCTCAAAGGCACCGTGATCGAGTTCCTCACCCGCTTCTTCGAAAAAGAGCTGGATGTGCGATTCCGACCTTCCTACTTCCCCTTCACCGAGCCCTCCGCGGAGGTGGATGTGCAATGTGTGCATTGCCTCGGACAAGGCTGTCGGGTCTGCAGTCAGACCGGATGGCTGGAGGTCATGGGGTGTGGTCTCGTGCACCCGGAGGTGCTCGAAAAGTCTGGAATCGACAGCGAGACCTACTCGGGTTTCGCATTCGGATTCGGGGTGGACCGACTCGCGATGCTCCTTTATGAAGTAGACGATCTGCGCCTGTTCTTCGAAAACGATCTGCGCTTTCTGCGCCAGTTCAACTAGGCGGACGCTGACGATGCAATACAACGAAGCCTGGCTGCAGCAGTGGGTGAACCCGGACGTCGATCCGGATCGGCTCCTGGAAGCGCTTACCATGGCAGGTCTGGAAGTGGAGTCTGTGACGCCTGTGGCCCCGGACTTCTCGGGTGTGGTCGTCGCCACAGTGGCTGGCATCTCCCCCCATCCGAATGCGGACAAGCTGTCCGTGTGTGAAGTGAACGATGGCACCGGCAGCTATCAGGTAGTCTGCGGGGCGCCGAACGTTCGTGCCGGAATGACCGTCGCCTTCGCGAAGATCGGTGCGGTGCTGCCGGAAGGATTCAGGATCCGTAAGGCGAAACTGCGCGATGTGGAGTCTCACGGCATGCTCTGCAGTGCGGCTGAGCTGGGGCTCGGAGACGATCACGACGGCATTCTCGATCTTCCAGGCCATTTCGAAGCCGGCGCCGATCTCCGGGTGGTGCTGGAGCTGGACGATCGGATGATCGAACTCAATCTCACCCCCAATCGCGGCGACTGCCTGAGTATCTGTGGACTCGCCCGGGAAGTGGGTGTGCTGTTCAATGTGCCTGTGCATCCACCCGCCATCGGCGCGATCCAGCCGACTCATGAAGAGATGCGTTCGGTATCCTGTGCAGATGCGCAGGGATGTCCCCGCTATCTCGGTCGCATCATCCGCGGTATCGATCTCCGTCGACCGAGTCCTCTGTGGCTGGTCGAAAGACTGCGCCGTGCCGGGCTGCGCAGCATCGATCCTGTTGTGGATGTGACCAACTACGTGATGCTGGAGCTGGGTCAGCCCATGCACGCCTTCGATCTCAACCAGTTGCGCGGTGATATCAATGTCCGCAGAGCGCGGCCCGGGGAACGTCTGACACTGCTCGATGGCCGGGAGGTCACCCTGGATGGGGAGACCCTGCTGATCACCGACGCTGCAGGACCGGTGGCGATTGCCGGGGTCATGGGGGGAGATCGCAGTGGCGTGCAGGAAGATACGGCAGACGTGTTCCTGGAGTGCGCCTTCTTTCACCCCCTGGCGGTTTCGGGCACAGCGCGGCGCTATGGCCTGCATACCGATGCCTCCCACCGGTACGAACGGGGAGTGGACCACGACCTTCAGCATCAGGCGATGGAGCGGGCAACCGGGCTGCTGCTGGAAACTGTTGGCGGCGCGGCGGGTCCGGTGACAGAGGCCGTTTATCCGGAGCAACTGCCGCCTTCAGTCGATGTAAGTCTGCGTGAAAGTCGCCTGCATGAACTGCTGGGTGTTCAGGTTGCAGCCGGCGAGGTGGATGCCGCACTTTCCCGGCTCGGTTTCGAACTCAAGGCGCGCAGCACAGACGCCACCGGAGTGACCTGGACCATCCGTTCACCGAGCCACAGATTCGACATCGGCCGGGAAGTGGACCTGGTGGAGGAAGTGTGCCGGATCTACGGCTACAACCGGATCCCCAGCCGCCGTCCCCGGACCGCGCTGGAGCTGCGCCGGGTACCCCGGGATCGCTCGGAAATCGCCAGACTGAAGGAGCAGTTCGCAGCACTCGGCTATCAGGAAGCCATCACCTACAGCTTCGTGGATCCCCGCTTGCAGGATCTGCTGGCTCCCGGGGATGAGCCGCTCAAACTCGCGAATCCCATGTCGGCAGACCAGTCGGTCATGCGTACCACCCTGCTGCCGGGGCTCATCGCTGCACTGTGCGCGAACGTGGCGCGACAGGCGGACCGGGTGCGGCTGTTCGAGATCGGACAGTGCTTTCTGCCCGGTACCGGTCTCGAGCAGCCGCTGCGAATCGGCGCACTCATCTGGGGGCGGCGGGAGGCGGAAAACTGGACGAACCCGCGGGACCCGGTGGACTTCTACGATCTCAAAGGTGATGTGGAACATCTGCTTTCCTGGGCCGGGTTGCGCGGGGTGAGCTACGAACCTCTGCAGGATCCGGTGCTCCATCCCGGCCAGGCTGCGGTGGTGCGGATCGAGGGTGAGTCGGTCGGCCGCATAGGCCGTCTCCATCCCGAAGTCGAAAAGACGCTGGATACGGGCGGGGAGATATTCGTGCTGGAGTTCGAGGCGGATGCACTGCTGCGGCGCGGAGCGCGTGCCCACCAAGGCCTGTCTAGATTCCCCAGTGTGCGTCGCGATCTGGCATTGGTCGTGAGCCGGGAGACCCCGGGCGCTGAGATCCTCCGGGTTATCGAACAAAGTCTTGGAGAAATACTCGTAGACCTTAGACTATTTGACCTGTATCAAGGCAAAGGTATTGATTCTACTGAAAAAAGTGTGGGGGTGGGCTTGACCTTGCAGAAGCCATCAGCCACGCTTACCGACGCGGAAATCGGAGCTCTGATGGACACCACCATCGAGGCTCTGACCCGTCAACTCGGAGCCCGGTTGCGTTAGACAGCGGGCCCAGGCAGAGGAGAGCACAGGTTGGGTGCTTTAACCAAGGCGCAGATGGCCGACCGGCTCTTCGAAGAGTTGGGGCTGAACAAACGGGAAGCCAAGGAAATCGTGGAGTCGTTTTTCGACGAAGTCCGCGGATCCCTGGAGCGTAACGAACAGGTGAAGCTGTCGGGATTCGGCAACTTCGATCTTCGTGAGAAAGGCGAGCGGCCTGGCCGGAATCCGAAGACGGGCGAGGAAATCCCGATTTCCGCACGCAGGGTGGTCACGTTCCGCCCAGGTCAGAAGCTCAAAGCAAGAGTAGAGGCATATGCTGGACCCGAGTCAGAATGACGAACTGCCCCCGATCCCGGGCAAGCGTTATTTCACAATAGGCGAGGTCAGCCAGCTCTGTGAGGTCAAGCCTCACGTATTACGCTACTGGGAGCAGGAGTTTCCCCAGCTCAAGCCGGTCAAGCGCCGCGGCAACCGCCGCTACTACCAGCGCCAGGACGTCATCATCATCCGCCAGATCCGCTCGCTGCTCTACGATCAGGGCTTCACCATCGGAGGTGCCCGGCAGCGTCTGACGGGGGATGATGCCAAGCAGGATCAGACCCAGTTCCGCCTGCTCGTGAAGCAGATGATTGTGGAACTCGAAGACGTATTGCGGGTACTCAAATCCTGAGACTGCGCCGGTGCCGCTCTGGCGTCGGATTGGTCATTGCCATGTTTCTTGCCTGCCCGGTATTTGCTGCTGAATCCGCAACGGATTCCGCTGCCGCACTGCCGGATGCAGACGTGGAAGAACAGCGACTGGCCGTTGCGAAGAAGCGGCTTGCCGGAGTGGCTGGCCGCTACCCCGTAACAGAGCTGTCACCCGGGGAGGAAGCCGCTCCGGCAGAGGCAGGGCGGATGCTGTGGCGCCGGGCTGTGAGCGATGTGCAGGAAGGTAACCTTGACGACCGCCCGCTCTACTGGTCCCGCCTTGCGGGCCGACTTGCGGGCCGCCCGGATCATCCGGCCTCGGACCCCTCGCGGACCCGGGTGCGGAGCTTCGAGTATGCATCGCGCGGCTTTGACGATCTGCGGTTTCCGGAGGCTGCCGATACCCGGCGTGTGCTCATCAGCGGCTTTGACCCCTTTCTCCTCGATCGGGACATCGGACAGAGCAATCCTTCCGGTCTTGCCGCTCTGGCGCTTGATGGCATGAGGCTGCCGGTGGAGAAAGGCTGGGTGTGGATCGAGGCCGTGATATTCCCTGTTCGCTACGAGGATTTCGATGAGGGCATTGTCGAAAGCGTCCTCGCCGATGCACTTGCCTCCCATTCGATCGATCTGGTCGTCACGATCAGCATGGGCCGGGACGCATTTGACCTCGAACGTTTTCCCGGCAGGCGTCGTTCCGCCACTGCACCGGACAATCGCAATGTTGTGACCGGCGCGAATGCCCGGACGCCGCTGATTCCGAATCTGGCCGGCGCGCCACTTGAAGGGCCGGAGTTTGTGGAATTTTCTTTACCCGCTGCAGCTATGCAGGTGATACAGAGCCCCTGGCCGGTGCGTGACAATCGCCGGGTGATTTCACTTGAACGCGGTGAACTCGAACCCGCGACCCTTACGGAGCTCAGCTTCGATACTGCTGTGCAGGGGTCAGGGGGTGGCTACCTTTCGAATGAAATTTCGTACCGGAGCGTACTGCTGCTGGAGCGCATGGGCGCCCATGTTCCGGTGGGACACCTGCACACGCCGTCTGTAGCAGGCCACGATGCGGTGATTGAGGGCCGGATGCTGGCTCAGATCCGCGCACTGCTCACCAGGGCAGCCTCCGCGCTCGAGGGAACCTCTGATTAAGTGTCAATGCAAGTTCGAACGACTCTGGGGCTCGTGTAGACTGACCTGACGATCAACCGGAGAAAGAAATGAAAACGCAACGTCTGGCCTTCTGTTTTGCCGCCCTGCTGGCAGCCGGCACCGCGTCTGTGGCCGAGGCGGAGAATAAATATGAGGAAACTCGTGCCGTGTTCGAAGAAGCCGGTGCCAGTGGACGGTTTTTTGCCAACAGCTACGCTTATGCACTGTTTCCGACGATCGGGAAAGGCGGGATCGGTATCGGTGGCGCACATGGCAAGGGGCGGGTATATCAGGGTGGCCGGCATATCGGTGACACCTCCATGACCCAGGTGACTGTCGGTTTTCAGCTCGGTGGTCAGGCCTACAGCATGGTCATCTTCTTTGAAGACGAGCGGGCGCTGCGGGAATTCACATCCGGTAATTTTGAGTTCGGGGCGCAGGCGACGGCGGTGGCGATCACCGCAGGTGCTTCAGCAAGCGCCTCCACCGCCGGCGGCGCTACCGCGGGTGCGAGCGGTGGCAGGAATGATGCGACGACTGCAGGGGAGTACACGAAGGGGCTGGCGGTGTTCACTGTCGCGAAAGGTGGGCTGATGTATGAAGCCAGCCTGGGTGGTCAGAAGTTTTCCTATACTGCGGTCGGCGGCTAGGCAAAACTCAGGTCGGGTGCCGAAAGATCGATGCGCGGGCGGAATCGCTCCGTTGCAACCGGGAAAAGTACAGGCTAGATGATTCCTGCACCCTTTGCCTGTGCGACATACCCTCTGTTCCAGGTCGGACTCACAGTGAGTTCATTGATACAGACATGTGAGGGCAGCGCGGCGAGGAAGTGAATGATCCCGCCGCAGTCTTCGGACTGCACCATCTGCGCCTTATCCTCAGCGGAAACCGGAATCGGCCGGTTGTCGAGGATGGGTGTGGCCACTTCACCGGGGCAGAGCGCGCAGGCACGTACACCGTGGACACCGGCTTCCATATTGAGACTCTCGGTCATGGCATTCATGGCATGCTTGGCCGCGGTGTAGGCGGGACCGGTGACGATGCTCACGAAACGGCCCGCCCAGGATGAGACGTTGATGATGAGTCCGTCTTTGCGTTCAATCATCTTCGGGAGCACTGCCTTGGAGCAGTAGAAGGCGCCATCCAGATCGACCCGGATCACTTTATCCCAGTCATCCAGGGTGATGTTTTGCCAGTTCCGCTGCTTCACATTGAGTCCCGCGCTGTTGACCAGCACATCGATCTGGCCGAATCGCTCGAGGATGCGACTGGCTGCGGCCAGTACGGCTTCCCGGTCCGCGACATCCAGCGCTTCAACACTTGCCAGAGGACCGATGCGCTCGGCGACAGCGTTGAGGACTTCAACACGCCGGCCTGACAGCACGACGTTCATTCCCGCACGCGCGAGTTCGATGGCCCCGGCTTCTCCGATACCCGTCCCGGCACCTGTCACCCAGGCGGTCTTTCCTTTCAGATCACGCATGACGTCCTCTGATTCAATCCGGCGTTCAGCGCACCCGCAGCGGCTCGGCAATTCGATTACTGTGGCCGTCGATGTTGTACGACATGATGACAAGGTCCCGAACCGTACCGTTGCGATCCTCGATATAGTCGGCGAGCAGGGCCTCCGGCATGAATCCCAGCTGGCGGAAAGCTGCCTGTGCGGCATGCTGGTCGGATGGCATGTTGGCCACCAGTTTGTTGAGCCCCAGTTCCCGGGCGATGTCGAATATCTGGGAGGTCAGGACTCTGCCCAGACCTTTCCCGCGATAAGCGGGGCCGACATTGACCCGGATTTCACCCACCCGCCGGGTCCAGGGTGCCTGGTTCCGATGCACGGTTGCATAGCCGATCAGGCCGTTCGCGTCGTAGGCGACCAGAGACGTCGAATGACCCGTTTCCAGATTTCGCACCCAGTCGTCCACCACTTTTTCTTCGGTGAGATCGACCCTCAGAAACAGCAGATCCTCTTCCGGCAGTTTCCGGGCGAACGACAGCACAGCGTCGCGGTCGGCCGGCGCCATCAGCCGGATTTCGACTTCGGCGCCTTCCGGCAGCCTGACGGTGCGGGGATAGTTTGTGAATTCGGTCGACATAGAAATGCTCCAGATAGGTTTGTCTGTTTGTCAGGCGCGCAGTTGTTCCGTGCGTGTCCGGGCTGCGGTCAGAAGTTCATCGAAGCATGCCTGTGCAGCATCTACCATGACCTCGAGATCCGGCATGAGTCGCGGCTCACAGATGAAGTTGAAGAACAGTTCCTTATTGTAGCTGAGGATGGTCACGCTGAATCCGATGTTACCGGAAAGCACCAGCAGGCCGACGGTGTCCAGTACCTTATGGCCCGCCATGTATTGCGGTACCTGCACACCCGGAACGTTGGTGCACACCAGGTTTAGACCGATATTCGGCGGCCGCCAGCCGAAGTTCGGCAGTATGGGGGGTGGGTTCTGTGCAGCCAGCCGGGTTGGATCGAAAGCTGTCCCGATCAGCTGAGTGGGCGCCATGGCCATCGGCCAGACAGCATTGCCACTTTCTGTGAGCAGCGCCAGAGCCTGGGCTTCTTCATCTTTCTTTATGCGATCCATCTCAGCGCACACGGCGTTGAGACGCTGCAGAAGATCCATGCGCCATGCCGGCAGCATCGGAAATATGGCCGAGACCCGATTCCCGAGCGCGCCGGATTCGTTTTCCGTGCGGACACTTACAGGGCACATGATCCGGATATATTTATCCTGGGTTGTCTCATTGTGTTCTTCGAGATAGCGGGCGACCGCACCCGACACCACGGCGAGCACCACATCGTTGATGGTTCCTCCGAGAGCCCTGCGTATTTCGCGGATCTCTGAGAAAGATTTTTTCATGTAGCGAAGACGGCGTTTCGGTCCCACCACACCGGCGTTGAATGGTGCAGTGATCGCCGGTCGTGAGACGAACTGAGAGATCACATTGAACGCCCGCCCCAGCAGAGAGCGGTTCGCCGCTCCTTCACGGATGAGGTCTGTAACGGGTCGGTCACGCATCTGCTGAAAATTGTCGCGGAGAGCTTCGGTGAACCTTGCAGCCGGAGCCGGAACGGGTTCCGGGTGCCAGTCGTCTTCTGGAATCGCCCGATTGTCACCGCGAGCATCGAAGTCGTAGAGGATGGTGGTGAGTTCGATACCGGAAACACCATCGATCATCGCGTGGTGGGTCATCTGGAGAATCAGGGTTCGATCGGGAACGCCGCTGATCACATAGACGCGCCACAGCGGCCGGTCGCGTGGCAGCATCGGTTCGTTCAGTTCAGCGGCCGCATCGATCCCATCTTCCAGACTCGATCCTCCGGGTAACTGAAAGGGCAGCACATGCTGGCTCAGATCGAAGTCCGGATCGTCCACCCAGGTCGGGTGAGCGATGTTGAACGGCACCTGGGCCAGGCGACGGCGATAGGCAGGGACCAGGGGGATCCGGTTGGCGAAGTGCTGATAGACCGATTCGAAGGGGAGCTCACCTTCCAGCACATATACGGAAGAAATGTGCATTGGCCCACTCGCAGACTCGAGATAGAGAAACGACGCATCGGTGGCAGTGAGTCGGATGGCCATAGGCACCCTCCCTTGCTGTTTGGACACATACTATGCGGTTTTGCCGGCAGCGGGTCCATGCCGGAGCGCGGTTTCGGGTAAACTGACGCCGGATTCTACCCCGGTTCATTCATGTCGGAGCTTTCGATCTACCTGCGTTTCGCGACTGTCGCGATTCTGGCTGTTCTCCTGCCTCTGGCGGTCGTGCTGCTTGCGATTGAATGGGTCGAATTACCCGCGGTCCTTGCCGACGCGCGCCACTACGGTATTCGGACCCTGCTGGGTTTCGGAGTGTCGGCCGGGTGCATCCTGGTCTGGATGCTCCTGCGGTTACGTCAGCTGCTCCGTTCCCTGAAGGAGTCGCTGCCGGTCGGGGAGCAGGCGAGGCGCCTGCGTCGATTATGGATCGACGGGGCTCTGTCGATCGCGTTCTATGCCTTCGCTGGCCCTGTCAGTCTCACCTGGGATGTCGGTATGTTTTCGGCGCAGACCCCCCCGGAAGTCTGGATCATCCTGAGTCTGTTGCCGCCGATACTGTTTGTCTACATGTCGGTGCCGCTGTTTCTGTACACCCAGAATCTGCTGGGGAGGGAGATCGGTGCCCAGCTCTCGGGGTATGCGGGTGTTCCGGTGTGGCTGCACAGTTTTCTCGTCGGGGTGGGGATTACCTTTCTCTCCACCACCTCATTCGTGCTTTACGAGTTTGCCATCCTGGGATCCATACACCTGGCGATGGCCTTCGTCTCAGTGGTGCTGCTCATCTTCGCAGCGGTGGTCAGCCTGCTCGCCTATCGGGGACAGCAGCAGGCCATTGCGCCTCTGAGCCATTTTCTCAACCCTGCGGCAGCAGGCGCGCACGGCCCGACGCTGGCGGAGCTGCAGCCACGCTCCCTGGATGTGATCGGCCGCGCCATTGGACGTCTGCGCGAGCTGTTCGAAGAAAACGAGCGGCTGGCCCGGGAGGAGCGCGTGCAGGCTCACCGCAATCGACTTTTCGCGGCCACGGCCACAGACTACTTCTTCAGCCTTGATAAGGATTTGAGATTCGATTTCGTTTCCGATCGTCTCGAAGCCATCTCGGGATATCCGGTCGCGTCTTTCATTGGCGTATCCGGGTTCTCACTCGATGTAGGTGCTGATCCGGAGCGCGAGGAAGAGCTGCATGCGCGGCTGCGCGCACATGCGCCATTCCGAAAATATCAGTTCTCCATTCAGGATGCAGCCGGCAGGACTCGGTATCTGGAAGTCAGCGGAACACCGAATTTCGACGATACAGGTGTCTTTCAGGGATATCTCGGCGCAGGCAGCGACGTCACAGAGGTCGTTGAGGCGGAGATCTCCCTGCGGGATCGGGACAAGGTGCTGGCACAGGCACAGAAAATGGAAGCGGTGGGGCAGCTCACCGGGGGTATAGCCCACGACTTCAACAACCTGCTGACCGCGGTGATCGGCAACCTCGAATTGCTGCAGTTACGTGTTGGCGGTGACCTGGAGGCTCAGCGTCATGCAGGTGCTGCACTGCGTGCCGCCATTCGTGGCGCCGCTCTCACACAAAGACTGCTGGCGTTTTCCCGCCGGCAGGCACTGGCTCCGGAGGCGGTGGATGTCCGGGCGCTCATCGAAGGCATGATGGAGCTGATGGTGCGCACGCTGGGCGCACAGATCGAGATTCGGATCAGCGGTGAGGAGAAACTCTGGGCAGCACACGTGGACCCGCATCAGCTTGAGTCCGCGCTCCTGAACCTGGCCATCAATGCCAGGGACGCCATGCCCAGAGGTGGCGCACTGGAGTTCAGGCTTTCCAATGTCGTGGGTGGCAGATCTTCCGGTGAAGACTGCGTGGTGATCGAGGTGTGTGATGAGGGGGTGGGAATCGATGCAGATGCGTTGCCCCATGTGTTCGAACCCTTTTTCACGACAAAGAAGCAGGGCGAAGGCTCGGGGCTCGGCTTGAGTGTGGTATACGGGTTTGTGCAGCAGTCCGGGGGCGAAGTAAGCATTTTCTCCCGGTCCAACGAAGGCACCCGGGTAGAACTGCGATTGCCGCGCTCCGGGGAGAGCTCTTCGAGCCGAACTGGTGTGGGCGCGACGAATGACGAGCGGACCACCGGAGCCCACATCATGGTCATCGAGGATGACCCCGCGGTGCGTATGGTGATGATCGATGCACTCAGCTCGGGTGGTCATCGGGTTACCGTGGTCGACACGGCGGATGCAGCGGTGGGTCACGAGGCCGTCGACGACTTGGATCTGGTGATTTCCGACATCATCCTGCCGGGACAGCGCACCGGGCTGGATGCTGCCGCGGAGCTGATTGAGCGAAAACCGGGGCTAAAGGTCCTGTTGATGACAGGATACGCAGACGAAGTCTTGCGCAGGCAGGGACGGGACATCGGCGAAATTCCTCTGCTGCACAAGCCCTTTACACTGGCCGAACTCCACAGCAGGGTTGCCGGTTTGCTCAGAGGCTGACCGGGGAGCGGGCATCCTGCAGCACTGCTGTGCTACTTTTCCGGAGGATCCTGGCCGGACTGGTCGGAGTCTTCGTCCTGCCTCGATCGCCTTTCATCGTCAATCAGAGTATCCAGGGGAAAATCCGTACTCGCGCGCAGACCGGCCACGGTGGAAAGGTTGCGCAGCGTGCGGCGGGCTCCCTGTTTCAGGTGATCGAGCACCAGCTTTTCGTCTACTTCCCCTTCTTCCTGGACCAGACTCAACCTGTGCAGCGCATAGATACCGATCGTGGTTGCAAACAGAAAGAAGAAGTCCCAGTGCGAGAAATCCAGAGCGCTGAACTCTGCAGCAGCCGTGGCGCTCTGCCAGCGCAGGATCATGGTCAGCTCGTTGGTCGCGAAGAAGTCGGCGGTAAGTCCGCCGACCATGGCCGCCGTCCCCGCGGCAATGGCGTTCACGATCGAAGACGCGGACAGAAAGGCGGTAGCATTGCCTCGCGGTGCCAGTTTCAGCGTGATGTTGCCGGAAGACAGGCTCACGCCGGCGCTCGCCAGACCGGTAGCGAAATGAATGACGATCAGCAGCGGATAGGTCAGGACATGCACCTCCGGCATGGTAGTGAACGTCCACAGAAAGATGCACAGGATGAACAGAGGGGCACAGACCCGCAGTACGGCCTTGTTGCTGAAACGGTCGGCGATATTCCCCCAGTGACTCACCGTGAAGTAGGCGGCGAGCTGGCTCAGGGTGGCAAGCGCGATCACCACAGTGAGACTGAGCTCCATGCGTTTGAGCATGTGTACCGTGAAGAAGGGGGCCGCCAGGTTTACCGCGAAGTTCCAGCTGGCGAGAAATATTATCAGCCTTCGAAAGTTTTTCTGCCGGAAGGGTTCCCGAAGACGGCTGTAGAGGGAGGCCCTCAATTCGTGTGGGGGAGACTCTACATCCACGATGCGGCGGGACGCATACACTGCGTAGAGGCCGCCGAAAAAGGCCAGAGTGTAGACGATGCCGAAGGCATAAGTATCCTGCAGCGGCACAAATTTTGCCCACAGGTCGATGAATGCAGCCGAGGCGAGGCTGACCAGAATGCCGATGCCGAGCATCTTCTTCTGCCGCTCACCGAACACCTTTCCCATCATGTCGTCCGGAACGAGGTCGCGCATCCAGGTGTTCCAGGAACAGGACAGATAGGCCCCGGCGACATAGCGCAGTACGAAGGCCACCACGATGACTGCCAGCGCCAGATCGTTCGAAGGAATCAGCACGGTCAGGGCGATGACCAGAAACATGGGTCGGGCAACAAAACCGGACCAGACATAGACCTTGCGCCTCGAAGCGACACGGTCGACGGTGAGCATCGCGGGAACCTGTGCCAGCTGGGAGAGGTGGGGAATCGCTGCGAGCAGACCGATCAGGAAATTACTGGCGCCGAGTTTCACGGCAAAAGCGGTGAGAATGGCGCCGACAGCCAGAGTTTCCATCACCTGGATACCGATGCCGTTGCGCATGATCCAGGGCAGGCTTTCCCGCAGTCGTTCGTCGATATCGACGTCGGTGGTTTCGTTCTCTTTCATTGGGCTGGTGATGCTTGCGAGGGCTGCTGCGCTGTGGTTCATTGCCGTCAGGCAGGTTCGCGGCGGGCAATATGACGGAGTCCTGGTGGAAGGGCAAGTTGCAGCGCAGATTACAGGATTCGGAGTGATCTTCAGATGTGGTCGATAGTCGGCACATTCATCGGTGGGCTGGGGCTGTTTCTACTGGCAGTGTCCCTGATTTCGGACGGACTGCGACTCGCCGCCGGGAACTCACTGCACCGGATACTCGAAACTTCCACCCGCACTCCCCTGCGGGGTGTAGCCACCGGTGTACTGGTGACCGCTCTGGTGCAGTCCTCCAGTGCGGTGACAGTGGCCACCATCGGTTTCGTCAACGCCGGTCTGCTGACCCTCGTCCAGTCACTGGGTATTGTTTACGGAGCAAACATCGGTACGACCATGGCAGGCTGGCTGGTGGCTGCGGTCGGATTCGATTTCAGTATCGATGTTCTGGCCCTGCCGCTGATCGGTATAGGAATGATCCTGCGGCTGTTGCGGCCGGGATCAAGAGTTGCATCCGTGGGCGAGGCGCTGGCAGGTTTCGGTCTTTTCTTCATCGGTGTCGATCTGCTCAGGGACGCCTTCGAGGGCTTCTCTGAAACCGTCGATGTAGCCTCCTTCGCCCCCCAGGGCGGCTTGGGCATCGTCCTCTATGTCGGCCTCGGCTTCTTCATGACCGTGGTTACACAGGCGTCCGCCGCGGCCATCGCGATCACACTGACCGCGGCCACCGGTGGTCTTATCGGCATCGATGCCGCAGCTGCCATGGTCATCGGTGCCAATGTCGGCACCACATCCACCGCGATGCTGGCGGTCATCGGCGCAACCGCGAATGCCCGTCGGGTGGCGGCAGCACATGTGATCTTCAATGGGATGACAGGGCTGGTTGCGCTGGCACTGCTGCCGCTGTTGCTGTGGCTGGTGCGCAACACCGGGTCTGCACTGGGACTTGCCGACGTGCCGGCGATCACTCTGGCCCTGTTTCACACGATGTTCAATCTGCTCGGTGTGCTGCTGATGTGGCCACTGACCGGGCGTCTTGCACATTTCCTGATGAACCGCTTCACCACCGATGTGGAACTGGTCGCAAAACTGCAGTTTCTGGATCGCAATGTGATGGCGACCCCGACTCTGGCGATCGATGCGCTGTACCGGGAGGTGATCCGGGCGTCCTCACTGACACGGCAACTGGTGGCCGGAGCAGTGAGCGCAGAAGGGGGCAGAGATCCTTCTTCCGCACACCTGCAGCAGGGTGTGCAGGATCTGATCAACAACATCGAGACCTTCGTGACGGAGCTCGAGGTCACCCGGCTGCCGGAAGATATGAAGGGGAATCTGCCGCTGATACTGCGGGTGATCGGCTATCTCGAAGATGTGGTCTGGCTGGTGGGCGAACTCGAAGAGCATCGACCGGACCTGGATGCCATCATGCTGCCGCCGGTGATTCAGGAGGTCGCCACCTTTCAGGCGGCGATTCTGGCCCAGGTGCACAGCAGTGATCTGACCCAGGCGACTTTCTCAGCGTCTGAGTCGAGGCTGGAATTCGAGTCACTGCAGCGCCGCTGGCATAATCTCAAGTCCGTGCTGCTGGAGGCAGCAACCCAGCGTCTGATCCCGCTGCATAGATTGAATTCCGCGCTGGAAGCGCTGCGCAGCGCTTTGAAGATGTCCGAGCAGCTCACCAAGGCAGCGGAGCGTCTCGTAGCTCTGGGTGTTGTGCCGGCTGGTGTGGTCGAAGCTGCGGATCAGGGGCACGAAGGGGATACAGAAAAGGCCGCTGGCTGAGCACCCTCTCGAGCCGGCCGCTGTTCGTGCCGGCACCGGGGGTTGTGCGATCATGCGGTGGCCTCTCCCGCTTTCCGCGGGGCCAGGCAGCAAACCTGTGATCTGAGGTGGAGGATACGGATGAAGACGCTCAGAATCCGCGACGAGGGCAGCGTGGAACTGGATCGACCGGAGGTGCTCAATGCCTTCAACGGTCTGCGCTGTCCCCCGCATTAACCACTCGATCACACCGCCTGTCAGTTCTGTCGGAGAGTACCCAGATGCCCGTCTTTAAATCCAGAATTAATGCCTCCTCCGATAGCTTCCAGAAGAACCGGGCCGATATGCTGGCACTGATCGATCAGCTCCGTGTACTGGAAGAACGCGCGGTTACCGCATCGGGTCGACGCCGTAAAACCTTCGAAAGCCGCGGTCAGATCCCGCCCCATGATCGGGTCGCCCGACTGCTCGATCCGGGTATGCCCTTCCTGCGCCTGCATACGTTGTCGAACTATCTGAACGAAGATCCCGACCCGGATACCAGCATTCCCGGTGGCAGTGTGATTCTGGGCATTGGTTTTGTCAGCGGTGTGCGCTGCATGGTATGGGCCGATGACAGCGGCATCCGGGCCGGTGCCGCCACGCGCAGTGGCTGGATGGCGGCACTCAGCGCTCAGGAACTGGCGCTGCGGCATCGCCTGCCGCTGATCCACCTGGTCGAAAGTGCCGGGGCCAATCTGATGGAGTACGAAGTCGAACTCTGGGCAGAGGCGGGCAAGCTGTTCCGTAATCTGGCCCGCCTGAGCGCAGCAGGCATACCGACCATGGTGGTTCTGCACGGGCCCTCGACCGCCGGTGGTGCGTATATGCCGGGCATGTCGGACTATGTTGTGGGCGTGAAGCACAACGGGCTGGCCGCGCTGGGCGGTGCTGCCCTGGTTCGCGCAGCGACCGGTGAGGTGGCGGATGAGCGGGAGCTGGGTGGCACCGAGATGCACTCGACTGTCACCGGTCTGGTGGAATATCTGGCCGAGGACGATGCGCACGGCATCGACATTGCCAGAGGTGTGATCGATCGCCTCGACTGGAATCGCCGGGTGCGGCGGCCGGAGCGGCGACCCTGCGAACGGCCGCTTTACGATGTGGATGAAATTGCCGGTATCGTACCGGTGGACTATACCGTTGCCTACGATGTGCGGGAGGTCCTTGCCCGGCTTGTGGATGGTTCGGACTTCGAGGAGTTCAAGCCGCGCTTCGGTGCGGCCACCGTGTGTGTGCAGGCCAGCATCATGGGATTCGTGTGCGGCATCATCGGCAACAACGGCCCCTTCGACCCGGCGGGAGCAAACAAGGCAACCCAGTTCTTTCAGCTCTGTGATTCCGCGGACATGCCGATCATCTTTCTCAACAACATCACCGGCTATATGGTCGGCACCGAGTACGAACACGCCGGCATGATCAAACACGGCGCGAAAATGATTCAGGCCGTCACCAATGTGCGGGTGCCACGGATATCACTCTACATCGGGGCGAGTTACGGCGCGGGCAACTACGGGATGTGCGGCTACTCCTACGAGCCGGACTTCCTGTTCTCCTGGCCTAACGCGTCCACCGGTGTCATGGGCGGTGAACAGGCGGCCCGCACCATGCGTCAGGTCGCCGAGGTCGGTGCGCTGCGTCGTGGTGAGGCAGTAGACCATGCGGCGCTGGATGTGCAGACGGCCACCATTGTGGATCGCTTCAGTCGCCAGGAGAGCGCGTTTTTCACCTCGGGTCGCAATCTCGATCATGGTGTGATCGACCCCCGGGACAGCCGCAAAGTGCTTGGCTTCGCACTGGAGACCTGCCTGGAGGGACGCAACCGGGAGTTGCGGCCCAACAGTTTCGGCGTGGCGCGGCTCTGATGGTCGGGCTTAAGTCGACAGTTATGCGCCCAGCGTTTTACCGGAAACGGTTCGTGACTGCGTCAGGCAGTGCAGTGCAGCGGGAGTTATAGATGGCGGATATCGGATCCATTCTGGTTGCCAACCGCGGCGAGATTGCACTGCGTATCATGCGTACGGCGCGATCACTGGGCATTCGTACGATCGCCGTGTACTCGGATGCAGATGCCCAGGCGCCCCACACGCGATTTGCCGATACGGCGGTCCGTATCGGCCCAGCGCCCGTCGCCGAATCCTATCTGCGGGGTGATCGCATCATTGCTGCCGCAAAGACCGCGGGTGCCCAGGCCATCCATCCCGGCTACGGCTTTCTGTCGGAGAATGCGGAGTTTGCCGGTGCGGTAGAAACAGCGGGGCTGATCTTTATCGGCCCTGCCCCGGAGGCCATCGAACTGATGGGCGACAAGGCGGTGGCCAAACGTCGCATGATCGCGGCCGGTGTGCCCTGTGTGCCCGGCTATGAAGGCGAGGTGCAAACCGAGGAGCGCTTCATCGAATGTGCCGGGCAGATCGGCTATCCGGTGATGGTGAAGGCGGCGGCGGGTGGCGGCGGGCGCGGCATGCGTCTGGTTGCGCAGCCCGAGGGACTGAGATCTGCGCTGAAGGCTGCGCGCGCCGAAGCGGCCAGCGCCTTCGGTAACGGCGATCTCATTCTGGAGAAGGCCATCCTGCGGCCCCGGCATGTTGAAGTGCAGGTATTCGCCGACACCCTCGGCAATGTGCTGCATCTCGGGGAACGGGACTGCTCCGTGCAGCGTCGTCATCAGAAGGTGATCGAAGAAGCCCCCTGTCCGGTGATGACCGAAGCGCTGCGGGCGCGTATGGGTGCTGCAGCCGTGGAAGCCGCACGGGCGGTCAGCTACCGGGGTGCCGGCACGGTGGAATTTCTGCTGGACGGCAGCGGCGATTTTTACTTTCTGGAAATGAACACCCGCCTGCAGGTCGAGCATCCGGTAACCGAATGCGTCACCGGCCTGGATCTGGTGGCACTGCAGATACAGGTGGCGAACGGCCGGCCACTCGGCTTTTCCCAGGAAGACGTCCGGCTGCAGGGGCATGCCATCGAGGTGCGTTTTTATGCGGAAGACCCGGCCCAGGATTTTCTGCCCAGCACCGGCCGGATCCTGCACTGGCAGCCGCCGCTGGGCGAGGGTGTTCGGGTGGATGCGGGTATTGAAAGCGGATCCGAAGTCTCTCCCTACTACGATGCCATGGTGGCCAAGATCATCGCCCGGGGCCGGGACCGGGAAGAGGCGCGGCGTCGGCTGGTCCGCGCGCTGGCTTCCACGGTACTGATAGGCACTCACACCAATCGGGATTTTCTGATCGATGCCCTGGAGCGCGCAGCGTTCATCTCTGGTGAGGCCACCACGGCCTTCATCGAGGAGACCTACGGCCCGGGTGGTTACACAGTCGGGCCACCCGGTGTGCGCCTGCTGGCGGCGGCGGCGGTGATCCAGCATCGACTCAGTCAGCGCCGCTCGCTGGCCCGGTCGGTGTCTGTCAGCGCCGAGCTGCTCGACTGGTCGAGTGCGGCGGATCTTGAGTCTGTGCGCGTGTACCTGGCTGATGATCGGTTGCACACGCTGACTGTGAGACCCGGCAGCGAAGGCAGCTACGATGTCAGCATGGATGAAGCCCGTGCCCACTCGGTAGAGGTTGTGCGGCTGGACGCCGGTTCCGGAAAGCTGCTGATCGACCGGATCGCTGTGGAGGTTCATTTTCACGCGCTGGCCGAGCGTGTACTGCATCTTGTCAGCGAATCTTCCACCCTGACACTGACCGATCTGTCTGGTGGCGTTGCAAATGATACGGATGCCGGCGGTGGCGGTACTGTGCTGGCACCCATGCATGGCATGCTCCTCGAGGTTCTGGCCGGTGAAGGAGACCGGGTCGCCAAGGGCGACAAGCTCGCCGTGCTGGAAGCCATGAAGATGCAGCATGAGATCCTCGCAGAAACAGACGGTACCGTGATTTCTGTACTCGCAGCTGCAGGCAGGCAGATCGCAGCGGGAGATCACATCCTTGAGATTCAGGCAGATGCGGCGGATGCCTAGTTTCATCAGTCGCGCGAACCTGGTGCAATCTGCAATACAGATCCCCGTGAGGCTCAGCCATGGACCATATTGAATCCTGGAACCGGTACCGGAATCTGCGTTACCAGGCACTTCCGGAGCGGGTAAAAACCGTCGCCGGCCAGTGCGTGCTCGACTGGTTTGCCTGCGCGATCGCGGGCAGTGAAGAACCGCTTTCCGGCATTCTCCGCGCAGAGTTCGAACACAGACACGGGGCCTGCACGGTGATAGGTGCGGAACTCAAAGTCGATGCCCTGACCGCCGCATTGCTGAATGGCTCCGCCGGTCATGCCCTGGATTTCGACGATACAAGTGCCTCCATCGGTTGCCACGCCACCGCTCCGGTGTTTCCGGCAGCCCTGGCCCTCGCGGAAGAACTGGGCGCATCCGGTGAACGGCTGATGACAGCCTTTGTGGTCGGTGTGGAGGTGGAAGGACGGGTCGGCAACGGTCTGGGCCCCGAGCACTACGGCAAAGGCTGGCACACCACCTCGACACTGGGTGTGTTCGGTGCGGCCGCTGCAGCCGCGCACCTGCTCGGGTTCGACGACCGGCAGTTCGGCATGGCGATAGGACTCGCCGCGTCCCAGGCGAGCGGGCTCAAGGCCAATTTCGGCACCATGACCAAACCCTTTCATGCCGGCCACGCCGCCGAGCGGGGCCTGCTTGCGGCGCGTCTGGCCGCTCGAGGATTCACCGCCAATGCGGATGCGGTGGCCGCCAATCAGGGACTGGCCCAGGCGGCGGGCACGGGTTCACTCAACATTGCCAAACTGGCACACATCGCCGATCGCTGGCTCATCGAAGACAGCCTGTTCAAATATCACGCCGCCTGTTACCTGACCCATGCGGCCATCGAATCCACTCTGCGCCTGCGCACCCGGGTGTCCGCAGCGGATTTGAGTGCGGTGACCGTCACGGTGAATCCCGCGCTGCTGGATGTGTGCGCCATCATGGCACCGAGGACGGGCCTTGAAGGTAAGTTCAGTCTCACCGGGACCACGGCGATGGCCTTCCTCGGCATCGACACTGCAGATCAGGCGAACTTTGTCGATGCGATCGTGCAGCGGGAGGATGTGCAGTCGCTGCTTGGGAAGATTCGCATTGAGACGGATGCCAGCCTGTCGAACATGCAGGCGCGGGTGATGTGTGTGGACCGCCATCAGCGCTGCCACGATGAGGCGTACGATGCTGGTATTCCTGCCACGGATCTGGACGCCCAGCGTCAGAAACTCGATCAGAAATTCCTGAATCTGAGTCAGGGCCACTATGGCGCCCGGGCGTCCCAGGTGCGTGATCGCATCGATGCACTGCCATCGGTGCGCGATCTGAGTGAATTTGCGATCTGATCCGGCGCGTCCCTGGACACGGGACACGGGCTACGGAGTACAGAGTCAGCAATTCGGAGTACGGAAAAACGGAGAGAACGGGACATGAGGCTACGATTGCCGAGCCGGACTGAGTTTCAGGCGCTCTGTGCGGGCGACGGGGAATTCCGTCTTGCTGCACGGCACTGGACGGGCGGTTTCCGACTCAACATCGGGGCGGAGAAGCTCACACTGGTGTTTCGGGATGGCCAGCCGGTGGCCGATGAGGGCGGATGCGAGCTGATCGAGTACAGCGGAGAGGAAGCGGTCTGGGAGCGCGTGCTGGCAGCGACGCCGGAGCGTTTTCACAATGACCTGATGGCCAACGTCTCGGTGGGTGGCGGAATCACCCGCAGCGGCAGCCCTGTGGTACACGGCCAGTACTATCCGGCGGTGATGCGGGCGGTGGAACTGCTGCGCGGGAATACTTCGACCACACGGGTGGCGGAAGGAAGTGTCGACCAGGACAGTTTTGCGGAGCCGCGGGTGAGTCCTGCGCGCTTCGACACCCCCGTTGGCCGCTATGTTCATCTCGATCTGGCCGGTCACGATCACCGCCTTTATTTCGAAGAGGCGGGGCAGGGTATCCCGCTGCTGCTGCAGCACACGGCGGGTTGCCACGGCAGTCAGTGGCGGCATCTGTTTGAGGTTCCCGGGATCACCGGCCGATTCCACCTGATTGCCTATGACCTTCCCTGTCACGGCAAGAGTGTGCCGCCGGCTACCCGAAACTGGTGGGCGGAACCCTACGCCCTCAAGGGCGACTTCCTGCGTTCAGTGCCTCTGCAACTCGCTGCAGCGCTGGAGCTGGATCGACCCGTGTTCATGGGCTGCTCGGTCGGTGGTCTGCTGGCGCTGGATCTGGCACATCGACATCCCGACCGATTCAGGGCAGTGGTGTCGGTCGAAGGCGCGCTGAAGATCGAGGGCAATCTCGAGCAGCTGCAGGAACTCTGGCATCCCCAGATCAGTAATGAATACAAGGCGCGACTGATGGAGGGCCTGATGTCGCCCGCATCGCCCGCCGCCTTCCGCAAGGAAACGAGCTGGGTGTATTCCGCGGGCTGGCCGCCGGTGTTTCTCGGCGATCTTCACTACTACCTCAACGACTTCGATCTGCGCAGGGCTGCGGGTGAAATCAATACCACCCGGGTCGGTGTACACATCCTGTCGGGAGAATACGACTACAGCGGCACCGCGGAACTGGGGCGGGCAGCGCACGAGGCCATCCCGGGATCCACCTGGCGTGAGATGAAAGGGGTGGGGCACTTCCCGATGTCGGAGAATCCCGCTGCCTTCATGGAGCATCTGCTTCCGGTACTGGATGCTATTGCGAACGGGAGCGGCTGAGCAGGTCCCGGCAGCATCCGAGGCGACAAAACCGAACCTGTTCCCGCCAACGCGGTGGCTTCTCAGCGCCGGTCGATCGAAGAAGTCGCCTCGTTTATCGGCGTCGACTGAGAGTCCCGGCTACCACTCCGGGGTGGCAGCTGCCCGATGGTTGTCGACCCGCTTGGCTACTGCCTGGGACTGCGGCCGCAGCATGTCGTGGGGGAAGCCGACGCTGATCGCGCTCGCCGTGTTGAGCCGTTCGCGCTGACTGGCGCTTAGGTGAACGTCCAGCGCACCGAGATTTTCCGTAAGCTGCGCCCGGGTTCTCGCTCCCACCAGCGGAATGATGTTGCCTTCTCCCCCGCGTACCCAGGCGATGGCTACCTGTGACGGCGAGACATCCAGTTCTTCTGCCACCGCCATGGTCTCTGCCGCGATCGCGAGCTGTCTGTCGTTGATCTGACCGCGCATCCTGGCACGTCCTTCCGCCTCCGGATTCCGGTTGTACTTGCCGGTGAGTACCCCGGAGCCGACGATGCCCCAGGGTGTCACGGCGAGATCCAGGGCGCGGGCCATGGGCAGCAGTTCCCGTTCCACCGTGCGATCCACCAGGCTGTAGCGGATCTGCAGACCCACGAAGGGTGACCAGCCACGGAAAGCGGCGATGGTGTTGGCCTGGGAAACCACCCAGGCGGGTGTGTCTGAAACACCCACATAGTGCACCTTGCCCTGACTTACCAGATCGTCGAGTCCGCGCATCACCTCTTCGATCGGGGTCAGATAGTCCCGGGCGTGTACCCAGTAGAGGTCGATGTAATCGGTGTTGAGCCGTTTCAGGCTGGCGTGCACCGAATCCATCATGTTTTTGCGCGCATTGCCGGTGGCGTTGATGTCACGCCCGCGCATGCCGCCGGTGTATTTGGTGGCAATCACCATGCGTTCCCGGTCACCGGCCAGGAATTCACCGAGGAAGGTTTCACTGGTGCCTGCCGCGTAGACGTTGGCGGTATCGATGAAGTTGCCGCCGGCTTCCCGGAAGGCGTCGTAGACCTGGCGGCTTTCCGCCTTATCCACGCCGAACCCGGTTTCCGTGCCGAAGGTCATGGCGCCGAGCGCGAGTTCTGAGACCCGCAGGCCGCTATTGCCGAGTAGTCTGTAACGCATATCCCATCCCTTCTTCGTCTCAAGGCTGCTCGTTTGACAGGATCACGGTACCACTTGCCGCAAACATGCCACCCACGCCGTGACAGACGGAAATCCGGGCGCCCTTCACCTGGGCCGGAGCGGTACCGCGCATCTGTCGCACACTTTCCTGGAGAGCGTACATGCCATACATGCCTGAGTGCATGTAGCTGAGGCCGCCGCCGTTGGTGTTCAGTGGCAGCACACCGCCGGGAGCGGTGTTGCGATCTTCTATGAAGGCGCCCGCTTCCCCCCGGCCGCAGAAGCCCAGGTCTTCCAGACCATACAGCGGCAGATGCGCGAAGGCGTCATAGATCATCAGGTGGTCGACGTCCTTGTGACGGATGCCGGATTCATCGAAAGCCTTGCGACCGGACACCCGGAACGCGTTGGAGCGGGTCATGTCCTTCATCTGACTGACCATGGGCGTTTCCACGCTCTCGCCGGTACCGATCACATAGACCGGTTTGTGGGGAAAATCCTTCGCACGCCCCGCCGCAGTGAGAATCAGTGCGCCGCCGCCGTCGGTGACCAGGCAGCATTCGAGTTTGGTGAACGGATAAGCGATCATCCGGTCGTTCATCACATCGCTCACCGTAATCGGGTCCCGGTAGGAGGCTCGCGGATTGAAGGCCGCCCACTCGCGCTGCACGACGGCCACGGTGGCGAGCTGTTCGAGGGTGGTGCCCGTTTCCTTCATGTAGCGCAGGAAGGGGATGGTGAACGTGGTGGGTGGTCCCATCGGGCAGAAGGGGGCCTCGAACTGTCCCTGCAGCGAGGCACTGCCGCCGCCGCGGAAACCTCCGCGGCCGATATTGGAGCGACCGCTTTCGCCGTGGGTGATCAGCACGGTGGTGCAGAGCCCTTCGTTGATCGCTGCAGCCGCGTGACGGACATGCAGCATGAAGGAACAACCGCCAACCGCGGTGCCATCCACCCAGGTCGGCGTGATGCCCAGATAGTGGGCTACACCCGTAGGCGACTCTCCGGCACAGGCAACCCCGTCGATGTCAGAGGGTTTGAGCCCTGCATCTGCGAGTGTGTTGAGGGCAGCGTCGGCGTGCAGCTGCAGCTGACTCAGATCGGGGATGCGGCCGAGATCGGTGGTCTCCGCAGCGCCGACTATGGCGACACTTCCTGGTTTCATTGTGCGGCTCCCGATTCTGCGGGCTGAAAGTAGGGCAGACTGATACTGTCCGTGAGCGGTTCGAAAACCACCTGCAGCGCCATGTCGAGTTGCAATGCCTCGGGGGTCTGAGCCACGTTGATGATGTTGGTCATCATACGCGGGCCTTCCTCGAGTTCTACCACCGCAATGGCGTAGGGACCATCGAAGGCCGGATGATCACGATGGTTGATCACGTAACTGTGCAGAGTTGCCCTGCCCGTGGCCTTGAACACTTCGACCGCCCGGCTGGCACAGGCCGGACAGAAGGGCCGGGGTGGAAAATACACCTCGGTGCAGGCCGTGCAGCGCTGCATGCGCAGTTCACCCAGCCTGGCGCCCTCCCAGAAGTGCTCGGTCTCCGGTGTGGGTTTCGGGACAGGGATTTTCGAACGGTCTGCCATGCCGGCTTCCTCAGTTTGTGGTTCGAACGCTGAGCGCGCGCGACTCGAATGTTGTGCGATGATTCGACCCGGAAGTCTGCCGGAAAGGGTGGTGCCATTTCCAGCAGGAATTCCCGAGGGCGGGTATTATCCGGGCAATCACACTTCGGGAAGGAAGTCAGCATGCTGAAAGCGGTGCAACTCGGCCGGAATTCCGGACTTCGGGTGTCTCAGCTGTGTCTCGGCACCATGAATTTCGGTGAGCCGGGGAGAGGGCATCAGGGAGACTGGACCCTGGGTGCGGAAGATGCCGAACCGATCTTCCGGGCTGCCATCGACCATGGTCTGTTCTATTTCGATTGCGCCGACATCTACGGCATCGGCGCATCTGAAGCGGTTGTGGGTCAGCTGTTGAAGAAACTGCTGCCCAGAGACGAATACGTGCTCACTACCAAGCTGTCCATGCCCATGGGGCGGGGGGCCAACCAGGGTGGGCTGTCCCGCAAGCACATCATGGAAGGTATCGATCGTTCACTCACCAGGCTCGGACATGACTATGTCGACCAGCTCATCATCCACCGGCATCCCCATGGTATTCCGGGTCAGGCCGACACACCGATCGAAGAAACGCTGGAAGCATTGAACGATGTGGTGAAAGCGGGGAAGGCGCTTTATCTGGGCGCTTCCTCGATGTTTGCCTGGCAGTTCGCCGAACTGCAGATGACGGCGGAACGCCATGGCTGGGCGCGCTTCATTTCCATGCAGAACCACTACAATCTGATTTATCGGGAAGAAGAACGGGAGATGAATCCCTACTGTGTGAAATCCGGCGTGGCACTCACCCCCTGGTCACCGCTGGCCCGGGGAATACTGGCAGGCGCTTACCAGGGCGGTTTCGACGGCGGATCCACGGCGCGATCAAAAGGCATGGATCGCAACCGCACCCAGAGCCTTTATCGGGGTGCCATGGACTTTCAGATCGCCGAGCGGGTGATCGAACTGGCGGGAAAGCATGGCTGCAAACCGGCGCAGATTGCCGTGGCCTGGCTGCTCGGCAGACCGGGAGTTGCCTGCCCGGTTGTCGGCGTTTCCAGGGTGTCGCAGCTGGAAGATCTCGTTGCCGCCGCTGCGATCAAGCTGTCTGAGGCGGATGTGGACTATCTGGAGGAACTCTACCAGCCGGTGGAAAACCTGCTCTCGATCGGGACCTCTTAAGATGCTCAGGATCACGAATACACGAAATCTCTGGTGGCTGTTCTTCGCAACCCTGCTGCTCACAGCATCTTTCGTCGTCTGTTCTTCGCTGTGGAATCTCACGCTGCTCGACGGTGTGTCCTCTCCGGTGGAAGTCCGACGCATCCTTGCCGGTATGAGCCCGGAGCAGATACGGGCCCATATCTGGATCACTGCTACGCTGGATGTGGCCTATCCGCTGGCCTATGGCGGACTGTTTGCCGGAGCGGCGCTGTCGGGGTTTGCCACCTGCGGTCGCTACCTGGCACTGCCGGCGCTCCTGGCGATACCGGTTGATCTGCTGGAAGGCGTCGTACAGGTGCTGGCACTGACCGACAGCGGCGACCTGATTGATACCAAGGCTTATATCACGCCACTGAAAACCGCACTTTTCCTCAGTGGCCTGGTGATTGCACTTGCCGCCTGGATGAAATGGCTGATTGTGCGGATTGGCCGTGCATGACGTGATCGTCGTCGGCGGCGGCGCCAGCGGCCTGATGTGTGCCTTGACTGCAGGTTTCCGCGGACTCAGCGTGCTTCTGCTCGAAAAAGGCCCCAAGGTGGGTCTGAAAATTCTGGTGTCCGGTGGCGGCCGCTGTAATTTCACCAATCGCCTCGTCGATCCGCACCGGCACTATCTCTCTCAGAATCCCCATTTCTGCATCTCTGCGATGAAGCGTTACGAGCCTGAGGACTTCATCCGGATGGTGGAGACTGCCGGGATCGCCTTTGTCGAACGCAGGCATGGGCAGCTGTTCTGTCGGGACAGCGCCAGAGACATCGTATCGATGCTGCTCGAGCAGTGTGAGTATGCAGGCGTGGACATTCGGGTCGGCCAGGACGTTGCGACGGTCTCACCGATGGCCGATGGTCTGTTCAGTGTCAAGACGCAGGATGCGACCTACACAGCGGCCAGGGTGGTGATTGCGTCGGGTGGCCTGTCGCTGCCGAAAATTGCCAGTGACCTGGCCTTCCGTACCGCGAACCGGCTGGGTCTGCAGGTGGTGCCACCGCGCGCCGCACTGGTGCCGCTGACCTGGAATTCCGGCGACAAGGCAAAGTTTGAATCCCTTTCCGGAATTTCGGCAGAGGTTGTGGCGACCTGCAACGGGGCGAGTTTCCGGGAGAAACTGCTGTTTACCCACCGTGGCCTGAGTGGACCGGTGATACTGCAGATATCCTCCTACTGGCGGGAGGGGGCATCCGTGTACATCGATCTGCTGCCCGATGTCGATGCTGCCCGATGGCTGACGGGCGCTCGGGAAAGCGGCCCCCAGCAGCGCCTGGTGACGCTGCTGAAAACCCTGCTGCCGAACCGGCTGGTCGAAGCCGTCACAGGAGACTGGTTCGAAGATGCCAGGATCGGCAGTTTTCCACCGGCTCGAATCGCCGCGATCGGCGGACATCTGAACGCCTGGGAGTTCAGGCCGGGTGGCAGCGAAGGTTACCGCACAGCAGAAGTCACGCTGGGTGGTATCGATACCGATGAGGTCTCATCGAAAACCTTCGAGGTAAAACGCACGCCCGGCCTCTATGTGATCGGTGAAGCCCTCGATGTCACAGGCTGGCTGGGGGGTTACAACTTTCAGTGGGCCTGGGCATCGGGCTGGTGCTGTGCCCAGGCGCTTTGACCTGCTGCTCATCGAACCCCTATCGGACCGTAGTGATCAGCGATGACCTCGTAAACCGGTCAGAGTCTCACTTGCGCAGGTGTACCTGCACCGGCAGATTGGTAATTCCACGCACGAAACTCGAGCGCAGGCGTTCCGGTTTGCCGACGACTTCGACCTTCTCGAAGCGGGTCATGATTTCTTCCCAGAGTACTCTAAGCTGCATTTCCGCGAGTCGATTGCCCATGCATCGATGGATGCCGAAGCCGAAGGAGAGGTGATGGCGGGCGTTGGGTCGGTCGATGAGAAATTCATCCGGCCGCTCGATCGCTTCTTCGTCGCGGTTTCCCGAGATGTACCACATGAGAATCTGTTCACCGGCTCTGATCTGCTTGCCGCGGATCACGACATCCTGGTTTGCGGTACGGCGCATGTAAGGCAGCGGGGTCTGCCAGCGGATGATCTCCGGAACCATGTTGGTGATCAGCGAGGGATCCCTGCGCAGCTTTTCGTATTCGGACGGATTTTCGTTCAAGGCCAGCACACCGCCGCTCATGGAGTTGCGGGTAGTGTCATTGCCGCCGACGATGAGCAGAATGAGATTGCCGAGGAATTCATAGGGCTGCATGTTCTTCGTATCTTCACCATGAGCGAGCATGGAGATCAGATCAGAGCCGGGCGGCTCCTGATTGACCCGCTCATTCCACAGCCGGGTGAAATAGGCCAGACATTCCATCAGCTCATCACGGCGCTGTTCAGCAGTGTCCACGATACCGGTGCCCGGTGGTGCTGTGGCCACATCCGACCAGCGGGTGAGCTTGCGGCGTTCTTCGAAGGGGAAGTCGAACAGAGTTGCCAGCATCTGGGTGGTGAGTTCGATGGAGACCAGGTCTACCCAGTTGAAGGTTTCGTCCGTGGGCAGCGAATCCAGCACCCGTGCGGTGCGCTCGCGGATGGTCGCCTCCATCTTTGCCAGATTGCGGGGTGCGACCGCACCGGTGACCGTGGCCCGTTGCAGATCATGCTTCGGAGGATCCATGGCGATGAAGTTGCTGAACTGGAGTTCGTCGGGGCTGCGCTCGGAGTCGACTTTCGGCCCGATGGTGATCCCGTGGGCAGATGAGAACAGCTCATGATGGGTGTCCACATACATGATGTCTTCGAATTTGGTCAGCGACCAGTAACGGCCGAACCCGGGCAGTTCATTCAGGTGCACCGGATCTTCTTCCCGCAGGCGCTTGAAGTGCGCCATCTGAATGTCCTGCTGAAACAGGCGGCCATCGATCATGTTGATCTCTTCGATGGGCACCGCGTAGGGGTCGGTGATGATCGGTGGCGGATTCTCTGAAAGAAAAGGGCTTTGAAATCCGGAAGTTACGGTCTGCTCACTGCTCTGCTCTACTGCTTCGCTCACGGCTGATTTTCCTGAGATTGTTCGCATGGAAGACCTTAGCAAACGCGCTCGCTCAGGGATACGGAGTCGATCTCAATGCAGCGTCGAGGTGCCGGTGGTGGCTCAGAAGTACCGGTCGATAGGGAACAGGCCGAGCAGACCCGCCTGCAGACGCCGCAGCCAGCCCACTTCGGGCTCATGGTCGATCAGTTTTTCCGGGGACCCGCCTTCACCACCATCGATCCAGCGCAACCGGTTGTGCTCGTCCAGCACCGGTCGCCAGCTGTTGTCCGGTGTCATGTTCGCCTCGATATCCCGGGCGACCCGGGTTGCGAGAGGGCGGTTTTCGATCAGTACACCCGCCTCGGCGTTGAGAAAGCGTGAACGCAGGTTCAGGTTCAGGGAGCCGATGTACAGGGTCTTCAGGTCGATCACATAGGTTTTAGCGTGGAGACCGAATATGTGGTCCGCTCCGCAGGCGCTGCCGTTGAGGATGATGTCCGGACAGGAAGCTGCGTCGGGGCGCAATTCGTAGATTTCCATCCCACTGCGGAGCATATCTTTCCTGCGACGTGCGTAGGAGGCGTGGTTGGCAGTCACGTCGTTCGAGGCCAGTGAGTTGGTCAGTGCTCTGATGCGCACGCCGCGATCCTGCAGTTGCGTCATTCGATTGAGCATCTGCTCGTCGGCGACGAGATATGCGGATTCGATCAGCAGATCCGATCGGGACTCGGCTGCTGCATCCATCAGTGTTCTGGAGCCAGGCTGTACCTGGTCCGTACCGGCCGGTGATCGGGCGTCAGGCGGCGGATCATGGATCAGGTGGGCAGGCGCGGTGATCGCCTGACTGAAGACCGACACCAGATAGCGTCTGCCGTCTGTATTATTTTCCGGCAGGACAGGGTGTATCCGGTTCATCTTCTCACCGGACTCGCGAATCCAGTGCGCCTGCCAGTCCATGTCAGGTTTCGCTACGGTCCCGGTGAGCTCGGCTACCGGCCGGGAAAGGGACCAGTTCCAGAATTCCTCGAACATGGCCATGGTCTGATCGACCACAGGACCCGTTACCAGCACGTCCCGGTCCCGAAAATTCAGTTCGTGGTGCAGGTCGAAGTACTCATCGCCGATATTGCGGCCGCCGAGAATGGTGACGGACTGATCTACCGTGAAAGACTTGACGTGCATGCGCCGATTCAATCGACCGAACTCGGAAGCGAGGTTCATCGCGCGACCCAGGCCGCGGCGCTGGGAGAACGGGTTGTAGATCTGGACTTCGATGTTGTCGTGAGTCGCCAGGAGCGCCATCAGACTCTCCCGGCTGGCGACGTTGATGTCATCGAGCAGCAGTCGGATATGCACACCGCGATCTGCCGCCGCCAGCAGGCGACTGACCAGATAGCGGCCGCTCGTATCACTGTTCCAGATGTAGTACTGAAGATCGATCCGACAGCTGGCGGCGTCGATCAGTGCCGCACGGACCCGCAGAGCTTCGTCGCCGGTGTCCAGCAGGTGCAGGTGGTTGAGGTACGGTTGATCCTGCCTGCTGTCGGATATCAGCTCCCGCACCCCTGCTGACTTGCTGCAGGTCGCTGACGGTACTGTAATTTCTGGAGCGGACTCGGGTTTGTGGGAAGCACAACCATTGCATACCAGCGCGCAGAACAGAATCAGCGGGTAGCGTCGCGCTGGACCAGGGAAGTGAAAAAGGCGGCGGGCGAATTTTCCGGTGCGGTGCGCTTTGAATCTGAAGCCCAAAAAGAATGCCCAGGGAACCCGATGCGTGGATCTTAACTCAGATACACTCGCTGATGATTGTCGATTGCCCGCCAACAGCAGGCATGCCTGTACAGGTCCTGGTGCTCCAGGTACATTCCTCTGTGACAGCCAATGACACGGGTAGTGAAATCAGTGGAGAAAGTCGACTTAACCAACCTGGTGCTCGACATCCATCGTGACCTGTCCATCACAACCCGCGCACGTAAGCCCGGTCCTACGGAGCGTATCGACGGGATGACCCTTGGGGTCGTGACGATCAAGGCCGGCCAGTCACCCCACAACGGTGAAATGCATCCGGATGGGGATGAAATTCTTTACGTGATTTCGGGCACGCTGGTCATTCCTCAGAACTCTGGCAGGAGCCCGTTGCAGATCGGTGCAGGCGAGGCCTGTCTTGTTCGCCAGGGCGAATGGCACATGGTGGACTGCCTCGATGAGGCTCGGTTCATGCACATCACACCCGGCCCGAATGGGGAAGCCAGGCACAAGTAGGCAGCAGCAGTTTCTTCCAGTGCATCCGGAAAAGCGGACAGGACTGCTGCGGCCTGAAAGGCCTGGCGACGCCGGATGTGTCACCCGGCCCGCCGCCCGCCTATTTCTTCGCCTGTTCTGCCATGCGCTTCTTCAACCAGGTCCAGCCTTCGGTGGCCTTGCTCATGTCCAGCAGCTGGTCCTTTTTTGCCAGCAGATCCTCGTAGGTCACATCGGGACCGAATTCCAGATCCTGATTGTTGAAAACCGCGCTGACCGAGAAGCGGCCGTTACCCGCCTGAATGACCTTGTCCGTAGGGGCATCTTCACTGCACATGAGCAGCACGGCCGGGGTGACCAGTTTCGGATGGCTGTTCGGATCCGGGTTGTCCACGTCGACCTTGCGCCCTGGAATCGTGGCGATCAGGCGAGTCGCTGCGGCGGGTGCCAGGGTGTTGACCCGGATGTTCTTCGAACGTCCTTCAATGGCGAGCACGTTCATCAGTCCCAGCATGCCCATCTTGGCGGCGCCGTAGTTGGCCTGCCCGAAATTGCCGTAGATGCCGGAGGTGGAACTGGTCAGCACGATCCGACCGTAGTTCTTTTCGTACATGATCGGCCAGGCCGCGTGGGTCACATAGGCTGAGCCGTTCAGATGCACGTCCATCACGATGTCCCAGTCATCCAGGGACATGTTCTTGAAGGACTTGTCACGCAGGATGCCGGCGTTGTTGACCAGGATGTCCACGGTGCCGAACGCAGCGACCGCGTCGTCGACGATCGACTTTGCGCCTTCCTTGCTGGAAACCGACGCCTTGTTGGCTATCGCTGTGCCGCCAGCGGCCTTGATTTCCGCGACCACAACGTCTGCCGCATCCCCGGATCCCGTGCCATCGCCGCTGCCGCCGAGATCGTTGACCACGACTTTTGCGCCACGTCTGGCGAACTCCAGCGCGTGCGCTTTGCCCAGGCCACCGCCTGCACCGGTGATGATCACTACCTTGTCCTTGAATTCACTCATGAATCAGCTCCTGTTGATGAAATGTTTGTCGATGAAATATGACAACGGTGGCTACCAGAGCCCGTACTTCTGAACCTCCGCACGTCCCACCACCATGTGATGCACCTCGTCCGGACCGTCGGCGAAACGCAGATGGCGCATGTCGGTATACAGGCCCGCCAGCGGCGTCCACTGGGAGATACCCGCCGCACCATGGATCTGAATCGCATCGTCGATGATCCTGCAGACCTTTTCCGGCACCATGGCCTTTACCGCACTGACATAGACGCGGGCTTCCTTGTTGCCGAGCACGTCCATGGCTTTAGCCGCCTGCAGCACTGCCAGCCGCATCGCGTTGATCTCGATGCGTGCCCTGGAAATCACCTCGAGGTTCTTGCCGAGCTTGACGATCGGCTTGCCGAAGGCTTCCCGGGTAGCGCCGCGCTTCACCATCAGTTCCAGCGCCTTCTCCGCTTTACCGATCGAACGCATGCAGTGGTGGATGCGTCCGGGTCCGAGTCGCAGCTGGGAAATTTCGAAGCCACGGCCGACTCCAAGCAGGATATTTTCCTTCGGCACACGGACGTTGTTGAAGCGGATGTGCATATGGCCCCGGGGTGCGTGGTCGTGACCGAATACCTCCATCCCTTCGAGGATTTCCACACCCGGGGTATTGGTAGGCACCAGAATCTGGGACTGCTGTTTACTGGGCGCAGCGCTCGGGTCCGTCTTCACCATGGTGATCATGATCTTGCAGCGCGGGTCCCCGGCGCCGGAGATGTAGAACTTCTCACCGTTGATTACCCACTCATCCCCTTCGAGTACTGCGCTGGTGGAAATGTTCTTGGCATCGGATGAAGGCAGACCGGGTTCGGTCATGGCGTAGGCGGAGCGGATCTCGCCATTGAGCAGAGGTTTCAGCCACTGCTCCTTCTGTTCCGGGGTACCTACCCGCTCCAGTACTTCCATGTTGCCGGTATCCGGTGCGCTGCAGTTCAGGGTTTCGGAAGCCAGCGAATACTTGCCCAGTTCGGCGGCGATATAGGCGTAGTCGAGATTGGTGAGGCCTTCGCCGATGTCTGAATCGGGGAGAAAGAAATTCCACAGGCCGGAAGCCTTGGCTTTGGCCTTGGCACCATCGAGCAGTTCGAGCTGGCGCGGATGCCAGGTCCAGCGATCGGTCTTCTCCTTGTCCAGGGCGAAGAATTCGTCGGTGATCGGCACTACGTTGTCTTCGATGTGCTTCTGCACCGCGGCCATTAGAGGCTGGGCCTCGTCAGACATCGCCAGGTTGAACAGGTCCTTATCCAGATCGGCCATTGCGGTCCCCCTACATTGTTTCTGATGCGTCTAACTTATAGCTTTCTGGATCTGCGGCCAACTAAGTAATTGCACCCGGACTGGGCAGGTCCGAAGATCTGTGGTGTGATGGCGGCAGAAGTTAACCTGAAGAGGAAGCAAGATGATCGATTTTGAGATTCCACCGGAAACCAAGGCGATCCGGGAAACTGTCCGAAAATTCGTGCAGGAACACTGCATTCCCGCGGAGGCGGAGGTCGCCACCCGGGATTTCAAGGAAGTGCTGGGTGAACTGCGGGAAAAGGCGCGCAGCCAGGGTCTCTGGTGCCCGTTCATCCCGAAGGAATATGGCGGGATGGGCCTGCGGCCACTGGCCAACGCCCTGGTGCAGATGGAACTCGGCGAGAGCTTTCTCGGCGCCCTGTCGATGAATACCCAGGGCCCGGACGACGCCACCATGCTGACCCTGCTGGAACACGGCACCGATTACCAGAAGGAAAAGTTCCTCAAACCCCTGCTCGACGGCCAGAAACGCATCTGCTATTCGATGACCGAGAAAGCGGCCGGTGCGGATGCCACCGGGATGCAGACCTCGGCAGTGCTCGAGGGGGACAACTGGGTGCTCAACGGTGAAAAGTGGTTCAGTTCCTCCGCCAGCGTTGCCGATATTGCTGTGGTGATGGCGAAGACCAGTCCGGATGCGCCACGTCATGAGCAGTACAGTACCTTCATAGTCGAACTGCCCAACCCCGGCTATGAGATCGTCCGCAACATCGCCACCATGGTGCCGGAGACTGAGCTTGGCGCGAAACTCGGCGGCACCCATGCGGAGATCAAGATCAGGAACCTGGTGGTACCGCGGGAAAACGTGCTCGGCGGCATAGGCAAGGGCTTCGACATGGGGCAGCACCGGCTGGCCTACGGTCGCCTGCGCCACGGCATGCACAACGTGGCCATGGCCCAGCGCGCTCTGGACCTGGCCGCAAAACATGTCACCGGACGGAAGACCTTCGGAACCCGTCTGGCGGATCGCCAGGGCGTGCAGTGGATGCTGGCGGATTGCGCGAGCGAGCTGTACATGGCGCGTCTGATGCTGCTGCACATCGCCTACAAGGCTGAAAAAGGCATGGACATGCGCCAGGAGAACTCCATTGCCAAGGTGTTTCTCGCGCATATGGTGCACAAGGTGGTCGACACGGCGCTGCAGTTGCATGGTGCGCTGGGATACAGTCACGATACGCCACTGGCGCGCTGGTACACGAGTGTGCGCAGTCAGCGCCTTGTTGATGGACCGGACGAAGTGCACCGCTGGCGTGTCGGCCGCAATGTCATCAAAGCATACGAGAAGTTCGGCACCACCGCGTCTGCGGCCGGGGGCGATCTGTTGTAGCCCTGAGGAGGATCTGATCTATGGATTTGCGTGACAAGGTGGCGGTGATAACCGGAGGCAGCGGTGGTATCGGCCGGGCGATGGGGCGAGCGTTCCTTGCGCAAGGAGCGCAGGCCGTGGTGCTGGCCGATCTCAGTGAAGCCGCAGTCACGGCGGCGGCGGCAGAGATCGGCTGTGAGGGGGCGGTGTGTGATGTGACCGATGAGGCGCAGGTAGTGCGACTGGTGCAGGACACGATTGGCAGGCACGGCCGTATCGACCTGTTCTGCTCCAATGCCGGTGCCGGTGCTCAGGGGCTGCTCACCGATGCGGCCAACGAGGTCTGGCAGCAACAGTGGGAGCTGCATGTCATGTCCCACCTCTACGCGGCGCGGGCGGTGCTGCCGTCCATGCTGGAAAGAGGAGAGGGCTACCTGCTCAATACGGCGTCTGCCGCCGGACTGCTGGCCGCCATTGGATCGGGACCCTACACGGTGACCAAAGCCGCCGCGGTCAAACTCGCTGAGTTTCTCGCCATCACCCATGGGGATGAGGGCATCCGGGTTTCCGTGCTCTGCCCACAGGGGGTCAACACGGCGATGGCACCGAAGAGTCTCGGAGATGGGCAGACCGACGGCATCATCGAACCGGAGGTACTGGCGCAGACGGTTGTGGAAGCCTTACGGGACGAACGCTTCCATGTGCTGCCCCACCCTGAAGTCGGCGACTACGTGCGGCGTAAGGGTGACGATGTGGACCGCTGGCTGCTCGGTATGCGGCGGCTGCGCCGGCGCACAATGGGCTCTGTGTCGTAGTGAGACCGTCGGGCGAGCGGCCCGACCAGAATAATCTAGTCAGCGCCTTGCGGGTCTTCCCCACGAATCAGCGCGACCTGATCCGCAGGCACATAGGTGTACGAGCCCGGCCGGAACGGGTAGCCGAGGTCGCCGAGCAAACGACGCTGGCGGGGTGTGCAGCGATCCAGCACATCGGGCGGGGTTTCGAAGTCGTAGGGCCGCATGAACAGCTGGCAGTAGTTGTAGAGCAGGCTTTTTCGTGTGCGTCCCGAGGTGTTCGGTCCGGGTCCGTGCCAGAGCGCGTGTGAAAACAGAATGCAGTCACCCGCTTTCCCGAGCAGGGGCACTGCCCCGGGTGTCGACGGTGTCACCGTTGCTTCGTCCGGTTCCGGAAAGGGTCGCCGATGGCTCCCGGGAAAACCGTGAAATTGGAACTGTCCGGTTTCGTCACATCGGTCAGCAGGTACAGAGCTTTCATGGCCAGCGGACGACTGGTTTCGGTGACCCGGATCCGGCGCATACCCTCCCCACCGTCGGTATGGGTATAGCCTGGGAACTTCGTGGCCGATGGTCGCACGATGGCTTTCATGATAGCGATGTCCTTGTGGTCTGAGTATCCGCCAGAAATCCAAGCAGTGCTTCGGTGACGGCGGCAGCCTGTTCCTGCTGCACCCAGTGTCCGGCGCCGTCGATGAGTGAGGTGCTGTGCAGGCGGGTGCAGGCCTTCGACTGCATCGATTCGAGTGCGCCGGGGCTCTGATACACGCCCCAGTCCTGCCTGCCGGCGATGAAACAGCTCGGCACGTCTATCGTGCGCCCGGAGTAGAGCAGGAGTTCGTCATTCTGGCGGGGATCGGTGCGGCAGCGGTACCAGTTGAGACCACCCTGGAAGCCGGTGCGGGCAAACTCCGTCCGATAGACCGCCAGTTCGGCGTCTGTGAGCCAGGTGCACGCTGCGCATTGTGCGCGGCTCGGCATTTCTGCTGCCACGGTTTCCGCCATGCCCTTACCCTGGTCCATCACGTAGTACCTGGGTAACAGGGCCAGCGCATCCGCCGTCCAGCCCGACAAGGGGAAAGTCAGGTTTCCGGACCAGTCGGCGCTTTTCATGTGGTAGTAGGCGCGCAGGAAATCACCGAGCCCCTGCGGGCAGTCGAGCATATCCGCGTTCGCTTCGGGGGTTGAGTAATAGTCGTGGTAATGCTTGCGGGGTGGTGACAATCCGGCGAGTGCCTGCTGCAGATTCGATGAAGAGGTCCGCGGCCGAGCCGCTGGTGCTGTGTGGTTTGCGTGGGCTGCGTGGTTAGCGTGGGTATTGAATGGGAGTTCCGGCGGACCGGAAAACGGCGCGCTCAGCAGGGCCACCGATCTGAAAACGTCCGGTCTCACCAGCGCACACCAGGCGGCGACCGGAGATCCGAAATCGTGACCGATCACCGCGGCAGCCTGCCGGCAGCCGAGCGCGGCTACCAGACCCAGCACATCACGGACCAGATTCAGCAGTCTGAACTCGCCGATGTCGCCATCGTAGGTGCCGGACCAGCCCAGGGTGCGTCCGTAACCCCGTTGATCCGGCGCGATCACGTGGTAACCGGCTGCCGCCAGAGGTGTCATGACTTTGCGCCAGCTGTAGGCGAGTTCCGGGAAGCCGTGCAGCAGCACCAGCAGCGGCTGCCCGGGAGTTTCGAATCCGGCTTCGAGGCAGTGCATGCCCAGACCGTTTATGCCATCGATGCAGCGGGATCGGACCCCCGCGGGCAGCAGGTGAGCATCCAGCGGATCGGCAGTTGGCGCTGAGCGAGCCGGAATTTCCGGATTCACATCGTCTGACATATGCTCTCCTGTGTTCCGATCGATCCAGCGCAATCCGTGCTGAAGGAGTGAAGGATGAACCCGATGACCCTGGAACAGCGGATTGCAAGGCTCGAAGATCTCGAAGCGATCAGACAGCTCAAGGCCCGCTACTGCGAAGTCTGCGATGACGACCACAACCCGGATCGTATCATCACCCTCTTCGCTGAAGACGGCATCTGGGAAGGGCGTGGTATCGGCCGGGCCGAAGGCCATGCACAACTGCGCGAACTCTTCGAAGGATTCCGGCGCAGCATCAGTTTTTCGCAGCACATGGTGATGAATCCGATCATTGAAGTGACTGGAGATCGTGCCAGCGGCACCTGGTATTTCTTCGGACCCTTTACCTTCCGCCAGGGTAACCAGGCGAAGTGGCAGGCCGCCCGCTATGTCGACGACTATGTGAAGCGTGACGGGGTGTGGAAATTCCAGCATCTGCGGGTCAGGGGCCCGGGCATGAGTGCGGACTACCAGTCGGGCTGGGCGGGGGCGTAGCGGATCAGGCGGGCAGGCGCCTCGAACGCATGGAACGTACGGGTCGATGAAGCTTTTTGACAGAGGTCGCGCGGCGATCGGGGCTGAGGGCGTTTACCAGTCCAGATCATCGGGGACGGCATACTTCGCATAGTAGTCGTCGTCCGGGCTCGCCTCTGCAGGCTTGTCGGCGTGTGCGGCGATGATGCGCCCCGGATCCCGGGCCCGGATCTGCTCTGCAACGTCCCGGGATACCAGGTGGTAGAGGCCATCGTTGTTGACGATCACCAGTCTGCCGCTGCTGAGCTGCTCCTGCTGGGCGCGTGGGACGTAGATCTTCTTGATCTTCCTGCCATGGACAAAGTTGTAGGGCACATCATCGTCGTTGCGGGTCTTCGAGCGCTGATCGTTCTGCAGAATGATCTGTTTGATCTGGGCGCGGAGGGCTTTAGCCGCGGCTTTTTCATTGGCGATCCGGGACAGTGCCCGGGCCTTCTCGGATTTTGCAGCGTTCAGTGCGCGGGCGCGCTCCTTTACATTGGCAGGCGCGGACGGATCCGGTCGCGATTGCTGCCGGGCTTTCTTTTTACTCGTGCCCGGATTGCCACTGGCCGCATTGCCGTCGCCCGGTGTTTTATTCGATTGCGCCTGGGACTGCTTTTCAACCCGCGCCTGGCGTTCTGCTTTCTTCGCCTGTGCGGCTGTTGCCAGTCCTGCCTGCACGAGCTGGTCACGCAAACTACCGGCCATGGAGAGAGATTCCTGTCGATGAATATGAAAAGCGCATGCGCGTGTGTGCTTGCTGATGTGGGAAGTCGGTGTGCAGGATACCAAAGTTGGATAGCTACTGACCAAGTCTCGGCCTATCAGATTGTCCGGCTCGCAACGCCAGGCGCTGACTGAAATGCACGAACCGCCGGTGTGAGTGCGTTGTTGGCGACGGTAACGAACACCAGTTCAATGTTTAACCCGAGGTCCAGTGGTGCGATGGCGAGCCCGCCGGGGCCAGTTCCCCGCTGCAGTCTGTCCGCCACTGACCGGGGTGCGAGTGTCACCACGTCGCTGTTGGCCGCGAGAGGTGCGACAGGGTTGCGCCGATCAGTGTCTCGGAAGCCAGGGCAACCGCTGCAACACGGATCGCCCCGATGTCACCACCGGCCAGCAAGCAGGCCTCCGCTTCGAAGAAGTCTGTCGCCCGCAGGGCCGATTCGGCCTTGTCGATGAGCTGGCGGGCGGTGCTGGGAGCCGGGAAGGCCATTTACCTGGAAAAACCCGTGGCCACGACCCCGGAGGATGCATCTGCCGTCTGCCGTCTCGCCGCCTGCCACTCGAACGTATTCCGTGTCGGGCTGCAGTACCGCTACAAGGCGATTTACGCCGAGGCTATTGCTGAAGTGTTTGAACGCGGTGTGCTGGGCAAGGTACACAACGTCAGCATGCTCGAACATCGCTTTCCTTTCCTAGATAAAGTCGGTCAGTGGAACAAGTTCAACGAATACACCGGTGGCACCCTGATCGAGAAATGCTGTCACTACTTCGATCTGCTGAATCTATTTGCAGGCGGCCGTCCGACCCAGGTGTTTGCCAGCGGCGGACAGGCCGTCAACTTCAAAACGTTCAACTACAAGAACCACCCCGCGGATGGGCTCGATCATGCACAACTGGTGATCAGCTATGACAATGCTGTGGTGGGGGGATTGTCGCTGTGCATGTTTGTGCCCGGTTCCCGGGAAGAACTGGTAGTGTGTGGCGAGCGCGGTCGACTCCAGGCGAGTGAACAATCCCGGCTCGGTGAGGCCAACGAGAACAGTCTCGAGCTCTGGCTCGGTGAGGAAGGCGTGTCGAGAATCAGCACGCCTGCCTATCCGCGCTACATCGACCGGGCCGGCCACCAGGGTTCGACCTTCTTCGCCCATGCAGCCTTCATCGACGATCTGCAGCGCGGCAGCAGCGATGGCCCCAGTCCTGCTGATGCGTTCTGGTCGATCATGGTGGGCGCTGCAGCTCAGGCTTCAATCGATGAACGGGCCGCCATCGATGTGGCATCCCTGCTTCCGGAAGACTTCGATCCCGCAGTACTCTGTACACCGGCCAGCGCAGCCGCCCGGATGGAGGCACCAGGGTGCTTGTCACCGCGCTGAGCAAGAGGCAGGAGATTGCTGGCAACAGAAAACGGGAGACTGAGTGAACGATCTCAAAGCATTTCGCGCAGACACACGTCGCTGGCTCGAAGTCAGCTGCCCGGAGTCGATGCGCACGAAGATGGTGCCGGGTGAAGAGGTCAACGGCGGCAGCAGGCGCCGGGGTAGCAATCCGGACGCCTATCTGTGGCTCGAACGCATGGCCTCCCGGGGTTGGACAGTGCCGACCTGGCCGAAAGAATACGGGGGAGGCGGGCTCGACAAAGCCACTTTTCTGATTCTCCTCGAAGAGCTGCAGCGCATCCACGCCCGGCCACCCCTCGGTGGCATGGGTGTCTCGATGATTGGTCCCACCCTGCTCGAATATGGCACTGAGGATCAGAAACGCCGCCACCTGCCGGCGATCGCGCGCGGAGAAACCGCCTGGTGCCAGGGTTACAGTGAACCGGGCGCAGGTTCGGACCTGGCCAGTCTGAGTACCCGGGCCGAGGATACGGGCGACTGTTATCTGGTCAACGGATCGAAGATCTGGACCTCCGGGGCCAATCATGCGGACTGGATTTTCTGCCTGGTGCGCACCGACCGGGAGGCACCGAAGCATCAGGGCATCAGCTTCCTGCTGTTTTCGATGGACAGCCCCGGCGTGTCTACCAGACCCATTGTGCTGATCAACGGGCACTCGCCCTTCTGCCAGACCTTCTTCGACAATGTCCGGGTGCCCAGGGAAGATCTGGTGCACCGGGTCAACGAGGGGTGGACCGTGGCGAAGCGCCTGCTGCAGCATGAGCGCTCGGGACTGGCGGCGCTTGCGAGTGCAGATACCGCGGGGCCCATGGAACGGATCCGTCCCGGTGTGCCGCTGGCACAGCTGGCACAGCAGTACGCAGGCCCCCAGGCTCCAGTCGATCCGCTGCTGCGGGATGCGATCATCCGCACCGGGATGCTGAGACGGGCTTTCCTGCTGACCCGGACACGCGCAGTGGAAGAAGCGGAAGCGGATACCCCCGGGGCTGCGACGTCGATTTTCAAGTATGTCGAAGCGCGCTATGTGCAGTCTCAGCTCGAGCTGCAGTTGCAGATCCGGGGCACCCGGGGTGTCGGCTGGGCGGGTGATGGTTTCAGCGAAGAAGAGATCAGAATGGGCCGACTCTGGCTCGAGGCCAAAGCGATATCGATCGCCGGTGGCTCCAACGAGATACAGTTGAACATCATCGCCAAGCGCGTGCTGGGACTGCCCGACTGAACGGGCGCTGCGCGGCGTCCGCCAGGACAGTGCAGGTGACACGGCTGCTGAGTGTCCCGAACAGAGGGAGAAATCGACGATGACACAGCCAATTACCGGGCCGCTGTGGGCGGCACGCAACTGGTCCGCGGATGCAGGCGCCGGCAGCATTCACGACGACGAAACTGCAGCAAAGCTCGGCTTTCGTGGTGGTACGGTTGCCGGAGACGTGCACATGAATCAGTTTCCGCCGGTACTGTTGCAGGTATTCGGCAATGAATGGTTCGAGCGGGGAAATCTGTCGCTGAGCTTCAGAAATGCCACCGTCGATCTGGAGAAGGTGCAGGTTTTTGTCGAACCGCTGGCCCCCGGCGCGTTGCAGACCAGGGTCTGGATGGAACGGGAAGACGGGATGCTGGTCTGCTCGGGTACCGCGGCACTCGGCGACCACAGCGCCTCGGAGCTGCGGAGCAGGGACTTGAGACCCTGTGATCCTGCTAAGCTGCGCATTCTCAATCGCCTGCACGCCGGTCTGTCGCTGGGTGACTACGATGTATTCACCGATCCCGCGAAGCAGTTTCACCGCTACGATACGAAGGTGATCAGCGATCCGCTGAGCTGGTATCGGGAAGCCTCTCCCTGGGGAGAACCGGTTGCGGCACCCTGCACGATTCTCGAGTTTCTCTGGGCATATCCGATGCAGGGTCTGCAGCCCCATGTCGGTGAATCGGTCGGCCTCTTTGGTGCCATCGAGATCGGCCATGTGCGGGGTCCCCTGCTGATGAACCGGCATTACCATCTGGATTCTGAGGTGATCTGTGTCGGCCAGAGCCCCCAGACGGAGTACGTCTGGTACGAAACGACCGCGCGCAACGAAGCAGGCGAGGTCGTGGCGACCCTGCGCATGCAGTCCCGGGTGATGAAGGCGTCCTCGCCGGCGTATCTGGAGCAGAGACAGTGAATCATGGCGGGCTTGCAAAGCGGTGACAGTTGACCCCGGCGGGCTCCGACCGGGTGGGCTAGAATGCGCCATCCGGCCGTAACGGGCCGATCCCTGGAGTGGCCGTGTCGAAACGATTTGTGGGCCTTTCTGTCATTGTGCTGTCGTTGCTGCTCAGCGCCTGCGACAGCACGACCGCCGAGCAGCATCTGCAGCGTGCGAATGACTATTTTGACTCTGGCGAACTGCGTACCGCCGTCATCGAACTCAAGAACGCCCTGCAGAAACAACCCGATCTGGGTGCGGCGCGGCTGCTGCTTGGCCGCACCCAGTTTCTGCTTGGCGACTATCCCAGTGCGCTGAAGGAATTCGAACGCGCACGGGATCTGGGTGCATCAGACGACCGGCTGCAGTCCGAATATCTCACCAGTAAGAACCGCCTGGGGCGCTATCAGGAAGTCATCGGAGAGCTGGAAGAAGCGGGCGCGCTGACCCCCGAACTGGCCGTCGTGCTCGGAGATGCCTATCTTGCGGGGAGCGATCTGGCCAAGGCAAAGCCACTGTACCAGCAGGCGGCTGAGACGGTTCATGGCAGGCTGGGTCTTGGCACCATCGCCTGGGCCCAGGGTGATTTCTCCACCGCGGGTGATCAGTTCGCCGCTGCGGCGCAACAGGCGCCGGGAGACCGTGATGTCTGGCTGCGCAAGGCGGAGTTCGAGCTCTCTCAGGGGCTGCTCGACGAATCGATAAGATCCTTTCAGGCTGCCCTCGAACTGCCCGGCGGTGCGATATCGGCGCGGTTGGGTCTCACCCGCGCATACCTTGCACAGGGCCAGCTCGAGCTCGCCGCGACTGAGGTCGATCAGGTACTCAGATCCTCGTCGGGTCTGTTTCTTGCTCACTATCTGGATGCGCTGATCAAGTATCAGCGCAAGGACTTCAATGGTGCCGAAGCGGCGCTTCGGGAGGTGCAGCGCACGGTGCCTGATCATGCACCCAGTCTCTACCTGATGGGAGCCGTCAAATTTCAGCAGGATCAGCTCAATCAGGCGGCAGACACCCTGCAGCGCTATCTCGCGGGTGATCGCGGCAATGAGTCCGCCGGCAAGCTGCTTGCCGCCGTCCGCATGAAGCAAGGCAATCGCGAAGCGGTGTACGAAACCCTGCAGCCTTACCTGGCAGGCAGTCGTGACCCGCAGATACTTGCCATGGCTGGTACTGCGAGCCTCCAGCTGGGTCGCACCGCACAGGCCACGGAGCTGCTGCAGCGTGCCGTTGAACTCGCACCTGATGCCGCGGTGTTTCGAAATCAGCTTGCCTTAAGTCTGCTCTCGGCTGGCGAGGATACCCGTGCGCTGGGAGCGCTGGAATCGGCGATAGCCGTCGATGGCAATCAGTTCCAGAGTGACATGCTGCTGGCCATGCTGCACATGAAGGAGGGCAATTATGCCGCCGCAGTTCAGGCAAGCAGAGCCATTGTCGAAAAGAACTCGACGAGTCCGCTCGGTTACAATATGGAAGGCGCGGCGCTGCTTGGCGAGGGTGATATCGACGCTGCTCGCAAGGCTTTCGAGCGGGCGCTCGAGGTCGATGCAGCATTCCTTCCGGCAGCAAGCAATCTGGCCCGGCTCGATCGGAGTGAAGGGGACCTTGCTGGCGCCATTCAGCGTTTCGAATCCGTCCTTGCTGCGAATCCGGAGGAGGTCGGCGCGCTGCTGGGACTGGCAGATCTGGTGGCAAATGAAGGGCGGCTGAAAGAGGCAGAAGAATACCTGGCGAGAGTCGTTGCCATCAGGCCGGACAATGTTCGTGCGCAGATGGGTCTGGTGCGCCTGCAGCTGGCACAGAATCAGCTGAGTCGCGCAGACGTGCAGTTGAAGTCACTGCTGGACCTGGCGCCGGATAATGTCGATGTGCTGATGCTGGCGGCGGAACTTGCGCTGCGTAAAGGCGACAATCAGGCAGCGCTGGCGGCAACGGAGCGCCTGCAGACCCTGGCGGGCACGCGCGGGATGGGATCGGCGTCCTTTCTTGCCGGGCTCGGTACCCTGCAGAGTCGGACGGGCCAGATCGCCCTGGCCCGCAGGAATCTGGAAGCAGCTATGGCGGCGCAGCCGAGCGATGCTCAGCGTGTCCTTCTGCAGCTCGAGCTGGCGCGCCTGGACCTGCGCGAAAAGCAGGTGGCGCGCGCACAGCAGCGGCTCTCGGAACTCTCCGATGCTGAAGCGGCGCGACCGGATGTTGCGCTGCTGCAGGCGGACGTGCTGCTGGCGCAGGGCGATCAGGAAGGCGCCTATCTTGGTTACGAGACGCTCGCAGCTGCCGGCGTACGGGAAGGCGTGATGCGCGTCGCGCTGCTGCGTCAGCAGCAGGGGCGCATAGACGACGCCCTTGCCCGGCTGGATGACTGGATCCGCTCCAATCCGGAAGACGTTGGCGCCAAACTGCTGCGGGCGGATGCGCTGATGCGTCAGTCTGACAAGGCGGCGGCCATTTCACAGTACGAGCAGCTTTTGTCAGCGGATAATCCGATCGTGCTGAACAATCTGGCGTGGCTGTACATGGAGCGCGGTGACAAGCGGGCGTTGTCTGCGGCGCAGCGCGCGACCGAACTCGCCCCGGATAACCCGGATATCCTCGATACGCTGGGATGGGTGCTCGTGCAGTCCGGTGATGCGAAAGGTGCGCTGCGCCACCTGCGCCGCAGCGCTCAGCTCAATCCGGACAATGCCACGGTGCGTTACCACCTGGCGATTGCCTATCTCGAGGGCGGCGACCGGGCAGCTGCGGCGACCGAACTTCGACAGGCACTGCAGCTGGGAGAGTTTCCTGAAGCAACCGAGGCCCGGGCGCGACTGGCGGAGCTGTCTGCTTCCTGATCGGGTTGCGCCGGCAGCGGAAGCTCAATGGAAGATGAAGCTCAGCGGTTACCCGCGCCGAGCACCTGGTAGGAGATCGTTACATAGCCGATCCATTCGTCGTAGCTGGTGCTGATGTCCGCCTGGCGGTCCTCGTAGCGCACGCCCCAGCTCAGATCCAGCGCGCGACCCAGCTCATGCAGCAGATTCACACTCAACCGCGTCTCGTCCTGATTGTCGCCCTGATCGCTGAACTTCCGGTTCGCGTACTCGCCGTTCAGGTTGAGAACCGTATTACGCGTAAGGTCCCGGGACAGGCCGATCCGCCCCCCGGTGGTTTCATTGCTGAGTTGGACACCCTCCGCGTACTGCTCCTTTCTCCAGAAGCCGCCCAGGGTCAGGGTAGTTCGTCCGAAGATCTGGGTAAGCCCCATGTCTGCCGAGGACTCCTTGAAGGCAGCATTGGTGGCCGTGTTTTCACTTACCGCGCCGGTGCTGCCGGCATCGTCAGTGAGGCTGCTCGACTGGTCTGTGATACGGTGGGACCCGTCCAGGGTAAAGGTTGAATTCGCCGATGCCCGCCAGGTCAGTGCGAGGTCGTAGGAAGGGTCGTCGGTATCGGCCTGGCCGGACCGTTTGTACCAGTTGTGTCCGTAGTTGACGTCGACGTCGAGCTGATTGCCCGTCTGCCGATAACCCAGGGTCGCGAGCCAGTACTCGGCGTTGGTAAACGCAACACCGTCGTACTTGATGTCACTGTATGTCGTTTCCAGCTGCAGGAAACGATTGGGGGACAGGCCGAGGATATAGCGACCGGTGCCATTGTTGCGGGTGCTGCCCGTGCTGGTGGAACTGGGGCTGATGTCCACGTACTGATACTCGAACTGCAGGTCATCGCCCTGGCGGGGCTGCAGCATCAGAGTGCTGCCGGCTTCTGTGGTCGATACGACCTGGCGGTTGTCCGGCAGTGGGGTGTCCAGCGCCTGCTGCGTTGACTCTGTGCGGGAGTTGCGCAGGTGAAAATCAAGCCGTTCCGGAAGCGCGTGCCAGACCGCATTGCCACTGCCCGTCGTGCTGTTGTAGTCGCTCCAGTAGTCCTTATCATAAAAGCGGCGCGAGTAGCCGTAGGCGCCATCGAGTTCCAGGCTGGCAGTATCGTGTGCAACCGTGAGATCCACCCCGGGTTCCTGAATCCATTCATCGATCTCATCGGATTCAGTACGCAGGGTGTTCGTCGTGTATTCCGACGTGTAGTGGACGGTTGCACCGAAATCCAGAGCCTGGGTGTTTGCCGCGGTGAACAGTGCACAACCGGCCAGCAGCAATATGCCCGGGTGCTGAGCATTCATACTCAGAATGCCCGTTCCGGAACGGTCACGACGTCGCCGGGCCCGAGTGCATAGTTGGTGCTCATGTCACCCCGATTGAGGATGCGGTCGAGATTTACCTCTCGACGCTCTCCCGCCCGGGTGAAGAGTGTCGCTCTGGACGGGTTTGCGAATTCAGTGACCCCGCCAGCCTCCAGAACGACGTCCAGGACCGTCATCCCCTGCCGATACGGCAGGCTTACCGGGCTGGTTACGGCACCCGTCACCCTGACCCGGGAACGGTATTCATCGCTGCCCATGTCCGTCACGATCACCGTGACATAGGGATCCCTGATGAATGTGGCGAGACGCTCGGTGATGTCCGCCGCAACTTCTTCGGGTGTTTTGTCACCGACCATGACATCGCCTGCCAGGGGCACCGAGACCTTGCCGTCCGGCCGCACGGGTACGGCGACACTGAGATCCGGATTGCGCCAGACATTGACGGACAGGCTGTCACCGACGCCGATCCGGTACTCGCTGGTGAACTCGGGAGGAGCGATGGGTGCCGGCGGTGGCGGAGCGGTGGAAGTGCAGGCGGTAAGACCGAGCAGGAGTGCAAAGCAGAGGGAATTTCGACTCCCAGGAGTGAAAAGACGATGGCGCATGGATCCCCGATCCCCGGTTGTTTGTTGTGAGGCAGGGCGATGATAGCGCCTTTGCCTGTGGAATGGTGGCCCGCGGCCGGTCTGGTTCACGATGCACTTACAAACGGTGCAGAGCCCGGACAGGGGCCTGCGGGCGGTGTGGGTCCTGTGCGGCTGATGGATATATGGGTGCCGGTGGGGAGGGATCGTCGAAGCCATCAGGGCGGGCGTCGAGATCCTCGCCGCGCGGTGGAGGTGGAAATATCTCTGGCAACCACTTGAATGTCGGTGAGTTTTCTGCAGCAGACCGTCCACGACTGCGACGATTCCTTGCAGCGCTGTCAACTCGATACCGGAATGTGGACCATCGGCGGTACAGGCAATGGACAGTATCGCTGGACAGAGGTCACGGCGTCGCCGTTGCGGGGTTGAGAGGTTGAGCGGGATGCTGAGCAGGTAGGCCGGGCACTTCGGCAGTGTAGTACGATGGCGCTTAAGGAAACCCCGGTCAGGAAGGCGTGGAAAACCTCATGAAAAAGGCGTGGTTGCTCGCGATGCTGGTCTGGCTGTCGGCACTGCCAGTCACCGCCGATGCAGACAGAGCGGTACTGGCCGGCGGCTGCTTCTGGTGCATGGAATCGGACTTCGAGTCGCTGGAGGGGGTGAGCGACGTAGTCTCCGGTTTCACCGGCGGCAGTGTGCCGGATCCGACCTACAACGGCGATCACACCGGTCACTATGAGGCGGTCGAGATCACCTACGATGCTGCGGTGATCGACTATCAGGGCATCCTCGATCACTACTGGGTCAACATTGATCCCTTCGATGCTTACGGGCAGTTCTGTGACAAAGGCCCCAGCTATCGGGCCGCAATTTTTGTCGCCACAACCCGGGAGCGGGAGCTGGCCGAAGCCTCCAGACGCGCAGTTGCCGAGATGTTTCCCGGACAGCGCGTGGTGACGGAAATTCTCGATGCGTCGACGTTCTATCCGATCAAAGGCGATGAGGAATACCACCAGGATTTCTATAAGAAAAGCCCGATCCGCTACAAAACCTATCGATGGGGTTGCGGTCGGGATCGGCGCCTGCGTGAAATCTGGGGCGAGCGCTCGGAGTAACGTCGCTGTGCAACCTTTAAGAATACTCATCGTCGGGGGTGGCATCGGCGGGCTTACCGCGGCTCTCTGTCTTGCCAGACGCGGTCATCGGATCGAGCTTTTCGAGCAGGCCGCGGAGTTCTCGGAAGTCGGTGCCGGCCTCCAGCTCTCGCCGAACTGTACACGGGTGCTCCACGATCTGGGCCTTGAACAGGCACTGCGCGAGTGCGCCTTTCTGCCTCAGGCAACTGAATTCCGGGACTGGCGGTCTGGCCGGGTCATCGCCCGCACGCCTCTCGGTAACAGTCTGGTGGCGCGCTATGGCGCACCCTACTATCACGTGCATCGCGGCGATCTGCTGCAGATGCTGGTAGCGGCCGCGGAACGTTCTCAGAACATCCTGTTGCATCCCGGCGCTGCGGTCACTGATCTGTCTGAAAGCGGTGAGCGGGTGCAGATCAGTGCCGGTGCGTCGACTTGTGAGGGTGATGTGCTGGTGGGCACTGATGGCATTCATTCGCGGGTTCGCGCTGAACTCTGGGGTGCGGCACAACCCACATTCACCGGAAACGTTGCCTGGCGGGCGCTGGTGCCGGTCGAGCGGCTGCCCGCTGGGTTCGTACGTCCGGCGTCCACCGCATGGTGGGGGCCGCACCGGCACTTCGTGCATTACTACGTGCGGGGTGGCACCCTGGTGAACTGTGTCTGTGTGGTTGAGAAACAGGGTTGGGAAGTGGAATCCTGGACCGAGCGCGGTGATTACGCGGAGCTGAGATCCGATTTCTCGGGCTGGCACGCGGACGTGCAGCAGCTGATCGACAATGTGGACCGCGATTCGCTGTTCAAGTGGGCCCTGTACGATCGAGCCCCCATGCCGCGCTGGGGACGAGGCCGAGTCACCCTGCTCGGCGATGCCTGCCATCCGACCCTGCCCTTCATGGCGCAGGGTGCAGCCATGGCGATCGAAGATGCTGCAGTTCTGGCGGGGTGTCTCGGCCGCGAAGGCGATGTGCCCGGGCGACTTCTTGCGTACGAGGATTTGCGGCGCGGGCGCACAGCGTGGATTCAGAACGGGTCGCGGCGCAACGCCAGACTTTTCCATCTGTCCGGTGTCCCGGCCTGGCTGCGCAATCGTGCGGCGCGCAGCGCCGGAGCGCGTACCATGCACAGGCTTTACAGCTACAATCCTCTCGAGGTGGCAGATCGTGCGTCTGCCGGGCTCGATAATTCGACAGATTGACTGAGGGGATCAGCGAGGAAGGAGAACGGAGAGAAATATGAACAAGGCGGAAGGACTGCATCACCTGGCGATCTGCACGGCGGATATGAAAGCACAGATCGAATTCTTTACCGACAAGCTGGGCATGGAACTGGTTGCCCTGTACTGGATGCACGGTGTGGAAAACACCTGGCACGGTTTCCTGCGGCTGAACGACGAAAGCTCCATTGCCTTCGTCTCCAATCCGGAGATTGAGAAAATTCCTCGAGTGCTGGGTCAATCCCATGCGGGCAACCCGGGGGCCAACTCCGCGGGTGGCACCATGCAGCATCTGGCGCTGAAGGTGAAGGACAACGACGAGCTGCTGGATATGCGGGATCGGCTGCGCAGCAAAGGGGTGCCGGTGCTGGGTCCGATCGACCATGGATTCTGCTGTTCCATCTATTTTGCAGGTCCTGAGAATCTGTCGCTGGAGTTCAGCTGGTCCAGGGAAGCGATTAATGCGGAAGCCTGGATCGATCCGGAGGTGGTGGCACTGGCGGGTATTTCTGCGAAAGAACTCGAGCGTTTCAAACACCCGGCAGGCTTCCAGGGCAAAGGCGGAAAAGTTGCACAGCCCGATGTCACGAAGACAGCGGGCCCACACATGAGCAATTACCCGGAAGGGGCTTACGAAAAAGTCATGAGCGTGCCGGACGAAGCCATGCTGCATTCGGTGGAGAGCGAGCCGCCGGTGAAACTGCCAGCCTGAGGCCGTGCCTGGTGACGGATCCCGGATTCCACGCGGGAGTACCGTGCGCGAGGATCAGTCGAGCCCGAAGAACGCGCGGGTGTGACCAGCCACTGCGGCGACATGGTCAGGCTCCAGATGGATGTGGTGCGGTCCGGGCATCCTCTCGACGGTCAGGGCTGGATGGTGAGCCTGGGCCTCCTCGATCTCGCCCTGATACCACTTATCGCCCTGTTCAGCGACGAGCAGCAGTGCGGGTGCGATGCTGCCTTCCAGCAGGAAATTGATCGTCTCCCGGGTGTGTCGCAGCGGGGTTGCGAACCGGATGCGTGGATCTGTTCTCCAGGTCACGCCACCGCTGACGGGCTTGTGGCCACGGGCGACCAGCACAGATGCCGCCGCAAAGGACTGATCGGTCGCCTGGGTGACCCGCTCTGCCATGGTGCGTGGGTCGGGATAGACCCGGGGTGACTTATTGTGCGCGGTGAGCATCTTCTCGATGGCTTCACGATTCTGGCCGATGCGCTCCTGCAGGGTCACCCCACCGGTGGCGATGAAGCCGTCGATCAACACGGAGCGTTCGATGCGTTCGGGAAACATCGCAGCCAGTTCGCTGCTGATGCTGGCCCCCATGGAATGCCCGAGCAGATTGAACTGCTTCCAGCCCAGTTCGCCGGCAATGGCCATCACATCCTGGATATCGGTGAAGGAGTGGTAGTGCACGCCGGGTGGCCGGTGATCGGAGAAACCATGGCCGGCGAAGTCCAGGGCGACCAGATTGAGTTCCGGCAGCAGCGGGGCAAGCCGATCGAAGGTGTTGGCATTGTCCAGCCAGCCGTGCAGGGCAAAAGTGGGCTGCCCCCGGGGATCGCCCCAGAGTTTGGCCGCGATGCGACGCTCGAAAATTCTGAACTCGGCGGCCTCACCCTGTCGGGTCTGGTTCTTCATGGGATTCCCGGAGTAAAAAGTCGGCTAGCTTACCGACATTGCGCGCACTTCGCAGGCGCCTCCGGGGCCTGTGGCCAGGAGCGCCGGTTCACCCCGGTCTGCGCTCCCACTCGCACCGGGAGTGGTGATAGGGTGTGGGCTGCCGGTCGGCCCTGCACCGGGCGACGAATCCAATCGAGTAGAGAGACGTTATGAGTGATGAGCTGAATGCGTTCCGCAAGGAAGCGCGGGACTGGATTGCTGAGAATTTTCCGAAGTCACTGGCCGGGAAAGGGGTCGGTATGGAAGGGGAGGCCGGCGGACTCGGTCCTGACCTGGAAATCTGGCGCTCCCGCCTGGCGGCGAAGGGCTGGGGTGCACCCACCTGGCCGGTGGAGTACGGCGGTGGCGGTCTCAGCCATCCCCAGGCCCGGGTCATCAACGAAGAGCTGACGGCGGCCGGCGCGTTCAACCACATTCCTCTGACCACCGGCATGGGCATCACCATGGTCGGGCCCACGGTGCTCGAATATGGCACCGAGGATCAGAAGCGCCGCCATCTTCCGGGTATTGCCAGTGGCGAGATTCGCTGGTGTCTGGGGCTGTCCGAGCCGAATGCCGGTTCCGACCTCGCCTCACTGTCTACCAGGGCCGTGGACAACGGCGACAGCTTCATCCTCAACGGTCAGAAAATCTGGACTTCGGGTGCGGACATCTCGCACTGGTGTGGTGCCCTGGTGCGCACCGATCCGAAGGCGGCCAAGCGCGACGGCATCAGCTTTGTGATGCTGCCAATGGATCAGCCCGGTGTTGAAACCCGGCCAATCAAACTGATTGCCGGCGCGTCCCCTTTCTGCGAGACATTTTTCAACGATGCCATCGCGGAGAAATCCGACCTGCTCGGCAAACTCAATGACGGCTGGAGTGTGGTCAAGCGCCTGCTGCAGCACGAGCGCCAGAGTCAGACCGGCGGTCGTGGTGCCAGCAGTGGTACTAAGCCCACCCCGATTCAGGAACTGGCCAGACAGTATGTGGGTACCAGCGAAGACGGCAGTCTGGCGGACCCGGATCTGCGACTGCGGCTGGCCGATCATCTGATGGACGCGAAAGCCCACGGGCTCACCATTGCCCGGATCACGGCCGAAGCGCGTGGCAACGTCGAAGTCAGCGCGGCGGCCTCGATCCTCAAGAATTCGGCCACCAGGGTGGCGCAGATCAAGGCCGAACTGACCGTGGAGCTCATGGGCGCCCAGGGGCTTGGCTGGGAAGGTGCGACCTTTACCGACACCGAACTCGGCGCCGTGCGCGAGTGGCTCGGCGGCAAAGCGATGTCGATCTACGGCGGCTCCTTTGAAGTACAGAACAACATTATTTCCAAAAACATTCTCGGCCTGCCCGAGACGACACAGAAGGGCTAGGCAACCATGGCGGCACTGACAGAAGAACAATCCATGCTGAAGGACCAGGCGACGGCCTGGGTACGCGAACAGTCACCCGTGCAGAAGTTCCGGGAAATGCGTGATCGGGGCGAAGCCCTGGCCTTCACCCCGGCGACCTGGGAGGCCATGGTGGACATGGGCTGGACGGGCATACTGATTCCGGAAGCCTACGGCGGATCCGATCTCGGCTATCTCACCTTTGGTGTGGTCCTCGAGCAGCTCGGCCGGCAACTCACAGCTTCGCCCCTGTTTGCCTCCGCCCTGGTGGGGGCGTCTGCTGTGCTGCTCGGCGGCAGTGAGTCCCAGAAGCAGAAGCTGCTGCCGGCAGTGGTGAAGGGAGCCGAAATCCTGACCCTGGCGGCGGATGAAGGTCCGCGTCATGCACCGGCGGCGATTGGTCTCAAGGCTGAAAAGAGTGGCGGGGGATTCAAACTTACGGGCACCAAGACCTTTGTGGCCGAAGGCATGGCGGCAACGACCTTCATCGTCGCCGCGCGCACGTCGGGTGCACCGGGATCCGCTGAACCGGGCAGTCTGAACGGCCTGACTTTGTTTCTGGTGCCCGCAGAGACGGCCGGGATCAGCAGAACCCGACTGGCCACGGTAGACAGTCGCGGCTATGCGAACCTGGCCTTCGAAGGTGTGCAGGTAGGTGCCGAAGCCGTGCTGGGCAGCGTCGACGGCGGCGGTCCTCTGCTCGAGCAGGTGCTGGATCGCGCCCGCGCGGGATTGAGTGCCGAAATGCTGGGTACGGCAGCTCAGGCTTTCGATATGACCCTGGACTATCTCAAGACCCGTGAGCAGTTCGGCCGGGTGATCGGTTCCTTTCAGGCGCTCGGTCATCGCGCCGCCATGCTGTTCACCAGCATGGAACTGGCCCGCTCCTGTGCGGAAGCCGCACTGCAGGGCATCGATGCGGGCAGAGACGACGTGCCGGAACTCTGTTCCCTGGCCAAATGCCGTGTCGGCGACTTCCTGCACGAGATGTCCAACCAGCTGATACAGATCCACGGCGGCATCGGCATGACAGACGAGTTCGACGCAGGCTTCTATCTGAAGCGCGCGCGGGTGCTGGAATCCCTGTACGGCAATCAGGCATATCATCGGGATCGCTACGCCCGACTGCTGGGTTTCTGAGGAGAAAGGAGAGAGGAGATGAGTAAGCGATACGGGGATGTGGAAGCGTCCGACGTCGGAGGCTTCGTGACCCTGCTGGAAATCCAGCGTGCGCCGAATAATTTTTTCGACCAGGATCTGATCGCCAGCCTGGCGGATGCGCTCGAAGCGCTCGATGAGGACCCGAACTGCCGGGTTGTGGTGCTCGCCTCGGAAGGCAAGCACTTCTGTGCTGGAGCCAACTTCGGGTCTCCGGGCGATCGCGCGAACCGCGCCGAACGCCGCCCGGAAGAGGGCAATCCACTGTACCGGGAAGCGGTGCGGCTGTTCCGGAACAAAAAGCAGGTTATCGCTGCGGTGCAGGGGGCTGCGGTCGGCGGGGGATTCGGGCTGGCCATGTTTGCGGATTTCCGGGTCGCGAGCCCGGAGGCACGCTTCACCGCCAATTTCGTGAAGCTGGGATTCACCCCGGGATTCGGACTCACCCATACGCTGCCGCGCATTGTCGGGCAACAGGTGGCGGCCGATCTCTTTTACACCGGGCGTCGTATCGACGGCGCGGAAGCTCACCGCCTCGGTATCGTTGATCGACTGGTGGGCGCTGGTGAAGTGCGTGGTGCCGCCATCGAATATGCCCGGGAGATTGCGGAGAACGCACCGCTGGCACTGATCTCGGTGCGCAACTCCCTGCGCGGCGATCTGGCGGACGCGGTGCAGGCGGCGACGGACCACGAGGGGATAGAGCAGTTCCATCTGCAGCGGACCAGTGACCACAAGGAAGGGGTGAAGGCGGTCGCGGAACGTCGTCCGGGGAATTTCACGGGCACCTGAAACAATCCGCCCATCAGGACCTGAATCCCGGGGCCTGGTGTTGATTGCAGCTGCAAACAAAGGGGGTGTGCGAGGATGGCCGCTGTAGAACCGCAACAGAAATTCGATGGGAAAACCAGTGCAGAGCAGGTCGTTGCCGGGCGCGATCTGTCTGCACAGACCATCATTGTCACAGGTGCGAATACGGGCATTGGTGAAGCGGCCGCCGTCGCCCTGGCAGGTGCGGGTGCGCGGGTGGTCTTTGCCTGCCGGAGCGCAGACACGGGGAAAGCAGCCGTCGTACGTGCAAAAACTGCTTATCCGAACTGCAGAGCAGAATTTACCGAGCTCGATCTCGCCTCTTTCGCCAGCATCAAACGCTTCGCCGCGGTGCTGGATGCCGAGGGGATCGATACGCTTGTCTGCAACGCGGGACTTGCGGCGCTTGATTACGAAGAAACCGAGGACGGCTTCGAGCGGACAACGGGCGTCTGCCATATCGGACATTTTCTCCTCACACGTCTGCTCATGCCGAAACTGCTCGCTGCACCTGCCCCTCGCGTAATCATGGTTTCCAGCACCAGCCACAAGCAACCGCCGAAACTCGACTTCACAAACTTCCCGATGTCGCGGGACCGGTTCAAGGGACTGGCAGCTTACGGCCAGGCAAAACTCTGTAATGTGCTCATGGCGAAATCGCTGCAGCGCCGCTACGGCGAACACGGCCTCACCGCCTGTGCACTGCATCCGGGTACCCTTATCAGCACCGATATCGGCCGCAATTCAGCGATTATGGATACGCTGATCAAGCTCATCAGCCCCTTCACCAAATCCCGTTCCCAGGGTGCTGCGACCACCGTCTGGGCGGCGGTGCATGAACCCGCGGCCGAACTTGCCGGCCAGTATCTGAAGGATTGCCGGATCGCCCGCTCCAGTGCGGAGTCGAATGATGTCGTGGTTGCGGAGCGGTTGTGGGACGCAACAGAGCGTCTGCTGGCGGGCGCGGGACCGGTTCCTGACTGGCCGTAAGCGGCGCGCTGTCCACCAGGGAAGACAGCTTGCCGGAAACGTTGCCACCGGTACCTTGACCTGCGTTTCCCTCCCGTCAGCGGGTCAGTATGTTACCGGCGATGCCCAGCGCGAAGCCAAACACGGCACCCATCGGCGGTGCCCAGTGTTTTTTCAGCACGGCCTGCGGAGCGATGTCTTCAAAGATTGAATAAAGGATTCCGCCGGCGGCAAACAGCATGATTGCCGCTACCACTGCCGGGTTGCCGGCCAGCCACAGATAGCCGCTGACGCCGGCGATGGGACCGAGAAGCGCCATGAGCGCAAACAGACCGAGCAGTCGACCGGGGCGAACTTTTACCGTGTGCCGCATTTCGCGATAGGCGTTGAAGCCCTCGGGCATGTTCTGCAGTGCCATGAGTCCGGCGAGCAGTACCGCGCCGGTGCTGTCGATGGCGAATGCCGCGCCGAGAGCAAGGGATTCGGGAATGAAGTCGGCGAGCATGGCAGTCAGCTGGCCAGCCGGTGTACGCAGGCGGGCGAGCATCCTGTCGATGCCCATGAAGGCAAAGCCACCGCAAATGAAGGACCCCGCGGCGGTGAAGATGTCGACATGATCGATGCCTTCCGGCACCAGCACCAGTGCCACAGCGGAGAGCAGCGCACCGCCGCCGAAAGCGATCACGCTGTGGCGGAACTCGTTCTCCAGCCAGCGCCGGTGAATGTGTTCGTAGCGCGCTACAGCCGCCCCCAGTGGCATGGCCATGCCGGCCAGGAGGGTGAAGAAGATGATGTTCGCGATCTGTTCCATGCGTGCTCCCTCTGGTACGGGTGGTGGATCGCGCTGCACCAGTGTTTTTCCGGCTGGCGGTTGCTGGCAACATAGTGCGAAGCAGGGCGCACGACCAGCCTCTCGAGTGCTCAATACCCTCGCCGCGGGCTGGCCTGGACTTAAACGCTGACCTGGGGTTTGATCAGCTCTGTATCGTAGTGCATTTTTCCTGGCGATAGGAACATCACGGCAACGGGCAACCGATGGAATTCAGAGATTATTACAAGGTCATGGGCGTAGCCCGCGACGCCACCCAGGACGAGATCAAGCGGGCTTACCGCAAGCTTGCGCGCAAGTATCACCCGGACGTGAGTAAGGAGACCGATGCCGAGATGCGGTTCAAAGAACTCGGGGAGGCCTATGAAGTCCTCAAGGATCCTGAGAAGCGTGCGGCCTACGATCAGCTGGGTGCAAACTGGAAGGAGGGTCAGGAATTCCGGCCGCCGCCGGATTGGGATGCCGGGTTCGAGTTCAGAGGGGGCGGGTACACCGGGGGTGGCCCGGAGTTCCACAGCGATTTCTTTGAAGAGCTGTTCGGCCGACGCACTTCACAGCGTGGTCATAGCGGGGAGCGCCGCAGCTTCCGGATGCGCGGTGAGGATCACCACGCGAAGGTGCTGATTGATCTTGTGGACAGCTACAACGGGTCGACCCGGAGTATCTCGCTGCGGGTCCCGGAACTGACGGACGACGGTCACGTCGTTACCCGGGATCGCGAACTCAGGGTGCGCATTCCCAAAGGTATTCGTGCCGGCCAGCAGATCCGTCTCGCCGGCCAGGGTGGCCCTGGAATGGGTGGTGCTGAATCCGGTGATCTGTACCTGGAGGTGGAGTTTCGCAGGCATCCGCATTTTCGTGTCGATGGTGCGGACGTCTACATCGATCTGCCAGTCGCGCCCTGGGAGGCCGCTCTGGGCGGAAGCGTCAAAGCGCCGACGCCGACCGGGACGGTGGACCTGAAGATCCCGGCTAATTCCAGCCAGGGCAGAAAGTTGCGCCTGAAAGGTCGTGGTCTCCCGGGAAAAGCGCCAGGCGATCTGTATATGGTGCTGCAGATCAGTCTTCCGCCGGCAGACAGCGACGCCGCGAAACGCCTGTACAAACAAATGCAGGACCAGCTCGGGTTCAACCCGCGCGCCGAGATGGGGGTATTCTGATCCCATGGCTAAACGCAAACAGACCGTCAGCGAACAAATCGGTGAACTGATCGACGAGGAGACGACGCTGACCGTGGCGGATCTCTGTCGCACATGCGCCGTCGAAGCTGAGATGATTGAAGCGATGGTGGACGAGGGGATACTTGAACCGGTGGGTCAACGCCGTCATCACCTCTACTTCCATGTCAGCAGTCTGCGACGTACCCGCATAGCGGTGACTCTGCATCGTGATCTGGGAGTGAATCTGGCAGGAGCGGCGCTGGCACTGGAGCTGATGGAGCGAATTGCCGAGCTCGAGGCCAAGCTTCCTTCCGATCAGTAAACGTCGGAAATCACCGTCGGCAGGACGATCGTCGTCCGCCTCATTGCCAGATTGCACTTCTGCTGGAGGCGATTGACCATGATTACCCGCACAACCAACGCGTTGATGACAGCGCTCGCGTGCGTGGGGAACGTGGCGGCCGTACTCTGGTTGCAACTGCGCCCGGTATTGATTTCTGAGACCGTTGGCGTTGCTTCGGCGTGGGGATTTGCGGCTGTTCTTGCTGGTCTTTCATTGTGGCGACTGCTCCCCTACCTCCTGTGCTTGTGGATCGCCTTTCGGACCCGGCATCAAGGTGCAGTGCTCGTATCAATCGCCGCAATCGCTGCCACAGATCTGGTCTTCTATTGGGAATCGATCGTGGCTACGGGCCAATCGGAGGCTCAGGCCTGGGCGTTTATGCTGCTGCCACTGTGGCACTTCGGGATCTACATCGCGGCGTGGTGGATTGCGTTTCTGCTGGTTCGAAGCCTGTGGAGCAGGAAGCCCTGAATACTTATCCCAGCGATTTGACGGGGTATCACGCCATTCCCACAGCCGTTCTGGCTCAGCGCAGCGGCAAATACAGGCTGAGCAACGCCCCTCCCGGCAGGGGTGTGGTGTGAATACTGACCGGCAGTGTGACGTCACCGGACTCCAGAAATGCATGGTATGCGAATCGGGCCAGGAAACTGCCGATGGCGTAACCCGCCAGTACGTCGGCGGGATGGTGTTTACCTGCCTCCACGCGCGCCCAGCCGGTTGCTGCTGCGGTGCCGTAGAGCGCCGCATTGCTCGTCAGCCGGGCCCAGTCGGGCATGTTCACATAGGCCAGGTTGCCCACCGCCATGTTCACCGACACGCTCGCGAGCGAGGTGTGGCCGGATGGGAAGCTGCTGTTGTTGCTGCCGTCTGGTCGCTCCCTGGCGGTGGCCGTCTTCAGTCCATCTACCAGCATCCGGTCCGCCAGTAGCGTGCTGCCACCGACCAGCAGGCCGCTGGCGCGACTCCTGAGTGAGTCGCTCGGTACCAGCATGGTGGTCAGGAGATAGCTGGCAATGGAGATGTCGCGCAGGGTATCGCTCGCGCTGTCTGCATGGGTGCCGAAGACGGTTGCGTGGTCGATGGCGTCATCTGAAACCTTGTTGTCCAGATTCGTGGCACCGAAGAGCAGGGCGCCGGCGGCCGGGACCCAGGTATTCGGATTGCGGGCAGCCTTCGCCGCGGCGCTGGCCAGGCGCTGGCCGTCCGGCCAGCCTGCGGAGGCACCCCAGTGACCCTTCTCAGTGAGGTTCGCACAGCCGATGCTGAGAATGGCCGGCAGCAGCGGGATCATCAGACGGATGGCGAATTCGCTGCGACGCCCGGCCGGCAGTGAACGGACCATGATCATCGCTCTGAGCCAATGTACAGGTTTCATCCTGTTCCCCGTCGTTATCCTGATCCGGGCAGCATAAATCTATCCGTGGGGGCAGAAGAATAACCACCTGAATCAGGCGCAAACCCCGTTTTTACCGCTACACGGCGGATCGCACTTGTTGCGTCTTATGGATCCGGGTCGAAGATTCAAGTCCGGTTGGAATGCAAAGCTACTGGATCTGCCCCTGGTTGAAGACCGGTTTTCTTTTCTCCATAAACGCCCGCATGCCTTCCCTGGAATCAGCTGAATCCCGAACTGCGCTGCACGCTGCCTGTTCTTCCGCGATCAATGATGTCAGCGGCTTCTCCTCACCCCCGACGATGACATGCATCATCGCGCGAACCGCTTCCCGGGGCATGGCTGCCAATTCCTGTGCAAGGCCGAGCGCCTTTGTCTTCAGTTCCCTCAGAGGCCAAACCTCGTTGACCAGACCGATTCGAAAGGCTTCCGGCCCGGAAATTTTTTTCGCGCGCAGGATCATGTCCAATGCATGTTGTTCTCCTACGCGTTTTGTCAGTCGCGCACTACCACCCCAGGCCGGCACTGCGCCCAGATCCAGCTCTGGCAAACCGATCTGAGCCCCTTCTTCCGCAGCCAGACGAAAGTGACAGCCGAGCGGGACCTCCAGTCCCCCACCAAGACAGTAACCAAACAAGGTTGCTACCCAGGGTTTTTCCATGGTTTCGATTGCGCGGATGACGCGCAGCCGCTGTTCAAAAACCGCTTCCGGACTGCCCATGCGTTCGATGCCTTGCGGCAATTGCTTGAGGTCCATGCCCACTGAGAAATTCTTCTCACCTTCTGCTGTGAGGACTACCGCCCTGATACTCTGATCCTGTGCGATCGATGTAACCTCGGCCTCGAGCATATCCATAAAAGCCAGTGACATGCGATTGATGGGTGCGTCATTTATCGACAACACTTTGACTGCGCCATGGGTAGTAATGAGAATCGGGTCCAGTTCCATGACTGGTCTCCTGGTTGGTATCGGTTGCAACCAATTCAGCCACGCCTGCACCGTGCTTTAAGATGGATGTAGCAAGGTCGCGATTGATTATTTTGTGGCGCCATGGCTCTGGGTGCCGGCTACTTTTTGCGAGCGATCACCTTGATCTCTGCACGTGCGCCGGGGATGACCAGTTCGGTAATTCCGATCCAGGTAGATGCGGGGTAGGGCTTCTTAATGAACTCGTCTTTAGCCTTCGCCATTGCGGCGGTATTCTTCTGCAGGTCGACCATATATATGGTGGTGTCGATGATGTCCTCATAGCCAACGCCGGCCGCGGCCAGCGTTTCACCGAGAGACGCCCAGGCGTTTCGGAACTCGTCTTCAGCCGTATCGCCTCGACCAACGACTCCAGAAAAGAAAATCAGATCGTCGTGGCGGACGGCGGGAGCGAAGTGCCAGTTTTCATAGGTCTTGCGCGCAGATTCAGGGACGATGACATTGATGGACATTTGACTTTCCCAGGCTGGTTGGAGTTTCAGGGCTTTCGAGTAAGCTAAATGGGATCAGCTCCCAGAGCAAGACGTGCGCCGACCCATTGATCAGCGCTGATTCGCCCGATATCTCAGAGTCAGCGTACCTGCAGCCTGCGAATGTAGGCGACCAGTTCGTCCACTTCTTCATCCTGCAGGTTGCTCCACGCAGGCATGAGTGACGAACCGCCGTAGGCGGCCGTTCCGTTGCGGATCACATTGGCCAGATCCGTGTCGCTGCCTTTTTCCCAGTCTGCGTCCGTGTCGAACTTGAAGGCAGCTGCGCTGAAGGGCCGCGGACGGATCATAGTCTCGGGAACGCCTGCTCCGTCTCCTTTACCTTCGCTGCCGTGACAGATCTGGCAGTAGTTTTCATACAGCGTCCGGCCGTCCGGGTGTGCCACCAGCGGTGTCAGCAGGCCCGTGACCGACAGGATCATCAGGAATTTGCGCATGGCTAGGTTTCTCCGTGGTCTTGTCGTGATCCGTCCAACTCGAACTCCAGAACGACAACTTCAAAGTGTTTCAGGTTCACCAGGCCGTGTGTTTCGTAAACTGTGCCGTTGGCATTCACCGATACCGCGTAGGGAGCGGGTGCCCGCGACTTCGAGCCGTCGCAGCGGGCAGGAAAGTCCACGCCAATCCTGTAGCGGCCGGGCCAGGGATCGGCAAAGCGGATTTCCTCCACACGGGGGCCGGCCGTGTCGCAGCGCACATCCGCGCTTATCGCGCCCCCGGTGCGGGATTCGTGGCGGGCGAAGTAGACGGTTTCCAGCAGCGGATCGGTGACGTACAGATCCAGATCAACGCTCTCATCGAACTTCAGTCTGACCACAACGGCGTCAGCCCCGGTGCTTTCCTCCCCGCTGAGCAGCTGCGCCAGCTCCGTTGCCCGCGCTTCCAGCGCCCGCAGTTCCTCAGTGCTGGTTTCCGGCTCCGCGCAGCCGGCTACAAAAGGCAGAACGCCGATCAGCAGCAGGCGTGCCTTCACCGTGGCCCCAGGGCGCCAACTGTGGGAACCGCGGGCGGTGTCAGGCGCAGCACTCTCGGCGTGCCGGTCTCGATCTGCCAGGCCGGAACGTTGGAGTTGCTGGTCCACACCGCACCGTTCTCATCAAAATCGATCTCGCGGGTGTAGGTCACCTGGGTCGGCAGCGGGTAGATGGTGAACGCCTCTGTTGCGGGGTCGAAGCTCAGCAGGGTGTCGCTGTTGGTGCCGCAGATCCACACGGTGTCCGTCTTGAGATCCACATTGAGTGCGTAGGGCGTTTCCGTGCCGAGCGGCTCGATGGGAATCTCAAAGAGTTCGAATTCCTCCGTCTCGATATCGAAGCGTGCGAGAACGTTCGAAGAAAAGCCCGGGATCCAGAGGTCGCCTCTGGAGTCGAATCGCATCCGGCGCGGCGCTTTGAAGGGCGTGTCGATCATCTGCAGCTCGAAGGTATCCGGGTCGATTCGGCCGATCCGGTGCGCGTTGAGCTGACTGAACCAGATATCGCCGTTCGGCGCGATATCGATGCCGTAAGGCACAGGGCCGGTACCTTCCCCACCACCGGCGCCAGCCGCACCGCTCAGGTCCACATACTGGCCGAGCCAGAGAAAGAAGGGGATCATGCGCAGCATCACGGCTTCGCCGAAACTGCGGGCAGGTACCCTGATATTCTCGTGCTGGCCGGTGCTCGGATCGAATACGCCGACGTGATTCGAGCCGGCAACCGTGTACCAGACCCGGTTCCGGGCATCGATCCGCAGTGTGTGCGGATAGATACCGCTGGGTAGCGGCTCTGTTGTAAACGAACCGTCCTTCGGATCGAACTTCGCGAGCTGGTTACCGGTGGCGAGCGTGATCCATATCGCACCGTTGTGATCCACCTGCAGCGAATGGGGCCCGACGTACATCTCGGAATTGGAGGGCAGGGCACCCGATCCCATATTGCCGCCCAGAGGCAGGCCCTCGCTCGGAATCTTGAACCATTCGCGCTTGCCGCCGGGAACTCTCGGGTCCATGCGAAAGAGGGTGTCGGTGGTCATGTCCACGGAGTAGATGTGGCCGCTCGGGTGCACGATCATGTCGTGCTGCATCGAGGAGCGACCGCCCAGCTCGAACTCATCGATGATGGCGCCGAGGGCTGCTGGTTGCGGGGGTGGAGAGAAATCAGGTTTCTCCCAGCCCCGGGTCAGCGCGGGTACTGCCGTTGCCGGGTCATAGGCGCTGTTGAGCAGTCCGGGAATCCGGCTGCTGAGATCTTCGTCCAGACCCGCGCCCATGCGGGCCATCAACGCCAGTATTTTCTGCCACTCCGCTTCATCCCGTTGCAGGCGGGTGGCGGGGCTGCCCTGCTGGTGGCAATAGGTGCACTGACGCACGAACTGCTCCCGATCGTGTTCCGACTCCAGCTTGTCGAGCAACAGCTCATACCAGTGGTTGGCCGGTAGTTGGGCGGCCACGGCGGCCGGGTCCGTGTGCCGGATGAGGGTGAAGTCGAGGGGTGTCAGCTCCTGCGCATCGGTCACGTGGCCGCGGGAACGTACGTCGTGCCAGCCGATACGCCGAACCCGGATCATATGCTCCGTGGCCGCTGGCAGACCGGAAACCTGGTAGTGACCGGAACCATCGGTGAACACCGTGCGTTCCTGAAAAGGCGCGCCGAAGCGGGCGGTGACCATCGCGCCAGCGACAGGGTTGCCCGACTCATCGAGCACAGTGCCCGAAAATCCCGATGCCGTGAGGTTGCCGGCTGCCGATACTGTTGCGATCACGAGCACGAGTTTGACCAGATTGCGCATCATTCACCTCTCCCGGGGTTCAGTGAGTAACTGGAACAATGTAACCCGACTTGCGCTGATGTGCATCAGTGTCCGGTTCGGCAGAAGTTAACCGACCGTTGCACGGCGACGATCACTTGCCGCTGCGCTGATCCTGGGCGGAGCGTTGATGGGCTGTGGTGGCCCGGTCCTCGTCTTTCCGGGCGGTGCGCTCTGCGCGAAACCCGTTCACCTTCCATGGCTTGCACAGCTTGCAGCACGCGCGGACGCGGGCCGGCAGTTGCGTTGGAATTTCAATCGTGGGAGTTAAGTCTGTCATCATTTTGTCAATAAAAACATTGGGTATCAGCGTTATCAGGCGTAGAATACTGTACGTATATACAGCATCTTTCCTCGCCGGAGTCGCCCATGTCCAACTACACCCCGCTGCCTTCTGCCGAGTTCTTTCACTCTACCGACCGCCTGTCTCCCATCGATGATCTGGAATCGGCCCTCGAATCGAGCTGGCTCGATGTTTCCCGGGCCACGCATCGGTTCTTAAGCCTGCTGCGCGAGTTCGATCTGCGCCGCGGCTGGCAGGCCTATGGCTGCACCGATTGTGCCCAGTGGCTGGACTTCAAGTTGAAGCTGTCGCGGACGACTGCACTGGAGAAACTGCGGGTCGCGAAGGCGCTGTGGTTCGTGCCGCTGATCGATGCCGCGTTCAAGTCGGGTGCACTGTCCTATTCACAGGTCCGGGCGCTGACCCGGGTCGCCGACGAAGCGAACGAGGCAGACCTGCTGGCCTATGCCCGAACCTCGACGGCCGAGCAGCTGGAACAATGCTGTAAACGGCTGCGCCATGGGGACGCGTGCGTGGCACGTCAGATTGCGCGGCGCGATCACGAGGCCCGATCCGTAGCCCTGTATCCCCATTCCGGCGAGATCCTGGTGAAACTGCCGGCGGAGGCTTTTGCGCTGGTGGAGCAGGCGCTGGCTCGGATGGTGGATACGCTCCCGGAAGATCCGACCCGGGGCTCAGCGGCGGCTCGGGCGGATGCGTTCATGGAGTTGATTGCACGCGCGAGGGCGGCAGATGCCGGAGCAGTGCAAAACGAAGCTCCCGAGAGTGTCGATGCTCGAGCAAACGCTGACCGCGGGACGGCCGCCGACTATCAGGTGCTGGTACACGTGGACGCTCAGGCGCTGTCCGGTGCCGGCGGAGAATCGGATCTGCCGCTCCCCATCATCCGGCGCCTGTGCTGTGAAGGCACCCTGGTGCCGGTGCTCAAGAACGGACAGAAAATACTGGATGTTGGCCGCAAGCAGCGCACCGTGCCTCTCGCCATCCGTCGCGCCCTGGCGGCACGGGACAGAAGCTGCCGCTTTCCCGGCTGTCATCACACCCGCTGGCTGGACGCCCACCACATCCATCACTGGTGCGACGGAGGTGAGACCTCGCTCGATAATCTGATTCTGCTCTGCAGCCATCATCACAAGCAGATGCATGAGGGCGGGTTCCGGCTGCGGGCGACCTCGGATGGCTACTACTTCGCACGGCCGGATGGGCGGCCGGTTGAGGGCCGGGGAACGGAGGAAAAGGATTGTGCGTTTTCAGCGGAAGAGGCGTGTCCGTCTTCAGCGGAAGATCTGGCTACGGCTTCGGCGGAAGATTTCTCCTCGCCTCCAACCGCAGAGGCGTCTTCAGCGGAAGAGGGTTACCAGCTTTCACCCAAAGTGGAGATAAGGTCATCGACCTAGCTGACTGCTGGCGGTTGCGCCATCGCTTTGAGCCAGAGGCGTACGACCTCGGTAATTCGCGCGTCAAGATCGTCTGCGTTGGTATCGATACGCCTGGCGTATTGTTCATGGAAGATTCGGTAGCCGCGCAACAGAGCTGAGAGCGCCACCTGCAGCGCCGGCAGATCGTGTGCTGGATGGATATTGCCGTCAATGACGTCCTGGCGCAGGAGGCTGAGTTGGTCCTCGTATCGTGGTATCGGGTCTACGTCTTCGTCGCCGTCGACTACGAGAAGTGCCCGCAGTCTGCTGTCGTTGATGGTTTCTTTTTCCTGGAAGGCGCTGAGTCTTCGCTCCACGAACGGGGCGCGTTGGGAATTTTTGGCGACCAGAGTTCTGGCCATCGCTTCAAAGCGTCGGGCAATCGCCGCACGCAGAAGTTCTCGCCGTGACCCGAAGTAATGAGGTTGCTGTGATTCTGACTTTAAAACGAATGACCCGTAGCACCCTGATTACGGCCCTGATTTCTCCGATCACCCTGTTTGCGGCCCAGGCGCAAAGCTTTGATGGCCTGAAGGTGTTTTTCTGCGGCACAGGCGGGCCCCTGCAGAGTTCAGGTCGTGCCCAGCCTTGCACCGCGGTTCAGGCGGGGGACGCGCTCTACCTGGTCGATAATGGGGTTGGCGGCTGGGATACCCTGCGCCAGATGCGGGCGCCTGTGACGAGTATGAAGGCGATCCTCATCACCCACCTGCACAGCGACCATATCGCCGGTGTGGGCGAAGCGGCAGAACAGAGCTGGATCAATGGTCGGACCCACCCATTGGCCCTGATTGGACCGGACGGTGTCGACAACCTGGCCCGGGGTTTCAACCTCGTCTATGAACGCGACCGGGTCTTCCGCAAGGCGCACCATGAAAAAGGGGACATCCAGTTCCCGCTGGATGCTGCAAAGCTGCGTTCCCGGGTCGTCAAAATTCCCAAGCCGGATGGCACCGCGCCTGCCTTGAAGGAAGGTGAGCTGACCATCACGGCGATCCGCGTGGCCCACGATCCGGTCGATCCAGCTTTCGGCTACCGCTTCGACTACAAGGGCCGCTCCGTGGTGATCAGCGGCGACACCAGGGCCTGGCCGCCACTGGGCGCCGCCGCTGCGGGTGCGGATGTGCTCATCCACGAAGCGCAGAGCAATGCCATGATGATGGCAGCGTCCCGCGGGGTAAGCCGGGTGAATCCCAGGGCTGCTGCACTACTGGCTGATACAGTGACGTACCATACCGAGCCGAGAGAAGCCGCAGACCTGGCCCGCGCGGCGGGTGTGCGGTTGCTCGTGCTGAGCCACCTCACCCAAGCGGGTATGCCCGGGTTTCAGGAAACCTTTACCAAGGGCATGGAGGAGGGCGGGAAGCTCGAGTGGATCCTGGCTGAGGACGGCATGACGCTGGAGCTTCCAGCCGGCGGGACCCAGATCAAGGTATCCGAGTAGTGAGCGTCATCTGGTGAACGCAACGCCTACTTCGGCGACCTGCATGTCCACACGACCTACTCGCTGGATGCCTTTCAATTCGGCACACTGGCGACACCCGACGATGCCTACCGCTACGGCAGGGGTGAGGCCATCCGGCATCCGGGCGGGTTCGATGTGCAGCTCGATCAGCCGCTGGATTTTTACGCCGTAACGGATCACGGCTTTTACCTTGGTGTGGTTCGGGCAGGGGCAGATACCACAACGGACATCTCTAAATTTCCGGTCATGAAACAGATCCACAATATGAATGCCCCGGAGAACCTCACCCTGGAAAGCATTCCCACGCGTAATTTTCGTTCTTTCATAGGTCGGTTTCGGGCGGCTATGACCCAATCTGAACCGCTACGAACACAGGTAGACGGCATCATGCGAACCACCTGGGCGGATGAGGTGCACGCTGCTGACAGCCACTATGAGCCGGTAAAATTTACCACTTTCGCCGCCTATGAGTTCTCATCGACCAAGGAAGACGGCGGCAGCATGCATCGGAATGTCATCTTCCGCGGCACGGAAAACATGCCAGCCATGCCGTTCAATCGGCTCATGTCGCTGGATCCTGCGGATCTGTGGACCTGGATGGATGACCTGAGAGAAAAGGGCGTCGAGAGCCTGGCCATCCCCCATAACTCCAACAAATCCAACGGGCAGATGTTCGAACTGGCGACCTGGGCAGGCGATCCAATGACCCTGGGTTACAACGAACAACGGATACGTAATGAACCGCTGGTGGAAATTTCGCAGGTGAAGGGAACCTCTGAGACGCATCCCGCCCTGTCGATGAACGATGAATGGGCCGGCTTCGAGATCGACCCCTATGTTGCCGGCGACGGTATGAAAATCGCCGAAGTGGATGGCGGCTATGTTCGCGATGCGCTGAAAAAGGGGCTCGCACTTGAGTCTGCGGGTATCGGTAATCCTTTCAAGTATGGCTTTATAGGCTCTTCCGACACTCATACTGGCGCAGGCTCCTACGATGAATCAAATTTCTTCTCGAAGGTGGGACTGCTGGATTCGACCTCTGTCCTCCGCGGCTCTGTGCCGATCGGCGACGAAGCTCTGCATGCCCTCAAGCTGACCGATGCAGATGACTCGGGCTTCTATGTCGCTTCGGATGGCAGGCGTTATCTGTTCCGCGAGCTGTCCACCTGGGGTGCGTCGGGGCTGGCCGGAGTCTGGGCTGAGGAGAACACCCGGGAATCCATCTACGACGCCTTCCGACGCAAGGAAACTTTCGCGACCTCGGGGCCGCGATTGCGCGTGCGCTTCTTTGCGGGATTCGAACTCGATGCTGCCATGCTCGAGGACACTGATGGACCTGTCCGCGCCTATGCCGGTGGTGTGCCAATGGGCGGTGATCTGGTTGCCAGACCGGGGGAGGTGCCGTCTTTTATTGTCTGGGCAGCGCGCGATGCGCGATCAGCACCGCTGCAGCGTGTGCAGATCATCAAGGGCTGGCTCGAGGATGGCAAACCACAAGAGCAGGTTTTTGATGTGGCGTGCTCAGACGGATTGGCTGTCGATGCGGCAACCCATCGCTGTCCGGACAATGGTGCCAAGGTCAACCTGGCAGACTGCGCCTATTCGGCAGACCGGGGTGCCGGAGAACTTAAGGCGCTCTGGCAGGATCCTGAATACAACGAGCAACACAAAGCCTTCTACTATGCCCGGGTGCTGGAAAATCCAACCTGTCGCTGGTCGACGTGGGATGCACTTCGCGCGGGCGTGGCACCGCGAGACAATCTTCAAGTTGTGATTCAGGAGCGTGCCTGGTCATCGCCAATCTGGATCGATTCACAGTGAGTAAGCCAATGGAAATTGATGTCTTCTGGTCGTTTCGGAGTCCCTGGTCCTATCTTGCGACCCGGCGCTTGCGCGACTGGCAGGAGCAGTATCAGTTGCAGGTCAACTTCCGGGTTGTGTATCCCATTGCGATACGCATGCCGGAGTTCTTCGATCAGGTGCAACCCCAGTGGTTCTCCTATTTCGGCACGGATGTTCGCCGTGTCGCGGAGTTTCTGGAGCTGCCCTTTGCCTTCCCGAGGCCCGACCCGGTCATACAGTTGACCGATAAAGACGGCCGGCGGCAGACCGCGCCCGATCAACCGTACATCCATCGCCTCACTCGACTCGGAGCGCTGGCTGAGGAGATGGGGCCGGGTATCGAATTTGCCGATGAAGTGTCTTCGCTGATCTGGGGCGGTACCCAGGGATGGGATCAGGGCGATCATCTGGCAAAGGCGACGGAGAGAGCCGGGCTTGATCTTGCGGAGATGGATCGGCGAATCGTCGCCGAAGCAGGTCGGCTGGACGCGGTCATCGAAAAAAATCAGGTCGACCATGATCACTCGGGCCATTGGGGTGTGCCAACCTGCGCGTTTCGAGGTGAACCGTTCTTTGGTCAGGATCGACTCGATGTATTGCTCTGGCGGCTGAAGAAGGAAGGTCTGCAGACCCGGCAGGGTGGGTGAGGGCTGGCTGGGTTCAGCGATTCGCCACCTGGCGTTGCCGCAAGGGATTGCAGGGATTGCAACGGACGGGTGACGCGTGAACACGGAGGATTGTGTGTTGACCTGACAGAGAAATAGAACTTTAGTGTCCACCCTCAATCTGAACTCAGCAGCGTGCCTGTGATCGGCAAGTTCAAATCGGAATCTCTGACCGCCGCGGGCCTGTCAGTTCTGCTGGCGATTCTATTGTCAGCCTGCTCGCAGCCTACCGAGGAGGCGGCGGAAGAGAAGATCGCCGCGGTGGTCGCGCTCACAGCGGATCCCGCGAACAACGCCGTTATTCCGCGCACCGCGGATGAGTTGAAGGCGGCGCTTCAGGTAATGGATATGTCCCGCTCGCCGGTCATCGCGAGTCATTCCAACGTGCAGGCGCTGTCGAATGTGAGCCGGAATCTGTCGGATGAAGGGATCGACCGCATCGGTGCATCAGGTGGGGTCACTCACGTTGCGCCCCTCAGAGGCTATCTGTTCAACTCCGCCGATCCAGCAATGGATGCGAACATTAGATCCGCACGACGGGATGCCGGTGTGAAGGAAGACTACCTGTACCCCTTCGAGCTTTACTGGGAGATCGATGATCCCGAGGCGCAGGCGAAATTCCTCGGTGCCGTCAGCGAACTGATTGGTCCGGAAAGTCTCGATGACATGCTCGACCACCTCGACTACATCGTAAAGCGCATCGGTGTTGATCATGTCGGGATTGGAACCGATTTTAATCATGGCAGTGAGATCCCCGGACTCAGAGATGCCAGCGAAGCGTTGAATGTGCGGATTTGCAATTTTTTCCCCGGCTGAAGTTATTCCCGTAAACTGTCTCGATACCCACATAGAGAGATTCAACGTGCAATTCGATGATGTCCTCCTCGGACGCCGCAGCATTCGAGGCTACAAACCCGACCCGGTGCCGAAAGCGCTGATTAAAGAGATTCTGGCGCTGGCAATGCGCTCACCGTCATCGATGAACACCCAACCCTGGAATTTCACTGTCGTTGCTGGCGAAACCCTGAATCGTATTCGCGCGGGTAACACGGAACGTAATCTCGCAGGTGTGCCTCATTCGCGTGAGTTTCGCATCGGGCAGGCCTTTGCGGGGCAACATCGCGACCGCCAGGTTGGGGTTGCCAAGCAATTGTTCGCGGCGATGGGTATCGCGCGTGAAGATAAAGAGGGTCGTCAGGATTGGGTGCTGCGGGGTTTCCGCCAGTTTGATGCTCCGGTTTGCGTGATTATTACTTATGACCGCGTGCTGGCAGACAGCGATGACACTGCTTTTGACTGTGGCGCAGTAACCACAGCGCTGGTAAACGCGGCCTGGTCGCGAGGCCTGGGAGCAGTGATTAACAGCCAGGGCATTATGCAGTCGCCGGTTGTACGCGAGCATGCACAGATCGCAGACGATCAGGTGATCATGAAGGCAGTTGCCCTGGGTTGGCCCGATGAAAATTTTCCTGCCAACGCGGTGGTGTCAGAGCGTAAAAGTGTTGACGAAGCTGCACGCTTTTTAGGCTTTGATGACTGAGCGGCGAAGCGGAATTCCAGAGCATCCGGGAGTTCGGGAGCGGAGTATTATCGAGGGCTGGACAGGTGAAGAAGACTCAGGGGACGAAGTGGGGAATTGTACTCGGCGCGTGCTGTCTGCTCGCCGGCTGCGATACGGATTTTGAAGCCTACCTGGCGACTACCGGTGGAGAGCCCCGGGTAACGTCCGAGTGGCCGACCTACGGTGGTCCGGGTGGCCGGAAGTTCACAGCGCTCGGCCAGATCACCCGGGAGAACGTGGAGGATCTGCAGCTGGCGTGGACCTACCGCACCGGTGACGCCGAAGACGTGTTCCAGGCCACGCCGGTGCTGGCAGAGGGGCAACTGCTTTTCTGTTCTCCGTTCAACAGAGTGGTGGCGCTGGATCCTCTGACGGGCGGCGAGCTGTGGGCATTCGATCCACAGGTGGATCGCAGCCTCCGCCCGGCCAATGAGTTCAACTGCCGCAGCGTCACGCCCGCGCGCACTGCCGATGCCGAATGTCCCGCGCGGGTGTTCATGGCCACCAACGATGCCCGCCTGATGGCGCTCAACACCCTCACCGGGGAGCCGTGCCGCACTTTCGGCAACGCTGGAGAGGTGGCGTTGGACACGGATGTCGGCCACATCAACTGGGCCGGAGAGTATCAGGTGACGTCACCGCCGGTGGTGGCCGGGGATCTGGTCATTGTCGGTTCGGCGGTCAGTGACGGCGGACGGGTCACCGCACCGAGCGGTGTGGTGCGCGCATACCACGCGGTGACCGGCGAACTGGCCTGGGCTTTTGATCTGGCGCCTCCCGGCTATGAGCATGACACACAGCCGGTCAGCAGTGCAGGGTATGCCCTGGGTACCCCCAACGTGTGGGCGCCCATGGTGGTGGACGCCGCACGCGACATGGTGTTTCTGCCGACCGGGAATCCTGCGCCGGATTATGACCGCCCGCGGGGCCTGGACATGGCTTACTACGGGTCTGCGGTGGTGGCGTTGCGCGCATCCACGGGCGAAGTGCTCTGGCACTTCAATACCGTGATCAGGGACTTCTGGGACTTCGATGTCCCGACCCAGCCGGTGCTGGCGGATCTGTCGATGAGCGGCACGCGAATACCGGCGCTGATTCAGGCCACCAAGATGGGGCATGTGTTCGTGCTGCATCGTGAAACCGGTCAGCCGCTGGTGGATGTCACATACCAGGCAGTCCCGGTTGAAGGACCGCTTGCGGATCGGCTGTCTGACGTGCAGCCCTTCCCGCCACCCGCATTTCAGACCTCGCGCAGCTACACCAAGGGTGCATCGCTGTTCGGCCTGTGCGACGACATGGACGAGGAGAGCGTGGCGGGACCTGTTTTCACACCCATTACCGAGCAATGGACCATCGGCCTGCCGAGCAACATGGGCGCCATCAACTGGGGTGGTGTGGCGGTGGATGAGCAGCGTGGACTCATCGTGGTGAACACCAACAGCGTGCCGTTTCGAACCAGGCTCATTCCGCGAAAGGGCGCTCAGGACCTGCTGACCGTGCTGGAAGACAGCGATGCGGATCCGGAAGCCCGGCGCGCGGCGCGACGGGAATTCGAAGCCCGCTACAACCTGCCGCCGGGTGCCGAGATTGCCCCTCAGGTCGGCGCGGAGCATCTGATGTCCCGCCACCCTTATCTGGACCCGCTGGTCGGTGTGCCCTGTTCCGGAGCGCCTCTGGCGGAGATCATGGTCATCGACATCAACCAGCAGGCGCAGATCTGGCGGCGCCATCACGGCACCACCCGGGAAATCACATTCATTCCCCTGCCTCTGGGCATGTCGGGTATGGGCGGGCCGCTGCTTACAGACAGTGGCCTGATCTTCATTGGTGCGGCGGCGGAAAGGATGCTGCGTGCGTACGATGTGGATACCGGTGATCAGCTCTGGCAGCACGAACTGCCGTTTCCGGGCAATGCCACGCCGATGAGTTACACGGTGGACACAACAGAAGGACCGCGCCAGTTCGTGGTGATCGCCGCGGGGGGCGATGCACGGGCCGGCATCGGCGGCGAGGGCGACTATCTGGTGGCGTTTTCGCGGTAGGTTTTTACGCGGTAGCGTTCAGATTCTATCTCGATTTGTCGAGAGTGGACGCCCAGAACGTGGCCCACTCGTTAAGCAGGGTGTCGCGGAGCGGGTCGATCGCCACCCCCCGCTGAACCATGGACAGATAATACAGCCAGGCACCAAACACACTGATTGCCAGAGCCGATATCTTTTTCCGTGACAGACCCTTCGCTGCCGGCTTCCCCCTTATCCACGTCACCAGCGCACGCATCATGTCCGCGTCGAGTTCACTCTGCAGGTCAGCTCCGAAATCGAGGAGGCGTATTTCCTCGATAAGCCGAGCATAGGGTTTCTGCCGTATCACGGCTTCTTCATATTTCAGTGCGATCGCGATCAGTTCCGATCGCGTGTCTTCATAGTCTGCCAGCCTGTTGAGGCCGAAACTCTCCGGCGTTTCCGAGATGTAGGTTCTGGCGATCTCCACAAGAAGCGCCTGTTTGCTTTCAAAGTGGCGGTAAAAAGCACCCGCACGCGGTACCAGCCCCGCTTCGGTTTCGATGCGCGCTATCGAGGTTTTCTGATAACCATGTTTGGCGAACAACTCGAGCGCTGCCTGCATGATCCGATCTTTCGTATTGACGCTGGACATATAACGATGTTATTTATACGTATATCAATGTTATTTTCAATGTGAAATGTATGCCGGCCAGGAGGAAATGTCCAACATGACTGATTCAACCCTGTCCGTTGAACGCGGCGTTCCTGAGTTGACTCCGACAGAATGCTTGATTGATTTCGCAATCGTGTTTGCGGTGTCGGGCCTCGCCTTTTTTCTTGAAGACATTGCTATTGCCCGAGGTTGGATACCCTTTGGCGCGGAAGTACGTGGCGCGACCTCCATGGTCGCCGGCGCTATTGCTGCAATCTGCGTTGTGCTGACTCGTGGCGGGACTTTCTCCGACCTGGGGTTCAGGCGGCCAGAGCGCTGGAAACTGGTTCCCCTGCAGGTTGCCGGTGTCCTCGGTGCTTTCATTGCCGTCCAGCTTTTGGCACCGCTGCTTGTTTCATCGTTCATCTCCCTGCCGGAACCGGATCTGTCTCGATACGATTCGATTGGCGGCAATCCGGGCGCCGCCATCGCCATGGTGCTGATTCTGCCGCTGACCGCATCTATTCCCGAAGAGATTATCTTTCGGGGATTTCTCATAGGTCGGCTTACAGAAATTCTCGGGCGGAACATTGCCGGATCCGCGATAGCGGTCTCTGTTCAGGCACTCGTCTTCGGTGCGTTTCATTTCCAGTGGGGCGTCGGCGGCGTGATCTTAACGGTCATGATGGGAGTTGTCTGGGGTATTGCCTATATGTTGTGCGGCCGCAACCTGTGGATCGTCATTCTTGCGCATTCAACAGGTCACATCCTGTTTGTCTTTCAACTCTATCTGGCGAAACCGGTCGCCTTCTAGCCTGATGCCACGCAAAACAACCCATGTGCTTTGAAACTCTTATCTTCCCTGTTTCAGCTTTAGTTTCTGTCTACCATATCCTTTCCCAGCCGACGCCAGGTTAACAGGAAGAACAATGAACTCGCGGCATATAAGAACGCCATGATGACCATCGCCGACTGCAAGCTCTGGGCGTAGACCGCACCGCAGACATTCTGCAGATTTCTGCTTAGCTCTCCGATAGCGCGCGGATGGCACTGGTTTCGGGCCAGTTCCTCTGCTGCAACGCCGAGTTCAGCCACACCGCTGGTAAAGAAAATGTCAGATGTATAACCAATGAACAGCGGTCCAAAGCCGTACCCAAATAAATTGGCGATGAACAGCAGCACCGCCGTTGCCATCGCACGCACACGCATGCTTACGACCCCCTGGCCGATGGTGTACTGCGCGGCTATATAGCCGTACTTCACGAATCCGCCGATGATCAGGCCGATGGCGGCAAAGAGCAGAGTCTCCGTGGTGAAGGCAAACACATAGAATGGGATCGAGATGGCTAAACCCAGTGCCGGTACCCAGGCGATGGCACCCGGATGTTTTTTGTAAACTCTGGTCGCAAGCCACCCGGTAGCAAACGTGCCGAGGGCAGCTGACAACGCTACTGGTGTGTTGATCCAGATTGCCGCTTCACCGGTTGTGATTTCGTGAGCGCGTACCAGGAAGATGGACTGAAACGAGGAGATTCCGTAACCGCAGAATGCGGCAATCGTGGCGCCAGCCGTCATCAGCCAGAACGCGGGCTTCGTCGTCAGTTCGCGGATCGCTTCGCGCAGCGCAATCGGTTCTTTTGATTGCGTACTCTTCGGGTCAGTAAAGCCGCGTGGCGGCTCTTTCACCGTCAATTTGAAAACCACGGCAATCAACAGGCCCGGCAGGCCGACAACAAAAAATGCAGTTCGCCAGTCGAATGCGTCTGTCACCCAACCACCGATCAGGTTGGCAAACATCCCGCCGAGCGTTACCCCCATAGCGTAGACGCCAAGCGCCTGGGATCTGTCACGCGGGGCATAATAGTCGGCGATCAACGAGTTGGCCGGTGGTGTACAACCGGCCTCGCCGATACCTACACCGACACGACACATCAACAGAATCCAGAACGCACCTATGGTGACCGAGCCAATGGTAACTTCGGTTGCGAGCCCGCATAGCGCCGTCATCAGAGACCATAGCGCGACACAGACGGTCATGATCCACACACGGTGAGCCGCATCCGCATAACGCGCCAGCGGAATACCCACGATGGTGTAGAGAAGGGCAAAACCGAAACCAGTAAGAAGGCCGAATTGGGTATCGGAAATACCCAGCTCGGGCACAAGGTCAGGACCGACCACTGCGAGCAGGCCGCGGTCGACAAAGTTCATAATGTAGATAAGCGTCAGGGCTGAGAGCACATAGGTTCGGTAACGTTTAGTACCGAACCCTGCAATTCGGCCGGGCGCTTTACCTTCTTCGTGGACGGCCACTGCTGTCATTGGAACTCAGTATTGCCTAAGACGAGTCCAGTCTCGGTAGTACGCCTGGTATCGTCAACCGTTTCACGACATAGATTCGTTTTGATTGAGTTGCGATGGTTGCTTGTGACTGTCACACGGCTGCGACCACGACCTGGGGGTCGTGTTTGACCCCAAGCGCCTCATGGCGGCAGAAAACGAACGCTGCGAATGGTCCAAGCTCTCCATGCGCCTTGCTGAGGTCAGATTCCAATAGGCAAATGGACCAAGTAAATCCGGCAGGTCAATCCGGCTTGCATAGCAGTTGAAAGACCTTGCCAGTAGGGGACGTTGACTAACCACCGCTGGAACTCCGATAGGCGCATTGTGGTGGCCTGAGGCGGTCTTTAACTCTCGGGCATCGATCGGTCCATTGTGGTTTACTCTGCCAACCGCGGTACCCGCAGTCCCGGCGGTATCCGCGAAACCGTACATTTGCACGCCTAGGCTTTCTACTGAGAGCTGGCTCCGGCTGAGATAAAGGAAACAGAAATCGGTCGGGAATGAACGGTAATCCTCCATCAGCTAAACCTTCTGGTCGTAAGCGTTCTTCGGTGCTGTCGATTGCGGAATTTCGATGGTTGTTTTTTGGCAACCTCGGTTTTTTCTTCGCCATGAATGGTCAAATACTGACCCGCACGATTCTTGCCTGGGACCTGACGGGTTTGGCCCAGTCGCTTGCATACGTCAATCTGGTTGTTGCTGTCCCGATGATATTCATGTCGATGATTGGGGGCGCGATCACCGACAGGGTTGAGCGGCGCCAATTGGTGATTGTTGGCCAGTGTCTGATTACCGCCAATGAGCTGGTGATCCTCAGCCTTCTGTTGACGGGCCATCTGGAATTCTGGCACCTGCTCGGTACTGCATTTGTTGCCGGATGCGCCTTCCCATTTATTATGCCCGCAAGGATGGCGATCACCGTCAATGTCGTGGGTCAGTCTCGAATTCAAAGTGCAATGGCGATTTCAAGTGGCGCAATGAACCTGAGTCGCGTGGCCGGTCCTGCCCTGATGGGTGTGATTGTTTCGCAGTATTCGGTTGTGGCTGCTTACATCGTTGCTTCAGCGCTTTATGGCTTTGCCGTGTTTTGCATGTTGTTTGTTAAGCGCAACACGGCGATACAACCGGTGGGAGGCAACAAACCACTGTTCGCCGATATTGCCTACGGATTTCAGTACATCAAGGGCAATAGGCCGGTGATGGTGTGTCTTCTGTTTGGTCTTGTGCCCATGTTTCTGGCGATGCCATTTCAAAACCTGTTGGTGATGCTGGTGGAACAGAACTGGCAGACGGGGGAAAGCGGGCTCGGGATTCTGATGGGTGCTGGCGGTGTCGGCGGTGTGTTCGGTTCGATCTGGATTGCTGGACGCGGCGACAAGACTGAGAGGCTGCGGTTGATGATCACGACCGCCATTGGGTTTGCCTTGTTTCTTGCGGTGTTCACTCAGACGAGTAATTTCTATCTGGCACTGCTTCCGCTGGTACTGGCGAACCTGTGCGCCAGCGCATTCCAGACAGTCAATAATGCGACCGTCCAGATACTGGTCGAGGACAACGTCAGGGGCCGCATGAGCAGCTTTATGATGATGTCGTTTGGACTGACGCCATTGGGTGTGTTTCCCATGGCGATAGTCGCCGACCACTATGGAGCAGCGACGGCGATTCTGGCAGCTTGTATTGCCCTCGTGCTGATGACCGCCGCGTTTTTAATGCTCAGCAAATCCCTTCGAGCCATCGATAGCACGGTGGGAATTGCGGTGGACAAAGTCAACGCGACTTAGTTTAAAAGCACAGTCAGGGTTACCGACGAACGTATTCGTAAGCACGCTTCTTCGGGTGGAATCGCCTGGGCTGCCCCTGCCCACTGCTATGACAGTGCCGGAAAGACCGCGCGCCAAACCGATGCGCGATCGGCTTCGAGATCGTCGACCACTGCAGGTTCCGTATCCCATCGCATGACCTGACGCGAATCCGCACCCCATGCGGGCCAGCCCGGATCGCCGGTCCTGGCGAAGCGGATCCAGGCGTCCTGCATCGCCACGGCAAGCGACCCAGGCGGGTTATCACCAAGCATTCAGCGCATGCCATATGCCATTTCAAGATGGTTGAACACGAATGGGATGTCGAGGGCGTGGGATGCACGCATGAGCCCACCGTACGCCTGGCTACGGCTGCGACCAATGGTCGCTCCTGGGTTTTGCTCAGAATTGGAGGTGGCGCAATCAGAAAAATGGTCGGGACGGCAGGATTTGAACCTGCGACCACTTGACCCCCAGTCAAGTGCGCTACCAGACTGCGCTACGCCCCGATTTGCCCGATTTGTGCGGCGCGGAATCATAACCGAACCCGGAGGAGGGGGAAACCCGGAGGGGAAGCCGAAGCCGTGAGCGAGAGTAAACCCACCCCGGTGATGTCCTGGCCGGCCAGTCTGGCTGAGATTCCCGTGCCGAGGGCCGTTTCTCTGGCCGCGCTGGTGATTGTGAACCTCATCCCCCTGGCTGGCGTGCTGTACTGGGACTGGGATGTGGGGTCCGTGGTGATTCTCTACTGGTCAGAGAATCTGGTGATCGGCGCCTACACCATCCTCAAGATGCTGGTCGAAAACCGATTCGGCGGGCTTTTCCTGAGCGCCTTCTTCCTGATCCACTATGGCGGGTTCTGTGCGGTGCATGGGTTGTTTGTGCTCGCCATGACGCAGCCGGAAATGCCGGACGTACTCTCGGACATGAATTGGCCGTTTGTTTTCGTATTCGTCGAACTGCTGGTGAAGGTGATCGGCCACGTGCTGTCGATCGCGCCCCAGGAGTGGCTGATCGGCTTCGTGGCGTTGTTTGTCAGCCACGGCATTTCGCTGTGGCTCAACTACTTCCGGGGCGGTGAATTCCGAAGGCAAAGTGTTAAAGATCTGATGAGCGCTCCCTACAAACGGATCGTGGTGCTTCACATCGCCATCATCGCCGGTGGCTTCGGCATCATGGCCCTGGGTTCTCCGCTGGCCCTGCTGCTATTGCTGATCCTGCTGAAAACGGTCATGGATGTCTGGCTGCATCTGCGCGAGCGGCGGCGACAGGCACCGGCGTCAGTGGCCGCTGCCGGCTGATACATTCCGATACGGACGGCTTTCCCAGGCTCCCGGTACCATGCCGCATGACCTGGCGACTTCCCGCAGCCCTGGCTCTCTCCCTGCTCCTGCACCTGATGCTGCTCTGGTTCTGGCGGACGCCAGCCATCGAGAGCGAAGTCAGGCGCACCATCGAATTCGAGATGGTGGCGACTCGACCGGATGCGCCGCTACCGGAACCGGAACCCGCGCCGGTGGAGCCACCGGTGCCGGCCCCCGTAACTCCCGTAACGGAAGAACCACCGATACCTGAACCGCTGGAACCGGAACCTGTGCAACCGATGGAAACCGCTGCACCGGATCCGCAAACCCTGGTGGATGCCGCACCTCTACCCGCCGAGGCAACGCCGCTGACCGACCCGCCGGCCGGCGTGGTGCTCAACCTCAATCCACCCCCCATCTGGGACTCCCTGATCGATCCGGAGGACTCCGCTGGGCCGAATGCCGGCTTCGAATTCAACCCTGCCTTGTGGGAGGCCGTGACCGAGCGGACACGGGTGCGCGCGCGTATGGGTCTGCTGTCCGCCCGGGAGCGCGCAGTCTATGGCCTGTCCGCTGAGGACTACGGGCACACAGGCGCTCTGGGTGAGGTGGTAAAGGTCGACGGCCGCTGTTTTTCCCTGCAGGACACCCCCGAACTGGGTTCGGAGCCCCGCTGGTGGATGGTCAAGTGTCAGGACTCCCGGGCCAGCCCTTTCGAGTTGAAGCCCCTGGACACGGACGCCAGGGGCAGAGCCATCGCGGATTGAGCCGGCACGATGGGATCGCGCCGGCGGCCAGGCCTCCGAATCACCGCCCCTGGAATTCCGCCTTACGCTTCTCCATAAAGGACTTCATACCTTCCTTGAAGTCTTCCGAGGCGAACAGGGGCAGCAGCTGCAGATACACGTGGTGCACGTGGTCGTTGAAGGTCTCGTTCATGCCCATGCGCATCATGCGCTTCGACGCCTGCACCGCCAGCGGCGCGTTGCCGGCGATCTCCCGGGCCAGCTGGTTGGCCACGGTGTGGATATCGGCGGTGGGCACTACCCGGGAAACGAGCCCGAGTGATTCGCATTCGTCCGCCAGCAGGGTGCGTCCGGTGAAGATGATCTCCGCTGCCTTGGACCAGCCCAGCAGTCGCGGCAGGATCCAGGTGCCGCCGGACTCCGGCACGATGCCGCGGGCGGTGAAAGCGGCGGCCAGTTTGGCGTCCTGAGCCATGAGCCGGATGTCGCAGCCCAGGGCCAGGTCCATGCCGTAGCCGGCCGCCGAGCCGTTCAGGGCACAGATGGTCGGGGTGTCGAGATTGTGCAAGACGGTGGGTGGCGTATTACGCAGGTCCAGATTGCCGCCGCCTGAGGACTGGCCCCCACCTCCCAGGCTTTTCGTGCCTGCCTGCAGATCGAGCCCGGCACAGAAGAATTTGCCGGTGCCGGTGATCACGATAGCGCGCACCTCCCGGTCCGCCTCTGCCTTGAGCAGATTGCGTGAAAATTCAGCCAGCATGGGCCCGCTGATGGTGTTGCGCTGCTCGGGGCGGTTGAAGGTAATGGTGGCCACATGGTCGGCGACCTCGTAGAGCATGCCGTCTTCGGCCTGGGGCGGGGTGGCTGGTTCTGCCATGACATTGCTTCCTGTAGCTGTATTCGTGGGTGACACGCTACGAACTCGCTGTGCCGAAAGCAAGGCTGGTGAGTGCCGCTGCACACTTCAGGTCAGAAAAGGGTATTCGACTGGCGAACCCTGGATGCGGCGACTAGATTTAAGCAAAGGAAGTTGGAACCTCGGTATGCCGGACCACAGACAGCCTGATCACAGACGGCCCGATCATGAAGAGCCGCATTACAGGCAACTGCATCAGCAGCAGGGCCTGATCGACATTCTCGAGATCTACCACGCCCGCCAGGCCCGGGATCAGATTCTGAAAAACCTGCGCCGTCTGCATTGCACGGATCCGCGGGATCCGTTCAGCGATCCAATCCGCCGGCGCGAAACCCGCGGATACTATGAAGGCATGCTGCTCATGCTGGGAGAACTGCTGCACGAACTTGGCGACACCCAGCCGCTGATCTGAGCTGGTCGTCCGGTCAGCCGGGTGGACAGATCAGGTGGCGCGTCGCTCCGGCATCTTCTCCTCAGAGATGTCGTAACCGGCTTCCGCCGGAATACAAAGGTAGGTGCCGTCGTCACGTCGCTCGGTCCAGGGCAGTACGCGTACCGGCGCCTGCCTTGCGGCTGAGGCCAGGGCTTCCGCGACGGAGGTGCTGCGAGCGAGTTTTTCGATATTACGCAGGGTCGGAAAGATCACCGTGCGGGTTCCGGCTGCAGCCTCCGCGAGCGCCTGGGCTGGTGTAATCCACACCGAATCCACCGACTCATGACCATCGTGCACGGCCAGATGATCGGCCGGCGCCGCGGCCAGGAAAAAGTGGGTGTCAAAGCGCTTCGGCATCATGTCAGGCGTGACCCAGTGGGCATAGTGGGTCAGCAGGTCGCAGGCGAGGCGCAGCTTTTCCCGTTCGACAAATTCCCGGATGCTGAGCGCGCCTTTGTGCAGCTGATCCCGATAGGCTTCGAGTTCCGCCAGACGCCCACCGCTGATCAGGGCACTGTTGCCAGTCTCCCGGGCCAGCAGCACGCCGCACTCTTCGAATGACTCCCGGATCGACGCAACCTGGATGGCGCGCATGGCCTCGGTATCTGCCGCGCCGTCCAGATAGGGGATGAGATCCGGGTCGAAATCCGCCGGATCCGCTTTGCCGCCCGGGAATACCAGGGCACCGGACGCGAAATCGATCTGGTGGTGGCGCACCACCATGAAGACCTCCAGGCCCCGGGGACTGTTCCGGAGCATGAGGATGGTGGCTGCCGGTACCGGCTCGGAAGCTGATTTATCGGTCATTTGCCCGGTCACTCAATCAATTGGAGAAGCCATGCTGTTGAGCGGCATTCAACGTCCCGCCACATCGGTAATGAACCGGTCGAGCGTTGCGATCTTCTGCTCCCTCGGGCCCAGAGTGAAGTCCGGCACGATCAGCTCGTCCACACCCGCCGCCGCGTAAGCCTGCACGATGTCCTTCACCTCGGCCGGAGTGCCGATGATGCTCGCCTGCTGGAGTTTCGCTTTGCGCATCTGCTCGACATAACCCGTGTCTTCGCTCATGAACAGTAATGCCACCGCAGTACGTTTGATTTCCTTTGGATTGCGGCCGATCGCGGCACAATGTGCATCGAGTATGGCCATTTTCTGCCTGAGGGTGTCCACCGTGCCCCAAACGTTCCACTCGTCGGCATGTTTTGCGGTGATCTTCAATGTGACCTTTTCCCCACCACCGCCAATCAGCAGCGGCATCGGCTTCTGCACGGGTTTGGGTTCGAGGGAGGCATTGGTGAGCTGATAGAAGCGGCCGTCGAAGTTCGATTTCGACTCGGTGAACAGGGAACGGATCACCTGACAGGCTTCGTCGAGTCGGGCGAGTCGTTCGGCAACGGTGTAGAAAGGCAGTCCGTACTGGGTGTGTTCGTTTTCCTGCCAGCCGCTGCCGAGACCGAGCACCACGCGTCCGCCGGTAATGTGGTCGAGGGTGGCGGCCATTTTCGCGAGCACGGCGGGGTGACGGTAGGTATTGCCGGTCACGAGGGTACCCAGGCGCAGTCGTGGCACACTGGCGCCCAGTGCGGCCAGAGTCACCCAGGCTTCAGGCCAGGGGGCGCTGGTGTCCTCCGCATTGGGCATGAAGTGGTCGGCGTACCAGAGCCCGTCCCAGCCGGTTTTTTCCACATGCTGCGCGAGTTCCAGCACATCCGTGTAACTCTGACTTGGGTTCGGCCAGAAACTGAATCGCATGGAACTCTCCACCGTAAAAGTGAGGCATGTTCGCTTAAGCGATCTGCTATGGCAAACTCCAGGCGCTCGCTGGCTTCTGCGGATTTCGTCGCTTCCCCGGCTCTGATCAGCCGGAACTGCTCTACGGCATCCTTCGGGAACACTGGGGCAGGGGATATGTGAGCGAAGCCACCCGCAGGGTGCTGTGCTATGGATTCGAAGATTGTGCCCTGCAGCGAATTGTTGCTGCGACCGACACCCTCCATTGCGGCTCTGTGAGGGTACGCCAGCGACTCGGCTTGTCTTTCCGCGAGCGACGTGAATACCATGGGCTGGACACGGTGTTTTACGAACTCGTACGCGAGGATTTCTCACAGTGAACGTCGGAATCATGACGGTGAACTTTCATCTCAATGGATGTCGTTCGCTGAAGGAGAAACGACAGCGTCTGGGCGGCCTGCGCGAACGCTTCGGCAAGGCGGTAAACGTCGCTGTCTGTGAGAGCGGACATCAGGATTCCCTGCAGCGGGCGCAATGGAGTTTTGTTGCAGCAGCAGGCACTGGTGTTGTGGTGGAAAAGATGTTGACTGAGATACTGACGGGGCTGGAACTCTCTGTGGATGCGCAACTGGTCGGTGTGGAACGGGAGATACTGCGGTGAATGTTCAGGGATATTTCTGAAGATGGCCTCTCTGTTTGTCGTCTGTGCTGTTGCTGTCATGGCCTTTGTCTGGATTCGCGGTGCCCGGCGTAACCGGGTGCGCTGGCTCGAACGCCTGCAGCTGCCAGGTGCCTGGGAATGCGAGACGGTGTCGAGCAGGCTCGAGTTCAAAGGTGCAACGGATGCAGGCAGGTTTAATCTGCGTGAGGCGGGGCGGGACGAATCGGGTGACTGGCATCTCGAAGGCCACACACTTTTTCTGACCCGGGAGGGTGGTGAGTCGGTGGCATACGATCTGCGCTTCTTCGACGATGGCAAGATCGGCATCGATGGTGCGGGTCTTGAAAGAAGGATTTACCTGAGGGTGAAGTCCAACGTGGTACCGCTTCGTGGGGGGCAGCACCATTGACTGTTTCTGGACGCTTTCCGTGAGCGTGTGAAGCCGCGGGGATGCGAGGCCGCGGGGGGAAGACTCGATAGAAACTCAGGTTGTCGTGCGGCGGTCTTTCACATCCGGATGCCGACGGGGGGCGAAGTCTTCGGCGGTGCGTTCCGGGTTACGCCGATCCGGCTGACTGCTGCGTCTGTCGGCGGGGCCACTGCGACGCTCCGAGCCGGCATGGCCCGACTGCGAAGGCTGTTTTTCTTTCTTTTTATCTGCCTCTGCCGCTCTGCCGTGCGCTTTCTCTCTCTCTTTCTCAGCCATAGACCCTGTGACTCACTATCTTGAGTTCATCGCTTCAGTTCATCGCCCCGGCTCTCTGACTCATCCGGTGACTCCATGCCCCGTTGACTGCTCTTAATGACTGAAGATTGATGATCGATGACCATCCGCGCCAGCCGGGAAAAAGCGATCGGATTTTACCATCAATCCGCTGCGCCGGGCCATCTGTGGGGTACAATGCGCGGCTTTCCAGCTGGACTATTCAAGAGGCTCGCATGACATCGCTGCGAGTCGACGTGCAGGAACTTGTGCGTCGACTATTGAGGCTGGTGCCCGGGGCTGCCGACATCGACTGGTCGACCTCCCCAGCCGCCGTCTGGCGCTCGGACAGGTGGGGTGGCCGGTTCATCGCACACAACGATCTCGACGATATCTCGCTCGACGATCTGCTCTGCATTGATGATCAGAAAGCGGCCCTGATGCGTAATACCCGGCAGTTTCTCGAAGGCGCCCCGGCAAACAATGCACTGCTGTGGGGAGCTCGGGGCACCGGCAAGTCCTCCCTGATACATGGTCTGCTGAACGCCTGCCATTCCAGAGGACTGCGGCTGGTGGAGGTGAGTAAGGAGTCTCTCGGCGGGCTTGCAGATATCGTGCAGGTCCTGAGTGGCCAGCCCTACCGGTTCATCCTCTTTTGCGACGATCTCTCCTTCGAAGCGGAGGATGCGTCCTACAAGTCGCTGAAGAGCGCGCTCGAAGGATCCGTGTTCCGCTCTTCGGACAATGTGCTGATCTACGCGACCTCCAATCGCCGTCACCTGCTCCCCGAGTATATGACGGACAACGAACAGGCCAGTTTTGTGGGCGGCGAACTCCACCAGGGCGAGGCGGTGGAGGAGAAGATCTCACTTTCGGATCGATTCGGGCTGTGGTTGTCGTTTTATCCTTTCAAACAGGACGCCTATCTGCAGGTAGCGGAATACTGGGTCGGTCGGCTTGCCGAAAAACACGCGATCGATCTGCGCTGGGATGAGGAGGCGAGAGCCGTCGCTCTGCGGTGGGCGCTTGCGCGGGGGGTGAGGAACGGTCGCACAGCCCAGTACTTCGCCCGGGATTGGGTAGGCGGCCGGATTCTCGAACGGTAGGTTGATCCGGATTTCCCGGACGGACCGAGCCTGATGGCGACAGATGGTCGCACGGGCTCGGCCTGAAGTATCTCGAATCGGACCGGGTTTGCTTGACGTCGTAGGGGTGGATTCATAGAATTCGCGGCCTCGTTTCAGGTCCCCTTCGTCTAGAGGCCTAGGACTCCAGGTTTTCATCCTGGCAACAGGGGTTCGACTCCCCTAGGGGACGCCACTTCCTGTTGTAATTAACTGAATTACATGGGTATTTTCTAGAATCAACCGCCCGGGCCATGTTTGGGGCTATACCGGTGCGGTGGATGGATGGGCTGGTCAGATCCAGATCAGGTCCAGACAAGCAGAGCTTCCGATTCGCCGTCGCCCGGAGCAGTTCCGGTGAGCTGATTACAAGAGCTGACGGAATGGGGACTGCCGCCAGCCTACTGGATGCTTTCTGGATGTGACCCAATTAAACAGCGAGTGGGAAATGTGAAATACACGCTCTGGTTCTAGTGGCGGATTGTGGTTGCCGGCGCGTCTTCCGCTGAAGATTCCGTTCCATCTTCTTCTGAAGACGCATCTTCCGCTGAAGACGCACATTCCTCTTCCGCCGCCCCGCTGCCCTCAATCGGCCGACAGTCCGGCCGCGCGAAGTAGTAGCCCTCGGCGGTCGCCCGCAGCCTGAACCCGCCTTCATGCATCTGCCTGTGGTGATGGCTGCAGAGCAGGATCAGATTATCGAGGGTGGTTTCTCCGCCGTCGCACCAGTGCCGGATGTGGTGGGCGTCCAGCCAGCGGCTGTGATGGCAGCCGGGAAACCGGCAGCTTCGGTCCCGCGCCGCCAGGGCCCGGCGGATGGCGGTAGGCACGGTGCGCTGTTTGCGGCCCACATCCAGTACTTTCTGGCCGTCCTTGAGGATCGGCACGAGAGACCCTTCACAGCACAGACGCCGGATGGTGGGTAAGGGCAGGTCCGATTCGCCGCCGGCGCCGGATAATGCCTGCGCATCCACATGGACCAGGACCTGGTAGTCGGCGGCCGTCGAGTCAGCGGCCGGGGTTGAACCGCCATCTGCCACCCTCGCCCGCGCAATCAGCTCCATAAACGCATCCGCCCGGGCGGCTGCGGTACCTCGAGCAGGATCTTCCGGCAGCGTCTCCACCATCTGCGTCAGTGCCTGTTCTACCAGAGCAAAAGCCTCGGCCGGCAGTTTCACCAGGATCTCACCCGAGTGGGGATACAGCGCCACCGACCGCGCCTCATGATCCCGCCGCGCGATCTGACCAGCCGTGCGCTCATCCCCATGGCGCAGTCGCTTACAACACTGCTCCAGCTGCTCCGCCGTCGAGGTCCGGGCATAGGCCAGCAGGTCGGCTTCGTTCGTCTCGTCGGCGACGCGCGTGAGCGCCCGGACCTGGGAGTAGGACAGTTCACCCGATTGGAACGCGGCATCGATCAGAGGCACGAACCACAGCGCTTTCGCGACTCTCAATTTCTCTAAAGCGGTGGTCCGCGACAGCTTGAGTTTGAAGTCGAGCCACTGGGCACAATCGGTGCAGCCATAGGCCTGCCAGCCCCGGCGCAGGTCGAACTCGCGCAGCAGGCTCAGGAAGCGATGTGTGGCCCGGGACACATCGAGCCAGCTCGACTCGAGGGCGGATTCCAGATCATCGATGGGACCGAGGCGGACGATGGGCGACAGGCGATCGGTGTTGGCGAGAAACTCGGCACTGGGCAGCGGGGTGTAGTGAGACATGGGTGGCTCCGGTGGAATCAGATACTGTATGTATGTACAGTATTCTACACCCGACAATCATAAAACCCAATGTTTACATTGATAAAACTGTTTGGGCATTCCATCAGCAGACTATTCAGCTATTGGGTACTCAATACTCACCCTGATTTGTTTTGTGCGCATTTTGCGATTATCCAAGTCTCTGGTGGGGCGATGAAATGGTTGTCGCCCTCTCAAATGCCGGTTTCCATCATGGCTACAGCGCCGAACGCCTGAGGGTACTTCAGCGCCAGGCGCGCACCGCCTGAACCACCTATCGAGATGCCGGTGATGACGGTGTGAGACTGCTCCCGGCTGACCGGATAGGTGAGAGAGGTGAGTCCGATCACCTCCTGCGCCATGAAGGGCAGCAGCAGCGGGAAAGTCTGCTCGCCTGCAGGTTCCGGAATCAGTACCGCATATTCGACATCCCGGCCAGCAGCCTGGCTGTTGAGCGTGTTGAAGGATGGCCCGGCGGCGATTGTGAAAGATGCTGCAAGCAGGGCCACGATCAGTATTGAGATCTTCATGGCTTGCCTTCGACAGGCAGCAGGACGTTCCTGTCGGAAGCCATTCAATGGTAAGCGTCGCGTCGGCACCATCACTGGAAGCGGTTTTCGCCGGTGCCCGGGCTGGCACTCCTATTGGCGACGTCGTTGAAAATATGCTCCGACACAGCCCGGACTCCGAATATCGTCCATCCGGTCGTGGCAGCTTCCCGTGCGGTCAGTCTGATTTCCCAGAGGACCTCCGGCGGGGTTGTGTGAGTGTATTCCCGAGCCCGCGTCCACTGGCGAAGGCGAAAGCGGGTGTCCCAGGTCACTTCATCCAAGCCCCGGGAGTCCAGCAGTGCACCGTCACCGACCAGAATGTTTCCAGTGACCGGCAGTTCGCTCACACTGCCCATGGCGACGGCGACGACTTTCTCATCACCCGGAATTTCCGATGACCACACCTGGCGGGCAGTTCGATGGATCTCGTCGATCTGGTACTCCACCGCACGACTCCATGTCTGGGCGATGGGCGTCGGTGGATCCGGCGGCCTTGCCTGGTAGTTGCCGTTGTCAAACATCAGCAGTGTGCCGCGCTGCGTCAGTACCGGTGAATGCTGATGCCAGAACCAGCGGTCACTGTCCTGCAGGGCGATGAGTCTGTCTGTGAGGTGATGGGGCCAGCCGCTCGGCTCGCCGAATATCCAGACAATCTTCCCCTCGGCCCTGTCCACCTTGATCAATGCGCTCTGGTAGCGGAAATTGATCAATAGCGATCGATCCCTGGGATCGAGGACGATGGCGTTCGCGTGCGACCAGTCGATCGTGTTCGCAAAGCCGCGACGTCCCCAGTACGCCAGATCGGTTTCATAACCGATACGCAACGGATCCAGATGGTCGAACGCATTCCAGCGCCACTGCACCGATCCGGCGCGGTCAAAAACCACCACCTCATCACCCATCACCCCAACTGGCCCACCAGGCAGTCCGGAAAGCGATTCGACGTCATAGGAATCGAATTCACGACGCACGGGAGTCAGGGCTGCAATTGTCGTTTCGTCGATCCGATTCACATCGTGATGAAAGCCCAGTGCTTCGACGTGAACGCCGGAATGACCATCCTGGGCTGTGGGCGACGCATACCATGAGGAAATCTCGTTACCCAGCCAGTCGATGTGAACGATTCGATGATCTTGGGTCAGATACAGGATGCCTGGGCCCTGATCGCCATCTTCCAGAATATTGAAGTCGCTGATACGGGAGTCGGTGCGGTAGTACCAGATGGGTCTGCCGTGCGCGTTGACCATCACGAGCAGGCCGAAGGATTGTCCGAACTCGCGCTCAGCCTTGTCGCCCATGGCAGTCTGCCTGGGTAACTGCCGGCGAGGATTGAACAATCGAAAGCCGGGTTCCATTCTTTCCTGATTGACAATGGGCGCGACGATCTGTGGAAAATCCTCCGGTGCATGCGGGAGGGACGGGGCGAGATAGTCGAAAGTAGTGGAGACGCTGTCATCACCTGCCACTGCTGTAACGTGGACCTGGTGAGACTCGCCGGCGACGAATCCGAGCAGCGGTACGTCGAACAGCGTCGCCTGATTGAGGGTAACTGGACGCAGGCGTCCAGCGGATCCTTCGATGACCACAGTCAAAGTGGCTGCCGGTTGAACTTCGACATGCAGGCGGGCGACCAGTGGTGCGCTGGCATTCTCATTCGGAGTGAGCGTGGGTGGTTGCACGAACTGGACAGCGGCGTGCCCGTGAAAACTGGCAAGGGCGGCAACGAAGCCGATGGTGGTGGCGAGTCGCATCTTCAGCTATCCAGGTGCCGGAATGTGGACGTGGTGATTATGGCAGTCTGCGCAGATTTCTGTCTGCTGGTGAGAATCCCCCGGCGTCGCGCTGGCGTCTGATCCCGGGAGCCACACTTCCCGGTGCCGGTTGCGATACCCGGACCCGGGAAATGCTGCTTGCAGTGGGTCAACAGATCCAGATACTGCGATTGGGAGCCAGTTCTCGATTCCTGTACCGGGTGTGATTAAGATAGCGCCGCATTTCACCGGAGCTAAGATATGAATCGAATTCTCGGATCGGTCCTCTGCAGTACCCTGTTCCTTGCCGGGACTGCCAGCGCGGCAATGAACTACACCTATCTCGAAGGTGCCTATGTGAACTCCGAAGTCGATGTCGGGCCTTTCGACGTGGACGGTGATGGGGTTTCCATCGGCGGGTCCTTTGCTGTAGTGGACAAAGCCCATCTGTTCGGCTCCTACACCACCCAGGATTTCGACTTCGGTGTCGACATCGACGTGATCCGGCTGGGAGGTGGCATCAACCTGGAGCTGAGCAACATGCTCGATTTCGTGGCCACCGCGGCCTATGTGGATGTCAGCGTGGATGGCGGGTCTGACGACGACGGTTACGAACTCACCGGCGGTCTTCGCAGTCAGCTGACCGACCAGTTTCAGCTCGATGGCCGCATCGCGTATACGGACCTCGGAAATGGCAGTGATGACACCTCCTTGCTGATCGACGCCCGCTTCTTCGTGGTCGAGTCCCTGGCGATTGCCGGTGGAGTCGAAATCGGTGATGACGCGACCACCTGGAAAATCGGCGTGCGCTGGGAACTGCCCCGCTGACCTTCAGTCGGCTGGCGGCTCAGAAAGACCTGGAGAGGGCCGAGTAGAGGGCGAAGTCGGGCATAATGTCCGAGAATGCATCCTCTACGATGCCCAGGGTCAGATTCCAGCCGCTGCCGGGAAAGCGCACATTGGCCCCCACGCTGAGCTGCACTGTGTTGTCGCCCAGCGTGGCGAGGCTGCTGTCGTAGTAGCTGCCCGCGGCCTGTAACTGGGCCAGCAGATCGACGCGATTACCCAGGGCCAGCCCGATCTGAATGCCACCGATGGGTACGGTGCGCTTCTGCAGCTCGCTCAACACCTTGCCATCACCCAGCAGAAGTACACCGGCATGGGCCGAGACGGTGAGGTTCGCCCGCTTCAGCGAGGCAGTGTCCGTGTACCCGATCCCCAGCGAATAGTCCGCGGCACCGCTGCCGCGCAGATGCTGATAACTTCCCGTGGGCAGCTTAAGGCCTCCATGCAGGGTCAGCTTTCGACTGTCATCGTCTGCAGCCAGCAGCTGATAGCGGGCGAAGAGCGCAATGTCACCAACACCCGTACTGCTGTCTTCGATCCGAATCCGTACATCGCCCCCCCGCTGATAGATGAAGTTGAGCTGGTTTCTGGCACGGACATTCCGCTGGGCGTTGGAGGCGCCGATGATGTCGTGCCAGTCTTCTACCGTTGCATCGAGGAACCCGCCGCTGGCGTGCAGGAGCGGAATAGTGGCGCCGATTTCCCAGTCGTCGCCGAGGCCGCGGGTGAAGGTCAGAGCCAGCCGGGTTGTTTCGCCGTCCAGCTCGAGCTGTTCAAAGCCGTTGCCGGCGGGCTCGGTGTGGCTGGTCAGGGTCACCACACCGCGGATATCCCAGGTGCCTGCCGGCTGGATAGAACCGGCGAAAAACTCCGGCCGACCGAAAATCCGGGTGAAGGGATTGTAGGTGCCGGTATGGAATATCGGCTCTTTCGCAGATGACGACGAGCGCGCAGACAGGTCAGCGACGATATCCGACGCTGCCCGGGTGGTCCCGCCCAGGGTGGCAGTCAGGAGTAGCAGAGCGCTCAGTGCTCTTTTCATGAGCTCGATCCGGTGTTGGCGAACGTGCTGATCAGATATTGACCGAGTCGTAAGGGAGATAACCCTCAGCCTCCAGCATTTCGATCTCTTCCGGTGCAAAACGAACCGGCTCGATGAATGCTGGAATGTCGTCGGGTCCGATGGCGTTGTTCTTCATCCAGGTCTCACACATGCGTACCTCAATCATCCGGTATGCGTCCAGGCGCGCAGCACGATCGATGAGGGTTCGATTGTTCAGATAGTGATCGCGGGTGAAGGAAAAGGCTTCATCACCATGGAGGATCACGACCACCGGATCGTCGGCAGGCAGGGACTGGTCCAGTGACTGTTCGAGCGTGGTGAACAGGTTGTCGAGATCGTCCCGATTCTGTGGCGAAACCTCCAGAAAGAGGCGCTCTGCGGAGGAGGCCGGCAGTGCAGCAATCAGCAGGGCCGCGAGTAGCATCGATCGGTTCATGCGGGGATCTTAACGTATACTCTCGGCCCTTCACACGACTCTGCCCGGAGCACACCTTCAGGTGACCTTCCGTCCCATTCACTACTACCTGATCGGTACCGCCAGCTGGTTTTCCGGGTTTGCTATTCAGGGGGTCATGTTTGCCTGGCTGGTGGCCATGGTCCTGCACGAGACCCCTGAGATGGTGGGTATCGCCCAGATGACGCTGCTGCTGCCAGGCACGGTGCTCATCCTCCTCGGCGGCAGTTACGCAGACCGATTCGGTGGTCGTCGGGTCGCCATCATCGGCCAGTGCGTTGCGGTCTGCGCGGTAGGGTTCCTCACCTTTGTGGTTGCCACGGATGCCCTCTCCACCAGAATGATGCTGACTTATGCGCTCATCATGGGCTGCGCCCAGGCCTTTGTGACACCGGCGCGGGATGGTCTGCTCAATCAGGTTGCGGAAGGCCGGGTGCAGCGCACTGTGATGCTGGCGAGTTTCGTACAGTTCGGGATGCAGATGATCGGTTTCCTGATCGCCTCACTCGCAGACAGACTGGGCGCTGTCAGCATTCTCGCTGCCCAGGCAGTAATTCTCTGTAGTGGCATTATTGCTTACTGGTGGATTAAGGATGCGCCCCGGGATCCGGGTCGTTCGACCCGGCTCATGCATTCCCTCAAAGAAGGGGCCCGCACTGTCTTCTCATCTTCGTCGATGCGCATGGTGATGGTGCAGAATGTGGCCATGGCCGTTTTCTTCATGGGCTCGTACATCGTCACCATGCCTATCCTGTTGCGGGACGTCTTCGCCGGCAGTGCGCGGGATCTCGCTTTCATGAATGTCGCCAACTCCCTCGGGCTGGTGGTCACGATTCTGCTGCTGCTTCGCATCGGCGATATCCATCGTCAGGGCAGAGCGCTGCTGCTGGCCCAGGGTGTCGGTGCCGCGGTGCTCGCCGGGGCGGGATACACCGGCAATTATCTGCTGTTCATTTTCGTGCTGTTCATCTGGGGTGTCTGCGGTGGCGTGGCCATGACCATGTCGCGGACCATCATGCAGGTGCAGGCTCCGGAAAATCAGCGTTCTCGAGTCATGAGTTTCTACGCCCTGTCTTTCATGGGCGCAGGTCCGGTCGGCGCGCTGGTCTGTGGGTATCTGGTGGAGCTGCTCGGTCCACAGATGGCGTTGCTGGTGGCCTCCTGTGGGATGCTGAGCGTGATGCTGATCGTCGCATTCGGTTCTGCGCTGTGGGCGCTGGAAGGCCACGTGCAACCCGCTGCAACAGCAGAAGGATCGATCGCCTCTGCAGGTGCGCGGGATGGCTGAACTGTCTGTCGACATTGGCGGCACTTTTACCGATGTGGTACTGCAGGCCGGGACCGATCGCAGCTCAGTCAAGGTGCTCACCAGTTACGAAGATCCGGCGCTGGCCGTACTGGAAGGCATCGGCGAAGTGCTGGCTTCGAGCGGCATCAACGAAGATGCGATAGATCTGGTCCTGCACGGCACCACTCTGGCGACCAATGCGCTGATCGAGAGAAGCGGTGCGGTTACGGCGCTGCTCACAACCCGGGGACATCGGGATGTGCTGGAGATGGCGCTGGAGAATCGTTTCGAACAATACGATCTCAACATCGATCGGCCAGTACCGCTGGTACCCCGGCATCTGCGCCTGCCGGTGATCGAACGGCTGGACGCCCGGGGTCAGGTCCTGATCGATCTGGACGAAGCTTCGGTGGAGCGCCTTCTGCCGGTTCTCGAAAATGCCGGTATCGAGAGCGTTGCGATCGGATTTCTGCACGCCTACCGCAATCCCGTGCACGAAGAGCGGGTGGCCGAAATCCTGGAGCGCGGAATGCCCGGCGTGTCTCTCAGCCTTTCCTCGGCAGTGTGTCCGGAGATCCGGGAGTATGAACGGCTTTCTACCACCTGTGCGAACGCCTACGTCAAACCACTCATGTCCCGCTATCTGGAGAGTCTGGAGTCCAGACTGAACAACCGTGGTATCCGCGCACCCGTGTTGCTCATGACCTCGGGCGGCGGCCTGACCACACTGCAGACGGCGAAGGCGTTTCCCATACGTCTCGTCGAATCCGGTCCCGCAGGGGGTGCGATTCTCGCCGGCCGGATTGCGCGCGCAGGTGGCTGCGAGAAAGCGCTTTCTTTCGATATGGGCGGTACCACAGCCAAACTCTGTGTCATCGATGCCGGTGAACCGCTCACCAGCCGCGCCTTCGAAGTGGATCGCAGTTACCGTTTCAGAAAAGGCAGTGGTCTGCCGGTTCGTATCCCGGTGATCGAGATGGTGGAGATCGGCGCCGGAGGTGGATCCATTGCCGGTGTCGATAATCTGGGTCGCCTCCGGGTGGGGCCGGAAAGTGCCGCCTCGGATCCTGGCCCGGCCTGTTATGGAAAAGGTGGATGCCTGCCAACCGTGACCGACGCTGATCTGCTCCTCGGGCGGATCCGCTCGAAGGATTTTTCCGGTGGCCGGATGCTGCTCGATACTGAAGCGGCAGCCAGAGCCCTGGATCAGAAAGTTGCGCAGCCACTCAGGCTTGCACTGGATCTCGCAGCACACGCCCTGTGTGAAGTGGTGGACGAAAACATGGTGGCGGCCGCGCGGGCGCATCTGGGTGAGTGGGGCAAGGGCAGCGAGGGTCGGGTGTTGATCGCCTTCGGTGGTGCCGCGCCTCTGCACGCCTGCGCACTCGCCGGTAAGCTGAAGCTCGATCGGGTCATCGTGCCGAAAGATGCGGGGGTCGGTTCGGCTGTTGGATTTCTGCTGGCCCCGGTGAGTTTCGAGGTGGTGAGAAGCCATTACAGCCTGCTGTCTGATTTCGCTGCCGAAACAGCAGCAACGCTGCTCGATGAGATGCACCAGGAAGCACTCGCCGTGGTCGCGGCGGTTGCCGGCGGTGTCGAGTTGTGGGTGCGGGTCAGCGTCTACATGCGTTATGTGGGTCAGGGTTATGAGATTGCCATTCAACTGCCCGATCGCAGCCGCGCGGCACTTGAGGCTGATGCATTGCGCAGGCAGTTTGAGCGGGCCTATACGCGGCTGTATGGGCGCGTGATCGAAGGTCTCGATGTGGAGGTGCTGAGCTGGACGCTGAGTGTCGGCCGGCCCAATCCGGTTGAGGACACACGAGATCGGGTGTCGGTTATGCAGGTACCGGAACCATTTGCCACACACAGACTCTACGATGGTGCACTCACTGCAGTGGTCGAGGCCGGCTGTTATCAGCGGGAGAGGCTGGGTGCGGGCGATTGCCTGCAGGGACCCGCGCTGGTGATCGAGTCCCAGACGACAACCTATGTTGCCACGGGCTATCAGGCGACGGTTTCGGAGCAGGGACACCTGGTGGTCGAAACCTGTGCCGGAGTGAACACTGATGGCTGATCTGGATGTGCTGCGCCGGCAACTTGCCTGGGATCGACTGCTGGCCATCGTCGAAGCCCAGGCCCAGGCGTTGATGCGCACCGCGTTTTCCACCGTGGTCCGGGAAGCTGGTGACCTTTCTGCGGGTGTGTTCAATCCGCGTGGCGAAATGCTGGCCCAGGCGGTGACCGGCACGCCGGGGCATGTGAACGCGATGGCGGCTTCGGTGGGAAAGTTTCTGCGGCGTTTTCCGCTGTCGGTGCTCAAACCCGGTGATGTGCTGCTCACCAACGATCCCTGGGATGGTACCGGGCATCTGAATGACTTCACCGTGGTGACCCCTGTTTTTCTCAGGTCACACTGTGTCGGCCTGTTTGCCAGCACGAGCCATATCGCGGATGTGGGCGGCCGGGGTTTCGGCCCCGATGCCAATGATCTGTTTGAGGAAGGATTGCGCATTCCCATCGGTTATCTCTTCAGAGCGGGTGCGCGGGATGAGACGCTGATGCGACTCATCAAGGCCAATGTGCGGGATCCGGCAACCGCGGAGGGCGACCTCTACTCGCTCACAGCCTGCAACGACCACGGCTGTCGCGATCTGCTGGAGATGATGGAGGATCTCGAACTCAAGGATCTTGAGGCGGTTGGAGAATTCATTCTGGATACTTCCCGGCGCGCGATGCAGACAGAGATCGGCCGCCTGCCGCGGGGTATGTATCGCAACCGGATGCGCATTGACGGCTATCACGAACCAATCGATCTGGTTGCGACGCTGACCATCGGCGCGGATCTGATCGATGTGGACTTCACCGGGAGTTCGCCGATATCGCCACTGGGTATCAATGTCCCACTGCCGTACACCCAGGCCTACGCATCCTTTGGTGTGCGCTGCATTGTCGGGGGTGAGATTCCCAACAATGCCGGCTCGCTTGCGGCGGTCAGGGTCACCGCACCCGAAGGGTGCATTCTCAACGCACAACCACCCAGCGCTGTGTCGGCGCGACACGCGGTGGGGCAGATGCTGCCCGATGTGGTGCTGGGCTGTCTCGCCCAGGTCCTGCCGGAGCAGATTCCGGCGGAAGGGGCGTCCTGTATCTGGAACCCGGTACTGCTGGGCAGTGCCACGGCTGCTGCCGGCAATTCGGTGAGCGGAAACTTCGTGACCAATCCTATTTTCAACGGTGGCACGGGTGCACGGCCGGGTAAGGACGGACTCTCTACCACAGCGTTTCCCTCCGGCGTGCGGACCACCTCCACCGAGGTCAACGAAGCCACCACACCGCTGGTGATCTGGCGCAAGGAGTACCGGCCCGATTCGGGCGGTGCCGGTGCACTCCGTGGCGGCCTCGGTCAGATCGTGGAAATCGCACATCGGGAAGGAGCGCCATTCGTCATCTCCCGGATGTTCGAAAGGATCCTGCATGCGCCACTGGGTCGATCGGGTGGGCAACCCGGTGCGGCGGGCGCGGTGCGTGTTCGCACCGCGGATGGTGGTGCCGATGTCGAACTGGCGGGGAAGGGCAGAGATCAGGTGCCCGCCGGTGCGGTTCTGGTGCTGGAAACTCCCGGCGGTGGCGGTATCGGGGAGGCGCTGCAGCGGCAGCGGGCGAGCGTCGTCGAAGATCTGCAGGCTGGCCTGATTTCTCCGGCCGCCGCCCGGGAAATCTACGGGCTGGAGCCAGACTGAGCACTGGGGCACAGAGCGCCCGCCCGCCGGCTAAGGTGTTGTAATTCAGGACGGTTTGGGCACAATAGCGCCCCCGAGCGGGAATAGCTCAGTTGGTAGAGCACGACCTTGCCAAGGTCGGGGTCGCGAGTTCGAGTCTCGTTTCCCGCTCCAATTCACTTCATTTTTCGATAGTTCCCATTCGGCAAGGCTGTGGACCCCGAGGGGTCGCGCCCGTGCGACGGCCGGTCGAGTCTCGTTTCCCGCTCCATTTTCAAAGACTTAGGTTACAGTACCCCGGTTCTCAGTCCTTCCCCAGCAGTGTCAGCACAGAGGCATCCGCAAACCGTCGCAGTGCAGCCTTAGACTCGCCGGCGCGCACTCTGATCGCCAGACTGTGCAGCACGGCTTGAATGAGTCTGCTCAGCGATCCGGGATCGATGGGTTCGGCGAGCTGCCCCTGCTGGACTGCCAGCTCCACCCGATTGAGCAGGCGTGCATCCAGCTGCTCGATAAGGTTCAGCAAGTCAGCCTTCACCTCCGGATGGACCTTGGCGGCGGCGGGCGCTGTGCAGATCATCATGCAGCCCAGTTCATTTTCACCGGCGGAGTAGACGTCCAGCGCGACCCGAAAAAACTTTTTGAGTCCACTGCGGAAATCTTTCTCGAACGAAATCGTCTGGCTGAACCCTGCTTCCAGCTGCCCGGTGTACTGCTGCAGTGCGGAGCGGTAGAGGGCTTCCTTGTCTCCGAACGCCCGGTAAATGCTCGGTCTGTTCATGCCCATGGCCGCGGACAGATCATCCAGCGATGTGCCGCTGAAGCCGCGGGCCCAGAACAGATTGCCGGCGGCCTGCAGTGCGGTCTCGGTGTCGTATTGCCTGGGGCGACCTCGCTGCGGACTCATATATATGTACCGTGTCGCATATTAAATCTTGATCAGGGTATTAATGTGCGAGATAGTACACAAAACCGCAGCAAGGGTCACCGACATGCCGCTGATAGAAGCACCACGAAGCCCCATCGTCCCGCAACTGCAGGGACTGCACCTGTTTCACTACGACGGTGCGCCCTGTGCGCAACGCGTGCGTTTCGCCCTGGGAGAAAAAGGGCTCGGCCGTGGCAGGGAAGTCAGATTCGACGACACAAGTCCCGAGTCTATGGCAGGCGAGGAAGGTCGCTGGGTGAGCAGAGTGGTCTCCCTGGTGAAGAAAGACCATATGACAGCCGCTTACGCCCGGATCCATCCGGACATGGTGGTGCCCGCCCTGGTGGATGATGGTCGTCTGTACCTCGAGTCCATGGACATCATCGAGTATCTGGATCAGAAGTTTGGTGCGCCGCTGCTCATCCCCGGGCAGGAGGATGTGCGAGTGGCAACGATGGTGCTGGTGGACAAGGCGAAAGTACTGCATCTGTCTCTGCGCTACGTAACTTTTCACTGGGGATTGGGACGGCTGGCAATGCTGAATGGCAAGGAACGCGAAAGCCTCAGAGGCCTTGCGAACCAGGGCGCGGATGGAGAAAACCTGGTGTCCTTCTATGACGCTTTCAGTCAGCGCACCATTCCCGAAAACGTGTTCGAAACGCATCTGCTGAATCTCCACGGTGCGTTCCAGTCGCTTGACGCGCAGATGAGCGATGGACGCTCGTATCTGATGGGTGATGATCTCACCATTGCGGACGTTTTCTGGTCGATGAAGGTGCTCCGGCTGATTGAAACGGGTTATCCCTTCGCAACCCGCCACCCCGAACTTTACGGATGGTACGGGCGGGTGTCCGCAAGGCCCGCTTTTCAGCACGAAGTGATGGGCAAAAACAGGATGAATAATCGGCTCTTCCGGGCGAAAGCCGGCATTGAAAACACTTTTGGTGTCGGCCTGAGTCAGGCCCTGGATAAGGTTCTGGCGGCGTGAAGCCCAACCCGGGGTGGGAAGCCTTGAAAATCGATGCACCCAAAGCGCATAGTCCGGTGACAAAGGAGGAGACCGGCATATGAAAATCAAATCCTTAGGCCATGTGGTGGTGCGCGTGACAGATCGTGATCGCGCGGAACGCTTTTACAATGGCATACTCGGCTTGCCGATCTGTGCACGATTCGATGAGAACGGCATGAAGATGGCATTCTTCTCGCTGGGCGATCACCACGATTTCGCCGTGATGCAGGTGAGCGGCGATGGCAGCGAACCCAGCGATGCGCGCCCGGGTCTCGACCATGTCGCTTTCAATATCGGCACCACCCTGGATGAACTGCGCGAGGCCAAGGCGAAACTCGAAGCCGCGGGGATCACGCCTAATCCTGTGGATCATGAAGTGACCCAGTCGCTCTACTTCGCCGATCCCGACGGCAATGGTATTGAGCTCTATGTCGATACGTCGGATGTATGGCGTAAGGAGCCGCAACGGGTTGCCCAAGTGCTGCCGTTGGAACTTTGACAAGATGGCCTGACAGTCGACTCGCGACCCTGCTTGGGGTCGAGGTGCCTATTGTGCAGGCGCCGATGGCCGGTGCGAGCGATGCAGCGCTGGCCATTGCCGTGAGCAGGGCGGGTGGTCTTGGTTCGCTGCCCTGTGCGATGCTGAAACCCGAAGCGATCCGCGCTGAGGTCGCGTCGGTAAGAGCGGCAACGGACCGGCCGCTGAACCTTAATTTTTTCTGTCACACACCCATCGAGGCAGATTCACAGCAGCAGGTACGCTGGACCAGGCGCCTGCAATCGCTCTATGAAGAGTTCGGTCTGTCTGCGCACGCACCCCCTCCGGGTCCGGCACGCGTGCCCTTCGATGCGACATCCTGTGAACTGGTGGAAGCGTTGCGTCCGGAGGTGGTGAGTTTCCATTTCGGTCTCCCGGCACCTGAGCTGCTGGCAAGCGTGAAGGCGGCCGGCTGTGTGGTGCTCGGGTCCGCCACCACAGTCGCTGAAGCGTGCTGGCTCGAGGCGCAGGGGGCAGACGCAGTCATCGCGCAAGGCGCGGAAGCCGGCGGGCACCGGGGCATGTTTCTGGTGTCGGAAGAGGCCGGGGGTCTGACGTCGGCTGTGGCGTCTCAGCCAGGCACGCTGGCGCTGGTCCCGCAGATCTGTGATGCAGTGCGTGTGCCGGTGATCGCGGCTGGCGGGATTGGGGACGGCCGCGGGATAGCGGCGGTCATGATGCTCGGTGCGAGCGGTGTGCAGATTGGCACAGCATTTCTTTTTACACAGGAGGCGCGGATCTCGAAGTTGCACAGAGCGGCGCTGGACGCGGCTCGCGCGGATGACACCGTTCTGACCAATGTGTTTACTGGCCGGCCGGCCCGCAGTCTGCGCAATCGGGCGGTGCGGGAGCTGGGGCCGTTGAATGTTGACGCACCAGCCTTTCCCCATGCTGGCGCCGCCATGGCACCCCTGCGTGCGGCGGCGGAAGGCAGGGACTCGGGCGAGTTTTCTCCGCTGTGGTCAGGCCAGGGTGCGCCACTCGGACACCAACCCGGTCGTGACATGGGGGCCGGCGATCTGGTGCGCCAGCTGTCGGATCATGTTGAGGCGCTGCTGCGGGAGATTGCCTCCGGCGACTGATCCGGCTCTGCATCGCAGTGCCATGGTCGCCCCGCAACAGCGCCTGTTATAGTCGGCCATCCGCTAAAAGGGTTGGCTCATGGACTCGGTTCTCATCGTATTGCTCGGCATCGCCGGGATGGCTTTCGGCTGGTTTGTGTATTCCCGTTTCATCGCCCGACGGATCTTTCAGCTGGATCCGGATTTCGTCACCCCGGCGCACGAATTCAACGACGGCGCCGATTTTGTTCCCACCAACAAATACGTTCTCTGGGGTCATCACTTCACTTCGGTAGCAGGAGCGGCCCCCATCGTCGGCCCTGCCATCGCCGTCTACTGGGGCTGGGTGCCTGCGGTGCTCTGGGTAGTGCTGGGTACGATCTTTTTCGCCGGCATCCATGACTTCGGCGCGCTCTGGGCGAGTAATCGGCACAAAGCGAAATCCATCGGCGCACTGTCCGAGACAGTCATCGGCAAGCGTACCCGCTCCCTGTTCATGGTCGTGACCTTTCTGCTGCTGCTCATGGTCAACGCGGTGTTCGGCGTGGTCATTGCCAACGCCTTTGTAAGCTCTCCGAGCGCGGTCTTTCCGGCCTGGGCCGCGATCGTGGTGGCACTTGTCATCGGTCAGCTCGTGCACCGGAAGTTCAATCTCATCGCGCTGAGTATCAGTGGTGTCATCGTTTTGTACCTTTCCGTCTATGCGGGCAGCTATATTCCACTCGAACTGCCGGACATGCTTGGCCTCACCCCCCAGGCCAACTGGATCATCATCCTTTTCATCTACGCCGCGATCGCATCCATGCTGCCGGTCTGGATGCTGCTGCAGCCCCGGGATTTCATCAACGGCATGCAGCTCGTTGTTGGTCTGATTCTGCTTTACGGGGCGGTGTTTCTGTTTCTGCCGGATATCTCCGCTCCCGCGTTCAATGATCAGCTCTCAGCGAGTTCACCGTCCATCATTCCATTGCTGTTTGTAACTATCGCCTGCGGTGCGATATCCGGCTTTCACGGTATCGTGGCTTCCGGTACCAGTTCCAAGCAGCTTGACAAGGAGACGGACGCCCGCTTCGTGGGCTATCTTGGTGCGGTAGGTGAAGGTTCTCTGGCGCTGATCACCATAGTGACGGTCAGCGGTGTTGCGCTGGCCACGACGCCAGAGGCCTGGCATCAGATCTACGATGAGTTCGGTACCGCCGGTGCGGGATCCTTCATCACTGGTGGCGCGAACCTCATTGATGCCGGCTGGGGAATTCCTGCTGAAGTTGCGCAGACACTGCTTGCCACCATGGTCGTGCTTTTTGCGGGTACCACCATGGACTCGGGTGTGCGTCTGCAGCGCTATATCATTCAGGAGTGGGGTGTCATCTATGGACTGCCCTGGTTGAACCAGGGTGTGGTGGCCACACTGATCGCGGTGGGTGCCTGTCTGCTGCTTGCGTTTGGTGCCGGGGGTGCATCCGGTACTGGTGGTCTGATCATCTGGCCCCTGTTTGGCTCGACCAATCAGATCCTGGCTGGCATGACCCTGCTGGTGCTGAGCGTGATGCTGATCAAGATGGGTCGGCCGGTGATCTATACGATGATTCCCATGGTGTTTGTGTTGACCATGTCGTTCCTGGCCGGCCTTGTCACCCTTGTGCAGTTCTGGCAGGACGGCAACTGGCTGCTAGTCGGGCTCGATGTGGTGGTACTGGTCACCAGCCTGCTGGTGATGCTGGAAGCCAGTTCGGTCATTGTGCGGCACAGAAAGGGCAGTGGAGTACAGGCAGCGTCTTCCTGATTGAGATGCTGCCGATTCTGACCCTTGTCAGCGACCCTGCGCAGGCGTTAAATTGACCTGCTTCTGGGGGGAAGCAATTCGCGCCGGTACTGCGCTGCCAGAGATGCAGGCAGTGCCGCGCGCTTTCTTTTTTCCGCGCAGCCCGGCACCCTTACCCTTTTTTTCGCGCAACTGCGCACCCTGAGCATCTGGCTGTCCAGATTTTTCCCGACCTGTAAGTATCCGGAGATGAACGCTTGACCATGAAGAGCGCCACTCACGAGCAATGGTCCTCAAGTTTCGGTTTTCTCATGGCGGCGATCGGCTTTGCCGTGGGCCTGGGCAACATCTGGCGGTTTCCCTACGTCACCGGTGAGAACGGTGGCGGGGCCTTCATCGTGGTGTATCTGCTGTGTGTGTTCTGCATCGGAGCACCTATCCTCATGGCGGAAATTCTGATTGGTCGACGGGGCGGGATGAGTCCCTCAGCCTCCATGCAGGCTGTCGCGATCGCGGAAGGACGCAGCCCGCAGTGGCGCTGGGTCGGTGGACTCACCCTGCTGACGGCCTTTGTGGTGGAGGTGGTCTACTGTGTGGTGGCAGGCTGGGTGCTCTACTACCTGTTTGTCGCGCTGCAGACCGGGTTTGCGGGTGTCGATGCGGTGAGTTCCCAGAACCGTTTCGACGCGCTGCTCGCGGATGTGTCCGGGATGATCGGCTGGACGGCGCTCGGGCTGCTGTTTACCGGCTGGATCATCTACGCAGGTGTGCGCAATGGCATCGAGCGGGCGGTTCGGGTGCTGATGCCGATGCTGTTTGCCCTGCTGGTGCTGCTGGCCTGTTACAACGTTTATGCCGGAGGTTTCGGTGCAGCCGCCGACTACCTGTTTCGACCGGATTTCAGCAAGGTGACAGCGGGGATGGTGCTCGCGGCGATCGGCCAGGCATTTTTCTCGGTGGGCGTGGCGATGGCGGGGATGATGACCTTCGGCGCTTATCTGCCAAAGCACGTGTCGATCACCCGCAGCGTACTTATTGTTGTCTCGGCTGACACGATGGTGGCACTGGTTGCCGGACTGGTCGTGTTCCCTGCGGTGTTCAAATTCGGTCTGGATCCTTCCGGCGGCGCAGGGCTGGTGTTTCAGACGCTGCCGGTTGCCTTCGCGCAGATGCCGGGCGGGCATCTGGTGTCGGTATTGTTTTTTCTGCTCCTTGCGGTTGGGGCAATCACCTCCATGGTCGGTCTGATCGAACCGATCGTCTCCTGGGTCGAGGAACACAGAGGTTTCTCCCGGCACAAGAGCGCGCTTTTCACCATCTGTTCTGTCGCCGCGCTGAGTGTGGTGAGTGTGCTTTCCTACAATGTGATTTCCGAATGGCAGGTCTTCGGGCGGGACCTCAATGGGATTCTGGATTACGTTTCGAACCAGATCATGCTGCCCGTCGGCGGTCTGCTGATCGCCTGGTTTGCCGGCTGGTATGTGCGCCGGGAGACAACCAGGGCCGAACTGGCAATGGCCAGTCCGGCGATGTTCCGCTTCTGGCACGTGGCCATTCGCTACCTGGTACCACCGGCGTTGCTGCTCATTCTGATTACGGGGTTGGGCGGTTAACCCGGATCCGGGTCTGGGAGAGGAACTGTGGCGCGTACGCCTGCCGGCGAAAGCCTCCGGCTGCGCGACAGTTCCTCTTCCTGCATCTTTCCCGGTGTTGTGTGAGGTCAGTCCGCGCTGCCGGGCCCGACTTCTGGAAAGTCTGGCCTTCAGCGCGATGAACGTCAGCCAGGCAGCCGCACCGGCAGATCGACAATCCCGTGAATAAAGCTGGATTTCAGATACTTCGGCTTACCGACCACCTCAACTTTAGGGAAGCGCTTCAGAATTTCTTCCCAGATGATGCGCAGCTGCATCTCGCCGAGTCGATTCCCGAGACAGCGGTGGATGCCGAAACCGAATGACAGATGCTTGCGGGCATCCTGCCGGTCGATCAGGAACTCGTCGGGTCGATCGAAGGCCTTGTCATCCCGGTTACCGGATATGTACCACATCACCAGCCGGTCGTGTTTGCGGATCTTCCGCCCACGGATCTCCGTGTCTTCCATGGCGGTGCGGCACATATGTGCCACCGGGGACTGCCAGCGGATGATTTCTGAGACCATATTGGGAATCAGATCCGGATTGCTGGTGAGCTTCTCGTACTGATCAGGATTCTGGTTCAGGGCGAGCACACCACCGCTGATTGAATTGCGGGTCGTATCGTTTCCCCCGACGATCAGCAGCAGGATATTGCCGAGATACTCGTTGGGCGGCATGTCTTTGGTGGACTCGCCGTGCACCAGCATGGAGATCAGATCGTCATCCCGCGGCGGACCGGCTGCCCGCTCCTTCCAGACCGCATCGAAGTACTGCCAGCAGCGCCACAGTTCCTGAAAGCCCTCTTCGACCGAGCTGAAGAACTCGGGGTTACTCAGATTCTCAACGCAATCAGACCAGTAAATGATCTTGTGGCGGTCTTCCTGGGGCACGCCGAACAGGGTGGCCAGCATCTGGCCGGTCAGCTCTTTCGATACCTTTTCCACCCAGTTGAAGGTCTCGTTGCGCGGCAGGCCGTCGAGTATTCGACCGGCGCGTTCACGGATCAGCGGCTCGAAGTCGGCCAGATGCCGGGGGGCGAACATGGGTGCCACGACCTTGCGCTGCTCGTCATGTTTCGGCGGGTCTTCCATGATGAACATCGGCAGGTGGAAGGTCGGATCGGGTTCCTGATCGAGCATCACCTGACCGCCCAGACGGATGCCGCCCATGCGGGAGTCGGAGGAGAACAGCTCATGATGCGAATCCACATACTTGATGTCGTCATAGGCTGTGATCGACCAGTAAGGACCGAACTGACTTTCTTCGCAGTAGTTCACAGGTGATTCCGCACGCAGTCGTTCGAAGTAGGGCATCATCGTGTGCGCTTCGAACAGACTCGGATGTGCGGGATTGAGCTTGGCCAGAGGGATGGACTGGGGATCCCGATCGACGTCGATCGCCCACTCTTTCCAGATCTCGGTATTCGATCGCTTCATCCGTTCCTGTGCCGTGTCGCCGGCAGTGTTGTCGGGGGTATTGGCCGATCCCCCGGTTGTCTGCTGTTCTTCAGCCATGGTTGCAGTCTCCAGATTCGAATGAAAAACTTCGGCCCATTATAGCTGCTATCCAGTCGCTACATAGTGATCGGTACAGGAAAACGATGGTCAAGATCGATGATCCCACCGCGATTGAGGACTTTGTCGCACCCTTCCGGATCGAGGCGCCCGCGGCCTTCCGGCTGACTCAGCATGATCCCGGAGGCACCGGGATGATGGATTCAGACCTCAAGGAGGATGCGAAGGATCTTCTCGCGAAAAGTATTGACTGGATGGCCGAACAGCAGGCGATGCTGGCGGCCCGGGAGCGCTGGTCGCTGCTGCTGATTTTCCAGGCCCGGGACGCAGCCGGCAAAGACAGTACCATCAAACATGTAATGACCGGCATCAATCCCCAGGGATGTCAGGTGACGTCGTTCAAACATCCGGGTCCGGAGGTACTGGACCACGATTATCTCTGGCGCTACCACCGGCATATCCCGGGTCGCGGTGACATCGGCATATTTAATCGCTCCTATTACGAAGAAGTCCTGATTGTGCGCCTGCGGGAAGAACTGCTGCGTGCTCAGAAGCTGCCGGACAGTCTGATCACCGAGAGCGTGTGGCGGGACCGATTCGAAGACATCAACAATTTCGAGCGCTACCTCACCCGCAATGGCGTGCTGGTGGTCAAATTCTTCCTGAATGTTTCGAAGGAGGAACAGAAGCAGCGCTTTATTGAACGCCTCGAACACCCCGAAAAACACTGGAAATTTTCCCCGGCCGATATCGAATCCCGGCGCTACTGGGACGATTACACGCTGCTCTACGAAGAAATGATCCGCAATACGTCCACCGCCTGGGCACCCTGGTTCGTGATACCGGCCGATAAAAAGTGGTTCACCCGACTGCTGGTCGCATCGGTGGTGGTGGGCAGACTGCACACTCTGGGTCTGAGCTATCCGGAAGTGGACGATGCAACGAAAGCCGGATTCAAGGATGCGCGAGCGCTGCTGGATACCCTGTAGCATGGGCGAACCAGTGGCATCGTGATTGCGGGTTGAGAAGCCATCGAGGTTGGCAGAGGAGCAAGGCAGTGGCAGATGAAGGTAAGGGTCCTGGCGTGTTGAGCACCGCGGATGTCGGCCTCTACACCATTGCGAGAACCACGCTGCTCGACAGTCGCACTACGATGGCCTACGCAGCGGCCATCAACGATGCCAACCCGGCATACTTCGATGACCTGAGAGAGGGAGGGCTGGCTGTCCATCCCTGTATCAGTTTCTCACTGCAGTGGGCCAGCCGTTTTCGCCCGGATCAGAAGCTCAACCTGCGGGCTGCACCTTTTGGCGTGCACGCTTCCACCGATCTGCGGATCCACAGGCCCTTTAAGGCCGGTGAGGCGATCACCACCCAGGGTCGCATGATTCAGAAGCGACAGTTGCGGCCGGGGGTGTACAACGTGGAGCGCTACAGGATGACGGCCAGTGATGGCGAACTCGTGGCAGAGCTGGACTACAACGGCATTACCCGGGGTGCCACCCTCGAAGGAGCAGATGTGGTGGTGGCTGAGGAGCCGGTGCAGGTGGCATTTTCTGCGGTGTCTGATGAGCCCCTGTGGCATACCGATGTGCCGATAGCCCTGCACGCGGCACAGCAGTACACGGAGTGTGCGCAGATCTACAATCCCATTCATACCGAACCCAGCGTTGCGCGGGCCGCCGGGCTGCCGGACATCATCCTTCACGGCAGCGCGACCAAGGCCATGTCATTGACTGCGATCATCGATCACTACTTTGAAGGGGATGCCACCCGGATCACCCGGCTGTGTGGTCAGCTGCGGGGCATGGTGCTGATGAACTCTGTCATCAGAGTCGAAGCACTTGCCGAAGAAATCGTCGATTCCCGGAAGCGCATCCTGTTCCGCACGCTGAACGCTCAGGGCCAGCCGGCGATCAGCAACGGCGTGGTCTGCGGTCGGCTGAGCTGATCAGGCGAGGTCGGGCAGCCAGGTCCGCTCGATGGTTTCCCGGATGGTGCCTGGAATCGGGATGGACCGCCGCTCGTCGAGATCGAGCGCGATGCCGACTGTGTCGTTGACGCCAACGAGTTCTCCGGTCTCGACCACAAATGCCCAGCGTCTGGACTGGCGCCAGCGCTCACCGTGTGCGATGTCCGCTCCGATCGAAACCAGTCGCTGCCCGCTCCGGGGTCGTCCGAGGACCAGAGCGCGGGTCTCGATCATTGCCCAGCTGAAGCGATGGCCGTTGTCCGTTCTCATCACAGGCGGTCCGAAGGACGGGGTACTCTCACCGGATTGTGGCCGGTGCATGATGAACATCAGATCCACGTCTTCCCGCAGCCGACCGTTCTGGTCGCAGTCCTGAGCATTCACGGTTGTTTCGCGTCGGCCGCTCATCATTCCGGCAGCGGGCTCTTCACTGACCCGGGCACTGAGCATATCCAGGGTGACATCCGTGCGGGGTGGATCCAGAGACAGCGAGCGGGGTGTGCCATAGTCCGGCAGGCGTACGCCATATTTTTCGTTCACACCAGCCAGTGCTGCGGGAAAACTCAGGCGTCGCTGGCTGGTGGTGTCGATCAGGGTGCTCGCAGTGATGAAAGTCGCGGCGATCTCCTCCCGGGCCGGGTTGCGTATCTCAAAGAAACAGCGCGCGAAATCGGCCTGGATGTCGAGGACGCCACCGGCGACGCTGAGTGTGGCTCCCGCAAACTGCTCCCTGTGAAAGCGGCTGTAGGTGTCGTAACGGCGAATGACGGCTCCCGCTGCACTGTCGGAGGCAAGTCCCACCGCAGCCAGCAGGGCACGGCTGGCCCGGTCCACCCGGGTCAGGTAATAGCGCACGTTCATGTGCCCGAGTGAATCGATCTCGCTGTCCAGTACCGGGGCTTCGTCTAGCAGTTGCATGCTGATCTCTAAGTGTCTCTGATGGGGCCCTTATCGCGTTCTGCTCAGGCACGACCGTGCAGTGGGAAAGCGCACTCCCCCGGCGCGGCAATGCTACTCCATCCGGCCCCTGCCGGCACAGCCGTCGTCAGGACCCTCGCCGAAAGATTACAATCGGGGCAACACATCTCAGGAGAACGGACGTGAAACTGGCAGACATCCACAGTATCGGGATTCTCGGGGCAGGCATCATGGGCGGGGGTATCGCACAGTGCGCCATTCTTGCAGGCAAGAAGGTCATCATCCGGGATCTGACCGATGAAATCTGCGCGAAGTCGAAAGACGTCATTCTCAATGGCCGGTTCGGCTTCAACAAGGCGGTCGAGATGGGCAAGATGACCCAGGCCGATCTGGACAAGGCCATGTCATTGCTGGAGTTCACCACCGACGTGAACGATCTCAAGGACTGCGACCTCATCATCGAAGCGATTGGTGGCGGTGCGGATGGCGCGATCGAGAACAAACCGCTGAAACTCAAGGTCTGGGCGGAAATGGATGCGGTGGTAAAGAAGGAGGCGGTCTTCGCCAGCAATACCTCCATGTTCACCATCGCGGACCTGGCCGCGGTCACCAAACGCCCGGACCGGTTCATCGGCATGCATCTGTTCAGTCCGGCCAACATCATGAAGCTGGTCGAAGTCACCCGGACCAGCGAAACCAGCCAGGAAGTGGTGGATCTCATCGTCGACCTGAGCGAGAGCTGGGGTAAAACCCCCATCGTGTTGAAGGATGTGCCCGGCGACACCGGCTTCATCGGCAATCGCATCATGGCTGCGGTGCGGAAGGAGGCGTTGAAAATCATCGAGGAGGGCGTCGGCACAAAGGAAGATGTCAATCTGGCGATGACCCTGGGTTTCCGCTGGCCGGCTGGTCCCTTTCCCCAGGGACCCAGTGCGCGCAGCGGCTGGAAATAGCAGCCTGCGCACTCCGGGCGCAGTTGTGTCCGCGAAAATGTGGCCCGTTTGGCGACTGGAGAAATTCCCCTTGCAAAACCGCTCAATAGGCGTAGTATCCCGCGCCCTATGAAACGCTCAGCCATGCAATTTATTGGAAATTCATCGTTCGCACCCCACCGGGTGTGGACGACGGCTGTACGTTAGCGACCCGCATCGTTGTTATCCGGTGCGAGCGCCGGAAAGACAACGCCCTTTTAGAAATTCCAGAAGCACGTTTTCTTCCCGGCGATCGGCACCGCACAGGATGCGGGGTGTATCGATAAAAAGGAGAAATGACATGGAATACTTAGTTGCTTTTCTCACCCTGCTGGCAACCGTGGCATACGCTGTGGTGATCGCGGTGAATATCGAGCGCGGTAAGCGCTGGGCCATGGAAGTTGCCCGTGCCTTTTCCATGCTGGATCCGAGTGCGTTCAGCCATCAGCTGACCCTCGAGGCTCGCGACGAGCCGATTGTGAAAGCCGGGGCCGAAACCCCGGCGGATCGCCTGGCAGCCTGACGCTCAGCCCGCAAGCAGGAATGCGAGCAGCATGAGCGACAGGGTGAGACCTGCGCCGAGTCCGGTCAGCAGCTTGCGGTAGAACCGGTGCAGGTCGCGGATTTCCTGCCAGTGCCGATCGAGCAGGGGCACCAGATGGCCATAAACTTCCGCTTTGACGACAGCGCGCTTGCGCCGATCGTCGATGCTCTGAGTGGCCGAGCGGGCCAGTTGCTGAGCGAAAGACTTGCGCAGCAGCTGGCCCTGTTCCGGAGCGGGCGTCCGCCAGGATCCCGCATCCCGACTGGCCCGGAGATAGTCTTCGACTGCCTGAGTTTCTCCCGACATCCGCGTCCCGCGCTGGGTGAGTCCGAACAAGAGCCTAGCAGGTGGATCGCCACTGTCTGCCGGTGGCAGCCGGAATCGAGAACCTGTTCGCAGTTACATGGGCAGACAGGGTCGCCGGGACAGACTGGAACCCGCGGCGTTGATTCCTTCCGAAGACGTCGAGACCTGATCTGAGCGTTTCTACAGCGCCGAATCAACGAGGATTTCGATCAGAGCAGCACCCACCCAGGTCAGGGGTGGAATGATCAGATAGAGCAGCAGTCGGGATACCGCGCTGCTGTCGAACGGCCACTCCGAGACCGCTTCGATCTCCCGCCGATAGTTGAGTTTGCTGTTGAGTTCGCTCAAGCCCTGCTGGTCATTCAATTCGGGCCGTGGCGAACGGGCGATCTCGCCATCCACCCTTTCGAGCTCCCGGCGCTTGCGGTGATGCAGGAGCCGGTGCACGGGCCATATGGGCCAGAAAAACAGCAGCAGCATGGGAATACCGGTAGCAAAAAGGCCGGGCACGAAGGCCAGAGGATTCATCTCTCCGGCAAAAATCAGGATGGGAAACGCAGCCTGAGCGCCAATGATGGCGAGTGTCGAGCTGACAGCCACACTCGCGAAAGGTGTCAGTGCGCGGGTATTCAGCAGGTCGAGATGCACGCGTTTGCTGAGACGGTTGAACAGCAGTGCATTTGAGATCAGTGATGCGATCACGAAGGTCATCACAATCCAGATGAAGCTCGAACTGATGATGGTTGCAAGCAGATCGGGCTGTTTCAGCGCCCGGGTCATGCCCAATCCGGAATCCCAGAGCAGCCAGTTGTGCAGGATGCCCAGAGTGACCGAGATCAGCAGCACGATAAACGTCCAGCGCGGAGGTCGGGTCGCGAGCGCGTCCTCCCAGAGCGCAACCTGCTCGATTTCAGCATTGAGCAGGGGAGTGAGCTGGCGCAGCGCGAGTCGGGTCCGTTCGATGATCAGATGATAGACCGGAATGATGTAGGCGATGATGGTGCTGAAGAACAGCACGAAGTTGGCCTGTCTGCCGAACCATTCATCGAGGCCGCCCAGCCGGGCCGCAGCAAAGTGGATTCCCAGCGACCCGACGAAGAGCGTAAAGGCCGCCCACCATCTGCCATATGGCATGGCGGGAATCAGGCGCAGCAGCCAGATCTGCGGGAGCCGGTTGATGCTGCTGTCGATGGTCACGGCTTGTGCTTCACTTTCTTTCAAACGAATTCACTGTCCCCGTAGATGACACTCAATCCCTAAGTTTGTAAAGTCCGTCGACGCTTTCAGCGTGCACGATTTCCCTGGAGACCCGATTTCCGATGAGTTGCAAAGATGGGGGATGAAATTGAAAGGCGCTACTTTGACGCTGAAGACTTCAGCGCGTTTCGCGCCCGTCTGGATGCCGAAACGGAACAGCTTCGCCAGCTGTTCGATGCGGATCTGTTCAGCGGGCGAGGTGACGTGGCGGGCTTCGAACTCGAAGCCTGGCTGGTGGATGATGCGGGAGATCCCCTCCCGGAGAACGACACCTATCTGACCGCTCTCGCCAATCCTCTGGTCGTGCCGGAACTTGCCGCCTTCAACGTGGAACTCAATGGCAGTCCCTCGGCTCTCACCGGCAGGGTCTTCACCCGACTGGAAGACGAGCTCGCAGCGACCTGGGGTGCCTGTCGCCGGGTTGCGAAAAAAACCGGTTGTCACCTTGTCACCATCGGCATTCTGCCAACTGTCAGAGAGTCCATGCTCACCTCGGAGTTCATGTCGAGGATGGTGCGCTATCACTCTCTCAATGACCGGATCATGGCGCTACGGGATGGTAAACCCCTGGAGGTGCACATCGAGGGACAGAGCGCGCTGCACACCACCCACCTCGATGTGATGCTCGAAGCGGCGGCGACATCTTTCCAGCTCCACCTGCAATGTAAGCCTGCGCGGGCGGTGAGAGATTTCAATGCATCGATGGTCGCATCTGCGCCAACGGTGGCGGCTGGTGCCAACTCACCTTTTCTGTTTGGACACCATCTCTGGGAGGAGACCCGCATTCCGCTGTTCGAACAGGCAGTGAATGTCGGTGAGCGTTATCCGGCCAGAGTGGACTTCGGCACTGGCTACGTGCGCGACTCCCTCATGGAAATCTTCGAGGAAAACCAGCGCGATCATCCGATTCTGATTCCGGCGGTAAAAGAAGACCCGGTGCACAAGTTCAGCCATTTGCGATTCCACAATGGCACTCTGTGGCGCTGGAATCGACCCCTGATCGGTTTTGATTTCGATGGTCAGGTGCATCTGCGGATCGAGCACCGGGTGGTTGCTGCGGGCCCGACGATCAGAGACAGCATTGCCAATGCGGCTCTGTATTTTGGACTGGTCCGCGGCCTCGGGCTGCAGGCCCAGCCGATTGAATCGGTACTGCCATTCGAGGTGGCGAGAAACAATTTCTATACCGCCGCGCGCTATGGTCTCGAAGCGAGGGTGTGCTGGGTGATCGATGGGCGTGAGACGGAAATCGGTATGCGTCACCTGCTGGCCGACCATCTGCTGCCGCTCGCGCGCCGGGGGCTGGAATCCCGGAACATCCCCGCGCAGGAGATCAGCACCTACCTGGATGTGATTGCGGCGAGAGTTGAATCCGGACAGAACGGAGCAGCCTGGCAGCGCCGCTGGGTTCATCGGCATGGCGCCGATATGCATGCGCTTGTGTGTGAGTACCGCAGCCGGCAGGACGCCGGACGCCCTGTGCATGAATGGGAGATCTGACCCTGCCGTTACAGATACTCACCGGAGTCCCTGAAGGTCTGCTCGATTGCGAAGCCCAGGCGCTCGAAGCCGCACTCGGAAGGTCGAGCCTGCTGTTCATCGAGGGAAAATGCGAACCGCCACTGTTCGTCTCGGTGCTGCTGCATGGCAATGAAACCAGCGGCTGGGATGGGGTGAGGCGCTATCTGCTGGACAATCCCCGGCCAGCGCGATCGATCGTTCTCTTTATCGGCAACGTCAAGGCTGCCGCGCAGGGTGTGCGTGTACTGCCTGGCGGGCAGGACTACAACCGGATCTGGCGCAACGCGGAAGGTCCGGGTGGTGCCCTTGCCGCTGCGGTGCTGGCTGCTTTATCCGACCGGGTACTGTTCGCCGCCATCGATCTGCACAACAACACGGGACACAACCCCTACTATTCGGTCCTGACCGATCTCGACCCGGCGAACTTGGGGCTGGCCTTCCTGTTTTCGGACCACGCGGTGTATGTCGAGGAGCCGGACACCGTGCTCACGCGGGCATTTGCCGGACGTTGTCCTTCGGTCACCCTGGAAACGGGCCCTGTGGGCGACCGTCGCTGTGCCGAACGGGTTTACGATTTCATTGACCGGTGCTGCCTGCTGCAGTCCGTGCCTGCCGGGACATCCGATCCTCTGCAACTGTACCGTGCCGAGGCGCGGGTGCACATCCGGGAAGGAATCAGTTTCAGTTTCTCCGGCGAAAGCGGCGACAGTGCAGAGAAGGGCGCAAACGAAAAAACCGGTACACAGAGACAGAAAACACCGCTGATACTCACCGGGGGTGTCGAAGCGGTCAATTTCCACGAGCTGTCGGCAGGCACCCTATTTGGAACCTGTGAAGCGACCGTCGATTCACTGCTGCGGGTACTCGATGTCGAGCATCGGGATGTCACATCCGCCTATTTCGAAATAAGCAATGGGGAACTCCGGCTGCGTAAGTCCGTGGTGCCCGCGATGTACACCACGGACCCCTTCGTCGTGCGCCAGGATTGTCTGTGTTACTTCATGCAGCGGATGAACTGAGGGCAATGTATCCTGCGCGGGGCGGACTCCCGCACCCCAGCCGCTGATCCCCTTTCTCAGACACAACGGCCACCATCCACCTCCAGTGCCACGCCGGTGATCATCGAAGCGTCGTCTGAACACAGAAAAGAGGCGGCGCCGGCGATGTCTGCGGGTGTGGAGAAGCGACCCAGGGGGATGCTGTCGAGAAAGCGGGCGCGGTGCTCGGGGGTATCGCCGCCCATGAAAGTGGCCAGCAGCGGTGTCTCACCCGCCACCGGATTCAGTGCATTGACCCGGATTCCGAAGGGAGCGAGTTCCACCGCCATGGACTTCGTGGCCGTCACCAGCCAGCCTTTCGAGGCGTTGTACCAGGTCAACCCCGGGCGCGGACTCACTGCTGCGGTGGAGGCGATATTGAGAATCACGCCGCCGCTGCGTTTCATTGCCGGTACCAGCTGCTTTGCGAGCAGATAGACAGATTTCATGTTCACGGCGAAAAGCTGCTCGAAATGATCGTCGGACAGCGACTCGAGGGGCATGGGTTCGTGGCCGATGCCCGCGTTGTTCACCAGGATGTCCGGCGCCTCGATCTCGGCGAGTGCCGCCCGGATGCTGGCGGCATCGCGTACGTCCAGTTGCACGGCCACCGCGCCGATTCGCGCAGCCTGACGGGTAGCGGCCTCCAGATTGATGTCGGCGACGTAGACGGCAGCCCCTTCCGCTGCGAATCGCTCCGCAATACCCGCGCCGAAGCCGGACCCGGCGCCGGTGACGAGGGCGATGCGACCGGTAAGGCGTCCGGATACTGGCCTTCCCGATCCCGTTCCGGGGCTGCGCGGCGGATTGCTCATGGCGCTGCCCGGGTGAGCAGCCGCAGCGCCGCCAGCGCCATGACTTTGGCGGCGTCCACCATGTCATCGATTTCCACATACTCGTCGGGCTGATGCGCCAGTTCCAGGATCCCCGGTCCATAGGCGATGCAGTCTTTCAGCAGGCCGATGCGATCGATGTGTTTCTGATCGTAGGTGCCGGGGGATACCACAAACTGAGCGGGCGCTCCGAGCACCTCGCGGATGGCCGCCGCGACGGAACTTGCTACCGGCGCGGAAGCGTCGGTCATGGAAGGAATGACTTCAAAAAGATCCTTGAGCTGATAGTTGAACTGACTGCGGGAAGTTTTCAGACCATCGAGGAGATTAACCACTTCGGCCTTCACCTCTGCGATGTCTTCCTCGATGAGGAAGCGCCGGTCGATGATCATCCGGCAGGAGTCCGGCACGATGGGCGACGGCAGTCCGTCTGTCTCCGCCTGGCCGCCGTGCAGGGAATTGATGTTCAGCGTCGAGGACCTCGCCCCTTCCGGTACCACCGGCATCTGTGAGTGTTTTGCCGCAAGACGGGGAATGAGCTGCGACTCGAAAGACTCGAGCACCGCACCCATGTGGCGCACTGCACAGTCGCCGAGAAAGGGCATGGAGCCGTGTGCGATCCGGCCCCGGGTTTCAATCTCCGCCCACCACACACCACGGTGGCCGAGACAGACTCTGTCTTTGTTGAGGGGTTCCGGGATGATCACATGGTCGACCCGGGGTGAGCTGAAGTAGCCGCGCTCTGCCAGGTAGGCGACCCCGCCAAAACCCCCGGATTCCTCATCTGCGGTTCCGGACACCTCCAGGGTGCCGGGCAGGTCCGGATACTGGGCGATCAGTGCTTCGGCCGCGATCACCGAAGCCGCCAGTCCACCCTTCATGTCGCAGGTACCGCGCCCGTAGATGCGGCCTTCGCGCACCAGCGCGGCAAAGGGATCGAGGGTCCAGCCGTGACCGGGTTCCACTACATCGATGTGGGAATTGAAATGCAGTGTTGGCCCCGGGAGGGAGCCTTCGCGTCGCGCGATCAGATTCATTCTGGGGTACCGATCGGAATCTCCCGGGGTCCCTTCGGCTCTGACGTATTCGAGGCTGAAGCCGCTGCGCTGCAGGCGTTCGCCCAGGTAGCGGGCGCATTCTTCGTAATTCGCACCGGGCGGGTTGGTGGTGGGGATTCTGACCAGTGCACAGGTCAGCTCGATCAGTTCATCGCGGTTTGCCTCGATGCGGCTCAGCAGTGCGTCTGTCTTCAAACTCACTCCGACTTCTTATTTCTGCAGCGATGCAGCATACACGCCCTGCGCGATCGCCCGGCAGACTGTGTTGGCGGCGACGGTGCCCAGGGTGAGCAGGGAGAGCGCCTCCCGGTGCAGGGACACGGCGGCCGTCGACAACACAAACAGCAGATCGCCGTCGCCGGGAGAATGCACCGGATACAGAGCCCGGGCGAAGCCGTCGTGTGCCATCACCGCAATCTGTTTCGCTTCGACTTTGCTGATCACCGCGTCGGTGATGACCACACCGATGGTGGTGTTCATGCCCGCAGTAGAATGCCCGGCCTTGGTGCGGACCACGGTGGCACTGTCCGGCCAGGGTGTCGGGTAGCCACGGTTGCCGAATTCCCCATTCTGCTCGAAGGCGGCCGCCCAGAAGTGATCTGTTGCTCCCACCATCGGCGATCCCGCGGCGTTCACGGCCATGATGCTGACCACGGTGGCGCCGCAGGCCAGTGTTTCCCAGGCCACACCGAGTCCGCCCGGTCCCGCTGCAGTGGTGGCGCCATAGCCGCAGCCGACGCGTCCCGTTGCCGTGTGGCGCGAAAGACGGCTGGCGGCCTGATATCCCAGCTCCCGGTAAGGCGGATAGCGATCCCAGGCCTTGTTGCCGCCATTGTTGAGATCGAAGAGGATCGCCGCCGGCACGATGGGGATGCGCAGATCGACGACCGGGAAGCCTCGATTCTGTTCGCGCAGCCAGGCCTGCACGCCGCTGGCCGCGTCGAGCCCGTATGCCGATCCGCCGGATAACACGATGGCGTCAACGCGTTCCACCATCTGCTGCGGGTTAAGCAGATCGGTTTCCCGGGTGCCGGGTGAGCCGCCCACCACATGCACACTGGCGATGGCGGGTGCATCGGGAATGATGACCGTGGTCCCTGTGCGTACCTCAGGATCCTCGCTGTGACCGACAAGCAGCCCGGCGATGGGCAGCTCCATGACAGGTGCAGACACGTGCTGACCCGGTCAGGCGGCTGGTCGCAGATCGCCCACAATCGATACCCGTTCGCCGTAGCGGCTGTGGGGATAGTAATCCCACACCGCGTGGTGCTGGGTGCAGCGGTTGTCCCAGAAGGCCAGGGTGCCTGGTTGCCACTGGACCCGGCAGGTAAGACGCGGAGTTGTCGCTATGAAGTCGGTGAGGCCTTTCAGCAGCATGCGGCTTTCCCAGGGAGCCAGCCCCTGGATGTGGGAGGTAAATCCGGAGTTCACATAGAGCAGGCGCCGGCCGGTTTCCGGGTGGGTGACAATGACCGGATGTTCGTTCTTCGGATAACTGGTGTCGGCGGGCGGTGCCACCTTGTAGTTGCCGAGATAGGGGAGCGCGCCGTCGTGCACGGCGGTGAGGCCGGTGAGCATTTCCTTGAGGGTATCCGAGAGCAGCTCGTAGGCCAGGTACATGTCGGCAAACAGGGTGTCGCCGCCACCGCACTCCGGGATCTCCTTCATATACAGCATCGAACCGAGCGGCGGGATTTCATCGCAGGTCACGTCGGTGTGCCAGCCGTCACCCGCCGTGTAGCGGGATTTTTCCGTGGTCTTCACCGTCAGTATTTCCGGGTCACCACCGTAGCTGTGCTGCATCGGGTGGACGTGCAGTTTCCCGAAGCGTCGGGCAAAAGCCTTGTGCGCTTCGGCGTCGAGCTGCTGCTCACGGAATACCAGCACCTTCCAGTCCAGCCAGGCCTGGTAGAGCTCGCTGAACTGCTCGTTGCTCATCGGTGTGGCCAGATCCACCCCAAGTATCTCCGCGCCGATGTGCGGTGTCAGGGTTTTCAGTTCGAAGGTCTGAAAGCTCATATCAGGGTCTCCAGGGTTCGTTGTAGTTCTCTGCGCCCACTGCGCGCACATCCGACAGCCAGTCACCCTCGTAGGGCCAGGCTTCAGGAGCTTCGTCCCGCGGTCCCTGCCAGAAACGCGCCAGCGGGCCTTCCGCACCGGGCTCCAGGGACCAGGCCTGGCGGCGGAACGTCCAGCTGTCCGGCACCAGGCGATGTGCTTCGCGGAAATGCCGTATGGCGGCATCGTGATGGCCGTCGAGCTCCAGTGCGGTGGCAAGTTCGAAATGGGCGTGGCCGAGGGCGACCAGGCTATCCCGGGGTCGGGAGCGGGCGATGACCTCATCCTCAGACAGGGCAAAGACACTGGCGCTGCCTTTCGCGACCCAGTCCTTGAGTGCCTCATGGTAGCCCCTGGCGTCCGCCGGTATCCTGCGGGCTTCGGTGAACATCTCGATGAACCGCTGCGGCATGGTGGCGGGTGGATTCGGTCCGGGACCGGCTGCCGCACTCGGCGGTGCCGGAGCGGCTTCCGCCGGACGCACGATGCGGCCTTCTTCATCGATCCACACACTGCTCGGAATATTCACCACGCCGAGTGCGGTGGCCAGCAGATGGTGCTGGTCGATCAGCGCAGGATGGGTGGGTCTGGCCGTCTCCATGAAGGCGCGGCAGCCTGCAGCGCCTAAAGTGTCCATACCCACGGTGACCAGTTCAAAGCCCCGGGGGTGCAGCTCGTCGCGCAATGCCTGCCACACGGGCAGGTGAGCCGAGCAGCCTCAGTAGGGGGCCCAGGCGTACACCAGAACCTTCTGGCCGCGCAGACTCGACAGGGGAAACGGATTGCCATTGAGATCCGGCAGATTCAGGTCCGGGGCCTGGATGCTCGTGAGTGCCCGGTTGCCGACGGACTCCGGGCCGATGGCCGTGAGGCCCTGTTCCGGATCTTCTGCGACGGCCAGCCCGAGGGTCTGTGCCATTTCGATCGCATTGAAAGAGTCCCCGGGCTGGCTGTGCAGTGGAATACAGACCGATCCCTTACAGGCACCTTCGGGCTTGAACTGCCAGCCGGTTGCGGCTTCGAAGGCACCCCGGGTGACGGTGGGTGTGCGTACGATCATCGCGCTCTCCTCAAGTTCGACAGACACGGCGCAGGCGCCCCCATCTGGAATGGGGATGGTAACTGGGTTAGGTTGCAAATTGCATTATGGGAAAGGGAGGCGTGGGATGCTGCAGAAAGGGGACCGCCTGCCTGGCTTTACACTGGCAGATTCCACCGGACAGCCTCGAGGTATCGATGATTCGGTCGCCAGGGGGCGCCCGGCGGTAGTGTGTTTTGTGAAGGAGGATTGTCCGACCTGCCGGGAAGTGATGCCGCTGCTCGACACTCTGAATCGCACCTTCGGTGACCGGGTGGACTTCCACATTGCCGGTCAGACCGTCGAAGGCAACCGCAAGCTTGCGGTGGATTTCGCTCCGGCTTTCGCCCTGCTCGATGATTCCGAGCTCAATGTTTCTTTCGCCTACGACATCGACACGGTGCCGAGCCTGTTCCTCGCCGCCGCTGACGGATCGCTGGAAACCCAACTCGTGGGCATGGTGCGGGAAGAGTGGAAGGGTCTGAGTGATACCCTCGTGGCACGCCTGGATTGCCCGCCTCCGGACATCGACTGGGACGCCCTGCCTGCCTGGCGACCCGGCTGCGGCAGTCTTTCGGTGGATCCGCTCATCGCGGAAAAGCTCCGTGCCCGATCAGAAAACAGCCCACTGCGTGCCCGGCGGGTGGAAATCGCACCCGCTGACGATGAGTTCGAATTTCTCTTCGATCAGGGGTTTTCCGACGGCCTGCCCCTGGTGCCGCCGACCCCGGAGCGGGTGCTGCGCATGCTGTCGGGAACCCGGCGGGATTCCCAGGAATGCCTTGGTGAAATGCCCCCTAATATGGGTGCAGTCACCATCGAGAAGATCGCGATCAACGCAGTGATGGCGGGATGCCGACCCGAGTATCTGCCCGTTGTCATCGCCGCGGCGGAGGCGGTGCTGACCGAGGAATACAACATCCACGGTGTGATGGCGACCACCATGGGTGCCAGTCCGGTGCTGGTGGTGAACGGTCCGGTACGGGAGCGGATCGGCATGAACTTTCAGCTCGGTGCGCTGGGCCAGGGAAATCGGGCCAATGCCACCATTGGCCGGGCGCTGCGACTGCTGGTGCGCAACGTCGGTGGTGCCCGTCCCGGCGGTACCGAGCGCTCCACACTGGGCAATCCGATGAAATTCACCATGTGTTTCGCCGAACACGAAGCACACAATCCCTGGACACCGCTGCATGTAGAGCGGGGCTTCGAGGCCACAGACTCGGTGGTGACGGTGTTTACCATGACCAGTGGGCCGGTGCTGGCGGTGGATCAGGATTCGCGATCCGCGGAGCAGCTTGCGGGTTCACTGGGGCTGTGTGCCGAGAGCGCCTTTCATCCGAAGGCCCACTTTGCCACGGACGTGCTGCTGGTACTGTGTCCGGAGCATGTGAACACTCTGATGCGGGACAACTACAGCAAGGCCGATCTGCGCACGCGCATGCAGGCGGTCACCGCGCGCCCGGTACATGAACTTGTGGAGAACGAGGTGTCCGCAGTAGGCTTCAAGCGGGCCATGTTCGAAGCGATGGATGCAGAAGCCCGGGTGCGTCCGATTCCAAAATTCCGGCGACCCGAAGACATCCACATCGTGGTGGCGGGCGCGGGTGCGGGTAAATTCTCCGGCGTGTTCCACGGCTGGGCCACCGGTGCCATTGGTTCGATCCCCGTATCGAAGAAAATCGAGGAGGTCTGATGACCATCATTCTGGATCCCACGGATGAGCGACGGCCGGTAGCGCGGCAGCTCACACCGCGCACCGGCACCGTCAGTGGCCGGCTTGCACTGCTGGATATTGCCAAACCCCGGGGCAGCGTGCTGCTCGACCGGCTCGAAGCGAGACTCTCCGAGCGCCTGCCCGGTATCCGGGTGCAGCGCTATGCGAAGCCGACCTTCACCAGACCGGCCCCGGATGAACTGCGCCGGGAGATCGCGCGGGACAATGATTTCGTTGTGGAAGCGCTTGCCGACTGAGGATCCTGTACCACGTGCAGTTTGCATGACACGGTATGGTTTGAGATTCAGGGCAAGCCGGCGGTTTCCATCGCCAGTTCCGAGTTCCGCGAAGCCGCCCAGGTGCAGGCGGACGCGCTGGGGATGAGTGATGCGCACTGCGTATTCGTGGCGCACCCGATACAGGATGCTACGGATGCGGAGATGCAGGAAAAAGCGGATGCGGTGATCGATGAGGTAATCCGCGCGCTCAGCTGACACGTCCGGATCTGTGCTCTAATTGCCGGCCTGTCTCCCAGGCCGGCTTCTACATGGCGATTGTCGCCGACAGCCTCACTCGACCTTTCTACGGCTATCGCATCGTGGCGGCGGCATTCGTATCCCAGTTTGTGGCCATGGGTATATTCAGCTACGTGCTCGGCCCCTTCATGCTGCCCATGATTGAAGAACTGGGCTGGACCCGTTCCGAGTTCACCCTGGCGCGCTCCATAGGGCAGCTGGTGATGGGAATCACCGGCTTTGTCATCGGCAGTTACGTGGATCGCTTCGGTCCGCGTCCGCTGATGCTGATCGGCGCCACCGTCATGGCACTGGCGATGGCCCTGCATGCCCAGGTCACCACCCTCACCGAATGGATCGTGCTCAATGGACTGCTCGTCACGGTCGGCGGCGCCATGCTCGGCAATCTGGTGGTGAACGTCACTCTGGCCAAATGGTTCGTGGAGAAACGCGGTCAGGCGGTTGCCTGGGCGGCGATGGGCATTTCCTTTGCAGGGGTAGTGCTGACACCGCTGGTCACCTGGTCTATCGATGTGATCGCCTGGCGGGCGACCTGGCTGGCTCTGGCCATCGGCACCATCGCGCTGGTGGTACCGGTGGCCCTGGTGATGCGGCGGATGCCGGAGGATCACGGCTGGCATCCGGATGGCAAGACCGACGCCCAGGTTGCCGGTGGCTTCGCCCAGCGCGCCCAGGATGACTTTGTCCGTTCGATGACGCGCGCTCAGGCACTGCGTACCGCGGCCTTCTATCTGCTGGTGATTGCTTTCGGGATGTTTTCGATCAACATCGTGGTGATGCTGCTGCAGACGGTGCCTTACCTGACAGACAGCGGCTTCAGCAGAGCCGAGGCGGCTATGGCCATCACCGTTGCATCGATTCCCGCCATGCTGTCGAAACCGATCTGGGGCTACTTCATCGATCGCCTCCCGGCCAAGCCCCTGGCCGCGCTGGGTGCCAGCAGCACGGGTATCGCCCTGCTGCTGATCGTCTGGAGTGTGGGATCGGGTTCACTGGCCGCCGTGTACGGCGCGTTTTTCCTGCTCGGAGTGGGCTGGGGCGGGATGATCCCGCTGCAGGAAGTCATCTGGGGAAGCTATTTCGGTCGCCGTTATCTCGGCGCGGTGCGCAGTGCGGGAATGCCGATCGCACTGCTGCTCAGCGCGGGGGCGCCGCTGGCGGTTTCCTACTTTCATGATGTGTCAGGCGCCTACGATGGTGCGCTGCTCGTGGTGGCGGTGTTGAACATTCTCTCCGGGGCGATGCTGCTGCTGATTCCACCGCCGCGCAGCTTTTCAGGCTGAAACGAGACCCGTTTCCCGTACCGGCGGTGTGCGGCTTGCAACCGGAACTCGATGAACGCAACATCCGCCGGGTAGCCATTCCGGAGAGCGCCATGGACGGTTTTGAAAAGATCGGTTACACCTGTCTCGCGCTGGTGGCGCTCTGTTACCTGGCGGCCATGTTCGTCGGTATTCTGGCGGTGGGCCCCGTCGGCATTGTGGGTCTGATTGCCATCGTTGGCATAGGCGCGCTGTTCATCAAAGTCATCAAGGAACGGCTGGCGAACAGCGAAGACGATCATTACGCAGACAAGGTGGACCAATGATTCTCACTACCCAGGACGAGCTTGCTGAATACACCATTACTGCCACGCTGGGGATGGTCAGGGGCAACACGATCCGGGCGCGGCATCTGGGCAAGGACATCCTGGCCGGATTGCGCAACCTGGTGGGTGGCGAAATCGGTGAATACACCAAGATGCTGGCCGAAGCCCGGGAGCAGTCGCTGGATCGGATGATCCGGGAGGCCGAGCGTCTCGGCGCGGATGCCATCGTTGCCATGCGTTTTGCAACCTCGCCGGTAATGCAGGGTGCTGCCGAACTGCTGGCCTACGGCACGGCGGTGAAGATTCAGAAGCGCTGAATTCAGCTGCGCAGCGCCTCCAGATCCCGGAACAGTTCCAGCGCTTCGGGATTGGCGAGCGCGGCGGTATTGCGCACGGTGCGACCGTGAATGGTGTCGCGCACGGCGATTTCCACGATTTTTCCGCTGAGCGTCCGGGGTATGTCTGCGACTTCCAGAATCCTGGCGGGCGTGTGGCGCGGTGACGCCTGCTCACGGATGCGAGCGGCAATCTTTCTGCTGAGTGTGTCATCGAGGGTGTAACCCGGCTGCATGACCACAAACAGCACAACTCGGATGTCTCCCTGCCATTCCTGGCCCACGCAGACAGCTTCTTTCACGGCGGTGAACTGTTCGACCAGCCGGTAGATTTCCGCGGTGCCGATCCGCACACCACCCGGATTCAGTACGGCGTCGCTGCGTCCGTGGATGATGTAGCCGTCGTGGATGGTGTGCTCTGCGAAATCCCCGTGAGCCCACACGCCGGGAAACCGTTCGAAATAGGCGCTTAAGAATTTCTCCCGATTCGGGTCCTGCCAGAATCCGACAGGGCAGGAGGGGAAAGGCCGGGTGCAGACCAGTTCGCCCTTGCCCTGCTGCAGCCGCACTCCGTCGTCGTCCCAGACTTCAACGGCCATGCCGAGACCGGCCGACTGGATTTCACCCGGCCAGACCGGGAGGTTGGGATTGCCGAGCACAAAGCAGGATATAAGGTCAGTACCTCCGGAGATTGAAGCCAGATGCAGGTCGGGCCTGATGTGTTCGTAAACAAATCCGTAGCTTTCGTGGAGGAGGGGTGAACCGGTTGACAGCAGCGTGCGCAGACTGGAAAGGTCGTGGTGCTCGGCAGGGAAGTAGCCGGCTTTCTCCACCGAAGACAGATACTTCGCACTCACTCCGAAGACGCTTATCCGATCCTGCTCAATCAGATCGAATAGCGTGGCCGCGCCTGGCTGAAAGGGTGAGCCTTCGTAGAGCACCAGAGTGCAGCCCGAGGCCAGTCCGCTGACCAGCCAGTTCCACATCATCCAGCCGCAGGTGGTGAAGTAGAAGAGCACATCCTCAGGGTGCAGATCGACATGCAGACGATGCTCCTTGAGATGCTGAAGCAGTGTGCCGCCGACACCGTGCACGATGCACTTGGGTTTTCCCGTGGTGCCGGACGAGTAGAGAATGTAGAGCGGGTCGTCGAAGGCGCGAGGCACGAATTCGAGTGAGTGTGTAGTGGCGTTTGTGACGCTGTCGAAGCGGATTGCAGCCGAAGGGCATTGACCCAGCACCGCTACCCAGAGAATCTGCTCGATGGAAGCTACCGAGGCGGCGACTGCCTCGACTCTGGCGCGGATCACAAAAGGCTGACCGTTGTAGATATAGCCGTCGCAGGCGATCAGCAGACGCGGCTCGATCTGACCGAAGCGATCCAGCGCGCCGTCCGCACCGAAATCCGGAGAGCAGGAAGACCAGACCGCACCGATACTGGCGGTCGCCAGCATGGCGATTACCGCTTCCGGCACGTTCGGCAGCCATCCGGCGACCCGATCGCCCGGTGCGATGCCCAGTTGCTTCATGTACGCAGCCAGTGCGGCTACCCGCCGACGCAGGTCGCCGTAGCTGAGGCTGCGCCGTTCTCCGCCCTCTGTGTGCGCGATCAGTGCGATGTGCGCATTCTCCTGCCACAACAGATTTTCAGCGAAGTTCAGGCGCGCGCCTGGAAACCACCGGGCACCGGGAAACTGATCGAGCCCGGTCACTGCAACAGCGGCTTTTGAGGAAGCACGTACCCCTGTGAACTCCCAGACGAGTGTCCAGAAACTGCCGGGGTCATCGATCGACCACTGGTGCAGGGCCGCATAGCTGGCGAAGGATCTGCCGATACGCTGCTCGACGAATCGGGTAAATCCGGTGAGTTGCGTGCGGGCAATCTGCTCAGGCGATGGTTGCCACAGGGGTTCCGGTGCTTCGGTGGCTGACATCAGAGCGATGCGCAGATATGACCACCATCAACCACCACCACCGAGCCGTTCATGTAACGCGAGGCATCCGAAGCCAACAGCAGTAGCGGCCCGTCGAGGTCTTCGAAATTACCGAAACGACGCAGGGGAATACCCTTGACAAACTCCGGAGCCTGTTCGCTTTCCAGCAGTTCACGACTGACATCGGTGAGGATGTAGCCTGGAGACAGCGCGTTGACCCTGATCCCATAGCGTGGGGCTTCGAGGGCCAGCACTTCGGTCATACGGGTCACGCCACCTTTGGAGACGGCATAGGGGAACTGGCCCTTGATGGTCCGGGTGTCGGTGATGGAGGAAATATTGATGATGTTGCCGCCGCTGACCTTGTTGGCCACGACCCGCTCGGTGAAGAGTTTGGCGAGCATCCAGGCGCTCTTCAGGTTGGTGTCGATGACCGAATCCCAGTCATCCTCATCGATCATCATGTAGGTTTTTGCGCCTGCCTGAATGCCTGCGTTGTTGATCAGCACATGGATGGGCCCGAACGCCTGTTCCGCAGCGTCGATAAAGCGTCTGGCGCTGTCCGGATCACAGACATCGAGTGTGGCCGCCATGGCTCTGCCGCCAGTGGTATTGATTTCTTCTGCTCTGGCACGGATGGCATCGAGCCTGCGGGCACCCAGACTGACTTTCGCACCAGCAGCGGCGAGCACACCGGCAAAGTGATGACCCAGACCGGACGAGGCGCCGGTGACCATGACATGTTTTCCATCCAGATTAAACAGATCCACGCGTTCCTCCCGTTTGCAGTGCTGGAGAGGATGCTAAAGGCTTAAGCCGGAACAGACCAGTGGAGCGAGCGGGAGCCGGGCACTCAGGCAGAAGCCGCTTTTCCGTGGTGGGACGTGGACGTGGTGGCGAGCGCGTAATCCGAATAGGTGATCGTCCGGTTTCTGCCTGCGTCCTTTGCCGCATAGAGGGCGTCGTCTGCGGCTTTGAAGAGTCGGGTGATGTCGTATCCCAGCTGGGTTGTGTCGGCAACTCCGCAACTCACTGACATTTCGATGATGCGGCTGTCGTGGACCATGGGTGTCCCGGATATCTCCTTGAGAAGGCGTTTCGCCAGACGGCCGGCCTGGGCTTCCGCCATGTCGGGAAGCAGAATGGCGAATTCCTCTCCACCCAGTCGGCACACAAGATCTGTTTTGCGGACACAATCCAGCAGCTTTTCAGTGATGAACTGCAGGGCCGCATCTCCGGTTGCGTGGCCATAGGTGTCATTGAGCTGTTTGAAGTAGTCAGCGTCGATCACCAGCAGCGACAATGTCTTCAGATCCTCCCGGGAGGACTGCAGGACTTCGGTGGCCTGGGAGAAAAACGACCTTCGATTGGTCAGGCCAGTGAGCTCATCCGTGTCTGCCAGGCGTCGCAGTTGCGTGTGGACACTGGAAAGCTGCACGGCCATGCGTGACATCAGATAGGTGACAGGAAATGCGACCAGCACAGGGACGACCGCGCCGATGTAGAAAGCGTTCGATTTTCCGAATGCGGCGTCGCCGAACAGGAGAAACAGAAAGTAGAGCACACACTGGGACACGATAACGGAGAAGAGCGTCACCGAGAAACAGAATGCCCACATGTCTCGATTTGTTTTCAGTCTTATTCGCAAGAGGCCAGCTTCCCTGCCGCTGTCGTGTCTGCGTCCGCATGGTGCGGGAAAACGGCGGTCGGCTGTGTGACTTCGGTCACGTTCAGGTGGCCGGGATGAAAGAACGCAGGACGCGCTGGATCAGTGCTTGAAGACGTTGATCAGTTCCTCGATGACTCGATCCTGCTCGCTGCGCTGGTTTGAATTCATGGCCGTATGCACGCAGTGCTTCAGATGCTGGCGCAACAGATCTGCCTTGACCCGGGTCAGGGCTGCGCGCATGGCGTCCACCTGATTGACGACGTCGATGCAGTACCGGTCTTCATCGATCATTTTCTGCACGCCGCGCACCTGACCTTCAATGCGCCGGAGTGCATTGGTGACTTTCTTCGAGGTCGTCGGATCCACTTGCGTCTCCTCTATCAGAAGCGATACCCCCGTAAGGTATGTTGAGCTCCCTGGATTTGCAATTCATGGTGGTGCGGTGATCGCTGGGCTGACATTGAAATACTCTCTGGCGGTGTTGACCAATATACCCCTTAGGGGTATTTTCAAATCCAGGTCCTGTTGTGGAGGTTGGCGATGAGTGATGCAGAGGGTGCCGCACGGGCTGAGAACCCGGGCGTATCGGACACAGTGCTTGACCCAGTATGCGGGATGACAGTGAAAGTCGACTCACCTCATCGATTCGTATACCAGGGGGCGACTGTAAGATTCTGCAGCGCTGGTTGCAGAGCAAAATTTGTTGCTGATCCACTCAGGTATTTATCAGCAGATGAGGCAGGCGCCAGCACACCCCCCGGGCACGCTCACCCCGGCCCGGGGTCTGCGGTGGACCCTGCAAATCTACCGGCCAATACCAAATGGACCTGTCCCATGGACCCTGAGATCGTGCAGGATGGACCCGGTGCCTGCCCGATCTGTGGCATGGCACTCGAACCCATGATGCCGAGCCGGGATGCGGGTCCCAATCTGGAGCTCATCGACATGAGCCGGCGCTTCCGGGCGGGCGCTGTGCTCGCAGCACTGGTGATGGCGCTGGAGATGGGCCGCCACTTTCTGGGCATCGACCGGGTCCTTGCGCCGCTGTGGAACACCTGGGCGCAACTGCTGCTGGCGACCCCCGTCGTGCTGTGGGCCGGCTGGCCGTTTTTCGAACGTGCCTGGGTTTCGCTGCAAACCCGCAATCTGAACATGTTCACGCTGATCGCTCTGGGTACCGGGGTGGCGTGGGGATACAGCATCGTCGCGACGCTGGCACCGGGAATTTTTCCTTCCGCATTTTCAGACGCGCACGGCCTGGTGGCTGTGTATTTTGAACCGGCCGCGGTCATCACGGTGCTGGTACTGCTGGGGCAGGTACTCGAACTGCGTGCCCGGGAGCGTACGGGTGGTGCCATCAGAGCGCTCCTCGACCTCGCGCCAAAGACTGCTCGACGAATTCGCGATGGCAACGAAGAGGAGGTCGAACTCGAGAATGTAGCGGTCGGTGACCGGCTGCGGGTGCGGCCCGGGGAAAAGATTCCGGTCGATGGCCTGGTGATCGATGGCCGCTCGACGATCGATGAATCCATGGTCACCGGTGAGTCCATGCCTGTAACCCGAGAGGCGGGTAACAGAGTGATCGGTGGCACCCTCAACCAGACAGGCGCACTGGTGATCGAAGCGGAGCGGGTCGGATTCGACACCATACTGTCGCGCATCGTGCAGATGGTTGCAGACGCGCAGCGATCGCGCGCGCCCATTCAGCGTCTGGCCGATCGGGTGTCCGGCTACTTCGTGCCTGCGGTGATCGGCATCGCAGCGATCGCCTTTGTCATCTGGTGGGCGATCGGTCCCGAGCCATCACTTTCCTATGGTCTCATTGCCGCCGTCTCGGTGCTGATCATCGCCTGTCCCTGTGCACTGGGTCTCGCCACACCCATGTCGATCATGGCAGGTGTCGGGCGTGCTGCGCGTACCGGCGTACTGATCAAAAACGCCGAAGCGCTGGAGCGCTTTGAGAAGGTCGACACGCTGGTGCTCGACAAGACCGGCACGCTGACCGCCGGCAAACCGGCGGTGGTGGCGATTGAACCGGCGGGTTCTTTCGATTCGGAAAAGCTGCTGTTTCTGGCTGCGAGCCTGGAAAATCAGAGTGAGCACCCGCTGGCGCTGGCGATCGTCGAAGCTGCCCAGGCTCGCGATATCCGCCTTGCGGAAGCCACCGAGTTCGATTCACCGACGGGTAAGGGCGTGATCGGGCGGGTCGAAGGCAGGCAGGTCGCGATGGGTGCGGAGCGGTACATGAGCGAACTGAAAGTCGATGTCGCAGCACTGCAGGCCCGGGCCGAAGCAATGCGCCGCGATGGCGCCACCGCGATCTACGTGAGCGTCGACAACGGGGTGGCCGGCGTCATCGGCATCGCGGATCCGGTGAAGGCGTCGACACCCGCTGCACTTGCAGCATTGCGTGCACAGGGCCTGCGCCTGGTCATGCTCACCGGGGACAACCGTACTACGGCTGAAGCCGTGGCGCGCAAGCTCGGCATCACGGAAGTGGAAGCCGAGGTGCTGCCGGAACACAAATCCGAGGTGATCGCGCGACTGAAAAGCGAAGGTCGTGTGGTGGCCATGGCGGGGGACGGTGTCAACGATGCGCCGGCGCTGGCTGCAGCGGATGTGGGCGTGGCCATGGGCGGTGGTACCGACGTCGCCATCGAAAGTGCTGGAGTAACACTGCTGCACGGCGACCTGACGGGCATCGTCAAGGCTCTGCGGATGTCGCGACTCACGATGCGCAACATCCGCCAGAATCTGTTCTTCGCCTTTGCCTACAACAGCGCCGGAGTGCCGATAGCAGCCGGTATCCTCTACCCATTCACCGGCGATCTGCTTTCACCGATGTTTGCAGCCGCGGCGATGGCGCTGTCGTCGGTGTCGGTTATCGCGAATTCCCTACGGCTTGGGTCGGTGAAAATCTGAGGAGCGTCCGCGGTAGTTGTGTAAGATGTGGTTTGTCCGCTGAATTTATCTGTCCAGTGAGGTGTTTCGATGGAGAAGCGACCAGAAATCTTATTGACTTCACAGGATCTGGATGACCTGGAAAGACTGCTTGATAAGCTGCCCGAGGGGTCTTTTCCCGGGAAGGCCGAACTGCAGACAGAGCTCAATCGTGCCAAGGTGGTCGGGTCCCGTGAAGTTCCCCCGGATGTGGTAACCATGAACAGCAAGGTACGCTTCGCGCTTGATACCGGAGAAGAGTTCTGCCTGACTCTGGTGTACCCGAAAGACCTGGACGGCAGTGCCGAACAGATTTCGATACTTGCCCCGGTCGGCAGTGCGCTGTTGGGTCTGTCTACCGGTGAACACATCGAGTGGCCCAGGCCGGGAGGCGGAATGTTGCAGGTGCGTATCGTAGAAGTCGTGGATCAACCTGAGCGGTCCAGCCAGTTCCGGCGATAGAGAGCGTCTGAACAGCAGATACCGCAAAGGTGATGTACATTCCACAATGATCGCCCCTGAGAGATACATGGATGAAGTCATGCCACGCTCGAATCCCCCGCCGATTACAATCACCGAACCGGATTTTAAAACGCTGGAGTCTCTGTTGAGTTCCGAAGCATTCCGGAACTTGCCAGGCAGTGAGATGTTGCAGGCAGAACTGGATCGGGCAGCCGTCGTAAGTTCTGAGGAGATCGATACGGACGTTGTCACCATGAATTCGGTCGTTCGATTCGTGGAGGAAGGCGCCTACAAGGCATATCAGTTGAGGCTGGTTTATCCGGAGCAGGCAGGCGAACCAGGTACTGTGTCGATATTGGCGCCGGTCGGAAGTGCGCTACTCGGGTTGACCGTGGGGCAGTTCATCAGGTGGCCCGCTTCGGGCGGACGTCAACTCAGACTGCGGGTTGTCAGCGTGGTCCACCAGCCGGAATCGGATGGAACTCTGACTTCGTAAACTGCGATTGATCGACAGCCATTCCCTGAAGAGACCAGTCAGATTCCTGCTCGAGTAGTACATACGCCGGCTGATGTCCAGGCGTGAGTCCTGGTGTCGGAGGCTTTTCTCAGGAGATTCGTCTCGATGGCTTCAGGATTTAGTCACGTTATCCCCTGCTCGATCATTGCATTGGCGACTCGCCTGAAACCCGCAATGTTCGCACCCAGTACAAGGTTCCCGGGTTGGCCGAATTCTGCCGCTGTGGCGCTGGAACGCTGATAGATGGCTGACATGATTGTGCGAAGTTGCCTGTCTACGTCTTCCAGACTCCACTGGGTGAGGCCTGCGTTCTGCTGCATCTCAAGCTGACTCGTCGCCACCCCTCCGGCATTTGCAGCCTTTCCCGGCCCGTATGCGATCTGCGCCTCGAGGAAGAGGCGTACCGCCTCGGGTGTGCTTGGCATGTTTGCACCTTCGCTGACACAAGTGACACCGTTCGAGAGGAGCGCCTCCGCATCTTCTTTTGTCAGTTCGTTCTGAGTCGCACAGGGAAAGGCGACATCTGCCGGAAAACGCCAGACAGCGTGACCGTTGACCGGGTAATCCGCGATGGGAATGAACTCGGCATCTGGATGGTCATCAACATAACCTGCAAGAGAGACCCGCTTATCCAGTTTGAGAGTTTTGAGAGTGACCGGATCGATACCCCGTGAATGATGTATGGTGCCGGTGGAATCTGAACAGGTGATGGGTAGTGCTCCCAGAGCCAGCAGCTTTTCTATGGTGTAGATGGCGACGTTGCCAGCACCGGACACAAGGCATGTCCTTCCCTGGAGGTCTGCACCCCGGTCGTGCAGCATACTGTCGGCGAAATAGACACAGCCATAGCCGGTAGCTTCGGTGCGACCCCTTGATCCACCCCAGGTCAAACCTTTCCCTGTGATTGCCCCATCGAATCGACCAGCCAGCCGGCGATACTGGCCATACAGAAAACCGATTTCGCGGGTTCCTACGCCGATGTCCCCTGCGGGTACGTCGATAACCGGACCGATGTGTTTGTGCAGCTCCGTCATAAATGCCTGACAGAAGCGCATGATTTCCCCTTCGGATCGGCCTTTCGGCTCGAAATCGGCTCCGCCTTTGCCACCGCCGATGGGCAGACCCGTCAGAGCATTTTTGAAGATCTGTTCGAAACCGAGGAACTTGATGATTCCTGACGTGACGCTGCGATGAAATCGCAGCCCGCCCTTGTAGGGTCCCAGTGCCGAATTGAACTGTACTCGATAGCCCTTGTTTACCTGCACGCAACCGTTGTCATCAATCCAGGTTACCCGGAACAGGATCTGCCGTTCGGGTTCCACGATGCGCTGGATAATTCCGTGCCGCGCGAATCGAGGATCCGACTCGAGCAGAGGCTGCAGAGAATCCAGAACATCTTCAGCAGCCTGATAAAATTCGACCTGGGCAGGGCTGCTGCGTTTCAGGCCCGCCAGGGTGTCATGCACATAACTCATGCTTAGGCTTATCTAGGTAAGAAGAGTGCATGATTATGGGGCGGATAGGGGGGGCAGTCACCTCAATAGTGCGACTTCCTCGGCGGTTACGGTCACGGCGTCATTTCCCCATTGAGTACGCTCGTGATTCAACACTGCAGCAATTTCCTCATCGGTCAGGCTGGCTGCAAAAGGTGGCATCGGCGAAGCGTAGCGGACACCGTCGATGGCTTTTCCGGAAATTCCGTGTAGAACTGCACCGATATGTGCTGAGGGATCCTCATCCAGGACCGCGGGGTTCCCTGCCAGTGGCGGGAACACGCCCGGGAGACCGGTTCCGTCTATCTGGTGGCAGGAAGCACAGTTGTTGCCGTACACCTGCTTGCCCAGAGCCTGCCAGGCTGAGTTTTCCGGCTCTGCCGTGATCCCTCTCACCGGTTGCGGAGGCTGGTGCACGAGCACGGTATCGATCCGGTTGCTCAGTTCCAGAGAAACGTATCCGGCACCCCATGCGAACACCATCAGAAAGAGCACCCAGGCCCAGGTAGGCACAGGCACAGGTGTTTCCATTCGGATGGGTTCAAACTCATCGCCGATCCTGGAGCCGTACGCGTTTGCGAGCAGGTCTACTTTTCCGGAAACTACATCACCGTCGATGATCCCATGTACGGAGATTGCCGGTCCGTTATGGACAGTGAATGGTATGATGCGCAGGCTTATCTGCCCCTGGTCATCTACCGCGCGCAACCGGAGGCGGTGTTCCCCATCAGCCATCTCCTCCGTGTCCAGCTTGAACTTCTCCGGCGGCGTCACAATCCGCATCGGCACTTCGGCATCATCCAGATAAACTTCAATTCGCACCGGGGAAGTCCACTTCGGTTTCGTCGAGAATCTGATACTTGATATGCGATGGATCCGTCTCCCCGGGCCAGAGGGTCCTGCAGACTCCCTCATAGAAGGCATAGACGACGACAAGCCCGGCGAGAGAGACAGCGAACCATCCGAACAGAACGTAGTCGTCGCTACCGTCGAATCCGCAAAGAGCGATTGCGAGTTCAAAGTAATAGGTCAGATAGTCGATCATTCGACGACATCCGCCTGCTGAAGCGACTGGAGATAGTGAACGAGGTCGATAGCGTCTGTCGTCGCGACGATTACCTTTCCCTGCGGATTGAATTCAGGTGGTACTGGTACGACCTGTTCGTTCTGGCTTTTCTGCTCCTTCTCGGTGAACAGCCACGGATAGCCCGGCATCACAGAAGTCGATACGACAGCCCTGGGGTTGTAGAGGTGGATCAGATTCCAGACTTCGGAGGGTTGTCGTTTGCCGATGTTTGAGAGATCAGGTCCGGTTCGTTGTGTCCCCAGCAGAGGTGGGTCCTCAAGTGCGTAGTCACCAGGATGGGATCCACGACCGTAGGGTCGATCTAGCGGCAGGTTGCGCACAAACTGGGTGTGGCACACGCCACAACCTTCTTTCAGGTAGAGATCCCGACCCCGGCTGACCGAGTCCGTCGGGACTACGATGCCTGGGAGCGCCTGGGCTCGCTGGGCTTCAAAAGCCGGTAACACTGCGATCACGATACTCAAAAGCAGATACAGTCCCGCGGACAGACCGATCAGCAGGCGGTGGTTCTGGTGAAGGGTCATGCGTTAACGCCTCTGAGGGGTTGCATCGTCGTTTCCTGAAGCGGTCGCATCGACCACAGATTGATCAGGAAAACCAGATGGCTGGCCACCATGAGGAAACCGCCGATAGCCCTCCACATCCACATGGGTGCTGCGGCATCGACAGAAGCGATGAACGACTCTCCGGCCACCCATGACGCGCCCTGCAGAACTCCAGCAATCGAAATGGCGATCACATACAGACTGCCTCCGATGAACGCCATCCAGAAGTGAACGCCCATCGCCACTTCTGAGGGTCCCCGACCCGTGATGCGAGGCACCAGACCATAAATCGCACCCCAGATTCCAAAGGCTACGAAACCGTACATGGCCAGATGCGAATGGCCAACTGTGAAGTTGGTAAAGTGCCAGTAGATATTAGCGGAGCGGAAGGCTTCTATGGTTCCCTGAGTCGATGAAAGGGCATAGCCCCATGCGCCTACCAGCAGAAAAATAATCGGATAGCTGCGTCGCACTTTGTGCCAGGAGCCACGAGCAGTCAGAAAGAAATTCCCGAAGCCTGCCCACACCGGAACCATCATTCCGACGCTGAACAGGATGGCAGTTGTCTGCACCCACCAGGCAACCGGGCTGAAAATGAAGTGGTGTGCACCGATCAACGTGTAGAAAAGGATACTGGTCCAGAATGCCAGCACACCGAGCGCATAGGAATAGATCGGTTTGCCCAGCATTCGCGGCAGCGCGTAATAAGTCATTCCCAGGACCATCGGTGTGAACCACATGCCGACCGCGTTGTGCATGTAGTACCCCTGTATCACGACGTTGCCCATGCCACGCTGATAGAAGGGCAGATATGCAATTGTCACAATGATTGCAAGCCAGCAGAACGCACCCATGATGTACCAGTTCGACACGTAGATTTCCGGAATGGTTCTCCTGGAAATGGTCTGGTAACAGGTATAAAAAATGCAGATCAATCCCACTGCATACAGGCCCATGATGGGGCTCAGAAGTTCTCTGTATTCCTGAGGTCCTCTGCTGATGCCCAGAGAGAGCGTAATCACCGCAGCCACCATCGCGAGGTTCCAGGCAATGAGTCCGGCGCGCGCGATTTGTGGTCGAAACAGGGGGATTTTTGAAGTCCGACTGATGACGTACAAAGCGAGTCCTGCCAGTGCCATTGAGGACCAGCCGAACATCACGGTGTTTGTGTGTATGGGGCGGATCCGCCCGAAGGAGAAAACCGGATACTCGAGGACTTCCGGCCAGTAGAGCTTGACCGCCGCAAGCAGGCCATATCCCGTGCCGACCAGCAGCCACAGCGTGGCAGCCGCCAGAAACTGGAAAACCAGAGTCTTGGTCTGTGCTTCGTGACCTGCCGGTAGCGCTGTGCCTGCTGCTGTAACCACGGGCTCTACAGGGCCCCCCCGATCCTGTCGGCGATTATTTCTGCCGGTGTCGAAGGTGGAATGAAATCGACGATTCGGCCATCGGGACCAACCAGATACATGAACGACGAATGGGAAACCTCGTAGGCAGCGAGATCAGGCCTGGTTTCAGTGGCGCTGAACACAGCCGAGAATGAGTCTGCTGCTGCTTCGATCGCACGGCGGGTTCCGGTTAATCCTACGAAGCTGGGATGAAATCTCTGCAGGTATCGCTGGACTGTAGCGGGATCATCGCGGACGGAATCCACCGAAATGAATACCGGTGTCACGCGCCGATCGATTCCTTTCCGCTCCAGCAACTCCATTGCTTTCGAGATGTTGGCCATTTGCGTTGGGCAGACTGCGGGACAGCTGGTGAATCCGAAAAAAGTGAGCAGGTATTCGCCATTGAAGTCCAGTTCGCTTCTGGGTACGCCATTGTGATCCGTCAGGTTGAACGCAATCCATCTGTTACCGTCTTCGTGGTGCAGCAGAGCAAACAGGATCGATGCGGTCGAAACGCAGAGCAGCGTCAGCCCCATCACGGCAGCGCGCTTCCAGATGCGGTTCTGCATCACGTCCGCACGCGCAAGTGATGTGGCTGACAGCTATCGGCAGCGTTTATGCCGGGCGTGCGATAACAGTATCGCCGCGGCCGCGGCCGGAGTCGGATGAGAATCGGAGACGACAATACTAGGATTCCTCAATCGAAGAAGTGAATGCACCCGCTTCCCGGTGCTCGCAGGTCGATCGAATCAGTTCCGCCGGTTTAGCCAGCTGCGCAATGAGGTAGTCGATGAACGGCTGTGGGTAGGCGCGCAGTTCCAGGGCTTCTGTCATGCAGCGCAGCCATTGGTCGCGCTCGACCTTTGTGATTTTGAGATGGGCGTGCACCTGCGGAATACTGATCGCACCGTACTTTTCCTGGTACCGGCGAGGGCCGCCCATCCACCCGCAAAGAAACCGGGCCAGCTTGTCCCTTGAAGTCCGGTTGTCCTGCGGATGCCAGGACCAGATGGTGCGATAGTCGGGATTTGTCGACATGAGGTCGTAAAAAGTGTCGACCAGAGCCCGAATTCCCGGCTCCCCTCCTGCGGACCGGTAGGTGTAGTCGTCGATCCCGTAGGCGTTCCGATGTGTCATGTCAGATTAGCCTGCCTGATCATCCGGTCGATGATCGGCCGGCACTGCTCACATCGAAACTGGGATCGGTGGTCGTACATGACTTCCCTGGCGTCTTCACACCCGCCCGCGATGGATGCCTGAATGTCATTGCGATAGAGGTCACTGCAGGTGCAGACCAGGTCCGGTTCCTTCTGACGCTGTTTGAAATTCACTCAAGATCTCCGATTGTTATTGCGCCGGTCACCCGAGAATGACGGCGACGGCCAATAACCCGAACACCAGCGCAAGGAATGCTGTCAGGACCATTGCAATGTTACGAAGCGCTTGTCGATCGGCGAGTTCGTTGTCGGTGGTCTGCATGCCGCTCTCCGGTGAGGTAGTGTACTCGGGCACTCTAGTCGGCAAATTAATATTCGTGAAGCGATTGTTATTGCTGGTTAATACAAAAAATATCGATATATAATCCGGACTCGAATCGATCTCCTGATCGTCTGGCCTGTCACCCGGGGAGTAACTTGTGGACACCGAACTGGCTCGAACCTTCCTGTCCGTGGTTGCAGCAGGTAACTTCAGTCAGGCTTCTTCCCGACTCTTCATCACCCAATCCACGGTCAGCGCCCGAATCGCCACACTGGAAGCGCAACTGGGGTGCCGTTTATTCGTTCGTAATAAAGCTGGAACTTCCCTTACCCCCGCCGGGCACCGGTTTCAGGCCTATGCGATCACCCTGGTTCGAACCGTGGAGCGCGCGCGGCAGGACATCGGTGTGGTTCGAGGGTTTCGCGGATCGGTAACCATAGGCGGCCGATTCGGATTGTGGGAAGACCTGCTGCTTGCCTGTCTGCCGCGGATCCGGCAGGCGGTGGGTGATGTCGCGGTCCGGGCGGAAATTGGTTTTGAGGACGACCTCATGCAGGGCCTGGTGGAAGCACGGACTGACATCGGTGTCATGTATGCCCCGCAACACCGTCCTGGCATGGTGGTCGAACAGTTGCTGGAAGAGCAGCTTGTCTATGTGACATCTTCAAGGGAAAACAGCTCTCCTGCGGATAATGGTTATGTTTATGTGGATTGGGGTCCCGAGTTTGCGAACCAGCACAGTGCCGCTTTTCCGGAGTTCGACGGCGCAGGAGTGTCTGCCAACATCGGCTGGCTGGGTCTGCAGCACATTCTGGCCAACGGAGGATCCGGCTACTTCCCGCTTCGGCTGGTGAAAAGCGAGTTGATCATGGGTCGGCTGCAGCGGCGGCCGGAACTGCCGGAATTTGTGCTTCCGGCGTATCTGGTGCATCTGAGTGATGTGGATCCGCAGACCGTCGGTGTGGTTCTGCAGATCATCCGTGACGCGGCCGCCGAGGGCGGATCTGTTACAGATTAAATCGAATTATTCGATTTAATCGACGTTTTTTTATCGTGGGGTCAATTCACGTCTTTGGTGTTACCTTGCCGACGCACAGCCGCAAATGAGGCCTACAGGATGACTATTTCACCAGCACCGCTTCCTTACACGAGTGACGCACTGGATCCGTGTATCAGTGCGCGTACGCTTGATCTCCATTACAACAAGCATTATCTGGGTTACATCCGCAATCTGAAAGAACTGATCCGGGACACTCAGCTGGCCGAGGGCGCCTTGCCGGAAATCGTCCGGGCAGCCTGGAAGGCAGGCAATCTGCCGGTCTTCAATAACGCCGCCCAAGCCTGGAACCATGAGTTTTATTTTGCATCACTCAGCCCGACATCGATCGTGCCGACTGGTCCGATCGGCTCCCTGATCGAGCGGGATTTCGGCACGGTTGAGCGTTTACTGGAAGTTCTGACCACCTCGGCGACGGCCCACTTCGGCAGTGGATGGGTCTGGCTGGTGCTGGATGGCGGAAAGTTGAATGTCGTGTCTACCGCGAATGCCGACTCTCCGCTGCTGTATGCGCGTCAGGTACCGTTGCTTGCCATCGATGTCTGGGAGCATGCTTACTATCTCGACTATCAGAATGAACGGCGGCGTTATATCGAAGCCGTGACAGCCCGGTTATTGAACTGGAACATTGCCAATCAGCGACTGAGTAACTCGCAAAAGAGCGGCCGCCAGAGGCGTACTAAGATGCCCGGGTTCGCTGCACTTGCCCCGGATCCTGGTCCGTCAACAGCAAAAGCGATCGAATGAGATGACCAAGCAACCAACCTCCACCACACAAGACGATGACGAGCTGCGACCTTTTGCGTCGCCACCCTGTTCCCTGCATGAGTTTGAGGAGCAATCGTTACCAGTTACCGAAATTCTCGAGTTGTTGAACGCACTTATCGAAGGCGAGCGGGCTGGCGCCAAAGGCATCATAGCGATGGGCAGGAATATTGAATCCTCCGAAATCAACGCGCTGCTGCGTGCTGTCGCCGGGGATGAAGCCCGGTTCTGCTCGATGCTCTCCCAGCATGTTGAGCGTCTCGGTGGTACTGCCAGCCGTGCAACAGGCAGCTTTGCCGAGAAGCTGGCGAAGCGCGAGACTTTCGTGGATAAACTGACCCTGCTGGACAGGGGGCAGTCCGTCGTGGTGCGGATGCTCAACGAGGCTATCCCCAGGATTTCCGATGCGCAACTGCAGCGCGATCTGATCGAGATGAGAGACGTTCACATCGTGAACATTGATCGATGCAACGCGTTGTTGCCGGACTAGCAGCCTGTTGAAAAGGCGCAGAGCGCGCAGGACGGTCCTTATCCATGAAAATCTCCATCTATCGGTTCAATCCTGAGTTCGACGAAACGCCCTATATGCAGGACTATGAATTTAGTCCGCCAGAGCAGGGCGATCTCATGATTCTGGATGTTCTCGAACTGCTTAAGGAGCAGGATCCAACCCTGACATACCGTCGCAGCTGTCGCGAAGGCGTGTGTGGTTCGGACGGCATGAACATCAATGGCGCGAATGTTCTCGCCTGCATAACGCGTGTTTCAGATGCGTTGAATGGCGGCACCCTGGCATCGGGACAACGGCTGCGTTCCTCCAGCAGCCTGGTGATCAGACCTCTGCCCGGCATGCCGGTTATCAGAGACCTCGTCGTGGATATGGCCCAGTTTTTTCGGCAGTATGAGTCGATAAAGCCCTGGTTGATCAACGATCAGCCGCCACCGGCAACAGAGAGAAAACAGACACCGGAGCAACGGCGACAGCTGGACGGGTTTTACGAGTGCATTCTGTGTGGCTGCTGCTCATCGGCCTGCCCTTCCTGGTGGTGGAACCCGGAGACCTATGTGGGTCCCGCGGGTCTTCTCTGGAGCTATCGGTTCCTGGCTGACTCCAGAGACACGGCAACCCGGGAACGCCTGGGTGAGCTCGACGATCCGTTCAGCGTATTCCGCTGCCGGGGCATCATGAACTGCACCGCCTATTGTCCTAAAGGACTGAATCCCCGCGATGCAATCTCGAAGATTCAGACGCTGCTGGTAAAGGAGGGCGTGTGATGAAACGTCTGGAAGGCTATGAGAACGTCGGCAATGTTCTGCATATTCTGGCTGAGTTTCACCGCGGGCTCGCCGGCTTCTTTGAAAATACGGGAAAAGCAGTCACTGACGAACGCATGAGAATGATGCTTGCGCATCTTGTGAAACATCAGCGCCAGCGCGCAGTTGCGCTGGAAAACTATCAGCGGGATGCGCCTGCAACTCTCCTCAAGAGCTGGCTGCAGATCCCGTTTCTGGAGAATCCCGGGTCGTTTCTCGAATTGCTCGGAGAGCAGAACGGAATGACCGTAGAGGCACTGCAGCAGTTGCTTTCCCGTGTCGATGGATTTGTGAGTCAATTGCTGCATCATCTGGAGACCCGTGCGGAGTCGGCAAACGTCGAGGCACTGTTTCACGACCTTCACGAGATCGACAATCGCGAGCGCCTCCTTCGGTCGCGGGCTCTGAGTTCGTTCTCTCAGATCTGAAGTCAGCAGTCGCGAGCCGGAACCTCGAAATGGCAGATCGGAGGAGGACTCGACCTTCGTTTGCCAATGCCTGGTTTTTCCCAGGTGCCGCGGTCTATGGCGCATTCTCGATTTCCGCATGGGTGATGGCGTGGACCGGCTACATCGATTGCCTGCCTGGTTTATGCACACCAACCGGGCACGCGCACGAAATGCTGTTCGGCTACGCTCTGGCTGTCGTTGCAGGTTTTCTTCTCGGACCACAACCGATCCTGGTCACCGTTGCGCTGTTCCTGCTGTGGCTGGGCGCAAGGGTTGCGTTCATCGGCTGGCCCGGATCATGGCCGGCGGTGATCCTTGTCGCGGTTTTTGCGCTGGGGGTGGCGCTGAAGGTCATCCCTCGATTTGCACATTCGGCGAAAAAGTGGCGCAACCGATCACTGGTCTGGATCGTTGCCGGGCTGGTGACGGCCAGCGTCATTGCGACGCTGCGTTATGCGGATCGTCCAATGGTTGACGGTGCCCATATGGCGTCGCTCACTCTGTTGGCTGCATTGATGTTCTTCATGGGAGGCCGGATCATCGCGCCGGCTGTTGGCGGGTACATCACCCGGCAGGGGGGGCACCTGGATGCCAGGGTTCAACCCGCTCTGGAAGGAGGGGTCCTTCTCAGCCTGCTCGGAGCGTTGGTCGGTACGGCAGCGGGAAGTACTTTTCCGGTTCGTTTCACCGGCACTATGCTGGTCGTTGCTGCCATCCTTGCCGCAATCAGGCTTGTCCGGTGGCAGCTCTGGCTGTGTGGACGGCGGCCGGATCTGCTGCTGCTTGCGCTTGGGTATGGCTGGCTGGTTGTCGGCATCGGATTGCTGGGTCTTGCCAGCTTCGGAATCCTGCCCAGGCCTGTCGCTGTGCATAGCCTGACCATTGGTGCGCTGGGAACGCTGACGATCGTGGTGATGGCGAGGACCCGTCTGTTGTACCGGTTTCGGGATGCGAATGTGGCGCCGCTCGCACATTTCGCGGCATTGCTCATGAGCGGCTCGGCATTGGCGCGAATCGCCTGGAGCGGCAACATTGCGCCCTTCGGCGTAGATCTGCTGCTGGTCAGCGGGGGCCTGTGGGCTCTCTCCTGCCTGCTTTTACTGTTTCCGCTGCTGGCAACATTACGGACGCAGGCTTCCCCGGTGTAGGCAGGTCGTGTAGCATCCAGCGATGCGATTCGATTGCCGCAATCTATTCTGCCACCGCTCTTCCTGTACATGCTTCGGGGGATTCCTCGCGGCCGGACTTTAGTCAGGCGGCCGAGGCACCCTCGACGCCCTTTGCCGCCACCTCGCAACATTCCAGTTACTCGTATTTTCTGAGGAACACCATCGTGATTCAGACACGCTCCGTTTTATTGGGCGAACGGGATTATTCCCGTTTGCAGGCCGTTCTAAAAAAATCAGATCCGACAACCGTTCGATTACTGCGTAACGAGCTGGATGCGGCGACCGTCATTCCGGATGCAGACTTAGCCCCGGACGTTGTTGTAATGGGGTCGGTCGTGACATTTCGAGATGTCCTTTCGAGTGAAGAGTCTACCGTGACACTCGTGTATCCACCGCTAGCCGATGCGTCGCGCGGCTGTATTTCCGTGCTTGCTCCGGTAGGAGCGGCGCTGATCGGCTTGCGGGTGGGGGAGTCCATATCCTGGCCGGTACCCAAAGGCGGTGAGCGTCATCTTGAGGTAGTAGCGCTCAACAATCCCGACGGGGATGAACCATGAAGGCCGCAGGTATGGAGTGTCCCGGCTTCTGGAATCATCTGCTGGCTACAGCTGAGGTGATCGAAGCTTCCACAGGGTCACTGGAGGAACTGCACGGCCATCTGCTTGCGCTGGAGGAGGGATTTGCAGGCATATTCGACCCCGGTAACCACTACTCGGAGTATGTCGCGATTCTGCTGTGCCGATCTATCCGACGGCGGTTGGCCGACAGCACTGCTGGACAGGCTGAGTAGTCCTCAATCCAGCGCCCGGCGCTTCGGCTGCGCAGACCTGGGTGCCAGGTCGACGGGTGTCTTTGACAGTACTTTCTCTCCGGTGAACAGGGCCGATATCAGACCGTTCCTTTCACGAATCTCTGTCACGACGACACCTGTAATGTGCAGGAAGACGGCAAACATCAGCAGATAGAACCCGTAGAGGTGTGTAGTGATGATGGGACTTCGAAAACTGCGCATGTCGTCATAGCTGGTTGGGTCAACGTGTTCCTTGGTTCCAGGGACGAGCTGGGCGAGTCTGTCCGGATCGCCATCGGTTACCCAGTCAGCGATCAGACTGCCGAATGGCGGCATGTAAAGATCGGTGCCGGCCAGCACCAGACCGGTGAGGGACTGAGAGACCAGTATCAGCAGAAGCAGAGACACCATGAGTCGGCTCAGCGGATTGTGGCCGACGTAGCCGGATGTGTTGCCGCTCAGGAATCCGCGAAGGTACTGCCGAAGTTCACTTATGTAGCCGGAACCGATGGGCAGGACCGCTTGCCAGCGCGCATGGGTGCTGCCTATGAATGCCCACACAAGCCGCCAGACGAGATTTGCTGCAAACGCGTACCCGACGTAGGTGTGCAGGGTTTTCAGGAGTATTTTCCCCTCCGCACTGACCCCGAATGATTTTTCATTGAGTATAGCCAGTCCAAGTACGGACAGGCCGAGTACGCAGATAAAATTGATCCAGTGAAACCAGCGAGTCGAGATATCCCACACAGGATATGCGCGAAGATCGGGTTGAGGCTCCATGCCGCTTTTCATTTTCTCTGCTCCCGCGGCGTCAATGGCCTGGTTGCGCTGCTGTGAGGCATCTCGAAAGTACCGGTTCTGATTCGTTGCAGCACGCTGTGAGCTGATAATCTCATCTCTCCCGCGGGGCGATGTCGATACGTACTAACCCGGGTTAGCTTGCTTTTTCGATGGTCAGTACGGTGCCGTGTGGCTGGATGGATGTACGGGCAAGCAAATTTGCAGCGCAGGCGCATACAGACAGCCGGGATTAGAGCCGTGTCGAATTGGCTGCACTTCGATTGTGGAGCTACCATAGGCCCATGTTGCGTCTTCTGGGCGGATAAAACCAGCGCAGGCCTGATTGGACAGGTAGGAGAAACGCATGAGGAGATTCACTCGAATCCTGCTGGTGGAGAATCCGGCATCGACCCGCTCTGCATCACTTCAGAAAGCAGTCCTGCTTGCGAAAAACCATCAGGCTTCGCTGACGATCTGTGCGGTTGTGGAGCCGGCTCCTTCAGTTATGCGGAAGGTCGGATCTTTCCCAACTCCGGCGAAAATGCTTGCGCTCGCGGTGGAAGAAAAGCGTGATCAGCTCGCTAAGATAGCGGCCGAACTGGTGGAAACTGGTATCTCCATCGAGTGCCAGGTGCTGGTTGGAAAACCGTTTCTGGAGATCACACGGCGGGTCAGAGAGAACAGTCACGATCTGGTGATCAAGGACGCAGAAGGCGCTTTGGGGCTGAAAGGCATGATATTCGGCAGCACGGATATGAACCTGATGCGCGTATGCCCATGCCCGGTCTGGATCGTCAAATCGAAAGGGGACATTCGCGTTCGTCGAATACTGGCGGCGTTGGATCGGGATGTGGAAGATTCGAAAGATTTTGCAGAAGACGAACTCAATCGGCGAATGCTCGAGATGGCTACGACGTTGGCATTGGCTGAGTTCAGTGAACTCCACATCGTGCATGCCTGGCGACTTGAGTACGAAAGCTACTTGAGGTCACCCCGGATGGGTCTCTCGAAGGAAGAAGTTGATTCCATGGCTGAAGAGGAGAAGGCTGAGCGAACGCAATGGCTGGAAAACCTTGTCAATACTTTTGGTACCAGCTCCGATAGAGATGCGACCGTACACCTTGAGCCCCAGTTGCATGTAACTAAGGGCGATGCCAGGCGGGTTGTTCCAGCGACTGCGAGGGATCTGGATATCGACCTCGTGGTTGTGGGCACAGCCTCACGTACGGGCATGCCTGGTTTTTTCATTGGCAACACAGCAGAAAGCATTCTGAATCAGATTGACTGTTCGGTTCTGACGATCAAACCTCCCGCATTCGTTGGTCCGTTTGATCGTTTACAGACAGAAATGGAGAGTTGATGCATTCAGGTGTGCGGTGACGGAAAACATTCTCAAACCTGTAGCGATTCCCGTCCCGATGCCCGGGAATTCACTTTCCAGCTGCCTGTCCTGCTCCCTGCGATGAATCTGTTGAGACTGCCGAGGCGATTATCTCTGCGGCGTTGGACTTAATGGTGTCGAGCAGCTGATGCAGCCGTTTCCGGTCGCCGGCGGTGGTGCCGGCGAACACCTTATCGAGGGTGTTGACCGCCGTCCGGTTCATTTCTTTTACCAGCGACTGACCCTTGTCAGTCAGGAAGACGGCGCGCAACCGGCGGTCACCCTCGACCGCATGCCGTTCAATGAGTCCCTTGGCCTGCATCCGGTCGAGCAGACTCGTGATGGCCATGCGGCTGCATTCGATGCTGTCCGCGAGTTCTGTCTGGGAGATGCCCGGTGTTCGACTCACATAAGCGACCACCCGCCACTGAGAGCGGGTGAGTCCGAGGGGTTTCATCTTCTGATCGTAGGCGTCGTTGAACTTTCGGCCGGCGTCGACCAGCAGAAAGGCCAGCTCACGCTCAAGAACAAATTCTGATTTGTCAGCACTCACAGGTCGAACTCGAACCGATTTCCGTCCGCACCGGCTGTCACGGACCCGCGCCGGTCTATCGGATCTTCGTGTGTCATCTGCAGCAGGAGCGATTTGTCCTGTGATGTGTGGGCAACGAATCGTGCGCCATTTTCAAGCCTGCCCAGTACCAGGCCGCGCTCTGGTTCACCGCTGCGGTCGAAGAGGACCGTAAAGGTTTCTATGGTGCCCGTTCCGGACGGCCGCGGGTCCATTGTCGGATGCGGCATGGCAGCGATGGTGCGGTTCAGCGGCCCGGTGTCCGGTGGTTCGAATGGGGTTGCAGGAGGGCCTGCGGCATAGATGCCGAGGGCATGTTTGGTCAGATACCAGCCATTCGCGGTGACTAAGCCCCGCTCACCGGGTCGCTGTCTGAGTCGATCCATCATCGTTGCGATAGCGTGCATGCTGTAGTTGTTTCCGGCACCACCGAAATAGGGCAGACCACCCGTCACGGTGAGCAGACGGGAATCCGCCTCGGTCATTCCCAGGGCGTCTCGCGTGACTTCCACGACAGCGGGAAAACAGGAATAAATGTCGAACAGATCGATTTCATCAGCAGACGTGCGCGCCATGTCGAAGGTGCTGGTGAGTGCTGCTGACAGCGCTGGAGACGAGTGATGATTGATCCGCTCGCTGACATGCCAGATGTCATTGACGTCTGCGCAACCGTGAAGGTAGACCCAGCGGGATTCGTCGATACCCAGCGCCCGCGCCTTTTCATCCGAGGTGAGCAGGACTGAAGCGGATTGATTCACCTGCATGACGGCGTTCATGTACTTGGTATATGGAAAACCGATGTAGCGGTTCCCGACGGTTGGGGAGGCGATTTCCGTCGCGCTGCGCTCGACGGGAAACCAGGCGTACGGATTGTTGCTGGCAACTCGGGAAAAGGGTGCAAAAAGCCTGCCCAGCGCGAGCTGATGATCGCGCGTCGATCTGCCGTAGTGTTTGCGCAGCGCGTTTTCAAACAGTGGATAGGTCACGATGGGCGCCACCATGCCGTGTGCCTGCTCCGTGTCGTTGCTGCCGGGACGATGTGCGCTGAACAACCGCGGCGCGGTAGCGGTGTCGTCCGCTTCCCAGTCGAGGGTCTCGCCAGATTTGACCGACCGAGCCAGGGAATCGAGCGCCTCAGCACCCGCAAGGAGAACCATGGACGCGTGGCCGCGGGCAATTTCCCCCGCAAAGTGATTGACCAGCATCTGTGGCGTGTTGCCGCCGGTTGCGGTGAGAAAGTGCCGTGCCTGCCCGGCACCGAGACGATTTGCCAGCGCCGCGGGGGGATTGCTGATCAGTGTCGGGCCGACACTGTTAACCACCACCAGGACGTCCAGTTCGCCCCAGCAATCGGCTTTCAACCCGGCATCGATCGCACAGGCCCGGGCGGTCTCCTGCATCATCGTCAGTGGGCTTTTCGCATCCGTAAGGCTCGCCGGGCGGTCGATGAGTTGACCGCTGCCAACCAGTACAGGTTGAGGGGATCTGGCCAAGACAACTCCATCAGTATGTAAGGTGGATGATTGTATACATATTTACAATAAATTCAAAAGGCGCTACTTTACCGCTCTGTCCGTGTGCAGGAATCGAAATGGCTACCAAGACGCTACTGAAAACCGGGCTGTGTGAATTGCTCGGCATCGACTATCCCATTGTGCTCGCCGGCATGGGTGGTGCCAGCACGCCGGAACTCGCCGCCGCAGTATCCAACGCCGGCGGGCTGGGTGTGCTGGGGGCCGCCGCCTGCGGACCAACCCGCCTGCGAGCCTGGATCCGGAAGACCCGGACACTCACAGACAGGCCATTCGGCGTCGATACCCTGCTGCCGGCCTCAGTGCGCAGAGCGCAGGAACTCAGTGAAGGAGGCGGTGCGGATTCTCCACTCCCGCTGGAAGCACACCGGGCGTTTGCCGCTTCGTTCATGGCCGCACAAGGCCTGAAGCCCTCGGTCACGGCGTCACTGGACACGGCCGATGAGGATGACGGCCTCGTGCTTTTTTCCGCACCTTTTTTCCAGGCGCAGATGGAAGTCATCATCGAAGAGCGGGTGCCGGTCTACGCCGCCGGACTGGGCAACCCCGGGCCCTGGATGGCCCAGCTGAAGGCCAATGACACCAAGGTCATGTGCGTGGTGGGTGCGGTCCGGCATGCGCTGCAGGTGGCGAGCAGTGGCATCGATGTGGTGGTGGCACAGGGGCATGATGCCGGTGGCCATAACTCTCCCGTCGGCACCATGGCACTGATTCCACAGGTGGTGGACGCGATGGGCAGGGTGCCCGTGCTCGCCGCCGGTGGTATCGGCGACGGTCGCGGCGTTGCCGCTGCCCTGATGCTCGGAGCTGCCGGCGTCTGGATCGGCTCGGCCTTTCTTGCGGCGCGGGAGGCGGGCATTCCTGCGTTCCAGAAGCAGGCGCTGGTCGATGCCAGTGAGGAATCCACGGTGGTGTCCCGCTCGATCACCGGCAAGCCGTGTCGCATGCTGCGCTCGAGCTGGACGGCCGCCTGGGAGCGGGGAGATCTGCAGCCGCTGCCGATGCCCTTTCAATCGATGATCTCCGATCCGGTCATGAATGCAGCGGTGCAGGGAGAAAGAGCCGACGTCTATCCCGGTATCGCGGGGCAGGGCATCGGCATGATCAAGGCCGTGCGTCCTGCATCGGAAATATTCATGGATTTCGTGGCTGGTGCGGAAGATGCACTGGGTCGGGTCGGTCACTGGTGAGCGATCGCAATCGTTGATCACACCTCAGAGATACAACTGTCCAGAGGAGGAATTTTGATGAAACTGAGATTTCGACTGATACGGATCACGGGCATTGTTCTGCTCGCATGTCTGGGATTTCTGCCTGTACATGCCGCGACACCCTCCGAATCTCCCCGCAGCAACGAGGCCATTGTCCGGGAGTTCATCGCTGCCTGGTCGAGGCTGGATGCAGATGAACTGGTTGGGTATTTCGCGAGTGATGGCACCTATCACAACATGCCGATGGCTCCGGTGACCGGACACGAAAAGCTGCGCGAGTTCATCGGCGGCTTCCTGGCAAGCTGGGAAAAGACCGACTGGCAGATCATCAATCTGCTGGTCGACGGCGATGTGGTTTTCGCCGAACGCATCGATCGCACCCATGCTGCGGGTCGCTATGTCGAGTTGCCCTGTGCCGGTGTGTTCGAGATGGAAAACGGCAGGATCAAGGTATGGCGCGACTACTTCGATCTGGCGACCTTTACAAACGCCGTCACGCCACCCCGGGATTAGGAAGTCAGCTATGAAGACCCATGCTGCGATTGCATTCTCACCCGATACGCCACTCGAAATCCGCGAAGTCGACCTGGCGGATCCGGGGCCGGGCGAAGTTCGAGTAAAGATGCAGGCCTGTGGTATCTGTCGCAGTGATCTCAGTGCCCTCGAAGGTAAGGAGACTGTCGAGTTTCCTGTTGTGCTGGGGCACGAAGGTGCTGGAATAGTCGATGCGGTCGGTACGGGGGTCACCCGGGTACAGGACGCAGATCGGGTTGTGCTGTCCTGGACACCCGCCTGTGGCATCTGTCCAGGTTGTCTGCGTGGCGAATACCAGTTGTGTGAGCGGGTAAACATGTCGACCGGCAGTCAGGGGCCGCTCACTCTGAACGGGCGTGGCCTCGATCGGTTCATGGCGCTGGGCGCCTTCTGCGAATACGTTGTGGTGCCTGAGCGTATGGCGATACCCGTGCACAGCGAAATGTCCGCTGTGCACATCTGCCTGATCGGCTGCGGGATCACCACCGGGTTCGGTGCTGCAGTGAACACGGCCGCCGTCCGCTGGGGTGAGAGCGTGGCGGTGTTCGGGTGCGGTGGTGTCGGGCTTGCGGCGATCCAGGGTGCCCGGGTCGCCGGTGCCGCGAGCATCATCGGAGTGGATCCGATCGCGCAGCGGCGTGCAGCTGCGCTGCGGGTGGGAGCCACTGCGGTGCTGGATCCCAGGGGCGCGGTAAAAAAAATCCTCGCTGATACACTCGGTGGAGTGGACGTTGCCATCGAATGTGTGGGAAACCCTGCGACCATGGCGGATGCGTTCAACGTCATCCGCTCCGGTGGCCGGAGCATTGTGGTCGGTCTGCCGGCTTACACCGAGATGCTCGAATTACCGGCCATCATGTTGCTGCGAGAAAAGTCCATCAAAGGTTCGATCTACGGCTCCTCGAATCCGTCCGTTGACTTCCAGAAGATCGCATCCCTCGGTGATCGTGGCCTGCTGCAGTTTGAGCCGCTCGTTGATAACACGAGACACTTCTCGGAGATCAACGAGGGCATTGCAGAGATGCGGGAAGGATCCGTGACCAGAGTCGTGTTGACGTTCCAGAACTGAAACGTTTTCGGGTCCGAGCCGGCTGCGCCACAGGCGTAGCGCGAAGCATTGCTTCGCGAGGCTCGGACGGCCGCGCAGGGACGCGCGGCCTGGGGCTCAGTATCTCAAAGATGTCGCGACAGGGATGTCGAGAGGATTTAAAAATGGTCAGAGTGAGAGAATTTAACCGCCGGTCGCACGGCTCCGGTCTCGGCCGGAGGGTGATGGACTCGATCGTGGTATCGGGAATTTAGAATTGGTCGGAGTGAGAGGATTTGAACCTCCGGCCCCCACGTCCCGAACGTGGTGCTCTACCAAGCTGAGCTACACTCCGATTGGGCCGCGTATTGTAAACATCCGCGGCCTGAGAACAAGAATAAATCCGGTTCAGATCAATATCCGCTCCCTTCGGTACAGCCAGACGGCCAGCCAGGCCAGCAGGCCCGCGGCAGCGAGGGTACAGATTACCGAAACCACCACGTGGACCGGATCCACGCTATCCCCGGAGATGAGTTGTCCGATCAGCGTAGCCTGGCTGAGGGAAGGAATCGTCATCAGCGCGGTGGAGGCGCCGACATTGAGCAGCTGGGTCAGGATCAGCGGCAGTGTGGGCACCAGGATGATGAGGGTGAGATAAGTCTGTGCCTCCTTGTAGCTTTTGGCGAATGAGGCAAACACTGTGAGCAGCGCGGCGGCAAAGATCATCAGTGGTACCGAAACCAGAAAAGCGGCTGAAGCGGTAAACGCGGTGATCTCGAGAGACATGCCGATCCGGTGCAGCGGAACGAAGGGAATAGATACCGCCAGGCTGATCAGAAACAGCAGCAGGCTGGCCCCGCTGAACAGTGTGGTGGCGAAGAGTTTGCCCATCACCAGGGCAGTGCGACTGATGGGCTGGCTGAGCAGGGGTTCGAGGGAGCCATGCTCCCGCTCACCGGCGGTGGTGTCGATTGCGAGGTAGAAACCGCCCATGAAGATCACGAGAACCAGCAGGTAGGGCAGGGTGGCCAGCACCGCGAGCGCCCGGGCTGCGGGGGATGCGGTGTCGAGTTCCTGCACGACGAGGGGCATGGTGATCGCCGGATCGATTCCCCTGACCTGCAGCCGCAGCATGCCCAGTGTGCGGGCGTAGCGATTGATCAGATCCCGGGCCTGGGAAAACTGGCGTCTTGAAGAGCCGATTTTCGAGCCGTCGTGCATCAGCACCAGGGCATTGATGTCTCCCCGGGCGAAGCGCTCGGCATAGTCCTCGCGGATTACCAGCACCAGATCCTGGCGTCCTTCGGTCACTTCTGCCCGCGGGTCTTCGCTCTGCAGCAGTTCGATCCGGGTGTTCTGCTGTTGCAGGTAGGCAAGCAGTCCGGGTGCGTGTTCCGCGCCGACGATGGCGAAAGACACTGGTTCATCGCTCTCCCCCAGGGCGGTATTGAGCATGAAGGTCATCAGACCCATGAACAGCGCAGGACCAAACAGGGCCAGGGAGAAAGAGGAAAGTATCGTGCGCCGGTCGCGAATGTTGTCCCGGCATTCTTTGATGAGCACGATGAGTGCGCCATTCATGATCCGCTGCCCACCATGCGTATGAAGGCGTCTTCCAGGTCTGTTTCACCGCTGCGGGCCCGCAGTTCGTCGAGCCCGCCCTGAAAACGCACTCTGCCACCGCCGACAATGACCACGTCGTCACAGAGGTTGGTGACCTCCTGCATGATGTGGCTGGAAAAGAGCACGCAGCGACCCTCAGCCTTGAGTTTCAGGATGATCTGTCGCAGTGCCCGGGTCGCCATGACATCGAGTCCGTTGGTCGGCTCGTCGAGCAGCAGATGTCTGGGGTCGTGAATCAGCGCACGCGCCAGGGCAACCTTGATCCGCTGACCCTGGGAAAAACCGGCCACCCGGCGGCTGAGGATGTCTTCCATTTCCAGCAGTTCGGTAAGGCTGGTAATGCGGCCGTCCAGCACCTTCCCCTTCAGACCATGGAGCGCACCGTAATACGCGATGTTCTCTCTGGCCGTCAGACGCCCGTAAAGGCCGGTCGCGTGGGGCAACACGCCGATTGTCCGACGGACATTCATGGGATCCCGGGCGACGTCGAACTCACCGACATGTGCGCTGCCGCTGTCCGGTGCCAGGACAGTGGACAGGATGCGCAGCGTCGTCGATTTGCCCGCACCGTTAGGGCCGAGCAGGGCGGTGACCCGGCCATCGGCGGCGGTAAACGCAACATCGCGAATGGCCGTCACCGTGCCGAATGATTTGCAGAGCGCCTCGATACGGATCATGGCGACGGGCCCATGAGATTGATGAAAAAAGGTGTGGGCTGCAGCCGATCCACACAGGCGGTATCCAGTGCGCGCCAGTCCGCCTGTTCCACGAATTCAGACATCAGTCGGGGCAGGCAACCCCGGGCGAAGACGCCGTGCCCCTGCCCGGGCGCGGTGATATGGAGCGCGTTGCTCAATTGTGCGGCCACCGCGTCGCCGTAGCGGGGTGGCGTGATGGGATCGAACTCACCGGACAACAGCAGGGCTGGCACATCGCTGACAAGCGGTGTGCGGAGGTCGTTATCGAGCGGGCCTGCAGGCCAGTGCTGGCAGATCGTCTGCAGCGCACGCACCTGATCAGCGCCCATGTAGGTGGCATCGAGTGCCGGCCAGTTCACCTCGCCGATGAAGGGGACGTCTTCTGTGCAGACCACCGAGTTGTGCATGCCCACACCAATGGCATTGTCGAGATCAGACTGCAGCTGCAGGGCGTTGGCAGCCAGTGGCGTGAAATTGGCATCGCGTTGTGCTTCCTGGATCACCAGCGGTATGAGCGCTGCGGTCTCCGGACTGTAGCTCAGCAACCGGACGACCATCAGCAGATGGGGATAGCCGATGGCCATGGCGTGGGCGGTGCCCTGGACCGGGTGGGGTAGAGTGATCTCCACGGCGGCGGTGCGCAGACGGGACTGGAGGGCGGCGAAGGTGGCGGGCAGATCCGGAAAGGCTTCCGCGCAGTGCGTGTCCTTCGCGCAGCGGGAAAAAATCTGCTCCAGAGTCTGCTGGGCGTTGAATGCCGCATTCGGACCCAGCGGTACGTCTGCCGGCAGTATCCCGTCGAGAATGAGTGTGCGGACCGAAGCGGGGTAGCGGCGTGCGAAATGCTGGGCGACCCGGGTACCGTAGGAGACGGCATAGACATTGAACCGGGCATAACCGAGCGCTGCACGTGCTGCCTCGAGATCGGCAACTGCGGCGCTGGTGGTGTAGTTGCCCGGCTCGCCGGGCAGAGACTGCAGACATTCCTTGGTCGCGACGGCGATGGATCCAGGCACGAGGCCATCGGTGAGATCGTCGAGTCCAGCGCACCGCAGCGGCGCAGAACTGCCTGTGCCGCGTTGATCGACCACCACGATGTCACGGTGCAGGAGGATCGCTGCGAAGGCGCTGGCACTGTCTGCGTAAAGGCTGATCGACGATCCGCCGGGGCCGCCGTTGATCAGCGTAAAAGCGTCCGGTTCCGGCGCCGGACTTGGCGAGCGGATCACGGCGACCCGCAGAGAGATCTGCCTGCCTTCGGGCTGCTCCGGATTTTCCGGTCGCTGCAGATTTCCACACTCGGCTTCGATGGATTCGATGCCCCGGGAGCCGGTCAGGGTACAGGCCGTGAGCTCAAAAGTGGTTCCGGCGGGCGAGAGTTCTCTGTCCGCACCGGACGCCGGGGCTGCGTATGCGCTCGAAGCGAGCGTGCTCGAAACGAACGTGCTCGACGTAAATACCAGCAACGCTGAAAAGGTGAGCGCGGTGCCCGCCGGCATGGACAGGCTCAGTTGAGCCGGGAAACGGCGAACCGCGCCAGGGTGTCGAGCGCTTCCCGATAGGCGTTATCCGGGAGGTCGGCCAGGCAATCGATGGCTCTGTCGGATTGAGCCCGGGCCAGCGCCTGGGTGTAGTCGAGCGCACCGGTCTGGCGCACGATGCCGAGCACCACGGGCAGAGCGGTGTGGCTGCGTGCCGCTATCGCCTCCCGCAGAGTGCGGGTCTGGGCAGTGGTGCCCATTGTCAGAGCGTGGATCAGGGGCAGGGTGAGTTTACCCTCCGCCAGGTCATCGCCGACGTTCTTGCCCATGGCGTCGGCGGCGCCCGCGTAGTCCAGCCAGTCGTCGACCAGCTGATAGGCCAGACCAAAATGCAAACCGAAATTGCGCAGTGCGGTATGCATTCCCGTGGACTCGGTACCCAGCATCGCAGCACTGTGAGTGGCCGCCTGGAACAGCAGCGCCGTCTTGCGACGGATGACTTCCATGTACTGGGCTTCACTGATCTGACAGTTGCCCACATTGGCCAGCTGCAGCACTTCGCCTTCGGCGATGCCGTTGGTTGCTTCCGAGAGAATGCCGAGGATGCCCAGGTCGCCGAGTTCCACCATCAGCTCGAATGCACGGGAGTAGAGAAAATCTCCGACCAGCACACTGGGAGCGTTACCCCAGGTGGCATTGGCAGTGGCTCGACCCCGGCGCAGATCCGAGCGGTCCACCACGTCGTCGTGCAGCAGGGTTGCGGTGTGCAGGAACTCGATGATGACGGCGAGTTTGATGTGATCCTGAGCCTGGTAGCCGCAACCGCGACACGCCAGCAGCACCATCAGCGGCCGCAGACGCTTACCACCGCTTTCGATGATGTGCGCGCCGATTTCCTCCACGAGCCCGACGTCGGAGGTGAGCAGGCGGGGTATCAGCGTGTTGGTGGATTTGAAATCTTCCGAAACGAGCCCGTATACCGACTCCAGAGCCCCGATCTTCGTCGCGGACAGGCTGACGTTGTGGGTGGCTATCGCAGTTTCACCTGACATGAACTTCAGTGGTTTCCGTCTGTTTGCTGGCTGTGGAACGACCCTGATACTCAGGGACGGGCCTCAAGGCTTTACGAGCACATTTCAATGGAAGGCCTATTCTGCACGTTTTCGTGGCACTCAGCCGCCTCTTTCCCCCCGAATTCGCCGGGAATCCACGCTCTGGGGGTCTCAGGTTGCGTTGTATTCCCGGAAATTTGCCCGTAGAATTACGCGCCTTTCGCGGCACCCTCCCGGAAAATTCCGGCCAATACAAGTAGTTAGCTGTTCAGCAGCCGACCGATGGACGCGAATCTTCGCGCAGACATTGTAATACGCGAAGGTTGTAGGGTCAGGTGAGTCTGAGAGCGCCAGGAGTAGAAGTTATGTTTGCGGTATTTTCCAGCGGTGGCAAGCAGCATCGCGTCACCGAGGGTGAGGTGATCAAGCTCGAGCGGCTCGTTGCCGAACCGGGCGAAAAAGTGGTTTTCGACAAGGTGCTCGTGGTTGCCAACGGCGATCAGGTGACCGTCGGCAGACCCTATGTCGATGGCGGCAAAATCACCGCTGAAGTGATCGGCCATGATCGCCACAAGAAGGTGCGCATCATCAAATTCCGACGCCGTCAGAATTACATGCGCCGCCAGGGTCACCGGCAGTGGTACACCGAACTGAAAATTACCGGCATCAGCGCTTAGCGGGCTTTTCAGGCTCACTGTTTAAAAGTCCAGGAGGATAATCGGCAATGGCACATAAGAAAGCAGGCGGCAGCACGCGCAACGGCCGGGATTCGGAAGCAAAGCGTCTTGGTCTGAAGAAGTTTGGTGGCGAAGTCGTGTTGAGCGGCAATATTCTCGTACGCCAGCGCGGTACCCAGTATCATCCTGGCCCGAACGTGGGCATGGGCCGTGATCACACGCTGTTTGCCAAGAGCGACGGCCAGGTCCGCTTCGAGAAACGCGGGCCAAAGAATCGTACCTTCGTGGTGGTTGATACCGCCGAAGCCTGAGGCGCAGTATCCGCATCAGCTTACTGCCCTGCGTATCTGAAGCGCAGGGATATCCCTGCAAAATTGCGTTGACCGGTTCATGCAGTTCATCGACGAAGCCACTATCCGCGTCGAAGCCGGCAACGGCGGTCGCGGCTGTCTGAGTTTCCGTCGGGAAAAATACATTCCCCGCGGCGGGCCGGATGGCGGCAACGGCGGTGAAGGTGGCGACGTAATACTGGTCGCTGATGCCGCACTGAATACCCTCATAGATTTCCGCTTTCAGCCCCTCTATCGGGCCAGTCATGGCCAGTCCGGCAGCGGCAGCAACTGCACGGGTGCCCAGGGTGAGAGCCGGTTTGTGCGCGTGCCCGTTGGGACCTCCGTGGTCGATGAGGAATCCCTCGAGGTACTCGGCGACCTTACCGTCGCCGGCCAGGAACTCCTGGTTGCCAAAGGCGGTTACCACGGCATGGGCAACGCCCACTTCAAGTCGAGCACCAACCGGGCGCCGCGTCGCACCACACCGGGCTCTCCCGGTGAACACCGGATATTGCGCCTGCAGCTGAAGCTGCTGGCCGATGTGGGCCTGCTGGGGCTGCCCAACGCGGGTAAATCCACCCTGATCAGCCGGGTATCCGCCGCAAAACCGAAGATCGCCGACTATCCTTTCACCACCCTGGTACCCAGTCTGGGCGTGGTCGGTTCCGGCTCGGACAGCAGTTTCGTGATGGCCGACATCCCCGGGCTCATCGAAGGTGCCGCGGCCGGTGCCGGTCTGGGCGCGCAATTCCTGCGCCATCTGAGCCGCAATCGAATCCTCCTGCATCTGGTCGAGGCACTGCCGGCGGACGGCTCGGATCCGCTGGACAACGCCCGCATCATCGAAGGGGAGTTGCAGGACTACAGCGCAGCCCTGGCGCAGCGTCCGATCTGGATGGTGCTCAGCAAGACCGATCTGGTGGATGAAAGCCGGCTGGCCGAGCTCCTCGAGCGGCTGGGTAAGGCGTACCCCGGGCGGCCGCTGCACGCAGTTTCCGCCATGACCGGCTCCGGACTGCGGGAACTGGTAAGCGATCTGACCCGGGAGGTACGGGAGATCCGCTTCCGGCTCGCCGAAGATGAGGACTACGCAGCAGACCAGCTTGCCCTCGAAGAACGCATCAGTGCCGACGTGCTGAACAGTTCGCTGGCGATCCGCCGTCATCGTCTGACCCCGGGATCGGCTGCAGAAGATGCCGACGACGACAGTGACGACGGTGATGTGGAAGTCATCCATGTCGTCGAGTGACCGTACAGAAGCGTCCGTGCGGGCCGTTCTCGGCGATGCCGGGACCATCGTGGTCAAAGTCGGCAGTGCACTGCTCAACGATCCCGGAGCGGGCCTTACCCGTTCTCTGATCAGCACCCTGAGTGCAGATATCTCCACGCTGCTCGCTGCCGGTAAAAAGGTGCTTCTGGTCAGCTCAGGCGCTGTGGCGGAAGGCATGTCGCGCCTCGGCTGGCGCACCCGGCCGACCTCGGTGCACCAGTTGCAGGCGGCTGCCGCGGTCGGTCAGATGGGTCTTGTGCAGGCCTACGAACGGGCCTTCAGCGAACACGGGCGGCACACCGCCGTGGTGCTGCTCACCCATGATGATCTGGCGGATCGGCAGCGCTATCTGAATGCGCGCACCACCCTGAGAACGCTTCTCGACCTGGGTGTGGTGCCCATCATCAACGAAAATGATTCGGTCGCAACCGATGAGATCCGATTCGGCGACAACGACACCCTGGCCGCCCTGGTGACCAATCTGCTGCAGGCGGAGTTGCTGGTCCTGCTGACAGACATCGGCGGACTTTACGAGGAAGACCCCCGCAGACGTCCCGATGCGCCACTGGTCGCGTTTGCCCGGGCAACCGACCCGCGGCTGGATTCGATGGTGGCGGAAGCGGGCGCGCTGGGGCGCGGTGGCATGATCACCAAGCTGCGGGCAGCGCGGATTGCCGCACGCTCAGGGGCGAATACGGTGATTGCGCATGGCTCGGCGGCCGGCAGGTTGCAGAGTGTGCTGGCTGGTGAAGCCGTCGGGAGTCTGCTGTGTGCCGATGTGTCGCCTTTCGATGCGCGCAAACGCTGGATTGCCGGACAACTGAAGTCGAAAGGTCAGCTCACCATTGATCCGGGTGCCGTAACCGCCCTGGTGCAGCGGCGTGTCAGTCTGCTGCCGGTCGGGGTAGCCGGGGTGGAGGGGGAGTTTTCCCGGGGTGAACTGGTGCGCTGCGTGGACGGTGCGGGCAAGCTGATCGCCCAGGGCCTGACCAACTACTCGAGCGCGGAGACCCGTAAGATGCTGGGGGCGGCGAGCCGGGACATCGTTACCCGGCTGGGCTACAGCCTGGAACCGGAGATCATCCACCGGGACAATCTGGTGGTGCTGGTCGATGCCTGAGCTGTCAGGGCTGGCCAACCGCATCCGGCTGGCCGCTGCGGGGAGCTTATCTCAGGCGCTGAGCGCGCTGATCCGCGCACTGAGGCGGGACTTGTGACGGGCTGCCTTGTTCTTGTGCAGGATGCCATGGCCGACCATGCGGTCGATCACGGGGATTGCGGTTTCGAGTTGAGTTCTTGCCGCGGCCTGGTCGCCTCCGAGGATGGCGGCTTCAACCCGCTTGATGTAGGTGCGAACCATGGAACGCTGGCTGGCGTTGTGCCGGCGACGTTTTTCAGATTGCCGCGCGCGCTTGCGGGCTTGTGCACTATTGGCCAAAGGGCTCTCCTGGGGTCCGGAAAATTCAAGGCGCGGTAATATGCCGGTGAGGTATGGGTATGTCAACCGGGCCTGAGACGACAGGCCCGGGGCCTGGTCAGAATGTCGCCCGTCAGGGGTCGGTGGTATCGGCCATGACCCTGATCTCCCGGATCAGCGGTTTCCTGCGGGATGTGGTGCTGTCGAACTTTTTCGGAGCAGGCGCGATAGCCGACGCCTTCTTCGTTGCTTTCCGGATCCCGAATTTTTTCCGCCGGCTGTTTGCGGAAGGGGCCTTCAATCAGGCCTTCGTGCCTGTGCTTGCCCGTTATCGGGAGGGAGGCCGGGAGGAGCTGACGACATTCATCCGGATCATGTCGGGCAATCTGGCCCTGGTGCTCCTGGGTGTCGTACTTGCCGGGGTGCTGCTTGCGCCGGGACTCATTACCCTCTTTGCCCCGGGTTTTATCGGCGACGACGAGCGGTTCAGCCTGGCCACTGTGATGGTGCGCATTACCTTCCCGTATCTCGGGCTGATTTCACTCACGGCCTTTGCCGGTGCGCTGTTCAACAGCCATCACCGCTATGCGATTCCCGCGTTCACCCCGGTTCTGCTGAACCTCTCCCTCATGTCGGCGGCGCTGTTTGCGACCAGCCTTTTCGCGACTCCTGTGTTTGCTCTGGCATGGGGTGTGTTCTTCGCCGGTGTCGCACAACTGCTCTTCCAGCTGCCCGGTCTGCGCAGGCTGGGTCTGCTGCATCTGCCGAAGGTGGACTTCCGGCATGAGGGGGTACGGCGGGTCGGCCGGCTGCTGGTGCCGGCGATTTTTGCGGCCTCGGCGAGCCAGATCAACACACTCATCGATACCATGCTGGCCTCGACGCTGATCACCGGCAGCATTTCCTGGCTCTACTACGCAGACAGGCTGCTGGAACTGCCGATTGGTCTGGTGGCGGTGGCATTAGGGACCGTGCTGCTGCCCAATCTGTCGCGCCTCGACAGCAGTGCGGACCTGGCCGGCTTCCGGGCGACGCTGGACTGGGGCATCCGGGTCGGTCTGTTTCTCGGTGTGCCTGCGGCGGTTGCGCTTTATGTGCTCGCGCTGCCACTGATCGCCGGGATTTTTCTGCACGGTGCGCTGAGTGTGATCGATGCGCGGATGGCGGCACTCGCACTGCAGGCGTTCGCAGTGGGCCTGCTGCCGATGGTGCTGGTGAAAGTACTGGCACCGGCCTTTTTTGCGCGCCAGGACACCATGACGCCGTTCCGGATTGCACGACTTGCGATCGGGGTCAACATCCTGCTCAACCTGGCGCTGTTCAGGATTCTCGGTCATGTCGGACTGGCGCTGGCCACTTCTGTTTCTGCCTGGGTTAATGCACTGCTGCTGTGGCGCACGCTGGCTGCCGAGGGCCGTCTTGAACTTTCCCGAACCACCCGCATTGCACTGGCGCGCTGTGGGCTCGCCGCGCTGACCATGGCAGGCGGTCTGGTGTGGCTGATTCCCGAGTCCGGGCAGTTCCTGACCATGAGCGTGCTCGAGCGCGGTGTCTGGCTGGGGCTGGCAGTAGTGGGGGGAGCAGCCATCTATGTGCTGACGCATCTCCTCACCGGCTCGCGTCCGGCCGAGCTGCTGCATCGTGCCTGAGGGTGTGGGTGTGAAGGACACCCGAGACCCTATAATGGCGCCCATGGAAATCGTGCACGGCACCTACAGTCTTAAAGCCCGCCACAAAGGCTGTGTGCTGACCGTGGGCAACTTCGATGGGGTGCACCTGGGTCATCTGCACCTTCTCGAAGCGCTGTTCGCAAAGTCCCGGGCACTCGACGCCCCGAGCATGCTGCTGACCTTCGAACCCCAGCCGCGGGAGTTCTTCGCCGGTACCAAGGTGCCGGCGCGGCTGACCAGATTCCGGGAAAAAATCACCCTGCTCGGCCGCACTCAACTCGACCGGGTGCTCTGCATGCCTTTCAACGAACGAACCCGCAATACCCCGGCCGAGTGGGTAGTGGATGAGCTCTTCCACAGAATGCTCGGCGTACGCCACGTGGTCGTGGGTGATGACTTCCGGTTCGGCAGGGACCAGACCGGTGACTTCGCCCTGCTCGAAGCATCGGGAAAGCAGCACGGCTTCGGTGTGAGTCATGTAGGTACCGTGTCGGTGGATGGTGAGCGGGTCAGCAGTACACGGATACGGGAGGTTCTCCGTGCGGGTGACTTCGCCCTCGCCGAGCGGCTGCTGGGCCACGCCTACTTCATCATGGGCAGAGTGGTATATGGACGCCAGCTCGGGCGCACACTGGGTGTGCCCACGGCAAACATCCGGCTGCAGCGGTACCGGGCTGCACTCGAGGGGGTTTACGCGGTGCGGATCCGGGGGCTGGAGAAACCGTATGAGGGCGTGGCCAACATCGGTGTGCGGCCCACGGTGGATGGCAGGGAACCCCTGCTGGAAGTGCATCTGTTCGACTTCCAGGGAGACCTCTACGGACGGCTGCTCACGGTCGAATTCGTGCGCAAGATCCGCGAGGAGCGGACCTTCGACGGTCTGGATTCTCTCAAACATCAGATACACGCGGATATCCGCACAGCCCGGGAGGCATTTGCCGGTCGATGAGGATGATGCAGCACAGGTATGCGGGTGCGGGCTGCTTATGAAGAGCGCTTCTGAAGAGCGGGCAATGAGCGCAGTACCGGTGGGTTGGACCCGCTGGCTGCTGCTCAGTGGCGCGGTGGTGGTGCTCGATCAGCTGACCAAGTTCTGGGTGGTGAGCACACTCGCCCATGGCGATCGGATTGCGGTCCTGCCGGTGTTCAGCTGGGTTCGCTGGCATAACGAAGGCGCCGCATTTTCGATGCTGGCGGACGGCAGTGGCTGGCAACGCTGGCTGTTTGTGGCGCTTGCCATCGGGTTTACCCTGTTCATCGTGATCGAGCTGCGCCGGTTGAACCCCGCCAATCACTTCATGGGTGTGGTCTATGCCCTGGTGCTCGGTGGTGCGCTCGGCAATATGGTCGATCGCCTGTGGCAGGGTTATGTGGTCGACTTCCTGCTGGTGCACTATCAGGACTGGTATTTTCCCGCGTTCAACGTGGCCGACATGGCATTGTCGATCGGTGCAGGATTATGGATCCTCGCCTTGCTGCTCGAGTATCTGCGCGAGCGTAAACAGCCTTGAGCGGGCGTAAACAGCCTTGAGCGAGCATAAACAGCCTTGAGCCAAAAAGAAGACAACAGCCCGGGTCTGATCGGTCGTGCGTCGGATCGGCGGGTGCGCCCTGGAGACAGAATCACCCTGCATTTCTCTGTGCTTCTGGAGACCGGCGAGGAAGTCGATACCACCCGTCGCGGCAGACCCGCCACCTTCGAGTTTGGTGATGGTCAGCTCCTGCCGGGTTTCGAAAGTGCGCTGCTCGGCATGCAGGCGGGGGACGATGCCCAGTTGCGCATTGCCGCAGAAGACGCCTTCGGTACACACAAGGCAGAGAACGTACAGACCCTTTCCAGGGGCCAGTTCGGTGCGGATGTGGTGCCTGAGCCCGGGCTGATCGTGTCCTTCGCGGGGCCGGGTGGCGAACTGCCCGGTGTGGTGCGTGCTGTGAACCAGAGCACAGTTGAAGTCGATTTCAATCATCCGCTGGCGGGTCGGGTGATAGTCTTCGATGTCTCGATCCTCGACGTTGCAGATGGCGAGGCAGGACGCAGTCGGGTCGATGCGTAGTGCCGGTATGCCGGCCGGCGACCATCTGTCGCTGATTTTGTACCGCCCGGCGCGCTCCCGTCGGAACCCTCGCACCCGGAGCCTAACATGCAGCACAAGGCGAGACAGACCAACACGCAAGACAGGCAATCGAAACAGGCACTGCTATGAAATCCATCCGCAGCAAGGGCGAGGGCTTTACCCTCATCGAGCTTATGGTCGCGCTGGCCATCATGGCGATCGTGGCCGCAGTCGCGATGCCCATTTACAGCCAGTATTCGAACCGCACCTACCGCTCCGAAGCCCAGTCCGACCTGCTCAACTGCGCTCAGGCGCTCGAGCGCCTGGCCAGCATCAATTTTTCCTACGCCGGCGCTGCCGATACGGACGCGGATGGTGTGCCGGATGCAGACGCAGGAGTCATAGCTTCCACCTTGTGTGACGCCCGCTCGGTGCGTGCCGGCCGCTATGCCATCACGGTCACCGGTAACGACACCGCCTTCACCCTTACTGCGACGCCGGTTGGCGGCACCGACCAGGCCCGGCTGCTCACGCTGAATTCTGCCGGGGTGCGCGGCTGGGATGAAGACGGTGCCGGTGGCATTGAAGCAGACGAACTGGACTGGGAAGAGGGCTGACAGTCCCTTTCCTGGCCCTCGCCAGCCCGCTGCCTCGCCTGCTCAGCCTTCTCCCCTTCTACGACCGCTCATCCGGACAAACGGGCCCACCCATCGGCTCCCCGTTTCATCAGTTTTCACGATCCATACACTGCTTCATACGAAAAGAGCCAGGAAGTATCAGGCTACAGATGTCAAATAAACGGCGCATAACCGCCTTCACCATCATCGAACTCATGGTCGCGATGGCCATTGCCGGGGTGCTCCTCGGCATGGCGCTGCCCGCGTTCAACGGTCTGATGGAACAGCGGGCGATGACCACCCGGGTCAATGACTTCGTGCTCGCCGTCCACTACGCCCGCAGCGAGGCCGCCAAGCTGGGTGGGGTGGTGAGTGTGCAGACCGTGGATGCGTCGGACAGCGACAACGAATGGGGCCCCGGCTACTGCGTGACGATCGGCAATCCGGGCAACTGTAACGCCCCTCTGCGGATGTTCGGTGGCATGGACGACATGACGCTGAATGCCCTGGGTGCCTACAACGACGAGACCGCCCTCAGCTTCAATGCCCGAGGTCTGCTGACTCTGGATGCCGCCGGCTCGTTCAACCTCTGCAGCACAGACGCGACGGTGAATCCTGGTCGGCAGATTGATCTGAACCGGATCGGAAGAACCACCAGCACCGCGCTGGTCTGTCCATAGCGATGTCAGGAGGTCATGTGAGTACCGCACCAAGACATAACACCCGTCATTTGCGGGCGTCGAGCCGACGTCAGGGCGGACTGTCCATGATCGAACTGCTGGTCGCCGTGCTGGTGCTGGGTATCGGTGTGCTCGGCATCACTGCGCTGCAGATGGTCAGCCTGCAGAACAACCGCGCGGCCCTGTTCCGGGCCGAGGCAGTACAGCTGGCCTACGACATGATGGATCGGATTCGGGCGAATCCCATCGGCGCTGCGGTTCCTGGTCAGGCTTACGGCGGGGTTGCACTCGCTGCGGTGCCTGCTGATCCGCCGGCGTTGTGTCACCAGGCACAGTGCACGGAAGTGCAGATGGTGGCTTTCGACCTGGCCATGTGGAAGTGCTCTCTGGGCGGGCTGAACGACGAACAGGTCTGCATCGACCTGCGTACTGCGGGGGCACTGCCGCCACAGAACGAACAACCCGGCCTGCCCAACGGTCTGGGCTCGATTGCTGTGGATGCCGCAACCGGCGTCGTGACGGTGGTTGTCAGATGGCAGGAGCCGGATGGCCAGCTGCGCAACATCTCCATCGACAGTCAGAGTTAGGAGTGGGTGTGAAAACACAGATGGACAGACGAATGCTGACTCGGGACAGCACGAAGCTGCGGGGAATGGTCAGCGGATCGATCAGCAGGCGCCACAGCGGCGGTTTCTCCATGGTCGAACTGATTCTCGCGCTGGGGCTCGGGCTGGTGGTCACCGCCGGCATCGTGCAGCTTTTTGTCGGCAATAATCAGACCTACAGCCTGCTGACCGGCCAGTCCCGGCTGCAGGAGAGTGCGCGTTACGCGATGGAGTTCATCACCCAGTCTGCGCGCAGTGCCGGTTACTTCGGCTGCGATCCGGAAAACGACAAGATATACAACACGCTCAACGGTCCCTGGACCAGCCTCTACGAGATGGATCTGACCAATCCGATTCAGGCTTATAACTACACGGGTAACGGCACCGCCACCGGACCAGGCGACTGGACACCGACCCTGGCGCCGCTGCCCCGGGTCGCCGGCCCTGCCACCAACATGGTGAATGCGGGCACCGGCATCGATCTCACCACAGTGATTCCAGGCACGGACTTTCTGGTGTTCCGCCGGGTGGAAATCCCCGGTGCGCCGATTGCCGGCATCGTGCAGCCCAATACCAACCCGATCGTGGTCATAGACGAAGGGGATTTCGATTTTGCGGTCAATGACTTTGCGGTGATCAGCAACTGTGAGCAGGCCGCTCTGTTCCGGATCACGGGTGTCGCAGCCGGTCCCGCGGCTCCCAGCGGTGAGCCGACCTTCAGTCTGACTCGAGGCGCGGGCGCAGGTATCTACGAGAATGCCGCGGGCCGCACACTCTCCGATGAAGGCATCCCCTACGGTACCGGGGTGAACGGTCAGGCCACGACGGTCGGCCGGGTCATCACGGATATCTATTACATTGCCCGGGGTGCCGGTGTGAACAACCGGGGCCAGAATCCCCGCGCGCTGTGGCGCCGGTCAGGAACGACGGCACCGGTGGAACTGGTGGAGGGTGTGGAAAACCTGCAGGTGCTGGTCGGCATCGACAACACGCCCACCGATAACAATAACTCCGCCAATCGCTACATCGACTTCAATGCGCTGGGTGCTACGGACATCGTCCGCTCGCTGCGCATCGAGGTCACCACCTCTACCGTGGACGTGGTCACCGACGGCAATGCCCCGGTAAGCCGGACCTTTGTCCAGACCATCAGCATGCGGAACGCCTGAGGTAGCGCCATGAGACAGAATCTCCGCCTTCGTCAGCCCCTTCTGCCGTCCCGGCTCAGCCAGCGCGGTGTGGCCCTGTTCATCAGCCTGGTGCTGCTGCTGGTACTGACTGTCGCTGGCATTTCAGCCGTGCAGACCACCAGCCTGGAAGAGCGCATGGCGCGCAACACACACGACACCCTGCTGGCCTTTCAGTCGGCGGAATCTGCACTGCGGGAAGCGGAACGCTGGATCACCGCCAACGTCAACTCGGTCGCGCAGTTTACGGATGCCGGCGCGAACGGTCTGTGGACCGGCATGCCCTACGACGAAGCGGATCAGCGCTGGGAAGAAGACATCTGGGCGGATGGCAGCGCGCAGAGCATTGCATCAGCCAGCGCGGTTGCCGGGGTCGCCTCCCAGCCACGCTTCATCATCGAGTGGGTGGCAACCGTGCAGCGGGATGAAAACCCGAATCTGCTCGGCAGCTCCTACACGGCGGTCTTCGACCGCATCGAGATTTTTCGCATCACGGCGCGCGGGGTCGGCGGCACGCCGAATGCCCGGGTCATGCTGCAGGGCACCTTTGGGATGATTTTCTAATCGGGTTTGTGCGCATCAGAAGTACCAGTGCACAGGAGGATTGAGATGTACCACCGAAATCAAATTAAGCGTCTGACCGGCGCTACCCTGACGGCTACCGCGCTGCTGTGCGGTGGCAGTCTGTGGGCGGATCCGGTCCTGGTGCAGAGTATTCCGGACCAGAATGTCTCGCACACCCAGCCGGACATCAATATCACCCTGTCCCCCACCTATTTTACGTTTACCACGGGAAGTCCGATCACGTACTCCGTTACGAATGACAACCCGGCGGTGGTCGGCGCAGTGGAAGCCGGTGGCGTGTTGACTTTGTCTTTTACTCCCGGGGTCGTCGGAACCGCGGGTATCCGCGTGTTCGCCCACCAGGACGGAGTGGACAGGGATACCCAGTTCGACGTGGATGCATCTAACAGCGTGCCGGCCGTCGTCGGTCCCGCGGCAATACCTCCGTTCGATGAAGACCAATCCGTTTACCTCGGTAACTCCGAGTTCGCGTTCAGCGATCCCGACGGTGCGGCGGATGACCTGACTTTCTCACTGGGCGCACCCAGCGGTCCGACCATCTGGAATGCGGTTCTGCTCGATCCCGACACGGGCGAGCTCGACTTCATCCATGTTCCCAATGCCAATGGCACACAGACATTCCGGGTGATCGCCACGGACATGCTCGGTCAGTCCGCGATCTGGACCTTCACTCTGACAGCCAATCCGATCCCCGACCCGCCGGTTGTCACAACCGGTGTCGCCAATCAGGTCATGGTCGAAGATGAGCCGACCCGCTCGGTGAATGTGGTCGGCGGTTTCGATGATCCCGATCTGGCCTGGGAAGGAGACAACCTGACGGTCATCAGCGCAGTCAGCTCGAATCCGGGTCTGGTTGCGGCAGTGCCCAATGTCGGTGATGTGGAACTCACACCGGGTGCGGACCTCTCCGGTGGTCCGGTGACCATTACCGTGACCATCGAGGATTCGACCGGTAATACGGCGAACACCAACTTCACTGTCGATGTCACCCCCGACAATGATCCGGTAACCGTGGCAGCAGGCATTCCCGATCAGCCGGTGGCTGAAGATACAGCCACAGTGAATGTGGACCTCACCGGTGCCTTTGCAGATGTCGACCTGGCCAATGAAGGGGACAGCCACACGGTGACTGTTGTCAGCAACAGCAACCCGGCGCTCCTCTCCGCCACGAATTCGCCGATTAACGTGCTCGACGGCACACTCAGCTTCGCCGTCGTCGCCAATGGCAACGGCACGGCAAATATCACCGTGGAAGCCGCCGATGTGGGCGGTACCTCCACTACGACCTCCTTCGATATCATCGTGAGTCCCTCCAACGATCCGCCGGTACTGGTTGGAAATATTGCCGATCAGGCGATGACAGAAGACGAAGCGACCCGCACTGTGGAGGCGGTCGCGGAATTCGATGATCCGGATCTCGCCTGGGAAGGGGATACCCTGACCGTTCTTTCTGCTGTCAGCAGTAATCCGGGCCTGGTTACCGCAGCACCCAACGGCACTGGTGTGGATATCACTCCGGTGGCCGATCAGTCCGGTGGTCCGGCGACCATCACCGTCACGGTGGAAGATACTTCCGGTGCGACTGCGGTCGAGACCTTCACTGTCACCGTCGGCACGGTCAACGACCCGGTCGTCGCAGTCGGCGTGATCGGTGACCGGCTGGTGAACGAAGACCCGCCGGTGATCAACGTCAATCTCGCGGGCATTTTCGAAGATGCGGATCTGCTCGGCGCGGGAGACACCCATACGGTGACCGTGATCGGTAATACCAATCCGGGTATGGTCACGCCGACCAACTCACCGCTGGCCACCCTCACCGGCACGCTCAACTTTGCCGTGACAGCGAACATCGTGGGCACCACCATGATCACGCTGCGGGCGCAGGATGCCGCTGGCACCACGGCGGATGTAAGTTTCAATATCGATGTGGCTCCGGTGAACGATCCGCCCTTCGTCGTCACCGCCGTGCCTGATCAGATATCCACGGAAGACACACCGAGTCTGGCCGTGAGTTTTGCCGGCACCTTCGACGATGTGGATCTGACCACCGAAGGCGACATCCAGGCCTACAGCTATTCGCTCGACAACGGCACGCTGGTGACCTCGGCGTCCATCTCCGGCACGACCATTACCCTGGATTTCGCGCCGGATCAGAATGGCATCGTCAACGTCACCCTTACGGTGACGGACAAGGCCGCGCTGACCGCATCGGACACCTTCGCGGTTTCGGTTGCGGCGGTGAACGACAATCCCTTTGTGGAGAATCCGGTGGGCGTGATCGGTGTCAACGAAGATGCACCCCCCACTGTGATCAACCTCAACGGCGTATTCAATGATGTGGACATCGCCACTAACGGCGATGTGCTCAGCTACACGCTGACCGCCAATTCCGATCCGTCGCTGTTCAGCAACGTGGATCTCACCGGCAACACACTGACACTGACCTACGCGGGCAACATGTTCGGATCTTCCACACTCAGTGTGCAGGCCCGGGACCTGGCAGGCGCCACGGTGACCGATACGTTCACGGTCAACATCACCGAAATATTCCCGACCGCCTTCAATGACTCGGCCAGCATGCTGGAAGATGGTGGCACCCTCACCATCGACGTTCTCGGCAATGACGATCTCGGTGAGCCACCCACCACCATCACCCTGGTCGGTCGTAACTGGCCGGATGCCACCACGGGCCCCTATTTCGACGTCAGCAACAGTGACCCGACCACCATCATCGACGAGGCAGGCAGCAGTGTGACCCGACCGAACGGCACCCTCGCCGTGGTCGGTGGCATGGTCGAATACACACCGAAGGCCAACTATAACGGTGCCGACTGGTTCGAGTACGTGATCACCGACAGGGACGGCGATACCTCCATGGGGGTTGTGAACATCACGGTCACCCCCCAGCCCGATGCGCCCCGTCCCTTCGCCAATCCGGAGTACACGGTGGACCAGGGATCATTCCTGGATATCCAGGCGGCCGGTGGCATTGCCAGCTTCGCGGTGGACGATGACGGCGATCCGATGGAAGTGCGTCTGATCTCCGTGCCGACCCACCATATCAGCTTCACCCTGGATCCGAGCGGTGATGGCTCCTTCACCTATACGCCGGACCCGGCCTATGGCGGCAACCCCGGCGATACCGACAGTTTCCAGATCTACTACTGGGATGAGAACGACGGGCTGGCGTCAGCGCCGGTCACGGTCACCATCAACTTCGATCCGGATGAGGGCATCGTGATGGGGCCGCCGCCCGGTGAGGTGGAATTCGATTTCGATCTGGCCGATGTGCCCCTGGAAGACGCGATCTCCGCGGAAGCCAACGTACTCATCATGATGGACGATTCGGGTTCCATGGACTGGTCCGTGATGACGCCGGAAGATGGCGGTGAATTCCTGATCACCAACAGTGGTGTGAAGAACAACGGTGTGCAGACCCAGACCACGACCTACCGGTATGTGCATCAGCTCACCACCAACATCTATGGCGGCAATCTGAACGTCCCGACCGAAGAGGCACTGGCCGCAGACGCCGTGTTCAACGGCAACAACTACGGTGTGTGGCGTGCGCGCAATTCCAATTACAGTCCCATCTACTACAACCCGCGCATCCGCTACATCCCCTGGACGGGACTGGATCGCAACGGTGTGGAGTTCACCGATGTCGATCCGACTGCAGCACCCATGGATCCGTTTGATGCAACGGTGCGTCTCGTCAACCTGACCGCGCTGCACTCTTTCCGTTCGGACGACGTCCCCGGAATTTCCGTGCGCAGAAGGGATGTGAACAACAACAACGTCTACTTCCCCTACTATTACGACACCACCGCCACCGGTGTACCGGCGTGGGATGCGCCGCACGCGAAAGTCACCATCAACGGCACCTTCCCGGTGACCCTGGCGGATGGCACCACCCTCGGCTACTACCCGGGTGGACCGGCACGTGCGGACTGTGCGACGGACGACATGGATCCGCTGACCTGTACTTTCGCCCAGGAACTGCAGAACTATGCCAACTGGTTCAGCTACTACCGCAGCCGGGAGTATTCGGCCAAGGCCGCACTGGGCCGTGCCGTAGCCTCCGCATCCAATCTGCGGATGGGCTATGCGGTACTCAACGACGCCAACGAACGGGAGCCCATCGATTCGCTGAATGCGTCCTTCCGGGTGGGTCACAAGAAAGAGCTGATGGACCAGATCTACAAGATCAATTCGAATGGCAGTACGCCGCTGCGGCGGGCTCTCGATCGGGCCGGTCGACATTTCGAGTGCCGCAGCGGTGATGCGTTCGGCAGCACTGCCAACACGGCACCAGGTAATGCGAACTGTCCTGTGCTGCCTTCTCCGGAAGGACAGTGCCAGAACAACTTTACCCTGCTGTTCTCCGACGGTACCTGGAACGGCGCCTTCGCCGGGTTGAATCACGACCGCAGTGGCGGCGTGGATCCGAGCCCGTCGCCGTTCGATGGTGGCATGTTCCAGGACAACTACAGCGCGTCTCTGGCGGACGTGGCCATGTACTATTACGAGCGGGATCTGCACCCGAGCCTGCTCAACGGTGTGCCGACCACCCAGCGGGACCAGGACTGGGCGCCTGCCGGTGCCCTGTCGGCAGACGGCGAGACCATGCACCAGCATATGAAGACCTACACCGTCGGCTTCGGACTGGTGGGCACCGTAAGGCTGACCGATCTGCCGCCCCTGTACACCACGCCTTTCGCCTGGCCGGATCCCTTTGATCAGGGTCTTGCGAAGATCGACGACATGCTGCACGCGGCCGTAAACTCCCGGGGACAGTTCCTGCAGGCCAACAATCCGGTGCTGCTGTCCCAGGCCTTCGCCGATGCCTTCGAGGCTTTCTCCGACGGTTCGGTGTCGGTGAGTGCGGTGGCGTTCAACTCGACCGCGTTGCGGGAAGAGACCATCGAGTATCGCGGCTTCTTCAACCTGAAGTTCAACTCCGGCGACCTGCGGGCGCTGTCGGTGAACTCCACCACCGGTGTGGTGGACAATGCCAATCCGATCTGGCGTGCCGCGGTACAGATGGATTCGATCAATCCCACCACACGCAAGATCGTGACCTGGAACGATGTCAGTCAGACAGCGATCCCCTTCGTGCATGGATCGCTCAACGCGGATCAGCAGGCCACCATGGATCTCAATGAGGTGAACTGGGTACGCGGTGTGCGGACTCAGGAAGAGCCGAACGGCATCCTGCGTGCACGGGAAACGGATGAAGGCATGCTGGGTGACATCGTGCACTCGGCCCCAGTCTTCGTAGGCTCTCCGCGTGCCTTCCGCCGGGATCAGGCACCTTATCCAACCGGCGACCTCTACTCGAACTTCGCGAATTCGGTTTCGGATCGCGACCGAGTCGTCTACGTGGCGGCAAACGACGGCATGCTGCATGCTTTCGATGCGGGCACCACGACGACGGGTGACTTTGGCACAGGCGATGAGCTGTTCGCGTACATTCCGAACAAGATCCTCGATTCGAGCGAGCGCTTTTCCAACAAGCTGGATCAGCTCACCTCCCTCGTCTACTCCCACCGCTACTTCGTGGACCTGACACCGACGGTAGAAGACGTCTATGTCCGCGCCACCCGCGGTTCCGCCATCAAGTCGTGGAATACGGTGCTGGTCGGCGGTCTCGGTGGCGGTGGCAAGGGCTACTTCGCCCTCAACGTGTCCGATCCGGACAACAGCTATTCCTCTCTGGCGAATGCAATGTCCACGGTCATGTGGGAATTCACCGACGAGGACGACTTCTATCCGGTGGACGATCTCGGCGATCCCCTGGTGGACGGTGGCGGCAATCCGCTGCTCGACCTGGGCGGTGATCCGGTCAAGGATCTCGGTTATGCCTACAGTCAGGCTCAGATCGTGCTCACCAACGTCCAGGACGGTGGTGGTGAAAACGAGTGGATGGCCGTGTTCGGCAACGGTTACAACAGCTCCGCCGGTATCGCCAAACTGTTCCTGTTGAACATCAACGGCGGTATGGACGGCTGGGATGTTGCCGACGTCATCAAACTCAACACCAACGAGGGTGTGAAAAACGCGCCCGATCCGGATGCGGGTCTGCCCAATGGCCTTGGCACACCGGCGATGGTGGACAGGGATGGTAACGGTACAGCGGATCTGGCCTATGCCGGTGATCTGTTCGGTAACCTGTTCCGCTTCGATATCTCGGATGCGGACCCGGCCAACTGGACCACGACCAAGCTGTTCCAGGCGACCTACGACGGCACCCAGGCGACCCGCCAGGCCATCACCACCCAGCCCTTCGTGCGCAGGCACCCGGATGGTGGCTTCCTGGTGGTCTTTGCCACCGGCAGCTATATCACCGAGCAGGACGGCACCAGCACGGACATCGAATCGCTCTACGGCATCTGGGATCGTGGTGAGGTATCGCCGGCCACGGCACCGGCCTCCGCGAAATTTGATCGTCTGGTGGAGCAGACCGTCACCAATCTGGTGGACGAAGCCGCTGCCGCCTTCGACCGGCTGCGCATCACCAGTGCCAACAGCGTGACCTATCTGCCGGACGCCGGGCCGACGCCGGGTGTGTACGGCTGGTACATCGATCTGGATATGCCGCGCGCAACGGACACCCTGCAGGGCAATCCGAACACGGATACCTCGGGTAACGCGCCGCCGGCAGCCCAGTACCCGGGCGAGCGGGCAATCCGCCGCTTCATATCCCGGGGCGATGCGCTGCTGATCACCACGGTGATTCCGCGGGATTCGAATACCTGCTTCCGTTCACCGCCCGGTGCCACCTGGCCGATTGACGCGCTCACCGGTGGAAATCCGCGACGCGCCATTCTCGACACCAACAACGACGGTGTGGTGGATGATGACGATCTGATCAGCTACAACGGCGAGTACTACGCTGCGGGTATCCTGTTTGATACCGATGATCTCGACGGCACCCTGGTCGACCCGTCGCTGCTGATCGGACGGGGTAATGAGGACTTCCTCTTCCTCTCCGGTGGCGATGACCAGATCACCCTGAGAATCGCGGGCCCGGCCGATCCCAAGACGGGTCGTCTGTCCTGGCGTGAACTCGAAGAAGCGAACTAGGAGCGAATCATGAGTATCAGCAATCTGTTCAAGCGTTCGACTCGCCTGCTCGCGATCCCACTCTTCGGTCTGGCGCTGTTCGGCGCCGGTCCGGCTCTGGCTCAGTCCGCGGTAACCGAAAGGGAGCAGCAGGGCATGATCCAGGAGATCGAGCGGGACACCAACCGGGTGATCATCGATGGTGTGCGCTATCGCGTCGCCATCGATGCGGCGGTTGAGATCCGCGGTGCCCGGAGTGCCTTCGCACTGCTGCGTGAGGGTATGAAGGTGCACTTCGGTTACCGGGATTTCGGTGACGCCCTGGAGATCTATCTGATCGAACAGCTGCCCGACAACACCACCCTCGAAGAGGTGTGAGGGGTGCTCGGCCAGGGAGTCTGGCTGGGAGTATCGGAGAGAGGTTTATCAGGGCGTGGTCGAGGACCTGTTGTCCCGGACCTCGCTCGGGCCGTCCCGGCTGCCCTCGATTGGCCACTTGCCCCGAAGCGGATCAATTGGCCGCCCTCGGCCTCGCTACACGGCCCGGGACAACAGGTCCTCGACCACGCCTTGTAAATCGCTCCGAGATTCCCGGCCGTGCTTCTGACGGATAGCCGGAGAAGTCACATGCCTCTGAACGGGGATCGGTCAATTCGGCGATACGCGGAGTTGTGCATTTGTCCTTCTGCCAGCCTGGTTTCGGGGGTCTGTCTCGGATCCATCTGGAAGCTGGGGTGGTGAAGGGGTTGCGGCGGACCGTGGAGCGAGGCCGAGTGAAGCGGATTGACTCGCGGCTGCCGCGAGGCAACTCCGCCGATCGAGGGAAGCCCGGAGGGCCCGAGCGTAGGTCTGCCGCAACCCCTTCACCACCCCAGCCTCGAGATCCGCTCCGACACCAGACCCACCGAGTATCAGCCTGGCAAGATCCACCACCCGCGTTTCCCGCGTTCACTGACAAACCAGAGGACGGCCCTGTGCGTCCTCTGCGATCCCATCCTGATTCCGATCCGGCGCACGACGCACACGCCCTGCGACATTGAGGATAATGGCGCGTGCAAACCGGGCATCGCCATCCGCCGGACAATACAGGAAACTGCCGTTCTGCCAGTCGGTCAGTCCGCTGGGCCGGAACTGCAGGTAGGATCGATTGCGGAACGCACGCCACTGCAGAGTGGCACCTCCGTCGAGCGGGGGCAGGCCGCCATAAACGACTTCACCTTCGTCGATTCTGGCGTTGCGATTTGCATCGGCGAAGATCAGCCCACCTTGAGTCCAGTCTGCCCGGGAACCACAGGCTGCGCCGCTGCGCGGACAGAAGGTCACGGTGACGCCCTGCACCACAGCGCTGGTGCGCGCGAGCTGCACACTGGCGATCAGGGTGTTGATGGCCGCCACCGCACGCCGGTTGCCCTGAAAAGTCGACCAGGCCGGTAAGGCAAGCTGCAGCAGCACCGCCGCGATCAGCAGTGCGACCAGCAGTTCGATCAGTGAAACACCCCGCACATCCATGACTGGATTGCAGTGTCGGGGCGGAACCAGGTGTAGCGGCCGATGGCCCGGCCGGGGCAGGGAAGACGCCTATTCGAGGTCGAGTTTTTTCAGCCGGTAGCGCAGGGCGCGGAAAGTGATGCCCAGATCCTTGGCAGCGGCGGTCTTGTTCCAGCGGTTGGCTTCCAGTGCACCGACGATGAGTCTGCGCTCTATGCCTTCGAGATATTCCTCCAGTGACTGTCCCGGTGGCAGGGCGGGTGTGTCCTGTCCCTGGCCGGTCGGCAATGGCGGAGAGGCGGCGGCCTGGCTGACCGCGGCCGGGTCAGCGCTTTCTCCGGCCGCCGCGGCCTCGATTCCGAGGGTGGCAGCCGGTGCCGGCCGGCCGTTGGTGTCGAGCTGCAGGTCAGCGGGCTCAATGAGGTCGCCTTCACAGAGGGTGAATGCCCGCTCGAGCACGTTCTCCAGTTCCCGCACGTTGCCCGGGAAGCCATAGGCCTTGAGTGCCCGCATCGCGGGATCGGACAGACGCGGTGCCGCCTTGCCGTACTCTGTGGCCAGACGCTGCAGAATCTGGCTGGCAAGTTCAGGGATATCGGAGGCACGTTCGCGCAGGCTCGGCATCTGCAGTTCGATGACATTGAGCCGGTAGTACAGATCCTGACGGAAGCGGCCCTGGGCGACTTCCTGGCCGAGATCCTTGTGGGTTGCGGAGAGTACCCGAACGTCGGTACCTTTTTCCTCGGCCGAGCCTACCGCCCGCACCGCTTTTTCCTGGATCGCCCGCAGCAGTTTCACCTGCATGGACAGCGGCAGATCGGCGACTTCATCGAGGAACAGGGTGCCACCGGCTGCGGCTTCGAAAAGACCGACCTTGTCGGCCACAGCTCCGGTAAAACTGCCTTTGACATGGCCGAAGAATTCACTCTCCATCAGTTCACTGGGAATCGCACCGCAGTTCACCGGCACGAAAGGGCGTTCGCCGCGCGGCCCCTGCTCATGAATCAGACGGGCGGCGAGTTCCTTACCCGAACCGGATTCACCGCTGATGTATACCGGCGCCAGGCTGCGGGCCAGTTTGCTGATCTGTTCCCGCAGGCGCTGCATGGGTTCTGATTCGCCGGTCAGGCGTGTCTCACCCTCCCTGCGGTCGGCTTCGATGGCGCCGATTTTCAGCGCGGTATCCACCAGGGCGCGCAGCTGCTCGAGATCCACCGGCTTCTGCACGAAATCGAAAGCGCCCGCTTTCAGAGCACCGATGGCGGTATCTATGCTGCCGTAGGCGGTGATCATCGCTACTGGCAGTCCCGGCCGGTGTTCACTGATATGGCTCACCAGTTCCAGTCCGTCGCCGTCCGGAAGGTGCATGTCGGTCAGACACAGGTCGTATTCGTCCGTGCGCAGGAGTTCCCGGGCAGTGGCCAGATCCGGTGCACTGGCCGTGTCGATTTTCATCCGCCCGAGAGTGATTTCGAGAAGCTCCCGGATATCCGGTTCGTCGTCGACGATGAGTGCGCGCTTACGGCTCATGCGGTGATCCGGTCAGGATGGGCGAAGATGATGCGGAAGCAGGCGCCGCCGCCTTCGTCGGGGTAGTAGGTCAGGCGCGCCTGGTTGGTTTCGCACAACTCCCGGGAGATATACAGACCCAGTCCGGTTCCGGTTTTGGCAGTGGTGAAAAAAGGTTCGAACAGATTGGTGAGCTGGTCGGGGGATACCCCCGGACCACTGTCGATGACATTCAGGTAGGGCCGGTCCGTATGGGCGTCGATACCGCCTTCGAGGCGCAGATAGGCCTGCCCCGCTTCGCGACTGTAGCGGATGCCGTTGCTGGCCAGATTGGTAAGGGCCTGCAGCAGCTGGCTCTTGTCCATGCGCACTTCCGTGTCCTCCGGATTCACGCTCACATCGATTTGAGCGTCGGGTTCTGTGTCCAGAAAGCTGTCTCTGAACTCCAGAAGAAATTCCTTGAGGTTGAGTTTAACCGGGGTGGGTGGCCGGCGGCGTGACAGCTTCAGCACATTTTCGATAACGGCATTCATGCGCCGGCAGTGGTCATGAATGATGGTAGTGAGACGTTCGTCACCTTTATCGAGGTTGCTGGATTCGCTGAGCAGCTGGGCTGCGTGGCTGATGGCGCCGAGCGGATTGCGGATCTCGTGGGCAATGCTCGCAGAAAGGCGGCCGAGTGCCGCCAGCTTGAGCTGCTGGGCCTGCTGCTGAATCTCTCCGGTGTCTTCGAGGAAGATGGTGACATCGCCGTCCGGCTGGTCGGCGCGCACCGGTGAGAAGGCCACCCGGATCTCGGGGGTATCCTGGCGGATCTGGAACGGCGGTACCCGCCGGGCGTTGTCTGCGCGCCAGGCTTCGAGCTGGCTGACCAGAGGCTCAGGCAGGGTGGCCAGTTCCTCATCCTGATTCTGACCCAGCAGCGCCCGGGCGGACTGGTTGGCCATGCGGATCCGGGAATCCTGATCCACCAGCACGATGCCGGTGCGCATGCGGTGAACGATCTGCCGGTTGACACGTTCCAGATCGGCCAGTTCGGCTGCCTGGGTAAGGGCACGGATGTCGTTCTGTCGCACCCGTCGCGATATACGCTGTACCGACAGCGCCACCGCGAAGTACAGCGCGCCGAGGATGCCCGCCTGAAAATAGTCGTCGTGAAGCGCGGGTGCAGTCAGCGCCAGATGAAATTCCTCATAGAGAATGGCGATGGTCGCCAGGGCAGGGAGCACGTTGGCTTTCTGACCGGTGACGATGATGGATCCGGTGGCGATCGAAACCAGGATCAGAGCGCCCAGACCGCTGCTGACGCCACCGCTCAAGTACGTGAGCCAGGTCAGGGCGAGTACATCGAACAGCACCAGCGCAATGGCCGGATACTCCTTGGCGAAGCTCGACTGGGGCAGCAGCTGCACCGTCACCGCGGTGAGGAGATTGATGAGGGTATAGGTGCCGGTGACCGCGAGGAACCAGGCCAGGTCGAGATCGCCCAGTCGCGACTCGATCAGCCGCTGGGAGGCCACCACCAGCAGAGCCAGCCCGATCAGTACCCGGTAGTAGTTATAGACCTTGAGCAGGCCGATGGTGAGATCCAGCCGGCGCCGCTCGATCTCCTGAAGAATTTCCGAGCGTGGCGTGATCACGCTGCCGCCTGCTGCAATCGCTCCACTAGTCGCCGCTCGAATCGACCCCCGGTGCGGGGTCACCCACGCCTTGCGGCTGTCGGATGCTGATCGGCGGTGGCACTGCGGGTCGGTCGAGCAGACCAAAGGTGATCATGTTGGTCCAGGACCGGTCCCGATTGAGGATCTGGGAATTCAGTACCAGGTTGCCCTCGCTGTCGAAGGCTTTGTAGTTCGGATAGTTCAGCGCCAGCACCCGCAGGGCGTCGTTGGCGGCATCCTCCAGTCCCAGCCGGTAGTTGGCCTCGATCACAATGGCCAGGGCGTCGGCCACCGCTTCCGACCGGGAGTAGGTTTCGACCACATAACGTGCCCGGTTGCTGGCGGCGAGATAGGCGCCGCGGCGCATGTAGAAATTCGCGGCATGCAGTTCGGAGCGGGCCAGGAGATTACGCAGGTAGAGCATGCGCTGTCGGGCATCCGGCGCGTACTGGCTGGTCGGGTAGCGGCTGAGCAGGGTGGCAAAATCCTTATAGGCTTCCTGAGCGGGGGTCATGTCGCGTTTCGAGACGTCGGAGGTGAACACCCGGTCCAGCATGCCGCGGTTTTTGTTGTAGGCGGCGAGGCCCTTCAGATAGTAGGCGTAGTCGATGTTGGCGTGGGTCGGGTGCAGGCGGATGAAGCGCTCCGCCGTGGTCGCCACCGCATCGTAGCTGGTCGCCATGTAGTGGGCGTAGATGATCTCCAGCTGGGCCTGTTCAGCGTAGCGACCGAAAGGAAAACGGGCTTCCAGTCGCTGCAGGCCTTCGATGGCGGCACTGTAGTTTCCCGAGCGCAGGCTCCGCTGGGTCTGGCGATACAGCGCCTGCTCGGTGGCGTTGAGGTCTTCCTGTTCAAAGTCCTTATCCTTTTTCCCCACGAAGGGCATCCAGGAACAGGCTGTGGTAGACAGCACGAGTACCAGTGCCAGACCACGGGCAAGACTGCGGAAGCGGAAGGGCTGAAGTATCGACGGCCTGGTTGCACACAGGGGTCGAATCGGACCGGAGAAATCTGTCATGAAAACCATGAGTGGGAAAAGTTTCGCTAATTTAACGATTTACCTCCGGGTTGCAACTTGGATGTGGTGGGCCCGGGATGGTGACGCCCCCGGGTTGAACGTTCAAACTGTCGGGCACTGAGGTCCGCGATCCGAGCCCATGCAGCCGCTGCCACCCATCGAGCCCCCCGTTCCTGACAGCCCCGCCCGGCAGGATGTCAGCCGTGAGGCGAGCGTCCCGTCCCGTCTTGCCGGTCGGCGGGTCGATCAGGTGGCGGCTGAACTGTTCGACGATTTTTCCCGGGCCAATCTGTCCGGATGGATACAGTCGGGGGAACTGACAGTGGATGGTGCCGCGGTGAAGCCGAAGCAGCGCCTGTTCGGTGGAGAACGCCTGCGCCTCGCAGCCACCCTGGCCGAGCGGGAGAACTGGGCGGCCGCTCAGCCCATCCGTCTGGACCTGATTTACGAGGACGAGGAACTGCTCGTGGTACACAAACCCGCCGGACTGGTGGTGCATCCCGGGGCGGGCAATCCGGATCAGACCCTGGTGAACGGGCTGCTCGCCCATCGGCCCGGTCTGCGCCTGGTCCCGCGGGCCGGCGTCGTGCATCGGCTCGACAAGGACACCAGCGGACTGCTGCTGGTGGCCGGCACGCTGCCCGCACATCAGGCGCTGGTCAGGGCGATCTCTGCCAGGGAAGTGGCGCGGCATTATCTGGCCCTGTGTGAAGGCCGCCTGGTGGCGGGGAGAACGGTCGATGCGCCGATCGGCCGGGACCCGCGGCAGCGTACGCGCCAGTGTGTGCGGGAAGGTGGTCGCGAGGCCCGCACCCACATCCGGGTGCTCGAGCGCTTCCGGGTACATACCCTGATCGAGGCTCAGCTCGAGACCGGTCGCACCCACCAGATCCGCGTGCACCTGGCCCATATCGGCCATCCACTTGCCGGAGATCACCGCTATGCCGCCCGCGGCCGGCTGCCCAATGCACCGGCTCCGCTGCTGGTGGAGCGGTTGCAGACATTCCGGCGCCAGGCGCTGCATGCCGCCTCCCTGGCCCTGGCGCACCCTGTCAGTGGTGAACCACTCGCATTCACAGCGCCGCCGCCTGAAGACCTGGAGAACCTGATCGCCGCCTTAAGAGAAGATGCAGATGACGGGTCCTGACGGCCGGTCGCCCGGGCAGCCACTGGAGGAGACCGCCTCCCGGTCCTGGATCACGCCTGACTGGACAGCACAGCCTGGCATCCGGGCGTTGACGACCACCCGGGCAGGCGGCGTGAGCCAGGGCGTCTACCAGGGGCTCAACCTGGCGGAACACGTTGGCGATGACCCGGCCAGCGTCGCGGAAAATCGCCGCAGGCTGATCTCCGGCAGCGGCTGCCGGAGCATTCAGTGGCTCAATCAGGTGCATGGGGTGCAGGTCCTGCGGGCCCGCCCGGGACTCAATCGGGCAATACCGGAAGCGGATGGTTTGTGGACCGATGAGCCGGGTATCGGAATTGCTGTGTTGACGGCCGACTGCCTGCCGGTGGTGATAGCGGCGCAGGCCGCCGGGGTCGTCGCGGTGGCGCATGCAGGCTGGCGGGGACTGATCGCCGGTGTACTGGAAGCCACCCTGGCCGAACTGCCCTGTACGGCGGCGGATTGTGTGGCCTGGCTCGGGCCCGCCATCGGACCCCGGGCCTACGAAGTCGGAGACGATGTCGCGACGGCGGTAGCCGGCCTGGGATCGATGGCACAGCGCAGTCTCAGTCCCGGGTGCAGGCCGGGTAAATACTGGCTGGATCTCTTTGCGCTTGCCCGGCAGCGGCTGCTGGGTGCAGGGGTGGCGGAAGTGTTCAGTCAGCAGATCTGCACCTTTGCGAGCCCGGAACTCTACTCCTACAGGCGCGACGGGCTGACCGGACGGATGGCGACGCTGGCCTGGCTGGAGCCCCGGGCCTGAGGGCGGATCGGGTGCGGCGAGGTCAGGCCGAGTCGCAGTTCTGTGCGATGCCGACCTGGGCTTCGCTGATACGCTCCTGGCGCTCGTCTTCGCCCATTATGCGCTGCTGACCGGAGGGCTCGGTCACCCGCACACGGGCATTCACGGTCAGCCGATCGAGCAGAGCGCGGCTCTTTTCACAGTTGTCGCTGCGGATTTTGGCGATTTCCTCCTGACGGGCGCGTTCGGCGGCCTGCAGGTTCTCGAGCATCGTCTGCTGTGACTCCGACAAAGCGGCGCTGCCGTCTGCCGGCGGCTCAGGGCTGACTGCGGGTGCCGCCTCTTCGACTATCCGGGTGGCGCCCTGGTTGGTAGTCACTTTCTGGGACTGGGTATCACGCGGCTTCTGCTGGGTGTAATTGACCACGCCAGCAGCATCGACCCAGCGGTATATCTCATCCGCCGCCGCAGTGGCGGTCCAGACGAGTGCAAGGAGGCTGTAGATATAGCGCTTCATATCCTGATGATAGACCCGGAACACGGGCCGTATTGTAACGCGCCCCTGCTGCTGGAGGCATGCCCGAATCGGGTCCCAAACAGTTACCCCTGTCTCAGTTTCGTTGACATGATGGGTCGCAACCTCAAGAATACCCGCCTTTTCGTCGGGACTCAGGTCCAAACCCGCTAAAAATCAAACAGTTAGGCGGATCCTTCGAGGGCGGGTAAGGGTTGGCGAACAGGCCTGTCGACGAACAGGGCAGGGAAGCGGCCGGTGGCTGCCTCCTGAGGATTCGGGAATCTGGAATTTGCAGGAAGCGGGTGCGGTGTGGCAACGGAAAGCGGACGGCAGACGAAGCAGGCTGAAGCAGAAGGTGGTGATGTGGATGGTGGCAGCCAGGCCGACAAACGGCCTGTGAGTAAAACAAAGAAGGCAGAGGAACTGCTGTCCGGTGGCGAAATGCTGATTCGCGCGCTGCAGGATGCAGGTGCCGAGTACATCTTCGGTTATCCGGGCGGATCGGCGCTGCACATCTACGATGCCATCTTCCGGCAACAGAAAATCGAACACATTCTGGTGCGTCATGAACAGGCGGCCACCCATATGGCCGACGCGTATGCCCGGGTGACTGGCCGGCCCGGTGTGGTGCTGGTGACCTCAGGTCCCGGTGCGACCAATGCGATTACCGGCATTGCTACCGCCTATATGGACTCCGTGCCCATGGTGGTGATCTCCGGACAGGTACCCAATCCGGTCATCGGCACCGATGCCTTCCAGGAGACCGACATGGTCGGTATCTCCCGTCCGGTGGTGAAGCACTCTTTCATCGTGAAGCGCTGCGAAGATATTCCGGAGATCATCTGGAAAGCCTTCCATATCGCCAGCACGGGGCGTCCCGGCCCGGTGGTAATCGATGTGCCCAAGGACACCACCGATCCGGATGTGGTCGCACCCTACGTGTATCCGAAGCACGTGAAGATGCGCTCCTACAACCCCGCGGTGAAGGGCAACGGCCGCCAGATACGCAAAGCGGCCGCCGCGCTGCTGGCAGCGAAACGACCGGTCATCTATGCCGGCGGCGGTGTGGTGATGGGCGATGGTTCCGGGCTGCTCACGGACATCGCTCATGCACTCAACTATCCGGTCACCAACACCCTGATGGGTCTCGGCGGCTTCCCCGGCAACGATCGCCAGTTCCTGGGCATGCTGGGCATGCACGGCACCTACGAAGCCAACATGTGCATGCACCATGCGGATGTGATTCTGGCGATCGGTGCACGTTTCGATGACCGGGTGACCAACAACCCGGCGAAGTTCTGCCCGGATGCCACCATCATTCATGTCGATGTGGATCCTGCCTCCATTTCCAAGATCATCGATGTGCAGATTCCCATCGTGGGCGATGTGGCGAGTGTGCTCGAGGACCTCAAACGCAGTCTCGCCGCGGAGCAGGACCGACATGCGGATCTGCCAGATACGGATGCGCTGACGGCCTGGTGGGAGCAGATTGACGGGTGGCGGAGCGCCCACGGCCTCGATCATGATCTGCAGCCGGAACCCGGACGCGCCATCCTGCCCCAGGAAGCGGTACAGGCGCTCTATCGTGTGACCGAAGGCAAGGCCATCGTGACAAGCGACGTCGGTCAGCACCAGATGTTTGCGGCCCAGTACTACCGCTTCGACGAACCCCGCAAGTGGGTGAATTCCGGCGGACTTGGGACCATGGGATACGGACTGCCTGCGGCGATGGGTGTGCAGTTCGCGAAGCCGGACGCGTCGGTGGTCTGTGTCACCGGCGAAGGCAGCTTCATGATGAACATGCAGGAACTGTCCACCTGTCTGCAGTACGGCCTGCCGATCAAGATCATCTGCCTCAACAATCAGGCGCTGGGCATGGTCAAGCAGTGGCAGGATATGCAGTACGGCGGTCGCCATTCCCAGAGCACCTACAGCGACTCACTGCCGGATTTCAAAACCCTGGTGGAGGCCTTCGGACACGTCGGCTTCAAAGTGGAGCGCATCGAGGATCTGGAGCCGGTGCTGAAAGAAGCCTTCGGTCCGAAGCTGAAAAACCGGACGGTGTTCGTGGATGTCTGGGTGGATCCGGACGAGCACGTCTATCCGATGGCGATCAAAGGAGGTTCCATGCAGGACATGTACCTCTCCAAGATTACCAGCAGCATCCAGGGAGATTACATGTGATGCGCCACATCATCGCCGTCCTGCTGGAAAACGAACCCGGTGCGCTTTCGCGCGTGGTGGGCCTGTTTGCCCAGCGCAACTACAACATCGAGAGTCTGACCGTGGCGCCCACCGAAGATGCCACGCTCTCACGTCTGACCCTGACCACCATAGGCGACGACAGCAAGATTGAACAGATCGTGAAGCATCTCTATAAGGTGATCGAGGTTGTAAAAGTTGTCGATCTGTCCGATTCCGAGCATGTTGAGCGGGAGCTCATGCTGGTGAAGGTGCGGGCCGAAGGGCCGGCGCGGGAGGAAGTAAAACGGACTGCGGATATCTTCCGTGGACAGATCATCGACGTGACACCAAACGGCTACACCGTTCAGCTGGCCGGGCCCAGTGCGAAACTGGATGCCTTCATACGGGCAGTGGGCAAGATCAGTATTCTCGAAGTGGTGCGATCCGGTGTATCCGGCATAAGCCGCGGCGATAAAGTGCTGAGTGCCTGAAGAATACGTACCCGGCGGTTGCAGAGGATCCTGCCGGCTATTGCAGCGAATCTCCTTCTGCAGCGACCTGTTTATTTGGAAATGATCCGTTATTTCAATTAACTCGAAAACGATACCCAGGAAAACATGATGCAAGTGTATTACGACAAAGACGCCGACCTTTCTCTCATCCAGAAGATGAACGTGCTGGTGGTCGGTTATGGCTCACAAGGCCATGCACACGCCAACAACCTGCGCGATTCCGGAGTAAAAAATATCACGATCGGCCTGCGGCGCGGATCGGACTCCTGGCGGAAAGCGGAGAATGCCGGGTTCAAGGTGGCGGAAGTCGCCGATGCGACGAAGTCGGCGGACCTGATCATGGTGCTCACCCCCGACGAACACCAGCAGGCGCTCTACCGGGAGCAGATTCTGCCGAACATCAGACAGGGCGCAACACTCTGCTTTGCGCATGGATTCAACATCCACTTCGAACTGATCGAGCCGCGCAAGGATCTCGATGTGATCATGATCGCGCCCAAGGGCCCGGGTCACACGGTGCGCTCGACTTATGTTGCCGGCGGCGGTGTGCCCAGTCTGATTGCCATCTTCCAGAACCCCACCGGCCAGGCCAAAAACACCGCACTCTCCTACGCGAGTGCCAATGGCGGCGGTCGTGCCGGCATCATCGAAACATCATTCAGAGAAGAAACCGAAACCGATCTGTTCGGCGAACAGGCCGTGCTCTGTGGCGGTGCAGCCGCACTGGTGCAGGCAGGTTTTGAAACGCTGGTCGAGGCCGGTTACGCACCGGAAATGGCCTACTTCGAGTGTCTGCACGAACTCAAGCTGATCGTCGACTTCTTCTACGAAGGCGGCATTACCAATATGTGGTACACCGTGTCCAATACGGCGGAGTATGGTGGACTGACCCGCGGGCCGCGGATCGTGACGGAAGAAACCAAGGCTGAGATGAAGCGCATCCTCACCGAAATCCAGACCGGCCGCTTCGCCAAGGAATTCGTGGCCGAGTATCAGGCTGGCGCCCCGAGCATCAAGGCGATGCGGCGCATCAGCCAGTCCCACGACATCGAACAGGTCGGCGAACGACTGCGTGCAATGATGCCGTGGATTGCGCAGAATCGGCTGGTGGATCGGGACAAGAACTGACCGGCGATCAGGTTTGACTGGCAAAGGCAGACACACGGGAGCGATGTGACAGGCGAAGGGGACAAGCAGAAGGTGCACAGCCTGCGGGGTGCAGGCGGTGCTGATGCATCGGAGAACGCGTCGGCGGAAGCGGACAAAGCGTCCGTAGAAGCGGACGAGGTATCCGTAGAGCCGGATGATGTGTCACCGGGTAAACCCAGACGCCCCATTTATCTGCTGCCGAATCTCATCACCACCGGTGCGATGTTTGCCGGGTTCTTCGCCATAGTGGCGGGCATGAACGGCAATTTCATTACGGCCGCCCTTGCCATCTTCGTGGCTGCGGCACTGGATACGGCTGATGGCCGGGTGGCGCGCTGGACACGCACGGAAAGTCGCTTCGGTGCCGAGTATGATTCCCTGTCGGACATGGTGGCGTTCGGTGTTGCACCTGCGCTGGTCGCTTTTTCCTGGGGTCTGGATTCCCTGGGACAGTTCGGCTGGGTGGCCACCTTCGTCTACATGGCCTGCGCCGCCCTGCGGCTGGCACGTTTCAACACCGGTGGTGATAACAAAACCTTCACCGGCCTCGCGAGCCCTTCTGCGGCCGCGATCATCGCCTGTCTCGTCTGGGCCTGGGCCGATTATGGACTGGGTACACCTTCTGCGCCTGAAGCGGTGGTGATGGCGATCGTGGTGATGGCGGTCGGTCTGCTGATGGTCTCGAACTTCATCTACTTTTCCCCGAAAGTCCTCGAGCTCAAGGGGCGTGTTCCGTTCATAACACTGGTCCTGGCAGTGCTGATTTTCGCGCTGCTGTTTCTCGATCCGCCCCGTGTGCTGCTGGTGCTGTCGGTGGCCTATGCGCTTTCCGGTCCGCTGCAGCATGCCTGGCGGCGTCACCGCAAGCGGAAACAGCGCAGCGGCAGTGTGTGAACTTTCGGCGCTCTGCCGGGGTCTGATATGCCCGCGCAGGCGGCGAACCCTTGCAGGAGACCACGGATGCTGATCGGTAAACGCACGGACATTCCCAGCCACGAGATCACACCCGAAGCCGTCTTCTGGTCACGCAGACGCTTCATGCACGGGGTGGCTGCGGGCTCCGCACTGGCGGCGGCGGGTGCGCCGGCGTTCGCTGCGGTGACCGCGGACGGCAGAAATACGGATGAGGCGCTCACCCCGGAGGCGATCGTCACGGGTTACAACAATTTCTATGAATTCGGGATGGACAAGTCGGATCCGGCCCGTTACGCCGATCGGCTCACCACCCGGCCCTGGAGCGTCAAAGTCAGTGGCGAGGCGGCGAAGACGGGCGAGTTCGATATCGAGGATCTGATCAGGGGACTGACGCCGGAAGAGCGCATATACCGGTTCCGCTGTGTGGAGGCCTGGTCGATGGTGGTGCCCTGGATGGGCATACCGCTCAAGGACATCCTCACCAGACTCGAGCCGAACAGCAACGCGAAGTATGTCGAGCTGACCACACTGCTGCGACCGTCTGAAATGCCGGGCCAGAATTCCTTCTTCTCCAGCATCGACTGGCCCTATGTGGAAGGCCTGCGCATCGACGAAGCCATGCACGACCTCACCCTCATGGTGACTGGCGTGTACGGCAAACCCCTGCCGAATCAGAATGGTGCACCCTGGCGGCTGATGGTGCCGTGGAAATACGGCTTCAAGAGTGTGAAGTCCGTGGTCGGCATCCGTTTCACCCGCACCCAGCCGAAGAACACCTGGAATGTGCTTGCACCCGATGAGTACGGCTTTTACGCGAATGTGAACCCGGCTGTCGATCACCCGCGCTGGAGTCAGGCCAGTGAGCGGCGCCTGCCGAGCACTCTGCTTTCTCAGAACCGGATACCGACGCTGCCGTTCAACGGCTACGCGGAACAGGTGGCTGCTCTGTATTCGGGCATGGATCTGACCCGCCATTTCTGATCCGGCGCTGAAATCCCTGACCTTTCTGCTCTGCGCGGCACCGCTGGGCTGGCTGCTTGTGGCGGTGGCCGCCGAGCTGGAGATGCCCGGCAGCCGGCTGGGTGCCGATCCCGGTGAAGTGGTGGTGGAGTATCTCGGTCAGTGGTCGATCCGGCTGCTCCTTGCCACCCTCGCGGTATCGACCCTGCGGCGGCTGTTTAATCAGCCGCGCCTGCTGCGGGTACGACGCATGCTGGGTCTGTTCGCCTTCACTTACGTCGGATTGCACTTCTGCGCCTATCTCGGTCTGCTCGCCGAATTCGACTGGGCACTGATACTTGAAGACCTCACAGAACGTACGTACATCATCGCGGGATTTCTCGCGCTGGCGCTGCTCATACCGCTTGCGATCACCAGCACCAACGGCTGGCAGCGGCGACTGAAACTGCGCTGGCGTAATCTCCACCAGCTGATCTATCCGATCTGCGGTCTGGCGCTGCTGCATCTGTGGTGGCTGACGAAGGACGGCTACGGCGAACCCATCGCTTACCTGCTGATCTATTTAATCCTCATCGCGGATCGGTTGCGCCTGAAGTGGCTCCGTCAACGCGCGGCGGGCGTCTGATGCTTCGGCAAGTGCGCGCAGACAGCGCTCGCTGTCTTCCCAGGACAGGCAGCCGTCCGTGATGCTCTGTCCATAGGTCATTTCAGCCGGTCTGCCGATCTTCTGTTTGCCTTCGACGAGATTGCTCTCGATCATCACACCGAAAATGCGGTTCTCGCCCTGGCTGATCTGTCGGCAGAGGTCGTCACAGACCTTGAGCTGCTTGCGGAAATCCTTGTCGCTGTTGGCGTGACTCATGTCGATCATCACCCGGTTGTTGAGCCCGGCCTGCTCGAGAAGACGACTCGCATAGTGCACGGAAGGGTTGTCGTAGTTGGACTTGCCACCACCGCCACGAAGAATCACGTGGCAGTCTTCGTTGCCGGCGGTCGAAAAGATCGCTGAATGGCCCTGCTTGGTCACGGACAGGAATACGTGGGGGTGTGCGGCGCTGCCGATGGCGTCGACCGCCACCTGAATGGAACCATCGGTACTGTTCTTGAATCCTATCGGGCAGCTCAACCCGGAAGCCAGTTGACGGTGGACCTGGCTTTCCGTGGTGCGCGCACCGATTGCGCCCCAGCTGACCAGATCGCCCAGGTACTGCGGGGTGATTGGATCAAGAAACTCTGTCCCGGTGCCCAGCCCCCGTGCGGTGATGTCCCGCAGCACGCCGCGTGCCATTGCCAGGCCGTGGTTGATGTCGCAGGAATCGTTGAGATGGGGATCGTTGATCAGTCCCTTCCAGCCCACGGTGGTGCGGGGTTTCTCGAAATAGACCCGCATGATGATGTGCAGCTGATCCTTCAGTTCGGCGGCAATCTTGGCCAGTCGGTCAGCGTATTCCAGAGCCGCCTTCGGATCGTGTATGGAGCAGGGTCCTATCACCACCAGCAGCCGCGGGTCCTCACCCCGGAGGATCTGACTGATCTGGGCGCGGGTGGAGAAAATCAGTTCCGATGCCGCATCATCGATGGGCAGCTGCGCAATCAGCTCGGCTGGAGCGATGACTTCTTCCATGCCGGTGATGCGGACGTCGTCAGTCAGGTACTTCATGGTTGAGCCTGTATTCCTTAAGCAGAGGCGGGCTGAAGTGTACAATGCCGGCGTTATGGAAACCGCCCGCCTGCTACGACTGATGGGGATCGACGTCTGGCGCCCGCGCAACCCGGCAGGCCGGGTGGCGACGCCCCCTGTCCCTGTAACGGAATCTCCCGACACCGCTGCACGCCCCACCCGATCCGGCACGCCTGAGGCCCCTGCTGCCGCTGTGGCAGCCGCTGCGGTGGAACCGTTCACCGTCGTCTGCCTCAGAGACACCGGCACGCTGATGCTGGTGGAAGCACCCGAACAGCGTTTTCCCCTGCGCTTCTGTTGTGATCTGCTCAGGGCGCTCGGTGGCGCCGGATCACCGCAGCAGGTCGTCTTCAGCTGGCCGCATCCGGGTCTCGAACCGGGTACCGGCCATGCCGGCCGTTCGCTGGCGGCCTTCATCGATAAGCAGCTCGGAGACAGTGGTGCTGTCCGATTGCTGGTGTGCAGCCGGATGTGTGAGCGGGTGCCGGATCTGCAGTGGCCGGAATCGGTACTGATGATGCCGCGCCTCGACCAGCTGCTCCTCGAAGCGGATCTGAAGAAGGCGCTCTGGCTGCAGATCCGTCAGGTGGCAGCGCAAGGCGCCCGGACACCGCGCACGGCATCGTGATCAGGCTTCGCGCGATGACGGCCGACGATCTCGATGCGGTTGTGAGTAACGAATTCAGCGCCTACGCCTATCCCTGGACCCGGGGTATCTTCAGCGACTGTCTGAATGAAGAGCAGGAATGCTGGGTCGGCAGTGTCGATGGCACGCTGGTCGGGCACCTGGTGATCACCCCGGGTGCCGGTGAGGCGCATCTGCTCAATGTCTGTGTCCGTCGCGAGAGCCAGGGCCACGGCTACGGGCGCACGTTGACGCTCCATGCACTGGATTGCGCGCGTGCTGCAGGCGCGGATGCTCTGTTTCTCGAAGTGCGCCCGTCCAACCTGATCGCAGCACGGCTCTACGAATCCCTCGGCTTCGTGGAAGTCGGATTACGGAAAAACTACTACCCCGCTGATAAAGGCCGGGAAGACGCCCGGGTGATGGTCCTGGATCTGGAAGCCTTTTTCCGCCAGTCGAGCCGCACCCAGGTATAATCGCGCGCTTTTTACGGAAACCACGCCATGTCTTCGGTCCCACCCGCCGGCGCCGCTCGTCTTCAGCGGGCACTGCGCGCCAGGCGTACCTTCGCGATCATTTCTCACCCGGATGCGGGGAAGACCACGATGACCGAGAAGCTGCTGCTGTTCGGCAACGCGATTCAGCTTGCCGGCACGGTCAAGGCGCGCAAGTCCGATCGTCATGCCACCTCGGACTGGATGGCGATGGAACAGCAGCGGGGCATTTCCGTGACCACCTCTGTCATGCAGTTCCCCTATCGGGACGCGGTCGTCAATCTGCTCGATACCCCCGGTCACGAGGACTTCTCCGAAGACACCTATCGAACCCTTACAGCGGTCGATTCCGCGCTGATGGTGATAGACGGCGCCCGGGGTGTCGAACCCCGCACGATCAAACTGATGGAGGTGTGCCGCCTGCGGGACACACCCATCGTCACCTTCATCAACAAGATGGACAGGGAGATTCGGGATCCCATCGAAGTGCTCGACGAGATCGAAGACATTCTGCAGATCCAGTGCGCGCCAATGACCTGGCCCATCGGCATGGGGCGCCACTTCAAAGGCATTTACCAACTGGCAGAGGATCGGATCATCTGCTATGCCTCGGGTCACGGTCATCACATCCACAAGTACCGCGCTATCCAGGGTCTGGACAGTGAGGAGGCGCGCGTCTACCTGGCCGATGAATTCGATAACTTCATGGCCGAGATCGAACTGGTGAAGGGTGCGAGCCACAGATTCAACCGGGAAGACTACCTCGGCGCGACACTGTCTCCGGTGTACTTCGGTACGGCACTGGGCAATTTTGGTGTGGAGGAGATGCTCGAAGGATTTGTCGCCACCGCTCCTGCGCCATTGCCCCGGGAGGCGGACAGCCGCACGGTCGACCCGGCCGAGGAAGCCTTTACCGGGTTCGTGTTCAAGATTCAGGCGAACATGGACCCGAAACACCGGGACAGGATTGCCTTTCTTCGCGTCTGTTCCGGTCACTATCGGCACGGCATGCGCATGCGTCATGTGCGTCTCGGCAAAGACGTGAAGATCAGTGACGCGGTGACCTTCATGGCCGGTGACCGGCAGCAGGCGGAGGAGGGGTTCCCGGGCGACATCATCGGCCTGCACAATCACGGCACCATTCAGATCGGCGATACTTTCACCGAAGGTGAGATTCTCAGCTTCAAGGGTGTTCCGAATTTTGCACCGGAACTGTTCCGGCGTGTCAGGGTGCGCGACCCGCTGCGCACCAAGCAGCTCGACAAGGGTCTCAGCGAACTTGCTGAAGAGGGCGCCAGCCAGATTTTCCGGCCGTTGACGCGCAACGAAACCGTGGTGGGTGCTGTGGGGGTACTGCAGTTCGATCTGGTGGCCTTCCGCTTGCGGGAGGAATATCGCGCCGACTGCGTCTATGAAGACGCCAATATCCACTCGGCACGCTGGGTGCACTGCCAGGATGCGAAAATCCTGGCCGATTTCCGGAAGAAGCACGAGGACCAGCTCGCCATCGACGGCGGCGGCTACCTGACATATCTGGCGCCCACCCGCGCCAATCTGATGCTGGTGGAAGAACGCTGGCCGGAAATCCAGTTTTCAAAGACCCGGGAACACTGAGTCAACTACAACGGATGTGATCCTGTACTAGACTCCGGAGAGTCAATATCTGGTTAAATGGCTCGGTCTGATGGTGGTAACCCCTATGAGCACGATTCTGGTCGTGGACGATGATACCCAGGTGCTGGAGGTGATGAGCGAAATGCTGCGCCTCGAGGGCCATACCGTGGCAGTAGCGGAGAATGGTCAGCAGGCGGTGGAGCAGATCCGCGATCATTACTTCGATCTGGTGATCACCGATCTGATCATGCCGGAGAAGGAAGGCCTCGAGACCATCGCCGATATCCGCCGGCATCACAGCCGCATGCCGATCATCGCGATTTCCGGTGGGGGCCGGGTCGGTCCCACCGACTATCTCGAAACGGCTCGATTCATCGGCGCCAATGCCACCCTGGCAAAACCCTTTGGACGCCAGGAACTCATCAGCACAGTGTCCCATCTCCTGACTGCGTGAGCACCTGTGGAATAAGGGGGCAGCACAACTGGCCTCGATCCACTCTGACAGGGCGGTGCCGTGGATGAATCGGTAATCGCACCCTTCCGGGCCTTCGCGGCAGACCCTGCAGGTTCTGAGCTCGACGGCGCGCTGCTCCTCAATGCACTGCTGGATCAGCGGATCGATGCAGGGCGGATCCGTGGCACCCTCTGCGACCTGGCCCGGCAATGCGACCAACCGGAGGCGCCCTGGGAGTTCCTCGCGCGCGAAGGTTTCAGTGGCAACCGCAGCGACTATGGCTCACTGGACAACAGCCGTCTCGACAGGGTGCTGGAGCGCCGCCGCGGAATTCCCATCACGCTGGGCATCGTGCTGATAGAAGTCGCCAGAGCCATGGGTGCCCGGGCCAGCGGCATCGGTTTTCCCGGTCACTTTCTGGTCAGTGTGCGCGACAACCTCATCGACCCCTTCGAGATGCGGCCTACTGCAGCGGAACACTGGCAGAAACTGGCCGGCATTCCGGACACCGGGCGGGCCGCCGCGTTTGCCCCGGCATCACCGGTCGCCGTGCTGCAGCGGATGCTGAACAACGTCAGGCAGCACCACGCCCGGGTAAGTCGCTGGGATCTGGCTCTGGACCTACTCGACTGTCAGCGTGCGGTGAGTCCGGATGATGTCGCGCTGGCGCTCGAACGCAGTGAGCTGTGGCTGCGTCTGGGTGCGGTGCAGATGGCGAAGTCGAGTCTGACGGAGGCAATCGATCTGGCTGGGAGAGTGCAGCCGGAACTGACCACCGTGCTGCAGCGACGGCTGGCCGCACTGGGCAAAGCCAGCGAATCCATGCACTGAGATCGCTTTCTGTGCCGGTCGGAGAGGCCGCCGGTCAGTCGCTCCCGCCCATATCCGGCCAGGGATTGTCGAGATCCGTGCGGACCGGCCTGGCGAAACCGGGTATCCCGATTTCATTCAACCCGATGGTCAGATCCTCACCTTCGAGCACCCCTTCGCCGAACCGATAGATGGGCGCTATCTCGCCGCTGTCGGCGCGCCGGTCATAGTCGCTGGCGGCAGCCGCCACCGCTTCGTGGCGTCGCCGGTAGGCGAGCATGGCCTTTTCCCCGAAGCGTCGGCTGAGCATGCGCTCGGTGAGCCCGGGTGCAAGGAAAAGGCCGGTTGCGTTGTTGCCGCCGAAACCTTTGGAGTTGATGAATGCCGCCTGCTGTGTGCCGGGTTCGAGTTCCACATGTTGCAGGGGCAGCAGCAGATTCGAGTCGTGCACGTCCTCGGCGATGTGATCGATGGTGGTGATGCCCGGCAGCAGATCGTGGGCCCAGGTGCCCAGTACCGCGGCGAGCTGATCGCCACCGGCAGGGGCCATGGAATGGCCGACGTAGGCCTTGATGGCGGCGACCGGCCAGCGCTCGATGCCATGCAGTTTCGCCATCTCGTTGAGGATGTGTGATTCGGTGACCCGGTTCTGGGGTGTCCCGGTACCGTGGGCCTGCATGTGTGTCGCCCTGCGCACGCCGGCTTCGCCGAGGATCGCCCGCGCCAGCCCCAGTGCCTTGCCGACGGTCAGATAGTTGCCGATGCCGGGGCCGGGGATGGATTTCTTATAGCCATCGGCGTTCACGAACACACCGGCGACAGATCCGAGTACCCGTGCGCCGAGCTCGAGGGCGAGTGCATCGTCCATGATCACGGTATAGACGGCGGATTCGGCCACGGTGAATCCTGCGTTGCTCGAGAAAGGCCGGCAGGCCCGGCGGTTGTCGGCGCGCTCGCTGCCATCGAGCGCCATGAGTTGCTCATCCTCCGCCAGCGCCCCCATCATCCGGTAGCCTTCGATGACTTCGGGCACTACCGGGGCTTCTGAATTGCCGACGATCACGATGCGTTTGCGCCCGGCCATGATGTCTTCGATGCCATGGCGCACGTTGTAGAGAAAGGTTGCGCAGGCCCCGATGATGCCCGCAGCGCCGCCGGTGGATCCCAGCACATAGGCGTTGATGAAATCACCCGGCATCTCGTTCAGACCCAGCGCTACGTTCTTCGAAGTCGGTCTGCGGCCGAGCAGAGAATTCTGGAACAGGCCGCCGTAGCCATCGTTGTCGAGCTGGCCCATCGCGCTGCCCGAGTAGACGGCGATTTCATCCGGATGGACGGCATTCTTGAGATCGGTGACATCGATGCCGGTTGAGCGCAACGCGTCGGATGCGCCAAACACGGTCAACTGCAGGCCCCTGGGATGATTACGCGAAGGATAGCGCTGGCCCGGTTCGAAGCCAGTCGGCAGTTGCCCCGCGCTGGTGACCCGGGACCTGCGCAGATCCGGCAGCATGACCTCGAGTTCACCAGCCACCGTCACTTTCGCGACTTTTTCGTCCACCGATTCAACGGTCCAGTGTGCGGGTATGTGCTCTGGCAGCTGGCGCTTGCTGACAAGAAATCGCTGTGGCGCTTCCGCATCCTGGGAATTCAGACGGGTGGCGCAGTGCACGAGTACCTGGTCTGGATCCCACAACTCGATACGCCGGATCAGTGTGTGGTCATTGATGTAGGAGCGGGTCCGGGGCAGGTCGGTGTCGCTCAACCCCATCAATGTGCCGAGGCTGGCGTAGGTACGGCTGCGATCGGTGGCACCCAGGGCGTCCACTACCATGCGGCGGTAGGCATGATGAAAAGACACCCTGCCAGCCGGATTGATGCCTCCGAAACCCACGATGACGGGCAGTCTTTTCAAACTTCGATGATCCTTAGCCGGTTGAGCCGCCGCATTGTAGGCACAGCCTCAGGCTTGTGCCACCGCGGTCCGGCGCTGGCACGGCTCATCGTTCGATGGCGATGGCTGTCGCTTCGCCACCGCCGATGCACAGGGCGGCGACACCCCGGCGTTTGCCGAGCCGGTGCAGCGCATGTGCGAGGGTGACAATGAGCCGGCTGCCGGTGGAGCCGATCGGATGACCCTGCGCGCAGGCACCGCCACAGACATTGACCCTGGCAGGATCCAGTTTCAGTTCGCTGATTGCGAGCATGGTAACCATGGCGAAGGCTTCATTGATCTCGAACAGATCCACATCCGCCACATCCCAGCCGATACGCTCCAGCAGCTTCGAGATGGCACCGACAGGGGCGATCGTGAACTCGCTAGGATGTCTGGAGTGGGTCGCATGGCCGACGATTCGAGCCAGGGGCTGGTGACCCTCAGCAGCGGTTTCCGAACACAGCAGGAGGGCTGACGCGCCGTCTGAAATCGAACTCGAGTTGGCCGCGGTGATGGTGCCGTCCGCTTTGAATGCGGGTCGCAGGGTCGGAATACGTTCGATCTTTGCTCGACCGGGTTGTTCGTCGTCGCGGATCTGAACCTCACCGATGCTGATCGGCTCGATTTCCGAGTGCAGCAGGCCCTCCTCGATGGCGGTTCGTGCCCGCTTCAGCGACTCGATCGCGTACGCGTCCATACTTTCCCGGGTGAGCTGGTGATCGTCCGCCGTAGCCTGGGCGAAGGCGCCCATGGCAGCACCTGTTTCGGCATCTTCGAGACCGTCGAGAAACATGGAATCCAGAACCTGACCGTGTCCCATGCGCTGACCACCACGGGCCTTCGGCAGGAGGTAGGGAGCGTTGGTCATGCTCTCCATACCGCCACTGATGATGGTGCCGGCGCTCCCCGCATTGATCAGATCGCAGGCAAGCATGGTTGCCTTCATGCCTGAGCCACAGACCTTGTTCACGGTGAGAGCGGCACAACTGTCCGGGAGTCCGGCAATGCGCATCGCCTGTCGGGCGGGTGCCTGTTTGAGCCCGGCGCTGATGACGTTGCCGAGGATCACTTCATCGACCCGATCCGCAGGAAATCCGGATCGTGCAAGCAGCGCACTGACTGCGTGTGCGCCAAGTTCAGGAGCGCTGAGCGCAGACAGCGCTCCCTGAAAGGCTCCGATCGGTGTGCGTGCGGCATCGAGTATGTAGACGGTCACTATGCTTGGCTCCTCAGCGTTCGTTCAGACGCGGAATCAGTTCGATAAAGTTGCAGGGTCGGGTATTGATGTTCAGCTGCAGCCTGAGGATCTTTTCCCAGCCGGTACGCACGGCATTGCTGGAACCGGGCAGAGCGAAGATGAGCGTCGCGTTGGCAAGTCCGCCGACACAGCGTGACTGGATGGTCGATGCGCCGATGTCGTCATAGGAGATCTGCCGGAAAAGCTCCCCGAAGCCGTCGATGGTTTTGTCGAACAGGGGCAGCAGGGCTTCGGGTGTGCTGTCACGGCCGGTGAAGCCGGTACCGCCGGTGGTGATGATTACCCTGATCCCGGGGTCGGCGATCCACTGGGATACCACCCTGCGGATCTCATAAATGTTGTCCTTCACCAGTTCCCGGGCACTGAGATGATGGCCGTCAGCCTGCAGCAGTTCGGCAAGCAGCGCTCCGGATGTGTCTTCTGCAGGGGTACGGGTGTCTGAGATGGTCAGAACGGTGCAATTCAGCGTGTCGGGTCTGCTCATAGTGTTTTCTTATTGCCGATGGGAGTGGGTTGAGAATATGTCCGGTCATGGGCAGCCGTTTTCCCGGACGCCTGCCCGGGCGTTCACCCGGACCCTGTCCCGATCCGATACGCGGATCTGAGAGCGAGAATAAAATTCAATGTTTTCTTTAAGTTACGAGTCTTTTTGTCAGTTTGCCTTCAATCCCGCAACTGGCTAGAGTACCGGCCAATTCTATACCTTTGTTACAGCCGTGAATAAGCTGTCATTGGCAGCCGCGAAAGACAAGCTGTGATCAACCACACGTGATTATCAAGCCGTGAAAAAGAAGCCGTGAATAATAAGCAGATACAGGAAGGCGACCGGCTCTATCTGATCGCCGAGAGCCTTGCGCAGGATTTCTCGCTGTTCCCCAGCACGGGTGGCGATGCGGCTTTACCGGGTTGCCTCGGCCGGCGGGAGATTTTCCGTCGTCAGGAGCATCTCAATCGCCTCGATGTCGACTCCTATATCGAAGAAGTGGTTGCGCGTGCCGAAGATCCGGGGCGCCCGGCAACCCCCGAAGTGATCCGCCAGCTCGGGCAGGTCGTCGAAGAGCAGTCCGAAGGCCCGTTCTTCGCGGCGAGTGTGGAGATGGAATTCGACGGCGAGCCGCGCCTGGTGCAGTTCATTGCCCAGGATCGCTCGGTACGCAATGGGGAGTGGGGCCCCAAGCACCATCTGCTGGCCGCCGAGCGCATCCGCAACTGTTCACAGCGGCGCATCCCCATCGTCACCCTGATGGATACGCCCGGTGCAGATCCGAAGGAAGAGGCCAACCGCAATAATCAGGCGCACAGTATCTCCCGGCTGATTGCCGAAGCCAGCAATGTGGATGTACCCAACGTTGGTGTGGTGTTTGGTCTCGGTTACTCTGGCGGAGCAATTCCGCTGGCGGCGAGCAACATGATCCTGGCGGTGCGGGACAGCGTCTTCAGCACCATCCAGCCGCGCGGCCTCGCGAGCATCGCGCGGCGCCTGAATCTGTCCTGGCAGGAATGTGCGAAATACGTGGGGCTGTCTGCCTACGAGCTGTTCGTGCAGGGCAATATCGACGGGGTGATCGACTATGCCCCCGGTGATGCCAGTGTGGACAATCTGCGCAAGGCAATCGTGGCCGGGCTGATGCGGGTGGAAGACAGCACAAAGGAGTTTGTTGCCCGTAATCCCTACATTCTGGACCACTACCGGCAGAGCCTGCAGCGTTATCTGAATCCCTCGGAGAGCCTGCAGCAGGTACAGACCAAAGCCTCGATGCGCATCACGCGCAACCCCACGGAGTATCTGAACGTGTTCGGGGTTGCCTATCGCTACCTGCGTTATCTGCGGGTCAGGCAGCGTATCAAGGCCACCAGCACCAAGCAGTACGGGCGCCTTTCCAATCAGGAACTGCCCAAGGGCGAGCTCGACAAACGGGCCGATCTGGAAAGGCGCATGACCTTTCTCAAGTGGCTCCAGGATCCTGACCGGGTGGTCTATGACGATGCGCTGTCGAAAGCCTGGAAGAATTACACCGAAAAGAAGCAGGCCGTACACGATGAGCGCGGACGCATCGCCCAGCTGCTGTTCGGCGAACCCCGCAAGAACTATGCGGATGCCCGTTCTGCTGTGCTGTCTGTGGTGGGTGTGTTTCTCTACAACCGCTGGAAGTCGGACTCTGTCGGCAATCTTCGTGCTCTGAAGGATCTGCTCGAACGGCCCGAAGAGGTGCGGCAGATTCTCCGGGTGTCAGACATCAGTAATTCCCGTTCACTGATCAAGGCATTGCGCAGCCAGGGTGCGGATCTGCTGCCGAAATTGCGACAGAGTTTTTCCCACGAAGGCAAGAAGCTGCTGACTTCCACGAATCTGTCGGAGAAGTCCGATCAGTACCTCGTTTCCCAGCTTACCGTGGAACTCAATCTCGCCATCATCGGCCCGTCTCTGGACGAGGGAAGCGGCAATGTGGAACCCCGCGCGGAAGCATCCACCATCGTCGCCAACCGGCGTCTGCTCAGTACACGCTTCGAAGGGCTGATCGCAGCACCCCAGACGGACAGAGGAACGGTGCCGTTCAGTGAGCTGACTGTGCTGGACATCCTGCTCGAAGAAGACCTGCGCGCGGATTTCATCTCCGAGTGTGAAAACCTGCTGCTGTTTGACTCCGTTTACGATCAGATCATTGCCAATCTCGACCGCATCGCCGAAGAAGCCCAGGTGGGGCAGAGCCTGTCGAAGCGTTCACTGTCTGAGCTGATCGACAGCACGCTGGGCTTCGCAGCCGCCGGGGTGACCATGAGCACCCATGACAATGCGGATCTGAAGACCCGTCAGGCGCGACTGCGCGAACAGATGATCAACTGGTATCTGCGGGTACAGCGGATGCCCAAACAGGCCAACTTCTTCCGCGCGGTGGAAGAGTGGAAGAAGGTCGCCTTCCCCCATCTTTCCGATGCGCTGTTTGTGGTGGTCACCCATCTGTTCGACCACCTGCTGCTTTCGTTCGTGCAATCCGAACGGGATGGCAAGGCGTACCAGGGCAAGATCGCGCCGCGCAACATCGGTCGCCGCAAGGACTTCTGGAACAGGCTGAACATGGCCTACAAGGACCTGCTGCTGCAGAACGTGCTGCGGGACTCCAAGAACCAGCGCCTCACCGGCTATCAGCACTTCATCGATACTTTTTTCGAGGACTTCCAGGAGTATTACGGTGATCTGCTCAGCTCGGATCCGCGGGGCTTTCCCGGATTCCGGGTGTCGATCGAACAGGCGCTGGCAAAGAATGTTCCACCCTGCGGGATCGTGTCGGGTATCGCGACCTTCAAGGGCCCCACGAAAAAGGTCAGGGCCGGGGTGATCGTCTCCAACGTCGACTTCCAGGCCGGCTCCTTCGATATGGCCAGCGCCGTAAAATTCTGCAAGCTGCTCGTGGAATGTGCCCAGCAGCATCTGCCGGTAATCTGCTTCATTTCTTCCGGCGGCATGCAGACCAAGGAAGGCGCCGGCGCGCTGTTTTCCATGGCTGCGGTGAACGATCGGATCACCCGCTTCGTGCGGGATCATGACCTGCCGGTGATCGTGTTCGGTTATGGGGATTGCACAGGTGGCGCCCAGGCCAGCTTCGTCACTCACCCACTGGTACAGACTTACTATCTCAGCGGCACGGTGATGCCCTTCGCGGGACAGATCGTGGTGCCCAGTTATCTGCCGCTGAACTCCATTCTCTCCAATTACCTGTCCTCGGTACCGGGTGCCATGCAGGGTCTGGTGAAGCACCCCTTTCACCCGGAACTCGACGATGCGCTGAAGTCGATTGATCCGGACATTCCGGTGCCCGAAGAAACTGTGACCGATGTGGTCGAGCGGGTGGTGGCAGGCGTGTTGAGCAACGAAGGGCCGGTGGTTGTCGCACATCAGCCGCGCTACACGGATAGGGATCTGATACGGCCTGTGCGCCGCACGCTGATACACGCCCGGGGCTGCACAGCGGCCAAGCTCATCCGGATTGCCCAGCAGCAGGATATCGAGGTGGTGCTGGTGCAGTCGGATCCGGATATGGAGTCCGCCTGTGTCGATCAGCTGCTGCCGAGGGATCGGCTCGTCTGTATTGGCGGCAACACGCCGGATGAAAGTTATCTTAATGCCATGAGTGTGGTGCGGGTTGCGGAACAGGAGCGGGTAGATTCACTCCACCCAGGTATCGGCTTCCTCTCAGAAAATGCCCAGTTTGCGGAACTGTGCCGCAGTCACGGCATCAACTTCATCGGACCACCGGTTTCGTCGATGGAAACCATGGGCAACAAGTCCAACGCAATCAATACGGCGCTGCGTCTCAAGGTTCCGGTGGTGCCCGGCAGTCACGGCATTCTCACCGATGTGGAAGCCGCAGCTGCGGTGGCGGAAGAGATCGGCTTCCCGGTGCTGATCAAGGCTGTGCACGGCGGCGGCGGGAAAGGCATTCAGGTGGTGCATGCCGCAGAAGATTTCCGTGAACTGTTTGCCCGGGTCACGGTGGAGGCGCGTGCGGCCTTCGGCAATGGCGACGTCTACCTGGAGCGCTACGTCACTTCTCTGCGGCACATTGAAGTTCAGCTGCTGCGTGACACCCATGGCAACACCCGGGTACTGGGCTTACGCGACTGCAGTGTCCAGCGGGACAAGCAGAAAGTCTTCGAAGAGTCGGATTCCACGATGCTGCCTGACCGGCTGCGGGAAGCCGTGTTTGCCTACACCAGTGCCCTGGCAGACGAAGTAGCCTATGTGGGCGCCGGTACCGTGGAGTTCATTTATGACCTGCACGCCGACGCGGTGTACTTCATGGAGATGAACACCCGTCTGCAGGTCGAACATCCGGTGACCGAGTGGGTATCCGGAGTGGACATCGTGGCGGAACAGTTCCGCATCGCCTCCGGTGCCTCCATCGCTCATCTCGAACCGGCGCGCAACGGCTATGCCATCGAAGCCCGGGTGAATGCCGAACGGGTGGAAATGACCAAGAAAGGACTGGTTTTCCGCCCTCAGCCTGGCGCGGTCACAGTCTGTGACTTCCCGGAAGAAGAGGGTGTGGAAATCATCGCCGCGGTCTCCCGGGGCAAGTTTGTTTCGCCCTTCTACGACAGCATGGTGGCTCAGGTCATCGTTCACGCTGCCGATCGCATCAGCGCCATCGAAAAACTGCGCAGTTATCTCGATCGGGTCCGGATCGAAGGCATCAGCACCAACATTGCGCTGCTCAAGCGGGTGCTGACGGATTCGGTATTCCGGGATGGAGTTTATGACACGGACTACCTGCCGAAGCTGCTCGCCCGCCTGGACGCCCAGGAACTGATTCGGGATATCGAGGCGTCTGCCGGTAAGGTGCATGGCGCCATCGGGGTGGAAGCGATTCAGATCGCCGACAGTGAGGAACTGAAGGTGCTCTCACCTGCGACCGCGATTTTTTACACCACCCCGACACCAACCGAGCCGGAATACGTGAATGTCGGTGACAAGGTCAAAGTCGGTGACACCATCGCCCAGCTCGAAGCCATGAAGATCTTCACTCCGCTGAAGCTGGCGGATTTCAATGGCGAGGTGGTTCTCTACGACAGCGAAAAGGAGTACGAGATCACCCGCATCAACATGGCGACGGGGCAGCAGGTGAATGCGGGGGATCTGCTGTTTGTGGTGAAGCCGGTCTAGGCGGGGTCTGCCGGCGAGAGCCTGCGGTGTTCGTGACCGGTACTCTCCCTGTATCTCCTCCGATGGCGACTGAAGCCGCTCTGCGCGGCTGATATCTCCCGGCGCTGGAGCGCGCGGCTCTCGTGTATCCGCCTCACGGGCGCCTGACTGACATCAGATCACTCGAATCGAACGCACGCACTTTCCAATGCCTCACTGAGCAAGTCTGGACTCGACTTCGGATCGGGACTACTGAAGCAGATCCAGCACGCCCTTGACCAGGCAGACCGTCGCAATCACCAGAATGATGCGACCACTCACCGTCCGGAACCGGGCATCGTCCCAGTGTTCCAGCAGCCGGGTGCCGAGACGGGTGCCGACCACGGCAACCGCCATGGCGGTTGCGTAGAAGGCCACCGCGATGTCCTCGGTGACACCGATGATCAGTCCGTAGTACACCAGCTTCAGCAGATGGCCCAGGGTCTGGGTGAAGGCCTTACTGGCGATGATCTCGAAGCGATTCAATCGGGCGTTGAGATAGAACACGTCCAGCAGCGGACCGGAGGCACCGGCGAGAAGCTGGGCCGCGGTTACTACCAGGCCGCAGACGACGGCGGTGGGTTTGTGGCAGACATCCAGGCCGCGGAGTTTTGGCAGCACTCTGGCCAGCCAGGGAAACAGTCCGATGGCGATGAGTACGATGCCGGTATCCGGTACCAGGGTCAGGGCGCTGAAGCCGCCAAAGGCGACGGCGGCACCCAGGCAGTAAGCAGGCAGGATGTGCCACTGGATGTGGCTGCGCAGGAACCAGGCCCGGGAGCCGTTGGAGGTCGCCTGCACCGCGCCGTGAATGAGCATGGCAGCGGAGACCGAGACCGTAGACACCAGAATGGCCATCAGGATCATGCCACCGGCCATGCCGAGCACGCCGGAGATGGCGCTGGTGGCCAGCACGGAGACCAGCAGCAGCAGAGTCAGGGTGAGTGTCATGGCGAAGCAGGATGCCTGGGGGCCATATCATGAAAAAAGCGAATGATTGGAATATGATCCTGTCGTTGTTGGAAATGATTAATTGGCCATGATCGAAAACCTAGAAACCCTGGTGATGCTGTCGAAGACGGGCACCATGATGGAAACCGCCACCCAGCTGAAGGTGTCCCAGTCCGCGGTGAGCAAGCGGATCGCCGCGCTGGAGCGCTACTACGATCGCGCCCTCATCGAACGGGACGGACGCCGGGTGGTGCTCTCCCACCACGGCACCCGCCTGGTGGAAAAGGTCACGCCACTGATCTCGGAACTGCGCAGTGTGTTTCTCGAAGACAATGCGCTGCGCAAAGGCAAGATCATCGTCGGTGTCTCGGAAGCCATTTTGTGCAGCTGGGGCCCGCGGCTGTTTGCGGACGTGCACAAGGAAATGCCCGAAGTGGAGTTTACGGTGCACGCCCAGCGATCGCCGGTGGTTCTCGACCGGCTCCGCTCGGGTGAATACATGGTGGGGATCTGCACCGGCTCACCCGATTCGGATACGGATCTGCAGAGCGAGGTCATCCGGCTCGAGCCCATGGTCATCCTGCCCGCAGAACTCACACCGCTCGAATACCGCATTGGTGAACCGCTGGATGTGATCACCATCGAATCCCGCTCCGGCGCCTGGCAGTCCATCGAAGACGATATGCGAAGGCTCAACCTCAACCGCCAGGTCTCGCTCGAATCTTTTTTTGCGGTGGCCCAGATGGCGCTGGCCGGTTTCGGACATGGTCTGGTACCGGCCGGTGTCGCGCGCACCCTGGGTGTGAAGGAATCCTCGTGGATCGATCTGCGGGATGCCGGAGTCAACCGTCCGGTGCGTTTCGTCGCCCGGAAATCCATGTTCTCCCAGCCGCTGGTGCAGAATTTCTATCGGATTGCTTCGCGACTGGTGCGGCTGATCTGATTTTTCGGTCCGAATCGATCACCATGCGCTGGTGCGATCAGTACCGACTGCGGACCCCATCACCTTCCAACGGAGCCTGAAGTAACGATGATCATCCTGCATCACTACCCTGAATCCCTTTTCTCGGAAAAGGTCCGCCTCCTGCTCGGCTATCACGATCTCGACTGGCGTTCGGTGATCATCTCCAATGTGATGCCGCGGCCGGATCTCATGCCGCTGACCGGCGGTTATCGCAAGACGCCCGTGCTGCAGATCGATGCGAACGTCTATTGTGATTCCCGCATCATCGGCCGGGCGCTGGCGCGATCGGCAGACGACTGGTCGCTGTATACAGCGGGCTTTGCTGCCACCCGTACTGCGGAATGGGCGGACACGACCCTGTTTCAGATTGCGGTGACCATGAATTTCCGCCCCGAGGCGGCCGCACTGCTGTTCGGCAGGCTCAGTGCCGAGCAGGTCGCCGCATTTCAGCGGGACCGGGCAGAACTCAGCGGCGGCCGGGCGATCGCGGCACTTCCGGTGAGTGCGGCTGCGGGTGCCCTGACCGAAGCGCTGGTGGAGCTCGACTCGTCGCTGCGAGCGGAACCCTTCCTTTTCGGCGAAGCACCCAGCATTGCGGATTTCTCCGTGTATCACTGCCTGTGGTTTCTCAATAACAATCCGCTGAACGCCGCTCTGATCCGGCCGTTCGGCGCAGTGGACGCCTGGATGCAGCGCATGGCGGCCTTCGGCCACGGGCGTTCGAGCGGGATGACCACCGCCGAAGCATTGCAGCATGGTCGCAGCAGCACTCCGGTGCTGCCGGAACTGGATTCAGTCGAGCGGCCGGATCTGAAGCCGGGTGATCCTGTCACGGTGGCGCCGGTGGACTACGGCCGGATCCCGGTGAGCGGTCGACTGCTCGGGTTGTCGGCACACGAGATCGTGATCGGGAGAGAGGATCCGGCGGCCGGTGAGATCATGGTGCATTTCCCGGTCAGCGGATTCGAGATCAATCCTGCCTGAGGGCGACCGCTTCGGGCCGGTCCAGACACCAGGCGCTCAGTGCGCTGATCCAGGCTTCGTCGTCGTTGAGGCAGGGCACCAGGGTGAAGGACTCACCACCGGCTGCCAGGAACTGCTCGCGACCGGCGATGCCGATCTCTTCGAGGGTTTCCAGATTGTCCGCGACGAAGGCAGGGCAGGCCACCACCAGTTTCCGCACACCCTGGCCCGCCAGTGCTTGCAGAGTGGCGTCCGTGTAGGGGGTCAGCCAGGCGGCGCGGCCGAGGCGTGACTGAAAACTGGTGGTGACCCGGCTCGCGTCCAGGCCGATGGCACTGATCAGCGCATCTGATGTGCGTCGGACCTGATGCCGATAGCAGGTGGCATGAGCGACGGATGGCCGTTCACAGCAATCGGCGGTCTTCAGACAGTGCGCGCCGGTGGGATCTGCCCGGGTCAGGTGTCGCTCGGGCAGCCCGTGGTAGGAGAGCAGCAGATGGTCCCATTCCGCCGGCAGATGACGCCTGATGAGATCGGCCTGGGCCTGGATGTAGTCCGGGTGGTTGAAGAAAGGCGGCAGAATTTCCAGTGTCATACCGGAAGGCAGCTGGCGGCGCGTCGCCTCGATGGTCGTGGTACGGGTGGATGCTGCATGCTGGGGATACAGTGGGACCAGCAGGGTGCGGGTCACGCCTTTCGCAGCCAGCGCCTGGAGTGCAGAGTCCAGCGCGGGTTCGCCGTAGCGCATGGCCAGTTCGCAGGGCATGTCGGTACGCTGTTCAAGGGCGTGCCGCAGCCCCTGGCTGAAATGTTTGAGCGGGGATCCCGTGCCAGGTCCTGCGGCGTCCCAGATACTGCGGTAGGCGGCCGCGCTGCGGCCTGGCCGTCGCGGCAGGATCGCACCGTAGACCAGCAGCGCACGCAGCGGCCAGGGCAGATCCACCACATGGGGGTCCATCAGAAACTCCGCGAGGTATTTGCGAACATCCCTGGTTTCAGTCGATGCCGGTGTACCCAGATTGACCAGCAGAATGCCTCGAGTCACGAGCAGTGCAGCTCCTCTTCGATAGGATGGATTGATGATTGTGACAGCCAGCCTGTCTCGAAAGGTCTGCCCGCCAGGTCAGTTTTGTAGGTGAGAAGGTGTTGGGATAGTATCCGCGCTCCTTCGGTAAGTCATGTGGCAATCATGAGTGCGGCGCGCGCCATCATCATCGACTACGATGCGGGCAATCTGCGCAGCGTGCAGCGTGCGTGTGCCGAAGTCGGTCTCGATGCCTGCATCAGCGCGGACGCGACTGCGGTGCGGGATGCCGATCGGGTCATCTTTCCAGGTGTCGGTGCGGCGGGCAGTGCCATGAAATCGCTGCTGCGCACCGGTCTCGATCAGGCGTTGAAAGATGTACTGGCCTCAGGGCGACCTGTGCTGGGTATCTGTCTGGGCCTGCAGATTTCCTTCGATCATTCGGAGGAGAACGATCAGCACACGCTCGGTCTGCTCCCTGGCCGGGTTCGACGTTTCAGTTTCGAACGCCGCGACCTGAAGATTCCGCATATGGGCTGGAATGAGGTGCGGGTGGTCCGACCCCATCCCCTGCTCCAGGACATCGTGCCCGGCGATGAGTTCTATTTCGTGCACGGCTACTACCCGGTTCCTGCGGTCGCCTCGCTGACCTTTGCTGTGACCGATTACGAGATCGAGTTTGCTTCTGCCGTGGGCGAGAAGAACTACTTCGCTACCCAGTTTCACCCGGAAAAAAGCGGTCGGGTGGGCCTGCAGCTGCTGAGCCGATTCGCCCAGTGGGACGGGCACGAGGACATGGCTGAGGATGCTTCGCCGAAGGTGGCTCGATCATGCTGAGCAAACGGCTGATCGCCTGCCTGGACGTGCGGGATGGCAGGCTGGCCAAGAGCGTGAAGTTCGTGGATACGAAAGACATCGGGGATCCGGTGGAGAAGGCGCGCGCCTACTATCTGGATGGTCTCGATGAACTGGTATTTTACGACATCACGGCCTCCAGCGATCGTCGCAACATCATGCTCGATGTGGTGGAAGCGGTGGCGGCCGAAGTCTTCATCCCCCTGTCGGTCGGCGGGGGCGTGCGCACGGTTGCGGATGCCACGGACCTGCGGCTTGCCGGGGCAGAGAAGATCAATGTGAATTCTGCCGCGGTGCAGAGACCAGCCCTGATCGCGGAGTGCGCGGACGCCATCGGCACCCAGAACATCGTGCTGTCCATGGACATTGTGGCGACTGCAGAGCGGGCACAGTTCCCCAGTGGTTATCAGATCGTGATCAACGGCGGCCGCACGCCGACTCCGCTCGATGCACTGGCCTGGGCGCTGGAAGGTGAGCAGCTCGGGGCTGGCGAGCTGGTGGTCAATTCCATCGACGCGGACGGAACCCGCGGCGGCTACGAGCTGACTCTCACGGCGATGCTGGCAGAAGCCGTGCGCATTCCGGTCATCGCCTCCGGCGGGGCGGGACTTCCCGAGCATCTGTATGACGTCCTCACCGAAGGTAAGGCGGATGCCGCGCTGGTGGCGTCCATGGTTCACTACGGTGACTATCGGGTCAGCGGTCTGAAACATTACCTGCACGATCGCGGTGTGAAAATGCGGATGTCCTGGTAGCAATAACAGATCCGACGCGCCGAAGCAGGGCGGGACCGACGGACAGGGGGGAAATCAGTGAAAGCCATTCTTACAGACGGTGATCGGCTGCGCTGGGCGGAGGCACCGGCGCCGGCGATCGGCACTGGCCAGGTTCGTATCGCGGTGCAGGCCAGCGCCATCAACCGGGCGGACCTGGTGCAGCGCACGGGGGGCTATCCGCCACCACCGGGGGCGTCCGACATACTCGGTCTCGAGTGTGCGGGGGAAGTCATCGAGATCGGCGACGGGGTCAACCGCGTGCGGGTAGGCGACAGAGTGTGCGCTCTGCTTGCGGGTGGCGGCTATGCCCAGGAAGTGGTGGTGCCGGCGGGGCAGGTTCTGCCGATACCGGCGGGCCTGGACATGCACCAGGCGGCTGCCATACCGGAGGTTTTTGCTACGGCTTTCCTGAATCTTTATATGGAAGCCGGACTGGAAAAAGGCGAGCGCGTCGTTCTCCACGCGGGCGCAAGCGGCGTTGGTACTGCCGCCATTCAGCTGTGCCGCGAGTCGGGCAATCCCTGTTTTGTGACTGCGGGCAGCGATGACAAGATCAGCCGCTGTGTCGCCCTCGGCGCGGCTGGTGGCTGGAATCGACACAGCGGCGGCACTTTCACCGATGCGGTGAAGGCCTGGGCAGATACCGGTGTGGACGTGATTCTCGATCCGGTGGGTGCGGCCTACTTCCCGGATAACGTCGCCTGCCTCGGGCTGCAGGGGCGGCTTGTGCTCATCGGTCTGATGGGCGGACTCAAGACCGACATCAACCTGGGTGCGCTGATGATGAAGCGGCTGAAGGTCATCGGTTCGACGCTGCGGGCGCGTCCGGTAGCGGCCAAGGCGGCGATCATGGATCGGCTGCTGGAAGAGGTGTGGCCTGCGTTCGCCAGTGGTGCGATCCGGCCCATCATCGAAACCGTGATGCCCATCGAGGATGTTGAACGTGCCCACGCCCTGGTGGCGAGTGACGCCACCTTCGGCAAGGTGGTGCTCAGTATCCCGACCTGAGACCCGCCCGGGCGGGTCCCGCGCTCAGGCCAGTTCGTCGAGACCTTTGAGCTGAGTCTCCAGCAGGACCAGGGTGCTGGCTGCATCGGCAGCCTTAACACGTTCCGCGTCCACCACGGCGGCAGGCGCCTTGGCCACAAAGCTTGCGTTGGCCAGTTTTCCTTCGAGGCGCCGCAGTTCCGCACGCTTGCGCTCGATCTCCTTGCCAATGCGAGCCTTTTCAGCAGCCACATCGATGAGTCCCGCCAGGGGCACCATGATCTTCAGATCTCCAGCTACCGCCAGGGCGTTTGGAGGAGCGGTATCCGCAGCGTCGAGCCAGCGGATCCTGCTGATTTTCGCCATCCGTTTGAGCAGTCCGTCGGTTGCCAGGGCCAGGGTCCGGTCCTGGGCATCGCCGTTCTGCAGCAGAACTTCGATCTCGGTGCTGGGTTTGATGTTGGCTTCTCCGCGGATGTTGCGAATGCCGACGATCACCTGCTTCAGCCACTCGATGGCTGCCTCCGCCTCTGAGTCGGCAGGAAAGTCCGCCGTCTGCGGAAATGGCTGCAGCATGATCGTGGGGCCGGTGATCTCCAGCAGCGGTGCACTGGCACGCCATATCGATTCCGTGATGAAAGGCATGACGGGATGGGTAGTGCGCAGCAGTGCTTCGAGCACCCGGAGCAGGGTGTATTGGGTACCACGCAGGGCGGCTGCATCCGCCGCTTCGTCCCACAGCAGCGGCTTGGTGAGTTCCAGATACCAGTCGCAGTACTCGTGCCAGATGAAGTCGTAGAGCGCGCCCGCATAAAGATCGAAACGATAGGTCGAAATGGCCAGCTCGCAGGTCTGCAGCAGGGTGGCCGTCTTCGACAGAATCCACCGATCCGCCATGCTCAGCTCCTGCGGCCCCTTGAGATCCACTTCCTCACAGTTCTGTAACACGAATTTCGCCGCGTTCCACAGTTTGTTGCAGAAATTCCGGTAGCCTTCGACTCGATTCAGATCGAAGCGCACATCCCGACCGGTACTGGCGAGAGCGCAGAAGGTGAAGCGCAGCGCGTCCGTTCCGAACGAAGGGATACCTTCGGGAAAGTCCCGGCGGGTGGCTTTCTCGATTCGGGGTTTCATCTGGGGTTGAGTCAGGTTGGCGGTTCTTTTTTCGAGCAGATCCTCCAGGGAGATACCGTCGATGAGATCCAGTGGATCGAGACCATTGCCTCGAGTCTTGGACATCTTCTGACCTTCGGCGTCCCGTACCAGGCCGTGAATATATACCTGCCGGAAAGGCACCTGGCCGGTGAACTTCAGGGTCATCATGATCATCCGGGCGACCCAGAAGAAAATGATGTCGTGGCCGGTAACCAGCACGTCGGTGGGGTGATAGCGCGCGAGATCTTCGGTGTTCTCAGGCCAGCCGAGGGTGCCGAAAGTCCACAACGATGAAGAGAACCAGGTTTCCAGCACGTCCGGATCCCGGGTGAGCACAACCCCGGTGTCCAGGGTGTGTCGGCTGCGGACCTCGGTTTCGCTGCGCCCTACATAGATGTTGCCGGCGGCGTCGTACCAGGCGGGAATCCGATGCCCCCACCACTGCTGGCGGGAAATGCACCAGTCCTGGATGTTGTTCATCCAGGAGAAATAGACGTTTTCATACTGCTTCGGGATGAACTCGATGTCGCCGTTCTTTACTGCCGCCATGGCAGGTTCCGCCAGCGGGGAAATCTTCACGAACCACTGATCTGTGAGCAGGGGTTCGATCACCGCGTCCGAGCGATCTCCCCGGGGTACCATGAGCTTGTGCGGTTCGATCCTGTCCAGCAGTCCGAGCGCTTCGAGATCGGCGACGATCCGTTTGCGGGCCTCGAAGCGATCCAGGCCCCGGTAGGCGGCCGGTACTTCATCATTCAGACGTGCGTCTTCGGTGAACAGATTGATCAACGGCAGTCCGTGCCGGGCGCCAATGTCGTTGTCATTGAAGTCATGGGCCGGAGTGATCTTCACACAGCCGCTGCCGAACTCCCGGTCGACATAGTCATCGGCGATGATTGGGATCTGCCGATCTGCCAGAGGCAGCCGCACGCTGCCACCGACCAGATGACTGAAGCGCTCGTCCTGCGGATGCACGGCGACTGCCGTGTCACCGAGCATGGTCTCAGGCCGTGTCGTGGCGACCACCAGATAATCCAGCCCCGTGCTGCTTTTCAGCCCGGCGGCCAGCGGATAGCGGAAGTGCCAGAGGCTGCCGTCCTCTTCGCTGCTGACCACTTCCAGATCGGAGATGGCGGTGCGCAGCTCGGGATCCCAGTTCACCAGCCGCTTGCCGCGATAGATGAGGCCTTCTTCGTGCAGCCGCACGAAAACCTCGAGCACGGCCCTGGAAAATCCTTCATCGAGGGTGAAGCGGTCACGCGACCAGTCCAGTGAGGAGCCCATGCGCCGCAACTGCTCGGAGATGGTGCCGCCGGACTCGCGCTTCCATTCCCAGACCTTCTCCGTAAAGGCTTCTCTGCCGATCTCATGCCGGCTGATCTGCCGCGCGTTGAGCTGGCGTTCGACCAGCATCTGAGTGGAGATGCCCGCATGGTCGGTGCCCATCTGCCAGAGGGTGCGGTCGCCCTTCATGCGGTGGTAGCGGATCAGTGCATCCATGAGGGTATGCTGAAACGCATGTCCCATATGCAGGCTGCCGGTGACATTCGGTGGCGGAATGACTATGCAGTAACCGTCACCGTCTCCCCGAGGCGCGAAATAGCCGGCGTCTTCCCATTCCCGGTAGAGTGCCTGCTCGATGCTGTGTGGATCAAAACTGCTGTCCATCTTCAACCGCTTCTACCTCTTCTGATCTAGGCGTTCTTTGTTTTTGCTTGCCGGCCCTTCTGCAGGCGGCGTGTTACTTCATTTTCCAGCGCAGCTCCGGCAGCCTCGAGCAGTTCGGCGCGCAATTCGTCTATGTGTGCGAGCACCAGCCGTCGCAGCCATTTCCGCAAAGCGGCGTCGATGCGCACCTTGAGCGCCTGGTTGAGTTCGTCCGTGTCCTCCGGTGTCCAGTCGGTCCGATGCGCTTCGATTGTGGCCCGCGTCTGATCGAGAATGCGTTCGGCGGACTGTTTCCAGCCTTCTCCCAGAAGTGCTTCAAAGAGCTCGTCGTCGAGGCCGCCCGGAGCATCGGGATCGAAGATCATTCCTGCTTCCAGGGGTGGCTCGGTCAGTCGCATCGCGCCTTCCACCACGTCGTCGAGCAGCGGCACGTCGGCTGCATCCTGCTCTGCCCGGGCTTCTTCATCGAGCAGGGTGCGGATCGACTCCAGATCGCCGAGCAGCGCATTCTTCGAGTCACCGGATGGGGCGGGTTTCTTCTTCATGCGATCATCGACTGTCCGTGAGTGCGGGACGTCTGCGAGCAGCGCTGAGGCGTTGATACTTAATCAGAGGCTCCCTAGCCTTCCCAGTCGTCGAGTTCGTGGTGATAGAGCGGAAAGCCTCTGTCCCGGTAGAACTGATAACGGGCCCTACCTGCGTCCCGGCTGCTGCCAACGACAATCTCTGCCACCCGCTCGAAGCGCCCGAAAAAATCCGGTACAGCAGGCGCGAGATTGATCAGTACCCCATCGTAGCGTCTCGGTTCGCCCCAGGACACCACCAGCGGTGCGCCTTCGGCCTCGGGCGAACGTTCGATGCCGTGGGGCAGAAAGCGCTGTTCGGGATACTCCCACAGCAGCGCATCGAATGCCCGGGCGCTCTTTTCGTCTGCCGCGTGCACGACCACCTGCTGTCCGCTGTCGACCGCCTTGCAGGCCAGCCGACAGGCGAAACGCTGCATGGCAGTGATTTCCACGTCCTTGAGAATGTAGAAATCGACCCGTGTCATCCGCCTGCCTGATCGACCAGATAGCGGAACAGCAGACTTACCGGCCGGCCAGTGGCGCCTTTTGTCGTGCCTCCCTGGAAGGCCGTGCCGGCGACATCGAGATGGGCCCAGCGCTGCTTTTCGACAAAGCGCGCGAGAAAACAGGCGGCGAGTACCGAGCCTGCACCACCGGTACCGATGTTGGCCACATCGGCGAAGGGACTCTTCAGGCTCGGCTGATATTCCTCCCATACGGGCATTCGCCAGGCCCGATCGCCGCTGAATTCGCCGGCCGCGAGGAGGTCCTGGGCCAGCGCGTCGTCGCTGCTGAACAGACCGGAGGCCTGGGCACCTAGCGCAACGATGATGGCGCCGGTGAGGGTGGCCACATCGATGATCACTTTCGGCTTGAAGCGTTCAGCGGCGTAACTTAAAGCATCACACAACACCAGGCGGCCTTCCGCGTCGGTGTTGAGGATTTCCACCGTTTTGCCCGAGTGAGTTGAGACGATGTCACCGGGCCGCGTCGCCCGGCCACTGGGCATGTTTTCCGCAGCCGCTACGATGGTCACCAGATTTATGGGCAGCCTGGCTTCGATAACTGCCCGGGTCGCGCCGAGTACGCTGGCGGCACCACACATATCGAACTTCATCTCATCCATCGCCGCACCCGGCTTGAGGCTGATGCCGCCGGTATCGAAAGTGATGCCCTTGCCGACGAGCACGATGGGGGCATCCTTGGCTTTCTTCGCGCCACGATACTGAATGATGATCATTTTCCCGGGCTTGTCGCTGCCCCGGCTGACCGAGAGGAAAGCACCCATGCCCAGTTCGGTCATGCGTTTCTCATCCAGTGCGGAAACGGTGACTGCGGGATCCTTCGCCAGCTTGCGCGACTCTTTCAGCAGAAAGCCCGGATCACAGATGTTGGGCGGCTGATTACCCAGGTCCCGGGCCCAGTCGAGTCCGCTCTTTGCCGCCTGGCCATGGCGCACTGCCCGGCTGATCTGGCTCTTCGAGCGGCCATCCGCGTGAAAGTCGACACGGGTGATTGTCGTCGCCGGTGTCTCGGCGGGTTTACTCTTGTGCAGATCGAAGGCATAGAGGGCGGTGGAGAGGGCGGTGAGCGCGGTGCTGGCCTTCCAGTAGGCATCCTTGCCGGTGACCCGGGCCAGGGTGAGTGCCCAGAGCGCGTTCTTTGCCGGGAGTGTTTTCAAGCGTTCAGCGGTAGTGCGGAGCGCTTTCCGGAAATCTGTCTCAGAGAGGGTGCCGTCCGTACCGCCCGCGATCAGCAGCCGTCGGACGCCGGACTTTGCAGGCAGATTGACCAGCAGGACTTCGCCAGGCTTGTCCTTGAAATCGGTAATTGCGGCGGTCAGCAGCTCCCGGGACCCCAGCGCTCGGGCGGTGCTTTCCGCCGTCTTACGACTCGCGATCAGAACATCGGTGCGCAGTTCGCTCAGGGTGCCGGTCTTGGTCGAATACTTCATAATGGATTCATCGTGCCTTGGATTGCTTCGTTCAGGCGCGCAATTCTAATTTAAATTCAAGGACCTGGCATATGGCGGTGGCCGCGCGGTACGTGGCGCGTGAACTGATGGCGGTATTTGTCGTGGTCATGGTGATCCTTTTCACCGTCACTGTGGGCGCTCGCTTCATCGGTTACCTGCAGGATGCGGCGCTGGGAAAATACTCTGCGGCCAGTGTGCTGACGATTCTGTGGCTGCGATTGCCGGGCTTTCTGGAACTGGTGCTGCCCTTTTCCCTCTTTCTGGCGCTGCTGATCACCCTGGGTCGACTCTATGCTGAACAGGAGTTTTCCGCGCTGCAGGTGGGTGGTGCCAGTCCCGGTCGAGTGCTCGGGTGGTTGACCATTCCCATCGTGATCGTGGCAGTCATCGTCGGCTATTTCAGCTTGCTGCAGAAGCCTGCAAACATTCTCGCCCTGTCTGAGTTCATGCTGGCGGAGCGATCCAGCCAGGAGTTCCGGGCCGTCAGCCCGGGCGTGTTTCATGATTTCCAGCGTGGTAAACGGGTGACCTATGCCGAGTCACTCAGTGAAGATCGACAATTGCTCAAAGAGGTCTTCCTCGTCGAGTACAGCCGCGAGGACCCTCGAATCGTCACGGTGCGGGCGGAGGAAGGGCGTCAGTATGTGGACCCCAATTCCGGCACTCGCTATCTGCTCATGAAGAACGGAACCCGCCAGTGGGGAGTCATCGGTACGAGCGACTACCAGGTGCTCGATTTCAAGGAGCTGTCACAGCGCCTGGTGCCTGAAGAACCGGTGCTGTCACGTATCGATATGCAGGCCCTGCCGACCACAGAACTGCTCGAGCGGCGCACCGAACCGGAGGTTGCAGCCGAGCTGCACTGGCGGATTGCGCTGCCCCTGCTGGTGCTTGTGACATCGCTGCTGGGTGTCGGGCTGGCGCGAGTGAAACCGAGGCAGGGCAGGTTTGCACGACTGCTGCCGGGATTTGCGGTGTTCGTGGGCTACTACGTGCTGCTGGTGCTCAATCAGAACGCCCTGATCGAAGGCTGGTGGCCGGCGGCGGGTGGATTCTGGCTCGTGCACCTCGGCTTTCTGGCGCTGGGACTGTTCACGCTGCACCGCTCCGGACTGCCGGCCAGGCATTGAGTCTGCAATTGAATCTCATGAACGGCCGTTGAAATCATGCAACTGAGCTTCCAGCCGAAACTGATGGACAGATACATAGGATCTGCCGTGCTGGGTGCGGTGGTACTGGTTCTACTCGCCTTTCTCGGCCTCATCACACTGTTCGCTCTGCTCGAGGAACTTGGCGAAAACGAAGCCGGGTACACGCTGTTGGATGCGCTCCAGTATGTGCTCCTGACCACGCCGAGAAGAATCTACGAAGTGCTCCCCTATGTCGCCTTTCTGGGCGCACTGATCGGCCTTGGTAATCTGGCTTCAAGTTCCCAGATCGTGGTGCTGCGTGCGAACGGGGTATCCCCCGGGCGCATCTTCGGCAGTGTGGCGATGCCGGTGGTGCTGATTTTCGGACTCGGTTTCAGTCTGGGCGAGTGGGTGGCACCCCGGGCGGAAGAGCGGGCCGAGCTTTTCAAGCTGCGTGCGGTGAGTGACGTGGAGGTGCTGAAACTCTCCCGCGCCTACTGGTATCGCGAGGGCAACATGATGATGAGAGTGCTGGGACTCGGCAGCGATGGTGAGCTGGTAGGTATCAATCAGTACTGGTACGGCACGGATCGGAGTCTGCAGACTGCGGTGGCCGCGGCACGGGCCTCCTACCGCGGCGGCGATGATCCACACTGGCAGCTCGAAGATGTGGACATCAGTCGATTTGGCGATGCAGCGATCCGTGTCGAGCATCACGACAGCCTGCGCTGGGACGGGCAGGTGGATCCCGGTGTACTGAGCATCCGGGTGCTGGTGGATCCGCGGCAGCTGTCACTTGCAGACCTGAATGCTCAGGTGGATTACATGACCAGAGAAGGTCTGCAGCCGGCGCCTTATCAGCTCGCCTACTGGAGCAAAGTGCTCCAGCCGCTGGCGGTACTCGGACTCGCCCTGCTGGCGCTGGGCTTTGTGCTCGGACCCTTAAGGGAAGTGAACATGGGGGTGCGGCTGTCGGTGGGCATTTTTGTGGGCCTGGGCTTCAAGTATCTGCAGGATTTGTTTGCGCCGATGAGCATGGTCTACGACCTGCCGCCGGTCCTGGCGGTGCTGATTCCGATCATCGTCTGCTGGTTGCTGGGAGCCTGGGGACTGAGGCGGGTTGCCTGATCGCCTGACACGCGTGCTTTCAGCGCGCGTGCTTTCAGCGCGCGTGCTCCGGGCGCGCGTGCACCGTGATGGTGCCCGAGAACAGATCCGACCAGCTGCGATGGGCGGGATCGATATAAATCCACAGATAGCCGACACCACAGGTCGCGAAAGACAGCAGGGCGCCCAGGAAACGGAGGATCGCCGCCCTGGGGCGCAGCGGTCCGCCATCCAGAGTCTCCAGTTTCAGGTGCCAGGCCAGCATGCCGATGGTCTGTCCTTTCATCAGCCAGAAGTAGGCGAAAAAGCCAAACAACTCGATGAAGAGCAGACTCTGGATGCCGGGTCCCACCACCACGTCGTTGCGTAAGGCGACAACGGGGAAAAGGGTGAACATCCACACGGCGAGAATAATGAGTGCGTCGTACACCATCGCACCAATGCGTCGCAGCAGGCCGGCGGGTTTCTCGACGGGCGACACGGGCTGCAGTCCACTACGCAAAGGTTGCGATGTCACCGTCCAGCCTGACCCGGCGGCCACAGAATTCCTCCACGGTCATCGCCTGCAGCGTTTCCTGATCCGTGCAGTTCGCCCAGGCGCGCCGGCCATCGGGCAGCAGGGCGCTGATGTGGCCGATCTGTGGTCCGCTCGCTCCGAACATCACGGTGTAGCTCTCCACTTCAGCGGATCCCGCATGGGTGTCCACCACCTCCCGGCGCGGCGTGGCGTCCACCTCGGCCTGCACATTTGCATGCGCGAAAGGCTTCTCGGGCCTGTCGCAGCTGTACACACCGAAGGCATGTTTGGTCAGATAACCGCCATTTGCAGTGATCAGACCTTTTTTCGAAGGGGCTGCGCGGAGCAGTTCTGCCATGGTGGCGATGGAGTGCATCACATAGTTGTTGAGCGGACCGCCTGCAAAAGTCAAACCGCCGGTCACGGTCAGGGGCTTTTGCTGATCCAGACCGATTTCCCGGGCCGCCACCTGCACAGCCACAGGAAAGCAGCTGTAGACGTCGACCAGGTCGAGCCCGCTGACTTCGACACCGGCCAGTTCCAGTGCCCGGGCGCCGGCCAGCCGGATGGCGGGGGAGGAGTAGAAATTGTCCCGGTTGGAGACGAAGTAGTGATCGTGCGCATCGCTGCCTGACCAGGGATAGATCCATTTGTCCCGGGGTATCCCCAGGGTGGTCGCCCGGGATTCCGAGCAGAGAATCAGCGCGGCGGCCTGGTCGACATTGCTGTTCGAGTTCATGAGTTTCGGATAAGGGAAAGACACCGGACGGTTACGTTCTGAGAGCGTGCGGATTTCCTCGGCGCTGCAGGCTTCCCGGATCCAGGCATGGGGATTCTGTGCGGCGACCGCTGAAAAACCGGCCCAGAGTTCGGACACCCGCTTCAGGTGCGTGTCCAGGGATTCGCCCAGGTGATGACGCAGGGCGTTTTCGAACATGGGGTAGACCTGGATCGGCATGCGGATGCCAAGGGCCAGCTCCCGTGCGTGCGCCATGACCAGGTCTTCGCCGAGCATCCGATCGGGTCTGCCGGGCGCCTCCTGCCAGTTCAGCGCACTGCGCAGATCGAGCCCGGCGCGGCGCGCTCTGGCCTGGGTATTGCCGCATTCGGCCCCGGTGATCAGCACGATGTCGTGGCGTCCGGCCTGGATATCCAGTGCAGCCTGATTCAGGGCGGTCTGCACGAAGTTGCCGCCGAACGGGGTGAGGCAGTTCTCAGCGCTGCTGTTGCCCAGCGCGGCGCCGATGACCTTTGCCGGGTTCTTATAGGGCCAGATACCCCGGACCACCCGGATGGAACTCGCAGCGGATGGCAGTTCCGGGCAGTGCGCGTCTTCCGCCGCCGCCCGCAGGGCGTCAATCATCAGCGTCAGCGGTTCTCTGGCGGCAAGGGGATCGTCGCAACGCTGGTCGAGTTGCGCAACGCCGACAAGAACGGGAACTTCATTCATGGTGTTTCTGATTCCTGGATCTGTTGGCTCGGCCCACCCGACGGTCGCGGTGTTCAGGCCGGTTCAGCCTGGGCTCTTCATCGTTAATGGGGGACACCGGTGTTCATTAAACTGATTTTGCGAAGATCGTTTAATGGAGATACCACCGATGTCCCACGCAGGAGTCATATTAGGCATAACTGACCTTGAGATCGAGAAGGTTGATCGGGACCAGGGCATCAAGGTCTATGCCCGGCCCACCAGACGCCCCTCGTGCATTCATTGCGAGCACGAGGGGGTGAGGATCAAGGCGACCCGTCAACGAACCCTCAAGCACACGCGTCAGGGTAACCAGGTGATGACCTTGCACCTGAAGTCGCCCAAGTACCACTGCCCACAGTGCGGGCGCTATTTCTGCCACCGGTTCAAGGGCGTTCGGCCGCGCTTCAGAGCGTCGGAAGCGTTTCGGCTCGAGGTGTTCGAAGCGCATGATGGCGGCGTCACTCAGCGCAAGATCACGCGCACCCACGGCATCAGTGCGGCAACCGTCGAGCGCTGGTATCAGAGCCATTGTCGGCAACGGTGCTCTGAGATGTCGAACCGCCCCTGTCCACGGGTATTGGGTATCGATGAACACTTCTTCACCCGCCGACGAGGATATGCAACAAGCTTTGTGGATCTGAAGAACCACAAAGTCTTCGACGTGGCACTCGGACGCTCTGAACCGAGCTTAAGACGCTATCTGAGGCGTTTACCGGGCCGGGATCAGGTAAAGGTCATCGTCATGGATCTGTCCGAGACCTACCGCAGCATTGCCCGCCGGTACTTCCCCAGGCCACGATCGTCGCCGATCGCTTCCATGTAATCCGGCTGGTAAACCAGCACTTTCTCAAGGTCTGGCAACAACAGGATCCCGAGGGTCGAAGCAACCGCGGATTACTGAGTCTGATGCGTCGGCACGAGTGGTATCTGTCCGATGAGCAGCGCGACAACCTCAGAAGCTATCTCGGAGAATGGCCCGTGCTCAAGGCACTGTACGATGCCAAGCAGCGGCTGAACCGCCTCCTGCTGCTGAAAGCACTGAACGCCAGGAAAGCCAGAAGCACGTTGCCCGAGTTCCTTACGCTGATTGAGCAGCTGCACGCCAGTCCGCTCCACCGGCTCGCGAAAACACTCACCTCATGGCTTGCACCCATCGTCGCCATGTGGCGATTCACGCGCAGCAACGGCATCACCGAGGGCTTCCACACCAAGATGGAAATGATGTCGAGAAGAGCCTACGGGTTCAGAAACTTTGAGAACTACCGGCTGCGGGTCTTAACCCACTGTGGCTGGGATGGCATCATCAACCGGGTTTAGTGAACAACGGCCCATCCCCCATTAATCGGGTAGAGCCCGGGCATAGCAGGGTCTGGTAGCTGGGGAGGGAGTCGAACCCTCACTTGGTCTCCCAAACTGGATTTTGAGTCCAGCGCGTCTACCAGTTTCGCCACCCAGCCAGTCGGGCCTAGGACACCCGGTGCTACCCGTCCCGCGACGGGGCCGGGATTGTTACATATCCCGGCGCGCATCTTCCACCGAGCGGGCACTGACGTTGATACTTGGTGGGAGGCTCCCTGGCAGGCTGCTAGTATCCCCGGCGCCCGACTGCTACCGGTGATTCGGACTTGCACAAATTGCCCAACAGGAAAGAGCTGAAGTCAGACTTCCACTACGACCTGCCGGAACAGCTGATCGCTCAGTTCCCGCCGGTGGTGCGGGGCACCAGCCGGCTGCTGGAAGTAGGCGCCGATCGGTGCCGCCACCGTGAATTTGATGGACTCACGGAACTCGTCCGACCCGGCGACCTCCTGGTGGTGAACGATACCCGGGTCATCAAAGCCAGGCTGATGGCAGTGAAGGACTCCGGAGGCGCAGCGGAGATCCTGGTTGAGCGGGTGGAATCCGAGTGCCTGGCGCTGTGCCAGGTGAAGGTCAGCAAGTCACTCAAGCAGGGCCGGCTGCTGCATGTGGGGGATCTCGCCTGTGAAGTGCAGGGGCGCTCCGGGGAGTTCTACCGTCTGCTATTCCCCCAGCCGGTTCTGGACGTGCTCGAAACTCACGGTCAGATGCCTCTGCCGCCCTATATTCAGCGCAATCCGGAGGACGAGGATGCGGAACGCTACCAGACCGTCTACAGCGCTTCACCCGGGGCTATCGCCGCGCCTACTGCGGGTCTTCATTTCACCCCCGAACTGCTCGATGCCCTGCGTGGCCGGGGTGCCCGGATTGCCGAGGTGACCCTCCATGTCGGTGCGGGAACCTTTCAACCCGTCCGCGCGGATCGCATCGAAGACCACAGGCTGCACGAGGAGCGCTACTGTGTACCGGAAGCTACGGCGGCGGCGATTGCGCGCACCGCCGCCAGCGGCGGACGTGTCGTGGCAGTCGGGACGACGGTGGTGCGAACACTGGAAGCCGCGAACGCAGGCCGCCACCGGGTCAGGTCAGGCTGGGGGGCGACCGACCTGTTCATCCGGGAAGGCTATGAATTCAAAGTTGTGGATGCGCTTGTCACCAATTTTCATCTGCCGGAGTCGAGTCTGCTCATGCTGGTGTGCGCATTTGCCGGGCACGACCGGGTCATGGCCGCCTACCGGCAGGCAGTTGCGGCCGGCTACCGGTTCTTCAGTTACGGTGATGCGATGTGGCTGACCCGGGAAACAGGAGCACCAGGGTGAGTTTTGAACTGCTGCACACAGAGGGTGCCGCCCGCCGGGGTCGCCTGACGACGGCGCACGGCACGATCGAAACACCGGTGTTCATGCCCTGTGGCACTTACGGCACCGTCAAGGCCATGAGCCCGGAAATGCTGGAGCGCGCGGGCACCCAGATTCTGCTCGGCAATACCTTTCATCTCATGCTGCGACCGGGGGATGAGCGGATCAGATCCTTCGGTGGCCTCCATGAGTTCATGCAGTGGCCGCACCCCATACTGACTGACAGCGGCGGCTTCCAGGTATTCAGCCTGGGCGAACTGCGCAAGATTTCGGAAGAAGGTGTGGTATTCCGTTCACCGATCAATGGCGACAAGGTCACGCTGACACCGGAACGCTCGATCGACGTTCAGCTCAATCTCGGTTCTGACGTGGTGATGGTGTTCGACGAATGCACACCCTATCCCGCGAAAGTCTCCCAGGCCCGGGATTCCATGGAGCTCTCTCTGCGCTGGGCGGCGCGCTGTCGTGATGCTTTCGACGAGTGCGTGCCTGCCCGGGCGGCGGACCGGCCGCTGCTGTTCGGCATCGTGCAGGGTGGCATGCATGCCCAGCTGCGCAGGGAGAGCCTTGCCGGGCTGCTGGAGATCGGCTTCGATGGCTATGCGCTGGGCGGGCTTTCGGTGGGTGAGTCGAAAGCCGAGATGCTCGAAGTGCTCGATGGTATTGCACCCCAGCTGCCCTCTGCAAAACCGCGCTATCTGATGGGGGTGGGCACACCCGCAGACCTGGTGGCGGGGGTGGCAGCGGGCATCGACATGTTCGACTGTGTGATGCCCACGAGAAACGCCCGCAATGGCCATGTTTTTACCTCCCGGGGTGTGCTGAAAATCCGCAATGCCGGACACCGGGAGGATATGGGGCCGCTGGATGCGGACTGTGACTGCTATACCTGCAGCCGCTTCTCCCGCGCCTACCTGCATCATCTCGAGCGCTGTGGCGAAATACTCGGCAGCATGCTGATGACCGAGCACAATCTGCATTACTACCACGGCCTGATGTCCCGTTTGCGCGAGTCTATTGAAACGGGTACATTTCGCAGCCTCACCGAATCCCTCGAAAAAGACTGGAATTCCCACCATGAGCCTGTTTGAAACCACGGCCTACGCGGCTGACGCCGGAGCGCCCGCGGATGCCGGACTGATCAATCTGCTGTTTCTCGGCGGCTTCGTACTGATTTTCTACTTCCTTCTGTGGCGACCCCAGAGCAAGCGCCGCAAAGAACATCAGGCGCTGATGAGCGGCCTGGCGAAGGGCGACGAGGTCGTGACCGCGGGGGGAGTGGTCGGACAGATCAACAAGGTGGAAGATGACTTCGTGAAACTCCAGGTCGCGAAAAACATGGAACTGCGGGTGCAGAAGAGCGCGATCGGAGCCACCCTGCCGAAGGGCACGCTGAAATCGCTTGACGAGGCCTGATCATGGCTAGGACGCCCACCCCGGCAGGCACCAACCTGCTGGGTCTACCCCGGGCGGCCCAGCGCCCCCCGAATACTTCCTCCATCTGGCGCTACCTGTTTATCGCCTTCCTGGTGACGCTGGGTGCGATCTACGCGGCTCCCAATCTGTTTCAGCCGGACAGCGCGCTGCAGTTGCGGGCAATTTCCAGTATCGCTACGGGTGCGGCGGATGAACTCACCCGGGAAGCCCTCGACGAAGCAGTTTCGGCGTTGCGGGTCGGCGGGGTACCGGTCACCGGCTATGAACTGACGGATGGTACGGCGCTGATCCGGGTCGAGAATGACGAGGCGCAACTGCGCGGCCAGGAGATTCTGCGTCGCACGCTCAATGCAGGCGAGCAGCGTTTCGTGATTGCGCTCACCCGGGCGTCCACCATTCCTGCCTGGCTCGTGGACATCGGTGGCAAACAGATGTCACTCGGCCTCGACCTGTCCGGTGGCGTGCACTTCCTGCTGGAAGTGGATATGGCCAAATTTCTCGGCGATCGGATGCTGTCGAATCAGGAGGCGATCCGCGATCTGCTGGTCGAATCCCGTCTGCGCTACACGAACCGGGACTGGGTAAATGGCGCCCAGCTGCGCATCACCTTTCAGGACGCGGCAGCCCGCGACGAGGCCGGTGATCTGATCGGTGAACAGTTCGATCAGTATCTGGTGCAGGCCCGGGACATCGACGGTCAGCCTGGCCTGATTCTGACGATGGCGGAGGACAAGATCCGGGAACTCGAGGATCTCGCCATCACCCAGAACCTCCAGAGCCTCCGCAACCGGGTCAATGAACTCGGTGTCTCGGAACCCCTGGTGCAGCGTCTGGGCCGGTCGCGCATCGTGCTGGATCTGCCCGGCATCCAGGACAGTGCCAGGGCCAAGGAGATCATCAACAAGTTCGCGAACCTGGAATTCCGACTGGTGGCAGGCCCGGGCGCGCGGGCATCCCAGACCGAGCGCCACGAATACAACGGTGCCCCCGTCGATCTGGAAACCCGCAACATCGTCACGGGTGACCAGGTCACCAACGCGCTGCAGGACTTCGATCCCGAGACCGGCCAGCCCCAGGTCAGCATCACCCTGGACAATGACGGCGGCCGTGCGATGAACGAGGTCACCAAGGATAACGTGGGCAACTCCATGGCCATCCTCTTCAAGGAACTGCAGGTGCGAACCCGCACAGTGATGAAGGATGGCGTGGAAACCCAGGTGCCTTATACGGTAGAGCACAAAAGGCTGATCAATGTGGCCACCATTCAATCGGCCCTCGGTTTCCGGTTCCGGATCACCGGGCTGGAGCTCGGTGAGGCGCGGGATCTGGCATTGCTGCTGCGCGCCGGTGCACTTGCGGCACCCATGTATATCGTCGAAGAACGCACGGTCGGCGCGAGTCTCGGCGACGAGAACATCGCCGCCGGCCAGCAGTCGATGCTGATCGGGGTCGCGATCGTGATGCTCTTCATGCTCTTCTACTATCGGATGTTCGGACTCGCCGCCAACCTCGCACTGATGGCGAACGTGATGCTGCTGGTGGCCATCATGTCGGTTCTGGGCGCCACCCTGACGCTGCCCGGTATCGCGGGCATCGTGCTAACCGTCGGTATGGCCGTGGATGCCAACGTGCTGATTTTCTCGCGGATCCGGGAGGAGCTTGTTGAACGTTCTCCCCAGGCTGCCATTCAGGTCGGTTTCGATCGGGCCCTGCTGACCATTCTCGATGCCAACATCACCACTTTCTTCGTCGCCATCATTCTGTTCTCCCTCGGCAGTGGACCGGTGAAAGGCTTCGCGGTGACTCTGGCCATCGGCATCGTAACCTCGGTGTTCACGGCGGTGATGGGGACCCGGGCGCTGGTGAATCTGATGTACGGCGGCCGCAAGCTGGAAAGGTTGAAAATCTGATGCGCGATCTGAAGATTGATTTTCTCGGCATACGCAAGTGGACGATGGGACTGTCCGGCGTGCTGCTGCTGTTCTCGATCGTCGAACTGAGCATGAATGGTCTCAATCTTGGACTCGATTTTACCGGCGGCACCCTGGTGGAAGTGGAATTCGAGGAGTCGGTGGACCCCCAGGACATCCGGCAACTGCTCGCGAGTTCGGGGTACGAAAACGGTGTGGTGCAGTTTTTCGGCACCGATCGGGATCTGCTCATCCGCATGCCGCCGCAAGCGAGTGTGGATCAGGCGCTCCTGGGTGATCAGATTCTTGAAACCCTGCAGAACACTTACCCGAAGGTGGTGCTGCGCCAATCCAACTACGTTGGCCCCGCTGTCGGCGACGAGCTGGTCGAGGATGCGGGACTTGCGGTACTTTCCGCCCTCATCGTGGTAATGCTCTATATCCTGTTCCGGTTCACCAAACAGTTTTCGGCAGGTGCCGTGATCTCTCTGGTTCACGATGTGATCATCACCCTCGGTATTTTCGCGATGATGGGCTGGACGTTCGATCTTTCCGTGCTGGCTGCGGTGCTCGCAGTGATCGGTTATTCCCTGAACGACACCATCGTGGTCTGTGATCGGATCCGGGAGAACTTCCGTACCATCCGCCGTGGCACCACCGAGGAGATCATCAATACCTCGATCAATCAGACCCTGGACCGCACCCTGGTCACCTCGATGACCACCCTGTTCGTGCTGCTTGCACTGCTGATTGCCGGTGGCGAGAGCATCTTCGGTTTTGCGGTGGCGCTGACCATGGGCATCGTGATCGGCACCTATTCCTCCATCTACATCGCTGCGGTGGTACTGCTGCTGATGAAGGTGACCCGGGAAGATCTGATCGTGCCGGAGAAGGAAAACGCCGATAACCCGATGCCTTGAGGTGGCGGCGGAGGCCTGGTCTGATGTCCTGATTCTCTAAGCGGAGGACCTGGAGGAGTTGAGACCCACATGCGGGGGTTGATCGGGGTATGCCAGACCTCGCTCCGGCGCTCCGCGCTGCCCTCCTCAGCCGGCTTGCCCCGGGGCGGGTCAATCCGTCGTCGTCGGCGTCGCTACACGGTCTGGCATACTCCGATCAACCCCCGCATCTGCAGCGCGCTTCCAAGTTCGCCTTAGATAGTGTGTTCTGCCATGTCGAGCGCTTCGCAGCCAGTCGTGAGGGAGGGGATTGCTGGGACCGTGTAGTGCAGCACTGCGGCAGCGGATTGACTCGTGTTCCTCACGAGGTTGGCAGCCTGTTGAAAAAGTCTCGTTTGCTCAGCGCGTCATACGGGGTCTGTGGCAAGGCGGACTCCGCAGGCAATGTTGGTTACCTTGGCAAGGCAACCAACATTGCCTTCGAGGTGCGTCTCGCCAGCCCGCGCGCCAGAACCTCTGAGCTTTCGAGACTTTATCAACAGGCTGCTAGTCCGCAGAGCAGTGGCACCCTGGAAGGGCTGCGTGAGGTCTCAGCAATCCCCTCCCTCACGACTGCGTTCAACAATCCAACCGGCTGGGGAGCCTTGGTCTCAACCACAGCATTCACTTCGAAGGATTCCGCCCGCGGACCCGCAGACGTTTAATCGACGGCGGAGTCGGCCTTAGTCGGCGTGAATGCCGCCCTGTGCCCGGATGCCCTGCACCAGAGCTTTGAACAGCTTCGGATTGGCGGCGACGATGTCACCGCTCTTCATGAAGGACTCACCACCGGAAAAGTCGCCCACGAAGCCGCCCGCTTCCCGGATCAGCAGCACGCCGGCGGCAATGTCCCAGGGCTGCAGGCCCGGCTCCCAGAATCCATCCACCCGGCCGGCAGCGACATAAGCGAGATCCAGTGCGGCAGAACCCAGTCGCCGCACGGCCCGGCAGGTGCCGGTGAAGTGGGCGAGTACGTTCATGTAGCTGTCCAGTCTGGTACCCACGGATCCGGGTGGAATGCCGGTGGAGAGCACCGCTTCGTCCAGCCTGATGGTGTCTGAGACCCGCATGCGCCGGCCGTTGAGCTGTGCGCCCTGGCCCCGGCTGGCCACGAATTCTTCGTTGCGAAGTGGATCGACGATCACGGCGTGTTCGATGTGGCGACCCTTCATGACCGCAATCGAGATGCAGAAATGGGGGATGCCCTGGAGAAAATTGGTGGTGCCATCGAGCGGGTCGATCACCCAGGAGTATTCGCTGCCATTGCTGGCGGCGATCGAAGCGCCCAGTTCTTCACCGGTAATGGCGTGGTCCGGATAGGTCTTGTGAAGCATCTCGGTGATCACTGCTTCCGCGTCCCGGTCCACCTGGGAGACGAAATCGTTGCGCGCCTTGTGTTCCACCTTCACCAGATCGAGTCTGTCGAATGAACGCAGCATCGCCTGGCTCGCCTGCCGGGCGGCGCGAAGTGCGATGTGTGCCATTCCTTCCATAGCTGCGTTCTTGACCTGCTGACCTCGAGGCCGCGGTATCCTAAGGAACCTCCGAACAAGTAGCAATTTTTCGGAAGGGTTCATGAAGGGAGAACGGCGCCCTCGAGGCACCGGTGTGATCAATTGTCGAAGCGAGGCGTGACGGGTGAAGCAGAGTTTGCTGGCGGATGTGCGGATAGTGCTGGTCGAGCCCAGCCATCCCGGCAACATCGGTGGTGTGGCACGGGCGATGAAGACCATGGGTCTGAGTGATCTGGCGCTGGTGAATCCCGGACGATTTCCGGATCCCCAGGCCGAGTGGCGGGCTGCGGGCGCCCAGGATGTGCTCGAATCAGCCCGCGTCTACCCCAGTCTCGATGACGCCCTGGCGGATCGGCAATGGATCGTCGGCACCAGCACCCGGGCCCGGCGCATTCCCTGGCCGGTGGAATCTGCTGAATCAGTGGTTGGCGATCTCCTCAGGCGACTGCCACGGGCCCGCAGCGCCATCCTGTTCGGGCGGGAGACCAGCGGTCTGTCCAATGACGAACTGCAGCGCTGCAATTGCCATCTCGTGATCCCGGCGAATCCCGAATATCCCTCCCTCAATCTGGCGATGGCGGTACAGGTGGTCTGTTATGAGCTGTGCCGTCAGTCCCAGGAAGCCGGGGATGTGGTCACCGCCGGCTGGGACAGGGATCCTGCAAGTGCGGCCCAGACCGAGGCCCTGCTCGAACACTTCGAAAGGGTGCTGGTGGCTTCGGGTTTTCTCGATGCCAGTAATCCGGGGCAGACCATGACCCGCTTCCGGCGTCTGATGACCCGCTTCGAGTTCGATGAAATGGAAGTGCAGATGCTGCGCGGTGTACTGCGCAAGCTGGCCCCGGCCGCCGCCGGGGACTGAGGTGCTTTAGTAGACCGATTTGGTCGGGTATTGCATACTCGCGCTCATGCGACTGACCACAAAAGGGCGATACGCCGTGACTGCCGTGCTGGACATCGCGCTGCATGGCGCTCAGGGTCCGGTGAGTGTCATGGATATCGCCGAGCGACAGGCGATCTCCGCGGCCTACCTGGAACAGCTTTTCAGCAAGCTGAAGAAGTGCGCTCTGCTCGGCAGTGTGCGCGGGCCGGGGGGTGGCTATCAGCTCGAACGCGCCCTCGAAGATATCAGTGTTTCGGAGATCATCACGGCAGTGGGTGATGGCGTCGATGCGACCCGCTGTCATGGTGCAGGGGACTGCCAGGAAGGGGTGATGTGTCTGACCCATGAGCTGTGGACGGATCTGTCCGGTGAAATCGATGGGTTTCTCAAGGACATTTCCCTGGCCGATCTGGTCAGACGACGGGAAATCCGGCACATCGCCCACCGGCAGGATCAGCAGCTGATCCGCGCCCGCCACCTCTGATTTCCCCCCTCAGACCTGCGGTATTAGTAACGGTGACAGACTCCACAGCACCCAAGCCCCGGCAGCCGGCGAAGAGCGTCCGGACAGTGCGCACTCCCGTGTACCTGGACTATGCGGCGACGACACCGGTCGATCCGCGGGTCGCTCAGAAGATGAGCGCCTGCCTGCTGGTGGAAGGCAATTTCGGAAATCCCGCTTCCCGCTCCCATCTCTATGGCTGGCGGGCCGAAGAAGCGGTGGAAGAGGCCCGCACCCAGGTGGCGGCACTGATCAATGCGGATCCCAGGGAGATTGTCTGGACGTCCGGGGCCACCGAGTCGGACAACCTGGCGCTCAAAGGCCTCGCGGATGGGTCCGCGAAGCGCCACATCGTCACCAGCAGCATCGAGCACAAGGCTGTGCTCGACACCTGTGCCTATCTCGAAGGCAAAGGCTTCGAAGTCACCTATCTGACGCCCGGCGGGAACGGGCTGGTCGCTCCCGCACAGGTTGCCGAGGCGTTGCGCCCGGATACGCTGCTGGTCTCCATCATGCACGTCAACAATGAGATTGGTGTGGTGAATGACATCGCGGCAATCGGCGCTCTGTGCCGGAAGGCTGGGGTGCTGATGCATACCGATGCTGCTCAGAGCGCGGGCAAGGTGCTCATCGATGTGCGCACGATGGCGCTGGATATGGTGTCTCTGTCTGCGCACAAAATGTATGGACCCAAGGGCATGGGTGCGCTCTACGTCCGACGCGAGCCGCCCGTGCACCTCACCCCGCTGATTCATGGCGGGGGTCATGAGCGCGGTATGCGCTCCGGCACGCTGGCCACGCATCAGATCGTCGGCATGGGTGAGGCGGCCGCAATCATGGCGCGCAGCATGCAGGAAGAGAACGCCCGCATACTCGAACTGCGCCAGCGTCTGTGGTCACACCTGCGGCAGATCCCGGGCTCGGTACTGCACGGTGATCCGGATCGCAGACTGCCCGGACTCCTGAATGTCGGATTCCCGGGCGTGGATGGCGAAACGCTGTTGCTCGCCCTCGATGATGTGGCGCTGAGCAGCGGTTCCGCCTGTACCTCGGCGAGTGTCGAGCCGAGCTATGTGCTGCGGGCGCTGGGCGTGCCGGATGCACTTGCCCATGCCTCATTGCGTTTCACCCTGGGCCGCTTCAGTACCGCTGAGGAGGTTGATTTCGCCGCCGCCCGGGTGGCTGAGGTGGTGCTCAAACTGCGTGCACGGGAGACCGATCGCGCAGCGACCTGAAAACGGCGTCTTTGGATAGGCGTTCCCCCGCAGCCCTGCACCCGGCAGACGTGCATTTGATCTTGTCGACAAACGCGTATAATACGCGCCCGCTGGCGGGTGTGTTTTCTTGATTTATCAATGACATAGCTGCTCTGGCGGATACAGACAATCAACAATATCAGCAGTTTTAAGTTACAGCGGAGAGTTACATGGCGGTTGAACGCACGTTTTCGATAGTCAAACCCGATGCGGTGGTGCGTAACCACATTGGCGAAATCTACAGCCGGTTCGAAAAGAACGGCCTGGCGATAGTAGCCGCCAAGATGCTGCGCCTGAGTGAAGCGCAGGCCCAGGGGTTTTATGCCGAACACAAAGCCCGCCCCTTCTTCGCAGACCTGGTCGCCTATATGACCTCCGGTCCGGTGATGGTGCAGGTACTCGAAGGCGAAGGTGCGATCCTGAAAAATCGCGAACTCATGGGTGCCACCAATCCGGCGAATGCAGCACCGGGTACGATCCGCGCGGACTTCGCGGAGTCGGTGGAAGCCAATGCCGTGCACGGCTCCGACTCAGCGGAATCCGCAGCGCGGGAGATTGCCTATTTCTTCAAGCCTGAAGAGCTCTGCCCGCGGAGCTGATCGATGACCGCCGCCGCTCCTATGGATACAGCGCAACAGCCCGAACGGGTAAATCTGTTCGGACTGCCTCGCGCAGGGCTGGAAGCGTTCACGGCGATTGTGGATGAGAAACCCTATCGGGCGCACCAGATCATGAAGTGGGCCTACCACCAGCGGGTGCGTGACTTCGCGGAGATGACCAATCTGTCCCGGGCATTCCGCAACTGGCTCGGTGAGCGGTCGTCGTTTGCACTGCCGGAAGTGGTACAGCGTTTCGACTCTGCAGACGGCACGATCAAATGGGTGGTGCGGGTCGGCAATGGTAACTGTGTCGAGATGGTGCTCATTCCGGAGAAGGGTCGGAACACACTCTGTGTATCGTCTCAGGTGGGCTGCATGCTCGACTGTACGTTCTGTTCCACCGGCAAACAGGGATTCAACGGCAATCTGAGTGCTGCGGAGATCGTCGGCCAGGTCTGGCTGGCGAATGAGGCGCTGCTGGAGCGTGGTGAGACAGTCACCAATGTGGTGTTCATGGGCATGGGTGAGCCCCTGCTCAACTTCGACGCTGTGCTCAGCGCCGCACAGCTGATGATGGACGATCTGGCTTTCGGACTGTCGAAACGCCGGGTGACCGTGAGCACTGCGGGTGTGGTACCAGGCATCTATCGACTTGCGGAGACCACCGACGTGTCTCTGGCAATTTCCCTGCATGCGCCCAACGACGCATTGCGTGACACCCTGGTGCCGCTGAATCGCAAGTACCCCATCGATGAACTGCTGAAGGCCTGCAGACACTATGTCGGCACATTGGGTGATAAGCGTTCGCTGACCATGGAGTACACCCTCATGAAAGGGGTCAACGACTCCCTGGAACTGGCTCGGGAGCTGGCCGATCTGCTCAGAGATGTACGCTGCAAGATCAATCTGATTCCGTTCAATCCTTTTCCTGCCTCGGGCTTCGAGAGACCCGACGCGGAGACGGTGCGGGATTTTCAGACCTATCTGATGAATGCCGGCTATGCCACCATGCTGCGCACCACCCGGGGTGACGATATCAGTGCCGCCTGTGGTCAGCTGGTAGGCAATGTTGCGGATCGCACCCGGCGTCAGGCGCGATATCTCGCGCGAGTTCGAGCGGAGGAAGTTGGATGAGCACAGCCCGAGACGCCATGACGGCAACCCTGATTCGAGGCAGGCAGGTGCTGGCTGGCCTGTTCTGCCTGGTTTTGCTGGGAGGCTGTGTCACCCAGAGCACCGGTGGTCTTCCGGATCCCGGCACGACCGAGGAGCGCGTGCAGGCCCAGTTGCAGCTCGCCCGTGGCTACATCGAAACCGGCAAGAACGATCAGGCTCGGCGCCCGCTCAACAAAGCGCTGCGCATAGATCCGAAGTCGGTCGAAGCGCACGTGCTGCTGGCGCTCATCTACGAAATGGAAGGTGAGAATGTACTGGCGGAGAAGCACTTCAAGCAGGCGCTCGGCTACGACCCGCGCAATTCCCAGGCACTGAACAATTACGGATCCTTTCTCTATGCGCGCGGGCGCTACAGTGAGGCGGTGGATCGCTTCCGGGTGCTGGTGAAGGACACCAACTACCGGGCGCGCCCCCAGGCTTACGAGAACCTCGGATTCGCGGAACTGCGTGCCGGTCAGACGGCTGCGGCAAAAGACTCCTTCAGCCGGGCGCTGCAGCTCAATCCCACCCAGCCCCGCTCCAGTCTCGAGCTTGCCCAGATTCACTATGACAACCGGGACCTGCTCGCGGCCCAGGAAAATTACGATGCATTCCGCACCCAGTCGCGGCAGACGGCACGGAGCCTGTGCCTGGGTATGAAGCTGGCACACAGGTCTGGAAATACCGACCAGTTGGCCAGCTACAGCCTGGCTTTGAAGAATCTGTTCCCGGACTCGGTTGAGGCCAGGGAATGTGAGGTGGGTGGTTGATGCGCCCGGGTGGTTTGTCGAGCAGGGCAGGCGGGTGACTGAAGTCCCTCCCCAGTCGGATCCGGCGGGCACAACGCCCGGTCCGGAATCCGGCTCTGTGCAGGCCGCGGAGCCAGGTCCTGGCGCGCTGCTGCTGGCGGCCCGGGAACATCTGGGCGTGAGCACACAGGAGGTTGCAGATGAGCTGAAACTGCCGACCCATGTGATCGAAGCCCTCGAGAATGATGACTATGTGCGCATGCCGCCCAGTGTCTTCAGCCGTGGCTATCTGCGCTCCTACGCCCGGCTGCTGGACCTGGATCCGGAAGTGCTGCTGAAGCTCTACCCTCAGTTGAGCCAGGAACCCGAGCTGAGCACCCAGGTCGCCGTGGTGCCGTTCTGGCAGAAGATGGATATGGTGCAGATTGCCGCCATCATCGGAGTCGTGCTCGTGGTGCTGCTGGTGGTCCTGTCTCTGCTGTTCGGCGACGCGGAGGAAGAAGCCTCGGACAGCCCGGCGCTGGAACAGATCGAGGGGGCGCCCGCAGCGGCAGCAGTGGACCCTGCAATCGGCAGCACGACGACTGTTCCGGTTGCCGATGTCCCTGCCGGGACGAAGGTTCAACCGGAGGTCAATACCGATTCTGCGGAAGATGTGATCAGGGTAGAGGTTGAGGAAGAGGTGCCGCGACCCCCCACCTCAGTAAACAGGACATCCCGCGCGGCTGAGGTGCCGCGACCCCCCGCCTCAGTAAACAGGACATCCCGCGCGGCTGAGGTGCCGGCAGCCGATCTCCCCGGTCCTGCATCGGCCAGCGAAGTCAGTGACCCGCCGGCTCCGGTTCCGCTGTCTGCCGGTGTGCGCAGAATTACAGCGGCCGGTGACGACCGTCTGACGTTGACGTTCAGTGCGGATTGCTGGGTAGAGGTACGGTCACTCGATGGCGGGAATCTCTACAGCGACCTCAACCGGTCGGGCCGTACACTCGAACTGGTCGGGCGGGGTCCCTTCCGCGTTCGCCTCGGGTACGCGCCGGGTGTCGAACTCAGTTTTAACGGTGAGCGCGTACCGCTGGCGGCGCGTACTCGCAACAACGTCGCCAACCTGGTGCTCGGCCAGTAGTCGCCGGGGTGCGGTAGATGTCCATTCAGGCAGTCAGAGGCATGCGCGACGTGTTGCCAGAAGAGGCAAGACGCTGGCAGCGCGTTGAGTCCGGCATTCTCTCGGTGCTGCGCAGTTTTGCCTATGAAGAAGTCCATCTGCCACTGCTGGAGTTCACCGAGCTGTTCAGCCGGGGTGTGGGGGAAGCCACCGACATCGTCGAGAAGGAAATGTACAGCCTTGCGGATCGGGACGGCGACAGTCTCACGCTGCGTCCGGAAGGCACAGCGGGCTGCGTGCGCATGCTGCAGCAGCATGGCCTGCTGTTCAATCAGACCCAGCGTGTGTTTTATCGTGGCCCCATGTTCCGCTACGAACGGCCCCAGAAGGGCCGTTACCGGCAGTTCTATCAGATCGGGGCTGAAGCTTTCGGTCTGTCGGGCCCGGATGTGGATGCCGAACTCATCGCCCTGGCATGGCAATGCTGGCAGGCGCTGGGTATCGCCTCCGATGTGCGGCTCGAGATCAACTCTCTGGGCTCAGCGGAGAGCCGGCGTCGCTATCGCGAGGCCCTGGTCGGCTATCTGACGCCTTATAAGCGTGAACTGGATGCGGACAGTCAGCGCCGGCTCGACACCAATCCGCTGCGTATTCTCGACTCCAAAGCCGAGCGCACCCGGGACATTCTGGTGCAGGCCCCATCGCTGCAGGATTTTGTGGATCAGGAAAGCCGCGAACACTTCGATGGTCTGTGCGGACTGCTCAACGAACTGCAGATCCCCTGGCAGCACAACGGGCAGCTTGTCCGCGGGCTCGATTACTACACCCACAGCGTGTTCGAGTGGGTGACCGATGCGCTGGGTTCCCAGGGGACGATCTGTGCCGGTGGACGCTACGACGGTCTTGTCGAACAACTGGGCGGCCGGCCGACGCCCGGGGTCGGTTTTGCCCTGGGTCTGGAACGCGCCCTGCTGCTGCACGAACAGCGCCAGAGCATTGGCGATGAAGTAGCAGACGTTTATCTGTGCGTACTGGAGCCAGCCCAGCAGGGCTGGGCGTTCAATATCGCGCAGAAGTTGCGTGACCAGTTGCCAGCACTCAGAATTCGCGTCCACGCCGGGGGCGGCAAACTGAAGAATCAGCTGCGCCGAGCGGATGCGAGCGGGGCGAACTGGGCACTCATCGTGGGTGAGGAGGAAGCGCGCGCCGGTAAGGTCAGCGTGAAACCGCTGCGTGCTACTGCCGGTGCCGAAGTCCGAACGGATCAGCAGACCGTCGGGCTCGAAGCACTGGTGCAACTGTTATCGAATTGAGGAGACGAGCTTGTCGGATTATCTGACAGACGAAGAACAACTCGCCAAGTTGAAAGGCTGGTGGGAATCCAATGGCATGGCGCTGATCGGAGCGGTGGTGGTGGCCGTTGCCGGTGTGGTGGGCTGGCGCTGGTACAGTGACAGCACCGCCGAGCAGATCGCCCGGGCGTCAGACCTCTACGCTGACTTTCTGGTTGCCGAGGGCGCGGAACAGCAGTCGATTCTGGACACCATGGCCCGGGAGCTGCCCGACAGCACCTATCTGAGTTTCGCGATTCTCGCCGAGGCACACGATCGGGTGATTGCAGAGGATTATCCCGCGGCCGAGGCGGCTCTGCGCCGGGCGCTGGCCACAAATCCAGAGCGGGTGGTGGCTGATCTGATCCGGGTGCGACTCGGCCGCGTGCTGCAGCAGCTCGACCGCAGCGACGAAGCGCTCGAGGTGCTCGGTGCGGTACGCAGCGCGGGCTTCCGCCCTCAGGTGGCCGAACTCAAAGGCGATATTCATCTCGCTCGAGGCGAAAAGCGTCTCGCCCATGAAGCCTACAAGGCTGCGCTGGCCGATCTGCCGGACGGATCTCAGAAGCCGCTGCTCGAACTGAAAGCGGCGGACACGGCAGAAGCGGATGACGCGTAACCTCGGACTCATCGTCATGCTGTTGCTGCTCGGCGGCTGCAGCTGGTTCTCCTGGTTGCCCTGGGTGGGGGATTCGGAGAAAGACGCGGAAAAGGCGCTGCTGAAACCTGCGCCGCTGACCAAGTATGAAGCCACGGTGAACGTCCGCCGGTTGTGGAAGGCGGGTGTCGGTGACGGCCTGGGTCGGAAATATCTGAAGCTGCAGCCGGCGTTGCTCGCAGATCGTATCTATGCGGCTGACGGCTATGGCCGGCTGGAAGCCTTCGATCGATTCACCGGCAAGCGTCAATGGCGGGTGCAGTTGCCTGATGAGTCCGGTGGCGGGTTCCTGTCGGGATTCAATTTTATCGATCGAGCCGATCCGAGCTTTGTCAGCGGCGGTGTCGGTGCCGGTGCCGGCATGGTGTTTCTGGGTACTACCGATGGTGAGGTGATCGCCTTCTCCGCAGCGGATGGTGAAGAACGCTGGCGCACCCGTGTGGACAGTGAAGTACTCGCACCGCCGGTAACCGGCCAGAACCTCGTGTTTGTTCAGACCATCGATGGCAGTCTGGTCGCACTGGAAGCCCGGACCGGGGCGATCCGCTGGGAACTGGATAACCAGGTCCCGGTGCTGACCCTGCGCGGCACGTCGACCCCCGTTTACACAGACGGTGTGGTTTATGCGGGATTCGCCGACGGTAAACTGCTGGCCGTCAAGGCCGACAAAGGTGAGCCCGCCTGGGAGCACCGGGTGATGCTTCCGGAAGGGCGCTCGGAACTCGATCGCATGGTGGATGTGGATGCCACCCCGCTGATCGATGGCCCCCTCATTTACGTGGTGTCCTATCAGGGCAACATCCAGGGCCTGCGACGCTCAGACGGCGCACTGCTCTGGGAACAGAAGATGTCGAGTTTCCTCGACCTGGACATGGGTTACGGTCAGATCTATGTGGTGGATCAGGACGACACGGTGATCGCCATTGATCGCCAGACCGCCGAGATTGTCTGGAGTCTGAAGGATCTCGCCCGTCGCCGCCTGAGTGCCCCGGTGGCATTCAGCAATTACATTGCGGTGACCGACGACGAAGGCTACCTCCACATCATCGCCCAGAGCGACGGGCGGCTGCTCGGGCGCCGCAAGCTCGATGGCGATGGGGTTCGCTCCCGGATGGTGTACGCCGACGGCACGCTCTACGCCCTGGGCAACTCGGGCTCCCTGCAGGCGCTCGAGGTTGTGATCAAGTAGTGCACGGGAGCGCCACGCTCGCCCTGGTGGGGCGCCCGAACGTGGGCAAGTCCACGCTCTTCAATCGCCTCACCCGTCGCCGTGATGCGCTGGTTGCAGATGTGCCCGGCCTGACCCGTGATCGTCGCTATGGCCGAGCCGAACTCGCCGGGTGCACCGTCACGCTCATCGACACCGGTGGCCTGCTCGGAGATGCGGGTGCCATCACCGGCGCCCTCGAAGCTCAGGCCCAGATGGCGCTGGAAGAGAGCGATGTGATTCTGTTTCTGGTCGACGCGCGGGACGGGCTGACCGTGGGGGATCACGAGATTGCCTCGCGTCTGCGACGTCTCGATAAGCCCGTTGTTTTGCTTGTCAATAAGATCGACGCGGTCAACGAGGCGCTGGTCGCCGGCGAGTTTGCCGCCGTCGGGTGGCCGATGGTGCTGATAGCTGCCAGTCATGGGCGGGGTCTCGATGATCTGGAAGAGGCTGTGGCGCAGGAGCTGACTGCCCTCAACCGGACGGATGATTTCGACGCTTCGGAACTGCCTGCAGGATCCGGCGGAGATGCTGATCCGGATGACCCGGATGCCGATGCACAGGATCTCATCCGGGTTGCCATCATCGGTCGGCCGAATGTCGGGAAATCCACTCTGATCAACCGTCTGCTCGGCGAAGAGCGACAGCTCGTGTTCGATGGCGGGGGAACCACCCGGGATGCCATATCCATCCCTTTCGAGAAAGGTGGCCAGCGGTACCTGCTCATCGATACCGCCGGTGTCCGTCGTAAGGGTAAGACCGAAGGCATTGCGGAAAAATTCTCAGTGGTGAAATCCCTGCAGGCGATCGAGGAGGCCCACGTGGTGATCCTTGTCATGGATGGCACCGAAGGCGTGGTGGACCAGGATCTGCATCTTCTGGGCTATGCGGTCGAAGCGGGCACCGGAATTCTGGTCGCGGTCAACAAGTGGGACGGGCTGACCCCTGGAGACCGGGAGGAGGTCAATCGCTCCATCGATCGCAAACTCAACTTTGCGCCCTGGATTCCCGTGATGCATATCTCTGCCCTGCACGGCACCGGCGTGGGCCATCTGCTCGATGAGGTACAGCTCATCTACCGTGCCGGTGCATTCGATGTAAGCACCACCCGGCTGACTCAGCTGCTCGAGGCCATGGTGGAAGCGCATTCACCACCGAGCGTGCGTGGTCGGGCAGTCAAGCTGCGCTTTGCGCACAAGGCGGGCGAGCATCCTCCGCGAATCCGCATTCATGGCAACCAGACCCGCTCGGTACCTGCCAGCTACATCCGTTATCTGGAAAACGGTTATCGCGAGGCCCTGCGGCTGGTCGGCAATCCGGTGCACATCGAACTGAAGACCGGCGACAATCCCTTCGCAGGCAGGAAGAACGAACTCACCCGGCGCCAGCAGCAGCGCCGCAAACGGGTCATTTCCCACCATCGGAAGGGGCGCTGAGCGGCGCGGTTTCCAGGTTCCCCTCCGGGCCCCGGGGTGCAGGTGTCTCTGCAAACAGTGACATGAACAGCACCGGGTCCACCCGATTGCCGTTGAGGCTCACAGACCAGTGCAGATGCGGTCCCGTCACCCGCCCTGTCGCACCGACACGGCCCAGTCGATTTCCCCGTGCCACGGTCTGTCCATCGGCGACTTCGATTGCACTGAGGTGACAGTACATGGTGATCAGGCCGCCGCCGTGGTCAAGAAACACGCTGTTGCCGTTGAAGTAGAAGTCTCCGGTCAGAGAGACGGTCCCGGGTGCAGGGGCGAGAATGGGCGTGCCGGTGTCCGCAGCAATATCGAGACCGCTGTGTGGGTTGCGCGGCTGGCCATTGAGCACCCGGCGACGCCCGAAGGAACTCGACAGTGGACCGGCAACGGGCTGCAGAAAAGGTGTGAGCTGCGCCGGTGAGGGCGTGAAGCGCAGATACTGGGCACTCATCAGCGCGCTTTCACTGCGGATGCGTTCGAGATCCTCCGGGTGAGGATCGACCATCCGCTGATTCTCGATGGTCAGGTGCTGTTCCGTGTACTGCCTGTCCTGCACTTCGAAATGCCGGATCTCGGTGCTGCCATCCCGGCGTTCGATTCTCAGTTTGTGGGTGCCCGGTGCAGCGCTCAGTGGAATGCCGACAAAAGCCACACCATTGACGATCAGCACCGGCCGGTTCTGATAGCGCACAGCTGCGGTGTCCGGCTGCAGCGGCTGCAGATGAATACCGCCCGGTACGCTGTCGGCCAGTGCTGTTTCGGCCGAGGTGAATCCGGCCAGCAGTATGGTGATCTGCTGCAGGAATCTGAGTGTCCGGTGCAGGGCAATCATGAGTCTGGTGTTTCCTGTGCGGTTAAAGGTGCCAGCAGTCGACCACCCGGTTCCGTGGCGCGGACTTCCACCGCAAGTGTGCCGTCGGTCAGGTACGCCTGGAGTTGATCGCCCGCTGCGATGCCTTTGACACTGGTAACCGGTTGTCGGTTCGGCCGGGTCAGCACGGCATAGCCCCGATCCAGAGTCTGCAGCGGGCTGACTGCCTGGAGTGCGCGGGCTCGCCCGGCCAGCTGCAGTTGCTGGCGCTGAAGGCTGCGTGTCATCGATGTGTTCAAAGTCCGGAGTAGCCCGCCGAGGCTCTGCTGCAGACTGGCGATCTGCCTGGCCGGCTGCAGCACAGACAGGGCGTGGTGGGCGCTGTCGAGGCGGCGGGTGAGGTGTCGCTGCTGATGCAGCCAGGCCCGCTGCAGTCGACCTTCGAGATCGTCGGAGCGCTGCATCAGTGCCTGCAATCGCTGCCGTGGATCGATCAGACGCGCCCGCTGATGTGCGAGCAGCTGGGCCCGGTAGCGCAACTCCTGGTGCAGCGCGCGCCCCAGACCCAGGGCGCGCTGGCGCAGCACAGCGGCAATTTCCTCGCGGCTGGGTGTGAGAATTTCGGCACCGGCGGAGGGTGTGGGCGCGCGCTGGTCGGCCACGAAGTCCGCGATTGTGAAATCCGTCTGATGACCGATGGCGGAGACCACCGGGTGGGCGCAGGCGGCGATGGCCCGGGCCACCGATTCCAGGTTGAACGTCCAAAGATCTTCGAGTGATCCGCCACCCCGGGTCAGCAGCACCACATCCGTATCCAGGTCACCGGCACGCTTCAGGGCGGCGATGACCTGCGCCTCAGCAGCGTCCCCCTGCACTGCGACCGGGATCAGGGTGACCGGCAGGGCTGGGAAACGCCGCTCGATCACATGGAGCACGTCGCGCAGGGCGGCGCCACTGCGGGAAGAAATGATCGTCAGATGGCGCGGCCAGCGGGGCAGGGCACGTTTACGCGAATCATCAAACAGGCCGGCTTCGGCCAGTCGGGCCTTCAGGGCTTCGAACGCCGCCCGCAGTGCACCTTCGCCGGCGGGCTCCAGCTGATCTGCGATGAGCTGGAAGTCGCCGCGGGGTTCGTAGAGGGACACCCGGCCCCGTACCAGTACCTGCAGACCGTCCCGCACCGGGATACGCACATGGCGATTGCGGCCGGCGAACATGGCGCAGCGGATCTGGGCTGAATCGTCCTTGAGAGTGAAATACCAGTGACCGGAACCCGGTTGCCGGAAATTCGACAGCTCGCCCTCCACCCGCACCTCACCGAGACGTTCTTCGAGCAGTACCCGGGCCTGGCGGGTGAGCTGACTGACGGTAAAAACGTCCGTGGCATCGGCTTGCGCGAGTAATTTATCGAGCATTTCCTGTACAGACATGACCGGGGGGTGCCTGAGTTTACATGACTGGGGTCGGCCTATAGAATGCCGGTTTTGCGGAGTCCCAAATGTTGCGTATCGTTGATGACGCGCTGACCTTCGACGACGTTCTTCTGCTTCCTGCCTTCTCCAATGTCCTGCCCTCCGAAGTCTCCCTGGAGACCCGGCTCACCCGCGACATCCGTCTGAACATTCCGCTGATGTCGTCTGCAATGGACACGGTCACCGAAGCGCGGCTGGCGATCGCCATTGCCCAGGAAGGTGGCATCGGTGTAGTGCACAAGAACATGTCGATCGAACGCCAGGCGCGGGAAGTGCGGGCGGTGAAGAAACACGAAAGCGGCATCATCCGCGATCCGATCACCATTCATCCCGATGAAACCGTCGCCAAGCTGATCGAGCTCACACTCGAACACAAGATCTCCGGCGTGCCGGTGGTCGATGGCAACGCCCTGGTGGGTATCATCACCGGCCGCGATGTGCGCTTTCAGCGCCGCATGGATGCCAAGGTGCGGGAAGTGATGACCCCGCGGGACAAGCTGGTCACGGCCCGTGAAGACGCCAGTTTCGATGAGATCACCGATCTGCTGCATGAACATCGAATCGAGAAGGTTCTGCTCATCAATTCGGCCTTCGAGTTACGCGGCATGGTGACGGTAAAAGACATCAACAAGGCCAAAGCCTACCCGGCTGCCTGCAAAGACGGTCAGGGTCAGCTCAGAGTCGGTGCCAGTGTCGGCACCAGCGCAGACACGGACGACCGGGTTGCCGCACTGGTGGAAGCCGGCGTCGACGTGCTGGTGGTGGACACCGCCCACGGCCACTCACAGCGGGTGCTCGACCGCATCAGCTGGATCAAACAGCGTTTTCCCGATCTGTCGGTGATCGGCGGCAATGTGGCCACCCGGGATGGCGCCAAGGCACTGCTCGCCGCGGGTGTGGATGCGGTGAAAGTCGGCATCGGTCCCGGCTCTATCTGTACGACACGCCTCGTCACCGGAATCGGTGTCCCCCAGGTCACCGCAATTGCCGCAGCAGCGGAGGCGGCCCATGCGGAGGGTGTGCCGGTAATCGCAGACGGTGGTGTGCGCTACTCGGGCGATATTGCCAAGGCCATCGCGGCGGGTGCCAGTGTGGTGATGGTAGGCAGTCTGCTCGCCGGCACCGACGAAGCACCCGGTGAGGTCGAGCTCTATCAGGGACGCACCTACAAGTCGTATCGGGGCATGGGTTCGCTGGGTGCGATGGCCGAGTCCTATGGATCGAGTGACCGTTACTTTCAGGAAGCCGAAGGCGATCATCGCAAGCTGGTGCCGGAAGGTGTGGAAGGCCGGGTCGCCTATCGCGGACCGGTGGGCCCCATCGTGCATCAGCTGATGGGCGGACTGCGGGCCTCCATGGGTTACACGGGTTGCGCTGACATCGAGATCCTGCGTACCCAGCCCAAATTCGTGCGGGTCAGTGCGGCCAGCATGGCGGAGAGCCACGTGCACGATGTCGCGATTACCAAAGAAGCCCCCAATTATCCGGTGAGCTAGCGCTGTGTCTATGGATATACACGATCAGCGTCTGCTGATCGTCGATTTTGGCGCTCAGTACACCCAGCTGATTGCCCGCAGAATCCGCGAAAGCGGCGTGTACTGCGAGATTCATCCCTTCGATGCGCCCGCGGAATTCATCCGTGAGTTCGCACCCCGGGGTGTCATTCTCTCCGGCGGTCCGGAGACGGTGACAGCCGCACACACCCCGCGCATTCCCGATGTGGTATTCGAACTCGGCGTGCCCGTGCTCGGGATCTGCTATGGCATGCAGGCGCTCGCCCAGCAGCTCGGCGGGGTGGTAGCGTCGTCCGCCGTGCAGGAGTTCGGTCACGCGGTGATCGATATCGATGAGAGCAGCCAGCTTCTGCACATCGTCAATGACCACGCCGGTGGGCGCCTGCCGGTGTGGATGAGCCACGGCGATAAGGTGATCGAACTGCCGCCAGGCTTCAGAGTCACAGCGTCGACTCCCTCGGCACCGATTGCTGCGATGGAATGTGCCGAGCGTGCCATTTATGCGGTGCAGTTTCACCCGGAAGTCACCCACACCCGGCAGGGGGATCTGATCCTGAGGCACTTCGCCCGGGATATCTGCCGCTGCGACGGTCTCTGGACCGCGGCGAATATCGTGGAGAGCCTCATTGCCCAGGTGCGCGAAACCGTGGGTGACGAGAAAGTGGTGCTGGGTCTGTCCGGTGGCGTGGATTCCAGTGTGGTGGCGGCCCTGCTGTCCCGTGCCATTGGCGATCAGCTCACCTGCGTGTTCGTGGACAACGGTCTGCTGCGCAAGAACGAACGGGCAGAAGTGGAAGCGACCTTTGCACCCAGCAATGCCCTGGCGATCAATCTGGTGACCGTCCCCGCTGCCGATGAATTCATGGTGCGTCTGAGCGGTGTCGCCGATCCGGAGCAGAAGCGCAAGATCATCGGTAACACCTTCATCGACATCTTCGACCGGGAGGCGCACCGGATTCAGGATGTCGCCTGGCTCGCCCAGGGCACCATCTATCCGGATGTGATCGAATCGGCGGCTTCGAAATTCGGCAAGGCCCATGTGATCAAGTCGCATCACAACGTCGGCGGTCTGCCGGAGCGCATGAAACTGAAACTGGTGGAACCGCTGCGCGAGCTGTTCAAGGACGAAGTGCGCAAGATCGGCATGCACCTCGGTCTGCCGAAAGAGATGGTTTATCGACATCCGTTTCCAGGGCCGGGTCTGGGTGTACGAATCCTGGGCGCAGTGTCCTCGACCCAGGCCGATGTGCTGCGCGAAGCGGATGCGATTTTCCTCGAAGAACTGCGCGCCGCGGGCTGGTACGACAAGGTGAGTCAGGCTTTTGCCGTGTATCTCCCGGTAAAGTCGGTCGGTGTCGTGGGTGATGCGCGGCGCTATGCGGACGTGATCGCACTGCGCGCGGTGGAGACCATCGATTTCATGACCGCCCGCTGGGCCCATCTGCCCTACGAGCTGATCGAACGGGTATCGAACCGGATCATCAATGAAATCTCCGGTGTCTCCCGCGTCGTCTATGACGTCTCGAGCAAGCCGCCGGCAACCATCGAGTGGGAGTGACAGCCGTATCTCCGATGCGGGAAGAGGTCAAACACGAGACAACCGCCGCCCGGGACGAGCGCTTCATGGCAGCTGCGCTGGTCCAGGCGGATGCCGCCGCCGCGCTGGGCGAAGTGCCCGTCGGCGCGGTGCTGGTCGCCGATGGTGTGATCATAGGTCGCGGCTGCAACCAGCCGATCCGCGCCCACGATCCCACGGGTCACGCCGAGATATTCGCGCTGCGCGAGGCAGCACTGGCCCGGTCCAACTACCGCCTGACCGGCACGACCCTCTATGTGACTATCGAACCCTGCACCATGTGTGCGGGTGCGCTGGTTCACGCGCGCATTGACCGGCTGGTGTTTGGTGCGAGGGAGCCGAAAGCGGGCGCCATCGTCAGCCATCCGGGCTGGTTTACCGGGATGAATCATCGCATCAGTGTGACCGAAGGTGTGCTGGGCGATGAGTGCGCGCGGCGAATGAAGGATTTTTTCGAGGACCGACGCTCACGATGAAGGACCTGCTCATACTGGCCGGCCCCCCGGCATTTTCCACGTTCCGGCTGGAGAAGCTGCGCACCCAGCTGGGTACAGGTGTCCGGGCGCTTTATGCCGAATTCGTGCATCTGCTGTCGGTGCAGACACCGTTATCCCGGGAAGAGCTCGAACGGGCAGAAGCCCTGCTCCGCTATGGTCCGCGGGACGGATTGCCGCAACCGGCCGGTTCCTCCGTTGGCACTGTGGTACCCCGGCTCGGCACCATTTCGCCCTGGTCGAGCAAGGCGTCCGACATTTTTCACATCTGTGGTCTTACCGGCGTCGATCGGGTTGAACGTGGCGTGCGCTGGTTTGTCGAAGGTACACTGACATCAGCCGGTCGTGAGACCCTCTATGATCGGATGACACAGCGGCTGGTTACGGATGCGGAGCTGTCCAGCGTGTTTGAGGAGTCCGCACCGCAGCCGCTGCGCACGGTGCCGGTACTCGCCCAGGGTCGGCGTGCGCTGATCGAAGCCAACGACAGCATGGGTCTCGCCATCTCACCGGACGAGATCGACTATCTGGTCAATGCCTACAACGGGCTCGGCCGGGATCCCACGGATATCGAGCTCATGATGTTCGCCCAGGCGAATTCAGAACACTGCCGCCACAAGATTTTCAACGCATCCTGGACAGTTGATGGTGTGGTTCAGCCGCTGTCGCTGTTCGACATGATCCGCAACACACACAGACACATCAACGGGGCCGGAATTCTCAGCGCCTATTCGGACAACGCCGCTGTCATCGAAGGTCCGCTGGAAGACCGCTGGATGCTGAATGCCGGGACCCACCGTTACGACTATGTGCGCGAACCCGTGCACATTCTCATGAAGGTGGAGACCCACAATCATCCGACCGCGATAGCACCCTATCCGGGTGCGGCCACCGGCTCGGGCGGTGAGATCCGGGATGAAGGGGCGGTCGGACGCGGCTCGAAACCCAAGGCCGGACTGGCAGGTTTCACGACTTCCCATCTGAATATTCCCGGCTACGGGCAGCCCTGGGAGATCGGCACGGGCAAACCCGAGCGCATGGTGACAGCGCTGGACATCATGCTCGAAGGGCCCATCGGTGCCGCAGCATTCAACAACGAATACGGACGACCGGCACTCAACGGCTATTTCCGTACCTTTGAAATGGCGCGCAGGGGCGGCGACAAGGTCTGGGGCTATCACAAGCCGGTGATGATTGCGGGCGGGGTGGGCAGTGTGCGACCCCAGCACGTTCACGCCTTCGACTTCGAGCCCGGCACCCGGCTGGTGGTGCTGGGCGGACCGGCGATGCTCATCGGTCTCGGCGGTGGGGCGGCGTCGAGCATGGCCTCTGGTGAGAGTTCGTCCGATCTGGATTTTGCCTCGGTACAGCGGGACAACGCCGAGATGGAACGACGCTGCCAGGAAGTGATCGATGCCTGCGTTTCTTTAGGGGATGACAATCCGATTCTGCTCATCCACGACGTGGGAGCCGGCGGACTGTCCAATGCGCTGCCCGAACTGGTGAAAGATGCAGGTGTGGGCGGTCGCTTCGACCTGCGCAGAATCCCCAGCGCGGATCGCGGCATGACCCCGCTGGAGATCTGGTGCAATGAATCCCAGGAGCGCTATGTCCTGGGTCTTTCCGCTGACAGTCTGCCGGTCTTTGAGGCCATCTGTGCACGCGAACGCTGTCCTTACGCAGTCGTCGGCACCGCGACCGCGGACAAACATCTGCAGTTGTCGGATCCGGTGTTCGACAACAACCCCATCGATCTGCCGATGAGCGTGCTGTTCGGCAAAGCGCCCCGGTTAGAGCGGCGCTTCCAACGTGAAGTGATCCCGGCACCCGCGCTGGAGACCGGCGGCTTTGAACTGAGCGAAGCGGTGAACCGGGTGCTGCGTTTCCCCGCGGTTGCCAGCAAGCAGTTCCTCATCACCATCGGCGATCGCAGTATCACCGGCCTGGTTGCACGCGAGCAGCTCGTCGGCCCCTGGCAGGTCCCCGTTGCGGATGTTGCGGTGACTTTCAGTGGTTATCGTACGCATCGCGGAGAAGCCTTTGCCATGGGAGAGCGTTCGCCGCTGGCTGTGATGGATCCCGCGGCCTCTGCGCGAATGGCGGTTGCAGAAGCGCTCACCAATCTCTGTGCTGCACCAGTCGAGCGCTCGCGCGTGGTGCTGTCGGCCAACTGGATGGCGGCGGTCGGGGAAAACGCGGAAGAGCAGGCGCTCTTTGATGCGGTGCAGGCGGTGGGCATGGAACTCTGCCCTGCGCTGGGTATCGCGATTCCCGTGGGTAAAGACAGCCTGTCCATGCGCACCCGCTGGGATGACACTGAGGTTGCCTCGCCACTCACCCTCATAGTGACCGCGTTCGCCCCGGTGCTGGATGCGCGCCGGGTGCTCACCCCGCAGTTGCGGACCGATGCCGGACCGACCCGCCTGCTGCTGGTCGATCTGGGCGGTGGACGCAACCGTCTCGGCGGCAGCGCGCTGGCCCAGTGCTACCGGCAACTCGGCGACAGCGTACCGGATGTCGATGATCCGGCGCTGCTCGCCCGATGGTTCGATACCCTGCAGTCGCTGAACGAGCAGGGACTGCTGCTCGCCTATCACGATCGTTCCGACGGCGGTCTGCTGGCCACCCTGCTGGAGATGGCGTTCGCTGGCCGCTGCGGGTTGACCGTGCAGCTCAACACCGACGAGGTGTTTGCCCAGTTGTTCGCCGAAGAGCTGGGATGTGTGGTGCAGGTCCGGGAAGCGGATTTCCGGAAAGTGACGGGACTGCTCGATGGACTGCCCTGGCGGGAGGTCGCACAGCTTCGTGAAGACGGGATCGTGGATATCCGTCAGCAGGACCGGAGTCTCTTCAGATCCACCAGAGCGGATCTTCAGGAGATCTGGTCCGAACTGAGCTGCCGCATGCAGGCACTGCGCGACAATCCGGAGTGTGCCCGGGAGGAATTCGAAACCATCCGTGCGGAGGATCCAGGATTCAGTGCCCGCTTGACCTATCCCGTCGACGCCCCCGCGGTCTTCAATATCACGGCTGCCAGACCACCGCTGGCCGTGCTTCGCGAGCAGGGGGTCAACGGACAACTGGAGATGGCGGCCGCCTTCGAACTGGCGGGTTTCGCGCCGGTGGACGTGCACATGACAGACTTGCTGGAAGGCCGGGTCGACCTGCTCGATTTCCCGGCGCTGGTGGCCTGCGGCGGATTCTCTTATGGCGACGTGCTCGGCGGTGGTGGTGGCTGGGCTAAGAGCATCCTCTATCACGACGCCGTGCAGGCCCGGTTCGCTGAATTTTTCGCCTCGGATCGACTGGCACTGGGGATCTGCAACGGTTGCCAGATGTTTGCTCAGATCCGTGAGCTGATTCCGGGTGCGCACGACTGGCCGCGTTTCGTGCGCAATCGCTCCGAGCAGTTCGAAGGGCGCACGGTGCTGGTGCGTGTCAACGCCACACAGTCACCCTGGCTTGCCGATATGGCGGGCTCGGTGCTGCCGGTTGCGGTGGCGCATGGGGAAGGTCGAACCGAGTTCGACAGCACGGAAGCGGAGCGCGCTTTCTGGCAGTCTGATCAGGCCGGTCTGCAGTATGTGGACAACGGTCATCAGGTTACCGAACGCTATCCGGCGAATCCGAATGGCGCTGGAAGTGGCCTCGCGGGAGTCCTAGCCGCGCAGGGGCGGGTGCTGGCGATGATGCCCCACCCGGAGCGGGTAGTCCGCGCCCACGCCAACCCGTGGCGCGATCCGTCCTGGTCTGAGCATGGGCCCTGGCTGAAGCTTTTCCGCAATGCACGCGCAGTCCTTTAGGCGGTCAAAAGACGGTGTGATCAGATAAGGGTCGACGAACGATGGCGAAACACGAATGCAATGCTGCCGGCGCAGGCGCAGGCCAGCAGTTGCACCAGCGGATTCAACACCAGCGATACCTGCCCAGCAGTGCCGGCCAGTATTGCTGCAACAGGTGACAGATTGGACGCGTTGCTGATGGCCCGCGTCGCGACTTCATTCGCGATGTCGATCGCAGCGGATAGGGTGAGCACACTGCCTGTTGCGGTCATTGCCGTTACAATCACGTAGAGAACGCTCAGCGAAATCAGAGTGACTTTCCCCAGCTTCCCGGCCGCCAGATATCCAGCAACGAGATAGGCGGAGAAAACGGTCAGGAAATTCATGAAGTGCCCGGCACCGTCACTGGAGTAGAGCGTGAGCAGCTCCAGCAGTTCATGATTCGACAACTGATCCAGGTTCAGCTCCTTGACACGCAGTTGAGCACCACCCATTCCAGGCCATCTTCAGGCGCACTTCAATCCCGTCTATGTGTCGGCCTCGTCCCAGTATCGCTCCATCAACTCTATGGACCAGGCGGGCTGGCTAACGGGCGTTCTGGGTAGAAATTCAGACATCACCGGCTTGAGATCAACCACCGGAGTCCCATCGATTGCGTCCAACTCCTCTACAGTCAGACGTCGGTCGTCTATCGACGCGATTCGGCAGATCGTGCTGCCGATTCGATTGGGTCGGTTTTTTCCTCTTTGCGCAAATATGCCGATTTTCGGCCAGCTTTCGTTGTTTCGCGGATGGCGCGCGCCGGTAACAATTCTGGATGAATCGACTTTGTCGAACAGGAAAATCACTTCGACGTGGGAAAAATCCAGGAGTCCCTGAAGGGATTCAGGGCCCAGGCTATCGACCAGTTCAATGATCGATCGTGTGTCTCCCCAGAAATCATCCTCCGCAGCTTTTCTGGCAGCCCGGACATGCCCGATGGGTTCGATGTCAAAACGCAAAGTATTGCTCCATGCACTTCAGACGCATTATGCGGGTGCACGGCGCAGTGCGGTCGCCTGCATGTCGTTGTCAGACGGCGCCGGCTATGCCTGTGACTATGTGCGCGGGGGATTTGAAGACGACCCTCCCGTTGGCATCGACATATTTCGAGAGGACACTTTCAGCCTCGTTCAGGATACTGTCGATTCGTTCCTCCGGGAGAAAGATCCCCATGACGGGCAGCCAGCCTCTAAGGTCCGCTTCAACCATCGTTCGAATGCTCGGGAAGTGCGCCCTTCCTGTGAGAGTCTCTGCGTTCACCGACTCTACTCCCGCAGTTTCGAACAGATCAGTCAATTCTGCCTTGTCCCCGAGAACGAAGGGAGCCCGCAATGCGTCAGCAGCCGCTCTGCCGGCGTGGCGTTGAAGCAGAGCCACCACCTCCGGATAGGCCTCGGACCTCTCCAGGCTGTCCCAGACAGCCACAGCTAATCCAGCCCCCGGTTTCAGCACGCGAATCATCTCGCGCAGTGCCTGTGAGCGATCCGCAAAGAACATCAGGCCGAACTGACTTACCACCGCATCGAATGAGCGGTCAGGAAACGGCAGTGACTCCGCCGTGCCCTCCCGCCACTCGATATCTGGTGCCAGCTCCTTCGCAACAGCCAGCATGCCCTGTCCCGGGTCAACGCCGGCAACGGAACCCGCGGGACCAACCCGAAGCGCAGCCTCTCTCGCCAGAATGCCGGTACCGCACGCGACATCCAGAACTCGATTATCGCGGGCCACGCCGGCGGCATCGAGGACCCGGGGACACCATTGCCTGAAAACGGCGGGCACGTGCAGCGCCTCGTATGCCCGCGCACCCGCGATCTGCCCGTCAATGTCTGCTTTATGCATGTGCGCATTCTCCTGTTACGCCAGGTCGACCTGGGAAGCGGCAGTAATGCTGACTATGTTCCTGTCCGGATCCAGGTACCTGGCAGTCGTGCCCCGGGGTTCCAGCCTGGGTTCCTGAATTACCGCTGCCCCGGAACGAACCACACGGTTATGCACTGCCTCGAACTCCCGGACGTGAAAACCAACCTGCGCGCCGGTTATTGTGGGGCGATTCGGTTCACGGGCGGGATAGAGCGCAAGGTGAATAAATGCGCCATCAGTCCAGGAATGGACGGCGTGTTCTCCACCATACCAGGGGTCGTTCAAATCTGAATCGTGTGATGCGCCGCCTCGCCGACCTGAATTCACTTTTCGCGAGTGGTCGATCTGACCGCCTCATCACCTTTTTTAAACCCCGGGTGCTGATTGTTCAACTCGCCGGTCCGGAAAATTACCGTTGGAGCTACGACAGCACTGCCCCGGGTCCGAAGCCCGAGTGGGTTGCCTCAGGAAGTTCCGGAGCGACCGCCCCTTGGAAAGGGGATCACGTTTGGTGCACCGGTGGCGATGGGGCAGGGTGCTGAGTCCATATCGGTGCGCTTTCTTCCGGCGCCAGGCCAGCCATTCCCTGTCGGTTTTCCCCCCGCCAGCGCCGGTTCCTCATGCGCGGTCACCAGGGACGCGTGCAGGTCCGCCAGAGAGCGGGCCATCATTTCGGAAATGCGGATGGTTGCGGCCAGGGGTGTGGCGGCTCTGCGGCGGGCGATGTCGACCTTGAACTGGATGCCCTCCAGTCGTCGTCGGCTGCGCGCGCTGCTGGCGCCGTCGATAACGGCGCTCGTGAGAGAGCGACGCAACGTCTCGAGTCCTTCCGGATCGTTGCGAGCCATATCCACCAGCACTTCGAAAGCTGGTAGTCGGGTTGTCATGATGACCCTACTCGCTGTCGGTGATTTGAGGCTTTCGGTACTATGCCGGAGCGGTTTGATTCCGGGAACGCTTTCATGTAACGAGATTGTCTTGCGATCTCCTGGAACATCTATTTATTTCAGTCAGTTAGAGAAGATAGCTAATGTTGTTGCAACTGGATAAACGGCGGGTAAGGGCAGCCTCGGAGCATCATTGGGTGGCAGACAGCGCCATGGTCATCGGTTCTGTCCTGCTGAAGGACGGTGCCAGCGTCTGGTTCAATGCAGTGCTGCGCGGGGATACCGAACTCATCACAGTAGGGGAGAACTCCAACGTTCAGGACGGCTGTGTGCTGCACACGGATCCGGGGTGTCCCCTGGTCATCGGCAGCAATGTCACCGTCGGTCACAAGGTCATGCTGCATGGCTGCGAGATCGGCGATAACAGCCTGATCGGCATCAATGCGGTGGTACTGAACAGGGCGAAGATCGGCCGCAACTGTCTCATCGGCGCCAATGCCCTGATCACCGAAGGCAAGGAGATCCCGGACAACTCCATGGTGATGGGTGCACCCGGCAAAGTGGTGCGGCAACTCACCGAAGCCGAAGTCGCGGGTCTGACCCTGAGTGCAAAGCACTACGCGGAGAAGGCGGAACGGTTTCGCAATGGCCTTTCCCTCCAGGCGGAAGTGGATCCGGAAGACGCTGCGGGTGCGGAGACTGACAGGCCATGAGTGTGTCGCTCGGCACACCGCTGGCCGGCAACGCCACAAAGGTCATGCTGCTGGGCGCCGGTGAACTCGGCAAGGAAGTGGTGATCGAACTGCAGCGCTTCGGCGTGGAAGTCATTGCCGTGGATCGTTATGCGAATGCCCCGGCCATGCAGGTGGCCCATCGCGCCCATGTGATCAACATGCTCGATGGTGCGGTACTGCGCCGACTCATCGAGAGCGAACGTCCGGACATGGTGGTGCCCGAGATCGAAGCAATTGCGACAGGGACCCTGCTCGAACTGGAAGCAGAGGGCCAGCGGGTCATCCCCACCGCGCGTGCCGCGCGCCTTACCATGGATCGCGAGGGCATCCGCACCCTGGCGGCACAGACCCTCGAGGTGAAAACCTCGCCCTACCGCTTCGCGGCGAGCAAAAGCGAGTATCTGAGTGCGGTGGAAGCCATAGGGCTGCCCTGCGTGGTGAAACCTGTGATGAGCTCGTCGGGCAAGGGGCAGTCCCTGGTCCGTGAGGCTGGCGATGTCGCAAGAGCCTGGGATCACGCCCAGTCGGCCGGGCGGGCCGGGGCCGGGAAAGTCATCGTTGAAGGCTTCGTGGACTTCGACTACGAAATCACCCTGCTGACCGTCCGGCATGCCGGTGGTACCGCTTTCTGTGCGCCCATCGGTCATCGCCAGGAGGCGGGCGACTACCGGGAGTCCTGGCAGCCCCAGCCGATGTCCGCGACCGCGCTGGCGGCAGCCGAAGACATTGCGGCGCGGGTTACGGGGGAACTGGGCGGACAGGGTCTGTTCGGTGTGGAGTTCTTTGTGAAAGGGGATGAGGTGTATTTCAGCGAAGTCAGTCCCCGCCCGCACGATACCGGACTGGTGACCCTGATCAGTCAGGATCTCTCGGAATTCGCCCTGCACGCCCGTGCGATTCTCGGCCTGCCGATTCCCGCCATCAGGCAGTTTGGCGCTGCGGCGTCTGCGGTGATCCTGGTGGCAGGCAATTCTGCCGCGCCCCGCTTTGCAGGTGTCGATCGGGCACTTGCCGAGCCGGATACCCAGATCAGACTGTTCGGTAAACCTGAAGTACGCGGCGAGCGACGCATGGGTGTCGCCCTCGCGCTTGGTGCGTCAATTGACGCGGCGCGGGCAGCGGCGATACGCGCAGCATCCGCGGTAGAAGTTGCTTTCGACGACTGATCGGCGCTGACTTTCGCTTCTGCTGTGAAAAAACCGCTGTCCGGAGGTTGGGTAAACCCCGGGGCTTGGCAAGAACGGCGGACGTGGCTATAGTTGCCGGGTGAATTTATCCAGCACACAAGACTTCGCTAATGCTGCACCAGCGTTTCCGCTGAGCGCACTGCTGTCTCTGAGCCTGCTCCTGCCGGGCTGACCCGGCACACACACTCTCTACAGGGCTCCATCTGCCCACCGCAAACAAAACCACCCACCTCGGAGTAGATCCGGAGTGATGCCGTACATGGATCTGCTCCATTGGTATCATCCACGGCACCCCGGGCGGCTGGTTGAATCGTCGTCAAAGATTAATCAGAGGCCGCGCATTGCGCGGATTGCACAATGAGTGAGCAAAGTTCCAGTTCAGCCACAGCGGGCCGTACGCAGGCCGCGACCTCCGGTGCACGCGCCGCAGGGCGGATGCCCTTTCAGAAGTATCGACGCTTCGAGCCCATAGCCCTGCCGGACCGCCAGTGGCCGTCCCGGACCATAGATCGGGCACCCCGGTGGTGCAGTGTTGATCTGCGGGATGGCAACCAGGCGCTGATCGATCCCATGAATGTGGAAGAAAAGCTGCGCATGTGGGAACTGCTGCTGGCGATCGGCTTTGCGGAGATCGAAGTCGGATTTCCTGCAGCTTCCCAGCCGGATTTCGATTTCATTCGCCGCATCATCGACGAAGGCCGAATTCCACCCGGTGTGTCGATTCAGATTCTCTGCCAGGCCAGGGAAGAACTGATCGAGCGCAGTGTGGAAGCACTGCAGGGCGTGCGCTCGGTGATTTTCCATCTCTACAACTCCACTTCGGAACTGCAGCGACGGGTCGTGTTCGGTATGGAGCGTTCGGGCATCGTCGATCTTGCCGTGCGAGGGACGCGCCTGGTGAAAGCCGGGCTGGCGAATTTCGATGCGGATGTGACCTTCGAGTACTCACCGGAAAGTTTCACCGGAACGGAACTGGATTTTGCCGTGGAGATCTGTGATGCCGTGGCCGAAACCTGGGGTGCCACCGTCGCGAAACCCATGATTGTGAATCTGCCTTCGACGGTGGAAATGTCCACGCCGAACATCTACGCCGACCAGATCGAGTGGTTCATCCGAAACTTCCACAATCGGGACAAGGCGGTAATCAGTCTCCATACACACAACGACCGGGGTACCGGTGTGGCTGCGACAGAACTTGCTCTGATGGCGGGTGCGCAGCGGGTTGAAGGCACCCTGTTCGGCAATGGTGAGCGCACGGGAAACTGCGACATTGTTACCATGGCGATGAACATGTTCAGCCAGGGCGTGGATCCCCAGCTCGACTTCCGGGATATGCCGAACATCCGCGCGGCAGTGGAAGAGATCAACAAGCTGCCCGTGCACGAGCGCCATCCCTATGCAGGCGACCTGGTATTCACTGCCTTTTCAGGCTCTCATCAGGATGCCATCAAGAAGGGCATGTCCCGGGTGGATCGAGCACACTGGGAGGTGCCTTATCTGCCGATCGATCCGGAGGATGTCGGCTCTTCCTACAAGGAGACCGTGCGGGTCAACAGCCAGTCCGGCAAAGGCGGTGTGGGCTTCATCCTGGAAGAGTTCCACGGCATTTCCCTGCCGCGGGAGATGCTGGTTGAGTTCTCCAGAGTGGTTCAGAAAATGACGGAAACCCTGGACCGGGAAATCAAATCCGGAGAAATTCTCGACGCGTTCCTGAAGGAGTATGTTGTCGAAGGCGGTCCCTATCGGCTCGTCGACTACGACCTTCTGAGCGGACGCAGTGACGATCAGCGCTGTGTTGCACGGGTGATCGTCTCGGAGCAGCAGGTGACTATCGACGGGGAAGGATCGGGGCCGATCGAGGCGTTTGTGAACGGCATGGTGCAGACGCTGAACGAACCGCTGAACATCATCGATTATCACGAGCACGCGTTAACCACAGGTAAGGATGCCCAGGCGATCTGCCTGCTGGCCATAGACGATCCGGGCGGCGGACGCTGTCATGGGGCCGGGGTCAGTCGCAACACGATCACTGCCTCGCTGATGGCGATCATCTCCGCGTTGAACCGGCGCTGGAAGGGCTGATCTGAAACGGAGGTGGCCTGGCGCTCCCTCTGACGCTGGTGGTGTGCCAGGCAACCGCCAACTGACTGGCCCGCTTCGCGGCTGCCTCAGTGATCTTCGACGGGCAACGGCGGGCGGTCCAGTCGTTTGATCTTCAGCGCCTTGATCACGTTGTCCTTGATCTGCAGGGTTTCGATCAGGTAGTCGTGCACTTTCAGGCACAGGTTGTTTTCCGGAATCGCCTCGAGGTGCTCCAGCACAAGACCATTGAGTGTTTTCGGTCCGTTGGTGGGCAGATCCCAGCCCAGGGCGCGATTGATGTCCCGCAGCACGGCGAGGCCGTCGATCAGAAAGTAGCCGTCGTCCTGGGGAATGATCTCGGGGAGGGCGGCAGCGTAGTCCGTAGTGAACTCGCCAACGATCTCTTCGAGGATGTCTTCAAGGGTGACGATGCCGCGTATCTCACCGTACTCGTCTACCACCAGAGCCACGCGCTTCTTCTCGTTCTTGAAGTGAATGAGCTGGGTGTGCAGGGGTGTGGCTTCCGGGACGAAGTAGGGCTCCTCGGTGAGTTGAAGAATGTCTGCCTTGGTGAGCTGTTCGGAATTCGACTGCCGTGGCAGATGTTTGGCTATGCGGCGCAGGTGCAGAATGCCGATGATGTTGTTGATGTTTTCCTGATACACGGGTAACCGGGTGTGCTGACTGGCGGCCATCAGATCGAAAATGTGGTTGATGTCGTCATCCATATCGATGCCGACGATTTCACTGCGAGGCACCATGATGTCGTCCACCGTGACCTTCTCGAGATCCAGCACACCGAGCAGCATGTGTTGTCTCTGGCCGGGAATCCCTGCCCCTTCGTTGACCACTGTGCGCAGTTCTTCCACGCTCAGGCTGTCGACGTCATCCTCATCCGGGTGGGGCAGAAAGGGTTTCACCAGCCAGTTGGCAATGGTGTTCACAAACCAGACACCGGGATAAAACAGCCGCAGCAGGGGTTCGAGCACATAGGCTGAAGGAAAGGCGATGGCTTCCGGCGTTCGAGCAGCGATCGTCTTGGGTGCGACTTCCGCGAAAATCAGGAAAAACAGAGTGAGCAATACCGGTGCCAGCACCACGCCGTATTCGCCCAGATAGCGGATGCCGATGATGGTCCCGATGCTGGCGGCGGTGAAGTTCACCAGATTGTTGCCAAGCAGAATCATGCCCAGCAGCCGATCCGGGCGTTTCAGCAGCCGATTGGCCTTGCGCGCGCCGCGATGACGCTCCTTCACAAGATGCCGCAGACGATAGCGGTTCAGGCCGATCATTGCCGTTTCGGAGCCGGAGAAATACGCCGACAGTGCGGTGAGCAGCAGAACAATGCCGATGAGAACAAACCCCGGAAGATCCGACATCAGTGTTCCAACAGGACCTCAATCACGAATTTGCTGCCGAAGTAGCCCAGTACCAGCAGTGCGAAGGCCAGCAGGGTCCAGCGCACAGCCGTGGCGCCGCGCCAGCCGAACAGGCGATGACCGGCGAGAAGCGCGGCGTACACGCCCCAGGAAGCGAGTGCGAGCAGGGTGTGGTGTGCCACCCGCTGGGCAAACATGTCTTCGAGAAACAGAAAGCCGCTGAGGATGGCCAGGGTCAGCACGCAGATGCCGGCCCAGAGCAGGTTGAACAGCAGGGTTTCCATGGTCTGCAGCGGCGGCAGCACACGCAGCAATCGGATGGTCTTCTTGCGATGCAGGCGGTGTTCGAGGAGGGCAACCAGAACCGACTGACAAGCTGCCATGAACAGAATGCTGTAAGCGGCGATTGAGAGCGCGATATGGCCCAGCAGAGCGCCGCCCAGCGTCGCCAGGGGTATCACGGTGGCAGGTGAGCCGCCCCAGATCAGAGCGGCGATCACGCCTGCAGCAGCCAGGGGCTGGATGAGCATCAGCAGGTTCAATACCGGCAGGCGGGTAGCGGCAAGCAGCACACTCACCAGCATGATCCAGCTCACCAGGCTGGCAGAGGAGGACAGCCCGAGGTTGAGCCCGGTGTTCGTAGCGATCATGTGGAAGTCGGCGGAGGCATGCAGAACTGCACCCGCAGTGGCGAGCGCGATCAGAAGCGGGGTTCTGGCCTCGGTACTTTCTGAAAAACTGCGGTACTGAAGAAAGGCGCCGGTGAGATAGGCGGTTGCCGCGCCGACACCCATCACCGCGCTGACGGTTGAGACCATGGCTGAGAGTTTGTCATAAGCCAATCAAAGCGTGAAGAGTTATAATCTGCGGCTTTTCCAGAGCAGCCCGGCGCTTAAGTCTGGGTATGCGAGGTTGTTCATGTTCGAGAATCTGACGGAGCGATTGACCACCACCCTGCGACAGGTGTCGGGTCGGGGTCGGCTCTCCGAAGAAAACATCACCGAAGCATTGCGGGACGTCCGCATGGCGCTGCTCGAGGCGGATGTCGCCCTGCCGGTGGTGAAGTCGTTTACCGACAGCGTCAAGGCGGCCGCCCTGGGTCAGTCGATCTCCAGCGCGCTGAATCCCGGTGAAGCCTTCATCAAGATCGTTCACTCGGAACTCGTGCGGGTGATGGGTGAGGCCAACAATGCCTTGAACCTGGCAATCACCCCGCCCGCGATCGTGCTGATGGCCGGACTCCAGGGTGCAGGCAAAACCACCACTGTGGCCAAACTCGCCCGCCTGTTGAAGCAGCGGGAAAAGAAGAAAGTGGCTGTGGTCAGCGCCGACGTCTATCGACCGGCGGCCATTGATCAGCTGCGCACCCTCGCAGGCGAAGTCGGTGCCCAGTTCGTGGAATCCGACCCGTCAGAAAAGCCCCTGGAGATCGCCAGGCGGGCAGTGGCGGAGGCAAAGACCCAGTTCGCCGATGTGCTGATTGTGGATACCGCAGGGCGCCTGGCGATCGATGCGGAAATGATGGAGGAGATCCGCGCGCTGCATGGCGCGCTCAAGCCCATCGAGACGCTGTTCGTGGTGGATGCCATGACCGGCCAGGACGCAGCCAACACCGCTCAGGCGTTCAATGAGGCCCTGCCGCTGACCGGCGTTGTGCTGGCCAAAGCCGATGGCGATGCGCGTGGTGGGGCGGCGCTGTCCGTACGCAGCATCACCGGAAAACCGATCAAATTCATCGGCATGGGGGAGGGTGTTGATGCACTCGAGCCCTTCCATCCGGAGCGGCTGGCATCACGCATCCTCGGTATGGGGGACGTGCTCACCCTGATCGAGGAGGCAGAGCGCAAGATCGATAAACAGAAGGCGGAGAAGCTCGCCAGGAAGATCCAGCGGGGCGCCAAGTTCGATCTGGAGGACTTTCGCGATCAGCTCGCCCAGATGGCCAATATGGGTGGTATCGGCAGCATGCTGGAAAAGATGCCGGGTATGGCGCAACTGCCCCAGGCGGCCCAGAGCCAGGTAAACGATACCGCTTTCACCCGAATGGGCGTGATCATCGACTCCATGACTCCCCAGGAGCGTCGTTTCCCGGATCTGATCAATGGCTCCCGCAAGCGCCGCATTGCCATGGGCAGCGGGACCCAGGTGCCGGACGTGAACCGCCTGCTCAAGCAGCACAAGCAGATGCAGAAGATGATGAAGAAGGTCAGCAAAAAGGGTGGCATGCAGAAAATGATGCGTGGCATTCAGGGGATGCGTCCCCCCAAGGGCTTCCAGCGCTGAAGTCGCGGCTTGCAAGGCGGGCAGGTTCCATTACAATACCGCGCCTTCCCAAGCCAACCGCTTAAGCTTAAGAGAATCTAGATGGTAACGATCCGCCTGGCTCGACATGGGGCTAAAAAGACCCCCTTCTATCACATCACCGTTGCCGACCGTACGTCCTGCCGGGACGGCAGACACGTCGAGCGGCTGGGCTTCTACAACCCCATCGCCAAAGGCAAGTCTGAAGGCCTCCGGGTTGATCTCGAGCGGCTCGACTACTGGCTTTCCGTGGGCGCGCGTCCCTCGGATTCTGTGAAGAAACTTCTCAAGCAGGCCCGTCGCAACGCGGCCGCCCCTGCCGCTGCCTGATCTGTCCGGTTGAGCGCAGCCGCCCAGCCGGCTGCGCCTTTTGCGCAGGTACCTCTGCCGTGTCCGTTCCCGTGACCTCCGCTGCTACCCGCCAGATGATCGTCATCGGCCGGGTCGGTGCACCCTATGGGGTGAAAGGCTGGGTGCGGGTCAGTACTTTCACCGATCCGCCGGAAAACCTCCTCGACTACAGACCCTGGTGGCTCAACGCGACGTCGCATCAGGACTCACCACCACTGGACCCGGACGAGGGTTGGCGGAAAGTGGACGTGGTCGAAGCCCGCCCCCACCAGCAGGGGTTTGTCGCCCATCTTCGGGGCGTCGACGATCGTACCGCCGCTGAGCGGATGCAGGGTGTCTGGATCGGGGTGCAGGCCGATCAGCTCGCGGAAACTGCTGAAGACGAGTATTACTGGCGTGATCTGGTCGGACTGACCGTCTTCAATAGCGCCGGCCACCGTCTGGGTACGGTGGATCGGCTTTTCGAGACAGGCGCTCAGGATGTGATGGTGATCAAGGGTGACAGCGGGGAAACTCTGATCCCCTTTCATCGCAACTTCGTCCTTGAAGTGGACCTGGCCGGGAACCGTCTGCTGGTCGACTGGGAGGAAATGTGAGCGCGAGGCTGTGGGCCGGCATCGTCACTCTGTTTCCCGATCTGGTGACCGGCTCAGCCGCAGCAGGTGTGCTGGGTCGGGCAGTCGAGCAGGGCATCATCGATCTGGATGTCTTTAATCCCCGGGACTTCGCCCGGGATCGGCACCGTACGGTAGACGATCGACCTTACGGCGGTGGACCGGGCATGGTCATGCAGGTCGAGCCGCTGCAGGCCGCACTGCAGGCCGCGAAAGACGCCGCAACCCGGCGCGGGCTGGATGTGCCGGTGATCTACCTGTCGCCCCAGGGGCGGCGATTGAATCAGCAGATCGTCCACGACCTGTCCCGGCGGCCGGGACTGATACTGCTCTGCGGGCGCTATGAGGGGGTGGATGAGCGGCTGCTGCTTGCCGAGGTGGACGAGCAGCTGTCCATTGGCGACTACGTCCTGACCGGAGGTGAGTTGCCGGCACTGGTGGTCCTGGATACTGTGTCAAGACACTTGCCAGGCACCCTGGGGAACAGCGCATCCGCGCTGGAAGAATCTCATCTTGATGGTTTGCTCGATTACCCTCACTATACGCGCCCCGAGAATTGCGCCGCCGGCAGTGTGCCCGAGGTACTGATCAGCGGAGACCACAGCGCCATTCAGCGCTGGCGTTTGCGCGAATCCCTCAAGCGGACCTGGATACATCGGCCCGACCTGCTTTCCAGCAGGTCACTGACCGAGACGGAAAGACTGTTGCTGGCCGAACTCTTCGCAGAAGAGCTCAAACCCGCAGCAGGTTGAATGAGACAACCCTGAGCGTGACTGTCAGGGTGAACAAGCGACACAACAGGAGCACCCATCGTGCGTAGAAACAAGATCATAGAAGCTCTGGAAAACGAGCAGCTCAAAACCGATATCCCCGAATTCGGTCCGGGCGACACGGTGGTGGTGCAGGTGAAGGTGATCGAAGCCAACCGAGAGCGGTTGCAGGCCTTCGAAGGTGTGGTGATCGGTAAGCGCAATCGCGGTCTGAACTCTGCGTTCACTGTGCGCAAGATCTCCCACGGTGTTGGTGTGGAGCGCACGTTCCAGAGCCACAGCCCCATGATCGCCGGCATCGAAGTCAAACGTCGCGGTGATATCCGGCAGGCAAAACTCTACTATCTGCGCAACCTGTCCGGCCGTGCTGCACGTATCCGGGAAAAGGTCTGACAGGAGTCAGGTCTGACAGGAGTCAGATCTGATCGAGGGGAAAGAGCAACCAGCTCACTAGGCTTGGGGACGGGGGAGAGAGCTGCCTAGTGAACTGGTCGGGTCCAGTTAGCCGGCGGAGAGACGATACCGGTTAGCTGTGTCCGCAGCGTTCAGAGGCGACCGGGGGGACGACCGGTGGGATGCTTCTGGAGACGTTGCGGCGCTGTTTCAGTAGGTTCAGTTTTCGTGCCAGTTTTTGAATTTCCCCCGCGGAACGCCTGAATATTTCAAAAAACCCATCTGAATCAACGTATTGCGAATACCAGCAAGCCGCTTCCGGGTTCGCCGGGTGGTCGCCTTGTCCTGGCTTGTGGCATGCTGCCGACGTCTGGCAGGTGCAGAAAACTGTCAGAGCCTGACGCATTGGGTCAGTCGCAGCGGGTCTGCACAGGTCAGTCCGGGACAGATGGATGATTGAATGACAGTCTTGCAAGGCACCCCTTCCTTCTCCGACCCGCGCTCAGAGCAGGCCGGAAAGCCCGTAGCGCCGGATCCGGCGATCGATCAATACCTGGATGAGATCTGGCTCGCCAGAGGGCTGAGTGCCAATACCCTCGCCGCTTACCGGCGGGATCTGCGGGCCCTGCATGCTGCGCTGGGCAAGCCGCTGCTGCAGGCCGGTGAGCAGGATCTGCTCGCGGTGATTGCCCGACGGTTTGCGCAGGGCTACAAAACCCGCTCTTCCGCCCGCTGGCTTTCCTGCGTGAAAGGCTTCTACCGTCAGCAGGTGCACGGTGGACGTCTTACCACGGATCCCGCCGCCCATCTCGAACATCCGCGGCTCGGGCGCCATCTGCCCGAATCCCTCTCGGAACAGGACGTTCGCGCGCTGCTCTCGGCTCCGGACACCGAGACCGCCACAGGTTTACGGGACAGGGCCATGCTCGAGGTTCTGTATGCGTCCGGCTTGCGCATTTCCGAACTGGTAACCCTGCGGGCGGGTGCGGTCAATGCGCGTCAGGGTGTGGTGCGCATCGTCGGCAAGGGGGGCAAGGAACGCCTGGTCCCCATTGGGGAGGAAGCGTTGAGCTGGGTTACGCGTTTTATCAGTGAGGGCCGGATGGCACTGGTACAGGGCAGCCCCAGTGATGCCCTGTTCCCGAGCCGGCGCGGTCGGGTAATGACCCGTCAGACATTCTGGTATGCGATCAAGCGCTACGCGGCGCTTGCGGGGATCAACCGGAACATATCGCCGCATACCCTGCGACATGCTTTCGCCACGCATCTGCTCAATCACGGTGCGGATCTGCGTGCCGTCCAGATGATGCTGGGTCATGCAGACTTGTCCACCACCCAGATCTATACTCACGTCGCGCAAGCACGATTGAAAACCCTGCATGGTATCCACCATCCCAGGGGTTGAGCCCTGCAGGGGAGTTTCTGAGCGGATATCGGTTCATGGACAGGTCCTTGGGCGAACCTGAGTGACAGATCAGGGTCCAACTGGCAGTTCCCGGGCCGCGCACCGGGTCGCCGGCGCAGTCCGCGATCAACAGTTCAACAGAATAACAGGCGAAGAAAGATGAAGTTATCCGGCACCCTCAGGTGGATTTTTCTGGGACTGGCAGTTTTCAGTGTCGGGATGTTGCTGCCCGGCGCACCGGTTTCCCGGATCGCAGCGGCGGAAAAAGCGCCGGACAACGGTCAGGTACTGATCACGAAACTGCGCGCCCTGCGCCCGGACATTCCGATTGAGCGGGTAGGACCTTCGCCACTGCCGGGTATTTTCACACTCGAGCTTTCCGGCGGCACGGTTTTCTACGGTACCGCCGATGGCCGCTACCTGTTCACCGGCGATCTCTATGAGCTTCAGGAAGATGATCTGGTGAATCTTGCCGAGCTCGGTCGCATTGAGAAGCGCCACGATCTGATGGCCTCGGTGAAGACCTCGGATATGGTGATTTTCCCCGCCACCGGCGGCACCAAGGCGGTGATCAACGTGTTTACCGATGTCGATTGCGGCTACTGCCGCAAGCTGCATCAGGAAGTTCCCCGTTTGAACGAGCTCGGCATCGAAGTGCGCTATCTCGCCTATCCCCGGGCCGGTATCGGCTCGCGGTCGTATCAGAAGATCGTCTCGGCCTGGTGTTCGGCTGACCCGAATTCAGCCCTTACCGCGCTGAAGGCAGGCGCCGAGATTCCGGATGCCACCTGCCCGAATCCGGTGGCGAACCAGTTTGAGCTGGGACATGAAGTCGGCGTGACCGGCACACCATCCATCGTCCTCGAAGACGGACGGCTGCTGCCCGGATACGTTCCCGCGGACGAACTGGCCAGCACACTGGGTATTTAACTGCCACAACCGTAAGATGGCGCCCTCACGATCGGATCAGGGAGTGGGCGCTTGGAAGCCCTGAAAATAGGCATTTGTGGTCTTGGCACCGTGGCTCAGGGTGTCCTGGAAGTGCTGTCCACCAACGGTGAGCAGATCGCTGCCCGGGCAGGGCGACCCATCGAGGTCGTGCGCATCGCCAGTCGCTCGGAAAAACCCGGCGTTGATCTGCTCGGAGCCGCCTTCTCCACGGATCTCACCACGGTTCTCAACGACCCCGCCATTGAGGTTGTAGTGGAGCTGATCGGTGGCGAAGCCGTTGCGCACCGGTTCATCCGCGACTGTCTGAATGCCGGCAAGTCGGTGGTCACCGCAAACAAGGCGGTGGTCGCCGTGCATGGCGATGAGCTTCTGGCACTGGCGGCCCGCAAGGGCGTGCATCTGGTTTTTGAAGCAGCGGTTGCAGGCGGCATTCCGGTCATTGCGGCGCTGTCGAAGTCTCTCGCGGGGAACCGGATCGACTGGCTGGCCGGCATCATCAACGGCACCTCCAACTACATTCTCACCGCAATGGCCCGTCAGGGCAGGACCTTCGAAGAGGCACTCGCCTCTGCTCAGAAGCTCGGCTATGCGGAAGCCGATCCAACCTTTGACGTCGAAGGTATCGACGCTGCGCACAAACTGACCATCATGTCGGCGCTGGCCTTCGGTATCGGCTTTCGCTTCGATGAGGTGTACTGCGAAGGAATTGCGGATGTCACGGTTGAAGACATCGAGTATGCCCGTCAGCTCGGTTACCAGATCAGGCATCTGGGTATCGCGAGGGCCGGCGCGGCTGGTGTGGAACTGCGCGTGCATCCCACCCTGGTGCCCGATCAGCAGCTGCTGGCCAGTGTCAACGGCGTGATGAACGCTGTACTCGTGCACGGCAATGCAGCCGGTGACACGCTCTACTATGGTGCGGGTGCCGGTGCGCTGCCTACCGCCTCTTCGGTGGTTGCAGACCTTATCGATCTGGCGCGGGGACAGGCCATGTCACCGCAGGTGTGCCGGCAACGGGATGACCGTGCGGTCGCCGCCATCGATGCTGTTGAAACCGGCTTTTATCTGCGCATCCCTTCTCTGGACAAGCCGGGAGTATTTGCCCAGGTGGCCACCATACTCAGCCAGCACGACATCAGTATCGAAGCGGCGATACAGAAAGAGCAGGCGGACCAGTTCGATGATCAGCAACCCTGGGTGCCGATCATCATCCTCACCGAGGACATTCTGGAATCGAAGGTCAGAAAGGCGATCGAAGCGGTGCAGCGGCTGCCCCAGGTGGTTGGCAGCATCCGCTGCATCCGGGTTGAACACTTCCGCGGATGATGAATCTGGAAATCTCCGAGCGGCCGGTTCCGGCTGGATCGCTGGCGGGCGCGGGAGACCTGCCGCCACTGCTGGAGCGCATCTATCTGAGCCGCGGCATTGAGCGGGCCGCGCAGCTGCAGCTCGGGCTCGAAGCGCTCACACCGCCGGATACCCTGCCGGACATCGACCGGGCGGCGGCGCGTCTCGCAGACGCGATCGAGCGCAGTGAACATATTCTCATCGTCGGCGATTTCGATGCCGACGGTGCCACATCGGTTGCCCTTGGCGTTTCGCTGCTGGAAGCCCTCGGCGCAGCCCGGGTGAGCTTCCTTGTCCCGAATCGATTCGAATTCGGCTACGGATTGTCACCGGAAATCGTGGCCATTGCCCAGGCTCAGACACCGGACGTCATCGTCACGGTGGACAACGGTGTCTCCAGCGTCGCAGGGGTCGCCCTCGCCCAGAGCGCGGGCATTGATGTGATTGTCACCGATCACCATCTCGCCGGGTCGGAGCTGCCTGCCGCACACGCCCTCGTGAATCCGAATCTGCCTGACAGCCGTTTCCCGAGCCGTGCCATGGCAGGGGTGGGGGTCATCTACTACGTGCTCAGTGCCACGCGCAGTGAACTGCGCAGACGCGGCTGGTTCGCCGGGCGGTCTGAGCCCAATCTCGCGGACTGGCTCGATCTGGTAGCGGTCGGCACGGTGGCAGACGTGGTGCCCCTTGATTACAACAACCGGGTGCTGGTGGAGCAGGGGCTGCGGCGCATCCGTGCCGGGCGCTGCAGGGTCGGCATCCGTGCACTGGCAGAGGTGGCGGGCCGCGATCCTGCGAAACTGTCTGCCCAGGATCTGGGTTTCGCAATCGGTCCGCGACTGAATGCCGCCGGTCGGCTCGATGACATGAGCATCGGCATCCGCGCACTGCTGAGCACGGACTACAGGCAGGCCCGTGAAGCGGCCACGGTGCTCGATGAACTGAATCAGACCCGGCGCGAACTGGAAGCGCAGATGGTGCGCGATGCGGAGCTGATCGTGGCTACCCATGATGCCGATGTGGGAGATCGCTTCGGTGTCTGTGTCTATGACCCGAGCTGGCACCAGGGCATCGTCGGGATTGTTGCCGGCCGCCTGCGGGAGAAAGTACATCGTCCCGTTATCGCCTTCGCAGATGCCGGGAATATCGCACCCGATGAGCTGAAGGGTTCGGCGCGTTCTGTACCGGATCTTCATGTGCGTGATCTGCTCGATGCCATTGCCACCCGCTATCCCGGCATGCTGCTGCGTTTCGGTGGCCATGCGATGGCGGCCGGGCTGTCCATCAAGCGTGTGCACTACCCGCGTTTTCAGAAGGTATTCGATGAGCATGTGAAGCGGTTTCTACCTGCTTCGGCCCTCTCGCCCGTCATCGTCACCGATGGTTCGCTGGCTGCGGAAGAGACCACGCTGCCGATGGCACGACGGCTCGCCGCAGGTGGTCCCTGGGGTCAGCAGTTCCCGGAGCCGAGTTTTCACGATGATTTTGATCTCGTCAGTCAGCGGGTGGTCGGTGAGCGGCATCTCAAGCTGGTACTGCGCAGGGACGGCAGACTGTTTGATGCGATTGCATTCGGGCAGGCGGCGCTGGATGCCGTGGCGCGAGTGCACGCCGTGTACCGGCTGGCGGAAAACGACTACCGGGACAACTGCACCCTGCAACTCATGGTGGAGCATCTGCAGCCGTTGCCTTAAACTCCCGCGGTTTCGAGGTCCATATGTCCGATTTCAACATTATTCGCGAACACATCAGAGACTTGAGCGAGCGCGACCGCGCGCTCAGGGGGCATCTTTGACCTCGAAGACAAGCAGCTGCGATTTGAAGAGATAGAACTCACCCTCGCCGATCCTGATGTCTGGAACGACCCGGACAACGCCCGTGCCCTGAACAAGGAGCGGGTCGAACTGGCAGAGGTGCTGGGTCTGTTCAAGCGGCTGGCCTCGCAGCTCGGCGATCTCTCCGAGCTCGCAGAACTCGCAGCCGAGGAAGCAGACGATGCCACCCTGGCTGAAGTCGAGAAAGATCTCGGCAGGCTGGAGCAGGATCTGGCAGCACTCGAGTTCCGCCGCATGTTCGAAGGCGAGATGGATCCGGCCAATGCGTTTCTCGAAATACAGGCGGGCTCCGGCGGCACCGAAGCCCAGGACTGGGCGGAGATGCTGCTGCGCATGTATCTGCGCTGGGGTGAGAAGCGGGGTTTCACGACGGAGATCATAGAAGTGTCTCCCGGCGAAGTGGCCGGGGTGAAAGGAGCGACCGTGCAGTTCAATGGCGATCATGCTTTCGGCTGGCTGCGCACCGAGACCGGCGTGCATCGGCTGGTCCGCAAGTCTCCGTTTGATTCCGGCAACCGGCGTCATACCTCCTTTGCGTCTGTCTTTGTTTCGCCCGAAATCGACGACGATATTGAAATCGAGATCAACCCGGCCGATCTGCGCATCGACACCTACCGGGCAAGCGGGGCGGGCGGGCAGCATGTGAACCGCACGGACTCTGCGGTGCGTATCACCCATCTCCCCACCAATACCGTTGTGCAGTGTCAGAGTGAGCGCTCCCAGCATCAGAACAAGGACAAGGCGTTCAAACAGTTGCGTGCCAAGCTCTACGAGCTGGAGATGCTCAAGCGCACCGCCGAGCTGCAGGAGATCGAAGACAACAAGGCCGACATCGGCTGGGGCAGTCAGATCCGCAGCTACGTGCTGGATCAGTCCCGGGTGAAAGACCTGCGCACCATGGTTGAGCGCAGTGATCCGGATACGGTGCTGGACGGGGATCTGGACGAATTCATCGAAGCGAGCCTGAAAGCCGGACTCTAGTCCTGCTGCACGGCCACACACCACAGGCTCTTTGCATGACTGAAGAAAACAACCTCATTGCCAATCGCCGGGAAAAACTCATCCGCTGGCGTGACCTGGGCCGGCCCTATCCCAATGACTTCCGGCGAGAAGCGCTGGCCCGGGATCTGCTCGAGGCATTTGAGGGAAAAGACAAGGCGGCTTTAGAGACGAACGTCTCCCGTACCGCCGTGTGCGGTCGAGTGATGCTGCGCCGGGTCATGGGCAAGGCGAGCTTCATCACCCTGCAGGATGTCAGCGGTCGGATCCAGTGCTACATCCGTCAGCAGGATGTCGGGGAGACAGCCTACGAGCAGTTCAACGAACTCTGGGACATCGGCGACATCGTGGGTGTGCGTGGCACGCTGATGCGCACCAACAAAGGCGAACTGACCGTGGCCGCCGATCATATCGAACTGCTGAACAAGACGCTGCGTCCGCTGCCAGAGAAATTTCACGGTCTCACGGATCAGGAGATCAAGTACCGGCAGCGTTATCTCGATCTGATGATGAACGCGGAATCCCGCCGGGTTTTTGAGATCCGCTCGCGCACGATCGGTGCGGTTCGGGAGTTTTTCACAGCGCGCGCCTTCATGGAAGTGGAGACGCCGATGATGCATGCGATTCCCGGTGGTGCAGCCGCGCGCCCGTTTGTCACCCACCACAACACCCTCGATCTGGAATTGTACCTGCGCGTGGCGCCTGAGCTGTTTCTCAAGCGGCTGGTGGTCGGCGGCTTCGAACAGGTATTCGAGATCAACCGCAATTTCCGCAATGAAGGATTATCCACCCGCCACAATCCCGAGTTCACCATGCTCGAGTTCTACTGGGCCTATCACGACTACCGGGATCTGATCGCGCTGACCCAGGAGCTTCTGAGTGAAGTCGCTGTTGCCGTGACCGGCAGCACTCAGGTCAGCTATCAGGACAGGGTCATCGATTTCGGTCAACCGGCGCGCTGTCTCACCATGAGTGAAGCGGTTGTGGAGTACACGGATCTCAGCGCCGCGGATGTGCAGGATCCGCAAGCACTCAGGCGCGCGCTGACCGCTTCGGGCGTGGCGGTGGACGACTCCTGGGGTCCCGGAAGACTGCTCGTCGAGGTCTTCGATGCCCGGGTTGAAGACAAGCTGGAGCAGCCGACCTTCATCACCGCCTACCCCGCTGAAGTGTCACCGCTGTCGCGGCGCAACGACGATGCCCCGGAGTTCACCGATCGCTTCGAGCTGTTTATCTGCGGCCGGGAAATCGCCAATGGCTTTTCGGAATTGAACGACCCGGAAGATCAGGCCGAACGTTTTCGCGCTCAGCTCGAAGCGAAGGATCGGGGCGATCTCGAGGCCATGGGTTTCGACGAAGACTACATCACAGCGCTGGAGTACGGCCTGCCACCGACGGCGGGTGAGGGCATCGGGATCGACCGACTGGTGATGCTGCTGGCGGATGTCAGCTCCATCCGCGACGTGCTGCTGTTCCCACTGATGAGGCCAAGGCATGGCTGAGGAAAGAATCCGGCTCGAGCGCTCCTGGAAAGAGGCGCTTCGGCCGGAATTCGAACAGCCCTACATGCAGGAACTGCGACGTTTCCTTCGTGCCGAGAAACAGGCCGGTAAGGTTGTCTACCCTCCCGGAGAGAGGATATTTGCCGCCCTGGACATCACCCCGTTGCCCGCAGTCAAAGTCGTCATCATCGGCCAGGACCCCTACCACGGCCCGGGTCAGGCCCACGGGCTTTGTTTTTCGGTGCTGCCCGGCGTGCCCAATCCGCCCTCGCTGGTGAACGTGTTCAAGGAGATCAACAGTGAATTTGCCGATGGCGGCAGGCGTCTCGATGGCAGCCACGGCTGCCTCGAACCCTGGGCGCGCCAGGGGGTGCTGCTGCTCAATGCGGTACTCACGGTGGAGCGTGGTCAGGCGGCCTCGCACCAAGGGAAGGGCTGGGAGACCTTCACCGATGCGGTAGTGCAGGTACTCAACGAGCGCCGCGACCATCTGGTCTTCCTGCTCTGGGGCAGCTACGCACAGCGCAAAGGCGCGAAACTCGATCGCAGCCGACACTGTGTGCTCAGTGCCCCTCATCCCTCACCCCTGTCGGCACACCGGGGCTTCTTCGGCTGCAATCACTTCCGTAAGGCCAACGACTATCTTGAGTCCCAGGGTGTGCGTCCCATCGACTGGTTCGACGTCGCCTGAATCGTTTGCCCGCTCATCCAGTCACAGAACTTGTTAAATTCAACTACCCGGAAGGAGACAGAGCCATGATCACCTCACCAACCAGCAAACTGCGCGTCGACCAGCAGGGCAACAGTGCGCTCATCACCATCGACAATCCCGCGGCGAATACCTGGGATCAGGACAGTCTGGGAGGACTCGAGGCCATCGTCGGTCAGTGTGAAGCCGCCGATGACGTTTATGCCATCGTGATAACCGGAGCGGGGGAGAAGTTCTTTTCCGCCGGCGCTGACCTGAAGCTGTTCGCGGCGGGTGACAAAGCGGTGGCCGCGGATATGTCCGCCAGCTTCGGGAGGGCGTTCGAAACCCTGTCAGGTTTCCGGGGTGTGAGCATTGCGGCCATCAATGGCTTTGCCATGGGCGGAGGCCTTGAGTGTGCGCTGGCTTGTGATATCCGGATTGCTGAATCCCAGGCCCAGATGGCATTGCCTGAAGCGACGGTTGGCCTGCTGCCGTGCGGCGGGGGTACCCAGAATCTGGCCTGGCTGGTGGGTGAGGGCTGGGCGAAGCGGATGATTCTCTGTGGCGAGCGGGTCGATGCCGAGACGGCATTGCGGATCGGACTCGTCGAAGAGGTCGTGGGACCGAAAGCGGCCCTGGCACGCGCGCTGGAACTCGCGGCTGCAGTGGGTCGACAGAGCCCGCCGGCTGTCGCCGCCTGCAAGCGGCTGATTCAGGAAGCCCGTCATGGCCACATCGAGAACGCGTATAGTGTGGAACGCGCGGCCTTTGTCGATCTGTTTGACACCCGGGATCAGAAGGAGGGGGTCAACGCCTTTCTTGAAAAGCGCAAACCGGTGTGGGTAAACGGCTGACCGGGTGAGGGTTGCCTGTCGCCTGGCGCCAACGGAAAATCGGCGACAGGACGCTGGCAGGAAAAGACCTCGACAGAAGGGGAGGCTGATGACCAGATTGCTCAATTCTGAAAGTGCTGCGGTGGTGCTCAGCGAGCACCTGCTGGCGAAAGGCTTTGTGCTGGCAGAGGCCAGGCTCAATTCGGAAGCTACGCTCAATGCGCTGAGTCTGGACATGATCGACATTCTCGATCCGGCGCTGCGGCGGTGGAAGCAGAACGAGCGTGTGGTCGCCGTGCTCCTGACGTCCAGCGGCAACCGGGCGTTCAGCGCGGGTGGCGACATCCAGGCGCTGTACCGGGCCATGATGCGCAATCATCAGGCGGGAGAACGGGTAGACGAATACCCCTATGAGTTCTTCGAGCGCGAATACCGCCTCGACTACCTGCTGCACAGATATACCAAGCCGGTGATCGCCCTGGGACACGGGGTGATCATGGGCGGAGGACTGGGCATCTTCAGTGCCGCCCGCTTCCGGATCGTCAGTGAACGGGTTCGGATCGCCCTGCCGGAAGTGACTATCGGCCTGTTTCCTGATGCGGGCGGCACCTGGCTGCTGCGTGGGATGGAACCGCACATCGGGCGCTTTGTCGGCATGACCGGCAGTCATCTCAATGGGGCAGATGCCCTCGACATCGGTCTGGGCACTCACAACCTCAGCACCGGCCAGTTCGCTTCGCTGAGCGGGAAGCTCGCGAGCCTCGCCTGGTGCGGAGAACCGGATGCAGATGGCGCTCTCATCGATGCCTGTCTGCGGCAACTGCCGGCCGCGACCCTGCCTGCGAGCCAGCTGCCGCTGATTCCGGAGTCAGTCGGCGCAGCGCAGGAACTGGGTGGCGTTGTGGCAAGCCTGCGGGCGCTTGCCGGGCGTGACCCCTGGCTGGACCGGGGTCTTGCCAATCTCAACGGCGGCTGCCCGACCACTGTGGGTATCGTCTTCGAGCAGCTCAGACGGGCACCTGCACTGGAACTCGCCGACTGTTTTCGCCTGGAGATGACCGTCGCTACCCATTGCGCCGATAACCATGACTTCGCGGAAGGGGTGCGCGCGCTGCTGATCGACAAGGACAACAATCCGGTCTGGCAGTTCGGTGACCTGGAATCGCTGCCGGATGCGTACGTGCAGAGTCATTTCGCCGAACCCTGGGCCCGTAATCCACTTCACGATCTGGAGCGCACGTCATGACACGTATCGGTTTCATCGGCCTGGGAAACATGGGAGGGCCCATGGCCCGCAATCTGGTGGCGGCAGGTGCCGGCTTCGATGTTCAGGTCTTCGATGTGGTTGCGGCTTCCGTGGCTGCGGTACCCGGTGCCCGTGCCTGCGCTTCCGCAGTGGCAGCGGCTCGGGATGTGGATGTATTCATCAGCATGCTGCCGGCAGGCCGCCATGTGGCGGACGTCTACCTCGGGGAGACGGGTGTGATTGCTGCCTGCGCACCGGATACCCTGCTCATCGATTGCAGCACCATTGATCCGGCCACCGCGCGGCACGTGGCAGAGGCAGCCGCGCAGCATGGCCTCAGCATGCTGGACGCCCCCGTATCAGGTGGTACCGCCGGTGCCGAGGCCGGCACACTGACGTTCATGGTTGGGGGTGCGGCGGCCGCACTCGAGCGCGCACGACCCCTGCTCGACATCATGGGCGGAAAAGTTTTCCATGCGGGTGACAGTGGCGCAGGCCAGACGACGAAGGTCTGCAACAATATGCTGCTCGCCATCCAGATGGCGGGTACGGCTGAAGCACTTGCGCTGGGTGTGGCCAACGGCCTCGATCCGGCAGTGCTCTCGGAAGTGATGAAGCAGTCGTCCGGGGGTAACTGGTCGCTCAACGTCTACAACCCCTATCCCGACGTGATGCCGGGCACGCCGGCCTCGCGCGGTTACCAGGGTGGTTTTCTCGTCGATCTGATGATGAAAGATCTCGGCCTGGCGATGGAGACGGCGGATGCATCGGCAAGCTCAGTGCCGCTCGGTGCGCTGGCACGTAACCTCTATCGGCTCCACCAGCGCCAGAATGATGCGGGCCGGCTGGACTTTTCGAGCATTCAGTGGCTTTACGCGCCGGAGCTCAAATCCTGAGTCGGCGTAACATCAGGAAATCGAGGAGCGAGCCTCGTCGATGTCGGCGCTGAGCTCAGCGAGCTCACCGGTTTCCACATCCGGATCCAGGCCGATGTTGGTGAAGGCCTGAATGCTGTGCCAGTCGATCTTGGTGTAGGGGTGGCTGGTGCCGGAGTGCAGCTGCAGATTGGCCACCATCACGATGTCCGTGTAGTCGACCCTGGCTGCCTTGCGCTCGAAATTCGTGTAGTGGGCGGGCACCATGGCGACCTCTTCAGGGAACTCCCAGCGCTGCAGGATCATGGTACCGAGGCTGCCGTGGATCGAGTCAATGACCCGATCCAGGGTCAGACTGTCCTGCAGAAACTGGGGGTGTTCTTCGGCCCAGGCCAGAATCGGTAATACCCCGATCATATGGGTAAGCCCGGCAAGCGTGGCCTGGTCGGGACGCAGACGGGTATAAGCCTTGGCGAGCACACCGGAGACCGCGGCCACCTCGGTTGCCCGGCTCCAGACGCTGCGCATCTTGCGATCGATCACATCCGAGGTTGCCTGAAACATCTGCTGCATGGCGAAGCCGGTCGCCAGATTCGCCGCGTACTCCACACCGAGTCTGGAAAGCGCCATGTTGAGGTCTTCGATGGTCCGGGTGGCGCGGAACAGGGGCGAGTTGGCCACGCGGATCATGCGCACGGCCAGACCGGGATCGGCTCCGATCACAACAGCCAGGGATTGGGCGGAAACATTCCTGCTTTCGGCTTCTTCCCGGATGCGCAGGGCGACTTCCGGAAGACTGGGCAGTTCGAGCTCGTCGTTGTCGACGGCACTGGCGACTTCCTGCTGAATCTGTGTCGCGAGATTCGACATGTTGCGAGCATCCATTGAACGGTTACCCGCTGAGTATAGTAGAGGCTCAGGGAATCGGGCTGAGACCTGTGTCCTGCTCCTGGAACGGCGGGGTGGCTTTTTCCTGCAGTACCGCCAGACACAGTCGTGGGCCCTGCGGGTCTGCGGTTGTCTGAATCAAAGTGCCGACCTCGCGCCCCTGCTGGTCGCGGACATCCCCACCGGGCTCCGGTGCACGGGTACCCGACCAGTGGAGCGCAGCCAGGGCGCGCTTCACCCGGCCTAGATGCTGCGCCCGGGCGACCACTTCCTGTCCCAGGTAACAGCCTTTTTCGAAGTCCACGCCACCCAGTTCCGTGATGCCGAGCATCTGGGGCAGAAAACGCCCGCCGATTGCCCCGGTGAACCAGGGGATGCGCGCTTCTATGAGGGCGCACATCCAGTCCTCTTCGCTCACTCTGTGACCGGAGCCGGCGAGCTGCAGCAGGATCTCTTCGGTTTCGACCAGTGTGATACCCGCCGCTGCGCCCGGCCTGCCGATCTGTGCGGGCCCGGGGATGCCGGTGCCGAGCATGCCCATCACCAGGACCTCGGAAGGAAATCTGTCCACACGGGTTTTCGAAAAGGCCAGATAGGGACGCAGGAAGGTTCGCAGGGTATCGACCAGGCATGCGTGTACCAGCCACAGGATCTGCTCTTCAGCGCGTCGCCGCGCCCAGCCGAAGGCAACCACCCGGCCCTGCAGATTGCACAACGCGGCCGGTTGCCAGTGGTCGGCGCGCAGGGTCTCCACGTCGCAGGTGATGTATCCCTGCAGGAACCTGTTCACATCGACTCCTTCGAACAGCAGGGGTGCCATGGACTGCAATTCAAGCAGTCCGGGACCTTGGTCCGCAGCATTCGAAGTCGATGTCTGCCAGAGATCGGAGAGCACGCCGGATACCAGATTGCGTCTTAGCGGTGCATCTTACCCCCAATCGAATTACAGTCGAGGCATGGCAGACGAACCAACTCCTGATTCCCTGGAGGCGCGCCGCAATCGCCTGCGCTGGCGCAGTCGTCGCGGCATGCTGGAACTGGAGCTGCTGCTGCAGCCCTTCGTATCCAGCAGACTGGCAGTGGTCGATGGGCGTCTGCTGGAAGCGTTTGAAAGGCTGCTGGACTGTGAAGACTGGGACATCTTCAACTGGCTGCAGGAACGTGAAACAGCGCCGAACGAGTTCTCTCATCTTCTGGCCGAAGTGCGGCAGGCTCAGGCACGGAGCGATCAGCCCGCCGCCTGAATCAGTCCCCATCGCAACAGCCAGGGCCCCACCGCCGCTGATCTGCTACCCGCGCAGCGGACGCCTGCGTACCGGCCTGTTCCTGATGAGCGCGTGTGTGGCGCTGTATGGCGGCTGGCACTGGTTCGGCAGCAGCGGGGTCGGACTGGTGGTTCTGTGGCTTCAGGTGCGCCTGGAGGACGCTCTGGCTGCCGCTGAAGCCTGCGGCGGGGGCGGAGTCAGCCTGTACCTGGATCAGGTGGCGTGGGTACGCGTCGACCCCTGGCGTGTGACCGTGGCTTTCTCGAAGACCCGTGCGGGAATGAGTGCGTGCATTAGCGGTGCGGGTCACCATCCGATACAGACACCCCGGCAGAGATGCCGGCGGCTGGAGTTCTTCTGTGATGAATTCGATGCCACATCCTGGGCACAGCTGCGGCGTGCACTGCTGAAGAGCGCGGCGCCGAAGCGCGGCGCCGAAGCGAAGCGCTGAGGTGAAAGGGGGTTGCGGGCTCTCTCGGCGGTAGCTGACAGTCAGCCTGCCAGTGGTTGCAGCACGTCGAGGCGATCGGTGTAACCTGGAAAAATAATGGTATCTGCCGTGCGGAGCTGGCTCTCCGGGTGGTCGAGATTGAAATGCAGTCCGCGACTCTCCTGGCGTGACAGCGCTGAGCGCACGATCAGTTCCGCCACGTGAATGAGATTGCGCAGTTCGATCAGATCGTTACTGACCCGATAGTGACTGTAATATTCGTGGACCTCTGCCTTGAGGAGATCGATGCGCCGCTGGGCGCGCTGCAGGCGTTTGTCTGTGCGCACGATGCCCACGTAGTCCCACATGAATCGGCGCAGCTCTTCCCAGTTGTGGGCGATGATCACGTCTTCGTCAGAGTCGGTGACCTGGCTTTCGTCCCACTGGGGTACTGCCGCTTCCTGTAGCGGCTCATCGAGGTGTTCGAGGATGTGGTGTGCGGCTGCCTCACCGTAGACCAGACACTCGAGCAGCGAATTGCTGGCGAGCCGATTTGCTCCGTGCAGGCCGGTGCAGCTCGCCTCTCCGATGGCATAGAGGCCGGGTACGTCGGTTGCACCGGACTGGTCCACCAGTACGCCACCGCAGGTGTAGTGCGCCGCCGGTACCACCGGAATGGGCTCCCGGGTGATGTCGATGCCGAGTTCGAGGCAGCGCTGGGTGATGGTGGGAAAGTGCGCGCGTATGAACTCTGCCGGCCGGTGGGAGATGTCCAGGTGCACACAATCCAGTCCGAGGCGCTTCATCTCGTGATCGATTGCCCGGGCCACGATGTCCCGGGGTGCGAGTTCCATGCGCCGATCGAAGCGCCGCATGAAGCGCTCACCGTCGGGCAGACGCAACACGCCGCCTTCCCCGCGTACCGCCTCCGAAATCAGGAAGGATTTCGCGTGGGGGTGGAACAGGCAGGTGGGATGAAACTGATTGAACTCCATGTTGGCGATGCGGCATCCCGCGCGCCAGGCCATGGCGATTCCGTCGCCGGTGGAGCTGTCCGGGTTACTGGTGTACAGATAAACCTTGCTGGCTCCGCCCGTCGCCAGCACGACGCTGCGCGACTGGAATACCTCTACATGGTCGGTGCTGCGGTTGAGCACGTAGGCGCCCGCACAGCGGTTGGGGTGGCGACCGAACTTGTTGAGATTGATGAGGTCGATGGCGACCCGATCGGTGAGCAGGTCGATGTTGGGATGATCCAGAGCCCGCCGGGTTAGTGTTTCCGTGAGCGCCCGGCCGGTTGCATCGGCCACATGCAGGATGCGCCGGAAGGAGTGTCCGCCCTCCCGGGTCAGATGATAGTGATTCTCCTCGGAATCGAACTGCACTCCCCATTCGGCGAGTTGTGCGATGGTAGCCGGTGCCCGCTCGACGATCATGGCGACCACCGCCTCATCGCAGAGGCCGGCCCCGGCGGTCAGGGTATCTTCGAGGTGCGACGCCACGCTGTCCGCAGGATCCATGACCGCCGCGATCCCGCCCTGGGCCCAGTGCGAGGAAGCATTGTCGAAGGGCCCCTTGCAGAGCACGGTGACCCGGGCCCGGTCGGCGAGATGCAGCGCTGCGCTGAGACCGGCGGCACCGGCGCCGATGACGAGAACGTCGGTTGAGAATCTCTGAGTCATGCGCCTTTACGGATCTCCTGGTGGCCGGCTCCCTAGTATAAACAGGCGTCAGTCGGCAGAATAAGCGCCCACTCGCAACCACAGGACCCGGAATAACGGGGTCCAGACGAAGAGGCGTGGCAAAAGACACTGACAAAGAGCTTGTCCGAAGAGTTCAGAAAGGCGACAAACAAGCCTTCGACCTTCTGTTCAGCCGTTATCAGCACAAGATCCTGAATCTGGTCTCGCGCTATCTGAGAGACCCGGAAGACGTGGAAGACGTGGCCCAGGAGGCATTCATCAAGGCGTTCCGCGCGTTGCCGCGATTTCGCGGGGAAAGTTCGTTCTACACCTGGATTTACCGGATTGCGATCAACACCGCGAAAAATCACATCGTAGCGCGAAGCCGGCGCCCCCCCGGTGTGGACGTGGATATCGATGATGCGCAACACATGGATGGCGCTGATTTTCTGCGGGAGTCCGAAAGTCCCGAGGCGGCCCTCGCCCGGGATGAACTCTCAGCGGCCATCGACCGGGCCATCTCCGATCTGCCCGACGATCTGCGCAGCGCGGTAACTCTGCGGGAATTCGATGGTCTGAGCTATGAGCAGATCGCCGAAGTCATGGAGTGTCCGGTGGGCACCGTGCGGTCGCGGATCTTCCGGGCGAGGGAATATATCGATCAGCAGATCGAACCATTGCTCAGCGGTGGGTCAAAGAGAACGCGCCGGGCATGAGCGCCAGGCAGATGCCCGGCCTGCACCAGGTTCAGCTGGAGGCCTTTGGTAAAGCGAGTCAGGTCAAAAGCGAATCGGGTAAGAGAGAATCAGGTAGAACGATCCAGGTAAAGACAGCCAGGTACAGAGCTTCAGGTACAGAGCTTCAGGTAAAGAGATTCAGGTAAACAGATCATGTCGGAAAAATTGAGAGAAAGCCTGTCGGCGGTGGTGGATGATGAGGCAGATGAATTTGAACTGCGCCGGGTCGTGGATGAACTCGCCAAGGATCCCGGGCTGAAGGCCAGCTGGGATCGTTACCACATGATCGGTACTGTTCTGAGAGGCGAATATGCCCCGAACTCCGCCGGATTGCGCGAGCGGGTCTGGCAGGAGCTGGCCATCGAAGGTGTTGCAGAGTCGGAGTCGTCCGCACCGGAGCAGGCGATCGCCGCTGGATCCGCAGCGAGCCCGAGCAGGCGACCCGGACGCTGGCTGTCCCTCGCGGTGGCGGCAGGCGTGGCCTTCGTTGTCTCGATTGGTGTGGGGAACCTGGATCTGGCAGAGGATCCTCCGGAAGTGGCCGACGTCTCCGCCGGCGTATCTGATGTGCGTGCGGCGGTGAATCAGGCGGTGGTTCTGAAGGCAGTGGCCACGCCCCTCGATGAAATGCGAACAGAGGCCTACAAGGTGGCACATTCCCAGTATCGGGGCATGAACTCTCCGGGTCCGGATGCCTTTGCCAAAATGGTGAGCTACCAGCGGCAATGATGTTATCTGTGATCTGTGGTCAGTTGCTGACTGGTCGGCGTACGCCGGCCGTCGCCCCACGCGGGCCCTGTCAGGGGGTTGCCGTACTGCTGGTCGTCCTGTTGAGCGCATCGGTCCAGGCGGCCACGCAGGATCCGGAGGATCCGCGAGCCTGGCTGCAGGCGATGAACCGGGCCTTCACCGAACTCAGTTACGACGGGATCTTCAGCTACTTCAACGGTTCAGACCTCACCAGTGTGCGTATCGTGCATATGGTCATAGATGGTGAGCAGCGGGAGCGGCTGATCCATCTCAACGGCGCACCCAGAGAAATCGTCCGTACGGGTGAAACCGTGGCCTGCATTCTCATGCCTGGCGACGACCTGCTCGACCTGGAAGGTAATATTCCCTCGGGTCCATTTGCCCGGGCCTTTGTCCGGAAATACGACACCATCTCCGAGCACTACAGCCTGGCGTTTTTCGGTGAAGACAGAGTGGCCGGCCGGCTGGCGGTGCGGCTCGCCATCACACCCCATGACTCGGACCGGTTCGGTTATCGACTGTGGCTCGATCAGGAAACCCGCCTGCTGCTGAAGTCAGAACTGATCGATGCGGACGGTGCGATGCTCGAGGTCTTTCAGTTCAACGAACTGCAGCTTGGAGATGCCGTAGCGGCGGACGCGCTGCTGCCTACCCAGAGGGAAGGTTCGGTGGTCTCCCATCTCACTCTGGCTACCGGGACTGCGGCACCCGTACAGCTGAAACGGACACGCTGGCAACCGGCCTGGGTGCCGGAGGGATTCGTGATGGCCAGTGCGGATGTGCGGATGACCCACGACAAGCTGAAGTCCGTGAATACCATGATGTATTCCGATGGCCTGGCGGCATTTTCGGTCTTTATCGAAGAGATGCCGCCGGTCGGCGCGGCCAGTATGGTGTCGCGCAGCGGGGCGACGGTGGCTGTCACTCATCTGGCCGGCGGTCCGGAAAGCCGTCATCAGCTTGTGACGCTGGTGGGTGAATTGCCGACCGCCACTGCACAGCGCATCGCCCAGTCCATTCGCTTCGAGTGATGCGTCAGCTTTACCGTAGCGGTATGGTGGTGGAAACCTCGCCCGAGGTGTTGCGAGTGCGCATTGATCGGGCCTGTGATACCTGCAGTTCGGGTTGTGCCCGCACGCTGCCGGACCTCTGCGTGGACGCGCACCCGGGGGCGCAACCCGGGACGCGGGTACAGCTGGGTCTGTCCGCACGGTCCCTCAACGTGCATTGCCTCGCGCTGTTCGGACCCTGGCTGGTGGTCGTGGCCGGTCTCGTTGTTCTCGATCTGCGCGGAGCCAGCCTGGGGACAAGTGTGGCTGCGGTGATGATCGGCGGATTACTCGCACTCTGGTCGGGAAGAAGACTGGCGCTTGCCGGATGGCAATCCCTGTCCGTCAGGGTGGCGGCTGTGGACTCCGGCAAGCGTCTCCCCGGCGGGTACGCCGTCACCGAACGCTGGCGCGGTTCCAGTGAGTTAGTACATGAAGGAACAAGGCAGGATTGATTCGATGACCAGATCCGCAGGATTCGACCAGGGCAGCCGGCTGATCGGTCTGCTGATCGGCGCAGGCATGCTGTGGCTCGCCAGCTTTCCGGCCGCGGCTCGCGAGCTGCCGGATTTCACGGAACTGGTGGAGAAGAATGCACCGGCCGTGGTGAACATCAGCAGCATCCGCCATGCACCGTCGGCAGATCAGAGTCGGCCTCGTTCGCGCAACGAAGAACTGGAAGAATTCTTCCGCCGCTTCTTCCCGCCGGGTCAGGGTGGTCCTCAACCCTATTCGCGGCCCCAGTCCTTAGGCTCCGGTTTTGTGCTTGAAGACGGCTACATCGTCACCAACAACCACGTCGTGGAAGAAGCCGACGAGGTCCTGGTGCGCTTCAGCGACCGTCGGGAACTCACTGCGGAACTGATCGGTTCCGATCCGCGCTCGGATCTGGCGCTGCTCAAAGTCGATGCGGACGATCTTCCAGGGGTCAAGCTGGGTAACTCGAGCACACTGAAAGTCGGCGAGTGGGTCCTGGCCATCGGCTCACCCTTTGGTTTCGACTACTCGGTGACTGCGGGCATCGTCAGCGCCAAGGGTCGCAGTCTGCCCACCGAGCAGAACGAAAATTACGTGCCCTTCATTCAGACGGATGTCGCCATCAATCCAGGTAACTCGGGAGGCCCGCTGTTCAACCTGAAGGGGGAGGTGATCGGCATCAACTCCCAGATCTACTCCAACTCCGGCGGATTCATGGGCGTGTCCTTTGCGATTCCCATCGACATTGCCATGGAGGTGGTCGGACAGCTGCGCGATTCGGGTCGTGTAGCCCGGGGCTGGCTGGGCGTGGTGATCCAGGAAGTGAATCGGGATCTTGCGGAAAGCTTCGGCCTGAGACGTCCCCATGGGGCGCTCGTTTCCAGGGTGCTGGAAGGCAGTCCGGCAGAATCCGGGGGCATACTCGAAGGGGATATCATCACCGCGATCAATGGTCAGGCGATCGATTTCTCCTCGGAGTTACCCCATTACGTTGGCCGTATCCGGCCCGGCAGCAATGCCCGCTTCTCGGTTGTGCGCGATGGCAAAGAGATCGAACTCAAACTCGAAATCGGTGAGCTGGCGGATCGGGGTGAGGTCAATCTGGGTCGCAGCGTCCCCGATGGCGATGCATCTTCCCGGCTGGGCCTGACGGTAGAGGCCATTCCGGCAAATGAGCTCGAACAGCTTGGCCTGGATGGGGGTGTACGGGTGACCGAGGCGGACGGCGTGGCGGCCGAGAGCGGTATCCGCAGTGGAGACGTCGTCACCAAACTGGACAACCGGCCGGTTCTGGATACCGAAAGTTTTCTCAGGATCGCGGACAGCCTGGCGTCCGGCCGTTCGGTTGCCGTGCTGGTGGTCCGGGGACAGTCGCCCATTTTCCTGGCAATGCGGGTACCCTGATGTTGCCTGATCCGCATCTCCCTGGCCGGAATTCGCCTGAAATCAACGGATAAGCTACACTCGCGCGCCTTTCGGGTACCCCGACCGGCTGCCGGTTGAATGTCCCGGGCGCCGGCTGTACCAGCCCGGGGTAGCGGCGGGTAAGCCGTCGTGTGCAATCTAGGTGTTCTCATTGGTGTCCGACACAGACCGCATCCGTAATTTCTCGATCATCGCCCACATCGATCACGGCAAATCCACGCTCGCGGATCGACTGATTCAGCTGTGCGGTGGATTGCAGGATCGGGAGATGGCCGAACAGGTTCTCGACTCCATGGATCTGGAGCGGGAGCGTGGTATCACCATCAAGGCGCAGAGCGTCACGCTGAACTACAAAGCTCTCAACGGCCGCACGTATCAGCTCAATTTCATCGACACCCCGGGTCACGTCGACTTCAGCTACGAAGTCTCCCGCTCACTGGCGGCCTGCGAAGGCGCGCTGCTCGTTGTCGATGCGGCTCAGGGAGTGGAAGCGCAGTCCGTGGCGAACTGCTACACGGCGATCGAGCAGGGCCTGGAAGTGCTGCCGGTACTCAACAAGATCGACCTGCCCCAGGCCGAGCCGGAACGGGTCGCCGCGGAGATCGAAGAGATTATCGGGCTCGATACCACCGACATTCTCTGCGTCAGCGCCAAGACGGGGGCCAATGTGCCCGATCTGCTCGAGCGCCTGATCAGGGACATTCCGCCACCCTCCGGAAATCCGGACGAACCGCTGCAGGCCCTCATCATCGACTCCTGGTTCGACAACTACCTGGGTATTGTCTCTCTGGTAAGGGTCGTGCAGGGGCGGATTGCGAAAGGCGACAAGATCGTCATCAAGTCGCTGGGGAAATCCCATGTGGTGGACGAGGTGGGCTGCTACACACCCAAGCATACGGCGAGGCCCCAACTGGAAGCGGGTGAAGTGGGTTTCGTGGTTGCCGGTATCAAGGAGATCCGCGGCGCTCCGGTAGGCGACACCATCGTGCTGGCCAGGCATCCGGAAGTGAAGGCGCTGCCCGGCTTTACCCGGGTCAAGCCCCAGGTGTTTGCCGGCCTGTTCCCCGTGAACTCAGAAGATTTCGAAGCGTTCCGGGAAGCGCTGGAAAAGCTCACGCTCAATGACGCGTCGCTGTTCTACGAACCGGAAACCTCGGACGCACTCGGATTCGGCTTTCGCTGCGGCTTTCTCGGAATGCTGCACATGGAGATCATTCAGGAGCGGCTGGAACGGGAATACGACCTCAATCTGATCACTTCCGCGCCTACGGTGGTTTACGAGGTGGTCGCCGCGGACGGCACCCTGCTGAAAGTGGACAATCCTTCCCGACTGCCCGCCAATTTCGCGGAGATGCGCGAGCCGATCGCCGACGTGCACATACTCGTGCCCCAGGAATACGTGGGGAATGTGATCACTCTCTGTGTCGAGCGTCGCGGTGTGCAGAAAAACATGCAGTTCTCCTCCGGGCAGGTTTCCCTGCACTGGGAACTGCCGATGAACGAGGTGGTGCTCGATTTCTTCGACCGCCTGAAATCCGTCAGCCGGGGCTTTGCCTCCCTCGACTACAGTTTTATCCGTTTCGAGGAGTCGAAGCTGGCGAAGCTCGATATTCTGATAAACGGGGAAAAGGTCGACGCCCTTGCCATGATCGTCCATCGCGACCAGGCCGCGGCCCGGGGGCGGCAGCTGGCCGAAAAGATGAAGGAACTGATACCCCGGCAGATGTTCGATGTGGCCATTCAGGCAGCTATTGGCGGTCAGATCATTGCGCGACAGACTGTGAAGGCGTTACGCAAAAACGTCACCGCGAAGTGCTACGGTGGCGATGTCACCCGGAAGAAAAAGCTGCTTGAAAAGCAGAAAGCGGGTAAGAAACGGATGAAGCAGGTCGGCAACGTGGAAATACCCCAGGAAGCGTTCCTGGCGGCATTGCGGGTCGAACGATAGTGGAGGCCCGGTAGGCGATGGATATCGATATGCCCTTCGTGCTGACCTGGGCGGTGCTCATCTGTGGCGCGATCTGGCTGTTCGACGTGGTGGTTCTCAAGCCTCGACGGATGGCGGCTGTTGCAGGAGCGAGGCAGAAAGGCGACCGGCCCGGTTTCGAAACGAACAGCAGCAAGGAAGCGGCTGCCGAACCCCCGGAGCCGCTGCTGGTCGAATACGCGCGATCCTTCTTCCCGGTACTGCTGTTTGTGCTGGTGCTGCGCAGCTTCCTGGCAGAGCCTTATCAGATCCCTTCCGAATCCATGGTGCCGACGCTTGCGGTCGGAGATTTTGTGCTGGTGAACAAGTACGCCTATGGCATTCGACTGCCGGTGCTGGGCACGAAGATCATCCCTGTGGGTGAGCCCCGGCGGGGCGATGTCATGGTGTTCATCCCACCACACGATCCCCGCTACTTCATCAAGCGGGTGATCGGTGTACCCGGGGATGTGATCCGTTACGAAAACAAAGCCCTGTTCATCAACGGCGAACGGGCCGCATACGAGTTCGTGGAAGAGTTCGAGGAACGTTACGCCCTGGGGACCATCCCCGTCCGCTCCTATGTGGAGACATTTGATGGACGCTCCCATCAGATCTATCGTTATCCGAAGAACGAGATGACCGGCGAATGGACGGTTCCGGAAGACTCCTATTTCATGATGGGTGACAACCGGGGCAAGAGCGCGGACAGTCGCGAATGGGGTTTTGCCCATGAGAGCAATATTGTCGGCAAGGCCGTTGCAATCTGGGTGCACAAAGATCCGGGCCTGACCATGCCGACATTCGAACGTAACCGCTGGCTGGATTGAACCAGGGAGGTCGAGTATGACGAATCGGAAAGCGTATCTGCGGCAGGGTGGCGCATCGGCGATGGGCGTGCTTCTCGGTGTCGGAGCGCTGGTGACAGTAGTGACCCTCGTCCTGCGACTCGGGCCCCACTATCTTGATTTTGAGACGATGAAGACCATAGTCGAAGATATGCCGGCGGAGCAGATGCACACGATGAGCATCGAGGATATGCGTGAGTCCTTCCGCAAGCGTTTCAAGGTCAACAGTCTCAGAGACTTCGATCTGAAGAAGATCATCGTCATAGATCGATCCAAGGAAGGGACGCTGCTGACGATTGAGTACGAGCAGCGCGAACATCTCATCGCCAATGTCGACGTCGTGCTCACCTTCTACGAGCAGTACCGCTATCAGTAACGGCTCCGGACGGGATCTCGCCGAGCTCGAAAAGCGGCTTGGCTACCGGTTCTCGGCCCGCCAGATACTGGAGCGGGCCCTCACCCACAAGAGTTTCAGCGCAGATCACAACGAACGTCTCGAGTTTCTCGGAGACGCCGTGCTCGGCTACGTGATCGCCCAGATCCTCCACGAAAACCGCACGGATGTGGCAGAAGATGCACTGACAATGATCCGTGCGGAGCTGGTGCGGCGGGAGACGCTTGCCGAGATCGCTGTGGAGCTGGAACTGGGCGACTTCCTCAGGCTTGGTACCGGCGAACGCAGAAGCGGCGGCAGACAGCGCACGTCGATTATCGCCAACGCGCTGGAAGCGGTATTCGGTGCTCTGGAACAGGACGGCGGTGTGGATGCGGCCAGAAATGTCATCGCGAATCTCTACGAAAGCCGGCTCGAAGGCGTCGGGCGGGGATCGCTCGAAGACGTGAAAGACCCCAAAACCCAGCTCCAGGAAATACTCCAGGGAGTCGCCATGCCGCTGCCCGTTTATGAGATTCTTGCCCTGGATGACTCGGAACCGAATCCTGTCATCCTGGTGACCTGTCGGGTGGACTCTCTCGGACTGGAAACCCGCGGGGCAGGTCGCAGCCGCCGCGTCGCGGAGAAGGCGGCGGCTGCACAGATGATCGAACTGGTGAATGAACGTGTCTGAAAACAGTAACGACTCAGCAGGATCAGAGCCCGCTCAGGTGGCGGCTGCGGCAGCTGCCGCCGCCGGGCCGCAACTCTGCGGCTATGTCGCGCTGGTGGGGCGGCCCAATGTCGGCAAGTCGACGCTGCTGAACCATCTTCTGCAGCAGAAGGTGGCGATCACCTCCCGTAAACCCCAGACCACGAGGCATGTGATGCTCGGGGTCGATACCGAAGGGCCTCATCAGGCCATTTACGTGGACACTCCCGGGATACACGATCATGCTGATCGGGAAATGAACCGTTACATGGTACGCAGCGCGACCTCGGTTCTGGTGGATGCGGATCTGGTGCTGATGGTCATCGAACGGGATCGCTGGCTCGCAGAAGACGAACTGGTGCTGGAGCATATTCGCAGGGCGGGGACTCCTGTGATCGCGATCATCAACAAGCAGGATCAGCTGCAGCGCAAGGAGCTACTGCTGCCCATCATCCACCGGCTGGGTGGACTCGATGTCTTTCAGGCCATCGTGCCGGTGTCTGCCCTGAAGGGCATCGGCATCGCAGAGCTGCGCCGGGAAGTTTTCGGCCGACTCCCCGAGAATCCGCATCTGTTTCCCCCGGACCAGGTGACCGATCAGAGTGAGCGCTTCATCGTCTCGGAAATCATCCGGGAAAAACTCATGCGACGTTTCGGTGACGAGATTCCGCACCGCACCGCCGTGGTGATCGAGGCTTTCGAAGATCGGGGAGATGTGGTGGACATTTCCGCCGACATCTACGTGGAACGCAGCGGGCAGAAACGGATCATCATCGGCAAATCGGGTGAAAAGCTGAAACAGGTCGGCCAGGATGCACGGCACGATATTGAACAGCTGCTCGACAAGCGGGTCATGCTGAGGCTCTGGATCAAGGTACGACCGGGCTGGACCAACAGTGCGAGCGCCCTGCGACGCCTGGGCTATGACTAGGATTGCTTCAGAACCCTGTGTGGTTCTGCACACCCGCCCATATCGGGAAAACAGCCTGCTTCTGACCGTGTTCAGCCATGACCATGGCAGAGTCAGCATGGTTGCCCGCAGTGCCAGGGGCGGGAAACGCGGTCGCATTCTGCAGCCGTTCGCTCTGCTGCGTGCCGGCTGGACAGGACGCGGCGGGCTCGTCACCCTGACCGCCTTCGAAGTGGAAAAGCAGCACTGGTATCGGGGAGATGCACTCGCGGCGGGATTCTATGTCGCAGAACTGCTCATGCGCCTCATGCCGGAGCGGGAAAGCCACCCGCGACTGTTTGCTGCTCTTCGCTGGGTACTCGACCATCTGGAAAGCGATCTGGAGGGTGCACTGCGGCGCTTTGAAATGATTCTGCTGGAGGAGCTGGGCTATGCGCTGGATTTCCAGCATGAAGCGACGGACGGTCGACCGCTGGCAGCCGAAGTAAATTATCAGTTCGACCCGGATGTGGGCTTCTCCCGGACAACGGCTGCGCGCAGCTACTCAGGCGCGGTACTGCTGGCGATCGGCAGGGGGGACTTCACTGATCCGGGTGTGCGGCGCAGCGCGCGCCGCCTGCTGCGCAGGGCGCTCGCTGCGCATCTGGGTCCCGCGCCGTTGCTCAGCCGTCGTCTGCTCGCCGGTATGCGCCGTCGCGCACCCAGTGGTGTGGACGCGCCTGCAGATCTTGAACTCCCGCCACCTCCCCTGAATCAATGAGCGCCGGACCCCGGACGCGGGATATCGCCATCAGCGTCGAGTCTCTGGACACGGATGGATTCGGCACTGCTTCGCTGAATCAGCGCAGAATACGGGTGAAGAACGGTCTGCCCGGGGAAGAACTGCTGGCCCGGGTGCTCAAACGCGGCAGCGGCGACTGGTTCGCCGAGGCCTTTGATATCAGACAGGCTGCGGCAGGGCGGCGGACCCCGCCCTGTGAATACTTTCCCCGCTGCGGGGGCTGCCAGATGCAGCACATCGACCATGCGGATCAGGTCGCGCTGAAACAGCGACGGCTGCTGGAAGCCCTGCAGGCCGAGCAGGTTGTGCCACAGCAGGTTCTCGAGCCGCAGTGGGGTGAAGGCCTCCACTATCGCACCAGAGCCAGGCTGGGTGTACGGGTTGTCGATGGCGAAGTGCTGATCGGATTCCGGGAGAGCTTTTCAGGCCGGGTCATGCGGATGACCTACTGCCGTACCCTGATCGAAGCATTCGCCGATCTGCTGGAACCCCTGCGTCAGCTGATCGGCGGACTGTCCAGCCCGACAGCGATACCACAGGTGGAACTCGCCGCGGGTGACGACTCCCAGGCCATCGTGCTGCGGCATCTTGTTCCCCTGACCCCGGAAGATGACACGCTGCTGGAAAACTTTTCCAACCGGCACGGACTGGCCCTGTTCCGGCAGGCTTCCCGCCGGGACCTCATCGCGCCACCAGGTGCAGGTGCGCGGCTGCTGAGCTATGCGAACCCGGACCTCGATCTGCGCTTCGAGTTTCTCCCCTGGGAATTCACACAGGTAAACCTTGCGATGAACCGCAGACTTGTCGCGGCTGCCATCCGCGGGCTGGCACCGGGGCAGGGGAGTCCGGTAGTTGACCTGTTCTGCGGTATCGGAAACTTCAGTCTCGCGCTGGCCCGTTCCGGTGCGCGGGTGATCGGCTATGAAAGCGATGCCAGTGCAGTGGCGCGGGCGCAGAACAACGCGCAGCTCAACAGGCTCGACACCCGGTGTGAGTTTGTCCTGAGCGATCTGTATGATCGCGACTGCGATCGGCTGGCTGAAACCGAGTACATGCTGCTCGATCCGCCCAGATCCGGAGCCGGACCGAATCTCCCGAAGTGGATTGGGGGCGATCATCTCAGACGCGTGGCCTACGTCAGCTGTGAACCGGGAACCTTCGCAGCGGATGCAAAAGTGCTGGCTGAACGTGGATTTGTTCTGGAACAGACAGGGATATTCGATATGTTTCCTCAGACTGCGCATGTGGAGACGCTCGGGGTGTTCAGCAGAGCATGGTAAACACCAGTGCGCTCATTCCCCGTACGATCGATGGACTCATCGATCGCGCTGCCTGGCACGCCCGGATCTGTACCGATCATCCGGCGCTGGATGCGGCACTCATCGAGCGTTCTCTGAATTTTGTTGCCCGAACGGCAGAGCAGGCCGAGGATTTTCTCGAGATCGGCATCGAACTGGGCAATCTGCTGCTGACTTTGCATATGGATGCCGAATCCATTGCCGCCGCCCTGGTTTACCGTCCGCTGCGGACCGGTGCAGTAACCGCCGATGAGGTAGCAAACGCCCTCGGTCCGGCGGTCGCGAGTCTGGCTGTTGCGGTACTGAGGATGGCGGACACCAGCCTGCTGGAGATGTCGAACAGCAGGATGCAGACCAGCGAATCCCGGGATCAGGTCGAGAACATCAAACGGATGCTGGTTTCGATGATCGACGATCCGAGAGTCGCGATTCTGAAGCTCGCTGAGAGGGTGGTTGCTCTCCGGTCGGCAAAGGAAGGGCCCGAAGCACGCCGCATGAGAATCGCTCAGGAGGCGCACCTCATATTCGCTCCGCTGGCCAGTCGTCTCGGAGTCTGGCAGCTCAAGTGGGAGCTGCAGGATCTCGCGCTGCGCTATCTTGCGCCGGATATATACAGGACGCTGGCCAGGCAGCTCGATGGCCGCCGGGTCGAACGGGAAGCGGAAGTTGCTGCACTTGCGGAGGCCATGCAGGATCGGTTGCGCGCCCGCGGAATCAACGCGACTGTGTCTGGCCGCGCGAAGCACCTCTACTCCATCTGGCTGAAGATGCGCGCCAAAAATGTGGGTCTGGATGAAGTCTACGATGTGAGGGCTATCCGGGTAGTAGTGCCGGATATTGCCCAGTGCTACTCGGCCCTCGGAGTGATTCACACGGAGTGGCAGCATCTTCCGAGCGAGTTCGACGACTACATCGCCGCGCCCAAGGAAAACGGCTACCGCTCGATTCACACCGCGGTGCGCTGGGATGATGGCAAGACCCTGGAAGTGCAGATCCGTACGCCGGAAATGCACCAGGAGGCGGAACTCGGAGTGTGTGCCCACTGGGCGTACAAGGAAGAGGGAGGTGAAGACCTTTCCTATACACAGAAGATGAACTGGATGCGACAGGTGGTCGACTGGCAGGAGGAAACCAGGGAACGTTTCCGGACTGAGACCATCGGCATGGAGCTCAGGGAGCGGGTCAGAGAAGAGCGGATATTTGTCTATACCCCCAAGGGCCATGTCCTTGATCTGGCGTCTGGTGCGACCCCGGTAGACTTCGCTTACAGAGTACATACCCAGATCGGGCACCGATGTCAGGCAGCGAAAGTCGATGGTCGGCGGGTTGCGCTGAATACAGAGCTGCACAGCGGTGAACGGGTCGAAATCCTTGTCGGAACCGAAGACGCTCCCCGGCGGGAATGGCTCGAACATCATCTTGGCTTCGTGAAAAGTACCCGGGCCCGGGAGAAGATCAGCGACTGGTTTCGGGCGCGTCCCCCGGCTGAGAGTGAAGCGGCGGGACGCGCTCTGCTCGAAACGGCCCTTGTCGAACTTGCGCTGCCTGTACCGGAACCGCAGACGCTGCAGGCCGCGATTGCGCGACTCGGCTGCACGGGCGAAGGTGATTTTTTCCGGCTGCTGGCAGAGGGGGACCTGCAGCTGCTGGACGTGATCGTGCTCCTGAATTCTGACTCAGATCCGCACAGTGAGGCGTCTCCCCGGTCGGGAGGAAGCTCGCAGGATGGAGTCAGTCTGCTCCCCGGCGGCGGGAATTCCGGTGTTTCCTACACGATAGAGCTGCTCGCGGATGACCGTCGCGGCCTGTTGTTCGATATCACTTCCTACCTAGATCACGAAGGTATTCCGTTGCTGTCCAATGCCGGAAGGGTGCTGCCGGAAACCTCTCTTGCATCGATCTCTCTGGAAATACGCTTGCACGGAATAGAGCAGCTGGTCAGGATCCTGGAGGGATTGAAACAGATTCCGGCGGTTTTACAGGCGCGCCGACTGGAAACCAGACAGTAGCCATTCATCAATCGACAGGAGCTTTTTTGTGAAAATCATTCTTCTTGGACCGCCTGGTGCCGGAAAGGGTACCCAGGCCCAGTTCATCTGCGACGAATTTTCGATTCCCCAGATCTCCACCGGGGACATGCTTCGCGCGGCAGTCAGTGCGGGCACGGCGCTCGGCAAGAAGGTGAAGGCGGTGATGGACGCAGGCGCGCTGGTCTCGGACGACATCATCATTGACCTGGTGAAGGAGCGCATCGCCGCTGATGACTGCCGGAATGGATTCCTGTTCGATGGATTTCCACGCACCATCGTACAGGCCGAAGCGCTGATGGACGCAGGTGTGGAGATCGACTGTGTGCTGGAGATAAGCGTTCCGGACCAGGAAATTATCAGGCGAATGAGCGGGCGGCGGGTGCATCCGGGCTCCGGAAGAACCTACCATGTTGAATACAATCCGCCGATAGTCAGTGGCAAGGATAACGAGACAGGCGAGCCGCTCATTCAGCGCGAAGACGACAAAGAGGAGACTGTGAAAGAGCGACTTCAGGTTTACAGAAACCAGACGCAGCCACTCATCGGTTTCTATTCGAGCAAGTCGGATGGTGACAAACTGCGCTACGTAACTGTGAACGGGCTCGGAAACGTGGAAGAAATTCAGAAGCAGATCATCAAACTATTGCGAAACTAGTGGTGGTTTTTTTTCTGTATTCGCATATCATTCGCTACGATTTTGTGTTGCAACGTTCGCAGACTGAACTAAGGTAACGATGAAAAGGATCCGGAAACGGATTCTCGGACAGATCCAGAAATCTAATCGGGTGTCGGCAGATTCAAAAGTCGGCAATCTGAAAAGGCGAAAAGGATCGGTTGCTCAGAGTTACAGCAGTACCGAAACGGAAAGTGGAAGCCGACTCTCAAGCTTCTTCGATCAACCAAAGGCGCAAGTCCCAGGTAAGTCGAAGAATATAAAGAGAAGCAGCATCGACCGAAGTGAAGGTCTGCCGGGAGGGGTTAAAGGAAAGCCCGTCCCGCTGGTCGCAGGAAGCGAGTAGTAATGGAGCAGCATGAAATCCAGCTGATGGACAAGCGGTTGGTAGTTGTTTTAACGCTTGTTGGTCGGATGAAACAACCCAACGTAGCCGAGGAGATTCTTGATGCCGAGAGCTAAAACCGCAGCAAAGAAGCGCCCTGCGAAGAAAACTGCTGCCAAAAAAGCGACTGCCAAGAAAAAGAAAGCACCAGCTAAGAAAAAGACAGCCGCCAAGAAAACAGCCGCAAAGCGCAAGCCAGCCAAGCGTAAACCTGCCAAAAAGAAGGCAGCCAAGCGCAAGCCGGCCAAGCGTAAAGTAGCCAAGAAGAAGGTAGCTAAAAAGAAAGTAGCGAAGAAAAAAGTCGCGAAAAAGAAGGCAGCCAAGCGTAAGCCAGCCAAAAAGAAGGCAGCCAAGCGTAGGCCAGCCAAGAAGAAAGCAGCGAAAAAGAAGGTAGCCAAGCGCAAGCCAGCCAAAAAGAAGGCGACCAAGCGTAAGCCAGCCGCGAAAAAGACGGCAGCCAAACGCAAGACCGCTGCCAAGCGGCGACCCGCTAAGAAAAGATCGACAGCAGCGCGTAAGGTGAGGAAGGGCACCGTAGCGCGAAGACGTCCCACAGCGAGACGCGTGTAGTCGACCCGGTAGAGGCGAGTCGAGACGCGACGACTTAAACGCCGCGTCTCTTCCCTCTAGAGGACGGCGTCGGCGGCTCTGCCGCCGGCGACGGTCCCGCTCCCTCTGAATTCCAGAAGAATCCCCGAAAACTCCTCCGATTCCGAAGCTTCCTCGAATGAGGTCTGTTTCAGTTGCCTATACCCCGGAAGGGGAGAACCTCCACCAGTTCGCCAGGTTCGAGATCTGCGGTTTCGGCAGGTATGCGGATGAGGCAGTCGGCCCCTGAGAACGAACCCAGGCGGTTCGAACTCTGATCACCGCGCACACCCACTGTGAGTTCCCGGGTTTCCTGGACCAGATATCCGCGCTGATATTCTTCCCTGCCGGGCTGATGGTGCAGCCTGTGCTTCAGGCGGGCCTGGTAGCGGAAAACGGGTGCGGCGCCGGCACCCGCCAGCAGGCGCAGCGCAGGCTGGGCAACGAGCAGATAAGTGACGATCGTCGAGACAGGGTTACCCGGTAACCCCAGGAAAATGGCGTCATTGATCCTGCCAAAAGCCAGCGGTTTGCCGGGCTTGAGATTCAGGCGCCAGAAATCGATGCGCCCGATTGCTGCGACGACTTCCCGGACGTGATCCGCATCACCCACAGAGACCCCACCCGAAGTCAGGATGAGATCGTTGTCCCGGGCCGCTCTGGAAAGTGTGGTCCGGAGATGTTGCGGATCGTCGGGCAGGATGCCGAGATCTTCGCAGCGCACCGGAAGCTCCCTGAGGAGTTGCAGAAGTGTCATCCGGTTTGAGTCGAAAATCCGTCCGCGCTGCAGCGGGGTGCCCGGCTCCTGTAACTCGTCGCCGGTTGAAAAGACGGCGACCCGTACGCGGCGGAAGACTTTGATGCGTTCGATCCCGCAGGCCGCCAGCCAACCGACGTCGAAGGCGTTGATCAGCTGTCCGGACAGGAGCAGATTGTCACCCTGGTGGATGTCGTTACCCACTTCCCGGACATGTTCGCCGGCGGCCACGGATACGTTGACCAGCAGCCGATCACCACTGCGTACGCAGTTCTCCTGGATTACCACAGCATCCGCGTCGTGCGGCAGAGGTGCGCCTGTGGTGATGCGCACACACTGGCCGTCCGCGATTGTGCCCTCGAAGGGATGACCTGCGAGGCTGCTGCCGACTATCTCAAGATGAAACGGACCGGCAGCGCTGCGGCTCGACGCCCGCAGCGCGTAGCCATCCATCGCAGAACTGGCAAAGGGCGGTAAGCTGATCGGCGACCTGACGGATTCGGCTGCAACCCGGTGCAGGGCGTCTGCCAGATCGACAGACTCGCTGCCGGTGACAGCCCGGACCCCCGACTCAATAGCCTCGATCGCTTTCGAGAGATCTAGTGCTCGGATAACATGCCCCCATGCAAAATCTGTTGGCTCTGGAAACTTCGGGCGCGCGTTGCTCTGTCTGCCTGTTGATCGATGGTACCCGTTTCGGAATTACCGAGCATGTGCAGCGGCGTCACAACGAGCTGCTGCTGTCGATGATCGAGGCGACCGTGCACAAGGCCGGGCTGACACAACGGGAGCTTGCGTCGCGACTTGATGTGGTCGCTTTCGGCTGTGGTCCGGGCTCATTCACCGGTGTCAGGATCGCAGCAGCAGCGGCCCAGGCCATTGCCTTTGCCGCAGGTGCGGGCGTTGTGCCGGTGGTTTCCTCGAGGACCCTCGCTCTGGCAGTGGCAGCATCAGGTTCGAACCCGGGCAGGCGTGGTGTGATCACACTGATTCGCTCACGCAAAGATCTCTATTACTTCGCAATGCATCGGATCGTGGACGGAATTCCGGACACGGTACGGGCCGATCAGCTCTGTGCGCGGCTGCCGTTGCTCCCGGAGATCGTTCAGCTCGATGACTGGACGGCTGTCGGCAGTCGGCCCGACTGGTGGCCTGAGAACGCGCCGGTAGACGAGACCATCACTGCGGGTGCCGATGAGGTCTGCACACTCGCGCTCGCTGCTCTGCGAACCGGTGCTGCACTGGATCCGGCCGATGCGCTGCCGCTGTACCTGACGGGTGATTCTCCCTGGCGGGTTTCCGTGCCGCCTCAGAATCCTGACGCGCAGGTAACCGACCTCTGAGGCCGGTCATCCACACACTGGCCTGTCAGGCATCCCGCATACCCTGGGCTATACTCCGGTGGACGTTCGTTCGGAAGACATCGGAATGAATCCGGTAGGCCAGAGTCGAAGCGGCACACTGCCCCAGCTGCGGGTCCCGGATTTCCGGCCGTCGTCCCTGAGCGGAAACGTCTCTGGCGGGGCAGCCGTGGCAGGAGGCGCTGCGTCGACAGGAGCCGAGGATGTCCCCCGGCTGCGCCGCATCAGTGGCGCTACGGGTGCTTCCCAGGATGCGATGCTGCACTACGGTTCCGCTGCACAGATCAGAAATGCGACCGTCAGCGGAAGCCACATCGACCTCTACGTCTGATGCGCCTGCTGTGGACGGCAGACGAAGCGCTGCCACCGGTTTTTGAGGCACTTTTCGAAGTGATGGCGCCGGGCACCGTGCCGGACCAGGACGAACTGCACCTGCGTTATGGCGACGGTGTCCTGCGGCTGTGTCGCGGCGCTGATCTGCGTGGTGTCCACGTGCGACGGGAAGATATTCAGAAACGCCTGAAGGGGGATTTCATGCTCGGACGCGCCTGTGCAGGAAGCACCCGGCACGGTCTGCGGATCCTCGATGCCATGGCCGGACTGGGCACCGATGGCCTGGCACTGGCGCTGCGTGGCCACCGTGTGACTCTGGTGGAGCGCAATCCCGTACTCTGGGCGCTGCTGTCTGATCTGCTGCAGCGCATGGATGTTCCGGATCTGGTTCTGCAGCTGGGAGACTGTCGGACTCTGCTGGAGTCCCCGGATGCGTTATCCACGCCATACGATGTGATCTACCTCGATCCGATGTTCCCGCAGCGTTCGAAACGGGCACTGCCCGGGAAACCCATGCAGTACGTGACCCAGCTGCTCGGTGAAGATGCTGAAAACGGCGACCAGCCGGACCTTGAGGCACTGCGGGCACTGATCCAGTCTGCGCGGAACGTGGCCGGATCTCATGTGGTGCTGAAGCGCCGCCGCACAGACCCCGTGGTGGGTACGCCGGACTGGCAGTTGAAAGGACGCAGCGTGCGTTACGATATGTTCAGGCGCCTCTGAGAATCGCGTAGCGGAATTCAGGACTGATCACCGTTTTAGCGGCTTTGAGTACATCGGAAACGAGCTGACCGTAGCTCAGTGTGCCGTCGCCGGACTCGGTCACTGCACCATCCGCCACCAGCTTGTTCACAAAGAGATCGAACAATCGTGCGTCGAAAAACTCCGGGGCATTAAGTCCGTAGATGCGGCTCATCTTGTGCGCCATTTTCTTACTCTCGTTTTCCAGCGCCTCCCGGGTCCGGACCCGGGAGTTCGGCTCGGCCAGCAGGCACAGCACGATGTAGAGCCTTTCCAGAGTCGGGGTGATCACACTGGCCAGAAGCTGCAGACGCTGGTGATTGGGGTCGGAAACCGGCGGAGCCGTGTAGCCGCCGGCAGGATGCAGTTCGAGCAGGCCGAGTTGCAGCAGATGCTCGAGCCAGCGATCGGCGGCAGCTGGATCCTGCCTGCTGCTGAGTTCCGCCGCGATGTAGGGGAATACCGTCTCAATCATGGTGATCAGGGCCGGTCGATTCAGCGGTCTGCGCCGCTGATGGATCAGGCAGGCTATGAGCGAAGGCAGCGCCAGGGTGTGCACGCAGTTATTCCGATACCAGGTCATCAGCACCGCATTGACCGGGTCATGGCAGAGCACATCGCCGAAGTCGTATTTCTCCCGGCTCAACATGCCGAGATGCTCGACGTAGTGCACAATTTCACCCGCCGACATGCTGGTGACCGAATAGCGGTGATGGTCCGCATCCGCTTTCAGCAATGCCAGGTAGCAGTCGATCTGGTCGATGAGCATGGCTTCGTCGATGGCGAAGCGCGGCGTGCTCAGCGTGACCAGTGAAACCAGATTGATGGGGTTTACCGAAGCGACCTCGTTTACCCGGATGAGTACCTCTGCACCGAGCTGTCGAGTCAGATGGTCGGTACTGCCCTCGGTCAGCCATTCATCCAGCACCAGTGGCGTGCCGAAATTCACATCCACCTTACCGAAGTTCTGTCCGATGAGTTTCAGGCTGCGGAAGATGTCTGCGATCGACTCGCTCTGTTTTTCGCTGCCTCTGAGTTCGTCCAGGTAGCTGTTGGCTTCGATGAGCTTTTCGTAGCCGAAGTACACGGGCACGAAGGCAAGCGGCCTGGGCACCCCGCGCTTGTGGTGCTCCAGGGTCATTTTCAACAATCCGAGTCGCGCGGGCAGCAGACGGCCCGTTCTGGATCGTGTGCCCTCTGGAAAGTATTCGACACAGTGACCGCGTCGATATACCTGATAGAGATACTCCGAGAACACCGCTGCATAGATACGGTCGTTGCGAAAACGCCGGCGCATGAAAAACGCCCCGCCGCGCCGCAGCAGCGGGCCCACGATCGGGAGGTTGAGATTGTCCCCCGCGGCGATGTGGGGAATCATCAGGCCGTTGTGATAGAGAAGATAGGAAAGCAGCAGGTAGTCGATGTGGCTGCGATGTGAGGGCACATAGATCACCGTGTTGCTTGCGGTCAGCTGCTGTACTTCCGCAAGGCCGTGAATCTCCACGCCGTCGTAGATGTTCTGCCAGAACCAGGTCAGCAGTCTGGCCAGGATCCGGATGGTTGCAGAGGACATGTTCGATGCGATACCGAGCGCGTCCCTGCGGGCGCGTCTTTCGAGTTTCACCGGGTCGCCATCACTGGTGCGGATCGCATGCTGGACGGATCGACTGGCGAGTATCCGATTGATCAGTGTGCGCTGGTGAGAGAAGTCCGGTCCCAGGGTGGCGACACGCTGATTGCGAAGGCGCACCCGCAGCAGGCGGGCGGCGCGACGCACCACACGTTTCGGGTCGATGCGGGCCAGTTCGCGCAGCGGGATCGGGGTGCCATAGCTCACCATGATGTGATGGCGGCTGATCACCAGATTGAAGATGCGCTTGAGCCGGGAGGTCACGGCCCAGTGCTCGGCGAACATCGCGCTGAGCATGGTCTCCTTCTGGGGTGAGCGTCCCCAGAACACGGCAACCGGGAGCAGGTGCACATCGGAGGATTCGTCTGCCTGCTCGAGAATCCGCGCCATTCGGGGGGATACCGTCTGCATGGTGTTGCGTCGAAACCAGCCGCCGGTTGCCCGGTTGAGAAAAAAGAACCGTCGCTCTTCTTCGAGAGTGCCGATCCTTATCGGATCGAGCGGGGTGGGGATGCCGCGTTTCCGGCACACCAGATCGACAATGATGAGATCCGACAGTGAGCGGTTGTTGAGGACATAGACAAATTTAGCCCCTGCCGCAATCGCCGCATCCGGTTCAGCACCGATGAGCTGAGGGCGGGCAATCAGACGGATCAGCCAGCGACAGATCCGGTAGCTGAAGTATTTCAATTGCCGCATCAGTTTCGCCGCGCCTCGCGCAGAGGAGCCCGGGCGGCTCCCGGCTGTCGCGATCTGATTGCTACTGGCGTCCGTCGAACATGTCGGACGGACTGCCGGGTTTGTCGGCACCCGGGATGAGGATGTCGACTTTCCAGACATCCTGATACTTCCGCTCGGTTTCCTGATCGGCGCTTTCAACCGTGTTGACTACCGTCGGCCGCAGGAAAATCAACAGATTGCGCCGGGTGTTTTCGTTCGATTTGGAGCGGAACAGCCATCCCACACCGGGAATGCTGCCGAGCAGCGGCACACGCCGCTCGCCTTCTGTAATGTCGTCCTGAATCAGGCCGCCGAGCACGAGGGTCTGCTGATTCTCTGCCAGCACGACCGTGTTGATGGTGCGCTTAGATGTCACCACGTCGGAGAACGAGGAGTCTCCGATCGGTGTGGGGACGACATTCGTGATCTCCTGATCAACCTCCAGCCGTACGTTGTGGCCATCGTGTACGTGGGGGGTAACTGTCAGCTGCAGACCAACGTCCTCACGCTGAATGGTGGTGAAAGGATTGTTGGAACCATCACCGGTGGTGCTGAAGGATCCTGTGCGGAAGGGCACTTCGTTACCTACCACGATCTTGGCTTCCTGATTGTCGAGGGTAAGGATGCTGGGAGTCGACAGCAGATTGGCGTTCTGATTGGTGGAGAGTGCCTGCAGCACCACCGAGAAGCTGACGCCGGAGGTATCGATCTTGGCGACGCCGAGGGTCGGATCCGAGAGACCGGCCGCACCAGTGAGCAGATCGATGCCGCCGTCTTCGCCGGACGCCCCGGCGATCAGGCTCTGGATGGCTCCGGTCAGCGGACTCACCAGCAGCGGGGTGGCGGAGCCGGTCTGATCCACGGCAAAGGTGTCCACTCCGATCGTTCTGGTATTCGTCATCGAGACTTCCACGATGGCCGCCTCGATCAGCACCTGCGAGCGGCGCACGTCGAGCATCTTCAGAATGTCCGCGATCTCGGTCATCTTGCCCCGGTCGGCCCGCACTACGATCGCGTTGAGGGATTCATCGGGCTGAATGGTGGTGGCCTGGCCGCCTTCCGTTTCGGCCTTGTCCCCGATGATGCTGCTGAGAATCTCCGCAATCTTCGTCGAGTCGCCGTGTTTCAGGTAGAACACCCGGGTAGAGCCCGAACTGGTGGCCGGTCGATCGAGTTTGCTGATGAGTTTCAGAACCTCGGCCACCGGGCGCTGTTTACCACGCAGCACCAGGGTGTTGTTGCGCTCGTTGGCGACGACCTGGATGCGCTGGGGGCCGGCGACGCTCTTGCCGATTGAGTCGGGCGCCACCTGTTCGAGCATGGCGACCACGGTGCCGACCCAGGCATGTTCCAGATCGACTATTACCACTTCGTCTTCGTCTGCGACGTCTATCTCTTCGATGATCTCCATGAGACGGACGATGTTGTCCGCATGATCGCTGATGATGACGATATTGGGCTGGGCGACTGCGGCGATGTGGCCATACTGGGGGATCAGCGGTCGGAGGATTTTCACGAGTTCTGCCGAATCGACGTTCTGGGCAGCAATGACCCGGGTCACCAGTTCTTCAGGGGCGATATCGGTAAGCTTGCCGTCCGGTCCGGGGGTCTGCTTGCCCTGCGCGTTCGGTGTGATCCGGATGACGTCGCCGGAGGGCATGGCGATGAAGTTGTGTACCCGCAGCACCGACAGAAACAGCGCATACACCGCATTCCGATTCATCGGCTCGCTGGAGATCACGGTCACATTGCCCTTCACCCGGGGATCCACCACGAAGGTCTTGCCGGTGATGGTGGCGACCTGGGAGACGAATTCCTGCAGATCGGCGTTCTTGACGTTGATCTTCCAGGTCTGTTCCTGGGCCGCAGCAAGCGATGCTGTGCCGAGTGCGAAGACCAGAGCTGCCCGAAGCAGTTGTTTGATGATCGATATTTTCATTATTGATTCAGCGAAGCGGTCACAAAAAACCGCCGAGAGCCCCGTTGAACTTCCAGCCGCGCCGAGCCCTGAGACAGGACACTGTCGATCTGCTGCTGATCCCTTTGTATATCACCCACGGCCTGGCCGTTGACGGAAAGTATCACGTCTCCCGGCTGCAGGCCCGTCTGTTGCAGATAGGGTGAGTTTGCGGACAGGCTGTCCAGCCGATAACCCTCGGCGCTGCCGGCACTGACCGCTGCAATGCCGAGGTCGGCCAGGGCCCCTTCCGGGTCGTCGGCGAGAATCTGCCGGTATTGATTCACCAGCTCCCGCGGTGTGGCTGCGGCCTGATCAGCAGACTGGATTTCACCCCGTTGTGCTTCTTCCAGCGGCGGCTCTTCGAAGGGTACCTCTTCGGGGGGCCAGGGTGCTGCATCGATGGGGGCTTCGTCGATCATGTCGCCGCTGCTGCCTGGACCGCCGTTGAATCGCGTGCTGGCTGAGACGACACCGCTGCTGCTGAACTCCGGAAAGTTCAGCGTCTCCCGTGCGCCGGCGCGGCGCAGGACGATGTGATCCGGCCACACTTCGACAAGTTCCGCATTGCCCGGCAGCATGGCGCCGATCGTATAGAGCTCGCCCGCCTTGCCCTTCTGCGCGACGATCGCGGCGGAGGCGTCCGCCACATCGCCGACGAATACCCCCCGCAGTTCGAGGGGAAGACGAGTAGCCACAGCGGCCTGGGCGACGACCGGTGCCGCATCGTTCGCATCCGCAGCACCAAACAGATTCCTCGACAGAATGGCATTGATGCTGACCGTGGCAGAGCGATCGGGTGTGCGGCTGGGGGTCTGCTTTGCAGCGCCTGCAGGCGCGGACTCGGGACCGGCAAGAAAGAACAGGGTGCTGGTTGCCAGGGTATAGGCGATCCCGGCGATGATCAGCCACCGCAGCGGTTCGACCGCCCGGTCGGCGAGAGTGTTGAGTGCTATGGCCATCTAATCCAGTACCTGTCTGTCCCCGGTAACCGCCTGGGTCAGACTGACATTAACTTCCGGTAAACGCTAACTTCTGTAACTGTCTGATGTTAAAAGAGTTGTTCTTCAACCTCCAGTACCACAGCGTGATCGGGATCACCCCCCGGCCAGGGGCTGCCAAGCATCCTGGTAAAAAACTTCGTGACCCCGACTTTCGCATAGCCGTTTTCGAGTAATCGGGCGGTGAGTAACGGGGTCTGCCCGTCCGCCGGGAACACCACCGCCTCAGGGCCGGGGCCAAGATAGGCGGTTAACGGCGGCAGCATGCTGGAAGATGCCCGCCCGGACAATACGTAGCGCACGGGCCCACCCGCCCAGTGAATCTCGCCATCCGCGGCAACGGGACGGTTGCCGCGCAGGCGTAGCCGGGCTTCGCGGATGTCGAAATCACCCTCCAGGGCGATGTCATAGGGTGCCAGTCGACGGTTGATCTCAGCGGAACCGAGCCTGCCGGTGAGCTGCAGCGCCGCAGTGCCGGGCCCCATATCCAGTTCGCCTTGCAGTCCCAGGTCCGTGCCCTTGATTTCGAGTTGATAGTTCAGGTGCGCGGTGAGCAGCGCGCCGCTGTTCAGATCCCAGTGCAGGCCTGCCAGCTCATTTCCCTGGGCAACGACCCTGGCCCTGCCGCGCCACAGCGTGCCTTCGAGATCTGTCAGAGTGATGACAGCCTGATCGTCCAGTGCGATGCGAAGCAGTCCTGCCGGCGCCTGGTAGATGGCGAAGCCCAGAAAAAAGGCGATGCCGATGAGGATGCCTTTGCGCATTTTCAGTCGGTACAGGCCGGGCCGGTGCCGAGCAGCAGGCGCTCAAGCAGATCCTGATAGATGCGGCAGAGCCTGTGCAGATCCGCCAGGGAAACCTGCTCGTCGACCTGGTGAATGGTGGCGTTCACCGGGCCGAGTTCGATCAGTTCGCTGCCCATCGGTGCAATGAAGCGGCCGTCTGAGGTGCCGCCGCCGGTGGAATGTTCCGGCCGGAAACCCTGAATGGATTCGATGCTGTCTCCGGCTGCTGCCAGCAGGCGGCCGCCCCGGGTCAGAAAGGGGTTGCCGGACAGGGACCATTCGATGTCGAAGTCCAGACCGGCGTCCCTGCAGAGGCTGGTGATCCGGGCCTGCAGCCCTTCTGCAGTCTGTTCGGTCGAAAAACGCAGGTTGAACAGCACTTCCAGGGTGCCCGGCACCACGTTGGTCGCGCCGGTGCCGGCGTGGATGTTGGTGATCTGGAAGCTGGTCGGCGGAAACTCCGGGTTGCCGGAATCCCAGCGGGTGGCCGCCAGGGTGGCGAGCAGGGGTGCCGCACGGTGGATGGGGTTGTCCACGGTCTCGGGATAGGCGACGTGTCCCTGCCTGCCGTTAATCCGCATCAGGGCGTTCAGCGAACCGCGTCTGCCGACCCGGATGACATCACCGAGGCGATCTTTCGAAGAGGGCTCACCCACCACACAGTAATCCGGTCGGATGGCCCTGCCGCTCAGGTATTCCACGACCCTGCGGGTGCCGTCGACGGCCGGGCCTTCTTCATCGCTGGTGAGCAGGTAGGCGAGGGTACCCGGATGGTCCGGATGTGCGGCGACAAAGGCCTCGGTTGCACAGACCATCGCCGCAAGGCTGCCTTTCATGTCCGCACTGCCGCGGCCCCGCAGCATGCCGTCTTCCAGCGTTGCAGTGAATGGTGGGGTACGCCAGGCATCGACCGGCCCTGTAGGCACCACGTCGGTGTGGCCGGCAAACAGAAACAGGGGAGCGCCGCTGCCGCGGGTCGCCCACAGGTTCTGCACATCGCCGAAGGGCAGGTCCGTGATTGCAAACCCCTGCTGGCGCAGACGATTGCCCAGCAGCTTCTGGCAACCGGCATCCTCGGGTGTAACGCTGGGCCGCTCGATGAGCGCCAGGGTCAGCTCGAGCAGGGACTGGGTCAGTGAATCCATTCTGGCAGTCAAGGGGTGTCAGTTGTGCGCGTGCAGCGCTTCGTTGAGTGCAATGGCCTTGCGGTTGGTGCGGCATTCCACCCGGCCGTTCAGGCCATTGCGAATGAACAGCATGTCGGATCCCCCGGCCAGCTCCCGGCCTTTCACCCGCTTCACCTCGGCACCGGTCTCATCAAGGATCATTACCGGCGTGGAAGCGGTGATATAGAGGCCGGCTTCGATGGTGCAGCGATCACCCAGGGGAATGCCGGTGCCGGCATTGGCCCCGATGAGGCAGTGTTCGCCGATGCTGATCGTGATCTCTCCGCCTCCGGAGAGCGTGCCCATGGTGCTCGAACTGCCGCCGAGATCCGAGTGGGCACCGATCACCACCCCCTGGGAAATGCGGCCTTCTACCATATTGGGTCCGAGTGCGCCGGCATTGAAGTTCACAAATCCTTCATGCATCACCGTGGTGCCTTCGCCGAGATAGGCGCCGAGTCGGATCCGACTGGCGTCTGCGATACGCACACCCGATGGCATCACGTAGTTGGTCATGCGGGGAAATTTGTCCACCGAATGCACTTCGAGGTGGGTACCCCGCAGGCGCGCATCGAGCAGGCGTTCGGGCAGTTCGGCGGCGGCGACCGGTCCTTCGCAGGTCCAGGCGACATTCGGCAGGTGGGCGAAGATGTTGCTCAAATCCTGACTGTTGGGCAGCGCCAGCCGGTGCGAAAGCAGATGCAGCTTCAGGTACGCGGCTGCGGTGGAATCGATGGCCTCGTCCCGATCCAGGCGGACGGCGGTGAGCGGTGTATCAGCATCTGCCAGTCGGCGCAGACGCTGCTGCACCGACTTGTCTTCAAGGGCGTCTGCAAAATCGGCAACCTCCCGCGCAGACGCGGTCGTGACACCATTGCCGAACCGGCTGACGATGGCCGCAGTGGTGCGGGCATCCGGGTTTTTCAGCGGTGCGGGATAGTAACAGTCGATGAGATCGCCGCGCTGGCTGCGGGTGCCGATGCCGACGGCAAATGCATAAAGACCGGTCATGATTTCTCCCTGGAAGTCCGAAGGATTGGGACTAAAAATATGTCTCCGACAGGCGGTTGGTGGGCGCAGGGTCCGTATCCGCGCACCGGGCCCGCTAACCTATCACAGCGCTTGAGGAGGCGTCAGGGATGGGCGTCAAAGCGGTGACCGGCGTTGTGCCCAGCGGCACAGGCGCTGGGCGGCGGACAGTGTTTCCGCCAGGGGGGCAACCCAGGCAACCCGGACATGACCCTGCCCCGGATTTCCGGATGCGCCCTCGCGACTCAGGAAAGAGCCGGGCAGGACGGTGATGTTCTCATCCCGGAACAGATCCCGGGCGAAAGCCCGGTCGTCTTCTCCCACATTCAGCCAGTGATAGAAGCCACCTTCCGGTTCGCGGAACTGGAACTGGTCGCTGAGCAGTGCGTGGATTTTCGAGAACTTTTCCACATACAGGGCTCGATTGGCCCGCACATGATCCTCATCGCTCCAGGCAGCGGTACTGGCGCGCTGCACGTGAGCGCCGAGTGCACAACCGTGATAGGTGCGGTAGAGCAGATAGGCTTCGAGCACCCGGCTGTCTCCCGCCACGAAACCGGAGCGTAACCCGGGCAGATTCGACCGTTTGCTCAGGGAGTGGAACACCACACAGCGACGGTAGTCGGACAGACCCATGTCCCGGGCAACCTGCAGCAGGCCGAGCGGAGGTTTTGCCTCGTCAAAATAGATCTCCGAGTAACACTCGTCGGCGGCGAGAATGAAGTCGTGACGCTGGGCCTGACCGATGAGAAATTCCAGTGTGTCGCGATCGAGCACACGGCCGGTGGGATTGCCAGGCGAGCAGAGAAACAGCAGTTCGCACCGGCGCCAGACGTCTTCGGTGACCGCACGATAGTCCGGCAGATAGTCGTTCGACGCGGGGCAATCGACGAAACAGGGTCGTGCACCGCCGAGCAGCAGCGCGCCTTCGTAGATCTGATAGAAAGGATTTGGTGCAATGCCGACACTGCCCGGTGCGCCGCTGAGCACCGCCTGGGCAAAGGAGAAAAGGGCTTCCCGAGTACCGGCAACCGGCAGAATCCCGGTTTCCGGATCCACCCCGGCGGAAAACCGCTGCTGCAGCCAGTGCGCTATGGCCTCGCGCAGTGCCGGACTGCCCCGGGTGGCAGGGTAGGTGGCCAGATCCGCAGCCAGGGCGCCTGGTTCACTCAGCAGTTCGATGAGAAAAGGCGGCGGCGGGTGCTTTGGTTCACCGATAGACAGGGCGATGTGCGCATGAGCGGGGTTGCCGACGACGCCGGCCTTGAGCGCGTTGAGGCGTTCGAAAGGGTAGGGCTGAAGCACTTGAAGTCGCGGGTTCATTGCTGCGGTCCTGCTACAACTGGTTGGCGAACTGGGAATCCAGGCGCTGCCGGATGGTATTTTCCAGCAGATAGATGCGCTCCGAACTGAGGATGGGCGCGCCGTTTTCGTCCGTGACCGCGAAGGTGTCTTCGACCCGCTCGCCCAGAGTGGCGATCCGTGCCTCCTGCACGCTCAAGCCCAGTTCGGCGAAGAGGATGCCGATGCTGGCGAGCAGGCCATGGCGGTCCGCGGCGATCACGGTGAGGTCCGTGTGGTTCGCTCCGGGTTTGTTGCGGATCACCACCTGGGTCGGGGTAGGCAGCTGTCTGATCTGCCGTGACAGGCGACGTCTGGGGAGACTCGGCACTTCCTCTGTATCGCTGAGCGCCTGTTCGAGTCCGGCGATGATTTCTTCCCGGTCCTTCTTGCGCTCACCGGGCGCATCCCCCTGCTCGTCGAGGACGATGAAATTGTTCAGGCACAGGCCGGTGGATGAGGTGTGGATATTGGCTTCGTGCACAGACAGTCCGAGCTGACTGAGTGCAGCGACAGTGCTGGCAAACAGTCCGGGTCGATCAGGTGTATAAATGCAGATCTCGGTGGCTCCGTCACTGGAGCCGGGTCCGCGTCGATCCTGAATCACGACCAGCGGTTTTGCGGTGTCATGGGCAGCGATGCGGGCAGTGAGGTCGGCCACCTGGCGCGGCGTATGACGGAAAAAGAACTCGTCTTCGAGTATGTCCCAGACCGCACGCACATCAATTTCCTGCATGCCCCGATCGAGCAGTCGTTCCAGGGCGTTTTCCTGACAGGCCCGAACCGTGGCCTGCCGATCGACCGGCGACTCCAGCCCGCGACGCAGCGCCTTGCGGGTTTCGTTGTAGAGATGACGCATCAGGCTCGCACGCCAGCTGTTCCACAGTGTCGGATTGGTGGCATTGATGTCGGCCACGGTGAGGGCATACAGATAGTTCAGGCGGCGCTCCGACTTGATTTCCCTGGCGAACTCCTGAATCTCGTCAGGATCGTAGATGTCGCGGCGCTGTGCGGTGCTCGACATGAACAGATGCTTCTCGACAAGCCACCCCACCAGTTCGGTGTCGTCTTCGTTGAGGCCGTGGCGGGTACAGAATGCCTGGACATCTCTGGCACCCAGTGCCGAATGATCGCCGCCCCGGCCTTTGCCGATGTCGTGATACAGACCGGCGATGTAGAGCAGTTCGATTTTCGGCAGGTTGCGCACACAGTGACAGGCTACGGGGAATTCGGCCTCACTGGCCCGGTAGTGGAAGCGCCGCATGTTGCGGATGACCATCATGGTGTGGGCGTCCACGGTGTAGATATGGAACAGGTCATGCTGCATCTGGCCGATGATCTGTCCGTACTCAGGCAGATAACGACCCAGTACCCCGTAACGCCGCATCCGGGTGAGCTGGGATACCAGGGTGTAGGGGGCTTTCAGCAGTTCAAGGAACAGGCGGGTGTTGTCCGCATCCGACCTGAAGGCATCGTCGATCAGATGCAGTCGATCGCGTATGGCGCGGATGGTCTGTGCCCGCACACCGGAAATGTCCCGGCGATTGGCCATGATCACGAAAATCTCCATGATGGCGCTGGGCGTTTCGTCGAAGATTTCCTCGCGGATGACCTCGATGTAATTGTTGCGGATGCGGAAACGCTCGTTGATCGGTTCAACCACCGGCTTTTCGTTGCCGCGCAGAATGGATTCGTCGAAGTACTGCAGCACGATGTCGTTGACCTCGCGCAGCGCCAGTACGTGCTCGTAGTAGAGCTTCATGAATCGCTCGACGCCGAGCTTTGCTTCCGTGTCGGCGAATCCCAGGCGCCGGGCCAGGGCGCGCTGGCTTTCGAACTGCAGCCGGTCTTCCTTGCGACCGGCCAGCAGGTGCAGGCCATAACGAACCCACCAGAGAAAGCGTCTGCCATCGATCAGCCAGAGCCGCTCCTGGGCGGTCAGTGCGCCGATTTTTTCCAGGTCGCGCATATCCTGTGTGCCGAACTGGCGCTGAAATATCCACAGGGCCGTCTGCAGGTCCCGCAGTCCGCCCGGTGATGCCTTGATGTTGGGTTCGAGGCCGTAGTCCACATTGTCGAACTGTCGATGCCGCGCCAGCTGCTCATCGCGTTTCGCTCTGAAGAATTTGTCCGGCGGCCAGAGCCGGGGTGAGGCCAGAATTCTGTCGAGCTTGCGGGCCAGCTTCGTCGAGCCCTGGAGGTGGCGGCGCTCGTACATCGCCGTCGCCACCGTGATGTCGCGGATGGCTTCTGCCTTGCAGTCCGCAAGCCGGCGGACGCTGTGACCGACCTCGAGTTTCAGATCGAAAAGGCAGTGCACAAAGGTGCGGATTTCGTCCTGCCAGCGGCTGCTGCGGCGGGTCACAATCAGCAGATCGACGTCTGAGTGGGGGAATTGTTCTCCCCGGCCATAGCCACCAACCGCGAAGAGGCTCAGGTCCCTGGCGGCTTTCTCGGGGATGCAGGCGTGCCAGAGTTCGGCGATCGCTGCGTCCATCGCCTGGGTGCGCTCAGTGAGCAGATCCTCGACGTTATGACGGCTCCAGTAGCGGTCCTCGAGTTCTGCGTCTTTTTTGGCCAGGCGCAGCCGCACGGACTCCGCCAGGGCATCCGGACCGTCGCCGAATCGCTTTGCGGCTGCGGTCACCCAAACTGCTCGTCACTACGCAAGGTGAGCACCTCAGCTCCGCTGCGGGTGACCAGGATGGTGTGCTCCCATTGGGCGGACAGCTTGTGGTCTTTGGTGACCACGGTCCAGTGATCGGGCAGGATCTTCACGTGGCGCTTGCCCGCATTGATCATCGGTTCGATGGTGAAAGTCATGCCTTCTTCGAGTCGGATGCCGGTATCCGGTCTGCCGTAGTGGACAACCTGGGGCTCGTCGTGGAACACCCGGCCGATACCATGTCCGCAGAACTCCCGCACCACGGAGAAGTGGTTGGCTTCGGCATGGCTCTGGATCGCATGCCCGATGTCGCCGAGCCTGGCGCCCGCGCGGACAGCCTCTATGCCCAGGTACAGACACTCCTGGGTGACCCGGACCAGGCGCTCGGCGAGTACCGAGGGATTGCCGACGAAGAACATTTTCGATGTGTCGCCGTGGAATCCGTCGGCGATCACTGTGACATCTATGTTTAGAATATCTCCATTTTTCAACACCTTACGATCACTTGGTATGCCGTGGCAGACCACGTGATTCACCGAAGTGCAGATGGATTTCGGGAAAGCCGGCTGGCCGGGCGCGTTGCTGTAGTTCAGGGGAGCGGGAATACAGCCGAGTTCGTCAACGATCATGTGATGGCAGATGTCATTGAGCTCGCCGGTGGTCACACCGGGTTGCACCCGCTCACCGATACGCTCGAGTACGCTGGCCGCCAGCCGCCCGGCGTGGCGCATGCGGGCGATATCGTCTTCGTTCGTGAGCCTGGCGGTCATCTGCTGTCCTGTGTCGGGCCTGTCTGTATCGGGCCGGTGTCGGGTACCCGGCCTCCGTGCGCCTGTGATGGTCGGGCCGGTACCCTGCACTTTTGCTAGTCGGGCCGGTTATGGTATAAAGCGCGCCGCTCCGGGGCAACGAGCGTCTACCTCGGTACGCCCAGGCGTCGGCTTGCCGACAGGCCGCTCCCGGAGCACGGAAAACGAAACTGACCTAAATCATACACGCTGTCCGTCACGTACCTCCGGGTGCCCGCTCAGGTGGCTGCTTGGATTCGAATGAATCCGCAGCGTCTGCCTGCCGGTCGAGGTGCGGGGATTAGCGCGAGAAACAACCCGGAGATATAAATGACGATAACCATGCGCGACATGCTGGCCGCCGGCGTGCACTTCGGCCATCAGACCCGATTCTGGAATCCCAAGATGTCACCCTACATCTTCGGTTCCCGCAACAAGATCCATATCATCAACCTCGAAAAAACGCTGCCCGCCTTCAATGCGGCGCTGGCGGAGCTCACCCGGCTGGGGGCACGCAAGCACAAGATTCTGTTCGTCGGCACCAAACGTGCAGCGGCCAAGGTCATTCGCGAGCAGGCTCTGCGCATCGGCATGCCCTACGTGGATCAGCGCTGGCTGGGCGGCATGCTGACCAACTACAAAACCATCCGGCAGTCGATCAAGAAACTGCAGGAGCTGGAGGTACAGGCCCAGGATGGTACCTTCGAGATGCTGCCCAAGCACGAAGCCCTTCAGCGCACCCGCCTGATGGCCAAGCTCGAAGCGAGTCTCGGCGGCATCAAGAATATGGGTGGACTGCCCGATGCGCTGTTCGTAGTCGACGTGATGCACGAGCATATTGCCGTCACCGAGGCCAACAAGCTCGGGATACCCGTGTTCGGTGTGGTCGACTCGAACAGCGATCCGGCCGGTGTGGATTTTGTCATCCCCGGCAACGACGACGCGATTCGCGCGATCCGCCTCTATGTCACAGCGGCAGCCGATGCGATCGCCGAAGGCAGCGGCAAGGCCGCAGGCACGGTGCGCGCTGACGAATTCGTCGAGGTCGAGGAGGAGGCAGTCCCCGCGCCGGTGAAAGAGACCGCAGCGGCGAAAGAGCCCGCGGCGGCAGAACCCGCCACAGCGGACGCCGAGCCTGCAGCAGCGGTCGATCAGGCGGCGCAGAGCAAGGAGTAGCCGATATGGCAATCACAGCAGCACTGGTCAAAGAGCTCCGGGAACGTACCGGGCTCGGCATGATGGACTGCAAGCGCGCCCTGGAAGATGTCGATGGCGATCTCGAACTCGCCATCGAGGAACTGCGCAAGAAGAGCGCCCTCAAGGCCGCAAAAAAGGCGGGTCGAACCACGGCAGACGGCCTGCTGGGTATCAAGGTTGCCCCGGATGGCAGCAAGGGTGCGCTGGTAGAAGTCAATATCGAGACCGACTTTGCCGCCAAGAATGAAAAATTCATCGCCTTTGTCGAAGCGGTGACCGCCGCTGTCTTCGCTGCAGGCAGCAGCGATGTCGCTGCGGTACTGGCTGCGGGCCTCGAGAAGAAGCGCGAAAGTCTGGTGCAGGAAATCGGTGAGAACATCAGCGTGCGACGGGCGGTATGTTTCGAATCGGCGGACGGCTTCATCACCAGCTACCTGCACTCGGACAACCGCAAGGCGGTGCTGATCGAACTCGACAAAGCCGATGAAGACCTCGGGCGCGACATCGCCATGCACGTGACCGCGGTCAACCCGATGGTGGTCACCTCAGCGGAAGTTCCGGCCGACGTGCTGGCGAAAGAGCGGGAAATCTATACCTCCCAGGCTGCCGAGAGCGGCAAGCCGGCGGACATCGTGGCGAAGATGGTAGAGGGTCGAGTCCGCAAATTCCTGAGCGAAGTCAGCCTGGTGGACCAGCCCTTTGTGAAAGACAGCAGTATCAGCGTCGGCAAACTGCTCAAGGACCGGGGCAACGGCTGCCGTCGGTTCGTGCGCTTTGAGGTGGGTGAGGGCATCGAAGTGGCGAAAGTCGACTTCGCGGCCGAGGTGGCCGCACAGGTGAAAGGCGGGGCATAGCCCCTTGGCTGTTCAGCCCGGAAAGCGCCCCGCCGGATCTGTCCGCCGCGTGCTGCTCAAGCTCAGCGGCGAAGCACTTGCCGAGAGCGGCTCGGGCATCGATGCGCAACGTCTCAGCGCTCTGGCAGCGGAAATCCGGGCGCTCGTGGACGGAGGCGGTCAGCTCGCCGTGGTGCTCGGAGGTGGCAATCTGCTCCGGGGTGCCGCGCTGCAGACCGTCGGGATGGACCGGGTCACCGCTGATCATATGGGGATGCTGGCCACGATCATGAACGGCCTGGCTTTCCGTGATCTGCTCGAACGATCCGGGGTGGCGGCGGAGGTGTTTTCCGCGCTGCCCATTGCCGGCGTGGTGCGGGGCTTCGAGCGCGACAGAGTAGTCGAGGCGCTGGAAGGCGGGGCCGTAGCGGTGCTGGTTGCCGGAACGGGTAACCCTTTTTTCACGACGGATACAGCCGCCTGCCTGCGTGCTGTGGAAATTGGCGCAGATGCGGTGCTCAAAGCCACCAAGGTGGATGGCGTGTACAGCGCAGACCCGCAGATCGATCCCTCGGCTGTGCGTTTTGAAACCCTTTCCTACGATGGCGTGCTTGAGCGCAGGCTTGGTGTGATGGACCTCACGGCGATCTGCCTGTGCAGGGACAACGGCATGCCGCTGGTGGTATTCGACATGCATACAAAGGGTGCATTGACCGCAATCCTCAAGGGTGACAAGGTTGGGACCCGCATCGACGCGGGGGTTCCCGGCACTGCAGCATGACCCCGGAATGTCGTAGCAGGGCATCCGGGACCTGAAGGGACCGGAGAAAGGGACCAGAGAAAGGGACCAGAGAAAAAAATGATCGATGACATCCGAAAAGATGCCGAAGGGCGCATGCGCAAAGCGGTGGAAGCCCTTGAAGGTGCCTTCGGCAGGATCCGTACTGGTCGTGCCAATCCCGCGATTCTCGATGGTATCCAGGTTGAATATTACGGCAATCCGACACCCCTGAATCAGGTGGCCACCATATCGGTGGAAGATGCCCGCACTCTGTCGATCTCACCCTGGGAAAAGAATCTGGTCAGTGTCATCGAGAAAGCGATCCTGAAAAGCGATCTGGGGATCACGCCTTCCTCCACCAGCGATCTGGTGCGTGTACCCCTGCCGGCACTTACCGAAGAAAACCGGAAAGAACTTGCCAAGCAGGCCCGCAACGAGGCAGAGCAGGCCAGGATTTCAGTGCGGAACATCCGTCGCGACGCCATTGCCGACATCCGTGAACTGGTCAAAGAGAAAGAGGTGGCCGAGGATGACGCGCGCCGGGGAGAGGAAGGGATCCAGAAGCTCACAGATCGCTACATCGGCGAGGTGGACAAAGCGCTGGGTGAAAAAGAAGCCGACCTGATGGAAGTCTGAACCTTCAGGCCATTCACGGAAGATTCTTCTCGACATGTCTGAATTGAGGGCCAGTGTCCCAGCAGATCCCGCCCCGGTGACCCCGGCGGCAGGGACAGCCGACTCGGCCGCAACCGCGGTCGGAGAACACCCCGCCCACCCCCGCCACGTGGCCATCATCATGGATGGTAATTACCGCTGGGCGAAGGCCCGCCATCTGCCTGGTGCGGCCGGTCATCGCGCCGGTGCCCGCAATGTCCGTCCCGTAGCCGAAGCCTGTGCCGACGCCGGTGTCGAATGCCTCACCCTGTTTGCTTTCAGCACCGAGAACTGGCGCCGACCCAAGCGCGAAGTGAATCTGCTCATGGATCTGATGCGCTCGGTGCTGGAAAACGATGTACAGGAACTCAATGAGCGGGGCGTGCAGCTGAGAATCATCGGTGACCGGGCCCGTTTTGCCCCGGATCTGCGCGCCCGTATGGACGACGCCGAGACGCTGACCCGGGACAATGACCGGATGCGGCTGAACATCGCTGCCAACTATGGCGGGCGCTGGGACATCACCCAGGCCGCCCGGAGTCTGGCGCGCGCGGTTCAGGAAGGCCGGCTGAAGCCCGAAGACATCGACGAGTCCAGCTTCGCCCGGGGCCTGTCCCTGGGAGAGATGCCGGAGCCCGATCTGTGCATCCGTACCGGTGGTGATCACCGCATCAGCAATTTCCTGCTCTGGGAGTTCGCGTACACGGAGCTGTTTTTCACAGACGCCTTCTGGCCTGCCTTCGGCCCCGAGCAGCTCATCGAATCACTCGCTTGGTTCAACGATCGCCAGCGCCGTTTCGGCCGCAGGTCCTGACAGGCTCCATGCTCAAATCCCGGATCATCACCGGACTGATACTGGCGGTCGGTCTGATTGCCGTCTGTTACCTGTTGCCCCTGACCTGGTATGCGCTGGTGTTCTGGGTCATCGGAGGACTGGGTGCCTATGAGTACTCGGCGCTCGCCGGTATGACCCGGATGACGAACCGGATTGCCTACGTCGGCGGCTACTCGACGCTGGTGGCACTCACCTGGTGGCAGACTGCGCTGCAGTTGCCGGGTCTGTGGGTGGGTGTGGCGGTATGGTCGCTTGCCCTGCTGGCAGTGCTGACCTACCCGGGCAGTGCCTCCGTCCTCCGTCGCGGCTGGGTGAGTGCCGGTGCCGGGCTGCTGATCTGCTGGGCTGCCTGGATTGCCCTGGTCGTGATTCGTGATGCGCCGTCCGGTTCGCACTGGATCCTCTGGCTCATGGTCCTGGTGGCGGGAGCAGATGTCGGCGCCTTCTTTGCAGGTCGCGCTTTCGGCCATACCCGACTTGCGCCGGAGGTGAGTCCCGGCAAGACCTGGGAAGGGCTCTGGGGCGGGCTGGCGATGGCCAGCCTCATGTGCGGCCTGATCCTGTTGCTGATGGGTCGTTTCAACGCCGGCTGGCTCCTGATCATGGTGCTGCTGGTGGTGATGTCGGTGTTCGGCGACCTTTTCGAGAGTGTCCTCAAACGTGTGCGGGGCATGAAGGATTCGGGCAGCCTGCTGCCCGGTCATGGGGGTGTGCTGGATCGTATTGATTCGGCGGTTGCCGTGCTGCCCTGTTTCGCACTGATACTGGTGCTTGGCGGATTGTCAGACATGGGCTGACCCAGGCGGATGGCTGGTCCTTGCGGATGCTGATCCTCTAGGATCAGGGGCCGCGCCGGGCGAGATGCTTTATCATGGCGCCCGTTTATCGTCGGCATGCCCGCCGGGCAGCGCGAATGTGTCGGAAATTTTGTGCTGCAGAGCGGGCAAAGAACCTTCTGACGGACCACGACTCCAACAACAGTCAGCAATGAGGACTTGAGAGGGGATGGAAATACTGCAGTACCCGCTGGCGCTGATCCTGATGCTTGGCGTGCTGGTGACCTTCCACGAACTGGGTCACTACCTGGTGGCCCGCTTCTCCGGTGTGCGCATCGTGCGCTTCTCCGTTGGTTTCGGGCGGCCCCTCTGGTCCCGGGTGGACCGGCATGGCACCGAGTTTGTGATCGCCATGATCCCCCTGGGCGGTTACGTGCGCATGCTCGATGAAAGGGAGCCGGGTGAGGTCATACCCGCGGTCCCGGCAGGACCGGAAGACCGACCCTACACGAGCCTCTCCGTGTGGTGGCGCATGGCCATAGCCTTTGGCGGTCCTGCGGCGAACTTCCTGCTGGCCATTTTCGTTTACTGGCTGCTGTTTGTGGTGGGCTCGATGAGCTACGCACCGCTGCTGGGCGAGGTGGCGGCGGATTCTCCACTGGGCAGGGCGGGGGTCAGCAGAAATGCCGAAATTCTGAGTGTCGACGGTACGCCAACGCGGGACTGGCAGCAGGTCAATATCGCCCTGGCCTCGCGTATGGGCGACAGCGGCGTTATCGAATTCAGTCTGCGACAGCCCGGACAGTCCGCTCAGCAGGTGCAGGTACCCATAGATCGCTGGCACAGTTCGAGCAAGGATCCGGATCTGTTCGGCTCCCTCGGAATCTCCGTGGCCTATCCGGCGCTGGTGGCCACCGTGCTGGCTGACAGTCCGGCCCGCAGAGCGGGTTTCCAGGCCTGGGATCTGATCGAATCGGTAGACGGTGCGCCCATCGAGACCTGGCGGGACTGGGTGGCCCTGATCCAGGCCTCCCCGGGGAAACACCTGAATGTCAGAGTAAAGCGCGCCGGCCAGGCCCTCGACATCGGTGTGACACCGGAAACCCGCAGTGATCCGGCCGGTGAAAAATTCGGCTACTTGGGTGTGGGGCCCCACTACAACGAAGTCCGTTTCGGGCCCCTGGATGCGATTCCCATGGGTATCGCGGAGACCTGGGACAAGACAGTGCTGACCCTGGGTGTGGTGCGCAAGATGTTCACCGGTCAGGTGTCTGTGCAGAATCTCAACAGTCCGATCATGATCGCCAAAGTGGCCGGGGATTCGGCGCGGGCCGGCTGGCAGATCTTTGTCGGGCTGGCCGCGCTGCTGTCGATTTCTCTGGGTGTGCTCAATCTGCTGCCGATTCCCATCCTCGATGGCGGGCATATCCTGTTCTGTCTCGCGGAAATCATTCGCGGCAAACCGGTACCTGAGCGGGCCCAGATCGTGGGCACCCAGGTTGGCCTGTTTCTGGTGGCGGGTCTGATGATGATCGCCATATACAACGACATCACCCGACTGCTGTGAGCCGCATCCCGATGCCCAGATTTCTGCGCTGTGTTCTCGTCTGTGTGCTGCTCTGGCTGCAGTTCACCGCCCATGCGGCAACTGCGCCCTTCGTTGTCGAAGACATCCGCCTGCAGGGTCTGCAGCGGGTGTCGGCGGGCACCGTGTTCAACCTGCTGCCCATCGAAGTCGGCGACACCATTGAGCAGGTGGCGATCCGCAATCTCATCCGTCTGCTGTTCGCATCAGGCTATTTCAACGACATCCGCATGGCGCGGGATGGTGGGGTGCTGGTCGTCACCCTGGTGGAGCGGCCGGCCATCGAGAGTATTGAGATCGATGGCAACAAGGCAATCAAAACAGAAGCCCTTCTCGAAGGTCTCGCTCAGCAGGGGCTGCAGGAAGGCGAGATATTCAAGCAGGCGACCCTGGAGCGGGTCAGCCTGGAGCTGGAGCGGCAGTATGTGGCTCAGGGCCGTTACGGCGCAGCCATCAACACCGAGGTAGAGGAGCTGCCCAGAAACCGGGTGGCGGTGAAGATCAATATCGTAGAAGGCAAGACCTCGGGTATCCGCCACATCAACATTGTCGGCGCCAGTGTCTTTTCCGAGCAGGAACTGCTCGATCAGCTCGAGCTGCAGCACCCGAGCCTGCTGTCGTTTTATAAGAACGATGACAAGTATTCCCGGGAGAAATTTTCCGGCGACCTGGAGAAGCTCGAGGCGTATTACAAGGATCGCGGCTACGTGGAGTTCGAAGTGCTCTCCACCCAGGTCAGCGTGACGCCGAAACGGGATCAGGTTTACATCACCATAAATATCGATGAAGGTGAAAAATTCACGGTTGCGGACGTGAACATCATCGGTGAGCTCAATGATGTGAAGAAGGCAGACCTGGAGCGCCTGCTGATCGTGTCGAAAGGTCAGGTGTTTTCCCAGGCAAGGGTGACTGCAACCGAGGAGCGTATGACCGCTGCGCTGGGAAATGCGGGTTATACCTTCGCGTCGTCCAATGGTGTGCCCCGGGTCAGGGACGACGGCACCGTGGACATCGAGTTCTTCGTGGATGCCGGCAAGCGGGCCTACGTGAGACGGGTAACCTTCACCGGGCACAAGGTAACCCAGGATGAGGTGCTCAGACGGGAAATGCGGCAGCAGGAGGGAGGCTGGGCTTCTACCGCACAGATCGAACTGTCGAAGGTGCGGCTCGAGCGTCTCGGCTATTTCAAGGGCGTGAATGTCGAAACCCCGGAGGTGCCGGGTACCGATGATCAGATCGATGTGCAGTTCTCGGTGGAAGAGCAGCCCTCGGGCAGCATTTCCGCCACCCTGGGCTACGCTCAGGGCCAGGGCCTGATTCTCGGGGCCAACTACCAGGAAAACAACGTACTGGGCACAGGCAACAGCCTCAATATCGGTGTGTCCTATTCGGACTTCCAGCGCGCGGTGAACTTCAGCTACTTCAATCCCTACTACACCCTGGATGGCATCAGCCGTGGCTACAATCTGTTTCTCCGCCAGCTCGACTACGATCAGCGCAATATTGCCAGTTTCTCCACGGATTCCATCGGCGCCGGGGTCTCCTATGGTTTCCCGCTCGGAGAAACCCAGCGGGTGAATTTCGGTGCCATGGTCGAATACACGAGTATCACCGAAGGCGCATTTCCAGCTCAGGAGATCTCGGCCTACCTGACAGAAAACGGTGACACGGCACTCAACTATAAACTGAATCTGTCCTGGCGCTCGTCGACCCTCAACCGGGGCGTATTCCCCACCCGGGGACAGTCCCAGTCGATCGGCGGGGAGATAGCCATTCCTGGCAGTGACCTGACTTTCTACAAGATCACCTACGACGGGCAGATTTACTTCCCGATTACCCAGAACTGGACGCTCAGACTGCGAGGTGAACTGGGTTACGGCGACGGCTATCTGGATACCGGCCTCGTACCCTTTTATGAGCACTATTACGCAGGCGGGTTCGGATCGGTCAGAGGGTTCAAGAACAGCACGCTCGGCCCGCGGACCACGCCACCGACAGTCGATTCAAACGGCAATCCGATACCGCCCGGTTTCTTCAGGCCGGATGGTGATCCTTATGGCGGCAACGTGCTGATCGAAGGGGGAGCCGAGCTGATTTTCCCGATGCCTTTCGTCGAAGACGGCCGACAGTTCCGACCGGTGATCTTCTTCGATGTGGGTAACGTCTTCCAGACCGAATGTTTCGACTTCAGTGTGAACTGTTTTGGTGTCGAACCCGGAGAATTCCGTTATTCGGTGGGCACGGGCATCACCTGGCTCGCCGGCCTGGGCCCGATGTCGTTCAGCTACGCCTGGACCTTCAATACCAAGGACGTCGACCGGGAAGAATCTTTTCAGTTTGAACTGGGACGGACATTCTGAGATAGAATGCGCGCCCCATGAAATTCGGATTGCGGCAACCGCCGCGCTTTAAAAGCCGTCGCCAGAACGGCGCCAATTGTGTTTAAGGAGACTCGAGTGATTAAGAAGTTAACCGGAATGGCCCGTTATGCGGCAGTGACCACCCTGCTGACGCTGATTGCCGGCAGTGCACTGGCGGAGATCAAGATTGCGGTACTGGATACCCAGCGCGCACTGCTGGAAAGCGAAGAAGCCCAGGCGCTGCTGAAACAGGCCCAGTCAGAGCTGCAGGCCGAAGAGCAGCAGGTGCGAACACTGGGTGATGAGATCGTCGCCGCCCAGGAGAAGCTGCAGAAGGATGGCGAGGTCATGAGCCCGGCCGAGCAGCGCAAGATTTCGAAGGACATCGAAGACAAGCAGATCGATTATCAGTTCCGGGTCAACAAGCTGCAGAAAGAGGTGAACGATCGCCGCCAGGAGCTGTTGCAGCAGATGGTGCCGAAGATCGATGCGGTGCTGAAAGATCTGATCGAAGTCGAACAGTACGACATGATCATGGAGCGGGGCAGCCTGCGTTATGTGAACTCCCGGCATGACATCACCCGCAAGGTCACCGAGAAGCTCAACGAGAAGCGCTGATCGGAGGCCCCTCATTGGACAAGCCTGCCTTCACTCTTGCCGAACTCGGGCGCAGGCTGGGGGCGGAAGTCCGTGGCAACGGTGCGCGGCAGATCACCGGTCTCGGCAGCCTGGAGTCTGCGGGACCGCATGAGATTTCCCATCTCTCCAGCAGCAGCTATCGGCGCCTGTTAGCGGCAACGTCAGCAGGCGCGGTGATCCTGCGCCCGGATGATGCCGGCGGCTGGGCAGGAGATGCGCTGATTTGCGGAAATCCTTATCTGGCTTTTGCCAGGGTCTCACAGCTGTTTGCCCAGACCCCGGAACTGAATTCCGCGGTCCATGCCAGCGCGGTGCTTGCCGCCGATGCCAGTGTGGATCCCACCGCCTCGGTGGGTCCCGGTGTGGTCATCGGTGCCCGCACCCGGATCGGTGCGGGCGCGCGCATCCATGCGAATACCGTGATCGGATCTGACTGCGAGGTCGCCGACAACGTGGTGCTGATGCCGGGCGTTGTCCTCTACAGCAGGGTCAGGATCGGCACCGGCAGTATCGTGCACAGTGCAGCAGTGCTTGGTGCGGATGGATTCGGTTTCACACCGGATGAGCGCGGCCGGCTCGAGACGATCGCCCAGCTCGGTGGCCTGCGGATCGGTTCGGATGTGAGCATTGGTGCAGGCACCACCATAGACCGCGGTACGCTGGATGACACTGTGATTGGTGACGGTGTGAAAATAGACAATCAGGTGCAGATCGGTCACAACGTGCAGGTCGGGGAACACAGTGTCATCTGCGGTTGTGTAGGCATTGTGGGGAGTGCCCGGATCGGGCGGCACGTGGTGCTCGCCGGTGGCGTCGGAGTCGGCGGTGATGGACCCATCGAGATCTGCGATTCCGTTGTCGTCAGCGGCATGACCCATGTGTCCTCGTCCATCACGAAGCCTGGTATTTACTCAGGCGGGGTGTTACATAGTCCGACACGCGCCTGGAAACGCAGCGCGTTGCGTTTCCTCCGCCTCGATGAACTGTTCAAGCGGGTGGCAGCACTCGAAAGGGGCCGATCGGAAGACTGATACAGTCGCCAGCGAACGGACCGGAGTGCGGCGAAAGCAGCGGCGAAGCACGCAATCAACAATTACAGCAACTACTCGTTTTCGAACATGAAAGACATCAACGAACTGTTTGAGTACCTCCCGCACCGCTACCCGTTTCTGCTGGTAGACCGGGTGCTCGAACTCGACCCGGGTAACTTTATCCGCGGGTTCAAGAATGTGACCATCAACGAGGAGTTTTTCTCCGGGCACTTTCCCGGACATCCGCTCATGCCCGGCGTGCTGATTGTCGAGGCCATGGCGCAGCTTTCCGGGGTGCTCGCCTTTGAAACCAAGAATCGGCGTCCTGCCCAGGGTTATACCTATTACCTGGCGGGGACGGATAAAACCCGTTTCAAGAAGCCCGTACTGCCGGGAGATCGGCTGATGATGGAAAGCCGGATTCTGGCGGATAAGCGTGGTGTGATGAAGTTCGATTGCCAGGCCTTCGTGGATGATGAACTTGCCTGCGAGTCCATCATCATCTGCATGGAACGCAAGCTATAGTGGAGGCGTTCGGCCCGCCACCTGCTATCCGACCATGATCGATCCCCGTGCCATCATCGACCCCTCTGCAAAGCTGGGTAGCAACGTGCACGTCGGTCCCTGGAGCTGGATCGGGCCTGGTGTCGAGATCGGTGATGACTGCCACATCGCTTCCCATGTGGTGTTGAAAGGACCGACCCGGATGGGGCGGGGCAATCGGATCTTCCAGTTTTCGAGTATTGGCGAAGACACGCCCGCTCTGGCTTACGGTGGCGAACAAACGCTGTTGCGGATCGGTGATAACAACACTTTCCGGGAAGGCGTCACCGTGCATCGCGGCATGGTGCAGGGCGCCGGCGAAACCGTTATCGGCAGTAACTGCCTGTTCATGGCCTATGTACATATCGGTCACGACTGCGTGCTCGGCGATCATGTGATCATGGCCAATAACGCGGCAGTCTCCGGTCACTGCCGGGTCGGCGATTACGCCAACTTCGGCGGTTATGCCGGTGTACCCCAGTTCAGGAATGTCGGCGCACACACCCACATTGCGGGCATGAGCCTGGTGCTCAAAGACGTGCCCGCCTATATGACCGTGATGGGAAATCCGGCATCGGCGATCGGGCTGAACATCGAAGGCATGAAGCGACGCGGCTATGCGAAAGAGGTGGTCGCTGAACTGAAGCGGGCACACCGGGTAGTCTACCGCCAGGCCCGTACGGTAAAAGAGGCGATAGCAGAACTCGAGCCGGTGGCAGCCCGGGTGCCCGAGGTTGAGCTGTTTCTGGCATCCATCCGGGATTCCCGCTGGGGCATTGTGCGCCCACGGCGGTCCGAGGGTCCGCAGGGCGACCCCCAAGACAGCGAGGAATGATCTTCGGCATCGTCGCCGGTGAAGCATCCGGAGACCGACTCGGTGCCGGCCTGATGCGCGTCCTGCGGCAGCGTCAGCCCGGGGTACGCTTTGTCGGCATCGGTGGTCCGCTGATGCTTGCCGAAGGGCTGGAATCCCTGGCACACATGGACCGGCTTGCAGTGAATGGCTTTGTCGAACCGGTACGTCGCCTGCCTGATCTGGTCCGCCTGCTGCGCCTGCTGTATCGCACCTTCACACAGCAGCAGCCGACTGCCTTCATCGGTGTGGATTTCAACGTCTTCAATTTCCTGATCGAGCGGCTGCTGAAACGCCGCGGCGTACCCACCGTTCACTATGTCAGTCCCTCGGTCTACGCCTGGCGCCGGGGTCGGGTGCGTGCCATCGCCCGCTCCACCGATCTGCTGCTGACTCTGTATCCTTTCGAACCCGCCTTCTATGACCATTCCCGGGTGCGCGCCGTATTCGTCGGACACCCGCTGGCGGATGAGATCACACCGGAAGCTTCCGCAGCGGCAGCCCGGCAGGCGGCGCAGCAGGTGCTGGAAGTGCAGGGCGCCAGGCCCTGTATCGCCGTGCTCCCGGGCAGCCGCATGTCTGAAGTAAAACTGATGACGGAACCCTTTCTGGACGCCTGTGAGCAGTTCAGGGTGCGTTATCCGCAGGCGGTATTCGTGATCCCCGCGCTGCGGGAGAGCATCGAGGTGTGGTTGCGCGAGCAACTGAAAGCACGCGCCGATCTGCCGGTAATCGTCTACCGGGGTAACGGACGGCTTGCGCTCACCGCCTGCGACGCTGCGCTGGTGAAATCCGGCACCAGTACCCTGGAAGCCATGCTCCTGCACCGCCCCATGGTGGTGAGCTACCGCCTCGGTGAATGGACTTACCAGCTCGTCCGCCGCCTGCTGCGGACGCCATACGTGGCTCTGCCCAACATCCTGGCGGGTCGCAGGCTGGTTGCAGAACTGCTGCAGCACGAGGCTACCGGAACTGCGCTGGCGGACGAGCTGGCCAGAGCGCTGGACAAAGCGTCGGCGGATCCCGGATATTTGGCCGAGTTTCATGACCTGCATCTGCAGCTGCGCCGGAATGCGGACGACAGCGCCGCTGCGGCGGTGCTGGACTGGCTTGACGGCCGATCGATGACCACCGGAGAGAAATGAAAGCCCTGGTTTCCACCGATTCCCTCAACCTGATCAGGGCACAGAAGCGCACGGCGGGTGTCGATGAAGTCGGGCGGGGTCCGCTGGCAGGGCCCGTGGTTGCCGCCGCAGTGATCCTGGACCCGCGCCGGCTCCCCCCAGGCCTGCGGGATTCGAAACGGCTCACAGCCGCCCGCAGGGAGCGACTCGACGTGGAGATCAGGCACAACGCTCTGGCCTGGGCGCTGGGTCGTGCGGAGGTGGCCGAGATCGATCGGCTCAATATTCTCAATGCGACCCTGCTGGCCATGCAGCGCGCCGTCGCGGCACTGACGATTCCACCCGAGTACGTGCTGGTGGATGGCAACCGGCTGCCTGAGTTGATCGTGCCCGCGCGTGCCATTGTCGGCGGTGATGATCTGATCCCGGAGATCAGCGCCGCGTCCATTGTCGCCAAGGTGGCGCGGGACAGGGAAATGACCGAACTTGACCGCATCTATCCCGGGTATGGGCTGGCACGACACAAGGGCTATCCGACCCCCGCGCATCTGCGGGCGCTTGAGCATCTCGGACCAACGCCTGTGCATCGGAGGTCGTTTGCACCGGTTCGGCGCGCGGCAGCGGCGTCGGTGGATGGTGTTACCTGCAGCCGGGTGTCTGCATCGTGAGTACGCCCTTCGTTCATCTGCGGGTCCACAGCGAATACTCCATCGCGGACAGCATCATCAAGATCAGGGACCTGACCGCGAAGGCGCGGGAGCGGGGCATGGGTGCACTGGCGCTGACGGATCGCGGCAATCTGTTCGGTCTCATCAAGTTTTACCAGTCCTGCATCAGCAACGGTCTGAAACCCCTGCTCGGTGCGGATCTGTTCTATCGCCCCGAGGATGAGGCGGAGACAAACGCTGAACGCTGTCGGGTGACCGTGCTGGCGATGAGTCAGGTCGGCTACGCCAACCTGCTGAAGCTGGTGTCCGCCGCCTATGTGGACACCGATACACACGGCGTGCTGCAACGCCGGCATCTGTTCGCCGGTGGCGACGGGCTGATCGTGCTCTGTGGTGCCCGGGATGGTGAGGTCGGCCGCGCACTTGTCCGGGGTGATCTTGAGCGTGCGCGGCGTCTGGCCACTGAGTGGACGTCGGTGTTCGGTGATCGGTTCTACCTGGAACTGGTGCGTACCGGGCGCGCAGGTGAGGAGGCTCATGTCGCCGCTGCGGTCAGCCTCGCCATCGAACTCGGGCTGCCGGTGGTGGCTACCAATGCGGTCTGTTTCTTCGATGCCGACGCCTTCGAGGCTCACGAAACCCGGGTGTGTATTCACGACAGCCGGACACTGGACGATCCGCGCCGGGAGCGGCGCTACAGTGATCAGCAGTATCTGAAGACGCCGGCAGAGATGGCCGTGCTGTTCCAGGATCTGCCCGCGGCACTCGCCAACACCGTGGAGATCGCCAGGCGCTGCAATGTGCGGGTCGAACTCGGAACCTATTTTCTGCCGAACTATCCCGTACCCGAGGGCGAAACGCTCGAACAGTACCTCGCACGCTGTGCGCGGGACGGTCTGCGGGACCGTCTCGAACGGCTCGCGGCCTGGGGAGAGCTGACCATAGAGGAATCCGCTTATACACAGCGCCTCGAATACGAACTCGGTGTGATCAATCAGATGGGTTTCCCCGGCTATTTCCTCATCGTGATGGAGTTCATCGCCTGGGCGAAAAACAACGAAATCCCCGTGGGACCCGGGCGGGGCTCCGGTGCAGGCAGTCTGGTGGCATATGCCCTGGGCATCACCAATCTCGACCCCCTGCGTTACGACCTGCTGTTCGAACGCTTTCTCAATCCAGAGCGGGTGTCCATGCCCGACTTCGATATCGACTTCTGCATGGAAGGCCGGGATCGGGTGATCGCCCATGTCTCCGAGCGCTATGGACAGGATGCGGTGAGCCAGATCATCACCTTCGGGACCATGGCCGCAAAGGCGGTGGTGCGGGATGTGGCCCGGGTACAGGGAAAACCTTACGGCCTGGCAGACAAACTCTCGAAACTGATCCCCTTCGAAGTCGGTATGACCCTGGCCAAGGCGGTGGAGCAGACCAGGGAACTTCGCGACTTCATCGCCGAGAGCGAGGAGGTCGCCGAGATCATGGACATGGCCTATGTGCTCGAAGGGGTGGTGCGCGGTGTCGGGCGGCATGCCGGTGGTGTGGTCATCGCACCCTCCGAGCTGACCAACTTCGTACCGCTGTACACAGAAGATCTCGAAGGCAGTCTGGTTTCGCAGTTCGATAAGGACGACGTGGAAAGCGCCGGCCTGGTGAAGTTCGACTTCCTCGGACTGAAGACGCTGACGGTGATCGACTGGGCCGTGCGTGCGGTCAACGCAGCGGCCGGCCCGGAGGCTGCACGGCTGGATATCGAGCGTATACCGCTCGATGACCCGGGCACTTTCGAGCTGCTGAAGAGCGGTGAAACCACCGGCATCTTCCAGCTTGAATCCCGGGGCATGCGGGATCTCATCAAACGCCTGCAGCCGGACAGCATCAATGACATCATCGCGCTGGTCGCCCTGTTCCGACCCGGTCCGCTGCAGTCGGGCGCCGTGGACGATTACATCGATCGCAAGCACGGCCGTGCGCCGGTGGCACTGCCCCATCCTTCGACGAAAGCCGCGCTCACGGGTACCTACGGGGTAATGCTCTACCAGGAGCAGGTGATGCGCATTGCCCAGGATCTCGCCGGCTTCACGCTCGGCCAGGCGGATCTGCTGCGGCGGGCCATGGGGAAAAAGAAACCCGAAGAAATGGCCAAGGTGCGCCAGCAGTTCATCGAAGGCGGGCTTGCGGCCGGAGTCGAGCAGTCGGTGTGCGATTCGATTTTCGACGACATGGAGAAGTTTTCCGGATACGCCTTCAACAAGTCCCACAGCGCAACTTACGCGATCGTTTCCTTCCAGACAGCCTGGCTGAAGCGTCACTATCCGGCCCAGTTCATGGCGGCCACTCTGTCTGCAGACATGCAGCACACGGACAAGGTGGTGACCCTGGTTGATGAGGTGAGGCGCATGGGTCTGCAGCTCGACCCCCCAAATGTCAACCGCAGCGAGTTCCGCTTTACCGGTGCAGACAATCGCGTGATCTACGGCCTGGGTGCGGTGCGCGGTGTGGGTGCAGGCCCCGTGCAGGCACTTGTCGAGAGCCGGCAGCGGGATGGGGATTTCAGGGATCTGGCGGATTTCTGCCTGAGGGTGGATTCCCGCAAAGCCAATCGGCGCACGCTGGAGGCGCTGATCCGGTCGGGCGCGATGGATGATTTCCGGCAGGAAGCGGAATCCATCGACGGAGTCCGGGCCAGGCTGATGGCGGAACTGGGTGATGCACTGCAGAGTGCGGAACAGGTCTCGCAGAATTCAGCGGCAGGTATGGTGGATCTGTTTGGCGGTGTGGCGGATGGGCAAGCCGTGCGCGCCCGTATCGTGCGGCCGCTGGAGAAGCGCGAACGGCTGGAGGGGGAGCGGGAGTCGCTGGGTCTCTATCTCACCGGCCATCCCATCGAAGAGTATCTGGATGAGATCCGCCACTTCTGCAACTGCTCCATCTCCCGGCTGAAAGCCGGTCGCAGTCAGCTCATCGCTGGTCTGGTCGTCTCCTTCCGCACCATGCGCAGCCGGCGGGGAGGCTCCATGGGCTTTGCCGTTGTCGACGATCGCAGCGGCCGGATCGAGGCATCGATTTTCGCCGATGTGTTCGAGGCCAACGCCCAGAAGATCCGCAAGGATGCCGTGCTGGTGCTGGAAGGCGAAGTGCAGGAAGACGACTTCACCCATTCCTTCAAACTCAAGACAGAGAACGTTTACACCATCGAAGAGGCGCGCCGGCGCTTTTCCCTCGGTCTGGAGATCGATCTGGCCGCCTCCGGGGTGAACGGGGATCTGGTGGAGCGCCTGCGGACCAGTCTCGAACCCTACCGGCATGCGGCAAGCGGCTGCTCGGTGGCCGTGGTCTGCAGCGCACTCGGCGAGGCGGGCAATGCCGCCCGCGGTCGTATTCAGCTCGGCCCCGACTGGCGGGTAAATCCCTCGGATGAACTGCTGAAATCGTTGCGTAACGAATTCGGCAGCGAGCGCGTGTCGCTCAACTATCGGTCCGCCTGATATGGCGGGGCAGGGTGCCCGGACGGGCGGCGGGGTAACCGGCCAGCTGGCCGCCGCGCTGCACAACGCGGTTCGGGCACTGGTGGACGACAGCCCGGGACGCCTGCGCCCTGAGGTTGCCGACCCGCAGGTCTCGGGCAAGCCTTCGGGTACCATGCCGGGCCGTATCCTCATCGGCTTCAGCGGCGGTCGGGACTCGACCGTGCTGCTGCACCTGGCGTCGACACAGTGGCCGGGTCAGGTTTACGCCCTTCATGTGAATCACGGACTGCATCCGCACAGCGATCACTGGCAGGAGTGCTGTGCGGAGGTCTGCCGGGTACTCGGCGTCGAGCTGGTTGGCACGAGAGTGCCGGTGGCGGCGGGTTCGAACCTCGAAGCCCGGGCACGTCGCGCACGCTACGCTGCGATGGCGGAGCAGATGCAGCCCCACGACTGCCTGCTGCTCGCCCATCATGGTGGTGATCAGCTCGAATCCCGGCTGCTGCATCTGTTTCAGGGGCGCGGTCTCTACGGCATACCGCTCAGCAGAAGCTTCGCCGGTGGCTACATCCTGCGGCCGTTTCTGGACACCCCGCCTGAGCTGCTCGACAGCTATGCGAAGGAACATCGCCTGACCTGGGTAGAGGATCCTTCCAACGAGGATCGGCTGCTGGACCGGAATTTCCTGCGCCACGAAGTGCTGCCCCGGCTCGAAGCCCGGTTTCCCCATCTCGACCGACGGCTTAACCGGGTCCACACCCAGCTGGCCGCCGCAGCGGATCTGCTTGACGATCTGCTGGAGCTGGACCGGTACCCGTTGCCGCTGAATGTGCTCGATGGACACGGCGCCGCGGCGCAGCAGCTCATCCTCAGAGCCTGGCTGATCCGGCTCGAACGATCCGGGGGGTTCAGTGATGCGGCACTCGCAGACTTTGTCCGGCAGCTCAAAGCCCCCGAAGATCGACAGCCCGAACTACGGCAGGACGACGGCAGTCTGCGCCGCTATCGCGATGCGCTGTACCTGGTGGACGCCCCGCCGCGGCTGGCAGACGCCTATACCCTGCAGATTCCCGGTCGGCTGCTGCTGCCCCATGGCACACTGCTGCTGGATCGAGCGGCGGTCCCGACAGCCGGGCACACGGAAGCTGCGATAACCCCGCATGATGAGACTGTGCAGGTACGATTTCTCAGTACCCTGGGTGAAGGCCCCCGGGTGCCGAAACTGAAGGTGCGGGGACGCAGCCGATCCGTATCCGAGTTGCTCCGTGCAGCCGGTGTACCCCCCTGGGAGCGACCCGCCTATCCGCTGCTGATGGACGCTCTCGGACTGCTCGCGATCCCCGGCATTGCGGTGCGTGATCCCGTCTCCGTGACACCGGTCCCGGGAGCCGCGACGCCGGTCCCGGAAGCCGCGACTTCGGTCCCGGAAGCCGCGACTTCGGTCCCGGAAGCCGCGTCGCAGCGCTGCGACACATCGCGGCTGCGCTGCCTGTGGCAGCCGCTGAGCGGACATTCCCGGGTCGATTAGGCCATCCGGCTGAAAAGTCCCGCAGCGGCGGGGTTCGCGTTGAGCTTGGCAGCCCCTTTTGCTATCGTGCCCTCCCATCTTGCGCATGCCAGACTCCTTCCCTCTCATGCATGCGTCACTGGGCAAGATGGATTAAATGACTCGATATATTTTCGTCACGGGTGGTGTGGTTTCTTCTCTGGGGAAGGGTGTCATCACCTCCTCTCTTGCCGCCGTGCTCGAGGCGCGCAAACTCAAAGTCAACGTGCTCAAGATGGATCCCTACATCAATGTGGATCCCGGCACCATGAGCCCCTTCCAGCACGGTGAAGTGTTTGTCACAGCGGATGGTGCCGAGACGGATCTGGACCTGGGCAACTACGAACGTTTCACCCATGTGCGGATGGCGAAGGGCAACAACTTCACCACCGGCAGTGTTTACGAAGCGGTCATCCGTCGCGAACGGCGTGGTGACTATCTCGGTGCAACCATTCAGGTGATCCCCCACATCACGGACGAGATCAAGCGTCGCATCCGCATCGCGGGCGAAGGCTTTGATGTCCTGATCGTGGAAGTCGGCGGCACCGTAGGTGACATCGAATCCCAGCCTTTCCTCGAAGCCATCCGCCAGCTGCGGCTCGATGTCGGGATCAGCAATGTGGTGATCATTCACCTGGTACTGGTGCCTTACGTCCCGTCGGCGGGAGAGATCAAGACCAAGCCCACCCAGCACTCGGTCAAGGAACTGCGCTCCATCGGCCTGCAGCCGGACATACTGGTATGCCGTTCTGAAAAACCCCTGCCCAAGTCTGCCAGCAGCAAGATCGCTCTGTTTACCAACGTCGAAGAACGGGCGGTGATCACCTTCCGTGATCTGCCCACCATTTATCAGGCACCCCAGGCGCTGCAGGAGCAGGGCATGGATGAGATCGCGGTACAGAAGCTGGGCCTCGACTGCCCGCCTGCCGATCTCTCGGACTGGGGGCGAATTGTCGATGCGCAGCTGCATCCCGAGCGTGAGACCCGGATCGCCATCGTCGGTAAATACCTGGAACTGCTGGATGCCTACAAATCGCTGATCGAAGCCGTGACGCACGCGGGCATCCAGACCCGCACCCGGGTGGTGGTGGACTACATCGATGCGGAGGAACTCACCCGCAAAGGGACAGACGTCCTGGATCGGGTGCATGCGATTCTGGTGCCGGGCGGTTTCGGCGAGCGCGGTTTCGAAGGCAAGATCCTCGCAGCGCAGTATGCGCGCGAGCGGAAGATTCCCTACCTGGGCATCTGCTACGGGCTGCATGCGGCCATCATCGATTTTTCCCGCAATGTGGTGGGTCTCGAAGGCGCTCACTCCACCGAGATTACCCGGGAGACCGAGCATCCGGTCATTGGCCTGATCACGGAATGGACCGATCGCGAAGGCCGTACCGAACTGCGCACGGGCGCGGAGGACATGGGAGGAACCATGCGGCTGGGCGAGCAGAAGTGTGTGCTCAATCAGGGCAGCCTGGCGCAGCGGCTTTATGGCGGTTCTGTGGTGGCCGAGCGGCACCGGCACCGTTACGAAGTCAACAACAACTACGTGGCACAGTTCGAAGAGAACGGCATGAGCATTGCGGGTCGCTCCGAAGACGGTGAACTGGTGGAAATCATCGAACTGCCGGACCATCCCTGGTTCCTGGCCTGTCAGTTCCACCCGGAATTCACCTCCTCGCCACGGGAAGGTCATCCGCTGTTCACAGGCTTCATCGAAGCTGCCAATACGCACCAGCACAATGCCCGCAACGGCGCGCAGCAGACGGCGGCTGAGCCGCTGGTGCAACTGGAAGCAGAAGATGGCCCGATCCGCTGACACGATGCAGCTGTGCCACTTCCAGGCGGGCAACAGCCTGCCGTTTTTCCTGATTGCGGGAACCTGTGTGATCGAGTCCGAAGGGATGGCGCTCGATACCGCCGGTCGCCTGAAAGAACTCTGTGCGGCGCTCGGCATTCCGCTCATTTATAAGAGCTCCTTCGACAAGGCCAATCGCTCTTCCCATGAAAGCTTCAGGGGCCCCGGTCTCGAAGAAGGGCTGCGGGTGCTGGAGAAAGTGCGCGAGCAGATCGGTGTACCGGTACTCACGGATGTGCATGAAGATACGCCGCTCGACGAGGTCGCGGCGGTCGTCTCCGTGCTGCAGACTCCGGCCTTCCTGTGCCGGCAGACCAATTTCATTCAGAGAGTCTGTGCCAGCGGCCTGCCGGTCAACATCAAAAAGGGTCAGTTTCTGGCACCCGCGGATATGGCAAACGTCGTGGCGAAAGCTCAGGCCACCGGCAATACCCGGATCATGGTGTGTGAGCGCGGGGTCAGTTTCGGCTACAACAATCTGGTCTCGGACATGCGCGGTCTGGCCATCATGCGCCAGACCGGGTGTCCGGTGGTCTTCGACGCCACCCATTCGGTGCAGATGCCCGGCGGGCAGGGTACCGTATCCGGCGGCCAGCGGGAGATGGTGCCGGTGCTCGCGCGTGCGGCGATTGCCGCAGGGGTGGCGGGTCTGTTCATGGAGACCCATCCGGATCCCGCCAACGCCCTGTCGGATGGACCGAATTCCTGGCCGCTGGGGCGGATGGGTGAACTGCTCGAGCAGCTGCTGGCACTGGATCAGGTGACCAAGGCGCGGCCTTATCTGGAAGACGAGTTCCTGTCCGTGCGCAGTTGAAGCCGATTGCCCGGAGATGTTTCTTGAAGGTGTTTGTTTAACAGGAGGCCAGTCGGCCGGATGAGTAAGATTGCAGAAGTACAGGCCCGGGAAGTTCTCGATTCCCGAGGCAATCCAACCGTCGAAGCGGACGTCATAACCGAATGCGGTGCCATCGGCCGCGCCTGTGTACCCTCGGGTGCCTCCACCGGCTCACGGGAAGCCCTCGAACTTCGCGATGGCGATAAGTCCCGCTATCTGGGCAAGGGTGTGCGCCGTGCTGTGACCAATGTGCGCGAACGGATCACCCCCGTTCTGGTCGGCTTCGATCCTGCCGATCAGCGCGGCCTCGACGCGCGACTCATCGAACTGGATGGCACATCGAACAAGTCCGGCCTGGGTGCAAACGCCATGCTGGCCGTGTCCCTTGCCGCAGCCAAGGCAGCCGCGACGGCCAGCGGTCAGCCGCTGTTCCGGCATATCAATCAGCTGATCGGCGGTGTGGACATGAGCATGCCCGTGCCGATGATGAACATCATCAACGGCGGCGAACACGCGGATAACAATGTCGATATTCAGGAGTTCATGATTCAGCCCGTGGCAGCGCGCTCCTTTGCGGATGCGCTGCGCTGCGGAGCGGAGATTTTTCACCACCTGCGCGCCGTGCTCAGTGAGCGCGGGCTGACCACCGCGGTGGGCGACGAAGGCGGCTTCGCGCCGAATCTGGCCTCCAACGCGGCCGCCCTCGAAGTGATCGCGGAAGCCGTTGAGCGGGCAGGTTACAAGCTCGGTCGGGATGTGACCCTGGCGCTGGATTGCGCCGCTTCGGAGTTCTACGACGACGGCCGCTACCGGCTGCGGGGTGAAGGGGTGGATTACTCCAGCACGGAGTTCGTCGATTATCTGGCTGACCTGGCTGGACGTTATCCGATCCTCTCCATCGAAGATGGCATGGATGAGGATGACTGGGACGGCTGGCGCACGCTCACCGGGCGTCTTGGAGATTCCGTACAGCTGGTCGGCGATGACCTGTTCGTGACCAATACCGACATCCTCGCCGATGGCATACAGCGCCGGGTGGCCAATTCGATCCTCATCAAACTCAACCAGATCGGCACCCTGTCCGAAACCCTCGACGCCATCCAGATGGCCCAGAATGCGAATTACACGGCGGTGATCTCCCATCGCTCGGGCGAGACGGAAGACACCACCATCGCCGATCTCGCGGTGGGAACGGGCGCAGGGCAGATCAAGACCGGCTCTCTGTGCCGATCCGACCGGGTCGCCAAGTACAACCAGCTGCTGCGTATCGAAGAGACCCTCGGTGCGGAAGCCCCCTACCGCGGCAGGGCCGAATTCCGCCGTGACGGCCTGGAACCGGGATGATGGCGAAGATCGGAATCGGCCTGCTGGTGCTCAGCACACTGTGGCTGCAGTACAAAGCCTGGTTCAGCGACGTGGGGCACTTCGCTGCCCGGGAGCTGGAAGCCGAGGTACTGCGCCAGCAGCAGCGGTCGGCCCAGCTCGAAGAGCGCAACAGGATCCTGGCAGCGGAAGTCATGGGATTGAAAAACGGGCTGGGGGCGGTCGAAGCCCGGGCCCGTACCGATCTGGGCATGATCAAAGAGGGAGAAACCTTCTACCTGGTCAGTGACCGGCGCTGACGGCATGATTCCCGACTGGCCGCGTGCCTGGGATGGTGAACCCGCTACCGGCAGAATCCGCAGTGAGCCGGACGATTTTCAGGTATTCGAAATCCCCTCCTTCACACCCACTGGAGAAGGCGAGCACCTGCTCGTACATGTCGAGAAAGTGAATCTCACCACCACGGATCTGGTAGCGCACCTGGCTGCAACCCATGGCATTGCAGATACCGGAATCGGTTACGCGGGCATGAAGGATAAACGTGCACGCACCCGCCAGTGGTTGAGCCTGCCCGTCGCCGACTATTGCGCATCCCCTGTCTGCACGGCCGATGGCGCTGAATTCCAGGTTCTGCAGATGCATCGGCATCAGCGCAAGCTGCGCAGAGGGGATCTGCTCGGCAATCGGTTCGACATTCGCGTGCGGGCGGTCGGGAAGATGGCGGCATTGCTGGCAGGGCTCGAGGCCGTGACCCGCACCGGTGTGCCCAATTATTTCGGTGCCCAGCGTTTCGGCCGCAGCAACATCGAAGACGCGGTTCGCTGGCTCGGCGTGCGGCGCAGGCGCCGGGTGTCGCGCTTTCAGCAGGGCCTGTATCTGTCCGTACTGCGCAGTCTGCTGTTCAACGAAGTGCTGGCTGCGCGGGTGCGGGCCGGCAACTGGGACAAAGCAATCCCCGGCGATGTGATGGCGGCAGGTTATCCGACCGGGCCCCTGTGGGGGCGCGGTCGCTCCGGCAGTACCCGGGAGGCTGTCGCGATCGAGAACTCGGTACTCGATGCGCATCGGGCGATCTGCGAGGGACTGGAATTTTCCGGTGTGGTGCAGGGACGCCGCAGTCTGGTGCTGATGCCGGATCGATTGCGCTGGGAGGTGCTTGCAGACGACGAACTGCGACTGTCTTTCGGTCTTCCGGCCGGTGGCTACGCGACCACGTTGTTGAGCGAACTGCTGGAACTGCAGACGTGAGCCGTTTCGATCTGGTCGGCATCGGCATGACGTCGCAACGCACCCGGGACCGGCTGGTTGCGCGATTGCGCAAGCAGGGCATCAGCGACGAACGGGTGCTGCAGGCCATGGGTGCAGTGCCCCGTCACATCTTTCTCGATGAAGCGCTTGCGCATCGCGCGTATGAAGACTCCTCGCTGCCCATCGGTCAGGGTCAGACCCTGTCGCGCCCCTTCGTGGTTGCGCTGATGACCCAGACCCTGCTGGATGCACCCCATAAGGAACCCCGCCCGGGTCTTCGTGTGCTGGAAGTGGGTACCGGCAGCGGTTACCAGACCGCCGTACTCGCCAGTCTCGGCGATGTGGTGCAGCGCATTTATACGATCGAGCGTCTCGAAGGATTCAGCGAGCGTGCCCGGGAGCGTCTGCTGGCGATGCGACACAGAACGATCCGCTTCAAACACGGTGACGGCTACGAAGGCTGGCCGGGGGAAGCTCCGTTCGACGCGATTCTCGTCACTGCAGCACCACCGGAGGTTCCCGCCACCCTGCTCGAGCAGCTGGAGGTCGGCGGTCGACTCGTGGTTCCGGTCGGCGGTCAGGAGGTGCAGGAGCTCAAGGTATACGACCGCACCCCCGATGGTCTGGTCATGCAGACCATCGATCAGGTGCGCTTCGTGCCGCTGGTCAAAGGTGTGCGCTGAGCGTGCCTGCATGAAAGCGCTCCGAGGAGGAGTTCCATGAAACCGCAGCAGGCTGACAGGCCGGAAAAGCAGCGCGGGACCCGTACCCGCGGCGGCTGGCTGGGCGTCTATCTGCGCGGTTTTGCCATGGGCGTTGCCGAACTGGTGCCGGGTGTTTCCGGCGGCACGATTGCCTTCATCAGCGGTATATTTGACGAACTGGTGGGCACCCTCGCGGGTCTGCGCCTGCCGTCCGTCGGCCTGTTGCGGCGGCGCGGACCGCTGGGCTGGATCGCCCCCTACTGGCAGCAGCACAATCTGACCTTTCTGCTGTGTCTGGGCATCGGCATGCTGTCGAGTGTCGCGCTGCTCGCCCATCTGCTGAGCCTTCTGATCGAAACCGTGCGGCCGCTGGTCTGGGGATTCTTCTTCGGGCTGATTCTCTACTCGGTTTACGAAATCGGTCGACATCTGGCGCAGCGTGCGCTGCTGCGTTTCGCTCCCATCGGTCTGCTCCTCGGTCTCCTGATAGCGTTTCTGGAACCGCTGCCGGCGGAGCCTGCGCTATGGATGTTTTTCTTTGGTGGCGCGCTGGCGGTATCCGCCTGGCTGCTGCCTGCGGTATCGGGCAGCTTCCTGCTGCTGGTACTCGGTCTGTATGAATCGGTGCTGGCGGCGGTCACCACACTCAACTGGTCGGTGCTGCTGGTGTTCGGTGTCGGCTGTGCGAGCGGCCTGCTGCTGTTTGCAAATCTGTTGTCCTGGCTGCTCGGCCGCTACCGTGAGAGCATCGTTGCCCTGCTGACAGGGTTCATGGCGGGTGCCGCGGTGCAACTGTGGCCCTGGCAGGTGGCAGGCGAACCGGTATCGCCGCGGATGTACGAGGCGGGCCAGACCGGGGATGCGCTGGTGACCGCCGTCTGCATCGCGATGCTGGCCGGTGCACTGGTGATCGCGGCGATGTCACGGCTCACCCGCACGGATCCCGCAGCTTGAATCACTCGATGTCCAGAACCGGAATCGCAGCCGTACTGCTCGTGATGGTCTGCCTGGGCTGCGCGACCTCGAATCCGCCCGTTCCCCGCAGCAGCGGTCCGGTGCCCGAGTATTACGTGGTGGAGAAGGGCGACACGCTCTATGAGATTGCCTGGCGCTACCGGCTCGATCATCGCCTGCTGGCACTGGCGAACGGTATCAGGCCGCCGTACACCATATATCCCGAGCAGAAACTGCGGCTCACCGAGCATGTGATCGCTGTTCATGATGCCCGGCGGGTCAGAACAATCCCCTCTGACATTGCCTGGCGCTGGCCGACAACGGCGGCGATCAGCGAAGAATTCAGCCGCCGCAATCCGGCCATCGATTTCCGGCTCGCCCGGGGGGATGCCGTCCGGGCCTGTGCCGCGGGCGAAGTTGTCTATTCGGGGGCGGGACTCGATGGTTATCCTTTTCTGGTGATCCTGAAGCACGACGATGCCTACCTGAGCGCCTACAGCTCGCGACAGAATCCCAGGGTGCGGGAAGGTGCCCGGGTTAAAGCTGGGGCGCTTCTGGCCGACACAGTGAGCAGAGCGGAAGCAGGCGGGACCCTGCGTTTCGAGATTCGCACAGATGGTAAAGCCGTCGATCCGCGATCCCTGCTGGGGCCCCGTTAGTGTAGAGCGATGCGCTGTACTGGTGTCTCCGCCGTGTTCAACCGGGTTCCGCAGGACGCAGAACCCACCACGAGGGACGCCCGATGTCTGCCATGGAACTGGCCGAAGATACGCTTGATGACGGCCCGCTCGACGATGTCGAGCAGGATGTGGAGGTCATGGATGCCATCGAGCCGCTGCACGAACGCAGCGCCGACGACTCAGCCGATGCAACCACCCTGTATCTGCGGGAAATCGGCCGTGCGCCGCTGCTCTCAGCGGACGAAGAGAAGCACTTCGGGCGCCTGGCCAGAAGCGGGGACGCGGCCGGCAGGCGCCGCATGATCGAAAGCAATCTGCGCCTGGTGGTGAAGATCGCACGCCGCTATCTGCACCGCGGGCTGTCGCTCCTCGATCTCATCGAAGAAGGCAATCTCGGCCTGATTCACGCGGTGGAGAAATTTGACCCCGAGCGGGGCTTCCGCTTCTCGACCTATGCCACCTGGTGGATCCGTCAGTCCATCGAGCGCGGCATCATGAATCAGACCCGCACCATCCGCCTGCCGATTCATGTGGTCAAACAGCTCAACGTCTATCTGCGCGGTGTGCGCGAACTCACTCAGAAACTCGATCACGAACCCACGGTGGAAGATGTCGCCGCTCTGCTCGATAAACCCGTGGAGGAAGTGCGGCGCATGCTCAGCCTCGAAGAGCGCGTCGACTCCCTGGATGCCTACCGGACCCAGGGAGATCGCTCCATGCTGGAAATGGTACCGGATGAAGGCATTCTCGACCCGGCCATCGAAGTTCAGGAATCCGGCCTCATGGCGCAGCTCGATTCACTCATCGACGATCTTCCGGAAAAGCAGCGGGAAGTACTGGCGCGTCGCTTCGGCCTGCGTGGTCACGATATGGCCACACTGGAAGAAGTGGGCAAGGCGGTGGGACTCACCCGGGAACGGGTGCGGCAGATTCAGGTCGAGGCGCTGAAGAAGCTGCGTCGCGGACTGGAGCTCCAGGGACTGGATGCGGCGGGCGTGTTCGGCTGATCTGAAGCCTGCCCGTCCGTCCGGCGCCGCAGATTACCGGCTGCCCCGGGGCGGGAACAGTTCCCCGCTCAGCGCTCCAGGTATTTGATCTTGTCGGTTTTGCCCTTCCAGTCTTCGGCTTCGGGCAGGGGATCTTTCTTCTCGGTGATATTCGGCCAGATTTCGGCGAGCTCCAGATTCAGTTTCAGAAACTCCTCCTGATCTGCCGGCAGTTCATCTTCGGAGAAGATGGCATCGACGGGGCATTCGGGCTCGCACAATGCGCAGTCGATGCACTCGTCGGGGTGGATGACCAGCATGTTGGGGCCCTCGTAGAAACAGTCCACGGGGCACACCTCGACACAATCGGTGTGCTTGCACTTGATGCAGTTGTCGCCGACGACGAACGTCATAACTTCTCCGGATGAACGCGGCAGCCGCGTATTCTAACGGGTTTGCCTGGAGAGTCGAGGCCCGGAGCGGGTCAAATCGACCCGTCCAGGGCCGCGCGCAGCCGGTACAGCGCCTCCAGCGCAGCCTTCGGACTCAACTCATCCGGGTTCAGATCGGCGAGTCGTGAAAGCGCGGGGTGCGGGACGTCTGAAATGCCTGGTGGAATGCCGACAAAGAGATCCGGCTGCCGGGGATTTCTGTCTGCCTGGGCCTGCTCGAGCGCCTGGAGCCGGGAGCGCGCTTCTTGCAGTACCGCATCGGGCACGCCGGCCAGTCGAGCCACCTGGATGCCATAGCTCTGACTCGCCGGTCCGTCTTCCACGCTGTGCAGAAAGACGATCCGGCCCTGGTGCTCGGTCGCCGCCAGGTGCACGTTGCAGGCTGCGGGCAGTTCGTCTGCCAGCTGGGTAAGTTCGAAATAGTGGGTCGCAAACAGGGTGAAGGAGCGCAGCCGTGTTGCCAGATGGTTGAGGGTTGCCCAGGCGAGGGCGAGACCGTCGTAGGTGCTGGTGCCGCGACCGATCTCGTCCAGCAGCACCAGGCTTTGCGCAGTGGCGTGGTGCAGGATGTTGGCGGTTTCGGTCATCTCCACCATGAAGGTCGAGCGCCCGCCGCTGAGATCGTCTGAGGCGCCGATGCGGGTGAAAATCCGGTCGATGGGCCCGATGCGTGCGCCGCGTGCCGGGACGAAACTGCCGGTATGGGCCAGCAGAACGATCAGCGCCGACTGACGCATGTACGTCGACTTGCCCCCCATGTTCGGACCGGTGATGAGCAGGGTGCGGCGCTCGTCACTCAGCTGCAGATCGTTGGCGATGAAGGGGTTCTCACTGCTCGCCTTCACCACCGGGTGCCAGCCGGCATCGATTCTGATGCCCGGTGTCTCGACCAGTTCCGGCGGACTGAAATTCAGAGTCTGGGCCCGTTCGGCGAAGGTGCAGAGCACGTCGATCTCGGCAGCCGCAGCAGCGGCCGCGCGCAGTGCCCGGCCGGACTTCTGCAGGGAGCCGACCAGCGCGTCGTAGAGTGAGCGCTCGAGCTTCAGTGCGCGATTCGAAGCGCTCAGCGCTTTTTCTTCGAAGGTTTTCAACTCGGGCGTGATGTAGCGCTCTGCGTTCTTCAGTGTCTGCCGGCGCACGTACTCGGCAGGAACCGCGGTGGACGCACTGCGGCTGGTTTCGATGTAGTAGCCGTGTACCCGGTTGTAACCCACCTTGAGGGTTGCGATTCCCGTCCGCTGGCGTTCGTCCCGCTCCAGTGCAGCGAGCCACTCGGCGGCGTTTTCCGTCAGGCCGCGCAGTTCATCCAGCCCGGCATCATAGCCGGCGGCGATGACGCCGCCGTCTCGGATCAGGGCGGCCGGGTTCTCCATGAGTGCGCTGCGCAGCAGCTCAAGCTCGGCTGTGAAATCCGGCAGATCAGCGGTGAGTTCGGCGAGTCTGGGCGAGGTGGGCAGGGCCTGGCAGAGAGCGGGAAAGCCGGCCAGGGCACTGCGCAGCCGGGACAGATCACGCGGGCTGACGCTACCCAGGGCGAGCCGGGAGACGATCCGCTCCAGATCACCGACTTCCCGGATGCCGGTGCGCAGCCGGGTGAGGGTATCCGCGCCGAGCAGCGCGCCGACCGCATCCTGACGGGCCTGGATCTGTGGGCGATCGCGACTGGGCGCATTGAGCCAGCGGCGCAGCAGGCGGCCGCCCATGGGTGTGCGGGTGGTGTTGAGCAGGGCGTAGAGGGTGTGCTCTTCACTGCCGTCGAGGCGCCGGTCGATTTCGAGATTGCGCCGGGAGTGGGCGTCCAGGGCCACTGCATCCGCCGTTGTCAGCACCGTGAGATGGTCGATGTATTCCAGCGGCTGACACTGGGTCTGCTTGGCGTATTCGAGCACGGCGGCTGCGACACCGATCAGGGGCGATCGGGTGTCGATGCCGAAGCCGCTGAGATCCCGGGTGCCGAAGTGTCTGGTCAGCTGGCGCATGCCCAGGGTGCGATCGAAGGCCAGATCGTCGAGCAGGCGGCAGTGCACGGTGTTCGCCAGGACGGGGTGCCGGCTGCGGCGGGGAACGAGCACTTCGCTGGGCTGCAGACGCGCGAGTTCCGCCTCCAGGGACTGGTGATCCGGCAGGTGGCTGACCTGCAGTTCGGCACTGGACAGGTTCAGGATCGCGACGGCGGCCCCGGTACCCGGGTCGGGATCCGGCTGGATGCCCATGAGCAGGCTGTCCCGGGCGCCGGACTGGAGCGCATCGTCAGTAAGGGTACCCGGTGTGACGATGCGCACCACCTGGCGCTCCACAGGGCCTTTGCTGGTCGCCGGATCACCGATCTGCTCGCACACGGCAACCGAGACCCCCTGTTTCATGAGCCGGGCCAGATAGCCGTCCGCGGCGTGGTAAGGCACGCCGCACATGGGGATGGGGGCTCCGCCGGACTGGCCCCGGGCGGTGAGGGTGATATCGAGCAGTTCGGCGGCCCTCTCGGCGTCGCCAAAGAAGAGTTCATAGAAATCGCCCATCCGGTAAAACACCAGTTCATCAGGATGGCGCGCCTTGATTCCCAGATACTGCTGCATCATGGGTGTGTGGCTGGTCAGATCGGGGTTTGCGGTGCTCATGGAAGCCCGGGATGTTGCAGTCTGGCGTGGCGGACATCAACCCCGGGCCGTGTGCGCGATGGGCTCGACGGCCACTGCCGGCGCAAAGCCCCCTTGAACCGACTACTGATTAAATATACAGTACCTGGCAGTTGGCTCGGGAACAGCTTTTCCGGGTGTGAAAGCAGCCACGGCAGCTACACGGCAGCTACACGGCAGCTAAAGAGAGCAAAAGAGAGAGAATTAATTGGAGACAGGTTCATGAGCGTATCGTCGTCAAAATCCAGCGGTCCATCGAAAGCAAGCAAAGACGCCTTCCGGGATCCCAATCGCGAGCAGAACCGGGACCGCGCCCTGACTGCGGCTCTGGCCCAGATCGAGCGACAGTTCGGCAAGGGCTCGATGATGCGCCTCGGCGATCGGGAACAGGTCGCCATTCCCTCTGTGTCCACCGGTTCTCTGGGTCTGGACATCGCGCTGGGCATCGGCGGTCTGCCCCGGGGTCGCGTGGTGGAGATCTATGGACCGGAATCCTCGGGCAAGACGACGCTGACACTCCAGGTAATCGCCGAAGCGCAGAAGGCAGGTGGCACCTGCGCCTTCATCGACGCGGAGCACGCGCTGGATCCCGACTATGCCCAGAAGCTGGGTGTGGATACGGACAATCTGCTGGTCTCCCAGCCGGATACCGGTGAGCAGGCCCTGGAAATCTGCGACATGCTGGTGCGTTCAGGCGCCGTCGAGGTGGTGGTGGTCGATTCAGTTGCCGCTCTGACACCGCGAGCCGAAATCGAAGGTGAGATGGGCGATTCCCATGTCGGCCTGCAGGCCCGCCTGATGAGTCAGGCGCTGCGCAAAATGACAGGCAACATCAAGCAGTCCAATACTCTGGTGGTGTTCATCAACCAGATCCGTATGAAGATCGGTGTGATGTTCGGCTCTCCCGAGACCACCACCGGGGGTAATGCGCTGAAGTTCTACTCTTCGGTCCGTCTGGACATCCGCCGGATCGGCGCGGTGAAGGAGGGTGATGAGGTGATCGGCAATGAGACCCGGGTAAAGGTGGTGAAAAACAAAGTCGCGCCGCCCTTCCGGCAGACCGAGTTCCAGATTCTCTACGGCCAGGGTATCAATCGCATGGGTGAGATCCTCGATCTGGGTGCCGCACAGGGCATCGTCGAGAAATCCGGCGCCTGGTATTCCTACAAGTCGGACCGTATCGGCCAGGGCCGTAAGAACGCCGCCGATTTCCTCGCCCAGAACCCGGAGATCTGTGCGGAGATCGAGCAGACCATTCGTGAGCAGCTGCTGCCTACCGTCACCCGTGGTGAGGACGTGGTGGTGCCGGAACCGGCCCAGGACGCCCTCTAACAGTACTGGCTGAGTGCGGGAAAGCGGGTGCGGAATAAGCGGGTGCGGAATAAGCAGGTGCGGAATAAGCGGGTACGGAATAAGCAGGTACGGAATAAACAGTGGCGGACACCTCTCTGAGTTCAGCACAGGAAAATCCGGGACTGGAAGATCCGGAACTGGAAAATCATAAACAAACAGAAGCCGCCTATCGCACGGCCCTCGACAGCGCCGTGCGCTACCTCGCCCGGCGGGAGCACAGCCGGGCGGAACTCGCCCAGAAACTCAGGCGTAAAGGTATCGATCGCACCCTGATCGACCGGGTGCTGGCCTATGTCGGCGAACACGACCTGCAATCAGACAGCCGTTTCATCGAGACCTATGTGCGCAGCCGGCGTGAGCGGGGCTATGGGCCGGTCCGTATCCGGCAGGAACTCGGCAGCCGGGGTATCGCGGAATCGGATCTGGAAGACACCCTCACCGAATCTGCTGAGTTCTGGATGGACATCGCCCGCCGGGTACTGGCCAGGAAGTTTCATGTGCCGCCCGAAACCCGGGAGGCGTGGAACACTCAGGCGCGATTCCTTGCTCAGCGCGGTTTTCCGTCAGACCTCATCTATCGGGTTCTGGACTGATCGATTCATTGACTTAGCTAATGACTTAGTCTAGTTTGCCGGCGATGACCGAAGTCAACATTCACGAGGCAAAAACCCAACTTTCCAGGTTGCTGCGCCTGGTCGCCGCGGGGGAAGAAGTCATTATTGCCAGCGCGGGCAGGCCGGTGGCCAGACTGGTTCCCATCGAGCAACCGCCGCGCCGACTGCTGGGGCTCGATGAAGGCCTGTTCGAGATCGCGGAGGATTTCGATGATCCCTTGCCGGCGGAAGTGCTGGCGGCATTCGAAGGTTGAAACTACTCCTGGACACTCACGTCTGGCTCTGGATGCAGGCTGCCCCCAAGCGAATCGAAGCCCGTGCGGCCGAGTTGATCACCGACTCGACTAACGAGGTTCTGCTGTCTGCAGCCAGTGCCTGGGAAATTGCAATCAAATATGCCCTCGGTCGACTGGCCTTGCCGGTGCCGCCTTCGGACTACGTTCCATCCAGAATGGTGCGCAGTGGCACCCGGGGTCTGGTAATCGAACATCGACATGCATTGCAGGTCTCGTCGCTGCCTCCCCACCACAGCGATCCCTTCGACCGACTCCTGATTGCTCAGGCGCAGCTGGACGGGGCAATCCTGATCACGGCGGATCGAAAGCTGGGCGCATACGACGTGCCGCTGCTGGTGATCTGATCCGCACGTTCGAGTAGATTTGCTCGATTCCGGCTCGTCCCGCGTTGTGCAATCTCCGGGCGCGTTCCCTTATACTGGCGCGCTTTTTTCAAGAACAACGGCGCAATCATGAAGACTGCGGAGCTCCGGGCCGCCTATCTGTCGTTTTTTGAGTCACGCGGCCACCGTGTGGTGCCTTCCAGCACCCTGGTTCCGGCAAATGACCCGACGCTGCTGTTCACCAACGCGGGAATGAACCAGTTCAAAGACGCGCTGCTGGGCCGGGAAGATCCGGGCTACAAGCGGGCGACATCGTCCCAGCGTTGCGTGCGCGCCGGTGGCAAGCACAATGATCTGGAAAACGTCGGCTACACCGCGCGCCACCTGACCTTCTTTGAGATGCTCGGCAACTTCAGCTTTGGTGATTACTTCAAGGAAGAGACCATCACCTGGGCCTGGGAATTTGTGACCGGTGTGATGGCCATCGACAAGGACCGGCTCTGGGTCACGGTGCATCCGGACGACGCCGACTCCCGGAAGCTGTGGGAAACCAGGATCGGTCTCGATCGGTCCCGGGTGATTTCCCTTGAGGAGAATTTCTGGGCGATGGGCGATACCGGCCCCTGCGGACCCTGCACCGAACTGTTTTTCGATCACGGCCCGGCCATTGCCGGGGGACCTCCCGGCTCCCCGGATGAAGACGGCGACCGCTACATCGAATTCTGGAATCTGGTGTTCCCCCAGTACGATCGTCAGCCGGACGGTACCCTGGATCCGCTGCCCATGCCGGGCGTGGATACCGGCATGGGCCTGGAGCGCATGACCACCATCCTGCAGAAGCAGCACAGTGTTTATGAGATCGATCTGTTCCGGGCACTGATTGGTTCTGCAGGCGGGCTGCTGGGTCTGAAAAACGAAAAGGAGATGCTCGCCAATGCGTCGCTGCGGGTGATCGCAGACCACATCCGCTCGTCCGCTTTCCTCATCACCGATGGAGTAATGCCCGGTAACGAAGACCGCAGTTATGTGCTCCGCCGTATCATCCGTCGCGGGCTGCGGCACGGCTACAAACTCGGCATGCCCCAGCCCTTCTTTTATAAGCTGGTGGAGCCGCTGGCGGAGCAGATGGGTGAGGCTTATCCGGAGCTGCGCGAGAAGCAGTCGGAAGTGACCCGGGCCCTGCTGCGGGAAGAGGAACGTTTTGCCGAGACCCTGAGCTCCGGCATGGAACTGCTGAACGGTACCGTTGCGAAACTGAAGGGCAACGAGATCCCGGGTGAAGTGGTGTTCCAGCTTTACGATACTTACGGATTCCCTGTTGATCTGACCGCAGACGTCGCCCGGGAACGTAATCTGCAAGTCGACATGGTGGGCTTCGAGGCGGCGATGGAAGCCCAGCGCTCCCGGGGCAGGGCTTCGGCGCGCTTCGATGCTTCCCTCGGCCAGCGGGTGCACGTGGATGGCAAGGTGGAATTCACCGGGCACCGGCACCTGAGTGGTGAAGCCGGGGTGGTCGCCGTGTACGACAAGGCGGGCAGGAAAACTCAGAAGCTCGAGTCCGGCAGTGAAGGGATTGTGGTGCTCGATCGCACGCCCTTCTATGGCGAGTCGGGTGGTCAGATCGGGGATACCGGATCACTGACCGGAATCGGTATCCGCTTCGATGTCACTGACACCCAGGTGAGTGGCGATCAGCTTCTGCATGTCGGGCGGCTTGCCGAGGGATCGCTCGGCGCAGGCGCGCGACTGACGGCGCAGGTAGACGCAGAGCGTCGCCGGCGCATTCGCCTCAATCATTCCGCCACCCATCTGATGCACGCCGCTTTGCGCAGCACGCTGGGCAAACACGTCCAGCAGAAGGGCTCTCTGGTTGCGCCGGACCGATTGCGTTTTGACTTCTCGCATCCGGAGCCCATGACCCGGGAGCAGCTGGCGGCGGTGGAAGCGGCAGTGAACGAACAGATTCAGGCTAACAGTAAAGCGAACACGGAAGTGCTTGATTACGATGATGCGATCGCGCGAGGTGCGATGGCGCTGTTCGGCGAAAAGTATGGAGATCAGGTTCGGGTGCTGACTATGGGTGGCGGCTATTCGGTGGAACTCTGTGGTGGCACCCACGTTAAGCGCACCGGTGAGATCGGACTGTTCCGTATCGTTTCTGAAGCGGGTGTGGCTGCCGGGGTGCGTCGCATCGAAGCAGTCACCGGTCCCGGTGCGCTGGCCTGGTGTGAACAGACCGATCAGCTGCTCGATTCTGTTGCGCAACTCGTGCGCGCCGGTCGTTCAGAAATTGTCGACAAAGTAGCTGCGGTACTCGAAGAGAATCGTCGCCTCAGTAAGGATATGGCGCGTCTGCAGCAGAAAATGGCTGCCAGTCAGGGTGCGGAGCTTACGGATCAGGCGGTCGCTGTGGGGGATATCAAAGTGCTCGCAGCTCAGGTGGAGGGCGATGGAGCAGCACTGATGAGCACCCTCGACGCCTGCCGGTCCAAGCTCGGCCGGTCGGTGATCCTGCTGGGTCAGGTGAGCGGCGGGAGTGTCTCTCTGATCTCCGGGGTCAGCAAAGACCTCACGGATCGGGTCCGCGCACCGGATCTCATCAACGCCATCGGTGCCCAGGTCGGCGCCAAAGGCGGCGGCCGACCGGATATGGCCCGGGCAGGCGGTGGTACCCGGCCTGAGGCGCTGCCTGCCGCACTGGCATCCGTCGTCGACTGGGTGCGCAAGCAGGTCGGGGACTGAGCATGGCAGTGATCGTGCAGAAATATGGCGGCACCAGCGTCGGCAGCCCCGAGCGTATCCAGGCCGTTGCCGATCGTGTGATCGGCTATCGGAATCGGGGTGATCAGGTGATCGTGGTGGTTTCCGCCATGAGCGGCGAGACCAACCGGCTTGATGCGCTTGCGCGCAGCACGGTCAGCAGGCCCGCGGGCAGAGAGATGGATGTGCTGCTCGCCACCGGCGAACAGGTCACGATCGCACTGCTGAGCATGGTACTCACCGACCTTGGTCATCCCGCCAGATCCTATACTGGTGCACAGGTCGGAATACACACCGATGATCAGTTCGGTCGGGCACGAATCACCAGCATCGATACGGATGAGTTGCGGCGGGTGCTCGCAGACGGTCAGATTCCCGTCATCGCGGGGTTTCAGGGCGTGGATCCCAAGGGCAGTATCACAACCCTCGGTCGCGGCGGCTCGGATACCACGGCTGTGGCCATCGCCGCAGCACTGGGTGTGGATGAATGCGAAATCTGCACCGACGTGGATGGTGTCTACACCGCTGATCCACGCATCGTCGCAGACGCCCGGCGCCTGCAGCAGATCACCTTTGAAGAAATGCTCGAACTGGCCTCTCTCGGCTCCAAGGTTCTGCACCCGCGTTCGGTCGAGTTCGCCGGGAAATATCACGTGCCCCTGCGGGTGCTGTCGAGCTTCGAAGACGGCCCTGGCACGCTCATCACCACTGAGAAGACCACCATGGAACAACCCATCGTTTCCGGCATTGCCCATGCCCGGGATGAAGCCAAGATCACCATGTCCGGCGTGCCTGATATCCCGGGTGTCGCGTCAAAGATTCTCGGCCCGATCGGTCGCGCGCCAATTGAAGTCGACATGATCGTGCAGAACACCGGCGCAGACGGACTCACCGACTTCACTTTCACGGTCAAGCGCGGGGATTATGAGCGTGCACTCGAACTGCTGCGTCCAGTGCAGCAGAAGCTCGGGGCACGTGAGCTTTCCGGTGACAACAAGATTGCCAAGGTCTCGGTGGTCGGTGTCGGCATGCGCTCCCATGCCGGTGTTGCGACCCGGATGTTTGACGCGCTGGCCGCCGAAAACATCAACATCCTCATGATCTCCACTTCAGAGATCAAAATTTCCGTGGTCGTGGCCGAACGCTATCTGGAGCTTGCCGTGCGCTGTATCCACAGTGAGTTCGACCTCGGTAACGGTGGTGGCGTGGCTGTCACCGCGAAATAGCGGGCAATCGAAGGTCGAGGAGCAGGTTTTTCTGGAGGATGCGGAGTTTGCTGGTAAACTGCGCGGCACTTTCGGAGAGGTGGCCGAGTGGCCGAAGGCGCTCCCCTGCTAAGGGAGTATAGGCTAAAACCCTATCGAGGGTTCGAATCCCTCCCTCTCCGCCATTTACTAATAAAAACAACGAGTTACGAATCAATAGAAACCCTCGATAGGGTCGGCCTGCTGCGTAACAAATTCCTTAGAAGTCAATGAGTTGATCTTTGCTGCGTGCTCCTCACAGCTCGCTGAATTCGTTCGAGATAGACACGATTTAGCCACGATTTGCTGTGGCTAGATTTCGGAGTAGCCATTGTGGTTTGCTGGTGGAGGCGGCGGCAATCACATTGACTTATAAATCAATACGTTGCGCTGCTAAACGCCAGGAATACCCCCAAAAATACCCCCAGGCAATGCTGTTAGGAATTGATACGGTTCGCGAGCTCAAACGGCGCTTGCGGCATGCGATATAGGCTATCGCATCTCACTCGTCCGCGGGCAATCGACCTCTAAGATAGACCGCCTTCGCCGGCCATCATTGTCCGATGGAAAATGTTCCCGGCAACCGCATCATCGGCGCAGGCCACCGCTACTAGTGCCATCAACCAGAGAACGCGCCGCGCTATCCCTTCTTCGAACGGCATCTACCGAGTCTGCGAGATAAACTGCAGCGTCACGAGGTGCCACTGCCTCGATTCGTGCTGATCGAGTTCCAGGACTACTTGCGCTGTGGGCGGCTCGAATACGGCTTTGTGCGGGTCAAGTGCGACGGCTGCCGTCATGAGCATCTGGTCGATCACGTGTTTCCCGAAATGCCCGTCCGTCAATGGGTGCTCAGCTTCCCCTGGCCTCTGCACCCGCTCTTCGCCAACCAGCCCGATGTACTCGGACGCTGTCTCTCAGTCATCATCCGAGCCATCCAGACGATTCTGGCCCATCGGACAGGACTCACCACCGACGCCGGCGCACGCACTGGGGGTCGTGACCCTGATCCAGCGTTTCGGCAGTATGCTGAGTCTGAATGTACACCTGCATATGCTGATATTGGATGGCGTCTACACGCTGGAGCAGAACGGACCGCGATTTCATCGTGTCGGCGCGCCCCACCCCGCGCAGCCTCGAGCGTCTACTCCATCGACTCGTCCGGCGCATCGTGCGCAGGCTCACCCGCGACGGAATCCTGGTCGAGGACCCCGAGCAACCCTGGCTCGATCTGGAACCCTCAGACACGCTGGATCATCTGAACGCTGCCTCGATCCGGTACCGGATCGCTGTCGGACAAGGTGCCGGCGGCAGAACGCTCACGCTCAAGAACCCCGCCCTGGTCCGGACCGACTCGACACCCAACCGTTCACCGCTAACCAGACCGGCTTTTCCCTGAACTGTTCTGTCGCCTGCCAGGCCCATCAGCGCAACCGGCTCGAGCGTCTGTGCCTCTATATCACCCGTCCGGCACTTTGTCTCGAACGCCTCTGATCCTGTCCTTCTTCCTGTTCTGCCGGTTCACATGCCACGAGGCCGGAATGGTCCGGCCCGGCCAACACAAACCCGCAAAAGGAGCAAGAACATGACCGAACACACTCAAAACACCGAAACCAACGCACCCGCCAAGAGCGAGAGCAACCGTCCCACGCACATCGTCCGCGAGAAAGTCGGACGCGGCAAGAACGCCGACTTCGAAACTCTCGGCGTCGCCTGGGATCGCGGAGACGGAAGTCTCTACATCAAGCCCTCCGGCACGCAGATCATCGAGGGCGGCTTCTACGTCTTCCCTACCCCGGAGCAGGAGAGCGCCAGTAGGCCGCTCTTTCCCTCGACGGAAAGATAACACCCCGCTTCGTTTGTGCTTGAATCGAAGGGTCCTTGCCTTACTGCGACCACATGTCGATCAGAACGGGCTTCCCGTTCATCGTTTGCACTCCTTAAGCAGGTCGTATAGCCGCCAGCGCGGGTCTTCAGGCCCGCCCTTCTGTGGAAAGACGATCTCGCTGTAATAGAGGGAGAAGTCCGCGGCGTATTTCTTTCGCTCCTCCGGGCGCATTACGCTGCCCGCGCGGGTGTCCATGCACATGCAGAAGTCGGCGTCCTTGTAATCATGATTTTGGTAGCACCCATCGAAGATCGTCTCCTTGCCTGGTGGAGGAACCAACGGCTCGGTTTCCGAGGCGGCGTTGGGCACCCGAACGCCGGATTGCTGGAGCGAGGGCTGCCCGGTTGCAGCACGCAGTATGTTTTCGCGCATCTGGTAAACGGTCGCGCCAGAACAGAGGCGATCGTCCTCGCCGAAAAACCGTTGCCACGCGTCATTGCCGCCAAGGTGACGAGACATCAGGTTCATGGCCGAGTTCCCCGCGCCCTGGGGCCGGTAATTCATCAGATCGTTGATGAAGTGTATCGGCGAAGAGAGCAGCCCCGCACCGGCCGAGGCCAGATCGCCTTGGCGGTTCAAAAGGATGTTCGTCACTTCTCCGGCTGTGGAAAATCCCACCCGCTTTTCGTACGTCTCTAACATGGGCACGAAACGCGCTTCTACATAGAGGTGGCGTTCGCTCTGAACGTTTCCCTGCGCGTTCAGCGTTTGAAGGGTGCGTTTTTGGTAAGGCCCCTGCTTGATTTGGGCCTCGCAATGAGCGGAGTAGGCGCTCACGAAGCGGATGAAATGCTCCGGAAACTGCGTGTTGATCTGGAAACTGCCGAAGTCGCCGTTAAACACCTGCTGCGGAATATAAAAGTTCGGCAGCGCGGCCCAGAAATAATTCGATTTGTAGACGTAATTGGGAGAGCGTTCGGGCTGGAGCGTGGCGGGGGGTGCGGGCCGGGCCGCAGTATCCGCCGCACGTTCGCGCGTCGCTTCCGCGACCGTCACCGGAAGCGCGGCTGCGGATACACCGTTCTGTATTGCCGTGTGGGGCTGAAAGCGCGCGCCAAAGTCAGTACGTTGCCACCAGAGTTCGAGAAGCGGCTGCTCGTACGCAGGGTTCCTCTTTCGATACCGGGATTTAAAAGATTCGGTAGGAGAGAAGTGTTGCCCGCGCAGATAGTAGAACGAGGTAAATTCTTCAAGGCGCGCGAGCGGTAGGCGTGTCCGGGTAATCGCCGGTGCAATGACGGTATTGAATCGCTCGATCTCGGAAGCAGCCAGGCGGCGCTTCATCCCGCCGTCAGTGACTCCGGAAACCGTCTCCACTTCAACGAACACGGCGTCCTTTCCTCCTTTTACGAGGGCAACGACAGCGACCTTGGGCGGTACCGGGTTGTCAAATGGGCGGTACTCGGTCAGGTAGTAGGTGGCCTGCGTATCATCGAGAATCTCAATACCGTATTCGAACCCGTACGCGGCGAGGTCGCGCGGAGCGGTGGGAAGCTTCCGGTAGGAGCCTGCCGCTGGCTCAGACGTATGATCGGAGACGCCCGACGAATGCGTCTTTTCCAAAAGCGCGGCGCAATGGGCATCGTCGGCCCTGGCTTCGTCATCCCGTCTCAATCCGGCCGAAACCCCGGCGATATGGTCAACATCCTCGGGACGAGCCGCATCTTTGGGTCTCCCTGTCATGCGCTGCCGGGCAATGTCCGACCAGCGCCGCTCTGTGGATTCATTCCTGAAGCGGGCTGCGATATTTTGGCAGTAGCGTGCTTCGAGGTAGGGATCGCCACTGTGATCAACCGGGCGCGGACCTTGTGTTTCGCGCCTGCTGGCGATGCCCGGCTGCCTTCCCGAAAGGGCAGCATTCGCACGTCCCTGCGGGGGCTCCTGCCCGAGGCCGTTATTGATCGTAAAGCGCGAACCCTGCGCGGAAGCAACCGGCGGGGCAGCGCGTTCGAGCGTTTGCCCGTCCGCGCCGAGGACCAGGCGGTTCTCCGGCTTGATCAGCGGTGGAGCGTACGAGCCGCCGGGCGGCAGAGCGGGCATAGCTGGAACCGCGCCGGAAGACGCCGGGGCGGATGCGGCGGCGACCGGCGTTTGCTGCGCCTGCGCCTCGATCACGGCCAGCCGCGCGTTACATCGCTCGAAATCGGCCTTGGCTTTCTCGCTTCCGACCTGCCGGGAAAGGGCGATGGCATCGCGGCTGATGTCCGAGAGCAACGCGGAGGACCGGCCTTCTTCCAGCCTCATCGTGATCCTGGTCCAGCGCGTGGCGGTCACCATGTCCTGGAAATGGTTTCCTGCAAGAAACTGGCAGTACCGCGCCTCGAAATTCGGGTCGATATTCACATCGCTTGCGACCTGCGCCGGTCCTTGCGCGCAGGCCAGCGCAGGCGCGAGCAGTATCAACGCACTCCTCGCAAAAAGATTCATTCCTCATCCTCTTGTGGTGGCGCGGCGCTCGGGCAGACGGTCTGGCGCGGGATGCGCAGGCCGCCTTTGTTGCCCGGCTCGCGTTCGATCTCAAAACACGAACTGCCTTCAACGTCGGAAACGCGCAGGCGCGCCTCGTTTTCGGACGCGGGCGGAGGGTAGGCACACCCGGCCAGAGCCGCTCCGAGCAGCACCGGGAGCAGGGGAGAGGGATACGGCCTCTTCACACGGTCCCCGGATCAATCCCGGTAATCGCCATAGGGCGCGATCTGCTCGGGCTCCTCGCCCTTGCGCAGCGCCTGCTTGACGCCCCGCCGGAAAGCGCGCTCCTCGTACCGGGCCAGGAATTTCTGAAGCCGTGACCCCTTACCCCTCCGGCACGCCCGGCAGGAGCAGGATTTAGGCGTTGCTTTTGTGGGCATTTCTCATAGCTCCTGATAAAGGGTCTTGCTCCGCTTACCTCACCGCGCTCAGGTCAGAAGGGTTCACTATCTGATCACTCCGCAAAACATCCAAACCACCCGACGCGCCGCTCCTGAAAAGCGCGGTATCCGTGCACCTGCGATTAAGGCCAAGCAATCAGGAATTTCTCCAGAACCTTTCTCGGAGAATCTAAAAAGAAGGGAATCATTTGTCTATCCTTGGCCGCGGGATTTTGCCCGCGGCAACCAACCCGCCTGCGCGACCCAATCACGGACTTCGCGAAACGCCCTCCGCCGCATCCGTCAAGGACCACATGGTGCGTCAGCCGTTCGATCGACTCGCCGGTTCACCCCAATGATCAGTGGCGCGGCGGTCGATAAGGAGTTTTTGATCCATCCGGTTTCTGGTCGGCTCTGGGAACGCTCGCTGGGCACGCGTTATTGGATCAGGTATTCGCGGATTCACTGATCGATACGTTGTGTGTCGTCCTGGAAAGCCGAATGGGCGGAACGGGTCGTTTGACCACCAGGTGCGACGGTCACTGCTTGCACTGTTTGAGCAGGTCGTACAAGGGCCAGCGCGCATCCTCCAACCCGCCTTTATCCGGAAAGACGATCTCGCTGTAATAGAGGGAGAAATCCGCTGCATATTTTTGGCGTTGTTCCGGTCGCATAACACCTTGACTGCGCCTGTCCATGCACATGCAGAAGCCGGCGTCCTTGTAATCATGGTTCTGGTAGCAGCCGTCGAAAATCGTCTCCCTGCCAGGGGGCGGGACCAGTGGCTCGGTCTCAGAAGCGGCGTTGGGAACCACGGTGCCTGCTTTCTGTAGCGAAGGCAGACCATTGGCTGCACGGAGCATGTTCTCATGCATCTGAAAGACGGTGGGGCTGGTGCAGGTGCGTTCGTCGGGAAAAAACTGCCGCCAAGAGACAGCCAGCGCGAAGCTTTCGTTCACCCGATCTTGTGCCATTCCCAGAAGACTTTCCGGAAGCTGATCAATGTCGTCGGAGAAAAGAAAGCTGGCAAAATTCGTCAGCTCCGCTTCGTTCAGAACCCTCTCGTATTCTTCATACTTGGGCCAGAAACTCGCCTCAATGAAGATTTCCCGGGTCTCAACGGGGCCGGTAGATGTAACAAACCCCCACCGATCCGTGCGTACCGTTTGCGTGACAATGGTGCGTTTCATGTGTGGCTTCTGGGTGATGTACTTCTCACATCTGGAGGAATACGCCTCGAGAAACCAGCGGTAATGGCGCGGAAACTGGGTGTTGATCTGGAAGCTGCCGAAGTCTCCGTTGAAAACCTGCTGGGGGATGTAAAAGCGTGGCAGCGAGGCCCAGAAATAGTCAGATTTGTACACGTAGTTGGGCGATCGCTCGGCCTGGATCCTGAGACGCTGGGCACGACGCTCAGCCAACACGGTCTGCTGCTGCTTGCGCGCCGCCTCTGCGTTTTGCGCCCTATCTTCCCGTTCAGCCTGGGCTGCGGCCAGCAGTTGCTTGAGCTCGACAATGGTTGCATAGCGTGGTGGGTCTACACGGTGATGCCATTCCACCGACTGCACACCCGGATAGCGCCGTCCTTGATCGTATGACACCAGCAGGGGGTGGGCGACGGGTTTCGCCGTCCGGGGATCGGCCACGAAGGGCATCGACGCCTCAGCGTTGAAACGATCATGGTCAATCCGCAAACCACGCGCGTAGTGGCGCACCTCCACCCTTATGTTGCGTATCGAGTTGGATACCAGCCCTGCCTGCCTTTGCAGCCACGGGCCTATCACCTGGTCGAAAATATCGGCAATCGGGCCCTCGGGGACCTGCTCGGTGACAGATCCGGGATCCGCCCGCTCTGCGATTCGTACGAGGGGCTCCTGCTCGTCCATGGTGCGTATCACAACCAGGGTAACACTCCAGATATCTCGCCCCACGCTATCGAAGACCTTGTAAACTTCCGCATTGCCGTCACCACCGACAGATTCCGCCTGCGAATAGCCAAGCCCTTCGAGATCGTCTTTCACCGGTCCGGCGACCTGAGCGGGATCGTTGTTGTAGAAGGGATGGTCCGGCCACAGGGGAACAGCGATCAGCTGGGGCACGCCGGGAACTGGCTTGTTCGCCAGCACGCGGTCAACAGGAATTTGCCGAAGCACGTTCTCGGCAGCACGATGGCGGACGGCGATCAGGTCACTGCGTACATTGGGATACACCAGGCGTGGTGTGGCCTGTGACACCGTCGATACACCATCACGGGCGCTGAACACTACCTCAAAGATGACACACGATGCTTTCCAATCCCCTGTAAAGTCGGACGGTAAGGAGACAGTACGGTCCATCGGGGACTCGAGCCTGCCTACGCCATCGTACAGATAAGTCCGTCCGTACAGGTGTCGTTCCTCCAGTGTCACGGGACGCCGGGTGCGCAATTCATCCTGCCAGGCGGCGCAGGGGTTGCCTCGCGCGCGCGGATCGTCCCAAGCTGCGTAAACCACAGGCGTGATCAATTCCAGGAGTATCCCCGTACAGACAAGCACCGCGATCCTGGGCACGCGCCGATTCAGCCACTGACTCGCTTCTGAGGGTGACCAGCTGCTGCGCGCCCGCCTGGTCACAGCGCAGGAATCGCAAGGGTCCGCCGTCGCGTTCTCAGCCCGCGTTAACGTCAACCTCGCGTCTAGGTGCGCGGAATCTATCGCCATCGCCACTCCCGACCATCTGGAAATTTCCATGCATCCGCTCCTCTTCTGAGACGGGGACATTCCTCTACCAACGGCAGCGGGGATTGATCTGCCAAACAGTGCCCGCCGGCGTTCATGATGGTGGCCCGTCGCGTAGATAGATGATACAAATCCTCGGTACATTGGGTCTACGCATCGAGTATTCGTATCAGTGACAAAGCCCGGATCGCAGAGTGAGCTCGCCCAAAGGCATCGTGTGTCTCGTCTCGGCGCTGGCGTTCCACGACCTGACAGACCAGCGACCTCCGAAAGTCTGAATGGTGATCGGATCCAGGGACTGGGCGCCGCAGCGAGACCGGAATGAGCGATTGATGCCATCGGATCCGAGCCGACCGGGCGTCACCCGCGTCTTTCGAAGAAGATCCTCTCATTGACATGTGCGACCGGGCGTAATCGCCGCAACCAGGAGCTTATGAAATGAAACTTCCGGGGAGAAAGCCGACTTTCAGAATTTCCGCAGTACTTTCAATCGCCCTTGCAACTATGGCTGTTTCCGGTTGCGGCGTGGAGCCGCACACTGATGCACCGGAAATCCGATTCATGGCGGCACAGGTAGATGATAACGGCGTCAATGCACTGTCGGATTCTGTAGTGGAAACAAAGATCGAATTGAGCAATCCTGAAGATAGGACAGTATTCCTGGAAATCCTCACCGACGAGGAGTATTCGCGGGGCAAAAGTCGCGGGCTTGTTCCAGGGGATGACTGGGGAGGTAATAGACTGACGGCGCGAAACAACGGCGCTGGCGTCGCGACCTTTGACCTGAGAAACGCGGATTACGCGCTCAATGCCGGGCAGAAATACTGGCTACGCTCCGGCGTACTCATCGGCCAGAGGGATATCGGCGTTCTTGTCAGTCTCGTCGAAATGCCAATCGATAAACGCAGCGGTCACCTGTTCGAGACCATCAGCGCGAAAGGCGGAGCTGTCCGGGTGGTGTTTGGGGTCAGTGACTTTACGCCCTTCAGATTCGCGAACTGAAACCATAGTTTCCGATTTTCGCTTTAGCCATTGGCGGAACGAATGGCAATGCAATAATTTCAGTCAATTCCCGCGGATCATGGCAGGCGATACAGGCGAGCCCGGAGATCCCTGAGCAGGCCTCACTTTGGGCTTGGCAGTGTCCGCCGTAACTGGGGCATTCCAGTTTTCGGGGGATCCGGACGCCGGGCCAGGAAGTTGAGCGCAATGACGATAAGCACAATAAGGAAAAACCCGGCAAAAACCGGGTTTTCAACTCGTAGAGGCGGCGACAGTCACATCACCTTCCAGAGCAATCACTTGATACGTATTCCGTCAAAATAACTCCGCAAATACCCCCACGGAAACCTGTTAGGAACTGATACGGCTTGCGGTTGGGCTTAACTTCGTTATCGCGGAATCATTCTGCTGTGTCGATTTACGATTGCACACGTGCAGCCAAAATCCCGAAGCGGGTAGCAGGGTTGATTAGACTAACCGCCTGAAAAAGCCCGTTCCTGTCGCTCCCGGTTTGCCAGAGCTTCAAGGCAAAGGTCTCTGTAAGCACCCGATTGTCGGCAGTCCCTGATGTATTCGTGAAATGATGGCGCACCTCCGAAATATGTGCATTCGTTGTGGGGCGGGGGTGGTTCTGGTCCAGTTAATCCCGCTTTTCGAGCAATCAACCGATCGGTCGCGGTATCAATAATGTAGATACTCCCGTCGTGACGATAGGCACCACCGCATTCCATCATGGCGCAGCCATAGTAGGCGGTGCTGAAACGACCAACGGCAATATGAGCAACGACGGCAACGCGCCCGGGTTCTGCTGTAGCTTCGCGGATCTGAGTGCCCGTACTGTAGATGAACGGCATCAATCCGACCCAGCGATCTTCGATGTCAGGTACTCGAAGCGACTCGACGGGTCGAATGTCATACTCGTCTGGCCGCATTCCCAATCCATCGACCGTCTGCCAGACGTGTAGAACAAGGTCGACAGGTTCACGCGGTGAAAACTGGCGCTGAGTCGGGAGTTCGTCTGATAGGTGATGGCTCAGGCGCGCAAACAGATCACGCGCGGACTGGTCTCGAACTTTCTGATTGGTTCTCGAAACCAGCGCAGTTGCGCTGTTCAGGATATCCGACCCCAAATGACTCCTGAGAACCAGCTGACGGAGCCGTTCGATTCGGTTATCGGTAATTTCGTCCCATGGTCCTTCGGCAGGGAGCATCTCGAGCGCGCGTTTCGCGGCTTTGGTTCGAAGGTAAAAATCGAAACGCTCGTCACCGGCGAAACCTAAAAGCGTTTCGAAGTCTTCCGCGGCCTCAATCTGAGCTCGCCGATCTGCGGCGATACTATCCTGTATGTGTTCATACACGAAATACCCGCTAACGAGTATAACGATCACCAGAAGTCCTAGCCCTATGACGACCAGTTCACGATCGGTATCTGATTCATTCACAACCCTAGCCATGTAAGAATCACCCGCGCTTAATGTTTCCTTATTGGCCGAAATTCTAGCAGATCGTTCGCGATGGCCTGTTCTGAACCGCCTAGTTTGTATCCGAGCCAGCGGTCGGCGTTCGCTCTGGATGAGTGCGAATACTCCCAAACTGGCTCGTAAAGTACAGTTTAGGATCGTTACCCGATGGCTAATTACGTAGTACCGCAAGCCGCTTTTTTCCGTAACAGGTGTTAGTGAAACACTCGTTTTCCTTATTTCGCTATTTGGTGCACTGCATCCGTTCCAAATTGCAGTGAATCCATTCGCTCGTTATCGTATAAGGGAACTACGCAGAGGGCAGGGGTCACGATATGTCCTTCTGGAAAAAGCTCTTTGGTGTGGACATTGTGCGGTCTCTAGAAACCGCGAGAGAAACTGCGAGAGAAACCGCGAGAGAAACCAATTTCTCCGACTGCTTGCGAACCGAAGAATACGAAGGAGTTAATCGCAGGGATGAAAATGGCTGGACATCCTTGATGTCCGCAATCCTGAATTCCGAGGACGATGAAGTTTCGCGCCTATTAAGCCAAGGCGCAGACGTTAACCAGCAGGACAAGGAGGGCCAAACAGCCCTCATGCATGCTGGAAGATTCAGTATGGGCGATGGTTATCGTCACCTACGTATTGTGATGTTGCTGCTGGACCGCGGCGCGGACATCAATATGAAGGATCGGATGGGCCGAACGGCCCTGATGTTTGCCGCGTCTCGGAATGCTCATGCAATCGTCGAAACTCTGTTGGGGCGCGGTGCGGATGTGCACGTTCAGGATAGGGATGGCAGGACGGCTCTCATGAACGCCGCCTGCACAAGTGACTTCGCCGGTGCCGCTGCAGCGATTCTGCAGCAGGGTGTGGGAGTCAACTTGCAGGATCAGAAAGGTCAGACAGCTCTCATGACCGCCGCCATTTTCGGGAACACTGATCTCGCTATCACGCTGATTGAGTTGGGCGCGCTCATCGATATGCAAAATAAAGATGGTAAGACTGCACTTATGCTCGCTGCAGAAAAAGGCCATGCCGAGCTGGTCGGGGCACTATTAGCGCGCGGAGCCGACGCAAACCTGAGGGATAGATTCGGCCGGACGGCTCTCGAATATGCCGCAACAAGTAGTTATTCGGCGGTCGTGACATTACTGGATGGCAGTACAGGTGCCAACTCAGAAGCAACGGGTGTTGGTACGGACAAATGGGCGGAACCGAAAAAGGACACCTCAGTGTTGCAGGGTGGGTTGGATTTCGGTTGCGCCGCCATGTTCGTGTTCGACTATGAACACATGGGCAATGCATACGGCGTCGAGGCGTTCGCGGCCATAGCCGAGTGTCTCGAAGGATCAGCCGGGATATGCGCATTTCTCGATGGGGACCTCGAGGTGGCGGCGGGAGGGGTCTCGCGCGTACCCGGTCTGCTCATGGAAATACGCGACAACGGCTGGAACATCACCTCGCACCGCAGCGACAGTCCCCTGGTTCTGCTGGCAACGCAAGCTCGCATCTGCGCCTACGTCACCGCATTGTGGACCGACACAGCCGATATCATTCCGAGGCTGCACAAATACTTGAGTCATGCGCTCCCCGATGCGTATCTGGGCTATCTCGGGCAGCCTAAAGGCCTCGACCTGGCGATGTTCCACGAGATCTTCCGTCCGCTGAGCCTTCCGGTTCGGGTGACCTTTACGGACGGCGTGAGTCAGTAGACGTCCAAGACGTCTGGGTTTGAATCCAGAGCGCGCTACCCTTCCTGGCAGGAAACCACTACATTCCATACGAATCCGCCGCACGAACTTGGACGGGAGCGTAACTGGCATGAGAAGACTGATTCTCATATCCATGGCTGCACTGATGGGAGCTTGTTCCACGCAGTCGCCGCAGAGCCTGCAGCCACCGGAAAACTTTAACCCGGCTTTCGCGCAGATCACGGTGCAGCGTCCGTTTTCGATGGTTGGGGGCGGCTCAAGCTATGTGCACACCCTGTTCGATACGGGTAGCGGAATTGACTACAACGCCGATGTGCCGGAGCCCGGCGTCTCAGGTATGGATCATTTTGTCCTGATTGATGAAATCACACCGGAACTCTTCGGCCAGATGAAATTCTTTAACGTATTCGGAAGCGCACCTGCGCCGTGGCAAGAACCCGAATCCAGAAATCCGCTGCAAGACCATGAGCGCATTTCGGAACGAGTTGACGAAACTCTCTTTGGCGCCACATTGGTGAAAAAGGTTGATATCTCCCGCGGTGGTGCGCTGGTGGATGCGCTTAACACCACCAATAGCAAAGGTGGCGAACTGCAGCGAGTCAAGCTCATGCAGCTTTATGACAGGCGGGAACGTGTGCTGTATCGTGTTCTGGAGAGCAGAGATGAGCGCTGCTTTGGTCCGGACCTCACGGGCATCAGGGCCGATCTGATCGAACCCGCGTTCAGTGACCTGGCTCCCGACTTCAAGAACAGATCGATGGACTATCTGTACGCCGAAATCTGCGGGCTACACGTTTCCTTCGAACTACGTTGGAACGCATATCACATTGGATCGCTCCCTGGGTTCTCGCCACTGACTTGGGAGCGAGCGCCGGGTCGGATGGCGCTCTATGCCGTCCTGCGCACCGCGCGCGTCTACGCAAACGAGATTACGGTGGAAGCTGGGCGACAGTACGTCGGGATCTATGACCCTAACACGATGACTTTCGTCATAGAGGCTGTCGAGTTGCAGCCTAAGTAGTCGGCAGAGTTCTCGTGGCGAAATCCATTCTTGTTTCGACTGTTATCATCGTCGGGCTGTATGTCGGACTCGCGTTGCTGCTGCACGGGCCGTCAAGCGCACTGCTTGAATTTCCTTTACCGTTCCTGGCGGCGGTTGGAGGGGCGGTTCTATTTTTGGCAATTGTTTGCGGCCCGGATCTGGGGCCCTCCCCGAATGACGCTCCCCGGTCCAAGCCGCCGGCTCCAAATGAGCCCGTGATGATGCGCCATTACTTTGCTCATGCGAAACCCCTGGCCAGCCATCCGTGGCTGGCCGCACTCACCTGACCGAGCAGCGCTCGGTCTTGCCTGCGGCGACCGGCTCGTGCCCCGCGCCGTGCCGGACGCGGATTCATTCCCGATCGCGCATACAAAAAGTAACGGCCCCGAATGGGGCCGTTACTTTTTGATGGTGGAGGCGGCGGCAACCACACTGCCTTGTGAATCATTAGGTTCTGCTAAACGCCGAAAATGCCCCCATCGATACCCCCAGATCATTTCGGCTGAGTTTTTTGGTTGGATTCAATCCGGTTTTATCTCTCTTCCGGCGTTCGGCATCGATAATCTGCGCGGGGTAGGGAGCCCACACGCCGTGATACGAAACCTCGGAACTGAAGGACTGTAGTATGAGGATCTGTATCAGGATCCCGATAAGGGTGTCAGACCGCCATTTGACGAATCTGCGCCGCCTCATTGCCGGGCTTGCAGCTGAACAGGTCTATTTGGATTCGAAGACATTCGATCCATGCTGCGCTCTAAGGATTTCGTGTCCGGCGTAAAAGCCAGGCTTGCCGCCACTCGATGTGCAATGGTATGAGGGAGCGAAATCTCCAATGGGACATCCTACGACCGCATCGACAACCCGATAGAATTCGACAGGGTGCGTAGTTCGAGAGGAAGGGAAGAATGGCGCAATCACGGAAAGACTCAATTCGATATGGCTGGACACCCGATTGCGCGGCCACAGATCGCTTGCGTTCGTTCGGAATCTCGCCTTTAAAGTGGAGCTTTACGCCAAGACTTGCAGCTGCGTGGATGCTGGCGATTCTCGTTCCTGTAGCTGGATCAGGGCAATCCAAAGGGGTAGGCGAAGAAGGGCATCAGGAGCAGACCCGCGTGCGCTACGAAATTGCCTGGGAACGAACACTCGGTGGACCGAAATCAGATAGCTTCAACTCGATCACGGCAACTTCCAGTGGCGATGTTGTTGTGATCGGTGTTCGCCACACTGTCGGAGCCCCGCCCTCCCAACATGAACAGCGATCGGGGTGGCTACTGCGACTGCAAGCAAACGGCGAGGAGGTCTGGAACAGGTTGGCTGAACCACGGGGTCCGGGTCAGATGCTGGGCAGCGCCTCGACTTACTCGCTAGAGCATGTGGTTCCCTGGAAAGACGATGGTTATCTGGCGGTTGGCCGTGCTGAAACAATACGAAGCACATCAGTCAACAGTCCCTTGTTGATCGACTATGACGGCTGGATCTATGCATTCGACGACACAGCTTCGGGTTTTTCCCACGCGCTCGTTTCGGGGCCGGCGGAGCACACGGAATCGAAGCCGATGACATATACACTCCACCGCGCGTCCGCGTCCGCCTCGCATGGGTTTGTGGCTGTCGGAATAGAAGGGTTTCTGAAATCGGGGACGGGGTCCTTTATGGATGTTGTCGCCCGAGTTCCGTGGGTGTTGCGTGTTGGCAGCGACAGCAAGGAACTCTGGCGTAAGGAATACAATAGGGCGTCGGGTGTCACTTGGCTGACAGATGCCGCATTGCTCCCGGACAGCAGCGTCCTCTTGGGCGCACGACCCGAAAGAGAGACCGGTGGCCCCAGCACCGGACTGCTGATCCGCTTGGGCCTCGACGGTAACGAGGTCTGGCGCCGGACCATGGATAATCCAGCCGGGTTGTCCCTGTCGGCAATGAAATTGATCGACGACGAACATATTGTCCTTGTGGGGACAGCAGAACTACCGGAAATCGGGGGCGAATCGATCAACCACAAGCGCGGAGGCTGGATTGGCATCGCGGATCTGTCCGGCAACGTTCTTACCAGTCTTTCCGTTGCTGGTGATTTCTACCTAGGACTTCGCGACATCGTTGAGCTTCGCGGCGGTGGATTCGCTGCTGTCGGCACCGTGCGAGATACCGATAGCGACGACTCGGACGGATTTGTGGTGACTACCGACGAGAGACTCCGCGAGACTTCGAGGAACCGATTCGGTGGTGAAACCAAAGAAGAGCTGAAAGGAATCGCTGCCCTGCCCGACGGTAAATTGATCGCCGCTGGTGTACGAACGGTCGATGGTTCAACAGACGGCTGGGTTGTTGCTCTGACGCCTCACGACAACGGGGTCGACGATGCTTTTGATACAGCAGAGCCTGCAGCGCCACAGACTGAGTAGATTTGCGCAATGTTGCTACGGGTTCGAAAGCGATTGCGGAGGCGGCCTTTCATTTCCACTTGTACCGACAGCTATATACGGGGCAATTATCGTCTATGGAGTTCTACTCTACGATGAACAGAAACTCCAGCGGTGCAACAACGAAAGACACTTCCGTTTGCACCGGGATTCTCGCCTTCGCGGTACTTCTGCTTGCAACCGCTACCGGTTGTGACGCGTCGGAGAACAAGCACTCCCCCGTGGGGCTGGTCGGAGGCATCGACCTGATCCCGGAATTCATGATGGTTGGGGAGGTTGAGCACCTGATCGTCCAGGGAAACTACGCGTATGGCAACACTCTGGACAAGCTGTTGATTGTAGACATTTCCAACCCGGCAGCTCCGGTGAAAGCTGGAGAGATCAATATTAGTGAGCTTTCCCGGATTCGAGCTCTCGTCGTTCGCGGGTCAGATCTTCTGATCGCCGCAGGGCCGAACAATGGGGATGTGTATCTGTACCTCGCTGATACATCGGATCACGGGCATCTGCAGATAAGGGGTAGAGTCAAAATCTACGACAAGGTCCGAGATCATCTGGTGCCATCTCCTGTGGAGGAGTTGAGCATCGTGGTAGGCGACAACCATATTTACGTCATTGGTTTCGCCGAGCTCAAGGTGATTGATGTTTTCGATCTATCGGAACCCAGGCTCATTGCAGACACCAGTGAACTCAGCGGTAATCTCGCATTGAAATCCTCTTCCCGATACTGGGTGAGACTCAGTAGCGACTACGACGGGTCGTTCCTTCGTGTATTCGACAGCGAGGAAGAGTCCAATCCGAAAGTTGTCGGCAAGGTGAACCTTGGAGAGCTTGACATCACCGCCGCAGCGAGCGTTCAGAATTTCGTATACATCGGCGCGCGGGTTTTGAATGCCGAATCAGGACAGCACTACAACGGGCTCTTCGTCTACGACATATCGGAGCCGAGCTCACCACAGCGCATCGGCGAATCCAACCTCGGTGCCGGACTGATGGTGGGCACACACCAGGGTGCTCAGACCATGTCGATGGTGGCTGTCACAGACATCGTCGTTTCGGGATCGTATGCATACATTGCGGAATCACATGCAGGGATCAAGGTTGTCGATGTGAGTAACCCGGCGGCACCTGAGTACATCGCCACGCTGGAAACGAGAATATCCGCAACAGACCTGGCGACCGATGGCAGGTACCTTTATGCAGTCAACAACAACAAGTTCATCAGCCCCTTTGATCTCATGATCTTCCAACTCATGCCTGACAAGGATATTACCCCGTAGCCGCAGCCTCGAACCTCGAATATGTCATTGAGCTGCGGCGACGGTGAGCCCAGATTCGGACAGTGCCGCGACTCCGGACATGGCTCTTCGCCCTGCACATCCTGCCGCGCTGCGGCGTGTGCCTCAAGCCTCGCCACAGGTGTTTGCGGCGGTACAACTTCATCGTGCACCATGCCCCAGCGCACAATGATCGCCCGGGCACGGCACTTTTATCCACCCTTCCCCGCCGCTCAGTCCCGTGCCCGTAGAAGCCACTCTATTCGGCGTAAGGAGTCATTCAGAAAGTCGACCGGCAGGGCTCGACCCTAATCCGAGATGGCCCGGAGTGGTGGACCGACATCGCCAGTATCCGTACTCTCGCAGGGAAGGTGGCTGTGGGCTGGCGGGTTAGACTGGACTTCCCGGGGAACCGTAGACAGCGCTCTGCCTCATAACGAGGCCGGCTTCTCTTCTTCTAAAAAGATAGGGTTTCGGGTGTGCTCGTGGCGGTTCTGTATGTGATCAGGCCTGAGTGGGCTTTGCTTGCTCACGTAAAGCGCTCGCAAGATCGGTCCTGCTGAAGTCGTTACCTTTGAAAAGAAGGGGTAAGCCTGTGGACTTCGACAATGCGTAAGCGAAGCAGTCGCCAAAGTTGAGGCCTGCTGCATGATTACCTTTACCGAAGTCCAGGTACGCCTGACGGGCAATGTCCGCCTGTTCGCGAGTCACTGTTTCTATACTGATCTCGGCCCGCGAGATCATGGCATCGAGCTGTCTTCCTGCCGCGGCGCCGATCTGATTGTCTACGACGACGCCGGCTTCCAGATAGTTTGCAGCCGAGATCAAGCGTACTTGTGCCGTTGCAATCGCCTCTGCGTACCGCTCGGCATCGTCCTCGGCGAATAAAATCGCCAAGACGGCCGACGTGTCGATGATCATTCGGGCAGACCGTGTTCGTTGTAGAGGAACTCGCCATGTTTGGTGGCGTTGTGGCGACCGTAACCCATGCATCTTTTCCCGATTTCGAGCAGGTCAGCCGTAAGCGCTTCTCGATCCCGATCACGCCTTTCACGCGCGAGACGTTCGCGCAGCGCCTCAGTAACAGCTTGGGTCTTGCTTTCCCCAGTGAGGTTTGCGAGCTCCTCTACCAACCGATCGGCCTCTGCGCTCTTGATGTTCAGCGACATGTGGTTTCTTTAATGGTAGAAATACTATCCGCCTTTCTACTATTTCTCCGCCGACTCGTCAAACTGAACTCGAATGGGGAGGCGGCGGGGGCTGTAATGAGCCGCTAGATAGACACGATCTGGACGCGATACCGTCATAACATATTGAAAAGTAAGAAAACACCGAAGGTTCGAATCCCTCCCTCTCCGCCATATAGAAAAGGCCCCGATGGGGCCTTTTCTATATGGCGGAGAGGGAGGGTAGAAAGCAGAACCCTCCGGTTCGACAAACTCCCGAAGGGAGTTTGGACGCAGGAGCAGAAGCGAAGGCGCCCCGAGGGGGTGAGGGCGCGCGCAAAGCGCGCACGAATCAATCCCTGGTGAGTCCAGGCTCATCCCCGCGCGAGCGAGTTGGACGCAGGAACGAAAGCGACGGCGCCCCGAAGGGTGAGGGGGCGCGCAGCTTGAGGATTTCCTTCTTCGTATCGTTCAGCTTTGCCGTCTGGGCATCGGCCTTACTGGGTTTGATCGCTTTGGCCCGCTTATACAGGCTGTAAGCGGATACGCCAAGTCGCTCGGCGACCTCGGCTACTGGACAGCCTCGTTCGACGATTTGCCGAACCGCCTCGTCCTTGAATTCGGGGTGTATCGCTGATTACTCATTCACTTCCTCCTATGCAAATAGAATAGGCTGAAAGTGTCCGCGGAACCCGGGGCATTCCACGCACCTATCTGAGGTGTCCGGGAATCCTGGGACAGGTCACATCTCTCCCCGGTATCGTGAGCAGGTCCTGAGCGAGTGGACTGTCGCTGGCCAGACGCCAGAGTTCGAGATCGATCTGGCCAAGCTTTGCTTCGGGTTCGGTTATCTCTGTGATCGCGTTACCGAGAGAGGCAGATAGGAGCGGCGGGGCTGTGTGGAACATCAAGTGAAGACGTGAAATGATGCCAATCGTACCGGCAGGAAGATGAACGTCGAGCTCGGCAAGCAACGCCCTGGCCAACGAAGCCGGGATGACAGATTTTGCGAGATCAATACCAATGGTCGTAGTATTCACGCGATGGACTCCTCCATGCCGATTCATGCAACTGACTATGGTATCGGCGCCTTGGCAGTGGCAGTTCATCACATCACTGAAAACCCTCTCTGATGATGGAAGATACGAGCATTCGGACCTGAGGCTAAGCCATCGTGCGGAGCGCATCGGGAAAATGCGAATTGATCAGTTTCGTATCGCTGGAGTCGCGGACACTGAAGCACTACCTGTTGGGGATGATCCGCAGACCTGTTGATCAGGTGCTCGTGAACATCGACTCGATACTTGCAGATCTCTACTTGGTTCTGTTCAAGGGAGGTGCTTCATGGCCTTGAAGCAGATTGGCAATCGAAAAAGTCTCGCTCTCACCGGTTTACTGGGCGGGCTTATCCTCCTTGGGCTGTTAGTGTATAGCCGCGAGGAACCGGCCCGTAGTGAGGTGGGTTCCCAGTCCCTGAGTCTAAGGGTAATCGAAGTAAAATCCATGCCGTTTGTGCTGACGGCGAAGGGCTTCGGGATAAGTCGTCCGGCACGAACCTGGCAGGCAGTGGCTAATGTGGCCGGACGAGTGGTGCAGCGTCACCCACAACTCAACAGCGGCACGCTGCTGTCGGCGGGTACGCCGCTTCTGTCACTGGATCCGAGTCGCTACGAGTTGGCGATTGCCGCTGCAGAAGCCGAGCTGGCATCGCTCGCGGCCGAGCGGGACCAGCTGACGATGGAAACACAGAATACCCGGCAGTTGTTGCAGCTTGAACGTGAGCGGCTGCAGTTGTCCGAACGCGAGCTCAACCGCATTCAACAGCTGGCCGATACCGATGCTGTGTCGCAGTCCCGGCTCGATGATCAGCACCGCGCAACACTTGCGCAGCGCCAGCTTGTGCAGTCTCTGGATAATCAGTTAGCGCTGTTACCCTCGAAACAGATGTACCTGGATGGGCAAACACAACGTGCCACTACACAATTGGAACAGGCACAAGAGGACCTCGAAGATACCGTCTTCATCGCGCCATATGACCTGAGGATCAGGGAGGTGGCGGTGGAAGAACACCAGTATGTCAGTGCCGGTCAACAGCTGTTTCTAGCCGACAACATTGAGCTGGCTGAAGTCGAAGCGCAGGTGCCCTTGGCCATGCTGCGCCGCGTTATGGCAGCTGTGTCGATACCTGTTTCAGACCAGGCCACTGCACTTGATCTCTCCCAGCGGCTGGATTTTCCAGCTATTCGCAGCGAAGTGACATTGGCCGGTTTCCCGGACGTGCGCTGGCCTGCGCGGGTCAGCAGAGTAGCCAGCGGCCTCGATCCGGGCACGCGTAGCGCGCGGATCGTGGTCACCGTCGATGAACCCTACGGCCTTGCAAGATTGCCCGAGCGGCCTGCGCTACAGCGCGATATGTATGTGCAGGTAAGCTTTGCGACCGACAGTCCGCAGCCCCTCCTGGCCGTGCCGGCATCGACTGTGCATCAGGGTGAAGTCTATCTGCTGGGAGACGATGACCGCCTGCAGCGGCGCACGGTCACGGTGGCCTTTGAGCAACTGGGTCTGGCGGTGATCGAAGCCGGGCTGGTGGAAGGCGAAATGTTGATTGTCGACGACCTGGCGCCGGCAGTGGCGGGTGCGGTGGTCCTTCCGCAACGGGACCTGGCGCTGGAGCAGCACCTGCGGCGATTAGCGCTGGGGCTGATGCAAGGCCCAGCGCCGTGATCCGCTGGTTCGCGGGCCATCCCACGGCGGCCAATCTGCTGTTGATCCTGCTGCTGGCGGCGGGTCTGTTCGCAGCTCCCGGCCTGAAGCGCGAGACCTTTCCGGATTACCGTCCCGTCGAGGTCAGCGTCGAGGTGATCTATCGCGGTGCCAGCGCTGCCGATGTGGAAGATGCGGTATGCCGACGCCTGCACGATGCGATCAAGGGTGTGGAATTTCTCGACGAGCTGGTGTGTGTAGCTCAGGACAACCTGGCCCGTGCCAGGGCAACCATGTTATCCGGCGGCGAAGCCATCCGCTTTTTGAGTGATATCGATACCGAGGTCAACGCCCTCACCGACTTACCCGCACGAGCGGAGCCGCCGGTAGTACGGGAGTTGCACCGCAGTGATCTGGTGGCAGCGGTAGCAGTAAGTGGTGACATGTCCCTGAACCAGCTCGAAGACTACGCGCTGCAACTCGAAGAACGCGTTATGACGCTGCCTGGCGTGGCCAAGGTCACGCTGCAGGGGCTGTCCCAGCGCCAGTGGCAGGTCGAGGTGCCGCGGGCCGTGCTGGGTCAATACGGGCTCTCGGCCAGAGACCTGGCGATGCGGCTGCGCCAGCAGAGTATCGATGTTCCGCTGGGTACGCTGGAGACCCCGGATCAGGATGTTTTGCTGCGTTTTACCGACCAGCGGCGCAGCCTGCGACAGCTGGCGAATCTCGTGGTGGTGTCCGGCACGGCTGGTGGTGAGCTCACACTGGGCGCGATTGCAAACTTGCAGGAGGTGGGGGAACAACCCGAGGCGCAGGTGTTTTTCAATGACGAACGGGCGGTGGTGCTGGAGGTCAGCAAGACCTTGCACGACGATGCGCTGAAAGTGCTGGAGGAGCTGTCCGCACTGGTGGCAGCCGAGCGCCTGGGCCTCGATGGACGCATACAACTGACGCTGACACAGAATATGACCAGCATTGTGCGCGATAGGTTGGAGATGCTGGTAAGCAACGGTGTGGCAGGGTTGGGCCTGCTGATAGTGGTGATGGGGCTGTTCTTCCGGCCGCGCCTGGCGCTATGGGCGGTGCTCGGCTTACCGGTGGCATTCACGGGCGCATTTTTTGTCATGAGCCTGAGTGGACTGTCGCTGAATATGATCACACTGGTGGCGTTGTTGATGGCCATCGGTATCGTCATGGATGATGCGGTTGTCATTGCCGACAATATTGCCGTGCAGGCACAACAGGGTGTCTCCCCGCTGCAAGCGGTGGTGGATGGCACCCTGCAGGTTCTGCCCGGTGTCATGTCTTCTTTTCTCACCACGGTGTGGGTGTTCGCGCCACTGTCGTTTCTGGCCGGTGAACTGGGCGCTGTACTGGAAGTGTTGCCGGTAGTATTGATCGCGGCACTGTTCGCCAGTCTGATCGAAGCCTTCTGGGTTCTGCCACATCATCTCAAGGGCAGCGTAGCGTCAATGCAAAGTGCTGAGCAGTCGCGCTTTCGGCTGGCCTTTGACCGACGTTTCGATTCGTTCCGTGAAGGTGTTGGCTGGCTGGCTGATAAGTCCGTGCAGTGGCGACATGCGATGCTGGGTGGGGTGCTGGTGGTGTTGCTCGGTACTCTGGGCTTTCTTGCCGGTGGTCATATCAGCACGGAAGCGATGCCGGATCTTGATGGCGACACTCTGGAGGCGCGGCTGCTGCTGCCGCAGGGTACGCCGCTGGTGCGCACGGAGCGCGTCGCCGAACAGGTTGTCCAGGCCTTGCGGGAACTCAATGAGGCCCTCACGCCGGAGCAGCCGGATGGTGCTTCGCTGGTGGTGGCCATGCAGGTGCGGTTCAGTTACAACCCCAGCGCTCAGGAGGCCGGTGCCCATGTGGCCACTGTGATGGTGGATCTGTTGAGTGCTGAACGCCGCACCATCACGCTGGACGAACTGACCACAGCCTGGCGGCAACAGATTGGTGACATACCTGGGCTCGCAAGCCTGATCATCCAGGAGCCGGGTTTTGGACCCGCTGGTATTCCCATCGAGGTGCGCCTGCAGGGGGTGGACCTAAATGATCTCAAGGCAGCGGCGCTGGACGTGGCCGAGCATCTGGCGGGGTACGACGCGGTATACAACATCATCGATGACCTGCGCCCCGGCAAGCCGCAGCGCGCTTTTACACTGAAGGATGGTGCCTTCGCGCTGGGATTGACCGCTGAAACGGTGGCGTCCCAGCTGCGTGCAGCCTTCCTGGGAGATATTGCCGATACCCAGCGCATTGGTCAGCGTGATGTGGAAATACTCGTGCGCCAGGATGTGCGCGACAGATCCAGCCTGGATGATCTTGCCGACCAGACTATTGTGTTACCCGACGGACGGCAGGTGCCGCTGGATGTCGTAGTGCAAACACATGACCAGCGGGACTGGGCGATGATCACTCGCCTGGACGGCCGCCGCACGGTGACTGTACAGGCCAATGTGGATGCTCAGGAGGCCAGTGCCCAGGCCGTTGTCAGCGCTATGCGCGCCAACTGGCTCGCCCAGTTCCAGGAGCGCCATCCGCAAGTTGCGGTCAGCTTTCAAGGCCAGGTGGCTCGTTCGGCGGAAACTGGCGGTTCGATCGTGCGCGGTCTGCTGATCGGTCTGCTGGGTGTTTATATTATTCTGTCTTTCCAGTTTCGCAGCTATGCCGAGCCGTTTATCGTCATGCTGGCCATTCCGCTGGCTTTTGTCGGTGCGGTGTGGGGGCATGTGCTGCTGGGCTGGTATATTTCCATGCCATCGTTGATTGGCGCCGCGTCATTGGCCGGCATTGTGGTAAACGATGCCATCCTGCTGATTCAGTTCATCAAGGAGCACCGCGGCAAGGGATTGAGCGCAAGCGTTGCCGCGGTGCGGGCCAGCCGAGACCGTTTGCGCGCCATTCTTATTACCTCCACTACCACCATCGCCGGGTTGCTGCCACTGCTGGCAGAAACCAGTGTGCAGTCGGCCTCGATCAAACCGCTGGTTATTTCGGTGGTATTTGGCTTGCTTACCACTACCGTGCTGGTACTGGTTGTTATTCCGGCCGTCTACGTGTTGTTTGACGATTGGGGCTGGACCCGGGTGGAGCCTGCCGAAGCGGAACATTGAATGGGGCAAGGGCTTGCTGCGGGTCGAATTATGGCAACACGAGTGTCTATTGCTGTGGTTAGATTTATTTCTCAGAAAGTGTGTGCCAGAAAGTCAGGACATATGCCTCGTAGCAATTCTCTTTGGATCGTTCTTATCGCCCGTCAGGCCGAGCTGGAATCCCAGCGGAGTCAGGCAGCGGCGACGGTAGCCAGCGCCGAGGCAGGGGCTAAGCTGGTGCTGGCAGGCAGCGAACAGCCCCGTGCCGAAACGCGCTGAATGAGTACGACATGCTTTCGCGCCCGGATCTTGACCTGCGCCCCACCGAGACTCAGGTGGCCGACGCCGAGAGTGCTGCATGTGAGGATGGGTGACAAAGCGCGCATCATCCCCGACACTGCCCTGCCTCCTGTGGTGCCCTTAATTGGTAGGAGGTCGTTCGCTAAAGAAGTATCAAGATCGAAGGCACCGCTTACCTAGGCAGAACTACTTATGTTGGTGGGTCGTCGGCTTCTTTACATTAGAAGTATCTAATATAAAGGATACGATCATGTACCGACCTGCTTTCACGACGAGTATTCTGCTGATCGCCATGGGCATGGGGCTATCGAGCCTCTCGGTTGCGGCTGAGGGAACGGAGCCCTCCCGGGAACAGAACCGCGAGCAGATTCGTAAGCAAGTTCAGGATCCCAAGGGACAAACTGAGCTGGAGCGTAGTCAGGATAGGGTGCAGACCCGGGATAAACAGACCGCAAATCAGGATCAGAGTCAGCGTCAAGGCCAAGGAAAAGGTCTAGGAAAAGGCCAAGGAAAAGGAAAACGAGGCGGTCAGGGGCGAGGTTGACGACCACCACCACTGAATACTCAGAATTAGGAAGCGTTTGATCGCCCCCTTGCCTTCAGTGGTCGCCTTCGAGGCGACAACGGAAAGCGCAGAGTTCAGTGGTGGTCTTAGATAGCGTAAGGCTGCCTGCACCGAGTTCGATCAAAATGGAGACGCGATGATCGATTAAGCATAGTACCATCAGGTCCGTGGCCCAGAGAATTGCCCGCAGAGTGGGTGAAGGACGAGCGATGAAGCACCCGTCCAGCGAGTCGGAATTTTCCGACAACGATACGGATGGTGATGGAAAAGTGAGCGAGCAGGAATTTGCTGGACACCAGGGTGAGCATCTAAAAAGAACTGATCTCACCTGAAATGGACGTTCTTCTTGCAATCGATTTGGTATCCATGCGCGCCAATGCGCATTCAGCCGCTCGGCTGCTGAAGATACTGGCTAATGAGAATCGTCTGCTACTGCTCTGCGCGCTGATTGAGGGTGAATCTTCCGTATCAGCACTGAACGAGAAGGTGAATTTGAGTCAGTCAGCATTGTCGCAACACCTGGCGCTGCTGCGCGAGGAGGGTTTGGTGACTACGCGCCGAGATTCTCAGAACATCTACTATGCAATCGCGAATAGCAAAGCGTTACCGGTCATCCGCGCCCTGCACGATATTTATTGCACCTAGCAGGAATTGACTCATTTCATTAGCCTGTAAAGACCGGTAGGTACACTCCATCTAGCGCGACAGCTTCCTTCCTAGATCGTGATCGGTCAAAAAGGTACCTGGTCGAGCAACTCCCGTCGGATCGACCCAATAAGTCGTTCAGCCCATGGGTGCGCAAGTGGTGCACAGGGTGCGGTTTTGACGACCGTGGCTCAGAAGAATTCGTAGGTTGGCTTTGAGTCGATGAGTCAGTTTCTTCATTGTCCATGCTGATGTAGCGACACGCGAGAGTACAGTCGCTATATAGTATGTTTGCAAGGGAGAGGGAGCTAGGTGACGGTGCGAAAACCGCTCAGTTGTAAGAGAAGCAGCCGCTCACCTTCTTTAACAATGCTGAAGCGTCGCTCGTTCACAGACCAGCGCACCGCGAGGCCCTGGACGAGTCCAATCAGCAGGTACGCGACATCATCAGGGTTGATGTCCAAACGAAAATTTCCTGTGTTTTGAGCCTCTACCACGCTTTTTGACAGACGTTGATGGAACTGGCCCAGCAGTTTCGCAAATGTGTTCCGCAGCCGCACGTTCTCGACTAACAGCTCCCGCGAGAACAACAAGCACGGTATTGCTGGAAATGTCTGGATCAGGCGGAGCTGCCCGAGTACCAGGCGGCGCAGCCGCTCTTCGGGAACGTCATCCTTGCGGCGCTCGGTGCTGACCCAGCGTTTTCGCATTTGCGCGCTGATGTAGTCCGCCACCGACTCCCAAATGTCCTGTTTTTTTGGAAAGTGGCGGAAAATCCCCGCCTGCGTTAGACCCACCGCACTCGCCAGCGTGTCGGTGGTAACTCGATCGGGTCCTATTTCGTCGGCGAGTCTGAGTGCTGCGGCGACCACTTCGGCTTTGCGTTCATCGGCAGATTTTCGTACTCGCATGCAGGTTTGTCCCGTTTCTGGTAAGTATCTACGCGCTAACTTATCTTGTTGTCTGCTGTGTAGCAAGGTTACTCGTCGACTGATACCGCAGCGGTGAGAGTGCGTTATCTATCTGTTGGTGGTAGAGCACACCGGTTATGTCGCTGCATGTCAATCAGGCTTGCTCGATGACCGGAGAACGTATTGACATGGCCTAACTTAGAACTAATATAGTGAGCAATTAATAGCTAATTAAATATGCCGAGATCGTACCAAACTGGAGGTTGGCGCACCGATCAAAACTGTGAATACGTTGACTGACGGGCCGAGGCGATCATGGGCAGCCCGGCTGCTGCGACTGGTGGATATCCCGGTTTTGTTTCGAATCACTGCTGCAGCGCAGCAACGTCGACATGACGCAGACACATATTCACAGAATGAGGCTCTACTCACAGAGTCTTGCCAAGCGTAATTAAGCGCGATTGAAAGAGGCTACACCGATGGGTAAGAGAAACTTGAGTGCAGGATTTCTGTTCATAGCTGGCTTCATGGTTTACGGATTCGTTCTGATTTATCTGCGAGACTTTGCGCCCGGAAAAGAGCAATGGATTGCGGCCTATGCGATCGGCGAACATTTCGAAGCACGACTTGCGCACGTGCACGGCAACCTCTTTGCTTTCTTGAACGTTCTCGTCGGCTATCTCTTGTTAAGACTGCCGATCCAGGCTCGTGCTGCGCGTGTTATTTCGTGGCTGGCACTGACCGGCATGCTGATGCCGCTCGGTATCCTGGCGGAACTGTGGTTCGGGTTGCCCCCTATCCTGGTCATCATCGGTGGCGCGAGTATGGTGGTGGCGGTGTCGATGTTCGGTGTCGTTATCTTGCGCAGCCCGTCCCTCGACGAACAGCCATAGGTAACAAGGAGCATTCTTAGAATGTCACTCTAGGCAGTCGTCGACGTGACAGTGAGTATTGCCGGCCGGATGGAAATGCAATGGGGTTTGTTTATCGCTGTGCACCAGGCCCTGTTTGCCGGTGCTATCTATATCGACCGGCCAATGCGCGTTCCAGGAAATCAGGGTGCGATGATGCTCTACAGCGGCTTTGCCGCCGTGAACTATCTGGTGTTGGCCAAGCAACAGGAGTTGCCCGCGGAGCGGGTGCGCTTCCGGAATCGGAAAGACTGCTCGCATCCCTTTGTTGTGGCGACAATCAAATTCTTATCCACATGACCAAGAACTTTCAGCAGGACGCCTTTCAAACGTCGGTGGGTTGCTTTGGCATATTCATGGCCTAGCCTTTGTGCTTGTGTTGCCGCCCATCGTGTTTGATCGGTCGCGCGATAAATCGACCCCAACACTACAACAAGAAAGTTTATTAGTTGCTTGGCATCTGTTTCAAAGCATTGGCATTTTTCCTCTTGCGCGGTCTGCTTCGTTGGTCGCGACGGCTGACAAGACAGAGCGTGAGGTGGTAATCGTCGACTTTCGAGCGACGGTCAATGGTTATCTGGAAGGGTGCGCGGCATTAAAGGCTCGGGCGACACAAGTACTTAGCTCGGTGCTCCGATCTGGGTAACGATACGTAGATTCCACAGTGATGATTAGCGGGGATGATAGTTAGTGTGTAATTACATGCTAACTAACCGGATTGAGAGATGAACTCAATGAAGTCGACGGTCTGGACACTGGCACTTCGGGTCGCAGGCGTCGTTGCGGCTTTGTTTGGGCTGATGACGATCCGCGAGGGCGGCGCAGTGTTGTTTGTTGACGGTATGGCGCGACTGGCCGCAGGAGACTACGTGCCCTTCGTGCTGTGGTTCAACTTCTTGGCGGGCTTTACCTATGTCGTTGCCGGTGTTGGTTTGTGGTTTCGGCGACAGTGGGCTGCCCGAGTGGCGCTCGGCATTGCCATGGCGACATTGATCGTTTTCGCGGCGTTCGGTTGGCACACCGGCAGCGGCGGTGCGTTCGAGACACGCACCGTGGTGGCAATGACCCTGCGCAGCACTACATGGCTCGTAATCACAGCGACTGGGTGGTGGGCGTTGTTGAAAGATCCGACCCAGCAGCCCATGGGGGGGTGAAATGAATCGCAGGATGATTGCTGTTTGGCCGGTGAGTTTAATGCTCGGCAGTTCTAGTTGTGTCAGCGACTCTGCGGTACGAATCGAGCCGGAAGGCCCAATCACATACGACGGACTGCATCGTGTCGAGCAACCCAGTCTTGACGAAGCCTGGGCGATGCCCGACTTGGACCTGACGCGCTATCGTAACGTACCACTCGAGCCCACCGAGGTCTCCTGCCGCGAAGTCAAGTCGAGATCGACGCTGCACTCGCGAACGAGTACCCAAGGGGATTTTCCGCTCAGTGACGTGGCGAAAGCGAAACTACAGGACATCGTCCACAAGGCGTTTGAACAACAGTTATCGCAAAGCAGCTTCTATGGACTGGCAGATCGGGCGGCGCGCGACGTGCTGCTGATTCGTGCGCCCTTGATCGATGTGGTATCGCACGTGCCGCCGCAACCGATCGGTCGCAGCGATATTTATCTCCGTTCGATTGGCGAAGCCACATTGGTGCTCGAGCTGCGCGATGCTGTGACGGATGAAATTCTTGCGCGGGCAGTTGATCGTCGAGCGGCTGATCACGCGGATCTCTTCATCGAGTTCAGTACCGTGACAGCTTGGTCGGAAGTTCGCCTCGTCGCAAAGGGGTGGGCGAGCTTGTTGCGACAGCGTCTCGATGAATATGTCCAATTGGGTACATGGAATGAAAGTAGTTGCTAAGGACGAGCAACCAATGAGGGCGATTGGGACTGCCAAACCACTCCAACCGCTGGCACGACTGGCGATATCGTTGATCGCTACGGTGCTGCTGACGAATGTCTCGCAAGCCGCGACGACGAACCTCACTGATACGTTTGCACGTGTGAATCCTGCGGTGGTCGAGATACGGACCCTGAGTTCGTCATCAGTACCGCAGGAGAATGGCACGACACCTGCGAGTGAAATGGGGTTAGGCTCCGGGGTGCTCATTGCCCATGATCAAGTTCTGACGGCCAGTCACGTCGTCGAAATCGCGGACCGTATTCAGGTTAGGCTGGTCGACGGCACGACGCGACGTGCTCGCGTGACGAGTTCGGAACGCTTTGCCGATGTATCGCTGTTAACGCTCGAAGCGCCAGTGTCGGACATTGAGCCCGTCACGTTGGGTGATTCAGACCACGCCCGGGTGGGTGATCGTGTATTCGTGATCGGTGCACCGTACGGAGTGAGCCACACCCTGACGGTTGGTTATGTCAGTGCCCTGCATCGAGCCGACGCGTCGAAGGGCTCTGGTTATGCGAATCTGATACAAACCGATGCTGCGATCAATGCGGGTAATTCCGGTGGTCCGATGTTCAATGAAGATGGCGAGTTAATCGGTATTGTCAGCCACATACGCAGCCGCTCGGGTTTTTCGGAGGGGCTCGGCTTTGCGGTCACCATCAATTCTGCACGCGAACTGGTGATCGAAAATCACTCGTTCTGGCCCGGGTTCCTTGGCGTGTTGCTGCCGCCCAATCTTGCTCGCGCGCTAAACGTGCCACAAACAACCGGCATGCTCGTTCAACAAATTGCCGAGGAATCGCCAGCTCAGGCCATGGGACTCAGGGAGAGCGATATTATCATTGAGGTAGACGGACGGCCCCTAGCGGTGGGTGGCGACATTATTCTCGCCGCTAACGGTGTCCGTCTGGTCGCTCCCGGGGCCGTACTGCAGGCGCGAGACACCATACGCGCGCTGCCCAGCGGCGAACAACTGACGATCGAGATTCTACGGCAAGGCCAGCGAAAAACGATTGAGTTCGTTCCTGTTCCGGACTCGCAGAGTCCACAGCCCAGGCGCGCGAGCCAATGAATAAAGCATGAGGAGTCAAACGATGAAAAGCATCAATGCAATTGAAAGGGACCGGCTAAGGGTTGCCTATTTTCTATTCTTGGGACTGCTTCTCAGCGGCTGCGCCACGATAAAGTCTGGGTCGCACCATGACGAGTCCGTGTCATTCGAAGGCTATCGAAGTTTCAGCTGGATTGCCGATGAGCCGTTGATTGTTGGCACAGGTCTTGATCCGTTTGTCAGTCCGTTAACCCGGAAAAAAATCGTTGATGCGATTGCCGGTGAACTGGTGCGTAAGGGATTCGTGTATACGTCCGATCGCGGCGCCGCTGACTTTGTAGTCGCCTACACCGTGGGTACCCGGGACCGGATCGAGGTAACTTCGTATCCAACCGACTATCGAGGTGCCTGGGGATGGCACCTGTACGGTCGTTACTACGATGACACCGAAGTCGTGCACCGTATGTACTCCGAAGGTACGCTGGGTGTGGATATTTTTGATGGCAGGACCAAGCAACCCGTCTGGCACGGCTGGGCAACGAAAACGATATCAGGCACGGACCGGCAAGATCCCTCAATATCCATCGACAAGGCTGTCACTCGATTGTTTGCGGCGTTTCCGCCAGCCGCGGGTGACGACTGAGCCCTACGGTGAAGAAGAGGTTCATCGTAGTCGGACCTGTCATTGCTGTCGTTGAGTTGGTGGCTCTTGTTGTCTTCTACGGCCAGCCTACTGCGAACATTGCCGTGGGTACGCCCGAGGAGTTGGAAATACGACCGATGCAGGGGTCGGTGTTGGACGTGCAGTGCGAGCGACCCCAGGATGTGATCGAAAAGCTGGAAGCACTAGACTCAGTCAAGGAGGCGGGCCTCGTCGGTAACGGACTACACGTTGTTGCACCCAAAGCAGAGACGGCGAGTCACGAGAATCGTGCGGCGCTGGTGGCGGCCGGTGTGCGCACTGATCGTATCGAGCCTATCAGGCCATCGATGGAAGACGTGTTCGTGTCCTTGGGTGAAGGGCGGGATCGAATGAGGCAGGCGGCATAGGTAAGCAAGAGAATGAATGACGATAGTCCACAACAACGCCCGGCCGAACATCCGTCGTATCGACTGGCGTTCGAGGACGTCGATTTTCTTGCGAAAGACGACCTGCGACCGTTGCGACTGCAACTTGAGTTGCTGAAACCCGAGTGGTATCTGCGTGAAGCCAGGGTTCGTTCTACCGTGGTCGTGTTTGGCAGCGCACGCCTGCTGCCAATCGATGAGGCCGAATCTCGTCTCGCGGACCTGCTGGCGAATGGCGGCGAGCACCCGGCGGATGCCAGCCGTCAACGCGCACTGGTTGAGGCGCGAAAAAAGGTCCAGTACGCACCGTACTATGACGAAGCTCGCAATTTTGCCGCACTGATATCGAAACGCTTTCAGAAGGATCAACGGCTTGATTTCGTGGTGGTGACTGGCGGCGGCCCCGGCATCATGGAGGCTGCCAATCGGGGAGCCCACGATGTTGGAGCGAGAAGTGCAGGGTTTAACATTCAACTGCCGCACGAGCAAGAACCGAACAGATACATCAGCGAAGAGTTGTGCTTTCAATTTCATTACTTCGCCTTGCGCAAGATGCATTTTCTGATGCGCGCCAAAGCTTTGGTCGTCTTTCCGGGTGGCTACGGCACCCTCGACGAACTGTTCGATGTGCTGACGCTGATGCAAACAGGCAAAATTTCGCGCATCCCTGTGGTGCTTGTAGGTGCAGCATTCTGGCGTCGCGCGGTGGATTTTGAGTTTCTGGCCGACGAGGGTGTGATCAGTCCCGCGGATACGGAGCTGTTTACGGTAGTTGAAACCGCCGAGGCAGCGGTAACGGTGTTGGAGCACTTTTACGACGGACGGTCGCCGTCGTGAAGGTTTCGCGCTTTCGCTCTGCATGCTGATCAGTATCTCACCCGTAACCAGCTGCTCGCGAGTCAACTTGCGATGGTGTTGACCTTTCTGCCGTCGTTCCTCCTCTCGGGATTCATGTAAGTTATTGCCAATATACCGACGATCATTCAATGACTGACCTACTTCAATCCGCTGCGCTATTTCCTGGTCATCATTCGCGGTATTGTTTTAAAGGGTGTCGGACCCGAGATCCATTGGCTGCAAATGATCGCACTGACGGTGCTCGGTGGGGAGACGCTTTGGCTTGCCGCCAAGCGATTTTAGAAGGCGCTGACATGAATAACGGTACAGTCCCATGGTAAGGGCGGAAAACCTATCGGGTTGGAGGTGGCTGTTACTTTTTGTCGTAGCGTTGACCAGCCCAGTGTCAGCCAACGAGATTGACGATTGCATTGTCGAGTCTGTACGGCAGGCGAGTGACACCACGACTGTCAGCGAAATCCGCATGCTTTGTCGGGATCAGCGCGCCGATAGCGATGTCGAGACGAGTGCGATCCGGCGCCGTTTCGTCTCCGAGATCGACACCATGGATCGGCCGTACACGCTCACCGCGCATCGGTCGAACTATGTGTTGCCGTACACCTACAATGCGCACCCAAACAATGCGCCGTTCGATTTTCTGGATTTCGGCGAGGAGGTGAAGCACGAGGAGGCGAAGTTTCAGGTGAGCTTCAAACTGCCGCTTGCACACAACCTGATAGTACCTGACAGCACGCTCTTTTTTGCCTACACCAATCAATCCTGGTGGCAGATCTACAACACCGACTTCTCTTCGGCATTTCGCGAAAGCGATCACGAGCCGGAACTGTTTGTGCGTCACTATGGCGGCCCAGATTTTGGACCTTACAGCATCGCTGGCTGGGACCTCGGTTTCGTGCATCAGTCCAACGGTCGTCCGACGCGCTTATCCCGCAGCTGGAATCGTGTGTTTGCCAACGTCGCCATCGATGGCGGTGATCTCGCGCTATCCATAAAGGCCTGGTATCGGCTGCCGGAAGATGCCGAGGGCGATGACAACCCGGACCTCTATCGCTATCTCGGTTACGGCGAAGTACGTGCGCTTTACACACCGAATCGAAACACCTTTGGCCTGATGTTGCGACCAGGTACCAAAAAGAGCGCGCTGGAATTCACTTGGAGCTATCCCCTGAGCAACTTTCTTCGAGTGTACGCTATCTATTTCAATGGTTATGGCGAGAGTTTGCTCGATTACGACCATCACGTCGATCGCTTCGGCATAGGCATTGCACTAAACGACTATTTACAGCAATAGAGAGATGCGTGTCCGCCGCCTCGTGGCTCGCTTTTCGACCGCTACTAATCGCTACTATAGGGAGTAACTGTGGAACTACAGTTTTTCGGTGCCGCTCGTGAAGTCACGGGTTCATGCTATCTGATCGATTCCGACGAAGTTCGCTTCCTGGTGGATTGCGGGATGTTTCAGGGTGGCCGTGAGGTCGCAGCACGAAATTTGGAGCCTTTCGGTTTCGATCCAAGATCGATCGATTTTGTATTGTTGACCCATGCGCATATTGATCACAGTGGTCTGTTACCTAAGTTGACCCGGTCCGGATTCACGGGGCCCATCTACACAACCCGAGCAACCGCTGATCTATTGAATGTCATGCTGCCGGACAGTGCCCACATCCAGGAAGAAGATGCCAAGCGGGCGGAACGCCACGGTCGTAAGAATGCGCAACCACCGATATATGACGCCATTGACGCACAGGACTGTCTGAAGCAGCTGGTGGCGGTTTCCTATGACGTGAAAATATCTCCTCATAGTGCCGTTGACTGCAGGTTTCGCGATGCCGGTCATATTCTCGGGTCGGCCATCATCGAGGTGTGGGTAAGTGAGGGAGAGCGGAAAGTCAGCTTTGTCTTTTCAGGTGACCTGGGTCAACCGGGACGTCCCATATTGCGGGACCCGACGCTGATAGAGCATGCTGACGTGCTGGTGGTGGAATCGACTTACGGGGGCCGCAACCACAAGCAGTTGAGTCCGACGCTTGATGAGTTTGTTGCAGCGATCAATGCGACAGACAGAGGTAATGTGATCATCCCGGCATTTGCTGTAGGCCGTACTCAGGAGGTTCTCTACTATTTACATCATCTGACTCGCCAGGGGCGGCTGCACAATCTGAATATTTTCGTAGACTCGCCAATGGCGACCGCGGCCACAGAGATTACCCGCGATCATCTGGCGCTGTTCGATGAGGAAGCGGCAAAGCTCGCCAGTTGGCGCACCGAGGGACATAATCTTCCGGCGCTCCACTTTGTTGGCAGTGTCGCCGAATCGAAGGCACTCAATCAGATTCGATCTGGTGCCATCGTGATTTCGGCTAGCGGTATGTGCGACGCAGGACGGATCAGGCATCACCTTCGACAGAATCTTCATCGCAGCGAATGCACAATAATCATCACCGGCTATCAGGCACAGGGAAGCCTGGGACGCCGCTTGGTGGATGGGGCGGAGCGGGTACGGTTATTCGGCAGCGAGATACAGGTGCGAGCGAAGATCGTTACTATGGGTGGATTTTCCGCGCATGCCGATGAAGCGGCATTGATGCAGTGGCTGGGTAATTTTGTAACGCCACCCACCGTTACCTATGTCGTTCATGGCGAAGAAGACGCCGCCCTGTCTGTCGCGCAGGCAATCGAAAATCGACTGGAGTGGCGTGTAGAGGTACCTGTCTATGGGCAGCGGGAGGTAGTTTGACCTGCCTGTGGCCGATTCCTGTTCGAGCGGTAGCCGGTAGTTGATACCGGTTGTGACAATGCGATCAGGGGTGGCCTGGCATGGCCAGGACGTCGAGTTCGAGTCCGTCCACTGTCTTACAGTTAACTTTATTCCGATGACCACAAATCGACGAACGAATCTGACTGGCAATAGACACGATCTGGGCACGGTGGCTTTGTAAGCTTCTGAAAAATAAGAAAACATCGAAGGTTCGAATCCCTCCCTCTCCGCCACTATAGAGTCTGGCTCTACCCGATTAATGGGGGATGGGCCGTTGTTCACTAAACCCTGTTGATGATGCCATCCCAGCCGCAGGCTCTACCCGATTAATGGGGGATGGGCCGTTGTTCACTAAACCCGGTTGATGATGCCATCCCAGCCGCAGTGGGTTAAGACCCGCAGCCGGTAGTTCTCAAAGTTTCTGAACCCGTAGGCTCTTCTCGACATCATTTCCATCTTGGTGTGGAAGCCCTCGGTGATGCCGTTGCTGCGCGTGAATCGCCACATGGCGACGATGGGTGCAAGCCATGAGGTGAGTGTTTTTGCGAGCCGGTGGAGCGGACTGACGTGGAGCTGCTCAATCAGCGTAAGGAACTCGGGCAACGTGCTTCTGGCTTTCCTGGCGTTCAGTGCTTTCAGCAGCAGGAGGCGGTTCAGCCGCTGCTTGGCATCGTACAGCGCCTTGAGCACGGGCCATTCTCCGAGATAGCTTCTGAGGTTGTCGCGCTGCTCATCGGACAGATACCACTCGTGCCGACGCATCAGACTCAGTAATCCGCGGTTGCTTCGACCCTCGGGATCCTGTTGTTGCCAGACCTTGAGAAAGTGCTGGTTTACCAGCCGGATTACATGGAAGCGATCGGCGACGATCGTGGCCTGGGGGAAGTACCGGCGGGCAATGCTGCGGTAGGTCTCGGACAGATCCATGACGATGACCTTTACCTGATCCCGGCCCGGTAAACGCCTCAGATAGCGTCTTAAGCTCGGTTCAGAGCGTCCGAGTGCCACGTCGAAGACTTTGTGGTTCTTCAGATCCACAAAGCTTGTTGCATACCCTCGTCGGCGGGTGAAGAAGTGTTCATCGATACCCAATACCCGTGGACAGGGGCGGTTCGACATCTCAGAGCACCGTTGCCGACAATGGCTCTGATACCAGCGCTCGACGGTTGCCGCACTGATGCCGTGGGTGCGCGTGATCTTGCGCTGAGTGACGCCGCCATCATGCGCTTCGAACACCTCGAGCCGAAACGCTTCCGACGCTCTGAAGCGCGGCCGAACGCCCTTGAACCGGTGGCAGAAATAGCGCCCGCACTGTGGGCAGTGGTACTTGGGCGACTTCAGGTGCAAGGTCATCACCTGGTTACCCTGACGCGTGTGCTTGAGGGTTCGTTGACGGGTCGCCTTGATCCTCACCCCCTCGTGCTCGCAATGAATGCACGAGGGGCGTCTGGTAGGCCGGGCATAGACCTTGATGCCCTGGTCCCGATCAACCTTCTCGATCTCAAGGTCAGATATGCCTAATATGACTCCTGCGTGGGACATCGGTGGTATCTCCATTAAACGATCTTCGCAAAATCAGTTTAATGAACACCGGTGTCCCCCATTAACGATGAAGAGCCGCTCGTGGCCTCGGACTCTCTGACTCTCCGCCGATTTTCTCTACCTTCCGTTTCGGCGATACGTTTCGATTTCGAACGGCCGTCCCTGCCAAATCGCAGTCTTTCGCGAGTTGGTCGCACCGCAATGAAAACCTCGCTCCGCGGATCGCGTCCCGTTTGTTCATCGCAACGGATCGTCAGATAGAGCGAAGCGGAACCAGAGTGCGGCACTGACCCGGGCGCGGCTAGTTCAGAAGTCCGGCTCTGGTCCCTTGGGGTCGACCATCTCTATGCGGCGGCGCGACACGCGATGGTCAGAGGTTGAAAACTTTGCCGCCTTGATCACATAGACGTCAATCGTCTCGGTATCGACGCAAACCGCAGGCTCGCGATCATCAAAATCATCAGATGGATACTGAGGGATGTCGAAAAGCCCTGCAAAACCCCGAAAATGATCTCTAGCGTCGTCCGGCTCCTCCTCCCGTGGCGGGGGGACCTCTTCCCAAACCATGTAGTCGGGATAGGGACCATCTTCATCTACGCCATGTGTGTGGGCACGAAGCACAGTACCCTTTGGAATTGGCAGCTCCTCCCCCCGTGCTGACTTGTGAAAGAGAACGATATTCTGACCTGCCCCAGGTTTCCCGGACACCAAGTTAAGCGCATTGGAATGCCCCGGGTTCCGCGGACACTTTCAGCCTATTCTATTTGCATAGGAGGAAGTGAATGAGTAATCAGCGATACACCCCGGAATTCAAGGACGAGGCGGTTCGGCAAATCGTCGAACGAGGCTATCCAGTAGCCGAGGTCGCCGAACGACTTGGCGTGTCCGCTCACAGCCTGCATAAATGGGTCAAAGCGATCAAACCCAGTAAAGCCGATGCCCAGATGGCAGAGCTGAACGACGCGAAGAAGGAAATCCTCAAGCTGCGCGCGCAGTTACGCCGTGCAGAGGAGGAGCGAGACATACTAAAAAAGGCCGCGCGGTACTTCGCAAGCCAGCCCGAGTGAAGTACCGCTTTATCGCCGATCATAGTGATCGCTATCCAGTGCGCACCATGTGCCAACTGTTAGCGGCGTCCAGAAGTGGCTATTACGAGTGGCTCTTCCGGCCACACTCCGATCGGGCACTCGAAGATCAGCGGCTGCACCTACGATCCGGCAACGGGCCGAACTACCGATATTGATGCCGAAAATGTTGGTTTCCAGACATTGCAGTCGCTGTCTCTTGAGTTTGATGTCCTGGGTAACCTCACTCAGAAGCGCGATCAGAGTGGGCTGGAAGGAGGCGGATTCAAGGACATCACGGAGTCCTATACCTATGATGGCCTGAACCGGCTGACGCAAGTTCAACAGGGTGGTAACACGACCTTAGCACTTGCTTACGATGCCCTCGGCAACATCACAAGTAAGTTGGCGTATACGACTGCGGGTGGCACGGACACCAATGCCAATGTCGGCAGCTACAGTTATGGCAGTCGCCCGCATGCGGTCACTGCTGCCGGAAGCGCCACCTACACCTACGATGCCAATGGCTCGATGCTCTCCGGGGACGGTCGATCCGTCCTCCACGCGGTCATGGGTAAACCCACTTCCATCGTGCGTGGCAGTGATACGGTGTCCGTCTACTACGGCCCGAATCGCAATCGCTATAAGCGCATTGACAATGTCGGTCAGTCGTCAGAGTCCGAAACACACTACATCGGCTCCGTAGAGCGGACGTTCAAGCCCGGTGGGGTGGAGGTCATCAAGCGCTATCTCGATGGGGAAGCCATCGTCACTCGCACCGACCAAAGTGGCACGGTGAGCTATGAGACCCACTATCTGTTGACGGATCATCTCGGCTCAACCTGTGCATGGCGAATTGGTAGTCAAGCTGCAACTGGTGTGTAGAAGAGTCCGCGGCAGTGTTCCTGCCAATCATAGTTGTTGATGTTGACGCACACCTCGCTTGCTTGTTGGCAGTACTTGGTTGGTGGTTGTCCTGCAAGTGCGGCATGTGTTCGGTAGTTATTGTAGTAGTCCTTGAATTCACCCAGTTTTCTTTCGAGATCCAGTGAATTCCAGAACGGTACGTGATCAAGAAATTCGCGCCGAATTGTGCCGATTACTCGCTCAATATACGGATGAGACATAGGCGCATACGGAACACTTTTGATTTCCGTTATGTCGAGAATTCTCAGATTTGCGCGCCACCGATGAAATCGGAAAAGTGGATCGTTGTCGCTGCTAAGGTAGCGGGCTGCATCGGACCCCGAAATAGCGTGGTTGAACATCCTGCAGACGGCAATGCCATCTACATCGCCAGGGTGAATGCCGAAACCAATTATGCGTCGGCTATATTGATCCATGACAATGAGAACCCAATGCGATTTGAGCAAGACGGATTCGCAACGAAAAAGATCGATACTCCACAGGCTGTCTTTGCTGTGACCAAGAAACGATAGCCATGAGGGACCTTGGGTGTTTTCTGGCCTGGGCTTGTAGTGGTTTGCAAGAACGCGTCGCACGATGTCTTTGTTGATCTCGATACCGAAGGTGTGGCTGATGATGTATGCGATACGTGGGCAACTATAGCGGGGATTACGTTGTTTTAATTCGACGATGGCAGCGATGAGTTCCCGAGATGGACCTTTAGGCCCGGGCCGTCGATGATCTTTGTTGCCGAACAAGCGGCGATATTTCCGATTGACTAGCGCACGGTGAAATTTCAGGAGAGTGGCAGGTTTGATGACGACTGCCACCGAGCGCAGCCGTCTTGGTGTAACAACCAAGGACAACAGTCCAAACAAGAGCCGATCGGTTGCCTTGAGATTTGGTGCTTTCTGTCGGGCTCGGCTCAGCACGGTGAGCTGGTGTTTGAGTATCAGATTTTCCGCGATTAGAGCTTTGATTCCGCCGGGCCGGAGAATCTTGGCGATAAGAACCAAGCAGTGAACCAGGAGCAAAAGTGTGGACTTCATAGACACCTATCGTAGATAGGAATGCGGGTGCTACAAGACTGCAATTTCGTCTGCTATTTTGCGGTGACTACTAATTCGCCACACACACGGACGAGAAATTGCGGGTAGTAAGTCTCGACTATGCCGTAGAGCAGGGTCTCTTCCGGCCGGATTGCTTATACTGATACCGGTACGTGCGCGCAGGCACTGAAAGTCCAATCTCAGCCGGGAGGTGTCTACTGGACGGGGGAAATCCAGACTCCAAACGGAACTGTTCAGTAAGCCGGGGCCAAAAAAAACGCTGCTGATCTCAAATCAACGCTGACGCGTAATCGGTCATCGCAGGCTGAGATCTGCTGTATGCGGACGCTCGGTTGCGACTTCGTGTCCATGAATTCTGCCCTGGCGAATGTCATCGAACGTCTGCTCGACAACTTCTTCACCGCCTTTGCCCGCGTGGTACATGTTAGACAGAAAATACATGGTGCGCACGGCGGCATCGGTAAACAGAAACACCGAGTCGTAGAACTCGTTGTCTTCAAACGTCGGTGGACGATCGCCGCGATAGACAAGCTCACAGTTTTCGAATCGACAGCCATGAAAATGTGTGCCCGTGAGTTCGACGCGTTCGTTTTTGAAGAGGCGACCCTGATGGTTCATAACTTCCTCCCATGAAGATATGACTGGTGGCCTTGAGCAGTTAGCGCCAGTTTGCCTGAGGTGTCAATGTAAGTGGACCCCGATCGCCTGATCGAATCCGTATTAGGGTTAATCCGTTCCCGGCCGCGCCACAGCGTTTCTGCACCATGGAACAACCAGACGTTTCATTACTTTGACGCTGATGGATGTCCGTCGCAATAGAGCTTTTCTACGCCTCGCTCTTTAGCGTGAGCAGGTATGCCACGGTGATCTGCTTTACGAACAGATATCAAGCTTCCCACTGAGCACTTCAGGTTTCAACTTTATCGACAACACTCGGGCACAGGAAGAATGTCCGCCTGAAACCTGGCGATCTGGCAGTGGGGCGATGCTGATAATCGCTCAAGGGAGCCGTGTGGTCTCCTCTGACTGGACGAACCCGGGGTCTCACCTGGCAAAGCCTCGTGAGCTTACCCGCGGAGTCGTGTTGTGCAACAACACCGCTGATGCACCGGCATTGCGGTCCGGCATGAAGGCAATGGCCATCGCCGCCATGTCTACGTGATGGAAACCCAGGTCATCGCAGGCGAAAGGCACAACCACGCATGTCCGATCGAATGGTCGGCGTTGCCGAGAAATACCGCAGACCCATGGTGCCGTTCGTCGAAGGCGCTCTCTCATGGCCCCGCGTAATCTCTATCAGGCACATGTTCATCAGATAGTCTCCGGTTCGATTCGGTCGTGCAAGAGCATGGTCATTCGTAAAAGAACGCATTGAAGGCGTGATAGCCGATCACGACCATCAGGGTGGCGGCAAGCGCAACGTGCGTGACCAGCCAGGCGGTCGTCAGCCAGTTGCGGTTGAATCGAATAACGGACGGGTGCAGGCAGCCGACCAGCACGAGGCCGAGAACGCCAAGGCTCATGACCCGGATGTAGGCGTACCCGAAATTATCCGCGTGCAGGTAGAGGCACAGCGGAACGACCGCTCCCCAGTATCGATGCGGCACCAGCAGCTGGTTGGCGCGTCGCGTCGCGCCGCGGGTGCGAGCTGCTGTCAGGCGCCACTGCACTGCGAACAACAGCACCAGCCCGGCCCCCGTCACCTGCTTGTATAACTCGATATCCTGCAGGCCAGCGAGCCAGTGCCAGTGCCACTCTCCGAAGGCCTGTGCAGCATAGCCTATGACCAGTGCGATGCCGATGATCGACCAGCGGGTGGCCGGCCGGGGCGCGGTGCCGCCCGCCTGCCCGGCGCGGCGTAATAGAGGAAACAGGACTGCAGATTTTTGCATGGCCTATCCGTCAGTGTCATCGACCGTCGTGGGTTGTGTGCCTGCCTCGAGCAATGCATCGAGGCTGGTCCGTGCCGTTCGTTGATACAGTTCTTCCATGAAGACGTCGGCTGTTGGCAGGTAGTTGCCGTCCCGCGGCCAGACCGGGCCGATCTCCGGCGGGTCTGGAAATGTTGCTGCCTTGTCGATGTATGCCTGGTACGTGCGGCGAAACGCCGACCGCAGCGCCACCAGCAGCGTGATCATTTCATTGCCAGTCAGCAGGGCATCCGGATAGGCCCAGGTCGTTGCGCCCATGACATCGTGTAGTTGCCAGTCTTTCCGGGGGCTGTCCTCATGATCGTTGTGGCAATCCACACAGGCCTCCGTAACGGCTTCATCCGGAAACATGGCTGTGTGCAGACCGGTATCCGGCATTTGGAAAAATTGCGGTGTGCCGGTCGCACGCATCCGCAGAAAGGCCTCTTGCTGGAGTCCCTTGAAGCCGTTTTCCGGATTTATCGGCGCATCTGAGCCGAGAAACAGGCTGAGCCGCACCGGGTCTCGTTCCAGGTTCCGTGCGGTTTCGCGCAGAAACAGCGCTGGGAGCGGACCAGCGTCTTCGTCCGGTTCGCGCCAGTCCTCACTGAACCGGAGTCCGGTCCGCTGGCCCGCGCCGACGATCTCCGCGGTCCACAACGCGCGTACGGCATCGTTTTCCGACTCCGCCAGTGCGAGGACGGACTCGACGGCAATGGTTGCATCGGGTGTGGGCTGCTCCGAAAGTGGTGGTGGCGCGCTGACAAACAGAAATACGATCAGCGCGGTCAGCACCAGGGATGTGAGCAGGAACAACCGACTGTTCACGGTCGCGGTTCCTTGCGCGGTTCGTGGCGCTTGTCCGTTCCGTAGGGTGATGTACCGCCGTCGAGGTAGGCCTGGATGCGTTCTGGAGCGATCGCGTCATTGAGCCTTCGCGCAGTCTCCATCAAATGGTTGCCGTGGAAATCGTGGCAGCCCAGGCAGCTGGTCCATTGTTCATCTGCGATCAAAGTCTCGTGCGGAATATCGACGGGATCCTGCTTCAGCCGGGTGTCTTCGTGACAGTGCCGGCAATAGTCGAGGCCCGGAACTGTGGCGCGTACACCCCGATGCTCGAGGTGGCACGAGATGCAGGACTCGGGGTGTATGGCGCTGCGGGCGTCCTGGAAACGGGGCTCGTAAAAGCGAAACACCGGGTGTCGATCCGTTGGACGATCATGACAGGCCAGGCACTGGGGGTTACCTGCCGGTTGCAGCCCGAAATCGGCCTGGCTGGCGCGCAGGCCGAGCAGATGGCGCGCATTGGCTTGTATCTGCTGGCGCAGGCTGCCGCGTGCGGGCTGGTGGCAGTGCTCGCAGCGCAGATCCTTGTGACCTGTATTCATCGGACCCCGAGCATGCAGCATCTCTCGGTCTGGCAGCAAGAGCACGGCCAGAGTCGCACTGCCGATGCAGACACCGAGGATCAGGGCCAGATTCTGGCGCAGGCGCTTGGGTACTGGCATCGTTGAATCTTTTACCGGTGCCGGAATTCGGCACCGATTATCACCCTTAACCCCTTCGACGCAGAAATATTGACAGGAGTATATGAGGATAGAAGACGTAGACGCTCCTCTTTACCATACATACCGATATCGCCCAGAGCCATTGTCTCGCTGGCATCAGAACGAGCCGCAAGTCCGCATAGCTGTGACACCTGTGCTTTCCAGTTTCTGCTCGATTTTGCCAGTCGCCCAGATGGCGTCACCTCATCGGCACTACAGATCGGGCACTTTGATGCACCCATGGTACCTCGCAGACCTGCAGCGTGAGCGCGGCAACGTACCGCGAACGCTGTCCGACAGTACGCGGTAAACGTGTGTCACCACATGTGTTTAGGCACACGTGTGCTCTCAACGTTCTGCAAGCAACCGGCGACGTTCGCAAGGTGGCATCGTGGAACGTCCACGGGACCGGTATTTGATCAAATCGCCAGGGTGCTGGTTACGGCCCAGCGATAGAAACAATGGGTTAATTGCCAGTTGAACCCTCGATTAGGTAGAGACCCACTCGAGCTGCTTTCATAGAACTCGATAAGTTGATCTTCATCACGCGCACATGCGCTTCTTTGACGTCGTTCGAGATAGGCGGAATTTTGTCATGAATTGGATTGCCTCCATTTCAGAGTAGCTTTGTTACTTTCACTGATACGGGTAGGTTCGCGCAGGAACTGGAACTGCAGCGGTGACTCCGATGCGCGTGCAGCGTGGGAAAAAGAGTTCGGTTTATCCGTTAAATTGGCGAGGACTCTTTCGAAGCCGGTAGCGGAACGGGTGCGCAACACTAATCGAAAGGCTGGAGGCGGAATTCAGTTGATCGCTGGGAACCGGGTGTAAATGCGCCTAATGAGCTTCTCACCCAATAGGGTGAGCAAGGTGATCTACAAGGGCTTGAACAGAGCTGATCATGCCTGCGACACCAGCAGTATGACCACGTGGCTAGCGCTGATTTGAGGCGTCAAAGCGGATGGTCATAACAAGCTGATGGTGTGAGATCCTGCGAAAGCGCTCTGCGGGTAGAAGCTGAGCAGATCAGGACCGCTATGCAAAGTGGCATTGTGGTGTTGATCATCCGACAACTGACCCGGACGAATCCGTCCCTTTGATTCAACCCTAGATTCCTGTGAATCTGGCCACACGGCTGATCACTGCCGCGCCAGGTGTAACGACCGTCTTCACACTGGGATGTCGCGCACAAAGCAATGCGACAAGCAGTGCGATCAGAAGGTCGCGAGAAAGTGCCTCATAGTCACGCATTGCCCGAAGCCGGGCCGCAGCCTTTTCTCGCTCGCGTTCCGCCAGTGACTCACCCAGCGTCATTCCCGGCGTAGTGAGATAGTGTGGGTCCTTCACTCCGCGCGAGGCCGGGCTTTCCTCGAATGCCCACATATCACCACTAATATCGGGTGCCGGGACGTATACCAGATAGAGTAGTCGCTGACACAATTCGACCCCGGTGGGCGTCAGCACAAGCACTACCAGGCGATCTCCGTAGGTATCGAGCCAGGCACGAAGTGCCTGATATTCTCTGGAAGGTTGTTTGATGCCTTCCCTCGCCATCCAGGCGCGGAGGCTGGTTAGCGCCGAGTCCAGCACGCTGGCGTGTTCTGAAGACGCCGGGGAGTGTGCCTGCACATCGAGAACACCCTCCAGGAGCCAGGTAAAGTGTTCCAGCAGGACGCCCTCCAGGAGCGGCTGACTCGACCGCGGCACCGGAGAACGCAAGGTCGGGCGAGGCATCTGCAGTGGCGGGTCATCGGTTAATCTGGCCATGTTGAATCTCTCCCGACTGGTTCAGTCTCACGAGGCGCATCAATGTAACGCACTAACGTGTCATGGGCCGGACCTTCAGGTTTACCAAACCCGAGCACCTCCGCGCGATATCTGCTTTGGCCCGGGATGGGTGACCACCTGAGTCAGGCAACATGATGGCGCCTGGGGGAGGGTGCCAGCAAGTGTCTACTTGAGATGCTGCCCGCACTGCCAAGGAGTTTGTTCAATCCCATTCGGTATCTAGGAGGCCCCCTTCGCGGCAACAGAGCAGCTCACAGGTCCATGTGGATTTCAGTCTACGGACTCCACACACAACCCCCCGTAGGCATAGGTCAGAATTCCCGCACGTGCTAAGTGTCTCCTATTTATTGGATGAGCTGTCCGGACTAGAACCTCGTGTTCAGCGTCAGGCCATAGGTCCTCGGCTCCATCACGAATTCATTGGTAAAGAAGCCACTCACGCCATCCGTTATGTAGTGTCCGGTGATGTTGTCATCGTTCTGGATATTCTTGACCCACATCCGTGCTGACCATCTGTCTGATGCGCTGTTCAGGGTAACGGATGCATTCGACACATCCCAGGATGGGACCGTGTCAGCCTTGGTGTTAAAGTCTCGGGCATAGTACTTGTCCTGATAATAGTAGTCTGCATGCAGGACCAGATTCATGCCATTGCTTAGTGGTTGTGTGTAATCTACGAAGAAGTTCACGCTGTAGCTGGGCGCATTGGCCAGATCGTTCCCATCCAGAGACACGGTGGTGTCGCCGCGACTGAATGTCGACTGATCGTAGATATTGCCGAAGATGTTCAACACGGGAGCACCCTGAGTCGGATTTGCCGGGTCGACCGTCGTAAAATCCTCGATCTTGGTGTCCAGCAGTGCGATGTTCAAACTGAATAGCCAGTTCGCAGTTGGTGCGAACATCAGTTCGGCTTCCAGCCCCATCATCTTGGAATCCGTGTTCACCTGAATCGCGGACTGATTCACAATCTGCGTTACCTGCATGTCGTTGTAGGAATTGTAAAAAGCCGTGATATTGGCCTGTAGACGGTTATCCATAAGGCGATTCTTCATGCCTATTTCGAAAGTATCCACATTCTCCGGCTCAAAATATTCAGAGTAGAGCCCGGGTACGGTCGAAGGTGAATTGAATCCGCCGCTTTTAAATCCACGAGCGAAAGTGGCATAGAGAAGAGTACGATCGGTGAAACTGAGATCGGCTTCATAGTCGATGCCGATCTTTCCCGTTACTTCCTGCCAGTCCTTACGCTGATCCCGGATCGCGCCCGAGGACAGATCCACATAGTAGAGTTGGGATACGTTGTGCTGATCTTCGTCGGTGTAGCGCAGACCTAAAGTCACTTTTGTCCTGTCGTTAATGTCGTAATAGAACTCGGAGAAGGCAGCCCAGGTCTCGAGAGAAAACTTGGTATGGCTGTCATACATTGAACGCTCCGGCGGCAGGGGCGCTGCGGCACTGCTTCCGCCGGTGATGCTGTTCAGGATTGCGTGCAGAATGGACTGGTGCCCGCCCTGCAGCGCGTAGGCTGTCAGATCCGATGCATAGACGTTGTAGTGTCCATCGGAATCGTAGTCGAGATAGTAGACTCCAGCGGTGAAGTTGAATCTTCCATCCAGCTCCGATACCAGGGTGAACTGCTGACTCCATTGATCGCGCTTCCCTCCGGAGCGGTCTACTCCTTCGGAGAAGGTGGCAACTCTGCTTTTACCATCGACCATATAGGTGATCGGATTGGTGTAATTTACAGAAGGAACTGACCAGTCATAATCGGTCAGACCCCAGTACTCGTAGTCGGCATAGCCTGTAAGTGAATTCAGCGTGTAGTTCGAGAACTGATGACTGATGTCCAGTGAGACCACGGTCTCTTCGATATTGAATTCGGGATCAAAGTCCGCCATGACTTTACGCATATCCGGGGGATTAACGGAATTCTCGAACCTGTCGAGTGCGGGAATACCCGCATTGAACCCGAGCGCATCGTAAGCATTGAAAGCTGCCTGGCTTGCGGCGGCGGCAGCCACGGGGTCTCCCAGTGCCTGGGTCAGGATTCCGGTGACAGCGTTTCGATAGCTGGATCGCAGGCCGCCATACACATAGGAAAGCCGCCCGGCTGATTCGTTACCCGGCATGGAACCCGGTGCAGGACCATAAGAAGGTAGCGCGGGGCCGCCGGCCACGGCGGCATAGGCTGCGTTTGCATTGACTATGTCGATCAATGCTGTCTGGATTGTTGCCTGATCGTTGGCGGTTTCGTAGCCTTTGGAGTCCGCAAGGCAGCCCAGCCCGTAAGCCCCTCGCGTGTCTTTGCTGCAGAGTTGCTTGGAGACCCGGGCTCTCCGATCATCCTCCTTGAAATAGGAGACCATCAGAGATGCATTGGTGTTGTCGGTGAATTGAAAATCCGTGGTCAAGCGCAGCTGGTAAAGATCGCGGTCGTCGATGTCGTTGCCCGTGTAGAGATTGTCGGTATATCCATCTCTGTTGAGACTGTAAAATGCCAGTCGTGTCGCGACCTTGTCACCCAGCGGCACATTAATCGCTCCGGTGAATTTCAGGGAGTCGTAATTTCCAAGTTCCACTGAGAAATCGCCGCCGAATTCGCTGTCCGGTTTGTTCGTGATCAGATTGAAGATGCCGCCCGTCGTATTCCGGCCATAGAGTGTGCCTTGTGGTCCCCTCATCACTTCGATCCGCTCGACATCGAAGAACTCAGCTTCGAAGATGGCCGTGGCGACGAGGTAATGGCCGTTGACATTGACACCTGTGCCGTCGTCGACAGCGCGAATCGCGATATTACTGCTGCTGAAATTCGTCTTGGTGAACAGCATGTTCGGCACGCTGAACTGAAGGTCCGAGGTGGTATCAATCTGTCGCATTTCGAGATCTTCACCTCCAAAGGCGCTGATAGCGATGGCCGTGTCCTGCAGGGTCGAACTCCGACGCTCCGCAGTGACAACGATTTCCTCTATGCCGGCGCTGCTCTCGGCAGCCTGTATGGAGGAAGGAGCGACCAGGAGGTATGCGATACCGAGCAGACAGACGAGCCCGGCACCAGCCGAGCTTGTGGTGTTCACGATCATGACTATCCCCTTGTTCCGATATGGAATTCCCCTACGAGTGAATCAACTGTTGACAATAAGTTGAGTTCCTCATTGTTTTTTTTTGCAGTTCTCCGAAGAAAAATCCTGCAAGCCCGAAACGCTTCCCCGACAGCATCTGCGGCGCCTCAGGGAATGTGACTAAATCCACTTACGGATTGTTGATCGAAATCAAAACGAGGGCGGGTTTGTTCGTGCTCTTTCCAGAGAAGAGGATGGTTTGAAGCCGCCTTGGTGTAGAAACGCTCGAACGGACGCAGTTGCCTTCTCTGGCGATTGCGGCGGATGGCATGCTCCTGGTCGTTGACTAATCCTGACTCAAGACCCACTTCAAAAGGTAGCGTAGTGCCGCGCTGAGAGGCTCATATGCCTCGGAGGTTCCCGGATTCTGCCGGGGCGCAGTCACCGAGTGCGGAGCGGCCTGACCCCGACCGCGAAATCCACCACGGCCAGCTGATCGTCGGCAAGGGAATCGGAGTCACGCTTGCGTGCCAGCCAGCGGTCCCAGACGGCACGGCGGCCGGCGACCAGCAGCGCCGCGACCAGGGTCGAATGGAGATCGTCCGGCTCGACGCCAGCATCCCGAGCAAGGGATATCGCCAGCACTTCCTGGAGGCGTCGTTCGATGCCAGTCAGGCTGGCGACGAGTATGGGGTCCTTGTCGACCCACTGGTCGTAGGCGCGGAGGTTTGCCACGTACGCGGCCGTCGTCGCCTGGGACGGATTGGTGACTTCTCCGGCTTCCAGCTGCAGGTAGAAACGCCACGCCGAAAGGGTGTCTACCGAGCGGTCCTCGGCAAGAAGGAAGCGCTCCATCTCTTCGAGGGGTTCGGCCAGGGGGGCCAGGGCCAGCTGAGCCTTGGAGTCGAAGTAGCGCAGCAGTGTCTGGGTGGTGATGTCCACTTCTGCGGAAATGTCATCCAGGGTGGTCCCGGTGTAGCCGCGTTCTGCGAAGAGTCGCTGTGACACTTCGATCAGAGCGGCCCGGGTCTTCAGCTTTTTTCGCTCTCTTAATGAGAGGCCCGCCTGTGCTTCAGTCAGATTCACTATTGGACTGTACACGACTGTGATTTGTGAATCACCACTGATATATTAGTGACTAACATTTTTCCGGAGACAGCCATGAGTCCGACCGAGACAGCCAAGCCCATTGATCGCGATGCCCTCCGCCGGAAGTACCAGATCGAACGGGACAAGCGGTTCCGTGTCGACGGCGCGCAGCAGTATCTCGAACCGAGCGGTCGCTACGCCGGTCTGGCCGATGACCCCTGGGTCGGAAACGTCGACCGCAAACCCGTAACCGATGAGGTTACAGTGGCCCTGATCGGGGGCGGATTCTCAGGTCTGTGCACGGGTGCCCAGCTGCACATGGCCGGTATCACCGACGTCCGCATTATCGACAGTGCCGGCGACGTCGGCGGCGTCTGGTACTGGAACCGCTACCCGGGAGCGATGTGCGATACAGCAGCGATGGTCTACCTGCCGCTGCTCGAGGAAACCGGCTACATGCCCAGCATGAAATATGTGTACGGCAAGGAGATCTTCGAACACGCACAACGTATCGCCAGGAAATTCAACCTGACAGATAACGCGCTGTTCTCGACCCAGGTCACCCGGCTCGAATGGGACGAGGCGTCTTCACGCTGGGTCATCGAGACCAACCGCGGCGACTGCTTCCGGGCCCGATTCGTTGCCATGGGTACCGGGCCGATGACCCGCCTGAAGCTGCCGGGTATCCCGGGGATCGAAAGCTTCCAGGGCCACACGTTCCACACCGCCCGCTGGGACTACGACTACACCGGCGGCGACTGGGGTGGTGCACCGATGGAGAAACTTGCAGACAAACGGGTCGGCATCATCGGGACCGGCGCTACTGCGGTGCAGTGCATCCCGGCGCTGGCTCGTGACGCTGGCGAACTCTTCGTGTTTCAGCGCACGCCCTCATCGATAGACGTGCGCAATAACCATCCGATCGATCCCGACGAATTCGCTCGCCTCGGGCCGAACTGGCAGCAGAAGTGGCTGATGAACTTCGCCACCCTGCAGATGGGTGGGTTCGCTGATGAGGATCTCGTCAAGGACGGCTGGACCGACATCGCCCAGCGCATCCGCGATCGAGCCATGGCCGAGATCAGCAAGTCCGGAGGTACCTTTGATCACAAGATGATGGCCGAGGCTTACGGCGACAGCGACGACGAGAAGATGAACGAGATTCGAGCCCGGGTCGACGAGATCGTCAAGGATCCGGCGACCGCTGAGGCACTCAAGCCCTGGTACCGGCAACTGTGCAAACGACCGTGCTTCCACGATGAATACCTGCAGTCCTACAACGTGGCAACCAACCACCTTATCGATACCGATGGTAAAGGTGTTGAGCGCATCGACGAGACCGGTGTCTGGGCCAACGGGACCCACTACGAACTGGACTGCATCATCTTCGCCTCGGGCTTCGAAGTGCACCTGTCGCATACTGCCGACTACGAGACCATCGGGCGCAACGGCCTGACCCTGTCCGAGCACTGGGCCGAGGGCATGCGCAGCATGCACGGGGTACACGTCCACGGCTTCCCGTCGCTGTTCATCGAAGGACTGAGCCAGGGCGCCAGACTCGTCTCCAACATCACCCACAACCTCAACGACGCCGGTAAGAGTATTGCCGCGGTGGTTGCCAGGGCGCTCGCAGACGATGCAGCCGCGGTGGAAGTGACCGGGCAGGCGGAGGAGGCGTGGATGAAGCTGATCGACAGCGGGCCGGAGATGCTGCTCAGCAGCCCCGACTGCACCCCGGGCTATTACAACAACGAAGGCCAGCCTCCCACACCGGCCGATCGCCGTAATGCCGGCGGCTACCCGGCCGGACCCGTCGCCTATTTCGAGTACATCGACAAGTGGCGCAACTCGGGTGCGTTCGAGGGGCTCGAATTTCGAGGCGTCTGACGAAGCAATCCAGCGAGAGGTTTATCTGGTCTCTCCTCGCTGTGTTTACCTTAGAACACAACGAAATCCTGATGCTTGCAGCTCGGGACGAACACTCCATGAATGCAGAATCTAGTCGAATGGGGTCCGACGCTCGATTGATTATGTGCCGAAAGAAAGCTGAAGCCTGCGCGTAAACCCACTGGCATACCAGATCGGCAGGTTAGTCGATGCGAATGAGTTGATTATCCTTGCTGGTGATCACCGCTTCGACGATTCGGCAACAGGATTGGTTTTTCAGGTAAGCCAAGGCATCGCGCATTCGCTGCTCGATTTCTTCAACGCTCTTGTCCTGCCATTCAGAACATCCACTCAATCCGATCAGCGCTGTCGCAAACACATCTTTCGACGCGTTGACCTCGTCGACAAGCACCTGTACCTCAAGCACAGGTACACGGTCATCAACCGGGATCTGCAGATAGCTGTGCGCCTGCAAACGCTCACCATCCAGGGTCTGGATCTCCGGCCAGTCGCCACCTATCTGCAGCGAGGCACCTTCTGGTGCGCCAGGGACGTAACGGGTAAACATCGGCCCGCCGCCGAGTGCTTCCGCTTCCGGATCCGTGGCCTGATAGGCAGAGGTCAGGCTCTGCGATTCCCCGTCGGCTCGCTTGATGGAAATGTGCCGCTGTAGTCCGACCGACTGCGAGGCGATGATCAGCAGGTCGTCTTCGCAGGCTAAATGCACTGGCTCATGCACGCGAACGGTGACGGTTTCGGCATCCATGGTGTTCTGGATCCGCGCCCCGGCAAAACTGCCAGCGATGTAGATGAACGCGATCGCCTGCTTCCGTTCTGGATCCTTAGGGGAATCGTTGGAAGCAGGTGATTTGTCGTTGGAGTCCAGGATCAGGGTACGATCCTGCACGCCCGCATTGTACTCCCAGCCGATGATGTCGATCTCGCTCCAGGCAACACCAGCAACCCGGATCTCGGAAAGCTGGGAGTCGATGCGCTGCCTGATGTCCATACGGCGATTCTGCATGTTTCCCTCCAGTCGCGATGAACCCTTTCGATCCAAGCATGCAGGATTCGGAACCTCGCCATCAAGCACTTCGATATTGGTGCAGCTGGCGACGTTCGCGAGCAGGCTTCACAATAGGGCTGAGCTTCTCAACAGCCGTTCCCTGGGCGAGAGAAACGATATGGCATTTCCCTCCACACACTGGAGCCTGATAGCGCGCGCCGACGACGAGCCGTCACCGGCACAGAGAATGGCGCTCGAGCGTCTTGCAGTACGCTACTGGCGTCCGGCTTATGTGCATCTTCGTGCACGTGGCATCGACGCAGACGACGCTGAGGATCTGGTACAGGATTTCTTCGAGAACTGGTTGCAGCGCAATCTTTTTGGCAAGGCCACTCAGGTTCGAGGCCGATTCCGTGACTTCTTCCTCACCTCCCTGAATAACTTCGCGAAGAACTGGTTCCGGGACCGCAATGCAAAGAAGCGACAGCCCGAGGGAGGCTTCGGCTCATATCAGGAGGACGAACTGCCAGGTCAGGACGACCCGGAAATCGAATTTGTCCGTGCTTTCCAGAGTGATATGACACGGCAGGTGCTCGACGCGCTCGAGCTGGAGTTCAAGAAATCAGGGAAGGCGCAACACTTTCTCATGTTCCGGCGACGAATTGTCGAGCCTGTCCTGGATGGCGTGGAAGCACCTTCCTATCGCGATCTGGCCGACGGCGAGGAGCTGTCCGAAAAACAGGTCGCCAATCAGGTACTCACTGCACGCCGGGCATACAGGCGCCTGCTGGAGTCGCACGTTGCTGAATATGCCGCATCACCCGAGGATCTGAAGCTCGAACTCGCAGATCTTCTCGGGTACCTGAGACTGGCGTGACCTTCGAAGCCGCGAGCGCAGAATCAAGCCCTGTTTGGTGTATAGCATCCAGAGAACCTGCATCGCATGGAGTTGATCTACTCATGAGGCTGATATTCTGATGGAATTGACGGATGGCGTACGCCTGGTCTGGCAGTTGGGCGCCAGTGAAGCAGTTGCCACGCGCAAGTCGGACATTGGTCCGATCCAGTTTTTCTGTGCTGCCACCAAGGTTCGAGATCTGCTTTCGGATCCGAAGGCACTCGCCGATGCTTTTCCGGGTCTGAAGCTGGCTGATCTCACCGCAGAAGTTACGCTAGCACTCGAACCCATCGCCCGGGCAGGTGTAGACCTCACACAACTGAGGCGAACGCTGCGCGCTCGAGCCGGCATCGGCAAGCACCTGCACACTGCGGGGGATACGATTCACCGCTCGGAGGCACTGCGAGCGGTGTTTCAGCACGCGCAGCGGCAGGCAGATACCCATCGGCGTGTGGCCGTATCGCTTCGCGACATGGTACACGCGATGCTTGCCGATCCTCAGCTGGTGGTAAGCCGGACGTTGACTGAGCTCGGAGTTGATTCGGCGATTCTCCTGCAGGAGATTGCAAACCAGGAGAAGGGCGAGGGCTCGGTGTATCCCGACCCCACTGGCAAAACACCCAATCTCGACCAATTCGGCCGCGATCTGACTGAGCTGGCCAGATCAGGTCGGCTCGGTCCGGTCATCGGCCGAAGAAAGGAAGTGCTCAGCGTGATCCGAACGCTTGCCCGGCGTTCGAAAAACAGCCCCGTGCTCATCGGTGAGCCGGGAGTTGGCAAGACTGCGGTGGTGGAGCTGCTCGCTATCCGTCTTGCCAGCGGCAAGCACCAGGACGTGCTCGGCCCGCGCCGGGTTGTAGAGTTAAGCCTGGCGACGCTGTTCGCCGGGGCCAAGCACCTCGGTGAGCGCGAAGCGCGATTGGATGCCATCATCAAGGAGTGTCGCTCAAATCCTGAGGTGCTGTTATTCATCGACGAATTGCACACACTCGTACAGGCAGGCGGCCAGGCCGGTTCCATCGATCCGAAGGACATTTTCAAACCCGCGCTGGCACGCGGCGAGATTCGCTGCATCGGTGCGACCACGATTGCTGAGTACGAGGCACACATCGCGCCGGATCCAGCCCTCGAGCGGCGTTTCGATCCGATCATGGTAGTGGAGCCTACGTCCACTGAAGCGTTGGAGATATTGCGCGGCCTTGTTCCCACGCTGTCGGCACATCACCGAATGGGGATTCCCGACGATACTCTGGAAGCCGCAGTGGGCCTGTCATGTACTTACGATAGCGAGCACCATTTGCCGGACAAGGCGATCGATCTGATTGACAAGGCAGCAGCCCTGGAACGCATACCCGCGCTGAGCGTCTTGGAGCCGGGCCGGAATTCCGATGCGATTGCAACGCCTCAGCTTTCACGCGACAGCGTCATCCGAGCCCTCGCCGACAAGCTTGGCCTGCCGCCCGAAGCGCTGGGACAGCGCCTTGACTCCGAGCCGCCGCAGGATCTCGAGTCAGCGCTCAATGAGCGCATTCTCGGCCAGACTGAAGCGACCCGGCTGGTGGCCGAACGATTGCGAGTGGCCGACGCGGGGCTCCACAGTCCTGATCGTCCACGGGGCGTTTTCCTGTTCGTTGGCTCAACAGGCACCGGAAAAACCGAGATGGCTCGTGCGCTCGCCGATTGCCTGTTCGAGACGCCGGGTAGCCTGATTCGTCTGGATCTATCGGAATACATGGAACATTACGATGCCGCCAAGCTCATCGGCGCTCCGCCCGGCTACATCGGCCATGACGAGCCTGGCCAGCTCACCGGCGCGCTGAGAGCCTCGCCTTATTCCGTCGTGCTTCTGGATGAGGCGGACAAAGCCCATCCGCGTGTTCTCGATCTGCTTCTCCAGGTGTTTGATGCCGGGCGTATCACCGACGCCAAAGGACGAACGATCGATGCCCGTCATGCCGTGTTCGTGCTCACGGCAAACGTGCCCACGGGTCAACTTCCGCAGCGGGTGGGCTTTGCCGCATCGTCCCAACGCAGCGATGATCGAGAAAACGTTCTCGCCGCGTTGAAGGACCATTTCCGTCCAGAATTCCTGAACCGGATCAACGCTACTGCCGTGTTCCGTCCGTTGACCATGGACCACACGCGGACGCTGACCAGGCGCCATCTGGATCGAATCAGGAAACGTGTCGCTGATCGATACGGGGTCAAGCTCGAGATCGAGGCACAGGTAGTCGAGCACCTGGCCGAAGCTGGCTACAGCCCGGAGTATGGTGTGCGAGAGCTGGAGCGGACAATCGAACGCCAGTTCGATGCGCCGCTCGGCGAGTTGCTGCTGTCTGCGGCTGGGGCGAAGGGTCCCGTCAAGGCAGTCCTCAGCGAGAAAAGGATTCTGTTCAAACCGGACAAGGAATTGTGACCATCCCCAGCGTGCACGGTGCCGCCTACCGCCCCGGCCAGACCATCCAGGGGCGTTGGCGTATCCGCTCGGTTGTCGGAGGTCACGGTAACTCGGGTATGGGTATCGTCTACATCGCGGACGACACGCTCGAGCAGCGCGATGTGGCGATCAAGACCTTTCAACCGGAACTCGTAGCGAACGGGCAGATCCGTCAGCTGCTTCTGCGTGAAGCAAACGTCTGGCTGAGCATGGGCCGCCATCCCAATATCGTACATGTGGAAAATGTTGAAGTTTTCGGCACTCAGCCTTTCATCTTCATGGAGTACGTGCAGCCCGACGCCAAGGGTCGCAACACGCTGGCGCACTATCTCAACGGCGACCCTCTGCCGCGTGAGGCCGTGGCGCGCTGGGCGTTAGGGGTCTGTGAGGCGCTGTCCCATATGCGCGCCTGCGGCATTGAAGCCCACCGCGACCTGAAACCTGACAACGTCATGATCGACCCGCAGGGTGTGGCGAAAGTCACGGACTTTGGCCTGGCGCGTGCGTACCGCGGTCTGCAGACCAGCACCGCACCATCAGGTGGCAGCATGCCCGGCCTCACCGTGGCGGGTACATTGGTCGGCACCCCCGGATACATTGCACCCGAGATAGTGCTGGGCGGCGATCCGGATGTGCGCAGTGACATTTTCGGTTTTGGACTCATTCTCGCCCAGATGATTACCGGCCAGGCCTGGGCGCCCCTGACGGGCGATTGGCGAGGGGATGTGTGGAGCTACGAGGAGGCAAATCTCGAGATCAGGCGGCGGCAGGCACCCGCAACCGAACGCTCACCATGGCACGGAATCGTAGCGAGATGTCTGCGGATTGATCCGATCGAGCGGTTCGAGCACTTTGCGGCCCTTGCGCACGCCCTGCGCGTAGCCTGCACCCGGGCGGGTATCTCCTTTAATGAGCATGGCTTGAACTACACAGAACATCCCAAGCAGGTCCTGGACCGCGATGCATTGGGCCGGATCAACGCGCTCTACAAACTCGGCCGCCACAAGGAAGCACTGGTGGAGGTTCGGCATCTCCGTCGTGAGATGCCGATGGACACCGCGCTGCTCGACATCGAGGGCACGTTGCTCACGGATAGCGGGGATCTGAGTCGGGCGGTTGAGCTCCTCGAGCTCGCCTGCGAACTCGATCCTGATGGCATGGCGCACTGGAACAATCTAGGCCGCGCTCTGCTGGCACAGGGTAACTTCGACGCAGCGCTCGAAGCCTTCGAGCACTCCACACACCTCGACCCTAACGCGGTCAGTGCCTGGACGAATCATGGGTTGTGTCTGCTGAACCTCTCGCGCCACCAGGAAGCCGTGGAGAGTTTTCAGCTGGCGCTGATAGGCGATCCATATAACGTCTCGGCATTGCTTGGGTTAGCCAACGCTCTGCATGGACAGGGTCTGGAAGCCGATGCACTTGCAATCCTGGAACGGGCCGTGGACGTGGAGCCTGACAATCCACAGGCGGCGCAACTCCGATCGATGTGTCTGGCAGCGCTCACTTCTCATCCTCCGGAACGGTCGCTGAGCGAAACGCTGGACTACGCACAAACATGCTACGACCAGGGCGCATATCAGGAGGGGCTGAAAATCGTCCGCGAAGCCCGCTTCCGGTTCGGTGAAAACAGCGATCTCTGGATCGACGAGGGAGCTTTCCTTACTGATTTGGGTGACCATGACAACGCACTGCGCATGTTCGACCGGGTGCTGCGTAACCAGCCGGACCGTTTCGAGGCGCTGACGAACAAAGCGCGGGTGCTTCGTCACATGGGCAAACCACAGGAAGCGATACCATTGCACAATCGGGCCCTTGCGATCGCACCGAATGAGTGGCTGCTGTGGATCAACAAGGCCGCCTGTCAGGAAGATCTGCAGTTGGGTGAGCAGGCCCTGGAAAGCTTCCGACAGGCCCATGATCTCGCCCAGCGCGACGGAATGCTCGAGGCCTGTATCGGATTCGCACCCAACAGCTATGCCATGCTCAAGGCGCGATCTCTTCTGGGCTCAGGACAGTTCCTGGAGGCCGACAGGCAGGCCCGAACGATCCCTGGCGGGACCCTGTTCAGTGCCGATGCGCTACAGTTGGGTGCCCGTGCAGCCCTTGGTCACGCTACTCGAATGCTGTCGGCCCGTGAGGCCACTGCAGCTCAGACCAGACATGCTATCAACCTGCTCGAACGGGCATCGATTGAACTGACCGATCCGAATGAAGCTAGGGATACCCGGAAACTCATCACCACCGTACTCACTGATTTCCTCGATCGCAACTACCCGTCTCTGGTCGAGCGAGATGATCCCGACGAGGCTGAATGGGCTCTGTGGGCAACCGTGCATCACAGCCTGTCGGAAGAAACTCGCGAGTGGGCGCAACGGCAGTTAGCTATCATACTGGCAAACCGGGTGATCGACGCCTGTAGCGAGCAGGCTGACCACGCAGCCATGGCATGGCTCTGGCAGGCCTTTTCTCTGGCAGGCGGCGATGTGGAATTGCAGGAAGAACTGCAGGTGATGCGTGAAGCACTGGTGACGCGCATCGGTAGCTTGGGAACACTCGCCTGGGATGATCCCAACGGACGGCGGGCGGCGATGGCACATCGTTTCCCGGACATTCGAACATGGCGACGAGGCTGGCTGGACTGCAGCACGAAGCTTGACACCCTTGAAGCCGATACGGATGACACACGGAGCCTGTTGCTGCTGGATCACTTGCGACTGGCTGTAAGCTGGGCGGAACGGAGACACCCTCTGGAGTTTGCCGGCACCCGAATCGATCTGCGTCAGGGATGTTCACTCGCAGCCACATTCGGGCGAGCGGAACTGACTGCACGCCGTTTCTCGGGACCGATCGCACTCGACGCCGGGAACTGCGCAACGCTGCTGGGCCTGGTCGACTTTGCCTGGCAACTCCTCGGCCCGGATGCCAGGTCCTCGGTCGATGCCAGGGAACTCTGCGACAACTTCTACCAGACTCATCCGGGATTCGGAGCCACCGATGTCACCGAACAGCCTCTGATCCAGATTGTTCACGGTACTGTCTCTTTTCAGGTCAGCGCGTCCGCAGATGGCCGGATGAAGCAGGATCGTTGTCTTTCACCTCCCAATCCCGTACTCCAGGCGCAAGGCCTACACGCTCCTGAATTTTTTTCCTGGTCAGACGCACCCGGTGATACTCAAGACAGGCTATGTCTGATCGATACGTGGTCCGGCCGGCTGTGGATTCCGCCAGCTTCACTCGCCACGCTGGAAGGCCGCACTTTGCGGGAGCTGAACCTCTTTATCGATGGTAAACCCGAGAGCCTGTTCGTCGTATGCTGACGCCGGATCACGCTGCTGTGACGCAGTGATGCCATTCAAGGAGGAACACGGTGAACGCTTTACGCCCAATCTCATCTGCTGCCAATGGATAGGAGAACAAAACTTTATTGAAGTAGCCGCGGTCCACACGGATTGCGACGTGCGTAGTCAGTGCATCGCCTTCGCGCACGGACGCCCACTGCCAGTCCAGGCGGTGCCCTGCGGCGAACGGGAGGCTCAGACACCGCTTCCCCAGGGTCCGTGGCTCTATTGCCCCACCTCTAAGCATGCGCAGGGACTGATCGCGCTCTTCGATCACCTCGTGACTCGAAGCACCTTCCTGAAGAGAGAGCTGGCGATCATAAAGAAAAGTGTTCGCGCCGAGCATTTGGCCATCCCGAGTGTCAGCTTCGTATCGGCAGATCGTCACCGGATCGTGCTCGTCGCGCACCTCCACATATTGGAGATACAGTCCACCTACTTCTGCCGGCACGCTGGCACTCTCCGTGAAAACAAACATCGATCCCGTCGCCATCCGCGCTGTATCTCCCACCATCGCGATGATATCAACGGGAAAAGGCGTATGCTGAAAATTATGGGGTGGCTGCGCAGAATCAGTCATCAGTTCGTGTATAGACCTCATGAACGCACTCGTTATCTCATCACAAAGGGAGAGCACATATGACCGAGCGTCGCATAGGTTTTCGACTGAAGAAGCTCCTGGGCTTAAACAGCGGGCAAGAATCGCCATCACCCGATCATCGACCGGAGCAGGTCCAGGCAAATCGGCCAGCGGATTCGGTTCCTGCACTGGAGGGCCCTCTATTCGTCCGCTACGTGCCGATGACTCCGCTCATGCTTCAGCGATCCGGGCCGCTACCCGAACTCCGAACACTCGCTGGTGAAACGCTTCAACCGCGAAGTTTCCTGCAGGTGCCTCTTTCGGCCGACGTTAAAGCGCGCGAAATTCAGATCATTCTGGACGACCTGGAGGTATCGGAAGACGATCTCCTCGACGCCTTGCGGGATGCTTCTCAGGAGTGGCAGTTTTCCGGCTGCTCCCTGGCCGAAGTGTGTTCCACGCTATTCGATACCCTCGATCGATTGGCAGCTGCAGGCTCCTGTCGAGTCATCGAAGCCCTGGCCACTTCGGAGTCGGATGACTTCATCAGGATCGATCGAGAGGATGGGATTGCACAGCACGCGCTGTTTGATGTAGCCATCACCGATGCCTGTAAAGGTAACATTGCCGGTGTCGTAGTCGCTTTGAAAAAGGGCCTGAATCCCGGCCGCTCAGGAGCAGCGGGACCTTTTCTCCACTATCCAATAACGGTCACAGCGGAGGGATCTGTCGAGGCGCGCATGGAAGCGATCAGTGTGATTCTCGACCATGGAGCGGACATCGAACAGCGCGACAAAAACGGTTGGACCGCGCTGCACGCAGCGTGCCACGCCGGTGAATTGCCCATGATCCGACTGCTTCTGGATCGCGGTGCGAATGCTAACGCCACGGACAACAAAGGCTGGTCGGCATACCACTATCTCACCTTCGAACAGGCTGAGCCGGAGTTGTTCCAAGTGATCCGAAGTGCTGGTGCTGATCCAGACATCCAGAGCACCGCAGAAGGCAACACGGCGCTGATGCTCGCGGTCGATCGGTCCGACACCCGGCGGGTGCAGATACTCCTCGCTAACGGGGCCAATCCCGGCATCGCCCGCCACGATGGGCTTACCGCTCTGCATATGGTGGCAGTAAAGCAGAATGCCGAGATCGTCCGCCTGCTCCTCGAGGCAGGTGCGCCCGTCAACCAGAAAGGCGGCGCTCCCGGCGCACCGCCTCTACACCAGGCAGCCGCCTGTGGTGATGCCGAAATGGTCAGGATGCTGCTCGAGCACGGTGCCGACACAGCGCTGCTCGATGTGAATGGCCATACGGCCATAGAGATCGCGGATGGCAATGGTCATTTCGAAATTGCCCGTCTGTTTGAAGACCACCATGGTGATGACGTATCTGTGCCGCCGGAACGGGCACCCTTTGTGATGGGATCCACAGGCTTCGACGCACCAGCCGAGCCAGCCGCTGTACCCAGGCCGCAGACAGAACCGGAAGCAGAGGATCCTTTCGTCGTGGAACGCATGGCGCTGCTACGTGAGCAGGCGCCGAACATCGCGAAAGCACTCGACGATCTCGAGCAGAAGCTGACCGAAAATCCAGAGGATGTGGCGTCCTGGAAACTTCGCGGCATTCTGCTTCAGCAGATTGGTCTCTCCGACAAAGCTTTGGCTTGCTTCAACAAGGTCGTGGAGCTCAACGAGGACGATGCCGATGCCTTCGTCTATTCCGGCCAGATCGTTTTGTCGTCTTCAGCCAACGCCAGGACAGATGATGATCGCTCGGGATTGCTTGACATCGCGCGAGGCGCATTCACAACTGCGCTATCGAAGGACCCGGGCCATGTCGAGGCGGCAATCGGTCTGGGAGTCTACTGCATCACGATCGGTCATCCGGATGAAGCGCACACCTGGCTCGATCGGGCACTGCAGAACGATCCGAACAGTGGTAAGGCTTACTATATGAAGGGACTGGCGCTGAACTCATCCGGCCGAGCCGAGGAGGCGCAGGCCTATCTGGACAAAGCGCAAGCGCTTGGATTCCAGTCTTCCTGAAGGAGACTGCCGAATGCCCGCCAGTCGGTAAGATCGCGGTGCAGCTGCTCGAGAACGAACAATGGCGTTTGGCAGTTGATCCCGTGGAGCGTTGAGCCAGACGGTGGAGAGCGGCAGAGGTGCGCTGGACTGGCCGCGGTGGTGTCTGACCTCGCGCGACCCGACCGAATCAACTCTTTTACCTGGGCAGGAGTAACCACATTTGTTTCATCGGAATACTTGCTGTCGCCACAGATGTCGCAAATGCTCTTCCCGATCTCCTTTGTGCTCGATGGCCTCAGGGATCGGTCTGGAGAGGTTCGGCATCGCTCGTGATCCAGGGCTCGCCTCCTTTTTTCGCTTCCAGCCGGCGCTTGCGTTTCGCGTTGTACTCGTTGACCAGCGTCCGCTGGTGCTCGAGGCTTTCTCGCTCCCAGGTGCCGCGTGTTTCATCGTTCAGGTTGCCGCAGGTGTCGGCCATCACGCAGTAGGTGCGCGCTTCGAAAGGGTCGTCGTCGGCGTAGCAGACCTGGCCGTCGGGGCAGCTGCCGGGAGAGCAATCGAAGGCGCCGGAGCAGGTATTGGGGGTTACCCGAGAACCGTCCGGGCAGGCGATCTGCCAGCGGGACAGGCACTGGTGGGCACAATCGTGCGAGGACGTGAAACCACTCCCCTGAATTTCGCAGGGAGTTCCTGCAGGATGGCCGCAGCTTCCCAGTAGAAGAAGGGTGAAACCGGCAGCGCCGGAACGGATGCTGAGGAGGCGTGATCTCATCATGTGGCAGATATTACAACACCGGCAGGAAGTTCGGCTGTCGATAGAAAACCGGGGCGATGATCCGGAACTGACAGATAGATCCCGCGACTCATGATGTTCCTGAGAGGGAAGGAACGAATACACTCCATCCGCAGGCAGCCGAACGCTCTGTGACCTGTGTCATCAGAGATCCGGTTATCACCGCGCGGAGTTACCGGGAAACCACGCTGAACTGCCAGAACACTTTCTGTGTATCGTCGTGTTTCGGTATCCTCGTCTTTGCGCTCCTCCAGTCGCTGGTGTCGTCGGTTAGAACGATGAGCGGCACCGCACATTAATGATCAGGTCCCCCTGGAGCGCACCGCTCAGAGACTGCCTGTTCGACCTGCGCCCTCTCTTCGACTCCAGCGTTCCAGGCATTCTGTCTTTTTCCAGGTCTTGCCGACGATCAGCTGACCGCTATCGCGCTCCTCTGAGAAAAGCATGCTGTCTGTGATCATGATCTCCTCAGGAAACGACAGAATCTTCTCAATGATGCTCACTGCCTGCGCATCCAATTGCCACTTCTCGATTTCGCAGCCGAGAATCAGAGCCTGGAGACGGAATTCCGGCCGATCCAGTCCGATTCGTCCATATCCATACACCGGCTCTTCGAGCAGCTGCTTAGCGTAAGACAATGATTCTGTCTCGAAGCGTCGGAGCGCACGGGTCCCATCGACATAGCGTTTCAGAATGCGGGTGACCTGCGCCCGATCAACGATATGTCGTGACCTCGAGTGTGCCTCCGCACCACGCATCCGCCTGTCGGCACGACGCCATATTGCCATCAGTGCACCTGGCTTGTTCCTCGCCAACCATTCGACGTCGTGACGATGCTCATCTACGTCCATATCTCCGATCGTATGGAGAATCCGCTTTTTCTTGTGTCCGGGAGTTTCGATCATGATCCTGACCGCGTCGGTGAACCTCCACCGTCGATGACCGACTCTCAAAACGACCGGCTGATTGGAAGCGGAAAGCGTCAGGTGACGTTCAGTTTCCGTCTCACTCCCGAACCAATCATGCACTGCCAGGGCAATGCGCCAGGACAGGTCCTTTTCACCCACTCTTTCCAGAAAGGTGAAGCGCCATATCCGGTGATGCTGCGGCAGTATCCGGATATCCACTTCCCTCCAGTTCTCCCGATCATCCTCATCGCCCAGCAGTCGGCACTGATATCGAATCCACTGGTTCGATTCGGTCTGCAGTGGTGTTTCTTCGGACCAGTCTTCGAGGCCTGCCGGCCATTTCGGATCGACGTTGAGCAGACGACGCGTGGACGCATCCGCGGCCAGTACGAACGCGGTTCGACCATCGGTCGCGGTGACCGCCTTATCTGCTCCAAGATCGAGCAGTTCACCCACAAGATCAGCGTTGCCGTGCTGTGCGGCAATCATGAGTGCCGTTTGCCCGCCAGAATTCCGCGCATTGATATCTGCACCATGATTCAGCAGGGGTTCGAGACACTTCTCGCGCCCTTCCCGCACTGCCCAATGCAGCGGGCTGTTGCCCCGGATGTCCGGTATGGTTGCGCTTGCACCTTTGAACAACAGACGCGCGGCCAAACCTTCGTGACCGGCACCGCAGGCGATGTGCAGTGGTCTGACTCCCTCCGAAATTTCGTCATCAACTGTCGTATCCCGCTCGATCAATCTGGCAGCGGTGTCCGGCCGGCGCATGGCCAGAGCCAGGCAGAGCGGCGTTATCGTGACCTGGGAGGACTGCAGATCCGGCAACGCGGTAATCAGGGTTTTGCGGATATCACCAGTCAGTTTTAAGGCAGCGTCGCGTTCAACGTTTATCGGCGGCGCCGGATCAGCCGGTAGTTCAACCGCCAATCGACAGTCGGAACGCGCTCCGTGGTCGAGCAATGCGTCGAGGAGTTCTTCCGGCCCACGAATCGCCGCCCACCACAGACAATTCAGTCCATCATGTGAGCCGGCATCCGGGTCGGCCCCTTCGCAAGGAGTGCCAGTGCGATATCCTTCAGTTTCAGCTGCACCGCAAGCAGCAAAGGCGTTTCGCCCCGGTCGTTTCTGGCATTCAGCGGCGCATCGAGATCGAGCAGGTCTCTACACAGAGAGGCTCTTTGGCTGCTTACGGCCAGATGCAATGCGGTATTGCCATCGGGCAGGGCAGCACCCACATCGGCACCACTTTTGACCAGCGCCTGAACCATAGTGCTGTTCCCGGTCTCGGCTGAAGTGAGCAGCGCCGTCATACCCTTCTCGTTCCGCGCTTCGACCTCCGCCCCCGCCTCGAGCAGCAGCCTGACGGTGTCTTCGTCCCCCGCCAGTGCAGCCTGCAGTAGTGGTGTTGTCCCGTCGGCGGAAGCCTGGTTTGGATTCGCGCCTGCTTCGAGCAACATCGGGATGAGCGTTCGAAACCCTTTTTGCACCGCAACAAGCAATGCGCTCCTGCCATCTTCCCCGAGAGAATCCGCAGCCGCACCTTTCCGCACCAGGAATCCCGCCACTTCTTCATGGCCCTGGGTCAAAGCGGTAAGCAACACGGACCCTGTATCCGGTCCCAGGTTATCCACCGACGCCCCGTGCTGCAGAAGGGTCCTGACCACCGATGCGCGATTCTTCAGACACGCATACCACAGCGACGTGTTCCCCGACGGACACTGAGCATCAACTGCTGCACCTGCCGTCAGCAGGGCGATGACCACTTCCTGATGGCCTTCGGAGGATGCGAACATCAAGGCGGTAAAGCCATTAGTATCAACTGCGTCGATCGTCGCGCCGCCTGCAATCAGGTCTTCTACGATCTCCAGGTAACCCCGTTCCGACGCGATCATCAGAGGAGAGGTACCATTATGATACGTCTGGTTCGGATCGGTGCCGTGCGACAGCAGTCTTCGGGCAGCATCAGGCCGCTGAAGGTACACGGCCAGCGAGAGGGCGGAGCTACCGTCATTGCTTAAACCGTTGATATCAGCGCCGGCGTCGACCAGTGCATCGATGAGGAAGGCAACGGCCGTTCCGCCGGCAGACAGATCATGAGCCGCGGCATGTGTCAGGGCTGTTGCGCCGTCGTTGTCGCGTGCATCGACTGACGCGCCGGCGGCCAGCAGGCACTTCAGAGCATCGAGCTGCTTTCTATGCGCTGCATACATCAGTGCTGTCGTACCCCGGGTCGTGGCAAGATCGACTGCGGCGCCCCGATCCAGCAGGTACTGAATTACCTCGGCATGACCCGCTTCGGCGGCGGCCATCAACGCAGTTGGGCCTCCTGCTCGGCGATGATCAACCGCCAGTCCATCATCGAGCAATGCGCTCAGTCGGTTGATATCCGGCTGTGCTGCCGCCGCAAGCAGGGCGTTGAGTTTCTCCTGCTCCTCGAGCAGCCGCTGGGCATCCGGAGCATCTGCGATTCGTTTGTCACCGCCAAGCACAGCCATAGGGTCACATCCTCGCTCTGATGCAGGTGAGGACGTTATCAGTTGTGTTCATTCGCGTCGAATGGCGGCCGGTTCCGGGCCTGACCTGCGGTAACTACTGATACACGGACACCCGTTCATGCGTGAAACTCACCGGTTGGCCATTGTATGGGCATGACATGATAAAAGACCAATTCCGCACGCGTACTGCCCGGAAACCGCTGACTCTCGCGGTAGTTTTTGCCGTGGTTTCCATAGTAGCGTACTGGGTAACCAAGGCCAGCTATGAAGATGATCAGGTGTGGCTGACTTTTCTCGGTGCATGCCTGTTTCTGACCACCATCACGATTTCCGTGTCGGCATGGGTTGTCGCGCTGTGGCGACGCTTTATCGTCGGCCGGCAGCCGGCAGACCCGCAAGCATGATCTGCGCGATCGCCGTGGCTGTGCCCACAGCAGTGTGAAGCCTCAACATGAGGCAATCGCTTAGACCTTTAAGCCGACTTCATGTGCGGCTGATGGATGAAGCCGCCGAGTTCAGCGGTCGACCGGATCTGAACACTTCCCGATCCAGCGCTGCTGCCACCAGGAGGCGATAGAAGCGGTCTTGCAAAGACCGTGGTGCCTCAAGGCCGATTCGCGTCAGGGCGGGTTTCAGCCTTGTGTCGTTTCGACAGCGCCAGCCGTTGGCAAGATCCTTCAGCAGGGCGCGCTTGTTGCCGATATGTTCTGCGAGACTTGAAAGGGCTACGGCAAGCTGTGCCTCCGTGTCGGTATAGTCACTGCCGATGGGATAGAAGGGAAGCGCCTGGAGAAGATCTGCACGGCTGATTGCCGCTGAGAGTACTTCCGGGGTGTTACGGGTTGCTGTGTCAGGCAACCGGTAGTCGGGAGCCAGTTTACCACTCGCGACCGCCTGCAGGCGGAGATCTTCCTGGAATCTGGAGTCCGCTATCCCAAGCAGGCGAATGATGACTTCGCTGTCAGACGCGCCGCGAAGATCCGCAGTACCGTATTCGGTAACGACAATATCTCGAAGATGTCGGGGAATCGTGGTGTGTGCGTAATTCCAGACAATGTTCGACGTAACTTTACCTTTTCTGGTACGAGTTGACGGTAGGACGATGACTGAGCGCCCACCAGGGAGTTCATGTGCCATGGCAACAAAGTTGTACTGACCGCCAACACCGCTTACAACCCGACCATCGGCAAGACCATCGGAGACCACGGCACCCAGCAGGGTCACCATCATCGCTGTATTGACAAAGCGTGCATTGGTTCGCTGTGCGAACTTGGTATCAACGTCACCGAGCAAGCTGTTGGTATAGCTGATCCTGGTCATGTTGATACCGCGTCGAACCTCCACCGGAAGCTGTCTCAGTTTTTCGTAGAAGCCGGCAGACCCGAGAAAAAACCCCGCATGCAGGAATATGTCCGTGTCCACAGTTCTCCGCAGCACGCCAAGGGTGTGTAAATGGAGAAATCCTTCCACGAACATCTCACTCATGCCGTAAAGGCCGGTGGGCAGATCGTCTGTGGCCCCGTCAGCTTCCAGTGCTTGTGCATGCGCACGAAAGGTTGCGTTCTGCTGGTGCCGCATACCGATCGCCCAGGCAACCGCGTCGCCGATACTGCCGATGCCGATCTGCAGTGTTCCGCCGTCCACGATCAGCGCCGCCACCCGGATTGCGATAATCTGTTCCGCCAGCGGAACGAACCGGTTAGGCACGGGGAAGAGCGGGTAGTGGGTGCTGTCACTCTCAACCAGCATGTCGAATTCACCGGCTGCCAGTACCGCATCCCCATACATGAATGGCAGTGCCGGATTTATCTCACCGACCAGCAGGGGAGCGCTGCCACCGCCATTCCGGGCCAGATCCAGCAGGTCGAGTGTGACATCAGGATTGCACCCCAGGCTGTACGATTCACCCTGGCCATCGTCCGGTGCGACCAGCTGGGCAATGACATTTATGCCTTTGCTATGAAGATCGCGTGCAGCATGGGTATAGTTGGTGCTGACGTAGTTCTGCTGCACGACGGGTACTGTAAGCCACGCTCCGGGTCTTACATAAAACTCCTCGACGGTCACGTTGGCGGGCAACGCGCTTTTACGCAGGTCCCGGACATATTCTAAATCGGGAACCGACTGATACAGCCGTTCAAAAATGGGACCAAGCAGTCGGCGTTCCAGCTCCGATCTCGCGGCTGGCCGTTCGAGTGTTAAAGCGGTGAAGATGCTTAATTCAACACCCGGGTCTGCACAGGCCCGTCGGTACAGCGCGTTGATCAGCTGTACCGGTTTGCCCAGACCCAGTGGAAGGGCGATCCGAATCCTGCCGGAGAGGTACTCAACCAATCTCGCGGCACAGGCGTCAACATCGCTAAAAGAAGTGCTCATGCGGTGAGGCTACTATCTGCTCGATTAGTGCAGAGTCTGGAAGAAGCTGTGTGTTCTCACAAGATATGGAGAGTCCGGCCACGGTCGCAGCGGGCCCTGCACCTGTAGTCAGCGCCACCAGAGACATCCATCGTTGAATGGTTCCCATCCCGTTTTTTCCACTTGCATTTTTGAATCTTTCGTGAAGCACAGTTCTGGATCTGATCTGTCACGGAAGGTTGTGCATTGTTTGGAATGGGAGACTGTTCGGGGAGACGGGCGCCTGTGTCGTTCTGCGAACCATAAGGTACGCACCCAACAGCCAGGTCTAATTTGTGAGTCTATAGACCCTGGCAGCGGTCCCACTAAACAGATCCGCCTTTTCCTGCTCGCTTGCTCCGGCCCGCCCGGCGATACGCTTGAAGGTATTCCAGAGTGTTCGGAAGGATATGCACTCCCGGTCGACCGGGAAGTTGCTTTCGAACATGCAGCGTTCCGCACCGAATGCCTCGATGGCCGCGAGGTACCAGGGAAACAGAAGATCGCAGCATTCTTCGGAGGATATTGGTGTACTGCGTTTATGCATGTGGAATGCCGGTTTCCAGTCATCAATCCGCATCTGTGTACCACCGAGCTTGATCACGGTGTTGGAACAGCGGGCTACTGACTCAATACATTCCCGCCAGTTGTTGAATGTTGTCTCGTCCGCCGCTGTATCTGTTCGACCGCCGAGATGATTGACGATTACCGTCACATCCGGACAGGCCTCTGCCAGCCTCCCCAGCGCAGGCAAGCGTTCGTAGTTGGGCGACCAGTTGTCGAAGGAAAGGCCGTGTTTCGCGAGTATCGTGAATCCTTCCAGGAATGTGTCATTCAGGTCGGAAGGAAAGGCGCTACGGATACCTCGGAAATTCGCAGAAGCATTCATGTGTGCTTTAAGTACAGGCTCCACGGCTGCTCCGATGCGCAGGTCGGCTGTGCTGAAAATTCCCGAGCACAGGCGCGCATTGCCGTAGACGCCGGAGCGGCTCATGGCAGCGATACCGTGAGCAAACTCCGTTTCTCCAACGCACCGGAACAGTTCCGGTCCGTCAGCCCGGTAGAAGGAACCGCACTGGGCGAAAACTGTTTGGGTGATGTTATGACCGCAACTCCTGATGTCATTCGATATTTCTTCGCAGAGATAAACCTTCTGCTCGGCGCTTGCGAAGGGTTCCGTTCTGGAGTTGCGAATGTCCCACAGGTGATGGTGGGCATCGATGATGGGCAGCTCAGGTTCGAGAATGTCCTCGGGAGTTTCACGCTGGATGAACGCATCTATTGCGCTGTTGGCGGCGAGGCTCATGACTCACTCGGCGCCGAAACTGTTTTCTCAGCGAAAGCCATTATCGCCCCATAGTCTGCCTTGCCGTTAGGGGCACGCTCGAGGTTGTCCTTGCTGAGAATGCGCTTGGGGATCTTGTACGCGGCCAGGTGCTGCCTGGCAAATTCCCTCAGTTCCTGTTCATTGATCTGGTGGCCCCTGGCGAACTGTACGACCGCGGTGATGGACTGGCCCCATTTTGCGTCCTTAACACCAAACACCAGAGCATCTTCAACGCCCTCGTGCAGTTTCAATGCCTCTTCCACTTCCTCCGGGTAGACTTTTTCGCCAGCGGTATTGATGCAGTTGCTGCCTCGACCCAGGAGAGTCAGTGTTCCGTCCGTTTCCACACGCACCCAATCCCCGGGAATGGCATACCGTACGCCGTTGATGACTTTGAAAGTCTTTTCCGTCTTCTCCTTGTCCTTGTAGTAGCCCAAGGGCAGGTGTCCTGTCACGGCGACCATACCTGCTTCACCAGAGCCCGGCGCCACTTCGTGGTGCGCTTCGGTGAAAACCTTGCAATTGGGCCCGATTGTGAACTTTGCAACATCGACTTCCCTGTCCCTGGTCATCTCGGAGGCGCCCATTCCGGCTGCTTCTGATGAGCCGAATATGTCCAGCAGTCTCAGATTCTCGTTGTGGCGGAGCAATCCGGCCTTGACCTCCTTTGTCCACATGACACCCGAAGAAGTGATAACCGCAAGGGATGAAAAGTCCCACCGGCCCGGGTTGGCATCGAGTGCTTCCAGTAATGGTCTGGCAAAGGCATCGCCCACAATCGTGATCTTTTTGACGTGGTACCGGTCGATGTAGTCCAGCGCCATCTCGGGATCAAATCTTCGCGAAGGCAGCGTGATACACGTACCGCCGTGCATCATGGTGGAGATTGCAACCGTCAGCCCTGTCCCATGCATGATTGGCGGCAACGGCATGCTGACTGGGCGAGGATTACTGACAATCATTCTGATGAAGGCTTCCATATCCGGGAAGGGCAGGTCGCTGAGGCCTGTATTTTCTACCGCGGTGTTCTGAAGCCTGAAAAGATCATCGTGACGCCACATTACGCCTTTTGGCAGACCCGTCGTGCCCCCCGTGTACACGAATATAAGATCATCGGGACTATGCCTTGCATCAGGGGGGGTGCCGTCGCCCTTCTCGGCAAGCTCCTCATAGACGGAAGGTTCGCCATTGTCGGCAGAGACCCAGAGCTTCACCTTCGGCAGTTCCCCGCGAATCTTGTCTACCAGCGGCTGGAATTCCGCCTGGTAGACAACAACTGCTGCATCAGAGTTGTCGAGCAGGTAGATCAACTCATGATCGATGTAACGATAGTTGACGTTGACATGCACCAGATTTGCTTTGAATGCAGCGGCGACCCCTTCGGGGTACTCGGGACAGTTGCGGAGGTAAAACGCGATCTTGTCACCCGGTTGTACACCTGCTTCCAGCAGGTTGCGGGCGAGATTGTTGGTGCGTCGTATAAAGTCCTGCCAGTAGATGACCCGGTCGCCATGGATCAGGGCGGGCTGGTTGGCGGGTGTAACTTTTTCAACCTCGGCAAGGATTTCTGCATAGTTCCAGGCGTAGCTCATTTAACCAGCTCCTTGAGAATCAGGACCTGAGATCGCCGGGGATAGGTATGTCAGTCAGACCCATACGCAGACCATGCCCAGGGTCGAGGTTCAGCCAGACAAGGTTTGGACCCGCCTCGGTAACGCTGATGTTGTGAGAAGCAAGGAACCTGCAGGCACCCGCAAGGTCTGCAGTCGCGAACGTGATCGCGTGGACAGCTTTGCCCGCAGCAGCGTAATCGGCTCCCTCTGGTGTATCCTGCGTAGCTGGTGCAACTGCATCGATGACGGTGTCTTCACCGATTGCATAGTATGCCCGCGGGGTAGCTGGATTGGTGGTATCCCTGTGCAGCAGCGAACCGCCCAGTACCTCACCGTACAGCCAGTCCGCATGATCAAGGTTGTGCGTCAACACTGTCACGTGTGAAGTGCGAAGGAGCGCCAGGGGATGATTTCGCCAGAGATCAAGCTTGAAACTTCGTCCAAGTCGGGGATCAGCTGCAAATCCTGGTTCGGCAAATTCAATCAGCACACCTGTATCCCTGGGATGAGTCCAGACTGCCATTCCTGGTTCGGGGTCCGTCACAGGACGACCATTTAAACCAATCAGGCGGATTTTGTAGTCAAGCAGCCGGCGCGCGAATGATTGGACGTCATCCGCATACCACGCAATTGAATGCATCCGATCACCGAAGCGGGCGCGGTAGCGAGCCAGTGGCGTGTCTGCATCGGCGGGATCGTCTGAGGGATGGATTGGTTCGAAGCACTGATCAGCGATGATCGCCAGTGACGCGTACCTTTTTCCCCCGTCCTCGTAGTCGTGGTAGGGACGCAGACAGGAAAAGACCTCAAAAAAAAGACGGTCGGTGGCGGCCAGATCCTCGACCATGTGGGCAAGATGGTACAGTTTTCCTATCACGGCAATCTCCGGGTTGAGTTCATGGTTTTCTCGTTGTCCCAGCCTCTGACGTCACGCATGTTTGCCGGCATTCCAGCCACCTGCTGTCAGGTTTGAAGATGCAAATTCCCTTGGCTTGTCTTCGAGCGTGGTAGCCAGCGTGTCGTTCCAACGGTTCAGGAACCCGAAGAACGAAATAACCGCGACAATTTCTACGCATTGTCTGTCTGAGTAGTGTTGTTTAAGTGCCTGAATGTGTGCCGGTTCGACGGCGTTTGGCACCATGCCCGCATGCAGGGCAACGCGAAGCGCAGATCTTTCTGATTCTGAAAAAATCGGGCTCGATTCAAACTCGAAGGCGGCCTGGATTTTTTCAAGGCTGACACCCATAACCCGGGCACCATGAGAGGTATGGGCCTGGCAGTAACTGCAACTCGCAGCATTGCTGACTACAAAGGCAATCAACTGCTTCAATCCAGCCGGCAGTTCGCCGCTGCGAATGACGGCACCTACGTTGCTTACTGCTTGCAGCAGTTCAGGCCAATGGGCCATTGTCAGCATGCTTTCGGGCACGAAACCCATCGTTGATTCCACCATCTGGAGTACGGGCTCCAGTTCTGTGAGTTCTTCGCGTGCTCTGGGTTGAACCAGCGTCATACCTGTCCCCTGCTGTCCGGAAACAATAATACATATAATTATTTATTAATCTACATTGTTCTCGTGCACTGGTTGCTTGCGGAGGAATCGTGATCATGGCCAACGGATCACGCCGCTGCGCGGATGATCTTTGCGAAGTTCTCAGGCTGCAGGGGGGAATGACGACGCTCCGCGAACCGGTTCAACACCAGTGAACCTGCTGAAAGTATCGTCCTTTACGCGCGAGCGCTGCGGATCGTCACAAGTGGGGTTGACCGTGGCTTCGATGTCTCGGTTCAGAAACGCTGAATCAGTAACTCACCCGTGGTGGACTGTTGCTACATCCCGGTCGAGCTGAGCGAGGGCCTGACAGCTCCGCCTCCTGCGTTCACACTCGAGCGGTTTGGAACCGGAGCCGGGTGGGGAAGAGATGGCTCAGACGGTATTCGACTGCGCCGCGGACCTTATGAAGGACCGGAAAGCGTTTGTTGAACCAGGTGCCGGATTGCGGGACTGACGACACCGACACGCGGACTACGCGAGGTGCCTTGAAAAGCGCGCGTAACCTCTTGTTGCCCGCCTGATACGGGAATGCTGACAGATGAAATGCCGTCGCTCTTTACAACACCAGTGTGCCCGAATAGGCTGCATGGTTAGATAAAATATAATATTTATTAAAAATGACCAATCCGGACAACAGCGAGTGGCTCAGGCCAGTAAGGCGAATAGTGACGGGACTGGATCCCCAGGGGCGGTCCTGCATCGTCGAAGACGGTGAGTCACCAGCAACCGTAACAATGGAGAATCGAACAGGATTCAGAAATGCAAACATCTGGAGGACCATGGGAGCAGATCATTCGGTTACGGAGGCTGACACGATTACAGAGCACTTCGGTGTCTCGCCTCCTCCGGGCGGAACGGTCCTGCGGGTGATTGATTTACCTCCGGAAGATCCGAACCCCGAGGTGCGGCGTCGCCAGATGGAGGAGTCCATCAAGCAGTTGTTTCCCGATGCACAGCACAAGGGTGGTGAGCGTCACCCGGGGATGCATGTTACGGACACGGTTGACTACGCGATTCTGCTTGAAGGGGAGATTGTAGCGATCATGGAATCGGGAGAGACAACCATGCGTGCGGGTGACATTCTCATACAGAGAGGGACAAATCACGCGTGGGCTAACCGATCAGACCGGATAGCACGAATGGCATTCGTACTTGTAGACGGCGAAAAGTAACTGGTCACTCTTTCGTGAGATAAGCCGATACAAGTTCAATCATGAGACGCTGCATTTTTCGGAAGTGCTTGCGGTCGTTTTTGTACATGTCGAACAGAACCTGGCCATAGTATGAGGAGGCCAGGAGATCCTTGGCAGCAATCACACGCTCCCTGTCAAGGTTCAGATCCTCGAGGTACCACAGGAACCATTCCTCATGACGTTGGGAAGTTGCCCGCAGGGTGACTCTCAGCTTTTCTCCGAGCGGTGTTTTTGTTCTGCTGTAAGACATCAGTTCCACGTACGCCCTGTAGCCGGTTTGCATACGCCGGATTCGTAGATCTGTGAGTTTGAACAGGCGTTCATCAAGTGTGCCGGTTCGCTTCAGGACATCGTAGTTTCTTCGATTCTTGTCAAACAGGTACTCGATGGTGGCTACGATAAGCTCCTCGCGGCTGCCAAACAGATATTGAATGGCACCTGTTGTGCATTCTGCGCGGGCGACCACATCGGCAATCCTGATGCCGGCGATGCCGAATTCGTCGAGACAGGACACGGTTGCCTGAAGGAGTTTAAGCCGTGTTTCTTCGCGTCGCTCCGCCTGGCTTCGCCGGGTGCGTTGAGTTCCCATGTTCATCCTGCTGTTCCAAATTCCCCAAATTGATCTTAGTTCGATTGATGGCTTACTTCGCGGAACCCGCAGAACTCGAAGAATCCGTGGCAGTAAAATTATGGCCACAAATTGGCTCAGCATCAATTTCCGCATGAAATTCAGTATTCCCGCTTTCTGTTACCCCGCTTTTTACTCCGACTTTCTTTTGTTGACTCTTGTTCAAGTTTCATGGAATCTTAGATTATACATATTATGTATTATGTATTATGTATAAGGCAAATCAACATGCTCAATAGCGAGGGGTGGGTAAATGGGGCGAAGAAAGCGAAATTTTTTGATATGCGCCATTTCGGTGACTATCACCATGGCGTCAGTCGCATCTGCTGAGATCGAGGAAATTGTCGTTTCCGCGGAACGAAGAGATGCGGGACTCTCAACAGTGCCTATGTCGGTACAGGTTCTCTCCGGAGAGGAACTGGAAAAAACCGGTGTTGCGGAAGTTAAGGATCTGTTCAAGTTGTCTCCGTCGATTGTAACCATCGGCGGTTCGACTTCAGCTTCATCCGGTCTGAGGATCAGGGGTATTGGTAATCCAGGATACGGGGAGGGTATTGAACCCTCGGTCGGCGTTGTGATCGATGGTATATCGACCGGGCCCAGTGGCTCTGCCCTGAGTATGCTGTTCGACACAGATCGTGTAGAAGTCCTGCGCGGACCACAGGGCACGTTGTTTGGTAAGAATACAACGGCTGGTCTGATCTCGGTAACGACGAGTGGCCCGACTGATGAATTCGAAGCTTCGGGTCGAATCAAGTATCTGGACGAGTTCGAGGACACCCGGCTTGACTTTGCTGTCAGTGGACCAGTTTCCGATTCGGTGAATCTTCGCCTGGCCGGTTTCACGCGATCCCGAAACAAGGGTGAAACCGAAGCACTGGCCAGCGGTGTTCGGGAAGGCGAGCTCGACAGGTACGGATTGCGCTTCACCGCCGATTGGGGCTGGGATGCATTCAGTGCGAGATCTTCAATTACCTATATCGATCAGGATGACAAGTGCTGCTCTCGCATGATGGTAGGGCTGGATCCGAATCCGGCGCTTTACGGCTACTTCCTCAGAACCTTCATGCTCCCGGCTATGGCTGAGTATGGCGTATTGCCTTCGGGGGAAAGTCGAATCTCGATGAATGGTATTGGGTCTGTGGAAGAGATGGAGACGATTCACATCGTCCATGACATGTCCTACGACTTTGCTTCGGGTTTCACGCTCAGATCGATCACAGGATTCCGGAACTGGGAGAGTTACTCTTTCAATGACAGCGACATGACACCATTTGATATCGCGAATACCGAGGTCGACCGGAAGACCAACGTGAGATCCCAGGAGTTCCACCTTCTTTCGCCGGAAGAGGATGGCTGGTCCTATCTGCTGGGAGCCTATCTGAACCGCACCGAGTTTACCCGGGATGTGGTCTACACCGGGGGATCAGATTATCCGGTCCCAGGCGCAGGTACTTCCGGTACATCCGTGCTCGATGCTGTGCACACCGTCTACAATTATGCGCTGTTCGGAAATGCGAGATACGAAGTGTCTGATGCACTGGCGGTTTTCGCCGGTGCTCGACTTATCCGGGAGAAACATGAGGTTGAAGGGATACGCTATGGAAACATGTTTATCTTCCCGGGTGTCTTCTCTCCGACATCAGGCAGTACTTCTGATCGAGACTGGTCTGCAAGACTTGGACTCGAATATCACACCTCCGAAGATACGATGTTGTACGCAACCTTTGCACGAGGTTACAAAGGGAAGGCCGTGGACTTCGGTAGTAATGGAACCCTTTACACAGGGGACCCTGACGAAACCTGGGTAGATCCGGAAACGGTGGTCAGTGGGGAGTTCGGTGTCAAAACAAGCCTTTTCGATAAAAGCGCCCTGCTGAACGCGAACCTGTTTTTCCAGCGCTATGATGGCTATCAGGCCGAATCAGTGGATGCTCAGCGACTGGTCAGAACACTCCACAGTGAAGGGGAACTTGAAACAAAGGGAATCGAAATCGAGTTCCGTGCACGACCCATCGATACACTGGATATTGCAGCAAGCTTTACCTACATCGATGCAGAGTTCACTGACCTGAAAGGTGGCCCCTGCACAATCCAGCAGATTGCGGTAGAGGGCGGGAACTGCTTCCGCGACTTCAGTGGTGAAAAGCTTGCTGGCGTGCCGAAGTATGCCTACAACCTGTCGGTCGAAAAGCTTTTCCCGCTGTCCAATGGCATGAGCTGGCATCTGCGGGGTGAGTACTCGTGGCGCGATGACATCACCTACGGACTTGACCTCGATCCTAACACCACGCAGGACGCCTACGGACTGCTCAATGTCCGGGCAGGCATTCAACTGAATGACAATTTTGAAGTGATTGGCTTTCTCGAGAATGCTACAGATGAGTTCTACGCCCTGCTGATTGAGGATATGACAATCATGACCGGGGCATACTCCGGTTACGTAGGTGCTGGTCGAACCTGGGGTATCGAGCTGCGGGCGAACTTCTGATCAACAGGCTGCCAGCCCTGCAGCTGGGGGTACAGGTGGAATCTGGATCCGGCTTGGCCGGATCCAGATTCCTTTTCCAATTGATTGTGGAGCATTGAGTGAACTCAGGAATCTTTTCGGGACTGCTGATGCGTCACTATCCGCTCATGGTTTTAAGTCTGGTCAGCTTCTTTTATTACGTTGACAGATACGTTATCTACATCCTCATAGAGCCGATTCGAACAGACCTTAATCTGACTGATGGTCAGATGGGCGTGATTACCGGCATTGCCTTCGCGATCACTTACACGTTGCTGGTGTTGCCGGTCGGTGTAATGACGGATCGGGTGAACCGGGTCCGATTTCTGGCGGTCTTCGTAACGATCTGGTGTGGTTTCACTGCGCTTTGTGGTCTGGCACGCAGCTATGCGGAACTGATTTTTCTGAGGGCGGGAGTTGCGGCGGGAGAGGCAGGCGGTTCCATACCCGGGCAGGCACTGATTGCCGATTATTATCCTCCAGAGACGCGCGGCAGAGCTTTCAGTGTCTATTTCTCGACGGCGCACATCGGTAAATTTGCCGCCTTCTCGGGGGCAGGATATCTCGGTGAACTCATTGGATGGCGGATGACGTTTGTCGTCGTCGGTTTGATGGGGCTTTTTCTGGGACCGCTGCTCATGCTCACCCTGAGGGAACCGAAACGGGGTGCCGCAGAGAAAAAGGAAGGCCAGGAAGTCCTTCCTGCACCACCTACCCGTCTTGCTCTCTCCAGACTTGTGCAAAGGCGTGGCTATATGTTGCTGGTGGTGGGGTATGCACTTGCCGGCATGGCGCTTTTCTCAATGATTTCCTGGTTACCTGCGTTCTACATGCGCAGATTCGATCTTGAAACGGGAGACGCGGGTTTCCTGATAAGCCTGACAGTCGTCGTCCCTACACTGGTCGGAATGGCGATCGGAGGGGTTCTATCCGACAAACTGCTAAAGACGCATATCAGCTGGATCGCATTCCTACCGGCGATTGCGCTGATAGCATCGTGTCCGGCGATGATTCTGCAGGTCTATGCACCGAGTATGACGCTCACTATCCTGATGGGCCTGATTCCTGCATTGACCATGGGAATCTACGCACCTCCCTTGATCGCAGCTATTCATCTGACGGCGGGTGCGCGGATTCGCGGGACCGCGACCGCTATCGTGCTGGTTGCACTCATGTTTTTCGGCCAGGGTGTTGGACCGGCGCTGTCCGGACTCGTAAGCGATCTGTTTGCAGGCCACAACACGCCTTCGCAACCCTTCCTGTCGTTGCGCTACTCACTGAGTTGTATCTCTGCTCTCTTCATTGCGGGCGGGGTTGTGCTGTTCTTCGCTGGGCCAAGGATAGGCCGGGATGCCGTGACTGCGAAAAGTTTCGATACTGACAACTCGGTAGTTCTTCAATGGGAGACAAAGAAACTGACCGGATGAGGTCACATTCGAGCGAAAAACTCATCGCTTAAGGTATTGGGACAGCAGTAATGACAGAAGAGAATAGTTCGAGCACCGGCCCCCTGGAAAAGGTAAAGGTGATTGAGATCACGACTACCTGGGCCGGTCCGATGGCAGGATGCATTCTTGCGGATTTTGGTGCGGAAGTGATACGGGTAGAACATCCCGACGGCGACGTCACTCGCCGAATCGGTTATCGATTCCCCGGAACAGATGAATCCGTGAATTACCATACCGTCAATCGCAACAAGAAATCCATCGCACTGGACCTGCACGATGCTCAGGCACAGGAAATAGCCAGAAAGCTCGTCGCAACAGCCGACGTTCTTATCGAAAACTTCCGCAAGGGTGCACTCGAACGCTGGGGCCTTGGCTACGACAGGTGTGCGGAGCTGAACCCGCGACTTGTCTATGCCTCGATAACAGGATTCGGTCAGAACGGTCCATATTCGGAACAGGCGGCTTATGACCCGGTCATTCAGTTCATGAGTGGCTGGGCATCTAGAAATGGCACGAGATCCAGTGGTGCACTCAGAGCACCTACAGCGCTCGCCGATGATCTTGGGGGTGTGCATGCGGCGCTCGGTGTACTTGCGGCATTACGACACAGAGATGTTACCGGGCGCGGGCAGTATGTTGATATCAGTATGATGGATGCGATGCTGTTTCAGTCAAACACAAACCTCACAATTGGTGCTCTCGGAATCGAACAGGAAAAGCAGGAAAATCGTTATCCCACGGTTCCTGCAAGTGTTTACGACTGCAGAGATGGACAGATCTACATCGCAGTGCTGCTTGAAAAGCAATGGACCAATCTTGCGAATCTGATAGACAGACAGCTGGCGGCGGATTCCAGATTCTCTTCCGCAGCACTCAGAGTGAAGTATCGGGAAGAAATTGATCAACGTGTCAACGACTGGTGTACTTTGCAGACACGCGCGGACGTACTTGCCCTCTGTCACAGTGTCGGTATTCCAGCAGCTCAAGTGGCTACTTTTCGTGAAGTCGCACAAGACCCCCAGGTAGAGGCTAGGGACATGCTGCAAAGAGTGGAAATCAAACCTGGAGTATTCGGTGATCTGGTAGGGCCGGCGGTCAAGTTTTCAAGCACTCCGACGAGGATTCGCAGCGCCGCACCCGGTGTCGGCGCCCATACTGAGGAAGTTCTCGAAAGTATTGGCTATTCCAAAGAGGACATCAGTGAGTTCAGGATGTCGGGAGTTATCTTACCTCTATCCCGGAGATCTGATGCTGATTGATGAGTACCTGCCGGATTCTCAGGTTTCACTGAAGGCCTATACGATTGAGATCGATGCGCCGATCGAACCTGTATACCAGGTCGTTAGAAAACTTGACCTGAGAAATGCCTATCTTCTCCGAGTACTCTTCTGGCTGCGAAGCCTTCCTGGCAGGCTGACGGGACGGAATCCTCTGGGTCCGACGCTGGCTGACCTGGAACTGGCCGGTCTCACATTGGTCGAAGAAGCTCCGCCGCACGAACTGCTGCTTGGACTTGTGGGCAAAATCTGGACGCCCGGTGGCGGTCTGCTGAAGGTGAGCTCAGCAGACTTTCGAAACTATTCCAACCCTGATGTGGCCAAGGTCGTCGTAAGTTTCTCACTGGAATCACTGCCGGGCGGACGCACGCGCCTGACCACTAAAACCAGGGCATTCTGCCCTGGGGCGGAAGGGCGGGAAAAGCTGCTTCGCTATGCGCGGTTTATCAGTGTGATCAGTGGAATGACCCGCAAATCCGCACTGCGCGGTATCAGGCGTCAGGCACACCAGATTCGTCATTAGTAAACGTCCAGAGGCTGGAATCGGCATTTTCGGAGTTCGGAGTCAGCTGCCGGTGCGCCGGATGTTGGAACGAATTGAGGGAAGGTGAATTCAGAGGCGCTCGGGCGGGCGCAGCATTAGGCAGCGGGTTCGGGAATGGGAGGCGGAAGCCTGTCGCTCAAAACTCTCATGGTTCTGCAGCCCGGATCACAGCAGAAAATTCCCTGAAAACGGCCCGGTGTGAGATATCGGGCATGGCAGCCGAGGGATACCTGCAGTGTTACTGGGAAGGGGATCTTCCCGTCACCGAAGAGATTTTCCGCAGCAACCGGCTCGACTGGTTATACGCGCGTCTGATGGGTGATGCGGGATTGCACAGGGAGGTGGAGCACTATTTCCGCTTCTACCTCGAAGGCCCGGAGCCTCACGACATCCCTGGCTGGATCGATCTCGCCGGTGGGCGTGGCAGTCAGCGTAACATCGAAGGCACCATCGCCGCGGTGCGGGCCGGAATGCGGCTGACTCCGCCGGATTCATTCAATGTGATGTGGCCCTTCACCTGGGTCCTGCCGAGAACGGGTCGGATCGAGGAGGCTGAGGTGCTGATCGAGCGGGGCGCCACCTTTCCTGCGGACAGTCACATCAGCTGCAATCCCGCGGACTACGAATGAGCCGGTGGACCTGCAGCAGGTGATCGGTTCTCGATCGTCCTTTTCCGAGTTATCCCGACGGCGGATGTTTTCACCGTAGATGACGCCTCTGTTGGTCCCGTACTGGCTGCTGGAACCGGTACCGAAGTCCAACCCGCCGCCTTTCGTCTCGATCTGTCCGGTGGCGCCTTCGAACCGGCCCGTACCGGCGTGTACATCAAAATGGATTTCGATGGTGAAAGAGTTGTCCAGAAAGCTGAAGCGCAGCGTGCCGGGCGGTGAACTGGCCATACGTACGTACAGCAGATCACCGTTCTGCTATCGCCGGACCGGCTTGCTCGCACTTCCAGGGATCCGGGGTCGTCCGCCCGGGCGGTCATCCCAAACCCTGCTCCGACGACCAAGAAACCCGGAGATATCCACAGTTGAATCTTTCGCATCCCGCTGCTCCCACTAATTGCCCTTAAGGAACTCCGCTATGCGCAACTCAAGATCTATAGCGTCGCGAATGGTGGCGCATTACTCGGACGCATAACTTGGAATGGGAGATTGTTCGGGGGGAACGGGCGCCTGCGTTCTTCTGTGGAACTGACGAAACCCTGATGTTTCTCTGGTGATCAGGCAAAACGACAGTCAGCTTTCATATCGATGCCTCGATACAGGACTCGGTTGTCATGCTAGCCTTCGAAACCCGGGCAACCAGGCGCGCAGATGACTGCACGCGACGAATACGCATTGCACCCCACGCAACCGTCTGGCCACCTCGCTCCTTTTGGAATCCCCGCGCGACTGGTGCTATCGATCCTGGAGAGTGCCGGGATCCTGTACGCGTCATTGAGCCCCGTGATCGTCACCGGACTCGCACAGAGTGGCGCGTTGGATCGTGCGCAGGCGGGCTATGTATTCTCCTGCAACATGCTCGGTACAGCGCTTGGTGGTCTGTGCATCATTTTTTTCGTGCACCGGCTGAACTGGCGCCGCGCGTCAGCAGGGCTGCTCGTCGTGCTGATAGTGCTCGACCTGATCTCCGCCACTGTGAGTGCGCCAATGCAGCTCTATGTGCTGCGATTCGCCCATGGACTCGCCGGCGGCATTCTCATCGGGGTGGCCATGTCAGTGATTGCGCGGATGGTCAATCCTGAGCGCACGGTCGCTCTTTTCATCATGCTGCAACTCATCACCGGCGGCGCCTTCACGCTGCTTCTGGCTCCGTTGCTGGCGAGCCCTGGCACGTACATCGTGTGGTTGTCCCTGGCGGCGTTCTCCCTGCTGAGCCTGCTGCTCCTGCCGCTGCTCGGCCCCTATCCGGTGGAAACTAGACAGGACGGAAGCGTGGCGACGGAGCATACGGCGCCGTTCGCCTGCATCCTCTTCGCCATGATCGCCTTGTTCATCTACCAGTGCGGCGAAATGGCCGCCTTTGCTTACGTTATCGAACTGGGATTCCACTATGAGTTCAATGCGGGCTTTACGGGCACAGCGGTGGCGGCTTCGCTGTGGATCGGCGGACCCGCAGCCCTGTTCGTTACCTGGTGGTCGACGCGCAGCGGCCGCCTTGTGCCTTTCCTCATCAGCGGAGCGCTGATGGTGTGCTCGATCGCGCTGCTGTTGCTGCCCATACCCCTGTCGTACCTGCTCGCCAACATCGGCTTCGGGATCTTCTTCAGCATCTCCTTCCCGTATCTCATGGGCATCGCCTCTGAGATGGACAACTCAGGGAGGATGGGGACCGCCGCCGGATTCGCAGGAAATCTGGGTTTGGCGGCAGGACCGACGATTGCGGGTTTTCTGGTTGGCGAGAATCAATTCGAGCGGGTACTGATGTTTGCAATCGCCGCGATTGCTGTGAGCATGATGCTCGCCACCGGGCCAGCCCGCATGCTGGACCGGCGCAATCGGACAGGGCGAGTGGTCTGGTGAGCGCGCGACGGCGACCTGCTGTGGAGCTGACAGAAGCCTGATATTGCTCTGGTGATTGGGCGGTGGGCGGGTTGTTGACTGACCAGACGTTCAAACAGATCAGAGTCCGGCTTGCAGAGGAGAGGTGGAGGGCTGCGGGTTGTCTGAAGTTGTGAACTGCCGCGGGTCACAGGTAACGTGCACCTCCGCAGGCATGGTCGCAGCGCGCCTGCACAGCTCTTCTTTCCACTCCTGTGTGTAGCCGAGCGCGTCCTGCAGTGCCACGAACCAGGGGTGCGAGCGCAGCTCCGGGGGCGTGAAGGCTGCGTACCAGAGCCAGTCTCCACGAATGTATGGCGCATGCTCCGCCGCCGCCAGTTGCAGAAACCTTTCGGCACGCGGATCGCCGAGGCGCAGGAATTTAATTCCGGCCTGTGTATAGCTGCCCATTTCAGCGAATCGCTCCGCTGCTTCGCGCGCCCCGGGGATATCCCCTTGCGCGATCGCGATTTCGAAAGCGAGGGTGGCCAGAAACTGGTGGTTTCTGATTGCGGTAAGCGAATCCCGTGGCTGCCGCTCAGTCAGCTGGTAGACGTCGTCGTAAAGTGCCTGGGCTTCTGCCAGCCGCCCAAGGCGGGGCAGTCCCCAGGCCGCGCCCCACAGCACGTGCACAGGATCTGCGGTGGCGCCGGCCAGAGCCCGGCTGGCTTCTATGGCACCGAGGGCGTCATCGCGCAGCACACTCGTCATTTCCATCACCCGCAGACCGCCGGAATGATGAGGCATCTGCTCGTTGAACCAGCGAAAAAAGCGTTCTCCCTCAGGGTACAGGCCGGAATGCAGCATCAGCCAGGCGTAGCCGTAGGCCATGTCGTCACGAATCGTAAATTCGCGGGCCTCGATTTCAGCTTCCGACAGTTCCCCGTCCACGTAGGCTTTCATCTCGATCGGCAGAAAGGTGGAGAGTCCGCTGCGCTCGTAGGCATCCCTGGCACGCTGGAAGTAGGTGGGGTCGCGACGGAGTTTAGCGATCCCGAGCCACCCCCAGGCCATCCCATCCCAGCCCTGGCGCCAATCAGGATCGAGTTCCAGGGTGCGCTGCCACCAGAAGTTTACGTCGTCGAGCTGATCTCCACCATCCAGTTTCAGAAATTCGACGAACGCTGCATGAGCCAAGCGGTTTTTCGGCGCCCAGCCTGAGGGTCCGATCGCATAGGTGAACCAGACGGCAAGGCGAGCTGCCTGACTGGCAAGCCGGTCCGGGGAGGCGAAAACGGACTCACTGCTTCGGAACGTTGTTGCCCAGAGCAGATCACCGGCTTTGACATCTGTGAACTCGACTTTGAGCAGCGGTCCATCAACGCCGCGATTCAGAGTCCCTTCGATCAGGTAGTCGATGGAGTCCGCAGCACTCTCCGCGAAATCACCCACAGTGGCCAGAGGAGGGGCGACCTTTACAGTCCAGTCGGGCCAGATTCCAAGCTCGTAGCGGGAAAGCTGATGCCTCAGTTCCTGGGTCATCGCGCTGGCCATCGCACCCAGCTGCTGGTCACCGCTGACATCGACGAGTGGCCGCACGGCGAATCGAGCGATGGTTACGGCACTGGATTGGGTTGATTCAGCGGGTAAGGCAGATGGTGCGTCGGTGGCACCACTCAGCAGCAGGGACAGACCGATACCAGCCCCTGTGACACCGATCGCGCTCCACAGCATCCAGGGCCGCACCCGTTGCTGTCGGGGTGAGTTCAGTCCTTCACCGTTTGCGGTGATGACCTCGGCCATCGCCCGATACCCGCGCCTGGGGATGCTTTCGATGTACTTCGGATGGCGGGAGTCGTCGCCCATCGCCTTGCGGAGCTGGGAGATGCGCTGGTGGACGGCTCCTTCTTCCACCACCTGTTTTGCCCACACATAATCGAGGATTTCACTGGTGGAAACGACGTGGCCCTTCTTCTCCAGCAGATACATGAGCACGTCGATGGCCTTGCGCTCGAGTTTGTGTTCCTCCCCCGGGCGCGTGATCAGATTCAGTTCCGGGTCGATCTCCCAGTCACCGAACCGAATGGTCTCTGCATCTTCCCGCAACACAGCTCTCCCGGGCTGCCGTGGGTTTACTATACTCCACAGCTCCCCGGGGTGTGCCAGCCACTCCACAGCGCGCTCACTGGCGCTCAAAACTGTACCGTACCGACGCGCCATAGATCCTGGGTTCGGTCAGGAAGTAGTTGCGGAAGAAGCCTGAGGTGTCGGAAGTCAGGTACTTGCCTGTGATGTTGTCTTCGTCTTCGATGTTGCGGACCCAGGCTCTCACCATCCACTGACCGTTGTTGCTTTCATAGATCAGCGAAGCATTGTGCTGATCCCAGGAATCAATTTCGTCGCCCACCGTATTGAATTCCCTTGCGTAGGAATCATCCTGCCAGTAATAGTCCCACCTTGCGGTGAGTGAACCGAGCAGCGCGTCCAGTGCCCAGGTGTAGGCAATCCCCAGATGGATGGTGTGTTCGGGAGAGTTCGGTAACTGGTTGCCGTCCAGATCCGTTGTCAGTCCATCGGAGGTCGCTACGCCGTTGCCTTGCAGGTAGGCGCGCGAGAAGTAGGCGGGTATGGCGACCCCTCCGGAATTCACCGGGTAAGTCACTCCAGGCGCTGTCGTGCCATTCGCATCGCTCAAAGCTGCGGGTGGACCCGCAGCGGGAAACAGCGCCCCATTGACCAGAGCCTGGGTGATCTGACCCTCCCGGGCGATGTAGTTCACCGCTGTAAGCGATCCCGGGTCGATGTTCTCCAGCAGAATCCATTCCGGATTACCGGCGGTGCGGTTTACCGGGTCCACCGATGCCGAGCCATCGACCTCGGTATCCAGCCAGGAATAGGCGGCATCGATCGCGAGTCCAGGCAGCGCTTCGGGGCGCCAAACCGTTTCCAGCTCGAGACCCATGATCTTCGAATCGATGTTGTCGTTGATCGAGGAGTTGTTGGCGATACGGGTCACCTGGAGCCCGCCGTAGTCGTAGTAGAACAGAGAGCCGTTCAACACCAGTCCGCCATCGAGAAAGGTGTTCTTGGTGCCGATCTCGAAGGCGTCCACCTCCTCGGAATCGAATGTGAAGGCGGAAGTTCCCTGGAAGGCGGGCGGAATCGCGGGATTGAATCCACCTGGCTTGTAACCGCGACTGAAAAAAGCGTACACCATGGAATCATCGGTCACCTGCCAGTCGATGCCGATCCGGCCACTGACCTCTGTCCAGCTCGCCTTGCTGGGACTGCCTGTCAGGGTCCGCGTTTCTCCGAACTGGGGGACCAGCGGCACAGCGGCGGAAACAGCCAGGCGTTGCGGACTCAAGGGTGCGGTACCGGTTGCGGCAGACACCAGATCCGGGGCGTACAGGTTACCCAGCGCAACATCCGCATCGTTACCGAACAGAAAACCCGTTGTTCGTGTCCAGAAAGGCCCCGGCCCGAGCGCGCCACCGACCAGCCCGGCGATGTCCACGGCGTTGTAGAGCACGCTGGAATCCCTGGTCTCCTTGTTGTCCTCGTTGTAACGCAGTCCAACCGTGAGTTTTACCGTGTCGGTGAAGTCGAAGTAAGTCTCACCGAAAACCGCCCAGCCATCCTGCAGGGTGCCGCCACCCGGGTCAGTGGTGTTGTTGAAAAAACCGGGATAGAGAGGGGGCGCAGCCAGTGCCGCCGAACCGTAGTCGGTAACCAGATCCAGAGTGTTGGCGAGAACATAGTAGTCGCCATAGGACTCGGCATCGTAAGCGTTTGCACCGAAGATGAAGTTAAATGGTCCATCAAGGCGGGATGCGGCTTTCACCTCCAGCGTCCAGTATTCGGACCTGGCATCGGCCTGGTCGTAGGCAAAAATACGCGACTGATCGACCGGCAGCACGCAGCCGCCTTCTACACCGGCGGTACCATCATTGAGATTGCAGGGACCCGCACGCCAGTCATCGCCCGCCCGCCCGGCGGGCTCCGAAGTAGGCCATAGACCCGTCGGATTCTGAGCCGTGGGATTTAAGGTCGGTCCCACGTTCATCTGGTAGTCCTGACGGGAAAGGTACTCGGTTTCCTGATAAGCACCCAGAATGCCGAGATCGAAATGCTCGAACTCATAGTCGAATCCCGCGGCGAATATGTCTTCTTCCTGTTCGAAAACCGGCTCGAGGTCTGTGTGCATGTCGCGAAAGCCCATACCGGCCGGTCTCGGATAGTCGTAGTTGAGTCCGGGCAGACTGCTTTCGTCGCCGCGCACACCCAGAGGCAGCGCACCGGCCGTGCCACCGAAGATACCGCCAGTAGTGGAGCCCAGGTGCGGCTGCTCGAAGCCGAATGCATTGGGTTGACAGCCTGTCGTTGGCAGCGGGTTGGTCACGCAGACCTGGTTGGTGATGCGCGCCCGGTCGTCATCCTCGTCGAAGTGCGTGTAAAGGGCCCAGAGATTGGCCTGCTCGGTCATCGCCCACTCACCGGTGAGGCGAATCGACCAGAGGTCCCGTCCGTCGACATCGCCATCGATTCCGGGCAGCCGGGCACCACTGCTGTCGCGCTGTTTGTTGGCCAGGTTGTCGACATAGCCATCCCGCTGCAGAGTCATACCGGCGAGCCGAAAAGCGAGTGAATCGTTTACCGGCAGATTGATGGCTCCCTTGAGTCGCCTGTGGGAATAGTCGCCGAACTCCCCATCGATGAATCCGTTCACGCTATCCATGTCGGGGCGTCTGGTGATGAAGTTGATGGCACCGCCCGTCGCGTTACGACCGAAAAGCGTGCCCTGGGGGCCGCGCAGAACCTCAACCCGCTCCATGTCGAAAAACTCTATGGCGTTCAGGTTGCTGGAGATAGGTATCTCGTTGATGTGGGTCGAAACGCCGGCTTCTCCCGAGGCTGCGATCACCAGTCGGCCGATTCCCCTGATGCTGAAACTGGAGTTACCGAAATTGGTCGCCGTAAAGCTTACGTTGGGCGCATTGAGCTGAAGATCGGAGGGGTTGATGACCTGCTTTTCTTCGAGCATCTGGCCCGACAGTGCCGTAACGGCGATAGGCACGTCCTGAATACTTTCGGCAGATCGCTGTGCGGTGACGATGACTTCTTCTATCAGGCGCTCCTCCGCCTGACCATTGAGAGCGTGGCAGACACCGAGAATGAGCAGCCACAAAGCTGCGGACGAACGGAATCCTGCATCGCAACGAAACATGGGTTCTCTCCTCCCCTTGTGGGCCGGCAACGGGCTCTGGGCCCCGGCGGCGGTGGGAGTGAGCGTAGATACCGTCAGTCAGGAAGGACTTTTGGTCCGTCTGAAGATTGCCTGCGGTTTGCCTGAAGATTGACCCACGGGCAGCTAAAACAGCCGCAGACCGGCCGCATCATGGCTTACCCGATGTGGAATCCGCCTGTTTCTGTTCTAGGTGTCCAGACTGGACACACGATAGAGCGAAAGGATTCTGGGGCTGAATGAAGGGCTTGTTGTACACTCAAAGTCAACCTGCTTTCGTACTCCGTTCTCCATCCGGAACGCACCAATTCGGTAAAACCGCTCCCCGTTGTCCTCATCCACCTTCGACTGGTAGCTGCCTTTCAGGCGGAAATCGTCACGCGGGGCATGGGCCTGATGCAGTGCGGTAACACAGGCGAAATAGCCGCGTTCTCTTTTCGAGATGCCGACCGCCTGATGGGAAGCGACGAGCAGCGGTGGCGCGGAAGCATCGCGGATTGTGCAGCCGGGACTGGCGACCAGCAGTGGCAGCGCAAGCAATGTGCAGTATGCGGAAATTCGTTGCATCACTGTCCTCCCTCGATGAGTGGAGGATGAATATAGATCGCTCCGGTTATCGCGGTCCTTTACCCGGGCTCTGTTTCGTCTGAAGAATTCATTCTGTTTATATAAGGATGTCACTCACCGGATCAGTTGCCCCCTGACCGAAGCAGTCCGAACTGGAGGCGATATGGCGGCGGATTCTTATAGCTGAACAGCAGCAACGCCCTGATTGTCTGTAAGATTGCCAGGGTCAGTGGTACCGGCAATAATTCGAAGAGACTGCTCCAGCAGAGGAACCCCCTATGACAGCCAGACGGCCATTATCCTTGCTGCTCCTGCTCTGTTTCCTCAGTGCCTGCGTAAGCCCGATCAGTAAGCTCGCAAAACTGACTCCCGACGAAGCCGCTGAGATGAGTGACAAGCAGATATGCGATCGCATTTCGTGGAACAGCGCAGAGAAATATCCGGTGTTCAACAGTGAGATCGATCGCAGAGGACTCAGTCTGAATCAGTGCTGTTACCAGCGGCTGATCAGATCAGAACCCCTCTGCCTTGGACAGGTCATGGGTGAGAAAGGCACCAACGGAACCTTCCCGCCAGCTGAGACAGTCACACTGATTCTGGACAGGAGCGCCGTTCAGCGGCCCTATGTCACCATTGGCACGGTGTATGACGCCTGGAATGAAAACACCGGAACAGGTGTGGTATTGGATTCTGATATCGGCCCGCTGTTTCAGAAGCAACTCTCGTCTCCGGAATATGGCTTCCGCCCTCTCTCAATTCGCTTTATAGAGCAGCGCTTTGAAGAGCGTTACAGGGAGCAGGCTCAGGAAATTGGTGCGGATGCACTCATTGTGACCATTGCAGACCGCATGAAATTCGAAGCTCCGTTAATCCTTGGCGCTCCGGCAACGACAACCAACAAAGGTGAGAAGGTGCGGCTCTATTTCGATGCGATCAGATATACGGACTGAATCCGGCTGTCGCGGTTGGCCAGGGCGACGCCGCGGGACTTGATCGCAAACGTCATGAGGCGCTGGCGCACACTGCTGGGTGTCCTATCCACTGAGCGCTTCGACGGTGGTCACAGTTCGCGTCCGCCATCCCGTCCTCAGGACCCGCGCAGTTGCGGCTACAGCCCGGGCGGGAGGTTGTTTTTTTCCGATTTCAGGCGATTCACCAGCAGCGGTGCCGCGTAGGCCTGGTCCAGATACCGGCGCAAGCGCGGATACTGACCACCGTCCACATCGAAATCGCCGTACTGGGCCTGAACGAAACAGGTCACAAGGGACAGATCGGCGATGCTCAGGCTCGAACCCACCAGATACCCGGACTCCGGCACCAGAGACTCCACGTATGCCAGACATTGAGGCAGTGCGTTGTCGAGAATGTTCGCCAGGCGGGCTTCGTCGGCTGGCTGCTTCATCATCTTCGGTTTCAGCAGGCGCTCCTGAAAGATGCCCGCGCAGTTCTCGATCAGGCGGCTGTCCGCATATTCTTCTATCCAGCAGGCCCGGGCTTCCTCCCTGGGGTCCTCGGGATACAGACTCCTGCCGGGTACGATCCGGTCGAGATAGCGGCAGATTACGCTGGTGTCCGGGATGGTGAAGCCGTCGTGGTCCAGCACCGGGATCTTGCCGAGTGGACTGATCGCACGGAATTCCGGTGACTGATCACCCGGAAAGGTCGGAACGTTCTCATACTCGAGTTCGAAGAATTCCAGTGCCAGCATCGCTTTGCGGGCGAAGGGAGAAAGGGGAACGCCGTAAAGTCTGATCATGGTCTCCTCCAGGGTGCGCCTTGTCAGCCGAGCATAGCAGCTCCCTCGGTCCAACAGATCGTGTCGGCATCTATCCTGCCCAGGCCCGTCAGAGTTCGCGGCGATGCTTTTCGAACCTGCCAGCACCAGCGCATGTGCTACTGGGATCGGATTGCACCGCGTTTTTTTGACGCAACGCTCACCGTCACCGGTATCAGCCGCCCGGCAACGACACCGGAGGCGGGTCACTGTCCGTCGACAGTGCTTCCCTGCAATGCTCCGGAGCCAGCCAGCCCTGCGACTGATCCAGAACCGCGGAACATCCGATCATCGGAGCGAAGGGCTGGATGTCACCGAAAATGGTTGCGAAGGCGACGTCCGCAGCGTCCCGGCCGGTGCCGATGCGCACCAGCCCCATGGGAATGGCAAGGCCCGATGGGTCGAAGATATACCAGCCATCGCCCAGAAAGACTTCGACATAGGCGTGGAAATCCGGTGGACCCAGACTGGGATCCGCGCCGAAATCGGTACCCGTTACGAATCGCGCGGGCACATTGACTGCCCGGCACAACGCGATCATCAGATGAGCGAAATCTCGACAGACACCCACGCGCTCTACCAGGGTATCAATGGCGGAAGTATTCGAGTTTGTCGTATTTGGAGTGAAGGCGACGTGCCGGTTCACCCAGTCACGGATGGCCTGAATGCGATCGTAGCCCTGATTGAGCCTGCCGAATTCATTGCTGGCGAACTTAAACAGCCGGTCAGACTGGCAGTAGCGGCTCGGGTAGAGGTACTCGATCACGCCAGTCGGGAGATTGCTGATAGAGATTTCGGTCAGCGTGCCCGGATCGACCCGGCGATGGTCGAGTTCCACGATCGCGGAATAGTCGAGTCTGAGGTCACCCGGCGGTGCATGGAGACGCATGCAGCGATTGCTGGTGATCGGATCCGTGTAGAACTGTGGCTGAATCGCGGGGTTCAGATTCAGGTGCTCTGTGGACACAACCTGACGCCGGGTGTGTGCGGCATGCACATTGAACAGAAAATCGGCTCCCGGGTCGGAAATCCGGTATTGCAGGGATATCTGCAGATCGATGCGGATCAATAATTTGTGCTGATGGCAATAAAGGGTACCAGCATACGCTGAATCTGCGCCGTGGGCCCCAGGGCGCTGGAGATCGTCGAACCCGCATTCCGGCAGTTGCAAGCGGCTCCTCCCATGGCCCGTGGCCGGTTGATCCTGTTCCCCGCGGCTGCAATGAGTCTCAGACCGACCCTGCAGATTGTGTAAAGAGCCCGCGCATATTCGGATCGGAAATACTCATTGTGCGATTTATTCAACCGGTTGCTAATCCTTAGCATACTAGGTAGTTTTGTGAACGCTGCGCAGATCGCGAACCAAGTACAGGTCTTCTGGTACAGCGATGCGCGTCTGAAAACAGCCTTGTCTTTCCGGGGAGAGAGCCATGCCTGAATACCTCATGTCAGGTCGATCCGACCTGTTTACCATTACCGCTGCGTTGCTGTTGGGTGGTCCCTTCGCCGCAGTTACCGCGAATGCCGCAGAGATGGCCGCACAGCGGGCGACAAACACGACCATCGAAGATATCGTCGTCACGGCCCAGCGGGTGGAAGAAAATCTGCAGGATGTGCCCATCGCCGTCAGCGCCTACAGCGAAGAGGAGCTCTGGGTGAACCGCATGAATTCGATGGTGGATATCGCTCAGCGCACGCCGAGCTTCACCGCCACCGAGGTGAATCCGGGAGAGCCCAACCTGAGCATCCGGGGCATTGGAACCGAAGGCATCAACTCCAACGCAGGGGGAGATGCGTCGGTCGCCCTGTTCGTGGACGGCGTGTACATCGGTCGTGGTGGTGCCGCGCCGCTCGATCTCTATGATCTGCAGAGGGTGGAGGTGCTGCGCGGCCCCCAGGGCACACTCTTCGGCAAGAACGTGGTCGGTGGTGCAGTCAACCTGACAACCCGCAAGCCCGCGTTCGACGACGATTTTGTCGAAATGGCCGGTTCTTTCGGTAACTACGATCGAATTGAACTGCTCGGCCGCTTCAATCGACAGTTCAACAGCAGTTTTTCCGTTTCAGGTGCAGTGAGTTCCCGGCAGCGGGACGGATATACCTACAACGAGACAACCGGCAATCACGTCGACGACGAAAAACTGGCGGCTGGACGGCTCTCGTTCCGCTACATGCCCAGCGACGAACTCGACATTGTGGTTACCCTGGACCATCTCAATCAGGATCAGCGCGGTCAGCCCCGCGATAATGTCTGCGATTCAAGCTTCCAGGGTGGTGTGCATTGTGTCGGAGTCAATCCGAAGACCCGGCGGGTCAATGCGTTTGATGATGGTTACCTCGATCGGGATGTGACGGGAATCAGCGCCAATATCGACTACGAGACCCGATGGGGCACTTTCACCTCCGTCACCGCCTATCGAACGGCAGATTATTCCCACGCCGATCCGTTCTTCAGTAATCCCATCAATCCGCCAGCCCAGATCGAGTCGTACAATGAAAACAAGGAAGACATCGATCAGTTCAGCCAGGAATTCCGTTTGAGTTTCGATGCCATGGACGAACGACTGCGTGGTGTGGCCGGACTCTACTATCTGTCTGAGCACAACAGGCGCGATGAAATCCTTGTGCAGACCTTTCCGGTATCCGTAGTCAGCGGTACCGGATCGTTTCCCCAGGATGTGGATGCCTCGAGCTATGCGATCTTCGGGCAGCTCAACTACGACCTTACTGAGAAGCTGACCCTCAGCGCCGGTGCCCGGATGACCTGGGAGAAGAAGGATGCTGATCTGGCCGGTGTACTGATCAGCGGCCCGGGATTGCCGCCGCCGCTGGCAGAGGAATATTCCGTCAGCGACGACAAGAGCTGGGACGCCTTTACCCCCAGATTCGCGGCGAGCTATCGGTTTACCGACGATGTGATGGCCTATGCCAGTGCCTCCAGAGGATTCAAAAGTGGTGGCTATCAGGGTACGGCGGGCACCGCCGCCAGTGCTGCAACACCCTACGATCCCGAATTCGCCTGGAGTTACGAGATCGGCACCAAGACCCAGTGGCTCGAAGACAGCCTGCGGGTAAATGTCGCCGCCTTTTACATCGACTATGAAGACCTTCAGGTATCTCAGCTGGTACCGCTGTGCTGTGTGGTGATCGGCAATGCCGCGACTGCAGAAATCAAAGGTGTTGAAATCGAAGTTGTCTATCGGCCCATACCGGGACTCGACATCAACGCGAGTTACAGCTGGCTCGACGCCGAGTTTGATTCGTTTGCCAGCGGTGCCACCGCCGACAACTCCGGGAACACACTGCCGCGGGCTCCAGAGAATAAATATAACCTCGGTGCGCAGTATGAATGGTCGATCGGAGACCTGGGTACAGTCGTGGCCAGGGTGGACTGGGCGCACCAGAGCGAAATCTTTTTCGAAGCATCGAACACACCGCTTGAAGTGCAGAAAGCCTATGACGTCATTGATGCACGTCTCGCACTGCGCGCGCATGACGACAACTGGGAACTGGCCTTCTGGGGCAAAAACCTCGATGACGAACTCATCAAGACACACATCGTAGCCTTCGCGCCGTTCCAGCAGCAGCTCAATGTGTATCAGCCACCGAGAACCTATGGCGCAACAGTACGCTTCCGCATGTAGCGCGAACATCCGGGGCAGGGGACACAGAGCATGAACAACGGACCCGGTACACGGTTTCTGTGTGAGGTGTCGATCGAACTGGATTCGAGCGCGCCTCTTGCCATTGGTGTGTCCCCCTGGCGCAACAGGCGGGTCAGCGACATCGCGGGGGGGCGCTTTGAAGGCCCGCGTCTGGCCGGTGTGGTACGACGCAGTGGTGCTGACTGGTCCGAGGGGGGGCGGTCAGCGGATGGCGGCATTGCCACGGCGCTGGACGTCCGCTCTCTGTGGCAGACGGACGATGGTGCGCTCATTTACGTGACCTACACAGGGCGACTGGTGGTGCCCGCCGCCTCGGTTGAGGCATTCAGAGATCCTCTGGGTGTGGCGACCCTTTCGACCTCCGCCTACTACTTCCGAATAGCACCGATGTTCGAGTGTGCTGCAGAGCGTTATGGCTGGTTGAATGAAATCGTCGCGCTTGGCGTCGGCCGACGTACCGCGAATGGAGTCCAGTATCGCGTGTATCAGGTGGAGTGATGCCCGCTTCAGTCCGCGCCTGGGGCACTCTCGGTGTGCTGATGGCGGCATACACGATTTCCTTTATAGATCGCACGATCCTGAGCCTGCTGATCCCTCCGATTCAGCAGGATCTGGGTATTTCGGATACGCAGATCAGCCTGCTGGTGGGGATGGCGTTCGCTGTTTTTTACACGTTTATGGGCATTCCACTGGGACGGATCGCAGACCGGCACAACCGGCGTAATCTGATCGCCGTCGGGATCGCGGTGTGGTGTCTGATGACCGCCGCATGCGGACTGGCGAGAAACTACTGGCAGCTGTTTGTCGCCCGCATCGGGGTCGGTGTGGGCGAAGCGGCGCTTTCTCCGGCCGCCTACTCACTCATCAGTGACCTGTTTCCAAGGGAGCAGCTGGGGCGGGCGATTGCCCTGTACTCGGTGGGGCTTCCGATCGGCTCCGGGCTGGCGCTTCTGATCGGTGGGTTCGTGATTGAGACGCTGGCGGGGCTGCCGCCAGTGGATGTGCCGTTCATCGGAATTCTGCGTCCCTGGCAACTCACCTTTCTGGTGGTCGGCTTGCCCGGAATTTTCGTGGCGCTGCTGGTCATGACACTGCACGAGCCGGCTCGGCGGGGCCGCGCCGGGGAAGCAGGCAGTCCGGCGCTGCCGCAGGCACAGGCAGTTTCCGGTGTCGGGCTGATCCAGTTTCTTCGGCTGCGCCGGCGGGTACTTGCGCATCAGTTCGGCGGTCTCGCTCTGCTCGTGATCATCGTCTACGGCTGCACCGCCTGGATCCCTACCTTTTTCATTCGTGTTCATGGCTGGACGGCGGCCGAGATCGGTACTGCCTACGGTGTGATATTCATGATCTGCGGCTCTGGAGGACTTCTCGCGGGAGGCCAGCTCGCCGACCGCTGGTGGCGGGCCGGTCGAAAGGATGCGCACCTGCGTGTCGTGCTGCTGTCTGTGGTCACCATGACACCCTGTTTCGCGCTGATGCCCTGGGTTTCCAGCGCGGATATCGCCATCGTGCTGCTCGCGGCGGCGACCTTCACGTCCAGCCTGCACGGTGGTGTGGCGGGTGCGGCACTGCAGCTGATTACGCCCAACGAGTTGCGCGGGCAGATGACAGCCGTCTATTTCTTTATCGCCAATCTGGTTGGACTGGGTCTCGGCCCTACGGTGGTGGCGCTGATCACTGACTACGGATTTCGGGATGCCCAGTCGGTCGGGATGTCGCTGACCCTGCTCTCCGCATTCGCCGGCATCGGCTCGATTCTGGCGTTGTCTTCCGGGCTCATGCACTATCGACGCTGCATCGAGTAGGGGAAACCGACCAGCCCCACCAGCGGCGCCCACAGGAGCACCACATGTTCGAACCGGATGGAAAAGTCGCCTTTGTCACAGGTGCTGCGAGTGGAATCGGTTTGGGTATGACCCGCGCATTCACCAGCGCCGGTATGCGCGTGATGATGGCCGACATAGAGCAGCAGGCGCTGACCACGGCGGCGGAGAGTCTTCGCAGGCAGGGTGCCCAGGTGGAGACGGTTGTCTGTGACGTCTCGGAGCGTTCGTCGGTTTTCGCAGCGGCCGCTGCGACCATCAAAGCCTTCGATCGGGTGCACGTTGTGTGTAACAACGCCGGTGTGACCAGCGGCGGCCTGATGGAGGAATGCACTGAAGGTGACTGGAACTGGGTGATCGGGGTGAACTTCCTGGGTGTGCTGCACGGCTGCCAGGCCTTCCTCCCCCATATCAAACGCCAGGGAGAGGGCGGACACATCGTCAACACCTCGTCGATGGCCGGTCTGCTCGGGGGAATGCCGGCCTGGGGACCCTACAACTCGACAAAGTATGCGGTAGTCGGGCTTACCGAGGTGCTGCGGCAGGAGGGCAGGGCAGGCGGCTTCAGCGCATCCGTTCTGTGCCCGGGAGGTGTGAACACCCGTATTTTCGAAGCTCCCCGCAACCGTCCCGATCGATTCGGTACCCAGGAGTCGGTGGTGGCCGACAATGTTGCGGTCGACGACCTGAAGAAAGGTCTTGATCCCGACATCGTCGGCAGGCTGGTGCTCGAAGCCATTCAGGCTAACCGACAGTTCATCTTCACCGACCCACGTTTCCGCAGTCTGGTGGAGCGGCGTCACGAGAAGATGCTCTCGGACTTCGAGTGGGCAGCCCGCTCGGGTGCACTGGTCACATCGGGCGCTCCCGGTTCGGAGACCTCAGACTGACACGTCCCCACAGGCGATCAGCAGGAGATTCTGGCGGAAGAGGTAGGAGTCGAACCCACCAGGCACGTACTCGCACCTCAACGGCTTTGAAGGCCGCGCGCCCCACCGGGGACGATGCTCTTCCGCGGGCGAGTGTAGCATCAGTGCATCCCGGGTGATCGGGCCGCGGTCCGTGAGCCTGGCGGCGGCGGGGTCGGAATATCCTCCGGGATCTGCCGGGCGAACTCCTCACTGACCCCCAGGACATCGATCAGGTAGGCCAGCCGATCGGTGAGAGGTGTGCGGGTTACAGTCCCGTCGGCCTCTATGCGTACACCTTCGCCCATACCCACGCCGATGCGACCGCCATCCCGCACGAGGTTGAAGTTCAACTGGAAGTTGAAGGGGCTCCAGGTCCGTGTGGCCTCATGCTGCACGGCATACCTTTTCACATCCACGGGCCATTCGTCGATCCGGCAATCGAAAGGTTCAGGAGCATGAAGCCCGCGCCACCGTACGGCGTATTTATCTCCCAGCCAGTGGCCCTGCACCCCCCAGGCCGGATGATCGATGCTGGCGTCCTGTCCCGGCTTGATCGGCAGTGGCTCCACGAACATGATTGAGGCATCAACCAGGTAGCGGTCGCCGTCGATCTCGACGATCACGCTGCCATGATTCGGGGGCAGGTCGGGCGCGACCATCATTGTGCCTACAGCGCGATGTGCCCTGAAACCAACCGCACTTAACAACTCGCACCAGGCACCGTGAATTGCCCAGCAGGTGGCGCCTACGCCGTGCTGGAGCCAGGTCTCGAAGAAATCCCGCGGATCATCCCCTGGCAGCGGTCCCGGTGCGCCGCTTCGGCAGGCGATCAGTTTTCGACAGTTGTCGAACGGTACGTGGTTGCACCAGGCGGTATAGATCTGGCCGAGACCTGTGAGGTCGACTGAAGGAGTCGCCGGCAGACCGATGCGCTGCAGGATGTTTTCCACGAGTGCTCGATCCAGGCCGGGCATGGTTACCCCTCCCTGATGGTCCGGTTGTGATGGCGGGAAATCGATGAGGATTATGCCGGTCTGGCGGAACGGGTCCAATAGTGGCGTATTATGGGGACGCCTCAGGGATGGGCAGTTATCGGACGGAGTGTCTGGCATGTTTTCACATCCGTCTGTCCGCGCCGTATTTCGAATCGCTGCGGAGCGGACCGTCGAAACTAACCGATAGTTCCTTTCCGGGGGGTAGGAGGAGTGAACGCGGACCGTTTTCTGCCGCAGCAGCTGCGCCAGGGTAGCGTCGAAACCCGTCGCCGCGCGCGATTGGTTCTCTATGCACTCCTGATTGCGAGTCTGGCGGCGCTGCTGTCGGCGTCGATGATGCTGTATCTCGGTCACCGTACGACCGCCTTCGCGCTGCTGCTGGTTCCGTTTGCCCATGCAGCAGTTTATCTGCTGCTGCAGGTTTCAAAATCGACCAGGCTGTCCGCCCATGTCTTCATGGGGCTGATTTTCCTTGAACTCACTTTCGATTATGGGCCGGACGACGGTTATGGGGTGCTTGTCACCATTGCTCTGCCCCTGGCCGCCGCTGCGCTCATCGGTCCCCGTGCGGGTGTGGTGTGGACCGGAATCGGAGTGCTGTGGGCCGCCTACCTCGGTCCTGTGGTCTTCCGCCCCGACGATATTCCACCCGGGCTCGGGCTCAGTGCTGCAATTATGACGATTGTGGTCGGCATAGGTTCGGCGATCATCGAATCGATCAGGGCACGCGCGGTGGAGGAAGCAGCAGCCAATGAGCAGCGGCTTCAGGCACTGCGGGACAGCATTCAGACATTTGCAGAAAACTCCTTTCCCGGCATCGTGGTCACCAGCGAACGGGGCATCGACTATGTGAGCGATGGAGTCAGGGAAATACTCGGTTACAGTCAGGAGATCTTCGCCTGTCAACCGCTGGTAAATTACATCCACCCGGAAGACTTCGCGCTGACCCTGCGTAAGGTTACAGCCACGCCAGCCAGGGGTTTTCGCACAGAGCTGCGATTGCGTCACAGCGATGGCCGGTGGGTCTGGTACGAGGTATGGGGGATGCCGCTGGGAGAGGCCGCGCACAACGATCACTGGATATTTGCCGCCCGGAACATCGAAGAAGAGCGCCGCGGTCGCGACCGGCTTGTACAGGCCCAGCGACTGGAGGGCATCGGTGTGCTCGCAGCGGGTATTGCCCACGACTTCAACAACCTGCTGACCGTGATCATCGGTTGCGCGGACATGATGCCGGAGAGCGAGGGACGCAGGAACATATTGCTGGCGTCTGACAGGGCCGTCGAGCTGACGACTGCGCTGCGGGCATTCGCACGCAGTGTTCCTGCACACACACAGGTTATTGATATCGTTGCCGTAGCCAGAAAACTGGAGCCTCTGTTTCGAAGTCTGCTCAGTGCCCGGATCAGGTTCGAGATTGATGCCCCGGCGGATTCTCTCTGCGTGCGGCTACCATCTGCTCAGTTCGACCAGGTACTGTTGAATCTGGTGACCAACGCAAAGGAGGCGATGAGCAGCGGTGGCGAGCTCCGATTGACCATCGAGTCTACGGTGGTTGGTTCAGAACTTGTCGAGCTGCTCGAAATCGATTCTGGAAAGTACGTTCGGATCACACTTGCTGACACCGGAGCCGGTATGTCGGATACCACGCTTGAGCATGCATTCGATCCGTTCTTTTCAACCAAAGCACCTGCAGCAGGATCCGGTCTGGGACTTGCGAGCTCCTATGGCATTGTCACCCAGGCTGGCGGTGCGATAGACATAGAAAGTGTGATCGACGTGGGTACGACGGTTCGGGTCTATCTGCCGGAGGTTTCTGATGATTCGGCTCCGGATTCAGCGATGACGACCGTCGAACCATCAGCTGAGATGACAACGGAAGCTGTGGCATCCCAACCGGCTCAGATACTGGTTGTCGAGGACGATGCGGCGCTGCGCACCCTGGCGAAACTGGCACTGACCTCGGCCGGATTCGAGGTTGCGACCGCAGAAAGTGGTGAAGCCGCTCTGCCACTTGTCCGTATGCGACCACCGGACCTGGTGATCACTGACATCGTGATGCCTGGATTGCGTGGTAACGAGCTGGCCTTGCGGTTGCGAGCGGAGCGGGCCGAGCTGCCAATTCTGTTCGTTTCAGGCTATTCGGGTACCGAGATCGATGACTGGACGGGATGGGATGCGGCTACGACAGGGTTCCTGGCTAAACCATTCCGGCCTGCGGAACTGATCGCCCAGGTAAACCGGTTGCTTGAGCGGGAATCATAGGCATCTGAATCCGGTGCAGAACAACCTGGGGCGGATGTCCCTTCCTGTGTCTGTAAAAAACCAGAGAACTTGATAATCTACCTCTCGCCCCACCTCCGAGTGAAGTTCCTCATGTATCTGCGTATCGTCCCGCTCGTCACTTCGATCGCGCTGCTTTTCGGCTGTACCCGCGGCGGCCAGTCCAAACCCACCTGGGAGACGGCAGCCGGAGTCGATATTCCGGCCTCTGTGTCCTTCGGCTGGGTGGATGGGATCACCGGATCTCCGAATACGATTCTCGAAAGCCGGATCACCGATGCCCTGCGAACCGGTCTCACCGGTAAAGGCTATGTGGAAACCGCTGCTTCACCGGACCTGCTCATAAGTTACGAAATCATGGAGCGGGAAGTGACGAAGCAGGGCAGCCCGATTCGACTTGGCGTAGGACTGGGTTCCTATGGGGGCAATGTCGGTGGCAGCGTAGGCAGTTCCGTCGATGTGGGTGGTAAGCCTGGAACGCTCCAATTGAATCAGCTGAGTATTCGCGCACTGGATCCTGAGACCCGCAAGGAAGTCTGGATTGGCCGCACGGCGACGTTTGAGCCGCAACCGGATTCCGCGCTCGTGAAGCGGGTTGTGGCTGCTGTGCTGAAGGGATTTCCTGAAAGACGTCCCTGAGGTGAACCGCACCTGGGGTTTCTGGTGACCGGAGAGCAGCTGTCCCCGCTTGTGATCTGCAACACGGCTGTGGGGATCAGGACTTCGGACAATTCTGTGGTCAACTGACACCAGGCCATACATGCGCAATCTAGTCATCTTCCTGCTCGCTGTCGCTGTCGGCTGGTGGTATCTGGGTTCTTCCTCGACCGAAGCGGTGGTGCTGCCTGACGGAGAGTTCCAGTATCCGGACTACCGTTTCGAGGCCATCGAACCCTTCAGTATCGAAGCACGGGTCTTGTCGCGGGAGGACTATCGCTTTGGCCGGGAGGCGGATCTCTCACCCACGGATCTGGCGCTGGGTTGGGGACCCATGGCGGATGAGCAGGTACTGCGCAGCTTCAAAATCCGACAGTCCAATCGATGGTTTACCTGGCGTGCGGACACCTTGCCGATCCCGCGATCGGAAATTGCGGCCAGCGCCGCGAACATGCATCTGATTCCCGCGAGTGCGCAGGCTGCAGCACAACTGTCCGAAGTGCGGACCCACGATCGTATCCGGCTGCACGGCAGTCTTGTCGATGTCAGTGCGGCGGACGGCTGGAAGTGGCGTTCGTCGCGTTCGCGAACCGATACGGGCGCCGGTTCCTGTGAGCTGCTGCTGCTGGAGCGCATCGAGTGGATCTGACATCCACCTTCGATTACCGCCGATGAGCGAAGACTATGCAGCGCCCGCAGACTCCACTGAGGGCGTTGTGCCGTTACATCGCCTCGGATTCCAGCAGCCGGGCACCCCGCAGAATGCCCTCCATCGCGTAGTTGCCTTCGTGGCAGGCGTATTCGTAGACCTGCTGATCGCTGGCACGCCAGATGTATTCACCCGTCCAGGGTGCTGTCCACACTGAAGGATCTTCCACGGTGAATCTGTAGTTGAGATCACCGTTGGGCAGCTTGGTGAACCGCTCCACCACATGGGCATTTTCGGAGCCCCCCCGTGCGGGGCGGGTCTGGGGATGGAAATTGGTGGTGTCGACGACCAGGGTGTCTCCCTCCCACCAGCCGATGGAATCACCCAGCCACTTCTTCACCTCGGGTCCGGGATGCTCCGAATTCATGCGTACGATCCGGGCATCGTGGACCATCTCCAGCAGGATCATGACATGGTCGTCTGTCTGCACGATGCGCTTGAAGTTGTTGTACAGACTGGGGAAGGTGGGTGTGGCACCGGTAAAACCCAGAATGCAGCGTTCGGAGATGCCGAGCATTTCCGGACCGTCGTAGGGTCCCGGTCCGTCGACCTCCACCCACCAGGCGGTGCCGTCATTCGGTCGGCGCAGCCTGCGCTGTTCCATGACCCGCTTCAGAGCGGCTTCGGTGATTGCCGGGATCTGCCCATCCGGTGGGTCGATGATGATCGAGGTCCGGAACTTGCCGTCGACCATGAAGACATCCGTGCCGGGGTCGACCCAGAAATTGTTGTAGCCACCTACGTTGCCTGCGCCACTGCTTTCGCGAAACTCATCATCCGCGCCGATCGGCGGTGCACCTCCGGCAGGCGGTGCACTGGTTACCGGGCCTCTGTTGGCATCTCTCTCCTTAACCCGCCGTTCATTTTCCGCGACGATGGCTTCAGCCTGCTCACGGGTGAGCTCCAGGTTGTTGCCGAATTCCTTGGGCCGCACCAGCGGTGTGAGTGTGGAAACATCGTAAGTGCCTGTCAGATCCGGATGCGCTTTCTTTGCCGCCTGTGCCGGGATCGACAGAATGAGTGCCGCGGTCGCGACGCAAAGCAGTCTGAAACCGTTGTTCATGGTATTCCCCTCCTTTTGAACTGAATATTCCTCCCAAATCGACCGGTGTTCAATCCGCAGTGCGGATTCCACCTGAAACTCAGCTGAAGTACCGTATGATTCCTTACGCTGACAACAGAATCCGGCCCGATGGCAGAGGGGAAATCCATGAGAGCGGTTAGTGCGATGCAGAAAATCATCACAGGCCTGTGTTCGTTATTCACGATTCTGATCGGGTTGTGGGGAACCCATGCCGGCGTCGTACAGGCGGCAGAAGTCAGCGTGCATCGGGATCAGTGGGGTGTGCCGCACGTTTATGGACCCACCGATGCCAGTGTGGTTTTCGGTTTTGTCTATGCCCAGGCACAGGACAACTTCTGGCAGATCGAAGATTCCATGATCCAGGCGCTGGGCCGTTATGCCGAGGTGATGGGGGAGTCGGGTGTCGGCGCCGACTATCTGAACAGGGCCTTGCGGGTCAGTGAATTCTCCCAGGCCGAATGGCGTACCCTCTCCGCACCGACACGGGTGCTGACCGAAGCGGCGGCCGCGGGATTGAACCGGTATCTGCAGGATTCGGGTGAGTCGCCGCGGCTGATCACCCGTTTCGAACCCTGGCATTTCCTGGCGCTGTCACGCTTTTCGCAGTATCAGCTGTTCATCTTCAACCGTGCCGGTATCAGCAATTCGGAGATTGCGGATCAGGCGAGTCAGACCCTTGCGCTGCATGCGTTCGACAGCGGCAGCCTGGCGCTGGCAACGGTAAGCGCGGTGGCGGATGCACAGGCCCATGCGGGATCCAATACCTGGGCAATTGCGCCATCCCGCAGTAAGTCCGGCAACGCGCTGCTGTTCATCAATCCCCACCAGCCCTATTTCGGTCCGGGCCAGTGGTACGAGGGTCATCTGCACAGCGACGAAGGTCTGCATTTTTCCGGTGCGGGTTTCTTCGGCTCACCGTTTCCCACTATCGGTCATAACGAGCGTCTCGGCTGGAGCCACACGGTCAATGAACCCGATGTGGTAGACGTCTACGAACTCACCCTCGACGATCTCGATCGCCCGCAATCCTATGTCTACGACGGCGCGACCCGACCGCTGACTGCCTGGGAGTCGAAGCTCAAGGTCAAAACCGATACCGGCATGGAGGAGCGCACCTACAAGTTCTACCGATCGCACCAGGGTCCGATGGTGGCCCGGCGCAACGGCAAAGGGCTGGCGGTGCGCATGGCCATGTTCGAAGAGGGCGGTCAGCTCCAGCAGCGTTACGACATGCTCCGCTCGAGCAATCTGGTGGAGTTCAAGGCGGCGCTCGCGCAACTGGCGACGCCAATGTTCAACACCATGTACGCCGATGCAGATGGCAACATCTATTACGCCTACTACGGGGCAGTACCGCGCCGGGACGCGAAATTCGACTGGTCAAAGCCGGTGGATGGGTCGCTGAAGGATACCCGGTGGCAGGGATACCACAGCCTGGAGGAGTTGCCGACACTGACCAACCCGGACCCGGGCTACCTGCAGAACTGCAATGCCACGCCGTTTCTCGCAACCGCGGCTGCCGCTAATCTCAGCGCCGACGCTTACCCGACCTACATGGCGCCGGAAGAAGATAACAACCGTTCACGGATGTCGCGCATTCTGCTGGGAGGTGAACGGAATTTCACCTTCCGGGATCTGGAGAAACTGAGCTGGGACACCCGGGTACTGGAGGCCGATGTCACTCTGCCGGTGCTCAACCAGGAAATAGCAGCGCGCGACCTGCCGGAACCGGGTGTTGCCGAAGTGAACAGCGCGCTGAAACTGCTGAACCGCTGGGATCGCCGGGCGGACGTCGACTCCGAGGCGACCAGTCTTTACTTCTACTGGCGGATGGCGCAGCGACAGATGGGCAAGTCTGATCCGGTCGAAGCGTTCGAATTTGCTCTGACACTGATGAAAGACACCTATGGCACCTGGCAGGTGCCCTGGGGTGACATTAATCGACTGCAGCGTGCCCACACCGGTGGCACCGCCGGGTTCGACGATGAGGCGCGGAGCCTGCCGGTTGCTGGTGGACCTGGCAATCCATTCGGCACCATTTTCAATTTCTATGCGCGGCCGGAAAAGGGCCGGGAAAAAATGTACGGCGTGGCCGGGCACTCCTACGTCAGCCTTGTGGAGTTCGGCAGCGAACCCCGGGCGAAATCGATACTGGTGTTCGGGGCCGACGCCGACCCGGCTTCGCAACACTATTTCGATCAGGCGGAACTGTTCGCCAGCCGGAAATACAAGTCAGCCTGGTTCAGCCGCAAGGATGTTCTGGAGAACAGTCAGTCGGTCACGCTGCTGTCCTATTCGGAAAACCAGACACTGGCGGACTGAACCCGCGGTCGTTGACGCACCCGGGTCGGTCGCCTCAGGAAGCCTGGGTGGGATCTGACAGCGGCTCTGTCAGTTCCAGGGGCGTGGCGTGACGACTGCCCGGTGGGGAACTTGTCTGCCGTTCAATCATGCGGCGCACTCTGGGCGGAGCGTCGCCGCGATGCAGTGCGCGCAGGCGTTCGGGAATGGCTGCGTCGTCGTGGGTGAGGCGGTTGTTGTGCCTGATGTAGTCGAGCCAGGTGGGTGTCTCATAGCGCTCGATCCAGATCTCCGGGTCGGACAGATCCCGGAGCAGTCGCCAACCCAGCGCGCCGTCGCGCCGTCGGATGCGCCGTCGGTCTGCCATCACCCTTAGAAACTCCAGGATGTCTTCTTCGCGGATCACGTACTCGACCGTGATCACCACGGGTCCGGTCTGGGACTCGACGGGTACCGCAGTCTCTGGGGCCTGCCAGAGGCGCAGCGGGTCGAGATTGCGATCCTGGGTTTCGGCCAGCCGCAACCAGCGACCGGAGAGGGCGCAGACCAGCATCACACCCGAGGCCAGCAGCAGCGCGGTACTGACGCTGGCGGTCTCGGCGATCACGCCCCACATCCAGCTGCCGCCCGCCATGCCGCCGAAGATGGCCATCTGATACATGGACAGGGCCCGGGCCACCACCCAGCGCGGTGCGGACATCTGCACGGTGACATTAAAGGTGGACAGCGCCAGCACCCAGCAGGCGCCGCCGATCAGCAGCGCAAACATGGACAGCAGCAGCAGGGTACTTACCGCTGTGGCCGCCGCACAGAAACCGAAACCGATGCTCGACCAGGCTACGATCGCCTCGGTGGAGAATCGACGACGCAGACGGGCGGTGCTCATCGCACCCATGACCGCGCCCACACCAAAAGCGCCCAGCAGGAGCCCGAAGGTCAGGGGGCCGCCATCGATCAGATGCTTGGCGATCACAGGCATCAGCGCCATCACGGAGCTCGCGCCGACACTGAAAAGCGCTCCCCGGGCCATGACTGTGCGGATAGTCGGTGACATGGCGACATAGCGGATGCCGGCGGCCATGGCGATGCCCAGAGTTTCCGGAGGCAGTATCTGGGGGCTCACTTTCGGCCGCCAGCGCGCCAGCACCACAATAAGACCGATGTAGCTGACAGCGTTCAGAGCGAAGGCGGCCGCCGCACCCGCTGCAGCAACAATGGCGCCGCCGATGGCAGGGCCCACACTGCGTGCGAGATTGAAACCCATGCTGTTGAGTGCGACAGCGCCGGGCAGTTCTGCCCTGGGCACCATGTCTCCGACGGACGCCTGCCAGGCAGGTGCGTTAAAAGCGCCGCCACAGCCGATCAGAAAAGTGAATCCGAGCAGCAGCCAGGGGGTGATCAGACCGGACCAGGCGCAGAGCGCAAGCCCTACTGAAACCGCCAGCATGAAGCTCTGAGCAGCCAGCATCACCTTGCGCCGGTCGAGATTGTCGGCCACAGCACCAGCGACAAGGGAGAGCAGCATGATCGGCAGTGTCACCGAAGCCTGCACCAGGGCGACCATGTCTGCGGATTGCGCAATGGAGAGCATGAGCCAGGCAGCACCCACGGACTGAATCATGCCACCGAGGTTGGAAAACGTGCTGGCACTCCAGACCGCCCGGAATATCGGCTGCTGCAGCGGTGACAGTGCAGACGGGGCGGGCACCGGGGGGCTGGGAGGATCTTCTGGCGCGGTCAATGGACTGGGGTTCCGGAGTGAATGTGCAGCTGCGAAGTGTATGTGAGAACGGCATACGCCAGACACCGGGATCTGCGATTCGATTGATTCTCTGTACTGGTCCGGTCCTACGAACACCTGAATGAAGGAGAATCCGATGAAAACGTCGATCATTGTTTCGGCCATGCTCGCCTGCCTGGCATTTCTGCCGCTGCAGGGGGTTCAAGCCGGTTATGGTTATGGCTCTGCCTGTCAGCAGAGCGCGCGGGACATGTCCAAGTCCTGTTACTACGAGCTGGGCGAGGAGTACAACGCCACCATCGCCAACTGTCGGCAGTTTGAAAATCGCGATGACCGCGATGACTGCTACCGCACAGCGCGTGGCGAGTGGCGGGAAAACCTGACGCTGTGTGGCGCGCAGTACGTTGCCCGCAAGGATACCTGCGCACTGCTGAGTGAAAACTACTACTCGGATCCACTGGCGGATACCAGCATCGATTTCATCGATCCGGACGATATCGGACCCGGCGGCCTGCCGAACAATCCCTATGTGATCCTGCAGACGGGGCATACCCATGTGCTGAAATCTGAGGATGAGATTGTGGTCGTTCATGCAACCGACGATTCGCGGGAAATCGGCAACGCGCTGTGCCGCGTGGTAGTGGACATCGTGATCGAAGAGGAATTTGACAGCGACGAAGGAGAGTGGGAATACACAGCGATCGAAGTGACCGATGACTGGTTTGCCCAGGATTCAGCTGCCAACGTCTACTACTGCGGCGAGGTGGCCCGGAACTACGAAGACGGTGTGTTGCGGGATATCGATGGTTCCTTCGAATCCGGCCTGGATTTCGCGAAAGGGGGCAAGCTCACACTCGCCATGCCGGCTGCCGGAATGGCGCACCGTCAGGAATACGCGCTGGGTGAGGCGGAAGATGTGGTGCAGTATCTGGCGATTGCTACTTCTCCTGACGAGGAGGAAGGTGGTGACAACGAGGCGTTTCCCTGTGAAGACGCCTGTCTGAAAACCTTCGACTTTGCACCACTCGAGCCTGAATCCACCGAATACAAGTACTATCTCCCGGGTGTCGGCTTCGTGCTGGCGCTGGGACTCGAAGACGGTGAGTTGACCGGTGATCGGGAAGAACTCGTGTGTGTGGGTGATTCTCTGGAAGTACTCGGCGAGGAGAGCTGCGGGATCGAGGATCCCGAGGCGCTGCTTGAAGAACTCTGTGAACTCCATGGTGCGTTCTGTGAATAGTCTCTGAGTTCCTCAGTTCTGTCACAGGCGTCCACCCCTTCCCGGGAGGGCGCCTGTAGACCTTGTCCTGCGCAGGTTCTATCCTGCCCCGAAGCTGGATTCTGGAGGCCTCGGGTTCATGGATGGGAAGATGTTCGCTCTGCTGATTGGTCTGCTCACTGGCCTGCTGTCTGTTAATGTCGTGCAGGGTGACGAAGCGGCCACGCACGAAAATCCCAATGCCTGGCTGCGCACGAATGTCATGCAGGCGGCCTACGACATCAACATGACAGACGACCAGCGGGCGCAGTTCGCCGCCCAGTTGCGCAGATTCGTGGAAAGCTACCAGCAGAGTGTGGATAGAGTGCTGAATCGAAGCGATGTCTCGGATCCGGCCGGACGCATCGAGCGGAAGCGCAACTCGCTGGCGAAGAAAATGGATAAATCCATGGCGGGCATTCTGCAGGAAGCTCAGATACCTGCCTATCAGAAGTATCGTGACCTGCTCCTCAAGGAGATGGGCGACGATGTGGACGCCTATTTTGCGAGGCCGAGCGAAGAAAACATCCGGATCGGCAGACCGGGTTCCCATTGACCTGTTGATCCGGTGCATTTCAGCCGCGTTCTTCATCGAGTGAGTGGCAGCTCTGCTCTTTCCTTCGTATAGACACAGGAACAGTAGTCGTGCCTGAGCATCATTATGTACACAGGACCGGGTGGCTGCGTGCCGCGGTCCTTGGCGCGAATGACGGAATCGTTTCCACCGCCAGCCTTATAGTCGGTGTCATGGCGGCTTCTGCGGATCTCGAAAGCACGCTGGTTGCCGGGATCGCCGGCCTGGTCGCCGGCGCGATGTCCATGGCGGCGGGTGAGTATGTGTCGGTGAGTTCCCAGGCGGATACCGAGCGTGCGGATCTCATAAAGGAGCGGATGGCACTGGATGAGGAGCCGGAAGCGGAACTGGAGGAGCTTGCCGAGATCTATCAGCAGCGGGGCGTGGAAATCACCCTGGCCCGGCAGGTTGCCGAACAACTGATGGCACATGATGCTCTGGCGACCCACGCACGGGATGAACTCGGCATTTCCGAGACCGTGGGCACCCGGCCCGTGCAGGCCGCCCTCACCTCGGCGATCAGCTTCTCGATTGGTGCCGCACTGCCCCTGGTCGCGCTGGTGCTCTCTACTGTGAGTCAGAGTATCGTCGTGGTGTCGGCTGCGTCGGTGTGCAGTCTCGGGCTGCTCGGAGCGGTTTCCGCGAGTGCCGGTGGTGCCGGCATACTGCGTGCCAGTCTGCGGGTGATGAGCTGGGGCGCCATGGCCATGGCAGTGACCGCAGTGATCGGCTCCCTGGTTGGTTCAGTCGTCTGACCCAGGCCCGGCCGGATCTGTCCCCTTACTGCTGATCTCCCTCGCCCGGGAAGGGGATGCCGTTATCTGGATCCCCCTCAGGCCCCCCTCGACACCACCCGGAAAGACCACCAGCCCTCCTGGCGAGGCTGGTCGGCGCCCCGGCCCACTTTGTCTGCCCGGGCACGCCAGGCCAGATCCAGAGTGGCCGGGTCCTGCACCCGGGAGACGGTAACGGGATAGACCTTGGTGCCGACACGCAGCCGTGCGTCGGGCCGCTGCAGCGCGGCCGTGGACCAGTACTTCCCGTCACAGCTCGCACAACTGAGATACAGATCGCCGTCGGCTGCCATACAGTTCAGATTGACCGAGTGGGGTAAGCCCCAGGACCGGACTTCGATCTGGCAGAGGTCGACGTCGTTCGCAAAGGTCCAGTCCGTAACCGGCTCGCTGCTTTCTTCGCCGAAAAGGTAGCCACCCGGCGCCCGCTCACAGGGGCACAGGGCGGACCAGAGTGTGAACCCGGCGACGGCGATCACCGCGACACCAGCCAGAACAGCCACCCGCGTGGCACCGCGAACGGAATTGTGCAATGTGTTGCCCTCCAGTGCTCGAATGGCGGTATTTAAGCACCTGGCGCGAAGGGATGACATATCGCGAAGGCGAGGCGCATGGACGCTCAATAAGAACAGATAGTTGACATTAAAGTCACCTGGCTGGCTTCTGTCTGCGCGGGAGCCCCTCAGGCTGGGATCTGTTTAACATCCGCAACCTGAGCGGCCGCATACACTGGATGTTGCTGAGAGAAGCGACGTTCAGGCATGGAAGCGCAAACTAAACTCGCCGGTTTGAAGAAGGTGACGGTTCAGAACGTCACTGTCGGCATGTATGTGGCTGCGCTCGACAAACCCTGGTCCGAAACCCGTTTTCCCGTGCAGGGTTTCTATCTGCGTTCTAACCAGGGGATTGAGCGGCTGCGTCAGGAATGCGAATTCGTGTACGTGGACCCACGCCGCTATGACTCCAGTCTCACCGAAATCAAACTCAGTGTGATTACACCTCGCTCCGGGCCCGCCCAGCAGACCCGAAAGGCGGATCCGCGCAGCCGCGTGCAGCCCCGCAAGCCCCGGGAATATCAGGACACGGTCGAACTTGGCCGTGAGCTGGAGCCGGCCAAGACCTCGCTGGAAGATGCGGTGGAAATCATGAAGGGCTGCGTGCACAAGCTGCAGTCCACGGGCGGTTTTGATATCGACGAAATCGAAAGAGCCATCAGCCCGCTGGTGGCGAGTGTCATGCGCAACCGGTCGGCCATGGCGGCGCTTCTGCGCATGCGGGCAGTAGACGATTACACGTTTTCCCACTCCATCTCGAATGCGGTGTGGGGCGCGGTGCTTGCCCGGGGACTGGGTTTTCCCCCGAAAGAGATCGATGCAATTGCGCTGGCCTGCTCGCTGCTCGATATCGGCAAGGTCAATCTGCCCGCCGAACTGCTGGTGCAGAAGGAAGCGCCGACAGAAGAACAGTGGCACCTCCTGCGCAGCCATGTGGACGAAGGGATCAAACTGCTCGAAGAAAATGGCGTCAACGATGTCAAAGTCCTGCAGGCCGTCCGTTCGCATCATGAGCGGTTCGACGGATCCGGCTATCCCGCGGGGCTGACCGGCAATGCCATTCCCCTCTACGCCCGGATTGCGGGCGTAGTGGACAGCTACGATGCGATGATTTCCGAACGCCCCTACGCCCAGGCCATGTCCTCTTACGCAGCGGTGCAGGAGCTGCAGCGGCAGGCGGATGTGTTATATCAGAAAGAGCTGGTCGAACACTTTATCCAGGCGATCGGCGTATTCCCAGTAGGCGCGATTGTCGAACTCAATACCGGCGAAGTGGGTGTGGTGATGGCCCAGGACAGCAATCGCCGTCTCAAGCCGAAAGTCATTCTCATACTCGACGGCGACAAAAAGGCGCGCAGCCATCTGGTGGTCGTGGATCTGGCTGTGCAGGAGCGGGATGAGAATTCGCCGCTGTCCTGGTGGATTACGAAAGAACTGCCGAGCAACGCCTACGGCATCGATCCGGCCAAGTATTTTCTCTGAAGGATCAGCCCGTGAGCCTTGCCCAAAGAAGAGTTCAGGATCTCAGCACGCTGGTCGAAGTGACCCGCGGCAATGCAGCGCTTGGTGTGCTCACATTACAGAACGTCGGAAGCCTGTCGAGTCAGTATGGCCTGGGTGTCAGCGGCGCGGCACTGGCGGAATTCTCGCGGCGTGTAGCCGGCCTGTTGCGCCCATGCGACCAGATGCTGCCTCTGTCCGAAGACCGGGTCTGTGTGGTCTTCGATGAACTGCTCGATGATAATCATGTGCTGCTCGCGGGGCTGAAGATCGAGCGGGCTTTCGAAGAGACCTTCACATACCAGGGGAATTCGACCGCCCTGGTTGTGCGCGCCGGTTTTGTCTACTTCGGCAAACAGGAGCGCCTGCGTGATCTGCGACCGGAGGACCTCTACCGCTTCGCCGAGACGGCAAGAGAGCGCGCGGTTCAGAAAAAAGTCGTCTTCGAGGTCTCCTCGGAAGAAGCCTTCGCGCGCATGCAGCAGGACTGGGAGACCGACAAGCTGCTGGGAGATGCGCTGTCTCAGCACGAGCTGACACTGGACTATCAGCCCAAGTATCGCCTCGCCGATGGTGCACTGGTAGGAGCTGAAGCCCTGGTGCGCTGGCGCCGGGGCGGGGTGATCATTCCTCCCCAGGATTTCATGGGCGCGCTGACAGACGGCCGCCTGTGGGATCTGAACCTCTATGTGCTCAGGCGTGCAGTGCGGCAGATCCTCGAGTCTGCGGTAGAACTGCCGGTCGCCATCAACGTGCATCCGGTGGTGCTGGATAATCCTTCGTTTCTGCGCACCCTGAAGAGTGAGCTCAACATCTGGGGGATCGCGCCGGGGCGACTTGCGCTGGAAATCAGCCACCCGAGATTTGACGATCCGAAGATGATTGCCCAGCTCAATGAACTGCGCTCCCTCGGTGTCGGCGTAGCAATTGATCAGTTCGGAACCGGATCCGTATCCCTTGAGGGTTTTCCCAATCTTCCCGCGGACGAGATCAAGATTGCCCGGGCGCTGATCAGTCATATTGCCGATCACCCGGACGATCAGCACCTCACCCGGACCATCATTGATCTGGCCCACCGATTCTCGCGTACGGTGGTAGCGGACGGGGTGGACGATGTGGAAACCTTCGCCTTTCTTTCGGAAGCGGGCTGTGACATCGGCCAGGGCTTCTACCTTGGCGCTCCGCTCAACGAAACCCAGTTCGAGGTCCTGCTCGGCGAAGTCGCGTAACGGCTTCTCAGCCGCCGGCGGCCGGATGAGCTCGACAGGGTCGATTCCCTCAGGCAGTACTGCTAGTGTTGCTCAGCCAACTCGAGGGGAGAGATCAGGTGGCCCAGTTCATGAAAGACTATTCGGAGCATTGCTATGCGCTGTTGCGCATCTTCAGTGGTTTCCTGTTCCTGTGGCATGGCAGTCAGAAGCTGCTGGCTTTCCCGACCGAACCCATGGCCGGAGCCCCGGCGTTCATACTCTATGGGGCAGGCTCGATCGAACTGATCGGGGGTGTGCTCATCATGATCGGCCTGTTCACTCGATGGTCTGCCTTCGTGTGCAGCGGAACCATGGCGGTCGCATACTGGATGGCCCATGGCACCAGGGCGCTGTTTCCGCTCATGAATGGCGGGGAACTGGCCGCACTGTACTGCTTTGTCTTTCTCTTCATCGCTGCGAAAGGTGCGGGGATCTGGAGTGTGGACGCCGTACGCGGGAGCAACTGAAAGGGCCGGCGATCGCCGCTGATGGTGCCGATCTGTCTGTCAGAACACCCGGCCTTCGAGCGGTCCGATCACCATCCAGTCGACGATCAGGCTGGCCATCGCCACCAACAACACCACGATCGCAATCACGCCGAGCAGGCGCCAGCCGTGAAACTTCGTTTCGGAATCTGCCTGAGGATGCTCTGAGGGTGCCATGGCGCCAGTATAAACGGCCAGGAAGCCGGAAACACAGGACTAATCCAGGTACGGCGGTCGTGATTCCTTGACGCACCCGGAGCCCTTCCAGATAATAGCGCGCCTTTCCCGCCACGCACCCGTAGCTCAGCTGGATTAGAGCACCGGCCTACGAAGCCGGGGGTCGTAGGTTCGAATCCTACCGGGTGCGCCATCTCTGTCCTGCTTCGTTTCGGTATACTCCGGCGCTGCTGCCTGTTCAGGGGACAGAGGAAGTTCATGGATCTCACGCTGCTCGAGGAAGGCCTGTCCCTCATGATGGTGGGTATGGGCACGGTCTTCTTCTTTCTCACTGTGCTGGTTTTCGCCACGATTGCCATGTCGAGACTGGTTTCGAAGCTGCAGCCGGCAGCCGCCGAAGCATCCGAGAGTATCAGCCGGGAGGAGGTCGCTGTGATTACTGCGGCGATCAAACGGCACCGGGCTCGTCAACCAGTGGAGTGAGGGCTTAGAAAACATGCCGGTCAGTAAACACCTGGGTATCACCGAGCTGGTCCTGCGCGACGCACACCAGAGTCTGCTGGCGACCCGGATGCGCATCGAAGACATGCTGCCCATAGCCGGTAAGCTCGACGAGGTAGGCTTCTGGTCGATCGAATCCTGGGGTGGTGCCACTTTTGATGCGTGTATCCGCTATCTGGGCGAGGATCCCTGGGAGCGTATTCGCCTGCTTAAAGCGGCGATGCCGAAAACACCTCAACAGATGCTGTTCCGTGGCCAGAACATTCTTGGTTATCGGCACTACGCGGATGACGTCGTGCGCAAGTTTGTCGAGCGCGCAGCGGTCAATGGCGTCGACGTATTCCGCATCTTCGATGCGATGAACGACATGCGCAATCTGCGGGTGGCGATCGAAGCCACTCTGGCCGCAGGCAAACATGCCCAGGGTACGATCTCCTACACCATCAGCCCCGTGCACACGATCGATCTGTGGGTGGATCTGGCGCGTCAGGTTGAAGACATGGGCGCCCATTCCCTGTGCATCAAGGACATGGCGGGACTGCTGAAGCCGTATACCGCGTTTGAACTGGTCTCCCGGCTCAAGTCCGCGCTCGATATCCCCATTCATATGCAATGCCATGCGACGACGGGCATGTCGACTGCCACTTACGTGAAGGCGATAGAAGCCGGCATCGACAATGTGGATACGGCGATCAGTTCGATGAGCATGACTTATGGCCATTCGGCGACTGAATCCCTTGTCGCTATTCTGGATGAGGAGGAACGATCCACTGGACTGGACATCCGCCTTCTCGAAGAGATTGCCGCCTATTTCCGCCAGGTCAGAAAGAAGTACGCACGCTTCGAAGGTGCACTGCGCGGGGTCGACTCGCGCATTCTGGTGGCCCAGGTCCCCGGCGGCATGCTCACCAACCTCGAAAACCAGCTTCGGGAGCAGCAGGCGACGGACAGGCTCGATGCAGTGCTCGAAGAGATCCCCAGGGTGCGTGAAGATCTCGGCATGATCCCGCTGGTCACTCCGACTTCCCAGATTGTCGGCACTCAGTCCGTGATCAACGTGTTGACCGGTGAACGCTACAAGAACATCACGAGGGAGACAGCCGGTGTGCTCAAAGGTGAATATGGTGCAACCCCGGCACCGCTGAACCAAACACTGCAGGCCCGCGTGCTCGATGGTGCGCAGGCCATCACTGTTCGTCCGGCCGATCTGCTGCCGCCGGAGCTTGAAGCGCTGGAAGCGGAACTGCAGCAGCTGGCAGCAGAGAACGGATTCAAGCTTGCCGAGCACGCGATAGACGATGTGCTGACCTATGCGCTGTTTGCGCAGACCGCACTGAAATTTCTGCAGAATCGAGGTAACCCGGCAGCCTTCGAACCCGCTCCGGACGCTGCTTCGGCGGGTGAGCAGAAGCCGGCTGAAGTCGGGTCCGGGACTGCGGCCGCTGACGCATCCGCCGCCGCGTCCGGCCCCAGCGTCTATTCGGTACGGGTAAACGGAAAGACATTCACCGTAGAAGTAGCGGATGGCGGCGACATCGACAGTCTGACACCTGCGCCGGTCATGCAGACGCCTGCCGGTAAGAGCAGTGCTGGAAAGGTTGTGCGTGCCGCCCTTGCAGGCGATGTCTTCAAAGTCCTGGTCGATGTAGGGGATGTGGTGAATGAAGGTCAGCCGATCCTTGTGGTCGAAGCCATGAAGATGGAGACGGAAGTCAGCGCAACGCACGGTGGCAGCGTCCTCGAGATTCATGTGGAAGAGGGAGATGCGGTAGCGGTGGGTGAACCTCTGGTTACCATCGGGTGATATACAGACTGTGGAACTGATTGCGCAGATCTGGGAAGGCTCGGGCCTCTACCAACTGACCTTGGGGCAGTTCTCCATGATTCTGGTGGGGCTGCTGCTGCTGTATCTCGCCATCGTGAAGAAGTTCGAGCCGCTGCTGCTGGTGACGATCGGCTTCGGCGGTATTCTGAGTAATATTCCAGGTGTTGAAATCGCGACCGGCAACGGTCTGCTGCATCTGGCCTATGTGGTGGGTATCGAGTCCGGCGCCTTCCCCCTGATCATTTTCATGGGAGTGGGGGCGATGACGGATTTCGGGCCGCTGCTCGCCAACCCGAAGACACTGCTGCTGGGTGCGGCAGCCCAGTTCGGTATTTTTGCCACGCTGCTCGGAGCGCTGGGGCTGACCTCTCTCGGCATCATGGACTTCTCGGTCCGTGAAGCTGCCGCCATCGGCATCATCGGTGGTGCCGATGGACCCACTGCCATCTATGTCGCCGGACAACTGGCGCCGCATCTGCTCGGGGCAATCGCCGTGGCTGCGTACTCCTATATGGCGCTGGTGCCTCTCATTCAGCCACCCATCATGCGTCTGCTGACTACCGAGGCGGAGCGGAAAATCCAGATGGCGCAGTTGCGGGATGTCTCGAAAGCGGAGCGCATCATCTTTCCGCTGCTGCTGCTGCTGCTGCTGGTCGCCCTTCTGCTGCCTTCCGCGGCACCGCTGCTGGGGATGTTCTGTTTCGGCAACCTCATGCGTGAATGCGGGGTGGTCGACCGGCTGAGTTTCACAACGCAGAACGCGCTTATCAATATCGTCACGATTTTCCTCGGCCTGGCGGTTGGCTCGAAACTCGGCGCAGATCAGTTTCTCTCGCCGAGCACCCTGGGTATCCTGCTGCTGGGGATGGTGGCATTTGCGATAGGCACCGCAAGCGGGGTGCTGATGGCGAAGCTCATGAACCTGCTGACCCGTGACCCGATCAACCCGCTGATCGGTGCGGCAGGTGTATCCGCTGTGCCTATGGCAGCGCGGGTGGCAAACAAGGTAGGACTCGAGGCCAACCCCCACAACTTCCTGCTGATGCACGCAATGGGCCCGAATGTGGCTGGTGTGATCGGTTCGGCGGTGGCGGCTGGAATCATGATCATGTTCACTTCATGAATATCCCGATAGAGCAACGGACGACACGCATGCAAAACCTCATTAGAGCAATTCCCGCATCCACACTGCTGATTCTGGCCACCCTCGCGCAGGCTGCGGATCTGGCGCCGACCCGCGAGTACTGGGTGTCCATCGCGTCTTTTCAGGAGTTTGAAAACGCGGAAGCTGCGCAGCAGCAGGCCAGCGGGAAACTGACCGAGAGACTCAGCATCACACCGGCCACTACCCCGGCAGGATATGTCCTGCGCGTAGTTGCGGGGCCTTACTTTGATCGCCTGAGAGCGGACCAGGTCCTGGAGACCAGCCGCCTGGCGGGCTACGAAACTGCCTGGATCTTCTCTCAGGAAGTACCGGCGATCACCTCGAACGTCAGCGCCGAAGAGTATTCGGCAGCAGAAAGCTTCTCCAGCACTTCGGCTTACTCCAGCGGAGCAACGGTCGATTATTCAGATTCGGTACCGGTGCTCAGACCCAACTTTGTACCACCACCCGCGGACCCCGCCCGCAATGAGCCTGTGCTTGTCGAGGAAGCGCCAGTAAACTACTCGGTGCACCGACTGCATCGCGATTGAGGAGATGGATCGGCGTGCCCCTCCTTATCCATCCCAACGGGTGGAGTACGCCCACCGGTTCCGGCAGAATGCCTGCACGCCCCGGTGGCACAATGGATAGCGCGACCCCCTCCTAAGGGGTAGGTTCCAGGTTCGAGTCCTGGCCGGGGCGCCAGTCTGCGCAGATGTTTTTTTGCCCGTGTAACTTCTGGATCTGCCGTACCGGTTGCTCAGCTGTACTCAGGCAAGGGGGGTGTCAGCTTGAAGCAGGGGAGAGCAGGGGTCGCAGTGTTGCTGCTGGCGCTTGCCTGGAATCTGTGCGCTGCCGATAACCAGTGCCACATTCTCGGCACATCTGAGCAGATCAGTCTCTGTGAGCGCCTCCGCGAAGGATCACGTTTTCATGAGTACTCGGCCCGGGGAACGCTCTGTGCCCGGATGCCGGACGTCGTTGCGCTGCTCATGGATGTGTCAGCGATACCCGAATGGTTCCCGGGCGTCATCGAGGCGCGTTCGCTCGCCGTGGCGCCGAACGGGGCTTTCGTTTACCTGAAGAATCGTGCGCCCTGGCCACTGCGCCCGCGGGACATGGTCTATCATTTTCTGCTCGAAGCTCCAGCGGAAGATGGATCCATGCGGGTAAACATTGAGGGAATACCTGACTACATCGATGCGGTGCCGAGGGTTGTCCGAATGGAATCGGCGTCCGGAAGCTGGCAGCTCCACTCCTCAGGTGCACGCACCGACGTGCGCTTCACCATGCATCTTGAACTCGGTGACGTTCCGGTAATTATGGCCAACCGGCGGGTGGAGGATACTGTGGTCGGCGCTGTGCAGAATCTGTCAGAGCGCTTCTACTGCGGCTGAAACGCGCGGTTCAGCGATATCCGTGGGACCGGTGGCGTCGGCCGGTATACAGAGAGGTGCGGCCATCGCGCCAGCCCTTCTTGTTGCGTTTGCCTTCCAGCTTCAGCGTCACCACCCGCAGGCCCTCTCCGTTACTGGAAATACCGGGTGCGACCGCCGGAACCATGCCGTTGGCGGGTGCGATATCGACCGGTACGGCATCGGCGTGTAGAGGTGCGAGCTGGGGATCACCGAAATGAGTGACACCCTTACTATCGACCCAGCGCACCACCTCGGCGCCCTGCGCCGTACCGGCAACGGCGGCAGCGGCGGCAAGCAGCAGCGGTCCCAGGGTTCTGATCCAGTGTCTGTCGGATTGCGCCGTCCTCCCCCGAACGCCGGTCATCGTTTCGCCTCTCACAGCGGCTCTCCTGTTACTGCTGGCCTCGTCCCCGGGCCGTCGACATTTACTCTACGACGGCTCGAACCGCCTGATTTTCCGTTTTGTGACGGGATTCGCAGTTTTATGTGAGCGCACAGCAGGGGGCCTCGCAGGTTCCCGGCGGGGTAGTGGTGGACTAAGATGACCAGAGCAAAGAGGGGGAGGTTTGCTATGCCTGACCTGATGGATCTCAATGTCTGGGCGATCGGGGTTTCGACACTGGCTGGATTTGTCCTGGGCGGACTCTGGTATGGACCCCTGTTCGGAGCTGCCTGGCTGGCAGCCATAGGCAAGACCGAGGATGAACTGACACCCTCCGCGACGCCTTTCGTCGTCAGCTTCTTCACGGCGCTGCTCACCGCCCTTGTGCTGGCCGGTCTCATCAACGCTCTGGGGATAAACAGCCTCAGTGGCGGTGTGGTGCTGGGTCTGATTACCGGCGTCGGATTTATCGCTACGGCGATGGCATCTGACACGGCCTTCTGCGGCTGGGGGATGCGGCTGTTTCTGATCCAGAGCGGTTATCGGGTCAGCTACAGCGTCATCATGGGCGGTATTCTCGCTGTCTGGCAGTAGGTGCAGGGTCCATGCAGGTATAGTGTGAAATCTTAGAAAGACATTGCAATATATTGATATTAAACAAATAGATTCGATCTAAATACCCTTACCGTCTACCCGGAGCCGGCTGAGAGCCGGTTGAATGCCCCATAACCGGGGCGGCGATGCCCCGCAGGATTGTCGGACGATGTCCTACTGCCCGCGCCTTGCCTTGGGCGGAGCAGGGGCGCAGGATGGATGGGCTTGTCAGAACCGGGGGATTTACGATGGGTATTGCATGGAAGCAACAAAAGCAACAAAAACAACAAAAGCAACAAAAACAAACCAATCAGAAAGAGCAATCGACCGGCACGCACCGTTCACTTCTCAAGGTGCTCTCCTTTAAGGCCGCTCTGGCCGCAGGGATTCTTTCGTTGAGCCCGCTCGCGGCGGCCGAATGCGCCTGCTTTTGCGCAGATGGCGAACTGAAAACGATGTGCACCACAGTGGCCGAAGCCCAGGCCAATCCGGCGGTGTGTCCTGTGTATGCCGCCTCGAGCTGTCCATTGAGCTCTGCCGCTGCAGGCAGCAACCGCTACGATGCTCCGGCGGAAGGGGCGACCAATTGCCGCGATGTGCAGGTCTGGGACTCGGTCCGTGGCCGCTATGTGGATGTCAAAGCCTGTGATGTGGAGGGCTGAAGGCTGCCGGGACCTGGTCACCTGAGCTACCGGCCTTTGCTCCTGCCGCTCTAGCGCTGCACATTTCATCGAGTCGACTCAATGCGGTTGAGTGTGATCGTGCCGGTGTGGCAGGACAGCAACGCTTTGCAGGAACTGCTGGCGGTGCTGGCGCAGCAGCTGGCGCCACATCCTTTGCTGGCTGAGCAGATCGAGGTCGTGGTGGTGCAGACGGAGGACACCGCGGATGCATCGTCTGACCTTTTCCGACCACTGGCGAACGGCCCCACGCACACACCTGACCTCACCGACCCGGGCGGGTTTGCCCTGACCAGGCTCCTGGCACCACGGGGACGCGGCAGGCAGATGGATGCCGGCGCTCAGGCGGCGCGGGGCGACTGGCTGTGGTTTCTGCATGTCGATTCAAAGGTGCCTGTGGCTGCCTTCGAGTTTCTGTGTTCGCAGCTCCCGCCGGGCTGGGGGCGTTTCGATGTCAGGCTGGATGTGGACACAGCCGCAGCGAAGCTGATCGCCGCGGCGATGAACCTTCGCAGTCGCCTTACCGGCATCTGCACCGGCGATCAGGGCATGTTCGTGCACCGATCGCTGCTGGATCGTGTCGGTGGCGTACCGAGACAGCCGCTGATGGAAGACGTCGAACTGAGTCGCAGACTGCGGCGTCTGTGCCGTCCGCTCAGCCCCCGCATTGTGCTGATTACTTCAGCCCGGCGCTGGGTGCGCGACGGCATGCTGCGCACCATCCTGGGCATGTGGGTTTTCCGCCTGCGCTACTGGTCGGGCGCGGATCCCGATGTGCTCGCGCGCGATTACTATCGGAACGCCAGGGTGACAGATGACCTCTGAGCGCAGGCCACCGTCTCCGCCCGACCCGGCGCTACACAATTCTCTGCTGGCGCGACGTTTGTGTGTGTTTGCCCGGGCACCCGTGCTCGGGCAGGTCAAGTCACGGCTTGCGGCAGCCATCGGTGATCAGGCTGCGCTGGAGGCACATATCCGCCTGGTGGAACACACGCTGGAGCAGATTGGTGGAACTGGCGGTGTCGGGCACTGTGCTTCCGAGCAGCGCGAATTGTGGATCGCCGGTGACATCGACGCCCCCCTGGTCCGGCGCTGGAATGAGCGCTTCGCTTTTGCGCTGCAGCAACAGTGTGCTGGAGATCTGGGTGCCAGGATGCGTCACGCGCTGGCTGCGCACGCGGCTGGCGGCGGGAGTGTGCTGATCGGTTCGGACTGTCCGGCGATCGACACGGCATACATTGAAGCCGCATTCGAGGCGCTGCTGGATGCGGATGTGGTGCTGGGACCGACCGAGGATGGCGGTTATGGCCTGATCGGAACCTGTCGGGACCTGCCCGGACTGTTTGTGTCGATGCCCTGGAGTACCGACCAGGTGCTGGCTGAAACCCGGGAGCGGTGCAGCGGACTCGGCCTGCGCTGCGTGCTCCTGCCGATGATCTGGGATGTGGACACCGCCGTCGACTGGCAGAGATTTCTCAGGCAGGCACGCTCGAGCGACTGATCGACTGGATGAACTGCTCGAGGCGGCGCCGATCGGTGACATGCATTTCGGTCAACTCGATTCCGCACGTGACCACCCGCGTCTTGCGGTTGTAGTTGAAGTGCCGGATCGAACCTTTGGATGTGAAGTCCAGCTGATTGGAGATGGTGATCGCGCAGGTGTCCAGCACTTCGTCCGCATCGATGGGCGGGTGCACGGGCCCGTCGAATTCCACCCGGCAGCCACCGGCGGATATGTCGATGAGTCTTCCGAACAGGCGACCCTGGGCAGTCAGACCTGGATCCATATTGCGATGCAGAGTCACACTGGCGCCATCAGTTGCCACACGCAGCGGCAGTCGAAAACGGGCGGCTTTGCGGCGCTGCTGATACAGCAGCGATTTCGGCAGGGGAACATGAAAAAAGGGCAGGCCGCGTTCCGCGTCTGCTCCGCGCACGACGTTTTCTGCACTCTGGGCGTAGAGGCCATCGACCCGACCGGAAAAGGAAAACCGCACACCCGCTTTCAGAAGACGCAGTCCCGATCTGGGCTGGATGTCTTCGAGCAAAAATTCCCTGTCGCCGACATCGAGTACCTTCGCGGTGAAAGTCTCATTGCTGCCATCGATCCGCAGCTGCACTGCCGCCCGCTGATCACGCAGTGTGCGCAGTACCCGCGCGACATCCGAGCTTTTGGTCAGATAGGTGGAAGTGAAAGTCGCGGCACGTTCCCGTGCCCGGTCGACTGCCGCATCTTGCGCCATGGAAATACTCCGCATCAGGCGCTGGCGATGGCAGATCCTTTAGCCGTCGCGCTGGTGCGCCCGCGTTCCCCGTACAACAGGTCGGTGTCCGTACCGCTGATCAGGTGCATCAATTCACGAATGGATTGTTGGGATCGCTGGACGATCTTACCGTTAACTGCGTTGTACTCCTGGGCACGGGATGCGCAGGCTCGCAGGGATTTGTGAAGGCGCGCAAGTTCCGGACGACCGGATTCGGGTGCGAGATCGATCTGCTCGACCAGCGGGGTCGTTGCGAAGGCCTCGCTGAGGGTCTCAATCTGCTGACAGAGCGCCTGTTTCGCGGCGACCATCTCGGTCAGTGCAGGGAGGTCGCGCGCCACCAGGGCCGCACGTTCGGCTTCCAGCACTTCGGCAAGTCGCTCGCTGCTGTGCGTAAGCTCGAGAATCAGTTCTTTTAGAGAATTTTCAGACATTTCTCTATCTTATTGAATCTTATTGATTTATTTGCTTTTCAAGACTGATAAATCGTTCCGCAAGCCGCTCGGGGTCCACATGGTAGCGGCCCTGCGCGATGGCCTGGCGGATGGCGTCTACCCGGGCCGCATCGAAGTGCGGACTGTCCGTATTTGCCCGGGCGAGAGACTTTGCGCTGTCGCTGAGACTGACCTCGGCGCGGGATGACCGCTCTTCCTGGTCGACCTGTCGGTCTTCAATCTGGCGCTCCTGGGGCTTGTCCAGGCGCCGCTCGGACACCTGACCCGGGTGGACTTTGTTGATATCCATGTTGATCTGCATACTCAAAACGTATTGACCTGTACTCGATATCGGCGGCTATGGGGCTAACTTTAGTCCAGATCCAGGATTTGTCGCCCCGCTACCGCTGGGAAACCAGCTCTTCATCCCCGGCTGCGGGCGCAGTCGTCTGGACCACGCCCCGGCCGACTACCCAGACCTGAATCGTCTTCTGCGACGAGCGATTGCGCACCCGGATCTGCTCGCCACGCCGACCGTCTTCGAGACTTTCGCCCGGCACCGATATCTGCACGGCACCTCTGACTGCCAGCACCGTGACCTTCTCGCCCCGGCGCACCGCCAGGGGTTGCTCGATCTGCGACAGATACAGGACGGAGCCGGCGCCGAGCGCCCGCTTGAGCTGCAGCCCAGTGGCGGCCTGGGGATCACGCAATGGCATCGCGCGCAGCGCGCTGATGTCCTGATTCTGCAGTTCCAGATCTGCAGCGCTCAACATCGTGCCCCGGGGCAGCGGCTGGGTGGTCACCAGCACCGGCGCATGGATTTTCACTTCGCCGCTGAGAAACGCTGACCAGGGCGACGGCGCCAGACACTTCAGAGCCACCGGTATGCGGCCGGCTACCCGGGATCCACGCGCTTCGACCTGCAGTTCATCGCACGCTGCCAGCTGCAGTCGCTGATCAAAGGCGGCAACGCTGACTTCGATATCCGCATCCGGATAAGCGTCTTCGGCCTGTTTATAGAGCAGGTCGTGAACTGCACGGGTGGGGTCGGCCGAAGCCTGGGTCTGCGGGCACAGTACCAGGGTCATTGTGGCGCTCAGGAAAGTGGCTGTGAGGAATCTGAGCTGTGTGTCCCGCATTCGGAGTCCTTGTGGTCAGGCGAGGGCCGGGTGTTCTTCATTAATAGCAGAAGCGGTAGTGCACGCCACCGGCATCGGTCTGCCGCTGCACCGGCAGTTGTCTGCCGCCGCGGCGGCCGATCGTCTGCCGGTTTTCGAATCACTCGGAGCGGTACCTGTGCGCGAAAAACAGGACCCGGTACGGGCGGCAGGACGTTTTCCCCGGCAGGCGGTGCGGCCCCATCGGTTTAATCGAAATTGGCACAGGTCTTGCTCTCCTGTTCCGTGGGTTGCTTCGGGCCGTGTTCCGCGGCAGCGATTACCCCACACAGGAGTGGCAGATTTTGAAGATCGGTTTCGACAATGCCCTTGGCATTCATGAGCAGGCGCTGTCGCTGCGCTCGGCGCGTACCGATCTGCTGGCCCGCAATATTGCGAATGCCGACACGCCCGGCTATCACGCCCGGGACATCGACTTCGCCGCGGAACTCAACAAGGCCATGGGCAACAGCGAACTGCCCGCATCGGTGGCCATCCGGGCGACCCACGCAGGACACCAGGCTGCGGCCACCGGTAAACCGGACATCGACCGGCTGTATCGGGTGCCGCTGGTTCCCAGTTTCGACGGCAATACGGTCGATGCCCAGACTGAGCAGGCCGCCTTTGCAGAAAACAATGTGCAGTTTCTGGCGTCTCTGCGCTTTCTCGACGGCCGTTTCAGGTCGATGTTGAGTGCGATCAAAGGAGAATAGTAGATGTCACTGTTGAACGTATTCGATGTCTCCGGCAGCGCCATGGCGGCGCAGTCCGTGCGGCTGAACACGACGGCCAGCAATCTGGCCAATGCGCAGAGCGTGTCGAAGAATCCTGAAGACACCTACCGTGCGCGACATCCGCTGTTTGCGGAGCAGCTCGCAGGTGCCTTCGATGGCCCTCTCCATGGCGGAAGGGGGCCGGATGCCGGCGGTGTCGCCGTACTCGACATCATCGAAAGCCAGGCGCCTCTGGACTTCCGCTATGAACCCAATCATCCCTATGCCAACGAAGAAGGCTTCGTGGCCTACCCGAATGTCAGTCCGGTCGAAGAAATGGCCAACATGATTTCCGCGAGCCGATCTTTTCAGCTCAATGTGGAAGTCATGAACACCGCCAGAACCCTCGCCGAACGGGTCCTCAACCTCGGTCAGTAAAGGAGCGTTGTTTAAAGTGGAAATACCGGGAATCAGAAGCGTCGAGCAGCTGCGATCACCAGGCTCTGGGGGCGAAACCCAGGAACTCGGCAAAAATGAGTTTCTCAAGCTGATGATTGCTCAGATGAACAATCAGGATCCCCTCGACCCGGCCAAGAACGAAGACTTCATTGCCCAGCTCGCTCAATTTTCCACGGTGGAAGGTATTGAGAATCTCAATGGCTCGATGGCGGGAATCGCCAGCGCCATGCAGTCATCGCTCACCATTCAGGCCTCGAGTCTGGTGGGGCGCTCGGTCATGGTGCCCACCAGTCAGACCTGGGTCGGCAGCGGCGGTACCAGTGGCAGCATTGATCTGCCCGAGAGCTCTGCCAATGTGCGGGTCGATATCAGCCGCGCCAATGGTGAACACATCCGCACCATCGACCTGGGACCGCGTGCCCAGGGCCGGTTGCGTTTTGCGTGGGACGGGCGGGACGCTCAGGGCACCCAGGTGCCCCAGGGGGCCTACAACATCACCGCACACAATATGGTCGGTACCACACCGATCCCGTTAACAATCAATCTGCCCGACGAGGTCGTCAGCGTGTCGATCGATAAGGCGGGTGTTATGGCCAATCTGGCGGGCGGCAGTTCGATTCCCGCCGTGCAGATCCAGGAAATTCAGTAAGGGAGTACTGTTATGACGTTTAATACCGCACTCAGCGGACTCAGTGCCGCTTCCAGTGATCTGCGCATCACTGGTAACAATATCGCGAACGCCAGCACGATCGGCTTCAAAGCCGCCCGGGCGGAATTTGCAGATGTCTATTCTTCGAGTCTGCTCGGCTCCGGGTCGAATCAGATCGGCAGTGGTGTGAAGCTTGCAAACATCGCCCAGCAGTTCGACCAGGGCACGATTTCTTTCACCAACAACAGCCTTGACCTCGCCATCGACGGCAACGGCTTCTTCGTACTCAGTGACAATGGCGCACGCGCCTACACCCGGGCCGGCGCTTTCGGTGTGGACAGCTCCGGATTCGTGGTCGCCAACAGTGGCGCCCGGGTCCAGGGTTTCACCGCGAACCAGGCCGGAACCCTGAGCGGTATTCTCGGTGACCTGCAGATCAACACCAATAATCTCGCGCCCCAGCAGACCTCACTGGTCGACGCGGCCGTGAACCTGGATGCGCGCTCGTCGGTACTGTCACAGATCGGCAGCCGGGTCGATACCCAGGGCTCGGCGATTGGCGTAGCTCAGCTTGGTCTGCCGACTTCCACACCTTCGGTGGTGGATACTTCCGGTGCGCCCACTCCCTTCGATTTCAGCGTGAACAGTCAGTCGAGTGTGAGCGCCGGTAATGCCATCACGCCGTTTGACTTCAGCGGTGGTGCGGCTTCCACCTTCGACGTGACCCTCGCGGGCTCCAGTGTGCCGAGTGAGAACCAGACGGTAACCATCAATCTGGACAGCAGTATTTCCACGCTGCAGGACCTGATCAATGAGATACGCGACGATCTGGCTGGCACGGGTGCAGGTCTCGATGTCCGGGAGAATCCGAACGCTGCCGGTCGGCTGCAGTTCTTCGCACTGAATTCCGGTGAACCCTCCACGGTGACCGTGGCCAATGCCACGCCGGGTGCTGGTGTCACTGCCGGTAACATCGAAGCCGTGCTGGGCGGCATCGGCATGGGGTCCACCAACGGCGCGCCGGTGGGTGCAGCGACCGGGAATACAGGCACGATCACCGCCGCCGCCTTTGATGTGACACTCAGTGGCTCCTCCGGTAACAACGGCACCGCAACCGTGCACCTGCGCTCCAACATAACCGACGTGAACAGTCTGATCAGTGATATCCGCGATGATCTGCTGGCTTCCGGAGTCGGGGTGGATGTGCGTATCGATCCCAACAACCCAGGTCGCCTGCAGTTCTTTGCCACCGTCGCCGGTGAAGCTTCACAGATCACCATCGGCAATTTCGATACCAGCAACGTCGGTGTCACTCAGCCCGACCTGGTCGCTGTGCTGAATCTTGCGACGGGTGTCACGGTGCCGGGTATTGCAGCCGCCAGCAACGGCTACGCCGCCCAGACGGTGGATGTGGTGGCTGCAGACGGTACGGTCCAGGCGGTGACGACGGCAGCTGGCGCAACGGCTGCCGCCATTGCCGCCCAGTTCAGCAGCACCCAGGTGCCCGGGGTCAGCGCCAACGCGCGCACCACGGCCACCGTGCCCTCTGCGGGATTCAACAACACCAGTGGCTCCATGGGCGTCTCGATCAACGGTGTTGCCGTGGTTGGCAGCACTCTGTCGGCCATCGCGGCGAACATCAACAGCGGGCTGCCCGGACTGGGTACGGTCAGCGCAGCCATAAACTCGGCCGGCGATCTTGTGGTAAACGACGCGGTGGGTAACGACCTGGTCTTCGGCATCACCGGCGATGTCACGGATTCGCTGGACGTCATCGGTACCCAGGGTGGTGCGGTAACCCTGGATACCAGCGGCTCCTCGGTGATCGCGGTGGGTGGCACGGTCAGCTTCACACTGGATGAGGATTACACTCTGGCGAATACAACACCCAGCGTGACCAATCTGTTCGGGGTGCTCGATGCCTCGGCGTTCACCGAATTCGAACTCAACACCTTCGATCCGACCAATCAGGAAACCTACAACGCGGCGACTTCTCTGACGATATTCGACAGCCTGGGTAATCCCCACGCGATGACTCTGTATTTCGTCAAGGAACGCTTCACTCCCGGTGTCATCGGCGAGGAGGCCAACCGCTGGTCGGTTTATACCCAGATTGACGGTCATGACGTCGGCGACCCGGACCCGAATCTGCCGCCCCCCCAGAACACGGTACCAACCCGGGCGCGATTTGCCGCCCAGTTCAATTCGGACGGCACGCTCAACCCGGCGGGGACCGACTCCATCCTGATCTCCAACTGGGTACCGCTGGACGCCAACGGCAATCCGAACGGCGCGGTGGGCCCCCAGAACGTGCTCGCAGGCGGATCGCTGCCGATTGCCTCCCCGCCGACCAGCGCGAACTTCGAACTGCGGCTCACCGGCTCGACCCAGTTTGGCAGTGATTTCGCGGTAAGCGCTCTGGACCAGGATGGCTACACCACCGGTGAACTGTCCGGCCTGGGAATCGATGATCGGGGAGTGGTCTCTGCGCGTTTCACCAACGGTCAGAACCAGACTCTCGGCCAGATCGCGCTCGCAGACTTCACCAACCCACAGGGCCTTGCCGCGGTCGGTGATTCGGCCTGGATAGAAACCAACGATTCCGGTGAGCCGGTGATTCAGGCACCCGGTTCCGGCTCGCTGGGGTCCATCACATCCGGTGCACTCGAGGATTCGAACGTGGAACTTTCGGAGCAGCTGGTGCAGCTGATCATCGCCCAGAGGAACTTCCAGGCGAATGCCAGGACGATTTCCACCGCCGATGAAATCACCCAGACCATTATCAACCTGTAATCGCTGACCCGGACTCGCCATGGACCGTCTGCTCTATAACTCAACGCTTGGTGCTTCGAACATCGAACGCGCGCTATCCGTGCGGGCTCACAATCTTGCAAACGTGGCCACCACCGGATTCCGCGCCGACTATGCCCAGGCACAGGCGTTCTGGGCGGAAGGCGATGGCCATCCGGTGCGGGCATATGGCCTCACCCAGATCCCCGGTGTCGATTTCCGTCAGGGCACCCTGATGCAGACCGGCCGGGAACTGGACGTTGCTGTGAAAGGCGAGGGTTTCCTCGCGGTGCAGACGGAAAGCGGAGGCGAAGCTTACACCCGCGCCGGTGATCTTCAGGTGGACGAACTCGGTCGACTCCTCGACCGGGAAGGGCAGCAGGTTCTCGGCGACACCGGTCCGATAGCGCTGCCGCCCTTTGATCGCGTCTACATAGGTTCAGACGGCGGCATCAGCGTGCAGCCTGAAGGACAGAGCCCTGAAACGCTGGTTCAGGTCGGGCGGCTGAAGCTGGTCAACCCGGATACCGCAGACCTGAGCAAGGACGGGGCGGGACGGATCGTCCGCAGCGACGGTGGTATCGAAGCGCCGGATGCTGCAGTCGAAGTAGTGGCGGAGTTCCTGGAATCGAGCAATGTCAGTGCCGTATCGGAACTGACCGAGATTCTGTCTCTGGCACGGCAGTTCGAAGTGGAAGTACGGATGATGCGCACCGCGCAGGAAAATGACGAGGCGGCCTCTTCACTGTTGCGACTGGGCTGAGGGCGGACGGATGAATAGACAAACAGAATCAGGATCCTCTGGAGGGCAGGGAAGATGAGTTCAGCATTGTGGGTAAGCAAGACCGGACTGCAGGCACAGGATACGGCACTTCGGGTGATCTCGAACAATCTCGCGAACGTGACGACCGTTGGTTTCAAACGCGACCGAGCTGTGTTTTCAGATCTCATGTACCAGGTTGGTCAGCAGCCGGGTGGTCTCTCCACCCAGAACACCCAGCTGCCCTCGGGCACCCAGCTCGGTGTCGGGGTACGGGTGATGGGCACCCAGAAGAATTTCAGCGAAGGCTCGATTCAGAACACCGGCGCGCCTCTGGATCTCGCCATTGAAGGCAGAGGTTTCTTTCAGATCACCCTGCCGGACGGATCGCTCGGCTATTCACGCACCGGCAGTTTTCAGCTCAATCAGGATGGACAGATTGTCGATCCCCAGGGTTTTGCACTGGAGCCGGCGATCACCATTCCGGAAGACGCCACCAATGTGACCATCGGTGTGGATGGCACTGTGAGTGTCAGTCGCCAGGGGGATACGGCACCCACCCAGGTCGGTTCGATCCAGCTGGTGAACTTCGCCAACCCTGCGGGTCTCGAAGCCCGGGGCAACAATCTCTATCTGGAAACGGCCTCCAGCGGGGCGGCCACCCAGGGCACGCCAGGTGAAAACGGACTGGGTGCCACCGTGCAGGGTGCACTGGAGAACTCCAACGTCAGCGTGGTGGAAGAAATGGTGAACATGGTTGCCACCCAGCGCGCCTATGAAATGAACGCACGGGTCGTCTCCACCGCAGACCAGATGTCCCAGTACATGACGCAGAACATATGATGAACAGAACATCCGCTGTGAAACTGACCGCCCTGATCATCGTGCTTGCACTGGTGCACGGCTGCATGATCAGGCCGCCACTCCCACCGTCGCGGGAGGAACCCACATACCGGCCCGCCTATCCCAGTCTCCCGGCGCTGCCTCCACCTGCGCCGGGTTCGCTGGTGAGTGCAGAGGCTGCCTGGTCGCTGTTTGACGACAGTCGCGCCCGACGGGTGGGCGATGTGGTGACCATCCGTCTCGAAGAGCGTACTCAGTCGAGCAAGTCTGCGGAGACGACGATTGCCAAGGGCTCCCAGATCGAGCTGCCCAATCCCACCCTGTTCGGTAACCTGGTCCAGGGACACGATGATCTGCTGTTCAACTCGATCGACAGTCAGAAGGGGTTCAGTGGCAGTGCCGAGAGCGATCAGAGTAATCGACTCTCCGGCACCCTCACCGCGGTCATTGCCGAAGTACTGCCTAACGGCCTGATGCTGGTGCAGGGCGAAAAATGGATGAATCTGAATCGGGGCGAAGAGTATCTACGGGTCAGTGGCCTGGTGCGTCCGGAGGACGTGGACGCCTACAATGCCGTCTCCTCTCTGCGTCTCGCAGACGCGCGCATTTCCTACAGCGGCACCGGCGAGCTGGCCAACAGCAACGCTGCAGGCTGGCTGTCGCGCTTCTTTTTCCACCCGCTCAACCCCCTGTAGGAGTGCGGCAGTGACTGATTTCAGAAATCCGCTGATGCTGCTTCTGAGCCTTGCCCTGCTCCTGCTGGCGCCTGCAGGTAACGCACAGCGGCTCAAGGATCTCGCGAGTGTCGAAGGGGTGCGGTCGAACCAGCTGGTGGGCTATGGACTGGTGGTCGGGCTGGATGGCACCGGTGATCAGACTACCCAGACGCCGTTCACCATCCAGACGTTCCGTAACATGCTGCGCCAGTTCGGCATACAGATTCCGGCGGGGTTCGAACCCCAGCTGAAGAACGTGGCCGCAGTGACCATCAACGCGGACCTGCCACCTTTTGCCAAGCCGGGTCAGCAGATCGATGTCACCGTGTCTTCGATCGGGAACGCCAAATCTCTGCGGGGCGGCACCCTGCTCATCACGCCGCTGAAAGGGCTGAACAACGAAGTCTATGCGGTCGCCCAGGGCAATCTGGTGGTGGGTGGCTTCGGCGGCGAAGGCAACGACGGATCTTCCATAACGGTCAATGTGAAAAGTGCCGGTCGGATTCCCAACGGCGCCATGGTGGAGCGTGCCGCACCCAACGGATTCTCCGGAACTGAATACATCGTCTTCAATCTGCACCGCAACGACTTCACCACAGCACGCCGGGTCACGGAGCAGATCAACGCGACGTTCGGACCCGCGGTCGCTGAGTCCCGGGATGCCACTTCGATTGCCGTGCGGGCCCCGGTCGATTCCAGTCAGCGTATCGCCTTCCTGTCGGTGCTGGAAAATCTGGATGTCGAACCCGGACTCAGCAGCGCCAAGGTCATCATCAACTCCCGCACCGGTACCATCGTGATCGGTCAGCATGTCGAAGTACTGCCAGCGGCCATCACTCATGGTTCGCTGTCGGTGACGATTTCAGAGAATGCCATGGTCAGTCAGCCCAACGCACTGGGCGGTGGCCGGACGGTGGTCGTCCCGCAGTCCGATGTTTCGGTGGAGCAGACCGGCAATCGGATGTTCTATTTCAATCCGGGCGTGGCCCTGCAGGACATTGTTGCCGCGGTGAATGAAGTCGGTGCCGCACCGGGAGATCTCATGGCCATCTTGGAGGCACTGCGGGCAGCTGGTGCACTGCGCGCCGAGATCGTGGTGATCTGACCGTGATCAGCACACCGGAAATACCGGTCTCCCTCGGCGCCGCCTATACGGACGTGCAGGGACTCAAGTCTCTGCCCACGGACAGCCAGGCGGCACTGCGCAAAGCGGCCGGAGAATTCGAGTCCATGTTCCTGGACATCTGGCTGAAAAGCATGCGCGATGCCAACGCGGTTTTCAGTGAAGGCAGCTATCTGTCCAGTTCGGCGGTGGAGATGCATCAGGAAATGCTCGATCACCAGTACGCCGTGCATATGAGTGAGGCGGGCGGCATCGGTCTCGGTGATGTGCTGGTGAAACAGTTGTCCGGTCGGGATGTTGACCCCGACGGGGTGTTGGATACCCGGGTCCCTGCAAGGACGCCGATGTCTGCCAGGACAGGAAGCGCTGCGACTGACGCCAGTCAGGCGAACGTCACCGATTCCGCAAACGGCCCGACATACGGCGCCGCCGCGACGGCTCGACTCAACCCCCAGGGAAGCGCCCGACCCCTCTTCGAATCCGCCCAGGCCTTCGTCGATGAACTGATGCCCGTGGTGGAAAAACTGCTCGAAGACATGCCGATCAATCCCATCAACGTCGTTGCCCAGGCGGCACTCGAAACAGGATGGGGCCAGAAGGTGATTCATGATCAGCATGGCCAGCCGAGTTTCAATCTGTTCGGTATCAAGGCCGAGGGCTGGTCGGGTGACAAGGTCGAGGTCACCACACTCGAACACGAGTTCGGCCGCATGAGTCCGCGCAAGGCGAGTTTCCGGTCATATGAGGATCTGAGTGGCTCGGTCGGTGACTATCTGCGCCTTCTCGGCAGTCGCTACCGGGATGCCATGGGTTCGGGCAAAGACGCGTTCAGCTTCGGCTCGGCTCTGCAGAAGGCGGGTTACGCAACGGATCCTGCCTACGGGCGCAAGATCGAAGCCGTGGCCGAGCGGGTTCGCTCCCTCCTCGGGTCGATAGAAACCAGGATGATGTGAGTCATGGGCGCGGATCTGTTCAATATCGGTGTGAGCGGACTGCGGGCGCAGCAGACGGCCCTCGCCGTTACAGGCCAGAACATCACCAATGCCAGCACCCCCGGGTATTCCCGTCAGCGGGTCGAAATGTCACCCCAGACCGCCGGCACCCAGGGTGGGCAGTTTGAAGGCGCGGGTGCCCGGGTCGACCGGATTACCCGGATCGCAGATGGTTTCGTGACCGGCCAGATCCGCATGGACAGTGCGCTGTTCTCCGAACTGGATGCGATGAACCGGCAGATCGGGCAGATTGAAGGCGTGCTGCTCGACGATGCGGCATCGCTGAACACGGCACTGGACAGTTTCTTCAATGCCATCCAGACCGCAAGTTCATCGCCATCGTCACTGCCGTTCCGGCAGATGGTGCTCAGTCAGGCCCAGGGCCTGGTCGATCGATTCGGCTCGATGCACGAACGGCTTTCAACCCAGGGCTACAACCTGGTTGCTGAACTCGACTCCGGTGTTGCCAGGGTCAATGAGCTGGCCCAGGGCATCGCCTCGATCAACGACCGTATTGCCTCCCTCAAGGGCACGGAAGCATCGGGCGCGGCTAATGCGCTGCTCGATCAGCGTGAAGAAATGCTCAAAGAGCTTTCAACCTATGTCAGCGTGCGCACAAACGAGCAGCTCGATGGACGCATGAGTGTGTTCATCGGCAAGGGCCAGGCACTGATTCTCGGCTCCAGTGCGGGGCAGCTCGCGGTGACCGGCCAGGGAGAGGTCACCCTGCGGGCGGATGAGCGCGGTGTGGCGAGTACGATCACCTCTGCGCTGCAGGGTGGAGAACTGGGCGGGCTGCTGCGGTTCCGCTCCGAAGTGCTCGAGCCGGCCATCAACCGGCTCGGTCTGATCGCGCATGTGGTGGCCCGCAGTGTCAATGACACTCACGCCAAAGGCGTAGATCTGCACGGTGAACCTGGCGGGCTGCTGTTCAGCGATCTGAACGCGGCGAGGGTACGGGATCTGCGTGTCATCGGCCACGAAGACAACCGGGGCAATGGTGCAGGAATCGGTATCAGCATCGACGATCCCTTCTCCATGCCGGTGAGCGATTACGAACTCAGCTTCGATGATGCCAGTGAAGGCGGTTTTTTCGTCAGGCGCCTGAGCGACAACCGCATCGTGCACCAGGGTACCCTGGGTGGGGCGCTGCCCCAGCGGATGTCTTTCGATGGCATGACCGTGGAACTGGCCGAGGGCAACTTTGCCCCGGGAGATCGATTCGTTCTCAAACCACTGGCTGACGCAGCGGGCAGTCTGGATCTGGCACTCGCCGATCCGGCGCTGCTGGCGCTCGCTGGACCTCTGAGTGTCGGCGCGGCTGTCGGAAACCGGGGCAACGGTGCGGTCACGGTCGGGGAGATCTTTGATCCGGGCCATCCGATCTTCGCTCAGGATGGCAGTCTGAGCCCACCCCTGCTGGTGCGGTTCACCAGCCCGACCACCTACGAGATCCTCGACAACAGCGACCCCGCGTCGCCGCGGCCGCTGAATCCACCGCTGGCGGATCTGCCCTACGATCCGCGTCAGATCAATCAGCTGCTGCCCGCCCAGGCGGGCCAGCGGCGCGTGGTCTTCGATGGCGCCGGTATCGGCGCACTGGGTACCGCCACCGTCGGCACCCTGAGCAGCGCTGCGCCGAATGGCTACAGTGCCCAGTCGATTCGCGCGCAGCATACCGATCCTGCCACCGGCGCTGCCACGACCGGTGTATCGGCAAGTATTCCGGCCAATGCCAGTGCGCGGCAGATCGCGGCGGCGCTGTCGAACCTCTCGGGCGTCACCGCCAGCGCTTCGAACTCGGTAACGCTGAGTAATCTGACAGACAACGGTGTTACGTTCGATCTCGAAGTCAGTGTCAACGGTGTCAATCTGGGTGCTGTCGGTTCGCTCAATGAGCTTGCCGATCGCATTGCGGCTGAGCCTGCGCTGGCCGGTCTCGGCATCACAGCGGCCAGCGATGGACAGGCCCTGACCTTGCGCAGTGCTTTCGGCGACGATCTGCACATTCAAGTCGCCGGTGATCCGACCGATAACCTTACTGTCAGCAATCTCCGGGGCGAAAGTCTGGTGCTCAACGGTGCAGGTGTACCGGGTCAGTTCCGGGGTGTGAGCATCGGCGGTACGGTGACCGCGGTCACTGCGCCCGGCGTCCGATTGAGCAGTGACACCAGCTCGCTCATGCTCGGCAGTCCGGTACATACCCGGGCGGATTTCGGCTTCGAGCTGAGCATGATCGGTACACCTGCAGCGGGAGACACCTTTGCCATCGGACGGAACCGGGAAGGAACAGGCGACAACCGCAATGCCCTGGCACTGGCCGGCCTGAGTTCGATGCGGCTGATCGGTGATCCGCCGGTCAGTTTTTCCGACAGTTATGGCGAACTCGTGCAGTTTGTCGGGGTGAAATCGAGCCAGAGCAGGATCAACAAGGAAGCCGCCGGGGCGCTGCTGGAACAGTCCCTGGCCCAGAGAGAATCGATTTCCGGAGTGAATCTGGATGAGGAGGCCGCCAATCTCATTCGCTACGAGCAGGCCTACAACGCGTCCGCCCAGATCATCTCGGTGGCCAGGGATATCTTCAACACCCTCTTTGCGATCATGAGGTAGCCGTGAGAATTTCGTCCGCGCAGATCAATCAGCAGGGTATCGCCAGAATGCTGGAGATCTCCCAGGAAGTCGCGAAAACCCAGTCCCAGATGGCCACCGGCAAACGCATCAACAAGCCGGGAGACGATCCGGTGGGGGCTGCTCGCGTTATCCGCATCAAGCAGGAACTCGAGACCCGTGCCCAGTACCAGCGCAATATCGACGCAGCAGACGCCCAGCTCGCCCAGGAAGACACTGTGCTGCAGCAGACGACGGACGTACTGCAGCGGATCCGCGAACTCGCGCTGGTGGCAAGTAACGGCGTGCAGTCTGCGGAAGACCGGCGCTTTGTCGCCATCGAAATCGAAGCGAGATTCGAAGAGCTGATGTCGCTCGTGAATACCCGGGGACCCACCGGGGAATACCTGTTCAGCGGCTTCAAAGGGGATGTGCGCCCGTTTGTGCTGGAGTCCGGCAATCTGGTGTTTCGTGGCGACGAAGGACAGCGCCGGCTGCAGGTCGACAGCGGTCAGTACGTGACGGTCAACAACTCCGGGCGCGAGGTTTTCATGGACATCGAAACCGCGAGCCCGGTGTTCGTGGCCCGCGCCCATCCGCACAACGATGCCCTCGCAGCGGCTTCGATCAGCGCCGGTCGGGTGTCTGATGCGGAGCAGATAGCCGCCTTCTATCCCGACGATCTCATCATCGAGTTCAGGCCTTTGTCGGAAGATCCGACCGGTGCGGCGAATTTCACCGTGCGACGGGTGAGTGATAACCGGGTGGTGGAGGGTTTTCAGAACATCCGCTATCAGCCAGGTACCGAGATCAGCGTCGCCGGAATGAGTTTCCGCATGAACGGACAACCCCAGGTGGGCGACAGATTCGTGGTGGAAACCACCAGCAAGCGGGACGTGCTGAGTACTGTCAAACAGCTGACCGACGGGCTTAAAAGCATGGATCCGTCCACAGACCCGGTAGAGTTTCAGCGCCTGCTCGACGACGGTCTCACCGGCATCGACAATGCCATGAACCGTATTCTCGAAGTCCGCTCCCAGCTGGGCGCGCGCATGAACACCATCGACAGTGCCCGCGCGCTGCATGAGAGCCTCAATCTCGAGGGTCAGCGGGTGTTGTCCGACATCCAGGACCTCGATTTTGCCGAGGCTGCCAGCCGCCTGAGCTTTCAGTCTTTCCTGCTCGAAGCCGCCCAGCAGAGCTTTGTCCGCATCAGTGGTCTGTCGCTGTTCAATGCGCTGCGCTAGCCGGCGGGTCAACCACGCCGATCTGAGGTGCTCAGCCAGGGGCTTGGAAAGAGGTTGATCAGAGCGTGGTCGAGGATCGGATACACCGGGCCTCGCTCAGCAGCTCCGCTGTGCCCTCGCGTAGCGTTTTGCCTCGCGTGAGGAACACGCGAGTCAAAACACTGCACTCGGCTTCGCTACACGGCCCGGTGTACCCGATCCTCGACCACACTGGATAATTCTTTCCGAGCTTCCTGGCTGCGCGTCTGTGCGCTCTGTTGGAAGTCGGGGAGATCCGACTGAGGCGTCTTGGATCCCTCCTGAAGCTGGGGTGGAGAGGGGGGTGTGGCGGACCGTGGAGCGAGGCCGAGCGCGGCAGATTGACCCGCTTCGGGGCAACTCTGCCAAGAGAGGGAAGCCCGGAGGGCCCGAGCGTAGGTCCGCCACACCCCTCTCTCCACCACAGCCTCGTAATCTGCTCCAAAAAACAGACTCAGCGGGATCTGCCTACGATGCCAGCGGAGTTCCGCACCGCTGGCGCCTGCCGGAAATGTGACCCAGTCCCCTAAAGATTCCTCCTCCCACGCCGCTACAGGCACTGAGTACCCCTGCATTGCCCTGCACTGCGTCGGGAACGAATGGGCCATACCGGCCTGAACCAGGATTGGTTGAACTACGGAGTAGGAAATGCCCCAGATTATCAATACCAACATCGGATCGTTGACGGCACAGCGAAATCTGAACAACACGCAGGCTGCCAGTCTGCAGGCGCTGACCCGGTTGTCGTCCGGTCTGCGCATCAACAGTGCACGGGACGATGCGGCCGGTCTGGCCATCTCGACCCGATTCACCGCGCAGGTGCGGGGTCTCACCGTCGCCATGCGGAACGCGAACGACGGCATTTCCCTTGCCCAGACGGCGGAAGGCGCCCTCGGTGCCATGACCGAGAGTCTCCAGCGGTTGCGGGAACTGGCTCTGCAGGCATCCAACGCCACCAACAGTGACTCTGACCGTCAGGCACTGAACGCGGAAGCAAGCCAGCTGATCGCGGAACTGAGCAGGGTCAGTGAGCAGACCAACTTCAACGGCCGCAACCTGCTCGACGGCAGCTTCTCATCCAGCGTGCAGATCGGCACCAACGCCGGCGAGACGGTGGACATCTCCATCAATCAGGTGACAGCCGACAAACTCGGCGGCGGCATCGGTGCGGGCATCAGCTCCATCGGTACCAGCACGGCGCTGAGCAGCGGTGACCTGATCATCAACGGTGTGGCCGTTGGCGCATCGGCTGCTGCAGACGACGTGGCCTCGGTGGCAAACAACGCTCAAAGCGCGATCTCCAAGTCCGCGGCCATCAACCGTGTCACCAACCAGACCGGTGTCGAAGCCCAGGTCAATACCAACCGGGTCGGCGGTTCCAACATGACCGCCACCCCGACGGCGACCACGGGCGCCATCACCCTCAATGGTGTGACCATCAACATCACGACAGGCGCATCGTCCACCAGCCAGAACCGGCAGGCGGTCGTGGATGCCATCAACGCACGTTCTGCTCAGACCGGCGTGATTGCGGTAGACACCGAATCCGACTCCGGTGGCGTCGTGCTGGAAGCAGCAGATGGGCGCAACATCACCATAGTGGAAGCTGGCGGCAGCACCCTGACCGAGGCCTCTACAGGCCTGAACTTTACTGCTGACGGTACCGAGACCTTCACCGGTGGCTTCACCCTGGTTTCCCGGGATGGCAGCGACATCTCCATAGACGGTGGCGACGGCACCATCACCAACGGTGGCAACCTGGCCAATGCAGGCCTGAGTCGCGGTACCTTTGGTGGCACGACCGCCGCAGTGGTTACCCAGGCTGTCGTTACCGCTGCAGCTGCTACCCCGACCACGGCGACACTGGCAGCAGGCGATCTGGTGATCAATGGCGTATCCATCGATGCCAGTCGGGCAGCCGATGATACCGCCTCGGATACCACGGCGAACTCCAGCAGCCGCAGCAACTCGGCTATCGCCGTCGCCGCGGCCATCAATCGCGCCAGCGCGCAGACCGGTGTCAGAGCCACTGCAAACGCAACCTCGGTTGTTGGTACCACGGGTACGGCAGTCGCCGGTACCGCTGACATCACCATCAATGGTGTGGCGATCAGTCAGGTGACGGTATCGGGCACCACTTCAGCAGCGGTGGAATCGGCGCGCACGGCTTCGGTCGACGCGATCAATGCCCGCAGCGGACAGACCGGGGTTACCGCGGCAGACAACGGCACCAGCATCACGCTGACTGCTGCTGACGGTCGTAACATCGCGATCTCGGTGGTGGAAGGCGCGGCAGGTACCGCGGCTACGATCGGGCTTGGTGGCACCACCAACATCGGTATCGGTGCACACGCTGCGAACGCAGTCACCACCTCAGGCACCATCACCCTGTCTTCTGCCAGAGAGCTGACTGTCTCTGCAGGTGTCAACGGTGACAGCCAGGTCGCTCTTTCCGGCTTCGAGCAGGGCACCTTCGGCGGTGGTGTGGATGGACAGTTCCTCACGGAAGTGGACATCTCCACGGTTGAAGGCGCAGAGCGGGCTCTGTCCGCGGTCGACAACGCGCTGGATACGGTAAACGCGGAGCGGGCGAACCTCGGTGCCATCCAGAACCGTCTGGATTCCACGATCGGATCGCTGGCCATCAACTCCGAAAACCTGTCCTCCGCCCGTTCGCGGATTCTGGATGCGGACTTCGCCAGAGAGACAGCCGAACTGTCGCGTACCCAGGTACTGCAGCAGGCGGGTATCTCGATTCTGGCGCAGGCCAATGCTCAGCCGCAGCTGGTCCTGTCCCTCCTTCAGTAAGAAGGGCCAGGCGTAATCAGGTAAGGACGGAGGATGCCGGTGTCTGACATCGGCACCCTCCGGACCCTGAACTCGAGAGGTCGGTCATGAGTGAGTTGAGTACGCTAGGTTCGAACGGTCCGCGTGCAGCCGCACGAGAGCGCGGCCGCAACGATGCGGCAGTCGATGTAGTCAAGGCGGCAACTGTGAGCCCGGCAGGCGGCAGAAAAGTGCCGGCTCCCGAAGTTTCCGAAACTTCGGCAGCTCTGAAAAGCAATCAGGTTGCGGCCGATGCGCGGGTTGAACGCGCAGTGGCGAAGCTGAATGACTACGTACAGTCCTACCAGAGAGATCTGAAGTTCACATTGGACCGCGATCTCGGCAGACCCATCGTTCATGTGGTCGACCGGAACACCCAGGAGGTGATCCGGCAGATTCCGAACGATGTCACCCTGCGACTGGCACGGAACTTGAAGGCTATCGAGCAGGAGCGCATTGCAGCCTCCTACAACGATGGCCAGGGCAAGCAGGTGCAGGATGCGAGCCTCGGGTTGATTAACACGAGGATCTGAACATCCGGATGGCGGCATCGCCGCCATCCGGACTTCCTCATATCAGACAAGAGACGTCATGGCATCCATTCAATCTCTCGGTATCGGATCCGGTCTGCTGACTTCCGAACTGGTGGATGACATCATCGCCGCGGAGCGGGAATCCACCGATCTGCGCATCAATGCAAAAAAGGCCGAATACGAAGCCCGTATTTCCTCCTACGGCGCGATCAAGAGTCAGCTCGACAGTCTGCGCAGCACGGCAGATGCGCTGAGCAATTCGAATACGCTGCTCAGTAATCTGGTCACCTCCAGCAACGAAGGCGCGGCCGGTGCGACGGCCACTGCCCAGGCAACGCCCGGTGTCCATTCCGTCGAAGTTCTGTCCCTGGCTCGAGCGCACACCCTTGCCAGCAGCCGCTTCGATGACATTCAGGATCCGGTCGGCGAAGGCACCCTGAGTTTCCGGTTCGGCACGACCACGTTCAGTGGCACGGATTACGACAGCTTCACCGTCAATCCGAGTCGACTGGGTGGCAGTGTGGTGATCGACAGCTCCAACAACAGCCTGAGTGGCGTGCGGGATGCCATCAACCAGGCAGGCATCGGTGTTGTGGCAAGTATCGTCAATGATGGCGAAGGTTACGTGCTGGTGCTGACCTCAAGCCAGTCCGGCGAAAACAACAGTATGGAGATCACGGCAACTGAAAGCGGAACACCCGGACTCAGTGCCCTGGCGTTCAACGCAGGCGCCAGCACCGCCGGCACCAATCTGACCCAGACAGTAGCCGCTGACGATGCCCGGATGCGCATCGACGGCATCGTCGTCCGCCGCAAAACCAACGAGTTCACCGATGTGGTGCCGGGTGTCACCTTCACCGCCCGGGGTCTCAATGCCGGTGCACCGGCCACCATCGCCATTGTGCAGGATACAGCCAGCATCTCAGAGCGGATGCAGTCCTTTGTCGATGCGTTCAATGCCATGAAATCCGTGGCCGATGAGCTCACCGCATTCGATGAGGAGCGCGGCTCCGGCGCACTGCTCATCGGCGATTCGCTGTTGCGCAGTGTGCGCTCCCAGATGCGCCGCATGCTCAACGCCAGCGTACCGGGGTTGCAGTCGACCACCCTGCGGGCACTGGTCGATCTCGGCGTGAGCACTGATCAGAACGCAGACTTCAAGCTCAAGCTCGACTCGGCAAAGCTGGAATCGGTACTCAGGAGCATGCCGCGGGATGCTGCCGCGATGCTGGCCGACCAGCGTCAGTCTTCGGATGACCTGGTGCGTTTTGTGAACTACCAGCCCAGGACCCAGGCCGGTACCTACGATGTGGAGGTCACCCGGCTGGCAACCAGAGGCCGGCTCGATGGCGCCACCACCGCGGCTCTGGCCGGGCCGGTAGTGATCGATGCCAGCAACGACGAACTGACGCTGCGCATCGACGGTGTCAGTACCGGTACCATCAGTATTCCCCAGGGCAGCTATGCCGACGGGGCGGCGGTGGCTCAGGTACTCAACAATCTGATCAACGATGTGCCCGCGCTGACAACCGCACGGGCATCCGTCTCGGTGACCTACAACGACACTCTGCAACGTCTGGAGGTGGTTTCCACGAGTTACGGCAGTCGCTCCCGGGTGGCATTGCTGGGTGCTGAAGCCGGTGTGACAACCACCCTGGGTCTTGCTGCCGGTGATGGCATCACCGGCGTGGATACCGCAGGCCGCATCAATGGTATCGAGGGTATCGGCTCCGGCCAGTTTCTGTCTCTGCCATCCGGACCGCCGCCGGCGACGGCGGGAAGGTATGTAGCTGCCCCGATCGCGGGTTTTGCTACGCCGCCGCTGACCATCGATGCCACCAACGGCACTTTCTCCGTGGCGGTCGATGGTGTGAGTTCCGGAAGCATTGTGCTCGCCGAAGGGGACTACGCGAGTGGCGAGGCACTGGCGACCCAGATGCAGAGCGCCATCAACGAAGATCCGGCACTGGCTGCCGGCAATCGATCCGTGACGGTACAGTTCGACAGTGCAACCGGACGCTTCGCCATCGCTTCCGCAAGCCGTGGAAACGCATCGACTGTGAATCTGCTCAGTGCGACCCCGGAGACTGTCAGCGCACTCGGCCTTGAAGTCCGTCAGGGAGAGCCCGGCCGTCCGGCGGGACGCAGTGCTGATCCGGCGGGGGGCATTCAGATCCAGGTGCAGGGCACCACGCTCGGTTCCCGGGGTACAGTGACCCTGGTGCGTGGTGTCATGAATCAGTTCGATCGCTATCTCGACAGTGTGCTCAACTTCGGCGGTTCCCTCGATGCCAAGCTGTCCACACTCGATGACCAGATCGCCGAGCTGGACAAGGAATCCAAGGATTTCGACAAGCGCATGAATCTGCTCGAAGACCGGATGCGGATTCAGTTCGCAGCCGCAGACGCGCTGATTTCAGAACTCAACAGCACCTCGAGTTTTCTCGAGCAGCAGTTGAGCACTTTGCCTGGATACACGCGAAAAGATCGATAAAAGATTGACAACGACTCAAGTTTTCGCCCACCCGACCGATTCAGTAAGAGCCCGTACAGACTTTGAGAGACAATGTGAACAAAGCCATCGCCCAGTACCGCAAACTCGACGTGCAGACCGTAGTGGACTCAGCGAGTCCGCATCAGCTGATCGAAATGCTGATACAGGGAGCCTGTGCACGCATGAAGCAGGCAAAGGGCTGCATTCAGCACGGCGACATCGAAGGTCGAAGTCGCGCCATCAATGCCACTCTGGATATCCTCAGTGGCCTGCAGGCTTCCCTGGACCATGAGCGAGGTGGTGATCTGTCGGCCAATCTGGACGCCCTGTACGACTACATGCAGCGACGACTGTTTCGCGCCAGTCTCGAAAACGACGCTGCAGGTCTGGACGAGGTCATCGATCTGATGCGTACCCTCAAGGATGCCTGGGCGGCGATAGCCAGCGATCTGCCGGAAGTCGCGCATGCCTGAATCAGGTCCGGGGCCGGCCGCTCTGACTGACCTGCTCGGTCGCATAGAGCAGGCCATCGGCGAAGGAGAACTCGCCGATGCGGTCTCTCTCAGCCGGATGCTGAACTCGCAGTTGCGCGCCCGTTGCGGTGAGTCTCTGGATCCCGCGGACCTCGAAACATCCGATGCCCGGGTTCGACTGCTGCTCGGGCGTACGGCCACTCTGCGCTCCGAGCTCATGAAGAAACTCAGCAGCAGTGCGCGTCGGCGGGATGCCGCCCGCGCCTATCAGATCACGACTTAGCCCCTCCCGATTCTGTCGCCGTATCGACACACGGACGACGGGAATTTGACAACCCGCCAACCGGGTCTTTACTTCCTCAGGACAGAACCTGCGGAAGCAAGGCATGAACGACCTTCAGGTGCGCATCGCCACCCGAGATGAGCAACTTCGCACCAGACTGAGCTGGTTGCTTGAATTTCTGAACATTCAATCCCCGACTGAAACCGGTGAACTGGTCTTCCTGGCCGATGATGCTGAGGAATCCCTGCAGGGTATTGCCGACCGCCGTACTCCGGTGGTGCTTGTCCACAATTCAGAGCGTTCAGCGGCAACGCCCAAGGCATCCAACGTGGTTGGAGAAATCGTCTGGCCGACAACGCTCGCTGAACTCGAGCGCGCTCTTCATGCAGGCCTGAGTTTCCTGAAACAGATTCAGCGCAGCGGGAGCGTACAGTGCCCGGCCCTGCAGAAGCTGGTTGGCTTGAGCGAAGGCATCGTCAACGCTCGAAGCATGATCGCCAAAGTATCCGGCAGCGATGCCACGGTGCTCATCACGGGAGAATCCGGTACCGGCAAGGAAGTGGTGGCCCGTGCTCTGCACGAGTGTTCCGATCGCGCGAAGGGTCCCTTTGTTCCGGTGAACTGCGGAGCAATTCCGGCGGAACTCCTGGAGAGCGAACTGTTCGGTCACGAGAAGGGCGCCTTTACTGGCGCGGTCGCCGCCAAGGCAGGCAGATTCGAGCTGGCCAGCGGCGGCACACTGTTTCTGGATGAAATTGGCGACATGCCCCTGGCCATGCAGGTCAAGGTCCTGCGTGCGCTGCAGGACAAGGCATTCGAGCGGGTTGGTGGTGTGGAAACCCGTCATGCGGACGTCCGTATCGTGGCGGCCACCCATCGGGATCTCGAGGAGATGATCCGCGCCGGGACCTTCCGTGAAGACCTCTTCTATCGACTCAATGTCTTTCCCATCGAGCTCACACCGTTGCGGGACCGTCCGGGTGATCTTCCGCTCCTGGTGGCCGCAATCAATGAAAAGATCCGTCGCGAGCAGGGACTTGCTGTGCGACTCACCGAAGATGCGCTGCAGGCGCTCAGTCGCTATCCCTGGCCGGGCAATGTGCGCGAACTCGCCAACCTTCTCGAGCGCCTGGTCATTCAGTCTCCGAACGAACTGGTTGCCACCAAGGATCTGCCTTCCCGCTATCTGGAGGGTGCGGAAGAGGAGGGTGCTGCTGCTCGCACAGCGGCCGAGGCTCCGGCAGACGCCGGGGTGGTGTCGGCGGATGCGCTGGCACGGCTGCCGGTAAACGGCCTCGATCTGAAGGACTATCTGGCCCGCCTGGAATGCAGCCTGATCGAGCAGGCCCTGCTGGACACCAACAGCGTGGTGGCACGCGCAGCGGATCGACTGCACATACGGCGAACCACCCTGGTGGAAAAAATGCGCAAGTACGGTATTGAGAGGGCCTGATTGGTGACCAATGCAGTTCTGGTGTTGAACGATGATGCCGGTGGGGCCGACGAACTCGTGATCAGGCTCGCCGAAGCAGGAATCGAAGGCATACGGGTCAGCGATCTGGACCAGATCCCGATCTCGGATGTGCAGGAGCTGAGTGCGAGACTGCACGCGCGTTTCCGGCAGGCACCGGACCGAACGCCTGGCGCAGGCGGCGTTCCGGCGGCGGTGAATACGGACATCGTCTGTGCGTCTCCGGGATCGCGACGCTGTTTTGAACTGGCCACCCGGGTGGCTTCCACCGATGTAGCCGTGCTGGTCAGTGGCGCAAGTGGTACCGGCAAAGAAGTCATCGCCCGTCACATTCACAACCACTCTCCCCGGGCGTCAGGTGAGTTCATCGCCATCAACTGCGCGGCGATACCCGAAAACATGCTGGAGGCCATTCTTTTCGGGCATGTGAAAGGAGCCTTTACTGGTGCACTGTCCAGTCAGCCCGGGAAATTCGAACTTGCCGACAACGGCACCCTGCTGCTGGATGAAATCACCGAAATGCCGCTCGGACTGCAGGCCAAGCTGCTGAGAGTCCTGCAGGAGCGGGAAGTCGAGCGGGTCGGCGGTCGCGGACCGATCGCCGTGAACGTGCGGGTCATTGCTACCACGAACGTGGACATCAGAGCCGCGATCGCGGCGGGTCGATTCCGGGAGGACCTCTACTACCGGCTGAGCGTGTTCCCTCTGCAGCTGCCACCCCTGTGTGAGCGGAGCGAAGACATCGTCGAACTTGCCCGGCACTTCCTGGTGAAACATGGCAGGAGGATCGGCCGATGTGATGTCGCGCTTTCCACACAATCCCTGAGAGTGCTGGAACAGCACAGCTGGCCCGGCAACGTCCGGGAACTGGAAAACGCCATCCAGCGAGCGCTGGTTATGTGTTCGGGCAGCGAAATCACCCCGGCCGATCTGAATCTCGAAACACAGACTCCTGCCACGACAACCTGCGTGGTAGCGGAAGAAGGCCTGCGCGCGGCGCGCTTCGAAGCGGAGAGCGACATCATCCTGCGTGCCCTGCGGGGTAACGACGGACATCGAGGTAACACGGCGCGGGAACTGGGCATCAGTGAACGGACCCTGAGATATAAAGTGAAACGGCTGCGTGAAGCCGGGCTGCTGGAGAACTGATCATGTCGGATTCAGGCGTGCAGATGCGTTCGGATATCGCCAGTGTGCTGGCACAGATGCGTGCCATGCGCACGGCCGCGGAAGTGCCCGTGCAGCCGGATGTCAAAGAAGCCTCGGGGCTCACAGCCGGACGCACCGGGACCGACTTCGGTGCACTGCTGAAAGCGTCCATCGACTCGGTAAGCGAACTGCAGAATGCCTCGAGTGCGGAGGCCACCGCCTTCACCCGGGGCGAACACACGGATCTGGTGCGGGTGATGGTCGCTTCCCAGAAGTCGAACATCGCCTTCCAGGCACTGACCCAGGTGCGCAACCGGGTGGTCAGCGCCTACCAGGACATCATGAATATGCCGATCTGATTGCAGGCGGTGATGGCGGAATGAATTCAGTACAGACGAGGAATTGGTGATGGCGGATCTTCCGGTGCAGTCAACGGCCGCACTGCCGGCCAGGAGTCCGGCACAGAGCGGGGATTCGGGCGTACCGGGTGCGCATTTTCTCCGGGGTGCAGCCGGCATGCCTGTGGTGCGCCAGCTCGGTCTGCTGTTCGCTATCGCGGGCAGTGTGGCGATGGCCATCGTCGGTGTGTTGTGGATGCAGTCCCCGGACTATCGACCGATCACCGGTATTTCCACAGCTCAGCAGGCGGGTGCTGTTGCCGGTCTGCTGGACAGTAACGGGCTGCCCCACAAAGTCGACAATCGCAGCGGGGTGATACTGGTGCCCCAGGATCGTTATCACGAGGCACGGATGATCCTGGCCGGCGCCAATCAGCTCGACGGTCAGCAGTCCGGTTACGAACTGCTCGACGCCGAACAGGGTTTCGGGGTCAGTCAGTTCATGGAGCTTGCCCGGCATCGCCGCAGTGTGGAAGGCGAGCTGGCCCGGAGCATCATGAGTCTAGACGGTGTGCAGTCCGCCCGGGTGCTGCTGGCTGTTCCCAAATCCACCACCTTTCTCAAGGACCGGCGCAAGCCGACAGCGTCCGTCACCGTGCGCCTGCTGCCCGGACATGCACTCGGAGAGCCCCAGATCCGCGGTATCGCCTTTCTGGTGGCCGCTTCAGTGCCGGAGCTCAAGGCCGAAGACGTTGCCGTGGTCGACCAGACCGGCCGCCTGTTGTCGTTGCGGGATCCGGACGCCTCGATGGAGCAGTCCGAGCGGCAGCTCAGCTACATCGCCCGGGTCGAGTCCCAGCTCCAGGACAAGATCAACCGGCTGATCGCGCCCATCGTGGGTACGGAACGTTTCGGTGCCCAGGTCACGGCGGAACTCGACTTCACCCGTACCGAACAGGCTGAGGAACTCTACAACCCCGACCAGACGGTCGTGCGCAGCGAGCAGAGTCTCAATGAAGAGAACGTGGGCACCGACACTGCGCGCGGTGTACCGGGCACCCTTTCGAATCAGCCCCCGGTCACTCCGACCAGTGCGGAGACCGCAGAGGCGGGCGGTGCAGTGCAGCAGCGGCGCAGTCGCTCCGAAGTGACCCGCAACTACGAAGTGGATCGGACGCTCAGCTACACCCAGCAGCATGTGGGCACCATCCGCCGTCTGGCGGTTTCTGTGATCGTCGACGATATGCCCAAGGTGAGTGCTGAAACCGGAGAAGTTACCGCCGCCCCCTGGACGGAAGAAGAGCTGGCGCAGCTCACGGCTTCCGTGAAAGCGGCGATCGGCTATTCGGAAAGCCGGGGCGACAGTGTCAGTGTGGTCAACCGGACCTTCTTCAACCCTGCCCTGGAAGTGCCGGAAGCACCGGCATTCTGGACGGAAGCCTGGTTCCTCGATCTTATGAAACAGATTCTGGTCGGCGCACTGCTGCTGTTCCTGGCGATCGGCATCCTGCGGCCACTGTATCGGAACCTCAGTCAGGCAGGGGCCGCGGTTGTCGAGCGCAACAACCTTGCCCTCGCGGAGATGGCCCGCTCCCAGGATCCGAACCGGCTGGCCATGCCGGGGGCGGGCGGCGGCCTGCTCACCTCCGGCGGTGGCGGTTATGCCTCGAAGATGGATACCGTGCGCGGGCTGGTGGAAGAAGATCCCGGTCGCGTGGCTCAGGTTGTCAAACATTGGGTGACCAGCGATGAGTGAAGCATTGGACAGTAAAGCGGATGGTCTGGCGCCGCTGGATCGCGCGGCCATCCTGCTGCTGGCGATCGGCGAAAATGAAGCGGCCCGGGTGCTCAAGCATCTTGAACCGCGGGAAGTGCAGCGTGTGGGCGCCGCAATGTCCGCGCTGGGCAGTGTCGATACCCGCAAGATCAACTCTGTGATGACCACCTTTCTCGACACGGTGAGTGGGCAGAGTGGACTTGCCATGGGTGCAAACGACTATCTCAAGAAGATGCTGGTGGGGGCACTTGGCGAGCAGCGTGCGGATTCCCTGATGGCGCGCATTCTCGGTGGTGGACTGGGTGGTCTCGAACGCCTGAAATGGATGGACACCCGGGCGATCGCGGATTTCATGCTGCATGAACATCCGCAGATTCAGGCGACGGTACTTGCCTGTCTGGAACCGGATCAGGCGGCGGAGGTACTGGGCTTCTATCCGGATGACGAAGCGCGCAGCGAAGTCGTGCGCCGGGTAGCGAACCTCGAATCGATACCACCGGGCGCTCTCGCGGAACTCAGTGTGGTTCTGGAACAGCAGGTCGCCCGGCAGGGCAGCAGCCGGTTCGCGCAGATAGGCGGTCGACGCAGTGCCGCCGACATCATCAACAACCTCGATAATGCACTGAGCGATCGGGTGATGGCGGGAATCCGATCTTCCGACGAAACGCTGGGTGAGGAGATCCAGGAACTGATGTTCGTCTTCGATAATCTCTGCCTGGTCGACGACCGGGGCATCCAGACACTGTTGCGGGAGGTTTCCTCGGACAATCTGGTGCTGGCGCTCAAAGGTGCCGATGAGCCGCTGCGGGCAAAGATCTTCGGCAACATGTCGAAGCGTGCGGCGGAGCTGCTGCAGGACGATATCGAAGCCAAAGGTCCGGTGCGGATCAGTGAAGTCGAAGCCGCACAGAAGGAAATACTGGTCATCGCGCGCAAGCTGGCGGATTCCGGCGAGATCGTGCTGGGCGGTGCCGGGGCGGAGGAAATGGTCTGATGAGTGAAGCCTTTGCCTGGCCGCTGCTCGCCGGTGGTTCGGCCAGTCTGGCCCGGTCCCGGGAACAGGCCCGCAGCGAAGGCTATGCGGCGGGTCTCGCCGAAGGACGCCAGCGTGCAGCAGATGAAGTCGCGGCACTGAAGCAGTCACTGGAAGCCTCACTACGCGCCCTGCCCGCCGTGGGTGAGGCGCTGGGTGTACAGCAGTCGCGGGATGTTACCGATCTCGTGCTGCATCTGACCCGGGCCCTGCTCGGTGTGGAGCTGCGCACGAATCCGGCGGTGGTGGCGCAGCTGGTCAGCGAAGCGCTCAGCGCTCTCGGTGACAGCCGTGCTGTACTGACAGTGCGGGTGAGTGAAGAAGATGCCGGGTGGCTGCAGGCCACAGAGGGATTCACCCTGGAAATCGAGGCCGGCAGACGTGCCGGTGCGATCACTGTGATCGGCAGTGATCTGGAACTGGAATTCGATCCGCTGACGAGACTTGCGAAACTGCAGGAGAGCCTGAGTGAATCTGAGCCAACTGCGTTCGACGCTTGATCGCAAACTCGAAGAGACACCCGTCTATATCCAGCACGGCCGGGTAGAGAAGGCGGCCGGGCTGCTGCTGGAAGCCTCCGGTATCCGGGCATCCGTCGGCGACAGATGTCTGCTGGAACTGACGGAGGGCGCTGTACCTGCCCAGGTTGTCGGATTTTCCGGACAGCGCAGTTTTCTGATGCCCCTGGCACCCCTGCACGGCATACGTCCCGGTACCCGCATCGTGCCGGATACGGATCGCACCCTGCCGAGGGCGTCTGCACTGCTCGGCCGGGTTGTCGATGCACTGGGCTGCCCGCTGGATGGTCGCCCCTTCCAGGGCGAACGCATGCCGCGGCGGGCACGGGATCCGCTCAATCCACTTGAGCGACGGCCGATCGTGGAAGCGCTCGATGTCGGCGTGCGCAGTATCAACAGTCTGCTGACTGTGGGCGTGGGGCAGCGTCTGGGCATTTTTGCGGGCAGTGGTGTCGGCAAGAGCGTGCTCCTCGGCATGCTGGCCCGTTTCACCCGTGCGGATGCCGTGGTGGTAGGCCTCATCGGTGAACGGGGCAGGGAGGTTCAGGAGTTTGTGCAGGAAGACCTTGCTGAAGGTCTGCGTAAATCCATCGTCGTCGCGGCTCCGGCGGATGCGTCTCCGGCTCTGCGACTACAGGGTGCGGCCCTGGCCATGGAGTTTGCCGAGTCGCTGCGCCGTGAAGGCAAGCGGGTGCTGCTGCTCATGGATTCTCTTACCCGGGTTGCACAGGCACAGCGGGAAATCGGTCTGTCGATGGGCGAGCCGCCGACCGCCAAAGGTTATCCCCCTTCGGTTTTTGCCGCGCTGCCGCAGTTGATCGAGCGCGCGGGTCAGACGATCACCGACAGCGGATCCATCACTGCGTTCTTTACGGTGCTCATGGAGGAAGATGATCTTCAGGATCCGGTCGTGGATGCCGCCCGGGCGATTCTCGACGGTCACATCGTGCTGAGCCGGCGCCTGGCAGACCGGGGTCACTATCCGGCCATCGACATCGAATCCTCGATCAGCCGGCTCATGCAGAAACTCATTGACCCGGCCCAGCGCGAGTCGGTGCAGCGGTTCCGCGGGCTGTGGAGTCGCTATGCCGAGCAGGAAGACCTGATCAGTGTGGGCGCCTATCAGGCGGGCGCTGATCCGGAGACGGATGCGGCGATCCGGATGCGTCCGGCGCTGTCGCATTTTCTGCAGCAGCCACCGGACCAGCGGGTCGATCTGGCCGGATCCCGGGCGCAACTCGAGGCGCTGTGGAAAACGGCTGCCCAGACTGGCGCACCGGGAGGAAATCTGCCCGAAAAATCCCGACTGGTGAGAGGTGGCAATGGCGCATGACAAGCTGTTGGCGGTCAAGAAGGTCTATTCCGCCCGGGAGCGCAGGCTGGCCGCGGCACTGGCAGCCGCCCGCGCAGCCCGGGACAGGCAGGTGGCACAGGCCGAAGCGCTCGAAGGCATGCTGGTGCAGTACCGCAATGATCAGCCGGATTCCGGCGAGGTCAACCCCCGGCGGCTTGCCATGCTGCACCGCTTTTATCAGCAGGTCAGTGAAACCCTGGTGCTGCACAGCCGCCAGGTGAACAAACTCGACGAGCGGGAAGCCAGAGCGCGCGCGCGCTGGCACGACGCCAGGGTGGACGAACGGGCGATCGATCGGCTGCTGGAGAAGCGCGCCCAGGAACTGAAGGTACTGGCGCGTCGCAAGGGGCGTCGTCCCGGCGCTGGCAAACCGCGTGACTGGACTATGCTTAATCTCAGCAATGACAACGAGGGAAGCTAATGGCGATTTCTTCTGAACTGGGTGACCAGGGTGCACTGACCATCCGGGTGGCCGGGCGTTTCGACTTCAGTTCCCACCAGGCCTTTCGCGATGCCTACGAACAGATCGACGGCAGTCCCGAGACCTATACGGTGGATATGCGGGAAGCCACCTATCTCGACAGCTCCGCACTCGGCATGCTGCTGCTGCTGCGGGACTACGCGGGTGGTGATCGGGCCAGGGTGCAGATCGTCAACTGCAGCGGGGACGTGCGCAAGATCCTGAGCATCTCCAACTTCGAGCAGCTGTTCACCATCCACTGACCTCGGCCTGAATCCACACGGACCTCACCATGGGTGAAGCACTGCGAGTACTGGTCGCCGACGACAACGACATGGATCGCATGCTGTTGTCTCAGATCGTGCGGAAAGCCGGCTATCAGGTCGACTCGGCAGTCGATGGGCTGGATGCCCTGAAGAAATTCGATGCCTGCCGGCCGCAACTGGTGCTGCTCGACGCCCTGATGCCGGGTCTGGATGGATTTGAGGTTGCCCGGGAGATCAGGACCCGGGGGGGTGATGATTTCGTACCGATCATCTTTCTCACTTCGCTGACCGAAGCCGATGAACTGGCGCGCTGCGTGGAAGCTGGCGGCGACGACTTTCTCTCGAAGCCGTACAACAAAGTGATTCTCAAAGCCAAGCTGGATGCGCTCGAGCGGATGCGTTCGATGCATGCCACCATGCAGCAGCAGCGGGACGAGATCACCCGACATCACGCCTATCTGGTGCAGGAACAGGAGGCGGCCAAGGCCGTTTTCGACAACGTTGCGCATACCGGCAGTCTGGATGCGCCCTACATCAAACATCTGATCTCGCCGCTGGCGGTCTTCAACGGTGACGTGCTGCTTGCCGCGCGCAACCCGTCCGGCGACCTCTACCTGCTGCTCGGAGATTTCACCGGTCACGGCCTCACTGCGGCGATCGGCGCGATGCCGCTTGCAGAAATTTTCTACGGCATGACCCAGAAAGGCTTTTCCCCTCAGGAAATCCTGCGGGAGGCGAATCGGAAACTCTACGGCATTCTGCCCCAGGGCTACTTCTGCTGTGCCCTGATGGTGAACTGCAATTTCCGCAAGGAAACAGTGGAGTACTGGAATGGCGGTCTGCCTGCGGCCTGCCTGCTGCGGGCATCCACTGGCGGTGTTGTGCATCTGGAATCGAGTCATCTGCCTCTGGGCATACTGGCAGAAGAGCGTTTCGATGCAGCGACGAGGGTGCTGGAGATGCGGGTAGCTGACCGGCTGCTGTTGTGCACCGACGGCGTGATCGAAGCGGGCAATGCTGCGGGAGAGCAGTTCGGTTTTGAGCGCTTCGATGAGATCGTGCGCGGCACACCCATCGGCGAGAGCGTGTTCGATGAGCTCAAGGATGCCGTCTACCGGCACATGGGCAGCACGGGGAAGCAGGATGACATCACACTGGCGGAGTTCACCATGGTCAGCCCGGCCTGCAGTACTGTTGATGCTGCCGAGAAAGTCGCAGCGATACCTTCAGGATCAGAAGACTGGAGACTCAGCTACGAACTTGGTCCGCGCTCGCTGCGCAGTGCCAGCCCGCTGCCATTACTCCAGCATGTACTGATGGAAGTGCCGCAGCTTCGGCCCCACGCGGGTGAGATCTACACCGTGCTGGCCGAGCTGTATTCGAATGCTCTGGAGCATGGTGTCATGGGTCTGGACTCCCGACTGAAGTCTTCGCCGGAAGGCTTTGCCGACTACTACCGCGCCCGTGCAGACGGACTGCGGAATCTCGAGGGTTACGTGCGTTTCGATTTTTCCTGCCGGATCGAAGGCAGCCGCGGCCGACTGGCGATCCAGGTGGAGGACAGCGGTGCCGGGTTCGACTACTGCAGCCGGGTGGGTGGTACAGACTCGGCGGGTACCGCTTATTTCGGTCGCGGCATACGCCTGCTTGAGCAACTGTGTCAGCAGATCGAGTACAGAGGCAGGGGCAACGAAGTGGAAGTGGTTTTCGAATGGAGTCAGGCCGATGGGTGAGCACCTGGATCCGGAACTGCTGGCAGAACTCGAAGTGATCATGGAAGAGGAATTTCCGACACTGCTCGAAACCTTTCTGGCAGATGCGCAGAAACACTATCAGCAGATCGGCTCGACCTGGCGGAACGACGATCTCGACGGACTGCGTCGCAGCGCACACAGCCTCAAGGGCAGTTCGGCGAATATCGGCGCCGGTGCGCTGGCTGAATTGTGCTCAACCCTAGAAGCACAGGCGCACGCGCGGGAGACCGGGTCGACGGAAGCCTGTATCCGTCTTCTGTCCAGGGAACTCGAGGCGGTGTGCGCCGAGATCAGAACCCGCCTGACAGCCGCCTGAACAACACAACCCCAAGCTGGCCCGCATATTGCTTAACCTGGTTTGATGCTGGATTTCTTCACCATGACCAATACCCCGGTCTCCCTCGGAGATCTGCCCGTAGCTGTGGGATCCGGCCGTACCCAATCCGGTGCAAACGGGTCCAGCAGTCTGTTCGGCGGCCTGTTCGATGCGGCGCGAGCCCTCGGCCAGGGGCAGGAACCGGCGTCCGATGGCGGATCCGCGCCGCAGGCGGGCGCAGTTCTCCCCTCAAAGGACGCTATGGCTGCCGGCTTCGCGGGAATCGAGGGCCTGGATGCATCAGGCTCCGAACCTCCGGCACCTCTGACACTGGAGGATGGTCCGGACCAGTCGGCGCTCACCGACGCGACTTTCGCGCCGCCCGGTGCTGAGCAGGACATCGAGCTGGGAGAGCTCGGCATCACCGCGGAGCTGTCACTCGTCTACCCGAATCTGCCTGCCTCCGCTGGCAGCAGCCTGTCCTGCGGCAACTCCGTGCCGGTTACCGGTCACCGGCTGCCGCCAGCCGGCATGGGAGCGCCGGTGGTGCAACCGGCAGCTGCGATGGTGATCGCGCCCGCAGCCGAGTCGCCGCCTGCTGTGGCGGCGCTCGAGGCACACCCGCCGGTGCCGGCGTCGTCAACGGCAATACAGGCTGCGGGTGTGCCGCTGGCAGCTTCGACTGCGCCGGGCTTTGCTCCCGTGGCAGGATCACTCCCGGGACCAGACGGCATCCCGCTGAGTGCGCAGAGTACGGGGCTCGCGAAAGCGGCAGCCGAAGCGGCAGGACTGGCGGCTGCCGCGGCCCGGGAATCCGCCCGGCCGGTAAGCACCGGGGCAACGTCCGCAGCTGCGGTGAAGGCGGAAGGGACAGAGTCGGCGCCGGCCGCCGTCGCAACCGCAACCCGACCGAGCGCTGTCGAGCCGGCTGCGGAGGGTGCGCGGGCTGCGCAGCCACCGCCGCAGCAATCTGCTGCCGGCAGCACCGTTTCGAGCAGCCCGACACTGTCGGGCGAACTCTCATCCGCCCCGGGTCGGGGGGTCATGGAATCACCCGCTGACACCAGGTCCCCGGGCGGCCGGGGCTCACCTGATCCTTTAGACGCCTACGCGCGGGCGGGACGGGCGAACGCCGGATTGGGTACCGGCGCCTGGGACAATGGCCCGGGTGCGACGCGCAGACTGAGCCGTGCACCCGCGGGTTCCGGTTCGTCGTCCGCTGCGGCGCTGGGCATCGGCACGGCGCTCCGCAGCGGGTCAGTGCTGGACGGCAGTCTGAACGACCGCGCTCTGGCACCCCTGCAGGCGGCATTTGCCACGGCACTGGTGCGACCGGCGGCACCCCGGCCAGGCAGTTCAACGGCGGCCGGTGCGGATTCCGGGCCCGATACGTTGTCCGCCGCAGCGGAAGCATCCGCCGCGGACACTGCAGCAGAAAACGGTCTGAGTTCGACCGCATCCACGTTGCGAACGGCAGAGGGTGGGCTGCGCGCGGAATTCGCGCGTCAGGATCCGGTTCTCGGTGCCCAGGTGGCCGCTCAGATTGCCCGGCAGATTCAGCAGGGCATGGGCAGCAGCAATCTGCACATCAAACTCAATCCTTCGGAACTGGGTCAGGTCGACGTGCAGCTGCGGATGGACGGCGACCGGGTTCATGTGGCGATCACAACGCATCAGAGCGCAACCCGGGATCTGATCGAAACCCATCTTTCGAGCCTGCGTACGGCACTCGAAAATGGCGGACTGTCGCTGGGTGATGTGGATGTCCGGCACAGTTCTCAGGGTGGCCCTGAGGGCGGAGCGCCGGGTGAACGGGGTGTCCTCGCAGGGGCTGGCGCAGCGCAGCGTCGCGGCCGACCCGGGACAGCGGAGGCAGCGGTGGATGCCATCCCCCGTGGACTCGCCACCGAGGGCCCCTCGGGCAGAACCATAGACGCCTTCGTATAGCCCGCACCCGGGCTTCCGAACTTCCGTCCTCCGGCCGCCTGGAACCGTGCATGGCTCGGTCTCGCTGCGCCTCTGCTTTGCGCGCTCCGTGCCGGTTTTCTGACCCGAATCGACAAATTTCAAAACCGTTCTACGCTTGTGTGTATGGCGCCAATTTGTCGACGCCTCAGAGAAACCGAAGCGACGGGATACTGACATGGCAGAAGCGGCCGAAACCCAGACCGAAAGCAAAGGATCAAAGAAAACGCTCATCCTCTTCGGGGTGGCGTTGCTCGTGGCGATTGGCGCCAGCGTAGGGGGCACCATCATGTTTCTGGGCGTTGGCGATGAAACAGCGCCCGAGGCGGCGGTGGCGCCTACGCCCGACAAGGCGATCTATCACAGCCTGCGTCCCGCCTTCATCATCAACTATGTGACCGGCTCGAAGCCGCGCTTTCTCCAGGCTGAGCTCACGGTCATGGCGCGGAACCCCGCCGTCATCGAGGCCATGATCGATCACATGCCACTGGTCCGCAGCAGTATCGTCACCTATCTCACCGATCAGGACTTCTTCGAACTCCAGACCCAGGCCGGGAAAGAATCCCTGCGCGAAGGTATCCGTGCGCTGGTAGATGAACTGCTTCTGCGGGAAGAGCAGATTCAGGGTGTGGAAAGCGTCCTCCTCACCAACTTCGTGCTGCAGTAATCATGGCAGATCGGGAAATACTCTCGCGGGAGGAGATCGAAGCACTGCTCTCCGGTGTGGACCAGGTCGCCTCTTCAGCAGATGCGGCGGAACCGGTTGCGGAAGTTCGCAGCTACGACCTCGCCAGTCAGGATCATGTGGTGGGAGGCAGGCTGCCGACTCTGGAGCTGCTCGGTGAGAAGTTCGCCCGCCAGTTGCGGATCGACATGCAGCAGCTGCTGCGTTACCAGGTCTCGGTCGGTGCCGGTGGTGTGCAGATTCAGAAGTATGGCGAATACGCATCGACACTCTATGTGCCGACCAGTATCAGCGTGGTGCAGTTCAGCCCTCTGAACGGACACGGCCTGGTGGTAATCGATGCCAAGCTGGTGTCGAGGATGGTGGATCAGTACTTCGGTGGTGACGGTAAAAACATTACGGTCGAAGGCCGTGATTTCACACCAACCGAGAAGCGGGTGATCGAAAAAATTCTCGAACTCGTCTTCCGGGATCTCGCGGATGCCTGGTCTGAAGCGCTGCCGGTGACACTCACCACCGTGGGTTCCGAGAGTAATCCTGCGCTGGTGAATCTGTTTTCCGAAGACGAAGTGATGATGGTGAACAGCTATCACATCGAACTGGAGAGCGGAGGCGGTGAGATCCACATCGCACTTCCTTACGCCGCACTGGAACCGCACAAGAGCGTCCTGGATACCTCTGTAAAAGCGGAGGTGAAAGCAAAGGATGAAGCCTGGCGGCCGGCGCTCCAGGCCCGCCTGCTGTGCTGTGAGGTGCCGCTGCGCTGTGAGATCGCCAGTCGATCGCTGCTGCTCAAGGAACTTCTCAGTCTCAAGGTCGGAGATTTCATCAGTGTGGAAATGCCGGAAGTACACCAGGTGTATGCCGGTGAAGTGCCGAGTTTCGCAGCAAAGCTGGGTGAGTCGAAAGGATATCTCGCGCTGGAGTATGTGAGTCGCGAACTGTCGCTCTAGAGGATGCGTTTATGAACGATCAGGTCAAGGATCAGAAAATGGAATCCCAGGAAACGGAAAATCGTATCGCTGCGCCCGCCGGGCGAAGCCAGAACCTGGATGTCGTGCTCGACATACCGGTGCGGTTGTCCATGGAAGTAGGCAGCACCCGGATCAGCATCCGCAAGCTGCTGCAACTGAACAAAGGCGCGGTAGTGGAACTGTCAAGACTCGCTGGAGAACCGCTGGACGTTCTCGTCAACGGCACACTGATCGCCCATGGTGAAGTGGTGGTGGTCAACGACAAACTTGGTATCCGGCTGGTCGATGTAATCAGTCCGGAACAGCGTATCGCGAGCATCAACTGATGGGGATCAGCTGCCAGAGCCGTAGTGACAGCAGTGCTGCGAAGGCTCAGTTGAGCCGGACGGGTGTGTGCTGATGGACGTCGGCAATCTCGCACAGGTGGCTCTGGCACTCGCCTTCATCGTGGTGCTGGTGATCGGCCTGGGCTTTGCAATGCGCCGGATCAACGGGGCGCGCCTGCGGGCGGGTGGAGACATCGAGGTGGTTGCCTCGACATTTCTCGGTCCCAAGGAGCGGATTGTGCTGCTCAAAGTCCAGGATCGTCGGGTGCTGGTCGGTATCAGCGCCCAGACCATGACGGCGCTCGGAGAATTTCCCGACAGGAACGACGACGGCAAGGGGTTTGCTGCGGTACTGCAGGAGGCGTCTCGATGATGCGGTTCTCACTGGGACTGGTGTGCCTTCTGCTGATGCTGAGTGCACCTGACGCACTGGCCGCTGTGGACATCCCGGCGCTGACGGTGACGGCGAACAGCGATGGCACAGAAGCCTATGGGGTGAGCCTGCAGATCCTCGCGCTCATGACCATGCTCACGCTGCTGCCGTCCTTCGTGATCATGCTTACCGCCTTCACCCGGATCATCATCGTCTTCGCCATTCTGCGACAGGCCATCGGCATGCAGACCACGCCTTCGAATCAGATCCTGGTCGGCCTGGCGCTGTTTCTGACCATATTCGTGATGATGCCCGTGCTGAAGGAAGTCAACGAAGTCGCCGTGCAGCCCTATCTTACGGAAGAGGTTGCCCCCTTTGATGCCATGCTGGAGGCTGCGGAGCCATTCAAGCGCTTCATGCTGGCCCAGACCCGGGAAGCGGATCTGGACATGTTTGTGCGGATCTCGGAACACGAACCCGTGGATGATCCCGAAGCCGTGGATTTCTTCGTGCTGGTGCCTGCGTTCATGACCAGTGAGCTGAAAACGGCGTTTCAGATCGGCTTCATGCTCTTCATTCCGTTTCTGGTCATCGACATGGTTGTGGCGAGCGTGCTGATGTCCATGGGTATGATGATGCTGTCTCCGCTGATCGTCTCACTGCCTTTCAAGATCATGCTGTTCGTGCTGGTGGATGGCTGGGTGATGATCATGGGCACACTGGCCAGCAGTTTCGGGGGCATCCTGTGACACCGGGTGATGTCCTCCATCTGTTTGGCGATGCTCTCTATCTGGTCGTGATCATGGTCGCGGTGATCGTGGTCCCGAGCCTGCTTGTCGGCCTGGCCGTGTCTGTCTTTCAGGCGGCTACCCAGATCAATGAGCAGACGCTGAGCTTCCTGCCGAGGCTGCTGGCCACCCTGATCACCATCATGGTGGCGGGGCCCTGGCTGCTCGGCCAGCTCACGGATCTGTTTGAAAGACTGTTTGTGTCCATTCCGGGACTGCTTGGGTGATTCATGTACCTGCCGATGGACACCTACATCGAAGGCTTCTCCCAGGTTTTCTGGAGTTTTCTGCGCATCGGCGCTTTTCTCATGGTGGTGCCCATTTTCGGCAATCAGCTGGTGCCCCCCCGGGTGCGGGTCGCCATGGCACTGGCCATTGCGATCTGTGTGAGTCAACTGCTCACCCCCATGCCGACGGTCACCGTGGCCTTCAGCACACTGGCCGATGTGGTACTGCAGCTGTTTGTCGGCATAGGGCTTGGTTTCGCCACCATGGTTTTCTTCCAGACCTTCGTGGTTGCCGGGCAGTTCATCGCCATGCAGATGGGTCTCGGCTTTGCTGCCATGGTGGATCCCGGCAACGGTGTGCAGGTCACTGTGCTGTCCCAGTTCTTTCTGATGATGGTGACCCTGACCTTTCTGGCCACAGGCGGACATCTGGTACTGCTCGAAGTGCTGATCACCGGATTCAAACTGTTCCCGGTGGGCACAGGGCTGGGTTTCGAAGAGATAGCCATCGCCATCGTCCGTCTGGGTGGCTGGATGCTCATCGGCGGTGTGCTGATCGCGCTGCCGGCGGTGATCTCTCTGCTCATCGTGAATCTCGCGTTCGGTGTGATGAGCCGCAGTGCGCCGCAGCTCAACGTGTTTTCTCTGGGCTTTCCCTTTTCCCTGGTGTTCGGCCTGATCATCGTCTGGTTTTCGCTGCAGGGCTGGATGCCCCAGTTCGATCGCTTTTCCGGAGAATTCCTCGACATCGTCGCCGCCTGGCTGATCTGAGAGGGATGCGCAGGCATGGCTGAAGAACAGCAATCACAGGAACGTACAGAGGAACCGACCAGTCGGAAGCTCTCCAAGGCCCGTGAAGACGGGCAGGTCGCCCGTTCCCGTGAGCTGAATACCGTGGCCCTGGTGATGCTGGGTGCTTTCGGTCTGCTCACCTTCGTGCCCTGGGGTGGTTCCAGGATCATGCGTCTGACCGAATCGATCTTCACCGAAGCTGCGGCACCGGATGCCGTGCTGCTGGATACCCTGGCGACGGCCGCTGTGGAAACCATGCTGACACTTGCCCCCCTGCTGCTCATGGTGTCACTGGCGGGCGTGCTCTCATCGGTTGCCATGGGCGGACTGGTGTTCTCGACCAAGGCGATGGCTTTCAAGGGCAGCCGTATGAGCCCGCTGAAGGGACTCAAGCGGATGTTTTCCGCCAAGTCTCTGGTGGAACTGGGGAAATCGATCGCCAAGTTCGTACTGATCGCCGGTGTGGCGACGCTGACCCTGAGCGTGCTGCTGGAAGATCTGCTGTGGATCGGCGCGCTGCCACTGGAGGCGGCGGTCGGTAAAGGGCTGGAATTCGTCGGTCTGGGCCTGCTGCTGATCGGTTCGTCTCTCGTGGTGGTGGCGCTGATCGATGTGCCGTTTCAGATGCACGAGCACAGCAAGCAGCTGAAGATGACCAAGCAGGAAATCAAGGACGAGATGAAGGACTCCGAGGGCAAGCCCGAAGTCCGTTCCCGTATCCGCCAGCTGCAGCAGGAGATCGCGCGGCGGCGCATGCTCGCCGACATTCCCGATGCGGACGTGGTCATCACCAACCCGACCCACTATGCCGTGGCGATCAGATACGACAGCGGCGAGATGCAGGTGCCGGTGGTGGTGGCCAGGGGTGCCGATCTCATGGCCTTCCGTATCCGGGAGATTGCCGAGAATCACGGCGTTGCGGTGCTGCAGCTGCCGATGCTGGCGCGGGCCGTCTACTTCAACACGGAGATCGGTGAGGAGATTCCGTCGGGTCTGTACGTGGCGGTAGCACGCGTGCTGGCCTACATCTATCAGTTGCGCCAGTTCAAACAGGGTGTCGGGGCTGCGCCGAAACCCCTGGGTGCCATCGACATTCCGGAAGCCTTCCGGACCGCAGAAGAATGAGGAGTAATTCCGGATGAGTAGTCTGGCGCCGCGCATGGGCCCCACAGTGATTTCAGCCAATCTCGGCATACCCCTGCTGCTGCTGCTGCTGCTGGGTCTGATGACGCTGCAGGTTTCACCGCTGATCCTCGATGTCGCCTTCACCTTCAACATCGCTCTGGCGATCGTGGTGCTGCTGGTCAGTGTCTATGCACTGCGTCCCCTGGACTTCGCGACCTTTCCCACCATCCTGCTGATTGCCACACTGCTGCGTCTGGCACTCAACGTCGCCTCGACCCGGGTGGTGCTGCTGGAAGGCCATGCCGGCGGGGACGCTGCGGGTCGGGTGATCGAATCCTTCGGTGAGGTGGTGGTCGGCGGCAACTATGTGGTCGGTCTGGTGGTTTTCGTGATTCTGGTGATCATCAATTTCGTGGTGGTCACCAAGGGCGCCGGCCGGATCTCAGAGGTCAGCGCGCGTTTCACCCTGGATGCGATGCCGGGCAAGCAGATGGCCATCGATGCCGATCTCAATGCCGGCATCATCGATCAGGAGCAGGCGCGTTCCCGTCGCGAGGAGATCGGTCAGGAGGCGGATTTCTACGGTTCGATGGATGGTGCGAGCAAGTTCGTGCGCGGCGATGCGGTGGCGGGAATCCTCATCCTGCTGATCAACATCATCGGCGGGCTTGTCATCGGTATGAGTCAGCACGATCTCAATTTCAGCGAAGCCATGAAGGTCTACACCCTGCTCACGATCGGGGATGGCCTGGTCGCCCAGATTCCTTCGCTGCTGCTGTCTACCGCTGCGGCCATCATGGTCACCCGGGTCAGCGGCGAATCGGATGTCGGTCAGCAGGTGATGAGTCAGCTCTTCACCGATCCCCGGGCGCTGGGTGTCGCCGCCGGTGTGCTGTTCATACTCGGGGTGATTCCGGGTATGCCCCATTTCGTCTTTCTGCTGCTGGCCAGCGGTGCCGGGTTTGCCGCCTGGCGCATCGAGCGGCGCAATCGCCGTGCGGTTGAACCCGCCCGGGACCTGGAGGAAATCGAGGCTCCGAGCCCTGCCATTGAGGTCGGCTGGGACGATGTTTCACCGGTAGATGTGCTGGGACTCGAGGTCGGCTACCGCCTCATTCCGCTGGTGGACAAGCAGCAGGGCGGCGAACTGCTGGGGCGGATTCGCGGCGTGCGCAAAAAGCTCTCCCAGGAACTCGGCTTTCTGGTGCCTTCCGTGCACATTCGCGACAACCTCGATCTGCTGCCGAACAGTTATCGCCTCTCGCTCATGGGTGTGAGTGTGGTGGAAGCAGAGATTTACCCGGGCAGGTTTCTCGCTATCGATCCAGGCGAAGTGTTCGGCCGCATCGACGGTATTGCCACCCGGGATCCGGCGTTTGGACTCGACGCGGTGTGGATCGAGGAGGGCGATCGGGACAACGCCCAGACCCTGGGTTATACGGTGGTCGATGCCAGCACGGTCATCGCCACCCACCTGAACCAGGTGATGCAGGACCATGCGGCGGAACTGCTCGGCCACGATGAAGTGCAGCATCTGCTGGAAATTCTCGCCGAGAATTCCCCGAAGCTTGCCGAGCAGCTGGTGCCGGGCGCCATCAGCCTGTCCGGTCTGCTGCGGGTGCTGCAGAACCTGCTGAACGAAAAAATTCCCATCCGCGACATCCGCACCATTGCGGAAGCCATCGCAGAGGCCGCTCCAGCAGTATCGGACAGCGAAGCACTGACCGCCGTGGTGCGCGTGGCCCTGGCGCGTCTCATCGTGCAGAACGTGTTCGGCGCCAGTGAGACCCTTGAAGTGATCACCCTCGACCCGGATCTGGAGGCGCTGCTCGTGCAGGCCCGCAATCAGGGTGGCGCGGATGCCCCCGTGATCGAACCCGGGCTGGCCGAACGCCTGCAGCGCTCGATCGTCGATGCGGCACAACGCCAGGAGATCAACGGTAAACCGGCCGTGCTGCTGACCGGTGGTGGCGTGCGCCGGCTGCTCGCACGGTTCGTACGCTTTTCAAGGCAGGTGGTGCATGTGCTGGCTTATGAGGAAATTCCTGAGAACCGGCAGATTACCGTCATCGCAACCATTGGTAGAGGGAGCTGAACATGGAACGGCAGACATTCGTCGGACGCAGTCCGAGTGAGGTATTTGCCAAGGTGCGCAAGGCGCTGGGCAAGGATGCTGTGATCCTCGAGCAGATCCGGGAACAGGGTCTGATCCGGGTGACCGCCAGTCGGGACTATCCCGAAGCGACGACCGGCGCCGCCACCGGTGTCACACCGGGCGCCTATACCCAGCGCCTCAAACAGCTCGGCTTTGAGGAGCGCTTCATCCGCGAGCTGCCGGGGGGAGTTCAGAACTGGCAGCAGTTGAGCAATGTGGTTCTGAACCGGATCGCTCTGACCGACACCCGGGCGACCGCGTCCGGCCGCATCCGTCTGGTCGGTGCCCCTGGTGTGGGCAAGACCACCATGATCATCAAACTCATGGCCGAACAGGTTCTGCGCCACGGACCGGCCAGCGGCACGCTGATCAGTACCGACACCCACCGTCTTGCCGGCTGCGAGCAGCTGGCGCTGGCCGCGGAACTGCTCGGTGTGCGCTTCATCGAGTCGCCTCCAGAAGATCTCCAGGAGCGGCTGGCCACCGAGGCGGAGGGAAAACTTGTGCTCATCGATACGGCGGGAGTCAGTTTCGGGCAGCCCCAGCTGCCGGTCGCCGGGTGCGACGATGTTCTGGTGATAGCCGCCACCTGGCAGCCGGGTGCGCTGCGGCGCAACTGGCTGCAGCTGGATAAGCAGCGTCTGGCCGGTGTGGCGATCTCCCAGATCGATCAGGCAGAAACCCTGGGCGCTGTGCTGAGCGTGGTCAGCGACTGGCAGTTGCCCCTGCGCTGGCTGTCCCGGGGACCGGAGCTCTATGACGACCTCGAAGTGGCAACCGGCAAAGCGCTTGCCGAGATTGTCCTCCAGGGAATTGACCGATCCGAAATGAGCACTATGTTTGCTTGAGAGCAGGAAGTTCGCGCATGAGCCAGAACAGTAAGAATCCCATACAGGTTGTCGCATTTACCGGAGGCAAAGGGGGTGTCGGAAAGACCAATGTCTCGGTAAATGTGGGTGTCGCTCTGTCCCGGCTTGGCCGTCGGGTGACGCTGCTCGATGCGGACCTCGGCCTTGCCAATGTGGACGTGCTGCTGGGTCTGAAACCGACGCACACCCTCAAGGATGTGCTCGACGGCCGCTGCGGGTTGCGTGATGTGCTGGTGGAAGGGCCCGCCGGAATTCAGATCGTGCCGTCTGCTTCGGGACTGCAGGAAATGGTGCGGCTCGGACCCATGCAGCACGCCGGTCTGATCCATGCATTCAGTGAAATCGCCCATCGGATGGATGTCCTCATCATCGATACCGCCGCAGGCATCTCCGACGAAGTAGTCAGTTTTCTGTGCGCCGCTCAGGAGATCGTGGTGGTGGTGTGCAACGAACCCACATCGATCACCGACGCCTATGCACTCATCAAGGTGATGAATCAGCGCTACGGTATCCACCGCGCCCGGGTCGTGGTCAACATGGTGCGCTCCGACGAAGACGGCGCAGCGGTTTTCAACAAGCTGAAAAACGTCACTGACCGCTTTCTCGATATCACCCTGCAGCACGCGGGCAGCATCGCCTACGATGATCATCTGCGGCGTGCGGTGCAGAAGCAGAAATCCGTGGTGGAAGCCTATCCCACCTGTCAGGCCAGTCAGGACTTCACCCGTCTCGCTGCCGCCATCGACGCCTGGCCCATTCCTTCCCTCGCTACCGGACACCTCGAGTTCTTCGTGGAACGTCTGGTTGCGGAACCCAGAATGCAGTAATGGGCGAACAGGGCGTTGCCGCATACGCTGCCGCGGGCAGCAAGGACCACCAGCGACTCGGTCACCTGATCGAGCAGCATGCGCAGCTCGTGCGCCGTATTGCTCATCACCTGGCGGCGCGTCTGCCGAGCAGTGTGCAGGTCGAAGACCTGGTGCAGGCCGGCATGCTCGGACTGCTGGAGGCAGGTGCGAAATACGATGGCGCTAAGGGTGCGAGCTTTGAAACCTATGCCGGTATCCGCATCCGCGGTGCCATGCTCGACGAGATCCGCCGGGGAGACTGGGCGCCCCGTTCCGTCCATCGCAAGGCGCGCAAGGTGGCGGAAGCCATCCGCGGCGTGGAGTCCCGTACCGGACGCGAAGCCCAGGACAAGGACGTCGCCGCGGTACTGGGTCTGTCCATGGAGGAGTACTACCGGATCCTCCAGGACGCTGCCGGCTGCCGCCTGTTCAGCTACGACGAACTTTCAGAAAACAGTGAAGCCCCGGAAACCGTGGCGGAGGTTTCCGCCGCGGAAGTCTTCGAAGGAGAAGCCTTCCGTGGCGGACTCGCGGAGGCGATTGCCGGTCTGCCGGAACGTGAAAAGCTCATCCTGTCGCTGTACTACGATGAGGAACTCAACCTCAAGGAAATCGGCGCGGTGATCGGGGTCAGTGAATCCCGGGTCAGCCAGATCCTGAGTCAGACCACGCTGCGGTTGCGCGCCCGGCTGAACGACTGGCTCGGGGCAGAGGACTGATATGGACATACTGGCATTGTTAGGTGTCGTGATCGCATTCGGTGCGGTGATCGGCGGTAATTTTCTCGAAGGCGGTCAGCTCTCCGCACTGATGAATACCCCTGCCGCCATCATCGTCATCGGCGGTACGCTGGGTGCGGTGATGCTGCAGACGCCCTACGCACGATTGCAGCGGGCGCTGCAGCTGCTGCGCTGGGTAGCCTTGCCGCCCCGGCTGGGCCTCGAAGCGAGTATTGCGCGCATGACCGAGTGGAGCCGGACCTCCCGCAAGCAGGGCCTGCTCGGACTGGAAAACGCACTGGATGGGGAACGTGATCCCTTCACCCGCAAAGGGCTGGAAATGGTCATCGACGGCAGTGAACCGCACACCATCCGGCGGGTACTGGAAACAGAGCTGTCGACACGCACGGACTCCGATCTGGCGGCTGCGGCCGTGTACAGGAGCATGGGGGGGTATTCGCCCACCATCGGCATCATCGGCGCGGTGCTCGGACTGATACAGGTGATGGGCAATCTGGCGGATCCGGCCCAGCTTGGCGCCGGTATCGCCACCGCGTTTGTAGCGACCATCTATGGGGTCGGGCTGGCCAACCTGCTGTTTCTGCCGGTCGCAGATCGACTGCGCTCTCTGGTACTGAAACAGGCGGACGCCCGTGCGCTGATCATCGAAGGTCTGCTGGCCGTGGCAGAAGGCGAGCATCCGAATCTCATCGCTTCCCGGCTGGGCGGTTATCTGGAAGCGGCGTGAAACCCCGGCGCGACTACCTCGAAGACGAAGACAACCACGAACGCTGGCTGATTTCCTATTCGGACTTCATCACGCTGCTGTTCGGTTTCTTCGTGGTCATGTATGCCATCTCCTCCGTGAATGAAGGCAAATACCGCATCCTCAGCAGCACACTCGATCAGGCCTTTCACAAGGAATCCCGTGCTCTCGAACCCATTCAGGTGGGGGACCCGCTGCTCGCAGCGTCGCCGCACATCGTCGACATACCGGAGCAGACGGGTTATCGGGATGAAGAGGAGGGCAACACTCATGTTGCGCCCAGCAAACAGGACGTGGCCGACCGGCTGGCCGGCTTCACCGCTGACGACGGTGTGGTGGTGCAGGAAGACAACGACTGGCTGGAAATCAGCCTGGATGCGAATCTCATGTTTGATGCCGGCAGCGCGGGACTGGCGCCGGCGGCCAGAGCCCTGCTTGCGCGCACCGCTTCCTATCTCAAGGATTTCGACAATCCGGTCACGGTGGAGGGCTACACGGACAATGTCCCGGTGCACAGCGCCCGCTATCCTTCCAACTGGGCGCTGTCCGCCGCCAGGGCAGCCATAGTCGCAGACTTCCTTGCCGCGGCGGGTGTGGATCGTAAGCGCCTGGCGGCGGTGGGCTACGGCGAGAACCATGCCCTGCAGACCAATGCCACCCCCGCGGGCAGGGCCAGCAACCGGCGGGTGGTAATCGTGGTTGCCCGGCAGGGTAATCAGCCGCGTAACCTCAATGCCGGTGGTGCCAGTGCGTTTGCCTTTGTGCGTCAGGGTGAACCCGCCGGACTCGATGAATCGATCCGTCAGATCCGCACCGAATCGGGTGGGCTGCTGTTCACCAGCGATTCTCCGGAGGGCGGCTGAACGGAGCGCGGTGTCGTTCGTGGCGACAGAGCAGCTGCACCCTTTAACTGATTCTGCGCCGGATTCCTGGCGCTTTCTGAAATCCTGACTATTCTTCACCTGGATCTTTCCAAACCGGGGTCCGTCCGCACGACTGAGGTCGAACGCCGTGTCCGGACGGACGGCCGTGTCCGGGACGGACGGCCGTGCCCGAGACGGACTTCGTGTCCAGGAGGAGAGGATCATGGCGATCGATACGGTTTCCGGCCCCATACGACCCGTGCCCGTGCGCGGACAGGAAAAGCGTAAACGCAGGCAGAAGAAGCCCCCGGAGAAGAAGTCGGAACCCCGGAAGCCTGAAGGACGAATCGATGAACTGGCTTGAACAGATACAGGACCTGGCCAAAGAGTTTCCCGCGGCGGCTCCCGAAACTGCAGCCGCGTTACCGGTGCTGACAGCGGTGGAAGCGCCCGGCGGACTGCCACTGGAGGTTACTGAAGGCTTCGCTGTGGTGGCTCCGGTGATCGACAGCGCGTGGCTGATCGGTCTGGCGCTTGGCGCGATTCTGCTGCTCGGCGCACTGGTGACGATACTGGTGGTCATCCACCACAACCGCCGACTCGGGACCCGCCTGGCCCGACTCGAGTCCGAACTCACCGTGTATACGGAAGCTTCCACTCGGGTCGCCCAGACGCTCGAAGCCGTCCTGCTCGGTCGGACCCGGACCAGCCAGTCCGTGCAGACTTCGCGTCGCTATCTGCTCATCCAGGCCCGGGAGCGTTTTCATCGCGGCGAGAGCCCCCAGGGCATCGCGCGCGGACTCGGACTCAGTCACGATGAGGTGCGATTGCTGGAGCACGCGAATCGATTGCGTCTGGAACCGGAGTCTGCAGAAACGCAGCAACCCCAGCCGGTACGTGAATGCAGAGAAGGTTTCGTGCGTCCGGTCAGTGTAGAGCTGCCGGAGGGTGGATCGCCACCGGACGCGGCGGTCTCGACAGACCCACGGCAGTGGAAGCAGGACGCCGGTTGACTGCCGGACACAATCTCCGTAGCCGTCCGCGGTCAGCGGCGTCGACCACCCGGCGAAAATCCGGGTTATGCGAGCCTCTCCCGGGCGAACGCCTGGATTTTCCGGATCATCGCGCGCAGTCCATTGCCTCTTGTGACGCTGAGATGCGGGAGCAGTTTGAGTTCGTCGAACAGCGCCTCGATATCAAACTTCAGTACAGACTCAGGCGATTGGCCATCATACACCGCCAGCACGATGGCGATCAGTCCCCGCACGATGTGGGCGTCGCTGTCGATGCGAAAGTGCAGGGCGTTCGTTGCCGGATCCTGACTGGCGACCATCCACACCTGACTCTGACAGCCGCGCACCAGGTTGGCTTCGCTGCGATCGGCTTGGGGCAGCTCGGGCAGGGATTTGCCGAGATCGATGACGAAGCGGTACTTGTCTTCCCAGTCGTCGAAGAAGGCGAAGGTTTCCCTGATTTCGCCCAGGTCCGGTAGCGGGCGGTGCGGGTTGCAGCCCATTAGAACAGTCCGAGTTCGAGCTGAGCCTCCTCCGACATCCGATCCCGGGACCAGGGTGGATCGAATACCAGGTTGACCTTCACTGCGCTGACGAAGGGCACCATGGCCACTCGAGACTCCACATCGCGCACCAGCACGGGGCCCATGCCGCAACCGGGCGCGGTGAGGGTCATGTCTATCGACACACCGCCGTCCGCCGCGATCGACACCCCGTAAATGAGTCCGAGTTCGACGATGTTTACCGGGATCTCGGGATCAAAGACCGAAGCCAGGGCTTCACGCACCTGGGCCTCATCGACCTTGCCGTCCGCGGGCGGGTCGAATTTCAACACCTTGGGTTCGAATCCCAGCGCGTCGGCGTCCCGGCCGTCGATGCGCGCCATGTTGCCGTTCACGATCACGGTATAAGTGCCGCCCAGACTCTGGGTGAGTGTGACAAAGGTGCCGGCCGGAATCCTGATCGGATCTCCGGTGGGGACAAGTCGGGCCTCGCAGGCGCGACTGGTGGGGATGAGTCGGCGTTCCACGGCCGGGCTTACTGACTGCTGCCGGCACGCATGGAAAAACTTTCACCGCAACCGCAGTAACTCTGTGCGTTGGGGTTCTTGAACTGGAGAACGGCGTTGAGACCCTCCACCACCAGATCAACCTGGGTGCCGACGACCAGCTTGAGTTCGTCTTTCCGCACGAAAATTTCGAGGCCATCGACATGAAAGCGGTGATCGCCCGGTTCCGGCGTGTCGATGTAGTCGAGGGTGTACATGAAGCCATTGCAGCCGCTTTCTTTCACGCCCAGACGCAGTGAGCGATGTCCGGACCGCTCGATCTGATCGGTAATGTGGCGTCTGGCGCTGTCGGTCACGCTGATCTGCTTCGGGTCGAAGGCGGTCACGCTCATGATTTTTTCCAACCTGTATTTATCAGATCTACCAGTGAATGAAGGACAGATGTCGTACTCACAGAAACGATAACGTCTTACGCAAAGCGCGGATGAAGCGTTCCACATCCCGCTCGCCATTGTACAGACCGAAGGAAGCCCGTACGGTTCCTGGAATGCCCAGATGGGCCATCAGCGGCATGGCGCAGTGATGGCCCGTGCGTACCGCGATACCCTGCTGATCGAGCAGGGTGCCGATATCGTGGGGGTGGCTGCCCTCCACCAGGAAAGACACGACACCGGCACGTCGGGCTGGCTCACCAATCAGGCGGATTTCCGGCATCTGGCGCAATTCACTCAAGGTCAGAGTGAGCAGGCTCTGCTCGTGCTCGATGCGCGATGGCCAGTCGGTCCGGGCGAGATAGTCGATGGCGGCACCGAGACCGATGGCGTCCGCGATGTTCGGTGTGCCTGCTTCGTACTTGTAGGGAAGGCGGTTGTAGGTGGTGGTTTCGATCGACACCTGTTCGATCATCTCACCGCCGCCCTGCCAGGGCGGGAGCGCATCCAGCAGAGACCGGCGGCCATAAAGTATGCCGATGCCGGTGGGCCCGTACATTTTGTGACCGGAGAAAGCATAGAAGTCACAGTCGAGCGCCTGCACATCCACCGGCAGATGGGCGGTCGCCTGAGCGCCGTCGAGGAGAACCAGTGCACCCTGCGCATGGGCCAGGCGGACGATTTCCTCGACCGGATTGATGGTGCCGAGTGCGTTGGAGACGTGGCCGATCGCCACCACAGCAGTTCGAGTGCTCAGGCGCGTGCGGAAGTCATCGAGATCGAGTTCGCCGGCGGGCGTGACATCGCAGGCGATGAGCCGCGCGCCGGTGGCGGCTGCCAGCATCTGCCAGGGCACGATATTGGAGTGATGCTCCATTCGCGAGATGAGGATTTCCTGATCCGCTTGCAGTCGGCTCCTTAATATGGCGGCTACGAGATTGATCGATGCTGTTGTTCCGGAAGTGAAAATCACTTCCTCCGTGCCTGCGGCGTTGATGAAGGCGCGGCACGTTTCCCGGGAGGCTTCGAAGGCGGAAGTCGCCTTTTCGGCAAGTCCGTGGGCCGCGCGATGCACGTTCGCATTCATCGTGCGGTAGTAGTTGCTGATGGCATCGATGACGACCCCCGGCTTCTGGGTGGTCGCCGCGTTGTCGAGGTAGACGATGCCGGTGGATTCATCGCCACTGTCCGCCAGCAGGGGAAAATGACTGCGGCTCATGACATCACCTGGTGGCTGTCCGTCCACCAGTCGGTGAGGAGTCGGGCGGCAGCCTCTTCGGCAAGGGGACCGGTCACACACTCCCGGATGAATGCCCGGCACAGCATGCGTCGCGCCTCGCTTTCACGCAAACCCCGGGATTGCAGATAGAAGAGACTGTCCCCGGAGATCCGGCCGACGGTCGCGCCGTGTGCGCACTTCACATCGTCGGTATAGATTTCGAGTTCCGGTTTGGTGTTGATCTGGGCGTCCGGGTGCAGGGCCAGATTGCGATTGCTCAGGGTCGCATCGCAGCGGGGTGAGTCAGGGTGAATGTGGATCCGACCATTGAACACCGCAGTACCTTTGCCGGCACCGATACCGTGGAAACGCTGCCTGCTGAGCGTGTCCCGGGCGCGATGTTCGAGGATGAACTGCTGATCCAGATGGGCGCCACTGCCTACCACATAGGCGCCGATCAGATGGGCCTGGGCAGCCGCACCCTGGAGAATGACGTGGGTTTCCGTGCGTCGCTTCTTCCCGCCGCTCGTGTACTGCTGGAGCTCGTAGTGACTGTCCGCAGACAGTACCACCTGATTCAGCGACCAGTCGCAGGCGTGCTCGTGCAGGGCGGTGCGGGCATGGGTGACCCGGCTGCCGGGATGCAGGTGCAGATAGACGCTGTGGTGTCCGAAATGCTCTGCCGTGTTGCGCTCGAGCAGGGTCACCCGGGCGCCGCCGGCGACTTCGATCAGCAGCGGGACACCAATACCGTCGCCGAGATCGACTTCCACCGGGCTGGCGGGAGAGCCCTCGATATGCAGCACCTGCAGCTCGCCGGTGAGCGCGCGGCCGAGATCGGCGAGGGGAAATCGCGCCGTACTTGCCGCATCGGCGGGATCTTCGCCGGCGGACGGATCTCTCCCTGCTGCGCGGACGTCCAGTCGCAGACCGGGCTGATTCAGACCGCGCAGCACGGGGCGGGCGACGCTCTGTGCAGACAGCGGATGAATGAATTCGGCTAAGGGTGAGTATTTCCAGTGCTCGCGACAGGCCGGCTGAGCCACCGCAGCCAGTGTCCGGGACTTCCAGGCAGCGGCCGCCGGACCGGCATCAGGCGCCACCGGCAGGGCGTCGATCAGCTCGGCGGGGGTCAGGCGGTCAGCCATGAATAGCCCTTCTCCTCGAGCTCGAGGGCGAGACTCTTGTCTCCGGAACGCACGATGGTGCCTGCGGAAAGCACGTGCACCTGATCGGGCACTATGAAGTCGAGCAGCCGCTGGTAGTGGGTGATCATGAGTACTGCGTTGTCTGCATTGTGATACTCGTTCACGCCACGTGCGACAACCTGCAGCGCATCGATGTCGAGACCGGAGTCTGTTTCATCGAGCACCGCCAGTCGCGGCTGCAGAAGGAGCAGCTGGAGAATCTCGTTGCGCTTCTTCTCACCACCCGAGAAGCCTTCGTTTACCCCGCGTTTCAGGAACTCCGGATCAAGCTTCAGCGTCGCGGCGATGGCGCGGACGCGTTTCATGAAGTCCATTGCACTCAGGGGTTCCAGCTTCCGCGCAGCGTGGAGGCTGTCCAGCGCGGCTTTGAGAAATTCCATGTTGCTCACCCCGGGAATCTCCACCGGGTACTGGAAGGCGAGGAACACACCCAGGTGTGCGCGATCTTCCGCGGCCATGTCGTTAATCGGCTGGCCATCGACGAGCAGGGTGCCGGATTCGATCTGATAGCCTGGCTTGCCTGCCAGCACAGCCGCGAGCGTACTCTTGCCGGAACCGTTGGGACCCATGATGGCGTGGATGCTGCCGGGCTCGATCGACAGGCTCAGCCCGTTGAGAATTTTCTTACCCCCCACAGTGACGTGCAGGTCTGTGACTTCAAGGCGCTTCATCCGACCGCACCCTCCAGACTCACCTCGAGCAGCTTGCCGGCCTCCACCGCAAACTCCATCGGCAGTTCGCGGAATACGTCCTTACAGAAGCCGTTCACGATCATGCTCACCGCCTTTTCGGCATCAATGCCGCGCTGCTGGCAGAGAAACAGCTGATCGTCGCTGACCTTGGAAGTGGTTGCTTCGTGTTCGATGGTGGTACCCGGATTGCGGTTTTCGATGTAGGGGAAGGTGTGGGCGCCGCACTGATCGCCGATCAGCAGAGAGTCACACTGGGTGTAGTTGCGCGCACCGGTGGCGGTGGGGCCCATGCGCACCAGCCCGCGATAGCTGTTCTGGCTGCGACCGGCACTGATGCCCTTGGAAACGATGGTGGAGCGGGTGTTGGCGCCTAAGTGAATCATCTTGGTGCCGGTGTCCGCCTGCTGAAAATTGTTGGTCAGGGCCACGCTGTAGAATTCGCCGACGCTCGATTCGCCGCGCAGGACCACACTCGGATACTTCCAGGTGATGGCCGAGCCGGTCTCCACCTGAGTCCAGGAGATCCGCGAACGTGCGCCGATACAGGCACCGCGCTTGGTGACGAAATTGTAGATGCCGCCTTTGCCGTCCTTATCGCCCGGATACCAGTTCTGCACGGTGGAGTATTTGATCTGGGCATCTTCCAGCGCCACCAGTTCCACTACCGCGGCGTGAAGCTGGTTTTCGTCCCGCATCGGTGCGGTGCAGCCCTCGAGATAGGAGACATAGGCGCCGGCTTCGGCGATGATCAGCGTACGCTCGAACTGCCCCGTGTTCTGGGCGTTGATGCGGAAGTAGGTGGAAAGCTCCATCGGGCAGCGCACGCCGGCCGGGATATAGACGAAGGAACCGTCGCTGAAGACGGCGGAATTGAGTGCCGCATAGAAATTGTCCCGCTGGGGGACGACACTGCCGAGATACTTCTGCACCAGTTCCGGATGACTGTGCACGGCTTCGGAGATCGGGCAGAAGATGACGCCGGCTTCCGCGAGCTTGTCCTTGAAGGTGGTGGTGATGGAGACGCTGTCGAATACCGCATCCACGGCCACATCCGGACGCGCCTTCACCACCCCGGCGAGCATCTCCTGCTCGTGCAGAGGGATACCGAGTTTTTCGTAGGTGCGCAGAATCTCCGGGTCGACCTCATCGAGAGAGGCGGGGCCCTGATCGCGCCGCTTCGGCGCTGAGTAGTAGGAGATGCTCTCGAAATCGATGGGTGGAAACTGGACATGGGCCCATTCCGGGGATTTCAGCGTCCGCCAGTGTGCGTAGGCTTTCAGGCGCCACTCGGTCAGCCAGGCGGGCTCACCCTTCTTCGCGGAAATTTCCCGCACCACAGCCTCGGATAGTCCGGGGGGAAGAGTTTCGGACTCGATGTCGGTCGTGAAACCGGCGCTGTATTCCCGTGAGACAAGATCTTCGACGGACTCCTGAGTCGACAAGCGGCACACCCTCCAGGGAACGGGTTGATAACGAGGTCGGTATTGTACCGTCCCACCCGGTGGGAATACCAGACTGAAATACTCGGGTATTTACTCTGCGGCCACCGCAAAGCCAGCGCTTCCGCGGCTCAGGGCGCTCCCAGCGGTCCTGCGATCAGGGTCCTGCAGCGCTGGTCCGATGTGCGTACAACCCTTAAACTGCGCGGCTTTGCCCAGGGAGCGTCTGATCAGGTACCCGCTGACGCGTGGAAGCCTGATGAGAGACTCCCCGGCCCTCTCAACCACGGAATCTGACCTATGCCAAAGCTCGAAACCATGCCCGAAGACCACATGTATCAGGCCTATGGCATCTACCTCCTCGAATCGAAGCATCGGCTGATCCGGCGTCTGAAAAAGGCCTACCAGCCCTCGGTACACGGACACAAAACCTGGAATGCGAGCTTTCTGCTGATGGACTACCTCCAGCACCAGCCCCTGCCGAAGAAAAGCCGGGTACTGGAAGTCGGCTGCGGCTGGGGGCCGGGTGCCGTGTTCTGTGCGTCCGAATTCCGCGCCAAGGTCACCGGCCTCGACATCGACAGTGCGGTGTTTCCGTTCCTGGAGGTGCTCGCCGAACTCAACGATGTGAAAGTCACGCCGATGAAACGGCGTTTCGAGAGTCTGAAGGCCGATGATCTCTCCCAGTTCGATGTGATCGTGGGTTCCGACGTGTGTTTCTGGGACAGCATGGTCAAGCCCCTGTCGCGCCTCATCGATCGTGCGATCAAAAACGGCGTCGAGCGGGTGGTGATCACCGATCCGGGCCGGCCGACCTTCTATGAGCTGTGTGACATCGTGCGCAAGAAGCACAAGGTGAAGCTCAACGAGTGGTATGCGACCGAGCCGAATCACGCGACCGGGGAAGTGCTGGACGTGCGGCCGTCGAAGAAGCGGCGTTAGGTTACATCTGTCGCCGAGTCACCGGTCCGGAACTCGGACTCGTGCATCCGGCTGGAGTGTTGGAAGCAGGCCGGTGGCGGGGAGGCTCCGGGACCTCGCGCATACTGCCTTTTCCTACCACATCGCTGCCTGACCGACTGCGGACCGCTCGAAACAGAAAAACAGATTTTCCAAGGCGGACCCGGAAGCGCGCTGAGGATGCGGGGGTGGGCGGGGGTATGGCGGACCGTGTAGCGACGCCGACGACGCCAAGCAGACCCGCTGCGGGGCTGATCGGTTGAGTCGGGTAGCGCGGAGCGCCGGAGCGAGGTCCGCCATACCCCCGCCCACCCCCGCATGTGCATCACCGCGCCTCCACGTCCTCCTCTTCGAAAGCCTGGACTTGAGCCGGATCCGTCGCTGACCTCAGCCCCGAATGAAGTCCTTCAGTTGTCCGGAAAGACTGGAGCAGGCTGAATTCTGGACCCGGGCAATAAAGGGCAGTGGAATCACGACGGCGGGAATGTAGCTGGTGCCGATCGCATCCGAGCTGACCTTGCCGACCGCACTGCCATTGCGCACATCCCAGATCGACGCTTCGTAGGAGGAGTCGTTTTCCCAGGTCAGGAAGCCGAAACAGCCGGCGCCGGCGGTGGTCACACTGCAGGTCATCGAGCCCGAAGAATCGGTACGGATCGTGGAGCCATCGATCCAGACCAGATAACGCAGCCCCAGTTCTCTGAGCCGCTCGGCCAGCATCGGGGTGGCCATGAGCTCGGGTAGATCCGAGGTATTGACCGGTGCCGTTCTCGGTTCGAACCAGGGAAACAGGGCATCGCGGAAGGTCTGCTCATCAATCACCCGGATGCCGTTGGAGCCCCTGGCAATATTGCCACTCACACACTTCACAAAATTGAGTTCGGTCTCGTCGGTCGTCGGTCGGCTCTTGCGGCCGAGCACCACCACCGCCTCGCCCGCATCGAGTCCGGTGGCCGCCTCCCGCACCTGCTGCACAGTGGCGGTCACGCAACCGCCACTGGAAAGTACCAGCACCAGAATGCCCGTGATCCTGCGATAGAGGTTTCTGTGCAGCGTCAGTTCGATGATGTTCACCCGCCCTTCGCCGGTTGTGAGGTGTCTGGTGCTGTGAGAGCCGGACTCGGGAGTTCGACCGCCAGCCAGTTCTGAACCTGGGGAACCGTCGGAAACTGTACTGTAAAAAAGGCCATCGCGTCCCGGCAGGCCTGCAGCGCGGCGGCGCGCAGGGTGGGGGAGGTGCTGTTCATACCATAGTTCTGGGTGTTCGCCTTTCCGTATGCGGTCAGTGGCCAGTCACCGAGCAGCACACCGTCTCTGCTGTAGAGCTGGATCTGATAGCGGATCCAGACTTCGAAATAATCGGTGCGCGTCTGCAGCGGTGTTGAAAACTGCATCTCCGCTATGGTGGGGACCAGGGTACCCGCCACCCGGGCCGGTGGATGTGTGGGGTCCTCGACCAGTTGCACATCGTCGAACATTCCAACAAAGAGATTCAGGAACATGGGCTGCTGAGCGTCGCCGATGGCGATGCTGAACTTGCCGTTGTCACCGTGATCTTCCTCCAGGGTGTAGTTCAACAGCGCTTCCGGCAGGTGCACACCAACGGTCAGCGGCACCTTGGCAACCAGGGGTACCGGAAAGATGGTGTCCTGGGTCATTTCGACTGAGGTGCTCATGCAACCGCCGAGCAGGAGTAGGACGAGTGCGGCTGCAGCTGAGGGACGGGAGGATCTGGCGGGTGCGGACTGGAACAACTGCATGCTCGAACCCTACTGGAATTCCGAAAGGGCCACAAAGGTACCGTCGTTGCGGAACGCGAGTTCCCGCATCAGCGCTGCGAACCGGTAGACGCGTGCGGATGGTCGCTGCAGATATACCGGAAAGGCAACGGCATGGATTCGCACCATGCGACGGCCATCTTCCCCCACCAGATTGATCCGGTCCACCTCGTCAACCACGGATTCTATGGAGTCCCCTGTGAAGTCGTCACCGAATACATAAATACTGATCAGTTTGTCCGGATCATAAAAGGTGTTGATGGCCATCTGAATACCTTCCACCGGTGAGGAGTTGCTGAATGGGTTCCAGGACTGCAGCCGCTGCAGAATTGCCTGACGGCGACTGGGCGAATCCGGTATCCACTGGGCCGCATAGCGGGGGAACATGTAATCCCCCATGTCGTTCATCACCTGGATGCCCTTGACCTGGGGATAGATGGCGAGGGTCTCTTCCACCTTGGTCAGCACCTGGGACCAGGCGGCATTGAACATGCTGCCCGAGGTGTCAATCACGAAGATGATGTATTCGCTGTCGACGGCGATGCCGCCGACCAGATCGGTACTGCGGCGGAAGTCGACACCCAGCAGTCTCTGCATCTCATCACTCAAGGACTGTTTGGCTGCGGCGAGTTTCTGGGTCTGCTCCAGACTCTCCTCGTTCATCTCCTTCGTGGTCCTGAATTCGCCGAGAATTTTCGACAGTTCCCGTTCGAGCGCGGCGAGTTCGAGGAGGTTGTCGTCAAGCTGACCTTCGGCGTCGTTGACCTGGCGGGTCAGCTCCCGGATCTGTCCACGGATCTCGAATATCGCGTTTTCCCGCATGGCGACCTGACCTTCGAGATCGATCTGGGTCTTTTCGAGCAATACCGGTTCGACGGTTTTGGTGATCATCAGCAGCAGGATGATGGCGCCGAAGCCACAGCAGATCACGTCCAGGAAAGACACGCTGAATTCTTCGATGCCGCGGCGTCGTTTCATACGTCCTCTCTCATCTCCCAACGCTCACTGTCTCTTCCTCATGCGCTCTTCTGTGTTTGATCGACCGCGTTTCAACTCTCTCACGGCCAGTCCCTCGACGGGGAGAGGAAGGCGCCGCCGGAAGTCCTGGCGAGATTCCAGAACGCGGCGGCGGCCATGGGGTCCCCTTCCATGGGAAACATGATGACATTGACCGGCACCTGGGCGGGCATGCGGTTGACCGCATCCCGGAACAGATCGAGTCGTGCCGCGCCGGTGATTTTAGCGCCCCGGGGTGGTCGCGTGCCGATGGTGGGGAGCGAATCCGTGATCAGATAGACATTATCCGGTGGTGGCTTGAGCGCGTTCATCGCGATGACCAGTTTCTCCAGGCTCGTGCCGTTCCCGGGAACCGTCTGCTTGAGTGCCTGCAGCGCACTTTCCAGTTCCCGGCCTTCTCCGAGTTCGATCCAGCTGCCGAAAGTTGGTTCAAGCATGGCCCGGGTTTCTTCATTGAAGCCATAGAGCTGGAAGCTGGCATCCAGGGGCAGCTGGGAAGCCAGCCATTCGACGGTGCGCACCGCTCTCTGCCACTTGGGCGCCTGCCGTTTGCGCTCGTCGGACATGTTACGGCGACGCAGTACGTTCACGATGTCCTGATCCAGCATGCTTGCGGAGGTGTCCAGTGCAATCAGAATATTGCGGCCGCCGACCTTCAACCCGGTCAGGTACTGGCGATCACCCTCGCCGGTGAAGGTGCGCGCCTTGTTGCCTGCGTTTGCTTCTTCGATGGCCCGCAGGCGGCGCAGTTCCTCTTCCCGGCTGTCTACGTCCGATTTCAGTTCTTCGAGGCTCTTGACCCTTGCCAGTGTGCTCGCCTCCGCGTCCGCGAGATCTTCGGCGTTTTCATCGATCTGGGTTTTTGTGCTGTTGAGCCGTCGGTCCGAGTCCGACACTTCACGCAGCAGATCTTCCAGGCGGGTTTTCAGTTCGACCAGATCCTTTTCGCCATTGCGAACCTGATAGTCGAGCATCCGGATCTCGGCGAGGGTGTCCTGATTGACCACCCGGGCTTCTTTTTCGGTGGCGTGATTGATGATCAGGAAGATCAGAATGACCGCCCCGAAGCCACAGGACATCACGTCCAGGAAGGCCATGGAGAAAATATTGGTTTCCCGGCGCCGGGCCATTTCCGCTCACCCCTCGACGCGAATGGCCTGGAAGGTGCCTGCAGGCGTCTCGATCCGGTCACCCGGCTCGATTCGTACCCGTCCGGTCACGGTATCTCCATTCAGCTTCAGGAGCGAAGGCAGTGCCGGATCCGGCTGCAGCCAGACGGTGCCTGCGTCAACTTCCAGTGGCGCTTCGGTGAACAGGGCAATCGGCCGTGCACTGTGGCCGAGGAGCAGATGTGTCGGTGCAGCGGGAGTATTCACGGCCCTGTCCGGTGCCGGCGTTGCAGCAGCGGATTCCGGGGACGGCCGCGTTGCTGCCCCGGGCAGTCGGGTGACCAGACGCAGCTCCCCATCGGGGCTGCGAATACGGCTGAGATGAGTGGTGCATCCTGCAGCCACAGCGTCCAGGGCCAGGGGTTCGACCAGCAGTCCGGCTGCGCGCAATCGCGCACTGAGCCCCGGCACTCGTGCTGCCCGCGCACTCAGTCTTACTGCCTGGTGGCCCTGCAGGGCTTCGAGGACGCGCGCGTAACGTGTCGCCGCTTTCTGTTCAAGGGCGGCGCGGGGCACCTCCACTTTCCGGCGCAGATCCGCATGCTGGATCTCCACGGCGACGTCCGCATTCAGGGCGCCGTCCATCACCCAGTCATAGACCTGGTTGTAGAGCTGCTGCTCGGTATCTGCGGTTACCAGGGGATCGAATCTCGTCTCGCGCACAAAGCGGTCGGCAATCAGATTGACCCAGCCATCGAGCAGATTGCTCAGCCCGCACTCCCGGATCTCGTAGGCACGGGTGCGTTGCACCGCGTCGTTGACGATGAGTTCCGTGATGTTGATGTGCTGCAGATAGATGTCGAGATAGCAGACCTGCTCCGGTGCTCGGCTGGTGGATACCGCTGCGACTGCGGCGTCCACGAATCCACAGACTTTGAGGCCGGCTTCCTGACCGATGCCGAGGAGCACACCGAGCTGTTCCGTGCTGAGGGTTCCAGGTACCGCGATCACCATGTCATCGGGACACAGTGCCGCCACTTCCCGCAACTGATGATAGATGAGATCTGCAAGGTTGGCTGCATCCCGGGTCGGATGCGCCAGCGGGTCGGGCGACAATCGGGACAGATACTGCTGGTGAGCCTGGCGCGGATGGATACGAGCGAGGCGCAGGGCGGCTTCGCCGAAGATCAGCCCGTCCTCCCGGGCGATGGCGATCGCCGGGGCGCGATAGAGCCGCTGACCCCGGTGATAGAGCAGCAGTTCTGTGTCGTTAATTTCCAGAATGGCCGTCATGCAGTGCGGACCTGGAGATGCCGGAGCAGGCGCTGGTCGCAGTAGGTCTGGGCATCCAGTACCAGGCGTTCCTGGATGAGCTGCACCTGGTGCAGGAGAAACATGATGATGATGCTGATGACCAGCGCGGTGAACGTGGAGTTGAAGGCAACGCCCAGGCTGGCGGTAACACCGGCGATATCTCCTTCCACGGCCTTGTAGGCCTGACCGAGGGCTTCGCCAATGCCGCGTACCGTACCGATGAAGCCGATGGAAGGGATCGCCCAGGCGATGTATCGCACCATGGCCATTTCACTGTCGAGCCGGTCAGACTCGGCGTCACACAGGCTCTTCACCGCTTCTGAAACATCCTGCACATTGCGGGTCGAAGCGAACCGGTGCAGCGCAGCGGTCAATGCACGCGGCAGCAGATAGCCCTGCTGATCCTCGGGCAGCGCCTGGATGGCCCGGGTGTATTCCCGGGTGTCTTCCGGCAGCACGCTCATACCTTCGCTCACCCGCACGATGTCCTCACTCAACAGAGCGCGCTCGCGCCAGGCCGAACGCCCTTTGAATCCCATGATGGCCATTGCCCAGAACATCAGCACAAAACAGACTTCCTGCTCGTAGTCTTTCAGGACCACGTAGAGACTGCGGTCCTGTACGTAGACTTCGCCCTGGGCAACGCGCTCGTTCTGTGCGGCCACTATGGCGTCCGCGTTCGGGCGGATGACGGTGACGTAAACCAGATGCACCAGGATCACCGAAATGAGGAGTGCGCCTACCTGGTAGAGGAGTTCGAAGGGTAGCTGCTGCTTCATGGCTGGCTCATCATTGTTCGGGTGTTCGTTGCGTGATTCTGAAATGTCCGGCTCAAAACATAACTGTCAGATATCTACCGGAAACGAGACCGCATAGTCTTCGGAAATTTCCTCTGTGGGCACGAATACCTCTCCCCCTGCAGGCGTTTTTCTGTCGGCTTCTTGCGCCGACGATGGTTCTGCCTGGGGCGGGGTACTCCCGCTCTCAGCCGCTGCCGGAGCCGCCTCCTGTGCCCCCGCGGAGGGATATCCGGCCATGCACAGGGCGAGGATCAGCCCCGCCGCCGACAGCAGACTGCCGGGAGAGCGGGTTCGTTTACCGAGGATTCGAGCCATTTTTTAAGCCTGTCATCTGTACGACTTCCTTGAGACACCGGATTCCGTCGGGAGACTCCCGGCAATTTAGGACCCCATCAGTTGGGTTCTGCAAACCGGGCAAGACGGAATCCCAGATCCTGCCTGCCATCGGCGCCGTAGTCACGGAAGGAAATTCTCAGATCCGTGATGGTGCCATGCATCCAGCTGGAGCCGCGGATCACCCGGTATTCGCCCTGGGGCGGACCCAGGGGGTCAACGGTCGCCTCGGCGCCGGGAATCTCGTAGAAATCATTGGTCCACTCGGCCACATTGCCGGCCATGTCATAGAGTCCGAGTCTGTTCGCCGTGAAAGTACCGGGCGGTGCGGAGGCGATGTGATTGTCGTTGTACCCGAAGATGATTCTTCCCACCAGGTGCGCGGCCGAGCGGTCGGCGAAATTACCGAAACGATCGGGTGGGGGCAGGTTGCCACCCCAGGCAAACACCAGTGGCGGCTCCGCGGCTTCCTGGCGGGCACTCCAGGCCCATTCGGCTTCAGTGGGGAGCCGATAGCCGGTTGCCTGGGCATTGATTCCGGTGACCTTGCCGAACTCAGTCTGATAGAACAGCGGCAGTTGCTCCTGTCCGGAGAGCCAGTTGCAGTACAGGGCCGCGTCATTCCAGCTCAGATTGACCACGGGCAGATCGTCTTTATTGAGATCCTGACCCTGAAATTCTCCGGAGTCGTGCCCGGTGGCGAAAGCCCGGAACTGGCCGTTGGTGACTTCGTGGGTGCCGATGTAGAAGAAACGCTGCATCTGCACTTCCCGGAGGGTTTCGTTGGCACGCCGTCCGGGCTGTCGACGCGAAGCACCCATGGTGAAGGGACCGGGCTTCACCAGTACCAGTTCCTGATTCTGTGCCGTGCGGGTACGCGGTTTGAGGGCGGCAAGTCGTGCTTCGGCGAGGGTCAGCAGGCGCACGCGCACCTCCTGGGTGAGCCCGTTGCGCGGTGTGATCTCGGTGCTGTAGCCGGCGTAGCCGTCGAGCCGGATCTCCAGTCGCTGAGCGGTGGTCGGCAGGCGCAGGGTTCTATTCGCATCTCCGGCCAGGGTGCCGTTTACGTACAGCTGGGCCTCGGCAGGCTCGGCAGTGACCACAATGTCGCCCATCTGGCGTTGCAGCGTGACATTGACGTCCGCCGCTTGACCGGATTGCACGGTCACCGATTGCTCGGCCGCTTCGTATCCCGCCTTGAAGAGCTGGATCCGGTAGCGGGTACCCGAACGCACAGCAACTTCCAGTGGTGTTTCGCCCTGGAACTGACCGTTCAGTGTGACTCCGGCACCCCGGGGCTGTGTCACGATGTTCAGTAATCCGTCCGCCTGCTGCAGCGTCACCCGGGGCAGCGTCACCTGCTCCTCGGCTGCCACCAGAATGCGCTGACGGTGTCCCCGGTGGCCGGGCAGCTTCAGGCGGATTTCCCGCTCTCCGCTTAAGACCTCCACCGTGGCGGGGGTAGTCTTTGCCGTGCTGACATCATCGATGAGGATTTCCGCACCTGCGGGCTGGGAACTGATGGTGACATCGGCCCAATCGGGGCGCAGGGTGGTACTGACGGTTTCCGGGACACGCATGCCGGTCACAGTCGCGGTCAGATCCGTGGCCTGATAGCGCGACTTTTCGAAGCGGATAATGCGCTCGCCGGCCGCCACCTCGATCGCTGAAGTGGGCGTCTGGCCGACGACGGTGCCATCCACCAGCACGGTCGCCTCTGCGGGCGTGCTTTCGAATGTCACCAGTCCCGGCAGGCGCACGAACGCGAAACGGTGGACCTGGTTGGGCCGTTCATCCACCACCACGACAGTGTCCAGTGGTTCGTGTCCAGCGGCACTCGCCCGCACCCGATACTGACCTTCCCGCAGCAGATGGATGCCACCCAGTTCGAAGCGCAGCCCGCCGGATATTTCGACAGCGTCTGCGGGTGGCGAGAACTCCAGGCGCACAGACTGGGCGGTGAACAGAAACCAGACGCTGATGAGCACGGGCAGGAGAATTACACCGAGGCCGATCTGCCAGCGCGAAAGGTGGAAGCCAGTCCCGGATTCCGCGGCAGGGGGCTGATAGCCAATGGGCCGGATGACGTCCGCGGCTTCGCGGATCGGGTCCGCGGCTTCGTTGTTCCGGGGTGCGGCCAAGTTCAGATTGCCTCGCTGCAGCGTACGTCAACCGGTGGCATCGACGGGCGCACCAGAATACTCGCCCGTACATCACGGTATCCGTTGCGACTGCCAATCACCGTGTAGGCGCCAGGTCGCAGAGAGAGTTCCTTGCGGGTGAAGGTGCCGATCGAACCGATGGTCGACAGGGTGACCTGGGTCTGATTGTCGGAGAGCACGATCACGGGCACCGGTGTTGCGTAGATCCGGATCAGTTCCGCCACCCGGTCGATCTGTTCAGCCAGCTTCGGCCCCCGGGGAGTGAGCCTTTCTGCCCGGGCGAGCAGATTCTGTGCATCTGTGAAGAGCGTGCTCGAGGACAGTTTGTCGGGACTTGCGATGATGTTACCGAGCGCAAGTTGCAGACGCTGCTGGGCCAGCACCCGGTTGCGTCCGTCTTTGGCGAACTGCAGGTTCGCATCCAGCGCCAGAATCGCATCGTACTGGTTCAGGGCTTCCTGCCAGTCTTCCGCTGCCTCAGCCCGTTGGGCATCCTGTTGCATCCGGTCGATTTTCGTCAGATCGGCACGTTCGGCGACCTGTTCCAGGCCACCCAGGGCGACAGGATCGCCGGGCTTGATCACCAGCGCCTGGCGGAAGGCGCTCCGGGCTGCCTCGTAGCGACCGGCTTCCATCTCACTGAAAGCCCGGGACAGGAGAGTCCGGACCTGGGATTCCGAGGCGCCCGCCCGGGCACCGGCCATGGCCTCTTCGATGCCCTTCGTCGCCGGGTCCAGCGCGCGTACGGCCGCATAGCTGTCCAGAGCATCTTCCCACTGGCCGGAGAGTTCCTGGTTTTTGCCTTTCCGCAACATGTCGACGATCCGGGGCAGCAGCCGGGCCCGCCGCAGCCCTTCCAGTGCACGGGTGTTTTCCGGATCGATACTCAGTGCCGTGTTGAATTCGGCTTCGGCATCCTGCTGCCGACGATCATCCAGTGCCCGTTCGCCGCGCTCCAGTGCGGTTTCCACCCGCTCACGCCCTTCGTCGATCAGAGCGGCCAGCATGTCTGCTGCAGAACCGTAGGCTTCCAGTGCCCGTTCGAACTGTTCGGCGACAAACAGCTCGTCGCCGCGTGTCGCCTCGGACTTGGCCGCATCCAGCTCCGCCTTGCCCCAGGCACCTACCTGCATTTCCTGTTCAAGGGCGATCTGCAGCTCGACGAATCTGGCGAGCTCGGTCTGCGCACCTTCGCGGGCCTGCTCGCGCATCAGTGCGGCGAAGGGAGGAGGGCGTGAATCGGTACCCGCAGCACCCGTCGGGCTGAGGCTCCGGCCGGTGCTCTGTCCCGCCGGTTCGCCGGCATCCACAGTCCGGATCCGGGTGTCGGGTTTGACGAGATCGGGCACGATGACAAATACGGCGATGACAGCGACGATGAGGATACCGATCAGCACTAGCCAGCCGGCGGCGGGGCGCGAATGTTTCCGGATCACGGGTTCCGGCGCGGTCGGGATGTGGCGCAGCGGTACCGATCGAGGTCGGATCGGACCGGATTCTTCCTCGCTCATTTACTGATCGGTGCCGGTTTCTACTGTGGTTTCCGGCGGAACCGGCAGGCCGAGGTCTGCGAAATAGACACGACGCAGTATGCCACGCAGCTCATCGTACTGCTGGTCGACGGAGCCCTGCAGTCGGACGGTCTGATTTTCGAGTTCGATCGTGTAGGGAACGATCTCGCTTTCCGCTGCGACGCCGACTTCCTGCAGCACTTCAGCATGCATCTGTGCCTCATCCCGCTTGGCGATTGCACTCTTCATGAGCATCGCACCGCTGATCACACTGACCAGACCGCTGGTGTCCACGTAGCTGTTGTTGCTTTCCGTCATCGCTGCGATACCGCCAGCGATGGCCACCGCCCCGCCGATGGTCCGGGAACGGGCCTGGGCCTTGAGTTCCTTGTAGGCGATGGCCTCTTCATAGCTGGCACGCCGCCAGCTCTGATAGGACGGATACATCTCCCGATGAAAGTTCTCGAAGTATTCGTCCAGTGTGTCGATGAACAGGTACTCCCGTTCGCGGATCTTGCGCACCCGTTCCAGCATGGGATCATCCTGCGCGGGCAGTCGCCTGAGTTCGAATTCACCGTCGGCTGTAGTGCTGATGTGGTCGGCGAAGGCATCCGGCGCGAAGTCCTGAGCGAACTTCATTTCGGCCGTGGAGCGGATGATGTGGATGTCCTCGTCCGTCAGCTCACTGCGATAAGCGAGCAGGTCATCGGCGAACTGCTTGTAGATGGTCTGGAAGGGATCGATGTTTGCAGGAATGCCTTCCGCGTAGGCGTATTTACTGGCAAGGGCATCGTAGGTTCTGGTGAACCACGCTCTGCCGGTTGCATCGGCTGCAGACAGCTCCAGCGACATACTCTCACCGTCGGAATGCAGGATTTTACCGGAGACGATGAGATCGACGGCATGAGTGGGTCTGGGCACCACCCGCACGGCGCCCCAGTTGCCCGTGCTCTGCAGCAGGTTCTTGGCGAAAAATGCCATGTAGTTGGCTTCCGCGCGGCGGATATCGGGCTGGATGAGGGCTTCGATCTGTTCGTCGTAGTCTTCGGGGACGTTCGGATCGAATACGGCCACGCCGATGTCGAGGAGTTCGGATTCCGACTGCACACCGGTGAACTGCTCCGGCGGTGTCATGTCGACGATGCGTACTTCCTGGGTGACGCAACCGCTCAGGGCCAGCAGCAGGAGTCCGGCATACAGCCTAGGCAGGTGACACAGCACCTGGCCGAATGTCAGAGGTTTCCCGGGAAGGCTGATCTTGGACAACTTCATACTGTCTGTACTTGCGCCGCGGGGTGTCTCTAATCGTGGCGTGCGCGGGTACCACACTCTAAACCACGGGTTCCACGGAGTGCGCAGGCTCATCATGCACCTTTATAGCGACGGTATTCCTCCCAGAGTTTTTCGCGCAGCTCAGGATCCGCTTCATTCATCGCCGCTTCCCGCAACTGCCGCGCAATGATGTCGTCGTCCTTGGCGTCGGGAATGTCTTCAGGAACTGCTCCACCGGCACCGGCCACGGGTCCGGGGGGCGCGGAGCGCTGGGAGGGAACACCCCTGGGAGCACTGGTGGTGCTGCCCGATTCTGCCTGGCTGTCTGCAGTGGACCCGGCTGGCAGCCGGGCGGGAACTCCGGAAGTGCCTGCCGTTTCATTTGAGCGTGTCCGGATGATATCCCGCTCGGCCAGTATGCCGCCGTCAAAATCTTCCAGTGCTTTGTCCAGTTCCTGGTCTGCACCAGTACCTCCGGAACCCTCCTGTCCGCCGGGTGGCAGACCCCGTTCCGAGGGCATCGGCGGAATCGGGTTTGAACCCACCCCGGGAATCTGATTGCTGGTTTCCCAGCCGTCGTTGCCGCTGCCGGGAAGGCCATCCTCCCAGCTGCCGCTGTCTTCGGCACCGGACGGGGTACCGGCCGTGCTGCCGGGAGCCCCGGGCGTGGCGCCCGGCAGGGTCCCGCCGGGCATCGGAACACCGGGAATCGATCCGCCGGGAAGTGGCGTACCGGGAGTCTGACCGCCCGGAGAGGGTGTGCCGGCGGTGCTGCCGGGCGCCCCGGGCGGGGTGCCTGACGGCGTCTGTCCGGGCGCCGAAGGTGTCTGGCTGCCACTGGGTGTACCCGAGGAAGGCGGTGCTCCGGGTGGTGCGCTGCTGCCCGGCTGGGAAGGTGATGAGCCAGGTGAACCGGGCGGCATGCTGCTGGGACTGCTGGGCGTGCTCGGACTGCTCGGTGGCGGTGGCGGCGGACTGCTGCTGGAGGAACAGGCAGTGACCAGCACGACCAGCGACACGAGGGTCAGGACCTCTAACAGACCTGCCGTCTTTCGGGTTGTACCCGGAACCTTTGTCAGTGAATTCCGCATATTTGTTTGCCTCCTCCGCACCCTCGTGAGCTTAGCAGTCCCAAACTGAACCCGGACTGAAGGCATCAGGGTGCGGGCTCCCGGGTGATCTGTTCCGCCGTTGTGGCTGCTGGTTCCGCCGTTTCCGGACGGGCAGTGTCTGCAGCCACCAGCTGGGGGTAGTAACTGAATTTGTGGACGAGCGTGACATCCGTGCTCGGCTGGGGCACCTGGTTCAGCAGCGGTGGGCGATACCGCGCAATGCGCATGCTCTTACGCACCCGGAATTCCATCATGCCCTCAGGTTCCGAAGCCACAGTGCGCAGATCGCGGATTTCTCCTTCGTCCGTGAGATTGAACATCAGGCTCACATGGCCCTGTGCGACGTTCGTAGCCTGTGCGTTCGATGGCTTCGGATCTCCAGGGTCCGGAAAATACAGCAGCTGGGGCTCAGCGAAGAAGGCGGCGCCCGAGCCTGCTTCCTGGCTTTCCAGCAGTTCATAGGCATGCTGATACAGAGGAAAGGCCCGACGCGACTTGTCGAACAGCAGATACCAGTCCGCAAGGTCGATGATGGCCTCGGCTACGACGGGTACTTCGTCGCCCAGGTCCCGGTGAATCTGCACGATCGCCTGCAGGGCACTTTCGCCCGCGGGAAAGTTGTTGATCACGATCGGCGCATGGAGATCCGAGGTGCGGCTTGGTATGCCGGTCGAGTAGACGCTCTCGTCGCTGGCGCTCACGTAAAAGGGCGGGAAGCGCTCCAGCTGATAAGTCTTCGCAAGTCCGCTCAACGGGCGGATGGCCGCGCGGTCGAGGCCTTTACCATTGGCATCCAGGATGGCGATGGCCTGCTGATACAGGGCGCGGGCCGCATAGATGTTGTGAGTAGACGTATACCATTGTGCGAGATGGTAGATGCCGGGCAGCAGGGCTTCGTCGTAGCTGTCATGGGCTCGAGTCAACACGTGATAGGCATATTCTTCCCGCTCATTGGCGGCCTTGAGGTCGCCTAATGCCCGGTACACCTCCGCTTCCCGGTAGACGATGTCCACCTGGCCCGGGGACACCAGCCCGGCGCTTACCCGCTCGAGGTGTACGGCGCGACCGTAGGTGTCCAGGGCGCCCGTATAGTCCCCCTCGCGCGCCTGGATATCGCCGAGCAGAGTGATCGGTCTCACCAGGGCCGGATCGAAGCGGTGGGTCTGGTTTTCGATCTCATCGATCTTCAGCTTAAGCCAGGCTCTGGGGATATCGTATTCACCGGCTTCGATCTGGGACTGAATCTGCACGAGGTCAGCATCGGTCTCACCCAGGATGTCTGCAATCGAGGCTTCCGCGGCGTCTGCCGGAGCTGGTAGAGCGGCTGACTCAGCACCGCTCGTGGTCCCGCACCACAACAGGGCAGCCCCCGCCATGAAGGTGCTGCCGACTCTGCCGATGATTCTGTTGATTTCTTTGGGCATCCGTCTCAAGCGCTTGAACCAGGTACAACCTGACCCGCATCCAGCCCGATCCCGATCTGGCGGCCGGTGCACGTCTCCCGACACCGGGCACGGGGCACCACCTTCGCCAGCAAGTAGATCCGCCGCTGTCTGAAGGTCGGAAACGCTTGGTTAGACTGCATACTGCCAGGTCGGTTCGAGTTTGCGAGCGGGTAATTGGCAAGTCAAGGGAGCCTCCGGAGTCCGGCCCCTGAGCGGCCCTGTGGCCAGGTCTGGTGCCGGTCGCGGTTGATTTGAGCTACCATCGGCGCCCGCCCATGAATGAACCTTCCCAGATACTCGATACAACCGGACTGGTGTGTCCCGAGCCACTGATGCTTGTGCGCAACCGGGTGCGGGAAATGCACAGCGGCGAGATCCTCGAAGTGGTGGCTACCGACCCGAGCACCGGGCGTGACTTCACCAACTTCTGCCGCTTCATGGGTCACGAGCTTGTCGAGCAATCGGCGGCCGCGGGCGTTTACACCTACCGGATCCGCAAAGGCTGAAGGTGGCAGGCTGTTACTTCGCCTATGGTTCAAACATGAATCCCGCCCGGGTACGGGAGCGGGGCATCCGCTTCACCCATGCCGAGGGCGGCATCCTCACCGGGTACCGGCTGCTGTTCGACAAGACCTCGACTGCGCATCCGGGTGCCGGGCATGCCAATGTCGAACTGGCCCGCGATTCACACGTGGAAGGCGTGCTCTACTGGCTGGAGGCACCCGAAGAGATCATCAAAATGGATCGCTTCGAAAACACGCCGGTGAACTACAGTCGGGAAATGGTGGCGATCACTGCGAGAAATTCCGGGCAGGTGATCTGGAGCTGGACTTATTTTGCGAATCCTGCGGTGCGCGTGGCTGGACTCAAACCACCGCGAACTTATCTCGAACATCTGCTCGCCGGTCGATCCTACCTCTCTGCCGCCTATGTTGCCCTGCTGGCCGGGACGTCCTGTGAGGAGGACCGGTGACTGGCCTGACGGATCGCCAGATCGCCGGTTGCTTCAATGTCCACGACGGGCCCGTGCACGGGGTCCGACTGATCGGTGGCGCGGCGGAGCCCCTGTATCTGCCCGCAGGTCCTGCCACACCGGCGCTGATCCGCTACACACAGGATTATGCACGCAGTGCCCTGCACGAACTCGCACACTGGTGTCTGGCGGGTCGCGAACGCCGCAGCCAGATTGACTATGGCTACTGGTATCAGCCGCCACCACGCAGCCGGGTGCAGCAGGCACAGTTCATGGCCGCGGAAGTCCCGGTGCAGGCTCTGGAAAGTCTCTTTGCCCGGGCCTGCGGCCTGTCGTTCCGGGTCAGTGTCGATGACTTCGACATCACCACGGCTGAGGAAGCGGCTTTCTCCGAAGCTGTGGCCGAAAGAGCACGATGTCTGGAAGCGGGCGGACTGCCTCGGCGTGCGCAACAGCTCGGGCAACGCTTCGAACGCTTCAGAGAAAGTCTGGGGCCCCGGTGCACCACGGCAGCCGGCTTCCAGCGTTGAGCGGGAATCTCGATTGCGTGGTTGTCGGTGCCGGGGTCGTCGGGCTTGCCTGCGCAGCACACCTCGCCCGGGAGGGGCGGGATGTGGTGGTACTCGAGCGCCACAATCTGCCCGGTTCGGAAACCAGTTCCCGCAATTCCGAGGTCATCCATGCGGGCATTTATTACCCTGAGGGCTCACTCAAGGCGCGCCTGTGTGTGGAAGGCAAAGCGCGTCTTTACGAGTACTGTGAAAATCACGCCGTGCCGTTCCGGAATTGCGGAAAAATCATCGTCGCCGCGGATGAAACCCAGATCGGTGCGCTCGAAACCTATCAGCGTCAGGCCGAGGTCAACGGCGTGGGTCGGCTCGAGTGGCTCGATGCCGCCCAGGTACGCGCGATGGAGCCGGAAGTCAAAGCCGCCGCCGGGGTCTATTCCCCCACCACCGGGATCATTGACTCCCACGCGTACATGCTGAGCCTGCAGGGAGAGCTCGAGGCGCACGGGGGCATGATCGCCTTCGGTACTGCGGTTGAGTCTCTGGCGCTGAAGGATCACAGGATTCTCCTGCGGGCTGCGGGAGAAGAGCTCGGTGTAGCCACCCTGGTGATCTGCGCAGGGTTGTCTGCACCGGACCTCACCCGGCAACTTTTGCCCGACACGCCGCGTGCCTACTTCGCCCGGGGTCATTACTACAGCTACGCCGGCCGGCCGCCCTTCAGGCGGCTCGTCTATCCCATTGCCGAACCCGGCGGACTGGGTGTGCATGTCACGCTGGATCTGGCCGGGCAGGTCAAATTCGGTCCCGATGTGGAGTGGTGTGAGAACGTCGACTACCACTTCGACGACAGTCGTCGGGCCGGGTTCGAGAAAGCCATTCGCCGCTATTTTCCGGGACTGGACGCCCACCGGCTGCAACCGGACTATGTGGGTGTACGTCCGAAGATCAGTGGCCCGGGGCAGACGGCTGCCGACTTCCGCATCGACGGACCAATGGTGCATGGTGTGCCCGGGCTGGTGAGCCTGCTCGGTATCGAATCTCCAGGACTGACCGCATCCCTGGCGATCGCCCGCCATGTGAGTGCCCTGCTCGAGCAGCCGGCATGACGGGGCGAAGGCTCAGGTTCGGACTCATCGTCAATCCGGTGGCCGGAATCGGGGGTCCGGTGGGATTGAAGGGCAGCGATGGTTTGCAGACCCAGACAGCGGCGCGCGGCATGGGTGGTGAACCACGCTCGGCGGCGCGCACGTTGCGCACACTTGCGGCGATGGGCCCAGCAGCGGCCCGTGCCGACTGGTACAGCCCGGCCGGGGCGATGGGCGGGAACTGTCTGGAAGCGGCGGGCGTCGGCTACCAGCGGGTGGGGGTGACACCCGGGGTATCCGGGCCCGGGGACACCATTGTCAGCGCTCAGGCATTGTGCGCGGCCGGTGTCGATCTGCTTGTTTTCAGCGGCGGGGACGGCACGGCGCGGGACTTACTCGAGGCGGTTGGGGATCGGATGCCGGTGCTCGGCATTCCAGCCGGGGTAAAGATGCATTCCGGGGTGTTTGCGACCACGCCGGAGCGCACCGGCGAACTGCTGGTGCGGCTGCTGGAAGGCGGACTTGTCAGCGCCGTGCGCCGCGAAGTGCGCGATCTCGATGAGGAGGCCTTACGCCGCGGGGAACTGCGACCGCGCTATTTTGGCGAGCTGCGCGTGCCGGAACCCGGCGGATATCTCCAGCACACCAAGGAGCGCGGCCGGGAGAATGAATCACTCGCTGTCGGGGAGATCGCCGCCTACCTGTGCGAACTGATTACCGGGCAGTCCGACGCCGTTGTACTGGGTCCGGGCAGCACGCTCGCCGCCATCAAGACGGCACTGGGTTTTCAAGGCACGCTGCTCGGGTTTGATGTCTGGCGGGATGGTGTGGTCGAAGCCAGGGATGTCAACGCCGGCTGGCTGATGGACCACGTCGGGAAGGGCCAGGTGATTCTGAGTTTCACCCGGGGTCAGGGCTTCCTGATCGGGCGCGGCAACCAGCAACTGACACCGGAGTTTCTGCGTCGACTGGGTCGGGAAGCGCTGGTCGTGGTGGGTACCCGCTCGAAACTCGCCTCCCTGGATGGCAGACCGCTGCTCCTGGACACCAATGATCCCGTGCTCGATGCAGAGTTTTCCGGGCTCATCGAGATCATCGCAGGGTACGAGGACCGGCTTTTTTACCGGCTTGCCGGTCATGCGTGATTTTTCCGTCGTCCTCGACCGCTGCGCTGATCGACTGGCCGCAGGTGTGGCTGCGGATGCCGCGGTGCGACTCTTTCACGGTCGGGGTCACAGCTATCCCGGCTTCGACGATCTGACCGTCGACTACCTCGGCGGCCGTCTGCTCGTCAGCAGCTTCGGCGAGGACGCGGCAGGGGCTCGAGCGCTGACCCTGCAGCTCAGCGAACGCTTCCCCGACATCCTCGGTGCGGCGGTGCAGCTGCGCCGCGGTCGTGCCACCGTCGCCGAAGTGCTGTACGGAGAGATTCCGGACACCCTGGTGATACGGGAGGCCGGTCTTGAATTTCTGGTGCGCCCTCTGCGCAATCAGAACATCGGCCTGTTCCTCGATATGGCACCGACACGGGCCTGGGTGCGCACCCATGCGGGTGGACGCAAAGTGCTCAATCTGTTCGCCTATACCTGTGCTTTTTCCGTGGCGGCCCAGGCCGGAGGGGCAACACACGTCGTCAACAACGACATGAGTAAACCGTCGCTGGACTGGGGCCGTGAGAATCATGCGCGCAATGGTCAGGATCCCCGTACGGTGAGCATGCTGGCGTACAATCTCTTCAAGTCCTGGTGGAAGGTACGCAAGCTCGGGCCTTACGGGCTGATCATCATCGATCCCCCGACCTTCCAGAAAGGCAGCTTCGATGCCCGGCGGGACTACGCCGCGGTGCTGAAGCGACTGCCGGGCTTTGCAGACGGGCGGGCGGATGTCCTGGCCTGCCTGAACTCACCCTTTCTGGATGCGGATTTTCTGGAGAGCCAGATGGCGCGTCGCTGCCCGTCCTGTCGTTTCGTGGGGTACCTGCCGGTGAGCGAAGATTTTCCGGACCGGCAGCCTGAGCGGGGATTGAAGATCGGGCATTTCCGCTTCGATCGCTGAAAGTATTCAGTGTCCCGGTCGGGTCGACTGCTCGAGCAGGTTCAGCATGACGTTCCGGACCTGCAGGGAGGAACGGCTTTTCAGGGCAGCGCGCAAAACGCTGATGCGTGTCGATCGCTCGAGACGGACGGAGGGTGGCAGTGCATCGGTGGTTGTCGATGGCGCCGCAGCACCGCCGTCAGACGCGATCCCGGATTCCGGCGCACTCACGGATTCCGCTGAAAGTTCGGGGGCCGATGCGGACAGCAGAGTGAAGCACCGCCCGGTCAGCACAACCTGATCCAGGGCCTCCTGGCGAATGGTGTCCGCGTAGCGGATCAGCCCTTCCTCGGCGAGCCACAGCAGCGCATGGAAGCAGGCCAGATGCCGGTTGCCGTGCACGCCGAACTCATCCGGCTCCTGGGGACCACAGACGTCCTCCACGAACAGGGTGTGACGCCGCGGGAAGACGCTGTACAGAGTCACCAGTGCCCGGGCTGCGTCCTTGTAGAAATCATCGACGTTGATATCGCTCACTGCTGAGGGCGCCCCGGCGGCAGTTCAACTACTGACGATAGGTTCTCAGGAAGCGTTCGAGACGGCCGAGGGCTTCATCCAGATCTTCGATCCGGGGCAGGAAGACGATCCGGAAGTGATCGGGCTCGGACCAGTTGAAGCCGGTTCCCTGCACGATGAGCACTTTTTCCTGGCGCAGCAGATCGAGCGCGAACTGCTGATCGTTGCGGATATTGAAGCGGGCCGTATCGATTCTGGGAAACAGATAGAGCGCACCGGCAGGTTTCACACAGCTGATGCCGTCGATTTCGTTCAACCGCTCCCAGGCCCACACACGCTGATCGTAGAGCCGGCCGCCCGGATGCAGATATTCCTCGATACTCTGATAGCCGCCGAGCGCGGTCTGAATTGCATGCTGAGTCGGCACGTTCGGACACAGCCGCATCGAGGCGAGAATATCCAGTCCCTCCACATAATCGCGCGCGCGATGCTTGGCGCCGCTGACCACCATCCAGCCGGTCCGGAAGCCTGCGACCCGGTAGGTTTTCGACAGGCCGTTGAGCGTGATCACCAGCAGGTCTTCCGCGAGGGAGCCGAGCGGAATGTGACGGGCACCGTCATAGAGGATCTTGTCGTAAATCTCATCTGCGAAGACCACCAGATCCTGGCTGCGGGCAAGGTCCACGATGTCGTGCAGAACATCGGCACCATAGACGGCACCCGTGGGGTTGTTGGGGTTGATCACCACCACGGCCCGGGTACGCGGGCTGATCTTCGCTCGCATGTCTGCCATATCGGGTGCCCAGCCGGCCCCTTCGTCGCAGCGATAGTGCACGGGCGTGCCGCCCGCAAGTCGCACAGCTGCTGTCCACAATGGATAGTCGGGGGAAGGGATCAGCACCTCGTCACCATTGTCGAGCAGACCCTGCATGCTCATGACCACCAGCTCGGATACACCGTTGCCGATGTAGACATCGTCGACGTCCACATTGGGGATGCCGATCTGCTGGCAGTACTGCATGACGGCCTTACGGGCGCTGTAGATACCCTTGGAGTCCGAATAACCCTGGGATTCGGGAAGATGGTGAATCACATCCCGGAGAATTTCTTCGGGTGCCTCGAAGCCGAACGGGGCCGGGTTGCCGATATTGAGCTTCATCACCCGGTGGCCTTCTTCTTCGAGCCTGTGCGCTTCGGCCAGCACGGGTCCGCGAATGTCGTAACAGACATCATCGAGCTTGCGGGACTTCAGGATCACGTGGTCGCCCGGGGCCAGTTTCCGGGCCTCACGATGGCCGTGCGGTGCGCGCGGGGGATGCGGAGCGTGCTGTGAAAGGGGTGTAACTGTCTGATCAGCGCTCTTCGATTCCATTTCCTTCTCTGCCCGTCTGTCCGTACTTGAATGGTCGGCCGTTACGATGAATAGTAGCAGGCTCACTCCGGTCAGGCACCGGCCGCAAGCAGGGCCCGGCTGCGGTTCAGCGCGACCGCCGGAGACAGACTAACTGAAAGATTCGACTCGAAGAGAAATGACATGGCTAAAGTGACCAAAAGTGACGACCAGTGGCGTGAAGAGCTCGATCCCCAGGCATTCGAAGTCATGCGCTGTGCCGGGACTGAGCGGGCGTTTACCGGGGAGTACTGGGACACCAAGACGCCGGGACTGTATCGCTGCCGCGGCTGCGGAGAGCCACTGTTCGATTCCGGGACCAAGTACGACTCCGGCAGCGGCTGGCCGAGCTTTTACGCACCCGTGAATCCGCAGGCGGTCACCACTCAGGCGGATCACAGCATGATGATGGAGCGTACCGAGGTACTTTGTGCCGCCTGCGACGCCCATCTCGGCCACGTGTTTCCGGATGGACCGAAGCCGACGGGTCTGCGCTTCTGTATGAATTCAGCCTCACTCAGACTCGATCCGGCAGATAAGGCGGACGAGTAGAACGACCGACACTTTCAGACCGGTCGCAGCGCGAACGGCAGTTTTTTAACTCAACGGGAGAGACACCAGTGCATCCAGGAATCATTGCCGCACGGGAACCGGACAAGATCGCCTACACCATGGCGGAGTCCGGTGTGAACGTGACCTGCGGCGAACTCGAAGCAGCCGCGAACCAGGGCGCGCATCTGTTCCGGTCGCTGGGACTCAGGCGCGGCGACCACATCGCCATTCTGCTCGAAAATCATCCGCGCTATTTTCAGTTGTGCTGGGCGGCGCAACGATCCGGTCTCTATTACACGACCATCAGCTGGCGTCTCCAGCAGGCGGAAGTCGAATACATCGTCAACAACTGCGAAGCGAAGGTATTCATCACCTCTGCGGCGCGCCGCGAAGTGGTTACACCCCTGGTCGGCAGGATGCCGAATGTCATGCGCAGCTACATGATTGACGGGGAAGCGGCAGGATTCGAGTCCTGGGAAGCGGCCACCTCGAAGCTGCCGAAGACGCCGATCGCCGACCAGCAGGAAGGCATGGCGATGCTCTATTCATCCGGCACCACCGGCTATCCGAAGGGCGTAAAAAAGCCCCTGCCGGAAACCGGCTATGGGGAAGGGCTGGACATTAACCTGATGAGCGCCCTGTATGGAGCCGATGAGAATTCCATCTATCTGTCACCGGCACCGCTGTATCACGCGGCACCGCTGGCTTTCACGATGGGTCTGCTGCGGCACGGAGTACGGGTGGTGGTGATGGCGCATTTCGAGGCGGAGTTCGCGCTGCAGTGTATCGAGCGGTACCGGATCACCCACAGTCAGTGGGTACCAACCATGTTCGTGCGCATGTTGAAGCTGCCCGATGAGGTGCGGCTCAGGTACGATGTCTCTTCCCTGAAATGCGCGATACACGCCGCGGCACCCTGTCCGATTCCGGTAAAGGAGCAGATGATCGAGTGGTGGGGGCCGGTGATCTACGAATATTATGCCGGTACCGAAGGCAACGGGTTCGTGCAGCTGAACTCCGAAGAATGGCTCGCCCATAAAGGCTCGGTGGGTCGACCGCTGAACTGCGAACTGCACGTATGTGATGACGAATTCAACGAAGTGCCCATCGGCGAGTCCGGGACCATCTACTTCGGTGGTGGCGGAGAGTTCGAGTACTACAAGGACGATGAGAAGACCCGGGGATCGCGACATCCGAAGGGCTGGAGCACACTGGGCGACGTGGGCTATCTGGACGAAGACGGTTATCTCTACCTGACCGACCGCAAACATTTCATGATCATCTCAGGCGGGGTGAACATATACCCGCAGGAAGCGGAGAACGTGCTCATCACCCATCCTGCGGTGATCGATGTGGCGGTGTTCGGTGTGCCGAACGAAGAGTTCGGCGAAGAGGTCAAGGCGGTGGTGCAGCCCAGAGACATGTCTCTGGCGACCCCGGAACTCGCACTCGAACTGATGGATTACTGCCGGGAACAGCTATCCCACATGAAATGTCCGCGCTCGGTCGATTTCCGGGCGGAGCTGCCGCGTCACCCGACGGGCAAGCTCTACAAGCGACTGCTCAAGGACGAGTACTGGCAGAAGGCCTGACCGCCACCCGGAACGAATTGCGATACCAGGCCAAAAATCCCGGAAGGATTCACCCAGCGTGGCCGATGCCGATCAGACCTACTGCTCGCGGAGCAGATTGGCTGGTGCGTACTGATCGGTCAGCAGCCGGGCATCCTCGTTCCAGTCGATGCGGGTACTGAACTGCCGCGGGTAGCTGCCGATCCGCATGTCGTATGGCAGCAGCTTCGCCGACAGTGCGCGCGCACGCTCATCGAGCAGAGCGCGGTCGGGCAGTTCGCCCGTGGTGGCGATGATGATGCGGTTGGCGGAGGTATTTTCGGTGACGTTGAAGAACGGGCCGAAGACCGCCTGATAGGTCACCGATTCGTGATCATAGAGATCGCTGATGGCGAAGGTGTTAGCCACCACGACCCCGCCGGGTGAGAGCAGGTTGCGTGTTTCTTCCAGGTATTCCCGGGTCATCAGATGCTCGGGAATGTAATCGCCGTTGAAGGCATCGAGCAGGATCAGGTCGTAGTGTTCGCCCCGTGTAATTGCGCGCTTGGTGAAGACCCTGCCGTCCTGGAGCAGCACCCGCATGTGTTCCGTCTCCGCGAAACCGAAGTAGGTCTCCGCCACGGTTTTAACCGACGGGTCGATTTCCACGACATCGATCCTGGCTGACGGGTAAAGCTCGGCAAGTGCGACAGGGAGAGTGCCGCCACCCAGTCCGATGATGAGAATACGCTGCGGATCCGGGTTGAGCAGCAGTCCGGAGAGCATCATCTTCGCGTAGCCGAAGACAAGTTTGCGCGGATCTCTGCGATCGAGGCAGGACTGATTGCGCTGATCCTGCCGTACCGAGAACTGCAGGCAGATCAGCGAACCCTGCTGATCCACCAGAATGGTGCTGTACAGGGACCGTTCGCGATGAATGATGCGGGCTTCCGCCTGCATGGGCAGCACAGGCAGAAGGGCAAGCAGTATCAGCAGCAGACTGTGTCCCCGCCGCAGAACAGGTTTTTCCGCCGTGATCATGAGCGGCGCCCCGTTCCGGCAATCTGCGCCAGAATCGACATCGCCAGCAGGGTGCCGGCCAGTCCGAAAAGGATGGTGTTCATTTCCCACCAGAGCACAAAGTAAAACGAAGTGGCCAGAGTGCCCAGGGCACTGCCCATGGTGGACACGAAATACAGAAAGCCGGCGACCTGCCCGGAGGTGTGGGTGGAGCTCACCAGCAGACGGACCGAGTACGGGGAGATCATACCGAGGATGATGGTCGGGACGATGAAGAGCGCGCTTGCTGCCAGCAATGAGCCATAACGCGGATCCTCGATCCGTTCGAAGATCAGGATCATCACCTCCTCGCTGAAGTACACCAGCGGCGTGAGGAGCAGGGCGGCGGCGAGAAAGATGAGTGAAAAGCGTCGCATCGAAGGATGATTGAGCGACCAGCGACCGCCAAACAGATAGCCCAGCGCCAGTGACAGCATGAATACGGTGATGATGCTGCCCCAGACATAGATGCTGCTGCCGAAATAGGGCGCCAGCAGGCGTCCGCCGAGCAGCTCAAGGGACATGATCACAAACCCGCCCGTGAAGGCCAGGCAGTAGATTATCAGAGGCATATTGTTCAACTAATTCAATGGGTTAGATCGTAACACTGAGTCTGCTTACCACTATCTGACCACGGACTCAGGCCGAGGTTGCCGGATCAACCCGATGACGAGCAGGTCGGGGTACGTTTTCTTTTTTCGCGATCCGCGATCCGCGACCCGCGACCCGCTGCGGAAACGCGCGCCGGAGTGTACAAAGGGCTATATGCATTTAACAACATGGTTGTTGAGCTGACGCTGCTGCTTCGATCTAATGCCTCGGGTCCACATACACAGCGCCCCGCCGCAGCCATGTCCCAGAATCACTCCCCCGGCACCCAGCTGAGCCACCTCCAGCGTCTCGAAGCCGAGAGCATCCACATCATGCGCGAGGTACTCGCCGAGAGCGAGAATCCGGTGATGCTGTACTCCATCGGCAAGGATTCCTCGGTGATGCTGCATCTGGCGATGAAGGCCTTTTATCCGTCCCGACCGCCGTTCCCGCTGCTGCATGTGGACACCACCTGGAAGTTCCGGGAAATGATTGAATTCCGTGACCGTCTGGCGGCCGAGCTCGGCCTCGATCTGATCGTGCACATCAATCAGGACGGCGTGGCGGCCGGTGTCGGCCCTTTCACCCACGGAGCGTCGGTGCATACCGATGTGATGAAGACCCAGTCTTTGAAGCAGGCGCTCGACCGCTACGGTTTCGATGCCGCCTTCGGTGGTGCCCGCAGAGACGAGGAGAAGTCCCGGGCCAAGGAGCGTATTTTCTCCTTCCGCAACGCGCAGCATCGCTGGGATCCGAAGAATCAGCGGCCGGAACTGTGGCAGCTCTACAACGGGCGGGTGCGCAAAGGCGAATCGATCCGGGTGTTTCCCCTGTCGAACTGGACTGAACTCGACATATGGCAGTACATCCATCAGGAAAATATTCCCATCGTGCCTCTGTATTTCGCAAAGCCGCGACCGGTGGTGGCACGCGACGGCATGCTGATCATGGCGGACGATGATCGGCTGCCCCTGCAGCCGGGCGAGCAGCCGGAGATGCGGATGGTCCGCTTCCGTACGCTGGGGTGTTATCCGCTGACCGGCGCGGTGGCAAGCACCGCGGATACCCTCACCGGCATCATCGAGGAAATGCTGGTAGCCCGGACTTCCGAACGGCAGGGGCGGGCGATTGACCATGACACCGCTGCATCGATGGAGAAGAAAAAGCAGGAGGGCTACTTCTGATGGCTGCCCGGATCTCTGCAGACATTGAGACCTTCCTGACCGAGCAGGCCGCTAAATCCACTCTGCGATTTCTCACCTGTGGCAGTGTCGACGACGGCAAGAGTACGCTGATCGGTCGTCTCCTTTACGATGCGAAACAGATATTCGAAGACCAGCTCGCAACGCTGGAAGCGGACAGCCGCCGGATCGGTACCCAGGCTGGCGAAATCGACTTTGCACTGCTGGTCGATGGTCTGGCGGCGGAGCGTGAGCAGGGCATCACCATCGATGTCGCCTACCGGTTCTTCGCAACGGATCGCCGCAAATTCGTGGTTGCCGACACGCCGGGCCACGAGCAGTACACGCGCAACATGGCCACCGGCGCCTCTTCCGCCGAACTCGCGGTGATTCTGGTCGACGCCCGCAAAGGGGTGCTCACCCAGACCCGCCGCCACAGCTATATCGCCTCGCTGTTCGGTATTCGTGAGGTGGTGCTTGCCGTCAACAAGATGGATCTTGTGAACTACGACCAGACGCGCTTCGATGAGATCGTCGCCGACTACCGGGCATTCGCCGAGGGACTCGGCGCGCTCAACATCTGTGCGATTCCCATCTCGGCGCTGAAGGGCGAGAACGTCACGGTAGCCAGCGAGCACATGGCCTGGTATCAGGGACCGACGCTGCTCGAGCATCTCGAAACCGTGAATGTCTTTCAGGAAATCGAGCAGCAGCCGTTCCGCCTGCCGGTGCAGTGGGTCAATCGACCCAACTCGGAGTTTCGTGGCTTCAGTGGCACGGTTGCTTCGGGGCGGGTGGCACCCGGTGACAGTGTGCGCATACTGCCAGCGGGCACGGCAACCAGCGTGGCGCGGCTTGTGACCCGGGATGGCGACCTGGCCCAGGCAATCCCGGGTCAGGCGATCACTGTGGTGCTTGAAGACGAAGTGGATGTGAGCCGGGGTGATGTCATAGCCGCCGCCCAGTCGCCCTGTCAGACCTCGGATCAGTTCGCCGTGCATCTGCTGTGGATGCAGGAACAGCCCCTGTATCCGGGTCGGCAGTACTATCTGAAGTCCGGTGCCAGGACCGTGCCCTGCGTGGTTACCGAACTCAAGCACAAGGTGAACGTCAACACGCTGGAGACCCAGCCGGCTAAGCGCCTCGAACTGAATGAGATCGGTGTCGGCAACCTGAGTCTGAGTGATCGGATTCCATTCGATCCGTACTCGGAAAACCGCACCCTGGGCAGTTTCATTCTCATCGACCGCCAGAGTTTCGATACAGTGGGCGCGGGGCTGCTTGATTTTTCGTTGCGGCGCGCGGAAAACGTGCACTGGCAGGCGCTGAGTGTGGACAAGTCGCATCGCGCCCGGATCAAACATCAGCAGCCGTGCATCATCTGGCTCACAGGTCTGTCCGGGTCAGGCAAGTCGACGATCGCCAATCTGCTGGAAGCCCGCCTGCACGAAGCGCACCGTCACACCTACGTGCTCGATGGTGACAACGTCCGCCACGGATTGAACAGGGACCTCGGTTTCACCGAAGCAGACCGGGTGGAGAATATCCGCCGGGTCGGTGAAACGGCGAAGCTGATGGTGGATGCAGGTCTGATCACCATCGTGTCTTTCATTTCACCCTTCCGCAGCGAACGCCGCATGGTGCGTGAACTGGTTGGAGAGGATGAGTTTCTCGAAGTCTTCGTCGATACGCCCCTCGAAGTCTGTGAGCGAAGAGACCCGAAAGGCCTTTACCGTAAGGCGCGGGCGGGTGAGATCGCCAATTTCACCGGGATCGACTCGGAATATCAGGCACCGGAAGCCGCGGAACTTGTCCTCCACACCGAAGATGAGACGCCGGAGGCTTCCGTTGATCGGCTTGTCGAACTGCTGGAGGCCCGCGGCGTACTCAGCCTCTGACGCGCAGCGTCAGACGTCCGGCGGCAGGTGCCCGCTGTCAGCCCTTCAGCGCGCCGGTACCGCTTCGCAGGGATGACCGGCTTCTTTCCACGCCCGGAAGCCGCCGCCAACGTGGCAGGCGTTTTCCAGTCCCATCCGCTGCAGGGTCTGGGTAGTCAGCGCCGAGCGCCAGCCGCTCTGGCAGTAGAAGACGAAGCGCTTCTGCTCCCCGAATACGGGTTTGAAGTAAGGGCTCTCCGGGTCGACCCAGAACTCCAGCATGCCGCGTGGCGCATGAAATGCGCCCGGGATTTTGCCTTCCCGTTCGAGTTCCCGGGGATCCCGTATGTCGACGAACTGCACGGAATCGTCGTCGAGCCACGCCACAGCCTGATCGGGCGTCACGGTTGCTATTTCCGCCTCGGCGGCTTCCAGCAGTTTCCGGTATCCGGTGGTGATGGGCATCCTGATCTCCTTGGTCTGGCTTCGGCTCTTAAACGGGCCGTTCCCGGTGGACGGGGTTGGTTGCTGTTCTATGCTCAGGGCTTACCCGTGGCGTCACTTTCGACACTGTCTGGGCATCTGGCAGACGCGGTCGAGCCGCGAAAAACAGGTAAAAAAAGCTAAATAAAACAATGGGATGAATCCATATCTGTAATGTTGGCACGAAATCTGATGTGTTCCCTGCGACGTTGGCATGAGTATGAGCAGTACATGAACCACCGCACAGCCCCGAGCTATCCGGAACAGTTCACGACCACACCCGATCTTCTCCATGTGGTCATCCCCCGGGCGGAAATCGTCGCTGAGATGACCGTGCGCGGCGAGCACGAAACCCTCAACGATGTCTGCCTGGCGGTGGCCATGGTTGCCGATGTGATCGGCACGGCGCAGATGCTCGCAGCCGCGGAGTAGCCGGCGCTGCACCGGGGTCGGGATTCCCATCCCGCTCGGGATTCCATCCCGCTCGGGATTCCATCCCGCCTTTAGCGACCCTTCCAGTTCGGCGCGCGCTTTTCAGCGAACGCCCGGGGACCTTCCACGAAGTCCTCGCTCCTGACCATGGCTTTCACGCTGTCGTAGGGCTCGCGCATGGACTCTTCCAGCGAAGCGATGCTCAGCGATCTGTACACCACGTCTTTGCTGGCACGGATAGACAGGGGTGCACAGGCGCAGATGTCCGTGGCCCAGCGACGCGCAGCGTCGATCAGTTCATCGTGGGGTACCACTTCGTTGACGAAGCCCAGACTCAATCCCTCCGCAGCGGGCACATGGCGGCCGGTCAGAATCATTCCCAGAGCACGCTTGGAGCCGATCTGGCGGGGCAGTCGCTGCAGTCCGCCGGCCAGGGCAGCGAGACCTACTTTGGGCTCGGGCAGGGCAAAGGTGGCTCTGTCCGATGCGATGATCAGATCGCAGGAAAGGGCGATCTCGAAACCGCCGCCCATGGCCGCCCCGTTTACCGCTGCGATCACCGGTTTGGTCAGGTCGAAGCGTGAGGACAGACCGCCGAATCCACGCGGTGTGGGCACGCGTTCTCCCCCTTCCGCCTGGTAACGCAGGTCATTCCCGGCACTGAAGGCGCGGCCGCTGCCGGTGATGATGGCAACCCAGAGGTCATCGTCTGCAGCGAAATCATCGAAAACAGCACCCAGTTCGGCGTTCGCGGGCGGATGCAGGGCGTTCAGTCGATCGGGCCGGTTGAGTGTCACGGTCATGATGTGGTCGCGCTTGTCGACCAGACAGTATTCGGGCATGGCTCGTCTCCGTTGCGGTACCGGCAGAGAACCGGCTACAGATGTTGTGTCGAATTGAAGAAGTTAACGTAGGGCGACGGAGAAAGCACGAGTTCGGTGAGGCTGCAGTTGGCGAAGTGGTAGTCGATCCAGCGCGCGGGACTCGAATCGATAAGACTGCTCAGTGCAATCGCCAGGGCAGCACCATGACCCACCACCAGCACCTGGGCGTCTGTTTCATGCTGCTCGTGAATCTGCCGGATTGCCGCCACGATACGCTCTGCCACCTGGCTCAGCGACTCACCCCCGGGTGGTGCGAAGGCCGGATCTGCGATCGTCCGGCCGACGAAGTCGTGTTCGCTCGCGAGAACCTGAAAGGGTGTGCCTTCCCAGTCACCTATGGCGTACTCCCGGAGATCTTCGCAGACCAGAGGCTGCAGATCGAGACGGTGTCCGACCTGTTCCGCGGTTTGTCGGCAGCGCGCAAGCGGGCTGCTGTAGATCGCACTGAGTCCGGGATGATGTCTGGCGAGGTGTCGAGCCGTCCTCCGGGCCTGCAGTATTCCACGCCAGGTGAGCGCGCTGTCGGTCGAGCCGTGCCAGAGACCGCGCCGATTGGCGAGAATCTGACCATGGCGCAGAAGCAGGAGCGAGGCCATGGCTGGCCTCAGACCCGGATGTCGAGATATTGCCCGACCCGCGGGCCCGTTTCGGACAGGCGTCCCGCCAGCGGATAGGGTGAGGGTCTCGTGGTGCGGCGGCTGAAGCGCAGGCGCGGTGCGATGCTCTGGACCGGCACGACTTCCTGCCGGGACAATGCCGGAGCAATGACTGGCAGTCGGGTCGTCGTGTCGATGGCTTCAGTCCTCACTCTCGTGTGAGCGGACATTTTGTGCGAAATGGGTCACGCTTTGATAGTTCCGGCACGGCAATTTTGTGCCGCATTGGTAATTCGAATTCATGAGCACCTTGGAAAACGATGGATTCCTGACACGGGCCCCGGCGCGCGCGCCGGGTTTCCGACAGTTACAGCGGCGGCGACTGGCGTTCGCCGGCTGGCTGATCTCGCTGGCAGTTAGCGGCTGCTCGGCTGAGCGGGAATACCTTCGGCTGACCGGACCCACGATGGGGACCCGGTACCAGGTCACCGCCCGCTGTGATACGCCGGTGGCGGTCCTCAAGGCCGCGGTCACTGACGAACTCCTCGCCGTAAACGCGGCGATGTCCACCTACGACCCGGCGTCGGAGTTGTCGCGCTTCAACTCGAGTCCCCCCGGTGACTGGTTCCCGGTATCTGCGGAGCTTGCGGAGGTGGTGGCCGCGGCTGCCCGGGTCAGCGAGGAGAGTGGCGGTGCCTTTGATGTGACCGTGGGGCCCCTGGTAAATCTGTGGGGCTTCGGTCCGAAATCTGCTGCGCCGCAACCTGTTCCTGGTGCGGATGGTGCGGATGGTGCGGAAGGAACAGAAACGCCGGAAGGCGCCCGGGGTTCTGCGGCGGTGGTGCCGCCGGGACCCGATGCGGTTGCGGCCGCCCGTCGGCAGGTGGGTTACCGCTTTCTGTCCGTGCGGCCCGATCCGCCCGCCCTGCGCAAAGATCGGAGTCTGTACGTGGACCTGTCTGCCATCGCCAAGGGGCATGGCGTGGATCGGCTCACCGGGCTGCTGGATCGTTCCGGATGTACCGACTACCTGGTGGATGTGGGTGGCGAGGTGAGAGTGCTGGGGTCCAATCCCGGCGGCACGGCCTGGCGGATCGGTGTGGAAACCCCGGAAGCCGGACAGTGGGGCGGAGTGCAGAAGGTCCTGGTGCTGCATGATCGGGCGGTCGCCACCTCGGGTGACTACCGGAATTTTGTCGAGTTCGACCAGCATCGCTTCTCCCACACCATCGATCCCCGCACCGGGGCTCCGGTGGTCCATGGACTGGCCTCGGTGACGGTGATCCATGCCAGTGCCATGATGGCGGACGCCTATGCGACGGCACTCAACGTGCTCGGGCCGGTGGAGGCGCTCGCTTTCGCCGAAGCGCGCGCTCTTGCCGTTTATCTGCTGATCCATACCCAGGGGGGCTTCGAAGCGCGTTATACTCAGCCCATGTATGAATACCTCGTAGACGCCCAATGACCCTCGTACTCACCTTTGTCGCCATGCTGCTGCTGGTTGCCGGTATGGCCGTCGGCGTGATTTTCGGACGCCGGCCCATAGCCGGGAGCTGCGGTGGCATGAAAGCGCTCGGCCTGGACGTGGATTGCGAAGTCTGTGGCGGAGATCCGAACCGCTGCGACTCTGAACGTGGTGCTCCGACTGCCCGTAGTACGCGCCGTCGTACCGCACCGGTGCAGTACGATCCATCTGAGGACGCCGACACCCGCTGATCTGCGCCCGCCGGAATGTCGACTATGCTTAGTTGAAGCACCAGTCGAATCCAGACTTCATGATCCAAGCAAAGGGTGTAGATGCTGCCGCTCTGGCAGACATCGGTTCCCAACTCAGAGACGAAGTGGTGCAGGGCAGGATAGAGCTGCCCCTGCTCCCGCATGTCGCCGCCGAGGTGCTGTCCAGTTCGCTGGACGAGCGCTCGGATGCCGCCCGCCTGGCGGAACTGATTCAGCAGGATCAGGCACTGGCGACCCACGTCCTGCGGGTGGTCAATTCTCCCGCTTTCCGTGGAGCTATCGAGATCGTCGCGCTGCAGCAGGCCATCGCCCGACTCGGGATGGAGCGGATCCGGGAGATTGCCCTTTCTGCGTCGTTGAAAGGTGCGCTTTTCAGACCCGGTCATTTTCAGAGTCTGCTGGACGAAAACTGGCGCACCGGTCTGGCCGCGGGCCTGTGGGCGAAAGAGGTTGCCAGGGCCTGCCGGAAGAATGTGGAAATGGCTTATCTGTGCGGGCTGCTCCACAACATCGGCGTACCACTCATTCTGCATCGCCTCGGCGACCTCTGTAGTGGACTGGACCTTGCGCGGGTTGAGCCGCTGCTCAAAGAACTGGCTCCCCTGGCCGGTGAACGGCTCGCCATCGAATGGAAGCTGCCGGACCTCGTGCCCGTGACCATCGCTCATCTCGACCATTTCGAAACAGCCGGGGATGCGATGGATGCCGTGGCTGTTGCAGCGACCGGAGTCGCACTCGGACGCTGGATGTGCACTCGCACCATACTCATCAATGAGGTTATCGCGCTGCCTTCCACACAGCATCTGAACCTGTACCCGGAAGATGTGGAAAAGGTGCTGGAGAAGCTCGACAGCATCCGGGAATCGATGGAGTCCATGAGCCTTTAGACAGGCTCACCGCGGGCAGCGGTGCCGACGCCGGTGCTCCGGTGGAAACGGATTGAGGATGGTCCAGTGACAGCTTTCGATTTGTTCATTGTCGGCTCCGGCCCCGCCGGGCAGAAAGCGGCAATTCAGGCTGCCAAGGGTGGCCTGCGGGTGGCGGTCTGTGAACAGCTGCGCCAGGTCGGGGGTGCCTGTGTGCAGTTCGGCACGATCCCCAGTAAGGCCCTGCGCGAGCGGGCGATGTCCCAGGCCCAGGCACTGCGCCGGCTGGCGGGTATGGATATCGTGCTGCCTGCTGGCAGTGGTGGTGTGCAGGGTCTGATTGGTGAGATGACCGACGTGCTCAGCACCCACGATCAGTACATGCGCACTCAACTCAAGCGCAACGGCGTTGCGATCGTTCACGGGCGGGCGGGCTTCACCAGTCCGACCGAGTTGAACGTCCGGTTCGTGGACGGTCATTCGGAATCATTCCGTGCCGCGAATGTGCTGATCGCCAGCGGCTCGAAACCCCGACATCCTGCTCAGATCGCTGTGGATCATGAAGCCATCTATGACAGCGATTCGATCCTTTCGCTCGCCTATCTGCCGGAAAGTCTCGTGGTACTGGGTGGCGGTGTGATTGCCTGTGAATATGCGTCGATCTTCTCGTTACTCGGCGTGAAGGTGACCCTGGTGGACCGGTTTCCGCGCCCGCTGGGTTTCCTCGATGCGGATCTCACCAGTCGTTTTCTCGAAGCATTCGAAGCCGGCGGTGGCGAGTTTGTCGGTGAAGTTGAAGTGACCGGTTGTGGTGTCGACGCGCTGGGCGCGGTTGAAACTCAACTCGCCGACGGTCGGACTCTGCGCAGCGATAAACTGCTCTGTGCCCAGGGCCGGATAGCCCAGGTCCAGGGCCTGGGAATAGAAAACGCCGGATTGTCGCTCGATGCCCGCGGTCTGATCGAAGTGGATGCTTCAGGTCGAACTGCGGTCCCCAGCATCTATGCGGCGGGTGATGTAATCGGTCCGCCGTCTTTGGCGTCTGCCTCCATGGAGCAGGGTCGTCGGGTCGCCTGTGCTGTGCTGGGCATCGATCCGGGTCGCCAGGGAGACTGGATACCCACCGGCATCTATGCCGTGCCGGAACTTGCCTGTGTGGGTCTGACCGAAACTGCGGCCCGTGCGCAGGATCCTGACTGTGTGACCGGCATTGCGCACTTTGACGAGATTGCCCGGGGCCACATCGCCGAACAGACACGCGGACTGCTGAAGCTGGTCGTCGGCAGGGATCGGAAAATCCTGGGTATTCACATCGTCGGCGCCCAGGCAACGGAGCTGATCCATATCGGGCAGATGGGTCTCATACACGGCGCGAGCGTCGATACCTACATCGAAAACTGCTTCAACTTCCCGACCTACGGGGAAAGCTACCGGGTCGCCGCCCTGCAGGTGGCCGGTGCGCTGGATGCCGGACGGCGCACGGCGGCGTGACGATCCGTGCGGGCAGCCCGCAAGTCAAACAGCCGTACTCGGCCTCGCTACACGGCCCGGTACAGCAGGTCCTCGCCCACGCCTGCAAAACCCTTCCGAGATTTGTGGCTGTGCTTCGGTGCGTATGGCCGTCACCCGTGATATCAAGCGGCCCGTAGCTGCAGCGGCACGCTGGTGACAGCTGTGTGTCAGGCGGTAGATTGGGTGGAAATGACAAAACGGGTCAGTCGACGGCTCGCCGCTGGCGGGAGATCGAGGAACTGCACGCCCAGGTGATTGCCATCGCCGGTTGCAGACTGAATGGAAGAGACGGTGGCGCTGCCCGGGTGTCTGACGCCGGCCGCCGTGGTGCGACCGGTACACAGCAGATGAAACACGCCGGATGGACCCTGCGCCGGCAGGACCAGGTGTACGCCGATGAGGGTGCCGACCGGCAGTGGGCTGGGATGATTGAAAGCCATGCCTTCAGCGCTCAACTCGATGTCAACCGCCCTTGGAATCTGCCGCTCCACATCCTGCCGTACTGATCGTGCAATCAGGTCGAGTTTGTCGTCGAGCAGCCGCAGCACGGTGGTGACGGCAGGATCGCGAACGTCGTGCATCGCGCGCTCCAGTTGCCCATCCAGGGTCGCCAGCGACTGCTGGATCTCCAGATGGTGGGCGAGTCCCCAGCGGGTAATCAGATCCTTGAGTTCCTCTCTCGAGGCAAGGGGCTGCCACTGGAAAGGCAGCCGGGCCTGGACTCTCAGCGAGGCCCGTCGATCGTCCGGAGGGGGTGGCGATACTGACTTTGCAGCAGACATGTATAAAGTCTAGCAGCGACCGGCCAACCTGCCCGCAGGCCCGGGTCAGGCGAGACGGGCTGCTTGTGTCTACCCCCGCGGTCCGCGGTACCATGGGGCCTCGCCTGCAAGCAGTTTGCATTTTGATCAGATCCGTTGCCTTCGGTGTTGGCTGGCGCTATGCGTTTTCCCGCCGCAGTTCCATCTCTTTCATCAGCAGCGTGGCCCTGCTCGGGCTCGCGCTGAGTGTCGCTGTACTGGTTATCGTGGTTTCCGTGATTAACGGCTTCGAGCGGGAATTGCGTACCCGGCTGCTGGGACTGCTGCCCCATGTCACCCTGCAGGCCCGGGAAGCTCTGGTGGTGGACGCCGCCGACCTCGATGCATTGCGCACGATACCGGGCGTCGCTGGAGTCGCGTCATTCATTCAGGGAGCGGGGCTTGCCGCGGTGAGCGATCGGCAGAGTGGTGTGCTGATCGCTGGAATAGATCCGGATTCCTACGGGTCGGTTTCTGCGGTGTCGACTTTCACTGCGGGTGGAGTGCTCGAACCGGGCCGCTTTCAGGTCTGGCTTGGCAGTGGTGTGGCGAACGTTCTGCGGGTAGAGGTGGGCGACAGTGTCACCCTGGTATTACCTTCGGCGCTGATGACGCCTGCGGGGATCTTTCCGCGCCAGAAACGATTCAGTGTCAGCGCGATCATCAGTTCCCGTTCGGAAATCGATTCCCGGGCCGCCTATATCCATCAGGAGGATGCCCAGCGTCTGTTCCGACTCGGAGATCGGGTGCATGGCTTTCAGCTGAGACTGGACGATCTGTTCGACGCATCCGAAGTTGCTGCCGCTGCAGTGCATGTGATCGGTCCGGAGCGGGTCTTTTCCCGCACCTGGATGCGTACACACGGCACGCTCTATCACGCGATCGGTGTGCAGAAGACAACCATGTTCGTACTGCTGTCTTTTCTGGTCGCCGTCGCTGCGTTCAATCTGGTGTCGACACTTGTCATGGTTGTGGATCAGAGAGATGGAGATATCGCCATTCTCCGCACTCTGGGGTGCGACAGTGGCACCATTGTCTGGGCCTTTGTCCTGCTCGGTGTCTGTCTGGGTGTTGCCGGAATCGCACTCGGTATGCTTGTGGGCGTTGCCTGCGCTCTGTCTCTACCGGAGTTTTATGGGTGGATCAGCGCGACATTCTCCCTCGATCTGATGAATCAGTACTTTGTGAGCTATCTGCCCGTGCGGGTAATTCCCCAGGATCTGCTGGGTATCGCGGTCACCGCGCTGGTGCTCTGTGTGGCCGGCACGCTCTATCCAGCCTGGCGTGCGGCTCTGCTGCGGCCTTCCGAGGTGCTCGCGCATGAGTGATCTGACAGGGGTGGCAAGCGGGGCAGTGCTGATCGCCGATCGCCTCACCAAGACCTATTACCAGGGCCCGGATGCGGTGCCGGTATTGCGCGGTGCGAGTTTTGCTGTCACCGCGGGGGAACGGGTTGCCATCATCGGACGCTCCGGCTCGGGTAAGAGCACGCTGCTGCACCTGCTCGCCGGACTCGATGAACCGGACTCCGGCTGCGTGCTGGTTGCCGGACAGAATCTGACTCAAGCCGGACCGGCACAGCGGGCACGCATCCGCAATGCGCATATGGGATTCGTCTATCAGTTTCACCACCTTCTGCCGGAATTCTCCGCACTGGAAAACGTCGCCATGCCCCTGCGATTGGGGGGCATGAGCAACACTCAGGCCCAGCGCCTGGCCGCCGATCTGCTGGCCAGGGTGGGTCTGGCCGCACGGCTGTCACATCGACCGGCCGCGCTGTCCGGTGGCGAGCGGCAGCGGGTTGCGGTTGCCCGTGCGCTGGTCACGGAGCCTGCTGTTGTACTGGCGGACGAACCCACGGGAAATCTCGATCGGCAGAACGCGGAGCAGGTTTTCGCGCTCATGTACGAACTCTCAGACGAACGGGGTACCGGTTTCGTGATCGTGACCCACGATCAGGACATGCTGCAGGGGGTGCATCGGGTCCTGCAGATGCACGATGGGGTGGTCACTTGAGTGGTACCCGGATCGATTCAGTGGCCGTCAGTCTGGCTGCACGCTATCTGAAATCGCGTAAGCGCAAGTTTGCCGCCCTGATCACCTGGGTCTCGGTGGCGGGGATGTGCCTTGGCGTTCTGGTGCTCACCGTGGTCGTCAGTGTAATGAACGGTTTCGATGCCGAATTGAAGAGCCGGATTCTCGGTGTGGTGCCCCAGGTGCTCATCGAGGATGTGGCGACCACGGATGCACGCCTCGAGCAGGTCCGGTCAATGCCGGAAGTAGCGGATCTGTATGACTTCTTCGTCACCGCCGGCATGGTGACCCGGGGTGGTGCGGTGAATCCCATCTCAGTTTACGCCATAGACCCTCAGGCTCAGGCGGCGCTCGCGGTGTTACGCGAGCACATGATCGACGGATCGCTGGCAGATCTCTCCGGCGAAGGTCGAGGTATCGCCCTCGGCGCACCGCTGGCCGGCCACCTGGGATTGCTGCCGGGAGATGCGGTCGCGGTGATCCTGACGTCGCCGGAAGCGTCCGGACCGCGTCCGAGTCTGCATCGCTTCGAGCTTACGGCCACGTTCGAGATCGGCGCTGAACTGGATTACTCCCTGGCGGTGGTGGCGCTGGACGACATCGCGGCCATGGGGCTGGGTGCTGCGGGACAGTCGGGCGTGCGCCTGACCATCTCCAATCCGCTGCTTGCCGAAGGCGTGGCAGAACAGATCCGTACCCTGCAGCCCGAATGGCGGGTGCAGAGCTGGGCAGACTCCTATGGCGAGCTGTTTCAGGCCGTGCGCCTCGAGAAACTGCTGATGTTTCTCATCCTGCTGATGGTAGTTGCGGTTGCGGCATTCAATATCGTCTCCGGACAGATGATGGTGGTGACGGACAAACGCGCCGATATCGCCATACTGCGAACCATGGGGGCCTCGGCAAAGACGATCGGTCTGGCCTTTCTGCTGCAGGGGCTGCTGGTGTCCAGCGTCGGAATACTGCTCGGCCTGATCCTCGGAGTGCTTACAGCGAGTCAGATTTCAGAGATCGTGGCGCTGATGAAAGCCTGGTTCGATTTCGGTCTGCTCGATGGTACTTATTTCGTGGAAGTACCTTCCCTGGTCCGACTCGATGATCTGCTGACGATAGGGGTGCTTTCCTGGACTCTGTCTCTGATATCCGCGTGGCTGCCGGCGCGTCGAGCAGCCCGCCTGAATCCGGTGGAAGGACTGCACGCCTGACTCGCCGGATGGATCAGACGCCGTCCTGACCCTGTTTCGCCAGTCGTGCGGCTATCCTTCGCTCCTTGCGTTCCCGCCAGCGCGCGATCACATGAAAGCGCCAGCCCACCCGTACCAGCACGAAGCCGGTCACTCCGGCTACCCAGCCGCATACCAGTGAGCCGAACAGCAACGGATAGCCGATGTTGCCCAGATTTGCGCTGAGCCAGGCCCAGTCCAGGTGAATGCCGCTGACCTCCACCTCGCGATCCAGCAACCAGGCGCCGAGACGATAAGAGAAATAGAACATCGGCGGGATCGTGATGGGATTGGTGATCCACACCAGTGCCACCGACAGCGGCAGATTGCAGCGTGAGAAAATCGCCAGCAGCGCCGCGACGAGCATCTGGAATGGCATCGGCAGGAACGCGCAGAACAAACCGATGAACGCAGCGCCGGCGACCGAGCGGCGATGCAGGTGCCAGATTTCGGGATTTTTAAGCCAGCGGCTTACGGGTCGCAGGGCTGGATTGGCACTGACGTCCCGTGCACTGGGCAGGTACTTTCGTAAAAACGCTTTCGGCATGAGTGGATTATGCACGGTTGGACCATTGTGTCGCAGCGTGGCCGCGGGTGGGTCCGGGTCATCCGGCCGGTTACTCGGGAGCGTCGTCCGGGCACAGTCTGTCGTCGTTGAGCCATGCTTTGTCTGCTCTATGCGGTGGCCGCCGGAATCTGTGTCCTGGTTCTGCCCACGGCGCTCCCGCATCAGGGAAATTCAGCGGCTTTCAGTCTGCCGCTCATTCTGCTGTCAGGTGTGGTGCTGAGTTACTGCCTTACCCGTCTGTATCCCGGAGCCGGCCGATGGGTGCGGCGTGCTGCGCCGCTGTGTTTTCTCGCCGGCTACGGGTACGGCGCTGTGCTGCTGCAGATGGACCTGGACCGGCGTCTGCCGGATTGTGCGGATGCAGACTTCCGTACTTTCACGCTCGCGGTCGAATCCGCGCCTGAAGTACTCGGTGTCACGGAACGGGGTCGAAACCTGCGGTTTCTGGCCACGGCGAGTGAAATATCCGGTGGACCCGCCTGCGCCGGTCTGGGGCAGCCGCGGGTGCGGCTCACCTGGTACTCGGCGCCGCCGCTCGCAGCTGGCCAGATCTGGCGGGTGGAAGGAAAACTGCGCCCGGGGTGGAGTTATCGCAATCCGGGTGGATTCGACTACGAGCGCTGGTTGCTCGGACAGGGTCTGCACGGGACCGGTTATGTGAAATCGGGCGATCTGGTGGAGGGCGCCGAACCCCCTTCATTCTTCCGCCTGAGGGCGCTGCTGGAAGCCTGGCTGGCCGGGCAGCCCCTCTCCCAGCAGGGTCTCGTCCGCGCACTGCTGCTGGGCGACGATTCGGGCATCGCAGCCGATCAGTGGCAGCGTCTGCGGGACAGCGGTCTGATTCACGTGGTGGTGGTGTCCGGGCTCCATGTCGGCATCGTGACCGGTGCCGGGTTCTGGCTGGGGCTGATACTCATGCGGGGACTGCCTGTCCTGACCCGACGTATCGGTGTTCGGCGCCTGGCGATTCCCTTCGGGCTCCTGCTCAGCGGCATCTACGTCCTGCTCACCGGTGCCGCAGTGCCCGCCAGGCGGGCGTGGCTGTTCAGCGCCGTGCTGCTTTCCGGCATGGCGGGCAGTCGCCGGCTATCGCTGCCGGGTGTCTTCGGCCTGGTCATTCTCGTGGTCCTGGTCAGCCAGCCCCTGGTCGTGCATCAGCAGGGATTCTGGCTGTCCTTTATCGCGGTTGCCGCCCTGCTGCTGTACTTCAGTACACGGCAGTCGGGAAAGCAGTTCCGGACAGCGCAACTCATCACAGCGCAACTGGTACTCTGCATGGGGCTTTCTCCGGCCCTGGCACTTTTTCAGGGATCCATCCCGGTGACCGCCGCTTTTGTGAATCTTCTGGTGGTGCCATTGATCTCTCTGCTGGTACTGCCCGGACTGCTGGCCGCTGCGCTGCTCGCATTCTGGCTCGGGCAGCCGGCAGCCCTGTTGCTGTGGCTGACCGACAGGCTTCTCATGGTGACGGATCGCATCGCGGCGCTGGCTGCCGGGGTTCCCGCGCTGCAGGCGGTGCCACCGCCGGGATGGTCCGTGCTGGTGCCCCTGTCTGCGACCCTGCTCATGCTGTGCAGCCTGCCGCGGCGCTGGCTGCCGGTGATCGGGGCGGCCTGGCTTATCTGGCTGGCACAGGCGCCGGCACATCCGGAGCGGGGGACGTTCAGAATCACCGCATTCGATGTCGGCCAGGGCAGTGCCATTCTGGTGCAGACGAACCACCACAATCTGCTTTTCGACACCGGCCCCGTCTTCAACGGAGGGTTCAATCTCGGTGAGGTCGCCGTGGTCCCCGGCCTGGCGCGTCTGGGCGTTGCCGGACTGGATGGACTGGTGGTGAGCCATGCAGATACGGATCACAGCGGTGGTCTCGAGGCGATTCTGAGTGCTCTCCCTGTGCAAACGGTCTGGGCCTCATTTCCCCTGGAAAACGACGGTGCGGCGCGCGGTGTGGGGCAGAGCATGGTCGGTACAGCGGCGCTGTGCAGCGCCGCTGTGTCCTGGCGATGGGACGGTGTCGATTTCGCCTTCCTGCATCCGGGATCGGAATCGGGCCTGAGTAACAATGATCGCTCCTGCGTGCTGCTGATTCAGGGCGGAAAACGGCGGGCCATTCTGGCAGGTGACATCTCCCGGCGTGTGGAGTCGCGTCTGCTTTCCCGTGGGCTGGGTCCGGTGGATCTTCTGATGGCCCCTCACCATGGCAGCCGCAGTTCGTCTTCCCCGTCCTGGGTTACCGGTCTTACTCCAGTGATCGTGTTTGTCAGTGCACCCCGGCGCAGCCGCTTCGGGCATCCGCACCCCGACGTGGTGTCGCGCTATCAGGCGGCAGGCGCGAAGGTATATGTGACGGGTTGGAGTGGCGCATTGAGCTGGTCGAGTGCAAGGCCGGGGCAGGTGCGCCAGCTGCGGATCGAGGAGCCTGCCTACTGGCGGGCGCCGGTACTGACTGCGACTGCGCGCGCGTCATCCAGCCGGTGAATGGTGGCGCGCAGGTGCCGCACCAGGTCGTCCTTTTCCTCCGCGTTCAGAAAACGACCGACTTCCAGCCGTTCCTTCCGGCAACGCAGCGAGATGCGCTTGCCATACCAGGGATGCCGCGACGCCGTCACCTGAAACCGGGCGAAGTAACGGTCGAAGGTCCTGCGCTGGGTAGGGGCGCGGATGCCGCTCTCGTAGATCAGTTCCCGGTCGGTGAGAGTCAGAACTTCGGTTGTGTGGGTGCGCCGCACACAGTAGTAGAGGCAGGCGAGCAGCACGCTCATTTCGAGCACGGTGAAGGGCAGAATGACCCAGATGCCCTTGAAGCCGAAGGTGACTGCGACCGTGAGAGAAACCACCATAAGCGTGCAGACAAACCAGGAATTGGCTCTCCAGCTCCAGGAACGGTTGGGCTGCAGCACAATGGTGCCGGTATGGATCTGGTCGTCAAACCGGCAGCTGATCATTCTGCACCCTGGAGCCGGGACCACTCCAGCGCCTGGCCTGCCAGGTTGCGCACCTGGTCGTCGACGAAGGTCGAGTCTTCGATGTCCCGTCGCCGGTTGATCCAGCGACAGGCGCGGATCCGGCCTTCGGCCGGTTTGCGGAACCTGCTGTCGTCGACGGTCACCAGGGCATAGAGCCTGGCCACGGCTGCTTCCGGAAGGTCTGAGGTGGCATCGGTTTCGAAACCGAGGAGTTCTTCGATTCGATTGAGTTTCAGTGCAAAGAGGTGAGCCAGCTGGTCTTCCAGCGCGACCCGCCAGGGTTGCCCGACGGTGAGATACAGGCCTGGGAATGACCACTTGCCATGCTGCTGCACCAGCAGCAGTTCACCCCTGGGATTTACAGCCAGGGCGCTCACATGTACCTGATAGTAGTCCCGGCCGACCTCGAGTTCGGAGCGCAGACGCCCCACACTCTGCCAGAGATGACGGCCGGTCCGGTTCAGAAATTCCAGCCCCATACCCTGCTCGTCGATCCTGCGGACCTCGAGTTCGACGGTGGGGGTAGGTGATGCGTCCACGCTGTTAGGATTGAGTACTCTGAGCTTCAGTTTTGCGCCTGGACCGATCCGCTCGTCGCGGAACTGCAGATAAACACCGCCTTCCGATATGTCCCGTGCGACGCAGCGGCAGTGGCCAACCGCCGGGTGCTGCAGTTCGACCAGCAGCGGGAGTTGAATCCTTGGGTGCTTTCTCTGCTCCATGATTCCTTCAATTGGCGGCCGATAGGTAACTTTACTTAGCTGCTGCCGGTCAATCGAGCATTGAAATCCCGGAAGATGGCCGCATTTTAGAGCGCATCAGGATACAGAGGTAGTCTCATGCGATTCGACAAGATGACGGGTCGGCTGCAGCAGGCCCTGGCCGAGGCCCAGTCACTTGCTCTCGGGCGGGATCATACCGCGCTGGAGCCCGTCCACCTTCTGGCCGCCATGATGGAGCAGAAGCCAGGCACTGCCGGGCTTTTGTTATCCAAGGCGGGCGGTGATACGGACGCCATCGCCAGAGCGGTTCAGGACCTGCTTTCCAGTCTGGCCACACTGAGTTCGCCGACGGGTGAGATCGGCGCTTCGCCGGAACTCGCAAAGGTGCTCAATCTGGCCGACCGCAGTGCTCAGAAAGCGGGTGACAGCTATATTTCCTCCGAGCAGGTGCTGCTCGCGCTGCTGTCCGATTCAAAGATCGGCGCGCTGCTCAAGCGCCATGGCGTTACCGAACAGGCGCTCAAGGAGGCGATAGAGATGTCCAGAGACGGAAGCCCGGTGTCTGACCCGAACGCGGAGGAGAAGCGCGAAGCGCTCGACACCTACACCATCGATCTCACCGAGAGAGCGGAGCAGGGCAAACTGGACCCGGTGATCGGCCGTGACGATGAAATCCGTCGCACGATTCAGGTACTGCAGCGTCGCACTAAGAACAACCCGGTGCTCATCGGTGAGCCCGGGGTAGGCAAAACGGCCATTGTCGAAGGCCTCGCCCAGCGGATCCTCAACGGCGAGGTGCCGGAAGGACTGAAGAACAAGCGGGTACTGAGCCTCGATATGGGGGCACTGATTGCCGGTGCGAAGTTCCGCGGTGAATTCGAAGAGCGTCTGAAAGCGGTGCTCAGCGAACTCGCCAAACAGGAAGGCAACGTGATCCTCTTCATCGACGAGCTGCATACCATGGTCGGTGCGGGCAAAGCCGAGGGTTCCATGGATGCCGGTAACATGCTGAAACCGGCCCTCGCCCGGGGGGAGCTGCACTGCGTTGGCGCTACCACCCTCGATGAATACCGTCAGTACATTGAAAAAGACGCTGCGCTGGAGCGGCGCTTCCAGAAAATTCAGGTGGATGAGCCGACCCTGGAGGATACGGTCGCCATTCTGCGGGGTTTGAAAGAACGCTATGAAATCCACCATGGTGTGGATATCACGGATCCGGCCATTATCGCCGCCGCACGCCTGTCGCATCGCTACATTACGGATCGCCAGCTGCCTGACAAGGCGATCGACCTGATCGATGAGGCGGCCAGTCGGATCCGTATGGAAATGGACTCCAAACCAGAGGCAATGGATCGTCTCGAGCGCCGGCTGATCCAGTACAAGATGGAAGCCGAAGCGCTCAAGCAGGAGGCGGATGATGCCAGCCGCAAGCGTCTGGAGGATCTCCATGCGGCAATTGCGGCGCTGGAGAAGGAGTACGCGGACCTCGACGAGATCTGGCAGGCTGAAAAGGCCACTCTGCGGGGTTCCCAGGAACTCAAGGAAGAGCTCGATGCTGCAAGGCTGGAGTTCGAAACTGCCCGGCGTGCCGGGGACCTGACCCGGATGTCAGAACTTCAGTACGGTCGCATCCCGGAACTGGAGAAGCACCTGGCCGCGGCCTCCGCTGCGGACAGCGATACCACCCGCACACTGCTGAGAAACAGCGTCACCGAGGAAGAAATCGGCGAGGTGGTGTCGAAATGGACGGGGATACCGATCAGCAAACTGCTCGAAGGTGAGCGGGAGAAACTGCTGCGTCTTGAAGCGGAACTGCATCAGCGTGTGGTGGGCCAGGAGGAGGCAGTGGGCAGCGTCGCTGACGCTGTGCGTCGCTCCCGGGCAGGACTGTCGGATCCCAACCGTCCCAATGGTTCGTTCATGTTTCTTGGCCCCACCGGGGTTGGCAAAACTGAGCTGTGCAAAGCGCTCTCACAGGTGCTCTTCGATTCCGAAGAAGCACTGATCCGCATCGACATGTCTGAATTCATGGAAAAGCACTCGGTAGCAAGGCTCATTGGTGCACCACCCGGTTATGTGGGGTATGAGGAGGGCGGTTACCTGACCGAGCGGATCCGTCGTAAGCCTTACTCACTCATCCTGCTCGATGAGATTGAGAAGGCGCATCCGGATGTTTTCAATATCCTGCTGCAGGTACTCGATGACGGTCGCCTGACCGATGGCCACGGCCGCACCGTGGACTTCCGCAACTGCGTGCTGGTGATGACATCAAACCTGGGCTCCGAGGCCATCCAGTCCCTCACCGAGCAGGGTCACCAGGAGCGCATCAAAGACACCGTACTGGGGATCGTGGGTCAGCATTTCCGTCCTGAGTTCATTAACCGGGTCGACGACATCGTTGTCTTCCATCCCCTCGACCGGGCGCAGGTGGCGGAGATCGCGAAGCTGCAGTTCGACATTCTGCAGAAGCGGCTGGCGGATCAGGACATCGAAATCACCCTGACAACCGAGGCGGTCGGCAAACTGGTGGACGAAGGGTACGACCCCGTGTACGGCGCGCGTCCGTTAAAGCGTGTCCTGCAGAAGCGCATCGAGAATCCGCTGGCCCAGAAGATACTGGCAGGTGAATTCCCGCCGGGGTGTGCGGTGGAAGTGAGCTGGGAAGATGGTGCCTTCCGCTTTGACAGGGCGCAGCTGGCCAGTGCGGCACGCTGAAAGGCATCGCGATCACCCGGGACCGGGCGGCTCCGGCAGGCCTGCAGCTGAAGCCGCGGCCGCCCGCACCGTCTTAAACCAGCTATTGTATGTATATACAGTAGTGCTAGACTGGCGCAAATGGTCACCATGACTGACAAGCCGGCTGATCCGACCGGCACCCGCATGGACAGGAAGCCAAACGGGAACCCGGACGGGAAACGGCAATCCTCGCTCCCCCTGTTCGATGATCCCCTGATGGCGGTAATTCCGGCGGCAACTCCGGCTCCAGGCTCGGTGAAAACCGGATCGCGCAGGCGCACAGACAATGCCCAGGCGGAAAACGGCCACCTGCTGGAAGCCCGGCGTCTCGCGCGGCGGATGCGCCGTCTCAGGAACCAGCGGGACGAACAGACCCGTACCGGGCAGGCCATCTGCCATCACCTCAAGGCCATGCTCACGGAGTCCCGGCCCCCTAACTGAGCCCGCTGGTCCATGTCAGCGGCCTGCAGTCAACTTGTCGCTGTCCCGTGAAACGTGTTCAATTTGCGATCCCTTCGCTGGCGCCCACTGGCCACATCATTAGGATTCGCAGGTCGAAAGCTGAACCACATGCCCATGATCAAAAAATGCCTTTTCCCGGTTGCCGGCTATGGCACCCGGTTCCTCCCGGCAACCAAGGCCATGCCGAAGGAGATGCTCCCGATTCTCGACAAGCCGCTTGTGCAGTATGGCGTCGAAGAAGCGGTACAGGCGGGCCTGACAGAAATCGGCTTCGTCACCGGTCGTGGCAAGCGCGCCATCGAAGATCATTTCGACGTGAGCTACGAGCTCGAGCACCAGATCGCCGGGACCGGCAAGGAAAAGGCCCTGGATGGTATCCGGGATCTCATCAACGCCTGCACCTTCTCCTACACCCGGCAGATCAACATGAGTGGTCTGGGTGATGCGGTTCTCAAAGGTCGGACGCTCGTCGGCGACGAGGCTTTCGGCGTGGTACTGGCAGACGACCTCTGCCTGGGACCGGGCCCTGATGATGGCGTACTCCGGCAGATGGTCGGACTCTATAATCAGTTCCGCTGCAGCATCGTGGCCATTGAAGAAGTCCCTGCTGATCAGACTCAGTCCTACGGGGTGATTGCCGGTGAGGCAATGAGTGATCGGCTGTTCCGGGTCACGGATATGGTCGAGAAACCGGCACCTGACAAAGCGCCCAGCAATCTGGCGATCATTGGCCGTTACATTCTCACACCGGACATCTTCGACATTCTCGCCAGCACCCAGCCAGGTAAGAATGGCGAATTGCAGATTACCGATGCACTGCTTACCCAGGCGAAGCAGGGGTGCGTAATCGCATACAAGTTCAAGGGGCGGCGTTTTGACTGCGGTTCGGTGGGCGGTTTCGTTGACGCCACCAACTATTTCTATCAGCGCAAGTACGGAAAAGGCTGTTAGTTTGCAATCTGCCCAGGACATCGCTCTGGCTGACATCCTCGCTCGGCCCACCCGGGCCAGAGTGCTTGATACTCCGATTCCGATTGACGCTCTGCCGACACCCGCGCTGCTGCTAGATGAGGCGCGTTTCGAACGCAATGTCTCGAAAATGGCCCGCTATCTCAACGGCAGGAACAAGGGTTTCCGGCCCCATGCGAAGACCCACAAATGCCCGCTGATTTCCGCCCGTCAGATGGCGGCAGGTGCTGTGGGTGTCTGCGCTGCGAAGGTCTCGGAAGCGGCCGTACTCGTTCACGCGGGTATCAGTGATGTGCTGATCACCTCACCGATCGTCTCGGCACAGAAGGCGGAACTGATTGCCGACCTTGCTCGCAGAGCACGCGTGGATATCGTTGTGGATTCAAATGACGGCCTGGATGTACTGCTGGATGCGTTACCTGCACAGGCACAGCTCGGCGTGCTGATCGACGTCGATGTCAGCATGGGTCGGACGGGTACCCGCTCCGAGGCTCGGATGCTCGAACTGGCGACGAGGATCAGCGACGACCCCAGGACCAGATTCCGGGGAATACAGCACTACGCCGGTCAGGTGATGCATATCGAAGGCTATGCGGCCCGCCGGGAACGATCCCTCACACTCTGGGAGTCCGTTGCCGGATCGGTAGCGCTGCTGACCCGGGAAGGTTTTCCCTGCGAGGTGGTTACCGGCGCGGGCACCGGCACCTACAACATCGACAGTGATGTGGAGGTGATAACCGATCTGCAGGTGGGCAGCTATATCTTCATGGATCAGGAATACCTTCTGATCGGCGGGGCGGAGAGCGAGCGCTTCGACGATTTCGAAGTGGCACTGTCGGTGGCTTCTTCCGCCATCAGTCAGCCGCTGCCGACAGCGATTACTGTGGATGGCGGGTTCAAGGCATTTGCCTCTGATTCGGTTAATCCTGAACCCATGGATCTGGCCGGAGCCCGCTTCCGGTTCGGTGGTGACGAGCATGGCATACTGCTGCTCGAGAAAGGCACTCAGCAGCCGCTGCTGGGCAGCGTGCAACGATTTGTGACCCCCCATTGTGATCCGACTGTCAATCTGTACGATGCCTACTGGGTGCATCGCGATGGTATGGTGCACGCCCAGTGGCCTGTCGCGGCCCGGGGCTGTTCCTGGTAGGCGCAGGTGCGGTTTATCTGCGGATTCCGCATGCGGATGCAGGGGACACAGCAAAGGCAGATCGACTGGATGTCGATCCTGAACCGAAGGCCCGCTGCCACAGCGGGTTGGAGAGAAGACGCAGCGCCGAATCGTACTCGAACGCATCGTACTTAAAGAAGATGGAGATTTTTTAGTGCTTGAGATCGTGCAGTCCGGTGGCTGGCTGATGGTGCCGATTCTGTTGTGCAGTATCGTTGCGGCCGCCATCAGCGTTGAGCGTCTGTGGACGCTGCAGCGTTCCCGTATCACCCCTAAGAATCTGCTTGCTCAGATCTGGAGCGCAGTACGCAGCGAAGGTCTGGACTCCCAGAAGCTTCGTGAACTCAGGGCAAACAGCCCGCTGGGTCAGATTCTGGCAGCGGGGGTTGGCAATGCCAGGCGCGGCAGGGACGTGATGAAGGAGGCCATGGTGGAGGCCGCCAGTCAGGTAGGCCACGATCTGGAACGGTATCTGACATCGCTGGGTATCATCGCTTCCATCTCACCACTGCTCGGTCTGCTGGGAACGGTGGTCGGCATGATCAAAGTTTTTACCGCACTGATGCTCGAGGGTGCCGGAAACGCCAATGTTCTGGCAGGCGGGATCTCCCAGGCTCTGATCACCACAGCCGCCGGCCTTTCTGTCGCTATTCCTGCGCTGATGTTCCATCGCTTTTTTCTCCGGCGCATCGATGAACTGATGGTGACCATGGAGCAGGAGGCTGGCAAGCTGGTGGAGATGCTGCAGGGTGAACAGGGTGAGGAACCACGCCTGTGAAATTTGCGCGGCGAGGGCGGCAGGAAGCGACTGTCGAACTGACACCGCTGATCGACGTGGTGTTCCTGCTGCTCATTTTTTTCATGGTATCTACCACGTTTATCCGCGAAACCCAGTTGAAAATTGATCTGCCGGAAGCCGCCGGTGAGCTTCAGGAGATCGAAGATGATGTCATCGAGATCACAGTGGATCGCCTGGGTGACTATGCGGTCAATGATCGACTGCTTGTGAACAACGACATCCGCACGCTCATCAGAGCACTGGAGGATGCGCAGAAGCATCACTCCGGCAGCTCTTCCCGGCTCATCGTGACTGCGGATGCAAATGCGACGCATCAGGCTGTGGTTCGTGCGATGGACGCCGCCGGCAAGGTTGGTATCAGCCGAATCAGTATCACTACTCAGCAACCAGCAGAAGAGTGATCGAAGCGGACAAGCAGGAGACCTCCGAGGCGCAGGATCCTGCGCTGATCGACCCCACTCCCAGGGAAACCTGGCAGACCTACAAGCGCCTGCTGGGATACGTGAAACCCGACTGGTTCATCTTCCTCATCGCAGTCATCGGATTCCAGATGGGCAATGCGGCGGAAGCCTATTTTGTAAAGATGTTCGGCGATCTCATCGACAGCTGGCCGACAACGGCGATGCTCATACCCATGATGATGTTCGTAGCGGCGCTGGGCCGGGGTATCGGTGACATCATCGGTGAACTGCTGCTGAGTCGGATTTCCTTCAACGTCGTGCACACTCTGCGCACCCAGCTTTTCGATCAGTTTCTGCAGCTGCCCAGCGCATTCTTCGATGCCAGTTCCCAGGGCCATCTGGTCTCCCGTATTACGTTCAATGTTGCTCAACTGCGCGACACCGGCACTGAAGCGCTGAAATCCATCGTCCAGGATGGTGGCAAGCTGATCGTGTATTTCGGAGCCATGCTGTATCTGAGCTGGAAGCTCACACTGATATTCGCGGCAACGGCACCCATAGTCGCCGTGGTGGTGGCCTATGCGAGTCGCAGATTCCGTCGCATCTCCACGAGGATCCAGAATTCCATGGGGGATGTCACTCATGTCGCCTCCGAGACGGTAACCGGCTATCGGGTAGTGAGGATCTTCGGAGGCGAAGCCTATGAAAAGGACCGGTTCCACCGATCCAGCCACTATAACCGGCGACAGAATCTGAAGATGGTGGCAACCAAGGTGACCAGCACCCAGGTCATTCAGATCTTCATAGCAGTCGCGCTTTCACTGCTGATTGCATTGCTCTTCCAGCCCAACATCGGCGGCCATCTCAGTACCGGCGAGGTGGTGACTTTCCTGGGTCTGGCTGGTCTGCTGGCGAATCCGATCAAGAAGCTGACCGAGGTGAACGCCAGGCTGCAGCGTGGACTGGCAGCGGCACGGGATGTCTTCGGACAGCTCGATCAGACTCCCGAATCCGACCGTGGCAGTTATGAGGCGGACCGGGTGCAGGGCCGCATCGAGTTCCGCAATGTGAGTTTCGCCTATCAGAACAGCAAAGGACCCGTGCTGCGCGATCTCAACGTGATGATCGAACCGGGGCAGACCGTGGCCCTGGTGGGTCGATCGGGGAGCGGTAAGTCCACGCTGGCGAGCCTGATCCCGCGCTTCTACGAGCCCCAGCATGGCCAGATACTGCTCGATGGCCGGCCTGTCCAGGATTACACCCTGTCCTCTCTGCGCAGGCAGATCGCTCTAGTCACCCAGCAGGTGACGCTCTTCAATGACACACTGCTGAACAACATAGCCTATGGCGGCCTGGCCGGTGCCAGCGAATCGGAGATTTCCGAGGCGGTACGCCGTGCTCACGCGGACAACTTCGTCGAGGATCTGCCTGAGGGGCTGCAGACAGTTGTCGGTGACAACGGTGTACTGCTTTCCGGCGGACAGCGGCAGCGGGTAGCCATCGCCCGGGCGCTGCTCAAGGATGCCCCGGTGCTGATCCTCGATGAAGCAACATCCGCTCTCGACAATACTTCGGAAAGATATATTCAGGCGGCTCTGGACGAAGTCATGCGTGGTCGAACCACACTGGTGATTGCCCACCGGCTGTCGACGATTGAGAAAGCCGACGTGATTCTGGTGATGCAGGACGGGCGGATCGTGGAAGTGGGCCCCCACGCCCGGTTGCTGGAACAGAAAGGCCTCTACGCCGAACTCTACAACGCGCAATTCGAAGACGAAGCGGTTACCGCTGCGAAAGACAGGAGTTCGCCTGCCGCAGAGCCACCAGAGAGGCGCCGGATCACCCGGCTGCCGGAATTCGAACCACGCTTCTCACCTCTGGTACGCGCCTGGTACTCCCAGTCGCGCTGGCCCCACCTCCTGCGACCGGCAGCCTGGCTTTTTCAGCGGCTGGCCAGCCGTCGACGTATGCGCTATCTCACCGGGAAACGGGAACGCTGGCGCGCTCCGGTTCCCGTTATCGTCGTCGGTAACATCACCGCCGGAGGCACAGGGAAAACGCCTTTTACCATCTGGCTGGTGAACCAGCTGCGGGACATGGGATTTACCCCGGGCATTGTTTCGCGTGGCTACGGTGGGTCGGCAAAAGGTCCGCTGCTGGTGACTTCGACCACGGCAGCTGCCGAGGCGGGTGATGAAGCGCCGTTGCTGGCGGCGCGAACCGGTGCCCCCGTGTACGTCTGTGCTGATCGTGTCGCGGCCGCGAAGTCCCTGCTGACGGAATCCGGCTGTGACATCGTCGTCGCCGACGACGGCCTGCAGCACTATGCGCTGGCACGGGATGTCGAGATCGCCATTGTCGATGGCTACCGGGGGGTCGGCAATGGTCTGTCATTACCGGCCGGCCCCCTGCGGGAGCCGGTCCGCCGGCTGCAGTCCGTGGACTGGGTGGTGAGTAATGGCCGCAGATCGGGCCTGCATGACTCAGAGCTGCTCATGCAGGTGCTTGCGCTGCGCTTCGTGCAGGTGGCACCGCAAGGTGGCGCTGTTGCCTGCGAGGAGTTCCTGCAGCGACATACCGTCGTGAATGCGCTTGCAGGGGTAGGAAACCCGGCTCGATTTGCTCAGACGCTTCTGGAACTGGGGCTGGATCCGCTGCTCACCGCCTATGCAGACCATCACAGATTCGATGGTTCGGAACTCGAATTCGACAACGACTATCCCATCATCTGCACGGAGAAAGACGCGACCAAGCTCAGAGAACTGTCTCACCTTCCCGAAAATCTGTTCTATCTCGAGATCGATGTCAGTATCGAAGATGGATCCGGGGGGGCAGGCGAAGCTGCCCTGAGAGCACTCCTGAACGGACATGGAATACTGCAGAAGTGAAATTTCATGTGGTGATTCCTGCACGATTCGCTTCGCAGCGTCTGCCGGGAAAACCTCTGGCGGACATCGCCGGGTATCCGATGATCGTGCGGGTTGCGCAACAGGCGCAGAAATCGAGTGCCGCTTCGGTGGTGGTTGCCACGGATGACCAGAGGATAATCGAGGCGGTTGCCGCAGCCGGTCTGAACGCGGTGCTCACCCGAGACGATCACGCGTCAGGTTCCGATCGTGTCATGGAGGTGGCTCAGCGGCTGGGCTGGGCAGACGACGACATCCTGGTGAACGTGCAGGGGGATGAACCACTGATCCCCGTAAGTGTGATCGAACAGGTGGCCCGTCTTCTGCAGCGGCAGCCTGACCTGGCCTGTGCCACGCTGTGTGAATCGTTTACCGACAGCGGTCTGCTGTTCAATCCGAATGTGGTCAAGGTTGTCCGGGATGCCGGGCACCGCGCACTGTACTTCTCCCGTGCCCCGATTCCCTGGCGGCGGCTGGATTTTGCGGACGTGTTGCGCGCGGGCAATCCCACCCGCGCCGTCGGGACTCCACTCGAACCAGGCATCTGGCTGCGCCATATCGGCGTCTACGCGTTCCGGATCGCCGCGCTGCGACGATTCGTCAGCCTGCCGGCGGGGACGCTGGAAACTCTGGAATCACTGGAGCAGTTACGGATGCTGGAAGCCGGAATGGCAATAGGGGTCGAAGAGGCGGAAGAGCCCGTGCCGGGCGGTGTGGATACGCCGGAAGACCTGGCACGGGTGCGCGGCCGCTTCGTTTCCTCTTAACGCGGCGCCATGCGGATCGCGCCATCGAGACGAATGGTCTCTCCGTTCAGGTAGGGATTCTCGATGATCTGGCGGGCCAGCAGTGCGTATTCAGGCGCATTCCCCAGCCGCTTTGGAAACTGCACCATGTCGATGAGCGGATCACGTACCTGAGCCGGGGCGCCCGCCATCATGGGCGTTTCGAATATGCCCGGTGCAATCGTGCAGACTCTAATTCCCGAACGGGACAGATCACGCGCGATCGGCAGGGTCATGCCGGCAACCCCAGCCTTGCTTGCAGAGTACGCGGCCTGACCGATCTGACCGTCAAAAGCGGCGACGGAGGCGGTGTTGATGATCACACCCCGCTCGCCATCTTCGGTCGCGGGTTCGTTCTTCTGCATATGAACAGCACACAGGCGCAGTGTGTTGAAGGTGCCGATGAGATTCACCTGGATTACGAAGTTGAACATCTTCAGGGGCATCGCGCCGTCTTTTCCCAGGGTCCGTGAAGCGGCACCGATTCCCGCACAGTTGACGTTGATGTGGATCGCCCCGAATTTCTCCATCACACCGTTTACAGCATCCTGCACGGAGTCTTCCTCGGTGACGTTGACGGTAAAAGGTGCTGCACTGGCGCCCAGTTCAGCCGCGGTCTTTTTCGCCAGCTCGGTGTTGAGATCGAACAGGGCGACTTTGCCACCCTGCTGGATTACCATCTCAGCGGTCGCTCTACCGAGGCCTGAGGCCCCGCCGGTGATAACGGCGACTTTGTTTTTCAGATCCATGAAGCATCTCCTGCGGGTTCGACGTGAAAAATAAGCCGGCGATTATAGCGCATGCGCAATGGCACTACGTTCCGGACTTCCTGCCAGCTGACGTGGCAGACAGACTCCTCGACTGGCTGCTTCACAGCTGTGACTGGTACGAGGAGACGATCCGGATGTTTGGCCGTCGGGTCGTTGTACCCAGGCTCGTAAGCCATTGTGGTGCGAAAGGTGTGAGTTACAGATATTCGGGCATCACCCACCGTGCCACTGGCTGGCCTGAAGAGCTGATGTGGCTGGTGCCGAGGATCGGAGCGCTGCTCGGACAGACCCCGGACTTCCTGCTGATCAATCGCTATCGCGATGGCGCAGACTACATGGGCTGGCATCGGGATGATGAGCCGATGGCGGGTGCGAAGGTCGCAACCCTGAGTCTCGGCTCAGCCCGTCGGTTTCTGATAGAGGGAGCAGCCGGTGCAGCTTCCCACCGGCTGGAGCTCGAGCATGGCTCAGTGCTGGTGCTGGATCGCTGCAGCCGGCACAGTCTGCCGAAGACCCGTAAACCCGTCGCAGAGCGTGTCAGTCTGAGCTTTCGCGTCATTCGATGAGTGTTTCACTGCGCAGTGCCAACACCCTGGCTGTGTCGAGTGAAGCAGACACGGTCCATGAAGTTCGCTCCACTCAGGCGCTCCTTGAGCTTCTCCGCGGCATCGACCGCACACGGGTGCTGATTCTCGGAGGAGGCAGCAATGTGCTGCTTGCTCCCTGCATCGAACGCCCCGTGCTGCTGATCCGCAGTCGCGGAATCAGACGGCGCGGCGTATCAGGTGCGGTCGAGGTCGAGGCAGCTGCCGGAGAGAGCTGGCATGAACTGGTGCGCTGGACGCTCGGTCAGGGACTTCGTGGCCTCGAAAATCTGGCGCTGATTCCCGGATCCGTGGGTGCTGCGCCGGTGCAGAATATCGGTGCCTACGGGGTGGAATTGTCCCGGGTGCTCACACGGCTGGAAGCGGTGGATCTGTCGACGGGTTCTGCTGTTACGCTCGGTGTTGCGGAGTGTGAATTCGGCTACAGGGACAGCCTGTTCAAACACCAGCCCGGCCGTTTCCTGATCACCAGCGTCACATTGCGACTGGTGGAAAGCCTTCCTGCTTCGGGGCACAGTACTCGACATTCAGATGTTCAACAGCAGACTCCCGCACTCGAAACCGGGTATCCGGATGTGCAGCGGGAGCTGCTGGCAATGGGAATTTCCCGTCCGGACGCGGTTGCGGTTGCAGAGGCCGTCATCCGGGTAAGGCGGCGCAAGTTGCCGGATGCCCGCAGCGTGCCGAATGCGGGCAGCTTTTTCAAAAATCCGATCGTCAGTGCAGACAGCTACCGGGCGCTGCGCGTCGACCATCCGGAACTCCTCGGCAATCACACAGCCACCGGGATAAAGCTCGCCGCCGCTCAACTGATTGACCTGTGTGGGTTCAAGATGCGCTCGGGTGGACCTGTAAGGGTGTGGCACCGACAGCCTCTCGTGCTTACCAATCCCGGCCGCGCCGATGGCACAGCCGTGCTGGCCTATGCCCGTTCGATTCAGCAGGCCGTGGAGGAGCGTTTCGGTCTCCGGCTCGAAATCGAGCCGGATCTCATTGGTTTTAGCTGAGCGCTGAGGCGTCGATTCCTGTTCGGAGGATCTCTAGCGGTTTGGCAGTACCCCTTCAGCCTGAAGCTTGGCCTGTCGTTCCCGTTTACGGACTTCCCGGGGATCGTTGTACGCCCGGGCGGGTTTGCCAGGTGCTTTTGGCGCCTCTTCCGATTGCCCTGCCGGTGCCGTTGCAGGCGCGGCAGGAGTTGCGGCCACAGGTTCGGATTCAGCGGGAGCCGCTTCCACAGATACGGATGTCGTGCTGGCGTTCGTCGGGTCCTCCACGGGCCGCTGCGCCTGTGCCGGCTGTTCCTTCGGAACATCAGGCACTGTTGCTGCGGTCTGACCCTTTTCTTCGTCGGCAGCTGTGCCAGCATCCGCAGTGGTTGCCGGTGTCGGCGAAGCTGCGGACGGTTTTGTATCTGCAGCCTCACTTACGACATCAGTCGGGATTTCAGTCGCGACTTCGGCAGTTGCGTCGGCCGCTGCTGACGCAGCAGCCGCGACAGCGGCCGCGGCAGGTGCTGGAGCCGCCGCAGCGGAAGAACGGTTTCCGTCGGACTCTGCCTTATCCAGGCTTGCCCGGTCGCGCCTGGGTCGCCGCCGGCTGCGCGAAATGTCTTCCTGCGAGGGTTGACGCTGTTCGAGCAGCTCGACGCCAGTCACTTCTTCGACCTGCGGCCTGGCATCACTGTCGGTATCGCGTTTCGGGCTGGCACTTTCGGCCCGGGCGTTTTTCGGACGTCTACCGCGTGTCTCTTCGCTGCGGTTCTCGCCGCGGCCCTCACCGCGGTTCTCGCCGCGGCCTTCACCGCGGTTCTCACCGCGGCCTTCACCGCGCGACCGGCGGGTCTCGGGTTTCTGCTCCCGAGTGTTTGCGGTACTGCTCTCTGCGTCGTTGTCCGAACGACGGGGCCGCTTCGGCCGACCTTCTCCGCGTCGCGAATCCGCACTGCCACCTGACGATCTCTGCCCTCGTTCAGAATTGCGCTCGGATCTGCGGTTGGTGTCTGCAACCTTACTGCTTCTTTCTGCACGTTCGCCGCGGGGGGCGGGTCGTGCGCGTTCCGGTGGCGGTGTTGCCGTGGTTACCACAGCCGGCTGCTCGCTGAACAGTGAGCGAAGGAAACGGCGCAGCTTGCCGGGTGCGGCATCTGCAGGCGGTGTGGTCGCCGGTGCCGCGGCCTGCGATTCGGGCTCAGCGGGTGCGGGAGAGTGTGCGGTGCGTTTCAGCGGCTGCACTACAGCGACGTCGCCGTTGCGCGCAGTTGGTTCATGAATCTGAACTTCTTCCGGCTGCTGCAGTGTCTCTGTCAGTTCATAGCTCGGTACTTCCGCGTCTTCTTCAGAGTGGTCATCGCGCAGCCGCTGTACTTCGAATTGCGGGGTTTCCATGTTGACGTTCGGCACGATGACCACATGAGTTTTCGTGCGTCGCTCGATCTCGGCGACATCCTGACGTTTTTCGTTGAGCAGATAGGCGGCCACCGGCAGGGGGACCAGCGCCCGGATGATGGAGCTGCGCTCCTTCAGGCTTTCCTCTTCCAGGATACGCAGGATGGCCAGTGCCAGGGAGCGTGTGTCGCGGATGCGCCCCTGACCGCCGCAGCGGGGACAAAGCTCTGTGGTGAGTTCCTCAAGCGAAGGTCGCAGCCGCTGACGGGACATTTCCAGCAGGCCGAATCGGGAAATCCGACCGAGCTGAGTTCTGGCTCGATCTGCATCGAGCGCCTCTCTCATCTTGTTTTCCACCGCGCGCTGGTTCTTCACCGAGCCCATGTCGATAAAATCGATCACGATCAGCCCACCCACATCCCGCAGGCGCAGCTGCCGGGCGATTTCTTCAGCAGCTTCGAGATTGGTGTTCAGCGCAGTTTCTTCGATGTCTGCACCCTTGGTCGCCCGTGCGGAGTTGATGTCGATGGAGACCAGGGCCTCGGTGGGATCGATCACGATGCTGCCGCCGGATGGCAGTCTCACAGTGTGCTGGAAGGCCGTCTCGATCTGGGATTCGATCTGGTAGCGACTGAACAGCGGAATAGGGTCCTGATAGAACTTCACCTTATCCTTGTAGTTCGGCATCACCTGGTCGATGAAGGAGCTCGCCTCCTCATAAGCGTCTGCGCCGTCGATCAGAACCTCGCCGATGTCTTTGCGCAGGTTGTCGCGGATGGCGCGGAGAATCACGCTGTTTTCCTGGTAGAGGAGCTTCGGTGCGCGCTCCTGCTCGCCTGCACGCCTGATGGCATCCCAGAGCTGCAACAGGTAGTCGAGGTCCCACTGCAGTTCCTCGCTGCTGCGCCCGATACCGGCGGTGCGGATGATTACACCGGTACCCTGGGGAATGGTGAGCTGGCTCATCGCCTCCCGCAGTTCGTCCCGCTCTTCGCCTTCGATCCGTCTGGAGATGCCGCCGGCCCTGGGGTTGTTGGGCATCAGCACCATGTAGCGGCCGGCAAGGCTGATGAACGTGGTCAGGGCAGCGCCCTTGGTGCCGCGCTCTTCCTTGTCGACCTGCACCACCAGTTCCTGGCCTTCGCTGATCAATTCGGAGATGAGCAGGCGGGAGCCCTCGCCAGGTTTCTGCTTGAAATAGTCGCGGGAGATTTCCTTCAATGGCAGAAAACCGTGCCGATCGGCACCGAAATCGACGAAGGCGGCTTCGAGACTGGGTTCGACCCGGGTGATCCGGGCCTTATAGATGCTGGCCTTTTTCTGCTCCCGGCCGATGTTTTCCATGTCGAGGTCGTAGAGTTTCTGACCGTCGACAAGGGCGACTCGAACTTCTTCTGCCTGACGGGCGTTGATGAGCATTCTTTTCATTTGGTGTATTCCTGATCTGCTGCCTGGCAGCAATGTGAAGGCTGTCAGGATGACCAGATGAAGGCAGGACGCACCAAAGCCTGACGCGAGTGTCAGACTGCTCGAGGCTAGGCGATATCCGGAAGAACCGGAAGACCGCCGGGGTCTGCAGGCACCGGTGGCCTGCAGAGCCGGATATTCTCGTTGCGCGGATGGTCCGCTGGCACTGTGCACCTGTCGCATGTTTCACGCGCGAGGTACACAGCGGCGCCTGTCGACAATTCGAAGTCGGTGTGATCACCGTGGGCGATTTTTTTAAAAACGGCTTCCGATCTGATAATGATGACGGATCGGGGCCATCGCTGCGGGTAATTTTCCGAACGACTGACAGCTCGATGGGCGCTGTCAGTTTCGAATTGCATCTGGCCAAACTGTCGGCTTAACTCACAAATCGATTCTATAAGGCTGGCCGTGAGAGACTCTCTTGGAGGATAGGAGCGATTTCAAGTTACAGCGCTCTGACTACCTGCTGAGTGACCCAAGGCCAGCGGTTTTTTGGTCCGGCGCTTTATAAGTGGCGGCAGGCGGCGGGCGCGGCGACCCGGAACGGGTGGCTTTACGGCCGCACTGCCCGGCACTCGAAACGAGCCGAAGCGGCGGAAGCTTAGCAGTACCCGCTAAGTGCATCAAACCCCTAAAGAAAACTTTCAAGGACAGTTTCGGCACGATGAGCGGCGAGCAGAACCAGGGCGAGCGGCAGACGGAATCCCCAGGCGTCGGTGTGCGCCTGGTGGAAATCGCGGAGGAGGCGGGACAGCGGATTGACAACTTCCTGCTGAAAACGCTGAAAAACGTGCCCAGGAGCCACGTGTACCGGATCCTGCGCCGGGGAGAGGTGCGGGTAAATGGTGGCAGGATAAAGCCCACCTATCGGCTCTGTGCGGGGGATCGGGTGCGGATACCCCCGCATCGTCCCGGTCCGTCGGTCGAGGCACGGGAACTCGGTGCGCAGCAGATACGCTGGGTTGCGGACGCCATCATTTACGAAGATGCGGATTTCATCGTGCTCGATAAACCCGCCGGCCTCGCCGTGCACGGTGGCAGCGGAGTGTCTTTCGGGGTCATCGAAGCGCTGCGTCAGCTGCGTAATGATCCGGGCCTCGAGCTCGGACACCGCCTGGATCGGGATACTTCAGGGTGTCTCATCGTGGCCAGACGACGCTCAGCGCTGACCGGACTGCATGCGCTGCTGCGCGCAGGCGCCATCGACAAACGCTATACCCTGCTCGTATACGGACACTGGCCCTCGGATCTCAATACGGTTCAGCAGCCACTGACCCGCTATCTGCTTGCCAGTGGCGAGCGCCGGGTGCGCATAGACCCGCAGGGGAAAGCCAGTCGCACCGATTTCGAGGTCAGGGCGCGCTGCCGGAAGGCGACCTGGCTCGATGCGGTACTGCATACCGGGCGCACGCATCAGATCCGGGTACATGCGTTCGCGAGTGGTCACGGCGTGGTCGGAGATCCGAAATATGGCGACGTCGTGCAGCAGCGTCTGGGCACTGAACTGGACGTCGACAGGCTGTGCCTGCACGCTGCATCGATCGCCTTCGAGTGGAAAGGGCAGCCGGTACGCTTCGAGTGCCCGCTGCCCGTGGCGATGCAGCAGATCTGGAGCCGCTTGGAAGGGTCAGATCAGCCGAGTACGGCCACTCCCTGATCGCGCAGCATGCTGCACAGGACGATCAGCGGCAGACCGATCAGCGCGTTGGGATCATCTCCGCCGATGCGTTCAAACAGGGCAATCCCGAGCCCTTCAGACTTGAAGGCCCCGGCACAGTCGAGGGGCATTTCCCGGCGGACATAATCGCTGATCTGGTTGTGGGACAGGACCCGGAAGTGCACGGGGGTCTCCACCACCTCGACCTGGCGGGCGCCTGTGGCGGTGTTCAGCAGACACAGTCCGGTGAGAAATCGAACTTCCCGGCCCGAGAGTCGGGCCAGTTGCGCGCGGGCCTTTGCTTCGGTACCGGGCTTGCCGAGGATGGTGTTGTCGAGCAGTGCGACCTGATCTGAACCGATCACCAGGGACGCCGCGGTGACTCGCTCGGCGACGGCGCAGGCTTTGGCCACAGCCAGGCGGGCAACCAGGTCCACGGCACGTTCGCCGGGCAGCGCCTGTTCATCCACAGCAGGTGCGGCAGTGGTGAAGGGCAGGCCCAGGCGGGCAAGCAGCGCCGCCCTGTAGGGTGAGGTGGAAGCCAGCACGAGTTGCGGCCGGGGCAGGGTCCGGGTCTCTGCGGAACTCTGCGAACTCATCGAAAATCCTTAAAAATCAGAATGTTAATTAGATTTTTCGGCACTGACCACGGCGGTTTCGGAGGGTCTGATCAGTGCTTTACAGCGCCATTGTGCATACCTATCATGGCGCCCGCGATGAATACCCGCACCGACGAGCTATTCCGGTACCGGGAGCTGGCGCATCAGAAGGCGCGCATCCTGCGTTCCATCGTCCTGCGGGATCTGCCTCGACTGGCCGCGGCGATCGGCAGTGGGCCTGAGGATTCTGATGCGGAACTGAAAGTAGCGGTGACTTTCCGGAACGATTCCGAAGGGGACGTCTGGGCAGTCGGCACCGCGGCCGGTCGCCTTGCCCTGGTTTGCCAGGGCTGCGCTGAACGGGTGGGCCATGCGCTGGAAATTGAATTCGCGGTATGTGTCGTGGATTCCGATCAGCGGGCGGCCGAACTGCAGGACCGTGATGTGATGGTGGTCGAAGGCGAGGGGCTTTCCCTCACGGATCTCATCGAAGACGAATTGCTGCTGCAGCTGCCCGAGCGGCTGTGTACCGCGCAGCCCTGTGAACGTTCGCTGCAGCTCGCCTACCCGGCTGCAGCGGATCGACCGTTTCAGGGGCTTGAAAGTCTGAAGGCGGCGCTGCGATCTGAAAGCGGCGGCAGAGAGGAAGAATAAGCGTGTACCGGATACCCGCGGCGCTTGAGTACAGTCGCGGGGAATGTGGAGCCGCTGAATAAGCTGAATAAGCTGAATAAGCTGAAAGGCGGAATAAACAGATAGACGGAGGTCCCATGGCGGTCCAGCAGAACAGAAAATCACGTAGCAGACGCGACATGCGCCGCTCCCACGATGCAGTGAGCAATCCTACTCTCTCCATCGATCCCACCAGTGGTGAAACACACCGTCGGCACCATGTGACCGCGGACGGGTTCTATAAAGGTAAGAAGGTCATCGATCGGGACGAATGAGTCTTCCCAGACTTTCCAGACGCGGGAGGTTCGAGTGAGTCTCGGTTTTCTGTTTCCTGGCCAGGGTTCCCAGACGGTTGGCATGCTTGCCGAACTCGCTGCTGCGTTTCCGATCATCGGTGAAACCTTCGCCGAGGCAGATGATGCACTGAGCCTGCCGTTGACCCGGATCGTCCAGGAGGGTCCTGCCGAGCGCCTGAGCGAAACCGAAATCACCCAGCCTGCTCTGCTCACGAGCAGTGTAGCGCTCTGGCGACTGTGGCAGTCCCGTGGTGGCGCGGTCCCGGTACTGTTTGCCGGCCACAGCCTCGGCGAATACTCGGCGCTGGTCTGCGGCGGGGCCATTTCCTTCGCGGATGGTGTGCGCCTGGTGCATCAGCGCGGGCGCCTCATGCAGCAGGCTGTACCCCGCGGTGAAGGGGCCATGGCGGCGATACTCGGCCTCGACGACGAAACCGTGGCACAGTGCTGTGCGCGGGTCGACGGAGTGGTGAGTCCCGCCAATTTCAACGCGCCGAGTCAGGTTGTGATAGCGGGCAGTGCGGCTGCGGTCGCCGCTGCGGTTGCGCAGTGCACAACCGCCGGTGCTAAGCGGGCGGTAGAGCTGAATGTCAGTGGCCCTTTTCACTGCGCCCTGATGTCTCCGGTGAGAGAACCGTTCGCGCAGGAACTGGCGCGCATTACCCTCGCCATGCCTGCCATACCGGTGGTTCACAACGTCGATGCCGCTACCGCCGGAGATACCGGTGAGTTGCGGGAAAAGCTCCTTGAGCAGCTGGCACGTCCCGTGCTCTGGACCCGCTGTGTGGAGCAGATGATTGCGGCCGGAGTCGATCGCTTTGTCGAATGCGGCCCGGGTAAAGTTCTGAGTGGTCTGGTCAAACGTATCGATCGGACAAAGGTTGTGCACAATGTGGACTCCAGTGCCGGCCTCGAAGAAGCACTCAGCGGATAAACAAAGTTCATCGGTGTGGGTTCGATTGCCACACCGGACAGAAGAGCAGCTGGGGGATCCGGGTGGGGGAAAGAAGAGTCGCGCTGGTGACGGGTGCGTCGCGGGGAATCGGGCTGGCCATTGCTGATGCACTGAGCCGGGATCACCTGGTGATCGGCACCGCTACCAGCGAAGCTGGTGCCGCTGCCATTGCCGATCGGCTGGCAGACCGGGGCCGCGGCATCGTGATGCAGCTGAATGAAGCAGAATCGATTGAATCTGCGCTCGCAGAACTTGCGCAAGCCGGGCTTGTACCTCTCATCCTGGTGAACAATGCCGGAATCACCCGGGATAATCTCATGCTGCGCATGAAGCCGGAGGAGTGGAGCGAGGTGATCGACACCAATCTCACCGGACTCTATCGGCTGGTGAAGCCTCTGCTGCGCGGCATGATGAAAGCCCGCTGGGGACGCATCATCAGCTTGAGTTCGGTGGTGGCGAGAATGGGTAATCCAGGCCAGAGCAACTATGTGGCAAGCAAAGCGGGCATCGAGGGATTCACCCGGGCGCTGGCACAGGAAGTCGGGTCTCGCGGCATCACGGTCAATGCAGTCGCTCCCGGTTTCATTGAGACAGATATGACAGCAGCTTTGCCGGAGGAACAGGTGGCCCAGATGCTGAGCCGGATTCCCGTCGGGCGGATGGGCAGTGCGGTTGAAGTAGCTGATGCGGTCAGCTTCCTTGCAAGCGAAAATTCCGGATACATCACCGGTACGACGCTGCAGATCAATGGCGGTCTGCATATGAGTTGAATGGTATCCGCATCTTCCAGCGGGGCCCCTTTTAAGGGTGGGGCACCTGCACAGGAAGATGTGAGTACCGGAAAGGGCGTGTGAGAGCATGCCAACAGTGGACGCATGTCAATTGGCGTGTTGTCTTGAATTGGGTGGGGGCGGTCTATAGAATTCGCCTCGCCCTGCACCCCAGGAACCAGATTGGGAGAACCCTGCGTAATGAGCAGTGTAGAAGAACGCGTCAAAAAGTTGATCTGTGAGCAGCTCGGTGTCAAAGAAGACGAGGTCAAGGACGATGCGTCGTTCGTAGAAGACCTGGGTGCCGATTCCCTCGACACGGTTGAACTGGTGATGGCTCTTGAAGAAGAGTTTGAAACAGAGATTCCCGATGAGGAAGCTGAGAAGATCACGACTGTCAAAGAAGCCGTAGATTACATACTGGCCCACCAGTAGCCCGCATATTCAAACCTGACCCGAGAAGCCGCATCTACTTGAACGGGTAGAGCGGCTTCTTGCGTATTGGGGTCCGGTGGTTCTAGGATCGCAACCATGACCAAGCGACGTGTAGTGGTGACCGGCCTGGGGATTCTTTCCCCGATCGGCTCCAGTGTGCCCAAGGCCTGGGAAAATGCAGTGAACGGTGTGAGCGGTGCGAATCGAATCGAGAGTTTCGATGCCACCGATTTCAGCGTGAAGATCTGTGCATCCGTTAAAGACTTCGATGCCAGCGTCTATTTCGACACGAAGGAAGTCCGTCGTCTTGATGCCTTCATTCAGTACGGAATGGCTGCGGGGATTCAGGCGATAGAGGATTCCGGCATCGGTGCGATGCCCGCAAATGCGGATCGAATCGGCGTCGCCATAGGCTCTGGAATTGGCGGCATTAACACCATTGAAGATACCCATTCTGTCCTGCTCAAAAGCGGTCCCCGCCGGGTCTCGCCGTTTTTCGTGCCGGCGAGTGTGATCAACATGATTTCGGGAAATCTCTCCATCCGTTACGGACTCAAGGGACCGAACCTTGCGGTGGTGACCGCCTGTACCACAGGCACACACAACATCGGCCTCGGCGGACGCCTGATCCAGTATGGTGATGCGGATGTGATGGTGGTGGGTGGCGCAGAACAGGCTACCTCGCCGATCACCATGGCTGCGTTTGCATCCATGAAGGCACTGTCAAGTCGCAACGATGATCCGGAACGTGCGAGTCGTCCCTGGGACAGTGACCGGGATGGCTTCCTGCTTGGAGACGGTGCAGGCGCACTTGTCCTCGAGGAGTATGAGCATGCGAAAGCGCGCGGTGCGAAGATTTACTGCGAACTCGTCGGTTTCGGAATGAGCGGCGATGCATTCCATATCACCAGTCCGGCGGAAGATGGTGATGGGGCGGTGCGCTCGATGCGCAATGCCATCGCGGATGCCGGCATGGCAGCGGATGAAATCGACTATATCAACGCCCATGGCACTTCAACTCCGCAGGGAGATGTCGCTGAGACCAAGGCGATCAAGCAGGTCTTTGGCGCGGATACACGGGTGATGGTGAGTTCGTCGAAGTCGATGATCGGCCACCTGCTCGGTGCGGCGGGTGCTGTCGAGGCCGTCTTCTCAGTGCTGTCGGTGCATCACGATGTGATCACACCGACAATCAATCTCGATAATCCGGGCGAAGGCTGCGATCTGGATTATGTCCCTCACACAGCAAGACAGACGACGGTGCGCGCGGCGCTGTCGAACTCCTTCGGATTCGGCGGCACCAACGGTACGGTGGTGTTCCGGAAGATCTGATTCCGGGGCGAGGAGCTGCGCCTGTGGATACCGCGCGATCCGCATCACGCCGCGCCGTGCGTAACGCCGGTACCATCCGCTGAGTCCTGGCTACCTGAGCAGAGGCTGCCGAAATGTTCGCTACAGTCCACTAGAATAACCTGGTGAGAACACTCATCAAGATACTGGCAGGGATTGCGGGAACACTGGTTCTGCTGCTGTCGGCGGTGATCGGTTACTCCTGGTACTGGCAGGACCAGCCGCTGTCGATTGCAGCCGAGACCCGGGTTGAACTGCACAAAGGCGAAGCGTTCCGCGGCTTCGCGAACATGCTCGCCGAAACCGGAGTGATAGAACATCCCCTGCTCTGGACACTGCATGCGCGCATCACCGGATCGGCACGCCGGGTGCAGGCGGGTGAGTATCTGGTCGGACCGATGGACACTCCGGCCACCCTGGTTGAGCGCCTCGTGCGCGGAGATGTGATCGGCTACGAAGTGCAGCTGATCGAAGGCTGGACGGTGCGGCAGGTACTTGCGCGACTGGCGAACACCCCCGAGCTGCGGCAGACTCTGGCGGGTGCGGATGAGCTGACACTGCTCGGTGCTCTGGGTCTGCCGGAAGGTCATGCGGAGGGGATGTTCTTTCCGGACACCTATACGTTTTCCCGGGGCATGTCTGATGCAGACATCCTGCGCAGTGCCTATCGCAAGCTCCAGGACGAATTAAGCCGTGCCTGGGAGACGCGCGCCGCCGGGCTTCCTTACTCGACGCCTTATGAAGGTCTGATCGTGGCCTCGCTTGTCGAGAAGGAAACCGGACGTGAAGAAGACCGGCCCCACATTGCACAGGTATTCGTCAGTCGCCTGCAGGAGGGCATGCGCCTGCAGACTGACCCGAGTGTCATTTACGGGGTGGGGGCGCACTTCGATGGCAATCTCACCCGCACCCATCTGCGTGCGGATACGCCTTACAACACGTATACCCGTAGAGGTCTGCCACCGACGCCGATCGCTCTGGTGGGGACCCGGTCCCTGACCGCGGCCATGCATCCTGCCGAAGGTGATTATCTGTTCTTCGTCTCGCGAGGCGACGGTACCAGCGAGTTTTCCATCAGTCTCGAAGACCACGAGGCCGCTGTTCGCAAGTATCAGCTCAGATGACCGGGCGATTCATTACGCTGGAAGGGGGAGAAGGGGTGGGCAAGTCCACCAATGCCGCGCTGGTTGCGGAACTGATCCGCGAGGCGGGCCATCCGGTGGTGGCCACCCGGGAACCCGGAGGTACTCCGCTGGCAGAGCAGATCCGTGATCTGCTGCTGGATGTGCGCGACGAGGTGGTTGCGGATGAGACGGAACTGCTGCTGGTCTTCGCAGCCCGTGCCCAGCATCTGGCTCGGGTGATACGACCCGCGCTGCAGCGCGGTGACTGGGTGGTCTGTGATCGCTTCACCGATGCCAGCTATGCCTATCAGGGTGGCGGACGGGGTATGGACACGGCCACCATTGCCGTACTCGAGCGGCTCGTGCACGGCGATCTGCAGCCTGATCTGACCATTTATCTGGATGTCCCGGTGCCGGTTTCCCGGCAACGGATCAGCGACCGGCCTCATGACCGTTTCGAGCAGGAACAGACCGGCTTTTTCGAAAGAGTCCGGGCAAGCTATCTCGACCGGGCAAAAGCCGACGGCCGCTTCCGGGTCATCGATGCGGAGCAGGGTCTCGATGCAGTGCAGGCACAGATTCGCAGGGTGCTGACCGATTACCTGAGCAAAAAGCGCACGTGAGCCTGCTGCCCTGGCACGAGCGCACGATCGCCGAGTTTGACAGCCTCCGCACATCCGGCCGACTCCCCCATGGTCTGCTGATCCATGGTCCGGAAGGCTGGGGCGATCGACAGCTGGCCAACCGCCTGGCACTGCGGCTGCTCGGCATGGATGAAACGGCAGATGCCCGGATGATCGCCCACCCCGATCTGCACTGGGTGCAGCCGGATGGGGCGGTGATCAAGGTGGACGATATTCGTGCGCTGGCCGGATTTGCCGTCGGTACACGGCAGAGTGCGCCCTGTAAGGTGGCCGTGGTGGAAAGTGCACACCTGCTCAATCTCAATGCGGCCAACGCCCTGCTCAAAACACTCGAGGAGCCGCCGCGAGACACGTACCTCCTGCTGGCCACATCCCGGCGCGGGCGCCTGCTGCCGACAATTGTCAGTCGCTGCCAGGCGCTTGGCATGCACCCGGATTCCGCGCTGGCAATGAACTGGCTGCAGGAGCAGACGGCGGAGACGGCAGCCGCACTGGCAGCGAGGTTGTTCGAATATGGCGGCGCGCCGCTTCCGGTCGCCGCCGCGCTCGAGCAGGAGGAATCGCTGCTGCTTGACGCGTTACACCGTGTCGGGCGTTCGTCAGCCGCCACGGCGGAACTCGGTGATCTCCTGGCGCTGGATCCGGAACAACTCACCGGGCGCTGGTACCGGTATTGCGCAGCACTCCTGGCAGGCGAGGGTCCGATTGCGGCACTGCAGCCGGTGGATGAGGCCGCGCTGTGCGGGTTCGTGGATGAGCTCGTGGGGGTGCGCCGGCAACTGCTGTTCACAAACTCCGCCAATGCCCGCCTGCTGGTCGAGCGTCTGGCGGTACGCTGGCGTCTGGTCTGTCAGGGGAATGCCTGATCGCCATACGGAAGCCGCGCAGTGTGAATATATTTGTCAATATTTGCGCTGGGCCCTGCAGATGGACGCATTCGTGAAGCGGATCACGGGCGGAGCATTGACAGTCCAGGGGCGCCGGTAAAGACTGTCCAGGCGTCGAATCCCCGGCCTGGCCAGGTGATCCGGGCGCGGACTCGGATTGAAAATCCCTTCGCAGGGCGACTTCGACCGTCTCGATCTCCAGTGTTTTCGACGCTCGAGGCAGCAACAAGGACTGAGGCTCAATGGCAGGCAAGCGCGGCGCGAGAAACGGCATTCTCTCTCTGGCCATCAAGGACAAGGCGGTGCTTTACGCTGCCTATATGCCTTTCATCCGCAACGGTGGCCTCTTCATCCCGACCAAGAAAGAATACGATCTCGGTGATGAAGTCTTCATGCTGCTCAATCTCATGGACGAAGCCGAAAAGCTGCCCGTCGCCGGCAAGGTGGTCTGGATCACGCCCAAGGGGGCAGGTGGTACCAAGGCTGCCGGAATCGGTGTGCAGTTCAATGACCAGGACGATGTGGCGCGCTCGAAGATCGAAACCTATCTGGCCGGTGCCCTCCAGTCGGATCGTCATACCCATACCATGTGATCGACCTTGCTGGTCGACTCTCACTGTCATCTCAACTATCTCGATAACCCTGCAGGGCGGCTGGTGTCTGCACGCGCGCGGGGTGTGGAGCGCTTTCTCTGCATCGGTGTCGATGCCGCCGGCATCGACGCGGTCCTTGCCCTGGCTGAGTCCGAGCCGGACGTGTGGGCCAGTGCCGGGCTGCATCCCGAAGCGGCGGCGGGTACCACGGACTGGATTCGACCGCTGCTCGATCATCCCAGGGTGGTGGCGGTCGGAGAAACGGGCCTCGACTACTTTCATGCGGAAGACGCCGACCTGCAGCGTGCGCAGCGCGAGAAGTTTGCCGAGCAGCTGGCCCTGGCGGGTGAGACGCATCTGCCGGTAGTGGTGCACACCCGTTCCGCCGAGTCCGACACCCTTGACCTCATGCGTGCCCACCCCGGTGTGACTGGCGTGCTGCACTGCTTCACCGAGTCATGGGCCATGGCGGCGAGTGCGCTGGATCTCGGCTATTACGTGTCGATATCCGGGATCGTGACCTTCCGCAATGGTGCCAACGTGCGTGAGGTGGCGCGTCAGATACCCACAGATCGGCTGCTCATCGAAACGGATTCGCCCTGGCTGGCGCCGGTACCGCACCGGGGCAGAACCAATGAGCCCGCCTTTGTCGCGGATACCGCGGCCTTCCTCAGTGAACTGCGCGGTTGCACGCTCGAGGAACTTGGAAAAAGCACGACGCAGAACTTTCTGCGCCTGTTCTCGAAAATCCCGGCGGGAGCGCTCTGAACGATCCCGGGGCGGCAGAAACCCGGCGCGGGGCTGCCTCAGAACTCTTCTTCGAACATCCGGTAGTGAGTCTGCACCATGCCCAGAGCCAGGTAGGTTGCCTGGGCACCGCTGTTCTCCTGCTCCACATACAACCGCAATCCGCAACTCTCCGGATCCGCGTGGGCTGCGTCTTTCACATGCTGGTGCAGGGCGGAGTAGATCCCGCGCCTGCGGAAGGCAGGATCCACATACACGCTCTGAATCCACCAGAAGCGACCGTTGCGCCAGTCGCTCCATTCGAAGGTCACCATGAGCGAGCCCGCCGCTCTGCCGTCGACTTCTGCGACCAGATAAAACCCTTCGAGGGGACGGCTGATCAGGTGCGTCACGCCGGCAGCGAGGGTCTGCGGATCGAGTCCCTTGTCTTCGCTTTCGGCGGCCATGGCCACCTGAAAGCGCACCAGGTCATCGAGATCCTCCATGTCTCCGCGACGGATCAGACATTCGGCGCTCACAGCGTGCGCTCGAAAAAGTCGAGTATCAGATTGAATCGGTGAATGGACACATCCTGCTCCTGTAGTGCGTGTTTGGACCCCGGGTAGGCCATCATCTCGAAGGGCGTATTCTGCGACTGCAGGGTGCGGATCAGCAGTGTGGTGTGTGTAAACAGCACATTATCGTCCGCCATGCCGTGGATCAGCAGCAGGCGTCCGCGCAGCTGCTCCAGATGGGGCAGAACCGAACTGATCCGGTAGCCCTCCGGGTTGTCTGCCGGCGTGCCGAGATAGCGTTCGGTGTAGTGGGTATCGTAGAGTTCCCAGCGGGCGACGGGTGCAACCGCGACCCCCGCCTTGAAAAGATCGGGCTCCCGGACGAGACACATGAGGGTCATATAGCCGCCATAGCTGTGGCCGAACACGCCGATGCGCTCGCCATCCACCCATTCCAGCGACTGAGCGAAGCGCGCACCCAGAGCCTGATCTCTGACCTCCGCCTGACCCAGCTGACGGTGGAGTGAGGCTTCGAAGTCGCGACTTCGATTCGCAGAGCCTCTGTTGTCCAGTTCGAGTACCCCGAAGCCGCGTTGCGCGAAGAGCTGCAGTGTCAGTGGCGCCCATTCATTGCGTACACGCTGCGCACCTGGTCCGCCGTATACGTAAACCACCAGCGGGTGACCCGCGGCGGGCGGGTCGGCTCTCGGGCGGCTGAGACGATAGTGCAGCACCTGGCCGTCTTCGCTTTTCAGCGTGCCGAGCTGCGGCTGACAGTGGGCGTCCAGGAAGGGAAAATAGGGGTGGCCCTGTGCAAGGGGCTGGGTGGTGATGTCGTGTGCAGACTGGTTCTGTACCTCCAGCAGCTGAACTGACGCAGGTCTGTCGAGACTGCTGGAACTCACCAGCAGGCGGGTGCCCTGGCGATCTGCACTGGCTTCGTGCCAGGCGGGTGTCCGGGTCAGCGGTCTGCGTTCGCCATCCGCCAGTGACAGCCGGTAGACGTGCTGTTCGGTGGGTGTCTCCTGCCAGCCGGTGAACAGGACCTGGTGAATGTCGGCCTGGAGGATCCTGTTGACCCGGCCCGGCCCCGAGGTCAGTGCGGACAGCTTTGCCGGACGCTCCTGTGTGTCACCGGGATCGCACAGGTACAGCTGGCTGCTGCCCGATCGCTCGGAGGTCCATAAAAACCGGCCATCTTCGAGGGCATGAAAGTTGTCGTGCAGATTCACCCAGGTTGGAGAGGACTCTGTCAGAGCGCTCCGGCGGCGCAGACGCGTGATGTCGTGAAGGTCGAGACGCAGTGTCTGCTGATTTCTGCTCTGCACCTGCACGGCCAGCCGCTCTCCGGCCCAGTTCACCCGGGCGAGGTAGTCGTCCGGTGCGTACTGGTAGTCGATCGTCTGTGTCTGCCGGTCTGTCATGCTGTAGACCTTGAGGCTCACCTGCGCGTTGGTTGCCCCCGCGAACGGATAACGCTGTTCGATGACGCGGACTTCCTCCGCGTCGATCTCGTAACGGTTCGAGACCGCCACAGGCGATTCGTCGGTGCGGGTAAAGGCAATCCGGGTTTCGTCCGGCGACCACCAGTGTCCTTCAAACCGGTGCATTTCCTCGGCGGCAATAAAGTCGGCGATGCCGTTGGCAATCAGGGCATCGCCGTCTGTGGTGATGCGCACTTCCTGCCCGGATTCGATCGCGTAGCAGTAGAGATCGTTGCCGCGCACGTAAGAGATGCTGGTGCCTTTCGGGGATACCTGGAAGTCTGTCTGACGCATGCCCGCCGGGGTGAAGGGGCGGGTCTGACCCGTTGCCCAATCGAAGAGGTAGCCGATACCCTGTATCGGAATCAGCACCAGCGGTGTACCCGGCACGAAAAAAAATCCGGTGATGCCACCACTGAACTGTCGCTTGCGCTCGCGTTCGGCTTTTTCGGCTTCGCTCATCCTGGTCGCACCATCGCCGGCGGAAGCTGTGAGTACTCGCGCATCCAGCCAGCGGGTGAGTGCACCGCTGGCGACATCTACCCGGAACAGATCGAGGCGCTCCCGGTCGTCGTCCCCGGGCTGAAGGCAGGCGGCGGTGCGTCCGTCGCTGGAGAACTTCAACGAAGAGGGCAGGGACAGGGTGAGCGGCGCCTTGTCGAAGAGGCGTTCAACACTCAGCCGGGTCATTGCTGCGCCTGTACCTGCTGGAAGGCTGTCCGGGTCAGGTTGTCGGTGCCCTTCTCGGTGATCAGGACGTTGTCTTCGATGCGGATACCGCCACAGGGACGCAGGCTCTCGAGTGCGGGCCAGTTCACCGCATTGCGCTGCGGACCGGCCTTCAGAGCATCGAGCAGTTTCGGAATGAAGTAGAGACCGGGTTCTATGGTCACCACGGTGCCTGGAGTCAGGGTTCTGGTGAGTCGCAGCGAAGGATAGTTTTCAGGCGGCGGCTGACGATCCCCCGCAGGGTTTTTCTGCTGGCCGCCGACATCGTGGGTCTGCAGGCCGATGAGATGGCCGAGACCATGGGGGAAAAAGCTCTCGGTCAGTCCGGACTCGAATGCGCTCGTCGCCGAGCAGCGGAGTATGCCGCTGTCCGTGAGGATAGTGGCCAGACGACGGTGCATGTCGATGTGCAGTTCGAGGAAGCTGAGACCCGGTCGGATCGTGGCTATGAGGTCGAGCTGGGCTGCGTTCATGGCCTTGAGAAGATCGTGGAAGATTTCCGGGGCTGGCGGCAGGTGCGCTGCATAGGTGCGGGTGATATCGGAGGCATAACCGTTGCAGCGGGCGCCGGCATCGATCAGGAAGCTGCGGGCGGTGGCTGGCGGCTGGCGATCGTAGTGCTGATAGTGCAGTACACCCGCATGCTGATTCAGCGCAACGATGCTGGCGTAAGGCAGCTCTCCCGCAGTGGTGGCGGCGCCAGCCAGATAGGCGAGATTGAGCTCGAACTCACTCACTAAGCGGCCGGATTCGAAAAGCGCGCGGGCCGCTTCGTGGCCGAGCACTGCGCTGCGGGTCGCCTCACGCATGCAGCCGATCTCGAAGTCTGACTTGCAGGCGCGCAGATAGTGCAGCTCGTCGAGCAGTCCCTGCGGGTTGAGCTGCCCGGAGTGCTGGTTGGCCACGGGCTGCTCGCTGATCCAGGCGCAGTGGCGGCCGGCGCCTGCAGCACTGGCCAGTGCTGCCTGTTCAACGTCTGCGGCATCGGCATGCTCGGAGATCTCGAAATGCGCATGGGCCCACTCGGGCAGCTCGGGGGGCTGGTGCCAGTAGTCGTCCGGTTTCAGGAAAAACAGCCGGGGCCGCTGCCCTGGTCTGATCAGCAGCAGGCTGCCTTCGCAGGCGTCACTCGGGAACCACTGCTGAAAGTGCGGGTTGGCCCGGAACGGGGGTGCCTGGTCGTCCAGAAAGTAAGGCCGGCTCTGGCCCGCCGCGATGACGGCACAGTCGAAATGATGGTGACCCAGGGCATCCGTCCAGCGCCGGTGCAGGAGGTCGAGGTGCCGGGGCAGCGGGTCTGCAGGCAGCCGGGCTGGCGGGGAAGTGTCTGTATTCATCGCGCGAGTATAACGCCGAGTTTCCTTAGTGACGGGCGTTCGTGTTAGATTTTCCGGCTATTTCACCTGCCATCCCATTTCACTGGAGTCTGTTCATGACAGTAAGCGGAGCGTTCGCCTATGTGGCGCCGGGCACCGTTGCCGATGCCATTGCCGTGCTCGAGCAATGCACGAAAGAAAAACGGCGGGCCCAGGTTCTGGCCGGTGGGACCGACCTGCTGGTGCAGCTGCGCGGTCAGGATCGCAGCCCCCGCACCCTGATCGACATCAAGAAGATCGCTGACACCACGAAACTCGATCTCGGCAGGACCGAAACCTTTATCGGGGCCGCGCTGTCCAGTGCGGTGCTGAATGAAAATCCGGCGCTCGTGCAACGTTTCCCGGGGCTGCTCGAGGCGGCCGATCTGATCGGCTCCACCCAGATTCAGGGTCGCGCCACCCTGGGCGGCAATCTCTGTAACGCGTCCCCGGCGGGTGACAGTATCCCGGCCATGATCGCCAACGGCGCGATCTGTGTCATTGCCGGGCAGAACGGCACCCGGGAACTGCCGGTGGAAAACTTCGTGGTGGGCGTGGGCCGCAATGCCTTGCAGGAGAGTGAATTTCTGATTGGCCTGAAACTGCCGAATCCTGGCCCGAGAACGTCCGACGCCTATCTGCGCTTCATACCCCGCACTGAAATGGACATCGCGGTGGCCGGTTGCGGGGTGAGTCTGAGTTTCGATGCTAAAGGGATCTGTACCGCGGCACGGGTCGCGATCGGTGCGGTCGCTCCCACCGCCTTACTGGTGCCGGCGGCTGCACAGGCGCTGATCGGCACAGCCGTGGATGAGGCGGCACTGCAGGCAGCTGGTGCTGCCTGCAGCGCCGCCGCAGTGCCCATTACCGATAAACGGGGCACCGAGGTCTACCGCCGCAAGGTCGTCGGCGTCCTGTGCCGACGCGCGGCCGCGATCGCCAGAACCCGTGCGCTGGCTTGAGTGCAGGATCGGGTACGAGCAAATGAAGAATGAAGGAACACAGAAGGAACGCAAATGAACAACGTGCAGGTATCGACTTCCGTGAACGGCGCCTATGTCGAATTTCTCTGTGAGCCACAGCAGACGCTTCTGGAAATTCTGCGGGATACCCTGTCGATGACCGGAACCAAGGAAGGCTGTGCGACCGGTGACTGCGGCGCGTGCAGTGTGCTGGTGGACGGTCGCCTGCAGTGCGCGTGCCTGGTGCTCGCGGTGGAGTCCCAGGGCAGCGAGATCACCACCATCGAAGGCATCGCGACAGCCGATGGACTGCATCCGATTCAGCAGCAGTTTCTCGATCACGCCGCACTTCAGTGTGGCATCTGCACACCGGGTTTTATCATCGCCACCAAGGCACTGCTCGATAAGAACCCGGATCCGGACGAAGAGACCATCCGTTACTGGCTTGCCGGTAATCTGTGCCGCTGCACGGGCTACGACAAGATCATCCGGGCCGTACAGGCTGCCGCAACCGAACTGGCTCAGGAAGCCTGAGCGAATATAAGAAAACCGAACGCAACCGTCGCATCCACACTATTCACAGCAGCCGAGGTCAATCAGGTGGCACAAGCACGAGAATACAAGTCGATTGGAACCCGCCCGGTACGTCCGGACGGCATCGATAAAGTGACCGGCCGCGCCCAGTTCGGCGCGGATCTGAATCTGCCCAACATGCTGCATGGGCGCGTACTGCGCAGTCCTCATGCTCATGCGAAACTCCTCAAAGTCGACTTAAGTGGCGCACTCGCCATCCCCGGAGTGGTGGCAGCGATCAGCGGGGCGGATTTCCCCGCCGGTGGCACCGGTGCACTCGGCGGCGAGAGCGGCGGCGATGTGGGCGATGTGGCGAAGAACGTGATGGCCAGAGACAAAGTCCTCTACCACGGCCACGCGGTTGCCGCGGTGGCGGCGACTTCTGCCCGGCTGGCCGAGCAGGCCCTGGCGGCCATCAAAGTGGAATATCAGGTACTGCCCGCGGTGCTCACCCTGGATGCGGCCATGGCTGCAGACGCGCCGCTGCTCGATGAGAACTGCTTTACCAAAAACCTGCCGGAGAAGGCGACAAAACCGAGCAACATCGCTGCAGTGATGACTCTGGCCCGGGGTAATGTCGAGCAGGGTTTTGAACAGGCGGATGTGATCGTCGAAGGCGAATACCGGATTCCCATGGCCCATCAGGGTTATATCGAGCCCCATGCCTGTATCGCCTCCATCAACGAAGGGGGCCAGGCCACCGTGTGGTGCTGCACCCAGGGCCATTTCGAGTTCCGCGCTCAGACCGCGAAAGTACTCGATATGAACATCGCGGATCTGAAATTCATCGCCTCTGAAATCGGCGGTGGCTTCGGTGGCAAGACGGTCATCTACCTCGAACCCCTTGCCGTGCTTCTGTCGAAAAAGAGCCGGCGTCCGGTAAAAATGATCATGAGCCGGGAAGAAGTATTCCGCGCCACGGGACCCAGTTCGGGTACCCACTGCAAAGTGAAGGTCGGTGCGAAGAAAGACGGCACCATCACCGCCGCGAAGGCCTGGCTGGCCTACGAGGCCGGCGCCTTTGCAGGTGCGCCCATGGGCCCGGGCGCCATGTCCGTTTTCGCCCCTTACGACCTGGAGAATTTCCAGGTGGACGCTTTTGACGTGCTGTTAAACAAGCCGAAGGTCGCCGCCTACCGGGCCCCCGGTGCGCCCCAGTCCATGCATGCCATGGAATGCACGCTGGATGAACTGGCCCGCAAACTGAAGATGGACCCCCTGGAACTGCGACTGCGCAATGCTGCGGATGAAGGCACCCAGGCGCCTTACGGCCCAAAATTTCCGGCCATTGGTCTGAAAGCCTGTCTGGAAGCCGCTCGCAGCCATCCCAATTACACCCGCCCGGTCCCCGAAGGGGCGGGACGCGGGGTTGCCGTGGGCTTCTGGTTCAACGTGGGTATGCAGTCGAGCGCGGAAGTGCACATCAATGAGGACGGCACCGCCACCGTGATTGAGGGCAACCCGGATATCGGCGGTTCCCGGGCGTCCATGTGCCTGATGACGGCCGAGACCCTGGGCATTCCCTACGAACGCATCAGGGCGGTGGTGGGGGATACCGAAAGTACGGGCTTTTCCAATGTCACCGGCGGCAGCCGCACGACCTTCGCCACCGGTATGGCGGTGGTGCAGGCCTGTGAAGACATCATTACCCAGTGCAGGGCCCGGGCGGCCGCGACCTGGGGCCTCAATGAGGATCAGGTGGAGTGGGTGGACGGCCAGGCGACTCCGGCTCCTGGTGTCAACGCCGATGTCAAACCCTTGAGTCTTGCGGAACTCGCCGCTAATGCGGCACGGACCGGCGGTCCACTGCTGGGCCGGGCATCTCTCAACGCCCAGGGAGCGGGTGCGGCCTTCGCGGTGAATTTCGCGGATGTCCGCGTCGACAGGGAGACCGGCAAAGTGGATGTGCTCAGCTACACGGCCATTCAGGATGCGGGTACTGCCATTCATCCGGCCTATGTCGAAGGCCAGCTCCAGGGTGGTGCGGTTCAGGGCCTGGGCTGGGCGCTCAATGAGGAATACATCTTCAATGCGGATGGCGTCATGGAGAATGCGGGATTCCTCGATTACCGGATCCCGGTCGCATCCGACATGCCGATGATCGATACCCAGATCATCGAAGTGCCGAATCCCCGGCACCCCTTCGGGGTCCGTGGGGTCGGTGAGACGCCCATCGTCGCACCGCTGGCAGTGGCTGCCAATGCGGTACGGGATGCCATCGGTGTGCGGATCCGGGATCTGCCCCTGTCACCGCCGCGTGTACTCGCAGCCATCGACGCCTGAGCGGGACGGGGTCGGCCGCCGACCCCGCATTGTGCCGCCATGACCCGGGTTGTGTTTCCCGATCACCTGCTGCAGATGACCGGCGGCGTGCGCGAACTCGAAACCCGGGCGGCCACCTTCCGCGAACTGCTCCTGGAGCTGGAATCCCGCTTCCCGGGTTCTGAAAAGGTGCTGAGTCGCTGCGCGGTTGCCATCGACGGGCAGATCTATCAGGACGCATTTCTCGAGACCCTGACAAGCGACGGCGAGGTCTTCTTCATGCAGCGCATCGAAGGCGGCTGAGGCCTTTATGTCGCGGCGGGTTCCATCCCCTCGTCGGCTGCGGTAAGGGATCTGCTCGAACGCCACTGAGTGTACGGGAGGCGTGGGGTCAATCCCGTGGCAGTCCGGTCACACGATAGAGTGCATCGATTGCTCCGGCTTCGTCCACCACCTTGATGGTCTGCATGCCGAGCGCGCGGGCGGGTTTCAGGTTGATGCCCAGATCGTCGAGAAAAACCGCGCGTTCCGGGGCGACACCGAGCCGCTCGCAGGCGAGCAGATAGATGCGGGGATCGGGCTTGCGGATGCCTTCGACGCTGGATTCCACCACGAGATCGAACAGCGCCATCACCGAGCCGACAGCGTCCGCCCGCTCCGCGTCCCGGGCCATACCCGGGCCGCTGCCGGATTTCACGTTGTTGGTGATACAGGCCACCCGGAAGTGTTCCTTGCAGTGCTCGAGCACCTGCACCATGCGCGGGCGTATGTCTCCGGACAGCAGGGCGACCACTTCCTTTCCGGGAATCCGATGACCGGCAGCTGCGGATTCGGCAGCAAATGCCAGATCGAACTCATCCAGCGAGATTCGACTCGATTCGAATCTTGCCCAGGCATTGTCTTCGGGATTGGTCGCATTGATGCCGCGGATGAAATCCTGCGGATAACCGCGTTCGGCTTCGTAACGATTGAATGCTTCGAACGGGCTGGTGGTGAGCACACCACCGAAATCCCAGATGACTGCTTCGATCACGTCATGGCTCCCCTGTTCTGGTGGATAAGATCTGGCGGAAAAGATCTGGCGGATAAGTTCAGGCGGAAAATCAGAATGCGAAATACCCGCCATCGATGAGGAAGGTATCGGCAGTGTGATAGCGGCTTGCGTCGCTCAGCAGGTAGACGGCAATGCCGGCAAAGTCTTCCGGTGTGCCCCAGCGGCGCATGGGGATCCGCTTCATCACATTGTCCACGAACTTCGGATTGGCAAAGGCGCCTTCGGTCATGCTGGTCTCGATCCAGCCCGGCAGCACCGAGTGCGCAGTGACGCCGTAGCGTGCGTATTCCACTGCCAGCGCTTTGATCATGGAAACCAGCCCGCCCTTGGTCGCCGCGTAATGTTCGCCCCGAGCCTGGCCGGATATGGCAGCCAGTGATGCAGTCCCGATCAGGCGGCCGCCCGGATCACCCGCCTCGGCACGCGCGCGCATATGTTTCGCTGCATGTTTGAAGGTGTGAAATACACCGTCGAGATTCACTGCCAGCACCCGGCGCCATTCCTCGGCGCTCATCTCCTCGAATGCGGTATTGCGTCCACCGATACCGGCGTTGGCAAAACAGCCATCGACCCTGCCGTGCTCCGCCAGTACTTTCCGGAAGCAATCGATTACCTGGGCTTCGTCCGCCACGTCGCAGAGATGGCTGCTGACCCGGGGACCGATCCCTGCAAGTTGCTGCAAGGCGTCTGAATTCTTTCCGTCGTTCGTCCCCCAGATGCTGACCTGGGCACCTGCCCGGGCGAGTCCGGAGGCCATACCGAGGCCGATGCCACCGTTGCCTCCGGTGATGACGGCGACTTTGCCGGAAAGATCGAAAGGTTGATAAGTCATTGCGCTACGCTCTGAGCAGTCGATGCAGGGTGCGCATGGTAATGGATGTGGCATCCGGCCGCGAGGCGGAGGTGGTGTCCGGATCCCGATCAGGCAGGCGGGCACTGGAGGGTGCGGTCTGTTAAATTTCCGGGCTGAACATGCAAGGAGAGGGATATGGACGTTCAGGGTGCCGTCGCCATAGTCACTGGTTCATCTTCCGGGGTGGGGGCGGCCTGCGCGCGGCAGCTCGCCGAAAAGGGCTGCCATCTGGTCATCAACTATGCGAACAATGCCGCGGGTGCGCAGGAGACGAGTGCCGCCTGCCGGGCGTTCGGCGTGGAGACAGAAGTGGTCCGGGCGGATGTCTCGAAGGACGAAGACTGCCGCCGCCTGGCTGCGGCGGCAGAAGAACGCTGGGGGCGGATAGACGCGCTGGTGAACAATGCCGGCACCACCAAATTCTGTGATCACGCGGATCTCGAAGGCCTGGATAAACAGGATTTTCTGGACATCTATTCGGTGAATACTGTCGGCGCCTATCAGATGACGCGCGCAGTGGCTGGCGCCATGCGCCGCGGCGGACGCGGGGCCATCGTCAATGTGGCATCTATCGCAGGTGTGATGGGGGTGGGCAGTTCCATCGCCTACGCGGCTTCGAAAGGCGCGATGATCACCATGGGACTGTCACTGGCCCGGGTACTGGGTCCTGAGATCCGGGTGAACACGGTATGCCCCGGTTTCATTCAGGGGGACTGGCTCGAGCAGGGGATGGGGAAGGAACGCTATGCCCGCACCAAGGCCCATCTGGAACAGACGACCCCGCTGCAGAAGACGGCAACCCCGGACACGGTGGCGGAAGGGATTCTTTATTTCATCACTGGCGGCGATGTGGTGACCGGAGAAACGCTGCTGATGGACGGTGGCTACCATCTCAACCAGATGCCATTTGCCCGCAGGTGACTGCACACAAAGGTGACTCCACAGCCCGGTGAGGAACCCTTGAGCTGAACGCTGTCAGGTTCTGCGCGCTACCGGTTCGATACTGCAGCGGCCACATCGTCTGTGTGGCGTACGTCGAGTCCCTTGATGAGATAGACGATGTACTCACTGATGTTCTTGCAGTGATCGCCAATCCGCTCCAGGGCCCGGGCGATCCAGATGACGTTCAGTGATCGCTGTATTTCCGTGGGCTCCTTCATCATGTCGAGCCCCCGCTCACGAACGATTGCGTCGTAGGCTTCATCCACCGCTTCGTCGGCGTCGATCACTTCGAGTGCTTTGTCCGGACTCAGTCGTGCGAATGCATCGAGCACTTTGGCGAGCATCTCGTGCACCTGTTCGGACATGGCCCGAACGTCGCTGTACTGATCCTTCGGGAACTCGAGATGGGAAATGGCCTTGGCCATTTTCGAAATGCGCTTGGCTTCATCGCCGATGCGCTCCAGGTCGGTGCTCGCTTTCATGATTGAGATGAGGGTGCGCAGATCGGTGGCAGCCGGCTGACGCCGGGCAATGATGTGCACACAGAGTTCATCGACGTTGATTTCGAGTTTGTTGATCCTGCGGTCGCCTTTCTTCACCGCATCGGCCAGCTCTGCGTCGTGGGTGAAGAGCGACTGGCAGGCCTTGTGCACCTGCTGCTCCACCAGTCCACCAATCTCCATGAAGAGACTGCGTGCGCTGTCAAGTTCGCTGTCGTACTGCTCGGATATGTGCTTATTCATCCTGCGGACTCCTCTATCGAATCGGGGGCTTCTGTGAAGTCGAATACCGCTTCCGCCGGCTTATTCAGCCGTATCGACCAGTGATGTAATCCTCTGTTCGTTGTTTTTCCGGATTCGTGAAAACCTGATCAGTCCCCCCGAACTCCACCAGTTCACCCAGATACAGGAAAGCGGTGTTATCAGACACTCTAGCAGCCTGCTGCATGTTGTGTGTGACAATCACTATAGTGTAGTCAGACTTCAACTGGTGGATCAGCTCCTCAATTTTCAGGGTTGATATGGGGTCCAGGGCTGAAGCCGGTTCGTCGAGCAGCAGCACCGATGGCCGGACCGCAACGGCCCGTGCGATCACCAGACGCTGCTGCTGGCCACCGGAAAGCCCCAGGGCCGACTCCTTGAGCCGGTCCTTGACTTCGTCCCAGAGTGCCGCGCTTCTCAGTGCCCATTCCACGATATCGTCGAGTTCGCTTTTCGGCGGGGCACCCTGAATGCGCAAACCGTAGGCAACGTTTTCGTAAATGGTTTTCGGAAACGGGTTGGGGCGCTGGAAAACCATTCCCACCCGCCGGCGCAACTGGGCAACTTCCACCTCCGGTGCGAAAATGTCCTGTCCCTCGAGGAGGATCTGTCCGGTGGTGCGGACCCCGTCGATCAGATCGTTCATGCGATTGAAGCAGCGCAGCAGGGTCGACTTCCCGCACCCGGAAGGTCCGATGAAGGCGGTAACCTCCTTGCTCGGGATTTCCATGCAGATGCTGGTCAACGCCTGCGACTCTCCGTAGAAAAGCGACAGATCTTCCACGTGCAGGCTGATGTCAGCCAGTGCCGGCTGCCCGGCGGCGGTGACTTCTTTGCTGGCTTGTTCACTCATGGTATTTGCTTCTTCGGTTACGCTCAGCCTTCCACGCCGCGGTACCGGTTTTCCAGTCGGGTACGCAGCATGATGGCGGTGAGATTGAGAATCAGGATGATCAGCACGAGCAGGAACGCCGTCGCAAAAACCAGCGGTCTGGCGGCTTCCACATTGGGGCTTTGAAATCCTACGTCGTAAATATGGAAGCCGAGGTGCATGAATTTTCGCTCCAGGTGCAGGAACGGAAAGTTGCCATCCAGGGGCAGGGTGGGTGCGAGCTTCACGACACCCACCAGCATCAGCGGTGCAACTTCACCAGCCGCTCGGGCCACGGCCAGAATCACACCGGTGAGAATCGAGGGACTGGCGATCGGCAGTACGACCTTGAACAGGGTTTCCGCCCGGGTGGCGCCCAGCGCCATGCTGCCTTCGCGCAGCGAGCGCGGAATTCTGGTCAGGCCTTCCTCGGTGGAGACGATGACCACCGGTACGGTGAGCAGTGCGAGGGTCAGGGAAGCCCACATCAGGCCCGGCGTGCCGAATGTCGGAGCAGGCAGCGCGGCTTCGAAAAACAGCTGATCGAGATTGCCGCCGATGAAGTAGACGAAGAACCCCAGACCGAAAACGCCATAAACGATCGATGGCACTCCCGCGAGGTTGTTGACTGCAATCCGGATGAGCCTTACGAACAGACCCTGCCTTGCATACTCGCGCAGATAGACGGCGGCGATCACACCTAAAGGTGTCACCAGCAGCGACATCAGCAGCACCATGAGTACCGTCCCGAATATGGCCGGAAATATGCCGCCTTCGGTGTTTGCTTCCCGGGGATCTTCGGTCAGAAACAGCCACAAGGTCCGGAAATAGTGGGCAGTCTTGTCCAGCCAGCTCATCTGATTGGGACGCCAGGCACGGACGATGTCCGATAGTTTTGTCGTGATGCGGGCGCCGGTGCTGATCTGTACGACGACAGCATCCCGCTCAAGTTGCCTGATCAGCGCGGCAAGCTGTGTTTCTGCCTCCGTGTAGCGCTCGTGGAGCGCGGCTTCCCGGGCATCGAGCGCTTCGCTGCGTCCGGCGAGTTCAGCTGCCGTTATCGATGCATCGAGTTCAAGGCCGCGCCGGGACAGCCGCACACGCTCGAGCTCGTAGTTGATGCTGTTGAACTCACCGTCTTCCACGTCGTGGATGCGTGCGCGCAGCTCGCTTACGCGATCGAGTCTTGCGAGAAATTCCTGCCAGAGGCTTGCGACCTCGGTACTGTTCTGTGAGCTTTCCGTGTGCGGTGCAAGCTCCGCAATCGGAGTGCCGGATTCGAGCACGGCAACCAGTTCGCCGTAGGCGTTGCCCCACTCGAGACGCTCGAAGACGCCCTGCTCGGGCGGGTAGCGCACATCTGTGATGCGGTGAGTGAAGATCCACTGGAAATCGGGTGCAGCTTCCTTCCGATTGCCGGTTTTGATGAGCCACCGCTCCACTGCCGCTTCTGAATCCGGCCGTGCGCTCTGATCGCCCACCGCGTCCCGATACTGGGCGACATCCACAGACTCCGATTCCACGATTTCACCTACTGCGAGCTGCGCTTCGCCGGTGACCGAGGTGAAACTGATCTGCGCGATATCGGCGGGCCAGAAATGGGCAAGACCGCGTGCAGCGATCAGCCCGAGCAGTCCGCCCACAGCAGCGATACTGATTCCCACCGCGGCCGCGTTCAGCCAGATCCACAGATCTCCGGATGTGAGCCAGCCGCGCAGCGTGCCTTTCTGTTGCGTAATCATCGCTTGCTCAGAGGCTCCTTAGAGATTTCCGTAGCGGGTACGCAGTCGCTGGCGCACGACTTCTGCAACCGTGTTGAACAGGAAGGTGATCATGAACAGAACCAGAGCGGCCAGGAACAGAATCCGGTAGTGGCTGCTGTCCACTTCCGACTCGGGCAGTTCGACTGCGATGTTGGCGGCAAAGGTGCGCATGCCCTGGAAGATGTTCAGGTCCATCACCGGAGTATTACCGGTGGCCATCAGCACGATCATGGTTTCTCCGACCGCTCTGCCGAGTCCGATCATCACTGCCGAGAAAATTCCCGGACTGGCGGTGAGAACCACCACCCGGATCAGGGTCTGCCAGCGGGTGGCGCCGAGGGCGAGGGAGCCGTTGATCAGGTGGGTGGGTACACCGTAAATGGCGTCTTCGGCAATGGAGAAAATCGTCGGGATCACCGCAAGTCCCATGGCGAGCCCCACGACCAGCGCATTGCGCTGGTCGTAGTCAAGGCCCATGACTTCGAGAAACCAGTTCCGCGAATCACCGCCGAAGAAGGTGTCTTCCAGCACGGGCCCGAGGGCGAATGCTGCGGCGACCCCGAGTATCAGTAGTGGCACGATGATCAGGCCATACCAGCCATCGAAAGGCCGGGTGATGCGATCCGGCAGCCGCGACCAGATAAACGACAGCAGCACGATGCCCGCAGGCAATACCAGCAGGATCGTGATCACTGCAGACAGATTCGCTTCGATCAGCGGTGCCAGCCACAGGCCAGCGAGGAAACCGAGGATCACGGTGGGCAGTGCGGCCATGATCTCGATGCCGGGCTTGATCACCCGCCGCATCACCGGCGCCATGAAATAGGCTGTGTAGAGTGCACCCATGATGGCGATTGGGGTGGCGAACAGCATGGCGTAGAAAGCCGCCTTGAGCGTGCCGAAGAGCAGTGGGGTCAGGGAAAATTTTGCCTCGAAGTCATTGTCTGCGGAGGAGGACTGCCAGCTGTAGACGGGCTCCTGATAACCCTCATACCAGACCTTGGACCACAGCGCGCCCCAGGAAATATCCGGATGCTCATTGTGCATGTGGTAAAGACTGACCTGGCCGCTGCTGCTGGTGGTGAGCAGCAGGTCTGAGCGTGGTGCGATGACGGCGCGCTCCACGCCGGTTTCCCTGAGGGTTTCGTCTGCCAGTTCCCGACCGGACGTGGAGTAAAACAGATGCAGTCCGCCTTGCGCATCGAGGGTGGCAAACCCCTTGCGACGGGGCTCTGGAAGAATCTGTGCAACGTTTTCATCCAGCGTGAAATGACGCACCTGCTGCATCGCATAGCCGAACGCTCCGCGCACCGCAAACCACTGGGTCACCCGTTGCTGATCGTCCGCAACCAGCAGCGAATGACGGCCGAGCAGGGGTTCTATGGCCAGCAGTCTGCCGTTTTCAGGCACCAGGCGACTGCGGCTCAATTGTTCGGGTGGTCCCCGCCGTGGCAGATCGATCAGAGTGACGGTGCCGGTCGGTCCGATGAGGTACAGCCAGGTACCCCTGGGTCCGAAAAGCACTCTTTCATAGTCGTGATCGAGCTCGATTCTGCGTTCCTTCGGAAACTCCAGGCCGAATCCGGCCTCCGCCTCATCAAACTGCTGAATGCGCAGCGATCTGCCTTCCAGCAGAGCGAGGCTGAAGGTGGTGTCTGAGAAATAGGCGTCGAAGTCCTGCACCTCGCCGACGTCGAGCCACTGGTCGTCGAACAGATAGTCGAACCGGGTGACCATGGTCCGTGTGTCGCCGTCGAAGGAAATGGGATAGCGGGCCTGCAGTACATTCAGATTACCCTGTTGATCCTGCACTGCATAAAGCGCGGTAGCCGGGAATACGTGCTTCACCTTGTGCAGAGAGCGCCCCAGATCCAGTTGCCCTCTTGGAGATCCATCTGTCAGATCAAAAAACTCGACCTGACCGGATTGTGCGATCCGCAGGCCGACTTCGTCGGTTTCGTTGACGTCAATCAGCAGAGGATAGGCCGCGCTGAGTTGATACTGCTCGCCAGGCTCCACGTCCGCACCGGCAAACACGGGTGCAACCACCCACAACAGATAAAGAAAGATCAGCGCGATCGCCCCGATTACGGCAGCCCCGCCGAGCGCGACCACCCTGGAGGTGACGGCGTTGATCAGACGTCGGCGACGCGGCAGAGCCGTGAGGTTTTCCACCGGTGGTCTGTGTCGCTGTGGGTTTGTCGGGCCGGTCACTGCAGTTACTGCGAGAGTTTTCTGAGTTCGCGGCTGATGACACGGGCGGAGATGGGAATATAACCGTCTTTTACGACGATTTCCTGTCCCTGTCTGGACAGCACCAGTTTCAGGAATTCGCCTTCCAGCGGTGACAGCGGTGTATTGGGCTTCTTGTTCACGTAGATGTACAGGTAGCGTGCAAGGGGGTAGTCACCGCTTGCAACGTTGTCCGCCGTAGCACCGATCGCATCGGAACTGGCATCAGCGGCGATGGCCAGTGCTTTGACGCCGGAGGTGATATAGCCGATTCCTGAGTAACCGATGCCATTGAGTGAAGTGGCCACCGACTGCACCACAGAGGCCGATCCGGGCTGTTCATTGACGGTGTTCTTGAAATCTCCGGAGCAGAGTGCTTCCTGTTTGAAGTACCCATAGGTTCCGGACACCGAGTTGCGGCCGTAGAGTTGTATCGGTCGCTTCTGCCAGTTGCCTGAGAGACCGACACCACCCCATTCGGCGATGTCCGCTCCGGCGCCGCAACGGCGGGTCACCGAGAAAATGGCGTCGATCTGGGAGATGCTGAGGGACTCCAGCGGGTTGTCCTTGTGCACGTAAACTGCAAGCGCATCGATGGCAACCCGAACCGCGGTGGGCTTGTAGCCGTAGCGTGCTTCGAAGGATTCAATTTCCTTGTCCTTCATTTCCCGGCTCATCGGGCCGAAGTTCGATGTTCCTTCGGTCAGGGCGGGCGGTGCCGTCGAGGAACCTGCCGCCTGGACCTGGATGTTCACATTGGGGTAGAGCTTCTTGAAGGCCTCGGTCCACAGGGTCATGAGGTTGGCAAGGGTGTCCGAGCCGGTGCTCGAAAGGTTGCCCGAGACCCCGCTGACCCGCTCATAGTCGGGGGCATCTGGAGACTCTGCCAGGGCAGGGGACAAGTGGGAAGTCGCGGTGGCCAGCAGGGCCAGCCCCAAAGTTTTTTTGAGGTTAAGCATCATTGCTCCTGGTAGTGGGTGGGGAGTCGGAAATTCGGGAACCGGTGCAGGGAGAGTTACCGGATTCACCGGGGCAGGGCACGCTTGCCGACCGGGTGCTCAGGCGGGAATCCGGAAAGTCGCAATAAAAGGTGCTGCCCTTTGCGAGCTGGCTCGTCACCTGGAGCTTTGAGTCGTGGCGCTTGAGCACGTGTTTGACGATGGCCAGTCCCAGCCCGGTGCCGCCGCGCACCCGGGATCTGGCCAGATCGACCCGATAGAATCGTTCGGTCAGGCGGGCGATGTGCTCTTTTGGAATGCCCATGCCGGTATCGCGAACCGAGAATCGAACGCCAGTCGGGACTGCTTCCCAGCTCACCGTGATGGGGCCGCCGTCGGGGCTGTAGCGGACCGCGTTGGTCAGCAGATTCTGAAAAGCGCTGTGCAGTTCGGATTCGATACCGAAAACGTCAGCTTTCGATGCTTTGATGACTTCAAACTGGTGGCGTCCGCCGCTCAGGGCGCGAGCATCCGTGACGATACTGTCGATGAGCGCACCTACATTCACCCGATCCAGTTCCTCCTCGGCAGGCCGGGGGCTCGACTCCAGACGCGTCAGCAGCAGGAGGTCGTCGACCAGCGCGCGCATGCGGGTCGTGGGCGGGGCGAGTTTACCGATCAGTTCCTGACGTGTTGCGTCGTCCAGATCTTCCTCGAACAGCGCCTCCACATAGCCAACAATCACCGTCAGGGGCGTGCGTAATTCATGGGATATATTGGCAATGAAATCCTGACGCATACTGAGCAGCCGGTTGAGCTGGGTGACGTCCCGCACCAGGATCATCGCGGCCGCAAACCGCGCGCTGGCAGGATCCGTCTCGAGCAGGACCCGCCGTGCTTCCAGGCGGATCGAATCGTCAAATGGACTGGTGAATTCCACCTGTCCTTCCGGGGCCTGACCGCGAATCAGGGCGATGAGCTCCGGTTGCCGCACCAGAGATGGCAGGTGATTGTCCCGATCGGTCGGCTTCAGGTGCAGCAGCTCGTCAGCGGCGCGATTCAGATCGAGAATGTTGCCGCTGCTGCTGGTAACAATGGCGGCATCCGGAAGTGAGTCGTTGATGGCGCGCAGATCCCGCAGGCGTTTGACCATGGCGCGGTTGCGGTGGCGGGTGTGGCGCAGGGATCGGAACATGCGATCGGCGATTTCCTGCCAGCTGTCCAGCTTGTTGTCGGGTCTGCGCAGGGGCTTGCGGGCATACTGCACCAGGTGCTGTTTTTCGCGCTGCTGAATCCCGGACCAGATCAGCGCGGCGATAAACAGGCTCCAGCCGAACGCGGAGGTGAGCCAGCCCAGCAGCAGTGCGGGCCCCAGCAGAGCCAGCAGCAACAGCAGATCCTGGCGGGACCAGTTCACGACTCGGGGGAAAACCGGTAGCCGATGCCTCTGACGGTCTGGATGGTGCGATCCAGACCATGAGGCTTCAGTGCCTTGCGCAGGCGCAGCACGTGGACATCCACCGTGCGCTCCTCCAGGTAGACGCTTCGGCCCCAGACGCGGTCGAGAAGCTGAGAGCGGTCGAAGGCACGATCCGGATTGCCCATGAACAGCTCGAGCAGACGGAACTCGGTAGGGCCGATCTTCACGACTGCGCCATCGATGGTGACCTGGTGGGCGGTGAGGTTCATCTGAATTCTGCCGCGCTCGAGCAGACCATCAGCGGCAGCGCCCGAGCGGCGCAGCAGCGCTTTTACCCGGGCGATCAGCTCCCGGGGAGAAAACGGCTTGACGATATAGTCGTCTACGCCGGACTCGAAGCTTTTCAGTTTGTCGGACTCTTCCCCTCGTGCTGTAAGCATGATCAGGGGCAGTCTGGCGGTGTGTTCATCGCGCCTCAATCGCTTCGCCAGGTCCACGCCGCTCAGCCCCGGCAGCATCCAGTCGACGACGACCAGGCTGGGCAGCAGGCCATCCAGGGTGTGGAGGGCGGCTTCCGCAGTATCCGCCTCCCAGACTTCGAATCCGGCCCGGGACAGGGCAAACTTCAGCATATCCCGAATGTCGGTTTCGTCTTCGACCAGCAGGATGGTGTTTGCGGTCATCTGCGGGCCCGGTCTGCAGGGTCTGTATGCATGGCGGCCATTCTGGGGCGATATTGTTACAGTTGTATGACAGTACGGCGACACCGGGGTGGCGGGAGTTCGACGCAAGACCACAGAATTGAAAGCAGGAGGATGCGGATATGGGAGGAGCAGCGATGGGGAGGAAAGTGCGGGTCAGCTCGGCGGACGGATTCAGTCTGGGTGCCTACTGCGCGGCGCCGGCCGGAGAGCCTGCAGGGGCGGTGGTGGTGATTCAGGAGATCTTTGGCGTCAATGGCCATATTCGGGATGTGGTGGATGGCTACGCCCGGTCAGGCTACTTCGCAATCGCGCCCCAGCTGTTCGATCGCCTGGAGAGAGATGTGGAGCTGGGATACGAAGGTGCCGATATGCAGCGGGGTATTCAACTGGCCCTGCAGCAGCTGGATCGACGCCTCGCCCTCCAGGATCTGCAGGCGACGGTGGCGTTTGCCGCCGGTGAGTCGGGCGGTCGCGCGGTGGGCGTCGTCGGCTACTGTTTCGGTGGTCTGATGTCCTGGCTGTGTGCCTGTGAACTCGACAGTGTCAGTGGCGCGGTCTGCTATTACGGCGGGGGCATTGCGGGGGTCGCCGAGCTCAAGCCCCGGTGCCCTGTACTCATGCATTTTGGCGAGCGGGATGCGCACATCCCCATGTCCGATGTGGAGAAGATCCGAGCGGCGCATCCCGAGGTAAGTGTGCAGGTCTACGCGGCTGACCATGGTTTCAATTGCGATCATCGCGCCAGCTACGACAAAGAGTCTGCAGATCTTGCGCTTGAGCGTACGCTGAATTTTTTTCGGCAACATCTGCAGGACAATTAGGAAGCGATTGCAGAGGGCCTGAAGACGGCTCCGCGCTTGACTTCCCGAGGGGGTTTGTTGATCCTTCGTGCGGTAGACAGGGGCGGGGCATCCAATCGCTGATCCAGCGCATCGAGGCCCGGGGTGGTTGCGCGCGCCAGGTTTCGAATTGCGGGTAACCATCCAGCTACAGCATAGACGCAGCACAGATCTGGATTGCGCAGATAGAGCGCGCACAGACGCAGATAGAGCGCGCGCAGAAATGCGGATAGAGTAGTGCACAAAGGTAGAGAGTGCACAAAAGGTAGAGAGTGCACAAAAGGTAAAGAGTGCACAGAAAGATAAAGAGTGCACAAGGATAAAGAGGACAACCTGGCAGAGCTTCGCAGCTTATCCAGGCTGTATAGAGAACCAGCTGACCGACTGCTGTCGAACAGGCTGGTAAACGAGGAGGAGTCGTCGGGTGTGCGTTCGCGCCTGCCCGGCACGTTGAGGAGGAGTGGCCACCACTGGGGAGGGCCGACGCAGATCCAGGTGCCGCAGCACTGCGGGTCTTGCCGTAACCTGCCGGGTGATCATAGATCCTTTAATAATCGGATCCTTTGATAGATCGATCCTGTGATAAATAGATCGTCCCTAGAAGCGGATCCATTGATAAGAGGAAGAAATCGCGAGCTGAAATGCTGTTTGCGCTTCGGATCAGCGGTTGAAGCTTTTTGACAGATGAGTCAAATAAAACCTAAGCAATCCCGTAGGAAGTCGTATGAATAAACATAGGAACAGGATTGTGGCGTTGCTGCTCGGTGCAGTGATTGCCGCACTGAGCGGATCAGCCGTAGCCGCGACACTGAATGACATTTTCGCGGTGTCGGAGCGGCTCAACGCTCAGGCGAGGCAGTCCCAGGCGAAAATTGATGCGCTGACAGAGGAAACCCGCGCACTCCTGAGCGACTACAAGATCGTTCTGAAGGAAATCGAGGGATTGCGGGTGTACAACCGGCAGCTCGAAAAGCAGGTGGGCAATCAGGAAAAAGAGATGGCCACCCTGACCCGCTCAATCGACGAAGTGACGGTGATCGAACGTCAGATTACCCCACTCATGCTCAGGATGATCGACGGCCTGGAACAGTTCGTTTCCCTGGATCTGCCTTTCCTTGAGGAAGAACGATCCAATCGGCTGGAAGGACTGGTCGAGATGATGGATCGCGCCGATGTCGCCGTGTCGGAAAAACTCAATCAGATTCTGCGGGCTTACCAGATTGAGAACGAATACGGCCGTACCCTTGAGTCCTATACAGACGACGTCGAGATTGACGGTGTCGAGCGGAAAGTGGACATTCTCAAAGTCGGTCGAATCGCGCTGCTGTATCAGTCTCAGGACGGGGAAGAAACCGGTATGTACAACATCCGCACCCGTCAGTGGCAGCCCCTCGATGACAGTTACAAGACGCCTGTGCAGAACGGCATCCGGATGGCGCGCAAGCAGCTGTCGGTTGACCTGCTGTCGCTGCCAATTCCCGGCCCGGAGGCAGCACAATGAGCAACATCAAACAGATCAGAGCGAATATGAAAATGTTCTCCAACGTCTGCACTCAGGCAGACACCGGGATGCGCGCATCCTCGTGGATGCGCGCACTCTGGATAGCCCTGCTGCTGGCGCTTGGCAGCCAGGCTTTCGCCCAGGCGGCGGAAGAGGCTGCGCCACCCGCCGCTGATGACCTGCAATCGGTCACCGCGAACAGCCTCGATGAGCTGCTGAAGAATGTGGAACAGAGAAGAGTGGTCGAGTCCCGGACCAACGTAGAGCGCGAGCAGCGGTTTGCGCGGGAAAAGGCTTCCCAGGCAAAGATGCTGGAAGACGCCAAGGCTGAACGCCGCCGTGAAGAGCAGAAGTCCGATCGTCTCGAGACCACGTTCGATGAGAACGAAATCCGCATCGGCGATCTGCAGGAACAGCTGGATCGACGGCTCGGCCAGCTCAAAGAACTGTTCGGTGTTCTGCAGCAGGTAGCGGGGGATACCCGTGGCCTGTTCGAAGGATCGCTGATCACGGCGCAGATCCCCAATCGCGGCGAATGGCTGAGCGAACTCGCCAAGAAGATGGGTACCTCGACCGAACTTGCCACCATCGAAGAGATGGAGACGCTCTGGTACGAGCTGCAGCGGGAAATGACCGAATCGGGCAAAGTGGTCCGCTTCCCCGGCACGGTGGTCAAGCTCAGTGGCGACAAAGTCGACACGGACATCGTCCGGGTTGGTGCGTTTGCGCTGATCGCTGAAGGCGAGTATGTACGCTTCGAACCGGGTGACGAAGGCACCATCATCGAACTGGCACGTCAGCCCTCTGCACGGTTCGCGCGCACCGCAGCGGATCTGCAGAATGCTTCTCCGGATGAAATCGTCGAGTTCGGGGTGGATCCGACCCGTGGATCCCTCCTGGCCCTGCTGATTCAGGCTTCCACCTGGGGTGACCGTATCGGCACGCCGTTCGGCGGCATCTCCAAGGGCGATTGCTGGCTGCCCTTCTGCGACGGCCAGGGCGGTTCGGTCGGTTCGGTGATCATTCTCGTCGGTATTCTGGGTGTGCTGCTCGCCATCGAACGCCTGATCACCCTGTCGATGGTGGGTGCCAAGGTGAGTGCGCAGAAGAAATCTGACACCGCCAATACGGGTAACCCGCTGGGTCGTGTGCTGAAGGTCTATGACGACAACAAGAATGTGGATGTCGAGACCCTCGAGATGAAACTTGGTGAGGCGATACTCGGTGAAACACCGAAACTGACCCGTAACATCACGCTGATTCAGGTGATTTCGGTGGTCGCCCCCCTGCTGGGTCTGCTCGGTACGGTGATCGGTATGATCACCACCTTCCAGGCCATCACCCTGTTTGGTACCGGTGATCCGAAGACCATGGCCGGTGGTATTTCCCAGGCGCTGGTGACGACGGTACTGGGTCTTGTGGTGGCGATCCCGACGACTCTGCTGCACGCAATCGTGGCGGCTCGAAGCCGCTCCGTGATTCACGTGCTCGAAGAACAGAGTGCGGGTATCGTCGCGGATCATGCCGAGAAGTCAGGGCGGGCACTGGGCTGAGCCTGGAATTGGCGGAGTGACCAGGGGTCACTCCGCTCAGGCTTGGGACGCGCAGGCGTAACGAAGGCGTAAGAACGCAGGCGTAACAAGGAAGCAATATGTTTTACGATGGCTACCTCGCGATCATTCAGTTCCTGGAAATGGGCGGCGATGTCCTTTATTTCATCGCTGCCATCACTTTCCTTATGTGGACGCTCATCTTCGAGCGGCTCTGGTACTTTCAGGCCGAGCACCGCAAGGTGATCCACGCCGCCACATCGACCTGGGAGGATCGGGCGGAACGGCGCTCCTGGAGCGCTCACCAGATCAGAGATGGACTGATATCCGAGGCCGCAGAGCGGATCACCGGTAATCTGCCGCTGATACAGACCTGTGTCGCGCTCTGTCCTCTGCTGGGATTGCTCGGCACGGTGACGGGGATGATCTCGGTCTTTGATGCCATGGCCACCATGGGCGGAAATGCCCGCTCCATGGCTGCCGGGGTATCCCAGGCAACCATTCCCACCATGTCGGGCATGATTGCATCGCTCTCGGGCCTGCTCGGCACCACGCTGATCAAACGCAAGGTCGATTTTGAGATCGAACTGTTCGAAGATCATCTGACGATGGATCACTAGACGCGTGGATGAAGTAAGGAGAGTTGCAATATGAGACGTCAGGGCAACCGGTTCTCGAGATCTGACGATGAGTCTGACATCAACCTCACGCCCATGCTGGACGTGGTCTTCATCATGCTGATTTTCTTTATCGTCACCGCGACCTTTATCAAGCAGGCGGGCATCGATGTGCTGCGACCTGAGGCGCTGACGGCGACACAGAAGCCCACGGTCAGCGTGCTGGTGGCCGTTGGTGAAAATGGTGACATCTGGATCGACAAGAAGAAGGTCGATAGCGGCGCTGTACGCGCCCACATCGAGCGCCTGCACGCAGAGAACCCGAAAGGGGGACTGGTTGTCCAAGCGGATAAGGGTGCTAAGGTGGAAAAGGTGATGGCGGTGCTTTCGGCGGCCCGTGCCGCAGGCCTCGTTGAAGTCGCGATCTCCACGGAATCCTAGGAGGATCAGCGTATGGCAATTCGATATCTCTTCGCGGTTGTACTCGGGATCATTACGACCATTGTGCTGTTTCTCATCATGCAGTCAGTGATCTCCAGCGACCGGGATCCCTTTACCGACCAGTTCGATGGCCGGCTGGTGGATTTCGTGAGGCTGCAGGACGACGAAGAACTCGAGGTGAAGCAGCGTAAACCCACGCCGCCACCGCCGCCGGACGAACCGCCACCGGATATGCCGAAGCCGGACTTCGACACCAGTGATGTATCCCAGGGTGTCGACATCGGTGCGGTAAATGTCAACGTCGACCTCAACGTCGGCGGAGTTGGCGGTTTCTCATCTGACGGTGAGTACCTGCCGATTGTCAAAGTGGCGCCCGTCTACCCGCGACGTGCACAGACCCGGGGTATAGAGGGCTACGTGCTGCTCGAGTTCACCGTAACCAAAACCGGTGCTGTGGAAAACCCGGTAGTGATCGAGGCCAGCCCTCCGGGCATCTTCGATCGGGCTGCGATTGGTGCTGCGCTCAAGTTCAAGTACAAGCCCAAGGTGGTGGATGGAGAACCCATCGATGTGGCAGGTGTTCGAAACATGATCACTTTCGAGCTGTCGGAATAGCCCGGGCAGGAGATTATTCATGCATTACCGAATCCCAAACGCGTTCAAACTACAGTGGCTCACGAGAATGCTCAGTAACCTTCCCGCTGTCGCTGTGGCGCTGACCCTGCTGGTCGGCGTACCCTTTTTCGGGGAGTTGGGCCTCACCGGAGTGACCGCCTCTGCGGCGGAAGACGAGGAGCCGGCACACAAGACCCGCCGTGTCCCGTCCATGAGCGAAGCCACCTTCAAGAAACTGGCCGAAGCCCAGGAACTCATTGATGCCAAGGACCTCACGGGCGCAATGGCCGTGCTGGACACGATGCTCGACCGCAGCCGACGCCTCAACGGCAACGAGATCGGTCAGGTCCACAACATGCGCGGATTCGTGTACTTCTCCCAGGAGAACTACAACAAGGCCATCGAGGAATACCAGACGGTCATCGCTCAGGGAGATGAAATCTCCGAGGGGCTGGAGACGACGACTCTCTATACCCTCGCTCAGTTGAGCTTCGTGGCGGAGCGCTACAAGGATGCGCTCAAGTACATGGAGATCTGGATCACCAAGGCCAACAACCCGGGTGCCGATCCGCACATCTTCATGGGTCAGGTCTACTATCAGATGCAGGACTATCCGAAAGCGATCCAGCAGATCGAAAAGGGCATCAGCATCGCCAAGGAGCGCGGGATTATCATCAAGGAAAACTGGTGGGGGCTGCTCAACTACCTGTATTTCGAGCAGGAGAACTGGCCGAAGGTACTGGAGATTCTCGAAATCCTGGTGCAGCAGTTCCCCAAACGGGAGTACTGGATCCGGCTCGCCGGCATTCATGGTCAGCAGGGCAACGAAAAGGAACAGGTACATGCGATGCAGGCGGCCTATACCGCAGGCTTTCTGGTCGAGGAGCGGGATCTGACCAATCTGGCAGGTCTGCTCATGCAGGAACAGGTGCCATTTCGCGCTGCCATGGTCATGGAGCAGGGTTTCAAGGATAAGAAGATCGAGCGCAACGCCAAGAATCTGCAGGGCCTCGGTCAGGCCTGGCAGCTGGCACAGGAGACCGAGAAGGCGATTCCCGTTTATGAAGAGGCGGGCAAACTCGCGGAAGACGGCAGGATCTACGAGCGGCTGGCGCAGCTCTATCTGGACGACGATCAGTACGATGCCTGTGTCGACGCATCCAATGGCGCCATCCGCAAAGGGGGCATCCGTTCGCTGCCTCAGGTGTACATCGTCAAAGGGATGTGTGAGTTCAACGGCGAAAAACTCTCCAGTGCCCGGGAATCCTTTGTCACCTGCCGCAAGGAGTCACGCGGCAGCAAGGATGAAAGCAACGAGCGCATCTGTCAGCAGTGGATCACCTATATCGATTCAGAAACGAACCGTCGCGCGCAGCTGGCAGCCGCCCTCTGACACGGATTTCGAGTTCGAATCCATCCGGCGGGCCGGCTCTTCACCGGCCCTCTTGCTTTTAAGGCAGGTCTTTCCAGACAGCCCTCCGTGAGGCCCCGTCATGTTCACCGGAATCGTCCAGGGACTGTGTGAAGTTACCCGCGTCGAGGACCATCCTAGTCTGAGAAGACTGACACTGGCGCTGGGTGCCCTGGCTGAAGGTCTCGATACGGGTGCATCTGTTGCGGTGAATGGCTGCTGTCTGACAGTGACCGGGTGTTCGGGGGGCGCTGTCACCTTCGACATCATCCAGGAGAGCCTCGCCCTGACAAATCTCGGCCGTCTGACAGAGGGCTCGAAGGTCGATGTCGAGAGATCGTTCCGTGTCGGAGATGAAATCGGCGGTCACATTCTTTCCGGTCACGTGGCGGGATGTGCGGAAGTGATTGCGGTGAACGCCGCGGAAAATCGGCGGGATATCAGCTTGCGGATTCCATCCCGGTGGATGAAATACCTGCATCACAAAGGATTCGTCGCGCTTGATGGCGCGAGCCTCACAATCACCTCAGTGGACAGCGCGAAAGATACGATCAGCGTGAGTCTCATCCCCGAGACCATAGCGCGGACCACGCTCGGCAGTGCGGTGGTCGGCGATCAGATCAACCTTGAGATTGATGCCCAGACTCAGGCAGTAGTGGATACCGTGGAGCGGATGCTGGCGTCCTCCGATTGGCAGGCGCGGCTGCATCTGCCGACAGCGCAGTAGGTCCCGTCCCCTAGCGGGTTGCCGGCTCCGGTGCCCTGTGCATCTGGCGGAGGTTGCCGATGACTGCCTGCAGCGCGCGGTCGAAAACCTGGGATTCCTCGAGTACGGTCAGGGCTTTGCGCTTCAGTTCCACCGCGAGCCCCATGCGACTGCGTTCCGAGACTTTCATACCCCGGCGGTTCACGAATATGTAGCGTCCACCGGGTTCGATGATCGTGGCGAGTTTGCAGCGCAGAATCTCGCCGTCGTCCTGGCGGAATTCCACCCAGCTGCCTTCCTTGAGCTTTTCAATCTGGCTCAGATACTCGGGCTCGGCGGGAACCGGCTCCGGCAGATCCTCCAGTTCGGTGGGTGCGGTGAGCACGATTTCTTCCATGACTTCCATACCAGCATCGAGCGCCTCGCGCTGGTCGCTGTGGCTGTCGTCTTCGAGGAAGGCCCGATCGTTGGTGGATATCATTTCGAGGTGCTGCGCAATGGCGCGGGCCTGCTCTTCCGCTTCATTCCCTGGCAGACTGATGTCTTCCATCCCGGCCTTGAGCGCCTCGATCAGCCCGCCAACCTTGGCCTCGCGGGTTTCGACATCCTCGAGTTTATCCAGCGGCTGCAGACACCAGAGAAGGTCGTCCAGCGTCTGTACATGGCGCTGCCAGACGGGCGAGTGATCTCCACCGCTGACACAGGCGTATACCAGCACTTTCGACCAGTACTCGCTGACGAATCGACCGATCTCCTGTGGCATGCGCATGCCACAGGCCTTCTGGTTGATCAGCTGCTGAACCGAAGCTTTCGCTGCCTGGGTCCGGGCGCGTCCGGTTTCGGTGTCTTTTACCCGCTGTTCGACCTGACGCCGTTTGCGGCTGTCGCTGTTGACGAAACCTCTCAGGTCCTTGAGCAGTTCGGAGAACAGATCCGGATTGTCTTTGAAGCCGTTCATCACGCGAAGTACGATCGATTCGATTTTGTTGTACAGCGCATCGCGCTTGAGTTCTGCCGCACTGCTCCAGCCGATCCCCGCGCTGGAGAGTTCGTTGAGCAGTTGCCGCGCCGGGTGACTGCTTTTTTCGAAAAAGGTCTTGTCCATGACCGCCAGTTTGACGATAGGCAGCTGCAGGCGACCGATCAGGGCCTTCATCGGAATGGCCAGATTGCGATCATTGAGTATGTAGTCGAACAGCATGCCGACAAAGTTCACCACGTCGTCGTCCGACTGACTGAGTTGGACGTTTTCCCGGCCGGTAATTTCCGGCGCCCGGGCAAACACCATCTGACGCAGGTCGAGCAGTGGGGGCACATGCTCGATGTCGATGGGGTCGGCAATATCGCTCTGGGCTGCGGAGAACGCGGCAACCACGTCGGAGCTGCTGATAGAGCCCGTGCTGTCCACACCGGGTGAAGCCGCACCGCCCCGTGAAGCTGCCAGCAGTCTCTGAATTACACCGAAGCCGGTGCCTGCGTAGCCAGGGCTGTCCTGGTTGCCGTAACCGGCCCCACCAGTGCTTGAGCCTTCGGAGGCGCTGCCACCGTAGCCCGGACCGCTGCCGTAGCCGCCCGTACCTGGTGAATGTGACCCATCCCGTCCGCCGCCGCTAAGGGGGCCGGAACTTCGGGTCGAGGGGCGCGCTGCGCTCTCGGGCTGTCGGCCGGAGCGCATGATGTTTTTCAGATCGGTAAGGATGCCGGCTTCGGCCAGCAGCTGGTTCGCCTCGGCATACAGTGGTGCCAGACGCTCCATGACGAATCGCTCGAAGAGTTTCAGCAGAATGATGCGAACTTTGATGTCGATGTTCAGATCGCTGATGGCGGCGACAAAGGTGTGGCTCAGCCGCTCCGGGCCGAGTGGATTCATCCGTTCGGTCACCGTGCAATCCTTGGCCAGATGATCAATCCGCTTGGTGAGCTGCATGATCTGAAGTGAGTGCTGGCTGGTGACTTTGGAAACAATACCCGCGATGGCGACGGTGACCTCGAGGTCGTCGTTTGCAACCAGTGAAATGTTGTCTACTGCCTCGTCGAAGTCCAGTGTCTCAGGCACATCGCTGGATTCGAAGGCCAGTTCGAATCCGCGATAAAACTCGCTCATGAAGGACTTCTGGATCTGACTGCGATGCAGACGGATCTCCCGCATCGATTCGAAGTACATACTCTGATCAGCGTCGCTGCGGGAGCGATCCGCCATCTCGAACAGGGCATCGTCGATGTTGTTGAACAGGCTCTGCAGCAGTTCGCCCAGCAGTTTCTTCGCGTGCTGACGCACGCTGTGCAGGATCGGCGGTACGGGCGACTTCTTCTTCGTCGCCGAAGTCAGTGGTACGACCTTGGGTTGACTCACCGCCTTTCTGATCCTTCTGCTGATACGGATATCCTTTACACGCGGATTACACCAAGTTGTTGGTGGTCTGACCGCGACGGGGCGCGGGTTGCGCGGGTGATGCAGGTCACAGATACGAACACGCAGCGGCCCCGGCACCGGGGGAGAGGGCGAGAGCCTTCAGCGCGAATAAAGAGCCTTCAGCGCGAATAAAGAGCCTTCAGCGGGAATAAAGAGCCTTCAGCGGGAATAAAGAGCCCTCAGCGCGAATAAAGAGCCCTCAGCGGGAATAATGAGCCTTCAGCGCGAATAAAGAGCCCTCAGCGCGCGTAAGCGCTGGCGTGGAAGTCCCGCCAGTCGACGATATCGGTGGCGGCGCCGGACTTCAGCTGCACACCGATGAACCACTCGCTCTCGCCGCGTGCGTTCGTTTCGCCGGTGGGACGACTCCAGCGGACTTCTCCTGCCAGAAAGAACTTCCCCGGACGGCTTGATACGTCAACCCACAGATCGAGCAGGGAACCGGGCGGCACCGGGGCGTTGGTGCGAAACTGGATGCCACCGACCGAGAGGTTGATCGCTGTGCAGGACAGTGTGGTGCCGACCAGTTCGGGATCGTCGGCGGACAGTACAACCTGGGTGAAGAGGCGATCGTCGCTCTCCAGCCGTGCGTGCAGGCGTTTGTCCTGCTTGATGGAGGTCCTCGACCGGGCTGAGTCGAGTTCCACGATGTTGTCTGACGCCATGATCATCTCCCGAATGCGCGACGGCTCAGGCGGCGTGTGCCGCGGATTGCGTCGCCAGGTTTGTCTTCAAGTTCTGGCGTGAACAGATTCAATGCCTGTGGACGTTGGATTGCGAGAATCGTGCCAGAAGGTGTTCTCCCGGCAGCTGAATAAGATAAACAACATATAAAACAATAAATTACATATCTCATTTCAACTTAATCTCCGTCGCTCTCCAGACTGGTCAGTCCGCTGAAACGACCCCGGCGGACCATGATAACTGCCCCAGCCGGTCACTTTGTGTGACAGGTTCCAGAGTTGTTGAGACATCTGTGCCCCTGTGCAGGCGCCTGGGCTATACTCGCCCGCCGTGACGCCCCGCAACTCTATTACCCGCATAACCCGCAATCCCTTCATCGACCAGCTTCGTTTTGGCTGGGAGTCACGAGAGAGTCTGCTCTGTGTCGGGCTCGATCCGGATCTCGAACGCCTGCCTGCATCCTACCGCGAGCGGGAACGCGAGCACCACGATGGCCTGTTGCGTTTCTGTTGCGACATTGTCGACTCGACTGCCGGGCTGGTCTGCGCATTCAAGCCCCAGATTGCCTACTTCGCAGCACTTGGCCGGGAAAATCAGCTTGCCGAACTTATCGCCTACATCCATGAGCGTCATCCCGAACACCCGGTGATTCTGGACGCCAAGCGGGGTGACATTGGCGCCACCGCCAGGCTCTATGCCCGGGAAGCCTTCGAGCGCTACGACGCGGACGCGGTTACTGTAAACGCCTATCTGGGCGAAGAGAGCCTCGCGCCTTTCATCGAATATCGGGATCGGGGTGTGATCGTGCTCTGTCGTACCAGTAATCCCGACAGCGCCTGGCTGCAGAACCATCCAGCGGAGGACCCGACATACCTGCGCATCGCGCGGGGAGTCAGGGAATGGAACCGGCACGGCAATCTGCTGCTGGTGGCGGGAGCCACCTATGCAGACGACATCGGCAGAATCCGGGAAGTGGTGGCAGATATGCCCCTGCTGGTGCCAGGCATCGGCGCACAGGGAGGGGACCTTGCATCGGTCATGGCGGCTGGCTGCGACCGTCGCGGCCAGGGGCTGATCATCAGCGCATCCCGGTCGATTCTGTTTGCAGACACCGGGTCGCCGATGGAGGGCGCACGGCGCGCGGCCGCCGCGCTGCGGGACGAGATGCGCCGTTTACAGAAGGAAATCGCACCAGACCGGACAGTGGTCTGAAGGTTTTTCTTCGCCGCGTATCCGGTAGTCGATATCGGTTCCCTGCAGCCGACCGTTCAGTATCTGCGAGGTAAGGATCAGGTCGATCCGCAGGCCGCGCTTCGGCTCCTGTTCGAACGCCCGGCTCCGGTAATCGAACCAGCTGAACAGTCGCTCCTCGGTTGGCCGCGCTGCGTAGCCATCCACCATGCCCCAGGCAAACAGCCGGTCGAGCCATTCGCGCTCTTCAGGTAGAAAGCTGGCTTTCCCCGTGCGCAGCCAGCGCTTTGCGTTGTCCTCGCCGATTCCGACGTCCGCGTCTGCAGGCGCAACGTTCATATCACCTGCGAGGATCACCGGCGCGTCGCTGTCGCAGTGCTCGTTCAGATAGCGTTCGATGTCGGCGTAGAACTGCTGTTTGGCAGGAAATTTGGTGGGATGGGTGCGGCTGTCTCCCTGAGGGAAGTAGCCGTTGATGATCCGCAGCGGCGAATCTCCGAAGCGGTAGTCGACACTCTGAAAGCGGCGCTGCTGATCTGCGGGCCGCCAGGGAAAGCCCAGCTGTGCGGCTACCGGCGCGGTCTTTGACAGCAGGGCGACACCATAGTGGCCCTTCTGACCGTAATAGCTCACATGCGGGTAGCCGAGAGCCTGCACGGACTCAAGGGGAAACTGCTCGTCGGAGACCTTGATTTCCTGAAGTGCGAGCACGTCCGGCTGCAGTTTTTCGGTCACCGAGGCGAGCTGATGCAGCCTGGCGCGGATGCCGTTGACATTGAAAGTGACGAATCGCATGCGTGGCCCTCTACGAAACCACGCATATTGTGTAAAGTGCCTGGCGGGGGCAAGTCAACGGGGGTCCGGGGGATTTCAGCACCCGCAAGGTGTCGCGGCAGGATATAGAATCCAAAGGCGAAATGGCCAATAACCCATTGATATTAATACTTTAAATGACCAGGTTATTGGCATCGAAGTACCGGAACCGCGTCGCCAGGTAGGCCTGGGACCGGCAGGCCTTGCGGATTTCCGTCGCACCGCGTTGCGAGCGCCTTACATGTTGGCCATGGGGTGTACCCCGATGGCCTCCTAGAATGGGTCCCTCTACCGGCATGCAGGTGCATGGGCGCATGTGTGCGGGAAGCTCTGTCGCGATCGATGACCGGCCGCGAACCCGGGTTGGTGGTGACTGGCGGGAAGCCAGAAACAGCCAGCGGCGTGAGGCAGTTCTGCGGATGGACGGAGAGTAGGGGGTGACCCCGGAAGCGGTCATTTATCGGTATCTCGAGGCGGCCAGTGCGCAGCCGCCGGATATCGAACGCCTGCAGCTCGTACTCAGTGCCGATGCGGACCTGCTCGGCCGCTGGCTCAACGTGCTCGACTGTCCGGCGGATCCGGATGTGTTCAGCCGCCACCTGCGCAATATTTCCAGCGCCAGATTGCGCCAGATCGCCCAGGTCCAGGCCTGGGCGGTGCTCCCGGTCTCCGGCAGTGCCAGACTCGGACTGGATCAGTGGCAGTCCGTCCTGCGTTCGGCCTTCCTGGCAGAAGTGCTCGCCGAGCAGGTGGGTATCGCCGACCCACAGATCGTGCGCTGGCGGATTCTGCTGGCCGTCTCCGGCGTCAATCTTCTCCAGGATCGGGCTCTCCAGGAGCTCGTGGATTTTCGCGGCATCCGTGCCGAGCTGCTGGAAGATGCCGGCATCGAAATCCGCATTCTTGCGGTTGTCGATGCCTTCGAGGTACTCGACGAGTATCGCGCCGGTCAGCTCGCCCAGCGGCTGCTGCAGATCAGTTCGGAGAATTTCGCCGATCTGGTGGACTGGGCGGCAACCCGTTGTGCGGAGCTGATGAACCAGCTCGGTCTGAATCGGGAAGACGACGAAGACTGGTCTAACCGGCTGTGGGTACAGCGGCAGGTGTCGATGCTTGCCGATCTCCTGCGGATGGGGCGCACACCGGCGGAAGTCCGTGACGCGCATGAATTTGCGACGCGCAGTCTGTTTCGCCAGGTACCGCTGTTGCTGCTGCAGGATCATAACCGCCTGCGCGTGGCCGCAGGCGGTGATATCGAGATCCAGGTGGACTCTCCGGTGAGCACCATTGCAGCCGCCACACGCAGCGGGGAAATTCGGACACTGTCGGATTCCAGTGACCTTGCGGTGGGTGATCGGCAGCTCTTGCGCCGGATCGGAACCGACGGAGCGCTGTGTCTGCCGCTTCGTCATGGCGACCGCAGTCTCGGTGCACTGCTGTTCGGGGTCGATGATGATGTCGATCATGAGTTTGCGCTGAAACTCTATGCGGATCAGCTTGCCCAGCGGCTTGCAGAGCTGGCAGGCAGGGGATCGGAGGAGCAGGAACTGCTGAAGCGCTATCGCCAGCGTGAAGAGAAACGGCTGCGCGAACTGGTGCATGAGGCAAACAATCCGTTAAGTGTCGTACACAACTATCTGCACATTCTCGAGATGAGACTGCAGCATGAACCCTCAGCGACAGAGCAGCTGCAGATGATCGGGTCCGAGCTGAAACGGGCGGGGGAAATCATTCAGCGGGCGCGGGATGTACCGCCGATTACCGACGCGGAGTCGCAACCGGATGTGGTGATAGAGCCCTTCGACCTCAACGACCTGGTCAGACGCGTGCACGAACTGCATCGCGGCTATGCCGCCGATCATACTGTGCGCACCACCATGGATCTGCCCCCGGGAACTGTCCGGGTGGATTCCGACGAACAGCGGCTTGCTCAGATACTCAACAACCTGATGCGCAACGCCATTGAGGCGGCCACCGGGGAAAGTGTGGAGATAGGGGTTACCAGCGGCGTGTTCCGGGAAGGTCGGGAAGGGGTCGAGCTGTATGTGCGGGATACCGGTCCGGGATTACCGCGATCGGTCCTCGATCGGCTTGCCGATCCGAAGGAGTCCAGCAAGGGCGGCAGCCACGCCGGGCTCGGCCTGCACATCGTGCACCGGCTGGTTCAGGAGCTCGGCGGTTCCATCGATGTGCGCACCGCACCAGGCCGGGGCACGACGTTCAGCCTCTATCTGCCGCTGCGGGTTCGCTGATCCCGATTTACTGCGGTTTCAGCTGGCGTCCCGGATCAGGTTTTTTGCAATCACGGTCTGCTGGATCTGGCTGGTGCCTTCGTAGATCCGGAACAGCCGCACGTCCCGGTAAAAGCGCGCCACCGCGTACTCCTCCATGTATCCAGCTCCGCCGTGAATCTGTACGGCGCGGTCGGCGACACGGCCGACCATCTCCGAGGCGAACAGTTTGCAGCAGGAGGCCAGGGTCGTGACCTTCTCTCCGGCATCGCGACGCCGGGCGGCGTCCAGCACCATGCAGCGGGCCGCATAGCTCTCCGCCTTGCTGTCTGCCAGCATGGCCTGGATCAGCTGGAACTGTGCGATCGCCTGACCGAACTGGCGACGGTTGATCGCATAGCTCAGGCTTTCCTCGATCAGCCGCTCGGCACAGCCGACAGCCAGCGCGCTGATGTGCAGGCGCCCGCGATCGAGAGTCTTCATCGCAGTCGCGAAGCCTTTGTTGAGATTGTCCGGTCCGCCGATGATGGCACTGCGCGGCACCCGGCAATCTTCGAAAATCACATCGCAGACGTGGGCACCCTGCTGGCCCATCTTCCGGTTCTTGGGCCCGAGGGTGATGCCCGGCAGATGCGCGTCGACCAGAAACGCACTGACCCCGCGGGCACCTTTTACCTGCGGGTCGGTACGGGCGAACACGGTGAACAGCTGGGCCTGGGGTGCATTGGTGATGAAGCGCTTGGTGCCGCTGAGAATGAAGTCATCTCCGTCCGCAGTGGCCGTGGTCTGCACGGCGGCGGAATCCGAACCCACGTCCGGCTCGGTCAGCGCAAAGGAGCCGATGATCTCGCCGCTGGCGAGCCTGGGAAGATAGTGGGCCTTCTGTTCAGGGGTGCCGTCCATCACCAGTCCCTGGGAACCGATTCCGTTGTTGGTCCCGAATACTGATCGGAAGGCGGGGGAGGTGTGGCCGAGGGCGATCACAGCCAGGCATTCCTCTTCCGTGTTGAGCCCGAGACCGCCGAATTCTTCCGGGATGGTGAGTCCGAACAGACCGAGCGCACGCATCTCGTCGATCACCTCATCCGGAATCCGGTCTTCTTCGGCGATCTGAGCCTCGAGGGGAATGAGCCGCTCCCGCACGAAGCGTTCGAGGGTATCGATGAGCTGATTCAGCGTCGTCGCATCCAGCGCCATGGCAGACTTCCAGGTGATTCAGAAATGGCCGGCGAGTATAGCGCGAGGCAAGATTGCAGACACCGCGCCAGTCCTTTAGCCTCTTCGCCGATGTGCGGCAGATCGCGCCGCTCAAGCGCGTCGAGACCGTGCCGCTCAAGCGCGGCAGATCGCGCGCTCTGGATAGAGGCGTGTACCCGGGTGAAATTCAGGAGCTTTTAGAAATCATGAGTAACGAACGACAGGCCTTCGCCTGGGACGATCCTCTGCAGCTGGACGAGCAGCTGTCCGCCGAGGAGCGGATGATCCGCGACACCGCTCGTGACTACGCAAAAGACAGGCTCCTGCCCCGGGTGATCTCCGCCAACCGGGAAGAGCGCTTCGACCGGGAGATCATGAACGAACTCGGCGAACTGGGCCTGCTCGGTGCGACCTTGCCTGCGAAGTACGGCTGTTCCGAGGTGAACTATGTGTCCTACGGCCTGGTGGCCCGGGAAGTTGAGCGGGTGGACTCCGGTTATCGCTCGGCGATGAGTGTGCAGTCCTCTCTGGTAATGCATCCCATCCACGCTTATGGCAGTGAGGCGCAGCGGGAAAAATACCTGCCGAAGCTCGCGACAGGGGAGTGGGTGGGTTGTTTCGGGCTTACCGAGCCTGACCATGGATCCGATCCGAACGGCATGGTCACCAACGCGAAGCGGGTGGGTGACGGGTATCTGCTCAACGGTGCCAAGATGTGGATCACCAACTCGCCCATCGCCGATCTGGCGGTGGTGTGGGCGAAGCTGGATGGCGTGATCCGTGGCTTCATTGTGGAGCGCGGGTTCAAGGGATTCAGCACGCCGAAAATCGAAGGCAAGATGAGTCTGCGCGCCTCGGTCACAGGAGAAATCGTGCTCGATGATGTGATGGTACCGGAAGAGAATCTGCTGCCCGATGCCAGGGGTCTGGCTGGCCCCTTCGGCTGCCTTAACAAGGCCCGCTACGGAATTGCCTGGGGTGTCCTGGGTGCCGCTGAATTCTGCTGGCATGCCGCACGCACCTACACCCTCGAGCGTAAACAGTTCGGCCGACCGCTCGCTGCCAATCAGCTCATTCAGAAGAAACTGGCGGACATGCAGACAGAAATCACACTGGGTCTGCATGCCTGTCTGCGTATGGGACGGCTGATGGATGAAGGTCGGCTGGCGATCGAAAACATCTCTCTGCTCAAGCGCAACAACTGCGGAAAATCCCTGGAGATCGCGCGCATGGCCCGGGACATGCACGGCGGCAATGGTATCTCAGACGAGTACCACGTCATCCGCCATGTCATGAATCTCGAAACTGTGAATACCTACGAAGGCACACACGATATTCATGCGCTCATCCTCGGCCGGGCCCAGACCGGTCTGCAGGCTTTCAGCAGCTGATATCAACCCGCTATCGCATTGTGGAGATTTCGTGGATCTCCACCAGTGTTTGGCCTGCCTGTGTTGTACCCGCAAACACCCGGTTCTAATGTAAGTTCCCCAGCCGCCATCGGCGGAGACAGATCAGGACGGTATGCACACGGAGGTATGTGAATGTGCTGCCCTGGGATCTGATCCATTTGCTTGCATCAGGGAGACAGCGGGGAGAAGAGAATGATCCAGGTACTGATAGTGGACGATCACCGGCTGTTTCGCATCGGGATCGTGAGAATGCTCCAGGATGTCTCCGGTGTGAAAATCATCGGGGAGGCCGGCAGCGGGGAGGAGGCTGTGCGGCTGTGCCGGGAGCAGCATCCGGATGTGGTTCTGATGGATATCTGCATGCCGGGCATCGGTGGTCTCGAAGCAACCCGCAGGATTGCGCGTATGGAATCCGGGCCGCGGGTCATCGCTCTGACAGCCTACGAAGAAAGCCCGTTTCCCGGCCAGGCACTGAAGGCGGGCGCTTTCGGCTACCTCACCAAATCGGTCAATGCTGAGGAACTGCTGGCTGCGATCCGGAAAGCGTTTATCGGCAAGCGTTATCTCAGCGGCGACATTGCGCAACAGCTTGCAGTAACCGCCTATGACGGTGAGTCGGAGGATCCCTTTGAGCAGCTCTCCAGTCGGGAGATGCAGATCATGATGATGGTGGTGAACTGTCACAGAGTGAGAGATATCTCAAGCGATCTGCACCTGTCTCCGAAAACGGTGAACAGCTATCGATACCGCATCTTCGAGAAGCTCAATGTGCGCAGCGATGTCGAGCTGGTGCTGCTGGCGGTGCGCTATGGCGTGGTGAATGGCGGAAACCGGCTGGACGCTGCGCACTGAGGCGGTCCCGCTCCTGCCCAGGTTTGCCGGGACCAGGGGCGCTCACTATAGTAGGTGCGCTTCTGCCAACCGGTTGCCAATCGCCGCATGGATGTCTTCGACCACCAGGGTTTTCTTGCCAGCCTGACCAGCAGGCCGGGCGTATACCGGATGCTCGACGCCGAGGGCAAGGCCCTCTATGTCGGCAAGGCGCGCAATCTGAAGCGCCGGGTGAGCAGCTATTTCCGCGCTGCGGGTCTGGCCGGCAGGACGATGGCGCTGGTCAGTCGGATTGCAGACATAGAAATCACGGTTACCAACAGCGAGACCGAGGCGCTGCTGCTCGAACAGAGCCTGATCAAGAAGGAACGGCCGCCTTACAACGTCGTGCTGCGGGACGACAAGTCCTATCCTTTCATCTACCTCACGGACAAGGAAGACTTTCCGCGTCTCACTTTCCATAGAGGAGCGAAACGGAAAACGGGCCGCTACTTCGGACCCTTTCCCTCGGCAAGTGCGGTGCGCGAGAGCATCAACATCCTGCAGAAACTGTTCCGACTCCGGCACTGCGAGGATTCGTTTTTCAGGAACCGTTCGCGACCCTGTCTGCAGTATCAGATTCAGCGCTGCAGCGGTCCCTGTGTGGGGCTGGTCGAAGCTGCCGACTACCAGGAAGACGTCTCGCTCGCGGTGATGTTTCTCGAAGGGCGCAGCCAGGCGGTGGTGGAACACTACCAGCGGCGTATGGATGAGGCTGCCCGTGAGCTCGAGTTCGAACGTGCCGCACGGTATCGGGATCAGATCGCCCAGCTGCGCAGAGTTCAGGAGCAGCAGTACGTGCACGCCGCGGAAGGGGATGTGGATGTTTTTGCGCTGACCGAGTCATCGGGCACCTGCTGTGTACAGGCGCTTTTTTTCCGCAGCGGCCGCATGCTCGGTCAGCGCACCTGGTTTCCGAAAAACGAACTCGGCCTTGCCGACACAGAACTTCTGGGTGCTTTCCTTTCCCAGTATTACCTGGGCAGCAGCGAGCGGGATTATCCCCGCTCGGTGATTACCTCCGTGGCGGTGGACGGGGCCGAAGTGCTCTCCGAGGCGCTCGGAGAGCTGGCGGGACGCAAAGTCGAGGTGGTCGATCAGGTACGGGGCCAGCGCGCCCGCTGGCTGAGTCTCGCACTGGAAAATGCCGGACACAGCGCCAATGCCTATGTTGCAGACCGGCGCAACGTCTATGCGCGGTTCGTTGCGCTGCAGGAGGCCCTCGGCCTCGAAGATGTGCCTGCGCGTCTGGAGTGTTTCGACATCAGCCACACCATGGGGGAAGCAACCGTGGCCTCCTGCGTGGTGTTCGATACCCAGGGCCCTCTCAAGTCGGACTACCGGCGCTTCAATATAGAGGACGTCACCCCCGGTGATGACTACGCAGCGATGGAGCAGGCCCTGCGCCGGCGCTATACCCGCCTCAAGCAGGGGGAAGGCAAACTGCCGGATATCCTCATCATCGACGGCGGCAAGGGCCAGCTGGGCAGGGCGCGCCAGGTTCTCGAAGAGCTGCAGGTCGACGATGTGGAGCTGCTGGGGATTGCCAAGGGACCGGCGAGGCGCCCCGATCTCGAACGCTATTTCTCCAGGGACCAGGAAGTCCTGCTGCCCTCACAGGGTGCTGCCATGCACCTGCTGCAGCACATCCGGGACGAGGCACACCGGTTTGCGATCACCGGCCATCGCCAGCGCCGACAGAAGCGCAGAAACCGCTCCGAACTGGATGACATAGCGGGAGTGGGTCCAAAACGGAGACGTGAACTGCTGGCGCACTTCGGCGGAGTCCGCGCGGTGAAAGGCGCCAGTCGCGAGGAACTGGCCAAGGTCAGCGGAATCAGTCAGAAGCTGGCCGATGACATTTACGCTGCTCTGCATGGCTCCTGAACTGGGTTAAGATCCACCAGGCTCGAACACGGCAGTTAAGCATCGAGGCAATGAATCTCCCCAATTTCCTGACATTGATCCGCATTCTGCTGATCCCGGTATTCGTGCTGGTCTACATCCTGCCCGGTCCCGGGACCTATCTGATTGCCGCCGTGCTTTTCGGGCTCGCCGCCTTCACGGACTGGCTGGACGGATATCTGGCCCGCCGTCTGGAGCAGACGACACCCTTCGGTGCTTTTCTCGATCCAGTCGCAGACAAGCTGATTGTGGTCGCTGCCCTTGCGATTCTCATCGGACATCACGCTTCACTGTGGCTCACGCTGCCTGCTCTGGTCATCATCGGCAGGGAGATTGTGATCAGCGCGCTTCGCGAGTGGATGGCGGAGATGAACCGGCGCGGCGTGGTGGCGGTAACCTGGATCGGAAGATTGAAAACCACCGCACAGATGATCGCCATCGTGGTCCTGCTCGCCAATCCTCCGGTTCTCGAACGGCCATGGGTGATGATCGGCTATGTGCTCCTCTATGTGGCTGCGATCATGACCTTCATTTCGATGATCGCCTATCTTCGGGCAGCCTGGCCCGCTTTGAAGCAGGGCCTGACCCAGTAACGCAACGGGTCTCCGCACAGGGCTTTACTTCGACGACCCGATCGGCGTACGGTGATTCGGCAGAGCCTTTGCGGCTTGACACTGACGGGGGAGGGTGTCGAGAGATGCGACTGACGGAAAGCGATTCCGGTTTTCTTTACTCTGAGACAGCCAGCGGCCCGATGCAGACCGCGAGCATCTCCGTGATCGACGGAGTGCTGCCCTTCGAGCGCGTTTACCAGCATATCGAGTCCCGCCTGCACCTGGTACCCAGCTTTCGCAAGCGACTGGCCTGGGTGCCCATGAACTTCGCTCACCCGAAATGGGTGGACGATCCGGATTTCGATCTGCGCAACCACATCGTGCCGCACAAGCTGCCGCAAGGCACCCCGATGGAAGATGCGATAGACGCCGTGGTCGAACTCAACGAAGGGCTCATGGATCGCAACCGGCCACTCTGGAAATATGTGGTGGTTTCCGGGGTGCCTGATCGGACCCTGCTGCTCGCACAGATTCACCATGCGCTGATCGATGGTGCATCGGCAGTGCATCTTTCAACAATTCTCTACGACTTTCAGCCCGATGCACCGGCACCAGCCCCGCCGTCCGAGCCCTGGCAACCTGCGCCTCTGCCCAGCGCCCTCGAGCTCGCCACGGAAGCGATGCGGGAGAGTGCGGAGTCCTTCACCCGGCGCAGTCCGCTGCGGATTCTGCAGCGGGACGGGGAAAGCGCTGCGCTTTTGCAGCGCGGCGTGGAGACCATGTCGCGGTTTGTGACCGAGCCCGCGATCACTGCGCCCTGGAACGCCAGTTTTGTTGGTCCGAAGCGCCGGCTGCGCTGGTTTGTCCGGGATTTCGCAGAGCTGCGGGAGATTCGTCGTGCCTTCGGTGGCACGGTAAACGACGTGGTGCTCACGACAGTCACCGAAGGGGCGGCGCGCTACCTCGAGTCTCACGATGAGAGCACGGCCAATCAGTTTCTGCGGCTGATGTGTCCGGTGAATGTGAGAACCGAAGGTGACGCCGGTGCCCTGGGGAATCGGGTGTCCGCGATGTTCCCCAGATTTCCGGCCTGGTCGTTGCCTGTGGTCGAGCGGCTGTCTGCGGTGATCGCAGAAACCACCCGGATCAAAGACGCTCAGGAAGCCCAGGCGGTAACGCTCATGCAGGAGAGCGGGTTCAATCTGCCACCCACCCTCATGGCACCGCTGCAGCTGGTGGGGACAACGTTCGATCCAACCGCCTGGCTGGCCCGCAATCCACCGCCGATCCCGCCTCAGACGGGTCCACGTCCGCCGTTTTACGGCATCAACTTCACCTGTACGAATGTGCCGGGTGTGCAGGTGCCCCAGTACATAGCCGGACACGAGGTACTGGAGATGACCGGCATCATGATGCTCGGTGGCACGCTCGGCTACGGTGTGGCGGTCAACAGCTACAACCAGAAAATGCTCTTCGGATTCACGGCGGAACGTCGGCTTCTGCCTGATCTGGAGCGGATGACGGCGGCGGTGGAGAGTGCCTACCACGACCTGCTCGAGGCTGCGCGTGCGCACACCGCCGCGTCTGCTGCAGAGAGAGCCATTTAGGGAGGCCGGATGAACGAATCAGTAAAACAGGGCGAGTTTCCGAAAAAAATCAGGCTGCCGGATGGCTCGGAAGTTGAATTACGGGTCATGACAGCGGGCGATCGCGATGCGATTCTGCAATTCGCCAACGGCCTGTCCGAAGCGGACCTCATGTTTCTGAGGGTCGACCTCACCGAGCCGAAGGTGGTTGATGAATGGGTCGCCAATCTGCAATCCGGGCTGTCGAGCTCTATCCTGGCATACGACGCCGAGGGACTGATCGGTTATGCGACCGTGCATCGCACTCCCGCCCGCTGGACGCGCCGGGTGGGTGAGATACGGGTCAACGTCAGCCCACAGTACCGCACACGCGGGCTCGGCCGATCCCTGATCAGCGAAATATTCGATGTTGCCCGGGGGTTGGGCCTGAGAAAACTCATGGCCAACATGGTCGCCGATCAGCGCGGAGCGCGAACCGCCTTCCAGCGTCTGGGTTTCGTCGTCGAGGCCCTGCTGGCTGATTTTGTGGAGGATCGCGCAGGCGCCACCCGCGATCTGGTGGTGATGTCCTATGACATCGATGGCCACAGCGAGCAGGTCGATCAGCGGGTGCGGATCTGAAGCGACACCGCCACCGAGCCGGCGGGCGGAAGTATTCGGGCGGAAGTATTGTCGGTGGAAGTGGAGGCTGAGGTCGGAATCGAACCGGCGTACGCGGAGTTGCAGTCCGCTGCATGACCACTCTGCCACTCAGCCAGAGTTATTCGCCGAAAGCCCCGTAGCAGATATCCCGGGCACAAAACGGCGAGCGGCGAATTCTATAGGGGTTGCTCAACGAGCGCGACCCCTGAGCGGTTTGAACAGTTGTATGGAGAGCGCATGGACAGCGAAGAGATCGGGCCGCCGACGCACTGGCACAGTCTGCTGGAGGGCCGGGTTGCCGCCGAAGCTGCGGTGCTCATGGCGCAACTGCCCATGCTGCGCCTGCAGCTGCCCAAAGGCAGCGGGCCGGTGATGGTACTGCCCGGATTCATGGCTGACGATACGTCCACCTGGCTGTTGAGGCGGTTTCTGAGCAGCCTGGGTTATTCAGTCGCGCCCTGGGGTATGGGGGTCAACCGGGGTCGAATGCTGGCCTATCTCGGTCCTCTGATAGAAAGACTGGATGCCATACAGACAGAATCCCAGGCGCAACCCAGTCTGGTGGGGTGGAGTCGGGGTGGAACCCTGTCCAGGGAGATTGCCCGGGAGCGACCGGACCTCATCCGCCAGGTGATCACCCTGGGGAGCCCGGTGCGGGGTGGCGTGCAGGGTACGAGCATCGGCAGCATGGTGATGCGGCAGACCGGTCTGACCCCTGCTCAGATCAACCTGATGCTGCAGGCGCGTCAGCGCCGGGAGATCGTGACTCCGATCACCGCCATCTATTCAAAGACGGACGGGGTGGTTTCCTGGCAGGCCTGTGTCGATGCGGTCAATCCCAACGTCACCCATCGGGTCGTGGAGAGCTCACACATGGGATTGGGATTCAATTCGGCCGTCTATCGGATCGTCGCAAGGACGCTGGCAGCGCGGCACAACTGAAGACTCAGTCGTCTCCGCCGTTCTCTGCAGTCTGTTTCTTGCTGCGGCGGGGATCTGCGAAGGTGCGCTCCATCGCCTGACGCATGAAATTGAACGGATTGAGTTCGCTCATTTCCCGCACGCGACGGCGCAACTGATCCTGATGTTCGAGGAACATGAGGATGCTCTGCTCGATGTAGCGTGAGACCACGCTACCCACATTGTCGCCGTAGAAACGGATCATCTGCTCGATGACCCGGTTGGTGAGCACCGGTTCGTGTCCGGCGGCTTCCTGCTCGGAGAGAATCTGCAGCAGGATCTGGCGGGTGATGTCCGAGCCGTCCTTGCTGTCGGTGACATGGATGCTGTCCCCTTTGAGGATCAGGCGGCGGACGTCTTCGACTGTGACGTAGTGGCTCTCTTCCAGATCGTAGAGGCGTCGGTTCGGATATTTCTTGAATTCTCTCACGGCTCCTCGCTATAGCTTCGCAGGGACCGGATACAGCAGCGAACGACACAGGGTGTTGCGCCTGAATGGCTGCCACTGGCCGTCGCGCTGTGCCAGCCGGTCGAGCAGGGCGTGGAGGACCAGGGGATTGAATGCCATGCCCGAGTGGCTGCCGACAACTTCGATATTCTCCGACTCTGTCCCGCTTCGATCGATGCACGTCGACCAGTGGACCACTCCATCCGAACGGCTGTAGATGGCCGTACTGGGCACGGGCAGCGGCTCGGCGCGCAGATCCAGCATCTGATCCCGCATCTCCTCCGGACTCATGCCGGAGACCCGCTGAAACAGGCGGCTGACGAGAGAGTTCACGGTTTCCGGACCGCTGGAACCGAAGGGACTGCCCAGGGTAATGACCTGGCGGATCCGTTCCGGCCACTGGCGCGCCAGAATCCGGGCGAACACACCGCCGAGGCTCTGGCCGATCAGTGAGACCTTGCCGTTCGACTCTGCGAGAACGGCCTGGAAGCGGGTAATGAGGCGGTCCTGAAGTTCGAAACTGCCGGTGTTCTGACCGAGCATCCAGGGCAGGGAGCGATAGTTGCGCTGTTGCAGCAGACGCCGCAGCACCAGGGTGGACTGGTCACCGGCAGTGAATCCGGGCAGGACCATGACGGTGTGGCCGTCGCCTCTGGGGCTTGCACCGAGCAATGGCCAGGTATAGGTCAGTGAGGTCATTTCGAGCATGACACGGGGCAGTTCAGTGGCGGTATCCCAGGTGGAGGGTCCATGGGAACTCGATCCGGTGGACGACGGTTCTGCAAATTCTTTCTGGTACAGCTTTTCGTACAAAACGGCTTCTTCCAGGCGCAGCCGGCATCCACCGACACAGCGACACTGAAGTGTTGCGGAGAAGTTGCAGGCCGTCAATAAACTTTTTGCTGCGCTGCAATAGTCCGATCACGCGGTTCTGGTGCACAGCGTCACTATCCGGGCAGTATTCCGACGGCCGCGGCCACGGCCGCAGCCGCAGGCCTCGATGGGGCCGGTGCCGGTCGCGAAGTTCACACGGCTGTCACACAGTGGGGCGAAGATGGCCATGGAGCGTAGCTGTGAAGACGGGCACTGAGATGCACCAGGCTGATGCAGTAAATGCGCAGGTTAGAGGAAGTGCACCGGATTGATTCAGGCGCAGATATGGACGTGAGAAATTATATTTATAAATATCAATGAGTTACTTAAATATCTGGTCTGGCATAGTAATTGCTTTTTCCTTCGGTGAGTGCCGTGGACGAAGCTATCCGCGATTCATCCGATCCATCACCCGACCCGTCCCCCGACGAAAGGAGCAGCGAACCAATGAACAAACTCAGCGCACTGGATGCCGGTTTCCTCTACCTGGAGTCCGAGCGTGCTCCGCAGCACATCGCCTCTGTACAGGTACTTGAACTGGCGGAGGGTGTCCGGGCGGATACCTTCGTCGCTGAACTCAAACAACTGCTGGCCTCCCGCGCTCATCTGGTCCCCTGTTTCACGATGCGGTTGCAGGCGACGCCCTTCGGACTGGACCACCCTGAATGGGTGAAGGATCCGACGTTCGATCTCGAGAATCACGTGCATACCCTGGCGGTGGCGCAACCCGGCGGTCAGGAGCAACTGGAAGCGACCATTGCCCGGTTACACGAATTACGGCTCGATCGCTCAAAGCCCTTGTGGGATCTGTGGGTACTCACCGGACTCGAGGGTGGCCGGATCGCTTACTACAACCGGGTCCACCATGCCTGTGTAGACGGTGTCGCCGGTCAGCGCATGATCGAAGCCATCATGGACACCGATCCGCTGCCCCGGGTGGTCGAGCCCGCCGGCACCACGCCAGTCCCGGGCGGGACGGGCACTGCAGGCCTGTTAATCGGCGCACTGGAAAATCTGCTGAAGTATCAGACAAGACAGCCTGCCGCCGCATTGGCCAGTCTGGATACCGCCGCCCGGCTCTTCCGGCGCGCCTTCGATCCCGGGAAAGGCTTTGGCGCCGCAGCGGAGCAGGCGCCGGTCACCCGATTCAATCATGCGATCGGCTCCAAGCGTGTCTACGCTGCCGGGGACCTGTCGATTGCAGACCTGAAATCGCTGGCCAGGGCCTCCCATGCGACGCTCAACGATGCGTTCCTGGCGGTGTGTGCAGGCGGTCTGCGCCGCTATTTCTCCCGCCTCGGCGAACTGCCGGATAAGCAACTGCTGGCCGGCTGCCCCGTTTCCCTGCGGCGTCCGAACGATTCCGCCAGTAACAACCAGGTGACCCTGATGACGGTCGGACTGGCGACGGACAGCGCGGATCCGCTCGAGCGCCTGCGGCGGATTGCCCGCTCGGCAAGGAAGGCCAAAGCACTCACCCTGGATCTTGCCAGGAGTTTCGATGCGGACGTTGCGCTGCCGGGTTTACCGACCCTGCTACAGGGCCTGGCGCGCTTCGCTGAGGCGAGTGGTGCTGTGAATCTTCCCGGACAGCGACCACCCTTCAACCTGGTCATCTCCAATGTGCCCGGCCCCCGGCAGCCACTGTATTCCAACGGGGCGCGCATGCTCACCCACTACCCGGTGTCGATACCGGCCCATGGGCAGGCGGTGAATATCACGGTACAGAGCTACGCGGGACGCCTGTACTTCGGGATCACGGGCTGTGCCAGAGCGCTGCCGGACGCATCGATTCTGCGGGACGACCTGCTCGGTGCCGGTGAACGCCTGATGGCGATCGGCGGGCAGGCAGTTCGCGCCGGTACCGGTTCTCCGAGCATCATCCGCAAGGTGCGCAGCGGCACAGCGCGGCGCTCAGAACTGGCGAATCAGGCGGCCTGAGGCCGCTGCAGCGGGGGCTGCAACTTTTTCCAGAAAATAGTTGCAGTGCACAATGCTGTGGTGCACAATGCGTTTGTGCATCGCAACACGGCCCCGAATTCCAGCGCCAGGACTCACTTGAATCCAAATGCTGGCGAAGGCCTGGATCTAAAATTTTGTCAATCACTCTTACTTAAAGGAGATTAGAGATGAGCAAACTGGAAAATGGCCTCCGCAATACCGCCAAGCTGACCCGTGACCTGTTCGAAATGAACAACAGCGCGATGGTCAAGATCGTTGAGCTGTCCGCCGAGAACTTCAAGAAGTACCTCGAGCTGAACCAGTCCTACGTCGCCAAGCTGCCGGAAGTGCGTGATGTCGGCGCTTTTGTCGAACTGCAGCGTGACTACGGTCAGAGCCTCTGGGAAGGCGTGCAGGCAGACCTCAAGGCACGTGGCGAGATCGTGCGCAGCACGGTTGAGCAGACCGGCGAGCTGGTCCGCGGCGTTTTCACCGAAAGCCCCGTCGACGAAGCCCGCAACAAGGTTGCCCAGGCCGTCGCCGCCTGATCAGGTTAATCCTCTAATAAGAGGCCGCGATCAGGGTCAGCCTTCGGTTGTGCCCTGCTGCAGCGGCCCTTGAATAGCCCGCGATTTCCCCTGGAGTCGCGGGCTTTTTCTTTTGGGTTGGAGGATCTCGTTTATCATGCAGGCAGATCCGGGGAATCGGCAGTCCGACAGCAGCTGGGGAGAGTGATGGCGAACGAAGTAAACAAACCGGAGGTCCTTCCGGAATCGATTGCGGAGCGCACGGAAGGTGCGGCGGCCGCGAGTGGATTCGGGGTCGACGCCAGGTCGATCGTGGATGCCTGGGGGGCAATCATCGAAGAAGCCTCGGTGCAGCCGCGCGCGGTACTCGATTCCGGACGCAGACTGGGCGGGGAACTCGGCAGGATCTGGCTCGGCGTCAGCGACACCGTCCTGGATGCCGGAGATACCCGATTCAAGGACGCCGCCTGGCGGGAGAATGGCTTCTACCGTCGCCTCGGACAGTCCTACCGGGCGTGGACACAGGCCCTCGACGACTGGCTTGACAGTTCTGAGCTGGACGGCATCGATCGGGAGCGCGCGCGGTTCGTGCTCAATGCCACCAAGGACATTGCCGCACCGGTCAACACCCTGCTCGGCAATCCGGAAGCGCTGCGTCGGCTGTGGGAGACCCGGGGCAGCAGCCTGCTCAAAGGACTGCGTAATCTGGTCGACGATGTGCGCCACAATCATGGTTACCCGGCGGTCGCAGATCGCGAGGCGTTCGTGGTTGGCAAAGATGTTGCGACCACACCGGGCGCAGTGGTGTTCCGCAATGAGCTCTTCGAGCTGATTCAGTACCGGCCGACGACCAGGCAGGTTTCACCGATTCCACTGCTCTATGTTTTCAGCCAGGTGAACCGGTTCTATCTGGGAGACCTGACACCGGACCGCAGCCTGTTTCGACGTCTGCTCGACTCAGGGATTCCGGTGTTCGCCATCAGCTGGCGCAATCCCACGAAGGAGCACCGGTACTGGAATATCGACACCTATGCGGATGGCATCATCGAGGCCATCAAAGTGATACAGAAAGTCAGCAAGCAGAAGAAAGTGCATCTCATGGGTCTGTGCGCGGGTGGACTGGTCTCAACCGCTGCCGCCGGTGTACTGCAGGCCCGGGGAGATGAGTCCATTGAGACCCTCTCACTGTTTGTAAATGTGCTCGATTCCAGACCCGGCGAGAGTGAGTTCGGGCTGTTTGTTACCGAGCGCTCCGTGGAAGCGCAGAAGGCGGCAGTACGCAGCCGGGGGGTATTCTCCGAGCGGGACGTGTTCGAAATGTTCGCCATGCTGCGGATTGAAGAGAACGTGATGAATTTCTTCCGCAGCAACTATCTGCTGGGGGAGAGTCCGCTGCAGCATCCGCTGCTGTTCTGGTCGATGGATTACACCCGGGTACCGGCGGAGATGCAGTGCGACTTCCTCGATCTGGGCCAGTACAACCGGCTTGCGAAGAAGGAGATGAGGGTGCTCGGCAAGCGGGTGGATCTGAGCAGAATCAGATACCCCGTGTACATCATGGCAGGCAGCACGGATCACATCACACCGTGGAAAGCCTGCTACCGGAGCACCCAGCTGTTCGGCGGGGAGGTGGAATTTGTGCTCACCAACCAGAATCACACCTCCACGATCAGTGGTCGGGCAGACAATAGACACCTCAAACACTGGATTGCGACGGACCTTCCGGCGGATGCCGAAGCAGCGCTGCAGAACGCGATCGAACACGACGGTCCCTGGACCAGCCACTGGATCGACTGGCTCAATGCCCGTGCCCCGGAGCGGGTCAAGGCGCCGAATAAGCTCGGCTCGAAAAAATTTCCCGCGCTCGGGGATGCGCCTGGCCTGTACGTGCTGGAAAAATAGCGCAGCAGAGCAGAATTCGAGGGGAAGAATTCGAGGGGGAAGCAATTGAGAAAGTAAGGCGCAATACATTAAGCGCTTTGCACGCCGCTTTCAACGGTTTCGGAATCCACCCTGCGGCGTACACTTAAGCACACAGGAGGAGGGGATACATGGCTATCTATATCATGATGAGCACGCTCACGGACGAAGGGCGCAAGACACTCAAAGAGCGACCCGATCGCCTCAAGGCAGTGAACAAGGAAGTGGAATCCATGGGTGCACGGGTGATTAACCAGTTCGCCGTGCTGGGTGGGTACGACTTCGTGAATATCATCGACGCACCAACCAACGAGGTGATGTCGCGGATATCCATGGAACTCGGTTCCCGCGGCACCATCAAGATCACCACTTATCCGGCGATGGACATCGACGCGTTTGTCGACATGTTGCAGGGAAAAACTCCGAGCGGCGCATAGCATCATGCCAACCTACGTGATGCTCATGCGCTATCACTCCGATGGCCTGCGGGCAGCGAAAGAAGATCCCCGTGTACTGCTCGGCGTGCACGAAGCCCTGGCGCGCTGGGAAGCCAGGGTGCTGTACAGCTACAGCATGCTGGGTGACTGGGATCAGTGCACGGTCTTCGAAGCGCCGGACAATTTCAAAGCCTACCGGGCCACTCTGGCTCAGGAGTTCGGTACCACTTCGGATACCGAGATCCTGCCGACCATCAACATGGACCTGTTTGAGAAACTGATTTCCCAGGAAGCCGGCACCGTGGGGCCACATCCCTGGCAAATCACCTGGTGGGCCAAAATCGGGCGGCTTGCCTATCGTCGCCACGCGTACAGCCAGTGGGTTGATCCCTACTGTAAGCCTCTGACAATCACCGGCCGGGAAAAATTCCGGCAGATCAAGGGGCCCTGCATCATCGTCGCCAACCACACCAGCCATATGGACGGACTGGTACTGCACGCATCTCTGCCGCAACGCATCCGCTGGAATGTGTATTCGGGTGCTGCCGCCGACCGCTGGTTTATCAAAGGGCGCAAGGAACTGGTGATGCAGCCCTGGTATCAGTCACTGGCGATGGGCACCTTCCCCATTCAGCGTGGTGGAGGCTCCAAGGCGCTGGACTATCCGAAGTGGCTGCTCGACAAAGGCTGCAATGTGATCATCTTTCCGGAAGGCACCCGCTCCACCAGCCGCAGTATGGCGAAATTCCGCCACGGTGTGTCCATTCTGGCGCTGACGAAGAACGTGCCCGTGGTACCTGTTTTTCTCACCGGGTTGCGAAAACTGCGACCGAAAGGATCCAGAGAGATCTTTCCTGGCCCGGTTGGTGCACACATTCTCGATCCCATCTACTTTCCGGAAGGTACCGAAGTGCCGGATGCCACCCGCATGATCTACAACGCACTGAATACCGTGCATGAACGGGTGAGTCGCTACGGCGATGAGGCAGCTATGCCGGGCTGGCGCCCTCCGGCTGAGAAAGAGCCGGAAACAGCGCCTGCTCGAGCCAGCTGAGCAGGTCCGCCATCACAGCTTCCCGGTTGGTTTCGTTGAGCATTTCGTGTCTGCCGCCTTCGTAAAGACGGTACTCCAGATTTCTGATCACTTTCCGGTAGCGTGCCAGGAGTCGGTCCAGACCCTTCTCCGAATCGTGGACCGGATCCGCGCCGCCGGAGAAAACATAGACGGGCAGATCGGCGGGGATCTCAGCGATCCTGCGCCTGCTGCGCGCTTCCCGGGCGCCAGCGAAGAGGCGGGAGAGACTGCCCGCGCGCAGCACAAATCCACAGGCAGGATCTTCCACGTAACGCCGTACCTGGTCCGCATCCCGGGACAGCCATTCGAAGCCGGATGCCCCGGGCGCGTCGAACGGCTTGTTTGCATCACCGAAGAGCATCTTCTGCAGGAGTTCGGACTCCCCCTCACTGCCCAGGCGCCAGGCTTCGATCCGGGCGATGGTCTGGGACAGGAGGAGTTTGAGCATGCCGCTGAAACCGGGTGATCCTGAGATCACCGCCGCCTGCAGATCTCCACCATGACGATACAGGTACTGCTGGGTGAGCATCGCACCCATGCTGTGGCCGATCAGTGCGTGGGGCCTGCCGGGGTATTCACCGGCAATGCGTTCGCGAAGCTGCCGGGTATCCGCGATGGTGCGGTTCCAGCCATCCTCGCCGAGGTCGCCGAAGCCGAGTTCTGCGGAGCGTCCGTGACCCCGGTGATCGTCCGCGTAGACTGCGTATCCTGCGGCGTTCAGCCGGCCGGCTGCCCAGTCGTAACGGGCAGCATGTTCACCCATGCCATGGGCGATCTGGATGGTGGCTCTGACCGCGCCTGTCGGCAGCCAGCGGTAGTAGTGCACAGCGTGGCCGTCACTGGCAGTGAGGGTCTGACTCTCCATCAGGGTGCCCCGGTGGCGAGAATGCGCTCGACCGCCCGTGCAACGCCGGCTTCATCATTGCGCGCGGTCACGTGTGTGGCCACGGATTTGGTATGTTCGTCGGCCTGTCCCATGGCCACGGAAGCGCCCGCCGCGCGGAACATCTCCAGGTCGTTTTCCGAATCCCCGAAGGCGATCACCTGGGCTGGTGTGATGCCCAGATGCGTGCAGGCTGCGCGCAGCGCATCGCCCTTGCTGCCTTTCTTCGAGGTGAGCGTGAGCAGGGTTTTCCCGGTAGGGCCGATACTGTTCACGAACAGCACCCGGTCCTGAAACTTCTCTTTCAGCTCCCGGCGGATCCGCTCGTTCGCTGCAGAGCCCTGAATCACTGCGACTCGAGGCAGGCTCTGGGCGGCACCGCTGAGTTTAGGGACCCAGTGCATTTCCTCCGGCATCTGGGAGGGGTCGGGTTCTCCATCCAGCTTCACCAGCACCCGATCGCTCACGGTTACCGTTGCGATACAGCGTTCCTCATCGCAGAGGGTAAAAAGCGCATCGGCGAAATCTGCAGGCAGGCGCTCATCGAATACATCCACGCCACTGACAGGGTCGTGCACCTGGGCGCCGGAACAGGCGATCACCAGGCCCCTGATGCCGATTTCCGCCTCGACCCGCTGTGCCATCTGCACCCAGCGGGCGGTTGCGATCATGATCTGGAAACCGGCCGCATGGGCCATCCGCAGGGCGGTGATGTTGTCTTCCGGCACGTGCTCGCCGACGAGCAGGGTGCCGTCGAGATCGATGGCGAAGGCGCGGTAGGCCATGAAGGTCTCCTTATGCGATGTCTGGTGCCCGGAGCCGGAATCGAACCGGCACGGCCTTGCGGCCGAGAGATTTTAAGTCTCTTGTGTCTACCAGTTTCACCATCCGGGCGATGGTCGCGGAGGATAGCAGATGACCGCGGATGGCGGCGGCCGGGGGTCGCGGTGTAGTGTGCCTGTAGCGACTGAATGCCCGTGGCAGGGAGGGACTATGCGAGCAGGATTACTCTGTCTGTGTTTACTGGTGAGCTGGGTTGCGGCACCTGTGCAGGGGATGGAGCTGTCGGCCGCGAGCCCGGGACGATTGGGTATGTCGGCCGCACGACTGGATCTGGCGCCCGCCCTGCTCGAAGACTACATCCAGCGCGAAGAACTGGTGGGTGCGGTGCTGCTCGTCGTGCGGGATGGGCGGGTCGTTCTGCACACGGCTCACGGCGCCCGGGACCGGGAAGCCGCTCTGCCCATGGAGCGGGACACGATCTTCCGTATCGCCTCCCAGACCAAGGCGATTGTCAGCGTTGCCGTGCTGAAGCTGCAGGAAGAAGGAAAACTGCTGATAGGTGATCCGCTCGGAAAGTACCTTCCGGAGTTCCAGGAGACGACGGTTGCCGTAGCAGACGGTGCGGGCGAGCCGCTCATCGTGCCAGCGAATCGCGCCATTACCGTGCGTGATCTCCTCACCCACAGTGCCGGGATCGGCTATGGCTACGGACCTGCCGCCGCGGCGTGGGCAGATGCAGGCATTCAGGGCTGGTACTTCGCACATCGCGAAGAGCCGATCCGGGAGACGGTGCGGCGGATGGCGGCACTGCCGATGGACGCCCAGCCTGGAGACGCTTTCGTCTATGGCTACGCCACGGACATCCTCGGTGCGCTGATCGAAGTCGTCTCAGGCGAGTCGCTGGATGCGTATCTCAAACAGGCGCTGTTCGATCCCATCGGTATGACAGACACCCACTTCTACCTGCCCACGGCGAAACGCGCGCGGCTGGCGGTGGTGTATTCCGCGGGAAAGGAAGGTGGCGCCCCCCAGCGCGCCCCCGAGGTCAGTGCGATGGTGGGTCAGGGCGCCTATGTGGAGGGCCCCCGTGTCAGTTTCTCCGGTGGCGCCGGTCTGCTCTCCACCGCCATGGACTACGCCCGCTTTCTGCGCATGCTGCAGAACGGCGGGCGCATCGATGGGGTGCAGATTCTCAGCCCCAGGACCGTCGCCCTGATGACGGTCGATCATCTTGGAGACATCCCGTTCAGGCCCGGTGAAGGCTTCGGTCTGGGAGTCTCCACCACGCTGGATCTGGGCGCGCGGGGCATTCCCGGTTCGGTGGGTGAATATGGCTGGGGTGGTGCTTACCACACCGTCTACTGGGTGGATCCCGCCGAGCGAATCATCGTGGTGTACATGACCCAGCTGCTGCCGGCGGAGGGGATCGATGAGACCCGCAAGCTGCGGGCCATCATCTACGGGGCGATCCGCTGAGGCGAGCGGGCGAGGCCGGCGGGACGAGACTGCGCTCTAGATCAGCTTGTCGCTGTCAGGGGTGTGGATGTATCGTTGATCGCTCAGCGACTCCGGATCTGAGTCTGTGATTACACCGCCTCGCTCCCCGCGGAATGCAGGCTGCCCAGGCTTGCAGTATGCGGACAGGTCTGGTGATCAATCCTGAGGTCCATGCCCTGCTGCTCCAGGGTGCTGCTGCCGCATCCCTGCTAACCAGATTTCTGATCTTTTCCCGTAATCCGGGTTCTCTGGCCGCTCGTATGCATGCCATTTTCGGTATTGCAGTAGCGTGGTGGCTGTTCTGTCTGGCCGAAGTGGCATCCGCAACTTCCGCGGAGGCGATCGAATTCTATGTGCGCCTCAGCCAGATCGCTGTCGGCATGCTGCCTGCTGTGGTGTATCACCTGCACGTCTCAATTACCGGTGATCAGCGTGATCTGGACCGGGCGATACTGGCCCACTACGGGATCTCCCTCCTGATTACCCTGTTCTGTATGACGTCGCCTCTCCTGTTTTCCGAACCGTACCGGTACTCCTGGGGGCCCTATCCGTCGTATACCCTCTGGGGCCTGATTCCCATGGCCTGGTTCCTCCTGGTGCTGATCGAAGTACCCCTGCGTTACCGGCAGCAGATGAAACGCTATCCGCCAGGGACACTTGTTCAGCAGAAACTCAGGGCCCTTTATCTGGGAAACACCCTGGCCCCGGTAGTGATGGTGGATTTCCTGCCAGCTTTTGGCATTGCCATCTACCCCTTCAGTTATCTGATCTCATTGGTCATGCACATCGCCACGCTGTTCGGGGCGCTGCGCTTCCATCTGATCGAGATAACCACCTACATCGCGGCTGAGAAGATTCTCAACACGATGTCCGATGCGCTGATCATCATCGACCGGGACGGTCTGATCCGAGCCGTCAATCCGGCAGCCAATCAGCTGTTCCGCTGCGAAGACCGGCTCATGATTCATCGACCTGTCGCCGATCTCATCAGCGATCCGGCGTTACTGGCTGTCGTCTGTATGCCGATAGAGCAGACACTGAGCAATCATGAAGCCGAATATCTGCGAACGGACGGGGAGAGTCGGGTACTGAATCTCACGATGACAGACCTCCAGGAGCGAGGGGCCGTGCTGGGGCGAATCGTGACAATCCGGGATGTCACAGATCTGCGCAACGCCGAGTCAGACAATGAACGCCTCCAGGAGGAGGTCCGGCAGGCACAGAAACTTGAAACTCTGGGTGTGATGGCCGGCGGGATTGCTCACGATTTCAACAATCTGCTGATGGCGGTTTTCGGCAGTGCCGATCTCGCGCAGTCCAAGCAGTTCATGGGTGCTTCGATCGAGAAGGAATTGCGCACCATCAGATCGGCGGCAGAGCGTGGCGCGGAACTGACGAATCAGCTCCTTACCTATGCTGGCGAAGGCCGGTCGGTGAAGGCCGAGGTCGATCTCAACGTATTGATCGAAGGGATGAGGGAACTGATGCACACGGCGATCTCGAAAAAGGCCAGGTTGACTCTTGATCTCGCCCCGCATGCGCTGTGGGTGATGGTGGATGCTTCGCAGATCCGTCAGATACTGCTGAACCTGGTCTCCAATGCCTCCGAAGCACTGAACGGAAAACCCGGCGCTATCACCATCAGGACCGGTCCTCTGCCTGGGGCGGAGCAGGGCGTAGTCCCGGGAGATCCATCGGATGCCTCCGTATTCTTCGAAGTCGAGGACTCCGGCCTCGGTATGGACGAAACAACAAGGGAGCGCATGTTCGAACCGTTTTTCTCGACGAAGTTCACCGGCCGCGGCTTGGGTCTCTCCCTTACCCTGGGTATCGTGCGAGCTCACTCCGGTCGGATCGAGGTTGAAACCGACCTGGATCAGGGGACCCGGATCAGAGTGACCCTGCCGTCGATAGCGCCACCCGGTGATCGTCCCGATCCTCCGGTTTTGCGTCGGGACGAGTGGCAAGGCAGCGGACTGGTTCTGCTTGCTGACGATGAAGCACAGGTGCGCTGGGTGACTCAGCAGATGCTCGAGCGCATGGGTTTTGAAGTCCTCGAGGCGAAGGACGGCAGCGAAACCCTGTTGCTGTTTCAGCGGCACCAGCAGGACATCAGAGCCCTCGTCCTTGATCTGACGATGCCGGGGATGAGCGGCACGGAGGTCATGGAGCAGGTCAGAACCCTTGCCGGTGCAGTCCCGACCGTGTTGATCAGTGGTTATGCGGAGTGGCACAGGCAGCTGCCGGAATCCGCGGATCAGCTGATCTTTCTCCGCAAGCCGTTCAGCCTTCGGGACCTGAGTGATGCGATCCGCTCCGTGATCGGGTAAGAAAAAAACGGCTGCGGCAGCCGGCCAGGGACCTGATCGTCAGTGATTCATTAGTGACACATTAGCGGGGTGTCAGAACCCCGCACAGGGAGGCCATTAGAATCCTCGATAACGAAGCAGCCTGACAATGGGAGGGGCGATGACTCGAGGAACTCTGATCACATTTGTAACGGCCGTTCTTATGCTGGTCGGTGCGCAGGCCGAAGCCCGCACCTGTAAGGGCGACGCGTCCGGATGGGGGGTCGCGTCCGTCGAGATCGATTCGGACATGAACGGGATACTCGGCTCGAGCGGATACTCTGAAGGCACGGACAAATGCCTGGGCCGCTTTACTGCCAGCAACGCCGGCGAGATCGCGGATTGGGACGGGGTCAGCTACTGCGACTTCGACGAGTACGGCACGCCCTCTGGCGCCACACTCTTTTACCTCTCGATCTCCCAGGTCGTCCGCTACCGCAGCGGTGATCTCGTGTTTCTCGAACTCGATGACAGCCGGCCCAGCTGGTACTGCTATCACTGGGCGGATCCGAATACGTCCACCTATGAGGTGAATTCCGTGATCACCGGTGGTACCGGGCGGCTCGAAGGCATCAGCGGCCGCTCCTCAGGCACCGGTCGGAGCTACGGCCTGCAGAACATGAGCGCTTCCAGCGGCATTTTTGTATCCGAGGTCGACCTGCCGGACCGGCCGAAGAAGCAGGACGACTGACCGGCTTTCTCGGCTGCGGGAGTGCATGCTCTGGAATAGGGCATGCCGCTGCCCTGGCCTTGTCAGAGACAGCGCGCGGCGTAAACTCGAAGGCTCGATCCTGGAAAGGGTGGGGCCTGATCGATGCCTGCCGAGGCCGTCTACCGGATTGGAACATGGACCATCGAGCCGCAGCGCAACCGGCTGAGCTGCGACGATGAGGTACGAACCTTACCGCCCAAGGCCATGGACGTGCTGGTCTGCCTCCTCGAACGCTCAGGAACCGTCGTCTCCATCGCTGAGTTGATCCGAATCGCCTGGAAAGGCCGGCCAGTAGAGGAGAGCTCCGTTCATCAGCGCATCTCTCAGATTCGTCATGTGCTCGGCAATCCACCCTCAGACGAGGGGTGCATCGAGAACATTCCCCGGCGCGGCTATCGACTGACCGGGCTGGTGGAGCGACTGCCGCCGGCCAATCCTCCGGAAAGCGGACAGCGCAGCGTGGCCAGGCAGCAGATCATCGCCATCCCCAACCTGCGCAACCTCACACCAGCTGCGGAACTCGGCTGGCTGGCGGAAGGATTGACCGAGCATCTGCGACGACAGGTTGCGCGCTGGCCGCGCTTCGATGTCATACCCGGCGCGCTGCTGAGAGGCGCTGAACTGCCAGCAGGTGCCGACCTGCTCGTCGATGGTTTCCTGCAGGTCTCAGGAAAGCAGACGATCGTTGCGCTCGACCTCATCGATCTGGCAACCAGGCAGCGGCGCTGGTCGCAGCGCTTCCACGGTGAGCACGAGGACCCTTACGAGCTGCAGCAGCAGATGTCAGCAGCGATCGCCCGGGTGCTGGGTGAAAGCCTGCTACCCCGCGCAGTGCCAGCGAATCCCGCCGCGTACCCTGCGTTTCTGCGCATGCTCAGCATTCACAGCTATGGCAGCTACGACACCCATCACCGGCTGCTGACCGAGGTACTGGAGCAGGATCCCGAATGGTACTGGGGCTGGGCGGACCTGGCTTCCCTGTTACTGCGCATGGCAACCATCGACCGGGATCAGCATCGCATCGATGAAGCCCGCGCCATCCTCGAGAGCAAAGGACAGGGTAACGGCCGGGGATATGCCAGGCTCGTGCGCAGTTTACTGGCCGTCTACTGGGATGGGGATCTGGACCTGGGCGAAGATATCGCCCGATCGCTGGCGGAGCGAGGTACCGGCTGGCCCTACAGCCTGCTGCTGATGGTGTCAGGCCTCTACCGGGAGGCGGAGTCGTATTTCCACTACCTGACCAGGGCAGCACCTTATGATTCGGTCGGCTGGGAAATGCTGACGGAAAGCCGCCTGCTGCTTGGCAACGCCACCGGCGCAGTGGCAGCCGCCCGTACCCTCGTAACGCTGTACCCGCCGGACGCTGTCAATGCATTGCTGCTGCTGATCTGGCCGCTGGTGTTCGCAGATGAATTGGAGGAAGCGACCGCGCTCATGCGCAGGGCGGATGAACTCCTCAAAACACTGGGCTCAGGGACGCAGCAACGGATGTGTCAGAAGAGCCTGGAGCAATCCCGATTCGAACTGGCCATGCGCAGCGGTGACCGGGCCAGGGCGACAGAAGCCGCTGAGCAGATCCATGGGCTCGGCGATGCTGTCCTCGCCGGTGTTCTCGCTCTGCGGCTGGGTGATTCCCGCGCGACCGGATGGCTGGCCGAACCCCTGAGCCCTCAGTTTCAGCGCTTCTGGTGGTGGAAAGCGCGCGCTCTGATGACCGGTGCCATCGCCGAACACCCCTCGATACTGGCGGTGGAAGCCGCACTGGGGTTCACGCCGCAGTGGCGCCTGGAGCTGGCCCGTCGGGCTGCGACTCTGCCGGCGGATTCGCACATCTGCTGTGATCCAGCCCTGTATGAGACCTGAGTCGGCGCGTTGCCCGGTTACCCTATGACTTGAAGCGCTTAGCCAGCCAGCGCCGCTGCATCTCAGAGTACAGGTGCATTAACTCACTGGTCGGTGCGAGGCTTCCATCGATGTCGCAATCCACGAACCGTACCGCAAGCTGCCCAACACCGACCCGCACCACTTCGCTGTTCAGTACGGCGACACGGCCATCGAGATCGAGACGGACCACGCAGGTGTCGCCACGTCCAAGCGGCTTATTGTGGCTCGTGGGAACTTGCAGAAGGGCACCGCCAAGGCTGATGTCCAAAGGCGTGGCGGTAACCTCCTGTGAGCCTGCCGTTATCCATGCGTTGATTTCTCCCGGGTCCAAAGTCAGACGGAAGCTGCGGCGCTGCTCAGCCAGCTTGCCGTTGACCTGATAGTTGAGGTACTCGATGACTTCCTGAATTCTGTCAGCCGGGAGGATGACTCGGCCGGATCCTGACCCGGAGTGATCCGAGATCACGATACTTGAACCAAGAAGCTCAAGCTGGACGTGTCCTATCTGCAGCTTGTCCACGAGAATGGCCTTGCCAACGGCATATGCTGTGTGCGGGCTTATTTAGAATAGCAGAGATATCCTCATCGACACTCGGCCCTGTCGGTGAGCAGTCCAGGGAGACCACCCTCACGAAATCTGCCTTCGCTCCCCTGTTAGGCATCGACGATGCCAATGAATCTGGCGGGGGCCGGAAGTGAGCGACGAGTCGGCATGACCGATGTTCGAAGTGGACTCGGCTACCTCTCCGACCTACCGGTTCTTCGACGTACGGATACCGGTTACACCGAACAGATCGCCGGTAGGGTAGCGGCCCCAGCCTGCGAGGCTGTCCCCATGCCGCCCCACGTTGGCCTCCATGGTTGTGATCCCGCGAGATTCGGTGAAGCTGATGCTCACGCTACAACCATAGACTTCTTCCGATGCTGTCCACGAGCCCGCCGAGATTGAGGGCGACACGGTGAAGATCGTGTCGGTAACCACGTAGTGATCGTCGTCAGACCCTCGGTCCGCCACGGTGCACTCCGCAACGTCTGCTTCAGCGATACCAGCTTCGTCCATGTAGGCGATGCACACCAAGGAGTACTTGCCGTCAGTTTGTGAGAATGTCCACCAGCCGGCCAGAGATAGGACTTCGCAGGCGACTTCATCACCTAGTGTCGATACGGTGTCGTTCAACTCCTCGATGGCGGATGTGTTGGCTTCTACTCGCGCATCAAACTCCATGAACTTTTCTTTTACCGACGCGGCTCTTGCGGGAACACCCGACTGAACTCCACTTGGGGGTTCCCCGAGCGCCGAGGGGGCGACTAGCAACGCCAGCGCGGTGGTGCATAGATACTTCTTCATCGTTGGTTAACCCCGTTCAAGTTGCGGTCATAACAAATCCAAACTACCGGTGCTTGTGGTATCCAGTGCACAGACCCTTCTGCTTCGACTTCTCGCTGCAGTTGTGGCCGCCGTTCGCATCCAACCCTCCGCTATGCCCGAGCAACGGTGCATTGAACTCAGTGTGAGCGTGATTCTCGTACTGGAAGTATGCTGCAGTGACAGCACCTGAGAAGGTGAGAGCGCAGATGATAGTGATCAGTTTGGATCGCATGGTGAGAGCCTCGACGTGCAATACCTTCGAAGCCTAGTCCCGAGGTTATCGCGGTGCAAGTGTGGTTGTTCTTGCCCTCACAGTGATGCGAGCAGCGCCCCGCTCGGGATGCTACCCGACCAGTACATTAGCAGATCGCCGTACAACTCCAGCATGTCTTTGCCCCGACGCGTGCTCTCAACGTAGTACTGTCGTGGCTCCACTTACGCAATCGTGGAGAGCGCCGCGAAGTGTCCCTTGACCCATTGACCAAGCCCACCAGCCAAGGCCTGCACGTAGATACCCTTGAGATCATCGCGGGAGAGTTCGTACATCCGCATCACTTCCTGCACCCCGGGGTCGCTCTCGCAGAGATCGAGGTACTCGCTGAGTGCTTGCTCCCGGATGCTGGACTTCCCAGACACGACTTGATCATGAAGAGACGCAGCAAGGTCGCGAGTCGAACCACCCGGCGGGTGGATCTTCCGTTGCAGCTTGGCTAGCTTGGATGACTTCCTGAAAGAGCGGACGACGGTGAGTAGTGGCACGGTGTTGTTCCCCTCAATCTCCTCATGAAGTTCTCGACGATACCAAGCCGGATGCACCGCTGCCACACCGATGATTCTGCGAGGCCCCGCCGGTCGCTGAGACACTGCGTCATGCGGTCTAGCAAGTCATTCAGGCCGCCAGATCCGCTATGATTCGCCGTCATGGAAGTTTACTGCGGAGACTGACTACGATGAAACTAACACTCGGAACACTAGTCCTCGCCTTGCTGCTTAGTCCTCGACTTTACGCAGACGCTCGACAGGACATCGTGGTCTACCTGAAGAGTTCCGAGGAACCCACGGTAAAGGACGCCACCTGGATAAGCCACACGATGCTCGCGGTAGGCGTAGTAGATGATGGTTCGGATCGCACTGGGTTCGCGGAGTACGTTTGCAATTTGGTGCGGGAGCGGGGTGTCCGTGGCGTCAACGTAAAGGTCATCGACATCGTTAAGCTGGTTAATGACGATGGGTTCCAGAACCTGAGCAAGCGGGTGGACTGCGAAACCTTCAAGAGGTGGTAGAGGCCTCCCTCCCCGGTTTGGTGACAAGCCATGCGATGATCATAGAGTTGACGTAGGCGAAGGTGAGTAACCCGACCTTGTTCAGAACCAGAGTAACCGCAGTCGCACCACCGCTTACGGTCTGATCGATCGATGGCTTAGCGTTCATCATCGTCAGGAACGCCCACCATAGAGCATCCTCCGCCGTTTGAATGTTGGAGCCCGGCACAGCACGCTCGAACTCTAAGATCAAAGCACTGCAGATGGTGTATGAGAAGAACACGATGAGAGCGATAACCAGCGAAAGGCTCTCGTATCGACTCGCAACGATTCCGCGATACAACACCCGGAAGGAACGAACAGCCCGGAGGTAGCGGAGTATCCTGACCACCCTGGTGATCCTGCCCCACCTAAGTGGGTCGATTGCCGGTATCGATGAGATGAAGTCTATCCAGCCCCATCGGAGGTAACCCCATCTGTTCTCCGCCCGGTAGAGATTGACGAAAAAGTCCGACAGGAACACCGCACAGATGGCGAGATCTACATACTGTAGCAACCGGCTGACCTCTTCATCTGTGATGATGAAGGTCTCGACCACGAGAACGGCCAAGACATAGAGGCTGAGGATCAGCAGCGAGAGTTGATAGAACGCAGAACCGCGCTCGCTCATTCGACCAGTGCTATCGGGCATGCTGATTCCTACGCGGGTTCGATCCAGCCAGCGGCCACTGCTCGATCTCGCACTCCTCCAATCGTGACTGGAGTGCCATCATCATTCGTTGCCTCGATGACCGACAGTTCTTCATCAGTGAGCCCGCACTTTTGCGCGTGGTAGAGCGCCTCTGCGAGTACCCTCTTAACGCCACTTTCGTTCCCCTTGAAATCGTACTCGTCCGCCTTGTCCACTTTCGCCACGAACGGATACGCCCTCTCGAACGCTACAAGCGTTTGCTTGTGCTCCTCGATGTCGCCAGTGAAGGCCGCGAGGCCCTTCGGGAACTGCTGCATCTGCTCAATCAGTTCGACAGCCTTGCGTGCGTTGTTCACTCTTCCTGCAGTCGTCTTACCGTGGTTCACCATCTCGACGCACTTCAGGAAGCGATCCCACAACGGGCGGACTGCCCCCACCTCTTCAGCGAGCGCCCTGTCCCTGGCACGCTGCGCGTACATGATGATAAGGCCGATGAAGAACGAGCCACCGATGATCACAGCCAGCACGGGGTTCGCCTTCATCCAGTCAAGCGTCCAGGCGATAGCTGCGATGCACCCGCCGACGAGCAAGATGCCCATATGCCCTGCGCTTTTCGAACTGACTCCCGTGGAGACGCCTAAGAAACGCCCGCCCCGTAGCCGCTGACCGACGCCGAACCTGATGCTCATCTGGCCTCCCTCAACGAGGACTTCAGGGTGCAACGCAAACGACTACTGGTCAAGACACCGCACGAACACCGCTCCTCTGAGCATGTAACCAACCGCCGCCCTGCGGCAACAAACCTCCGCTACTTAGGAACCATTCCCATGGCCTATACAGCAATCCTCCAGCTGCCCAACGGCAGCACATCGCTCGTCCCCGTACTCACCCCGGCCAACTTCAGCCAAGCTGTCTACCGCACCGCTAAGCCATTCGCGAACATCGTCGAAGAAGACGGCGTCTATGTGGAGCTGAACTTCACCGACGATAGCCGCAAGGTACTGTTCCCTGTGAGAAGCCCTTCGGTCTAACCGTTCTCTAACCGGAAGTCATTCGCCGGTTTCCAAAGCAACTGCCCTCTACGTGAGGCACCAACACAACACTCGGCTCGCTGTGGCGACACACCGATGAAGTATGTGCCAACACGTAGCTGTCCCCCGTGAAGACCTAGATCACCTTCACGAGGCCGGGCAGCTGCCTCTATCGATCATCCAACGCCACGGAACACATTCAATGAACTCTCAACCATGAGAGCCAATCTCACGCAAGTGTGGTGTCTGCCTCGAAGTACGACGCAGAGCCACGCAGAGAGTCCGCTCAGAGCGCGACTCAGCGACCGTGCTGACACCAAGAGGCCGAGCCCCGAGCACAACAGCCCGGAGGGACTTGAACGCTATGTCTGTAGCAGTGACTGCGTCGCATGCGCCCGTGCAGCGTCCATCCTTCGTAACCGGGTAAGCCGAGCGAAGGCAAAGCATCAACGAACGGAAGCCGCACTGGCTGCGCAAGTCACATCGCGCGGTGAGCCAATCGCGACGGTGACAAGGATACCTGTGGAGTACCGCCAGCCCCCTGCTGAGACCGTAGCGGCCCCATCACCGGCACTGGCCGAGACGACCACGATGTTCCGTATCCATACCTTTATGAACGACCTGACCAATGGTGCCGGCGATGTCCAAGCGAAGGCTGTGGAGCTTCATCAGCGCCTGCAGGATCTGCGTGAGCTACATCGAGCGGATCCTGCGCCGTACTTGGTGCTGAGCCCATCGCTTGCCGCAGCCGGGTAGGTGACCTGACCGTGCAATCTTCCGTGCAATCTATCGGCCTACAGGCCACGTAAACATTGGGGTAGAGCCTGGGGTAGAGCCAAACATTGGTGTGGTGCCCAGGGCGGGACTCGAACCCGCACATCTTTCGACACTGGAACCTAAATCCAGCTTGTCTACCAATTCCAACACCTGGGCAGGAGGCGGTGCCGGGGCATTGTGCCTCCTCCCCCGGCGAAATCAAACGTCGGGTGAAACCTGGCTCAGTACTTGAACTGCACGTCGAACAGCACGCGATTGAAGTCTTCCTCCTCGCCGAGGTTGCCGCCGCGCTGATTGATGAACAGGGTACCGCCGAGAGAGACATTGCTGGTCAGGATGTAGCCGAGTTTGAGGGTGTGGCCCTTACCATCCGTGCCGCCATCCATGAAGTCCGAGTCGGTGAACAGGGCGAGCACTGCGTCGGCTTCGAGATCCTGATAGGTATAGCCCACTTTCCAGGGCTGGCGACCATTGCCGAATCGCATCGAGGCCCCGATTGCATAGCCGGTGTCGTAGTCGTCCGCGTCCAGGTTCTGCACCCAGTTTGCGAAAAGCTCGGTGGGCATGTTGGCGATGTCGAAATGCAGCTCGGTGAAGACCTCCAGTTCTTCGTAGCCGTACAGGTAGTTACCGGCGGCATCGATACTGTTGCCCCTGGGATCGCCGTCGAACAGCACCGGTCTGCCTCTGGTGTCTGACAGATCGTAGTAGCCGGTACCGATCAGGAACCGTGTTGTGTCGCTCAGCGGTACTTCGAATCCCGCCTGGGCGCCCAGAACGAAGATATCCTTGCCTGAGCTTTCGCTTGCCCACAGGCCCAGACCAGTCAGAGAAAAACCGCCGCGCTGGAAGGTGACATTGGTGCCTTCCGGACGCAGATCGCCGTCCCACAGCAGGCCGTTGTCGCCGGCACGGTGCAGCGGATTCCTGAATTTACCCGCTGTCCAGGTCAGCCCGTCGGTGGGCGTTTCCCAGGTGACATAAGACAGATCGAGGGCGATATCCTTGCTCGAGAATCCGCCGCCCAGGGTCTGGTTGCCGGATACCGGATTCTGGCCGCCGGTTATCAGACCGAAACCGACGCGCAGGGAGTCGGAAAGATCCGCTTCCAGCGAAGTACGGGCGCGGATCCGCTGGCGATGTCGTTTGCTGCTGAATTCCGGATCTGAGGTTTCGTGGCGGTAGCGGAAATCACCCTTCCAGCGCAGCCGGTCTTCCCAGCCCGCGCCGGCGGCCGGCACGGCGGTGGCCGGTGTCTGGTAGGCCACTTCCGGGACCTTGCGGTTGTTTTCCAGGCGCTCCAGCCGGGCCCGCAGTTCGGCCAGTTCGGTGGTGAGTGCCTCGATCAGCGCTGAATCAGTGGTGGCAGCACGGGCGCCCGGGCCCGCCAGCAGCAGCACCCCGAGCAGGGCTGTGGTGAGAACGGATTTCATGAAAGTCTCCTTCGTCGAGTGGATGCGTTTGCAGGCATTGTGTGGCATTGGTGTGACGTAAATGTGACACAAACCCGGGCCGATTGAAGGCATTGGCGCCTTTCAATCGGCGTGACCCATGCGGTCCCGATCGACAGTGTCCCCCGCGGGTTGGATGGCGCTATGCTCCCGGGTTGAGCAAACGTCGGTGGGGTATCTGGCATTGAACGACATCATGTATCCGGTGCACGGATTCGTCGCACCCGGTTTTGAGCGGGTGCGCGAGGTGTTTGAGGCGAATTTTGTCGACGACGTGGAAGTTGGTGCAAGCTTCTGCGTGTTCCGGGATTCTGAGCCGCTGGTGGATCTGTGGGGTGGTTATAAAGACCCGGCTGGCCGGGAACCCTGGCAGTCCGACACCCTGGTGAACGTCTACTCCACCACCAAGGGTGTGGCTGCACTGGCGTTTGCCACACTGGTGGAAGAGGGGCTGATCGGATTCGACGATCCGGTGCGCGAGTACTGGCCCGAACTCAAGGCCGGGCGGGATGGACTCACTGTGGCACAGCTGCTTTCCCATCAGGGCGGGCTGTGCGGTGTCGATCAGCCACTCACAGTCTCTGACCTGCTCGACTGGGACAGGATGGTCGGATTGCTGGCGCAACAGGCACCTTACTGGAAGCCGGGAACCGATGCGGGCTATCACGCGGTGACCTGGGGCTATCTGCCGGGTGAACTGTGCCGGCGGATCACCGGAGAAAGTCTGGGCGGGCGTCTTGCCCGGTGCATCAGCGCACCGCTGGGTGCGGACTTTTTCCTCGGTCTGCCGGCGTCCGGGACTGCTCGGATCGCACCGATGATCGGACCGAACAGAGCGCGAAAGCAGCCGGATATGGCGCAGTTTGCGGACATGAAGATGCCGGCACTGTATCCGGTGGCGCTGCAGAATCCGACGATACGGCCCTACCAGGACGCCTCCAGCGCAGCCTGGCAGCGTGCCGAGATCGCCGCGGCGAATGGTCAGGCGAACGCCCGGGGCATCGCACGGATCTATGCCGCTGCAGCGGCCGGTCTGTCAGCGAAGGGTGACGGGAGTGTCGGCCTCAGCAGCCGGACACTGGCGGCGCTGACCAGGCAGCAGGTCGGGGAGCGGCCCGATCTGGTGCTGGGGAGACCCATGCGGCGCGGTGCGGGCGTCATCCTCAACACGGACGCCATGTTCGGACCGGGTCTGCAGTCCTTTGGACACTCAGGTGCAGGCGGATCCACGGGATTTGCCGATCCACAGGCCCGCCTCGGTGTCGGCTATGCGATGAACCAGATGCAGTTCAACCTGGATGAGGACAGCCGGGGTGGACGACTGATTCGCGCCTTTTACGATTGCCTCAGGCAGACCTCTACTGCCTGAGGCAGATCTGTTCTGCCTCAAGCAGACATACGCAGGTGCAGACGTCGGAACCCCCACCAGGAGATCAGACTCAAGGCTGCTGCCAGCAGGAAGAGCCCATCGCCAATGCCGCCGGATTCTCCCGGCAGGATCGAATCGTTGAGCCCTGCCGCACCCAGATACAGCAGCATGCCGAGGAAAGGCATGATGGCGCCGCGCACGCCGGTGAGGGTGACATGAATGCCCATGTAGGCAGACAGAGCTTTCGGTTCCGCAAAGTCGTTGTGACCAAGCTGCCAGGCCAGTGAGCCACCACCGCGGGCGACACCCAGCACCAGACGGCTCGCGGCGATCCACAGCAGTGAAGAGGTGAACGCTCCGAACCACAACAGCAGCTGGGAAATGATCCACAGCACACTCTGTCTGGCACGGAATTCATTCACGTGCACCCGATCGAGGAAATTCGCCCACAACGGCAGCGTCACCACACTGAGTGCGAAGGGGATGACCATCGTGAGCGCAATGGATGCGGTGTAGCTGGCTTCCAGTTCCCGTGTCACCAGATACACCAGCGGGGCCTCGATGATCATATTCCCCGAGCCGGCGATGAACTGATAGATCTGATACTGGGCGAAGTTCCTGTCTCTGCGCAGGATAGTGAAGAATCCCAGGGTCTCACCGGCAGTGGGATTGCGCTGGGATCTGCGTTCGAGCACCCGATGCCGGGCTTCGCCGATCACATTCACCCGGCTGAAAAAACAGATACCCAGCACACCGAACAGGGCTCCGGCGCCATACACCCAGCGGAAACTGCCGGGATCCGCATCGAGAAGGGGACCGACGAGGGAGCTGATCACCACCGTGACCAGGCTTGTGATGATCTGCAGGCGCCCGGTGGTGCGGGCACGCACGGCACGGGCGTAGTTCAGACTCCAGACCACACTGCGCACCGTCGTTATGCCGGCGATGAGCAGACGGCTGAGCACCATACCGAGCACGAGCAGCGCTGTGCCTGTCTGGCTCACGGGTGTGAGGGCAATGGCCACCACACACAGCACGGTCAGAACCTGAACTGTGGTGGTCACCCGCACCTTACCCCGGGCGTTGGCAATACGGCTCCAGAAAAAGGAGGAGAGATTGCCGAACATGGGTGCGGCGGTGATCACCGCCAGCACCATGGGCGAGACGTGGTAAATCTTCGCCGCAATCACCCCGACAATGCCGCCTTCGAGCAGGGTGAAGGCAACCGGCAGGGTCAGCTCGGTGAGCTGTTCATAGCGGAAGGCCCGTTCGGCGACCGCGGGCAGTGGCGGTCGGCCGAACGGGTTGTGCAATCCTTTCAACTCACCATCCCCCTGGGATGGCGTGCATCAGGGCTTTCTGAACAGCAGGGTGAAGCGGTCGGTGTTGCCGGTCACCGTCTTGCGGCCGACCTCGAATTCCAGGGTGTCGTCCGGGATGTAGTGCAGGGTGGAATAGTCGACGAATTCGAATCCGGCAGCTTCGATCTCCTTGATCATCTGCACCGGATCCATACGCCGCCAGTTTTCGAAATAGTCGTCCTGCATGTGGCGCCGGGTGTGGTCCACCACACCATAGAGACCGCCGGATTTGAGTGCCCTGAAAGTCTGATCGTTCAGGTCCTTGCGGCCGCGCTCGGTGAAGTTGTGCAGATTGCGGAAGGTGAGCACCAGATCCAGGTCTTTCACGCCGATGTCGAGGCCGTCGATATAGAAACGGCGACCGCCTTCCTCACGCTTGAACTCACCCTTCGCCTCGATGACCTCCACCCCGCTGAGGGTGCCATCGGCAACCAGTTCGGCGACCCGGGTGGTGCCGATGCTGGTGTAGAGCTTGCCCTTCTCCTTGAGCACCGGTGCGAGAATCTTGGTGTACCAGGCGCCGCCGGGCAGCAGTTCCAGCACCCGCATGTCTTCCCTCAGGCGGAAGAAGGTCAGGGTTTCCAGCGGTTTACGGTTGTCGTCCCGGGCTTTTTCGTCTGCGCTTCGAATCTCTGCAGCGATGGCTGCTTCCAGGGCGCTCTTGATGTCGGCAAACGCCCAGCCACTGAGCGTGAGCAGGGGCAGGATAAGAAACGGGATCAGTCTTTTTCGCATGGTGATTTCCTTCATTGGTTTTTTACTCAGTCAGCTCTACAGCCCTGAAGAGCCCTGACCTGCGGAACGGATTCCAGCGTTCACTGCACAGACCGGTAATCCGGCCTGTGCTCAGCGATTGGGCCCCCGGTTCATCGGGTAGGGTTGCCATCGCTCCAGTGCCACGCGGGGCAGCACAGTGGGGTTCACGCAGCTCATTGGCCAGCGGCCCCGCAGCACCAGCGCGACCTCTCGGCCGACCCGGCGTCTGGTTTCCGGACGCATGCGCGTGGTTGCAGAGGCCACATGCGGCGTGAGGATAACATTCGACATCGAAAACAGCGGATTGTCCGGTGCCGGGGGTTCCTGCTCCAGGACATCGAGACCGGCGGCGCCAAGATGCCCCGAACGCAGCGCTTCGATCAGATCTGCCTCGTTGATGATGCCTCCGCGAGCCGTGTTCACAACGACCGCGCCGGGTTTCATCCGGGCAAACGCCTGTGCATCGAGCAGGTGACGGGTCTCTGAGTTCAACGGGGCGTGCACGGAGAGATAATCGCTGCGCTGCAACAGCTCATCGAATGACACAGGTTCCACACCGGCTTCTCCGATCGCCATTTCGCTGACGTAGGGATCGTGGGCGATCACCTGCAGGCCGAAACCCCGGGCGCGCTTTGCGGTACAGCGCGCGACGTTGCCGAAGGCGAGCAGTCCGAGGGTCTGGCCCATGAGGCGCGGCACGTGATTGAGCAGGGGTCGACCCTTATACCAGTCGCCGCTACGGGCCATGGTGTCCATGATGCGGGTTCGCCGGCCGGCAGCCAGCAGCAGCATGAGCGCATGATCGGCGACTTCTTCGATGAAGACATCGGGCACGTTGGTCACCACGATACCGGCAGCGGTCGCCGCTTCCACATCCACCATATCGACACCGACACTGCCGACACCGATGACCACACACCGCTCGAGCCGGCTGATGACGTCAGCGTCGATCTGAATTCCCCAGGAGGTGATCAGGGCGTCTGCCTGGGCAGCGGCAGCGCCAAAGGCGGCGGGAGAGGGCGCTTCGACTTCCACAATGCTGGCCACCGGGGCCAGCGCCTCAAGTTCGAGAGCGTAACGTTCGGCGGTCGTCTGGCTTTTCGCCTGTGCCGGCAGCTGCACGACCACGGTTTTTTTTACAGCAGAAGGACTTCCGGTGCTGGTTACGCTTTTCGTCATTTCGCAGTGATTTCCAGGTGCGCGGTCGAATCGGGGATGGCCGGGCATTCTCGCATGGGGTGCGATCAGGTGTCAGCCTTGCTGTGGTATCTTCCCGGCTCACCGCAGATTGAGTACGGAGAAGTGGGGATGCGTGAAAATACAGCGCTGCGCGCGTGGCGGGCGGGAAAGGGCACAGTGGGCTGCTGGCTGTCCATGGGCAATTCCTACAGTGCGGAAAGCCTCGCGCAGATGGGCTTCGACTGGGTGTGTGTCGACCTCCAGCACGGTCTCATTGACTATACGGATCTCACCCACATGCTGCCGGCCATCTCCACCTCCCAGGCCACCCCTTTAGTGCGGGTACCCTGGAACGAACCCTATGAAATCATGAAAGCGCTGGATGCCGGCGCATATGGCGTCATCGTGCCGATGGTCAACAGCCGGGAGGAAGCCGCCCAGGCTGTCGCCGCGTGCCGTTACCCGCCGGACGGCAATCGCTCCTTCGGACCGATCCGGGCAGCCCTGTATGGCGGCAGGGGTTATGCAAAGGAAGCCAACGCGGAACTTGCCTGCATCGCGATGATTGAGACCCGGGACGGTATTGCGAATCTCGAAGAGATCCTCAGCACCCCGGGCCTGGACGGTGTCTATGTCGGGCCTTCGGATCTTGCCCTGGCCCTCGGCATGGCTCCCGTGGGTGATAACGACAATCCGGAACACGCGAAAGTGGTGCAGCGCATCCTGGATGGCTGCAGGGCACATGGGGTGGCGGCCGGCATACACACCAGCAGTCTGGCGTTTACCCAGCGCTATCTGCAGGCCGGTTTCAACTTCGTCACTCTGGGGACCGATTCCGGCTTCATGCTCGGGGCGGCGGGCGCCCAGCTTGCCGCTGCGAAAGGCACAGTGGCAGAGCGGGAAAAAACAGGCTACTGAGTTTTTGCCGCAGAAGGGAGCGACAGCTCGCGAATTGCCCGCAGCAGTTCGTCGATCCGGAAAGGTTTCGCCAGGAAGCGGTTGATGCCGATCTCATCGAAACGGCGGGCGTCTTTGTGTTCCGTGAACGCCGTGATCAGGATGATCGGCAGATCGGCTCTGATCTTTCGCACCCGCTGCGACAGATCGAGACCGGTCAGCATCGGCATCACCTGATCGGTGAGCAGCATGGCGATGTCGTCCATGTTGGTCTCGAGATAGCGCAGGGCGCTGGGGCTTTCATTGAATATCACCACATCGTAGCCGTGGTCGCGCAGCACTTCGCCGATGAAACTGCTGACTGAGACTTCGTCGTCTACCACCACGATGCGTCCTTCGAGTGCGACCGGTTCCGGTTCGGGAGACCTTTCCGCCTCGGATCCGGGAGCGGGTGCCAGTGGCAGATGCACATTGAAGGTGGTACCCAGCCCGACTTTCGAACGCAGGGTGATGTGACCGGAATATTCGTGGACCAGATTGTTGATCAGCCACAGACCGATGCCGGTGCCTTTGCCGTGTTCCCGGGTGGTGAAGTACATCTCGAAGATCTTCGCCTGCAGTTCGGGTTCGATCCCGTGCCCTGAGTCCCGCACGCTGATCAGCAGATGATCGCCCTCGAGACGCTCGCCACAGCAGGCGCAGGGTGACTGACTGCCGCTGGTCCGCACATCGATGTGAATGCTGCCGTTGCCCTCGATGGCATCCCTCGCGTTGATCAGGAGATTGATGATGATCTGCTGCAGCTGCACCGGATCCGCCAGTACCGGGCCGAGCCCGGTGGCGAACTCGGTGCGGATATCGATGGTGGTCGGAATGGCTGCACGGAGCATGCGGGAGACATCTGCGATGGCTTCGGTGATATCCACCGGCCGGGGTTCTCCGCGATTGGCCCGGGTGAAGGTCAGCATCTGGGAGATCAGATCCCGGGCCCGATGACCGGCGGTCACCACTTCCCCGAGGTAGTTGTCGATCTGCTGCGGCTCGAGCCGGGCGCGCGCACTCTGCACGAGTTCCGCATAGCCGATGATGCTGGCGAGGATGTTGTTGAAGTCGTGTGCGATCCCGCCGGCAAGCTGGCCGATGGCCTCCATTTTGCTCGCCTGCTGCAGCTGGCTCTGCAGATACAGACGGTCCTGTTCCGCCCGCCTTTCGGCGGTGCGATCCCGCAGGGTCGCCAGGATGCAGGACTCGTTGTCGATCTCCAGCAGCCGGGCGTTGAGTTCGAAGTAGTGGCTTTCCCCGGCGCTCTCACGCTCCAGGTGGAACTGCAGGTGATTGGGGCTGCGGCTCAGGGCGTCCACGAACGCAGCCCGCTGGGGATCGTCCGAAAAGATCACCGTGTCGTAGTCCGATGAACTCGCGCCCAGACTGACCTTGATATCGCGGAATTTGTCGTTGCCCTCGATGAGCCGGCCATCGTCCAGACGCGAGATGAAGACCGCGTCCGGGGATTCCATGAACAGCCCGTAAAACTTCTGCTGGCTGAGCACCAGATCCCGGGCCGTGCGGCGGGCTTCGGTGACATCGCGCAGGACACCGTAAGTGCCGGAATGCCGGCCCGTCTCTGACGCCTGCCGTTTCTCATAGAGGCCGGACGCAGAAAATTCGAATATCCGTCGCCTGCCGGAGGGTGCAGTGAAATCGAACTCGTAGTTGCGGGTGGCGCGCTTGCCCGTACGCCGCTCGTCAAAGCGGAAGCGCAGCTGATCTGAGAGTGGGAACCCCACCAGGTTCTGCCAGGGTTCCCCCAGCACGTCCTCACGCGACACATCAAAAAGATCGTCGATCTTTTCATTGAGAAAGCTGAAGCGTCCTTTCTCATCGAGCATGTAGATGAGGTCCGGAGAAGCGTTGATCAGGAACTGATGCAGGAGATTGTCTGCCTGTGCCTGCTGCGCCAGCGCCATGTTTTCCTGTTCGAGCCGGCTCCGCCCCAGCGCGTTTTCCACACTCGTCAGCAGCTGCTGTGGTTCGAAGGGTTTGGCCAGATAGTCGTATGCACCCAGTCTCAGAATGGGTGTCACGGTACTCAGGCTTTTCTCTCCGGACAGGACGATGGTTTTGACATTGTGGCGGGTGCGCTGCAGCGTTTCGAGGATATCGACGCCGGTAACCCCGGGCATGTTCAGATCGAGTATGAGCACACTGTAGTCATGCTCGGCCAGACGCTCGAGCACGGCATGGTTGTCCGTGGTACAGACAGCGGAGTGCTGATGGGCGGCGAGCAGATCACGGACGCTGGCGCCGTGAGCGGGGTCGTCGTCGACGATCAATATGTTTGGTGCGGCCTGCGCGAGCATCCAGGCTTAAGTTGCGGTCCGTGTTGGCTGATGGCGAATTGGAGCATACTAAGCTCTGGATCACCACTCACCTCAATTGCGAATGCGAACTTCCGTTTGATGGCTGCAACCGCAAACCCGGATACCTTTCTGGAACTGCTCCCGGTCCTGCAACCGCAACTCCTCTGGTTTGCCGGTGGCGCACTGACCGCCCTGGTTTTCGGATGCCTGATGCTGGTTCTGTGGCGGCTCCGGAGGAGGAAGATCGAGGGAAACCTCGAGGTGGAGAATCTGCTCCTGTCCGAACGTCTCGCGCAGAACGGTCGCGATCAGACCCGGCTGGAAGGGCGGCTCGAGCTGCTCGAGGCAGAGCTTGCCCGGGCACGGGTGATTGCAGATCAGCAGGCCGAAGAGATCGTCGGCCATCGCACTGAGCGGGCGGCGCTGCAGGTCCGCCTGGAGGAGACCGCCCGGAACTTCGCCGAAAAGGAGGCGCTGCTGCGCAGTTCCGGTGCAAGCCTGAAGCAGGAGTTCGAGCTGCTGGCAAACCGGATCTTCGAAAAGCAGGGGGAACGTCATCAGGAGAAGCTCACTTCGGTACTCCTGCCTTTCCGGGAGCAGATCGGCGATTTCCGCAAGCGGGTGGAAGAGGTCTATCACAGCGACGGGCGGGATCGCGCATCGCTGCTCAACGAAGTGCGCAACCTCCAGCGTGCATCAGAAAAGATCAACCTCGAAGCCGGAAATCTCACTAAAGCCCTGAAAGGGGATGTGAAGCTGCAGGGCAACTGGGGCGAGCTGGTGCTCGAACGGGTCCTCGAAGATTCCGGCCTGCGCTCGGGGCATGAATACTTTCTGCAGGAAACCCGGCGCACGGACGCGGGGGATCTGAAACGTCCGGATGTGCTGATCCGCCTGCCGGACGACAAGGATGTGGTGATCGATGCCAAGGTCTCACTCATCGCCTACGAACGCGCGCTGAGCGCCGCAGGTGAGGCCGATCGGGACAGCGGATTGAAGCAGCACGTGGCCAGTGTCAGGAGTCATGTGCGTCGTCTGGCGGATCAGGATTACGCGCATCTGGACGATGTCCGGTCGCTGGACTTCGTGCTGCTCTTCATACCGATTGAAGCGGCGTTCACCCTGGTGATGGAAGCGGATGCCGGGCTGTTCAGTGAAGCCTTCCGGCAGCGCATCGTGATCGTCAGCCCCACCACCCTGATGATGACACTGCGGATCATTCACAATGTCTGGCGCTACGAAAAGCAGAATCGTAATGCCCAGGAGATTGCGCAGCGGGCGGGTGCCCTTTACGACAAGCTCCGGGGTCTGGTCGAAGATCTCGATGTGATGGGCCGGCAGCTGAAAACCGTGGAAAAATCCTGGGAGGCCGCTTACGGCAAGGTGGTGCGCGGTAAAGGCAATCTGGTCCGCCAGGTGGAACAATTTCGCGAACTGGGTGCCCAGGTGCGACGGCCGCTGCCGAAATCCGTAACCGAAGAGGCTGATGCCTCGGACTGAGTGGTCGACGACCCGCCCTTTAAATCGGGCAGTCGCAACAGGAATGTGCACCCGTTCTCGTTTTATCCGCCGATTCGCGCCCGCAGTGTCAAGAAGTTACATGAACTTCACAGAACCCGGTCCGGGAACTGGATAGATTGACCGGCAGAAACGGACTGCGAGGAAAATTGAATGCTGGTGTTGACCCGGCGTGCTGGCGAATCGATCATGATCGACAATGAGATTGAGCTGAAAGTGCTCAAGATTCGCGGTAGCCAAGTGCATCTTGGAATTGATGCACCAAAGGAGTCAGCGGTACACCGCAAGGAAGTGTGGCTGCGCATTCACGGGACTCCTGCTGCGGCGCCCAAAGCGCAGGCAGGGGAGTCTGTGCGGGAACACGCAGCAGCAGAAAGCCCGTCGAAAGACGTTCGCTCGGCCTGAATCACTCTCCCCGAATTCGATCCATCCGCTCATGCCCCCGTCGGTCCCGACGGCTTTGTGTCATGGGTGGTTGAGAATGAAAGCCGGTGTTTCGCAGATTGCATAGGGATGCAGCTCACCGTTGTTGAGAGCGTAACGGTGCTGGTGTATCCCTTCTAACTTTTCCCGCCTCAGCTGTTCGGCTGTCGGTCTCAGCAGCAGAGCGTCCAGCGGTTCCCAGATCGGATTCACCGGCTGCAGTGGACTGAAACCGAGTGCCGTTTCCCAGGTCGCCCGGTGCAGCTCGATCACCTCCAGCGTTTCGACGAAGGCCCAGTGCGAGAAGGTCAGGTGCTCGGATACGGCAAACAGCACGGCGACCCGCTCTCCGGCAGTCCCGGCGTCGAGAAACATCTCCCGGGCGACGAGCCAGGGATGGGTATCCCGGTAGGTCCCGCGTCCTTCCCCTTCGAGCAGGTTCTTCAGCGCCCTTGCGGCAACCGGCGCGGCGAGGCAGTAGGGGTGGATGGTGGTCATCGTCACTGGTCCAGATACCCGGGCCGGGCATTGTGCCATTCATCGACCGGCCGACCCATCCCGCCGGCGGGGGTCGCGCTCGCGCTGTACTGTACATATATACAGACGCTCCTATAATCGGGGCTTCTTCGCAACAGCCGTACCAGCTCGTTTGTGCCTCAACTGGCAGCCAATCAGCCTCCACCCGCCGATTATTACGCGGCGAATCTGCGCACTCTGGTCGGCCACGTCCTGACTGCGCACAGCGATCTGCTGTCCGCACCGGAGCATCGCTATCTGCGGGCGCTGCAGCTCGCGACAGTGCCTGCTCAGCGCCTGTATGCGCGCCTGCTCAGCCGGAGCCGGCCCTGGGTACGCATCGACAAGCTCCGCTACGCTGAGATTGCGGATCCGGACGAGGCCATTGCGGAACTGCAGGCCGCCGGTCTGGTGCGGGTCAACGGCGCCGCGCCTGCCGATGTGCTGCTCGGTCTGCTGACCCAGGCGGAGCGGGCGCGGCTGTTTCCCCAGCTGCCGCGCGCCACGAAAGCGGTCTGGATCCGGGCGTGTGTGGCGCGCTGTGCCGACACCCGCATCCGCTCGGTTATCGCCGGCCAGTATCCCTGGATCGGCATCGCCGACTTTGCGCACATCAAACTCTGTCAGCTGCTGTTCTTCGGTTCTGAACAGCAGGATACGTCCACCTTCGTGTTGCAGGACCTCGGTGTACTGCAATTCGAATCCTATTCCCTCGATCCCGGGCTGCGGATGTTCAGCGATCGCGCGTCGCTGGAACGCTATCTGTCGCTGCGCCGGTTGCGTCTTCTTACGCACAGGGTAGAAGAGGTCGCCGGCCTCGACCGCTGGCTGTCGCGGGCGCTGTGGGCGCCAGCGCACAACCGTCTCGAAGTCCGCCATCGGGACAGAGCGCTGTATCGTCTCGGCTACCGCTATGAGCGGGAAGGGGCACTGGATGAGGCCCTGTGCTGCTATGGCCGCGCTCGGCTGCCACCGGCGCGGGAGCGCCGGGTGCGCATCCTGGAGCGGCTCGGTGATGAAACCGGTGTTGCAGCGCTGCTCGCCAGAATTGCGGACTCCCCCAGGGCGGCGGAAGAGGAAGACTTTGTGCACAGGCGGCAGGCGGGCTCCACAGCACGCGGCCGGCACCGCATCGAGCAGATGCGGATCCCCCTGCAGGGTCAGGGTGATCGGTCTATCGAAGACCATGCAGCGGGACTGTTGAGCGCCAGTGGCGGTCTGGTCTGGCATCTGGAAAACCAGTTTCCCCTGGGTCTTGCGGGCCTCGCCTACTGGACGGTGGTTTTCGCGCCGGTTGCGGGTGCCTTTGTGAATCCCTTTCAGTTCGGTCCGCTGGATCTGATGAGCGAGGATTTCTGCAGAGTGCGCCAGGATGAACTGGCGCTGCGGCAGGCTCAGCTCGACGCGCCGGGCGGACTGAGAGACGTGTTGACCCGAACCTACAGGTCCAAGGCGGGTATCGCTAACAGGCTGGTGAACTGGTCGAGCTTCGATGCATCGGTCCTGCAGGCGGTGATCGACTGTCTGCCGCATTCTCAGCTACTCGATCTTGCCCGCTATGTGATTGCAAATCTCAACCGGGCCCGCCGTGGCTTCCCCGATCTGCTGGTGATCTATGGCCCCGGCCAGTTCGAGTTCGTGGAAGTGAAGGGCCCGACCGACCAGCTGCAGCCCGGACAGCGGATCTGGTTCGAGACGCTGGATCGGCTGGGGCTGCCGGCGAGGGTGCTGAAATTCCACCTCTGACCCACCGTGTTGCCGTTCGCCGACTGGCGGAGTTCGTGCATCAGCGCGGCGACCTCTATCCCCCCCTGCGGGGCCGGGTGACTGGCGAGGAGGGTATCGCCGCGCAGCGGCTTGCCCAGCGCAACCGGGGGGAGAGCTATGAGCGCGAGGTCCCGGTGGAGGCCCGCTTCGAACTGGCCTGTGGTGAGCTGACCGTCAGCGGGCGGGTGGATGGTTGTGACGGCGCATACCGGGGTGGTGCGGAGTGCCTGGTCGAGGAGATCAAGGCGACCCGGGCTCAGGGGGCAGATGCCGAAGCATACCTGGGCAGTGCCCACTGGGCACAGCTGCGGCTCTATGCGGCACTGCTCGCAAGAGAGCGGGATGCGCAAGCCTGGCGTCTGCGTCTGCGTTACTGTCATCCGGACAGCGGCGAGAGTGTCGACTTCGAACGCCTGGAGAATCCCCGGTCACTCGCGGAGTTTCTGGCGCAGACCCTGTCCTTCTACGAAACCTGGCTGACCGATCAGGCTGCCTATGTATCCCGCCGGAATCAGTGGCTCGGTGACCGGACGTTTCCTTACGACGGCTTCCGGCCGCACCAGCGGGCCATGGCGCAGCGCGCCTATCAGGCGCTGCGCAACGACGAGCGTCTGCTGCTCGAAGCCCCGACGGGTGGTGGCAAGACCATGGGACTGCTGTTTCCGGCGCTCAAGGTGCTGGCAGAAGGGGCCATCGGCCAGCTGTTCTTTCTGACAAGCCGCTCCACCGGCGCCATCGCCGCCCGCAATGCCTGTACGGATCTCGCTGAAGCGGATCAGCGTCTGCGTCACATCGAGCTGATCGCGAAGGAAAAAGCCTGCCCGGTGCCCGGCATGCCCTGCGCTGCAGAACGCTGCGAGTACGCGCGCGGTTATTACGACCGCATCCATGCTGCGGTGCGCGCGCTGCTGCGCGAGCCGGTCATGGATCCGGAGACGGTCGCCAGGGTGGCCCACGAGCACCGGACCTGTCCCTTCGAACTCTCACTCGATGCCGCCCTCTGGGCGGACGTGATCATCGGTGACTACAACTACCTGCTGGATCCGATCGTACGGCTGCAGCGTTTCGCCCAGGCGCGGGATCTGGGGATTCTCATCGATGAGAGTCATCAGCTGGCAGATCGGGTCCGGGACATGCTGTCGCTGCGCCTCGAGCGGAGCCGGGTCCGGGCAGCACTGCAGGAGTCACCGCCGGAGGCGATCGCCCGTCGCCTGCGCGGACTCGATCGGGCCCTGCTGGCGCTGCGCAGATCCCTGGCACTGGCAGGCGAAACACAGATCGACGAGCCGGGTGCGCTGCTCAGAGCAATTGCCCGGGTGATGCAGGCGCTCGGCGAAGAAATCTTCGAACTGGAAGCCTTTCCAGCCACCCGGATGCTGGTCTTCGAGCTGTCGCGCTGGGTCCGCTCCGAATCCTGGCGGGTGCCCGGCGCCTTCAGCTACTTCGCAAGTGCTGACGGCCATGCGGTCTGCGTGACGCTTTCCTGCCTGGACCCTTCCACCTACCTGCGCCAGGTCCTCGATGGCTACGGTGCGCACATCCGGTTTTCAGGTACCCTCACCCCGCTGCCGCTGTTTCAGGCACTGCACGGTCATGCGGACACGGCGGCAGAAAGGGTGGCCAGCGGCTTCCACGCCGGACAACTGGCGACCCTCATTGTCGACGACCTGCCGGTGTTCTATCGCGAAAGAGCGAAAACGCTGACCCCGATCGCCGATCTCGCAGCAGCCATCTACCAGGCGCAGCCGGGCAACTATCTGATTGCACTGCCTTCCTTCGAGTATCTGGATGCTTTCGCTGCCCGTCTCAGGGAGCGCCACCCGGAGCTGCCGCTCGATATTCAGCGTCGAGGTATGGCCGACACCGAGCGCAGGGATTTTGTCGCCGCCTTCCTGCCTGCTCCTGCGACCCGGATTGGCATCGTGGTGCTGGGAGGGGTATTCGGGGAGTCCGTGGACTTCAGCCACGCGCCGCTGGCAGGCGTGATCTGTATCGGTGTGGGTCTGCCGCCGGTTACCGTTCAGCGTGAGGCTGCTGCCGCCTATTTCGAGAAGGTGGAAATCGGAAAGGCGGTGTCTGGAACCGGGAAAAAGGGCAGTGATGGGCGCCGCATCGCCTACCAGCAGCCCGCGATGACCAAGATCGTACAGATGGCCGGTCGGCTGTTGCGCGGTCCCGGGGATCGCGGGGTGCTGTGTCTGATCGATCCACGCTTCCGGCAGGCCGACTACCGGAACTTTTTCCCCGTGCACTGGCAGCCCGAGGTCCTCCGCGCCCGGGACGTCCCCGGACGACTCCAGGCGTTCTGGGACGTTGCTACTTGATCAGAGGCTCCCTAGACTGCGCCGCGATAGCAGTCCTGAGAGAGACGAGTTGACCCGACCTGCCTGGGTGCGACGCACCAAGATCATCTGCACCATCGGCCCTGCCACGGCGAGCTATGAACAGCTCGAAGCCCTGACCCTGGCCGGTATGAACGTGGTGCGGCTGAACATGTCGCATGCAGACCACAAAGGCGCCCAGGAAATCATCAACTGGATCCGCACCATCAACCGCAAGGTGCCCTATCCGGCAGCGGTGCTGCTCGACACCCAGGGTCCCGAGATCCGCACAGGTGAGATGAGCGAGCCGATGAACCTCAAGACCGGCCAGGTGGTCACCGTGTCGGTGCGTCCGGGCGATGTGGAGAAGAGCTCGATCCACGTGAATTATCAGGATCTGGTGAAGGTCCTCGAGGTGGGCAACCGGCTCACCGTAGACAACGGCCTCATCAATTTCGAAGTGCTGGAAAAGCAGGGCGAGCAGCTGGTGTGCCGGGTCCTCGACGGCGGCACCCTGGGCAGCCGGCGCCACGTCAATCTGCCCGGGGTCCGGGTCAATCTGCCGGCGATCACCCCGAAAGACCGGCTCGATATTGCGTTCGGTCTGGAGAATGACGTCGATTTCATTGCCCTGTCCTTCGTGCGTTCGGAGGAGGACATCCACGAGCTGCGTGAGCTCATGGGGGCCAAATCCAAGAATGTCCGGGTGATCGCCAAAATCGAAGATCAGGAAGGGGTGCGCAACGTCCACCGCATCGTGGCTGCCGCAGATGGTGTGATGGTGGCACGGGGCGACCTCGGTATCGAGACCGATATCGCCGACCTGCCGAACGTGCAGCGGCGCATCGTGCATGCCGCAGCGGAAGCCGGCAAACGCAGCATCGTCGCCACCCATCTGCTCGAATCCATGATCGAGAATCCCATTCCAACCCGCGCCGAGGTCACGGATGTGGCTAACGCGATCTATGAAGGGGTGGACGCGGTGATGCTCTCCGGTGAAACCAGCGTCGGCGCCTATCCGATCCGCTGTGTCGAGCAGCTGGACGCCATCGCGCGGCACACCGAGCCCTGGCCCGGACTGGGCTATGAGAAAGATCTGGTGCCCAGCTCAGACAAGCAGCACATTGCCAACAATGCCGTGACCCTTGCCGAAGACATCAAGGCTGCCGGCATCGTGGTGATCACCCGGCGCGGCATCACTGCCGATCTGGTGACCAATGCGCGTCCCCAGACGGTGCCCATCTTTGCCTTTTCCAACCACTCCCAGACCCGGCGACGGCTGGTCCTCAACCGTGCGGTGATTTCCTATCGTATGGATTTTTCCAGCGAACCGGAGAAGACGCTGCAGCGGGCGCTGAGTATTCTGCGGGAAAAAGAGGGCTTCGAAGCCGGCGACAAGGTGGTGGTGATCTCTGACGTGCTGGCAGAATTCAATTCGGATGCGATTCAGCTGCGCAGTCTGAACTGAGCCGCCGGCCTCACACCGTCAGCGCCGAATACAGCATCCGCGCCGAGACCAGGATCAGCAGGGCACCGAAGGCGCGCCGCAGCGGCAGGGGTGCCACCCGGTGGGCTGTTCTGACCCCGACCGGTGCAGCGATCACACTGGCGATCACGATGGCTGCGAAGGCGGGCAGGTACACGTAGCCGGCCATACCGTCCTGGTCCGCCAGGCCCCACCCGGCGACAACGTATCCCAGGGTGCCGGCGAGCGCGATCGGCACACCCAGGGTGCTGGAGGTCGCGGTGGCCCGATGCACGGGCGTATTGAAGTAGACGAGTGTCGGCACGATCACATTGCCGCCGCCGATCCCGGCGATGCCTGAAATCAGGCCGCCGCCGGCACCCAGCAGTGCGGAAAGCCCGAAACCGGGAATGTCGCGGTGGGGAGAAGGTTTCCAGCTGGTCAGCATGACTGCGGCGACGAACAGCAGGAAGGCGCCGATAAACCCGCGGAAGACCGGGGTGGGCAGGGCGGTTGCCAGTTCGCCGGCGCAGAGGCTGCCAAGAATCAGAAAAATGGCCCAGCGGCGTACAATGTGCCACTCCACCATGCCGGCGCGAATCTGGGCCCAGGCGGCGGAGAGTGAAGTGAAGACGATCACAGCCAGAGAAGTGGCCACGGCCACGGGTGTGGATACCTCCGGGGGCATCAGGTCCAGAGCATCGAACAGCAGGATGAGGGCTGGCACAATCACCACACCGCCACCGATGCCCAGCAGACCGCCGAGGAAGCCGCTGAGCGTGCCGATTGCAACGCAGGAACTAAAGAACAGAAAATGGGCCAATGAAGACAACTGATCGAATTGTGGACGGAGTCTACTGAACTTGCAGACAGGCCAGCAACGAGCCATCGCGTCAGATGCCGGAACCAGCCTGGGGAGAACTCCGGGAACGGGCTGGTTCGTGCCGGTCTGTGTCGTACTGTGTCTGATCATCCTGCTTCCGACGGGCGCCGCCTGGGCGGCGGAACGACGCATCGAGCTCCCCAATGGTGATCTCTATGTGGGGCGCATTGTCGACTCGGCGCGCACGGGCTATGGCGTCTACACCTGGGCCGATGGCCATCGCTATGAAGGTGAGTTCCTCGACAATCACATGCACGGGGACGGGGTCTATTACTGGCCCGATGGCCGGACCTACTCCGGCGGTTTTGTGGAGGATCGGCGCGAAGGCCTCGGAGTGCTGGAGTGGACCAACGGCGATCGCTATGAAGGCGAATTCCGTGACAACCAGATACACGGTCAGGGTGAATTCATCTGGCAGAACGCCGACGTTTACCGTGGCCAGTTCGTGGAGGGCAACCGTACCGGAGAGGGTGAATTCATCTGGCACACGGGTGAGCGCTACAAGGGCGGTTTCCGCGATGGTGTGCTGCAGGGAGATGGACTGTTTCAGTGGCCGGACGGTCGCGCCTACGAAGGTCGCTTCGATCAGGGACTGAAATCCGGCCGCGGCATATTCACCTGGCCCAACGGCAATCGCTACGAAGGTAATTTTGAAAACGACACCCGCCAGGGTCTCGGGGTTTTCTACTGGCGTGATGGCACCGTCTACCGGGGGCAGTTCTCAACCGACAAGATGCACGGTTACGGCATCAAGAAGCAGCCGGAAGGGCCGCTGGAAGTACAGCAGTGGTCCAACGGTGCGCTCATCTTCAACCGCCCCCTCGTCGCCCAGTCGCGCTGCCGGTTGAATATCGATGAGCAGCCCTGGATGTTTGAAAGCGCTGACTGTGTCAACGGACTGGCCCACGGACGTGGGCTCGCGGTGCGACTCGATGGAGAACAGATTGTCCGGGATGGCCTGTTTGTGCTCGGCCGGCTGGTGGAAGGCAAGCCCGAGCGTCTGGCACCGGGCAACAGCTGATGGTCGGTCTGGCATCGCCTGACAGCCTGGTATCGATCCCCGGATTCGATGTGCAGAAAGAGATCGGCCGTGGCGGCATGGCACACGTCTATCTCGCGGTGCAGAACAAGTTCGGTCGTCTCGTGGCGCTCAAGGTGGTGAGCGGCGGATACGCCCGGGATCCGCGTTTCAGGGAGCGCTTCATACGGGAATCCCGCATCAATGCGCGGCTCACCCACCCCAACATCGTGCAGGTTTACGATGTCGGCAATCACGGCGACCTGCTCTATCTGGTGCTTGAGTATGTGCGTGGCGGCGATCTCATCGCGCGCCTGAACCGGGGCATCCATCTCGAGGAACTGATCCGGGTCGTGGCGGATATCTGCAAGGCACTGGATTACGCCCACGCCAAGGGCTTCGTGCACCGGGATATCAAACCCGAAAACATTCTTTTCCGGGAAGACGGCAGTGCGGTGCTCAGTGATTTCGGCATCGCCCGCTTCGCCGACACCAGCCCGTCGCTGACCCAGGTCGGTACCGTGGTCGGCACACCGCAGTACATGTCTCCGGAGCAGGCCTCCGGACGGGAGCTGGACGGACGTTCAGACCTCTACAGCCTGGGCGTAGTGCTCTACCGCATGCTCATCGGCGATGTGCCCTATAAAGCGGATTCCGCGGTCAGTATCGGCATCAAGCATCTGCAGGAGCCGGTGCCCCGGCTGCCCAACTATCTGGCCGCCTTCCAGCCTGTCATCGACCGCTGCCTGGCAAAGAAACCCCAGCTGCGCTACCAGACCGGCGCAGAGCTGAGCGCCGCACTGGAAGCCATCCGCTCGGACGCTCAGTTACCCAATGCGACCATTCGCGCCCAGGCGGTGAGTACCCAGGAGATCCTCGCAGTGGGCAGTGATCTGCTGACCACGGTTCGGGATCCGGGAAGATCGGAACGACACGCCCGCCGGCAGCGCCGCAAGGCCCGCCTCGGTAGCCTGGTGATGCTGCTTTTTGTCGCTCTGCTTGTGGGTGCAGGCGGGTACATCGCGGTGGAGCAGCCGCCCTGGGCGGTCCGGGTGCTCACCTATGTCGGCATCATCGAAGATCCGATGGTCAACGTTGCCTGGAGCAATGCCCAGTCGCTGCACCAGGACCCCAACCAGAGTCTGACCACCATCGTGGCCGGTTATCGGCGGGTGATCGATCTGGATCCGGAGCATCCCAATGCCCGCAATGCCATTGCCGGGCTGGCGACCCAGTGGCGGCTGACCGTGGTCAATGCGATGGCCCAGGGCAGTTTCGATCAGGCCGAGACCAAACTCGGCGAGCTGGCGGCCGCCTTTCCCAACGACCCGGAACTCCCCAGTCTGCGCAATGCGCTCAACGATCGCCGCCGGGCCGAGGGGCTGCTCAGCAGCACCCAGGCGCTGCTGCGCAGCCACGGCATCTCGGATATTCCGGCGGCTACGGCCGCCATCCAGGCCTATCAGGAGGTGCTGCAGCTCGCACCGCAACATCCGGTGGCGCTCAAGGAGCTGGACTCGCTGGCCCGGTATTACGCATCCCTCGCGGGAGAAGCGGTCGCAGCGGGCGAGTTCGACAATGCCATCAACTTCCTGGATCGGGCCAGTGCGGCGAATCCCGCGCTGCCGGTGCTGGCCACGGTGCGTGACAGCATCCGTCAGGCCACCACCCTGCAGGCGGCGATCACCGATATGCTGCAGCAGGCGGGCGCGCTGCGGGCCAGTGGGTCGCTGATCAACCCTCCCGGAGGCAATGCGGCCGAAATCTATCATCGTGTGCTGGCCACCGACCCGGGCAACGTGATTGCGCTGCAGGGGTTGAACGAGGTGCAGACCCAGGTACTCGGCAGTGCCACCCAGATGCTCAATCAGGGACGTATCGAGGAAGTGCAGCAGCTGCTGCAGCGTTCCGGGGCGGTGGGACTGAATCCGGAGACCCTGGGTGAACTGAAACGCCGGCTGGATGCCGAGGTGTCCCGGGTGGGCACCGTGCAGAAGAATATCGAGCGGGCTCGCGCGCTGCTGAGCCAGGGTTACATCACCGAACCCCAGGCGGATTCCGCCGTTACCGTGCTCCGGGAAGTACAGCGGATGGACCCCGGCAATCCCATCGCCGCGGACCTGCTGCGCCAGTCCGCGGAGCGGCTGGCCCGGGTCGCCGAAGAGGCCTATCAGGTAGGAATGATGGAGGAAGCCAAGCACTACCTGGAGCTCGCTCTGACGGTAACGCCGGATGTCACTGCCTGGCGTGAATTGAGAGCATCCTGGGAGAAAGCGCCCGCAACTCCTTGATATGAAATATTATTTAGTGCTCGACAGCGAGCGGTTTGACCTGGAAGGCAGCACAACGGTTGGTCGCCATCTGGATAACGATCTGGTGGTGGCCGGAGAAGACGTGCTGGATTTCCATCTGCGTGTCGAACCCAACGAGCGGGGGGCCATGGCCTTCCCCCTGGGTGAGGCCAGCCTGTCGGTAAACGGCACCACCTGCGCCGATCCGGTGGCGCTGCTGGTCGGTGATCGACTGCAGGTCGGACAGAACGACATCGAGTTCACCGCCACCCCGGACAGTGATCGCCAGGCGGACGAATGGTGGCTCTACGCAGACCGGGAAGAGTCCATATACAAAGTCACCGGGGTGCTCGATGTAGGCCGCAGCGAAGACAACGAAGTCCTCCTGCTCGATGATCACATTTCCCGCCAGCACGCCCAGTTGCGACTGGTAGACGGTGTGGTCTGGCTGCGCGACTACGGTTCGGCCAACGGCACCTTTGTGAACGGGGAGCGCCTGAGCGGCGGTTGCAGGCTCTACCACGGCGATGAGATCAGCTTTGATACCCTGCGCTTTCAGCTGGTCGGCAAGGGCCAGGATCTGACCCCGGTGCGACGCCAGCAGACGGCGACCGAGATCATCCGCATCGCGACCCGCAATGAGCGCCGCACGGACACGACCGAAATCGCCGCCGTCGACCTGGCCGAGCCACCGCTGGTGGTGCCGGACAGCCGCCAGACCGGCGCCTTTCTGCTCGGTGTCAGCGAACCGGTCAGCGGATTCACGTTCCGCACCGGTATTGGCGCTTCGGTGATCGGGCGGGATGAGGCCTGCGATGTGGTGATCCGGGACTCGACCGTGTCGGCACGCCACGCAGAGATCGTGGTGCGGCCGGAATCGACCACGGTGACAAACCTCATGGCCACCAACGGTACCCGGGTCAACGGCGAGATCATCCAGAGTGCCGAGCTTGCCGATGGCGACGTGTTGCGCATCGGCCGGGTGAGTCTGGTTTTCAAGGATGTGGCGGCCCAGGAGTCGGATCGACGCTGGCTGCGCAGCGCCCAGTGGCTGCTGCTCGGCGCGTCGCTGGTGATGGCGGTTGGCCTGTTCCTATTGTGGTTGTTGTAGGTGCGCGTTGTGCTTATCCTTGCCGCCCCCAGGAATTTCGTGTCAGGTGCTTGAGCTTTGGGTGTGAAGATTCCTTACCGTCGTGACCTCGAATTCGAATACGGCCGGGTGGACCAGGTCGAGCCCGGTATCCGCCGGGTGATCGCCAACAATCCGAGCCCGTTTACGCTGTATGGCACCGGGACCTACATCCTCGGTACCGGTTCGGTCGCCGTGATCGATCCGGGCCCGGCAGATCCCGCGCATATCAGAGCCATCCTCGATGCGATCCCGGGTGAAACCATTTCCCATGTGCTGGTCACCCATACCCACATGGACCACTCGCCCGGTTGTGCGCTGCTCCGCGATCACACCGATGCCCCCACCTACGCATTCGGGCCACACGGCGCGGGCAAAATGGAGGAAGGGGTACCGGTGGAAGAAGGCGGTGATATGGCCTTCAATCCGGATGTACGGGTCCGGCATGGTGAAGTCATCAGCGGCGGGGACTGGAGTGCGGAATGCGTGTACACGCCCGGCCACACCTCCAACCACATGTGCTTCCAGCTGCGGGAATCCAGGGCCCTGTTTACCGGCGATCATGTGATGGGCTGGTCGACGAGCATCATCTCACCACCCGACGGTGACATGATGGCCTACATGGTCAGTCTCGAGCTCATGCTGGAGCGGGATGACCGGGTCTACTGGCCCACCCACGGACCCTGCATCGAAGACACCGCCACACACGTGCGGGCTTTCATTGAGCATCGCCGGGAGCGGGAAGCCCAGATTCTCGCCTGCATCGGTGAAGGGGTCGGGCTGATCCGGGACATGGTGCCGAAAATGTATGTGGGCACCCCGGAATTCATGTATCCGGCAGCAGCGCGCAGCGTGCTCGCTGCCATCGAGTATCTGGTGCAGCGGGGCGAGCTGGTCACCGATGACCAGGTGTCCCTCGAAGCGCATTACGCACTGGCGCGCTGAGCACAGACCGCGCAATCCCAGGAAGCGCCGCCACGAAATCGCGCCGAGCACCTTCGCCGGGCGCTGCCCCGTCCTCTGATCAGCCGGCGCTGACGCCGACTGCCGCTTTTTCCTGGCCCGAGGGCTGGCGTTCGTCCTCCGGGTGATAGATGGCCGGCAGGTGGACGACGATGGCCACTCCGGAGCCGTCCGCAAGATTCATCGCCCGCACGAAGCCCCCATGGTATTCGGCAATGATGCGCACCACATAGAGTCCCAGTCCGAAGTGCAGCTGATTCTGCGGGCCGCGATGGCTGACCATTGAATCGAAGAGCGTGCCTTCCGCCTTGGCGGGCAGGGTGGGGCCCCGGTTGGCGACCGTGATCTGCAGCGCGTTACGGAGCGTGTCGAGCTGCACGCGAATGGGGGAGTTGGCGCGATGGAAGTCGATGGCGTTGTCGATGATCTTGTCGAGCAGCTGCTCGATCCGATAGTCGGCCACCCGGGCCAGCACCGGTCTGCCCGGGCCCCGATAGATGAACTCGCACTTCTTGTGGGTGATGCGGCAGTTGGTGACATAGCTCTGCAGGAGCTGGTCGATGTCGATCACTTCGAGTTCTTCGGCTTCCAGTGACTCCTCGAGACTGGCGGCGTCTGCCAGGTTCTGCACGATGGTGCCGATGCGGGCCACACCGCGCTGAGCGCTGGCGAGATACTTGCTGCCACTGACATTCGGATGTTCCTCCGCGAGATTGTGCAGTGAAGTGCTCAGGGTGTTGAGCGGGTTGTTGATCTCGTGGCGCAGGGTGCGCGGCATGCTTTCCAGAAAGGTGTTGTGCTGATGCAGTTTGGAAAGCATGTTCGATACGCTGCGCGCCAGGTCGCCGATCTCGTCGCCGGAATACATTTCGCTCTGCAGGAAACTGGTGCGCAGGCGGCCATGCTGGTCGATGGCATTGCTGGCTTCCCGGCGCAGATTGCGGATCCGCCAGGCCAGGCGGCCGGCAAAGGCGAGCAGGGCGACGAACACCACGAACAGACTCAGCACCGACAGCAGAATCACCTGCTCGAGGGCCGAGCGCTGGAAAGACAGGATTTCGTCGATGTTCTGTTCCACTACCACCGTGCCGATCACCGAATCCGCGGCGATGATCGGGTGGGCGGCCATGATGACTTCGTTTTCCGCACTGATGCTGCGTCGCAGGGTGATCGGGTCGCCGGCCAGGGAGGTGGCGATGGCCGCGTCCGCAGTGGCCTGTGAGTCCTCCGGTACGCTCTTCGGCGGCTGCCATTCTTCGAAGGTGGTGATGCGGTGGATGAACGGGCGAATCCAGGTAAACAGACTGCGCACGATCTGGAAACGCTCGTCGTCTTCGAGACCGTCACCCACGGTGAGACTGGAACCGGTTTCAGCACGCACCCGCTTCTGGGCATCGATCACCAGGATACGGGCGCCCGAGTAGCCGAGACCCTGGATGATGTTGAGCAGTTCCGGCGAGCGCAGCACCACCAGGTTGAAGCTCTCCTTGCCGGCGGTGGGCAGGGTCTGGGTGATGGAGACAATCGCCCGGGTACCGGGGTCGTCCACATCGACGAAGGCGAGTCCGAAATAACGGGAGGAACCCAGCAGCGACAGCGGCAGCCGGAACTCCACCGCGTAGCCTTCGTCCGTGCGTTCGATAAAGCCCTGCACACTGCTCAACGGACTGCCGTTTTCAGCAAATCGCCAGTCGGCGTCCATTTCGTAGGCTGTGGTCACGCCGGGCCCGGGCAGGGTGACCAGGATGCGGCCGTCTTCGCCGTCGGCCCGGATGAAGTTCAGACGCACGTGATCCGCGTTGTCGAGCCGCAGGTAGCCCGGATCCCGGTACACGGGCTGGGGGTCTCTGATGCGCATGAAAACGTTGAGCTGACCGTTGCGCTCGCCGAGGAGGAGTTCGAAATCGCCGTCTTTGCTCGCGGTTTCGCTGCCGAAGGGGATCATCTTGTTGATGAGTTCCGCGCCCCAGTCGTCGACCTTGCCGTTGAGCTGGATGGCGTTCTGCAAAGGGTGTGCGTACAGGCTCTCGAAGTCTTCGATGGTGACCGGCAGGTCGTTGAAGAGGTCTTCGCGGCCGTTGAACAGGGTGGAAATGCCTTCCGCAGTAAGCAGCTGAGCGTGGGACTGACCCTGGATGAGCAGGCGTTCCATTTCCACCAGCTGCCGATAGCTGAACCAGGGCACGATCAGCAGGGTGAGGCCAAGCATCATGAGCTTGGTGCCGATGCGCGGCCCGGTGATGCGTTTGAAGAATCTCATCGGTTACGGGGCCAGGCGTTCACCCTCAACTGCCTGTCAGTTCGACCACCGGTAGCCGAATCCGTATTCGCTTTTGATTGCCGCGAAGTTGGCGTCCACCTTTTCGAACTTCTTGCGGATGTTGCGCATGTGGGTGTTGATGGTGTTGTTGGTCACCAGTGACTGCATGGTGGCGTTCATCAGGGTCTCGTAACTCACCGCATGACCCGGCTGCCGGACCAGTTTGGCGAGCATGCGGAACTCGGTACCGGAGAGGTCGATGCGCTGACCCTGCCAGGAAGCCAGCAGGGCATCCTGGTCCAGGGTCAGGTCTCCAATCTTTTTGGCGGTCGGGGACTCCACCTGGTCCTGATCCTTGCGGAACTCGTGTATGCGCAGCAGCGAGGATATGCGCTCGGCCAGATAATCCAGGCTGATGGGTTTCGGCAGGTAGTCCCAGGCGCCCAGTCGCAGTCCCGAGATCTTGTCGATCTCGTCGATGCGTTCGGTCAGGAAGATCACCGGGAGGGCGGGCGCTCGGGCGAGCAGGTCACGACACAGTTGAAATCCCGCATCGACCTCGTCGCCGAGAATGATGTCGAGGATCACCAGGTCCGGCATGGCCTGCTCGATTCCCGCGAGGGCTTCCGCCCGGGTACCGTAGGCGGCGACCTGATAGCCTTTCTTGGTGATTGCGTCACGGTAGTTGGCCCGCTGATCCGGGTCGTCTTCGACGATGGCTATGGATTTGGCCATTGGGCTCTCGGTGTTGATTCGTACGGGCCGGATTCTGCCGGATTCCGCCCGCCACGGCCATTCGTGACCTCCTGCTCAGATTTCCCGTGCCCGGCATCGCAAAGCGTCCGGCCTTGCAGGCTTTCTCCATGAACCTCATGGAGCGCTCCACTGTTTCTGCACCCCATTTCCAGCCGGGAAGGGTCAAATAGCGACTCTGACTTTGGTCTTTGCGGGTATGCGGTAGATATGTCTGGTGTAACCAACGACCTCGATACTTGTGCTCTGACCCCATCGGGCAGCGCCGTGAATACCGGCGTTGCCGCCCTGGGGAAAAACCACGCCACCCAGGTACACGCAGCCAAGGTATTCGTGCCGTTCAGTGAAGCGCTTGTGGCACGCCACGGCGCGAGTCTTGGCGATCTGGTACCTTTCCGCAGCCATTACACCTGTCTGCGTCTGGCGGAGCCCGCCGGACAGTATGGCTGGAGCGACGTCGAGATCGAACAGCCCGCCTGAGCCTGCCGGGACTCTGCGAACCGTCTTCACGCGAATACGTTCACGCGAATGTGTTCGTGCGATTGCGGGTCGACTGACCCGCCGCTAAGGTAGGCGACCGATCCGACGCAAGGACCTGCCGGCCTTTGGATGTATTCCTGAACTACCTGCCGGATGCCCTGGCCGCCGCATTTGCGGACATGGCGTGGCTCGAGGCTGTTGGTCTCGGCTCCGGTCTCCTCTGTGTCTGGCTGCTGATCCGGCAGAATGTCTGGACCTTTCCGATCGGCCTGATCTATTCCTTCGTCTCGGTGGCGGTGTTCTTCGAGCAGCGGCTGTATGCAGACGTCCTGCTGTCCGGCTATTACGTGCTCATGAACGGCTATGGCTGGTACTACTGGCTGTATGGTGGCAGGCAGCATGGCGCAGGGTCGGCGGCGGGGCAGCAGACCGATGAGCTGCCGGTGACCCGTACACCGCGACAGGTGCTCGTCCTGTTGGGACTGGGGATCCTGGCCGCCACCCTGGCCATGGGCTGGTTCTTCGACAACCGCACCGGGGCCGAACTGCCTTACTGGGACAGCGCCACCACCTGCATGAGCTTCGCCGCCATGTGGATGACGGCGCGCAAGTATCTGGAGAACTGGATCGTCTGGCTGGTGGTGGATGTCATCGCCACCGGGATCTATCTGGTGAAAGGCATCGAGCTGTATGCGGTGCTCTACGGCGTTTATCTCGGCATGGCGGTAATCGGATGGCGCGCATGGCAGCAGACGCTGCAGCAACAGCAACAGCAGCAGGCATGCGCACCCGGCGTTTGACCCTGTGCCTCACGGGGCCGGAATCGACGGGCAAAACGACCCTCGCCCGCTCGCTTGCCGCACATTTCAATGTGCCGATGGTGGCCGAAGCGGCTCGCGACTACCTGGGTGCGCGGCAGGGCTATGGGGAAAAAGACCTTCTGGAGATCGCCCGGCTGCAGATAGCGGCGGAGCGGGATGCCCGCAGCAGCCATGACGGGCTGCTGATCAGTGATACGGATCTGCTGGTGCTGCAGATCTGGTGGGAAGAGAAATTCGGACCCGCGCCCGACCTGATCCGTGAGGGCATGGCGGCGCGCACGCCACGCATCTATCTGCTCACCTACCCGGACCTGCCCTGGGAGCCGGACCCGCTGCGCGAAAATCCGACAGACCGGATGCGGCTCTTTGCGCGTCATGAGTCGGAGCTGACCCGGGGACCGTTTCGCTACGGCATCGTCGAAGGTCTCGACGACAGCCGGCTCGAGTCTGCGCTGCACCAGTTCGAGCGCCTGATTGGCGGCCCCGGGCTGGTCTGAAAAGACGGCGGCCGCTCGGGTTCACATCATCTGACGCAGCCGCTCTGTCGAGAGGGTGAGCTGTGCGCGAATGCCTTCCTGATCGTGACCCTGGGCGAGTTCCGCATGGGCCCACGCGTACTCCCGCAGCCAGAACAGGCACAGACAGCGTTCCATGCGCTCCTGCGCTACGCTGTGGTCGAGGAGGCGCTCGGCCAGGGGGTGCAGTCGCTGCGCAGGCAGACCCAGGCCCTGCTGCAGGGTGACCAGATCAAACAGCGGGTCGTTGTTGCCGAACCACTCCCAGTCCAGGGTCAACCAGGTCCCGGTAACGGTGCGGATGACATTCCAGGGATTGAGATCGTTGTGTGCGGGAACCAGCTTCCGGGGCTGCCAGGCGAGGGAGGCAAGCAGGCGCGTCAGCCAGCGCGGACCCCGGGCTCCGGCGAGCAGCTGACGGGACAACTCCAGCGGGTCATAGGTGCGGGAAGTCACCGGCAGCGTCGCGTGCAGACGTTTGAGGTAGCCGATGAGGTCAGCTTCATCGGGCCGTGCTTCACTCAGCAGCTGGCCGTCGACCCAGCGGGTGATCATGCTGCCGGTGTCGGGATCGAAAGCGATGAGGCTGGGTGCCTCGAGTGCGGGATCGCTGCTGAGCTGTCCGCCGCGCAGCAGCTCCAGTTCCGCGCGCCGGTCGACATAGGGTCGCTCCCGGCCCGGCACCCGGATCACGTAATCCACAGCGTCACAGCGGAAACGGAAGTTGTGATTGCTGAAGCCGCCGTCCAGATGGGCGATGGACTGGATGGCCGCAGGTGGCCAGTCCGGCACAAGCGCAGCGATTTCTTTGCGAACCCGCTCAGTGTCGGGTAGCTGTGGTGTTGCCATCGGCCCGGCGGACCTCTGCCCTGTTCTCGGTGACCGGGAGTCTAGCGCGTCCGGCGCGTCGCAGCGCTGGGGTGAGACCGATACAATCGGCGCCGATGGATGTCACCCTCACCCGATTCGTGCACGCGCTGCGCAGCGCCGATCTGCAGGTCTCACCGGCGGAAACCCTGGATGGGTTTGCCGTGGTGCAGGCGGTGGGTCTGATGGATCCGCGCCTGCTGCAGGATGCGCTGGCCCTGACCCTGGCGAAGACCCGGGAGGAGAAGCAGCGCTTTGCGGAATGCTTCGAGCGCTTCTTCCATCAGCTGGCGTTCCGGCGCGCGCCGAAACGCTCACCGCTGCGCGGACTGGATTCTGCGAAGCTGCTGGAAATCCTGGACCCGGAAAAACAGCCGGTGATCCGCCAGGTCATCGACGAAATCCTGCACGGAGATCGCACCGCACTCGCTTACCGGGTGCAGCGGGAAGCAGAGCGCCTGCAGATATCCGGCATGCAGACACTCAGAGACAAGGCCCGGATCGGTGATCTGCTGAGTCTTGCATTAGGTGGCAGAGAGCTCGAGCAGCTGCTCAGTCGATCTGAAGACTTTCCCGCAGCGCAGCTGCCGGCGCTGCGTTATCTGCGCCAGTACATTCAGGAGCAGGTCCGCGACTATGTGGATCTCCAGTATCAGCTGGCGGTGGATGCGACAGGCCGACGCGCTCTCCTGGCGGCGGCGCTCAAGGGTAATCTCGATCAGCTGCCACCGGACTACTATCGTGAAGTGGATCGGGTGGTGGCCAAACTTGCGCAGCGACTGAGTCAGCGTCACCGTGCCAGGGCAAAGAAAACCCGGCGTGGCCATCTCGACATCAAACGCACACTGCGCGCAAACATCGCCTACGACGGTGCGCTGTTCGATCTGCACTGGCGCCAGCGCCATCGCCAGCCCTCTACGGTGTATGTGGTCTGTGATGTCAGCAACTCGGTTTCCCGGATTGCGCGCTTTCTGCTGCTGCTGCTGCACGGACTGACAGACGCGCTGCCTCAGGTGCGGGCCTTTGCGTTTTCCAACCGGCTCGGAGAAATCAGTGAGGACTTACGCGGCAGCGACGTCGACGCAGCGGTGGCCGCGGCGATGTTCGACTGGGGCAAGGGTGCCACCGATTACGGTGCGGCGCTGACCGATCTGCGTAACCAGGTGGGCGCGGATCTGGACCGGCACAGCACCCTCATTTTTCTCGGCGATGCCCGGGCCAACTTCTACGATCCCCGGGTGGACGTACTGCGCGGACTGGCACGCCGGGTACGGCAGGTGTTCTGGCTCAACCCCGAGTCCCGGGATCGCTGGGGGGAGGGTGATTCGGTGATGCCCCACTACGCGCCATACTGTCTGCGGGTGGACGTCTGCCGCGATCTGCAGGATATCGAACGGTTCGCTGACCGGCTGCTGAGCGCGACCCGCTGAAGCTGAGGCAGGCCCCGGGTCGAAGCCTGGCTGCACGCCGAAGGAGGTCTCAGACGCCCATCAGTTGATGCCGACCACGTAGGCGAGGGTCGGACCGATCTCCCGATGCAGGACCAGATCGGCGATGCCATCGAGGGGCGTTTCTTCCCGGTTGAGGATGACCAGGCCGGCGCCGAGGCGCTTGGCGTATTCGGGAAAACCGGCGGCCGGATAGACCACCAGCGAAGAGCCGGCCACGATCATGAGATCGCAGGTTTCCACCACGGCCTGTGCCTTCGCCATGGCGTCTTCGGGCATGGCCTGACCGAAAGAAATGGTGGCGGATTTGATGATGCCGCCGCAGCGGCTGCAGGGTTCTACCCGCTGGTGCTGCCGGAACTGGGTTTCGAGGTCGGCGAGTTCATAGCGGGTGCCGCAGGACAGACAGGTGGCATAGCTGGCATTGCCGTGCAGTTCGATGACCTGATCGTCCGGCACCCCGGCATGCTGGTGCAGGTTGTCCACGTTCTGGGTGATTACCGCCGGGGACTTGCCGAGTTCGACCAGCCTCGCCACCGCATAGTGGCCTTTGTTGGGTACGGCTTTTTCGATACTGCGTTCGCCGGAGAAACGCCGGCGCCAGGATTCCTGACGCACGCTTTCGCTGGCCACGAAGTCCTGAAACTGGATGGGTTTCATTTTCGTCCACAGCCCGGTACCCGGACTGCGGAAGTCGGGGATGCCGGACTCGGTGCTGATACCGGCGCCGGTAAAAAACACAATGCGCCGGGACGTCTCGATCAGAGACCGGAAGTCTTCCAGTTCGTCGTGACTCATAGCGGCTCCCCCAGGGTAGCGATCAAACGTGCTTTCGAAAATGCTGTCAACTATGCTCGTTCACTGCATCAGGCGAGGACGCACCATGCACCGTATCGAGTTTTTTTTCGACTGCTCCAGTCCCTGGACTTATCTCGCTTTCGAGCGCATCAGACCGCTGGCGGCCCGGGCGGATATCGAGGTGATCTGGAAGCCGATCCTGGTCGGGGGAATCTTCAACAGCGTGAATCCGAGTGTCTATGAAAACCGCTCGAAACCGGTGCCCGCGAAGGCGCGCTACTACCAGAAAGACCTGCAGGACTGGGCTGCGTATGGAGGTGTGAAGATCGGTCAGCCACCCGTGTTTCCCGTCAACAGTGTGAAGGTGATGCGTGGGGCTTTCGTGGCGATTGAAGAGGGGTGTCTGGAGGCCTACGCGCAGCGTGCATTCGAGCGGTACTGGGGAGAGCTGGCGGACATTTCCCAGGAGGAAGAAGTCCTCAAAATCGCGGCAGCCGCGGGCATGGGCAAAGCGGACTTTCTTGCGAAGATCAGCAGCCAGCCATACAAGGATCGATTGCGGGAGAGCACCGACGAGTGTGTGCGGCGTGGCGGGTTTGGCTCACCGACCCTGTTTCTCGATGGTGATGACATGTATTTCGGCAACGATCGGATTGTGCTGATCGAGGCGAAACTCAGCCGTTGAGCGGGTGTCGTCGGGGCGTCGAAAAATCTGACAGGTTACATCTGTACTACAGCTTCCCGACTTCCGATTCGAGAGCATAGACAGGTCGAATCCGAGGGTTTCGGCACTGTTTTCGAATCTGAGTCCTGGAGTCTGAATGAACCTGAGAGCCGGTTTTGCAGTTGCAGTCTTTCTGTGTGGTATGGGTGCTGCTAGTGCAGCGTCCGCAACGATCATTTCGAGCAGCGGATTCGGGTCCATACAGTCCGATCCGGATCGTACCGGAATGGTCGGCATTCAGCCGACGGATGATCCGCTCCTGCAGTACGTTCACGAAGCACCCGATGGCATCATCCGCTTCAATGACGTCGCCGGAGACGGACTGACCATGCGTAACCCGGACGGCACGTCACCCGCATGGTGGAACAGCACGGGTCCGGTCTTCACCACGGGTTCAAACACCATCACCATCAGTTTTGAAGGCATGGATGTTTTCGGCTTTGCGTTCAATCTCGGCGCGAATATGCCGGCGAGTGCGTGGATACGCGCGTTCTTCGAAGATGACAGCGGCGCTACCGGTTCGCTCTATGCAGGCGGCATCGCCGTGGGTACCGGCAGTCCGGCCCGGACACCGGGTTTTGGTGTGTTTGCAGCCGCCGGTGGTGCCTGTTCGCGGATCACCAGCATCGTCATCGACCCCGAGCCCTTTGAATGGGGTGTAGGCAATATGGCGATCTCCAGCGGCACCTGCGGGTCGGTATCCGTTCCCGAGCCTGACACCTTTGCGCTCCTCGGTGCAGGGCTGCTCGGCCTCAGCATGCTGCGGCGCAAACGTGGTGAGCGTAAAGGACTTCGCGGCTGAGCGGCTGACCGAAGTCGATCAGCGCCGGGCTTCGTCCTCCGCAACCTGACAGAGCAGCGCGGGGAGAACGACAGGAGGAGAGCCGAGCCGGGTGACGATCTGCTGTGCGCAGGCTTTCGGGGTACTGCTGCTGGTATCGACTTCCAGATCATAGCCGGCACCGTGGGCGTGCACGGCGCTGAAGTGCGAAGTTGCCGTGCCGGGGAAGCGCCCGGTGCGTTTCTTCTCCCGGGCGTTTACCACATCGAGGCTGCAGCGCACACCGATGAACCAGGTGGGTATGTCCCGCAATGCCCGTGCGTAGTCCAGCAGATATTCAGGGCGAAACAGCAGGTCGTCGATAATCACGTTGTTGCCGGCACTGGCGAACGCGGCGATGGCCCGACGCATCCCGCGCAGCACCTGTTCACCATGATCTCCGAAGCGGATGTGGGTCAGCAGCTCGCCGTTCTTTTCCATGGGCACCACATTCAGACCGCGGTGTCCCGGAGTGCCGGAGGGTGAATTCAGACCTCTATAGCGACCCGGCATCCCATCCCGGAACTGATCCAGAGCGATGTGCTGATAGGGCTCGTCCAGCAGCTGCTGCAGCATGATGGCCAGCGTCGTTTTGCCGGCACTGGACGACCCGTTGAGAAAGATGATTTTGCCGACCCCCATGACCTCGGATGGTATCTGCTGGCGGCCTGGACGACAATTCAGACATGGATGCGGAGCAGATCAATCAGGCCATCGCGGCAGCGTTTTCAGCGATCGATGACTGCCGGCTTCTGGCAGGTGACATCGTCGACTGTGTGGATGCGCTCTATCCGGAGGAGCAGGTGGCTGTGGCCCAGGCGATCGGGCGCAGGCAACGGGAATTCGCCACCGGCCGGACACTGGCGCGCAGACTGATGGGCGAACTGGGCATTGCACCTGCTGCGATACCGCGCGGCGCTCAGCGACAGCCGGTGTGGCCTGCCGGTGTGGTCGGCAGCCTGACCCATGCCGAGCGGGTCGCGGTGGCAGCGCTCGCAACCAGCGCAAAGTGCCGCGCCCTGGGCATCGATATCGAGATTGCGGATCGGGTCGGTCCGGAGCTCTATCCGAAGCTCTTCCGGCCTGCGGAGCTGAGTGCGATCGATGGTGACAGACGCCTGGCGGGACTGATGTTCAGCGCCAAGGAGGCGGGCTACAAAGCCACCTGTGCCCTGGCTCCGCGCTTTGTCGCGTTCCGGGATGCTGAAATCGACATTGACCAGGAGCAGCAACGCTTCGGGTTCCGCTATCTGGGAGATCACACCCCCAGCGCGGTGATGGAGGAGGGCAGCGGCCGCTATCTGTTCTGCGGGCCTTATGTGCTGAGCCTGTTTATCATCCGCTGATCGTTCAGCGGATTCGTGAAAACATGCAGGCAGTGCTCGGCGTCGGCGTTCTGGTGGGTCTTGCCTGGATTCTGAGCGAAGCCAGAGAACAGGTGCGCTGGCGCGTGGTCGTAGTGGGTCTGGTCATTCAGCTGTTGCTCGCCTTTGTGCTGTTGCGGGTGCCGTTTTTCAGCGAGTGGCTGCTGCTGCTCAACTCGGTGGTGCACGCGATCGAGCGGGCGACCATGGTGGGTGCGAGCTTCGTGTTCGGCTACCTCAGTGGTGGACCGCAGCCGTTCGAGGTTACGGCGGGTGGCGCGCTGTATCTCTTCGCCTTTCGGGTTCTGCCCCAGATACTGCTTTTCAGTGTGCTGGTCGCCCTGTTCTGGTACTGGCGCATTCTGCCCGCGGTGATCCGGGGCTTTGGTGCCGTGCTGCGACGGCTGATGGGCATCAGCGGCCCCCTGGGTACTGCGGCAGCATCCAGTGTGTTTCTGGGTATGGTTGAGACACCGCTCGTTGTGCGGGCCTATCTCGCCAGCATGTCGCGTTCCGAGCTTTTCACGGTGATGACCTGTGGCATGTCGACCGTTGCCGGTTCGATCATGGTGCTCTACGCCAGCGTCCTGCTTCCGGTGATCCCGGGGGCGCTCGGTCATGTGCTCATCGCCTCGGTCATCAACGTGATTGGTGCGGTGTTCATTTCACGACTCATGATTCCGGCACCGGCGGGGGTGCCAGCCCAGGCAACAGAGACCGGCCTGCATTATTCGAGCAATATGGATGCGATCACCCAGGGCACCGCAGACGGCCTGCGGCTGGCAGTGAACGTGGGCGCGATGGTGATCGTGCTGGTGAGTCTGGTGGCGCTGGTGAACCAGGCGTTCGAGTCAGTCATTGTGCTCGGCGCACCGCTGACACTGGAGCGCATCATGGGCTGGGTGTTTGCGCCCGTGGCCTGGCTGATGGGCATTCCCTGGGCCGAGGCCCAGGCTGCCGGTGCGCTGCTCGGCACCAAACTGATTCTCAACGAACTGGTCGCCTATCTGCAGCTGGCGGCGCTGCCCGAGGGTACCCTGAGCAAGGACAGCGTGCTGGTGATGACCTACGGTCTGTGCGGTTTTGCCAACTTCGGCAGTCTCGGGATCATGCTCGGCGGGCTCAATACCCTCGTCCCCGAACGACGCAGTGAAATATTAAACATAGCTCCTAAGACGTTGATATCAGGAACTATTGTTACCTGCATTACCGGCGCGGTGGTGGCACTGGCGGGGTTGATCTAGCAGCCGGTTGCACTCCGGGGAAAGGCGCGAATGGCTGCCTCGATCGCGGCGACGTCGTCGTCGCTGACGTCCAGGTGTACGACCCATCTTGGACCTCGAATCCGGATACTGAACTGGGAGAAATGCGCGATGAGGCGCTGCATATCTGCTTCCGCGCATTTCACGAATACCATGTTCGTATGCGCCCGGGCCGATCCGGCCAGGTGTTCGTTCATCACCGCAGCGATCCGTGCTGCTCTGTCATGGTCTTCTGCGAGACGATGGACATTGTGCTCGAGGGCATAGAGTCCTGCCGCCGCAATGACACCGGCCTGGCGCATGCCGCCGCCCACCATCTTGCGCCAGCGGCGCGCGGCGCGGATGAAGTCGCGGGTACCCACCAGCACCGATCCGACGGGTGCGCCAAGGCCTTTGGAAAGACATACCGAGACGCTGTCGCAATGCGCGGCAATGGCCTGTGGGGCGCTTTGTGTTGCCACCACGGCGTTGAAGTAACGGGCGCCGTCGAGATGCAGTGCGAGCTGGTGTTTCGAGACCAGGGCGCGCGCCCGCGCAAAGTAGTCGGGGCCCGCGGCTCTGCCGGCCTGGGTGTTTTCGAGACAGAGCAGGCGCGTCCGGGCGAAGTGCACGTCATCGGGTTTGATGAGTGTTTCCACAGTGGCGAGGTCCAGAGTGCCGTCCGCTGCGAAGGGCAGGGTCTGGGGCTGAATACCGCCCAGGGCGGCCGCCCCACCGCCTTCATACCAGAACGTGTGCGCTGTCGCGCCGGCGATGTATTCGTCGCCGCGCTGGCAGTGGGTGAGCAGGGCGATCAGATTGGACTGGGTACCGGATGCGACGAACAGACCGGCCTGTTTCCCCAGCATTTCCGCTGTGCGAGCTTCCAGTGCGTTGACGGTCGGATCTTCGCCGTACACATCGTCGCCGACCTCGGCCCGGTACATGGCGTCCCGCATGCCCGGACTCGGCCGGGTCACGGTATCGCTGCGCAGATCAATCCAGTGGTCGCTCATGAGGGTGCCTGATGGTGGCAATTGCTGCGGATCAGTAACCGCCTGTTCTGATTCGACACAAAAAAAAGGCCGGGAAACCCGGCCTGGTAGTTGTTTTCCTTAAGATCTTCGGGCTCGTCAGTTGGATGCCAGTGACACGTTATAGACGCCTGCCTGGCGCGCCGAGTCGAAGACGTGAACCATGGTCTCGGTACGGCTGTCCGGGTGGGGCTGAATGATCACCGGTGCTTCCGGATTCTCGGCGTGCAGACGCTCGATGTTGGCCCGCACCGAGCGGAAGTCCACATCCCGCTGAGCGATGATGATCCGGTCCCGGTCGGTGATCCGTACGACGATGCTCTTTTTATTCGGGTCGACGGTCTTGGGTTTGTCATCGTCAGGCTGGTTTACATCCAGGCCGACTTCCTTGACGAAGGTGGCGGTCACGATGAAGAAAATCAGCATGATGAACACCACGTCGAGCATGGGTGTCAGGTTGATCTGCTCGTCGTGTTCGTCGTCCCGGCTGTTTCCGAATGGTCTTCGCACTGCTTTCCCCCCGAAAGCCCTCGAACAAGCGATGTAGTGTACTGAGGTCGATCCGCTCTGCCTAGTCTCTGTGAGGCTTGCTCAGAGCGGACCAGCCGTTCAATCGGCCGGCCGGCTCGCACCGGCCGGGAAGACGCCTTCCAGAAAGCGGCCAACCGCCTGATTGAAGCGCTCCGGCTGATCGATGTTGGCCACGTGACCGGCGCCTTCGAGTATCACCTTGACCGCCCCGGGGATACGCGAGGCCATGTAATCCGTTGCGCCGAGGAACGCCTTGTCGTCGGCGCCAACCAGGACCAGGGTCGGCACTGAAATGCCCGGCAGGCTGTCGATGACGGTGGAATCCGCCTGGGGCAGGATGCCCTCGGCGGCGAGGGCCAGACCTTCTGCGCTCCGGTGCAGTCCGCCGTGCGCTTCGAACTGACCTTCGAGGCTATCGATACCTCTGCGGCGGAAATAGCGCGCCCGGCCTCTGGCCATTTCGTTCCAGCCCTCCCGGCCTTCCGCTTTACGGAATCCCGGACCGGTGTCGAACAGCATCAGACTGTGAACCCGTTCCGGATGCTTCACGTGAAACGCCAGTGACAGGTAGCCGCCCAGCGAGAGGCCGCCGATCACCGCCGTTTGCGCGCCGACCGCGTCCAGAATTGCCTGCATGTCTGCAAGGGTGTGGGCCTCGGTGTAGCAGGCCGGATCTGTTGGCGAATCGGAACGGCCGTGGCCGCGGATGTCCCAGACCACCACCTGATAACGGTCTGCGAGTGCGGCGACCTGGCCCTGCCACATGTGGCCCGTGCCACTGTAGCCGTGAGAAAGCAGCACGGTGGGACCGGAGCCTGTTGCTTCGTAGAAAATGCGTACACCGTCGCGGTCGAGATAGGCCATCAGTCATTTCCTCAGCTAAAAAAAGCGCAAAGTCCCCGCCCGGAATTCGGCCCGGCCCGGGGTCATCATCGGTTCAGAAAATTCAGGGGGAGGCCGGCGCTGGGCCAGGGGAGCGAGACCAGTTTACCGGTTGTAGAAAGGGTGATGAAGGCCGTGCGCAGGTCGGTCCCGCCGAAACAGATGTTGGTGGTCAGGATGTCCGGCATGGGGATATGTTCGGGTTTACCGCCCCGTGGGTCGAGAATGGTAATCCCGCCGTCGATGAGGGTGGCGATGCAGACCCGGCCTTCGGCATCAACCGCAAGGGAGTCGAACAGAAAGTAGCCGCTGCGACCGGGAATCAGACGGCCGCCATCCGGCCTGTCCTGGCGTCTTTTGTCGACGACGCCCGGAGCCGACAGGGTATAAGCCCAGAGCCTGCCCGTGGTGGTTTCGGCGATGTAGAGTTCGTCTTCAGCCGGTGCAAGGCCGATACCATTCGGTCCTTCGAGCGGGAAGATCACCTCTTCGATCGCGCTGCCATCGGCCTTGGCGTAATACACGCCGGTGCGGTCCCGCTCCCGGGCGCGCGTCTTGCCGTGATCGGTGAACCAGAAACCGCCGGTCCGATCGAATACCAGATCGTTGGGCCCGCGCAGCGGCTGGCCGTTGCAGTTGGTGTAGAGGACCTCCACCTGGCCGGTTTCCAGATCGACGGCTTCGATGCGGCCGCTGGAATAATTCTCCGGTTCCTCACCGGGGAGCAGTCGTCCATCCGGAAGTTCGATCCATTTGAAGCCGCCGTTGTTGCAGACATAACAGCGCCCGTCCGGACCGATGGCCGCCCCGTTGGGTCCGCCACCCAGTCTCGCGACGACCGACACCTCACCGTCCACCACCCGTGACAGGGTACCCCGCGCGATCTCCACCAGCAGCACGCTGCCGTCGGGCAGGGCGATCGGACCTTCGGGGAAACGCAGGCCTTCGGCGACCAGGGTGGGCTCTGTCATCGGGATCCGTCCGGTAGTGCGGGATCGCGCATTCTAGCGGGCCCGGGTCGGGGGTTGGAACCGACAGATGCGTTCTCTGCCAGTTTCGTTAAACACGCCGGATCTGTTACTGATCGAAACAGGGATTCGGGGTGCAGTGTTACCAGAAGACCAGGTCGCTGAACCTGGGTTATGCACATTCCTGGAATCGGCCGAGTTACCGAGGTGTTGTCAGAATTGTTAGAGGAAAAATATATAACTTATTAATAAATAAGAAATAAATTGAATCCAAACTGGCGAAATTGACCCCATGCTACACGGATGTTCATTTCTCCCCGATTTAATCCCCAGAGTTATCCACAAGTCTCACAGCCACGCTTTCGCCGGCAGAAAATCCGTGTAGAGGGCGGCTTCCGGAGTTCCGGGTTCGGGCTGGAAGTCGTATTTCCAGACCACCAGTGGTGGCAGCGACGCCAGCACGGATTCCACCCGGCGGCCACTCTGCAGCCCATAGCGGGTGCCGCGATCGATGGCCAGATTGAACTCCGCGTAGCGGCCGCGGCGGTAGAGCTGCCAGTCGCGCTGCCGGGCGCCGTATCCGGTGTTCATGCGCTTCGTGAAGATGGGCTGGTAGGCGGGCAGGAAGTGATCGCCGACAGCCCGGGTGAGGGCGAAGGCGGGCTCGAACCCGCCTTCGGTCCAGTCATCGAAAAACACACCGCCAATGCCCCGGCACTCCTGGCGGTGAGCGAGGTAGAAATACTCATCGCAGGCTTTCTTCAGTTGCGGGTAGTGATCGCCGGTCGCGGCCCGGGCCTGCGTGTGCCAGTGCACGCAGTCTTCGACGAAGCCATAGCAGGGGGTGAGATCGAAGCCACCCCCGAAGTACCACACCGGTTCCTCTGCCTCGACCAGAAAAAACCGCAGATTCGCGTGGGTTGTCGGCACATAGGGGTTGCGCGGGTGCACGATCAGGGAGATGGCGGCGGCCTGAAAGCTCTGCCCCGCCAGTTGCGGATTACGCTCGGTGGCGGCGGGGGGCAGTGCAGCACCCAGACTGTGGGTGAACTGGACGGCCGCTTTTTCGATGTGGAGGCCGTCTTCCAGGACGCGAGGCCGGGACAGGGCGCCGCCGGGGCCGGGCAGATCCTCCCTGCGGAAGGTGTTACGGGTGTCGAGCGCTTCCAGCGTTTCGACAATCCGATCCTGCAGGCTCATGAAGTAGCTGCGCACGGCGCTTATGTCGGGGGGCATGTTATTCATCGTCCTGGTGATCTGCTTTGCTGGTCATCTTTCGAGTGCTCTGGTGCGGCTGCCGCACCGGACGCTTAGTGTAGCCGCCCGCGACAACTTACATCACCGAATACCCGTTATGCCGAGAAATCCGCATGATCCGGGTCTGTATCGTTGTAACATCTGGTCCGGTCAGCAACTGGCTGCCATTGGAAACGGGATACGACTGAGAAAGCACACTGAATGCCAGGAAGAACAATTGGCAATAGGGCAGTCTGCCGTGACAGCTGAAGCAACCGGGCCGCCGGGTTCGCTGCCTGCGCTGTTTGCGCGGTCTGTCGAACGCTGGCCGCAAAGCCCGGCAGTGCGCGCAGGCGAAAAGGAACTCAACTATCGGCAGCTCCAGGAGGAGGTGCAGCACCTGGCCCGCGGATTGCGCGGCCTGGGTGTGGTATCCGGCGACCGGGTCGCCGTGTTTCTGCCGAAGCGGATAGAGACCGTGGTGTCGATGCTGGCCGTGCTTGCCGCCGATGCGGTGCTCGTGCCGGTCAATCCTGCACTGAAGCCGGCCCAGGTCGAGCACATTCTCCGCAACTGCACACCCAGAGTTCTGATCACACTGGAAGATCGTGCCGGAGGGCTTGCCCATTATCTGGATTCGGAAGCGCCGGGCCCCGTGGTGGTGAGAGTTGATTCACCCTCGGGTCCGGAGCGTCGCGATGGCAATGCCTGGGTGGCACTCAACCGTACCGGTACGGGCGGGGAGGAAAATTTCCAGCTCGCCTCACCCCTTGCAGCACTGCTTTATACCTCCGGCACCACCGGTCTGCCGAAAGGCGTGATGGTCAGCCACAGCAATCTGGCTTTCGGTGTAGACAGCGTGGTGACGTATCTCGGAATCGATCACACCGATCGAATCCTCTGTTCGTTGCCGTTCAGTTTTGACTACGGCCTGAATCAGTTGCTCAGTGCGGTGGCTGTGGGAGCCTGTGCGGTGCTTCTGGATTACTTCCACGCGCAACAGGTGCTGCGTACCGTGGAGAGCGAACGCATTACGGCACTTGCGGGTGTACCGACGATGTGGGTGCAGCTCGCCGCCCAGGAATGGCCGCGCGATGTTGCCCGCAGTCTGCGCTATATCACCAATTCCGGTGACCGGCTGCCGCCGCGCACCCTCGCCATCCTGAGAGACCGGCTCCCCGATGCGCGCATATTCCTGATGTATGGTTTCACCGAAGCGTTCCGCGGCGCTTTTCTCGATCCGCAGCTGCTCGACACCCACGCGGACTCCATCGGTAAACCGGTGCCCCATTCGCAATTCGACATTATCGATGACTCGGGCGAGAGTCTGCCGCCCGGAGAAGTGGGAGAACTCGTGCAGCGGGGACCGCTGGTAACCTGCGGCTACTGGCAGGACGCGATGAAAACCGGCGCCAAGTTTGCGCCGACGAAATCCGATGGTCTGCATGCGGACTGGGTGCGATCGGGGGACCTTGCCTGGCGTGATGAAGACGGCTTCTACTACTTCATGGGTCGGGTCGACCATCTGATCAAGACCGCCGGCTATCGTGTCAGTCGGACCGAAGTCGAGGAGGTGCTGCACAGCAGCGGTCTGGTGCTGGATGCCGCGGTGGTCGGCAGACCGCATCCGGTGTGGGGCAGTCAGGTCATCGCCTTTGTGTCCGCACCCGCCGGTGGCACGGTCGATGTGGAGGCACTCCTGCAGCATTGCCGCCGCAACCTCCCCAGATACATGGTGCCGAATCAGGTGGGTCTGCTCGCAGAAGTTCCGAAGACGGCCAACGCCAAGATCGACTATGAATCACTGCGCGACAGGCATTGTGACTGAGCCGATCGGCAACTGACGCCCTGCCTGCTGCAGATGCTCGGGAACAGACTCCGTCCGTGCTGCTGGCAACTGGTGTCATCGGCTCAGGTTCGGTAAGCAGGGCAGGGCGCCCAGGCGCGAAATTTCTCTAGTAGGAGTGCACGGGCAGATCCGCCACGTGATAGTTGCGGGCGATGCTGTCGCTCACCGTGGAAAAGCGGAAGTCCTGCAGCAGCCGCACCAGCCGGCTGCGGCACTTCTCGAGATTGTTGTAGTGACGGAAGCGGGAGAAGGCACCGGCATCGATGCGTGGCTGCTCCGGATCGATTTCCCAGGGGTGCAGATAGAACATGAAGGGCCGGTGCTGTGCATTGACCCGCCGGGCCAGCATGCGGCTCAGGGCGTAGGGGTACAGACGGAAGTAGCCGCCTCCGGAGACCGGCAGGGTCAAGCCGGCGACCTTCAGGGTGGAGATGGGAAATTCCAGCAGCTCACCGCCGCCGTCAAGCTGCAGGCGATGGGGGTAGATCGGACCCCCTGCCAGCCCGTACAGGTCGTGGCGGATGGGGAAGATGCTCGAATCCGTGCGGAAGCCGCACTCGTAAAGAATATCGAGCGCCCACAGGGATTGTGCGGTAATCGAATAGCTCGCCGCGCGATAGGAGGTGATCGGCGTACCGGTGAGATCCTCGAGCAGTGCTTTCGAGCGCCGGGTTTCCTCACGGAATTCCGCCGGGTCCTGGCGATAGATGAGCCTGTGGCTGTAGCCGTGGCTGGCCACTTCGTGACCGGCGGCGGCGATGGCCTTCACCAGATCCGGTTCCCGCTCCGCCACCCAGCCGAGCACGTAGAAGGTTGCCCTGGTGCCGGCTTCACTGAGCAGATCGAGGAGCCCGCGGGTGTTGGCGTCGACGCGCCGCGGCCGGTCGTTCCAGGATGCGCGATCGATGGCGGCATCGAAGGCGGCCACATGGAAATAGTCTTCCACATCGAAGGAAAGGGCGTTGACGATCGAGGCCGTGCTGACGGTGGTTGCATCCATGCGCGTGGCATACTACCCGCATTCAGCAGGAATGTTGTGAGCGGCCGGTCAACAAATCGCCTCAGTTTGTCGGCACGCCGCCGTCCCGATCCGATGGCAGTGGGCCGTCTGCCCTTTGTCGCGGCCAATCCTGGGATGAAATGTCATCAATCTGGTCATTCGTGCCGTCGACACTGGCAGACGCCGAATCCTGTGGCACACAGATTCATGCACAGAAATACAAATTGAGCCTTGAGGTTGCCGGTGCGGAGTCCGTAGGCTGCGACTTTCGTATGGAGAGGCAGCGCGTGAGCGGTCACGAAACCATCGTCAGACATGATGTCATTGAACCCGGCAGCGATCGCAGCTTCGGCCTGATCGTGGGCGGCATTCTCGCCGCGATCGGCGCCTACCAGTACTGGTCGGGCAACAGTCTGTATCCCTGGTTCGCGGGTATCGGGACTGTGTTAGTCGCCGGGGGACTGATCCTGCCGCGGGCTTTACACCCGCTCAACCTGGCGTGGACTCACTTAGGTGTGCTGCTCGGGCGCATCGTTACACCCGTGGTCATGTTTCTGGTGTACCTGGTGTCCATCGTGCCGATCGGCCTGATCCTGCGCGCATCGGGTAAGGACCTGCTCAGACTCAAGCGCAAAGCCGCCCATGAGAGTTACTGGATCGAGCGAACCCCGCCGGGTCCGCCCCCGGAAAGCCTGAAAGATCAGTTTTAGAGCGAGGAAACACTATGTCGTTTGTGCGTGAGCTGTGGAAATTCATGCGGGTGCGGAAGAAATTCTGGCTGGCCCCGATTCTGCTGGTACTGGCCCTGTTTGGCGGACTCATCGTGTTGACGCAAGGCTCCGCGGTCGCACCATTCATCTACACCCTGTTCTAAACAGGCTAAGGGCAGTCCCAGATGCAGGTTCTCGGAATCTCCGCGTTTTATCACGACAGCGCGGCGGCACTGATTCGCGACGGTGAAATCGTCGCTGCCGCCCAGGAAGAGCGTTTCACGCGCAAGAAGCACGACAGTGGTTTCCCGCAACATGCGATTGAATACTGCCTGCGTGAAGCGGGCTGCACGCTTGGGGAGATCGATCATGTCGCCTTCTACGACAAACCCTTCCTGAAGTTCGAGCGGCTGCTGGAAACTTACCTCGCCTTCGCACCGAAGGGCTTTCGATCATTCAATCTGTCGGTACCCGTCTGGCTGCGGGAAAAGCTGTTCCAGAAAAGTCTGCTGATCGATGAATTCAAAAAATTCGATGAAGCGACGAACTGGGAGGACAAACTGCTCTTCTCTGAGCACCACCTCAGCCATGCGGCTTCCGCATTTTATCCGTCACCTTTCGAGGAAGCCGTGGTGCTCACGATGGATGGCGTCGGGGAGTGGGCGACCACCTCGGTCGCCATTGGCTCGGGCAACAAACTCGAGGTGCGCAAGGAAATCCACTTCCCCCACTCTCTGGGGCTGCTGTATTCGGCTTTCACGTACTACACCGGTTTCAAGGTCAATTCCGGGGAATACAAGCTCATGGGTCTGGCGCCCTACGGGGCACCGAAATATGTCGATCTGATCTATAAGCATCTGGTCGACGTGAAAGAGGATGGTTCCTTCTGGTTGAATCAGGATTACTTCAATTACTGCACCGGCCTGACCATGACCAACGACCGCTTCGCCGAAATATTCGGTGAACCGGCACGGCTGGCTGAAGGTCGGCTGACCCAGTTCCACATGGACGTGGCGGCCTCCATTCAACAGGTCACCGAAGATGTGGTGCTGAAAATCGTCAATGCACTCGCGAGAGAGTACGACTGCCCGAATCTGTGCCTTGCTGGCGGGGTGGCGCTCAACTGTGTGGCGAACGGCAAGGTGGAAGCAGCTGGCGGATTCAGGAACCTCTGGGTGCAGCCGGCCAGCGGAGATGCCGGGGGATCGCTGGGGGCGGCATTAACCACCTACTATCATCACCTCGGCAAGCCGCGAACGGTCGATCACAAGGCCCTCGATGCGATGTCCGGCAGCTATCTGGGGCCGGAGTATTCCCAGAGCGAGATCGAACAGGCCCTGACAGGCGCCGGGGCGAAATTCAGTGTGTTGCCCGAAGCAGAAATGATTGCAACCTGTGCAGCCGCCATTGCAGAAGACAAAGTCATCGGCTGGATGCAGGGGCGCATGGAGTTCGGGCCGCGGGCCCTCGGCGGGCGATCCATCATAGGCAGCGCGGTGTCTGCCAGTGCGCAGAAGCAGATCAATCTCAAGATCAAGTACCGGGAGAGCTTCCGGCCCTTCGCACCATCGGTGTTGCGTGAAAAGGTCGGCGAGTGGTTCGAGCTGGATGGCGACAGTCCGTACATGCTGCTCGTGAAGGATGTGACCGACGAGCGCCGGATTCCGATGAGTGACGAACAGAAAGAGCTGTTCGGTATCGAAAAGCTCAATGTGGCCCGCTCGACGATTCCCGCGGTAACACACGTCGACTACTCGGCCCGGATTCAAACCGTGCACGCCGAAACCAATCCCCGCTACCACGAGCTGATCCGCAAGGTGGACGAACTTACCGGTGTGCCGGTGGTGGTGAATACCTCGTTCAATGTGCGTGGGGAACCCATCGTGTGCACACCGGAAGATGCGTTCCGCTGCTTCATGGGTACGGAAATGGACGTGCTGGCGGTTGGCAACTGTGTGCTGCACAAGGCGGATCAGGACCCGGCACTGAAGATCGATTACAAGGATGCGTTCGAGCTGGATTGACGGCCGTCGCAGGCGCCTGGCAATTTGCCGGTCGGGTACGCCCGTACCCCCCGACCGACGCAGGATGCAGGGCGCCCGGCTCAGCCGACTTCTTCGAGTTCCACCAGTGTGCCGAATGCATCCTTGGGATGCAGGAAGACCACCGGTAAGCCATGGGCACCGATGCTCGGTTTGCCATCCCCCAGTACGGTCAAGCCTTCCGCGGTCAGCTTGCTGATTGCCGCATGGATGTCCGTGACTTCATAGCAGACATGGTGCATGCCGCCCTTCGGATTGCTGTCGAGAAATTTCGCGACCGGTGATTTCTCCCCGAGCGGATGCAGCAGTTCGATCTTGGTGTTCGGCAGATTCACGAACACAGTGGTAACCCCCTGTGCGGGCAGGTCTTTCGGCTCCGAGACATCGGCGCCAAAGCTGGTTCGATAGAGGTCGGCCGCCGCGGCCAGATCCGGCACCACGATGGCCACGTGATTGAGTTTTCCGATCATGGAGTTACCTGTTTTTACCTGGAATCATCTGCAGGATGCTGCTGGCAGCATCCAGAATATTGGTGCCGGGTCCGAAAATGCCGCTGACGCCGCAATCGTAGAGGAACTGATAGTCGCGCTTCGGAATCACGCCGCCCACCACGACCACTGTGTCTTCGCAGCCCGCCTGTTTGAGCTGTTCGATGAGTTCCGGCACGATGGTGCGATGCGCCCCTGCCAGTGTTGACACACCCACCACATGCACGTCGAGTTCGGCCGCGCGCCGGGCGGCTTCGGCGGGAGACTGGAAGAGCTCGCTGAGTGTTACGGCAAAGCCGGTATCGTTGAAGGCGCTGGAAATCGCCTTGGCACCGCGATCGTGGCCGTCCTGGCCTATCTTCACTACGAATATGCCGGGTTTTCTGCCTTCGAGTTCGGTGAACAGCTTGATCTCTTCCTGTACCCGGGTGTAGCCGGGGTCATCACCGTAGGCTTCGTTGAAAATACCGGCGCGGATGGGCGCTGTGGTGCGGTAGCGCTGCCACCGGGTGGCGAGCGCTTCGGAAATCTCACCGACCGTGGCCCGGTGACGGGCCGCTTCCACGGCGAGCGCCAGGAGGTTTTTGCCGGGATCTGATGCGGCTGCAGACAACGCGCTGAGGGCTTTTTCTACTGCGGCCTGATCGCGGGTGCCGCGGATGGCTTGCAGGCGCCGGATCTGATTCTTCAGCACCTTGGAGTTGTCGATGTCCAGCGCATCGATCTCCATGTCGTCCTTGACCGGATACTTGTTGACGCCGATCACCACATCTTCGCCACGTTCGATCCGGGCCTGACGACGGGCTGCGGATTCTTCGATATAACGCATGGGAATGCCCTGTTCGATGGCATGGGTCATGCCGCCCGCGGCCTCCGCCTCCGCAATGAGTATGCGCGCCTCCACCACCATGGCGTGGGTCAGGCTCTCCAGGTAGTAGCTGCCGCCGAGCGGGTCCACCACCCGGGTGATCTGGGTTTCTTCGGCGATGATGGACTGGGTGTTACGGGCGATACGGGCAGAGAAGGGCGTGGGCAGCGCAATCGCTTCATCGAAGGCGTTGGTATGCAGGCTCTGGGTACCGCCGAGCACAGCCGCCAGGGCTTCGATGGTGGTTCGTACCACGTTGTTATAGGGGTCCTGCTCCTGCAGTGATACGCCTGAAGTCTGGCAATGGGTGCGCAGCATGCTCGAGGCCGGGTTCTTCGGATTGAACTGGGCCATGGCTTCGTGCCAGAGCACCCGGGCGGCGCGCAACTTGGCGATTTCCATGAAAAAGTTCATACCGATGCAGAAAAAGAACGACAGGCGTGGCGCAAATTTGTCCACCGGCTGACCGGCCTTTATGGCCGCACGCACGTATTCAATGCCATCGGCGATGGTGAATGCCAGTTCCTGCACGCAGTTGGCCCCGGCTTCCTGCATGTGATAGCCGGAAATCGAGATCGAGTTGAACTTCGGCATATGATCGGCGGTGTAGGCGATGATGTCCGCCACGATGCGCATGCTCGGTTCGGGGGGATAGATATAGGTGTTGCGCACCATGAACTCTTTCAGAATGTCGTTCTGGATGGTTCCGGAGAGCTTCGAGGGGTCGATGCCCTGTTCCTCGGCCGCCACGATGTAGCTGGCGAGAATCGGCAACACGGCGCCGTTCATGGTCATGGAGACGGACATTTCATCCAGCGGAATGCCGTCGAAGAGGATCTTCATGTCTTCGACGGTGTCGATGGCAACACCCGCCATGCCGACATCCTGGGCGACCAGGGGATTGTCCGAGTCATAGCCGCGGTGAGTGGCAAGGTCGAAGGCGACCGACAGGCCTTTCTGGCCCGCGGCAAGGTTGTCGCGGTAGAAGCGGTTGGATTCCTCGGCCGTGGAGAAGCCCGCATACTGGCGCACGGTCCAGGGTCGGTTGGCGTACATCGACGCCCTCGGGCCCCGCAGGTAGGGTGCAAGGCCGGGTAGTGTGTTTACCTGTTCAGCCGCTTCCAGATCGGCCAGAGTGTAGAGCGGCTTGATCTGGATGCCTTCCGGGGACTGCCAGTAGAGGGAGTCGAGCGGCCGGCCGCGGAGTTCGTCTTCGACCTGGGCCTGCCAGGCTGCGAGGTCATCGGGCTGTGATTTGGGCATCGTGGGCTGTTTCCTGATGTCAGTCATGCAATCAATCCATCGGCATCATCGTCTAATCTGGTCAGACCAGGCGCCACATTGAAGGCGGGCGTGTCTGCGGGGTCAAGTATACCGACACCGGCATGGTCCGCAGCGCCAGTATTTGCGATGATTCCGGCTTTGCAGCAGGCGAGAGGGCGATTCGTGGATCTCAGCTTCACCGAGGAAGACCGCAGGTTTCAACAGGAAGTCCGCAGCTGGCTTGCCCAGGCATGGCCGGAGGAGCTGCGCCAGCGCCAGGCGCGCAGTGCGCTGGGGCGGCTCAGCAAAGACGACATCGTCGGCTGGCAGAAGCGCCTGGCGGAGAAGGGCTGGGCGGCGGTCAACTGGCCAAAGGAGTACGGCGGCGCCGGTTTCACGGCCACCCAGAACTACATATTCGATCTCGAGCGGGCACGGGTCGGCGCACCTGGCGTCATACCTTTCGGTATGAGCATGGTCGCTCCGGTGATCATGAAATTCGGTACCCAGGCCCAGAAGGACAAATACCTGCCGGACATACTCAACTCCAATGTCTGGTGGTGTCAGGGCTATTCGGAGCCAGGCTCCGGCTCCGACCTCGCCTCGCTGAAAACCAGGGCCGAGGACAAGGGCGACCACTACCTGGTGAACGGCGTGAAGACCTGGACCACCATGGCCCAGTATGCGGACATGATCTTCTGCCTGGTGCGCACCAGCACCGAAAGTATCCGCCAGCTCGGGATCAGCTTCCTGCTGATCGACATGAAGACGCCGGGTATCTCGGTGAACCCCATCATCACACTGGATCAGCCCCAGGAAGGCTTTCAGGAGATCAACATGGTCTACCTGGAAAATGTGAAGGTACCCAAGGAAAACCTGGTGGGCGAGGAGGGCAAGGGCTGGACCTGCGCAAAGTATCTGCTCGAGTTCGAACGGGGCAATGCCTATTCCCCAGCGCTGAAGGCGTCACTGGACCATGTGCGGTCGATTGCGGCCAGTGAGGCCGACGGTTATGGCGGCACGCTGCTGCAGGATGAGGACTTCGTGGCAAGAATCCGCGACGTGGAAGTTCAGGTACTGGCCATGGAGTTCACGGAGCTGCGCATTCTCGGTGCGCTGGCGGCGGGGCAGAACGTGGGGCCTGAGTCGTCGCTGCTGAAGGCGCGGGGTACCGAGCTGCAGCAGGCGGTGACGGAACTGGCACTCGAGGCGGTGGGATACTACGCAGCCCCCCTGGATCAGTCGGTGCCGGTGGAAGGGGACAACTTCAAACCAGTGGGACCCGGGTATGCAAACGGGGTGGCGCAGGAGTATTTCAACGCGCGCAAGGTGAGCATTTACGCGGGGTCCAATGAGATTCAGCGGAATATCATGGCGAAGCTGGTGTTGGGGCTTTAGCCGTAGAGTCTGGGAGTGAGAACAGACTGCGCACCTCTGGATGCGTTGTAACTAGTGCAGGGCGCGGAGTGTGTGCTCCAGTCCTTCCCGCCAGTCAGTATTGACCTGCAATTGCGCGATGAACTCCGGGTCGAGAGCCAGCATTGAGTTCATGGGTCTCTTCGCTGGAGTCGGATATTCGTCGGTAGTGATCCCGTGAATTTCCGGGAGTCGAGCGATGAGCCCGATCTGTTGAGCCCGGTGTACGATTTCGACTGCAAATCTACACCACGTCGTTGCCGGATCTCCTGCCAGGTGGTGAGTGCCGAAAGGTGGGAACGACCCGGACTGATAGGCCGCTATGAGAGAATCGATCGCAGAGGCGATATCACCCGCGAAAGTTGGTCGCCCCCACTGATCATCGACAATGGAGAGAGAGTCCCGCTCTCTGGCCAGTCGCAGAATGGTTTTTACGAAGTTGCTGCCAAACGCGCCGAAAACCCAGCTGGTACGCAATATCCAGTACCTGGACGCAAGCGTCGCTACAGCGAGTTCACCTGCGAGCTTAGATCTGCCGTAGGTGTTCGAAGGCCGAGTTGCATCGCCTGGATGGTGTTCTTTTGAGGTGTCCTCACCTCCGAATACATAGTCGGTCGAGACATGGATAAGCGGGACATCGAGAGACCGTGCTGCTCGTGCTATCGCTGCAACCGACTCCGCATTGACCTGCCACGCCTCAATTGACTCTGATTCGGCACGATCCACTGCGGTGAACGCCGCAACATTCACGATCAGCGAAGGCGCGTGATCCACGATGTCAGACTCAACTGTCGTATTTCGGGAAAGGTCGAGTTGATCGCGAGTCCAGAAAGTATCCTGTGGGCGAATCGATTGAAGATACTGACCCACCTGCCCGGTTGAACCGAGAACCAGAACGCTCATGGAGCTGCCTTCAACTCCCGGAGCCGGGGAAGTGCCCTGTCTTTTGAAGAGATCTCAGGAGCCGAAACCGGCCACGGAATCGCCAGATCGGGATCGTCCCACACGACTCCGATCTCATCTTCAGGATGGTAGTAGTCGGTACACTTGTACTCGAAGTCTGCGACTTCCGACAATACGGCGAAGCCATGCGCGTATCCCGGCGGGATCCAGAGTTGATGCTGATTTTCGTCGCTGAGAGTTGCCCCGGTCCAAACGCCGAAGTTTGGTGAGTCCGGATCGATGTCTACGGCGACGTCGAACACAACACCCCTCGCAACCCGCACCAGCTTGCCCTGTGGATGCACGCGTTGACTGTGCAATCCACGCAATACTCCGCGGCGGGAGCGGGAGAGGTTGTCCTGCACGAACGGCAAATCAATCCCGGCCTGCTCCCTGTAACGCTCCGCAGAGAAGGTCTCAAGGAAGTACCCTCTCGAATCACCGAACAACCGGGGTTCGATCAGGAGAACGCCCGGCAATCGGGTTTCGCTGATCTTCAATGACGGAACTCCAGAAGGTCATTGAGATAATCTCCATACCCGCTCTTCAGTAACGGTGCCGCCAGGCGCTCCAGTTGGCTGTCGTCGATCCAGCCCAGGCGCCAGGCGATCTCTTCCGGACAGCCGACTTTCAGTCCCTGGCGCTTCTCGAGTGTCTGAATGAAATGAGAAGCCTCCAGGAGTGAATCGTGTGTACCCGTGTCCAGCCAGGCCATGCCTCGAGCCATCATCTGCACATCCAGATTTCCACCTTTCAGGTACAGATTGTTCAAATCGGTAATTTCGAGCTCACCGCGTGCAGAGGGTTTGATCGAACGAGCCATTTCTGAGGCGTGTTCATCGTAGAAATACAGACCGGTGACTGCGTAGCGGCTCCGTGGTTTACCCGGTTTTTCCTCAATGGAAACCGCTTTCCCGTGCTCATTGAATTCAACGACCCCGAAAGATTCCGGATTGCTTACCGGGTAGGCGAATACGGTAGCGCCCTGAGTCTTTTCGCCCGCACGATGGAGCAGACCGCTGAACCCGCTCCCGAAAAACAGGTTGTCTCCGAGAATCAACGTGCTGGGGTGACCCCCGATGAACTGCTCGCCGATGATCAGTGCCTGGGCCAGACCTTCCGGAGATGGCTGCACGGCGTATTCGATGTGCATTCCCCAGTTGCTGCCGTCACCCAGTATCTGTTCGAAACGGGAAGTATCCATTGGTGTCGAGATGATCAGGACCTCTCTTATTCCCGCGAGCATCAGGGTCGAAAGGGGATAGTAGATCATTGGCTTGTCGTAGACGGGTAGGAGCTGTTTGCAGACTCCGAGAGTGATCGGATGCAGTCTCGTACCGGACCCGCCCGCCAGGATGATTCCTCTTCGGCTCATCAGGCTTTCTTCAACTTTCCCAGGCGCTGGAGTCTGTAGCTGCCGTCGAGCACATGGCTCCACCATGCGCGATTCTTCAGATACCAGCCGATCGTTTTCTGCAGACCGGTATCGAAACACTCCTGCGGTGACCAGCCCAATTCCATTTCGATTTTCGTGGCATCGATCGCGTAGCGCGTATCATGTCCGGGGCGGTCCTTCACGAAGGTGATGAGATCCTCGTAGCAGGTTTGACCGGTCGGAGCAGGTGCGAGCTCGTTCAACACCTTGCAAATCAGTTGCACAACTTCGAGATTTCTCTTTTCGTTTTTTCCGCCCACGTTGTAGGTTGATCCAATATCACCATTCTGAAGCACCTGCCATAACGCCCTGGCGTGATCTTCCACGTACAGCCAGTCTCTTATCTGATTGCCGTCTCCATAGACCGGAAGCGGCTTTCCAGCGAGCGCATTGAGAATCATGTGCGGAATCAGCTTCTCGGGGAACTGATAAGGTCCGTAGTTGTTGGAGCAGTTGGTGATCAGAGCTGGTAGTCCGTAGGTCCGGGTCCACGCCCGGACGAGGTGATCCGAGCCCGCTTTTGTGGCAGCGTACGGCGAACTGGGTGCGTAAGGCGTCGTTTCATGGAACCGTTCACCCGATTCTGCCAGATCGCCGAATACTTCATCGGTGGACACATGGAGAAAACGGAAACTCTCTGCCCGTGACTGCGGGAGTCTGTCTCGATAGTTGCGGGCGCACTCGAGGAGTCGAAAGGTTCCGATCAGATTTGTTTCGATGAAGGTTTCGGGGCCGTCTATTGAGCGATCGACATGGCTCTCTGCTGCGAGGTGGATTATGGCATCTGGCTGATGCGTGCTGAAGAGATGCTCCACCCGCTCGCGATCACATATGTCGATCTGCTCGAACAGATATTTTTTTGATCCGACTACTGACTCCAGGGACTCGAGGTTTCCGGCGTAAGTCAGTTTGTCGATGTTCACCACCGAACAGTCGGTGGTTGAGATCAGATGCCGGATCAGGGCTGATCCGATGAATCCAGCGCCACCGGTAACGAATACCTTCATAGAAAGAGAGCCAGAGGGCTGAATGTTACGTTGGCGGGAAGAGTACTGGATTGACGGGCGCAGGGCTGTAAGTTCGATGTTAAGCGGCTGCTGCCCGGAAAATCGGATGGATTGGTGGACAGGTCAGGCCAGGGCAGTGGGTTTCAGGAGTGAAAGGTGCGTCTCGAGGTAGCGCACGCCCACCCAGGTGAAGGTGGGCGTGGTTGTCGACCAGGGTTGAAAACTCAGGAAGTCGCCCTGCGCCGGATCAGACCCAGGCCCAGGAGCATTGCTCCCAGCAGACTGATTGTCCCCGGTTCCGGAACAGCGACCGTCAGATCAGATCGCTTGAATGCGAACCATCCAGAGTCTGCGGACACGGTGACCGCGAGCATGCCTGTGTCATTGATGATATTGATCGCGAACATACCCACATTGAACGTAATAGGAGTGTGATCGACCAGCACCGAGTCGGAGAGTTCTACGCCGCCGCCCAGATTCAGGCGGATGATCTCCGTATCCGGGCTGTTGCCGGTGCGCACCTCAATCGAGAGCCAGGCCTCTTTCGCAAAATCGACACCAGGTGTGAAGCCATCGTCTGTCAGATCATGGGTGTACGAATAGGTCGTACTTGTCGCGGCATCGATCAGTGCGGGTTCGTGGCAGGTCGGGTAATCGAGGCAATGAGTGTCTGTGATAAGCAAGGCCGATGCCGCCGGGGCGATCAGGGCGGGAATCAGTAAAACAGCTAGCTTTTTAAACATCTTTGTTGACTACCTTCTGGTTTGAGGCGCTCAGAGTCGAATGGCGACCGTGAGTTTGATTATGGTGAACAGTACTGTGCACGGAGTGTGCCAAGTAGAAAAAACTTTAAATATCAAAGTGATAAGTCCGATATCGGAAGTGGATGTAAGAAAATCCGACACTTTAACGAGTTTTGGCTCAGAAACTGTAATGCCCGCCTTACGGTATCTGGATCAAGCGACTGAAGACTGATGAAAAGCAGACAGGTCAGTCCAGCGGTGCTCAACGGCACCAGTTTGCGGAATATTGGTCCAGCAGATAATGGGTCAGACCATCTGCCATGAGCCGCTGTCCGGCTACCGTCCAGTGGGGGTCATTGTCGAAATACAGCGGTTCCGACCCCGTGTAGGTCTGAAACAGATCGAACTGGTTCAGTAGCTTGATACCGTGCTCCGCGGAGAGACTGACAACCGTTCGCTCGCTCGCCTCAGAAGGCTGCGCACCTTCGGGAATAAAATAATCTCTGCCAGGGACCCACTCGTCAGGGGAAACCTGATGGCCCCATGGGTAAATGGTCAGCAGAAATTCGATACCCTGTTCATCGCAAAGCTGCTTAATTTGACTGAGGCTTGAAAAAATCATCTGCCATTGTTCGGTACGGTCCTGGTCATCAGTAACGAGTGTGTGTTTGGCAGTCTCCATATTGGCCTGGGTAACAACTCCCCGTACCGACAGATCTCGATAGCCAAGCAACTTGTTCGTATAGAAAAGAAGCAGTCTGGTGATATACAGGTTCTGGTCGATCCAGGTTCGAATCCGCTCGTTAAGAAGCCTTCGGGTCTCGCTACCCGGCACTCTGAGCACATTTCCCTGATTGTCGAACACCGCCTGTGCCCGGTATGCAGCTTCCTGGACCAGATCGCTGACATCCAGGTTCAGGATGACCATGTCGGGGTTCAAACTCATCAGTTCATGACGGAGATAAAGATATTCGAGCACCGGCGCGTAGCTGTCGACGCCGCCGTTGAGGACCTGGATAGTGCGTGGACAGGATTGAGGACGATTTTCATTCAGCGCAGCTTCCAACCGGGCTGAAAAGGTCTGATGATCTTCGACACCTTTGCCCATCGTGAACGAGTCGCCCATGGTGAGTATCCGGTACTGATCGGGCGATTTCTCAGAAGTGATATCCGGGCCACGTAAGCCGAAGTTGTTCACGCGTTGAACATAGGAAAAATCCTGCTGCTCGAATTTGGAGTAAGCATTGGCCACGAGTTTGTGGTGCCGCACTTCGTCGGGCACCAGCTGGGGTGACAGCGATTGAATCAATACAGCACCCGCAATCAGGTCGATGGCCAGGTAGCTGACGACAATGGACATCAGGGCCAGCCACGTCATTCTCACCCGCTCGCGGTGTTGCGTGTCGTAAAAACAGTACGAAGCGATGAGGAAAAGCGCTGTGCCAGTCAGCAGCACTGCTGCAAGCTGCGAAGTTGGCCCGAACATACCCTGAACGATAAATCGTTCGTAGACGATCATCGTCAGTACGGCCACTGTTCCTAGTAGAAGGAGCAGAAAGAGCTTCTTCATGTCTGGTTCCTGATTGGCAGAATGTGTACTTCCGTGCTGCCTGAATTCATCGAAATCGGCATTCCGGGGATTATGGGTCTACGATTCTGGAGCTGCAAAGTATAGTGTCGTTTCAATCGTTGCCTGTTTTGAACCTGTAGCAATCTGCGCGGGCGTTCTTACATCCTCGGTAATGCCGGTGTCGACAAGTACCTGTAATCTCAGTGAAGTTCTCCGAACCAATCAGTGCCCGTATCCCCCGATACACCACCCCCCGAGCGTTGTCTGGGCAGACATCGTCGTGAATTGAAAACAGGCATCGTTTTAACCAATGTCCGAGCTGTCCGTAATCATTCCCACGTTCAATCGCAGCGGCATGCTCGTTGAGGCGATCAACAGCGTACTCAGACAGGAGACGGTACGGGGACTTGAGATAATCGTCGTTGATGATGGGTCTACGGATGACACCTCAGACCTGATTGCACAGTTCGGTGATGCTGTGACTTATCTGAAACAGACGAATGCAGGTGTCAACGCGGCCCGCAATCTCGGCATCGCCAGATCGAGTGGGCATCTTGTGGCTTTTCTGGACGATGATGACGTCTGGTTGCCATACAAATCCGCTGTGCAGATCGAGGCGCTGAGCCGGTTTCCGGAAGCTGGTTTTGTTTTCTCTGATTTTTTTGTCTGGCGGGGCGAAAAGCGTTCGTCGGGTGGGTTGCGCGGTTGGCAGGAGGCTGAGTGGGGCATGGATACAATCCTTGCTGAATCTCCTCGTGTCGAATATCTGGATGCAGGTGGCGAAAGGTCGGTCGCTTCGTATCTCTGCGATATCTATGGCCTTTCACTGGTGCAGCCGGTTGTACTCCCGAGTACAGCTATCTGCAGGCGCGAAGCGCTGCAAAGGGTCGGTCCGTTTCCCGAATTCACTTCGATATGTGGAGACTGGCAATTTTTTGCGGAGATGTCCCGCACCTGTGGAGCCGTATACGTGGATCTCGAAACTGCCCTCAATCGAAGTCACGATAATGTGCGGCTTACTCGAACGGATGCTGCTATCCGCATTCGTGAGCGGCTGGACATGATCGAACGCGTCTGGGAGAGCAGCGCCCGGTTGGACGAAATTCTGAATTCTGAGCTTTTCGAAACCCAGGGTAGGCTGCAGGAAGCACTGTTCAGGACGCATGCCCTCGCAGGTCGCTCTGAATCTGCTATCGAGGTCTTCGGCGCGATGCGAAAATCAGGCTGGAGGCCGGGGCTGAAATCCTATGTACTGCGCACGGCGATTTCATTTCCAAGGGGAGGAGAAGCGTTAGCAATCACCCGGCGGGCGCTTCAAGGCTCGAATGATTGAATTGATGCCCAACTCGCAAGTTAGGGATGGGCGATTGTCAGTTATTACAGAATTGCATCAACTCCGCGAATTGCGATCTTCGTGGAATGGGCTGAATCGAACCTGGGAAGCTCCCATGCTCGATTTTGACTGGGTACAGGCGAATGCAGAGTGCTTCTATGCGGAGAGCAAGTTATTCGTCGCAGTACTTTCAAAAGGGGAGCGTGTTGTGGGAATCGCACCACTCGCCAGATGCAAACGAGACGGGATCCCCTGGCTTGAGTTGATCGGCGCTTCAGCGACTTATGAAGCCGGCGGATTTCTTTACGACACGCTCGACGATTTGAGATTACTCCTGGTCGGCATCTGGCAACTGGGTCACCCGATAGCACTGGAGAAAGTGGCGTTTGGCGGACTCTCTCATCCATCGACCGGTCCTCGTGTGAGAAAGGCCGGCCTTTTCCTCTATCCCGGCAGGCCATCGGTACCGAAACTAGAACTGAGCGGTACCTGGCCTGATTACTATGCCTCCATGAGTTCGCAGCGCCGCTATGATTATCGTCGATCAAACAGGCGCCTGAAGGAAGGGGGGCTGATAACGGTAGATTTTGAGCGTCCCTCGGTTGATTCGCTCGAGAAGTCACTCCTGGACGCTTTCTCTGTTGAGTCTAGAAGCTGGAAATCGACGAGCGGGACAGCGATTCTCCAGTCCGAGTCTATGCAGAGGTTTCTCGAGTTGATTGCCTGTCGCTATGCTCTGAACAATGAGCTGGTATTGGGCTTCCTGAGGGTCTCTGGATATCCGGTCGCCATGCAGATTGGAGTGCTCAACAGAAATCGATACTGGATACTCAAAATCGGGTACGACAGTGAATGGGCGAGAGCCTCTCCTGGAAATTATCTGATGACGGAAGCTATTCGATTCGCCTTCGACCAGGGATTGGACGGTGTGGAATTTCTAGGTTCCAGTGAACCCTGGCTTCGCGCCTGGACGACGGATGCTCATGAGTTCCATAATGTTCTTTATTTTCCATTCTCCACTGCGGGCGTCACGAACCTGCTCTCCCTGGCTGGTCGTGCGGTCACCGCGCGGTGTTGTGGGAGCCGCGCGTGACCAGTTCATCGCCCGTCTCGCTTCCGCTTTCAATCCATCTTCACTGGCTTATATTTCTCTTGTCTCTGCTGGTGCTCACCTTTCTGTACCATTCAACCGCTGAGGACATCCTGTTCGTCTGGACAGGATCTGAGAACACAGACTATTCCCACGGTCTCCTGCTGTTCTTCGCCTCCGTCGTTATTCTCTTGCTTGCATGGCGCAGAGCGCCAATGAGTTTGCGCTATAGCTGGTCTGGTGCGCTCGCGGTAGCCGTGCTGTCGCTAATCTGGCTGTTGAGTGGGCTGGTCAACGTGATGGTTGCCCAGCAACTCGCGTTTCTACTCATGATACCCGCGCTTTTCTGGGCTTTATACGGATGGTCGAGACTGAAGACGCTGCTGATACCGTTGTCCCTGCCGATCTGCGCGGTGCCAATCTGGGACATCCTCAATCAGGGCCAACTGCAGGTATTGACTGCATCAGCTGTGCGTCTGTACATGGAATTGCTGGGATTTTCGGTATTGCAGGATGGTGTGGTACTGCAGGTACCTGCCGGTACTTTTCGGGTGGCGGAAAATTGTTCCGGCATGCGCCAAATTGTGGTCGCTATCCCATTGTGTTTGATCTCTGCTTATCTCAATGGCTTTCGCTGGTGGGCGTCCGTCGTGTACGCGTGTCTTGGTATTGTATTGGCGATCCTGGTCAATACGATTCGTATTCTGATTGTGGTTGTATCCGGGTATCTCACGGAAATGCAGCACTATTTCGTCACCGATGATCACATTAGTCTGGGATGGGTGCTGTTCGTAGTCTTTATGGGTGCCTTTTTGTATCTTACCGCGCGCCTTCCGCAGGGAATAGCGGCTCGAATGACAGTTCCGGAACGCCTCCATGACAGGGAGCAATCAGCCGCGCCAGCTCAAGAGCGGAAGGCTGTATCGGGGTTGGCACTTCTCTTGCTGGCCATCTGCCTCGGACCGGCTTTGCAGATTGTGCTTGGGCCTGGTTCATTCACAGATAGTGACGCCAGAGCCATTCAGGATCCCGTCCAGGTGCCCGTAGTTGTTACGGATTGGATTCGTGACAGTGGGAGTCTCTACCAGCCCAGGTTTGCCATGCCGGAACGGTACATCAGCGCGACCTATTTGGGTCCCGAAGGTGAAGAGGTGTACCTGAATGGTGGTGCTTACTATGTACAGACCCAGGGTCGGGAAGCGGTAAGCAGTGAACATGAACTCGCTCCTGTCAATCAATGGTCTTACGCCGAGCCAGCGACAAGCCTGCTCGTTGATGAGCACGGGCTAACAGACGTCAGAGAACTCATCGTTCAGAGTAGTGCGGGAGAAAGGGTGATTGTGTGGGCCTGGTATCAGGTCGATGGCCGCGCAACCAGCCATGATTTGACTGCAAAGCTGATGGAGCTGGAGCAAAGACTGCTGGGCGGAGATGGCGTGCTGTTTCTGACCGTGGCTACCCCATACTCGGGAGATCGGAAAGCTGCCCGTGGCAGATTGGTGACATTCTGGTCACAAGCCAGAGATGCAGTAACTGAGGCGCTTGCTTTGCTGGAATGAGAATCCTTACAAGCCAATACTGAATTTCCCGTCTGCAATCAGTAACATCCGGGTCAGCTACGGTTAACCGTTTCACGGAGTTTTTTGTGCAGGAAGCATTCGACAGATACCTCAGCCTGCTTCATGGCTGCTGGCGATTCCGGTGGTGGGGTTCAGCCGCCGCTTGGATTGTCGCGGTTGTGGGTTGGTTGGTTGTGGCTGCGATCCCCAATCAGTACGAGGCGACTGCCAAGGTATATGTCGATACAGAGAGTTTTCTTGAACCGCTCCTGGCAGGAATTACCGTCGACTCAATGGATGTCGGAGAGAAGATGGCGCTCGTGGCCACCCGTCTGATGAGCAGACCGGTACTGGAGCGGGTAGCCCTGGACTCAGATCTCGGGCTCAGTACCACTGGTGAAGCGGGAATGGGAGAGATTATCGCCAGCCTGCGCGGCAAAGTGAACGTCGAAGCGCAGCAGTTGAGCCGGGTTTCCTGGCCGCCGCGCCCACCCAATTTGTACACTCTTGGAGCGAGGGACGAGAATCCGGAGCGGGCGTTACTCATTGTCAGATCTTTGCTGGACGCATTCGTGGAAGATGCGATCGGCAGCACTAAGCAGGATACGGGTGCCGCAACGGAATTTCTGCAAAAGCAAATCGCCGAGTACGAAGTGCGTTTGCTCAAAGCGGAGCAGCGCCTGACCGAGTTCAGACAGGCGAATATGGATAGCCTGCCTGAACGTGGTCAGGACTACTTTGCGCGCTTGAGGTCGGAACGTGAACTGCTGGCAACCACCGAACTGGAGCTGAGGGAGCAGCAGTTTCGACTTCGTTCTCTGCAGGCGCAGTTGCGGGGGGTCAATCCAGTTCAACGAAGCGTGTCACCCGATGGTACGATCGTCCTGTCGCCTCTGGAAGAGCGCGTAAACAGTATGGAACAGCGGCTCGACGAGCTGCTGCTTCAATACACCGAAAGCCATCCGGAAGTGGTCAGCCTCAAAAATTCACTCGAGCAGTTGCGGAGGAAAGCTGCTGAGTCCGAATCGACAAGTTCAAGTCCCGGGTCAGCGACCAATCCGATGTATCAGGAGCTGCGCCTGCAGCTTGGTCAGGTAGAGGCTAACATCGCGGCTATAACCGTTCGTCGCGACGAATATCTGCGCAGAATCGACGCGCTCCAGGGTCAGGTGGAAACTCTTCCGCAGATCGAAGCAGAGTTGGCTGCTCTCAATCGAGACTACGAGATCACCCAGACGAACTACAATGAACTCGTTGGCCGACTGGAGTCCGCCGAACTTCGAACCGAAGCAAATCGTACAGGGCAGAACGTCAATTTCAGAATCGTAGAACCACCAGTCCTGCCTGCGGTTCCTTTCTTCCCCAACCGTCTTATGTTCAGCGCTTTGGCTACCCTTCTGGCTATGCTGGTCGGGGTAGGTGTCGCCTTCCTTATGAGCCAGATCAATCCAGTGATTGGCTCCACTGCACGACTGGCGGAGGTTTTTGGCCGGCCCGTGATCGGCAGCGTCAGCTCTGCTCTGGCGATTTCGAGTGGAGCGCTGTGGAGGATGGACCTCCGGTTCGTCATGGCGATTGCATTGTTGTTCGCAGCCTACCTCGTTGTTGCAATTTCGTTTCTGCAGGGATTCCAGCTCGCGCTTTTGTGAGCGGGAATCTTGAGCCGGCATCATGTGCGGTATAGCGGGTATTCATAATCTCGAGCCGGCCAACACTCCCCCGAGCAGGGCTGAAGTAGAGCGTATGGTTTCCCAGATCCGGCATCGTGGCCCGGACGGGGACGGTTTTCTGATTGAGCCGCCGATTGCGCTGGGGCACGCCCGCCTTTCGATTATCGACCTGAAAACAGGCGACCAACCGATACACAACGAATCAGAAGATATCTGGGTTGTGTTCAATGGCGAGATTTTCAACTACGTTGAACTTCGAAAGGGGCTGAAGCAGAGAGGACACAAGTTCTACACTGAATCGGATACCGAGGTCATCGTTCATCTCTATGAAGAGCGCGGTATTGACTTCGTGGATGAGTTGAATGGGCAGTACGCTATTGCGTTATGGGATGCACGTTTGCAACGACTGGTTCTTTCCCGTGATCGCGCTGGAATTCTACCCCTGTTTTACACCATAGACGATAACCGGCTGCTGTTCGGGTCTGAGGTGAAAAGCATACTTCCCGCGTTGAGCCGCCGCCCGAGACTGAACGCTGCAGCACTTGATCAGTTGTTCACATTCTGGGCTCCCGTAAGCCCGGCAACTCTTTTTGATGGGGTACTGGAGCTTTCTCCGGGTACGCAGCTCATTGTCGAAAGAGGCAGGATCCAGACTCGGCGCTACTGGGACTGGGAATTTGCTGCTCCGGGGGACTACTTGAATGGTAGCGTTGATGAACTCTCGAACAGGGCCCGGGACCTGCTTATTGATGCGGTTAAAATAAGACTCCGGGCGGATGTGCCTGTTGGAGCATATCTTTCCGGCGGGCTGGATTCTTCTGCTCTAGTCGCGCTGATCGACAAGTATGGCGATTCCCATTTAAGAACTTTCTCGTTGGAGTTCGAAAACGCCGATCTTGACGAGCGTGTTCATCAGCAGGCGATGGTTCAGCATATTGCGACTGACCATACAGCCGTAACCTGCAGAGACTCGAATATAATTGACCTCCTGCCTTCAGTTGTCTGGCATGCGGAGTCACCAATGCTGCGGACGGCCCCGGTACCCATGGGTATTCTCTCTGGTCATGTTCGAGAGCAGGGCTACAAGGTGGTGCTGACCGGAGAGGGTGCTGACGAGGTATTTGGTGGCTACGATCTGTTCAAGGAAACCAAGCTTCGAAAATTCTGGTCCGGACAACCGCAGTCGAAGTCTCGACCCATTCTGCTCAAACGCCTGTACCCTTACCTCAATCTGTCGAAGAAGCAGGACGAAGTCTACCTGCAGCGATTTTTTGGAATCGGGATTGAACATCCTGAGCAGCCGCTGTTCTCTCATTTACCTCGTGCGTTGAACACCTCTCACTGCAAACTGTTTTTTTCTGACTCTGTTGGTGAACAGTTGCGTGGATCGGCGGAAGAAGTTTTAGTTGGATCTTTACCAGAGCGTTTTTCCAGATGGGAGAGCTTCAATCGTGCGCAGTATCTGGAAGCACGCACTTTGATGTCTGGCTATCTGCTGAGTTCGCAGGGTGACCGGATGCTGATGAAGAATTCAGTCGAAGGACGGTTCCCATATCTGGATCATCGATTGATTGAATTTGCAAATAGATTGGATCCACGTCTCAAGATGAAAGTACTGAATGAGAAATATCTGCTCAAGCGCGCAGTCTCTCAGCTGCTTCCGAGCGGAATTGTGAATCGGTACAAGCAACCCTATCGTGCTCCCGATATACAGACCCTGTTCGGAGCAAAGAAGCATGCGTTGGCCAACGATCTGTTGTCTCCGCTGGCTGTGGATCGGGCAGGCTACTTTAATGGTCAGAAGGTCAGTCGGTTGCTGCAGAAGGCATTGCGAGGACGCGCTGTATCCAATAGGGACAGCATGGCACTCATGGGAGTACTCACCACGCAGATGTGGCACGAGCTCTTTGTGAACGGTGTTTCTGTATCGTCCCTTTCACGCGGTACAGGCGCCTGAATAATTCAAACAGAAAATATGCGGAAATCTGATATGTCAATAGAATCCAAAATCCGGTGTTACATACTTGAGAACTATCTCTTCAGCGACGATGAGTCATCACTGGGGAATGAGGATTCTTTCCTGGACAAGGGGATTCTTGACTCCACCGGGATTCTCGAAGTGATTTACTTTATTGAAGAGGAATTCGGGGTATCGGTAGCAGACGAGGAAATGATACCGGAAAATCTCGATTCCGTTTCTCGCATCGTCAATTACATTCAAAGTAAGCAGTCCTCAGCTGCCTGATCGACACGATGTCCGGCTCCCCTCACCTGATAGATCGAATTGCCGGCCATGTAGTACGGAACCCGGAGGCGGTTGCGATCACTGCTGGAAAGATGAACGTTCTCTATCGGCAGTTGTGGGGGCGCGTTTTGGAGCTGACCGGCGAACTGCTTGAGCTGGGACTGGTCCAGGGTGACCGAGTCGCGATTCTGAGTGAAAATTCACCGGATTACATTGCAGCGTATTGTTCGATCCTGAATGCCGGAGGAGTGGTTGTCCCGCTGAACAGTCAGACCAGATCGCGGGACCTTCAGGCCTGGATCAAACACTCAGACAGTCGGTTGCTGATGGCCGATAAGGACCATCCGGAGACCAGCAACGTGAAGGCTGGAATAACCGGTCTAGGCGTGGTGGAGTTGGATAAAGTTCATGACTATTCAGGATATGAATCATCTTATCCAACTGAATTGACATCGAGGCGCGGCTCTGAAGAATTGGCCGCAATTCTATATACGTCGGGAACCACCGGAACTCCTAAAGGGATCATGCTCAGTCATGGAAATCTCGCAAAGAATACGATAGCCATCATCGAGTACCTGGAGATTGGCGAGAACGATTCGGTACTCAATGTACTCCCTTTCTTTTACTCGTACGGAAACTCGGTGCTACAGACGCATCTCTGGGCAGGTGGGCGTATCGTCATTGAGAACAAGGCAGCGTTTCCTGCAAGAGTGTGGGAAGGTCTGGCACGTGAGCAGGTGAGCGGGTTGGCAGGGGTCCCGGCGACGTTCGCGCTCCTGTTGAGTCGTGTGAATCCGAAGGATTACGATTTACACGCGCTTCGGTACGTTACGCAGGCAGGTGGTGCGATGTCCAAAGCGCTGACCCAGCGCCTCAGATCCGCACTGCCTGCCAGTTCCAGAATATTTGTGATGTACGGCCAGACAGAAGCCACGGCACGTTTGACCTACCTGCCACCGGAGAGGCTTACGGACAAAATGGGATCAGTAGGCTTGCCGTTGAGCGGGGTCAGCCTCGAGATTCGCGATTCAGATGGTCTCAGGGTGGCTGGTGAGCAGACGGGAGAGATCTGGGTGCGCGGGCCGAATGTCATGATGGGGTACTGGAAGGACCCTAAGGCGACGCAGAATCAACTGATAGACGGTTGGTTGAAGACCGGGGATCTTGGCTATCTGGATGATGAAGGATTTCTTTTTATCGTTGGACGTTCGTCCGATATGATCAAGACGGGCGCGCATAGAGTCAGCCCACTGGACATTGAAGAGGTCCTAGTGGAACTGGACGGAATCGAAGAAGCAGCAGTGGTCGGCGTGGAAGACCCGTTGCTGGGACAAGCTATTAAGGCCTGTGTTGTCAGATCACGCGACTCATCCATCTCAGCCAAAGCCGTACTTGCTCATTGTCGATCTCAACTTGCGCTCTATAAGGTGCCAAGAGAGGTTGAGTTCCTGGATAGTCTTCCAAAGACCTCTTCCGGGAAAGTTCAGCGACACCTCCTGAATCAGCCTCAAAGCCGTGGAACAGAAGCCACTGATCTCCCCAGATAGACAACAGATAAGTCGAGTTTAGTTATATGGCCAGTAAGATCCTTGATCCCAGAGTTCTCGATATGGACTTCGAGACTGAAGTTGAGCGAATTGGGTCTTCGCTTCGAGATATTTTGCGCTCGAAACTCCACCGGCGTGGGCTGGTTGTTGCGCTTTCGGGTGGGATAGACAGTTCTGTCTCGGGAGCGTTGTCAGTGCGTGCGCTGGGTTCTTCAAAGGTATTCGGCTTGCTCCTGCCTGAGACAGACTCTTCCGACGAGAGTCTGAGTCGGGGTAAGGCTCTCGCCGAACATCTCGGCATCGATTACCTGATATGTGATATCGCGCCGGCGTTGGAAGCAGTCGGCTGCTACAGCTGGCGTGATGAAGCAATTCGGAACGTATTTCCGCAGTATTCGGCAGGGTGGCGCAACAAGATCGTCCTGTCCGGCGGGCTGGAAGGGCAGATCAATCATTTCAAACTGGTTGTTGAAGATCCACAGGGAAAGAGGATCGAGAAGCGACTCCCACTGAGGGATTACCTGCAGATTGTCGCGGCGACTAATTTCAAACAGCGAATCAGGAAAACACTGGAATACTTTCATGCTGATCGCTTGAACTACGCGGTAGTTGGGACGCCAAATCGGCTCGAATATGATCAGGGTTTCTTTGTTAAGAATGGTGATGGATCGGCGGACGTGAAACCGATTGCTCATCTCTACAAAACCCAGGTTTACAATCTGGCGAGACATCTGGGTCTCCCTGATGAAATATGCAGTGCAGCTCCCACCACGGACACGTACAGCCTCGCTCAGGGTCAGGACGAATTCTACTTTGCGCTACCCTACCAGCAAATGGATATGGCGCTCTGGGGTCTGAACAACGGGGTGTCAGCTGCGGAACTCGCACCTGCATTGGGTATTACTGAGCAGCAGGCGGATCTGGTCTATCGCGATATAGAAACGAAGCGCAAGACGACCCGCTATCTGCACTCCAGGGCGTATCTGGTAGGCGAGGTTCCGGAGATGGTTCAGGATTAGCGGGAAGGCGGGTATCTGAGGACCGTCTGGCCTCAGATAATTCCCAGCAGATGACAATGAAACATGGGGATATTCGGAGCGATTCCGTCGTGAATCATCATCCGCTTCAATGAGACTGGCTCTCGAACAGGATCCGCGAAACCCGGTCGAACTTCGAAGGCATAGCGATAGGCCGATCCGTCGAGGATCCGTTCCACCCGCTCATTCCTATCGCCATTAGGGTATGCGAATAGTATGCCTTCACGACTAAGTTCTCTCTCCAGTTTCTGTCGAGAGACAGATAACTCCTCTTCGATATTCTCATCGTCGAGTTGAGTCATCATACGGTGGCTTGCAGTGTGAGATCCGAATTCAATGCGTTGAGATGCCAGGAGTTCCCTGGCCTGGCTCCAGGTCATGAATCGATCCACTTCATCTGCAGCGACAATATTGCGGGATGCTGCACCGAAGACGTCGAGCGCTGCGCGAATCTCACCTTCCCCTCGGGTTTTGAGGTCGGAAACGTATTCACTGATCAAGGCGCGGGCGGTACGGGATTCTCGTGACCTGGATTTTCTCTGAATGATGCGTTCCAACCTGGGATCCTCTCCACCACTGGCTGACCAGATACGCCGAACGGCCTTTATCAGTTTTTCCTGCCAGAACAGGTTGTCGGTCCCGATATAGTCCGTTGCAAGAAAGATCACTCCAGGGATATCGTGTGCCCTCATGATGGGCGCGGCGTGATCGAAGTTGTCCTGCCATCCGTCATCGAAGGTTACGAGTACTGATATTTTTGACGGGTTTCCCTGATCGTCCAGTACGCCTGAATCACTGGGCGGGTACCATCGCTTCAGAAAACGCATCTGCTTTTCGAAGGTCGCGCTTGATACGATCAGTCCTCGGTTGGAGTCACTGGTCGCAATCAGATCTTCCGGAAGCACGCGGTGGTAGAGGAGGCAGCTTATTCGTCCTCGGAGTGCGAATTGCCCATAAAGGAACAGCGCACCGGAATAGTGCAGCAGCCCAGCGGCAAGGAATTTCAGAAGAAACTTCGCGATTGGCAGCAATTTCAGTTTCCGTAGCAGAGGTTGTCAGAGTGTGGTTTTTGTTGATTGGGGTCTAAAAACCAATTGCTGATTCAGGACCGATCTTAATGCACCCCGAATAGATTTCAGGGTCCTCCGAACCACGTTCTTAAGCAGTGCGCTCTGGTATCGCGATCTGCTGTTGTAAGCCTGCCAATAGTGATTCTGACGGCAGTGATTGGTATAGCGGCGTTTGAACTCCTCATCGCCCACTGTGAAATCCAGTTCATGAAAACCCCGGGTCAACGCGGAGTTGATCAAGTGGCGCAGCAGGACCAGACCGGGTGAGCGCTGTTTCAGTGAGATGTCGAAGCTCGGTTTGTACCAGGTCAGGCGATGCTGATATGCGAAGCCAAAATGATACGCGATGGGTTGATCGTTCAATGTGGTCGTTGAAAAGCTGAGCCAGCCTTTCCGGGAGAGCTGAAATGCCAGCTGTTCAAAGAAGTTCCTGTACTCCGAACTCTCAAAACGACTCGGCGTGTTGGTGTTCTGCCAGCGCTTGACGTGCTGTTCAAAGAACTTTGGCAGATGCGACGCGATGTTCTCTGAGCCGCATATCTCCAGCGTCTGCAGCTGTCCCGAACGCCGCAGAATGTTTTCTGGCCTTCTCATGCTGTATTTAGCAAGCAAGTTCTTTACTTCGACTTCATGATCACGAATGAGCAGTGTCGGGCAAGGGACGCTCGCATATTTGAGATATCGGAAGCCAAGCGTTGGTGGCGCGGAAGCAAGAAAGTCGTTTGTCGGTGAATAGTCCGGAATATTGACGAAATTCACCCGGCTGATTTGACCGGCAGATGCGTCAAGTGCCGTGAGCGTGCTCGAGAGGAAATCATCGAGGTGATCGGGTGGGCACATCATATCGAGGTAATCAGCGTAGCCCATGCCAATGAGTTCCACGACCCTGGGGTCCGACTCGGATGAGATGAGCGGCGCGATCGCAAAAGGCTCGCCCCCTTCAAAGCCGACGAATATTTTTAGTTCGCGCCCTTTTTTAAAACATCGCAACCAGGTGTCGTGCCAGTCCCAGGTCTGGAACACCGTCGCGACCGAGCCTGATTCTGCAATTTGATCCCATTGACGTGGAGTTACCGGCAGACTTTGCCAGTCGGTGACCATCACCAGTTCTCGCTGGGGTTGAGTAGCTGACTCTGTCAATTATCTTCTCGACTGCCATGCTAACACTTCGCGCGCGCGATCCAGATCCTGGCATTGCAGGTAGGGATGCGTGGGCAGGGTCAGCAGTCTCTCAGACACCTCCCGGGCGCCAGGTGTATCAGCGCTGTCGCTCAGCGCACTCTGCAGCTCCGGAACATCCACAAGACTGTTCGGGTAGCTCCGGCTCGCTCCGATTCCGATATCGAGCAGTTGCGAAATGATCCGGTCACGCCGCTCAGCATCCTTGGCCAGTACCGGATATCGGGTCCATGCCGGCTTGGCTGAGAGCGGCGTCTGCAGTGGTGTCAGCTCTGTGTCAGAGAGAGTCAGCGTCCAGCGTCTGGCATTCTCACATCGTGCCTGCTGCAAAGCGGGGAGTTTCTTCAGCAGGGTCAACACCAGTCCGGATAATCGGGCACTATACCGCGTGATCGGAAAGTCAGTTTCGTATCGCGTAATTCCCAGTCCGAGAAATGGCAGTTGCTGAGTAAGCCAGTAGCGATTGGGCGGCAGCATCAGTGCATAGACAATGAACTTGGCAAGATCAAGCCCAACCTGGAGGCGATGGGGGCGACGAGTCTTTTCGTACTCTTCAGACAGCAGTTTTTCAAGAGTTGGATCCCGGACGACGAGTACACCTCCCTGGATCGATGTCACGACTTTGCCCTTGTCGAAGCTGAACAGCCCGGCTGCCCCGAAGCTTCCCGATGGGCCACCGCCGATTCTGGCGCCTAAACTTTGAGCGGCATCGTCGATAACGAGTAACGAACGCTCCTTCGCAAAGGCGGTCAGAGCAGGCAGGTCGTTGGGAAGTCCATACAGATTCGAGCTGACGATGGCAAATGCCCGACTCGTATCAAGCCGCTCAAGCGCTTGCGGACAGTAGTCGAGTGTGGCCGGATCCACGTCGCAAACACGTAACCTGAGGCCTGCTCGGAGCAGTGAGGCAGGTACGGAATAGCAAGTGTAGCCAGGCAGAATAACTTCGGATTGGAGATCATTTTTGCCGCTCTGCGCCAGATACCGATGCAATGCGCGTCCCATCACGGCTAACGCAGAGCGTCCTGTGTTGAAATAGAATTGTCGCCCATCACCAACCAGGGGCGACATCGTCTGCTCGAGCAGCGTCGGATTGTACTGCGAGAGCGCGGCACAGCGGAGCGCGTTGAGAAGTTCCCGAGGGTCGACGGGAGTTCCCGCCGGTGCGACGAGGCGGTTGTGGGCCATGCTGTTCGTGGCGAGCCTAAAGCGGAGAAGCATAGCACCTGAAACCACTCCGGCAGGGCCGGTATTACATGTCCGAAACAAGACGCAGCTGGGGTGGTGATAAGGTGCCGCCTGCACTCGGAGCTGCAGGAACAGGGCAGAGCCGGGTGGCATCCGGCCTGATTCAGAACGTGGTTGATCCAGTAACAGTATGCAACGAATGAACGGACTGGCTGTTCGGCAGGCAACCGACGTGGACTCCCCGCGTTGGGATGAGTTTGTCCGGCGCTTCAATAGAGCGTCGTTTTACCATCGTTACGGATGGATGCGGGTGATCAGTCAGGCGTTCGGGCACGATGTGTATCCGCTGCTGTGCGAGGATGAGCGGGATGTGCAGGGCGTCCTGCCCCTGGTACTGATAGAAAGTCGGCTCTTTGGCCGGATCATGTGTTCCATGCCTTTTCTGAACTATGGTGGCCCGGTTGCGACCTCCGATGCCGCGGAAAGCCTGCTGATTGAATCAGCGCGTCGTCTGGCCCGCGAGCTCAATGTGGATTTCCTGGAGCTTCGGTCCAGACACAAGCTACCCATCGAAGGAATCCAGCCTTCCACGCACAAAGTGAGCATGACGATTGACCTCGATTCTGATCCAGAACGTCTCTGGACCGCATTCAGTTCGAAGCATCGTACCAGCGTGAGGCGTGCCTATAAGAACGAACTTCGAGTGGAGAAAGGTGGGCCTGAATTACTTGAAGACTACTATCGACTCATGGCGCTTTCCTGGAGATCTCTTGGCACACCTTTCTATTCACGCTCTTTCTTTGGTCACGTTCTGGATGAGTTCCAGGACTCGATAGAAATATTCCTGTGTCTGCATGGTAACCAGCCAATTGCGGTCGCGATGAATGGTGTTCATGAAGGCACCGTTGAAGGTATGTGGGCAGGCGCTGAGCCTGCGGGGCGACACCTTCAATACAGCTATGTGCTCTATTGGGAGATGGTGAAAGACGCCTGCCTGCAGGGGAGAAAGTCATTCCATCTTGGAAGATCGAGCGCTGATTCCGGTGGCGAAGTGTTCAAGAAAAAGTGGAATGCGGTGCCGGAGCAGCTTTATTGGTACTACGATCTGGTAAAGCGCGACCGAATGCCAAATCTGAATACAGGAAATCCCAGGTTTTCGGGTGCGATAGAACTCTGGAAGAAACTGCCGCTGTTTGCCACGCGAACGATTGGACCAATTATAGCGAAGAGTATTCCGTGATTGCTGCAACCGCGTTCTGGTTTTCGTTTTTATCCGTAGTTTATGCGTATGCGTTTTATCCCCTTGTACTGGTAGTCATGTCCAGATGGCCGGTAAATACCCGTAAGGCGGCCTCTGCTTATTCGCTCCCGCGAGTCTCAATTGTAATTCCAGCGCACAACGAGGCGATGGTCCTGCGCCAAAAGATCGAAAACACCTTGTCGTTGGAGTATCCAGCTGGACTTCGTCAGATCATCGTGGTTTCAGATGGTTCTCAGGACGCGACCAACGACATCGTGCGCGAGTATGAGGATGGTGATCGATTCAAGTTTGTCGCCCTGCAGGAGCGTGGTGGAAAGGCAAAAGCGCTGAATGCGGGCGTGAAAGTTGCTGACGGAAATGTCATCGTCTTCAGCGATGCTTCCATCATGCTGGAAAAAGGTGCATTGCGCGCAATAGTCGCGCCTTTCGCAGATGAGAAAATCGGGTGTGTATCAGGAGAGGACCACATCCTGGGTAGCAGTGGAGAAGGTATGTATGGGCGCTATGAGCTCTGGTTGCGCAATCTTGAGTCGAAGGTTGATTCCATAGTTGGCGCCAGTGGCTGCTTTTACGCGCAGCGAGTTGAGACAACAAAGGCTTTCCCAGAAGGTGTAGCACCGGATTTCTTCTCGGTCCTGGAAACCGTGAAGAGTGGATATCGTGCGGTTACCTGTCCGGAAGCCAGAGGCAGAATGATCGCTACCGTATCAACCGACAAGGAATTTGAGCGAAAAGTGCGGACTGTGGTTCGCGGAATGGCGATGCTTTGGGACTTTCGAACTGCGCTGTTTCTTCCAGGCCGTCTTCGGTTCTCGATTTCATTGCTGTCTCACAAGCTCATTCGTTGGCTGGTTCCAATATTCATGATCGTTGCCTTTGTCAGCAGTATGATCCTGGCTATGGAGGGTGGGCTTTTCTGGGTAGCCTGCTTCCTGACACAGGTATTTGCATATGGCATTGCATTTACCGCATGGGTGGGAGTGATAGACGTCGAGCGATACCATCCCGTGCGAATACTGACATTCTTTATCTCTTCTAATGTTGCAATTCTGCAGGCATGGCTGATGTTTTTGAGTGGTCAAAGGATCGAAATCTGGCAACCGACGAACAGGCGCTAGCTTCGGTCAACTGTGACAGGGAGAACATCTGATGAGAATCGGGTTAATTCGAACGTGCTCCATCCTGCTTATTGCATTCAGTTTCTGCGATTCAGCAGCGCTGGCCGAATCGAACGGTGTCACGTCACTGCGAGAGAGTGAACAAGTGAAAAAGCTGATGGTTATCGGGGCCTCCTATGCGGGAGATTGGAAGATTACGTCGATAGGTGGATACCAGGTTATCAATCACGGCGTTGGTGGTGATGAGACAGAAGACATGCTGGCGCGATTGGATCAGGCACTTGCGAAGACGCGTCCCGATGCAGTGCTGATCTGGGGATTCATCAATGACATCACACGGACAGACGCGACCGAACTGGACAAAAAGCTCGAAACTGTGAAGGCGAATCTGTTAAAGATTGTGGAAAACGTCTCCAGTTTCGGTGCGCGTCCAATTCTTGCTACTGAAGTTACCTTGTCGCTTTATCGAACCTGGGACCAGCGAATAGTGCATTACGTCTATCAGTTGCTGGGAAAGGTTACTTACCCCGTTCATGTAAACAGATATGTACTGGCAACCAACGAGTGGCTAAGGCGATACGCGTCCGATGAACAGATCGCACTTCTGGACATAGAGCGAATACTTGGCGACGAGCATGGGGCGAGGTTGGCAAACTATACTCAGGAGGATGGAAGTCATCTGACTGAGAGCGCATACCAGGCTCTGACAGTGCAGGCGAATCGGCAACTACCGCCATTCCTGGCAACGCAGGATAGCAGTGTTCAGTAATGAAAGAGCCATCAACTACTGAATCCATGGAATTTTTTCCCGGAGGGGAGGGCGATCTGTTCGGCGTTACTCACCTGCCTGAGATGCCGCTGAACGATGTCGGATATGTATTTTGTCATCCTTTGGCCGAGGAGAAACTCTGGAGCCATCGAGTTTTCGTAAATTTCGCGCGTGAACTCGCTGCGGGTGGATCAGTGGCTTTGCGTTTCGACCACTTCGGGCACGGAGACAGCGATGGCGACTTTTCCGGGGTTTCCGTCGACTCAATGCTCAACGAAATTCATCATGCAAAGAAACACATGATAGATAAGTGTAGTTGGGTTAAACGCGTGGTTTTTCTAGGCTTAAGGATGGGTGCCAACAATGCCCTTGGAGCTGCTCGGCGTTATGGGGCTGATGCAGTAGTTGCCTGGGAGCCTATAACTGATGGCGGACGTTACAGTCAGGAGATACTGCGTACCAATATCGCGGCTCAAATGGCGACGTTTGGAGAGGTAAGAAAAAACAGGGAGGCGCTGGTAGAAGATCTTCGGTCAGGCAAGCACGTCAACGTTGAGGGCTATGAGATCACCCTACCACTATACGTGGGTATTGAGAGCATCTCGCTGGCAGAAAGCATTACCGCTCTTGGTGACACCCCGCTGCTGATCGTTAATGTAAACAGGTCAGAAAAAGGCACAACGTCCGCCTATGAAAAGGTGGTTTCGGAATCCCTGAATGCTGATGGCATACACAGAGTGGACCTGCGGATTGCAAAGGAAGAACCTTTTTGGCGTGAAATCCGCAGTTTTTATCAAAGGGCTGATGATCTTTATAGACAGACACAAAGCTGGCTAGATGAACTCGTCGATTAATCGAAGGCCCGTAAGTTTCAAGAATGCCGATGGAATCACCCTCACCGGTGTGCTCGAAATGCCGCACTCAGCCAGCAGCGACGTGGCTGTTGTGATGTTGTCCCCCGGCGTGAAAATGAGGGTAGCCCCCCACCGTCTATACAATAAACTGTCGAAGTGGTTTGTGGATCAGGGATTCACGGTACTGCGCTTTGATTTTTATGGATTGGGTGATTCCGAAGGGAGCTTGCCTGAGCGGCTGATGGCTGATTTTTACCGCCAGGTTCAACTTGGTCGTTACTGTTCCGATGTCGTCTCGGCAGTAGATTGGATTCGCGAAAACCTCGGAATTGATCGGTTTCTACTGGCTGGTCTTTGTGGCGGGGCGATTACCGGCCTTCTGGCAAGTCAGAAAATTGAAGGCGTTCTGGGACTTGTAGGCATCGGTATCCCTGTCATTCTTGATGGAAGCGATCTGGATCAGTTCAGTACGATAACTGAAGGGCAGAGAAATCAGTTGAAGCGGACCTATCTTCGAAAAGTGTTCGACGCAAAATCCTGGATACGGCTCCTTACGATGAAGACGGATATCCGGTTGCTGGTTCGATCATTATTCGGTAAACGGGTTGCTCACACGCCCTCCCGCAACACAGCGGGCATGGGGGCAGACAACAGTAATCCTCTGTTCGCACCAGCCTTCTTCAAATTCACAGACATGGACAGGCGGCTTCTGCTGATATTCAGTGGGGGAGATCGACTGGCATGGGAATTCGAAGAGAAGTTTTCGGCCCGATTTCCCCAGGAGCTTTCAGAAGTGGGAGACCTCTGTCAGATACGAACCATTCCCAACGCCAATCACATTGTGTCTGATTTGGCTGGTCAGAAGGCATTGTTTGACATTCTGGGAACGTGGATTCAATCGCATCGCAAAATTTTGGATCCGTCACGGTGAATGTCAGGCCAATCACTGTTCTGGACCTGAGAGACTCACCCTGGGTGGACGGTCCTGGGCGTACTATTCTTGATTGTGCAGAGTCGATGGATCCAGGCAAAGTTCGAGTAGTGATCGGTACCTTTGATGGAGGGGCGGCGGCTAACGGCGCCTATGCGTCAGATGCCTGCAGACGCGGCCTCCCTGTGGAAATAATTCACGAATCGGGTCCTCTTGACCCTTCGATACCACGCCAGATCATTCACCTGATTGATAAGCATCAAGTGGACATACTCCATACACATGATGCGAGGACGGACTTATTCGGAGTGGTTGTGGCTCGCCGACGTCCCGTTGTTCTGGTAAGTACTGTCCATGGCTGGATTTCTAATTCGGTAAAAGCCAGATTTATTAACTGGCTGGATAAGCGGCTGCTGAGGAGAATGGATTGTGTCATCGCCGTTTCCGAAGATACCCGTGAAAAGCTGGGCCATTCTTTTCCAAAGGCCAGGACAATAGTGATACCCAATGCACTGCGCACCGAGAACTATCTGTCCGGCAACGATGCTTCGCAATTTCGAGCGGAGAACGGATTCAGAGAAAGCGATGTGTTGATCGCGAATATCGGCAGGTTGAGTCCGGAAAAAGGTCAGGCACTGTTTCTGAATGCTGGCGAGCAGATTCTCAAGCGTTGCAGAGACGCCAGGCTGGTATTAATAGGGATAGGTCAGGACGAGTCTAAGCTGCGGGAACTGGCCAGCAGGCTCGGGATACTGGCGAAAGTACGTTTTCTCGGGTTTGTTCAGGACATGCGCCAGGTGTATCCGGCTCTCGATCTGGTCGTTCAAAGCTCCTACACGGAAGGCATGCCAAACGTCATACTGGAGTCGCTGTTGTTGAATACTCCGGTTATCGCCACTGCGGTTGGCGGAACACAGGAAATCATAGTGAATCAGCAACATGGGGTACTGATTCCTTCGGGAGATGTGTCCGCCTTAGTCGCTGCGATGGGCGAATTTCTGGAAAACCGCGATCGGCACCGGATTATGGCATGCGAAGGCGGAGCTCGGATCCGAAAGGATTTCGATCATAACCGCCGCGTGCAGATGCTGAAAAACCTCTATTCATCATTGACGGGTCGCGCCCATGAGTCCCCGGCATGATCTATATTGGATTACTGATCGTGTTCTTTCTGGAATACACACGACCTCATGATCTGCTGCCTTTTATTGTGACCATCAAGCTGTATTCCGTCCTTCCCATTCTTCTATTCCTTACAGCCAGTTTTCAGCGAAGCAGGATCTCCAATGCCCAGGTTTGGAGTTCGCTGCAGGCGAAGATGCTTATTGTCTTTCTGTTGATGAGTCTGCTCGCAATCGGTTTGGGCTGGAACAGAATGATGGCCCAGGAGATGTTTACAACCATTCTTGGTTATCTACTTCTCTTCTTTCTGGTCGCAAAATCGATAGACAGTACCGAAAGGGTGAGAGGGCTGTTTGTCATGCTGATTGCGATTCACGTTTATCTCATCGCACGAAATCCGGATATCGTTCTCAGCCCGGATGTCAGAGACTACATTCAGCACGTCGCCTTTCTGGGTGACGGAAACGATTTTGCGCTTTCCGTAGTTATCGTCATACCTATGTGTCTGTATATTTTTTCCTCATCGAGGTCGAAAGTTCTGAAACTCCTGGTGCTTTCTATCGGCGGATTGCTGCTGTTTTCCATAATGGGCTCTCAATCTCGAGGTGCGACACTGGCATTGGGAGGTGTGGGGATCTATCTCTGGACGCAAAGCCGGCGAAAAGGAGTTGGAATACTGATCGGCGGACTTGTCGTGGGCGTAGTCCTGGTTTTTGCATCTGATGTTTATCTGAGTCGCCTCTCTACGATCTCACAGTACGAACAGGAGGGCTCCGCTGTAGGACGTATCGAAGCGTGGAAGGCGGCCATCTGGATGGCTAATCATAATCCGGTTTTTGGTGTCGGAGCCGGTGGTTTTCAGATGGGACACGCCGCCTACCATCATGGGGAATCGAAAGCCGCGCATTCCATGTATTTTCATGTACTGGGTGAGTATGGATACGTTGGGCTGGTAATGCTTCTCATGTTTCTCATCAATGCGTATCGCATGATTCAACGTCAGATAAGAAATGTGAACCCATGGGCTTTGCGCGGGAAACTGGAGAAGGAGCGATCCCTGCTGGTTTATATGAACGCTAGTCTTATTGGATTCTCGATTGCGGCTGCTTTCCTGTCGGTGTTCTATTACCCGCATCTGTATGTCATGGGTGGATTGTGTCTTGCGGTAAATCAGATTGTTGATAGTCGGATGAAGGCAATGCTCGAGGCGGAAAAGGCTGGATCGGGAGCATCTGATGCGAAGGCTGGGAAGCAGGTATCCGAATTGCGACTCGGCGCACTTCAGCGATGAAAGTCCTTTTCATCAGTCAAATAGTTCCGTATCCGCCGCACGGAGGAGTTCTACAACGCGGTTTCAACCTCATACGTGAACTGGGTAGCCGAGTGGATCTTCATCTGGTTGCATTCAATCATCCGGACATACTTTGCAGCGAAGCACAGATAGCAGAAAGTAAGCGAGTTCTCTCTCCATACTGCCGGTCAATTACATATTTCGAATTGCGGACGAAACGCTCTTCGCTGTACAAATGGGCTGCGGTCATAGCGGGAGTCGTCGACAGGCGGCCTTTCAGTGCCATTGCGCACGAATCCGTCGATCTTGAGGATTACATAAGAGAGCTTCTGGAGAAAGAAGATATTGATGTCATTCACTATGACACGATCGGGCTTGCACACTATCGGAAACTTGCTCCCGAAATCCCGTCCGTACTGACCCATCACAATATCGAGTCCCAGCTCATGGCCCGACGATCGAGAAATGAACGGTGGCCGCGCAACTTCTATGCGTCATTGCAGGCGAAAAAACTGTTGAGATACGAATCTGACCAGTGCGTGAAGTTCGATGCGAATGTTGTCGTTTCTGCGATCGATGAGCGTGTGCTCAAGGAAAATGTGCCAGGGTTGCACACCGTTGTGGTTCCGAACGGTGTCGATGTGGACTACTTTCGACCCGGTACTGAATCTGCAGGTCACTCCGTGGTCTGGGCAGGCGGAATGAACATGTTCGCAAATAGCGATGCTGTGATGCATTTCACTCGGTCCATCTGGCCTGTAATCGCGGATGCTCAACCAGATGCTGTTTTTCACATAGTCGGCCAGGATCCGCCGGCCGAACTGGTGGAAATGGCGAAACACGATACATCATTGAAGATCCATGGGTTTGTAGACGACGTCAGACCAATCATCCAGCAGGCATCGGTTTACGTTGTTCCAATCAGAGTCGGAGGTGGTACACGGCTCAAGGTGTTGGATGCGCTGGCGTCGGGTAAAGCAATTGTTTCTACTAGCGTTGGATGTGAAGGTATCGATGTGGTGGACGGGTTGAATATCCGTATCGCCGATGACACCAGGTCGTTTGCGTCCACGGTCCTGGAGCTCTTCTCGAGCGGCACTGATCGGCAACAGTTGGGAAGGCAGGCGCGGCTTCTGGCTGAAGCCTCCTATTCCTGGAGGCCGATTGCCGCGCGATTGGTGGATGCATATCAGTATATTTCGAAAAAACCGGCACAGATAACTCTGGAGCACCGTGGCCGTTCCGTTTGAAGGAGCCTATTCCGTACTGCCTGTCGCAGTACAGAATGCTGCGATTTCAGCCTATGGCTGGTGGCTGGATCGTAAACGCTATAGCGGCCGTTTCAGCGAGTATGTGCAGTTTCTCGAAGAATCGCAGTGGTGGAGCGGCGAACGTCTATGGGAATGGCAGAATACCCGGCTTAGGGAAATCGTCAAACATGCCATCGCCCACGTGCCGTTGTACAGAGAGCGGTATGGTGCGCTTGGGATAACTGCTGACGACCTGCGTAGTCAGGAAGACCTGCAGTTTCTACCGGTGCTGACCCGACAGGATGTCATAGAAAGGGCGGCTGACCTGATATCCGTAACCACCGATAAAGCAAGTCTCACAATGGGGCATACCAGCGGTACGACGGGATCGCCGTTGCAGGTTTACTACGACGCCAGTACCACTCAGATGACCTACGCGATGCTTGACCGGCAGTATAGATGGGCAAGTGCTCGATTCGGCCATCGTGGAGATCGAGTTGCCGTTCTCCGGGGTAACGTGATCGTTCCATTGAGTCAGAAATCTGCACCGTTCTGGCGATACAACAGATATCACAATCAATTGCTTCTTTCTGCATTTCATCTTTCGGATACTACAATCCCCGCATACATCGAAGAAATGCGAAGATTCAATCCGGCGATTGTCGATGGTTATCCGTCGACGCTTTACGTTCTGGCCAGGTACCTTCTTCAAAACGGGTTGGTATTCCCGGTCAGGGCGGTGATCAGCGCATCCGAAACACTGTATGAATTTCAACGTGAGGCGATTGAGTCTGCTTTTTCCTGCAAAGTTTTCGACTATCTGGCTGCAGCTGAAAGGGTGATATTCAGCACGGAATGCGACCGTCACGAAGGGCATCACATTGCGCTCGAGTACGGCATCACTGAATTTGCTGATAAGGAAAACAAGCCAGTCACGGCGGGCAGCGAAGGCCTGATGCTTTGCACGTCACTGCACAATATGGCAATGCCGCTGATTCGATACGCTACAAGTGATGTTTCCTCGCTGCTGGAGAACCCGTGTTCCTGCGGGAGGGCCCTGCCATTGATGTCGGATGTCACGACCAAAGCTGAGGATATAATTTCCCTGTCGGATGGTCGCCTCATTTCTCCGTCGGTGTTGACCCATCCTTTCAAGCCCATGCATTCCGTTTCTGAAAGCCAGATTGTTCAGAACACACAAGATTCGATTGAAATCCGAATCGTTCCAAGGGAAGGATACTCCACAGCAGACACCGAACACCTGTTGTCTGAGTTCAGTAAGCGCCTTGGAAAGAATGTGTCGGTATCCGTAAAACTGGTGGAAAAAATCGAGCGAACAGCCAGTGGGAAGTTCAAGTGGGTGGTATCTAATGTAAAAAACTCCATCCGAATGCCGAATAGTTGATCGGCGTTAGCAGTCCCCGATTCCATTAGAATTCCCATCGAAATATCAGAGAAACCTATATGTGTGGAATTCTAGGAGTAATAGCGAAGGCACCATTCATGGTGGACAGAAGTCGAATGCAGAACGGATTGGACTCCATTGCTCACAGAGGTCCGGACGATTCGGGGGAATTTATCGATGGGCCAGTATGGCTGGGTCACAGACGTCTAAGCATCATCGATGTAGAGGGCGGACATCAGCCGATGTTGAGTGAAGACGGGGCTGTGTGCCTTGTATTCAATGGTGAAATATACAATTTCCGAGAGCTCAAAAGAGAACTTGTAGACAAGGGATACTCCTTTAAAACAAATTCGGATACTGAAGTTCTATTGAATCTCTATCTGCAGCGAGGAATAGGCTGCACCGAGAAATTAAACGGTATCTTCGCCTTTGCTATCTGGGATGCAAGATCACAGGAATTGCATCTCGCGCGCGATCATATGGGAGTGAAACCACTCTACTATGTCGAGGGTCAATTTGGGTTCGCTTTTTCTTCGGAGATCAAAGCGCTGATAGCTTCAAACCTGGTGCAAGCAGAGCTTAATTGCGAGGTGTTGGCTGAGTTCGTGGTTTTCCGCGATATCGCTGGAGAGAGTACATTGTTCCGTGGTGTTAAACGATTGCTTCCAGGGTGTACGTTAACCTTGCATGATCAATCGATTTCCAGTCGACAGTTCTGGACGCTTTCCGGATCAGATTTCGGATTCAAAGGTAGTTTTGACGATGCCTTGAGTGAAACGGATAGACTGGTTCGCACAGCGGTTCATGATCAGATGATCAGCGATGTGCCGCTTGGTACGTTCTGCAGTGGGGGTGTGGATTCGAGCCTGGTCACAGCCATCGCATCTGAAATTGCACATGGTGGTCTGAACACATACAGCGTTTCCTTTGCGGAATCCGACTACGATGAAAGTAAGTTCGCCAGACAGGTGTCAAGGCAATATGGCACAACTCATCATGAACTTACTGTTTCTAATGATGAATTTGCTGCAAAGCTGGAAAAGCTGTCCTGGAATAACGACGAACCTTTGAATTTCCCTAATTCGGTTCATATTCATGCGATCAGCGAGTTGGCGGGCCAAGATGTGAAAGTGGTGTTGACCGGTGAAGGAGCGGATGAGTTGTTCGGTGGCTACCCGCGATATCATGTACCGGCAGTTCGATCGTACTGGTTAAAGATTCCACGTGTATTCCGGCAGATGCTTGTGTCCATTGGAAAATTCTCCGGGGATCATCGTATAGCAAAGATCGAACGATACGGCCGTCAGTCTGAGAGTATGGCAATTCTACTGAATTCCGCGGTTGCGAATCTGGATGAGGCTGAGGGAATAGTAGGAAATCTCGGGCGCAGCGTTACTCCCGTACGGAGTATGCTGCTTGAGGCGTTAGCTGGTAGTTATGGTCCGGTAGAAAAACTGGGGCTGTTAGATCAGCAAACGTACCTGCTTTCCATCCTGAATCGTCAGGACAAGATGAGCATGGCTGCCAGCATCGAATCAAGAGTCCCGTTTCTAGACACCAGATTGGTTCAGTTTGCTAACAGCCTGCCTCTTAAATTCAAGATGGGGTTTATGGAAAACAAAGTCATTCTTAAGAAGCTTTCGGAAAAATACCTGCCTGAAAACCTGATCTATCGTCGTAAATCCGGATTTGGTGTTCCTCTCCCCGACTGGTTCAGATCTGACAGCGGTCTGGGTACGATGATTTCAACGCTGAAGGATGATGACTTCATATCATCGCTATTCGGTGCTGATTTGCTGAACAGACTCCATCTGGATCATCGTGAAGGCAGTGCTGATTACTCTGATCTGCTCTGGACAATGCTCAGCCTGAGCAATTGGGCAAAGGCGTTTGATGTCCCAAAAGTGAACATGGATCTCCCGAGAGGGCGAATTCAATGATCAAATCCAGCGATGGCACTTTACGTGTAGTGTTGATTGGCGGGGGCAAAATGGCCCAACAGCATGCGATTGCTATCTCGTTGTGCAGAAACGCTCGACTTGTTGCGGTAGCTGACCCAGTCGTGCCCGTGAGTGAGTTGGCTGAAAAGTTTGGACAGGATCTGGAGTTTTTTTCTGATCCGGTCGTGATGCTTGAGCGTATTCAACCTGACGTTGCGCATATCGTCACTCCGCCACGGACGCATGTTGAACTGGCTCTACATGCAATCAGGTTGGGTGCAAATGTGTACGTTGAAAAGCCATTCGCATTAACAGCTGCAGATGCACAGTTGGTTATTCGTGCTGCGGAAGAAAGAGGTTTGAAAGTCTGCGCAGCTCATCAGTTGCTGTTTCAGGATGTTGGCTATCGAGTTCGTGAGTCGCTCAGACTCATTGGCGACGTTGTACACGTGGAGAGCTACTTTTCATTCAGACAGGTTCGGACCGCAGGCAAAGCCAGGATCAGTACTGTCGATCAGTTGATCGACATACTTCCGCATCCGGTATACCTGCTGTTGAGCGTAATGAATCCGGACGGTGATACTACGAATTCATTCAGGCTCGAATCTGCTCATGTATCGGTAATGGGCGACATCAGAGCAGTCATTTCATTCGGAGAGCGTATTGGTGTGTTGGTGGTATCGCTTCGAGGACGGCCGATAGAATCCTATCTCAGGATCGTCGGAACCAATGGATCATTGCTCGCGGATTTTGTCATTTCAGGATTGACTAGCCATCTTGGCCCAGGCCATTCCGCTATCTCGGTAGTATTGCAGCCATTCAGTCATGCCATCCAGAAAACGGTACACACAATAGCGAACGTTTTTCGGACATTGTTTAAAAAACACAAGAGCTATCCGGGATTGGTTGAATTGCTTGAGGAATTTTATTCAGGAGTATCAGGTGATCGGGGGATACCAGTAACGTCATCAGATATTTTGCAGACTGTCTCGTTGTGTGAGTCAATAACTGAAGCGCTACGTGAACAAGAAGCGCAAGTTGAACTGTCGGCTCGTCAGTCTCTGGAACGTACTGAGCGAGAATTGAAAAAGCTGGCGAAAGACAGTAAGTCGGTGCTGGTAACGGGAGGTACAGGATTTTTAGGGCGTGTGATATCGCAAAGATTGAGAGTGGCAGGGTTTCGCGTTGTTGTACCCGCCCGCCGCTTACCGAGTTACTCTGAACGGGTGGCGGGCGTTGAGTATCTTCACTGTGATCTCAGCGGAGAATTTTCACCAGCAATATTTGGCGGGATTGATTTGGTGGTTCATTGCGCCGCAGAGACAAGTGGAGGCACCAAAGAACATGAACTCAATACGATTCAGGTAACGCGGAATTTGTTGGACGCGATGAGCTTGGCGGGAGTCAGTCGTCTGATCGAGATTGGTAGTTTGGCTGTTTTGAAGCCGCCGAGATCCCCTAGGGAAAATCTGTCTGAGACTTCACCCGTTGATCTAAACAATGCTTCTCGTGGACCATATGTCTTTGCGAAAGCACTCCAGGAAGACTTAGTCAATGAACATATGGCGATCCAGAAGATGCAGGTCTGCACCCTGCGTGTAGGTCCTTTGGTTGACTACAAAAACTTTGTTCCGCCTGGAAGACTTGGGCGTGAACTTGGACCAATCTACTTGGCGGTGGGGCGAAAAAGCTCAGAACTGAATGTCTGCGATGTACACACCGCGGCCGATGTAGTTGTTCACCTAGTTTCTTGCCCTAATGAGTTTCCACGAGTCATCCACGTAATCGAATCTCCTGCACCTACACGGGTGGATCTAATACAAAGATCTAGAGCAACTCGTCCGGATTTGAAAGTAGTATGGGTGCCTGGTTTCCTGTTTCAGGCGCTGGATTTGGTTTTACTTTTTGCATCTAAGATAAGCTTTGGGCGCGTACCGTCATTTCAGTTCTATCCGGCATTTGCGTCGCTAAAATATGATCGTCGAGCGTTTGACAAAATGAGATCAGAAATGAGTTTGCCGAGAGCGGCTGACGGGTCTTGAATCATCAAAGCCAGGATTTGATTGCTGTAAAGTTTATGCAGTTGAATAGGAAGCGCTGTTCTAAACGGGTAATCAGCGAACGATTCAACACACTGGCACTTGCCACATTTCTTAACTGCGATGCCGCTTGAGTTCTCGGGAAATCGAAGCGAGTAATTTTCCATAGGGAAAACTATAGATTGGCGCTAACTATCTCTTTTTTTCGACTAGGGCTGAATATTGATTTGTATGATTGTTAAATACGCGTGCGGTAAAGTCGCAAAATGAATCCGATGTTTACGCCTTACTTCAAGCTCTACGAACTCCTAAGTTCCAGCGAAAGAAAGGGAATGTGGGGATTGGTCGCGCTGACGCTTTCTATGGCCATTCTGGATACCATTGGAATTGCTTCTGTGATGCCATTCATATCTGTATTGTCCAATCCGGAAATCCTGTCTACTAACCGTATTCTCGCATCAACATACGCATATCTTGGCTTTGGTAGCCAGCAACAATTCCTGATTTTTCTTGGTATCGGCACTTTTGTGACGCTGATGGCATCGGTGCTGTTCCGTTCTCTTACGCTATGGGCCCAGCTTCGTTTTACTAATATGGGGATACACAACACTGCTTGTCGTGTCGTGGAAACCTATCTTCATCAACCATATTCCTGGTTTTTGGACAGGCATAGCGCGGATCTAGGTACGAGAGTGTTGTCTGAGGTTACGAATGTTTTTCAAGGGGCTTTCTATCCTGCAATGCTGATCATTGCGAATTCGTTGGTAACATTGTTTCTTGTAGTATTTCTTTTCCTGGTAGACCCGCAGCTTGCCTTTGCATCTTTTCTAATCCTGGGTGGTATGTATGGGGCGATATTCCTTTTCGTACGTCGTATGTTGGTGCGCATAGGTGAGGAGAGAATTAGCGCCAATCACGAACGCTATAGAATATTAAACGAAGCGTTTGGAGCGATTAAAGACGTCAAGGCAAGCGGATTGGAACAAACATTTTTGGGGTTGTTTTTCTCCCCATCTCAGAGAATGGCGAATTCGAGTGTAAGGGGAGCAGTGATAGCAGAAATGCCATCATTTGTTCTTCAGGGACTCGTCTTTGGTGGGATGATTTTGCTGCTCCTGTATCTAATTGCTACTTACGGTAGTTTGCAGAATGCAATGCCGGTAGTAGCTATTTATGCGCTTGCTGGGTATCGCTTGTTGCCGGCGTTGCAGGGTATCTATCGGAATCTTTCTCAGATGCGTTTCAATCTTCCCTCGCTGGATACATTGCATTCCGATCTTATCGGCTTGAGAACGAGTACTGAGTCGTGGAAAGAGAGGGTTGGAATGGATCGTCGCTCCAGACCTTTGGGACTGCGAACGATTTGTCAGTTACGCGGTATCACCTTTAAATACGATCAAGCCAGTTTACCAGCCTTGGAGGGCTTGGATCTGGACATTAAGGCGAATTCGATGGTAGGCATTGTTGGGGGAAGTGGCGCGGGTAAAACCACTTTGGTCGATATATTACTCGGACTATTGCTGCCGAATGTAGGAGAGGTGGTTGTGGATGGACAGACAATAACGGGTGACAACCGATTAGCGTGGCAGCGAACAATTGGCTACGTATCACAGAACATAGTACTTAGCGAGGGGAGCATAGCGAGTAACATCGCATTTGGTGTATCAGAACGTGATATCGATTCTGATGCAATTGCACGCGCTGCCAGTTCTGCCCAGCTGGACGAATTTGTTGATGAATTGCCGTATGGCATTGATACAGGAGTTGGTGAGAAGGGGGTTCGGCTGTCAGGTGGGCAGCGCCAAAGAATAGGAATTGCAAGAGCCTTGTATCATGACCCGGCTGTTTTGATACTTGATGAAGCAACTAGCGCCTTAGATTCAATAACCGAACAGAAGGTAATGCAATCAGTACGAAGCTTAGGTAAACAGAAAACGATAGTATTGATTGCCCATAGACTAAGTTCGGTCCGCGGATGTGACGTTATTCACATGCTGAAGAACGGAAATGTATCAGCCTCGGGTACATTTGAGGAACTGCTTTCCCGAAATAGTGATTTTAGAAAAATGGTTGAAAGCTCAGAGATTGACGTCGATTCTGAGCAAAGCTGAGAGTCTGTTAGACGCCTTCAACCAGTTTATGATTCACTTAGTCTCCACTTGACAAGGAAGCGTGCACTTGGCAGCCGGCGGTATTCCTCATGAAGCGAATTCTTTACGTAGAACACAATACAGATGGAACAATTGGGGGCTCACATCGCTGCCTGCTGGATATAGTTGGTCAATTGAACCGAGAAAAATTTGAACCTTTAGTATGCTTTTTCCAAAGGAATTCACTCTATTCAGCTTTTGAGGAGGCTGGAGTAAAAATACTCGAATTTGCAGCATGGAGGCCTATCAAAGTTCCAGGCAGTCAGAAAAGTGCGGCCATTCATGGCCTACAGTCTTTGCTCAATGTTGCAAAGATGCATGTTTTCCGATCTTCCAAATGGATGTGGTTCTTAAAACGAAATAGGGTTGACTTAGTTCATCTCAACAACGCCTGTGGTTACGATCACGATCTGATGACAGCATGTGTAGTTTCCGGAATACCATTTGTGGTGCACGAGCGAGGTATTCAATCTGAGATTTCAGGTTCAACTCGTTTCTTCTCTCGTTTTCCTCAACGCATTATCACTATCTCGGATGCTGTAAACAGCAATCTGATAGATGGTGGCATTTCGTCAGATCGCTTATTTCGAATCGATGATGGAATTTGCCTGCAGCGAATTCGAGTTAGTGAAAACATAGTAGATATTCGTAAAGAGTGGGAAATTTCGCGGAAATCCAGAATTATTGGAATTGTTGGAAATATCAAAGAGTGGAAAGGGCAAGATGTTTTGTTGGCTGCACTTCCTTTGTTGTTGAAGAAATTTCCGGATCTCGTTTGCTTTTTCGTAGGGTCGTTCGCCGATCTGGAATTCAAACGGAAATTAGAGGGCTACGTTTTGAAACACGGATTGAGTCAATGCGTTCGTTTCACCGGGTATGCCCAAAACCCAATTGACTATATTGCGGCATTTGATGTGTTTGTACATGCCTCCATTGAACCTGAACCGTTTGGAATCGTGATACTTGAAGCTATGGCATGTGGAAAGGCGGTTATTGCAACTAACTTCGGAGGGCCTGCGGAGATAGTACTGAACGGAGTCAGTGGCTACTTGGTTGAACCTGGCAATGTCATTGAATTAGCTGCTCGAATCTCAGACTTGCTCGAATCGGACGAGAAAAGATCGGAGATGGGTATAGCTGGGATGAAAAGGGTATCTGAACGCTATACGGATGTTATAAATGTTCAGAAGATTGAGGAAGTGTATGATGAAGCGCTATTCAAACTCTACAAAGGATGATTAGTAGCAATCTAGGTGACGCATGTGCACGATTTTCTAGAGTCTCGGTATCGTATCCATGCCACTCATTGGGTATGTTTTTCATTTAATATGGTTGGAAGTGTTCAGTGAGTGATGCCGATAGAGTGGTGTTGGTAGATATTGGTGCGAGAGACGGTATCGATAGGCGGTGGATGCCTTTTGTCGGGAATCTTTCGATTTACGCTTTCGAGCCGGATCCAGTTGAGTGTGATCGGTTGAACGATATCGAGCACGACTATCGAATCACATATCTTCCGTATGCTTTAGGAGCTGTCCAGGAGGAAAAGAGAACACTGCATATCACAAGGCAGCCAGGATGCTCGAGTCTCCTGATACCCAATACGGAATTTTTAAGCGGCTTTGAGTATGGAAAACAGCTTGAGGTCGTTCGACAAGTCGAGGTGGCTGTAAATCGTTTAGATTCGATTTTGGAAGTCTCGCCTGATGTCATAAAGATTGATACGCAAGGCACGGAATTAGAGATCCTGGAAGGGTCGGAGGAGTTGCTATCCAACGTAACTGCCATTGAGGTAGAAGTCGAATTTGTAGAAATGTACAAGGATCAGCCGCTTTTCGCGGATGTGGATTCCTTTCTCCGATCACACGGTTTTTTTCTTCGCGGCTTACGTCGGGATTTCTGGCGAAACAGCGCACGCGTAGACCAACCCTTCGGAGGGCAATTGATGCACGGAGATGCATTGTATCTGCGGCAGTCGTTGCTCGCATCTGAGAAAGGATTTTTGATTCTAGCTGCGTATCGGCAGTACGATTTATTGGCAAATCTAGGCGGAACGCATTTCATCCCCTCCCAAAAGCTATTCGAACGGATTGTACGTCGATTGATTTCTCTATTGCCGTACTCAAACAGAGATTTTCGAAGAACGGTCGATTGGGCGCGATCAGGGAAGGCTACTGACTGGCACGACTCGGATTTTTTCTAGAGCGTTATGGGATAGCCTTGTTGCTCGTTCAGGTTGTGGAGATATACGAGCGTAGTTGGGCAGTGAAATGGTGGGGGAGGTGATTTTGGGCTATTTTTTCGCGCGCGGCTTGTCCAATTCTTTGTCTGAGTTCGATTGACTCCAAAGAGGCGATTGCTGATCTGAGCTCAAGATGGTCGTAAGGGGGAACAAGAAGCCCATCAACGCCACTTTCTATATAGTCAGACGTACCCGGCACTTCGCTCGCGATAACGGGTTTTCCTAGTGCCATAGCCTGAAGGATTACGCTCTGGCCAATTGAGATCTCACGCATATGGAGCGGTACAGCAACCCAATTCGCAAGTGAAATTAGTTCGTCCAATTCCGCTGATGGAATGTTCTCCAGTGCGCGTATATTGGGGTGCTTCCCATACCTTTCGACTGTACCCTCTCCACCAACGATTACTATTTTTGTGGTGGTGCCTTCAACAGCCTTGACTAACGTATCATAATCCCGAAATGTTCGACCAGCGGCGATTCCATAGTTTTCTGGACTTTCCCTTGGTTCACGAATGAGCAGTTCGGGATCAGTGAAGAGCGGTAGAAATACTGTTTTTTCCTTTGCCCAACCAAACGCATCCTTGTAGTAGTTGATTTCGTGTCGCGTTGACACAAATACCCGCCAAACTGAAAAAAAGACGAACCGTAAGAACCGATATTTTGCAATAGACGCTAGCGATGAATTTTTCTCCCTCATGATGAAGTGCAGGATTACGTGTTTTGGGCGGCTCATGTTAAGAATTGTTTGCCAAAAGCAGATAGACAAACCAACAAGGTCACACTCGAACGAAAAAACGTACTCGTGTCGACCCCGCCACTTGAGTAGCTGAACAAGTACCTTCAACATAAAGAATGGAGTTTCAATCAGCGAGATCTGCTGTGATAGCTTGTTGCGGAAGTTCAGCCTTTCATACCCAACATGTGCAATTTGTCCGTTGGTTTCCAGGTCTTTCCACCACCAAGGTCTTTCATGGGGTAGTCCCAGGGTTACTACCAATGCGCAAGCATTTGTATTTGAGATATCACTATTCGTTTGGGTCACTTTGAACTCTTCTCAATGAAACCAGGCCCCGCTTTTCCAGTTACATTCATGTTCAACAGGCAGAAGCATATTCGGTGGTTGTGTTCGAAATGACCCACCAGGATCTTATGATAGAAAGTTCACCAAATAGGTTTCTCTGAATGCGTGCATTCCGGAGTACACTAAAAGGCAACAAAAAAGCATTCGCGTATAATTATTGCGCTAGTCTGGATAGACTTGGTTTGCAAAGACTTTTTCAAAGAGAATTTTAGCTGCTACGGCAACGCCATTCTGGTTCCAGTGCGTGTCGTCCTCCCAATAGGTGAAGCTGCCGTCTGCTAACAGTTCGGCGGATTTCGCGGAGAGGTCCGGTGTCAGATCTATCGTTGGTATGTCGAACATCCTACCCAAAACTTGGACATACTCCCACTGCTTGTTAGGAAGGTCGGACAACTCCCCGCTCTGTGAAGTCGATAATAGCTGGTAATAGACGCGGTACTTCGTCGGGATAAAAACTAGGTGTGATACTGAGTCTGCTACACTCCGAACTGCGTTTTCAGTTTCTGGGTTTACTAAGAGTTCTTCATTTACCGTGGTCCTGATATAGGACTCTAAGAACGCAATTCGTTTTCCATTTATTTCCTTTACAACGACTGATTGCGTTTCCTTGTTTAGTGCTAGCGCACTTCGAGATGTTGAGTATATAAATCGATAGATTGATGTATCGCTAAAAACCTTGTAGTAGCGCCACATTGCATAGCGCATTGATTCAAGATATTCGTTTGAATGCGCAAGAAACGCTGTATCTGCGTGATGCTTGGGAAAATCGTTACCTTCGAAGAGAAACAGCAGAAACTTTGTATCATCGCTTTCAACGTTTTTTCTGAATGATTTGATATACGTAATGTAGTCCTGGACATCGCCAGGATGGGCAAGGTTGTAGGTGTCGATTGAGTAAATCTGCAGGAGTTGACTGGTAATCGTATGCTGCTGTGAAAGTCCGCTACCTGCTATGAAAGAGTCTCCGACCAGCGCGTACTCTTGGCCATGAAAATCGTGTTCGTTTCTATTGCCTTGAGAATCGGTTTTGAATATCACCCGCCTGGGTTTCGGTGGGACGGTGGTCAGTTTGGATAGAGCGATTAGGTCTCCATAAGGTACGTCCATTTCAAAGTCTACGTTTTTTGAGTAAGTTTTTCTCCCAAGTCCATTGTCAAAATATGCGAACTTTTCATGAGGGCGGTAATAGATTGAATCTTCAAGGCCGGTCAGTTTGATCGTCGACCAAAGTACCGCTGTGACAACTAAGAACGATAGGGAAATCAGTACCGAATTGAGACCGCCGCTAAAGATTAAAAGACAAACAGCGATTGCTAATAATACAATGAAGACAATAGGAGGAAGGCCGTACAATAGAAAGAGGTGGGTGACCACAATGATGGAGGCTAGAATGGCTACCTTATTCTCTAATTTCGATGACATTGACTTTAGCCTATTGCCATTGTGGCTCACAGCCGCTGCTCTGTGATTGTATGGTACTTCTTGCGCAGTGCGAAATTCGACTTTGTATATAGTTCATCCGATCTCTGCAACCGTGGGCAGGGACCTCTAGTTTGACAACTATAGAATCTGGCCGGTCAGCAGTCGTCGGCTCGCCCAATCAATTCCCGTCAGCAGGAATACTGAGCTGCGTTTCATTGGTACCTTGGTAATTCCAAGTGCTAGGAGCTGAATCGGTATGTTGGTAGCATGACCACATGGGCGACTGGGAATACGCCGGTGGCAGCGATGTAGCCGACCCGTTCGGCGGGTGATGATCGATCGCCTCATTTCCCACCCGTTGCATGAGTCTAAGTATATAAGTGGCGCCGAGCTCGCCCAGTGAATCACCCCGATGGCTCTTTCGATAGAGCGAATTTCCATTGCTAACAAACCCGCCTTGAACCGTGGGGTCTTCTCTCTTGGTCCCTTGAGGCTTGCAGCTATTCTCTAGTAGAAAACCCACCGATGCCGGTTCCAGGGTGCTTAAGTTTGTCCCCTTTTTATGTCAGGTGTTCGATGTGGCGGACAATGTAATGGGGACGTAGATCCGCTGAATAGAGCAGCGCTATAAAAGGGCGGGGAGGGGTAGGCTGTAGGATTTCATGGAGCTTGGATCAAGCTGATTGGCGACCTGCATTAAGGCAAAGCAAAAAGGAGATCTTACACGTTAAATAAACAGAGTACGGAGGAAAAGTAGCACTATTGTGTATCCAGTGAGTGCGCACGGTACCCTAGAATAGGGAGGCGAGCTACAAGATTAGTGTCTAAGAACAAGTCGGGAGAACGGGTGCATCAACGGGAGGTCGGTATTTTGTGAAATTTTAGACCTCGCAACAAGGTCATTATGGGAAAAGCGGATTTACTCAGAATATGAACACTAGGCTTGAGATCGGTAGGGGATTGGCGGCGTTGTGGGTATTCACATTTCATGTTCAATCGATGATTGCGACGGCATGTCCGAGCCTAGCACTACTTGCAGCGAAAGGGTTCCTGGGCGTTCCGATATTCTTTGTGATTTCGGGCTATGCAATATCCGCATCTGCCGAACGCGAGATCCGACTAGGTGGCAACTGGAGAATTTTCATGAGACGCCGTCTATTACGGATCTATCCTCCGTTTTGGGGCGCAGTTGTTGTCGCTATAAGTGTACCCTTTGTCATCGAAATTGTTAGCGCACTCAAATCCGGTATCTACTTACCGCCTGAACCCAGATGGCTTGAATTTGGTGGTAGCGAGTGGTTGCAGGTGTTGACACTTACCCGCATTTTTTTTTCAGAGAACGGAGACCTGCAAGCTGCCTTCAGTCCTGTGAATGCAGTGTTCTGGACACTAGGAATCGAAGTGCAGTTCTATATAGTGATGGCTGCGGCTGTCGCGAGTGGGAAGCACTGGCGCATGGTTTTGCGGGCCGTCACTGTCATATCGATGGTTGCCTTGTTTATTCATTTCTTTCAGATCTCCGGTCTTTTTCTTGTCTACTGGCCTGTATTCATGCTGGGCGTGATCTTACGGCGTTTGCAAGAGTTAGACATGACGCCTCGTAGTCTATTCAAACAGTATGCTCCGGTAATAAGCGGCAGCATGATTGCGGGCATTGTGATGGGATCTCTGTTCATGATGAATGTGGTAAGAATCGGTGCAGAGGAGCTGTCGTTGTTATCCGGTAGTATCGAATTCCTGACTGCAGGGCTCGCTACTGCCTTTGCCTTATGGTTTTCTATCGCCTTTCAGGCGGCAGAGAAGAAGCACAGGCTGCTACTAAAGCCTTTAACCATGCTTGGGGCGTCCAGTTATTCTCTGTACTTGATACATGGGCGCGTATATCCGCTTGCTGAGATGTTTGTGCGTCAAATATCTAAACCTAACAGCGTTTTATATCCGGTATTAACTATCTCGGGTACAATCGTCGTCGCATACGTATTCTATACTCTGGTCGAGCGTCCGTTTATGAGCGTTCGCAATCGCTCTCGACTCTAACCTGCCGGTTTTAATTTATTCTAACTCGAATGCGTACGCGCTCCATTGTAGTGTCGTCACTAGGATTCGATGTCCAATCTAGCTTTCGGCTGGACCCCATGGCGTCACATGAAGAAATACTGGATCTACCGCTAGCCGTAATCTTGTTACTGATCGAGCAGTCGTGTCGTTTCCTCGATCTTGGGATCTCTGAATCGGTGTGATAATCCGAGGAGGCGATTCGCAGGTTCCAGATAGGCAGGGTGCGCATTTTCATGGGGCGAGTGTGGGCTCTTAATATTTGGGTCCAGCGTTCAATCGGATAAATATCCGGGATTAATGTCGCCACTAACTTTCGCTTATAGTCCACGGTATCTGAGATTTTCAGGTTTATTATGCTGAGCGAACGATGTTGGTTCTGGAAATATGTACACCCACTCAGCTGACAGCGAGCATTACTTACCGAAACGTCGGTCGGTTGATTCGCTCCTTCGTATATGGCAGAGCGCAGGAACTGCCTGATGAGCACATTGTTTCGAGACGCTCTCTTGCCTTTCTAGAGGAACCTAGATCGTCTGTTAAGGACAGTGGAAGTAAAAGGGTGACGCTGAATGTGGGCTTTCACGAAAGGAGAAGCGACTGCTGGGACGATCCCCGTTGCTATACATCTTCCATCCGACGACGAAACTGAGGGAACTGAATTCTTAGTGCTTAATGATTTAGAAGCTGCAGAGGCGAGCGTGCTGCGGGAACTCATGGAGATGGGCAATGAGTCCAGAATCCACCGGATGGTATACGAGTGCTACTACCATAGCGACGTCGGAATCGGTCGTTTTGAAGCAAACCAATGATTTCAAAAAAAAGAGCGAGATTTGGCTGGCTCTTTTCTCAAATTTGCCCGCGCTTTCAAACCTTCGCGCTTATCAAGGCAGCCTGGGATTCGTATCCACTAAGTTCCATCAGTCGATTCCAATGTGAGTGCTCCCGCCAGAGCAAGTAGGCGAAGGGACGCCTACTGCATCTCGTCGCGAACTGTGGCTGCGACAAACTGCAATCTGCTTCAAAAAAACACCGCGTTGCGGACATTGAACGACGAACTTGTTGGTCCGGGATTTCGTCTTATCTTTTCTAAGAGGCTCTCCTTCCTATAACATCACCATTACCGATATCAGACCCAATATTGATCTGGCTACTTGTACCGAATCCAAGCAAATTGAGAACATCAAGACCTGCGTTTTGGGCCGGGCTGCCTGAGAGCAAGGAGTAATCTTCAGCCTGAACTGACGCGAGTCTGGGATCCTGTTCAATTATTCCCTGCTGATCCATACCATATGAAGAGCGCCACGACGTAAAAGTCAGTTGAGTCATCGAACCTGACCCCTCTGTATAGCTGAAATTGGATATGCCCCGATACAGGTTGTAGTTTATGGCAGAAAATGCATTCAAAAACGTGGGAACGTCGGATGTGGAGTACGATCCGTAGACGTGTTGGACACCGTAGAAAATATTGTTGTATATCCTGTTTGAAAGGGGAGTTGTCGCTTGCGTCAAGATCGCTTTGTGGTGTCCAACGAAAGTATTGTTTGCAACCCAGACGTTAGTAGGCGACCCCGCGACGTAAGACGTAAATACAACCGCTCCGCTTGACGGTGTACCGTCGCTAATAAAATGATTTTGAAAGACGCGATTTTGCTCGTCTCCTGATACCCCTCCGAAGCGTACGTCAGCCCAGCGATTGTTTCTGAAAATATTGTGATGCGTGTCCAACCCATACTGAGGCGCGCCGTCACCAGAATGATCCCCTTTCCAGAAAATTCCGCACCCGCAATTGACTATCTCGCAGTTTGCTACGACACAATTTCGCGCGTCGTAGCTCATTACACCAGCGTGGTTTTGACTAACGCTTCCCCCGTCACTTCGAAACCCAGATATGTAGCAATCCGATACTATACAGTCGGCGGCAACTTCCAATCGGACACCACAGTAGTTATCGCCGGTAACCTGGTTTTCTACACCTTTGATCACACAATTCCGCACTTCGCATCCAACCGACCCGTTCAGGTTTACTGGACCCGTGTCTCTGCTCGACTTGTTGTTGTTTGCATTGTTGTCCGTGTAAAAACCATCGAAAATGATATAGCTCCTGTCTGGGGCCCCAAATGCAGGGCTCCCATTGCTGCCGCTGGTTCCGCCAGAACGTATTTCCGTAGTTAGACCAGCAACGTATGAGAGTCCGGATCGATTCGCGGCGAAAAAGACTATTGGATTATCGCTTGTTCCGCTATTGCTAGGGGCGAAAGCAGACGCCCAGCGTCCTACCGTACCTCTACCGACGTAGATACCAGGTTCGACCTGCACTCGATTTCCAGCAACTGCGTTTCTCATCGCTTCTTCGAGCGTCCATGGCGAACTGGCGGATCCGGATCCTCCACCGTTTGCATTTGCACTCGCGAAATGAGTGGGCGTATACCCACTATTCCCAATGTTGCCGCCAGCTATTACCGGCGGCATGGGGACTGCTAACACACCTTTGCTTGCCAGAAGTGCAGCTATGCCAGAAGAAGAAACTAGTAATTTTCGTCGGTTCACGATGAGCTCCCTAGAAAGCTAAGTTTGATCGCTGTTCTGGAGGGTTTGCCGGACTTCCCATTAGTCAATATTATTTTCAAATCTGGTCCCTGAACAAAAGGATGAGAATCCTATCAAGCATGTCGAAAACAATCTTCTAAGATCCCGTTACAAATTGCTTCGATATGATTCACAAAAAAAACGCAACAGGTGTAGTTGAGAGCGGAAATTGTAAAGTTAGTCACGTAACATGCGCAGGAATGTCAGCTAGCCAACTGAGCAGGAAAACTTTCGATTGTAGACATCTCCCAGCATCAGATCTATTCCCAACGAAACTTCGTCTGGAAAGAGGCAGGAGAGTCCATACCTGGTACGGCAAGATAAGCCATTGAGCTAAATCCATGCAGTTGTATCGGCTGGTGGGGCGGAAATTCGTCGGTCTGATCTCGACCACCAGGACGATGAAAGTGTGGTTGCTTCGGCGTAATGATCTAAAAGCAGGTGCTGAGTAATCAGGTATCTCAACAGGTCAGAATACAGAGCTGGAGTTACAATCGTTCGGATAGTTTTAACAGTTCTCACACACCAGCAAATCTCAGGAAGCCGTGTTTGGACCAACCGATATAGCAACCGATATAGATTGGTTGGTGTTCACGATACTCCCGAATCTATTTTGACCTTAGTTACTATCCTAAATTTGGATAGAGTGCGATTTTTGCTCAAATATTCAAGCTAATTCGTCACATCTGAATTACAGAAATCCAATGGCTCGGAGGTAAAGTTGTAGCCCTGATGCTGACCTGATTGCGGTGCAACAGCTAAACGTTTCACGCATCAAATAGCCTGCTAGTTCGCGAATGGTAATTCGACCCGACAATAGGCTGCGACAAGAACGCTTCCAATTCGGTGTTGATTGGTGATTCATGCCTCGCCTCTTTGGGTTCGACTCATATTGCTTAAATCGAATCGGATGTGCGGGCGAAGGCTTCGTGGAGATCATCATTTGAAAAGGCGGTGAGGATTGATCCCAAAAAATAGGTTGGAAATGCGCGTCAATACAGAAACATTTCTCACGTGAGTTCATCGAAAAGGTGGATTTTCCAAAGGCTGAACTGGTTAGACCGAAAGCGGCCACAATACTAGTAAACGCAATGGTGCTGATGGGTGTGCTGTTGCTCATGGAAGGAATGATCGCTGCTCTCCTGCATTGGCCTCCGCCGATGAAACCGTTGCTCAGAGTACTTAGTTCATACTACACCGAACACGATCGTCGCATAGTGCAAGCACTTCCAGATTGCGCTCAGTATGATGGAGTTGTTGCCTACGTGCTTCGTCCAGGATCGTGCCAATTTAGCAACTATGATTTTGAAACGGCCGTTGACGTTAATAGCTTGGGATTGCGGGATGATGAGGCAAGTATTGATAGACCAGGAGTCGTGATGCTGGGCGATTCGTTCACCATGGGTTGGGGAGTGAATCAATCAGACTCGTTCCCAAGCATATATGAACGCGTTTGCCAGACTAAAACCTTAAATGCCGGCATTTCCTCATATGGAACAGTGCGATCTCTTCACCTGCTAAGACGAATCAACATCGAAGCTCTCACTACTCTGTTTATTCAATATTCTGACAACGATTACGACGAAAACAGACTATATTTTGAAAGAGGGAACAAACTTCAGGTTATGAGCGAATCGGATTTCCACGACATGCAATCACAGCATGTCTCCAGCTTAACCTACTATCCTGGAAAGCATGTCGCTCAGTTTATTCCGTTTCTCGCTCGGAAGTCGTCCAAACGTGTAAGCCGGTATTTTATGAGTTCAGGAACAGACACTCACGAAGTTACGTTGCTATCTCAAGAGTCAAAAGCAGCATTCTATTTCCTGAATGCGATGGCAAACGTTTTTGATTTCCCGAAGCGAACGCGTATCGTCGTATTCAGGATAAATGGAAGGGGTGAATTCAATGGATCAGTGCAACACCCTTAGTATCTGGAAATCAACACGGGGTGTTCAACATGACGAGACTCGGCAGACCAGGATTAAGCGCTTCCCAGCGAGCCGAACTCTGGGAACGATGGAAGCAAGGCGAATCACTCACTGAAATTGGCGATGCAATTGGCAAACATGCCGGTTCAGTTTTCGGGGTGCTCAGAACGGGCGGCGGGATATATAGCCCACCTCGAAGCCGCGCAATCACACAATTGAGCCTGAGCGAACGGGAAGAAATCTCTCGGGGTGTTTCGGCGGGTTGCTCCATGCGGGCAATTGCCCGACATATCAATCGTGCACCGTCTACCGTATCACGAGAGATTGAGAGAAACGGTGGAATCAGACGCTACCGGGCCTCGGAGGCGGAAGAAGCTACCTGGAATCGCGGGAGCAGACCGAAGCGTTGTAAGCTGGCTCACAATATCAAACTGCAGAGAATCGTCGCTAGAAAACTGAGCTTTGAGTGGTCGCCAGAACAGATTTCTGGTTGGTTGAAACTGCGCTACCCAATGAAAGCCGGTATGCATGTGTCTCATGAAACAATCTATCGAAGCTTGTTTGTTCAGACTCGGGGGGTATTGAAGAAAGAGCTCATGAAGCATCTGAGATCCAGGCGGGTCATGCGGCATGGGAAAAGATATTCGACGAAGGGAAAGCCGAGAGGTCGAATCATTGATGCTATATCGATTCGAGAACGTCCCCCGGAGGTTGAGGACAGAGCGGTCCCAGGACACTGGGAAGGTGATCTGATCAGTGGTTCCGGTAACACACACATCGCCACCTTGGTTGAGCGACAATCTCGCTTCACTTTGTTAGTCAAAGTAGAAGGCAAGGATACGAACAGTGTCGTGAGTGCGCTCATCCGACAAATCAAAAAGCTGCCGGATGAGCTTCTGAAGACAATTACTTGGGATCGGGGATCAGAAATGGCTCAACACAAGAAAATTTCTGTGGCGACAGATGTGGTCGTCTATTTCTGTGACCCGCAGAGTCCGTGGCAGCGTGGTACCAACGAAAACACGAACCGTTTGCTTCGTCAGTACCTGCCGAAGCAAACGGACTTGTCCGTGCACACGCAGTCCGACCTCAACGCTATCGCAAGAAGGTTGAATCAGCGGCCGAGAAAAAGGTTGGCGTATCAAACGCCGGCAGATAAGCTCCAAGAGAGTGTTGCAGCGACCAGTTGAATCTAGAGGGGTAAGAATTCAAATTCGTTTAGTTTGGCGGTGAAGAGCGAGTTGACATCAGGGGTATTTAGAAACCGTCTTCCGCATCTGGAAATCCTGGATATATCGGCTGGATTTGAACCTAGTATGTTTTTTACGCTTGATGATCACCTTTCTTTTTCTGGGCACCAGTACGTGGCAGAACAACTTGTTGCACGCATCGGTTGTTTACCTATGACTACTTCAGAAATCGCAAAAGCGTCGGAAAGGCTCAGCCATACTCATTTAGTCAGTTTAAACGAAATCTAGTAGATGAAAAGTAAACTACTGCGCGTGTTCTCGTCGATTCTGTTGTTTAACGTTCTTGTAATATACATGCCATCAACCGCGTCTGGAATGTTAATCGCTGCTTTGATCAGCGCATTATTACTACTACTTAATTATGCAAATGGGGTGCTTTTCGCTTCAAGCGCTTTAGTTTGCACCCTCATTCTGGAAGCATTGCTCCGTCTAACAGGCGGGGTCCTGCCTAGTCCATACTATCGCCCGCATGAGTTTCTAGTGGAGGGGGATCGCTACAGGTCCAACGAAGACGTTTCCATGTTGTCCCCTCATGGGGATCTACTTGCTATCGATCCAACATTGGACCGTGCTTTGGCGTATCCGAAGCAGCTTGAATTCAAGACAGACTCGATTGGATACAGGAACGTCACTGACTATGGAGGAGAGAAACTAATCCTGATCGGTGATTCATTTGTAGTAGGAAACGGTAATACACAAGCTGATTCTCTATCGGAGATCATGCGAAGGGAACAAGGAATATCATCCTATAGTATGGCGTTCCCTAACGGACCGCTTGGATACTCTAGGATCGCGGATGAAGCTCGAACGCGTTTTGGGCCCGATATCTGTTTGGTGATTGCCTTTTTCGAGGGAAATGACTTCCAGCCAATCGACAAGCAGGACCTTGCGCTAAGGCAGATGACACCGTCCCTGTTGCGTACGGTTGCCAAGAACTACTCGGCCACGCTCAAGGAGTGGTTTGAGGTATCAAAGGTATTCTACGGACTTTATACGCAATCCCTGGAAAAAATCCGTTTGAGCATTGCAAGTACACAGGCCAGCAGTGGAAACTTACTTTCAGAAAGTAAAACTATTGTGGAACAAGTTGGTGGAACATCGATGGCTTTCCTGAGCGGTTATGCTGAAGTCACCAGAAGAGAGGAATATGATGATTTTGGTTTTTTGGAAAACCAATTGGCCAGCAGCAGACCAGATCTGGTTTTATTCATTCCGGAGAAGTATAGAGTGTATTCCGCGCTTATGAATCGCCCGGTTCAGCAGCTTCCAGATGCTCAACTCAGTTTGCTTCGTAGAGTCACCTCCGACTTAGGGATTGAATTGATAGACTCCACCAAAGCATTGGAGGAGCGTTCAAGAGTATTGCTCGAATCCGGTGAGTTCACGTTCTGGCCGGACGACACTCATTGGAATCGAAACGGTATAGAGGTGGCTGCGAAACTTTTAGCTGCCGGGTTGCTAAATTCAACTGCGCCGGCCTGTGTTGCCGCGGCTCCCTCGAATGAGTGACTCATCCAGAATCGAATATTTATCTACTGCGCGTGGCGGAAATATCCTGACTGACGTGGTGATTTCACAGGAAGCTCGGTGGGAGAGACTGACAAAAAGAATTCCCCAGCAGCGTTTCGGTGGGATCATCGGTTCAGTCTTCCACTCAGTAAGAATCGTGGCTTGTAGCAATGACGCAGATACATTGATAACAGGGAATGTGCGTGTTGCTGCTTTGTTAGGAATGTTAAAGGCCATTCATCCGAAGTGGAATCCTCGGTTGATTTCTCTCGAGACAAGGTTTGATGATCCGCGTCCGGGGATTCTGTGGGCGTTAAAGCTGTACTTCCAACGAGTTGCTTTCGCCGAGTTCGATGTTGTGTGTGTTTCCGCGCGTCGAGAGATCGGTATATATTCAGAACGATTACGATTGCCGGATGGAAAAATACGTTTTGTTCCTTGGCACACAAACATCGTGGAACCAAAGATCATTCCCACGCGTGGCAACTATGTGTTTTCAGCTGGCAGGACGGGGCGGGACTGGAAGACACTTTCACTTGCTGCGAAAAAGTGCAGGAATACTCGATTTGTTGTTGTCATGACAGAAAGCGATCGTGCTCAAGTATGTTTTCCGGAAAACGTTGAAGTTTTTGTAGATGTCCCCTATGAACGATACAGAGAGCTCCTAGAAGATGCGCGGATTGTTGTTGTGCCACTTCGGGTGCATGCATACTCGTCTGGCCAGGTTGCGCTGCTCGAGGCAATGGCGCTGGGCAAGCCGATCATCTGTACGAAAGTACTTGGGACCGAAGACTACATAAAGGATGGGGTCGATGGATTGCTGGTTGATCCTGATGATGTCGATTCAATGGTGCGTGCGATTGAGTTAGTGGGAGATGTGTCAACAGCAGAGAAGCTCTCAAAATCTGCCTTGGAAACGGTCCTCGGTTCCCATACGTTCTCCAAGTATGTTGGCGCGATTCTGGAGTACGCAAAGGAATAGGAGGCAGCTCACCGGTCGAAGGCAAAACGCGCTTAGGATGTCGTGACTGGAATAGAAATGCTATGAACTGATCTATACAGCTATTGCATTTTGTAGTGATGCATCGCGTAAATCAGAGTACTGGCGTGATGCATTGCGTGAGTCCGTATATCTCCAGATGCTCTCTGCAACTGATTTTCGACCGCGAAGACGCCAATTCACTTCTCTATCTAGGCCAACGAATGCACTCTGATTCTTGGGTGCAATTCGCTTGCAATCAGAGTACGCGGCCGGCGCCAAGAAGTGTTAATTTGCGACGAGCCTGGAAATAGGTGTGATGAGCATTTTAGGTAGAGAGGATCATTGTGGCAATCCGACAAAAGCGGAGCGGGATTGGCCTGCGGCGGTTATTGCTGGGGCCTTTCAAACTGGGGTCCTCGGCGCCCGGTCGTTAAAGCGCCGCGGCGTCAGGACAAGTCTCTTTGATTGTGATTCGTCGATGCCTGGTTTCCGCTCCGTTTACGGGCCAGCTTTGCGCTGCCCCAATCCGGATACTGATTTTGAGTCCTGGATGGATTTCGTTCTGAATGTTGGTTGTCAGTACGCTATTAAGCCGGTATTGATACCTAGCTCAGATCGGTATGTGAGCGCGATTGCGAAGGGTGAAGAACGTCTAAGAGAGTGTTTCTTGTTTTCACCTCGGGTTGATCTTCAGGGAGAACTCGCAGACAAGTTCACTCAGTATCACCTGGCTGGTATGCATAGATTGCCTATGCCAGAAACTGCTATCGTCGAGGATGAATATTCGGTTCAAAGTTTCGCCGAAAAAGCGCAGTTTCCCTGTCTGATGAAGCCTGGTCATTTTCGGGAATGGGAGCGATTTCCGATTGGACATCCGCTTTCGCACAAGAAGATACATATTTCGGATTCACCAACCGACCTGACAGCGAAATATCGCCTTGCTTCCACGCTGAATCCGAAAGTAGTGCTGCAAGAAATCATTCAAGGACCGGATACAAATAAGAGGGTCTATCTATCCTGTTACGATCGGAATGGAGCGCGTATCGCGAACGCGTTGTTTAGAGAACTTCGTTGCGATCCAGTAGGGTTCGGTCCTGCAACGGTAAGTGAACCCGTGGTTGATCCATTGGTTGATTCTTTGTGTGATGAATTCCTGCGTTCGATTGGATATGTGGGGATCTGCGAAATCGAATTGAAGTGGGATGATCGAGATGGGAGAGTGAAGCTAATAGAGGCCAATCCGAGATTATCCGGAGGTGGAGACGCCGCACCCTATTCTGGAGTAGATATTTGTTGGCTCAATTATCTCGATTTGATAGGCCAGCCTGTACGCCCCGTTGCACCCTCGACACGTGACTTTCGGCACATAATGCTGCGTCCCGACGGAAAAGCGATTCCTGCGTACAGACGAGCAGGGCTATTGGGATGGAATGAGTTGCTGCATTCGTACAAACCTCCATTGGCGTTCTACGATCTCGATTGGAAGGACTGGAGATATTCGCTTGAATCCATTTTTATTGCGCTTAAGCTCTTTCTGACAGAAGTGTTTTTTCCCAACAGGGACGACAGTCAGTAGATGAAAAATCGCAAGCAGATAACGATTGCTATTTTGCATTCCGTTTCATGTAGTTAACTGCAGAGCTAGAGAATTTCCATGGCGACACATGTTATTAGGTCTAGTGGCTCATCGCTCATTAAATGCATGTCATTCATGCTAATGGGAGTACTCAAATAGTGGCAGAGAGTAGTTGTCCTGAAACTACGATAGTCATTCGTTCGTTTAACGAGGAGCGTTGGCTGCCTGAAGTGTTTCAATCTCTGAAGGATCAAAGTTACCAGAATTTTGAGGTTGTTCTGGTTGACTCAGGCTCAGTGGATAGGAGCAGGGAAATTGCCCAGAGTTTTGGCGCGAGAATTGTGCGTCTTCGATCAGAGGATTTCACGTTCGGTCATTCGCTCAATCTCGGGTGCCAAGTAGCGACAGGTAAGTTTGTGGCCATTCTTTCGGCACACGCTATCCCTGCGAATATTCATTGGTTGAACAGCTTGATAGATCCTCTTCGAGATCCCGAAACCGCAATGGTTTTCGGTAGTCAACGAGGTCATGAGCTATCAAAGTTCCCCGAGTTTGTCGATTTTGAAAGGACTTTTCCGTTTAGTCCTATGGTTGTTGATGAAGATCACCCGTTTGCAAACAACGCAAACTCAGCAGTGAAGAAGATTTGCTGGGAACAGTATGAATTCGACGAAGGATTACCTGGGCTGGAAGACATTGACTGGGCAAAACACTGGATCGAACGTGGCATGAAGGTTAGCTATCAACCAGACGCTACTGTTATTCATGTACATACGGAGTCTTGGGAGCAGGTTCGTCGCCGATATTATCGCGAAGCGATGGCTGCACGTTGGGTGGGTACTCGTCTGCTAAGGCACATTCCAATTGAAGTATTTCGCGAGTTTGTTTGGTGTCTCCAGGATTTATGGCGGGCACCGACCTTTCGACAGAATAGAAATCTGGTTGTCGAGATCTTGAGGTTCAGATACGAAAAGATGATGGGTACGGTTGGTGGAATTATCGATAGCCGAGGTCTCAGCAATCCTGCTCGAAGATCTGAAATGTATTTTCGAAAGGGTTTTCCGGCAGTCGTCATCAGAGGGCCGAACAGGGCGAAGATCGAAGAGCGTGCGGTTCCAAGCCTCAAACCCGGAGAGCTGCTGGTGCGAGTCGCCTATGTTGGAATCTGCGGGACGGATCTCGAGATCCTGGAGGGATCGCTGGGCTACTACCGCTCTGGATTGGCAAAGTATCCGATCGTTCCTGGTCACGAATTTTCAGGCACCGTGGTTGCGTTCGGGCCGAGAGTCACGGATATGGAGGAGGGCGATCGAGTAGTTGTTGAGTGTATTCAGGGTTGCGGAGAATGTGAGGCATGTGCGTCAGACAGTGCTATCCAATGTTCCGATAGGAGGGAAGTGGGGGTATTCGGGCAGGATGGTGGATATGCGGCTTATGTGATTACCCGCAGCCGATACGTACACCGGATTCCTGACAACCTGGGTCTCGACGCTGCTGCGCTGACAGAACCTGTGGCGGTCGTTCTGAAAGGCCTGCGTAGATTGGGCTCTTCGAAGTCGGACTCCCACAGAAGAAACTGCGCGGTAGTGGGGGCTGGAACCATCGGGCAGATTGCTGCTCAGGTTCTGACAATTCGAGGGCATTCTGTAACGGTGTTCGATAGGAACGGAAAGCGATTGGAGAACCTCCGGAGTTTTGCAGAGACCTCTGACGTCATGGACGAATTGCGGGGTTTTGACTGGATCATCGAAGCAACGGGCAATCAGGAAGTACTTACTCAAGTTCTATCCAGAGCCGATACGGGAGCTTCGGTATTGCTGTTGGGCTTACCTTATGCCGAGTCTGCATTCAGCTTCGAATCTGTCGTTGCCTCAGATCAGACGATCGTCGGATCGGTTGGTAGTAGTGGGCAGGACTTTTCAGAGGCCATAGAGACGTTGCCGAAGATTGATACCAGCGTATTTCTTAATGAGTCATATCCACTGGAACGGTTCGAAACGGCCTGGAAAAGAGCTCGGGAAGGGTCTTCGGTAAAGATAATGCTTCATATCGACGAAAGCGCGACAAATATCGCCTCTTCCCCTGAGAGCGAGAAGGTAGCTGCGCATATTCAGCCTGGATCGTCGGCGATTGCGTAAAAGAGCAGCTACGCCATGTCCACGCAGGCATGTCTTGCTGACAATCGCCGGGCTTCATCATGGCGGCGCTGAACGTGTGGTAGCTAATCTCACTAAGTATCTCGATAGAGAGCGTTTTGAGGTGAGTGTTTGCTGGCATGTTGCGCTGGGAGATATTGGACGCGAACTGAGAGAGAATGGAGTTCGGGTGTTTGGAGTACCAGAGCAGCGCCCCGGCTGGGGGCCGTATCGGCGTTTCCTGTACCTGCGTCAGATGCTGAAAGAAGAAGGCGTTGATCTGGTCCATTCACATGATACTGCCTGCCTTGCAGACGCTACTCAGGCTCGGGCCGTTGGAGCTCGAGTAAAACATGTTCATACCTTCCATTTTGGAAACTACCCGAATCTCCCCGGTAAGTACCTGTTCCTCGAGCGAGTATTCAATCGATTTCCAGATCAGCTGATTGCGGTTGGCACTGAACAGAAAAATGCGATCGTCAATGCACTGAAGATTTCTCCTGAAAAAGTCTCTACCGTTTACAATGGTGTCGCTGCTCCGGGCGGTGGATACGACTCGGAACTGGTCGGCAAATTCACGCAAGGCCTGACCGACCCGCTGATTATTGGATCGATTTCCACGCTGACCGAGCAGAAAGGGTTGAGTTTTCTGATCGATGCGGCCGGCATTCTGAAACAGCGGCGCTCGAATTTTGTCGTCTTGATTGCTGGTGACGGGCCACTCCGTCCGGAATTGGAGCAGCAGGCAAAACAGCTGCGCGTAGACGATGTGGTCAAGTTTGTCGGCTGGCTCCCCGGTGCGGCGAGTAAACTCCTGCCTGCATTGGACGTGTTTGTGCAATCCAGTCTGTGGGAAGCGAATTCCATGGTGTTGCTGGAAGCTATGGCAGCTGGATGCGCGATTGTTACCACAAACGTCGGCGAGAGCCGTCACGTCGTTGATTCTGATTGTGGCTATGTGGTCCCTTCAAGGAACGCATTGGCTATCGCTGACAAAGTGGATCTGTTGCTGGGTGATGCCTGCCGTCGTAATTCATATGGGGTTAATGCCCGGAATAAGTTCGAGCGCCAATACACAGTTGCGGCAATGGCTGATCGCTACTCGGCGATCTATGAATCAGTTTTAGGTTGATCTCAATACCTGTAGCCGATGACCTCAGTACATCGTGGCAGGTCACGCAATTTTCCAGAGAGCAAATGGTCCGAAGAAATCTGGCAGGTCAATGCGCCCGTCTTCTCGGCGTCCTGGTTCTACTGCTACCTGGGATCACCTGGAGTGCAGAAATCCACCTCAGACCTGGGGATAACATCCATCTCGCACTGAGTGCCGCACAACCAGGCTCTGTTCTGTTTTTGACTTCGGGGATTCACGGTCCCATAGGTTCTATTCCTGGTCTGCGAGGCACTCCAGAACAGCCCATCCGGCTCATAGCCGAACCGGATGCGGTGATTGATGCCGACGGCGCAATGGCTCTTCACCTGGGTAATGCTGCTCACGTTGTTCTTGAGAACATAGTGATCGAAAATTCCTTCCCCCACGGCATAAGCATCGACGATGGTGGAGATCACGCGACACCAGCCTCAGGTATCGTTCTCCGTAACGTAACGATCCGCAGGGTAGGGAAGGGCGGGAACAGTGACTGCCTCAAGCTGTCCGGCGTTGATGATTTTCTGATCACCGGAAGCCGTTTCGAAGGGTGTGATCAGGGGGAGGGCATAGACATGGTGGGCTGCCACCATGGTCGCATCGAATCCAACCGCTTTGTGGGGATGCCCGGGACGGGGGTGCAGACTAAGGGTGGCAGCAGCGACATCATCGTGGCGCGAAACCGGTTTTCTGATATCGGCCAGCGTGGCGTCAATCTGGGTGGACACACAGGTGAGCCCTATTTCCGACCATTGGATGCGAAGTTCGAGGCTGCCCGGGTGACTGTCGAGGCCAACGTCTTTGAGCGCATTGGAGATGCCGCCGTCGTCTACTCAGGCTGTGATTCCTGCCTGGTCGTCAACAATACCATCGTCCACGAGGATCGGGCGGCGATCGCAATTGTTCAGGAGAATGCTGAGCGTGCTTCCGGACGTGGAGGTATCTTCGCGAGAAACCTTATTGTATTCAATACGTTGTGGATATTTCGTAAGCCTGGAATGAGGATTTCAGCGGATGCCGCTGGACAGTCTCACCGATTAATCGATAACGTCTGGGCATCCCAATGGCGCCAGGTTGACCCGGCGGAGCTGCCGGCTGGAACGCATCATCTGTTGAGTCCTGAGACGCTGTTTGTTGATCCGACCAGGGGTGATTTCCATCCGGGCCCGGGAAATCCGACGCGCGGGATCTCAGCAGATCCAATCTTCCTGCCCGATTCTGACTACGACGGACGGGCGTTCGATTCCGCAGATCCTGAGATAGGGGCTTTCGCCAGGGCGCGGGATTGACTCAGGCTCAGAGGCGGCCGCGCACCCAGTACCAGGCAATACCCAGGTACTCGTGGATCGCAAGATCAGACAGTTTGAGCTTGCCTGGGGAGGGCAGATATCCCAGCGGGTCGAGTGGAAACGGCGTGTAAAACTCTGTCGGCACCGCCAGGCAGTCACGCCCGGCGTGATGGAACGCCATCATGGCCCTGGGCATGTGCCCGGCGGAAGTAACCAGGGCACAGCGTTCCCCGGGTTGCACACTGTCAATCAGGGCCTGTGCACTGACTCCTGTATCTATGGCATCGCGATCCACGCGAATCTGTGCCGGGTTCATCCCCAGTGAAACGAGCACGTCTCGGATGGTGATGGAGGATCCAAGAGTCCCGCTGACCAGTACCCGAGCTTCCGGACGCACGTTTTCCACGCGGAGCAGTTCAAGCACCCGATAGGCGGACGATTCATTCAGCCAGCTTGGCGGCGAGACGCTATCCAGAACGGACGCATACCCGGTCAGCACCACGATGACATCAATATCTTCTAAGTCCTTGATATCTGTGACCGAAGGATAAGCACGCTCCAGCGGCCCCAGCAGAGAGTACGCAACAGGTCCCGAGCCGAACACCACGTACACGGCAAGGGCTGAAATGGCGGCAACCTTGGACAGCCACCGGGTGCGTCGAAAGACTGCAAGCAGGGCTGCAACCACCAGCAGCACCACCATAACCCCCGATGGCACCACAAAGTGCCCGATCAGATCAGCCAACCACCACCACCTTATTGCGCATAATACATATTATGTTAAATATGAACACATCCCAGAGCCACCCAACCCCTCTCAGGCTGATTCTCACGCCACTCCCGGATTTCCTCATCCCCATGCTCCACAGCTCTGCCAATCACGGCCTTGTAAGCAACTCATCCCTGCAATAAGTCCCCTGCCTGTCATCACCTTACAAACTTCTGGAACGCCAGACCATCCGTTGTAGGAAAATGCGCGGACTCCAGTTGCTCGACGAGGGATCTGCACGGTGCCACATATTCGTATCCTGCGGCACTATCTGCATACTTCGCTCGTCATTCTTGCTTTTTCTGAGGCGCTGATCTGCATTGGCGCTGCGTATCTCGGTTACTACACCCGCTTCCAGTCGTTTCCAGAGCCGCTGGTTTTTCTTGACAGTGCGCTGACGCTCTCTGCTGTTTTCGTCGCCGGCATGATCGCCATGGGCGTCTATGAGTCCCGGATCCGTGAAGGCATGACGGGGATGTCTCTGCGGACCGCGGTTGCGGTGTTTCTGCTCGGCACGTCGGGTCTTGCTGTTCTGTCCTACATCTTTCCATCTCTCCAGATTGGTCGCGGTGTGCTGCTGTTTGCTGCGATCGAAGCATTCATACTCATCACCCTGTTTCGCTGGCTTGTCTTCAGTGTCCTGGATGAGGATTCATTCAAGAAGACGGTGGTCGTGCTCGGCATTGGTGAGCGGGCCACCAAGATAGCCGCGCGGATGAGACGACGTGTGGACCAGAGGGCCTTCAAACTGCTGGGTTTCATGGATCCCAGCAATTCCGAGATCGACGATCGAGTGTCTGCATTTGGTGGCAGGATCATCCGCACCGATCAGAAGCTGGCCGACTTCTGCGAGACCAATCGGGTGGACGAAATCGTGGTCGCCATGGATGAGCGGCGTCGGAATCGCACGGCGGGAGGCGGTCTCCCGCTCGAAGAACTGATGGACTGCAGAGTAGCCGGGGTGCAGATCTGCGATGTGCAGCAGTTCATCGAAAGGGAGGCTGGCAGAATCGATGTGGATCTGTTGCGGCCCTCCTGGGTCGTGTTCTCCGATGGATTTATCATGAATTCCTGGCGGGCCTTCACAAAACGCACCTTCGATCTGCTGGCGAGTCTTTTCCTGCTGCTCTTCACCTGGCCATTCATGCTGCTGGCGGCCATCGCCATACGGCTGGAAAGCGGTCGAGGCGCACCAATTCTCTATCGACAGACGCGCACAGGATTGGACGGCGCGCCCTTCGATGTCTTCAAATTCCGCAGTATGCGCACCGATGCCGAGGCGGCCGGCAAGGCGCAGTGGGCGCAGCAGAATGACCCTCGGGTAACGCGGGTCGGATCGGTCATTCGAAAAACACGGATCGACGAACTGCCGCAGCTGTTCAACGTGTTTCGCGGTGAAATGAGCTTTGTCGGCCCGCGGCCGGAGCGTCCCATGTTCGTGGAAGATCTGACCCGTTCGATTCCCTTCTATGAACACCGACACCGTGTGAAGCCGGGGATCACCGGCTGGGCACAGCTCTGCTATCCCTACGGGGCCTCCGTGGAGGACGCTAAGGAGAAGCTGCAGTACGATCTTTATTATTTAAAAAACAATAGCTTATTGCTGGATCTGATTATTTTACTTCAAACCGTTGAGGTGGTCCTCATCGGTGATGGTGCCCGCTGAGACTCCGTGATTCAGGTCAGGATTTCGACATGCATGTGGCTTTAGTCCTCGAAGACGGCACGACGCTCCACGGAACCGGCTTTGGCGCCGACAGGACCGTCGCAGGTGAAGTGGTCTTCAATACCGCGATGGCGGGTTATGTCGAGACTCTCACGGACCCCTCCTACAAAGGCCAGATCCTCGTCTGCACCTATCCTCTGATCGGCAGTTACGGTGTCCCCGGGCAGCGAGCGCCGAATGATCTGGCGGAGCCTTTCGAGTCGGATCGGATTCAGGTCCAGGGTCTTATCGTGCAGAACTATGTGGATGGCTACAGCCACCATTCGGCCGGTCGCTCGCTGGCTGAGTGGCTGAAATCGGAAGACATTCCTGCCCTCACCGGCGTCGACACCCGCACCCTCACCCGCCGGCTGCGCGAACACGGCACCATGAAGGGCTGGCTGTATCCGTCGGAGCAGAATCTGACCGACGCCCGGCAGTCTGCCGAGTCCGTCAACATGCAGTCAGACGTGTTCAAGCTGGTCGCACCGGAGCGCACGAAACGCTACGGCGAAGGGTCGCTGAAAGTCCTGCTGGTCGATGTCGGCGCCAAGGACAACATCGTCCGCTCCCTGGTGCGCCGGGGTGTCACCGTAATCCGGGCGCCCTGGCATCAGGATCTGAAGCAGTATGCGGAAGAGGTCGACGGTGTGATGATCGGCAATGGTCCGGGGGATCCTGCCGATCTGCTGCCTCTGGTCGAGCAGGTGCGCTGGTATCTGCATCATCCCCGCCGCATGCCCGTGTTCGGTATCTGCCTGGGCAATCAGATCCTCGCCCTGGCCGCCGGTGCATCCACCTACAAGCTGCCCTACGGTCACCGCGGCGTGAATCAGCCGGTTCAGGATGTCCTCTCCCGCCGCTGCTACATCACCAGCCAGAATCATGGCTATGCGGTGAAAGACCAGTCACTCCCGGCCGACTGGGAGCCCTGGTTCATCAACATCAACGATGGCACCAACGAAGGCATTCGATCGAAGACGGGCCCTTACCGGGGCGTGCAGTTTCATCCCGAGGCGAAGCCCGGGTCGGAAGATACCGGGTTCCTCTTCGATGACTTCATCCGGCTGATCAAGTCCCAGAGGGATCGCTCATGATCGGCCACTTCGTCCCCCGCAAGCCCGAGCGGGTGCTTATCCTTGGCTCCGGCGCCCTGCAGATCGGTCAGGCCGGTGAGTTCGACTACTCCGGCTCCCAGGCGCTCAAAGCGCTGAAAGAGGAAGGGGTGGCAACGGTGCTGCTCAACCCCAATATCGCCACCATCCAGACCAGTAAGGATCTTGCCGACAAGGTCTATCTCCTGGCGGTCACACCGCAGATCGTCGAAGACATCATCGTCAAAGAAAAGATCGATGCCATTCTGCTCAGTTTCGGCGGACAGACGGCTTTGAATTGCGGTGTTGCCCTGTACCGGGCCGGTACTCTGGAGCGCCTCAATGTCAGAGTCCTGGGTACACCGGTCGAGTCGATTCTCGATACCGAAGATCGCCAGCTGTTCAAGGATCGGCTGAACGAAATCGGTGTGAAGACGGCCGTCAGTTATGCCTGCACGACCGTCGCGGAGGCCCGGACCGCGGCAACAACCATCGGCCTGCCGGTGATGCTGCGCGGTGCTTTTTCTCTGGGGGGTAAGGGCAGCGGCATCGTCAATACACCCGAAGAACTCGAGCGCGCGCTGCGTCGTGCGTTTGCCGGCGGCATCCCGCAGGTTCTGGTGGAGGAGTGTCTGCGCGGCTGGAAGGAAATTGAATACGAGGTGGTGCGAGACGGCCGGGATAACTGCATCACTGTGTGCAACATGGAGAATTTTGATCCCCTGGGCATTCATACCGGGGAGTCGATCGTGGTCGCCCCTTCCCAGACCCTGGACGATGCCGAGTATCAGCAGCTGCGGACGATCGCCATCGACACGGTCCGGCATCTGGGCATCGTTGGCGAGTGCAATATCCAGTACGCGCTGGATCCGGACAGCCGCGACTATCGCGTGATCGAAGTCAACGCGCGGCTTTCACGCTCCAGCGCGCTGGCCAGCAAAGCAACCGGCTACCCGCTGGCCTATGTGGCCGCAAAAATCGCATTGGGCTATACCCTGCCGGAAATTCCGAATGGGATTACCCGCAAGACGTCGGCGTTTTTTGAACCGGCACTCGATTACCTGGTGTGCAAGATCCCCCGCTGGGATCTGAACAAGTTTCACGGTGCTTCAATGCGCATCGGCAGTGAGATGAAGAGTGTCGGTGAAGTAATGGCGATCGGCCGCTCCTTCCCCGAGGTCATTCAGAAAGCGCTGCGCATGCTGGACATCGGTGTTGATGGCCTGGATCCGGATGCCTTTGATCCACCGGATCCCGCGAACCGGGATTTCGGCACGCCAACACCGACCCGGATTTTCGCCATCGCGAAAGCCCTGGAGTCGGGTGTCAGCGTCGATGCGATATTCGAATCGAGCAGGATCGACCGCTGGTTCCTCTACGGACTGAAACAGATCGTCGAAGAGCGCCAGCGTCTGCGCACGACCGCAGATCCGCTGGCGGCCGATTCGCTCCGCGCAGCGAAAAAGTTGGGCTTCTCCGATCGCGCCATTGCCGCGCTGGTGGGTTCCGAAGCCGCAGCGATCCGGGAAATCCGCTATCAGCACGACATTCTGCCGAGGTTCTCCCAGATCGACACCATGGCGGCGGAATTTCCCGCGGAAACGAACTACCTCTATTCAACCTACTCGGCCCTGCAGGACGATGTGCAGCCCTCCGGCAAGCGCAAAGTCATGGTGCTCGGCTCCGGCCCCTATCGGATCGGCTCGAGTGTCGAGTTCGACTGGTGTGCGGTCAACGCAGCGAATGCCGCGAGTAAACTGGGTTACGAGACCATCATGGTCAACTACAACCCGGAAACGGTCAGCACCGACTACGATGTCTGCGACAAACTGATCTTCGATGAGATCAGTCTCGAGTCCGTGCTGGATATCTATGCCCGCGAGCAGCCGGAAGGTGTGGTTGTGAACATGGGCGGACAGATTCCCAACAACCTGGCGCTGCGCCTGCATCAGGCCGGTGTCAACATCCTCGGCACGCACCCGGAAAACATCGATCGGGCGGAAGACCGGAGCAAGTTCAGCGCCCTGCTCGATCGCCTCGGCATCGATCAGCCGGCCTGGTTTCATGTCACCGACATGCATGACCTCGAAAAAACGGTGGGCGATCTTGGCGGCTTCCCCGTGCTCGCCCGGCCGAGTTACGTGCTCAGCGGTGCCGCGATGAGCGTTGCTCACGAAGCGAACGAACTGCGGCGCATTCTCGAGCGTGCCAGAGATGTTTCCGCAGAACATCCGGTGGTGGTGTCGAAGTTCGAAACCCACGCGCGGGAAGTGGAGATCGACGCGGTTGCCGATGACGGCGAGCTGATTCTGTGGGCAATCAGCGAACACGTGGAAGATGCTGGCGTGCACAGCGGCGATGCCACTCTGGTGCTGCCGCCCCAGACCCTCTATATGGCAACGATCCGCCGGGTGAAGCAGATCGCGGTGGCGATCGCGCGGTCACTGAACATCACCGGGAGTTTCAATATCCAGTTTCTGGCAAAGCACAACGCGGTAAAGGTCATCGAATGCAATCTGCGCGCATCCCGCAGTCTGCCCTTCGTCTCCAAAGTCACCGGGACCAATTTCGCCGAGGAAGCGATGCGCCGGATGCTGGGTCATTCCCGGGAGATTTCGGTCAACGCGCTGGATCTCGACTATGTCGGTGTCAAAGTACCGATGTTTTCCTTTTCGCGGCTCGAAGGCGCCGACCCGCTTCTTGGTGTGGAGATGGCCAGCACGGGTGAAGTGGGCTGCATCGGCGTGGACTTCCACGAAGCCCTGCTCCAGGGTCTGCTCGCCACGGGATTCAACTTCCCGAAACGGGGCGTGCTGCTGTCACTTGGCCCCGTTGAAGACAAGTACTGGTTTGCAGATGAAGCCAGGGTGATCTCGGAACGGCTCGGTCTGACGATCTATGCCACCCCGGGTACCGCAGCGATACTCCAGAGTCTGGACGTCCCCTGCTCGGTGATCGGCAAGGGCGAGGAGCACCAGAAGGAACTCAACGATCTCTTCGACCGGGGTGCCATCGATCTGGTGATCAATGTACCCAGGGAATACGACAAGCTGGGCCGGCCGGACGGCTATCTCATCCGCCGGATGGCCATCGACAACGGTGTGCCCCTGTTTACCGACCGTCAGCTGGCCCGCGCACTGGTCGATGCACTGCTCAACAGGACACCGGAATCCCTGTCAGTGATGGCGCTGGGCGAACATGGCGGCATTGACCCCTACCCCACCATCCTCCGCTAGGGTTCTCTGGCCGGAGGTTCCCTGGGCGCCGAAAAGCGGCTTCAAATCGGGGTAGACTTGCCGCCATGGCAGAAGCAGATCCAGACCCGACCACAGATTCGACCGACACTGCCCCAACCGCAGACTCCCGCCTGCACCTGCTGTGGGATGTGCTGGCCTTCCAGTTCAAGCTGGTAGCAGACGGTCTGCGGGACGTCCTCCTCAGTCCCCTCTCCCTTTTCTCCGCCGTTCTCGGTCTCATCAGCGGCGGAGACGATCCTTATCGGTACTTCCGCCAGGTCCTGAAGTTCGGCCGCCGCACCGAGATCTGGATCAATCTGTTCGGTTATCGCAAACACTCGGGCACTTCGGATGATTTCATAGCCCCGCTCAAGGAGCGGGTCATTTCCGAGGCCCGGAGTAATCCGTGGCTCAGCAAGGCAGGCAAGGGAATTAACAGAAAGCTCGATGACGTAAATTCTGAACTCGGACGCAAATCCCGCAGGATGCCGCCTGACGATTCCGGCTGACCGTCTGTCCCCCGCGGTTCGACGGATAATCCTTTCTCGACTACCTTTTGAAATGAGGTCAGAAGCAAACGAGTGTCACACCGATGCACCCGGGTCGAATTCTGTGCCTGTGTTTTCTGGTATCGATGGTCGCGGGCTGCGAAAGCAGGCTGGCCGGTCTGAGCGATACCGAACTCCAGGACAACGTCCACGAATGCAATACCCAGTCGAGTCAGTCGCCCGGGTTCGCCATCAGTTGCGACAACTACCGGCGCGAGTGCGAACGACGTCGTGAGGCGGGTCGTTACGTGTGCTGATCCAGCGGATGTCTGCGCTGTTGCCTGGTCAGCTGCTGGCTGGCGCGCTAATGATCCTGGCACCCGTCTCCGCTCAGTCGGCCGAGACCCTCGATGGCGCCTTCGGTCTGCGCTTCGATGCTGCGGTTCCCGAACAGGTGCTTGGCGCGAGTACGCTGGCACCGGCTGATCTGCCCCATCGGCCCTTTGCTGACGAATACCCGCCGGAGCGTGCCGGCTGGTTCTACTTCACCCCTGTCATCGCCCCGGATCCCCTGGGTGCTGCCCGTTATCAGGTGCTGGTGACCGGTAACGGCCAGCCGGCGCTGATCCTGGCCCGACTGGTGGGCCATGGCTGCAATGAGACCTATACCTGGCTGGTCGATTCGCTCACCCGCAAATACGCGATCAAGGATGACCCGGCGGTGCTGCCGCGTCCGCCCTACCTGCAGGCCGCCAGTTTTCAGGTCGATGGTGTGAGCGTCGATCTCGCCTGCGGCAGGGATCTGGTGCTGGCCTATACCCTGCCATCAGGTATCAGGCGCTGGCAGGCGGAGCAGGTGGCGCTGGAAAACGCGCGGGAGACCGAGGCCCAGCGTCTTGTCGAAGTGGCCAGGCGGATTGAGCGGGCAGAGGCGCGCGCCTATGCCGACACCTTCACCCACGGCGAGAAGTTCCGCCTGGATGGCGGGCTTGGTCTGATTTTCGGCGAACCGTTCAGGACCACGGTACCGCATACGCCAGACGTACCCTTCGCCATGCGGCCGCCGCGCCTGCCGCCGCCGTTCGACACCGGCAGCTTCGAACTGACACTGGATCCGGAAGATGTGCCCATCAGGCTGGAGGGGTCGATCCCGGATCCCGATGGCAGACATTACGAAAAAATTACCGGGGCGCTGCAGGCAAAATTCGGTGCTGCTATGAAAGACACGGATCGTCATCGGATCTTCCGGGTCAACGGCAACTACTTCACCCTGCGGCAGATCAGGGACCGAACTGATATCACACTGATCGATATTCGTGCGCAGAAGGCTCAGGAGGCGCGGGCGGCAGCCGCAAAGGCGGCCGAACTGGCGGCAGCGGAAGCGAGGTTCAAAGCGGAGACGGAAGGACTCTGAGCTGACGGCCGCTCAGTTGGCCTCACGTATCTCAGGCTCGGGCGCGGGCTCTGGCGCTGGCAGCCAGTTTCAGCTGCTCCCGGGTGTGGAAGCCGGCCTTCTCCAGGCGCTGATTGCATTCCCCGTAAACCCCGCCCAGGCGATCGAGCACGAATCGGGCAAACAGGCTCTGCACCAGCGCTATGGCGTTGTTGTCGAAGTCCAGGGAGCGACACGAAGCCAGGAAGTTATAGGAGATCTGATAGGGGCTGATCGGGATGCTGACATTGCGCTCGTTACGATCCGTGGCATCTGCGGTGCGCTCGGTGATCGCCTGCAGCAGCAGCCCGAAGTGGGACGTGCACTTCTCCGCCATGGACCGGGCCATGGCATCCATTTCCACATCGTATTCGGTATCGAATTCGTATTTCTCACCGTACCAGTAGTCCAGACCGCGCTGCATGCGCTTGGCAAACGCCTGGATCAGGTTTGAGCGACGGAACCGCATTTCCCGCATCAGATCGAAACAGCTGCGCTGCTGGCGTTCGTCTTCCTCGTGCTGGTAGGCGAGCTCAAACAGGCCATCTTCGATGTTTGAATAGAGGCCATCCATCAGATGCAGCAACTCCCCTGTCACCTTGTGATGCATAGCCGTGAAGACGTTGCGGGGATCGAACTGCTGTCCCATCGCGCTCTCTTGTGCTGAACCGTACGCAGGAGAGTCTAGGGGGATGAGCGGTCGAAAACATTGAATCAATGGTGATCGAAACTGCCAACCGCGTCATAAAGCGCCGATTTGTGCCCTATTCTGTCGTCGTTGGGCGTCTGTCGGGCGGCCCGCTAAAGCAGGCGGATCTGGGCGTTGACGATGCCGGGCTGCCCTTCTGCGTCAACCGAGATGCGCTGCACGCTCACACTGTTGTTCTCGAGCAGGGCGCCGAGCCAGGACAGAACCGTGTTGAAGGCCTGCGCCTGTATGACCACGCTGACCGCACCGTCGGCCTCGGGTTGAATCCGGTTCAGGCGCAGGCCCTGTACGTTTGCCGTCCGGGTGATCACCGGGAGCAGTGAACGCTGGCTGCCGGCACCACTCGCCTGGCTGCCCCGGGCCCTCGCGGCTGCCTCGTTGGCCTGCATGAAGTCCCAGAGCTCCTGTGCGTTCTGGTAGCGGTTGGCCTCGAGATCGCGCCAGTCGCTGATCGGCTTCCACAGCAGCGACCATGCGAGCACCAGGATCAGCGCCGTGAGCACTGCCAGTATCAGCGGTCGCTCCCCGGGCTCCCGGCCCAGATACCAGCGATGGGCAGCGCTGTTTTCGAACCAGGTGCCCACGGAAGAGATGAGGCTCATGTGCCCTGCCCTCCCAGCAGTCGGATTCTGGCGCGTACCCCGCCGGACTGCTGCTCAGCAGAAGTGATTTCCACCCGCACATCCATCTGGGCGAGTTTCTGTTTCAGCTTCTCCAGTTCGTCGTAGTTCCCCAGCAGCAGATCGGCTGCCAGCTCGTCCCGGGCATCGGTGTAGGTCAGGCTCAGGACTCCGGTGGTGCGATCGACACCCTGGGCCAGCCAGCCCAGAAAAGTGGTGAAGCCGGCGCTGCCACCGGCAGACTGGCCGAGTTTCTGCTGCATCTGTCGGCGCACATTGACGATACGCTGCTCGGCCGGAAAAAGTTCCCGATACAGATCTTCGGAGCTGGCTTCCAGTGCACTGGCACGACTCCCGGCCCAGAACCCCTGGGCAATCATCGAGATGAAGCCCACCAGCACCCAGATCCCTGCCAGGCTGGCGACAGCGCGCCAGCGGCCGAAACTGGCACTTGCTGGACGCACGGGCGTGAAGGGCCCCTGGAGGAGATTCAGGCGCTCAGCGCCTTTGCGCCAGCTGGCGGCGAAATAGGTCAGCGCCGCGGCGTAGTGCTCGTCCGGCAGCTGAACTTCGAGCTCCGGATCGAGCTGTCCTCTTTCCAGATCCGTCGGTGTGCCATGCACGAAGTGCAGCCGCTCAACCTCGAGCGCCGATACCGCCAGGATCAGATTCTCCCTGTCCACACTCGCTGCCTGATCCTTCGTTCTGATCAGCGCGGTCTGGTGGTCGAGCAGCACGCTGGCCGTGCCGGCTTCCGTTGGCAGCAACTCAGCGTCTGCGACCAGGTAACCCGGATTGAGGCCCAGTTCGCGCAGGCAGGTCAGCCAGTCTTCGACAAAGCTGCGCGCGATCAGCTGCACCCGGGTGGGGTGTCCGCGGCGGATGGCCGCGTGGGCCAGGTGCATGCCGTCGATGTCTGTGGCAACAAACTCCTCGACCACAAAGGGCAGCGCGCGCCGGATCTGGCCGATGCTGCGGCCGGGAACATCACAGCTTACCGCCAGCACGTGTTCGGTCGGCACGATCACTACCAGATTGTCCGGATTCTGCAGCCAGTCCGCGGACGGGTCGATCAGATCACTCAAGCCCCGGTAATCAGTGGTGCCACTGGCGCGAACGCTGCCATCGCTCTCTTCGATGAGCCACTCACACTGCAGCCGATAGCCGTCTTCGTGGCGGCTGGCCGGGGATTTCAGGCGGATGAAGAGGGTTGGCATGGAATTCAAGTTCCGGCTTCCTGAGCGGCGCCGTCACCCTCGACGTCGTCCGCACTGAACAGGGACCGGAATGACCGGCCGAAATCCCGGCTGAGCAGAGTGATTACACCATCCTCCGGGGCGCGACGCAGTACGGAGGCAAGCTCGGTAATGCTCTCCCCCACCTGGGCGCGGATCTGTACTTCGAAATACTCGCTGGTAACGCTGAGCGCGTCAACGGCGCCCTGCAGTTCGACCTGCTGTGAGGTGATCTCGTTAACACTGGTATAGGTCCGCACACCTTCGGTGATCGCCAGCATCTGTACCTCGCTCAGTGCGGGGTGCAGGGCGGCGAGAGCGATCGCGCTGGCGGTGTTGATGTTCAGCTGCAGGCGATCGCTGGGAATGACACAGACTGCGCTGGAAAGCTGCTCGAGCTGTTCGGCTTCCATATCCCGCAGCAGCGCGAGCTCACTGACATGGCCCGCACTGCGATTGGCCGTTCGATAGGGGCGTTCACGCAGCAGGTACTCGCCGTCCTCCGCACCGTAGGCGGAAATCTCCTCGTCCGGATCGATCCAGTCGATCCAGGCATCGGCGATCGTGTCGGGCAGGTTCAGGTGGCGCAATAGAGTGCGGAATCGCTCGAGTCCGAGGGTGCCGCTGCCGCCGGAGTTGAGCGCCACGCTGTTGAGATTGAAACAGCCGTTCAGATCTCGAATCTGGATTTCCAGAAAGCCGTCTTCCACTTCGAATGGGGCGAGTGGCTGGGCCCAGGCCTCGGTCAGATTGTCGACTCCCTGCCCCGTCTGGCTCCAGTCCTCATAGAGTATCTGACGGGCGAAGGCCTCTCCGCCCAGGGCATATTCGAGCGCCTGGTCTCCGGAGAACGTCTGGCGCGCCTGGGCGACGACCAGGGACTGTCGCCCCACCATCTGATATGTGATGGCTGACAGCAGAGCGAGAATCAGCAGCACGCTGAGCAGGACCACTCCCGACTGGCGGGTGGGCCGCCAATGCCCTCCAGGCACCCGGAGAGCGTCCCCGGGAGGGCGGGTCTTTGCTGCGCATGTCTTCACAGCTCGGGCACCGTCCACAAACGCTCGATCGCCCCGAATGGCGCCACTTCCAGCCTGAGGATTATTCCAGCCAGGCGCAGGTTCGGATCGCTGCGGAAATCGCCGAGCAAGGGCCAGAAGCTGTGCTCGTTGCCGCTCATATCCAGGGCACTGAACTCGACGTTCTCCACATCGGTGAGCAGCTGCTGAAGCTCGGGCAGGGTGTCCGGGGAGCGATCCAGCACCGGCCACCAGGCTCGATACAGTTTGCCCTCTTCCACCACGAAGCCCACCCGCTGGAGTTCGGAGCGGGGATGGCCCAGAGGGTTACGCCAGCCTGCGCGAGTGAACTCTGCCATTCCGCCTGCGTCGATGATCAGGGGCTCGACCGGGTCCCCCAGCTGATCGCGGACGCCGCGGCTGTTCATCTGCATGATGTCGCGCTGGAGGATGAGCATGGCACGCTGCACCTCTGCCAGGCGCCCGCCCCGTTCCGCCAGGGTGCGCTCATTGTCGAGGACGCGCCCGACAATCTGGGAGGCGATGACGCCGAGAATGGCGAAGACACTCAACACCACCAGGACTTCGAGCAGGGTGAATCCGCTGTGGCTACGCTTCATGTCCTTCAGTACCGCCCCACGAACACGGTCAGCTGATCCAGGGGGCCGATTTCCTCCGCATCCCGGATCTCGAAAACTTCCACGCCGACCCGATGCAGCCAGGGGTGAGAAGTGCTCGCTATGTCGACATCGATGCGCCATTCCCGACCACTCATGAAAGCCCGCTCGCTGCGCCGGCCGGTTGGCAGCGCTTCACCAGAGGAGAGGCTGGCGATTCTCATCCGATTGACATGATTCTCGGCGACCCAGTGCGCCACGGTGCGACGCTCGAGGCTGAAGGTCTGATTCACGACCTCACCGACACGGCTGCTCACCGTGAAACCTAGAATGGCGAAAACCACCAGCGCGATCAGTACTTCAACCAGGGTAAAGCCCCGCTGCCGGGGTGGGCGGTAAGTGGATCCCGCCAGCAACCGCAGACAGCGCCTCATGCGCCGGACTCGTCACGGCTGGCAGTCACCCGGGACAGACCGTCACTGGCCACCAGCCAGGCCGGTGCCCGCTCTCCGGGTTCGAGATACAGCGAAAAGGGTGTGATCTCACCGCTCGAAAACAGCAGGATCTGGGGCAGGTCCTGTTCCTCGGCGAACGGAATTTCGCCCACGCCTTCCGTGCGCAGCCGCAGGCTGACCTGATCGGGCAGATCGGCAGTCGCGAAGGGCCGGGCTTCCTGGATGACCCATCTGGCTGCCTGCGGATCAAATTCCGCAAAGTGGTAGTCGTCCTTTTCGATGTACACGCCCCACTCCCGGTTGCGGGTCAGGGCCTGCTGGCGGGCCATCTCGAAGCGGGTCGCGAGGCGCTGGGCGGCACCCTTGAGATCCTGAGCCCGGTCGGCGCCGGTAAAGCCGAGTACGACCGTGCCGGTCAGGATGGCCACGATGGTGAGCACGACCAGGATTTCCAGCAGGGTAAAACCTGCTCCGGCCAGCGCCGCTGGCGCAACACGGGAACGTCTACAGGTCTTCGTAGCGTATGTCGGCATTCAGTCCTTCCCCGCCCTCCGCGCCGTCCGCGCCCAGGGAAAAGAGGGCGAAACCGGACTCGGTGCGCTCATAAACATAGGGTGAACCCCAGGGGTCCGTGGGCAGGTTCTTGATATAGCCCTCTGGGTTGTAGTTCTTCGGTTCCGGAAAACCGCTGGGTTTGCTGGCGAGGGCTTCGATCCCCTGATCGGTGGACGGGTACTGGAAGTTGTCCAGGCGGTAGATGTCCAGGGCATTGGCCAGCGCCCGGATGTCACTCTGGGCGGCAGTGATACGGGCCTGGTCCGGCCGACCCAGGAGATTGGGTACGATGATGGCCCCGAGGATGCCGACAATCACCACCACCACCAGAATTTCGATGAGGGTGAATCCTGTATTTGCCTTGCCTTTCATCCAGTTACACCAATTGATTCATGTTGAGTATTGGCAGCAGTATGGCCATTACGATAAACATTACCAGGCCACCCATCACAACCAGCATCAGTGGCTCAAACAGACGGACCAGGGTGGTGACGATGCGTTCCACCTCTGCCTGCTGATAGATGGCAACTTTTTCCAGCATGGTGTCGAGCTCTCCACTCGATTCGCCACTGGCCACCATGTGCAGCAGCATCGGGGGGAAATATCCGACCCCTTCCAGGGCAATGCGGAGGCTGGAGCCTTCACTCACCCGCTGGGTGGCCTCCGCCAGGCGACGCTTGATCCAGTCGTTTGCGACCACTTCGGCGGCGATGTGCATCGCGTCCACCAGTGGCACGCCGCTGCTGGTGAGAATACTGAGCGTGTTGGCGAACCGTGCGGCGTTGCTGCTGCGGGCAATCCGCGCGACTAAGGGAATTTTCAGCTTCTGCCGGTCCCAGGTCAGCCGGGGACCGGGTTGTGAGAGCAGCCAGCGCAGGAACATCACCAGTCCCACCACGAGGAGGATGAGCAGCCACCACCAGTCCCGGGCCAGCTCCGAGGCAGCGATGAGAAACCGGGTCGAAAGGGGCAGATCCTGCCCCATATTGACCAGAACACCGACCATGTCCGGGACCACATAAACCATGAGAGCGCCGACAATGGCGAAGGCCAGCAGCGTCAGCACCGCCGGATAGAGCATGGCCATCTGCACATCGCGCTGTGACTCGAACTGGCGCTCCTGATAGTCCGCAAGATTTTCCAGCACCTTGTCCAGATGCCCGGACTGTTCCCCCGCGGCGACCGTGGAACGGTACAGTCCGGCGAAACTGCGCGGGTATTCCGCCAGGCTGGCAGCGAGTGAATGACCTTCGAGCACGCGGCTGCGGATACCGAGCACCAGTGAACGAACATGCTGTTTTTCAGACTGCTGAGCGATCGCGGCAAGGGCTTCTTCGATGGGCAGGCTGGCGGCAATCAGTGTGGCGAGCTGGCGGGTAAAGAGGACCCGATCCAGAGCGCCGAGACGCCGGCTGAAGCGCCAGGCGCCGCTGCTGGTGCTGGAACGGACCCTGCGTTCGCTGGCCGCATCGACCTGCAGAGGAATGAGTCCCTGATCGCGCAGCAGCTGGCGGATCTGGCGCAGACTGTCTGCCTCCAGTACCCCCTTTTTCTGTCTGCCCCGGGCGTCCAGGGCGGTGTATTCAAAAGCCGCCATGATGTGCGCTAAAAAGGCGCTGTTACCTCGATGTTCGCGCCGGGGCGCCTCAATCTTCGAGCGTGACCCGCAGCACTTCCTGCACGCTGGTCACCCCCTGCAGGATCTTGGCCTTACCGTCTTCACGGATCCCGGGCCCGCGCCGGCGGGCAAAGGCGGTGAGTTCCTGCTCGGATGCCCGATCGTGTATGAGCTGACGCAGGCCATCATCCATCACCACCAGTTCATAGATGCCGGTACGTCCCCGGTAGCCGGATTGCTGACAGGATTCGCAGCCTACCGCGTCGTACACCCTGGCCTGGTCGTCCTGGAGGAAGTCCCGTTCCGACGCATTGGCCGCCCGCTGTCGCTTGCATTCCGGGCACAGCACTCGAACCAGGCGCTGGGCGAGCATTCCCACCAGAGACGACGACAGCAGGAAGGGCTCCACGCCCATGTCGATGAGCCGGTTGACGGCGCCGACCGCGGTGTTGGTGTGCAGTGTGGACATCACCAGATGTCCTGTGAGACTGGCCTGCACAGCAATTTCCGCCGTTTCCAGATCCCGGATCTCACCGACCATCACCACATCGGGATCCTGCCGCAGGATGGCACGCAGGCCCCGGGCGAAGGTCATGTCCGCCTTGGTGTTGACCTGAGTCTGGCCGATGCCGGACAGGTTGTATTCGATGGGGTCTTCGACGGTGAGGATGTTGATCGTGCGGGTACTGAGTTCTGCCAGCGAAGCGTACAGGGTCGTCGTCTTACCGGACCCGGTCGGGCCGGTGACCAGAAAAATACCGTGGGGTTTGTGCACCACATCCCGCAGTCGGATCAGATCGGACTCGAGCATGCCGAGACTTTCCAGACGCAGTCGCCCGGCCTGCTTGTCCAGCAGGCGCAGCACCACCCGTTCGCCGTTACTCGCGGGCATGGTGGATACCCGCACATCAACCTCCCGGCCGCCGATCCGCACCGAGATGCGGCCATCCTGCGGGATGCGTTTCTCGGCAATGTCGAGACGTGCCATCACCTTGATCCGCGACACCAGCAGAGGGGCGAGCTGGCGTTTCGGCTTTACCACTTCCCGCATCACACCATCGACCCGGAAGCGCACAATCAGATCCCGCTCGAAAGTCTCGATGTGTATGTCCGATGCGTTTTCACGGATGGCTTCGGCGAGCAGCGCGTTGATGAGGCGGATGATCGGCGCATCGTCCTCCTGTTCCAGCAGGTCCTCGGTTTCCGGCACGGAGTTGGCGAGACTCGCCAGATCCAGCTCATCGCCGAGGTCTTCGACCATCTGCCGGGCTTCCGAGGCATCCCGGGAATAGGTGCTGGAGAGCAGGGCTTCGAATTCCTCGTCGCCAACTGCGCGCAGCGACAGGGGCCTGCCTGCATAGCGGCGCACCTCTGCCAGAGTAGTCAGGCTCGGCTGGGTCCGGTAGGCGACAGCCGCCTTGCCGTCGGGCCCGCCGGTGCAGATGAGCACCCCGAAGCGCTTTGCGAAGGCGAATGGCAGCAAGGTGGTGCCCTGTGTTTCAGGGTCGGCAGGGATGATCTGTCCCGGGGCTGATTCGCTCATAGGAGCTCCACTGGCTGGGCTCGAATGATATCAGCACCTGCGGTGGTGGAATAACCCGCACCTGACCGATGCCCGGGTCCGGGTGCAGAACTGCCGACCAGATTGCGTTCAGGCCCCGGTCCCCGTCACAGGTTGGAGAGCCGCAGGTTGCAGCGTCACACGTTGCTCAATACCGGTGTCCCCGCTCGACTGCCTCTGGTGGCGCGGGAGCGGCCGGATCCCTGACCGGTATACAGTCCACCGGAGCCCTCGGCGGCTGCGGGTGTGAGCACGAGCAGTCGTCCGTCAGCTGTGATCAGAAAAAAGGCTTTTCCGGTATCCCGCACCAGTTCGACATCCGCCCGGGAAAATCTGTCCCGGTGTGGCCCTGCGTCGCCGTGGGTGTGCCAGAATCCCACGAGTTCTGAGGATTGCGGGTAACGGACCCGGAAGGTCACCGTATCCTGCCCCGGCTTGCCGTTGCCGACGGTAAACCGGTAGCGACCGTCACGATCCCGGAGGACCGCACCCACATATTCGGTATCGGTTCGCGTGGAAGTGTCCAGGAATTTGTCTTTCAGCCGCAGGAGCCCCGCCACCAGGCTGTCGGTGCGCCAATCCAGCACCTGGGTTGGAATGGTCGCAACCGCAACGGGGCTCAAAAGCATCGAATAGAGGAAGCAGCTGCAGGATGACAATCGCATGAAGCGTCCCATTCACTCTCTCCAGAACTCCAAGGAGCAGGAGAATCGGCCTCAGAACGGGTGGATACCTGAAGGTCAGGCAAGGAAAGCCATATCCTTTAAAGAGAAATTGCTCAGGAAAATGTCCCGGGCCGGAATATCCGGGGTTCGCAAGGATCCACTGAACTTTTCTGCGGCACACACATCGAAAAATCCGGGACCAGTCCAGAGGGGGCACTCCATGCGCGGGCACTCCAGACCGGCAGTGCAGACGGTATACCTGGGCGACATTGAGGTCCGGCGGGCGCTCAATGCGCTGGTGCGATCCGGGGAGGAAGTGCGCCTCGAGCCGAAAGTCATGGATGTGCTGGCGTTGCTGATGGGCCGGGCCGACGAAGTCGTCACCCGCCAGGAACTGCTCGACGAGGTCTGGGAAGGCAGGACCGTCGGCGAAGAGACACTGACCCGCTGTATTTCAGAGTTGCGTTCGGCCCTGGGTGACAGCGTCAGGGATCCAACATTTATTCAGACGGTGCCGAAACGCGGTTATCGACTCCTCCAGCTGCCGCGTGTGGAGGCCACACAGGCTGGACGACCGATCGTATCTGCAGTCGCGATCGCTCTCCTGTGCACTCTCGGGATCGCAGCCGCATGGCTGCTCTACGGATCGGCCGCTCCTCTGCGGCCACAACTGGCGGAGATCCGGGAGGACCCGGAAGCCCGCCTGTTACCTGCAGACACTTCGCCCAGGACAGGCCTGGCAGCCCCCGATCTGTATGTGCTGGGCCGGTATTACTGGGATGATCGCGCACCGGAAAGCCTGGAGCGGGCACTCGAACTGTTCAACGAGGCCATTGCCCTCGACCCGGACCTGGCCCGGGGCTACGCTGGACTGGCGGACACTTACCTCCTGCAGGCCAGCTATTCCGGTCGGGACCGGGATGAAGCCGCGTCCCTTGCTGCCCCGCTGCTGGCAACCGCGCTGGAACTCGATCCGGATTCGGCCGACGTGCATGCTTCACTGGGCATTCTCGAGACCCACAACGGCAGACCCGAACAGGCGGAAGCCGCACTGCGGCGGGCGATCGATCTCGAGCCGACCCACACAATGGCACTGATGTGGCTGGGTAATCTGTTGCTGAGCCGGGGAGAGCTGGCAGAAAGTCATGAACTCTACGAGCGCGCCTACCGGCTCGATCCCCGCCAGGCCCCCATCGCCCAGAATTATCTGCTCTCACTGATGATGATGGGCGACTATGCTGCCGCGGAAAAGATCGGCAGTGGCTACCCGAGCACCAATCCCGGCATTCACATGGTGCTGGCGGACCTGGCTCTGGAGCAGGGCAACTGGCAGCGCGTGATGCGGATTGCGGCGGACATGAACCATGATCCCGTCGGTGCGGAGCTGGTGCGCTGGCGGGCGTTGAGTGCGCAGAACGACCTGCCCGGTGCCGAGCGACACCTGCGCGCGGCGGCACGGCAGGACTCCGGGGACGCCAGGATTTACCTGGCGGCACTCGAGCACCGGACGTACCTCCCGGATCCGCGGGAGTTCGATGCTTTTGCAGAAACCCTTGCGCCGTCCATCGAGTCGTCGCCGAAGTACGGCAAGCTCGCCCAGACCTGGCAGGCCATAGATCGAATCGGCCGTGGGCAGTATGAGGGCGTCGTCGCTGAACTGAAGGCGGTGCTCGATACCGAGCCCTTCGTCTACCCGCCCTACTCACTGCAGCTGCTCGGGTATCTGCTGGTCGCACTGCACTCCACCGGGAATGAAGAAGAGTTCACCGCCATCACAGCGCGGGGACTGGAGTTGCTTGCCCGGGCCAGCAGCAATGGCTGGGGGTCCCGGGAATTTCATCTGCAGAGCGCCCTGTTTCTGGCCGCCGCCGGGCGTCTGCCCCAGGCAAGGGCCGAGCTCAAGGCGGCCGGTGACATCGGCGAACTGCCGGTGAGTCTGCTGGCGCTGGACCCGCGAATCAGTACGCTGCTCGAGACACAGCCCATAGAGAAATTCATCTGACCCCGGATTCTTGAGTACACTTGCCGCCCACAGACATCGCGTCATCGGGCTTGGGGGCAGGCTTGGACTTCGTTGGCAATCATATTCTCTCGGTGGAGCAGTTTTCCCGCTCGGACATCGAGCATATATTCCGGATCGCGGACGACATGCGGGTGTATGCGGATCGTGCGCGAATCACCCGGGTCCTCGAGGGGGCTATCGTCTCCAACATGTTCTTCGAGCCTTCCACCCGCACCCGGATTTCCTTCGGTTGTGCTTTCAACCTCCTGGGCGGGGATGTCCGGGAAACCACCGAAGTGAAGGCGTCCTCCCTCGCCAAAGGAGAGTCGCTCTACGATACGGCGCGGGTACTGTCGGGCTACAGCGACATCATCGTGATGCGGCACCCGGAAGCGGGTTCGGTTGCGGAATTTGCGGCTGCGAGTCGGGTGCCGGTGATCAACGCCGGTGACGGGCCCAACGAGCATCCCAGCCAGGCGCTTCTGGATCTTTACACGATTCGCAAAGAGATGGAGAGTCGCGGCGCCGGTATCGACGGGTTGCGCATCGCTCTGGTGGGAGATCTCAAATACGGCAGAGCCGTGCACTCACTGTGCAAGCTGTTGAGTCTGTACGATGGCATTCACTATAAGCTGGTTTCACCCGCGGGTCTGGGTGTGTCCGCGGACATTCTCGAACACCTGAAAACGGGTGGCCATGAGGTGGTGGAATACGACCATCTCGAAAGCGGGATTCACAACGTGGACATTCTGTATGTCACCCGCACCCAGGAAGAACGCTTTCCGACTCAGCAGGAAGCAGATCGCTACCGGGGGCTGTTCCGGCTCAACAACTCCATCTACACGGAGCATTGCGAGCCGAATACCGTGATCATGCATCCGCTGCCGCGGGATTCCCGGGCAGGCGCTCAGGAACTCGACGACGATCTGATTCAGAATCCGAATCTGGCGATTTTCCGCCAGACGGACAATGGCGTGCTGATCCGGATGGCGCTGTTTGCCCTTGTGCTGGACGTGGCCGACAAAGTGCACAATCACGCGCAACCGGTTACCTGGTACACGGCGCGGCGCTTTACCCGCGGCTAGCAGCCTGCAACGCGTCGATACCGACGCGCGGACCGCTCATACCCCACCTTCGAATACTTCAGGCTTTTACTTTCGGCATCCGGTCCACCCAGGTCTTCGGTGCGGATTTGTAACCCCGGCATTCGGCCAGGTACCTGGTGGCCTGCCTCCAGGCTTTCTCAGCACCGAGACGCTTGACTGAAAATTCCCGGACATGGGACTTTCCGTCGGTCTGGACCTGCACCCGGAACGCCGGTGACGGCCGACGCACCAGATTGATGCCGCGTACACCGGTGCTGTGTTTCTTCTCGGTGGATGCTTCCCGGACGCGCTTTGTTTTGGCCTTGTCCTGTTCTTCCTGCCACTGCGCATCCAGCGCTTTCGCTTCGCGCTTCACCGCTGCCTGCTGGGACCGCTTCAGCCCGATCAGGCTGAAGTAGCGCTGCTGCAGCTTGCCGTCGATGCTGCGGGCTACCCTCAGCAACTGGCCGTTGTTCAGTTCATACACTGCCACTTTCTGACTCCTGGTCTATGTTGTTCTGCTGCACCCCCGGGCCTGGCAGGCCCGCAACATCCTCTGTCATCGGTCAGAGGGATCAGAGCTTGGCCTCGAGCTCCGGTAAAGCCTGGAACAGGTCCGCCACGAGGCCGTAGTCGGCGACCTGAAATATGGGTGCGTCTTCATCCTTGTTGATCGCCACAATCACCTTGCTGTCTTTCATGCCGGCGAGATGCTGAATGGCACCGGAAATGCCGACGGCGATGTAGAGGTCGGGTGCGACGATCTTGCCGGTCTGACCTACCTGCATGTCATTCGGAACAAACCCGGCGTCCACAGCGGCTCTCGAAGCGCCGATGGCTGCACCCAGTTTGTCTGCGATGCCGTCCAGCAGTTTGAAATTCTCGCCGCTTCCCATGCCACGTCCGCCGGATATGACAATGCTGGCAGCGGTGAGTTCCGGGCGTTCGGATTTGGCGATCTCTTCGCCGACGAAACTCGAGATTCCCGCGTCATGCACGCTGCTCACCGCTTCGACCGCAGCAGAGCCGCCCTCGGCGGCAACCGGATCGTATGCCGTGCCACGCACTGAGATGACTTTGATCGCGTCGCTGGTCTTCACGGTCGCAATCGCGTTACCGGCGTAAATCGGCCGCTTGAAAGTATCCGCGCTGACGACTTCCTGAATGTCGGAGATCTGGCCGACATCCAGTGCGGCCGCAACCCGGGGCAGGAAGTTCTTGCCGACGGTGGTGTGTGCGGTCAGCACATGTCCGTAGCTGGCGGCGAGTTCGGTAACCAGGGGGGCAATATTTTCAGCGAGCTGGTGACCGTACGCCGGGTTGTCTGCACACAGAACCTTGCGCACTCCGGGTACTTTTGCCGCTGCTGCGGCAACATCGGCACAACCCTGCCCGGCTACCAGCACATCGATCTCACCGCCAATCGCCGCGGCAGCGGCTATGGCCACACGGGTCGAAGGTTTGAGTTCGGCATTATCGTGATCGGCTACGACAAGAATACTCATGAAATCACCTTGGCTTCGTTCTTCAGTTTGTCTACAAGCATATCCACGCTGTCGACTTTGATGCCGGCCTTGCGCGCCGCGGGCGGTTCAACCGACAACACTTCGACTTTCGGCGTGACATCCACGCCGAGATCTTCGGGTGTGATGGTATCCAGCGGCTTCTTTTTCGCCTTCATGATGTTCGGCAGCGAAGCGTAACGTGGCTCGTTGAGGCGCAGGTCGGTGGAGACCACCGCGGGAAGATTCAGTGAGACGGTCTGCAGGCCACCGTCGATCTCGCGGGTCACCTGCATCTTGCCGTCAGCCACTTTCACGACGGAAGCGAATGTGCCCTGAGCCATGCCTGTGAGCGCGGCAAACATCTGCCCGGTCTGGGCGTTGTCCCCGTCGATGCTCTGCTTGCCGAAAATAACGATATCGGCCTTTTCCCTGTCCTGCAGAGCCTTCAGGGCTTTGGCAATTCCCAGTGGCTGCACGGCGACATCCGTCTGAATCAGGATCGCGCGATCGGCGCCGAGCGCCAGACAGGTGCGCAACTGCTCCTGACAAGCCGTTCCACCCACAGAGACGGCGATGACTTCCGTGGCAACACCCGCCTCTTTCAGTCGTACAGCCTCTTCAATTGCGATTTCGCAGAAGGGGTTGACCGACATTTTCACATTGGAAAGATCGACACCACTTTTGTCCGGCTTTACTCGGATCTTGACGTTGTAATCGACCACACGTTTGACAGGAACCAGTACTTTCATGAAGTCCCTCGATTTCTCGGGTTTTACGTATTGCACATGCCTAAGACAAGCGCTCTAAACAAGCGGGCCAGCGCAGTTGTTGAACAAACCGCGGATGACAGGGCGGCGTATTCTCCCTTGACCCTCCCATGGGGTCAAGGCGCAATCACCGTCCGGGTCGCATTGGCAGTCCACGCGGCGCTTCGACGTCCGCGCAGAAACGCCTCACATCCACTATAATCGCCGGCGGAATTCACCGGGTACGCGCACACCGGGAAGACGCACGCGCCGTTGCCGGGGGAAGCCTGTGCAGCGGCGACGCTAGAAGGCGCGCACCGGCACCGGTTAAGAAAAGATCAAGGGAGAAAAAAGTGGCTGAGAACACACAGGCGGACAGTACCGGCGTGGAACGTGAATCCATGGAATTCGACGTCGTCATCGTAGGTGGCGGTCCGGCCGGCCTCGCTGCTGCGTGCCGGCTGATGCAGCTGTCCGAAAAGCTCGGCCAGGAGATCTCGGTCTGTCTCGTGGAGAAAGGTTCCGAGATCGGTGCACACATCCTCTCCGGAGCGGTGGTGGAACCGCGGGCTCTGAATGAGCTGTTTCCGGACTGGAAAGCGCGTGGTGCGCCGCTCAACAATCCCGTGACAGTGGACGAGGTCTACTACCTGCCCAACGACACCAATCGCATCCGCATGCCCGCCCTCGCCGTGCCGAAAGCCACCCACAATCATGGCAACTATGCCACCAGCCTCGGCAATCTGTGCCGCTGGCTCGGGGAGCAGGCTGAGGCAATGGGGGTTAACGTGTTTCCCGGCTTCGCGGCAGCGGAAGTGCTCTACGATGACAGTGGCGCCGTGGCCGGCGTTGCCACCGGCGATATGGGTATCAGCCGCACCGGTGAAAAAAAGGCTTCCTATACCCCCGGGTACGAGTTGCGGGCCAGGTACACCCTGTTTGCCGAGGGGTGCCGTGGCAGCCTCGGCAAGCAGCTGATGGCGAAATTCGATCTGAATAAAGACTCAGGCACCCAGCATTACGCCATCGGATTCAAGGAGTTGTGGGATGTGGATCCTGAGCGGCATGTGCCGGGAAAGGTCCTGCATACCATGGGCTGGCCGGGCAATCACTTCGGCGGGCTGTTTACAGGCTCCTATCTGTATCACATGGAGAACAACCAGGTCTCCCTGGGCCTGATCGTGGACCTCTCCTACGCCAATCCTCACATCAGCCCCTTCGATGAGTTCCAGCGGTTCAAACACCATCCCCTGATCAGTGAGGTTCTCAGCGGAGGCACCCGGGTTTCTTATGGCGCCCGGGCGATCGTGAAAGGCGGTCTGGCGGCGCTGCCGAAGCTGACTCTGCCGGGCGCGCTGCTGATTGGCGACGAAGCCGGCTTCCTCAACATGACCAAGATCAAGGGCAGCCACACGGCCATGAAGTCGGGCATGCTCGCCGCCGAGGCTGTGGCGGAAGCCCTGGCTGGCGGCGCCACGGGGGGTACCGAACTCGATGGTTTCAGAAAGAAGTTCGAAGCCTCCTGGCTCTATGAGGAACTCAATATCGCCAGGAACTCCCAGCAGGCGATTCACAAGTTCGGCACCCTCCCCGGCTCTGCGTTTATCTGGGTGGATCAGACCCTCTTCCGTGGCAATCTGCCCTTCACCCTGAAAGATCCGACGCCCGACTACGCGACCCTGAAACTGGCCGCCGAGTGCCGGAAGCCCGACTACCCGAAGCCCGACGGCGTACTCTCCTTCGATAAACTCTCGTCGGTGTTTCTCTCCAACACCAATCATGAAGAGGATCAGGTCTGCCACCTGCAGCTGAAAGACCCGAGCATCCCGATTGCCGTGAACCTGCCGAAATACGACGAGCCCGCTCAGCGCTACTGCCCGGCGGGCGTCTATGAGGTGATCGAGGAGAACGGCGCGCCTGCGTTCCGCATCAACGCGCAGAACTGTGTGCACTGTAAGACCTGTGACATCAAGGACCCGGCCCAGAACATCAACTGGGTGGTGCCCGAAGGAACCGGCGGACCGAACTACCCGAATATGTAGGAATTTACCCCAGCCGGAATTGCGCGCCGCAACTGCGCAGCGTGAAGGCGCCTCCGGCATCCGGACCCTCACACAGATCGACGAGACGGTAGTAGACGCTGCGGGCGATCAGCGCATCCAGACCGCCCCGTACCCGCACATAGGGCCGCGGTGCGTCTGGCAGACCTGCCACGCGAAGTGGATGCCCGTCGTCCAGCATCACTGCATCGTCGACGTTGGTGACCAGCAGAATTTCCTGATCTGCTCCAGCCCCCCGCACCTCCATATCCACGGCGAGGAAAGGTGCATCAACCACCTCAATGAGCAGTTTTTCCGCCGGAGTGACCAGACAAAAGCCGTCCGCATCCCGGCGCAGGATCGTGGCAAACAGTTTTACCAGGGGCTTGCGGCGGATTGGCTCGCCTTCGTGGTACCAGGTGCCGTCCGCGTCGATGCGGATGTCGATCGATGCGGTGCGCGGCGGCTGCCAGGCGTCCACCGGGGGCAGCCGTTTTTCCTGCTGCAGCTGGATCAGTTCGTCGAAAAGCGGATTCAGGCGCTCGGCCATCAGCCGCCGATGAATTTCATTACGGTGACCTCTCCGGTGAAGGAGAGGCGCTGTTTATCGCCGAGGGCGCTCACCAGCACCGACTGCAGTCGCGCCAGGGCCTGATGCTCAGGCAGATCGAGAATGGGCTTGATGTCGTGGGCCGATGCACTCGACAAACAGCCGTACAGCATGCCGTTGGAAGAGAGTCGCAGCCGGGTGCAGGCTGCACAGAAGGGTTCGCTTTCGTTGGCAATGATGCCGAAGCGGCCGGCCCCCGGGATTTCGTAGCGCACGGCCGTGGAGTCGTAGGGTGAGTCCGTGCGGGAGAATTCATGGCGGGTGCCGATCGTCTCGAGTATCTCTTCCATGCCGAGGAAATCCCGGGTAAAGGCCGCGCTGGACTTGAGGTGGCCCATCCGCATGAGTTCGATGAAGCGCAGCTCGAAGCCCCGGGCCAGACAGTAGTCGAGCATCGGCAGGATCTGATCGGCGTTGGCCGTGCGCATCGGTACCATATTAATCTTGATGCGCAGCCCGGCCGCGCGCAGGGCCTCGAGCCCGGCGAGCACCGTGTGCAGATCACCCGAACGTGCGATGGCCCGGAAGCGGTCCGGGTCCAGGGTGTCGAGACTGACGTTGATGCGCTTCACCCCGGACTCCAGGATGGTCTGCAGCTTGCGCTCGACGAGCTGGCCGTTGGTGGTGATGGAGACGTCGCTGAGGCCGAGTCCCATGACCGCCGGCAGGAACGCATCGAATTTCGGGGTCAGCAGCGGCTCACCACCGGTGATACGCAGTTTCTCGATCCCGGCGGCATCCACCAGCAGTCCGACGGCATAGACCAGCTCTTCCGCGGACAGCTCGTGGGTCGCGGCCTGCAGTCGTTTGCCGTCCGGCACACAATAGGTGCAGGCATAATTGCAGGCGGCGGTGAGACTGACCCGCAGGTTCCGGAAGCGACGCCCGAGCGCGTCTACGATCATGAATTCGCCCTTGTTCCCGTTTTCAATGCCGTTTTCCCGGCCCCCTGGAAGTGGGCGCGGACGGGTTGCTGGCACCAGAATATGCCGGCGGCCGGCGGAATACCATGCTGAAACGCGAACCAGTTCCCTGGCGGAGGCTGAAATCTCTGCTTTACTGCAACTGTCGCCGCTCCCGTCCTCCCCCCAACGACAAGCGGCGACATGAGGTGGACACAATCCCCTCCTATGTGTGACTCCCTAGTGGAAGTTCGCCCGGTCTTCTCTCCAGGAACCGGGCTTTTTTTTTTGCCTGTGATTCAGTAAAAACAGAATTCAGGAAGCGGGATTCGGGAAGTGGGACTCAGATAAGGGGAGTCCACGAACGGGACCCACCCGTAACAACACAGCAGATCAGACGAGCGGGAGCCGTCTGCGCGGGATGTGGTTCAGGCGCCCTGCTCCTGCCGTGTGCCAAGTCGCTCCTGGATGAGGATCAGCGGCATGGTGGTCACCTGCCGACGGCCGTCCACCGACTTCACTTTCAGATCTTTGGCGTCCCAGTCGTTGTCCTTCATCACCAGGTAGGAGCGCCCCTGATGATTGAATATCTGCCCTTCCAGCTGCTTGTTGGCCACGATGTATTCCCCCGTATGAGCGTCGCATTGTGGGGAATGACCGCGACCGGCGCCATGAGCAGAGCATCAGCGAAATGTAACCAGGTTTTCGCCGCGAAGCGGCGGGCGGGTGTGCTCAGGCGCTGTCCGGGACGCGCGTGCTGAGGCGCGCAATGATCCGATCGACGAAGCCTCGCGCCCAGAATACCCGGTTCGATCCCTTCACCAGCAGGGTGTCGCCGGGCTGAAGTCGAGCACACAGCAGTTCCAGCAGCGCATCATCCGGCACCAGCTGATAGTGACAGTGCGCAGGATCGAGCGCCTCGCTCAATGGCCGCATACCGGCACCCACACAGTAGACGTAATCGATGCCACTGCAGTACCGGGCCAGGCGGGCATGGTGCTCGATTCCCCCTTCGCCGAGTTCAAGCATTTCACCGAGAAGCGCAAAGCGGCGACCGGTTGCCCTCTGCAGACCCTGCAGGGCAGCCGCCATACTGGCTGGATTGGCGTTGTAGCTGTCATCGATCAGGGTAATGCCGCCGACCTGGGTGGGATTGCCGCGTCCTTTCGGCACCAGGCCTGCATCCAGGTTCCGGGCTGCCGCCAGGTCCCGATCCAGCACTTTCAGGACAGCCAGAACAGCGGCCAGTGAACGGGCCCGGTGTCCGCCACCGCCGGGCACCCGGGCGGTGATCCGGTTTCCGCTGATCTCGAATTCGGCACTGCCTTCTGCCTCGGAGACCAGCCGGACATCCGCGCCCGGGGTATCGCCGAAGGTAACTCTGGCCAGGGTGGCCGGCAGTTCGCGGGTGTCGATGAGATCTTCAACCACCAACACACCTTTATCGGTCAAGCCTTTATAAATACTGAGTTTTTCAGTTCGAAGTCCGACCAGGTCCGCGAAGTTCTCGGCGTGCGCGGGATGCACATTCAGCACCACCGCGACATCCGGCCGGACGAGCCCGGACAGGGGTGCGATTTCGCCCGGGTGATTGGTGCCGATCTCGTAAACGGCAGCCGTAGCCGTGCGGGGTGTTCGAGCCAGGGACAGGGGTACCCCCAGATGGTTGTTCAGGGAACCGGCGGTCGCGAAGGCCTGCAGTGCGGTGCACATCCAGGTTTTGGTGGTGGTCTTGCCGCTCGAACCGGTAATTGCAACGATCGGGCCGGTCAGTCGCGCCCGCGCGGCGCGACCGAGCCGCCACAATGCCTCGAGCGTGTCGTCCACCTTGAGCTCGGCGCAATCCCGGGTGACGGGGTCGTGACTGAGTACACCTGCCGCACCCCGCTCCAGCGCGGCGGCGATGAAATCATGACCGTCCCGATCAGAACGATGGCTCGGATTGAAGCGTGGACCGGGATCCCCGGTCATTGCAATGAAAAGATCGCCCGGTGCCAGTGTCCGTGAGTCGATACTGATGCCTGTGATGTCCGGGCCCGCGAACTCCTCAACACCCAGGGCGTTGCACAGCTCAGGCCAGTGCCACAACACTTCAGTCATCTCCCTAACCCTATGAAATCTATCGTTTTAATCAGCAATTATTCGGCGGAGTCCTGAGTCATCTGCAGCCCGGGCATCTGCAGTCCAGGGCAACCCTGCCGGGGCCTGCGGGCGCCGGCTCAGCTTCCAGCCACAGGGGCTGCGGCTTCAGCCTGTTCCCGCAACAGGTACTTCTGCACCTTGCCGGTGGACGTCTTCGGCAGTTCCCCGAATACCACATAGCGGGGCACCTTGAAGCGGGCCAGGTTGGCGCGGCAGTGTTCGAGGATTGCCTCTGCAGTGACCGTCTTCCCGGGCTTCAAGGCGATGAAGGCGCAGGGGGTTTCACCCCATTTCGCATCCGTCTTTGCGACCACGGCAGCCTCCATGACCGCTGGATGCCGATACAGCACATCCTCGACTTCGATGGAGGAAATGTTCTCGCCGCCGGAGATGATGATGTCTTTCGAGCGGTCCTTCACCTGAATGTAGCCGTCTGCATGCCATACCGCCAGATCACCGGAGTGAAACCAGTCTCCCTGGAAGGCCTCTGCCGTGGCCGTCGGGTTCTTCAGATAGCCCTTCATCACGTTGTTGCCACGCATGAAGACTTCGCCGAGCGTCTCGCCGTCCTGCGCGACCGGCTGCAGCGTTTCCGGGTCGGCAACCATGAGCCCTTCCAGCATCTGGCCCCGCACCCCCTGGCGTGACTTGAGGTCCGCGCGTTCGGCTGCTGTGAGATTGTCCCACCGCTCACTCTGCCAGGCGCACAGGGTCACGGGTCCGTAGGTCTCAGTCAGGCCGTAGACGTGGGTCACCCGCATGCCCAGCGCTTCCATACCTTCAATGACGGCGGCTGGTGGTGCCGCCCCCGCGGTCATCACCTCAACCGGGTGCGCTGCCAGGGCCTGCAGTGCTTCGGGTGCCGCCAGCAGGGTGCTGAGTACGACCGGCGCACCACAGAAATGGGTGACACCCTGTGCAGCGATGGCCTGGAAAACCGCGTCGGCGCGAACCTGGCGCAGACACACGGAGGTGCCGGCATTGACCGCCAGGGTCCAGGGGAAACACCAGCCGTTGCAGTGAAACATCGGCAGTGTCCACAGATACACGGGGTGTTCGCCCATGTTCCAGGTCAGGGCGTTGGATACGGCATTCAGATAGGCACCGCGATGGTGGTAAACGACGCCTTTCGGATTGCCGGTGGTGCCGGAGGTGTAGTTCAGAGAGATCGCGTCCCATTCATCAGGCGGCAGTGTCCAGGGCGCTTCGGGTGAACCCTCCGCCAGCAGTTCGCCGTAGTCGAGCTCGCCGATCACGGCGCCCGCTGTGAACTGGGGGTCATCGATCCCGATGACCAGAGGCGGTGTGCGCATACCCTCGAGTGCCGCCTCCGCCACCGCTGCGAATTCCCGATCGACCAGGAACACCTTCGCCTCGCCATGTTCCAGAATGAAGCGCACCAGTGGTGCGTCGAGGCGGGTGTTGATGGCATTGAGTACCGCACCCGCCATCGGCACCGCGAAGTGGGCTTCGAACATCTCGGGGATATTGGCGGCCAGGATGGCGACCGTGTCGCCCCGTCCGACGCCGCGTTTGCGCAATGCATCGGCCACCCGCACACAGCGTTCGTAGCTCTGTGCCCAGCTGTAGGTGAGATTGCCGTGAATCACCGCGGGTCGATCCGGATAGATATCCCGGCTGCGACGGAAAAATGACAACGGGCTCAGCGCCGAAAAATTCGCTTCCCGCCGGTTGAGATCCTTTTCATAGATGCTGGTCATGGTGTAGCGGCGCCGGCGCGCTCCGGATGTGAAAGAACGCACTCTACGCAGGGTTCCGCCACTGGCTCAAGGGGCCTCGACCTGCCATCCTTTCTCCTGATCCATCCGGAACCTGGTAAAGACATGACTCAACCCAAAGCTGGTGTATGGACCCAGCTCGCCCGGGGAATTTCGCGAGTACGCAATTTCTTCGCCAACAGCCTCTTTGTCCTGCTCATGCTGTTTGTGCTGCTCGCCCTCTTTGCCCGTGGCGGGATCCCGGTGCCGCAGGATGCCGCACTGATCCTTAACCCCCAGGGGGTCATTGTCGATCAGCCGTCCATCAGGGACCCCATTGCGCAATTCTTCGCCATGGACGGTGTGACCGGTGAAGTGCCGCTGACGTCGCTGACGCTGGCCATTGAAAAGGCCGCAGAGGATGAGCGGATCAAGCTGCTGGTGCTGGATCTGGACGAGCTGGCGGGTGTGGCCACGACCCATGCGGAGTCCATCGGCGAAGCGATCCGCGGATTCCAGTCCACCGGGAAACGCGTGCTTGCCTACGGACGGTTCTTCTCCCAGGCCCAGTATCAGATCGCCAGCTATGCCGATGCCCTCTACCTGCATCCCATGGGGCAGTTGCTGCTGCAGGGATTTGGTATTAATCAGCTATATATCAGTGAGTTACTTGAAAAATTAGATGTAAACGTGCATGTATTCCGAGTTGGAAAATACAAGGAATTCGTGGAGCCATATACCCGTACCGGGATGTCCGATGAGGCCCGTACCGCCAATCAGACAATGATCGACTCGCTGTGGCGCCAGTACGGGGATCGGGTGATCGGAAATCGTAAGATCGATCGAACCCGCTTTGAGGCTTACACCCAGGCGTTTCCCGACGCCCTCGCCCGCTATGGCGATATGGCCACGGTCGCACTCGAACACGATCTGGTCGACGAACTGCTGACACCGGATGCGATCGAGGCCCGGATCGCCGACCAGGTGGGCGTCAATGCCGCCGGTGATCTCAATGCGATCGGCTTCAAGGATTACCTGGCCGCGATTGACGGAGAGCCCGGGGTGGCAGGCAGCCCGAGCATCGCGGTGGTAACCGCGCAGGGACCCATTATCGTAGGCCGCCGGGCCAGAGGTGTGATCGCTTCGGATTCGCTGATCGAACTGATCAGAGCGGCGCGCAAGGATGATGATGTGGCCGCGCTGGTGCTCAGACTGGATTCGCCGGGTGGCAGTGCCTTCGCGTCGGAAATGATCCGTCAGGAACTGGAACTCACCCAGCTTGCCGGCAAGCCGGTGGTGGTATCCATGAGCAGCGTGGCAGCCTCTGGTGGCTACTGGATCGCCAGCACGGCTGACCGCATTCTCGCCCAGCCCGCCACGATTACCGGCTCTATCGGCGTGTTCGGGCTCTTCACCTCCTTCGAGCGGAGTCTCGATCAGATCGGTGTACGGACCGACGGCGTGGGCACCACACCGCTGTCCCGTGCGCTTGATCCCTTCTCAGGGGTGAGCAGCGATATGTCGCGGATTCTCCAGCTCAATGTGGAGGAAACCTATTCCCAGTTCCTCAACCTGGTGGCGCGCGGGCGCGACCTCAGCCCGGAAGCGGTCGATGCGATCGCCCAGGGCCGGGTGTGGACGGGGGGGCAGGCACACGACCTCGGGCTCGTCGATGATCTGGGCGATCTGGATGACGCCATAGCGCAGGCGGCCGGGCTGGCGGCACTCGAAAGCTACGGGGTGAGATATCTGAGTACCCCCATGTCCGCCAGGGAACTGCTTCTGGCGCAGCTGGGAGAAAGCATCGAATTGCCCGCCCATCCGCTCGTGCAGCGCCTTCGTGCCGGTTGGGATCTGATCGACAGCCTCAACGATCCGGCTTCGAGTTATGCGCTGTGCGAGCCCTGTCTGAGTGCAGGCGGACTTCTGCGCTGAAGTCCGCCTTTTGAGCTGCAGGACTCTCTAGAACAACCGGATGCGGGTCCGGGCGCTGCGGGAGCCAGCGCTGCGTCCGCTCGTGCGGCGCCGGCGCATCCGCTGGTGCAGCTCGCGCCGTTTCATTTCGATGTACTGGTCCCGGGTGATGTTGGGATTGCGGTTGCGGGCCGCCTCCTCGCGACGGTAACGGCAGAAGTCCTCGAATGCATCGATTTCATGCTTCAACTCGCTGACGACCAGCTCGATCATGATGGCATCGTCGATGAAGCCGAGAACGGGTATTGAATCCTCGATCATGTCCTGGGGATTGGCGAAGTATGCCAGGGCGGTCAACACATTCTTCCGCTCCTTGTCGGCCAGGGCCCATTCCGGATCGCGTACCATCTCGATCAGGGCGGTGAGTTTATCGACCCGCTGCTGGACGAACAGGGGCACGGAAGCGGCGCTCACCTCCTTCACCATTTCTTCGGCTTTGGAGAGCACCTGGTCATCGCTGAGTTTCTCAGCCGCCTGCTGCGCCTGCTTGATATTGGCGCGGAAATAGCGCAGATCCTTGTCTTCCAGCTCAAAAGTGACTTTCAGTGACATGGTTTCCCCTCCATAAGTCGGTGTAATCAAAAAGTTCCGCCCTTCCCCGGGGCAACTATACCTAATCTGACCTCAACCTGACTCCCGCCGGGTGTTTCTGGAATCCTTGACCTTGCGCCAGTAGTCGTTTGTCAGCGTCTTCACCTCCCGATGCATGAGCAGCAGGCCGATGAGATTCGGAATGGTCATCAGGGCCAGAGTGACGGCTGATATCAGCCAGATCAGTGAGGTATCCGCGATGGTGGCAGAGAAGAAACCGGCCACATAGAGCATCCGGTAAAAGCGCACCCAGCGCAGTCCAAAGAGATAGGTCACTGCGCGGTCGCCGTAGTACGACCAGGCCAGGGCCGTGGAGAAAGCGAACATGACCAGGCCGATCGTTACCGCATACTGACCGTAGACACCGAGAAAACTCTGTTCAAACGCTTTTGCGGTGAGCGGTACGGAATGCAGCAGCGAACGACCGGACAGGCTGAGATCGGCGGCCTGCAGATTACCGTTTTCGACCGCGACGATGCCTGTGAAGGGTGCACCACCCTGGAATACGCGCACGTCCTCGGCAATCGATCTGTTGTGAATGATGGTGAATTCGGGACCGGCCAGGACGCCCTCGGTGACCGTCAGCGAGCCAGTGAATTTCTTAACCGGATCATCTGCCGGTGGTAGCAGATCGAGATGGGCGAACAGCTGCGCCACCTGTTCCGGATTCGATTCGGAATAGCTGCCGGCAATGATCTCGGTATCGAAAGTCGTGAATGCCGTTTCGAATTTTTCAGTCCAGACGCCGGAAGACAGTATGACCAGACCGGTCAGCGTGCAGATCAGCAGCGTGTCGATGAAAGGTTCGAGAATGGACACCATACCCTCTGCCACGGGCTCTTCGGTTTTTGCGGAGGCATGTGCGATGGGTGCGGAGCCCTGCCCTGCCTCATTCGAGAACAGGCCGCGATTCACGCCTCTGTTGAAGGCATAGGCGAAGGTGGCGCCGAGGAAGCCGCCGGTGGCGGCGGATCCCGAGAAGGCGTTGCTGAAAACGGCGGCAAAGGAAGGCAGGATCTGATCCGCGTTGCTGAAGGCCACCGCGAAAGCGCCCAGTGCATAGAAGATGCCCATGAAAGGCACGATGCTGGCGGCAACCAGTGCGATTCTGCGGATGCCACCGATGATCACGAGTCCGAGGAGTATGGAAAGCACCGCACCCGATATCCAGGTCGGTATGCCGAACGAGGCTTCCAGGCCGGAAGCCATGTTGTTGCTCTGGGGCAGATTGCCGGAACCGAATGAACTGACAATCAGCGCAACGGCAAAGAACACCGCAAGCCAGCGCATGTTGAGCCCGCGCTCCATGTAGTACATCGGACCGCCCGCGATCCGGCCTTCCTCATCTTTTACCCGGTAGCGGTGTGAGATCGTGACTTCGACATACTTGGTGGTCATGCCGAGAAACGCGGTGGCCCACATCCAGAAGAGTGCGGCGGGTCCACCCAGATAGATGGCAAATGCCACCCCGCCGATGTTGCCGGTGCCGACAGTGCCGGACAGTGCGGTAGAGAGCGCCTGAAAGTGCGATGTGTCACCCGGTGCGCTGCTCGCCGTGTGTTTGCCCAGCAGCACGCCCCAGGCATGTCGAAAAAAACGGATCTGCGGGAAGCCGAGGTAGAGGGTGAAGAAAACGCCGACACCGAGGAGCAGGAACGGGAAGTAGACGGCGCTGCCGAGGTATCCGTCAAGGAAGATGATCAGGGATTCAAATAACTGCATGCCACGTCCGGATTGTTGTTTTTATTAAGGGTGGTTGCCGGTTCGAATACCGATCTTCGCATCAGTTGAACAGCGCGCCTCTGAGCACCTCGTAGAGCACGTTCTGCTCCACGACGCCCCGCAGTGTATCCGCATTCGGCCCTCGGGCATACGCGGCCACATCCTCACCACCGTGTGATTCGATCTCCAGCGGTATGGTGGCGGCCTGCCGGTAGTCGGGCTCCGTGGTGTCCACGTCTGTGAGATCACGCAGGGAAGCCTGATAGCCGGGGCCGTTCGCGTAACTTAAAGTGGTGAAGGGTCGGTCCTCCAGGTCGACGGCCTCCGCACCCAGCGCCGGTTTGACCTTGCCGAGAATCGGATTGCCGCGCTCCGGATAGCCGCCGATGGTCAGCGTGTGGCTGTGATCTGCGGTCACCATGATCAGTGTGTCGTCTTCATCGGTGAGTTCCATGGCGACCTCGACCGCATCGGCGAAGGCTGCGGCATCAACAAGGGCGCGGTGGGCATTGCCGTCGTGGTGGGCGTGATCGATGCGGCCCCCTTCAATGATCAGAAAATACCCGCTGCCTGTCTTCTGCAGTCGGGAAATCGCCAGCCGGGTCATTTCCGCAAGGCTGGGCTCGCCGGCGGGATCGCCTGCACGATCGGTCTCGAAATTCATGTGGGAGGGTTCGAACAGACCCAGTACCTGACCCGGCGAGGATTCCAGGGATTGCAGCTGCGCCTGGTTCCAGACGTACCTCCTCTGCGAATCCGCCTTGAGCCAGGCCTCAATGAGATCGACGCCATCTTTGCGCACACCGGCCGCGTCCGCGTGTTCCGGATCGGCGCGTCCGGCTGGCGTAAATACGGATCTGCCCCCGCCGAGCATCACGTCGATGCCGTCACCGTGGGAAAACTCGATCATCTGCCGGGCAATGTCACGACAGCCGTCTTCGAGCGCCTGCGCCGGCATTGCGTAGTCCACTTCCCAGTTGCGGTTGGGGCTGTGCGCGTAGGTGGCCGCCGGTGTCGCATGGGTGATGCGGGTTGTGGTAACGATGCCGGTCGCGCGGCCCGCGTCCTCTGCTGCCTCCAGCAGTGTTGGCAGTGAATATTTCAGACCTGCGGCGCAATCATTCTGGGCGGCGTCAGGGCCGACGCTGATCATACCGATGCGGGTTTTCTCTCCGGTCATGATGGCGGACATGGTGCCCGCGCTGTCTGCGACCTGGCTGTCCGTGTTGTAGGTTTTGACCAGCGCGACATTGGGGAAGGTTTCAAAGGGCAAAACATACTCTTCGCCACTGGCGCCGCGACGCTGACCCGCGTAGATACGCGCGGCGGTCACGGTGGAAACCCCCATGCCGTCACCCAGAAACAGAATCACGTTGTGCGGTCTGTCTGCTGCTGCGCGGCTGCCAACCCTGGCGTCTGTGCCGGACAGGGTTGCACAGGCAGACAACAGGGTGAGGGTTGTGAGGTAAGCGAGCTGGCGGAGGCTGGTTGTCATATTGAATTCTCGTCGCATGGTGATTCAACTTGCAGCGCGCGGTGTGCGCATGGTTACGAACTCTTCGGCTGCGGTGGGATGAATGCCGATGGTGGCGTCGAAGTCCGCCTTGGTTGCACACGCCTTTATTGCCACGGCAATGCCCTGAATGATTTCCCCCGCCTCGGCGCCAACCATATGGGCGCCGACAACCCGATCATCCGCACCGTTGACCAGCAGTTTCATGAGCGTGCGTTCAGGACGTCCGGTCAGGGTATGTTTCATGGGCCGGAAGGTGGATTCGAACACCTGCAGCTCGGGGTAGCGCTGACGCGCCTGTTCTTCCGTGAGCCCGACTGTGCCGATATTGGGCTGGCAGAACACGGCGGTGGCTACGTTCTCGTAGTCGACCGAGCGCTTTGGTCGATCGGTAAACAGGTTATTCGCAATGCACATGCCTTCCGCAATGGCGACTGGTGTCAGTTGCAGTCGGTCGGTGACATCGCCGATGGCAAGGATGTTCGGCACGGATGTCCGATAGTACTCGTCGACCCTGATTGCGCCGGAGGCGGACAGTTCAACCCCTGCAGCTTCCAGGCCGAGCCCCGCGGTCTTGGGCGCCCGCCCGATGGCGCTCAGCACGAGATCTGTGCGGATCTCGGCGCCGCTTTCGAGTCTGACCACCCGCTCCATGCCATCGAGATCGATGCGCTCGATGTTGTCGTTGAAGCGCAGTTCAATACCTTTGTGCTCGACTTCCTCTTTCACAAACCGACGCACGCCGTCATCGAAGCCGCGGAGAAACAGTTCACCGCGATAAAGCAACTGGGTCTTCACGCCAAGACCTTGCAGAATGCCGGCAAACTCCACGGCGATGTAACCCCCACCCAGAATGAGCGCGCGCTCCGGTAGCCGGTCGAGGTAGAACATCTCGTTGGATGAAATGCTGTGTTCGCTGCCGGGAAAATCAGGCGTTACCGGCCAGCCGCCCGTGGCGATCAGAATATGTTCCGCCGTGCAGGTCTTATCCCCTACGACCACAGTATGGGCATCGGCGAGACGGGCGGTACCCCATATGCGCTCGACACCGGCATTGTCGAGCAGGTTTGCGTAGATGCCGTTGAGACGTTCGATTTCCCGGGTCTTGTTGTCCCGCAGGCGTGGCCAGTCGACGCCTTGAGTGCTGACATCCCAGCCGTAGGCCGACGCATCTTCGAATTCCTCCGAGAAGTGGGATCCGTAGACAAACAGTTTCTTCGGCACACAGCCTACATTCACACAGGTACCGCCCAGGTAGCGGTCTTCAGCAACGGCCACCCTGGCACCGTAGCCTGCCGAGATCCGGCTGGCCCGCACGCCGCCTGAACCAGCGCCAATCACGAAAAGGTCATAGTCGTAGGTCATGAGAATCCGGGGTACCTGGAAGAGCCCGGAGCGTAAAGGATGATCCGGGGATTGCAAAGTGCTCACGACACTCGAAGGCGCGGCCGTTGCCAAGGCGCTCAGGCGGCACATACACTGCCGGCTCAACTCTGGCGACGGACTCACCATGGCAGACATCAATGGCGCCCAGAGCCTGCTTTCGACATTTGTCGATGCGGGCGTGGAAGTGTGTTTCACCAATCCCGGCACCTCGGAGATGCATTTCGTAGCCGCCCTCGACAAGGAACCGGGCATGCGGGCGATTCTGGGCCTCTTCGAAGGTGTCGTGACCGGTGCGGCCGACGGCTACGGGCGTATGGCGGGTAAACCCGCCTGTACTCTGCTGCACCTCGGCCCGGGGCTGGCGAATGGCCTGGCCAATCTGCATAACGCCCGCCGCGCTCGCACACCGATCGTCAACGTTGTCGGCGAACATGCAACCTATCACCGTAAACTCGATGCCCCGCTCACCTCGGACATCCAGGGCTTCGCCAGCCCGGTGTCCGGGTGGATCCATGTCTCCGAGTCCGCGGATACCGTCGCGGCAGATGCCGCCAGGGCGATTCAGGCATCGATGCAGCCGCCCGGCCAGATCGCCACTCTGATTCTGCCCGCCGACACGGCCTGGAATCCGGCTTCCGGAGCGGCGCAACCGCTGCGTCCGCAAGCCCTGACCAGCGCCAACGCGGAATCTATCGAATCCAGTATCCGGGCGCTGGTTTCAGGAAAGCCCTGTGCGCTGCTGATCAACGGTCTGGGGGTCACCGACGCCGGACTGCGGCTGGCCAGCCGCATTGCGCAGAAGACGGGGGCACGGCTGCTCGGTGACACCTTCATCGGTCGAATCCCCCGGGGTGCCGGACGGGTGGATCTGGGACGCCTGCCCTACTTCGCCGAGCAGGCCGAGGAGGCGCTGGCCGGTGTCGAGCATCTGATTCTGGTCGATACCAAAGCCCCTGTGAGTTTCTTCGCCTATCCCGGGCGGGCTTCAGAACTCACACCCACAGGTTGTCAGGTGCATCCGCTGGCAATGCCGGGTGAGGATGTGATTGCCGCACTCGAGGCGGTGGTGGAAGGTGTGGGTGCGGCAGGTATCAAGCCCACCTTTGCAGAACTCAAACGACCGGAACTCGCCCGGGGTGAACTGACTCCGGTCACTATCGCCCAGGCCCTGGGTGCCCTGATGCCCGAGCACGCCGTTGTGGTCAACGAAGCGGCGACCTCCGGTTTCGCGATTCCAGGACTCACGGCAAACAGCGCGCCCCACGACTGGCTCGATCTCACCGGTGGCGCCATCGGCATGGGTCTGCCGGCGGCGGTGGGTGCGGCGGTCGCCTGTCCTGACCGGCGGGTGCTGACGCTGCAGGGAGACGGTGCGGGCATGTACACGGTCCAGGCGCTGTGGACCATGGCCCGGGAGAACCTGGATGTCACGGTTGTACTGTTTGCGAACCGCAAGTACGCCATTCTGCAGGTGGAATTCATGCGGGTCGGCGCCCACAACCCGGGGCCCAAGGCCATGGGCATGCTCGATCTCTCCCACCCCGATCTGAACTGGGTGGACATGGCAAAGGGCATGGGGGTGCCCGGTCGCAGAGTGACCGACACCGCGGGTTTCAACAGCGCCCTTGCGGAAAGTCTCGCCACCCCTGGCCCCTTTGTTATCGAGGCCATGGTCTGACCGAGAGAGTTGTTCGTTACGTTCCACTGGAAGCAGCCGTCGGAATCACCTTATGAAAATCACCCTGTTCGGCACCGGCTATGTCGGTCTCGTTACCGGCGCCTGTTTTGCAGAAATGGGCAACACGGTGCTCTGTGTGGATATAGATGCAGCGAAGATCGCCGCGCTTGAGGCGGGCCGCATTCCCATCTACGAGCCAGGCCTCGAATCTCTGGTGCGCAGCAACAGTGCGGCCGGTCGCCTCAAGTTCAGCACCGATCTCGATCTGGGAGTCGATCATGGCCGGTTGCTCTTCATCGCCGTGGGTACGCCTTCTGACGAAGAAGGCGCTGCCGATCTCAGCCACGTGCTGAGCGTGGCCCGCACCATTGGCGCGCGTATGTCTGAACACAAGATCATCGTCGACAAGTCGACGGTGCCGGTCGGAACTGCGGATCAGGTACGCGCCGCCATTGCGGAAGTGCTGACCGGACGTGGCAGAGATCTCACCTTCGATGTGGTTTCGAATCCTGAGTTTCTGAAGGAAGGTGCGGCAATCGGCGATTTCATGAAGCCGGACCGGATCGTGATCGGGTCCAACAGCGAAGACAGCGCCCGGGTGCTCGATGAGCTGTATGCACCCTTCAATCGCAACCACGACAAGGTGGTGCACATGGACGTGCGCAGCGCCGAGCTCACCAAGTATGCGGCGAACGTCATGCTGGCTACCCGGATCAGCCTGATGAACGAACTGGCCAATCTGGCGGACCGGCTGGGTGCGGATATCGAAGCTGTGCGTCGGGGTATCGGTTCTGATCCGCGGATTGGCTACAGTTTCATCTATCCGGGTACGGGATACGGGGGCTCCTGTTTTCCAAAAGACGTGAAAGCGCTCATCCATACCGCCCGGGAGACCGGTCACCCGGCGGCCCTGGTGCAGAGTGTGGAATCGGTGAACGAACTTCAGAAACGCGTCCTGTTCGATAAGCTCGAGCGGCACTTCAAGGGAGATCTGCAGGGCAGGACGTTCGCCCTCTGGGGACTGGCCTTCAAACCCAACACGGACGACATGCGCGAAGCGCCGAGCCGCGCCATCATGGATCTGCTCTTTGCGGCGGGTGCGCGTGTGCGTGCCTATGATCCGGTCGCGATGCCCGCGGCAAAACGCATCTATGCCGCACAGCCTGCGCTTATGCTCTGTAATGAGCGGGATGCGACTCTCGAAGGCGCGGATGCTCTCATTGTGGTCACCGAGTGGAACGAGTTCCGCAGCCCGGACTTCGAGCAGCTCAAGGCGCTGCTGAAGACACCGGTCGTGTTTGATGGCCGCAATCTGTACGACCCGTCCATGCTCAAGCGGCTGGGGCTGATCCATTACGCGATTGGCAGAGGCGCCCGCAGCCTCTGATCTGTTACCACCCCTGTGCGCCATAGCCGCAGACAGACAGCCGAATGTTGCGGTTGACACAAGGTTGCGGTTGACATAAGGTTGCGCTGAAGGAGTGGATGCCTGAGGAACAGCGCCATGGGTTCAATCGCGGATCGTATGGAGTGGATCGACGAGGTCGGCCGACTCGACCCGAAGGCGGCCGCCGCCCGCCTGATCAGGGCTCAGGGCCAGCATTCGGACTGGCTGGACGCCTTTTCCGAACATCTGGACCGACACCGCAATGCCGATGCGCTCAAGCGGGTGCTGGCGGTATGGGATCTGAATCAGACCGATGCCGCGCGCATCTTCGGCGTCAGCCGGCAGGCCATCAGTAAATGGTTCGATCAGGGGGTGCCAGCGGATCGTGCCGCAAACATTGCCGATCTCGCGGCCGCCACGGATCTGCTGGTGCATCATCTGAAACGCGACCGTATTCCGGGTATCGTGCGGCGTCCTGCCCCCGCCCTGGATGGCTCCACCCTGCTGGCGCTGCTCGAACGGCAGGCCTATAGCGCCGTGCTGGCCGCCTGCCGGGGGATGTTTGAATTCGGAAATCCTCCCGACGCTCCGTGATCACCGAATTGCTGCCCAACGGCTGGCGCTGGTGGCGCATCGCCGAAGCTGTCTGGTCCGATCCCCTGGACCCGGACTATGCCCGGACGCGCGGCGGGCGCTGGAATCCTCCGGAAAGCTTTCCGACACTCTATCTGAATGAAGATCAGGTCACCGCGCGGCACAATCTGCGTCGGTTCATCGCCCGCTGGCCTTATGAGCCGGAAGATCTGCGCGCGGACACGGGCCCGGTGCTGGCAGCCGCCCTGCTGCCCCGGGATCAGACGGTCTGCGACGCCCATACACCGGCGGGGATTGCTGCCCTGGATCTGCCGGCAACCTATCCGGTTGATCGCGCAGGCAGGGTGGTGCCGCACGCCCGCTGCCAGCCGATCGGCGTGCGGGTAAAGGATCAGGGCCTGCGCGGTGTCCGTGCGCGGTCTGCCCAGACTGTGGACGGGGTTGGACGCGAGCTGGCCTGGTTCCCGGCCTCCACTCGCAGCCGTGCACGCCTGGTGGCCATCGAGACTTTCGATGAGTGGTACTGGGGGTAGTTCGGTTGGAATCGAAACCAGCGCCCGATGCTTGGGGGTATTACCCCTTCACAGAATCTAATCGTCTTCCGCTGAAGACGGCGTGAGATCTTCCGCTGAAGCCCATTGCTCAATCGGCCGCCCATCCGGCCGCGCAAAGTAAAAGCCGTCCCCAGCAGCCCGCAGTTGGAACCCACCCTCATGCATCTGCTTGTGATGATGACTACAGAGCAGGATCAGATTGTCGAGCGAGGTTGCACCGCCGTCGCACCAGTGCTGAATGTGGTGTGCGTCCAGCCAGCGGGTGTGATGACAGCCGGGAAATCGGCAACTGCGGTCCCGTGCCGCCAGCGCGCGGCGGATGGCGGTCGGCACAGTGCGCTGCCTGCGGCCCACATCCAGCACACGATTTCCGTCTTTGAGGATCGGCACCAGAGAGCCTTCGCAGCACAGGCGCCGGATGGTCGGCAATGGCAGGTCGGATTCTCCACCAGTGCCGGACAACGCCTGGGCATCGACATGGACCAGAACCTGATAGGCGGGAAGTTCCGCTGAGCTGCCAGACGACGGGCCCGCTTCCTCATCTGTCGTTTTGTCTGCTGTTCCTGGCGCGGAGTCGTCCGAGGCTGCGCCTGCTGCCCTCGACCGAAAAAACACTTCCATAAACGCATCCGCCCTCGCTGCAGCCGCCGGTCGCGCAGGATCCTCAGGCAGCGTCTCCACAATCTGCGCCAACGCCTGCTCAACCAACGCAAATGCCTCGGCCGGCAGTTTCACCACAATCTCGCCGGAATGGGGATACAGTGATACCGACCGCGCTTCATGATCATGTCGACCTGTCTGCTGGCCGCCACGTTCATCCCCATGCCGCAACCGCTGGCAGCACTGTTCGAGCTGCTCCGCAGTAGACGTTCGAGCATAGGCGAGCAGATCGGCTTCGTTCGACGCATCCGCAACCCGGGTCAGCGCCCGGACCTGGGAATAAGACAACTCGCCCGCTTTGAACGCCGCATCGATCCGCGGCACGAACCACAACGCCTTGGCCACTCGAACTTTCTCCAGCGCGGTGGTCCGAGACAGCTTCAGCTTGAAGTCCAGCCACTGGGCACAATCGGTGCAACCGTAGCCCTTCCAGCCTTGCCGAAGATCGAACTCGCGCAGCAGAGAGAGGAATCGATAGGTCGCTCTGGAGACATCGAGCCAGCTCGATTCGAGGGCCGACTCCAGGTCATCAATCGGCCCGAGGCGGACGATGGGAGACAGACGATCGGTAGACTCAAGGAACTCGGCGCAGGGAATCGGCGTGTAGTGCGACATGGGCTTCTCCTGACGAAATCATAACTGTATATAAATACAGTATTTTACGCCTGGCCTCACGAAAACCCAATGTTTTTATTGACCAAATGAACAGAAATCAATCTTTCAGATCGCGCGTGTGTATTTTTCGCAGGATTCATCCATACCTTTTAAGCGCCTCTTGTAAGTGCCCCTTGATACTGTATATATATACAGTTAACCTGATCGACCCCCTGTATGGAAGTACAGTATCAAATGGTCATCGACTCTTTTACCGGATCCCATGCCGGAAGCCCGAGCGAGGCTTCGACAAACCCACATGGGCAGCCACATGGGCAGCCACATGGGTCAGAAGCCCGCAGAGTGCCCGATCATCTGCTCGACCATCCGGATCTGTGGCGCGCGGGGGATCTGAGGCGCCCTCCGGAGACGGTGCCCAGCGGCTTTGCCGAACTGGACGCGCAGTTGCCGGGCGGCGGTTGGCCCCGGGGCGGGCTGAGCGAGCTGCTGTTCGATACTGCCGGTATCGGCGAGTTGCGGCTGCTGCTGCCCGCCCTGCGCACCCTGAGTCAGCAGATGCGCTGGATCGCCTGGGTGAACCCGCCGTTCATTCCTTATGCACCCGCCCTCAGCGCGGCCGGTATCGACATCAGCCGGATCCTGCTCATTCATCCGAGGCCACAGCAGCCGAGACAGCAGCACGCGCAACCTCAACCGCAGCAAAAACAACAGCAGCAGAAACAACAACAGAAACACAAAGACGCACTCTGGGCCCTGGAGCGGGCGAGCCGGTCGGGTACCTGCAGTGCGGTGCTGGCCTGGCTCGATGAGCGGCAGCTGACGGTGCCCGACACCCGGCGTCTGCAACTGGCCGCCCGGGAAGGCAATACCCTCTCCTGCCTTTTCCGGCCGGGCTCGGCGGCGGCGCTACCCTCCATGGCGGAACTGCGCCTGGCCATGCGCCCGGTGGTCGGCCTGGCGGGGGCGATGTCGGGGGCCGAGGTCAGTATCTGCAAGCGTCGCGGCGGCTGGCCGGTGGCGTCCATTCCTGTGCAGTTCGGTGAGTCGTGCAGCCCGGCGGAGATCCACGAGCAGTTGTCGCTGTGGCGACACTGGCGGGGTGCTGCCTCCGCACCTGCCGGTCGGGAGAGGGTCCTGCATGTCATTCCTTCTTCTTCCTCCGGTAAGAAGCCGGACCCGGCGCGCCGGCCCGTTACTCATTAACAGGTGGGTGGAGATCCATGTTGTGGCTGGCGCTGCAGTTCCCCCATCTGGGCCTCGAGGTATTCGACGAGGCCGATGCAGGTGGAGGCGGAGACAGAGACAGATCAGGAACCCCGGCAGTACTGCTGGAAGACAACCGGGTACTGGACCGTAACGCGGCCGCCGTGCGGGCCGGGATCTGCCCCGGCACTACTCTGGCCACGGCCCACAGCATCTGTGCCGACCTCAAATCCCTGCAGCGGGATGAAGCCCGGGAGCAGGAGCGTCTCCAGGCGCTGGCGCAGACCTTTTACCGGTTCAGTGCCGAGGTCAGTCTGGAGCCGCCGGATGGGCTGCTGCTCGAAATCAGTCGCAGTCTGCGCTTGTTCGGGAATGTCGCGACGCTGGTCCGGGCGGTGGCCGAGGCCTGTGCCTCGCTCGGCCACGAAGTTCGACATCGCACGGCGAACACCCCGTTGGCCGCCATGGTTCTGGCGCGAGCTGAACTCGAGCAGCAGCACCTTAAAAGAGTGCCCCTCGCACAGGCCAGGCTCCCGGGTGCCGCCGATGCCGTCGAACGCTTTGCCAACATGGGCATACACACCTTAGGCCCCCTGCTCGATCTGCCACGGGCCGAGCTCGGGCAACGCTTCGGCAAGGAACTGCTCAACTTCCTCGATCGCCTGAGTGGCCGCGTGCCAGACCCGCGCCTGTCGATCCGGCCGGCACCCGATTTCCGGCGCGAGCGCCATCTGCTGGAGCCGATCACAGACAAGGAAGCGCTGCTGTTTCCCATGCAGCGACTGCTCGATGAACTGGCCCATTGGCTGGTCGGCCGTCAGCTCGGCGCGGGACGGCTGCTCTGGCGCTTTGCGGATCACAGTGCGCGGGGTGCGGTCATCCTGCCGGTGCATTTTGCGGGCGTGGTGCAGAGCCGGCGTACCTTCCTCAATATCACCCGGCTCAAACTTGATCGCATGGACCTGCCCCGGGACATCCTGACCATCGGTCTCGAAGCCGAGCGTCTGAAGCCCTGGCAGAGTGACAGTCGCAGTCTGCTGCAGCTGCTGCCCACGGATCCGGAGCCCTCCGGCCTGAAAGCCGAGGCACTTGCGGGATTGCTCGATGAACTCAGTGCGCGCCTCGGCCGCAATGCCTGTCGGGGTATTTCGGTCAACGATCAGCAGGTGCCTGAGCGGGCCTGGCGTCCCGTGCGACCGGATACAGGGCGTCCGCGCAAGGAGCGTCCGCGCACGGAGCGTTCGCGCACGGAGCGAGTGACTGAGTCCACAAGCGCCCTGCCCCTGTGGCTGTTCGATCCCCCCTGCCCCGTCGAACCTGAACATCTCACCCTGCTGCGCGGGCCGGAACGGATCCAGACGGCCTGGTGGCAGCAGGCTGTCCACCGGGACTATTACGTGGCCCGTCATGTCAACGGTGCGCAATGCTGGGTATTTGAAGACGCCGCCGAGCGCTGGTATCTGCATGGCTACTTTGCCTGATAAATCAGGGCCTGATAAATCAGGGCCTGACTCTTCCTTCACCCAGGCCTTTGCTGAGCTGCACGTGATCAGCAATTACAGCTTTCTGCGTGGCGCCTCTCATCCCGAGGAGATGGTCGCCCGTGCAGCGGAACTGGGCTACAGCGCCATCGCCATCACAGACGAATGCTCCTGCGCCGGTCTGGTCAAGGCCCATATGGCGGCCAAGGAATGGGGCATCGATCTGATCGTGGGGGCCGAATTCGTGCTCGAGGAAGGTCTGCGGCTGGTGCTGCTTGCCCCCGACCGCAGTGCCTACGGACAGCTCGCCGGTCTCATCACCCGGCTGCGCCGGCGTTCGCCGAAAGGCACTTACCGCCTCAGCCTCAAGGATCTCGACTGGGGTGTGAGCGAATGCTTCGCGCTGTGGATGCCGGAGCCGGTCGGCATCGAGGCTCTCATGCTGCAGGGCAAGGCGCTGCTGGGGCGCTTCCCGGAACTGTGGATTGCTCTGGAGCTGTTTCACGAATCCCGCGATCTCGACAAGACGGCCAACGCACTGACCCTGTCGATGCGTCTCGAACTGCCGATCGTGGCGACCAACAACGTGCACTGTCACGCACCGCAGCGGCAGCCGTTGCAGGATGTGCTGACCGCCATACGTCTGAAAACGTCCGTGGCCGAGCTCGGCAGCCGGGGTTTTGCCAATGCCGAACGCCACCTGCGTCCGATCGAGGCACTGGGCAGACTCTATCCACCGGAAATGCTCGAGGAGTCCTGCCGCATCGCCGAGCGCTGTACCTTCTCGATGGACGAACTGCGCTATGAATATCCGGAAGAGCTGGTGCCGCCCCACCTCACCCCTAAGGACTATCTCAGAGCGCTGACCTTGGCCGGCGCTGCCGAGCGCTGGCCTGGCGGAGTGCCGGCGGATACCCGTGCTCTGATCGAGCAGGAACTCGCCCTCATCTCGGAACTCGGCTACGAATATTACTTTCTCACCGTGCAGGACATCGTCGCCTTTGCCCGCAGCCGCGACATCCTCTGCCAGGGACGCGGCTCGGCGGCCAACTCCGCAGTCTGCTACTGCCTGCACATCACCGAGGTGGACCCGGCGCGTATGCATCTGCTGTTCGAACGCTTCGTGTCGAAGGAGCGGGACGAACCGCCGGACATCGATGTGGATTTCGAACACGAGCGCCGCGAAGAAGTGATCCAGTATCTCTACAAGCGCTACGGCCGGGATCGTGCGGCACTTGCTGCCACCCTCATCACCTATCGTCCGAAGAGTGCCGTGCGCGATGTCGGCAAGGCCCTGGGCATGAGTCCCGATCTGGTGGACCTGCTGGCGCGTTCCCTGTCCTGGTGGGACAAGCCGGCCGAACTCGAAGCCCGCCTGCGCGGTGCCGGCCTGGATCCAGAGAGCCGGGTGGTCGGGCAGTTCCTGCAGCTGGTGGGTGAGATCCTCGGCTTTCCCCGTCATCTGTCACAACACGTCGGCGGCTTTGTCATCTCCCGGGGGCCGCTGGCCCAGCTGGTGCCGGTGGAAAACGCCACCATGCCCGAGCGCACGGTGATCCAGTGGGACAAGAACGATCTCGAAGCCCTGGGTCTGCTCAAGGTGGACGTGCTGGCCCTGGGCATGCTCACCGCCATCCGCAAGGCGCTGGCCGCTGTGAATGAACTGCGGCCGGAGGCGCCGCCGCTCACCGTATCCACGATTCCCGCCGAGGATACGGCGACCTATCAGATGCTGCAGCAGGGCGACAGCGTGGGCGTGTTCCAGGTGGAATCCCGTGCCCAGATGGCCATGCTGCCGCGGCTCAAGCCCCAGCACTTCTATGATCTGGTGATCGAGGTGGCCATCGTCCGTCCCGGGCCCATTCAGGGCGACATGGTGCACCCCTACCTGCGGCGTCGACAGGGCCTCGAGCCGGTGGTCTATCCGAGCGAGGCGGTGCGCCGGGTGCTGCAGCGCACCCTCGGGGTCCCGATCTTTCAGGAGCAGGTGATCGAGCTCGCCATGGTGGCCGCCGGCTTCAGCGGTGGCGAGGCCGATCAGCTGCGCCGGGCCATGGCCGCCTGGAGTCGCAAGGGGGGGCTTGAGCATTTCGAGCAGAAGCTCATCGACGGCATGCTGGCCCGGGGGCACGACCGGGATTTTGCCGAGCGGGTGTTCCGGCAGATCCAGGGCTTTGGCGAATACGGCTTCCCCGAATCCCATGCAGCCAGCTTTGCCCTGCTGGTCTATGTTTCCGCCTGGCTCAAGCGTCACCACCCCGCCGCCTTCTACTGCGGTCTGCTCAACAGCCTGCCCATGGGCTTCTATTCACCCTCCCAGCTCGTGCAGGATGCGCGCCGCCACGACGTGCCGGTGCTGGGTGTGGATGTGCAGGAAAGCACCTGGGATCACCGGCTGCTCAGAGGCACTGAGACAGCGCCGGGATGCCTGTCTGCCCCTGGACTGCGCCTCGGCCTGCGCATGGTCAAAGGCTTGAGTGAGGCCGCCGGCCGCCGCATCGAAAGTGCACGCCCCTTCAGGGACCCTGAGGATCTGGCGCGTCGGGCGGCTCTCGATACCCGGGAGCTGCGGTTTCTGGCGCGGTCCGGCGCCCTGGCCGCGCTGGCCGGTCATCGCTATCAGGCGCACTGGGAAGTGGCCGGGATCAAACCGCCGGTTGCACTGGAACAGCCTGTGGAACCCGGGCACCCGCCCGATGCGGTGCCTCAGGTGGCGGAGCCTGGCCCCGGCATCCAGCTTCCCGCGCCCACACCGGCGGACGACATGCTCGACGACTACCGCTACACGAGCCTCACCTTAGGGCCTCACCCCATGGCACTGCTGCGTGATCATCCCGAGGTCGGCGGCAGCCGCAGGGCGGCGGATCTGGTGGCCTGCCGGCATGGGCAGCTGGTGCAGGTGACCGGTCTGGTAACCGGTCGCCAGCGGCCGAGTTCGGCCTCCGGGGTGATGTTTGTCACCCTCGAAGATGAGACCGGCAATACCAATGTGGTGGTCTGGACTTCGGTGCTCGAGCGTTTCCGGGCCGCCCTGCTCCAGGGTCAGCTGCTCAGGATCAAAGGGGTGGTGGAGCGCGAGAAGGAGGTCATCCACCTGGTGTCCGGTCACATCGAAGATGTCACCCGGCTCCTGGCGGAGCTCGTGCCAGGCCCCGGCCAGGGCCCGTTCAGATCGAGGGATTTCCGCTAGGCTGCAGTCAGGCCCGCTTCTTGCCGGAGCTACCACTTTCCCGCAGCTCGCTGAGTACCTCTTCGAGCAGCACGTTCAGATAGCCGATTTCTTCCTTGAGTTCTGACACGTCGGACTTCAGTGAACTGCCGAGGGCGTCCACCGCGCGCTCCAGAGAGCCGAGCCGCTGCTGCACGTTGGCTTTGTCAAACATGACCCGGGCTACCGCCTCGAGGGGCTGGCCGGGTGTGTTGAAAACCTCCTCGACCCGCTCCAGAGAAGCCTTCGGCTCGGGGCGTCCGGACCAGAATTCCCCGCCGAGTTCACGGGAAACAGAGTCTACAACCTCGATATCGATGGACTCCCGCTCTTCGAGAAACGCAAAAAGCAGAATCCGGTCGCAGAGATTGTTGATCCGCCGCGGCACCCCTTCGCTGGCAGCATAGATGGCGCGGAAGGCTTCGTCGGTGAATTCCGGCCGGCCAGTCCAGCCCGCGCAACTCAGGCGGTGTTCGATATACGTCCGGGTCTCGCTTTCTTCGAGGGGGTTCAGGTGGTAGGTGGCAATGACCCGCTGCCGCAGCTGTTCGAATTCTTCCGAAAGCAGTGTGTTGCGGAATTCCGCCTGGCCAAGCAGGAAAATCTGCACCAGGGGTTTTCCATCGCGCTGGAAATTCGACAGCATGCGCAGCTCTTCCACCGACCGCGCCGGCAGATTCTGAGCCTCGTCGACGATGAGCAGTACCCGCCGATTCTCTTTCGCCTGCTGGACGAAGAGTCGTTCGAGATCCCGCAGCAGCAGCGCTTTGCTGTTGGTGTTCACCTTGAGGCCGAAATTCGCCGCCACCAGATGCATGAGGTCGCCTTCCTCGAGCTGGGTGGTGACGATGTTTGCGACCATCAGCGCATTGGGATCGAGTTCACTCAGCAGGGTCTGCACGATGGTGGTTTTGCCGGTGCCGACGTCACCGGTGATGACGATGAAACCATCGCCCTGATCAAGGCCGTATTCCAGAAAAGACAGCGCACGCTTGTGTTCTTTGCTCGGAAAGAAGAAGGCCGCATCCGGAGAGAGCTGGAAGGGTTTTGCGGTAAGTCCGAAATGTTCTTCGTACATGGGCGCGTTAACTCACTTGCTCGTTGAGCGGTTCATTTTCGCCATCACTTTCGCGATCATTTTCGTTTCTGGCTTCGGCACGACGTCGCCCCCCGGCACCGTAGCCATAGCCGTAACCATACCCCCCGGAGTCGCGCTGGGTCGTCTTGTTGAGCAGCAGGCTGACATTGGCGCAGCCTTCCAGGAGGCTTACCGCCTGGGCAACCGCGTCCTGTGGTGTTTTATTCGCCTCCACCACGACCACCACCTGACCCATGTGGCGGGCAAGGACGGATGCTTCAGTGGTTGCCAGCAGCGGTGGTGCATCAAAGAGGACGAGACGATCCGGATCCTCAGCGGCCAGAGTGCGGGTGATCGTCGCCATCAGAGCACTCGCATAGAGTTCGTCGATGTGATCGGTATTGCCACCGGCGGGCAGAATACTCAGGCGTTCCACATTGGAGGTCAGCACCCCGTCTTCGGCCACATGATTGGTTTCATGGAGCAGGTCGGACAGACCCCGATGGGCCTCGATACCCAGCTGCGAGGTGATGTCGCCTTTACTTACATCCGCGTCCACCAGAAGTACCCGTCGATCGAGTTCTGCGGCGAGACTGATGGCCAGATTGATGGAGATGAAAGTCTTGCCTTCTCCGGGCAGTGAGCTGGTGATCATGATCAGATTCGCCGGAGGATGTTCGGTAGGTGCCGCCTGATACTTCTGCACGTTCAACAGCAGCGGGCGCTTGATCCGGCGCATTTCGTGGGCGAGTTGACTGCGCCCTTCGCCGGGGCGCAGATAGCCCTTCTCCGAGAGACTGCTGAGGTCGATATCGCAGAATCTCTCTGGTGCCCGCGTGAAACCCTGGCTCTTGCCCTGCATCACGGAAGCAGCCGCTGGAGTCTGTCCTGAGTCCACAGGTCGGCCAGGCGCTGCCGGTGCTGGCTGCTGCCGCAGCCGTACGGCCAGCTTCGCCGCAGCTCTCTCGATGGTGCTCATGGATTTGTCGTGCTCATTCATCAGCCAGGCCGTGGAGTTTAGAGGTCATGAGAGACCGGGTCTGTAAAGCGTTGTAACACGGGAATCCTCGGCCAATCCGGCGGTTGTACCCGGAAAGAGCCGGTGCTGTCAGTGTTCTACATGGTGACAACAGTCTGGCGGACTCCCTGATGCATAATACGCGACCCTGAATGACCCGGCGTGCGGCATGTCGAGCAATCCACCAGATCTGAATAACGTCAAAGTAGCTGTCATCGGCCTTGGCTACGTAGGACTTCCTCTGGCTGTGGAGCTGGGCCGCCTCTATCCCACGATCGGGTTCGACGTAAATGTCAGCCGCATAGAAGAGTTACGAGCCGGCAGGGACTACACCCGGGAAGTGGACGCAGAAGCTCTGGCCAGCCCCCGCCATTTATCGTTCAGCAGCGAAACAGCGGACTTGAGAGCGGCCAATTTCTATATCGTCACGGTGCCGACACCCATCGACCAGTACAAACGGCCGGATATGAGTGCGCTGCGGGCTGCCAGCCGCACCATCGGTTCGGTGATCGCACCGGGTGACATAGTGGTTTACGAATCCACCGTGTATCCGGGCGCCACCGAGGAGGTGTGTATCCCGGTGATCGAAGAGACATCGGGCCTCGTCTACAACCAGGACTTTTTTGCCGGTTACAGCCCGGAAAGGATCAATCCCGGTGACAAGACGCACCGACTGCCGGACATCATGAAGGTGACCAGCGGATCGACTCCCGAAGTTGCCGACACTGTGGATGCGCTGTATCGCTCCATCATCCGTGCCGGTACCCATCGGGCGTCGAGCATCCGGGTAGCAGAAGCTGCCAAGGTCATCGAAAACACCCAGCGCGACCTCAACATCGCACTCATCAACGAACTTGCCCTCATTTTCAGCCGGCTGGGGCTGGACTCCCAGGAAGTTCTGGCAGCAGCGGGCACCAAATGGAACTTCCTGCCGTTCAAACCCGGACTGGTGGGCGGTCACTGTATTGGCGTCGACCCTTACTATCTGACCTTCAAAGCCCAGGAGGTGGGCTATCACCCTGAGGTGATTCTGGCCGGGCGTCGGATCAACGACGGCATGGGTGGCCACATTGCGGAGCGGGTCATCAAGCTGATGACCGGCCGCGGTATCAACGTGGTCGGTGCCCGGGTGCTGGTGCTGGGGCTGGCATTCAAGGAAGACTGTCCCGATATCAGGAATACCCGGGTGGTCGATGTGATCGCCGCTCTGCGCGAGTACGCCATCGAAGTGGATGTCTTCGATCCCTGGGTGGAATGCGCTGAGGCGCAGCACGAATACGGGCTTGCTCCCGTAGCACAGCCCGCAGCAGGAGTGTATGACGCTGCGATACTGGCCGTCGCCCACCGCGAATTCATCGCACTGGGCGAAGAAGGCATCCGGGCATTCCTTAAACCCGAGCACGTGCTCTTTGATGTGAAATCTGTGCTTTCCCGTCAAGCCGTCACCGGCAGGCTCTGAAGATGCGCGTGCTGGTAACCGGTGCCGCGGGCTTCATCGGCTCTCATGTGAGTCATCGTCTGCTCGATCGCGGCGACGAAGTCGTCGGCGTCGACAACCTCAACGATTACTACGATGTCGCACTCAAGGAAGCGCGACTCGCGCGCCTGACCATTCGTGAAGGTTTCTCGATCGAAAGAGTCGACATTGCCGATCGGGCAGAAATGAACCGTGTGCTCGATAGCCATCGACCCCAGCGAATCGTGCACCTCGCTGCTCAGGCCGGTGTGCGCTATTCACTCGAGAATCCCTATGCGTACATCGAGGCCAATATTGTTGGTTTTCTGAACATACTCGAAGGTGTGCGGGCAATCGGGACAGAGCATCTGGTCTACGCTTCCACCAGTTCGGTGTATGGCAGCAACACCAACATGCCTTTCTCGGTGCACGACAACGTGGATCATCCCGTGAGCCTCTATGCCGCAACCAAGAAATCCAACGAACTGATGGCGCATACATACAGTCATCTGTTCGATATCCCGACCACCGGATTGCGCTTCTTTACCGTCTACGGACCCTGGGGCCGCCCGGACATGGCGCTTTTCAAGTTCACCCGCCAGATGCTTGCGGGTGAGCCGATCGACATCTTCAACTACGGACACCACACGCGGGATTTCACCTATATCGACGATATTGTAGAGGGCATTGTCCGGGTGCTCGATCGTCCCGCCAGCGCGGATCCCCAGTGGTCGGGAGACAATCCGGACCCGCACAGCTCCTCAGCGCCCTACCGTCTCTACAACATCGGCAGCAACAATCCCATTCAGCTGCTGCGCTACATCGAGGTTCTGGAGGAGACCCTGGGTGTGCGGGCAAAACGGAATCTGCTGCCGCTGCAGCCGGGTGATGTACCGGACACCTATGCCAATGTGGACGATCTGATCCGGGACGCGGGCTACAAGCCGGATACGCCGGTGGAGACAGGCATCGAGAACTTTGTGCGCTGGTACAAGGCCTACTATCGAATCGACGATGTTGCCCACAATCTGCGCTAGCAATCGTGTGATACCCCGGTCCATGAGATGACCATCGATTTCATCCTGCTGTTGAGTGTGCTTCTGGGTGTGATTGCCTACCTGGGCCTGACGCTGTTCTGCCTCGTTACCATCCGGCGGCAGATCACCGGAAAGGCGCTGCTTGTCGCTTCCACCACCACACTGGCCTTCATGATCTGCAGTGCGGTTGCGGTCGCGACACCCTGGATGGCGTCACTGGAACTGCTTTCACAGCTCTCCTGGATCTTCCTGCTGATCCGTGCCATCGGGCTGAATGCTGCAAACTACCTCGACAGCGGCATGCGCAGCGTGTCCGGACTGCTGGGCTGCGCTGTGCTGACCGCCGGTATCGGCTTGTGGACCGCCTGGCAGTTGCCGCTGGAAGCGTTTACAACCCCGCATTCTTCAGCGACCTGGCTGTATGCGATGCAGGTCCTGCTCGGGGTAATCGGTCTGGTCGCAATTGAGCAGCTTGCGAGAAATGCGAGAGACGATTACCGCTGGCGGCTGCGCTACCTGAACGTCGGGCTCGGTCTCTTCTTTACCTATGGGCTGGTGCACAACGCGCTTGGAATGATGTTCGGCATTGTGCTGCCACTGCTGGTCATTCTGCAGCCCGCGGTACTGGCAATCTGTGCGCCTCTGATCGCAATTGCGTCAATGCGCAATCGTGAAAATCAACTCAAACTCAATCTCTCCCGCCAGTTCGTTTTTCGCAGCGGTGTCCTGATTGCCACAGGCAGCGGGCTGCTCCTGCTGGGTCTGGCCGGGTACTACGTCCGGCTGTTTGGCGGCGATGTGGGTGTTGCAGTCGTTCTGATGGTTGCGACCCTGCTGGCAGTGGCTGCTTTCATCGGACTGGGTTCGAAACGGGTTCAATGGCGACTGCGTCGATGGATGGGTAAGAACCTGTACGGCGGCAAGCACGACTACCGGGAAGCGTGGAACAGCGCCAGTCGTCAGCTCACCGAACCCAGCCCCGACTTCGACCTGGGGCAACAGGCCATTCGCTCTGTGCTGGATGTATTCGAAGCGTCGGGGGGTGCACTCTGGCGGCTGATGGATGCGGATTCCCTGGTGCTCGAGGCGAAACTCCATGTGGACTGGAATGAACCACTTGCACCGGCAACCGGCCAGGCGCTGCGACGCTTCTATGGCGAGCATGATTGGGTAATCGATCTGCGCAGTCTGCCGGCGGAGGCCGACAATCTGCTTTCGGACTGTACTGATCTGGTGAGGCTCCCGGGCATCCGGTATCTGCTGCCCCTCCACGTCGAGCAACGTTTATATGGCGTTATCGGGATCCGGGAACCGGAATCACCCGCCGTGCTGGAGTGGGAGGACTACGATCTGGTCAAGCTCATATCCCGGCAGGCGGCCGGGTTTCTGGCGCTGCGCAGAGCAGATGCCGAAATCGGAGAAACCCGGCAGTTTGCCGCGCTCAATCGTCTGACCACTTTCATCGTGCACGATGTGAAAACGATATCCGCACAACTGTCGCTGCTTTCTGAAAACGCAACAAGACACAAGACAAACCCTGCGTTTATCGACGACATGCTCGCAACCATAGACAACTCGGTCCACCGGATGCAGCGGCTGCTGCTGCAGCTGAAAAATCCGCAAAGCGACAGCGTGACAGCAATCACTCTTGGCGAGCTGCTCCCTGCCGTGGCGGCCCGTTTCACCGGGGCCTGCCCCAGACCCACACTTCATACATACAATCCCGACGCAACCATCCGGGCGGACCGGGATAGACTGGTGAACGTGCTCTCACACGTGGTACAGAACGCAATAGATGCTACCGGGGAAAGCGGCACTGTGCAGATCACTGCCCGGAAAGAGTCCGCCTGGCTGGAAATCGCCGTGGAAGATACCGGATGCGGCATGGACGAGGCATTCATCGCGAATCGCCTGTTTTCCCCCTTCGAGTCGACGAAGGGACTGACCGGCATGGGGATCGGCGCCTATCAGGTGCGGGAATATGTCCGCGGTCTCGGTGGCGAGGTTTCTGTCTCCAGTACCCCCGCTGTGGGTACACGTTTTTTGCTGAAACTGCCCATGGATGAATAGTATGAAGCGCTCCCTGCTCATCATCGAAGACGATCCCGGCCTGCAGAAACAGATGCGCTGGTGTATCGACAATGCCGAATTGAGCACCGCAGGCAGTTGTCGCGAAGCGGAAGCGGTTCTGCGCAAGCTTGAACCCCAGGTGGTCACCCTGGATCTGGGATTGCCACCGGATCCCGGCGGGACGAGTGCGGGATTCGCCTGTCTGGAACTCATCGGCAAACTCCTGCCGAATACCAAGGTAATCGTCATCACCGGTCAGGAGGATCGGGAACATGCCCTGAAGGCCGTCGCAGCCGGGGCCTATGACTACTACAACAAACCGATCGACTCGGAAACTCTGCGGTTTGTCGTGGAGCGGGCGTTTCGACTCTGGGAGATCGAGTCGGACAACCGGCGTCTGCACGAAGATCTATCGAGTACGCCCCTGGAGGGGCTGGTGACGGGGCATGCGGGCATGTACGCCCTGTGTCAGCAGGTGGAGAAAGTCGCACCGACCGACGCGACCATCACTATTCTGGGCGAGACCGGAACCGGCAAAGAGATCATTGCGCGCAACATTCATCAGCTCAGTAATCGCAGTGGGGGTGCGTTCATTGCAATCAACTGCGCGGCCATTCCGGAAAACCTTCTGGAAAGCGAGCTGTTCGGTCACGAGAAAGGTGCGTTCACCGGCGCAGTCACAAGAAAGATCGGGCGCATCGAGGCGGCGGGTGGCGGCACCCTGTTTCTGGATGAAATTGGTGACATGCCGCTGTCTCTGCAGGCCAAAATCCTGCGTTTTCTCCAGGAGCGGAATTTCGAACGGGTGGGTGGAAACTCGTTGATCACCGTGGATGTGAGAGTCATCTGCGCTACGCACCATCCCATCGACCAGCAGATTGCAGAGGGGGAATTCCGCGAGGATCTCTTCTACCGGCTCAGTGAGATCGTTCTCACACTGCCGCCTCTGCGGGACCGGGGTTCGGACTCGGTGCTGCTGGCCAAGTATTTCCTCAATCGCGCCAACCCCTCACTGCGCCTGAGCCGTGAGGCCCTGGCAGCGATCGAAAACCATACCTGGAGTGGCAACGTCCGGGAGCTTGAGAACCGCATCAAGCGGGCGAGCATACTCAGCGAATCTTCACTGGTTACACCGCAGGATCTGGAACTGGATACACCCATCGATGATGCGCCGCTCAACCTGAAGACGGTGCGCCAGAACGCTGAACGTGAAGCCATACTTCGGGCGCTGCATCGATCCGAAAACAATGTCAGCCAGACCGCCCGGCTGCTCGGAGTGTCGCGTCCCACTCTGTACAACCTCTTCAAGAAATATCATATCGACGCGGAGACCAGCCATTGAGCCGGATACTGGTCACCGGCGGATCGGGATACATCGGCAGCCACATGTGTGTCGAGCTGCTGCAGGCCGGACACCAGGTGGTGGCGGTGGACAATCTGGTGAACAGTTCACGGCGCTCGCTGGAAGCCGTGGAACGTATCACCCAGAAATCCCTGGATTTTCACGAACTCGATCTGCGGGATGAGTCGCAGCTCGCTCGCGTCTTCGCTCTCCATGAACCCGAAGCGGTGCTGCATTTCGCCGGGCTGAAAGCCGTAGGCGAATCGGTGACGGATCCGGCCCGCTACTACGACAACAACGTCAATGGGACGCTGCGGCTGATCGACTGCATGCAGAAAACCGGCGTCAAAACACTGGTATTCAGTTCTTCGGCCACGGTTTACGGTGTCCCCGAGACCATGCCCATTACCGAGACGTTTCCGACTGCACCGATTAATCCCTATGGACGCACAAAGCTGTTTGTCGAGGAGATACTGAAAGACCTCAGCGCGGCGGATCCGCAATGGCGGATATCGCTGCTGCGCTACTTCAATCCGGTAGGTGCTCATCCCTCCGGGGAGATCGGTGAAGATCCGAATGACATCCCGAACAATCTGGTGCCCTATATTGCCCAGGTGGCTGCCGGAAAGCGGCCCCATCTGAATGTATTCGGTGCCGATTATCCGACTCCCGATGGGACCGGAGTGCGCGACTACATCCATGTTTCCGATCTCGTGCGCGGCCACCAGAAGGCGCTCGAATATCTCAACGACAATTCAGGCGTTCATGTACACAACCTCGGAACCGGCACCGGCTATTCGGTGCTGGAGGTGCTGCAGGCATTCGAAGTCGCAAGTGGAAAATCGGTTCCCTACAGAATCGTTGCACGCCGCCCGGGAGATGCCGCGCAGTCATTTGCAGATCCATCCAAGGCGCGTGCCGATCTCGGCTGGTGCGCCGAGCTGGGACTGGAACGCATGTGCGCGGATGTCTGGCGCTGGCAGGCCGCCCATCCTGATGGCTTCCACTGACCGCAACTGCAGCATCTGCGGGCACGCACAACCCTGAAGCGTTGCTACTTCAGGAGGGGCTCCCTAGAATTCGCACCTCCGGAGGGGTGGCTGAGCGGTCGAAAGCACTGGTCTTGAAAACCAGCGAAGGGCAACCTTCCGTGGGTTCGAATCCCACCCCCTCCGCCAGGCTCGATGACGTCTGAAGCGAGGGCCGGAATCTGCTGGCCGGCTCAGCGTGCCTTTCGACGCATCAGACCCAATCCCAGCAATCCGGTGCCAAGCAGGACAAGTGTTCCGGGTTCCGGAACGGAGATCGAAATTGCAGCCAGTGAAAAATCACTCTGACGGCCGATGGCTTCGAAGAGAATCTGTGTCACGTTGTTGCGGGTGATCCCGGTGATGATGAAGCCGCCACTGTCGGTGCCGCCGTTGCGGTCGAACACCGCGGTCGGTGCGCCATTCATGGTCACCGATATCCGCGCCATCTCCTGTTCCTGCTGGTTGTTGAACAGATCGAGCAGATAGATTTCCAGAACATCCACCGGATTTGCAAAGGTGACGCTGAGGCGCTCGTTGCCGTTGGTGACTTCGTCGTCGCCGATGCCGATGCCGTCACCGGCGCAAGCCAGAGGCACCCCGGCAGCTCCCGCGCTTCCCAGACAGCCGGCGTTATCGGCGGCGTTAAATGTCAGCGAGCCACCGCTGGCGCTCAATGTTACGGCGATCCCGGAGATGTTCCGGCCTGCCATGGAGCCACTGACACCAGACCAGGTGCTGGAGGTGAAATCGATCAGCAATGCATGGGCGGGGATCGCCAGACACGTCAGCAGGACCGCAATGACTCGTACGAAAACACTCACGTTGACTCCTTTAAATGGCAAACAAACTACCAGTTAGTACCTGTCGCCTTGTCCTTTGCGGACAGCGCCTGGTACCAGCTAGGTTTTCAGGAGCAATATACGGGCCAGATCTTATCTATTTGAAATATAAAGAAAAAATTCCAGGCGAGGCGCCAATTGTAAGTAATTCCGACACATTTCACCCGCTGCTCGGAAATGATGTAAAAAAGTTCGACGGAAACTGGAACAGACCCCAATTTCGCCGGATGGGGGCTCCAGGCGCTACAATCCGGCCGGAAACTGGCCGGGAACCCAGGCGGTCTGGCTTGCATAGGGATAGGGGTTGAGGCTCGAAAAATGATTTTTGCCATCGCCATTCATGGTTCGCCGTCCGGTGGTTCGGCCGTACGTTCCGCGATCAGATTCGCCGAGGCCGCCATCCAGGCCGGTCATCAGATCCGGAGGGTGTTTTTCTACCATGAATCGGTACACGCAGCGGATGCCCTGACCATAGCGCCTCAGGGTGAAAAGGACCCGGTGCAGGCCTGGATTTCGCTTCACGAAAACCACGGTGTCGAACTCGCTGTGTGCATCGCAGCCGCACTCAGGCGGGGGGTGCTGAATGAAGAAGAACGGGTGCGCTATGGGCGCTCCGCCAGTAACCTGCTCCCAGCATTTGAAGTCGTGGGCCTTGGGCAGCTTATCGAGGCGATGATTTCCTCCGACCGATTCCTGACTTTTGCTGCCTGATGGCGGACATCCTCTTTCTTCTTCGTCAGCCGCCCTACGATGGTGCCCGCGCCATTGAGGCGCTGGACGCGGTGTTTGTGGCCGGGGTGTTTGAACAGAACGTGTCGGTGCTGTTCAAGGATGATGGTGTCTGGCAGCTGGTTAACGGCCAGGCTGGTGATCGTCTGGGTGTGCGGACTCAGGGGAAAGTGGTGGCCGCCCTGCCGGAATACGAGGTAACCCGTATCTATGTCTGTGCCACTTCACTGGCCGAGCGTCATCTGGTAGCGGCGGACCTCGTGCTGCCGGTGATACTGCTGGACGCGGCAGGACAGCGGGCTCTGATGGCCACACAGCAGGCGGTGGTGAACGACTGATGGCGACGCTGCATATCGTCAACCGTGCGTCTGCACTGGCCTCCTGCCTGACACTCGCCGCCCCGCAGGATGCCGTTCTCCTCATTGAAGATGGCGTGTACGCGGGTGTGGCGACTGCGTCGCGTCAGCTGCTGGCACTCGAGGACGACGTCGCGGCTCGGGGTCTGCTGGATCGGATGTCCGAATCTGTCCGACTCGTCAGTTATGCGGGCTTCGTGGATCTGGTGGTTGATCATCAGCCGATTGCCAGCTGGCGTTGATCGGCATGCTGAACGTGGACGCCGAAGGCTACCTGCTGGATCGTTCGGACTGGACAGAATCGGTCGCGCGGGAGCTGGCCGCCAGAGAAGGCCTTTCACTCACCGCCCAGCACTGGGATCTGATCATCCTGGTTCGGGACTTCTACGCGCGTTTCGAAGTCTCCCCGGCCATGCGTCCGCTGGTGAAACAGATCCGCGAACGGCTCGGAGACGACAAGGCCAACAGCATCTATCTGCTCACTCTGTTTCCGGGCAGTCCCGCCAAACTGCTGGCAAAGATCGCCGGTCTGCCAAGACCGACGAACTGCCTCTAGGGAACCTCTCTAACCGCCGGGCGTATCGCCCGGGTTTCGAAAGGCCACGACTTCGCCGACGATGATTGTGGTCGGTCCACCTATGGCGCTCTCACTGACCAGCGCAGGAAGGGATGCGAGGGTTCCCGTGATTACTTCCTGATCAGGCAGGGTGGCCTTCGAGATCAGCGCCGCCGGGGTGTCAGGGGAGCGGCCATGGTGGATCAGATTCTGAGCAATCTCTGCCAGTGCAGGCAGGCCCATGTAGATGACGAGGGTCTGGCCGGGTCTGGCCAGTTCCGGCCAGTCGAGGTTGGCCTGGTTGGACGCGCGATGTCCGGTGACAAAACGAATGGACTGGGAGACCTGGCGATGGGTCAGCGGAATGCCTGCATAGCTCGAAGCGCCACTGGCTGCGGTAATTCCGGGCACCACGATGCAGTCGATTCCTGCAGCCCGCAGTGCTTCCACCTCCTCGCCACCCCGTCCGAAAATATAGGGATCACCGCCTTTCAGCCGGACGACTGCGCGCCCATTTGAGGCTTCGGTAACCAGCAGCGAGTTGATGTCTTCCTGACGGGTACTCGCTGCCCGCCATTTCTTGCCGACATAGATCAGTTCCGCATCCCGCCGCGCGTAGTCGAGTATCTTCCGGTTGACCAGATTGTCGTAAAGCACGACTTCGGCGCTCTGCAGCAATCTCAGCGCCTTCAGCGTAAGCAGCTCCGGGTCTCCAGGTCCCGCTCCGATCAGAGCGACGAAGCCAGGGTTCGCCGTCTTCAGAGTCTCCTCGAATGCCCGCTCTGCCCGGTCCGGATTGCCGAGCAGGACCTGTTCGGCAACTGGTCCGTTGATGATCCGTTCCCAGAATCTCTGTCGCTCGCTCACCGAATTCAGGGACGCCTTGATCCGCTCTCGACGGGCACCGATAAAATCCGCAAGCGCACCCAGTTGCGGCGGCAGTCGCGCTTCGATCCAGGTGCGGACGACTCTTGCCAGGGTCGGCGAACGGCCACCGGTGGATACCGCGATAATCACGGGTGCCCGGTCGACGATGGCCGGGAAGATCACGTTGGACAGCGCCGGCATATCCACACTGTTGACGGGAATTCCGGCTGCCGTGCAGTCGGAAAATACCTTCGCGTTTACTGCCCTGTTTTCGGTTGCGCTGACCACCAGAGCCATGCCCGCCGCATCGCTGGTTTCATAGAATCTGGAGATGTGTCGGAGCCCATGTTCGGCGATGAGCGCCTGGGTCCGGGAAGCCAGCCTGGGTGCCACCACGCACACCGCCGCGCCAACCTCGCACAGGCGCTCAATCTTGCGGGCTGCCACGGCGCCGCCACCGACGACCAGGCACGGTCTGTCCCGAAGGTCGACAAAAAGCGGCAGGTAGTCCACGTCGGCTGCGCGCCTCAGCGCAGCTCGAGGGTCTGCACGTCACCCATGTAGGGGCGCAGCGCATCGGGTACATGCACGCGTCCGTCGCCGTCCTGGTAATTCTCGAGCACTGCTACCAGTGTTCGACCCACAGCGAGACCGGAGCCGTTCAGCGTGTGCACGAGCTCGGGCTTGCCCGAGCCGGGATCCCGATAGCGGGCCTGCATGCGGCGGGCCTGGAAATCCAGGAAATTGCTGCAGGAGGAAATTTCCCGGTACTGATTCTGTCCCGGCAGCCAGACCTCGAGATCGTAGGTCTTCGCCGATGCGAAGCTCAGGTCACCGCCGCACAGCACCACTGTGCGGAAAGGCAGTTCGAGTTTGCGCAGAATGGCTTTGGCGTGCTCGGTGAGTTCCTCGTGGGCCTCCCAGGAACGCTCCGGGTGCACGATCTGCACCAGTTCCACCTTTTCAAACTGATGCTGACGGATCATGCCCCGGGTATCACGGCCGTAGCTGCCTGCTTCGCTGCGGAAGCAGGGTGTGTGGCAGACGTGACGGATCGGCAGCTCGGCAGGATCGATGATCTCGTCGCGATAGAGGTTGGTAACGGGGACCTCAGCGGTGGGTGCGAGATAGAAACCGGCGTCCCCTTCCAGGCGGAACATGTCTGCCGCGGCCTTGGGCAGCTGACCGGTTCCGTACAGCGAGTCGCTGTTGACGATATAGGGCACATAAACTTCTTCGTAGCCGTGTTCCCGCACATGGGTGTCGATCATGAACTGGGTAAGTGCACGATGCAGGCGCACCATTTCACCCCGCATCACGACAAAGCGGCTGCCGCTGATTTTCACCGCTGCTTCGAAGTCGAGGGCGCCGCCGGCGCCGAGATCGACGTGGTCTTTCGGTTGAAAATTGAATTCGGGGGGATTGCCCCAGCGCTCTACTTCCAGGTTGTCGGACTCATCAGCGCCCTGCGGAACCGACGGATCCGGCAGATTCGGCAGACCCTGCACGAAAGCCTGGTAGTCGTCCTGCAGGCGGGCGAAATTCTGTTTGGCGGCTTCGAGCCGTGTCCCGAGATCGCCGACTTCCGCGAGCAGCGGTGCAATGTCCTGGCCGGCGGCCTTTGCCTGACCGATGCTTTTTGATTTGGTATTGCGCTCGTTCTGGAGCTGTTCGGTTTCGCTCTGCAGTTGCCTGCGCTGATTTTCGAGTGCTTCGAATCGCTCGACATCCAGCTCGAACCCCTTGACCCGGAGTCTTGTCTGTATGTCGCGCGGATCCTGCCGCAGGGTTCTGAGATCCAGCATTGTTGAGAATTCCTGATCAGTATCCGGCGAGGCGCTGCCCGAGCCAGGCCGCCGCAACGCAGACGACTGTGCTTGCGAGCACGTACAACAGGGCCTGGCTGATGCGTCCGCCTTCGATGAGTCCGACGACCTCCAGGGAGAAGGCTGAAAAGGTGGTGAAACCACCCAGCAGACCCACCACCAGCAGGTAGCGACCCCAGTTTTCGAACCAGAGCTGCTCTGCGGCAAGTCCCCAGAGCACACCGATACCCAGTGAGCCGGCGATGTTAATCACTAAGGTGGGCCAGGGGAACTGAGCGGGCACGAAAAGCCAGGTGCTCAGCAGAAAACGGGCGCAGGCACCCGCAGCACCGCCGAGACCGACCCAGAACAGGGCGTTCGTCATCCTTTTTCCCCGGTCTGCCCGGGCTTGCGTCTGTGCGCGGGTGACTGGGCTGCATCCAGCTGTCCCAGGCGGGTGAGCCGCTCCCGGATGCGGGCCTCGAGTCCCTGATCCGTCGGCTGGTAAAAGTGCTGTGCCGGGACTTCATCCGGCCAGTAGTCCTCGCCCGGGGCATAGGCGTCGGGTTCGTCGTGTGCGTAGCGATAGCCGGCCCCGTGTCCGAGCTGCTTCATGAGCCGGGTCGGCGCATTGCGCAGATGCATGGGTACCGGGTGGGAGCCGTGTTCCTGAACATAGGCTTGCGCGCTGTTGAAAGCGGTATAGACCGCATTGCTCTTCGGCACGCTGGCAAGGTAGAGCACCGCCTGGGCGAGTGCCAGTTCCCCTTCGGGTGATCCCAGTCGTTCATAGGTGTCCCAGGCGGTCAGCGCGATCTGCAGGCCGCGCGGATCCGCATTGCCGATGTCTTCGCTCGCCATGCGAACCACGCGTCGGGCGACGTAGAGGGGATCGCAGCCCCCGTCGAGCATCCGACACAGCCAGTACAGAGCCGCGTCCGGCGCACTGCCCCGCACGGATTTGTGCAGAGCGGAGATCTGGTCGTAGAAAGCGTCTCCGCCCTTGTCAAAGCGGCGATAGCGGGTGCCCGCCGCCTCCTGCACCCAGTGTTCCGAGATCGGGCCATCGGCGAGCTGGGCGGCGACTTCAAGAAGGTTCAGGCAGCGCCGGGCGTCCCCATCGGCCAGATCACACAGCAGGGTGCGGGCGAGCGGATCGATCGTCTGCCCGAGTTCGGTTGTGCAGGCCCGGTCCACTACCCGGGCGAGATCTTCACTGGACAGCGCGCGCAGAACATACACCCGCGCCCGGGACAGCAGGGCGGCATTGACCTCGAAGGAAGGATTTTCCGTGGTGGCGCCGATGAAGGTGATGGTGCCCTTCTCCACATGGGGTAGAAACGCATCCTGCTGGGCCTTGTTGAAGCGATGGACTTCGTCGACAAACAGCACTGTGCGCTGCCCGCGCTGGCGGGCCACTTCAGCGTCCGCAACGGCGGCACGCACCTCCTTCACACCACTGAGCACCGCTGAAAGGCTCAGCCAGCGCGCCCCGGAACTTTCAGCCAGCAGCCGGGCGAGTGTGGTCTTACCGGTGCCGGGTGGACCCCACAGGAGCATGGAATGGAGTGTGCCGGCCTGAGCCAGTCTTGACAGGGGACGGTCCGCACCCAGCAGGTGCTGCTGACCGACGAAATCGTCCAGGCTGCGCGGTCGCAGCCGGTCGGCCAGGGGTGCCCCGTCCTCTGTTGCCGTGGACACAGCATCGGCCGGGAACGGCAGTTCATCCGCCGATGACATCGGTATCCGGCGGTATATCGAGGTGAAAGTCTGCTGAGCTGAGCTGGGGATTGTCATCCGGCACAAAGCGGATTTCGGTGTACTGACCGAAGTGGTCGAGGATGCCGAGGCCGGTGAGTGAGGTGGCCGAAAAGGTCAGGCGGATCTCAGCGTAGAGACTGTCTTCACCGCGCGGGGCGACGACATACAGTTCACCCTCCTCCACCGGCATCCGAAACACCAGGAAATCTTCACCGAGTACCACTTCGCTGCGGGTGAGGACGGAAACCGGCGTGTCCTTCAGGGCTTCGGCAAGCGGGCGCACGGTGAGCTGTTCGAGATCCGGATCGTAGACCTTGAGGACATCGCCTTCGGTGAGGATGGTCTGTGGATAGGGATCATCGACCACCCATTTGAAAAGGGGACGCAGCAGTCGCACATAGCCTGTGGACTGTTCGAGGATCTGACCCTGATTTCCGGCGATGGCCTGGGTGAAGGTGGCCGAGTAGCGGTCGAGCACCTGCAGGCGTTGCGCGAGCTGTTGCCGATCTGCGCTGACCGGGTCTGCATCGAGCAGCGGATCCGCCGGGGCCGCCTGTAGAGATGCGATACCGAGCATCAGCACCAGGCTGGCAGACCGGACTGCCGGATCGCCCAGGCTGCGGCAGAACCCACCGAGCCTGCGCAGGTAATTCCGCACAGGCATGCCTGCGCGCGCGCCTGTGCGGCGGCTATTCACGATTCGGTACCAGCACGTCGCGGCCGCCATTGGTGCCCATCTCACTGACGATACCCGCAGACTCCATGGTCTCGATCAGGCGGGCTGCCCGGTTGTAGCCGATACGCAGTTTGCGCTGCACCGAGGAGATCGAGGCACGCTGGGAGCTGATCACGAATTCGACTGCCTCATCGTAGAGTGGATCGTTTTCTTCGGATCCGTCTGCGGGCTCAATGGTCACAAAGGGTTCATCGTCACCGCCAGTGAGTATGTCCGGTCGATAGTCCGGGTCTCCGCGCTGTTTCCAGTCTTCAACGATGCGGTTCACTTCGTCGTCATCCACGAAGGCACCGTGGACCCGGGTCGGCATTCCGCTGCCCGGGGGCAGATAGAGCATGTCGCCATGCCCCAGCAGCTGTTCGGCGCCGCCCTGATCGAGAATGGTCCGGGAATCGATCTTTGAAGAGACCTGGAAACTGATGCGAGTGGGAATGTTCGCCTTGATCAGTCCGGTGATGACGTCCACCGACGGCCGCTGGGTGGCAAGGATGAGATGAATGCCGGCCGCGCGCGCCTTCTGCGCGATGCGGGCGATGAGCTGTTCCACCTTTTTGCCGACGATCATCATCATGTCGGCAAATTCGTCGATCACCACCAGGATCACCGGCAGCTGCTCGAGTTTTGGTGCCTCGCCTTCGAGTTCGTCCTGCCACAGTGGGTCCGGCAGACCGCCGGATTTTTCCGCATCGGCGACCTGGCGGTTGTAGCCGGCAAGGTTGCGTACGCCCAGTGCCGCCATCAGCCGGTAGCGGCGTTCCATCTCCGCCACGCACCAGTTCAGCGCGTGTGCCGCCTCCTTCATGTCAGTGACCACGGGTGCCAGCAGGTGGGGGATGCCCTCGTAGACCGAGAGTTCGAGCATTTTCGGATCCACCAGAATCAGGCGCACCTCCGCGGGCGTCGCCTTGCAGAGCACGCTGAGCAGCATGGCGTTCACCCCCACGGATTTACCTGAACCGGTCGTGCCGGCGACCAGCAGGTGGGGCATGCGGGCGACGTCGGCAATTACCGGTTCTCCCATGATGTCCTTGCCCAGCGCGAGTGTCAGAGGCGATTTCGAGTCCTGGAATACCGGATCGCTGATGATTTCCTTCAGACGCACCATCTCCCGGTGCTCATTGGGGATTTCGATTCCTACCACCGGTTTTCCCGGGATCACTTCCACGATCCGCACGCTGATCACCGCGAGGGAGCGCGCCAGATCCTTCACCAGTGCGCTGATGCGCTGAACTTTCACACCCGCGGCGGGCTGGATCTCGAAGCGTGTGATTACCGGACCGGGGAGCACCGACACCACCTGGGCTTCGATGCCGAAATCCGCCAGTTTCAGCTCGAGCAGGCGGGACATCGCCTCGAGGGATTGTTCGGAAAAGCCGAGCTCCGTGTCGTCCGTGGGATCGTCGAGCAGCTCCAGATCGGGCAGCTCCCCGGTGGATTTGAGGTTGAACAGTTTCTGTTGCCTGGCTTTCGGCGCGGGCTTTTCGACCGTTTCAATTTTCGGCAGCTGACGAACCGCGCGTTTCACCGCGTCTCTGCTGCGCGCTTCCAGTCGTGCATCGACCTTGTCCTGGCGATTGCGCTGCTGCAGTCGGCGATCCCGCCAGCGGTCGATCTGGCGCAGGGTGAAACCCACCGTGGTGCTGGCCGTCACATGCAGCAGCCGGCCGGTGGATTCCGCGACATCGAGCCAGGAGAACCCTGCGGCCGCCTGTACCCCGACAAGCGCGCCGGTGACACAGAGCAGGGTCAGTCCGACCCAGCCGAAAACCGGTTCACCGGCGACAACGAGCCACTGGCCGATGACACCGCCGATTCCGGCCGGCAGTGTCATGTCAAAGGTGAAATGCAGCTGCGCGAGCACACAGCCACACAGAAACAGTGCCAGCCAGCCCAGCGCGCGCACGGCGGCCAGCAGCCAGGACAGTGACTCGAGAGGGCCCTGGACCAGCCGGATGCCTGCGGTGACCAGTGCAATCGGCAGCGCATAGGCCATGATCCCGAACAGATAGAGCATCAGGTCGGCGAACCAGGCGCCGCTGCGACCGACCAGATTGCTCACTTCGCCGCCGTTGCCGCTGAAGGTGAAGGACGGATCCGAAGGCGAATAGGAGACAATCGCCAGCAGCACATACAGTGCCACTGCGGCGAGGCCCAGCAGGCCAATCTCGCGTACAGGCAGGGAGGCTCTGGTGCTCACTCAAGGGCTCCGTGAAAAGACCGGCGGAGTGTAACCAACTATCATCTTGCTAACAAATATCCATTTAATTCAGGTTGTTACGTGTTCAATCTCGATTCAAAATCGCTGTCTCTGTGCTTACCCGGCGACCCGCCACAGTAATCCAGCAGGTGCGCCACGACAGTTTACGCCCGCCACCTGGCGCAGGGTGTCCCCGGTGACGCTGCTGCGCACAGGCCTGCGCCAGGCTATCATCGTCTGCCACGGCTGCGGTCACCCCGATTGAGAGACAGTCATGCGTCCGGACAAAACCAGCCTCGTCAATGAAGTATGGGACGATCAACGTATCGAAAGCTTCCTCGAAAAGCTCCCGATGGGCAACGCATCCAGCGGCGACTGCAGCGTGCTGCTGAATACCTGCCGGAGCATGCGACCCCTTTTCGGGAATTTCTCTGCACCCATGGTGCGACCAGCCCGCTGAAGGGGAACTGAAGGCGAGCCGGACGTGAATCGAAGTCATATCGAGGACAGGTACCCATGAAGCCGTTTCTGCCGGTGTCCTGCCTCGGTTGCGCTGTGTCATGGCTGCGCTGAACCTCAAACACCGCCGTGGTCCCAGCTTTCCGCCGGTGGATCAGGCCCTCGAGGAGCCCAATGGCCTGCTGGCGGCCGGAGGTCGGCTGAGCCCGGACTGGCTGCTGGCGGCCTACTCCGCGGGCGTTTTTCCCTGGTTTAACGACGATGCCGAGCCGATTCTCTGGTGGTCGCCGGATCCACGCGGCGTCCTGCGACCGGCGGGCCTCCGGATCAGCCGCAGTCTGGTCAAACGCCTGCGTAATGCCGGCTTCAGAGTCTCATTCGATCGCGCGTTTTCTGAGGTCATCCGGGGCTGTGCGGCGGCCAGGACTACTCGCAGCGGTGGTGCCGGCGGTACCTGGATTACGGCGCGGATGATGGCCGCCTACGAGGCCCTGCATGAGGAGGGGTTCGTTCACTCGGTGGAGGTCTGGCGAAATGCTGATTCGACGAGCCCTGTGCTGGTCGGCGGACTCTATGGTGTTTCTCTGGGTCGGCTGTTTTTTGGGGAGTCCATGTTCAGCCGGGAGCGGGATGCCTCCAAAATCGCGCTCTGTTACCTGGCCCGGCAGCTTCATGACTGGGAGTTTCCCCTCATAGACTGCCAGCTCAGTAACCCCCACTTGCTCACTCTGGGGCTGGAGGAGATGGATCGGCGCACTTTCATGCGCTTTGTCGAGGACAATCCGCTGCAGGAGACGCGCCGGGGCAAGTGGACGCTCGAACTGGATCGTGCCGATGACTGGACCCGGTCCGGGTCCGACCCGGTACTCCGGCCGCCGGACCCGGCTCAGGCCTGAAACTTCCCTGCGGGAAGTGCAGAATGTCAGAGACACGAAGATGACAGACGGAGTATGAAAGCCAGCCAGTGAAGGATCAGACAGGCAGTCATCAGTTTTTCCTGACGCCCGGCCACCCCTGCAGTTATCTGCCGGGCCGGGAAGCCAGAACCCTGTTCCTCGATCCGCGGGACACGGTGTCGGCTGAGATTTACCAGGGCCTGGCGGAGCGCGGATTCAGGCGCAGCGGCGGTCACCTGTATCGCCCGCACTGTGAGCATTGCCGGGCTTGTGTTCCGGCGCGGATCCCGGTGGATGGCTTCATGCTCCGGCGCCGACACCGCCGCGTCATGCGGGTCAATGCGGATCTCGAAGTGAGGATCGAGGCCGGGGCATACAATCCGATCCACTACGAACTCTATGCCCGGTACATCAGCGCACGGCACGCGGATGGCGACATGTACCCGCCGTCACAGGACCAGTTCCGATCCTTCCTTCTGAGTCAGTGGTCCAATACCCGTTTTCTGTGCAGCTACCTGGAGGAGCGGCTGGTTGCGGTCGCCGTCATGGACGAACAACCCGCCGGTTTCGCCGCGGTATATACCTTCTTTGATCCGCTGCTCAGTGACCGCAGTCTGGGTGTCTTTTCCATTCTCAGCCAGATCGACCACTGCCGGAGAATGGGGGTGCCGCATCTGTATCTGGGCTACTGGATCCGCGATGCACAGAAGATGCGCTACAAAGTCGATTACCGGCCGGTGGAACTGCTCGTGCAGGGGCGCTGGGTCCGGCTGAGCTGAGCGGCTGCCGCAGGCCCTCCCGCGTTCCGGGATGCTGCGCACCGCGGAATGCCTGTTCTCCGGTGCTTTGCACTTCGACAGGGACTGGGGCAGAATGCCGCTCGCTTCGTTACAACCCAATGGAATTCATGGCGAAAGAAGAGCAGATCGAGATGGACGGCACGGTGATCGACACCCTGCCCAACACCATGTTCCGGGTGGAACTCGATAACGGCCATGTCGTCACCGCGCACATCTCCGGCAAGATGCGGAAGAACTACATCCGCATTCTCACCGGTGACAAGGTGAAGGTTGAGCTCACACCCTACGACCTCACCAAAGGCCGCATCACTTTCCGCAAGTGATGGCGCGCGCTATCTGATCCCTGTCAGCGCCAGGCTGCCGGGCGATGCCTAGGCCGGCGCATCCTCTGCTCTGGCATCCTCTGCAGAGACGGTATCCAGATGCAGGTCGCCATCTTTTACAGTGACACGGACGGTGCCACCTGATTTCGCGAGACTGCCAAACAGGACGTCTTCGGCCAGCTGGCGTTTGATACGCTCCTGAATAAGGCGCTGCATCGGACGCGCACCCATCTTCTCGTCGTACCCTTCCCTTGCAAGCCAGTCGCGGGCGGCCTCATCGACGTCGAGGGTGACCTTCTTGTCGTCGAGCTGCGCCTGCAGTTCGGTGAGGAATTTGTCGACCACGGTCTTGATCACCTCCATGCCCAGGGAGCTGAACTGCACGATGGCGTCGAGCCGGTTACGGAATTCGGGAGTGAAGAGCTTCCTGATTGCCTCCATACCATCCAGGGCGTGGTTCTGCTCTGTGAAGCCGACCGACGCCCGGCTCATTTCCTGAGCACCGGCATTGGTGGTCATGATGAGCACCACATTGCGGAAATCGGCCTTACGGCCATTGTTGTCTGTGAGTGAACCGTGATCCATCACCTGCAGAAGCAGATTGAACACCTCGGGATGCGCCTTCTCTATCTCATCGAGCAGCACGATGCTGTGCGGGTGTTTGGTCACCGCTTCGGTGAGCAATCCGCCCTGATCGAAACCGACATATCCGGGCGGTGCACCGATCAGCCGGGAAACGGTATGTCGCTCCATGTACTCGGACATGTCATAGCGCAGCAGTTCCACACCCATGACATTGGCGAGCTGTTTGCAGACCTCGGTTTTGCCGACGCCTGTCGGTCCGGAGAACAGGAAAGAGCCAATGGGCTTTTCCCCGGCTTTGAGCCCGGCACGGGAGAGCTTGATCGCCGAGGTCAGGGTATCGATCGCCTGGTCCTGACCGAAGACGACCATCTTGAGTTTCTTGTCGAGTCCGCGCAGCGCTTCCTTGTCGGACGTGGTGACCTGACTCGAAGGAATCCGGGCGATTTTTGCTACCACCTGCTCTACTTCGGGCGCGCCAATGCTCTTCTTGCGGCGGCTCGGTGCCACAAGCAGCTGCGCGGCACCGGCTTCATCGATCACATCGATGGCCTTGTCCGGCTGGAAGCGATCGGTGATGTAGCGATCGGCGAGTTCGGCCGCTGCCCGGAGCGCTTTATCGGTGTAGCGCACCTGGTAATGATCCTCGTAGCGCGACTTGAGTCCTTTGAGAATCTTGTAGGTGTCGTTCACATCCGGTTCGGTAACATCGATCTTCTGGAAGCGGCGGGACAGTGCTCTGTCTTTGTCGAAAATACCCCGGTATTCCGTGTAGGTGGTGGAACCCATGCAGCGGATGTCGCCGGAAGTGAGAAGTGGCTTGAGCAGGTTCGATGCATCCATTACTCCGCCGGAGGCGGCGCCGGCACCGATGATGGTGTGCACCTCATCGATGAACAGAATCGCACCTTCCTGCTTCTTCAGTTCGCCGAGTACCATCTTGAAGCGCTTTTCGAAGTCGCCGCGGTATTTTGTGCCGGCCAGCAGAGCGCCCATATCCAGTGCGTAAATCGTGCTTTCGGCGACCACGTCGGGTACCTGGCCGTCGACGATGCGTTTGGCGAGACCTTCCGCGATGGCCGTTTTACCGACACCGGATTCGCCGACCAGCAGAGGATTGTTCTTACGCCGGCGACACAGCACCTGAATGACCCGTTCGAGTTCCTGTTCCCTGCCAACCAGCGGATCAATACGACCGGCCCGCGCCTGATCATTCAGATTGGTCGCAAAGGCTTCCAGAGCGCTTGGCTGCTGACCCTCGGCACCGCCCTCTTCCTCACCTTCTCCGGGTACTGGTGAGCCGCTGTTCTCCTCACCCACCTTGGAGATGCCGTGAGCGATGTAGTTGACTACGTCGATGCGGGCAATGTTCTGCTGCTTGAGAAAGTAAACGGCCTGGCTTTCCTGCTCGCTGAAGATCGCAACCAGCACACTGGCACCGGTGACTTCCTTGCGCCCGGAAGACTGGACATGGAACACGGCCCGCTGCAGGACACGCTGGAATCCCAGGGTGGGCTGGGTTTCGCGATCCGCATCACCGGCCGGAATGAGGGGTGTTGTCGAATCGATGTGGTCGCTGAGATCTTTACGGAGCTTTTCGATATCTGCTCCGATCTTTTCGAGAACGTCTACCGCCACGGCATTGTCGAGCAGAGACAGCAGCAGATGCTCCACGGTCATGAACTCGTGCCGCTTGGTCTTCGCTGTCCGGAAGGCTTCGTTGAGTGTGACTTCGAGGTCTTTACTGAGCATTTATCGGTCCGTTAGTCGGTCATTTCAATGGTTGAGACCAGAGGGTGCTGATTTTCCTGGGAGTATTGATTCACCTGCTCCGATTTAGTTTCAGCGATGTCCTTCGGAAATATGCCTACCACTGCGGCTCCCTGAGTATGCACGGCGAGCATGATCTGAGTCGCCTTCTCCCGGTGCATCCCGAAAAACACCTCCAGGACATGCACCACAAATTCCATGGGTGTGTAGTCATCATTAAGCAGGATGACCTTGTACATCGGGGGGCGCTTGAGCTTCGGCCTGGCGGTGGCGGTCGCGAGACCGCTCCCGCCTTCGGATTCCTGCTCGTTGCCGTCGCCACCGTCGCCGCTCCGATCGTAGTCTGCTGCCCGGATCCAGCGGCTTTTCGAATCGTCCGGGTATTTCGAGTATCTCATCCAGTCGCTTGGTGTCTGCCAGTCACTGCGCATCCGGGTGTAATCATACCTAAGATTAGACAAACTGGTGATTAGTCCAAGCAAGGCAGATCTACTGCCAGCTTCGGGTCTGTGTGCCGTGCACCCGGTAGAAGTGGGGGCATGCGCCCGGATTGCAACCACCTTGACCTTGACTCTGCGACGAAATGGTAAGAAAGTCGCAGCGTCAGGGGGCAGTACCGTCGCGGGATGACGTGGTACAGGCGGGGATATGGCGGTGGACAGAACTCCGGTTGGGAGGCTGTGCGCTTTGCGAAACAGGTCTTCGCTGCGATCACTTCACACCACGACGGTTCGCGCAGTGGGCGGAAAATTCTAAAGTAAAATCCGAAATCGACTCACTGCAGAACAACGTACTGTGATGCCAGGCTAGTTCCTAGCTGCTTAGGAGGGCGGTTTGCCATGGCGACGGGGAAAGTGAAGTGGTTCAACAATGCCAAAGGGTACGGCTTTATTCTCGCTGACCAGAGTGAGGATGGCGGTATGGATATTGGCGGTACCGATCTCTTCGCCCATTACTCGGCGATCGAGATGGATGGGTACAAGACGCTGAAAGCGGGTCAGGATGTGACCTTCGATATCAGCGAAGGCCCGAAAGGCCTGCAGGCGACCAATATTCGAGGTCTCGAAACCGGAACCGACGAAATCCGTGCGGAAGAACGCCCGGCTATGGGTTCCGGTGTCGAGGACACTGAATCGGCGGGCAGTACGTCCCCTGCTACGTCGCGGGTGCTGTCGGTCACGCTGGAAGAGACCGCTGACGGGCAGGCGGCGGAAGGTCGTCTCAGTCCAGGCAAAGCCAGCCAATCCCACTGAGTGCTGATCGCCTGCCGCTGATTGCCGGTGTCCGGTGACGGCGCCCTGCCCGGCTGACTGAGGTCTGTTTGTCCATCTGTCAGTTGTCGGTCTGCCAGGCTTCCCGGCGCTGCCGATCCTCTCCGGTGGCTTCGACCCAGCGGTCGTCGACCTCCCGCTGCTCGCGCTTCCAGAACACCGCGTCGGTTTTGAGGTAATCCATCAGAAACTGGGCACCGGCAAAAGCCGCGCTGCGATGGGCGGAGGCGACCTGCACATAGACGATCTGAGCGGAGGGTGCGAGCAGGCCGACACGATGCAGGATGAGCACATCTGTCAGCGGCCAGCGCTCACAGGCGAGATCTGTAAATTTCCGGATGCTGGCTTCTGTCATACCGGGGTAGTGCTCCAGAAACAGTCCGCTGACATCGGCTGATGATGCCTGATCGGATGCCCGGTCCCGTACCAGCCCGGTAAAAGACACCACTGCGCCGATGGATCCGGTGCTGCGGCCGCGGGCCCGCCCATAGAGCGCATGCATTTCCGCGCCTACATCGAAGTCGGCGGTTTCGATGCGGATCTCAATATGCGGGGTAAGGCTCATGCCGGTCAGCCGCCGGTGATCGGCGGCAGAAAGGCGACTTCGTCGCCATCCCTGAGGGTGGTGGTCAGCGGGATCAGTTCCTGGTTGACGGCGAGCCGCACGTTTTCCGCGCTGATCGCCCGGTATGCAGTTTCAGGCAGCCGTTCCCGCAGGATCCGCAGCAGCCCTTCAATACTGGCCTGGTGTGGTACGTCCAGTGAATCTGCGCCAACGGCTTCGCGCAGCGAAGCAAAAAACCGGACCCGTACGGTCATGGGTTCTCAGCCTCCCAGGCGCCGCTTCTGCCACCGGATTTGTGCAGCAGACGCACCGACTCGATGACCATGCCCTTCTCCAGGGCCTTGCACATGTCGTAGATGGTCAGGGCGGCGATGCTCGCTCCGGTCAGGGCCTCCATTTCCACCCCCGTGGGTCCGGTAACCGTCGCTTCGACGGTGATCGTGAGCACGCCGGGTTCAGTGGGGGTGAAATCCACAGCCACTCTGGACAGGGCCAGTGGATGACACAGTGGAATCAGGTCGCTGCAGCGCTTGGCCCCCTGTATCCCGGCCACCCTGGCCACTGCAAGCACGTCCCCCTTTGCACTGCCGCCTTCGAGTATGGCTGCCAGAGTTTCCGGCCGCATCCGGATGCGTGCCCCCGCGCGGGCCACCCGCCGGGTGGAAGTCTTTTCCGAGACGTCGACCATGTTGGCTTCGCCGGCGTCGTTCAGATGGGAGAGTTTATTCATAGGCGGCCATTATAGCCCGGGTAGCAGAGCGCCTGTTTGTCTTCGCGACCGCGGCCTGCAGCCTTCACAGGTAAGGACCCTGCCTGCAGCGGTCCGGGCGTTTTCCTGCGGGCGCGCAGCCGTGGCGCCATTCTCCGCCAAGCCAGGTAAAATGAGGCTCCTTAGACAGAGAATCCGTACCAGGGGGTCTGTGGTCAGCGCTCAAAGTGCCCGCAGTGATCCCAGCCAGTGATGACTCAAACAGCTCAGAATTCTGCGAGTGTGATCGTCGGAATGTCCGGAGGGGTGGATTCCTCCGTGGCAGCGCTGCTGCTGCTCGAGCAGGGTTACCGGGTGGCCGGACTGTTCATGAAGAACTGGGATGAAGACGATGGCACCGATTACTGCACGGCGCAGGCCGATCTCGCAGACGCGCAGCAGGTGTGCGATGCGCTGGGTATCGAGCTGCATACCGCGAATTTTGCAGCCGAATACTGGGATGATGTCTTCGAATATTTCCTGGCTGATTATGCCGCGGGAAGAACACCGAATCCGGATGTACTGTGTAACCGGGAGATCAAGTTCAAGCAGTTTGTGCACTATGCCGCGAGCCTGGGAGCGGATTTCATCGCAACCGGTCACTACGTTCGGGGCGACTGGTGTGGTGCGGGGCCTGACAGGCAGTTCCGGGTCCGCAAGGCGGCAGACCGGAACAAGGACCAGAGCTATTTCCTGCAGGCGGTGCCACTGGCTGCACTGAGCCGATGCCTGTTTCCGCTCGGTGATCTGCACAAGGAGGAGGTACGCCGGCGCGCCGCAGCGGCCGGATTCGCCAATCACCGCAAGAAAGACAGCACGGGCATCTGCTTCATCGGCGAACGCCGCTTTGCAGATTTTCTGAGTCGATATCTGTCAGCCGACCCGGGTCCGATCCTGGACACCCGAGGCAATCGGGTCGGCGCGCATCGAGGTCTACCCTACTACACGCTCGGCCAGCGCCAGGGTCTGGGCATTGGTGGGGTGGCCGGTCTGCCGGAATCTCCCTGGTATGTGATCGGCAAACGTGCAGCGGAAAATGTGCTGCTGGTGTCCCAGGATGCCATCGACCTCGAGGGCGACTGGCTGGAGGCGACGGAGCTGAACTGGCTGGTCGAAGTGCCCGTACTGCCACTGCGCTGTCAGGCGAAGATCCGCTACCGCCAGGCCGATCAGGATTGCCTGGTTACTGCGGCTGAGGGGGGGCGGCTGCGGGTGAAATTCGATGTCCCGCAACGGGCCATTACACCGGGCCAGTATGTCGCCTTATATCAGGGTGAAGTCTGTCTGGGAGGGGGTGTGATCGAAGCGGCCCCCGAGCCCGCCGACCTGCGGCGGTCACGAGGTGATTCCGGTGCCTGATTCTGCCCTCGACTACCGCAGCCTGGCTTTGGCTGGGGTGGTTCAGGCCGCCGCACTCGTGCAGGCGCGCGCACACGGCCGCGACGGCCCGGGCCTCGGAGCCGCAGCCGTCGCAGCGGTAAGACATCCGATCCGCAGCCGGCACCCTGAAAATACTGCAGAAATCTTCCCGGATCCTGCGGCACTTGCACCCGGTGTCGAGCTTGCGATCGAGCTGATGAGCAGCAAACCCAAGGACCTTGAAATTCTGCGCTACAGTCTGCAGCTGATAGACCTGGCCGGGCGGCTGAAACGCCACAAGGCCGTGCTCGAGCGGCTGGGCCGGCTGCTGGATGATCTCCCCGTGGATCCGCTGGACTCGCAGTATGCGGCCGTCTACCAGGGCTCAATCAGTACGCTCGGACAGCGCATTGAAGTACGGGGAAATCCGGATCTGCTGCGGCAGGAGACCGTCGCCAATGAAATCCGCACCCTGCTGCTTGGCGGTGTGCGGTTTGCCTGGCTCTGGCAGCAGCTGGGTGGTCGGCGCTGGCAGCTTGTGCTGCAGCGAAACGGGGTGCTGCAGGCTCTGCAGTCCCTCGCTGCAGCGCTCAAAGATCGCACGGTGATACATTGATTCCACGAATAACAGACAACGCAACGTGAGGTGACATGAGTCTGGATCCCCTGCTGGCACTCAGTGCACTGGATGGCCGCTACCGATCGAAGATCGAGCCACTGACCCGGGCATTGAGTGAGTTCGGCCTGCTGCACGCACGGGTGGAAGTGGAGTGTCGCTGGTTCCAGGCACTCGCGAGTTGTCCGTCGGTCCGGGAACTGCCCGAGCTGGATGTCAGACAACTCGACGCCCTGCGCAAGATCTACCAGGATTTCAGCCTCGCGGATGCTCGGGCCATAAAGGAGATCGAGGCGAGGACGAACCACGATGTGAAAGCCGTGGAGTATTTTGTCAAAGACCGTGTCGGCAAGATTGCGGATCTCGCGAATCATATCGAGTTCGTGCACTTCGCCTGCACTTCGGAAGACATCAATAATCTGTCCCACGGTCTGATGCTGCTGCGCGGACGGGAGATCCTGCTGCCGGTAATGGGTGATCTGATTGAACGTATCGAAAAACTTGCACTGCAGACAGCGGACCTCGCCATGCTGTCCCGCACGCATGGTCAGACAGCCTCGCCCACGACTCTGGGCAAGGAGTTGCGTAATGTCAGCGCGCGGTTACGCCGTCAGCTGCAGCAGTTTTCTGCGCTCGAGGTGCTCGGCAAAATGAATGGTGCGGTGGGCAACTTCAACGCCCATTGTGTGGCTTATCCGGAAACCGACTGGATCGGACTGAGTGAGAAATTCATCTCGGGGCTCGGGCTGGTGAGTAATCCCTACACCACCCAGATCGAACCCCACGATTACATGGCGGAGTGGTTCCATACCCTGTGCAGATTCAATCAGGTACTGCTGGATTTTGACCGGGACACCTGGAGCTACATCTCGCTGGACTACTTCACCCAGCGCAAGGTGGAAGGCGAGACCGGCTCCTCCACCATGCCGCACAAGGTAAACCCGATCGATTTCGAGAATTCCGAGGGCAACCTCGGAGTGGCCAACGCGCTGCTTGAGCACATGGCGGCCAAACTGCCGGTCTCCCGGTGGCAGCGGGACCTGTCCGATTCCACCGTATTGCGAAACATCGGCAGTGCGTTCGGTCATTGTCTGCTTGCCTATCAGTCCACCCTGAAGGGGCTGAGTCGTCTGGAGGTGAATGCGCCCGCGATCAGCGCGGATCTGGCCGAGCGCTGGGAAGTCCTCGCCGAGGCGATCCAGACGGTGATGCGCCGGCAGGGCGGTGCGGAACCCTACGAAAGGCTGAAGGCGCTGACACGGGGCGAGCATCTGGATGAAGCGCTTTATCGTCAGATTCTGACAGCTCTGGATCTGCCCGCGGAATCGCGTGCGCAGCTCGATGCCCTGACACCTGCCGGCTATGTGGGTCTGGCAGCACTGCTCACACGCAAGGGATTGAACTGAGATGGACGTGCATGTGATTTCCGCCGACTGGTCCAAAGATGCCCGGGTTCTGCAGGAGATCCGGGGCAAGGTTTTTATCGAGGAGCAGCAGGTACCCAGGGACCTCGAATGGGACGGTCTCGATGAAGAGGCCCATCATTTCCTGGCCATCAACAGCGCCGGTGTGCGGGTTGGCTGTGCGCGGCTGCTCCCCACCGGGCAGATCGGGCGGATGGCGGTCCTCAAGGAGATGCGCGGTCAGCAGATCGGCAATCGATTGCTGGATGCCTGCATCGAAAAGGCCAGGAGTCTGGGTTTAGATCGTGTGTTTCTGCATGCTCAGGCACAGGCAGAGGACTTTTACCGGAAAGCGGGATTTCTGCCCTTCGGCGACAGATTCCCCGAGGCAGGTATTGATCATCAGGCGATGGACCTGGCGCTGCCGATTCCGTTTGAACCGGTCCCCGGTATTGATAAACCGGTGATCCGGGAAGAAGCACCGGACCCGGCGAGTGAAGCCGGTGAGCTGCGGCAGTTTCACGGCGAAAGCGAGTGCGCGGAGGGGCTGCGGGAAATACTGGACTGGCCACGGCGGACTCTCCGCATCTACAGCCAGTTGCTTGACCATGTGTTGTTCGACCAGCCAGGCGTGGTCGAGGCGCTGTCCGCGTTTGTCAGAACCGGTCCACCCGCCCGACTGCAGGTGCTGATTCATTCGAACAGTGCCGTCGTCAGCAGAGGGCATCGCCTTGTCGAGCTGGCCCGGCGAATTGACAGCAAAATCCAGATTCGAACCGTGCCGGTGGAACTGGCAACCGACCGCCATACTGCAGTGGTGTGTGACGACCAGGGTTTTTTCCTCATGCCGGACGCAGAAAATTACTTAGCCTTTGCCAACCGCTACGATCCGGTACAGGCGCAGCGCCTTGCCGGGCGATTCGACTACCTCTGGGAGCGCAGTAAGACGGATGCGGAATTGAGAACGCTGCGATTGTGAAGCGCGCGTGGCTGACAGCGGCGCTGTGCCTGGGCATTGCTGCGGGAGGCCATACTCACAGCGGCGACTGGTATCTGGTGGAATTTGCGGCAAACCGTCCAGCCTGTGAGATGCCCGACACAGCGAACGGGCAGGATACCGTCCAGCGGGCGCACACCACAGGCCAGCGCACGGACCCTATGCCTTCCACCGCACGATGCCGGGAGACAGCTTCCCGGAGATCTGCCCTGGAACTGAAAGACGGCGAGGTGATTGAAATGCCCGCAACGACGGACATCCCGTCTGCGTGGGTGGCGCTGCGGCAGCTCTGGTTGTATGCGCCTGCCGTCGGCTCCGATGGCTTCAGAATGTCCTTGCAGCGGACTCCCGGTGGTGTCCGACTGCAACTTCAGGAAGGTTCTGTCCGCTATCTGGAGACACTCCCCCTCGATACCTGGGTGCGTCTGGATCGGGTGAACGCGAGGCAGCTGTGGGCCCGTGTCCGCCAATCCCCGGTGCAATGACTGCGCAGGGACATCCCACAGGTCGGATCTGCAAGGCTTGTGCGATCAGTTCCGGCGCGCCTGATCGAGCAGTTGCTGAAGTTCTCCGTAGGACTCCGCTGCCTGGTACTGCGGAAATTCACTGCGGACGTTGGCCGGTGCGCGATAGAAAAATCCCGCATCCGCTTCGTCCAGCATGGAGACGTCGTTGTAGGAATCGCCGGCGGCGAATACCCGATACCGCAGCGACCGGAATGCCTGCACCGAGCAGCGTTTCGGATCGGGCTGGCGGATGCGGTAGCCGACGATGCGGTCCTTCTCCACATCCAGTTGATGACACAACAGGGTCGGATGGCCAAGTTTTGCCATCAGCGGCATCGCGAACTGATAGAAGGTGTCCGAGATGATGACAACCTGAAAAAACTGCCGCGCCCAGTTCAGAAAGTCGTTGGCTCCCGGAAGCGGCTCCACTTCGTCGATGACTTCCTGGATCAGAGACAGGGAAAGGTCCCGTTCACGCAGCACGCCGAGGCGCAGGTTCATGAGATCGTCGTAAACGGGTATATCCCGGGTGGTCTTGTTGAGCTCCTCGATCCCCGTCCGGCCTGCTACGGCCTGCCAGATTTCCGGAATCAGAACACCTTCTAGATCGAGACAGAGTACGTCCAAGACAATGGCCCTCCTTTGGGCATGAAGAGATCAGCGTTTGGCGGGAGGCAGTGAGGCTTCTGTTGATTGGATCTTTTCTTCCGAATGGGTTTATCCGGATCTGTCTATCCGGGTCTCATCGAACCGGCAGTTCTGTCTGCTCGAAGAGGGCCTCACGATCGGTGCGCGTCGCACAGGCAACGGCGGCGTCCACTGTATCCTGATCAAGATGGGGAGCGAACCACCCGATGAAGTCGTACATGTAACGACGCAGGAAGGTGCCTTTCCGAAAGCCGATGTGTGTAACGCTGGAGCCGAACAGGTGCGAACCATCCAGAGCCACGAGATCACCGTCGATTGCAGGATCCAGGGCCATGCCGGCAATGATGCCTACCCCCAGACCCAGGCGGACGTAGGTCTTGATCACGTCCGTATCCGTGGCGGTGAACACCACGTTGGGGACCATACCGGATGCGGAGAACGCTTCGTCGAGTCTCGAGCGGCCGGTGAAGCCGAACACATAAGTCACAATCGGATGAGCGGCGACATCGGCAATGGTCAGACCGCCGGTTTTCTTCGCCGTCTCCTCGAGCGGATGTCCTTTCGGTACTACAACAGACCGGTTCCAGCGATAACAGGGCATCATTACCAGGTCATTGAAGAGATCCAGACCCTCGGTGGCGATCGCGAAATCGGCACCACCCGTGGCCGCGAGTTCGGCAATCTGCGTCGGACTGCCCTGATTCATATGCAGGCTCACATCAGGATAAGCCTTGCGGAATTCCCGGATGATGGAGGGCAGCGCATAGCGAGCCTGGGTATGGGTGGTAGCAAGGGTCAGACTGCCCTGCTTTTCGTTGCTGTATTCCTGAGCGATCTGCTTGATGGTTTCCGCCTGGCGGAGAATTTCACCCGCCATGCGGATGATGGTCTCTCCCACCGGGGTAACATGGGTCAGGTGCTTGCCACTGCGTGCAAAGACTTCAACGCCGAGTTCGTCTTCCAGCAGTCGGATCTGCTTGCTGATCCCCGGCTGGGAGGTGAACAGGCTCTGAGCAGTCGCGGACACGTTCAGATCATGGTGGGCGACTTCCCAGATGTAACGCAGCTGCTGCAGCTTCATGTTGCCATAAGCGCTATAAAAAACGCTTTTAGTATAACTTCAGCCACTGTTGTTCACCACGCCGTGCGGGACGTGGCCAGCCGTCACATGACCACTCGCCCGTTCGCAGTGCTGGGTCTGATCGTCGAAAAATACATCTGCACCGAAGGCTTTGAGAAATTCGGTCTTCTCCATGCCGCCGAGAAACAGGGATTCGTCCAGCCGTATGTCCCAGGCTCGCAGCGTGCGGATGACCCGCTCATGTGCGGGTGCACCGCGTGCTGTGACCAGTGCGGTTCGGATCGGGCAGGCATCCTCGGTGAACTCCTTCTGCAGATTCTGCAGGGCTGCGAGAAATCCCTTGAAGGGTCCACCCTCGAGCGGACTGGCCGCGGCGGCAGCTTCCTTGCGGGTGAAGGCTGCGAGCCCTTCCGCCTGAAAGACCTGCTCTGCTTCGTCTGAAAAGAGCACCGAATCTCCGTCGAAGGCCAGCCGCAATTCGTCGCCGGTACTGGTCGCGGGACTGCCCCCCCGACCCAGCAGGGTGGCCGCCGCAACGCCGTGTTCCAGGGCATGGCTGACATCTTCTGCCTGGGTCGAGAGAAACAGACTGCAGCCGAATGCGCGGATGTAGCGGTAAGGGCTCTGCCCGCCACAGAAAGCGGCACGGGTGATGTCCAGTTCATAGGCCTTGATGGAATTGAAAATGCGCAGACCGGTGTCGGCCGAGTTACGGGAGAGGAGGATCACATCGACCCGGTGCTTGCCGAGCAGTTTGTTGATATTGAGCAGCTTCTGCACAAAAACAAAAGCCTCGCCCCGCTCCAGTACCTGGTCTTCCTGGGCGATCTGATAGTGGCGGTAGGCCTCGAGTCCCTGCTCTTCGTAGACCCGGTTGCTCTCCGCCAGATCAAACAGAGCCTGGGAACTGATGGCGACTGTGAGGGGAATCACAACCGCACGCTCACGCGTCGAGATCTGGGATCAGTTCGCTCTCGAGACGGGCGATCATATCCTTGAGCTTCAGTTTGCGTTTCTTGAGACGCTGGATCCGCATGTTGTCCGGGTGCCGGGCCTCAACCAGGTGGCCGATCACTTCGTCCAGATCGCGATGTTCCAATCTCAGTTCCTCAAGCCAGCGCTCGATTTCGGCGTTGTCCACCGCCCTACCTGTACTGCTGTTCCGTGGCATCATAAGCCGTCCTGAAAGCGGTTCAAAGGCCGATTGTGGCAATTGTCGAGCAGCCCACTGAGCAGACTCCGTTGCGCCGGGTGCGGCATCGAGCGTACCAATGCTGATTGCCCTGGCGGGTCTCATGGCTGCGGTGGCCTTTGTTGTGCTTGTCCGGCTGTTGTGGCTCTCGGCGCGTCCTGCCCGCTCCACCACGATGATCACTGCTGCGGCTGCTGTCCTGGTTATCGGGCTGGCGATCCTGGCAGCTACCGGTCGTCTGCACTGGATCGTGGCGGTCGGAGCAGCCCTCCTCCCCTTCCTCAAACGCGCGATCTCTCTCCTGCGCTATCTGCCCTGGATCAAAGGGGCCTTTGGTGCCTATCAGCAGACTCGTGGAAACTCCAACACCGGCACAGCGAATGGAGACCTGTCTGTCGAAGACGCCTGCCGGATTCTGGGTCTGGGTTCCCACCCGACCCGTGATGAAGTGATTGCCGCCCATCGCAGCCTCATGCAGAAGCTGCACCCGGATCGGGGAGGATCGACGTACCTCGCGCAGCAGCTCAACGACGCCAAGCGGGTTCTGCTCAAGCACATCGGGTAAGGCATCCAGGTCCCCAGCCGGTCATTCCCGCACAGCGGAGTTCCTGTGGAAATGTAAGTGCAGGGTGAGCTGTGCTCTGGTTCACAGTGAGGGCCGGAATGCTCGATTATGCTCCCCTCCATGGCCACCCCACCTGCTGACAGCGAGCGTCGATCCCACCCGCGTTACGCGGCGGGTTCGATCAAGGTGTCGCTGCGACCCCGGGGTGCGCTGTCAAAATTTTCCGCTGAACTGCTGGATTTCAATCGACACGGTCTGGCTGTGCGCTTTGATCGACCGATGCCGAAAGACAAGCTCGTGTTCCTGAGTCTGCACTGCGCTGATCTGCATCTGGATCAGGTTGTGGGTGTGATCCACAACTGTTTCGCACAGGAAGACGGATACCGCTGCGGCATCCGATTCAGGACGCAGTCCGCGCTGCAGTTTGATCGGGAACAGGTCGAGTCCGCGCTACTTGATTTCGAATCGTTGCTTACCGATTTCAGGAAGATAGCCGCGCAGGGCTAGCGCCTGCTCCGACCTCTAGGGGCCCATCAGCGCCCGTGCTTCCTCTTCGAGGGCCAGGTGGCGTCTTACCCAGTTATCGAGAAGCATGAACTCGGCATCGGGGATGTGAAACGCCCGACTGATCTCCCGGAGCACACACTCTTCTTCGATTTCGAAAGCACCGTCGGCATAACTCAGGCGAAGCAGGTTCAGCAGAGCCACGATCCTGGATCTGCGCGAACTGAACACGTCCTCGATACCGGACAGTTCCAGATACTCGGCTTCCCGGGACGGATGCAGATCCATCTCCCGTTTGAAGTCATCGAGCATGCCTTCTTCGTTCGGGTCGAGCAGACCATCGGAGACAATGACGTTGTGCGCGAGGCCCAGCAATGCCTGGCGCTGAGCGACCGACAGGGTTGAGAGCCACATGGCGCAGCCAGCCAGAGATCAGCTGAGAGCGAGGGAGGCGAGCATGATGATGATCGACAGCCAGCCCCAGCCGATGAAGGCCTTCATTACCAGGCTCTGTTCAAAAAAGTCCTCGATCAGATACCACATCTGTCAGTTCCAATCCTGTCATTGCGAAGTCGGGATTCTATGCCAAATATCTCTTCATGTGGGTAGTTAAAGGTCACCGGGTGCGCGGGCGCACAGCTCGGGTGAGCGGCACGGAACTGTGAAGATGGGTGCACCCTCCCCTCAGGGTCGACGATCTCCAGGGGATGCGCCGATGTTGCTTTCTCCTCTGGTGCCGGTAAGATCGGCCAGATGCGAATAGCCGATCACATGTCCACGCAGCACCTGCCCACCCCCGCCACCGGGTGGTGCAGCTATTACTTTTTTATCCGTTAGCCCTGTCTTCGAATAATCGAAGGCAGAGCAGGCTGCCTTCGACGAGAACCCCGTCAGGTAGCCCCGGCGGGGTTTTTTTTTGGATGGTGGTCTGAATCTGCGGTGAATGGAGCCTGAAAATGACAAAGCTGGAAAACCTGAATATCGCCTCTTCCGAGGTACTGATCACGCCGGAGCAGCTGAAATTGCGGCTGCCTGCTTCCAGGGCCACGGAGGCCGGGGTGCAGGCCGCTCGCGACACTATCCGGAAGATTCTCGCCAGGGAAGATCCGCGACTGCTGGTGGTGGTAGGCCCCTGCTCTATCCACGATCCGGTCGCGGCCATGGACTACGCCCGGCGGCTGGTGCGTCTGGCGGCAGAGGTTGAGGACCAGCTGTTCCTCGTCATGCGCGCTTACTTCGAAAAGCCCCGGACCACCATCGGCTGGAAGGGTTTGATCAACGATCCCTACCTGGATGACAGTTTCCGTATAGCCGACGGGCTCGAAATTGCCCGGCGCCTGCTCCTGGAGATCGCTGAACTTGGCCTGCCACTGAGCACGGAAGCGCTGGATCCCATCACCCCGCAGTACCTGCAGGATCTCATCGCCTGGTCTGCGATCGGGGCGCGCACGACCGAATCCCAGACGCACCGCGAGATGGCTTCCGGGCTCAGTTCCGCGGTGGGCTTCAAAAATGGCACGGATGGCGGGCTCGAGGTTGCGCTGAACGCGCTCCAGTCTGTCTCCCATCCGCACAATTTTCTCGGCATCAGCGGCAGCGGACAGGTCTCAGTACTGCAGACCCGGGGCAACCCGGATGCGCACATCGTGCTGCGCGGCGGCAGTCAGGGCCCCAACTACGACGCCGCGAGTATCGCCCGCTGCGAGCAGGCGCTGGAGCGCGCCGGTATGCGGCAGAACATCATGGTCGACTGCAGTCATGCGAACTCTGAGAAGGACCACAACCGTCAGCCGCTTGTCGCCCGTGAGGTCGTAGAACAGATCAGGTCGGGTAACCGTTCGCTGATTGGCCTGATGATTGAGAGCAATCTGGCCGCGGGCAATCAGAAGCTGAGCGCCGACAGAGCGCAGATGGCCTATGGAGTCTCCGTGACGGATGCCTGCATCGACTGGAACACCACGGCAACGCTGCTCAAGGAGATGGCCCTCAGCCTTGCGAAGGTGCTGCCCGCGCGCTGTGCGGCCGCTGCCTGAGGATGCGGGTTCTGCCGATCAGCGGTAGTAGGCGTTTTCCCTTTCGCTGTGGTCTGTCACGTCACGCACCGCAGTCAGCTCCGGAATCTGCTCGAGCAGGGAGCGCTCGACGCCGTTCTTGAGTGTGATGTCCACTGCCGAGCAGCCCTGGCAGCCGCCGCCGAACTCCAGCACGGCGACCGAGTCCTCCACCAGTTCAACCAGGGTCACCATGCCGCCGTGTGCGGCCAGGCCGGGGTTGATCTCGTTGTGGAGGATGTAGTTGATGCGATCTTCCAGGGGTGCATCCGGGCCCACCCTGGGTACCCGGGCGTTTGGCGCCTTGATCGTGAGCTGCCCCCCCATCTGATCCTGCTGATAGTCCACCAGCGCATCTTCGAGATAAGGCATGCTGCGCTCTTCGAACCATGCGGTGAACCCTTCGTAAGCGACGGGAAGGTCTCCCGACTGCTCCTCCCCCGGGCGGCAATAGGCGATACAGGTTTCCGCATGGGGAGTACCGGGTTGCGCTACGAACACCCGGATACCGACGTTCTTGTCATCCTGCTTGGCAAGTAATTCGCGCAAAAAATCCTGTGCCGGCGCGGAAATTTCGATCATGTGCCTAATCCCGACTAAATCAGTCGGAAATTTACTGCATACCCCTGCCAGGCTGCAAGGAGCAGGTCGACTCAAAGCCGGATTCGGACCCTTAATCTAAAAGTCACGGCATCCCGATGTATGAGCAGTGTTCAACTTTATTCGGCAGAGCTTCAATTGAATTCATGTGCGGGGCCTCTACACTGGTGCGCTTTGTGCTGACGGCTTAGGGTGTTTTGCTTTGACTGCTCGATCGACCCATCTTCTGGAAGCTGCGCTGCGCCGCCGTATTCATATCCTCGACGGCGCGTACGGCACCCAGTTCCAGGCGCTGCGCCTCGAAGAGGAGGATTTTCGTGGCGAGGCCTTCGCCGGGCATTCGTCTCCTGTGAAAGGCAATCACGACCTGCTCTGTCTGACCCGGCCGGAAGCCGTTGCCGAGGCCCATCGAGAGTATCTGCGCGCGGGTGCAGATATCATTAAAACCAACAGTTTCACGGCTACCCGCATCGCCCAGGCCGACTATCGGCTCGAGGACCGGGTTGCTGAAATGAACCGGGCAGCTGCCCGGATTGCCCGCAGCGTAGCAGATGAATTCTCCACCCGGGAGCACCCCCGTTATGTTGCCGGGGTACTCGGTCCCACCAACAGGACCGCAAGTCTGTCACCGGACGTCAACGATCCGGGTGCGCGCAATGTAACCTTCGCCGCCCTGGCGGCCGACTACCGGGATGCGGCAATCGCACTGCTGGAAGGCGGCGCGGATCTGCTGCTGCTGGAGACTGTGTTCGACACGCTGAACGCCAAGGCCGCGGTTTATGCATTGCTGGATCTGCAGGCGGAATCGGGTCGCCGGATTCCATTGATGATTTCCGGAACCATTACCGATGCCAGCGGCAGAACGCTGTCCGGACAGACATGCGAAGCATTCTGGTACTCCCTGCAACACGCCAACCCGATGTCGTTCGGCTTCAACTGTGCCCTCGGTGCAGATCAGCTGAGGCCCTACGTGGAGCGACTTGGTCGCATTGCGACGGTCAATGTAAGCGTGCACCCGAACGCGGGCCTGCCGAACGAGTTCGGCGGCTACGATGAAACGCCGGAGACCATGGCGCGGGTCCTGGGCGAATACGCCGACGACGGCCTGGTCAATATCGTGGGTGGCTGCTGTGGCACGACACCCGAGCACATTGCAGCGCTGCGGGATCGGGTTCTTGGCGCCACACCGAGAAAGCTGCGCCGTCCTGCCCCCCGACTCAGCCTCAGCGGACTTGAACCCTTCATCCGGGAAGAAGGCAGTCTCTTCATCAACGTGGGCGAGCGTACCAATGTCACAGGTTCGGCCCGTTTCGAGAAACTGATCAAAGAGGAAAATTATGATGCAGCGTTGAAAGTTGCGCGTCAGCAGGTCGAAAACGGTGCCCAGATCATCGACATCAACATGGACGAAGGCATGCTCGATTCCCAGGCCGCCATGGTGAAGTTTCTCAATCTGGTCGCGGCGGAACCCGATATCGCCCGGGTACCTGTCATGGTGGACTCCAGCAAATGGGAGGTCATCGAAGCCGGACTGAGGTGCATTCAGGGTAAACCGGTGGTCAACTCAATCAGTCTCAAGGAAGGCGAAGGCGCATTTCTTCGCTGCGCCAGGCTGTGCCGGGCCTATGGTGCGGCCGTGGTCGTTATGGCCTTCGACGAATCCGGTCAGGCCGACAGTTTCGAGCGCAAAGTCCAGATCTGTGAGCGCTCCTACCGGCTGCTCACGGAAGCGGTCGGTTTTCCCCCGGAGGACATCATCTTTGATCCCAATATCTTCGCCATTGGCACCGGGATCGATGAGCATCGCGGTTATGCCGTGGATTTCATTCGCGCCTGTGAATGGATCAGACAGAACCTTCCCCATGCGTCTACTTCGGGGGGTGTCAGCAATGTGTCTTTCTCTTTTCGGGGCAACAATGGCATCCGGGAAGCGATACACACGGTATTCCTGTACCACGCGATCAGAGCCGGGCTCACCATGGGCATAGTGAATGCCGGTCAGCTCGGGCTTTACGAAGACATTCCCGATGATCTGCGCGAGCGGGTGGAAGACCTGGTGCTGAACCGGCGGGCAGATGCTACTGAACGACTGCTGGCGGTTGCCCAGGATCACGCCGGGGCAGGTATGCGTCAGAGCGGGCCGGATCTGAGCTGGCGGGAGACTTCAGTCGAGAAACGCCTGGCCCACGCGCTGGTACACGGCATTACGGAATTCATCATAGAAGACACGGAAGCCGCCCGACTGAATGCGGCACGACCCATCGAGGTCATCGAGGGGCCGCTGATGGAGGGCATGAACCGGGTCGGTGATCTCTTCGGTGCAGGTAAAATGTTTCTGCCTCAGGTGGTCAAGAGCGCCCGGGTGATGAAACAGGCGGTCGCTCATCTCGTGCCCTTCATCGAGGCAGAACAGGGGGACACACCCAAAGCCAAAGCGAAAATCGTGATGGCTACGGTTAAGGGAGACGTGCACGACATCGGCAAGAACATCGTGGGTGTGGTGCTGCGCTGTAACAACTATGACGTCGTCGATCTCGGGGTCATGGTTCCTACCGAGAAAATCCTCGAGGCTGCCCGGCGGGAGCAGGCCGACATCATCGGCCTGTCCGGCCTGATCACGCCTTCACTCGACGAAATGGTGTATGTGGCGGCAGAGATGGAGCGCCAGGGCTTCGCAATACCCCTGCTGATCGGTGGCGCGACCACCTCCAAGGCTCATACCGCGGTGAAGATCGAGCCGGCCTACAGGCGTGGCGCCACCGTCTATGTTACCGATGCATCCCGCAGCGTGAAGGTTGCCTCGAGTCTGATATCCGAGGAGCTGCGCGGCGACTTCATCGAGTCGCTGAGAGTCGAGTACGATGAGGTTCGTACCCGTACCGAAGCACGGGGCAGTGCGCGGAAATTGCTCACACTCGATGAGGCCAGGGGACTGGCGCCGGTGCTCGACTGGGAGACCTATTCGCCGCCGGTACCCCGTCAGCCGGGTGTCCATACAATTGATGTGTCCCTCGAGACTCTGGTGCCCTACATCGACTGGACGCCCTTCTTCATGACCTGGGAGCTGGCGGGCAAGTACCCGAAGATCCTCGACGATGCGGTGGTCGGTAGCGCAGCACGCGAACTCTTCAGGGATGCTTCCGAAATGCTGCAGACGATCATCGCCGATGGCAGGATGGTGGCACGCGGCGTTGTCGGGCTCTGGCCCTGTAATCGGGTCGGTGATGAAGAACTGGCCGTCTACTCGGATGAATCCAGAACCACCGAGATTGCACGCCTGCAGCATCTGCGACAGCAGACGGTCAAGCCGGATGAGAATCCGAATTATTCGCTTGCCGACTTTATCGCCCCACCGCCTCATGCAGACTATATAGGCGGTTTCGCAGTGACTTCGGGATCGGGAATCGAGCTTCTCCTGGCAGATCATGCAGAGGACGATTACGCCTGCATCATGATCAAAGCGCTGGCAGATAGACTGGCGGAAGCCTTTGCCGAGTATCTGCACAGGGAGGTACGGTTGAAGTACTGGGGTTACGCCCGGGGAGAAAACCTCGGCTACGATGCGCTCGTGCGTGAAGAATACCAGGGTATCCGCCCTGCACCCGGTTATCCGGCGTGTCCCGAGCACAGTGAGAAGGAGACGCTCTTCAGGCTGCTCGAAGCCGAAGCGCGTACGGGTATCCGACTGACAGAGAGTTATGCGATGGACCCGGCGGCGTCCGTTTCAGGTTGGTTCCTGTCCCACCCCCAGGCCAGGTATTTCGGTATCGGCAAGATCGGCTCGGACCAGGTGGCCGACTATGCCCGCCGGAAGGCCGTCGATATAGCAACGGCACAGCGACTGCTGCGGCCACTGCTTTAGTATTTCAGCCTTCTAGAAAGTCCAGCCGGAAATAAAATGCACCGCGCCGAGCACGAGCGCGGTGAACACCAGCAGGATCATCCGGGCGTCAATCCGATTGTCGGCTTCGCGTTCGTTCTCAATTCGATCTGAGTTCATGGTGACCTGTGCGTGGTTGCGTTCCCGGGTTGCGCAGTCTACCCAGGTGCCTGATCCAACTCAATAATCCCGGCTGCTCGCAGCACAGGCCGAAGCATTCTGCCGAGCAGGAAGGCGGGATTGATGCCGGCGCCGGTGCTGCACGGTTGCACCTTATAGCGATTGCTATCAAGCTAGCGTCATTGAACCCAACCCGGTATACCGGCGGATACGGAGAGGTGCCTGACAGCGGAATTGTAGAATCGTTTTTCCTCATCTTTACTGGTGCGGCGGTGCTCGCCACCGCCGCCCTCTACACACGCCAGCCCCTTCTCGTCGCCTATATCGCCATCGGCTGCCTACTCGGTCCCCATGGCCTGAAACTGGTAGCCGACCCTGACGTTCTCTCCGAAATCGCTGAAATAGGCATCATTTTCCTGCTGTTTCTGGTGGGGCTGGACCTGCCACCGGCGAAACTGCGCAACATGGCGGGAGAGGGTCTGTTGACCGCGCTGGTAAGCACCGGCGTGTTCTTCCTCGTCGGATTCGCTCTCATGCTCGGCTTCGGCTTCTCGACCTCGGATGCGGTAATCACCGGCATCGCGGTAACCTTCTCGAGTACCATCATCGGCATCAAACTGCTGCCGACTACCGTGCTGCACCATCGCCATGTCGGAGAAATCGTGGTGAGCCTGCTGCTCATTCAGGATCTACTGGCCATTCTGGCGCTCATTCTGATTTCAGGCTACGGCGATTCCATCGCGACCACGCTGAGCAACCTCGGTATCGTTCTGCTGGCTTTACCGGCACTCGCGGCGTTTGCCTTTCTGTCGGTGCGCTTCGTATTGCTGCCGCTGATTGCGCGCTTCGATGCGTTTCATGAGTACATTTTTCTGGTCGCGGTGGGCTGGTGTCTCGGACTGGCGACTCTGGCTTCGATGACCGGACTGTCATTGGAAATAGGCGCATTTGTCGCCGGTGTGTCCCTGGCGACGAGCCGCATTTCTCAGTACATCGCAGAATCACTGCGTCCACTGCGTGATTTCTTTCTGGTGCTGTTTTTCTTTTCCGTGGGTGCAGAGCTCAACGTTGCGCTGCTCCTGGAACTGTTGCTGCCGACGCTGCTGCTCGGTATGGCACTGATCGCAGTGAAGCCCGGTACCTTTGCGCTGCTGCTGGGATGGCAGGGCGAACCGAAGGAGGCGAGCTGGGAGGTCGGCTATCGGCTCGGACAGACCAGTGAATTTTCTCTGCTGCTCAGCTACGTTGCGGTGGGTGCAGCCCTGCTGAGCGTGGAAGCAGCTCACGTGATTCAGGGCGCCACCGTGCTCACCCTGCTGCTGTCAAGCTACGTGGTAATATTCCGCTATCCGACACCCATCGCCGTCAACGAGGCGCTGCGCAGAGATTGAGACGAATCCCCCTCAGTGGACGAGCAGGCCCCTTCCGACCATTTTTCCGGCGAGTATTCGATCGAGGGTATTGGAAACCTGTTCCAGTGTGAGAGTTGCTTTCAGGGTATCCAGTTCTTCGAGTTTCCAGGGTCCCGCGAGTTTGTTCCAGATTTCGATTTTCTGAGGTAACGGGAGCTGCACGGAGTCGACACCGAGCAGATTCACATGGCGCAGGATGAAGGGAAGAACAGTGGTGGGGATCTGTGGTGATGCAACGAGTCCGCAGGCGGCCAGACTGCATCCATAGCGCAATCCCTTGATACCGTTGACCAGAATGTCGCCCCCTACGGTATCGACAACCCCTCCCCACTGTTCGGCCAGCATCGGTTTCGAGGCCCCTTCGAGCGCGTCTTCCCGGCTGATGACTGCGCGCGCACCAATGCGGTTCAGAAAACTGATCTGATCACTTTTGCCGGTTACTGCAGTGACCTCATAGCCGAGTTTAGCAAGCAGCATCACCGCCACCGACCCGACCCCACCGGTTGCTCCGGTTACCAGCACAGGGCCGGCTGCACTGCTCATCCCTGCCATTTCGAGCTTGTGAACGCACAGTGCTGCGGTGAACCCGGCAGTTCCGAGAATCATGCTCTGTTCCAGGGTCAGACCATCCGGCTTGTGCGCAACCCAGCCTGCCGGCACCCGGATCCGCTGGCCAAACCCGCCGGGTGTGTTCATACCGAGATCAAAACCGATTGCGATAACCTCGTCTCCAGGTGAGAAATCGCTGCTGCGGGATTCCACCACCACACCCGCCGCATCGATGCCCGGGGTGTGCGGAAATTTCCGGGTCACACCGGGATTGCCCGTTGCGGACAGGCCGTCTTTGTAGTTGAGCGAAGAGAAACGTACGTCTATGAGTACGTCGCCATCAGGCAGGTCTGCAAGCGATCGATCTACGATGCTGCGGGTGAATCCAGTCTCTGACTTTTCGATCAGCAGCGCTTTGAAGGTGTTCATCTCATATCTCCGGGAAAGGGCTCTACTAACGGTGCCAGACACCTCGAGCCTGTTCCAGCAGACTTGTCAGTGAGGATTCCGCCTGTGCGAGCAGACGCTCGATCGGCTTTTTCTGTTCCACCCAGTGGACTTCGAAGACATCCGCATCCATGCACGCTTTTGCCAGATACTCATCGCTGGTGCAGATCTCGTCGACCAGCTTCAGATCGAGCGCGCGCTTCCCATACCAGGCTTCACCGGTCGCCACCTGTTCGATGTCCAGCGCCGGACGCCTCGAGCCCACGAATTCCTGGAACAGGCTGTGCAGGTCTTCAAGTTCCTCCACGAATTTCTGGCGACCTTCTTCGGTGTTTTCGCCGAGCACGGTAAGGGTGCGTTTGTATTTACCTGCGGTGAGTATATCCACGTCCACATCGTGTTTCTTCAGGAGGCGGTGAACGTTCGGAATCTGGGCGACGACTCCGATGGAGCCGATGACCGCGAAGGGTGCCGCCAGTATGCGGTCCGCCACCGCCGCCATCAGGTAGCCGCCACTCGCAGCCACTTTGTCGACCGAAGCGATCAACGGCACACCGTGCTGCTTGAAGCGGTCGAGCTGGGAAGCGGCGAGACCGTAGCCATGCACTGAGCCCCCCGGACTTTCGAGCCGGATCAGCACCTCATCCGGTGCTTCCGCGAGGGTGAGCACTGCAGTGACTTCGGTGCGCAGGAGCTTCACCCGACTCGCCTGAAGATCGCCACGAAAGTCGAGGACAAACACCCGTCGCTTGCGCTCCTCTGGCCCCGCCTCGGATCCTCCGCCCGATCTGGCGCTCGATTTTGCCAGCTGCTTCTGGGCCTTTTTCTCGGCTTTATTGTCCTTTTTCAGGATCCGCTTGAATTCAGCCGGGGGCAAAACGGCCTGCCGCACACCGTCCCTCAGATCCTTCAGACGATCATTGAGCCGGATGATCTCCAGATGACCGGAATCGCCCTGCTGGCGTCTCATGCTCAGTGAAGCGACTGCGGCGATCACCAGCAGGATCGCCGCAACGATGGTGACTGCCTGAGCGAGGAACAGCAGATATTCGAAGAGATAGTCCATGAAGCGGGGTGTCTGAGAAAGGCCGGCTACTGTACTGTAGAAGGTTCAAATCCGTCCACTTTGAGAAAAATGGCACAACAGACGCTGGAGTCCCTGCAGGCGCAACTGCAGAAGTCCTTCCTGCCACCGGCAAGCACCGGAATGGATGCGGTGATTCAACTTTCCGTCGGCGGTGAGACGCTGGCATTCCGGGTGGCTGGAGAGACGATCAGTTTTGAGGAGGCAGTCGGCAGGACGCCGGACGCAACCTTCTTTTTTTCGGATATGGACACCGCATGGAACCTTCTGTCGGGGCGCGCCGATGCCTTCAGCGCGTTCATGCAGGGGACTTTCCGGGCAGACGGCTATCTCATGTGGGCCTTCACGATGATGGCGATGTTCCAGAGCGAGAGTCTCCCTGAAAATCCCGTGGAGTGAGCTGCACCGGTGGGGAAGCGTTTGTCTGCAGGCCCCCGCTTGCGGTTGCTCAACCGCCGTTTTCCAGGAAAGCGTCGATCAGCCAGCGTGAAATCGCCGTACGGGGCGGGATGTTGGGCAGATTGTCAGCCCTGAACCAGCGAGCTTCGGCGATTTCTTCGTCGTTGCAGCAGATTTCGCCGCCAGCGTATTGCGCATGGAAGCCCAGCATCAGCTGGTTGGGGAACGGCCAGCTCTGACTGCCCCGATAGCGGAGATTGCGGACGGTCAATCCAACCTCCTCCATCACCTCACGATGCACGGTCTGCTCGATGGACTCTCCGGGTTCAACGAACCCTGCCAGTGTGCTGAACATGTTCGTCGGCCAGTTGGCATTCCGGGCCAGGAGCAGCTCTTCCCCTTTCGTGACCAGCACGATGATGCTCGGTGCCAGGCGGGGATAGCACACGAGATCGCACTCAGGACAGGTTTTCGCCCGATCTGCGCCGTGATCCTCCATCGCACTCCCGCAGCGTCCGCAGAAGCGATGGGTGTTGTGCCATTCGATCACCTGCTGGGCGCGGCCTGCGAGATAGAACAGAGGGGGTTCGACCCGGCCGAGCCAGTCGCGCAATCCAGCCAGGGCGAAGCCTTCCGGTAAGCGTCCCCGGGCTTCGATGGCTATGCAGCAGCGTCCTCTGTAGCGGCCGAGATAGTGCTCGGAAGTGATCTCGATGTCGAGCCAGCGCAACTCATCCCCGGAGACCGGTCGGGGTATGCCACGCTCTGAGACGCACGCCAGTCTGCCGTCGATGATGAGAAAGCACATGGCCTCGTTTCTGTCTGCCCCTTCAGGCGGGTGCAGAAGAACTTCGAATTCATCAGGATCCATCGGCCACATATCGCTACCCGTTGCTGTAATTCCTGTTTGTTCCCGAGGGGCTTCGCTCATTCCCGAGGGAGACTCCGGGCAGAGCCTTCCCAGTGTACCGCGCTGACCGATCAGCGCCAGTACAGTGCGGCATGCGCCGGATCACCTGAGTTGCATGTTGAACGGCGATGCGGCTAGTGTAGTGCGCCCCTGAAAGGGCGGCACAAGAACACAAATTCGGGGAAGGATCTGACAGCATCATGAGTGGTATCGACGCCAAATCCCTCTGGGCGAATTTTCTCGGGCCGGCACCCGAATGGTACAAAGGCACCATCCTGGTCTTTCTGCTGCTCAACCCGGTCCTGTTCTACCTGGTTTCACCTTTCGTGGCGGGATGGGTTCTGGTACTCGAGTTCATCTTCACCCTGGCCATGGCTCTGCGTTGCTATCCCCTGCAACCGGGTGGACTGCTGGCATTCGAAGCCGTGGTGATCGGGATGACGACCCCGGACACGATCCGCACTGAGGTGTTCCAGAATTTTCCGGTGATTCTGCTGCTGATGTTCATGGTCGCCGGCATCTACTTCATGAAGGAACTGCTGCTGTTCACATTCACGAAGATAATTCTGGGAATTCGCTCTAAGATATTGATATCTTTATTATTTTGTTCACTATCCGCCTTCCTGTCTGCCTTTCTCGACGCGCTCACCGTGACCGCTGTGATCATCAGCGTCGCGCTCGGTTTCTACTCGGTGTACCACCGCGTCGCCTCGGGCAAGCAGTTCCGCGATGAACACGAACACGGCCACGATGATTCGATCGGGGAACTGCATCGGGAAGATCTGGAAACGTTCCGGGGTTTTCTCCGCAGTCTGCTGATGCATGGCGCTGTGGGTACGGCGCTCGGCGGCGTCTGCACTACGGTGGGCGAGCCGCAGAACCTGCTCATCGCCAATCAGATGGGCTGGGACTTCATGGAATTTTTCGTGCGCATGGCGAGGGTGACCATGCCGGTGCTGGTGATCGGTCTCAGCACCTGTGTACTGCTGGAGATGGTCAAGCGCTTCGGCTACGGCTCGCCCTTACCGGAACCGGTGCGCCAGATCCTTACCGAGTTCGACGCGGAAGAGACCCGCCAGCGCACCCCGCGGGATTCCGCCCGTCTGCTGATCCAGGCAATTGCCGCAGTGATGCTGGTGGTGGCACTGGCCATGCACTGGGCCGAGGTCGGTCTGATCGGCCTGATGGTCATCGTGATCCAGACAGCTTTCAATGGTGTGATCGAAGAACATCAGGTGGGCAAGGCATTCGAAGAGGCACTGCCCTTCACCGCGCTACTGGTGGTCTTCTTCGGTATTGTGGCTGTAATTCACGACCAGCACCTGTTCACGCCGGTGATCAACTACGTGCTCGCGCTGCCCGCGGCAACTCAGCCGGGTATGTTCTATATCGCCAATGGCCTGCTGTCCGCGATCAGCGACAATGTGTTTGTAGCAACGGTTTATATCACCGAGGTTGTGAGCGCCTATGAGACGGCCCGTATCAGCCGCGAGCATCTCGAACTGCTGGCGGTTGCCATCAATACGGGTACCAACATACCCAGCGTAGCCACGCCCAACGGCCAGGCAGCCTTCCTCTTTCTGCTGACTTCATCGGTGGCACCGCTGGTCCGGCTATCTTATGGCCGCATGGTAGTGATGGCCCTGCCCTATACGATCACCATGGGCGTCACCGGCTGGTATTGCGTGAACTATCTGCTGTCTGCCTGATCAGGCGCCAGGCACTGCCTGCATCGCATTTTTCGTCCAGCAGATCAAGCCAGGCCTCGTGGGCCTGGATGTCTTCCGGGCACGCCTCCACGACCTTCAGTGCAGAGCCGTCGACACGCGGCGCAGCGGCAGCCGGCTCACCCCGATCTTTCCGCTCCTGGTCGGACTCGGCGCCAAAGAGGGCCGTCTGCCCGCCTGTGAGTGCCAGGTACACGTCGGCAAGAATTTCCGCATCGAGCAGGGCTCCGTGCAGCATTCTGGCGGAGTTGTCGACGCCGTAGCGGCGGCACAGTGCATCCAGACTGTTCTTCTGACCCGGATGCTTGCGGCGCGCGAGCGCCAGAGAGTCGGTGATGCGGCAGAGCCTGTGCAGTCGCGGTCGGCGCCCACCCAGTCGGGCGAGTTCCGCATCGAGGAAAGCCAGATCAAAGGGAGCATTGTGAATGATCAGTTCCGCGCCGGTGAGAAACGCGAGTAACTCGTCGGCAACTTCCGCAAACAGTGGCTTGTCAGCGAGAAATTCCGAGCTCAGTCCATGTACTTCGAATGCACCGTCATCGATTTCCCGTTCGGGATTGAAGTAGTGATGGAGCTGCTTGCCGGTAAAGCGCCTGTCGATCAGTTCGACCGCACCGATCTCGATCACCCGATGTCCCTTCGCCGCTTCAAGGCCGGTAGTTTCCGTATCGAGTACGATCTGCCGCATTCAGGGAGCCCTTGCGCCAAGCATCTCATCGATGGCGTCATTGGCCGCGCTGTCCACCTTTTCGTTTTCCGGGTGGCCGCTGTGCCCTTTTACCCAGTGCCACTCGATCTGATGGGTGCTGGCTACTGCATCCAGCCGCTCCCAGAGATCCTGATTCTTGACCGGCTTTTTTGCTGCCGTGCGCCAGCCATTGGCTTTCCAGCGCGGCAGCCAGTCGCTGATACCCTGGCGCAGATACTGGGAGTCGGTGGTCAGCGCGATGCGGCTCGGTCGGGTCAGGGCGGCGAGCGCCTCAATCGCCGCAGTCATCTCCATGCGATTGTTCGTTGTTTCCGGCTCAGCCCCCTTGAGCAGCTTCTCCGTCTCCCCGTAACGCAGGAGAGCCGCCCAGCCGCCCGGACCCGGGTTGCCACGACAGGCGCCGTCGGTAAAGATCTCGACCTGAATCCTCAAGGCGTTTCCGACTCCTCGGGGGGCGTTCTCAACAGTGCGCTGATCTTCGGGTAGGCGGCTGGTGCGAGTGTGCGACCCCTGGCAGGGTCGAGATTGTGGCTGGGTCTTGCCGCCGCTGCCTGCTTTACCGCCGATATCAGATAGACACCGCCGAAGGGGATCCGATAGTCGGCCAGCCTGGCCCGAATTCGCTTCCAGAGTGCGGGATCGCGATCGCCGGTAGGGAAAGGCAGGCCATACGCCATATACTTTACTTCGTGTTGCAGCTCGAATCCCAGCACGGCGAGCCAATCCAACAGACGGATGGGATTCACGAATCTGAGATCGCTGAAACCGTCTTCCCTGAAACGGGCCCAGATGCCCCGGATGCCCCATAAACTGAAGGGATTGAACGTGCAGATCACCAGGCGGCCCCCCGGGGCGAGGACCCGGGACAGTTCCCGGATCGCCGTGCGGGGATCAGCAGCAGCCTCCAGCACGTGATGGAGCACGACTGCATCCAGTGAGCCGTTCGGCAGGGGGATCTCCTCCAGCGAACTCTGGAATTCGGCGAGATCCAGGGCCGGATCGGCCGGGCTGGCCCCCTCCGCCTGGGCCTCTGTGCGGGTCGGATGAGTGTCGACTCGAGCCGACATCGGCCCGGAAACGCCGGGAAGGCTGAGGAAAAATCGATTACGAACCATGCACCCGCGCACGGTCTCGGCAAGATCTGTGTGGCAACCTACCCACAACAGCGAGTCGCCATGGAATCGTCGGGCGCACTCCCGCACCAGGGGTGACTGTTCACTGAGCAGTCGCCGACCGGTCGGGGTCTGAAACCAGCGGGAAAGTCTCGCGATCGAGGAAGTTGCCAACGACGGGGCCATATCGCAAAGTACGGCAAACATTCTGACTTCAGCTAACCATGACCGCAACCGCACTGCGCCCATTCGTCCTGATTGCCCTGCTCGGTCTTGCGGCGTGTCAGGCAATTTCACCGACTGATGCAGCAGACGCGCTGGATCGACAGGTCCTGGAAGCAATCAGCGAGCCGAGTCCGCTGGTGACAGTCTCCCGCACAGGCCGAAAAGATTTCGGCCTGCAGGAAATCGGTCGCGAGATCGCGCCAGGCATCACTCTGCCGACGCCCGATCTCTGGCGCGACATCCGCGCAGGCTTTCAGCTCTCCCACCACATCGAACAGAAACGGGTCCAGCAGGAACTCCGATGGTTGAAAGATCGACCCGAGTATCTGGCCTATCTGGCACCCCGCCTGGAACGGCATCTTGCTTATATACATGAACAGGTGAGTCTGCGCGGCATTCCCAGCGAAATCGCGCTGCTGCCCATCGTTGAAAGCGCCGTAGACCCCTATGCATTTTCACACGGTGGAGCGGCCGGGCTCTGGCAGTTCATTCCTGCGACAGGCAAACGCTATGGGTTGGATCGCAACTGGTGGTATGACGGTCGGCGTGACCCCGTTGCTTCCACGGGTGCCGCGCTCGATTACCTGTCCGATCTTCACCGCATGTTTGATGACTGGTATCTCGCCCTTGCCGGGTACAACGCGGGTGAAGGAAATGTGGCACGCGCCCGCAAACGAGCACACGAAGGTGCAACATTCTGGGAGCTTGATCTGCCCAAAGAGACGAGCGCCTACGTTCCGCGATTGCTGGCGCTGGCTGAGCTGGTCGCCAACCCCGAACGTTACGGTGTCACTCTGCCGCCGATGGGTCCCGAAATTCCTTTTGAAGTCGTCGCGACCGGCGGGCAGATTGATCTCAGCGTGGTCAGTCAGGTTGCTGACATCGACCTCGATACGCTTTACCGATGGAACCCTGCATTGAATCAGTGGTCGACCCCGCCCGCCGGCCCACACCAGCTGGTTGTACCGTTGCGCCCAGGATCCGAAGTGGCGGAACGGCTCGCGGCAGTTCCGGCTGACAAGCGACTGCACTGGTTGCGCATCAAAGTTGGTCAGGGAGACACACTGGGTCAACTTGCCGTCCGTCACCACACCGATGTTGCGAGCCTGCAGAAGGCGAACAACCTGAGAGGTACGCAGATTCGTGCCGGACAGACCCTTCTCATCCCGAAATCCCCTGCTGCGCTGGCCAATCCGATCGCGGGCCGCGGTAAAGAAGGCAGCTATGTGGTTCAGCCGGGTGATTCACTGTGGAGCATCAGCAGGCGCCACGATGTTTCAGTGAATCAGCTCATGAAAGCCAACCAGGTCGGCCCCCAGGACTATCTGAAGATCGGACAGCGTCTGACCGTGCCTGGCGTGACCAAGGCAGACACCCGGGAAGGGGTAATGAGAGAGGTCCGCTATGGCGTCCGCAAGGGTGATTCACTCGCCCGCATCGCGAAAAAATTCAATGTCAGCGTGCGGGACCTGGTGAGCTGGAACCGACTGAGTCTCAATGACTACCTGCAGCCCGGACAGCGGCTGAAGATTCACGTCGACGTGTCCGCCCCCGTCGGGGACTGAAACTGCGCTGACTCAGCCCGTTCAGACGGCTGTCAGAGTGGGTTCAATTCGGTCTGCGTACCGACCCTTCCTGCTCAAGCGTGTTGTAGAAACCTTCAAAACTGAGATCCGCCACCCGCGCAGCCAGGAATCGCTGCACGCTGCCGATCTCGGCTTCGGTCATGGTCGACAGATCTCCATCGACTGCCCGTGTCACCGTGACCACGTATTTTGTTCCTGCTGAGCCGGTTGCGCCGTCGACACGTTTGGTCTCTTCCGTCGGCCTGGGCAGATTAAAGGCCGTCTGCAGCACCTCAGGAGGCACCCCCGGCTGATTCCGCCGGGCCAGCTCGACCCGGCGCCACTGCAGCCCGAACTCCTCGGCCACTGCGGTGACATTCTCCCCTGCCTTAACCTGCTCGAGGGCCCTCGTCTGTGCGGAATCTATAGCGACCTGAGCCAGCTCGGAGACAATGTCGTTCCGGATCTGATCCGCAACCGTTTCGAATGGAATCGCTTCAGGCGCATATTCAGCGGTCACCCGGGCTACCACTGCACGCTGTTCTGTGTATTCGACTGCGGGACTGTTGAAGCCGTTTTTCCGTACCTCGTCCGTGAATACCGCACCGCGCAGCTGCACATTGCCGAAAATTCCCGGACCCGTGTCTCTGGTGACGCCTTCGGCGAAACGGATTTCCAGATCGAGACTCTCTGCGAGCCCCTGCAGGGAGTCCGGCTGTTCGAAGGCAAGATTGTCCAGTTCGCGAACCCGCTCCAGAAAGAGTTCTGCTGCCTGCTCGCGCCGCAATCTCGTTTCGAGCTGTGCCTGCATCTCTTCGAATGCCGGAAATACCTGGGGAATGATTCTATCGAGTCGGATCAGATGCACGCCGAACTCGGTTTCCACCGGCCCGGAGAGTTCACCCTCCGCAAGTGCCCACAGCGCCGCTTCGAAGGATGGATCGAAGGCGCCTTTTCCAACAGGTCCCAGTACACCACCGGCTGACACCGAACCGGGATCTTCCGACACTTCCGCCGCAATCTCAGCGAAGTCGGCACCGGAAAGTATCTGCTCCCTGATTTCCAGAATCCGGGCTGTTGCGGCTTCCACTGTCCGCTCGTCGTTCACCTGCAGCAGAATATGCCGGCTGTCCCGCTGCTCACTCAGCGGCGTGGCTGCTTTTTCAGCTTCATAAGCAGCAATCAGATCCTCCTCTGTGACCTCGATGGAGGGATCCTGCATCAGCCCGTCGACCGTGAGCTCAACGTAGGCGACGTCAACGCTCTCATCTGTCATGTAGTCGAGCTGGTTTTCCTCGTAGCGCAATCTGACAGCGGCATCATCTACTTCAACCTGATCCGCAAAGGTTTCCCGATCGAATGTGAGGTAGGCAAGGTCACGACGCTGGTTGAGCACGCGGGCATTCTGGCGCAACTCCCAGTCTGTGAGAAACCCCGTGTCGACGACCCCGGAACGAAGCTGCTCGATGGCCAGCAGTTCGCGGGTGGTGTTGAGAAACTCCTGCGGCGTGTAGCCCATGAGCTGAACGACTCGACGATAGGTGGACTCGTCAAACCTGTCGTCAATCTGAAAATTCGGATTATCGGTGACGCTTGCATTGACCTGTGTGTCGCTGGCACCCAGACCGAGATCATCAACCGCCTGCCCGAGCAACGTACGCGCAATGAGCTGATTGATCACCATGGTCTGCAAGGCAAGGGGATCGATCATCTCCGGATCAAAGTTTTCACCCATTCGGGCAGCCAGCCTTCTGCGTTCCCGCTCCGCCTCTGCCATCACCATCCGTTCTGTGATGTCTTCACCATTGGCAGATGCAATAGCCGGGTCTGAGGTCACAAACAGATTGAATGCGCCAAATCCGAAAATAGCCAGGACAACAATGATGACCCCCACAAGCACCTTGAAAAACAGGCTTTGTGTCTGATCTCTGAGTTTCTGAAGCATCGATGTGTCCGTCGGTTTGTTATTTCAGGCGGTTGCGTCTGTCAACACCACCCGTATTGAGCTTAAACGAGAGTCGCCTGCCAGGAACTAATGCACAAACTAAGCGTGCAAAAAAAGGCACTAAAGGAGCCTACGAAAAAAGGCGCGGTGACGCGCCTTTACGTTCGCTGGCAGGCGCGGCTGCCTAGTTCAGAGCATCTTTCAGAGCTTTGCCCGGTTTGAATGCCGGGACTTTGGCTGCTGAGATCTGGATCGGCGCCCCGGTCTGGGGGTTCCGCCCGGTACGAGCTGCGCGCTCTCTCACAGTAAAAGTACCAAACCCGACGAGTGCTACCGGGTCGGCTTTCTTGAGCGAATCAGTGATTGCTTCGAGTGCAGCATCCAGTGCCCGTCCGGCAGATGCTTTTGATATATCGGCTGATTCCGCGATTCGATCGATCAGTTCGGTCTTATTCACATTCTGCCCCTTGGTAATGATGGGATGTCGAGATCTCTTTATGAACTTCCGGATTCCGTGAATTCCGCAAGTTGGGTACTGCTGCTAGTAAAAAGCGCTCGAAGGTTCGCGACGATTTATACCAACACCCCCGAAGTGCTGCAAGCTCAGTATGCGGTCTGGAGAAAGCAGCGGTACGGGTCAGTGTGGATTGATGGGAAGTTCTCCCTCTTCCTTTCCGGTGCTTTTACCCACGTTTGCCGCCGTGTTGGCAACTTCGGCAACGACTTCGTCTGATATCGTCAGCTGATCGTTGGCCACTTCCGGTTGCGGCATACGCTCCAACGCGATTTCAAGCACTTCATCCATCCATTTCACCGGATGGATCTTGAGGTTTTCCTTGACATTGTCCGGTATTTCCTTGAGATCTCTCTCGTTTTCGGCAGGAATGATGACTTCCCGGATGCCGCCTCTCTGGGCTGCCAGGAGTTTTTCCTTGAGCCCGCCGATTGGAAGCACCTGGCCGCGCAGCGTAATTTCACCCGTCATGGCGACATCGGCGCGGACGGGAATGGCGGTCAGCACGGAGACGATGGCTGCACACATCCCGATTCCTGCACTGGGACCGTCCTTCGGCGTGGCGCCTTCTGGTACGTGGATGTGCATGTCGAACCGTTCATGGAAGTTTTTCGGTACACCAAGCACGTCGGCCCGACTTCTGACGAAGGTCAGGGCGGCCTGAATCGACTCCTGCATCACATCGCCCAGTGAACCGGTTTTTGTCTGCTTGCCCTTGCCCGGCACTGCAACCGCCTCGATGCTCAGCAGTTCACCGCCAACCTGTGTCCAGGCCAGTCCGGTGACAATGCCGATCTGATTGTTCTCCTCTGCGAGTCCATAGGAGTACTTGCGCACGCCATTGTAGTTTTCGATATCGGCAGCCTGGAGTACTACCGCATTTCGATGCCCTTTGAGGGTCTGTTCTTTGACCACCTTGCGCGCAAGCTTTGCGATTTCACGCTCGAGGCCCCGGACGCCTGCCTCTTTGGTATAGAAACGGATGAGATGCAGAATGGCCGCATCGTCGAGCTTGAGATCCTCTGCTCCGAGACCCGCGGCGCTGACCTGCTTCGGCAACAGGTACTTTCTGGCGATGTTTTTCTTCTCGTCTTCCGTGTAACCGGGCAGACGGATCACTTCCATGCGATCCAGCAGTGGCGCGGGGATATTCATTGAATTGGAAGTGCAGATGAAAAAGACATCCGAAAGGTCGTAGTCCACCTCGAGATAATGGTCGTTAAAGGTGTTGTTCTGCTCCGGATCGAGCACCTCGAGCAGCGCGCTTGCAGGGTCACCGCGCACGTCCATTCCCATCTTATCGACTTCGTCGAGGAGGAAGAGCGGATTGCGGACCCCTGCCTTCGCCATCTTCTGCAGCACCTTTCCCGGCATCGAGCCGATATAGGTCCGCCGGTGGCCGCGTATTTCGGCTTCGTCGCGGACGCCACCGAGAGCCATGCGCACGAACTTCCTGTTGGTGGCTCGAGCAATGCTCTCACCAAGAGATGTCTTACCCACACCAGGCGGGCCGACAAGACAAAGCACAGGCCCTTTCATCCTGCGCACCCGGGTCTGTACTGCCAGATATTCGATAATACGTTCTTTGACTTCTTCGAGGCCGTAGTGGTCCTCATCGAGGATCCGCTGCGCGTCTGCAAGATCTTTGCGGACCTTGCTGCGCTTCTTCCAGGGAATACCCACCATCCAATCGAGGTAGCTGCGCACAACGGTTGCTTCAGCGGACATGGGCGACATGAGCTTGAGTTTGTTCAGTTCAGCCAGGGCCTTGGTTCTGGCCTCCTTGCCCATGCCGCTGGTATCGATCCGCTGCTGAAGTTCATCTACTTCGTTGGGGGCATCCTCGAGATCGCCGAGTTCCTTCTGAATGGCCTTCATCTGCTCATTGAGGTAGTACTCGCGCTGACTCTTCTCCATCTGCTTTTTAACGCGCCCGCGGATGCGTTTTTCCATCTGGGAAACATCGATCTCCGCCTCAATGAAGCCGAGCAGCACGTCCATCCGCGCTTTCAGCTCGAAGCATTCCAGAATTGCCTGCCTGTCCTCTATCGACATGGCGATCTGGGCGGCAATCGTATCTATGAGGCGTGCGGGATCATCGATGCTTGATAGCGAAGAAAGTACTTCCTGGGGTACTTTCCGGCTGACCTTGATGTACTGTTCGAACTGCTGGAGCACACTGCGGACAATCGCATCTGCTTCCCGTGCTTCGGCTTCCGGTTCGGGAATGGTCTGCACGTCGGCCTGAATGTAGTCCGGCGCACTCCCGTCGTCGTTCAGTAAACGCAGTACGCGCGCACGCTGGCCACCCTCTACGAGCACCTTTACCGTGCCATCCGGCAGCTTGAGAAGTTGCAGTACTGTTGCCACGGTTCCCGTGTTGAAGAGATCCGACTCCCCGGGCGCATCGACCTCAGGGTCTCTCTTGGCGACGAGCAGGATCTGCTTGTCGTCGGACATTGCCGCATCGAGCGCTTTAATTGAACTCTGGGTGCCGACAAAGAGCGGATGCACCCCATGGGGGTAGACGACCATGTCACGCAATGGCAGTACGGGAATATTTGTCAGTACAGTTTCAGTCATATCTTCTCGGGTTCGGGTGTCTGGTAAGGGTGTCTGCCGGAGGGACCGGGCGCGATCCGGCGAAACCGGATATCAGGTTGCCCATGCCCCTGCTGCATCTCCGTGCGACCGCTCAGCTGCATACTCCAGTTGAACTTCCAGTCCCCGGCGGTCGCCGGGGCTTTCGATACGATTCGGTCTGTGATGCAGGCTCAATCCTGAGGGGTAGCCTGAGCCTTCTCGACGTTTTCGTACATGAGCATGGGCTCGCTCTCACCGAGGATGACACTCTCGTCGATCACCACCTTGGCAACGGATTCCGTAGAGGGCAGGCTGTACATGGTGTCCAGCAGCACGGCTTCGAGGATAGATCGCAACCCCCGGGCGCCCGTTTTGCGCTCCATGGCCTTCTGTGCGACTGCACGGAGCGCGTCTTCCCGGAAATCGACCTCGACCCCTTCCATCTCGAAGAGTTTCGAGTACTGCTTGGTGAGCGAGTTTTTGGGTTCGGTGAGGATCTGCATCAAAGCATCGACGTCCAGTTCTTCCAGAGTGGCCACTACCGGCAGTCGACCCACGAACTCCGGGATCAGCCCGTAACGGATCAGATCCTCGGGTTCCACGTTGCGGAGCGTCTCGCCGATCGATTTCCGCTCATCCTCACCCTTCACCTGGGCACTGAAGCCGACGCCGGATTTCTCCGAACGATCCCGGATGACCTTGTCGAGACCGGCAAAGGCCCCGCCACAGATGAAGAGGATGTTTGACGTATTGACCTGCAGAAACTCCTGCTGGGGATGTTTACGCCCGCCCTGGGGTGGCACCGAAGCAATGGTGCCTTCGATCAGTTTCAGAAGTGCCTGCTGCACCCCTTCTCCGGAAACATCCCGGGTGATGGAGGGATTGTCCGATTTGCGGGAAATCTTGTCGATTTCATCGATATAGACGATGCCGACCTGAGCGCGCTCCACGTCGTAATCGCACTTCTGCAGCAGCTTCTGGATGATGTTCTCGACGTCTTCGCCGACATAGCCTGCCTCAGTGAGCGTGGTGGCGTCTGCGATCGTGAAGGGCACGTCCAGCAGCCTGGCCAGGGTCTCGGCGAGCAGCGTCTTGCCACTGCCTGTCGGTCCGATCAGGAGGATGTTTGATTTCGAGAGTTCGACGTCGTCTTTCTTACCGGCATAATTCAGGCGCTTGTAGTGGTTGTATACCGCTACCGCCAGCACCTTCTTCGCATGTTCCTGACCGATCACATACTGGTCGAGGATGTCGTTGATCTCAGAGGGAACCGGCAATCGGTCCGTCTGCTTGCTCTGGCTGCCTTCCGAGACCTCTTCACGGATGATGTCGTTGCACAGCTCGACGCATTCATCGCAGATGAACACCGAGGGCCCGGCAATGAGCTTGCGAACTTCGTGCTGACTCTTGCCACAGAAGGAGCAGTACAGGAGCTTTCCGGAGTCGTCGCCCTTACCGCTTTCGTCTGCCATGAATCTAAGCCTTTATCCTCTTAATAGCCGCTACCTTGCTGCCTTGGGGGGCATATTGCAACCCCTGGCATGTAGTCCGAACCGGTTGTGTTTGCAAGGAAATCGCAGCCGGGAAGTTCGCAGAGGGGGTTCAGCCCGCGACTGCTTTCGGAAGTTTCTTGCGAGGCGTCTGAACCACGTCGATCAGTCCGTAGGCCTTCGCTTCATCCGGGCTCATCCAGAAATCCCGATCGGTGTCTTCAGCAATACGCTCCACGGGCTGACCTGTATGTTCCGCAAGCAGACCGTTCAGGCGCTTGCGAAGCAGCAGAATTTCCTTGGCCTGAATCTCGATGTCCTTCGCGACGCCGCGCGAACCCCCTGAGGGCTGGTGCATCATCATACGGGCGTTTGGCAGGCAATAGCGCTTGCCCTTTGCCCCTGCCGCAAGCAGAAAGGAGCCCATGCTGGCGGCCTGACCGATACACATGGTGCTGACATCGCAGCGGATGAACTGCATGGTGTCGTAGATGGCCATCCCTGCGGTGACTGAGCCCCCCGGAGAGTTTATGTAAAGGTGTATGTCTTTATCCGGATTCTCGGATTCAAGGTACAACAACTGGGCCACAACCAGATTGGCCACCTGATCCTCAACCGGACCGACCATGAAGACGATCCGCTCCTTCAGCAGCATCGAATAGATGTCGTAAGCGCGTTCGCCCCGGGCGGACTGTTCTACCACCATGGGCACCAGGCCGAGATTGGTGGTGGCCGGATAGCCGCTGTCGTCGAATTTGGAGTTGGACATTGATGCTCCTGGGCTGCTCGAAGGAAATTAGCTTGTTGCCGAGGCTTGACCGCCCGCCGACTGCGGGTCGGCCGACTGCGGGTCGGCTGATGTCGGGGCCGCCTCGTCCTCATCGGTGGCGACAGCCGTGCCACGAATGATGTCGGTATAGGTGGAAGGCACGATTTCCACGCTCGCCTTAGCCAATATGTGGTCGATCACCTGATCTTCCAAGACCGCCATCTCGATTTTTTCGAGCTGTTCCGGATTACCGTAATAGTAGTTCACCACCTGCTGAGGCTGGGCATACCCGGCTGCCAGGGTTTCGATGCGCGCCTTGACCCGATCAGCATCCGGTGTGATCCCTGCTTTTGAGACAATTTCGTTGACAATAAGACCGACCGAGACCCGTCGTTCCGCCTGTTCCAGAAACAACTCACCCGGGAGATCGATCTCAGGCGCTTTCTGCCCGTAGGCCTGAAACTGGCCCATCATCTGTTGCTTCAGAGCCTCGATTTCCCGGTCGACCACCGCCTTCGGCAACTGCACGGTGTGGAGTTTGTGGAGCTGGTCCATGACCTGACTCTTCACCTGATTCGATGCCGCAGCGTCCATTTCACGCTGCATGTTGCTGCGAACTTCGCTGCGAAAAGCCGACTCGCCACCTTCACTGATCCCGAAGGCCTTGAAGAACTCGTCGTCCAGCTCCGGCAGGACTGCACTTTCCACTTTTTTGACCTTAACCGTGAAAGTCGCCGTCTTGCCGCGCAGGTTCTCGGCCTGATAATCCTCCGGGAAGGTGGCTGTGAATTCCGCCTCTTCACCCTCGGCCACGCCACGGACGCCCTGATCGAAATCTTCAATCATCTGACCGGCGCCGACCTCGAAGGTGACGTCTTCGCCGGTGCCGCCTTCAAAAGCGACATCATCAATTTTGCCCACGAAGTCGAGGGTCACCCGGTCTTCGGGCTCAGCGCCACGGCTGACGGACACCCAGTCTTTGCGCTGGTCGCGAAGCTGGTCGATCATCGCGTCCACATCCGCATCCGTGATCTCAGCCTCCGGCTTGCGCACGGTCACAGCCTTGAGGTTGGCAACTTCGACCTGGGGATAGACTTCAAACGTGGCGGTGAACTCGAAATCGATGCCCGGATCCATCTTCACCACTTCGAGATTCGGTGAACCCGCGGGCGACAGCTGTTCCTGGCGGATGGCATCGAGAAAGCTCGACTGCATGAGTTCTCCGGCGATCTCAGCCCGGACGGACGGACCGAAGCGTCTGCGCACCTCTTTCAGCGGAACCTTGCCCGGGCGATAGCCAGGCAACTTGACACGCTGGGCGGCTTCGCTGAGGCGACTGCGAATTTGTGCTTCGAAGGCTTCGGAAGGAACCGAAATGGTGAGCCGTCGCTCCAGGCCACTCATGGTTTCGATGGAGATCTGCATATAAATAGGGCTTCGTGCTAAATGGGGTGGACGATGGGGCTCGAACCCACGACCGCCGGGATCACAACCCGGAGCTCTACCAGCTGAGCTACGTCCACCACGGTTTGATTAAGCGCGTCTCGATGCGCCAGAATTCGGCGTACTCGGATGCGCCGTCTTATTTTCTGCTTCCTCTGCTTTCCCTTGCTGCCGGCACCGGCGTGCCGCGCTGATTGTACAGTACCTGGTACGCCCGGAAGGAATCGAACCTTCAACCGCCGGCTTAGAAGGCCGATGCTCTATCCAGTTGAGCTACGGGCGCTTTGCCAGTCGACCCCCCGTCACGGCAGTTCAAGGTGGTAAACAGGAGGACTTGGAGTGATTGGTCGGGGTAGAGAGATTCGAACTCCCGACATCCTGCTCCCAAAGCAGGCGCGCTACCAGACTGCGCTATACCCCGGTCGGTGAAGCCTGCCGCTGAAACGGCGCGATGATACTGGCGGTATCCGGAGGCGTCAAACCTGCCGCGGGGCCACCTGGAGACCCGCCGATCCGGCTTCCTAACACCGAGCGCCGGGGTAGAATGCCCGCTTTTCCTGCGCCGCTGGGCGGCGCCATTTGCCAGGAGATGCCATGCCGGCCCGGATTCTCGACGGTAACGCCATTGCCCGCGCACTGCGTGCCGACATCGGTGCGGCCGTATTATCGCGCACCTCACGCGGGCTGCGACCGCCGGGCCTGGCGGTCATGCTGGTCGGCAGCGACCCCGCTTCCGAAGTCTATGTGCGGGGCAAACGGCGGGACTGCGAGGAAGTGGGATTCCATTCGAATTTCCAGCACCTGAGCAGTAATGTCACCCAGCGGGATCTGGAGGAGCGGATCTCCGAGCTCAATGCGGATCCGAGCATTGATGGCGTGCTGGTGCAGCTGCCGCTCCCCGATCATCTCGATGCCGCGCGCCTTATCGACCGGATCGACCCGGAAAAAGATGTGGACGGCTACCACCCGTACAACATCGGCCGACTGGCCCTGCGGCGACCTTCCATTCGTGCCTGCACGCCGAAAGGCATCATGCAGCTGCTCGAGCATACGGGGGTTGAGATCCGTGGCCTGGACGCCACGGTAATCGGCGCCTCCAACCATGTCGGTCGACCCATGGGGCTGGAGCTGCTGCTTGCCGGCTGCACGGTTACCACCGCTCACAAATTCTCTCAGGATACGGCCCGCAAAGTGGCCGATGCGGATATCGTGGTTTCTGCTGTCGGCAAACCGGGCCTGGTACCCGGAGCCTGGATCAAACCGGGTGCCATCGTCATCGACGTGGGAATAACCCGGGATGCCAATGGCAAACTTCGAGGTGATGTGGAGTTCGAAGCTGCCGCGGAACGCGCGGCGTGGATTACCCCGGTACCGGGCGGTGTCGGACCCATGACCCGCCTGGCGCTGCTGCAGAACACCCTGCAGGCAGCCGAAATTGCGGATGCTGCGACACACTGATGCGGATATTTCTGTCCGACCTGCACCTCGATCAGCCAGCCACACCATCTTTCGCGACCTTCGCCCGTGTGCTCGAACAGGAGGCAGAGCGCGCCAGCGCTATCTACATTCTCGGTGACCTCTGCGAAGTCTGGGTTGGCGATGATGATGACGGGCCCCTCGCCTGCGCTCTGCGCGAGCTGCTGCGGGCTGCCAGTCGTCGTTGTCCGATCTTCCTCATGCATGGCAACCGGGATTTTCTGATCGGCCCCCGCTTTGCGCAGGAGACCGGTTGTCAGCTGCTCGAAGATACGACGCTCCTGGAGGACGGCACCCTCTTAAGCCACGGCGACGGATTCTGCATCGACGATGTCGCCTATCAGCAGGCACGCCAGACGCTGCGTTCCTCCGAGTGGCAGCAGGGCATATTGAGCATGACACTCGAGCAGCGTCGAGTACTTGCAGGTGCGATGCGTGCAGAGAGTCAGCGCACCAGCGCAAACAAGGCGGCCAACATCATGGATGTCTCCTCAATCGAGGTGAGCCGGATAGTTCGGGAAACCGGAGCTGACAGACTGGTGCACGGACACACCCACAGGCCCGGGGTGCATGTCAGCGACTGGGGAGCGCGTTACGTCCTCGGTGCCTGGGAGCGTTGCGGCTGGCTGCTGCGAATGCTGCCCGGGCAGTCGCCTCGACTCGAATGCTTCCCTTTAGACAGAATCTGATAGACAGGACCTGAGCAGTAACCCGGTCAGACGGCCCGCAGAGGGCCGCTGTGAAACCTGAAATCCGTGTCCGGGGAGAGAATCAGATCCCTTTCCGCCGTCAGTAACTGCGCCAGCTTTTCCGCACAGGACTCGCCTGCGAGACGTTCTGCCTGATGCAGATAGCCTGTGAAATGCCGGGCTTCCGAAGCGAGCAGCTTGCGGTAGAAGGCCGCCAGATCCTCCGGCAGAACACCCGCCAGACTCAGAAACCGTTCACAGCTGCGGGCTTCGACGACGGCGCAGACCAGCAGCGTGTCGATCAGCCGCCATGGCTCGTGTGTACGTATGTGAGATCGCAAGCTTGCGACATAGCGACTGGATGACAGATGCCGGTAGGGGATCTTCCGGGCAGCCAGATGTTCGCACACCTGCTCGAAATGTCGCAGCTCCTCCCTGGCCAGCTTCGACAGCGCGCTCATCAGTTCCGGATGTTCCACGTATCGATACAGCAGCGACAGAGCGCTGCCCGCGGCCTTTTTTTCGCAGTTGGCATGATCTATGAGCAGCTCAGGCAGATGCGCGGGTACCTGATCCAGCCAGGCCTGGGGGGTGCGGCAGGGCAGAAATTTCAGAACCCGCTGGACGGCATTGTCCTGGCGCGTGCTCATTGTGCAGGGATGTGAAAACTGTGCTCGTAGCGTGCGAGGGAACGACGGTAGATCTCCTGCTCTATGCTGGTGTACAGCTCGGCCGGGTTGAGCGCAGTCTGTCTGGGACTGATGCCGAGTTCCCGGAGATCGGGGCCGCCGGCCGCTGCCCGACGCAGCACTTCAAAAGCGATGAGCTCGATCCGCTGTTCCCGGGAAATTCCCAGACGTTGCGCCTGCAGCAGCAGGCGTTGTGTGTCCGCTATTTCGGCGAGGTGGCTCAGAGCGCCGGCGCGCAGTTCGAAGAGTCGCTCCCAGACCGTCTGCTGTTGTGTGGCATCAAAGCTGTTCCACTGCACGACTTCATGGGCGAAACGCTTGCAGCCCCGGCAGACAAGGTCGCCATAGGTTGTTGAGCAGACACCGATGCAGGGTGTCCGTCGCAGCACAGTCATACTCGAAACACTCCAGTTGAGACTGGATCGCGTCCAGGGCGCTTTGACACTCAATCAGAGCCCCCCTGGCGGGCGATGCGCAATGCCAGCCGGAACTGCAGTCTGCGAAGTGCTCGACGCAGTACACCGAGTTCGGCGGGTCCGGAGGCGGTGGTCGGATTGTACAGCAGCTGTTCCAGGTCGGCGATCAGGGTGGCGACCTGGGGATCTTCGAGACCGGCCGCGTCTGCCACACGCCGGACGAAGGCGGGTGGAGACTCCCAGGGTTGCCTCACCTGGCCCTGGCCTGTGAGGCGCTTGCTGAAATTCAGGAAGAACTGCTCCACGGGGTTGCGCCGGACGCTCCTGCGGCGCCAGAACAGGGCTATGGCAACAGCGCCGAGACTGAGCGCACCGCCCACCAGCAGTGCAAGCCCCATCCGTGCCGGTGTCATCTCGCCCAGCAGAGCACTGAGAAGATCCGACTGAAACCTGTTGTCGTAGCCGACTACCCAGAGATTCCAGCGGTGCTCCATGGAATCCGCCCACTGCAGAAGTCGGCTGGCAAGCGCCCAGTCACCGAGCCGGGCACTGGTCAGCAGCGACAGTGTCGCCCTGTCCTCGGCGGACAGCGCGCTGCTCAAGCCGCGCTCGATCCGCTCCGGGGCGACGGCGGCAGTCGGATCGAAACGCTGCCAGCCGACGCCATCGAGCCAGATTTCCGCCCAGGCGTGCGCATCGTACTGACGCACCATGAGATGTCCCGACAAGGGATTGATTTCGCCACCCTGATAACCACCGATCATCCGCGCCGGGATACCGGCGGCTCGCATCATGAATACGAATGCCCCGGCATAGTGCGAACAGAAGCCTGCCCGCCCGTCGAACCAGAAAGCGTCGATCGGATCGGGGTCCGGATAGCGGGGTGGATTGAGCGTGTACCGGTAAGGTCGCTCCCGGATGTGGGTCAGAAGCGCCGCCGCAAAGCCCGCGTCGTCGTCATGGCGGGCGCGCAACTCGGCGGCGAAGGATCTCGCTCGCGGATTGAGCAACCCGGGCAGCTGCAGTTCCCTCGTGCGCAGGACCGGGTTGAGCAGCAGGTCGGATGCTTCCTGAGGGAAAGAGCGCACGCGATAGCGAAAAACTGAGAGCACCGGCTCTGCCACCTCGATGCGCTGATCGCGCGTGCGCCGTACACCGGCGTCCAGCGGATGTGCGACGTTCATGCCGAACAGCCAGGTTCGCTGAGTGGGCTCGAGCAGTACCTCGTAGTCGAAGGACTCACCCTCCTCCGGCATCCCGCTCTCCCCCAGTGGCGGCAGGCGCTTGTCTGCACGCCAGGTGCTGCCATCCAGCTCCGAGTACACCAGACCCCGCCAGTAGAGATCCCGCGGTAGCGGAATCCGGCCATCGAAGACCACCCGCAGCGCCAGTGCATCGGACTGGGTGAGCTGCTCGAAGGCTCCCGGGGTGACAGTGTCACTGATCCCGGTCGATCCGCTGGACGGCAGCGGTACGGACCACAGCGGAGCGATGCGCGGAAACAGCAGGAACAGGACGATGGTCAGGGGCAGCGCCTGCAGCACCAGGGTGGCGGCAATTTTCATTGATGCCAGCGGTCGCACACGGGTGTGCAGCTGGTTCAGACCGACCAGCGCGGCGGTAACCACGATCATTGCGCCAAGTTCGTAGAGGGTGATCAGAATGCTCTGATCGAACAGGAACTGGGTAGCGATCACGAAGTATGAGAGAAAGATGACCAGGTAGGCGTCGCGCCGGCTCTTCATCTCGATGAGCTTCAGCGCGAAAGCCGCAATCAGAAGTGATGCGGCGGTTTCCAGGCTGAAGGCGTCGGCGCCACTGGTGAGCGCACCCAGCACCGAGAGCACAACCAGAATCAGCTTCACCCACCGTGGCGGATAGTCCCAGCGTCCCTGGTAAACGCCGGCCCGCCAGTACCCACAGAACAGCCCCACGGCGATGAGCCAGGGTGACAGCTGGAAAAGATACGGGAGGATCACCACTGCCTCAGCGACCATCAGCAGCGCCAGCGTGTTACGCGGGATCTGGTAGGCGACGCCGAGGGCGCCGCTATGCCTGGGCGAGTCCATAGACGGCCAGTTCCCGCAGAATCTGTTCCAGATGCGCATCGCCCAGTGCGGGCTTGATGGTCAGATGCCCCAGCCGTAAACCGAACTCCCGTTCCAGGCGGCTGGCTTTGAGGGCAAGTCCCGTCAGTCGACTGATTTTCTCCTCGAGATCTCCACTGACCAGGTCGAGATCAAGCCACAGACGGGGTTCGACGTAGCTTGAATAGCGCTTCACCATCAGCTGCTCCGAGCGAGCATAAGAGCGCCAGATGATGTGCTTCACCGGATCGCCGGCGCGGTAATCCTTGATGTCGGTAAAGTCGTCGCTGCCTGATGGATCGATCAGCTGACCTTCGTCCCGGCGTCCGCCGCCCGGCTCCGGGAACTCCTGGAAGATCGGTTTGGGATACACCAGTACCCGGGCATCCAGATCGACCCAGGTCCAGGCGCGCAGAATTCCCAGGGGATAGTAGGTCTCCACCAGCAGACGTCCCGGATTGAGATAGCCGCGTCGAAGACCCGGCACATAAAGCCGGAGCGCGTCTGCTTCCCGCTCCATCAGTTCCGCCCATTGCATAATGGTTTCCGGCCAGCCGAGCTGGATGCCCTCTCTGGTCCTTTCCGCTGTCCTGACGACCCGCACCGTGAACTCGACATCCTCCCCGACGAATCCGCTGCGCCCCCCTGCGAACTCGAGACTCAGTCCGGAAAGATTGCGAAAGGTGTAGAGAATGGTGACGAGAAACAGACTGCCGAGCAGGAATGCGACGCCGTAGACGAGACTGGCCTGGTAGTTGATGGCTCCCAGAATGAGGAGGATGAGCAGGCCGCCGAACACGAAACCGGTGCGGGTCGGGAAAATGAAAACATTGCGCTGACTCAGGGTGATCTGCTGGCTCGGAGGAATACGGCGATCGATCCATTTCCCGAAGCGCCTGCCGACTACGGAATCGTCCCGGGCAATCGCCGTCCGCCAGGAGGCGGGGGAATTCTCTGGTGAGGGTTCAGACACCCTTCGACCTCTTTACCTGACCTGCGTTTGACCTAGCCTACGACGTCCACCCGGGAGAGCAGCTTCTGGGCGAGTGCCCCACCGCCATGACCGGTGTAGTCGGCTGCTTCCCGAAGACGGTGTTCCACCACACTTGGCAGCACGGCCTGCACGTCCTCCGGCACCACATGGCTGCGGCCATGCAGCATTGCCCAGGCCCGGGCGCTGTGCAGCAGGGCGAGAGATCCCCGCGGTGACAGGCCGAAGGCGAACTCCGCACCGCGCCGACTGTAGCCGACCAGGCGCTGTACATATTCGATCAGTGGTTCGGATACTTTCACTGCGTCCACCGCCGACTGCAGCGCCTGGAGGGACTCCAGATCCGTGATGGGTTGCAGTTCTTCGAGCAGCCGGCGGCGGTCGCCGCCACGGAGCAGTTCCCGCTCTGCCTCGGGCTCCGGGTAGCCGAGTTCCACACGCATGAGAAAGCGATCGAGCTGAGATTCCGGCAGAGGGAAGGTGCCTGTCTGGGTCGTAGGATTCTGGGTAGCGATCACAAAGAAAGGTTCCGGCAGCGGGCGGGTCTGGCCGTCCGCTGTGACCTGTCGTTCCTCCATCGCCTCCAGCAGTGCGCTCTGGCTCTTCGGGGTTGCCCGGTTGATCTCATCCGCCAGGACTACCTGGGCAAACAGCGGGCCTTTGATGAAGCGGAACTCGCTGGTGTCCCGGTTGAATATGGAGGTACCGATGATGTCTGCCGGCAGGATGTCGCTGGTGAACTGTATCCTGTTGTAGGACAGACCCAGCACCCGGGCCAGGGCGTGAGACAACAGCGTCTTGCCCATACCGGGAAGATCTTCGATCAGCAGGTGCCCTCTGGCGAGCAGGCAGGTCAGCGCCAGCCTCACCGCGGTATCCTTGCCGAGCAGAATTGCATTCAGCCCGTCAATGAGCTTCGCCGTGAGGTCTTTCACCTCATGCGTGGTTGTGGAGTTCGATGACAGTCTGATCTGGGTTGAGTTCGGTGTCACGGCGCTGCTTCATGGAATCGCTCCGCTCTAACGATAGACGCTCCAGATAGGCATCGTCTATGTCTCCCGTCACGTAATCCCCGTCGAACACAGAGCAGTCAAATCGCCCGATGGAGGGGTTGCCTTCCCGGGCGCTGGTGATGAGATCGCTGATCCGCTGGTAAACCAGCATGTCGGCACCGATCAGGCGTCCGACTTCCTCTTCAGTCCTGTTGTAGGCGACAAATTCATTGGGCGTCGGCATATCGATGCCGTAGACGTTGGGAAATCGAATGGCGGGCGCCGCGCTGGCGATATAGACCTTGCGTGCACCCGCTTCACGCGCCAGCTGGATGATCTGCTGGATGGTGGTACCGCGAACGATGGAATCATCGACCAGCAGCACGTTCTTGCCTTTGAATTCGAGCTCGATCGCATTGAGCTTCTGGCGGACAGACTGCTGGCGTAACTTCTGACCGGGCATGATGAAGGTCCGGCCGATGTAACGATTCTTGATGAAGCCTTCCCGGTATTTCACGTTCAGCTGGTGGGCCAGCGGCAGTGCCGCGGTACGCCCGGTGTCCGGAATCGGAATGACCACGTCGATGTCGTGATCGCCGTTGGGAAATCTTTCGAGGATCTGCTCTGCCAGATGCTCTCCCATCCGCAGACGGGACTTGTAGACCGATATCCGGTCCACTATGGAGTCGGGTCTGGCCAGATAGACATACTCGAATATGCAGGGTGTGAGCTCCGTCTCCTGCGCACAGACCTGGGTGTGCACCTGCCCGTCGTTGGTTATGAACACGGCCTCCCCGGGTGCGACATCGCGGATCAGCTCGAAGCCGAGGGTGTCCAGCGCGACACTTTCTGACGCCACCATGTAGTCGTATCCTGTGGCGGATTCCCGTCGACCGAACACCAGAGGACGAATCCCGAACCGGTCCCGGAAAGCGACGACGCCACACCCCACGATGAGCGCAACTGCCGCGTATGCACCTTTGCAGCGACGATGGACACCGGCGACGGCATTAAAGACATGCGAGGGATCCGGCCGCAGGGCCCGCTGGATCTGCAGTTCGTGTGCGAAGACGTTGAGGAGCACTTCGGAGTCGCTGTTGGTATTCACATGACGGAGGTCTTCCTGAAAGACCTCCGCCTGCAGGGTGTTCGAGTTGGTGAGGTTGCCGTTGTGGGCAAGCATGATGCCGTAGGGCGAATTCACGTACATGGGCTGGGCTTCCGCCGAGCTGGCACTCCCTGCCGTGGGGTAACGCACATGCCCGATTCCAACAGTGCCGATCAGCCGCTGCATGTGATGCTGCTGGAACACATCACGAACCAGTCCGTTACCTTTGCGCAGGTGCAGACGCTGGCCATCACTGGTGACCATGCCGGCGGCGTCCTGGCCGCGATGCTGCAGGCCGGTCAGGGCATCATAAATCTGCTGATTGACGTTCTGTTGACTGACGATTCCAACGATACCGCACATGTGTTCAGACCTGTTCCGAGACTTCTGAAATTACATCCTTGCCTTTCTGAAACAGCTTCAGAACATCCTGTTCGAAAGCCAGCAGCTCAGGCGCGATACGGCTTGCACGCCACCAGTCGCTTTCCTCGACAAAGGGTCGTGCAGCGATCAGAGCAACGATGCAGACCAGCACCCCGCGCGCGCTGCCGAAAAGAAAACCGAGAAAGCGATCGGTTCCCGTGAGTCCGGTGGTGGTGATCAACTGCTTCACCAGCCACTGCACGATACCCCCGACAATGAGCGTGAGCAGAAATATGATGAAGAAAGCAGCAATCAGCCGCACCGAGTGGTCGGTGATCTGACCGGACAGCAGCTCTGCAGCGTCCGGCGCAAAAAACAGGGCGAGCAGGAATGCGGCGAGCCAGGTACCAAGAGACAGAACCTCGCGGAAGAGTCCGCGCACCAGCCCGATGACTGCGGAAAGCAGCACCACGATCAGGATAACGATGTCAGCGGCGGCCATCAGTTTGCAGCCATCTGTCTGTGGTTGATCATCAGTTGGCGAAAGCCATCACGCGCGCTTTGACCGACAGCATCTGCGCCAGTTCTTTCTGCAGGGTTTCTGCATCTGTCTGACTCAACAGAGGCCCTACACCCACTCTGCTCATCACACTTTCACCGGACCGAGCCGTAGAAATGAATGCTTCGAAGCCCTGCTCGCGGAGTTTGTCGCGCATCCTGGAGGCGTTCTCGGAATCGGAAAAACTCGCCACCTGCACTGCCCAGATCCTGGTTTCAGGCGTCGGGGTCGTCAGCACCGGTTCGCCGATGCGGGTGCCATCGGTAGTGGAGAAACCTTCCTGGTCGTAGCGACCGCGCAGTTCGTCCGCACGGGCAACGATCTCGCTGTCTGGTGCGACCGTATCCAGTGCGGTGACTTCGGGCGATACGGTGACCACTTCGAGAGGCTCGATCTCCAGCGGAGGTTCGCCTTCGCCGTCAAAGATCATCGGCAGGCAGATGATGAGGACAGCCAGCAGAAACAGGCTGCCGGTCACCCGATAGCGAGTCTGTTCGTCCATCTTTTCCCGCATATACTATCTGGCTTCGCGTAAGTGATTTCGTGCCTGCTCCACCACGCTGAACGAACCGAACACGAGAATAGCATCCTTCGCTCCGGCACACGACACGGCGGCGTCACAGGCATCCCCGAAACGGTCGAATGTTCCGATCCCGGTGTGGGCGGCACGCTGCCCAGCCCGCCCTTTCTCCAGACCGGAGACAAGCTGCTCGGCAAGGCTGGCGGCACTCTGCCCTCTGGGTCCTGTGGTGTCCACAGTCAACCACTGCCGGACTATGCCATCGAGTGCAGCTGCAGCTCCCGCGGCGTCCTTGTCCGCCAGCATGCCGCACACGGCCACAAAGCGTTGCTCAGGAAAGCGGCGCTCCAACTGCTGGCGCAGAAAATCAGCCCCAGCTGGATTGTGCGCGACGTCCAGAATCAGGCTCACACCCTGCACCTTGTACAGCTCCATGCGGCCGGTCAGCGACAGTCCACTCATGGCCTGCACGATCTGCGGATCTGACAGCTGCAGATGGCTGGACAGTGCGGCAATGGCCAGTGCGCAATTGGCCGGCGCAAGATCGCTGCGGGGAATCCGGATTCCAGCACGCCGGGATGATCGATATACCCAATCCCGGGGAGACTCCTGGATGCTGAATTCCCTGCCGAGGCGCTGCACCGAACAGTTGAGATTGTCTGCTGCAGCAATGACGGAATCTGTCACAGCCCCCACGACCACCGGCTGGCCCTGACGGAACACGCCCGCCTTCTCCCGGCCGATCTGCTCGAGATCACTGCCGAGCCAGTCCTGATGGTCCAGTCCGATGCTGGTGACGATCGCGCGGTCCGCATCGACGATGTTGAAGGCATCCAGGCGTCCGCCGAGTCCGACTTCGAGTATCGCCAGATCGACCCGGGCCTGCCTGAAGCCGAGCAGCGCCACCAGGGCGGAAAATTCAAAATAGGTGAGAGTTTCCTGGTCTCTTGCCGCATCCACCCGGGCAAACAGGTCGGCCAGCGCAGCATCATCGAGTGGCACGCCGCCGATACGAACCCGCTCATTGAAGTGGTGTACGTGCGGTGACAGGGTTGTGCCGACCTTCAGACCGGCGGTCAGACCCAGGGCTTCGGCGGCAATTGCCGTGGAACCTTTCCCATTTGTTCCTGCAATGATGAGACTCAGTGGTGCGGGCCTGAGCACACCCAGCCGTTCCGCCACGCGGCGCACACGCTCCAGGCCGAGATCCACCGATTTGGGGTGAATGGACTCCGCGAATTCGAGCCAGTCGGCGAGGGACTTCGTGCGGTCGATCGAACTTGAGGGATCTGCCTGCATTTCTGCTAGCCCGGGCTCCCGGCATCGAGCGCAGTCCGAATCGAAGCAACCTGCGCGGTCAACTCCTGCAGTCGAAGCGTGGAATTCTGCTGGCAGGCCATGGTATTGACCAGCGCGCTGCCGACCACCACACCGTCAGCGTGGCGGGCGACCGCACTCGCCGTCCCGCCATCCTTGATACCGAACCCAACCAGTACCGGCAGGGGGCTGGCCGCGCGCAACTCACTCACCTTTGCTGCAACCGATTCCGCGATCAGATGACCGGCTCCTGTAGTGCCTTTGAGGGACACGTAATAAATGAAGCCGCTGGCATGGGAGGCAATCATCCGGGCACGCTCAGTGGTCGTCGTTGGCGCTACGAGGAAGATGAGATCGATGCCGTGCGGCGCGAGTTCCCCCTTGAGTTCTTCCGCCTCTTCGGGTGGCAGATTGACCAGGATCAGTCCATCCACACCCGCTTGTGCGGCGGCACCGGCGAAAGCTGCAAACCCCATGGCCATGACACTGTTCAGGTAACCCATGAGAATTACCGGAGTTTCCGCATCCTTCTCCCGGAAACCCGCCACCAGCTTCAGGCAGCCACGCAGAGTCATCCCGCTGGCCAGACCGCGTTCGGATGAAGCCTGGATCGTAGGTCCTTCCGCTTCCGGATCGGAAAACGGTATGCCGAGTTCGAGAATGTCTGCACCACCGGCGACGAGGGCATGCAGTGCGGGAACAGTCGCTGCACTGTCCGGATCACCGGCGGTGATGAAAGTGGCCAGTGCCTTGCGACCGCTGGATCGAAGTGTCTGCAGACAGCCCGTCAGGCGGCTCACAGTGCTATTCCATCGATGTCAGCGACGGTGAGGATGTCCTTGTCGCCGCGGCCGGACAGATTGACGATGATGATCTGTTCCGGATCCATTGAACCCGCATGCTCGGAAACCCAGGCGAGCGCATGGCTGGATTCGAGTGCGGGGAGAATACCCTCCACACGGTTGAGCAGACGGAAGGCGGCCATCGCCTGGTCATCTGTCACGGCGCTGTATTCGGCGCGTCGAATGTCCTTGAGGTAGGCGTGCTCCGGTCCGACACCCGGATAATCGAGGCCGGCCGAGATCGAGTGCGTCTCGATGATCTGGCCGTCGTCGTCTTCCATCAGGTACGTGCGGTTGCCGTGCAATACACCGATGCGGCCGGCATTCAATGGAGCTGCGTGGCGTCCTGTCTCGATGCCGTCGCCGCCGGCTTCCACTCCCACCATTCGCACACTGGCGTCATCGATGAAAGGATAGAACAGTCCGATAGCGTTTGAACCACCGCCCACGCAGGCAACGAGTACATCGGGCAGACGCCCTTCGGCTTCGAGACATTGAGCGCGAGCCTCGGTGCCGATCACCGACTGAAAATCCCGAACCAGCATCGGATATGGATGCGGACCCGCAACGGTGCCGATGATGTAGTGGGTGTCGTCCACGTTGGTTACCCAGTCCCGCAGGGCTTCGTTCATGGCGTCCTTCAGGGTCCGGGAGCCGGAGTGCACGGGGATCACTTCCGCGCCCAGCAGCTTCATCCGGTAGACGTTGAGACTCTGCCTTTTGATATCTTCAGCACCCATATAAACCTGGCACTTGAGACCGAGCCGGGCGGCGACCGTTGCAGTTGCGACCCCGTGCTGTCCCGCTCCGGTCTCCGCAATGACCCGGGGTTTACCCATGCGTTTGGCGAGCAGTGCCTGGCCGATGGTGTTGTTTACCTTGTGGGCGCCGGTGTGATTGAGATCTTCCCGCTTGAGGTAGATGCGCGCGCCACCCAGATGCCGGGTCAATCGCTCGGCACAGTACAGCGGTGTCGGCCGACCCACGTAGTTGGCCAGATCGCGACGAAACTCGGCCTGAAACTCAGGATCCTTCGATGCTGACTCATACAGCTCGGTGAGCTGATCCAGCGCATGCATCAGGGTTTCCGCAACGAAACGGCCGCCATGCTGGCCGAAGTGGCCGCCGATGGGCTGGTCGTATCTGTTAGCGCCGTCCATGTTCGATTCCTGTGTTGACTGAAGCCTGAGGTCAGCTGTCCCGTCGATCCGCCGCATGTACGGCGGCCACGAACCGGGCCAGTCGATCCGGGTCTTTTACACCCTTGACCGGACCCTCGACGCCACCGGCGACATCGACCCCGAAGGGATGTGTGAGTCGAATGGCCGCTTCGACATTGTCCGGCGTCAGGCCCCCCGCCAGCACCAGGGGCCACGGGGACCTCTGCGGCCACAGCGACCAGTCGAAAGGCCGGCCCGTGCCGCCTGCCTGTCCGGGAATGTAGGTATCGAGGAGCAGCAGACAGGCGTCCGGATACTCTTCGGCCAGCAGCGACAGGTCGATGGGATTGCGCCCGACACTGACCACCTTCATGTACGGTAAACCGAAACTGCGGCACAGTGCGCCGGGCTCAGCACCATGAAACTGCAGCAGATCGATGTCGACGCTGCGCAGCACCTGTTCGACTTCGGCAATGCCGGAATCCGCAAACAGGGCAATCCGCTGCAGCCTGCCTTCGACCTGTCCGGCGATCTCTGCGGCGGTTGCGATTCCCACAGCCCGCGGGCTGGAAACGACAAAATTCAGGCCAAGGGCATGGGCGCCGACCCGGGCCACCGCCTCGGCATCTTCAGGACGGGTGATTCCACAGACCTTGATTCGGGTTCCGGAGCACTCTGTCATCTTTGCTCACTGTCCGCACCGCCGGGTGGGGTGAGAAAGCGCGCTAGTCTAACGAAGGCGTGCGGGGATGAAAAACGCTTTGAGGGCCGTGCGCCCATCCCCCGCCTGCAGGGCCCGGATCATGGCGCCGGGAGGTCTTCAGAACCGGTCTCTTTAAAACCGGTCTCTTTAAAACCGGTCTCTTTAAAACCGGTCTCTTTAAAACCGGTCAAGGCTGCCGAGGGCGCGCAGCAGTCCGGGCAGTCGGCCACCCGGCAGGTGCTCGTGCGGATATCGCACGTCCACAAGGTAGAGGCCCCGGGCCGGTGCTGTCGCAGGTGCCCTGCTGCGATCGCCGGCCCGCATCAGTTCCCGGATCCAGGACAGGCTGCCGCGTCCCTGACCGACCTGCCACAGTGCACCGGCGATATTACGGACCATGTGGAGCAAAAACGCATTGGCGGTGATGTCGATGACCACGAAGGATTCGAACCGGTGTATGGCGATGCGGTGTACACAGCGAAAGGGTGAGCGGGACTGGCAGCCTGCTGCCCGAAATGTGCTGAAGTCATGTTCGCCCACCAGTACAGCCGCGCAGCGGTGCATGGCGTCGTCGTCCAGAGGTTGACTGCGTACTGCGTAAGCATCCAGCAGCGTCGAGCGCCGTGCATCTTCGTAAAAGAGATACATATAGCGCCGTGCGGTCGCATCGAAGCGGGGATGGAAGGATGTCTCGACGGTCCGGGCCCAGTGTACGTTGAGCGTCGCCGGCAGCAGGGAGTTGACACCATCCAGCCAGGCGCGTGGTGGACGCTCAGCGGCAGTTTCGAAGGCCACAACCTGGCCGGTGGCATGCACGCCCGCGTCGGTTCGTCCGGCGGCGGCGAGCTGGATAGGCTCATCGGCAATCTGACTCAGCGCAATCTGCAGGGTTTCCTGCACACTGGGCACCTGGAGCTGCTGCTGGTACCCGTTGAAGGCGCCGCCGTCGTACTCGACGCCGAGGGCCACTCGCATCGGAATGGCTTCCTAAAGGGCTTCCAGCATCGACTGGGCACGCTGCTGCTGTTCGGAGTTGCCCTCGTCGATGACTTCCTTAAGGATGTCCCGGGCACCGTCTGCGTCGCCCATATCGATGTAGGCCCTGGCCAGATCCAGTTTGGTATTGGCGCTGTCGCCTTCATCGTCGAATTCGAATTCCGAGCTGTCATCGAGGCTCAGTTCATCGAGGGCGGCCACAGCATCATCATCGGATTCGCCATCGATGGTCAGGGTATCGGTGTCTTCACGGTCCGGGTTGAAGTCGATACCCAGATCGCCGCCCAGTTCGTCACCTGCACCTGATGTAGGGGGTGACTCAACCTCCTCATCGGTGGCGGCGTCGTCAATTTCCAGCTTGAAGTCGATGGGTCGGTCACGGGGTTCGACTTCTTCAGCCGCCTCCGCCTGGCCGTCGAGTCCGGTATCGAAATCCAGCGCATCTGCCGCGGTTCGGGTAGTGGTTGCCGCCCTGCTGGCGATCGCTGTGCTCGCCGGCTCGTCGGGTTCCTGAACCATTTCGTCCAGGGAGATGGGGCCCTCACCGAACCGTGCCTCGAGATCCCTTGCAGTCAGCAGCGCATCCTCTTCGTCGCAATGCTCGATCAGCGCGGCCATGTGCGTATCGAAGGCTTCCCGATCACTGGTTTCCGCATAGACTTCGAGGAGCTTCAGGCGGACATCATTGCGGGTTGCGTCTTCGTCGAGGACACCCAGCAGCAGGCCGATGGCCTGGGGGTAGCGGCCATAGGCGATATAGATGTCAGCCTCACCGATGACATCGCTGGTTTCCGAATCCGGTACTTCGTGTTCGCTGCTGTCCGCTTCCCGGGCAACCGGCTCCTCGTCTTCGAAATCCTCCAGGTCGGCTTCGGCCGGGGTACCGGAAGCCTGACCAAGGGCGGGCTCGTGGCGGTCTTCGCTGATGGCTTCGCTGTCCGCATAGAAATCATCTTCTTCACGACGGCGGCGAGCGCGCACCATCCAGCCGGCCAGAAGCAAAACCAAAGCACCCACTCCGCCGTAGAGTACGAGGGGTGATTGCCACCAGGCCTGGTCCGGCCGGGGCGCTGCACTTTGGTTTTGGCTCTGGGCAGGTGCGCTGGCAGCCTGCTGCTGGGCTGCGGCCAGTTGAGCCTGGAGTTCCGCGATCTGCTGATCTTTGACTTCCAGTTGTCGTTCCTTGACAGCGATCTGATCGCTCGCGATATCCTTTTCGCGATCGAGCTGGGATGCCAGCTGTTCCACTTCACGGGCGAGCCTGTCGTTTTCCTCCAGTATGGCCGCTGACTGGCCGCTGCCGCTGGCATCTGCCACACCGACGACGCTGTCGCCATCATCGGCAATGATTTTCAGTTCGCCGTCTGTCTGTCGCGCCGGCGTGGTTCCTGTGCTCCGGCTGGAGGCATCGACCGGACTGCGCGACGTTGCGGGAGCAGCGTCCGCGGTCCGGGTTGTCTGAGTCGTGGATTGGGTTTCTCCTCGACTTGCGATCTGTTCACCACGGTTGATGGCCTGCCATTCGCTGTTCTGGCGGGAGACCTCAGCCAGCGCTTCGCCGTCCGAGAGGGCCAGTGCCTGTCTTTCGTCGGGCAGGCGCAGTGAATAACCGGCCTTCAACAGATTGATGTTGCCGTTGATAAAGGCATCGGGATTGAGCTGCTGGATCGCGAGCATGTTCTGTTGCACGCTCACCGCAGCAGACGGTCTGCTGCGGGATGCGATTGACCAGAGGGTATCGTCCCGGTCCGTCATACGGAACTCGTTGCCGACCACGTCTTCATCCAGTGCGCTGGTGGCGCCATCACGCGCGACCGAGGCCGCGGGTGCAACCTGCACCCGGTCCGCCGGCCGGCCCTGACCGGCGGAGCGCTGCACCTGACCCGAGCCTGCGGCTGCGCGATCCTGGGCAGGGGCTCTGACGGCCGGTGCTGCGGCGGCACTGAAGGTCGGGGGATCAAGCAGTACGGTGTACTCCTTGAGCAGTCGACCACTGGGCCACAACACCTGGACCAGGAAGTTCAGATAGGGCTCGGTGATCGGGCGCGAACTGGTGATCTGCACCTGTGCGGAACCGTTCGCTGCGCTGATCACCTGGAACTTCAGGTCGGTCAGGAAGAAGAAACGCTCGACACCGACCCGATTGAAGTCCTCTGTCGATGCGAGGGAGACCAGCACTTCATCCGGCTGCAGGCCCTGTGCGTCGAGCAGTTCGATGCTGGCCACAAACTCCTCGTTGAGGGCGGATTGCAGATCAATTTCGCCGAGTCCCAACGACCATGCGGGGGTCGACATGGCAAAAACAGCCATACCGACCACGCAGATTGCGCCCGAGCGCAACCTATTGAGCAAAAACCTAACCATAGGCGCCCCCTGTCGAGTACCAGTTAATGGAGTGCCGAGACCGGCGCTTTGAGGTGCTGCTGCCAACCGGGTTGCCATGCGCACAACGGCCCAGTGCAAGCTGCCTTGCATAGGTCATCGCAGGGGTCTCACCACCGCAGTGTGTTTTGAAAGCCTGTTCACGGGAAATCCATGTTCCTGACAAGCAACGGTAACCTAGAAACCCAGGCTGAAAATTGCAGTAAGTATCAATTATGGCAGTTCTTTTTGCCTTTTGGGTACCCATCTGCAGGCTGTTTCTACCCGGCCACTCAAACACCAGGTAATGCGTACAGATTCACGAAACTGCCGTGCGCTGTGCACGCTGCCTGCACCAGAAGCGCGAGGGTGCGCGAGGTTTGTACCTCAACCCAGATGTTTTAGCAAAATTTCCGCAATCTGTACGCTGTTGAGGGCAGCGCCTTTACGTACGTTGTCGGAGACAACCCAGAGGTTCAGGCCTCTCGGATGAGAGATGTCTTCGCGGATGCGGCCGACGAAAACCGGGTCAGTGCCGGCGGCCTGGCCCACGGGGGTCGGATATCCGCCTGGTTCCCGCTCGTCCACCAGCTTCACACCGGGGGCCCGGGACAGCAGTTTGCGGGCTTCTTCGGGGGTCAGTTTGCGCTCCGTTTCTATGTGTACGGCTTCGGAATGGCCGTAGAAAACTGGTACCCGCACACAGGTCGGGTTCACCTGGATGCTGTCATCTTCGAGGATCTTGCGGGTCTCCCAGACCATCTTCATCTCTTCCCGGGTGTAGCCGTTGTCCTGGAATTTGTCGATCTGGGGCACAACGTTGAAGGCGATCTGCACCGGCATCACCTTCGCTTCAATGGGCTTGGTGTTCAGCAGATTCGTGGTTTGCGCGGCCAGTTCGCGGACACCGCCCGCGCCGGCCCCGGATACCGCCTGGTAGGTGGCCACATTGATCCGGGTGATACGGGCGGCATCGTGCAGCGGTTTGAGTGCCACCACCATCTGTATGGTCGAGCAGTTGGGGTTGGCGATCAGATTCCGCGCTCGAAAGTCGGCCACACGCTGTGGGTTCACCTCAGGCACAACCAGGGGCACATCGATTTCATTGCGGAAATGGGAGGTGTTGTCGATCACCACACAGCCAGCGGCACCAGCCCTGGGTGCATATTCGGCCGATATGGCACCACCTGCGGAAAACAGCCCGATCTGTACCTGGCTGAAATCGAACTCATCGAGCCGCTTGACGGTAAGGTATTTGCCGTTGAACTGCAGGCGCTTGCCCGCCGAGCGCTCGCTGGCGAGCAGGTGGAGACTCCTCACCGGAAAATTTCTGCTGGCCAGAATCTCGATCATCGCCTCGCCCACAGCACCGGTCGCACCGACGACGGCTACGTCGAACCCTTCACTCATGACAGCTGCTCCAGTTCGGTCAGCACTCTGTCACCCATGGCGATGGTGCCGACGACTTCAAATTTTTCCGAGTCCGCGTCTGCCGCCGGCGGACAGATGTCGGCCGTCCGCACGCCCTGCTCGAGTACCCGGCCCACAGCCCTTTCGATCTGATCGGCGGCCGCAGGTGCATCCAGACTGTAACGACACATCATGGCCACCGAGAGGATGGTCGCGAGCGGATTGGCCTTGTCCTGCCCTGCTATGTCCGGTGCGGATCCATGCACGGGTTCGTACATGCCGGTGCCGTCTGCAGCCAGGGAAGCCGACGGCAGCATGCCGAGGGAGCCGGTAAGCATCGCCGCGACATCCGACAGGATATCGCCGAACATGTTGCCGGTGACGATCACATCAAACTGCTTGGGCGCCCTGACAAGCTGCATACCGGCATTATCCACGTACATGTGACTGAGCTTCACATCCGGATAGTCGGCGCCCACCTGTTCGACGACCTCCCGCCAGAGCTGGGTCACCTCCAGCACATTCGCCTTATCCACCGAACACAGACGGCCACCCCGCTTACGTGCCAGTTCGAACGCGACCCGGGCGATTCGATCGATCTCGTGTTCTGAATAGACATAGGTATTGAAGCCGCGGCGTTCGTTATTGACGATTTCGATGCCCCGGGGCTCACCGAAATAGATGCCGCCGGTGAGCTCGCGAACTATGAGAATGTCGAGTCCGGCCACCAGTTCAGCCCGCAGCGAGGACGCGGAAGCCAGAGGCTCGAAAAGGATGGCCGGGCGCAGATTGGCGAACAGTTCGAGACCCGAACGCAACCCGAGCAGACCCCGCTCGGGACGGGACAGCGTGGGCAATTTGTCCCACTTCTCGCCGCCAACGGCACCGAGCAGTATGGCCCTTGCGGATCGCGCTCTGGCCAGGGTCTCCGGGGGCAGCGGGACACCGGTGGCGTCGATGGCCGCGCCGCCGACCAGGCCCTGTTCCAGTTCCAGACCCAGACCGTTGCGCGCAGCGACCGTTTCCAGCACGCGGACGGCCACACTTACCACCTCCGGACCGATTCCGTCACCGGGCAGCACCAGGATTTTCTGCAGTGCTTTTTCTACAGGCGCAGTACTCACCGGACTAACCTCCGCGGTTGAAGAGCCAGGGCATCGCCTGACGATGAGAAGATTCAAATGCCGCAATCGCTTCGCGATGGGCCAGCGTCAGGCCAATATCATCCAGTCCGCCTACCAGGGAAGCTTTCTTCTGGGGATCGATCGCAAAATTCAGCGTGCGGAGTTTGCCGTTCGCCGCCGGCAATTCAATCTGCTGCCTGGGCAGATCGACGGTGACTTCCAAAGGCCGCTCACCCCCAGCAAGCGCAAAGAGTTCATCGATGATATTTTCTTCTAAAACAATAGGTAGCAGTCCATTTTTGAAGCAATTACTAAGAAATATATCTGCGAAACTCGGTGCGATCACACACCGGAATCCATATTCGAGGAGCGCCCACACGGCGTGCTCACGGCTCGACCCGCAGCCGAAATTGTCCCGGGCGAGCAGTACCCTGGCACCCTGGTAACGGGGATCGTTGAGCACGAACTCATGATTGATGCGCCGCTCGTTCGGTGTCATGCCGATCGCACCTTCGTCCAGGTAACGCCAGGCATCGAAGAGGTTGTCGCCGAAGCCGGTACGATGGATCGATTTCAGAAACTGCTTTGGAATGATCTGATCGGTATCCACGTTCGCCCGATCCAGGGGCAGAACGCTCCCGCTTTCCCGTGTAAAGGCCTTCACAGTTCCTCCCTCACATCCACGAAATGACCATGCAGTGCGGCAGCTGCCGCCATTGCCGGACTCACCAGATGGGTCCGTCCGCCGTGGCCCTGACGGCCTTCGAAGTTCCGATTCGAAGTGGACGCGCAATGCTCGCCCGGGTGCAGTCGATCCGGATTCATCGCCAGACACATGGAGCACCCCGCGGCGCGCCATTCAAAACCTGCAGACTGGAAAATCGCGGCAAGTCCTTCCGCTTCGGCCTGAGCCTTCACCAGACCCGACCCGGGGACCACCATTGCCTGTTTTACCGTTCTGGCGACCCGCCTGCCCCGGATCACCGCGGCTGCCGCACGCAGATCCTCAATCCGGGAGTTGGTACAGGAGCCGATAAATACCCGATCCACGGCAATGTCTTTGATCGACTGGCCGGCTTTGAGGCCCATGTAGGTGAGCGCTCGAACCAGTGCTTCGCGAGCCGAGGCATCCGCGAGCTGTTCAGGATCCGGTACCCGATCGCCAATACCGGCGACCATTTCCGGAGAGGTGCCCCAGCTGACCTGGGGAGTCAGGTCGGCCGCATCGATTTCGATCTCCCGATCGAAGTGGGCCCCCGGATCCGACACCAGGGTTCGCCAGTAGGCTTCCGCGGCAGGCCACTGGGATTTTTTCGGACTGAAGGGCCGTCCGCGCACATAGTCGAGGGTGATGTCGTCGACGGCGACCATGCCCGCCCGGGCCCCGGCCTCTATGGCCATATTGCACAGGGTCATGCGGCCTTCCATGCTCAGGCCGCGGATGGCACTACCCCGGAACTCGATGGTGTGGCCAGTCGCACCAGCGGTTCCGATCTTTCCGATCACCGCGAGAATCAGGTCTTTCGCAGACACACCGGGGGCGAGGCTGCCTTCGACCCGGACACTGAAATTTCGTGCCTTGCGCTGCACCAGACACTGGGTCGCCAGCACGTGCTCCACGTCCGAGGTGCCTATGCCCTGGGCCAGAGCTGCGAAAGCGCCGTGGGTGGAGGTGTGGGAATCCCCGCAGACAATCGTCATGCCCGGCAGTGTGGCCCCCTGCTCCGGACCGATCACATGCACAATCCCCTGACGCGGGTCGAGTATGTCGAACTGGGTGATGCCATAACGCCGGCAGTTGCGATCCAGGGTCTCCACCTGCTCCCGGGCAATCAGATCCTTGATGCCCGCGATGCCCAGCTCCCGATGGTCGGTCGGCACATTGTGGTCCGGGGTCGCCAGGTTGGCGTCGACCCGCCAGGGCGTGCGACCGGCGAGCGCCAGACCTTCGAAGGCCTGGGGAGAAGTCACTTCGTGGAGCAGCTGCTGGTCGATGTAAATCATGGTCTGACCGTCGGCGCGCTCGCCCACCACATGAGCGTCCCACACCTTGTCGTACAGAGTTCTGGCGGTCACAGGCTGCCCTTAAGGATTGAATTCTGGAAACGGAAGCCTAAAATCGCTTACGGAATAAAACAAATTCATTATTTTTATACTTCTGATAGATATCTGGAATCATGCAGACCATCGATCTGGAAACCTTTCTGGCGGTAGCCGACAGCGGTTCCTTCTCCCGGGCGGCTGAATCCCTGCATATCACCCAGCCGGCTGTGACCAAGCGTATCCAGAATCTGGAGAACCGTCTGAATACGCGGCTTTTCGATCGCATCGGGAAAAGGGTCTATCTGACCGATGGCGGCGCTCTGCTGCTGCCCAGGGCACGCAGTCTGCTGGCAGGCATGGCGGATACGGAGCGGCTGCTGCGCAACCTGGACAGCCGGATTGAAGGCTCGCTGCGGCTGGCGACTTCTCATCACGTCGGCCTGCATCGGCTCGCCCCGGTGTTGCGGGCATACAGCCGCGCCCATCCGGCGGTGTCTCTGGACATCCGTTTCGAGGATTCCGAAGCGGCCCACGAACTCGTGCGCCGCACGGAAACCGAACTCGCGGTGGTGACCCTGAATCCCGCAGGAGATCCCGAGCTCGATTGTGTACCTGTATGGGATGACCCCTTGTGCTTCGTGGTCGCCGCGGATCATCCACTGGTGGGCAGGTCTGGTGGGGCGCTCAGCCTGCAGGAACTCGCCAGGCATCCCGTGGTGCTACCCGGCATGGCGACCTACACGGGACGCATCGTCGCCGATCTGTTCGAATCCCGGGACATTGCGCTCAATCCGACCCTGTCGACGAATTTTCTCGAGACCATCAGCATGCTGGTCGGCATTGGACTGGGCTGGAGTGTGCTGCCCGCCTCCATGGTCGGAGAATCCCTGATCGCGCTGGAGACGAATGCCCCGCCCCTGCGCCGGCAGTTGGGCCATGTCACCCATCCGCAACGCACTGCGTCGAATGCGGCCAGTGCGTTCCTCGGTATCCTGCGCGACCACGCAGATCCGGAACACGCTTCCGGCGACTGACCCGGACCGTGCTAGACCGGCTCCGGAAACCCCCGGAAGCTGCCGATCTGTCCCCGGTGCCGCAGATACTGATCCATCAGCACCAGGGCGGTCATGGCTTCGGCGATTGGTGTGGCGCGGATACCCACACAGGGATCGTGGCGCCCTTTGGTGATCACGTCGACTTCGTTACCCTGACGGTCGATGCTTCTCCCGGGTGTGGTCAGGCTTGAGGTGGGTTTCAGCGCGATGCGGGCAATCAGGTCCTGTCCGGATGAAATGCCACCGAGCACGCCGCCGGCATGGTTGCTCAGGAAGCCCGAGCGGCGGATTTCATCCCGGTGTTCTGTACCTCGCTGGCGCACGGACTCGAAGCCATCACCGATGGCGACACCCTTCACCGCATTGATACTCATCAGTGCGCCGGCCAGTTCCGCGTCCAGCTTGCCGAACACCGGCTCACCGAGGCCCACCGGCATGCCGGTTGCCAGCACAGTGATTTCCGCGCCGATGGAGTCCCCCTCCCGCCGCAGCTGATCAATCAGGGCGGCGATGTCGTCCAGCCTGTCAGGGTCAGGGCAGAAAAACGGATTGCTGTCGACAATCGACAGATCCTTCGGCTGCAGAACCATGTCGCCGATCGCGGACAGATAGCCGCGAATCTCGATTCCAGCCTCCTTGCGGAGAAACTTCCTGGCGATCCCGGCAGCAGCAACCCGCATCGCAGTCTCCCGGGCGGACGCCCTGCCGCCACCCCGATAGTCCCGATGGCCGTACTTGGCCTGGTAGGTGAGATCGGCGTGGGCGGGGCGAAAGACGTTCCTGATCGCGCCGTAGTCCTTGCTTTTCTGATCAACGTTTTCGATGAGCAGACCAATCGGTGTGCCTGTAGTGAGACCTTCGAACACACCGGAGAGGATCCGAACCTGATCCGGTTCCTGCCGCTGGGTCGTGTATCTGGACTGGCCGGGACGGCGCCGGTCGAGATCGTACTGCAGATCCGCTTCGCAGATCGCCAGTCCCGGCGGGCAGCCGTCCACGACAGCACCCAGTGCAATGCCATGACTCTCACCGAAGGTGGTGACAGTGAAAGCCTGTCCGAAGGTGTTGCCGGCCATAGATTCGCTCTGCTGGGACGTTGTGTGGATGCGGCGCCAGTATGTCTCAATGATCCGACAGAATGAACACGCCCTCTCCCCCGCCGGTGAGGTCTGGCCAGAAGAACTCGGTCTCTGGATAGGCACGAAGCAGCGCAGGTGCACTCGCACCGACCTCGCACACGAGGATCCCGCCGCTGTTCAGTCGTTCCGGCACAGCCGCGAGGATCCGGTGCACCACGGACAGACCGTCGGGTCCGCCATCCAGGCCCAGCCCCGGTTCATGGCGGTACTCCGGGGGCAGCGCACGCATGTCGGTGCCATCCACATAAGGTGGATTGCTGAGGATGAGATCGAAGCCACCGGGTGCGAGGGCCTCGAAGAGATCGGAGTGCAGCACCGTTGCCCGATCTCCCAGTGCGTGTAAGGAAACGTTCTTCCGGGTGAGTCTGACCGCCTGGGCATCCACGTCCACCAGTGTCAGGTGCGCGTCCGGAAAGTTCAGCGCAGCGGCTATGCCGATACATCCGCTGCCGCAGCACAGGTCGATGATGCGTTGCGGTGGCTGCCTCAGCCAGGGTGAGAAATCCTGGCAGATCAGCTCGGCAATCGGTGACCGGGGAATGACGACACCGGGTTCGATCAGAAAATCCAGGCCGGCGAAAGGCGCGTGTCCGAGCAGATAGGCCAGAGGTATCCGTTCAGCGATGCGTCGCCCCAGGAGTTCCTGGATCCGTGCATTGACGGAGGCAGTGAGCGGCTGGTTCAGACTGACGCGGTCATCCGGCAGCCGGGTGACACTCAACACCAGTGCCACGGCCTCATCCCAGGCGTTGTCGGTGCCGTGACCGAACACCACCCCGCCGGTCTCGAGTGCTTCCGCAGCCTGATGGATGGCATCGCCGATCGTCGGCGATGATCCTGAGTCAGTCACGATTGAGACGATGCGGCAGTACCAGCTCCAGACGGGATGCCGCACCGCTCGTGCGGGGGAGCAGCGGGCCGGCACCGAAAGCGCGGAACTCCGGTCCGTTATCCGTGGCCAGCGCGCGCGCTGCCTGTCCGGCGCATTCTGTCGATCGTTCAATCAGACGTTCTGCATCCACAGGCCCGTAAAGATGACAGACCACATACAGGGTCTGTCCGTTGAATACTGTGAGGTCATCGCCGAGAGTCCCGAGAAGGGTCAGTGCCCCATCTGACAGCACGCCGTTTCTGTCAGGCTTCACGCCACTGATGAGTGTGATTCCATCTCCAGCCAGACGCTGTACTACCTCCGCATTACCGCGCAGAACCATGGGGGTCTGGGGCCGGAGGACCTCAAGGTGCGCGTATACCCGCTTGTTACCCCGCTCGATCACATAAACGGATACCAGATGTTCGCCAAGCTCCGCGGCCAGATAGAACTGGCCGATGTCCGGTCCATAGAGAATGGCTTCACCGAAGATGTAGTTGGCCCAGTCGTTGCTACGACCGCAATCGCGGCCTTTACAGGTGAAGATCGTGCCGCTGCCCAGTAAGCCCCGATAGTGGTTGACGACATCCTCAGGTTTGGTGGCCGGTGGCATCTCATAGGTCGCCGTCTCCCGCGTCGCCTCCGGGCGTACCTCCCGCTCGGCTCGAACATCACGCCGGGATTTGTCCACCCTGCCGATGGCAAACTCCCTGGGGAGCAGCGCTTCGTCCAGATCGTACTTCACGATCGTAGAGTGGGGAAACCGCTCCAGATCCAGTGGATCCCGCGGTGTCGCCGATGCTGCCGCAACGGGATGGGTAAGGGCAGCTCCCAGGATCAGAACACCAAAGGTGCGAAAAACCCTGCTCACCCGCCGGTGATACTCAGTCCGGTACTCAAGGCACAGGGACCGAAAGTGCTGCGCTCGCGCGGTGATGAATGTCATCGCCCGATGTTAGTCGTTGAGGAGGTTCAGCAGCAATTGATTCAATCGACCCACATAGGCGGCCGGATCACTCGGTGGCGATCCATCGGCCAGGCTGGCCTGATCGAAGAGTATGAGCACCAGATCCCGGAACCTGTCTTCGTCCGTTTCCCGATCGAGTCGGTGAATCAGCGGATGTGAGGGATTGAACTCGAAAATGGGCTTCTCCTCAGGCACCGACTGGCCGGAAGCCTCCATGATTCTCCGCATCTGAGGCCCCATCGCGAACTCGGCGAGCACCAGACAGGCGGGTGAATCGGTCAGCCGCTTCGACGGCCGTACCGCTTCGACCTGATCTTCCAGCACCGTCCTGATCCGGGTGGTCAGGGACTCCGAATCCACGGCGGCATCTTCTGCTTTGTCTTCGGATTCCGCATCCGCTGCTTCTCCGGGAAGACTCAGATCTCCGCGCATGACGTCCTGGAAGTCCTTGTTCTGATAGCTCTGCAGGGCAGACATCATCCACTCATCGATCCGATCGTAGAGCAGCACGACCTCTATGCCCCGTTTCCGGAAAATTTCCAGGTGTGGGCTGGATTTCGCACTTTCGTAGGAGTCTGCGACCAGGTAATAGATCCTGTCCTGCCCTTCCACCATCCGCGACAGATAGTCATCCAGGCCCTGACGCTTGTCTTCGAGATTGTCGTGGGTCGTGGAGAAGCGCAACAGTTTGAGAATGGCTTCCCGGTTGGCAAAATCCTCTCCGGCCCCTTCCTTCAGAACTTCGCCGAACTCGTCGATGAATGTGGCGTAGTCCTCCGGCTTTTCTTTCGCCAGGTTCTCGAGCATGTTGAGCGCGCGTTTGGTCAGCGCGTTGCGGATCGAGGTGACCCGCTCGTCCTGCTGGAGAATCTCCCGGGATACGTTCAACGGCAGGTCATTCGAATCCACGACCCCTTTGATGAAGCGCAGATACAGCGGCAGGAACTGTTCTGCTTCGTCCATGATGAAGACACGCTGCACGTAGAGTTTCAGCCCCTTGGGTGCTTCCCGGTTCCACAGATCAAAGGGCGCATGACGGGGAAGATAGAGCAGACTGGTGTACTCGAATTTGCCTTCGACCCGATTGTGGCTCCAGGTCAGCGGGTCCTGGAAATCGTGGGAAATGTGTTTGTAGAACTCCCTGTATTCATCGTCTGTGATCTCGCTGCGGGAGCGGGTCCAGAGTGCCTTTGCGGAATTCACCACCTCGAATTCAACCGGGGTATCTGCTGCCTTTTTCCCGTCGTCCGAGGACTCCGGGTCGTTGCCTGCTACCGGCATCTCGACAGGCACGCCAATGTGATCGGAATAGCGACGGACGATGTGGCGCAGGCGATAGTCGTCGGCAAATTCCAGCGCATCCGCGCGCAGATGCAGGATGACCTCGGTGCCACGATCCACGTCATCGACTTCCGAAATGGAGAAGGCGTCCTCTCCCTTTGAAACCCAGCGCACACCGGTGCGGGAATCCCCGGTGCTCGCTGCTCGGGTGATGACCTCGACTTCCTCCGCAACGATAAAGGCGCTGTAGAAGCCGACACCGAACTGACCGATCAGCCTGGCATCCTTCTTCTGATCGCCGGTGAGGCTGTTCAGGAAGTCTGCAGTGCCGGAGCGGGCGATCGTGCCGAGGTTGTCTATGACCTCCTGCCGGGTCATCCCGATGCCGTTGTCGGCAATCGTCAGGGTGCCGGCTTCCTTGTCGAAGCTGACCCGGATGCGGAAGTCTGAGTCTTCATCGAGGAGTCCGGTCTGCGAGATGGATTTGAATCGCAGCTTGTCGATCGCATCCGATGCATTGGAAATGAGTTCACGCAGGAAGATCTCCCTGTTGGAATACAGGGAGTGGATCATCAGTTTGAGCAGTTGCTTCGCTTCGGTCTGGAAGCCGAAGGTTTCGGTTGCCGGTTCAGCCATGTCAGTACGCGCCTAGTCCAATACCAGGCGCTATATGGGGTCTGGTTGCCTCAATTCAAGAGCACGCGGGTATCCGGCGCTCCACCAGGGCAGCTTGCCGGCGACTAAGACCAGCCGGTCACCTCCGCCAGCGCATCACCGATCTGGGCGAGGCTGCGCACGGTGCGTACACCGGCGGCCTCGAGGGCTGCGAATTTATCCGCAGCGGTACCCTTGCCACCGGCAATGATGGCGCCAGCGTGTCCCATGCGCTTGCCGGGGGGCGCAGTTACGCCCGCAATATAGGAGACCACCGGCTTGCTGACGTTTGCTTTGATGAAGGCGGCGGCCTCTTCTTCCGCGGTGCCACCGATTTCGCCGACCATCACGATCGCCTCGGTCTTCGGGTCTGCCTCGAACAGCTGGAGGATGTCGATGAAATGGCTGCCGGGAATCGGATCGCCGCCGATACCGACACAGGTGCTCTGACCGAAGCCCCGGTCCGTAGTCTGCTTGACTGCTTCGTAGGTCAGAGTGCCGGAGCGGGAAACGATGCCCACCTTGCCCGGCAGATGGATTTCACCCGGCATAATGCCGATTTTGCACTCACCGGGGGTGATCACACCCGGACAGTTGGGTCCGATGAGTCGTACCCCGGTGGTGTCGAGCTTGGCCTTCACTCTGAGCATATCCAGCGTGGGAATACCTTCGGTTATGCAGACCACCAGCTCGATGCCTGCATCCACAGCTTCCAGGATGGAATCCTGGCAGAAGGGGGCTGGGACATAGATCACGCTTGCCGTGGCGCCTGTTGCCTCGACGGCCTGGCGAACCGTATCGAATACCGGCTTGCCGAGATGCTCGGTACCGCCCTTGCCGGGTGTGACACCGCCCACGAGTTGCGTGCCGTAGGCGATTGCCTGCTCGCTGTGCAGCGTACCCTGGGATCCGGTGAAGCCCTGGCAGATTACCCTGGTGTTCCTGTTGATCAGAATGCTCATGCGCGACCTCCTGCGGCGGCAACAGACTTTTTCGCAGCGTCAGTGAGGCTCTCGGCGGCGATGATGTTCAGACCGCTCTTCGCCAGGGTCTCACGCCCCTTTTTCGCATTGTTGCCCTCGAAGCGGACCACCACAGGCACTTCCACGCCGACATCCTGAACCGCACCAATGATGCCTTCGGCGATGGTGGCGCAGCTGACGATGCCGCCGAAGATGTTGATGAGTACAGCTTTCACGTTGCTATCCGAGAGGATGATCTTGAAAGCCTCAGAGACCGCCTCTTTGGTCGCGCCACCTCCCACGTCGAGAAAGTTGGCCGGGTTGCCGCCATGAATCTTGACCAGGTCCATGGTGCCCATTGCCAGGCCTGCACCATTGACCATGCAGCCGATGCTGCCATCGAGGGCGACATAGTTGAGATTGAACCTGGCTGCCTGAGCCTCACGCTCGTCTTCCTGGGAAGGATCGTGCATTGCAGCCACTACCTTCTGCCGATAGAGGGCGTTGCCATCGACGTTCACCTTGGCATCGAGACAATGGATATTGCCGGCACTGGTGACCACCAGCGGATTGACTTCGAGCAGCGAGCAGTCGAGCTCATGGAAGAGTCGAGACAGCCCCATGAACAGGCTGGTGAACTGCTTGATCTGATCACCCTTCAGACCCAGCCGGAAAGCCAGATCCCGTCCCTGGTAGGGCTGTGCGCCAACATAAGGGTCAATGACCGCACGCAGGATCTTCTCCGGTGTTTCCTCCGCCACCTTCTCGATTTCCACGCCACCTTCGGTGGAAGCCATGAACACGACCCGCCGGCTGCCGCGATCGACGACCGCACCCAGATAAAGCTCCCGGTCGATATCGGTGCAGCTTTCGACGTAGATCTTGCTGACCGGCTGGCCCTTCTCGTCGGTCTGGATGGTGACCAGATTCTTTCCAACCCACTTGTCGGCAAACGCCCGGATATCCTCCAGCGAGTCGGCAAGCTTCACACCACCGGCCTTGCCCCGGCCACCTGCGTGAACCTGTACTTTGACGACCCAGCGATTCCCGCCGATCTTCTTCGCAGCAGCTACCGCCTCATCGGCGGTGTCGACGGCATGGCCCTGTGACACCGGCAGTCCATATTGAGCAAACAGGCTCTTCGCCTGATATTCGTGTAGGTTCATCTGAGTCCAGCCTCTTCCTGAGGATTAGCTAAGGGTTATTTTTTCTTACGGTTGACCATGTGAATTGCGTGGCCGCCAACACCCAGAGCAGCCTCATGTACAGCTTCCGACAGTGTTGGATGGGCAAACATGATCAATCCCAGATCTTCGGCACAGGCATCAAACTCCATGCTGATCACCGCCTGGGCGATGAGTTCGGAAGCCTGCAGGCCCAGCACGTGGACACCCAGGATCCGATCCGTTTCCGCATCCGCGAGAATTTTCACCATGCCCTGGGTCTCATTGGCCGCCATGGCACGACCGCTGACCGAGAAGGGAAAACTGCCGACGGTATAGGCATCGCCGTTGGCCTTCAACTCCTGCTCGGTCTTACCCACCCAGGCGATTTCGGGGTGGGTATAAATGACCGACGGGATGCAGTCGTAGTTCACCAGGGGTTTCTGACCGGCGATGCGCTCGGCCACCATGACGCCCTCCCCCATGCTTTTATGAGCCAGCATGGGTCCGCGGACCACGTCTCCCACGGCATACACCCCCGGGGCGTCTGTCGCGCAGAAATCATTGACAGCCAGGAAACCGCGCTCATCCAGATGGACGCCACTGTCCGCCGCCAGCAGGCCCTCGGTATAGGGGCGCCGGCCGACCGCGACGATGAGCTTGTCCACCTTCATCGAATGCTCGCCTTCGCTGTCCTGATAGACGATGTCAACACCACTCTTTCCGGACTTTGCGGACATCACCCGACAGCCGAGACGAACATCCAGACCCTGTCCCTTGAACTGCTTGAGTGCATCCCGGGCGATCCGCTCATCCACCATGGGCAGAAACTGTTCGAGGGCTTCCAGCACCACCACTTCGGCACCGAGACGGCTCCACACACTGCCCAGCTCGAGGCCGATCACACCGGCACCGATCACCCCGAGCCGTTCGGGCACGGACTGGAATTCCAGTGCGTCGGTGGAATCCACGATCCGCTCGCCATCGGTCCTCGCCGGTGGAATTTCCACCGGCACCGACCCGGGTGCGAGAATGATGTGCTTCGCGCTCAATGTCCGGGGCTTGTCCTGTTTCGACGATTCATGGGGGGTATATTCGACCTGATGGCCGGCGAGCAGCTTTCCGGTGCCCGGCAGATCCGTGACACCGTTATTCTTGAACAGTCCACTGATACCGCCCGTGAGTTTCGCGACAATGTCGTCCTTCCGGGCGATCATTTTCGGCACATCCAGACTCAGTTTTTCGACACCGATACCGAAGTCAGCAAAGTGGTCCTTTGCTTCCGCATACTTGTATGAGGAATCGAGCAGGGCTTTGGAGGGAATGCAGCCCCAGTTCAGGCAGGTACCGCCAGGGGCCGGCTTGCCGTCCTTTCCCAGGGATTTGTCGATACAGGCGGTTTTCAACCCGAGCTGGGCGGCCCTGATCGCCGCATGGTAACCGGCTGGTCCGGCACCGATCACTATTACATCGAATGAATCACTCATAACTGATTGGAGCCTCCGCTCACAGTTCCAGGAGAATCCGCGCGGGATCCTCGATCATTTCCTTGATGGTCACAAGGAAGCGGACGGCTTCCTGACCGTCGATAAGCCGGTGGTCGTAGGAAAGCGCCAGATACATCATGGGACGCACGACAATCTCACCTTCAACCACCACAGCCCGGTCCTCGATCTTGTGCATACCCAGAATGGCCGTCTGGGGTGGATTGAGGATCGGAGTCGAGAGCAGCGACCCGAAAACACCGCCATTGGAGATGGTAAATGTGCCTCCCGCCATTTCTTCGATCGTGAGCTTGCCTTCACGGGCGCGGCCGCCGAATTCGTTCACCTGGTCTTCTATCTGGGCGAGGCTCAACGCATCCGCATCACGAATCACCGGCACTACGAGTCCTCGCGGGGTACTGACCGCAACGCCGATATCGTAGTAGCCGTGATAGATGATGTCGGACTCGTCAATGGATGCGTTGACCGATGGGAAACGCTTCAGTGCTTCGACGGCTGCACGCACGAAGAAGGACATGAAGCCAAGCCGGGTGCCGTTGTGCCGCGCCTGGAACTCCTCCTGGTAGCGCTTGCGCATTGTCATCACCGGACGCATGTCGACCTCGTTGAACGTGGTCAGCATCGCCGCATTGTGCTGAGCCTCCACAAGTCGGCGCGCTATGCTGGCACGCAGCCGGGTCATGGGCACACGCCGCTCGACCCGCTCACCTTGCGCTGTGGTTTCGTATTCAGGCGCAGTGCTCGCTGCCGTGCCTGCAGCAGGTTTCCCGGATGCAGGCTGTTCTTTCAGGGCACGGCTGACATCCTCCTTGGTAATCCGTCCGGATTTGCCGGTACCACTCACCGCTTTGATATCGACACCGCCTTCATCCGCCATCTTGCGTGCGGCCGGACTTGCGCTGATTGAGGCTGCCGGTATCGCCGCTTTCGCTTTAACACCGGACTTTTCAGAAGCGGATTGAGCAGTCCCGGATTCATCCGCTGCATCTGCATCCGCAGCTGACGCTTCAGCGTTGTCTTCAACCGGGGCCGGCGCGCTGTCCACGGCACCGGCGGTGAAGCTGGCGATGACTTCCTCGCTGGCGACGATCTCCCCTTCATCCTTGAGAATACTGCTGAGTTGTCCGTCTGCGGGTGCGACCACTTCCAGGACCACTTTGTCGGTCTCAATATCGACCAGCAGGTCGTCCCGCATGACCGGATCGCCGGGGCGTTTGTGCCACACAGCGACCGTGCCTTCACTGATCGATTCGGGAAAGGTCGGTGCTTTGATATCCATAGTCGCGCTTCCTGCAATCCTGTCCTGTTTATCCAAAAAGAGCTTCTTCAACCAGGCGCTGCTGACGGATCGTGTGCGCCGCCGCATATCCCCCCGCGGGTGCCGCTGAAGGTTCGCGACCGGCATAAGCCAGATAGATCGATTCTGAATGCCGCAGTATCACCCGACGCATGTGATGCTGGCTGGAATACCAGGCACCCTGGTTCATCGGCTCTTCCTGACACCAGACCACTTCCTTGAGATTCCTATAGGGTGCCATTGCAGCCTCCAGTTCCGCCTCGGGAAACGGATAGATCTGCTCCAGCCTGGCGATCGCCACGTTATGTGCTCCTGCGTCGCGCCGCCGTTCGAGGAGGTCGTAGTACACCTTACCACTGCACAACACCAGTCGATCCACTCCGGCCGGGTCCTGAGGGTCGATTTCACGCATGACGTTGTAGAAACATCCTTCGCTCAATTCTTCCAGCGTGGAGGTCGCCAGCTTGTGTCGGAGCAGGCTCTTAGGCGTGAGCGCCACCAGCGGAATCCGGGTCGGTCGTATGGCCTGACGGCGGAGCATATGGAAGACCTGGGAAGGTGTCGTGGGCACACAGATCTGCATGTTGTGTTGTGCACTCAACTGGAGAAACCGCTCCAGTCGTGCCGATGAGTGTTCGGGACCTGCCCCTTCGTAGCCATGAGGCAGCAGCATGGTCAGGCCGCACAGGCGCATCCACTTTGTCGCACCGGAAGAAATGAACTGGTCGATAACCACCTGCGCGCCGTTGGCGAAATCACCGAACTGGGCTTCCCAGATCACCAGGACATTGGGTGCTGTGGTCGCATAACCGTATTCGAAAGCGAGCACGGCTTCTTCGGACAGCAGTGAGTCGTAAATGTCGAAATTCACTTTTTCGCTCAGATGATTGAGCGGGATGAAGCGCTTACCGTCTTTCTGATTGAAAATGCAGGCATGACGATGGGAGAAGGTGCCCACACCGACGTCCTGTCCCGTGAGGCGGACACCATAACCGGAATCGATCAGAGAGGCATAGGCCATGACCTCGGCGAATCCCCAGTTGATCGGCATGGCACCCGCGGCCATCCTGTGGCGATCCTCGAGTATCTTCTTCACCTGCCGCTGCACGACGAAATTTTCCGGCAGCTGTTCGAGACGCGTCTGCAGCGAACGCAGGGTATCCAGTGGCAGCCTGGTATCGGCTGGGAAATTCCAGTCATGCCCGAGGTATGGCCCCCAGTTCACGAAGAGCTGGGGATTGGGTTCATGAACCAGGCTGAGTGCGACCCGTCCGCCCCCTTCGAGGGTCTTGCGGTAAGTCTCTGCCATCTCCAGAGCCTGGGGCTCGGTGACGACACCCTCGGCGACCAGTTTCTGCACGTAAAGCGTGCGGGTGGTCAGCAGCGAGCGGATCTTCTTATACATGATCGGCTGGGTCTTCATCGGCTCTTCGGCTTCGTTGTGGCCGCGTCTGCGGTAGCTCACCAGATCGATGACCACGTCTTTTCCGAATTCCATCCGGTAGTCGACGGCGAGTTGCGTGACAAACAGCACCGCCTCCGGATCGTCGCCATTCACATGGAAGATAGGTGCCTGCACCATTTTCGCGACTTCTGTGCAGTATTCTGTGGAACGGGCATCGATCTGCCGGTGGGTGGTGAATCCCACCTGGTTGTTGATGATCACATGGATGGTTCCACCCGTCTTGAAGCCCCGGGTCTGGGACATCTGGAAGGTTTCCATCACCACACCCTGCCCGGCGAATGCGGCGTCCCCGTGCACCAGAATCGGCGCAACCAGCTTACCGTCACTGTCGACGCGACGATCCTGGCGGGCGCGCACGGAGCCCTCAACCACGGGATTGACGATTTCCAGATGAGACGGGTTGAAGGCCAGGGCAAGGTGCATCTCGCCACCCGGCGTCATCACATTGGTGGAAAAACCCTGGTGATACTTCACATCCCCAGCTTCCTCGACTGGCCCTTCCGGCAGTTTGCCGTCGAATTCATTGAACAGGTCCCAGGGGTTTTTCCCCAGGACATTGACCAGTACGTTGAGGCGACCGCGGTGCGCCATGCCGATGACAGTCTCGATCACACCGTGGGAACCGAGACGCTGCAGCATTTCGTGCATCATGGGGATGAAACTCTCTCCGCCTTCCAGCCCGAACCGTTTGGTGCCCGGATACCTGCCGTGCAGGTATTTCTCCAGGCCCTCCGCCGCGGTAAGACGTTCGAGAATCGACAGTTTCTGAGCGTTGCTGTACTGAGGATGAGCGCGCACGCTTTCGATCCGCTGCTGCACCCAGAGCTGCTCCGAGGCATCCACGATGTGCATGTATTCGAAGCCGATGGAGCTGGAATAGGTCTGTTCCAGCGCGCCGACAAGTTCCCGGAGTTTTACGGCACCCTGTCCGTAGTGGAAGGTGCCGGTATGGAAGGTCTCTTCCAGATCCGCGGGGCTCAGGTGATGGTAGGCAAGATCGAGAATGGGAGTCGGCGGTCGCTCCATGAGGCCCAGAGGGTCGATGGCGGCTTTTTTATGACCGCGATGCCGGTAGGCGGCGACCAGATCCTGCACGCGCATCTGTTTGCGTTCGTGCGCATTCTGTACATGTGTGCTCTCCCGCTCCGGACGGGCCTTGAGCCGATTGCGCCCCAGCCGCTCGAAGTGCTGCACCACCGTGCTGTGGGGGATGTCGGCCTGGATGGCACCTTCCACCCGCGGCAGCTGCTCGAAGTAGCTGCGCCACTGTTCACCCACGGAATTGGGGTCTTCGAGAAAAGATTCGTAGAGACCTTCCACGTATGCGAGATTGTTACCATCGAGATGGGAACTGCGCTGCATGCGTTCGAGAAACGATTCAGCCATGCTCATTCACTCCGAAAATCTTACGGTGACGTGCGTACGGGCAGCCGCCGAGGCGTTGATTCCCGTTCAGCCGCTTCCTCATCGAGCGACCCGTACGGGCGGGTGCGCCTGTGCTGTTCACTCGCTGGATAGTTCAGGTCCCCTGTTGCAGGAGCATAGTCCGGATCTTCCCGATTGCCCGGGTGGGATTGAGGCCTTTGGGGCAGACGCTGACGCAGTTCATGATGCCCCGGCATCTGAACACTGAGAAGGGGTCGTCCAGGTCGGCCAGGCGTTCGGCGGTGGCAGTGTCCCGGCTGTCTGCCAGGAACCTGTAGGCCTGCAGCAATCCTGCAGGACCGATGAACTTGTCCGGATTCCACCAGAAAGACGGGCAGGCTGTGGAGCAGCAGGCGCACAGAATGCATTCGTAGAGTCCGTCGAGTTCGGCCCGCTGTTCGGGAGTCTGCCGGCGCTCCTGGGCGGGAGCCGGTGTCCTGTTGATCAGGAACGGGCTGATCTTTTCGTACTGCTGATAAAACTGGGTCATGTCCACGACCAGATCGCGGATCACGGGGAGGCCCGGCAGTGGCCGCAGTACCAGCTTGCCGTTCTTGGCGGCTTCGGACACGGGCGTGATACAGGCCAGTCCGTTGCGACCGTTCATGTTGATGCCGTCGGAACCACACACACCTTCCCGGCAGGAGCGCCGGTAAGAAAGTGAAGGATCCTTTTCTTTCAGCAGTTCCAGAACATCGAGCACCATGAGGTCTTTCCCCGCAGGCAGTTCAATGCTCATCTCCCGCATCGCGGGAACCTCGTCAACGTCGGGGTCGTATCGGTAGACGCTCACCTGCATGTCGATTCAATCCTTCTAAGCTGCTGGCTTTCTAAATTTGCTGGCTTCAGTCCTGGAACTGACTGTCAGTATTTGCGTTCCTGGGGTTCGAATACGGGTACCGTGCTGGGCTCGAAATTGACCCCACGCTTTGCGACCCGCTTCTCACCCGGGAAATACAGGCTGTGACACAACCAGTTCTGGTCATCGCGAACCTGGTAATCGTCCCGGGCATGTGCTCCGCGACTCTCTTTGCGTTCTTCCGCGGCGATGGCGGTGGCTTCGGCGACTTCGAGCAGATTGTCCAGTTCCAGGGCTTCCATTCGGGCGGTATTGAAAGCGCGGCTCTTGTCCGACAGATGTGCTTTGCCAATCCGCTGGCGGAGATCGTTGAGTTTGGATATCCCCTCAACCATGTTTTTTTCTGTGCGGAATACACCGAAACTGTTCTGCATCACGGTCTGCAGTTCTTTCTTCAGGGACGCCACGGATTCCCCGCTGGTCGAGGCTTCCCATCGATTCAGCCGGGACTCGGCCTGCTCGAGATCGCTGTCGCTGGGCTCGCGGTAGCTCACGCCCTGGCGCATGACCTCTTCGATGTGCATGCCTGCCGCACGACCGAACACCACCAGATCGAGGAGCGAATTGCCGCCGAGACGATTGGCGCCATGCACGGATACGCAGGCCGCCTCTCCGGCGGCGTAAAGGCCGGGCACCAGCTGGTCCACACCATTGCCATCCTGGGTGATCGCCTGCCCGGTGATGCCGGTGGGAGTGCCACCCATCATGTAATGGCAGGTGGGTACCACGGGAATGGGTTCCTTGATGGGGTCCACATGCGCGAAGGTGCGTGAGAGCTCGAGGATACCGGGCAGTCGGCTGTTGAGAACATCCGCACCCAGATGGTCGAGTTTCAGCATCACATGATCGCCGTTCGGACCACATCCCCGTCCTTCGAGGATCTCGATGATCATCGAACGGGCGACGACATCCCTGCCCGCCAGGTCTTTGGCTGTGGGCGCATAGCGTTCCATGAAGCGCTCGCCGTCCTTGTTGATCAGATAGCCACCTTCACCGCGACAGCCTTCAGTGACCAGAGTGCCTGCGCCGTAAATGCCGGTGGGGTGAAACTGCCACATCTCCATATCCTGAAGCGGGAAACCGGCGCGCAGAGCCATGCCCGCACCGTCACCGGTGCACATATGTGCATTGGTGGTGCTTGCGAATATGCGCCCCGAGCCTCCGGTGGCGAGCACGGTGGCCTTGGACTGCACATAGACCACTTCGCCGGATTCGATTTCGATGGCGATCACACCGACCACTGCGCCGTCCTGGTTCTTCACCAGATCTACGGCGAACCACTCGTTCAGGAAGGTGGTGTTGGCCCGCAGATTAGCCTGATAGAGCGTGTGCAGCAGCGCGTGGCCGGTGCGGTCCGCGGCTGCGCAGGTGCGCGCGGCCTGCCCGCCTTTGCCGAAGTCCTTGGACTGACCGCCGAACGGACGCTGGTAGATGCGCCCGTTCTCGGTTCGTGAGAACGGCAGTCCCATGTGTTCCAGCTCGAACACAGCCTGGGGGCCTTCGCTGCACATGTATTCGATGGCCCGCTGGTCGCCGATGTAGTCGGATCCTTTGACCGTGTCGTACATGTGCCAGCGCCAGTCGTCATTCGGGTCGTCGCTGGCGATCGCACAGGTGATACCGCCCTGGGCCGAAACGGTGTGGGATCGGGTGGGAAACACCTTGGTGATGACGGCCGTTTTCAGGCCGGACCGGGCCAGCTGCAGAGATGCGCGCATGCCGGCGCCGCCACCGCCGACGATCACACCGTCGAACTCCATCTTTCGAATTCTGGCCATCGCTCTAAAGACTCCAAAACATCTGTAAGGCCCATACCACATAGATGAACAGCAGCAGTACACAGCCACTGAGGTATGCCATTCGGAAAGCCGTCGAGTGACGGCCGAAATAGTGTTCGCGGATATAGTCCGTGCCGACCGTCCACATGCCGATCCAGGCATGGGCTGCGGTGGCGAGCACGGTCAGGGTACTGAACAGCAGCATGGGCGTGGAAGCAAAATAAGCCTTCAGTTGCAGGTGCGTCAGCTCCGGGTTTGCGAGAAAAAATCCCAGGACACAGAGCGTGTAGACGGCGAGTATGACCGCGCTCACCCGCTGCAGCAGGAAATCGGAGAGACCATTGCGGGTCAGGCTTGTGACATTGGCTACCATATCCACACTCCCAGCAGAGCGGCCAGTACCGCAGTGATGGCGAAAACGGTCCAGACTCCGGCTTGTGCAGCTTCCATGGTGTCCCCGATGTGGAAGTCGAGCAGCAAATGCTTCACGCCGGCGATCAGATGGTAGAGCAGCACCACCAGTACCCCCCAGAGCACCAGCTTGGGCAGCGGCAGGGCCAGTGTCGCGGCTGCGGCTGCAAACCCCGCTTCCGACTGCAACGCCAGGTCCAGCAGCCACAACAGATAGGCGACGCCGACAAAGAGCATGACGCCGGTGATCCGATGGGTGATCGAAGCCATTGCAGGAAGCGGCCAGCGAAATTGAGTCAGAGACAGATAAACGGGGCGTTGTTTGTTCGTCATTTAATCCCTTATAGATCCCTTCTGTTACCTTCCGGCATTCCTTCTACCTTTCGGCAATCCTTCCGGTAATCCTTCCAGCAGTCGCTTGCGAAAGCTGATCGATATCCGCGGCCGCCGGTGACAGCGGTCCGCTTTCGGACACAGGGCGCCTTCCGCTCCGAGCGCAGACATCGCACCTGGCCGAATCGGGTCTGGTGGGAACGGCTTGCAACAATCGGGCTGGCGAGCGCGGCCAAATTTTAGTCGGCCAGGGTCCGCATTGTACAGGTCAAACCTGCTCGGGTCGCCCGCCGGCCATCTTTGTGCACCGCCTGTGTCGGAGTTAATTGACATCCGCCATCGCCATTTATACGCTCCCCGCTCGCCCCATCTAAGAACAGCCGGGGACCCCCACACTGGCCTGATGCCTGTACTCAGAAAGGCCCTGGCAAATAATTCATCTCCGCGGGAGGACGCATGGCAGACTCTTCGGGCAAAACCGCCCAACTGCATGTCGATGGCAAAATCATCGACTTACCCATCTACAAGGGTTCTGAAGGCCCGGATGTGATCGATGTGGGTAAGCTCACCGGAGAAGGTTACTTCACCTACGACCCCGGTTTCGTTTCCACAGCCGCCTGCGATTCCGATATCACCTATATAGATGGTGATGCCGGCATTCTCCTGCATCGGGGCTATCCGATCGAGCAGCTGGCGGAAAAATCAGATTATCTGGAACTGTGCTACCTGCTGCTCAACGGTGAACTGCCGAATGGCAAAGAGAAAGCGCGCTTCGTGGATACCATCAAACACCACACCATGGTCCACGAACAGCTGGTGCATCTGTTTCGCGGGTTCCGCCGCGACGCCCACCCGATGGCCATCATGTGCGGGGTGGTAGGTGCCCTCTCCGCCTTCTATCACGACTCCATTGACATCGATAATGCCGATCATCGACGCGTAACCGCCCATCGACTGATCGCGAAGATGCCCACCCTCGCGGCGATGAGCTACAAATACGCGCTGGGTCAGCCCTTCATGTATCCGCGCAATGACCTGGACTACTCTGCGAATTTCCTGCAGATGATGTTCGGTACGCCCTGTGAGGCCTACGAAGTCAATCCAGTAATCGCGAAGGCGATGGATCGTATCTTCCTGCTGCATGCGGATCACGAACAGAATGCCTCCACCTCTACCGTCCGGCTGGCCGGATCCACCGGCGCCAATCCCTTCGCCTGCATCGCCGCCGGTATCGCCGCCCTCTGGGGCCCCGCTCACGGCGGAGCGAACGAAGCGGTGCTGAAGATGCTGGCCGAGATCGGCGATGAGAAGCACATCGACAAGTATGTGAAGAAGGCCAAGGACAAGAATGACCCCTTCCGGATCATGGGTTTTGGCCATCGTGTCTATAAAAACTATGATCCCCGGGCCAAGGTCATGCAGCAGACCTGTAAGGAGGTGTTTGACGAACTGGGTGTGGACAACGATCCCATTCTCAAGCTGGCCCAGCGTCTGGAGAAGATCGCCCTCGAAGACGACTACTTCGTGGAGAAAAAGCTCTACCCCAACGTGGATTTCTATTCCGGAATCATTCTCAAAGCGATCGGTATTCCGACCGAGATGTTTACGGTGATCTTTGCCACCGGTCGGACACCGGGCTGGATCGCCCAGTGGAACGAGATGATCAGCAATCCCTACAAGATCGGGCGCCCCCGCCAGCTCTACAAGGGTTCCAAGCGCCGCGACTACGTGCCGATCGCCAAGCGCTAAGCCTCGAGAACCGGCGCCCACCCGGGGTGGGTGCCGGAGCCCTCAGCGGATTAAGAGCCTTCAGCGGATTAAGAGCCCTCAGCCAAGTATCGTCTCCTTGCGGAAGCCCTCTTCGAGCAGGACGGCTTTGAGCGACTTCAGTCCTTCCACCTGAATCTGCCGTACCCGTTCCCGGGTGAGACCGATGGCTTTGCCGACTTCTTCAAGGGTGGCGATGTCGTGTCCACGCAGACCGAACCGCCTGCACACCACATCGAGAGACTTTTCGGGCAGGGTTTCGAGCCAGCGATCGATGTGTTCCGCGAGCTGCTCGTTCTGCAGCAACTGCCAGGGATCTTCAAACTTGGTGTCTTCAAAGGTATCCCAGGCGGCCTTTTCCGGCTCCAGTACCGAGATCTCCGTGCAGCTGATGTCATCAGACAGCTGCATGAGATGACGCACACCCTCTGCCGGCTTGCCGACCAGCTCGGCAATGTCCTCAGGTGTCGGTTCATGGTCCAGTTTCTGACCCAGTTCCCGTTGTGCGCGCAGGTATGAGTTGAGTTCTTTCGCGATATGGATCGGCAGGCGGATGGTCTTGACCTGATTCATCAGGGCCCGCTCCACAGCCTGACGGATCCACCAGGTCGCGTAGGTGGAGAATCGGAATCCTTTCTCCGGATCGAACTTCTCCACCGCTCTGATCAGGCCGAGATTGCCCTCCTCGATGAGATCGAGCAGCGGCAGCCCGCGGTTGAGATAGCGCCGGGAGATTTTCACTACCAGCCGCAGATTGCTCTCGATCATGCGGGCCCTGGCTTTCGCATCGCCCTTCTGTACCTTACGGGCCAGTTCCTTCTCCTCATCTGCTGTGAGCAGCTGGGCGCGGCCAATTTCCGCGAGGTACATGTCGGTGACATCGCCCATTTCGCTCAGGCGTTTTTTTTTCGCCCGGGCAGGCCTGGCCCGCTCCGCCACCTCGGTGTCCGAATCTGTCCAGTCATCTGTGGTGTCCAGTTGTTCCAGCATGACTACGCTTACTCCCCTGCGCTTTTTTGCTTGAGTTTGCCCCCTGCGGAGGCGCTTTCCTCGCGAAAGCCGCACTCACGGAGTACGACTTCGGCGGGAAACGGCTTCTTCAGAAGGACCTGTGCGCCGGCGCTCAACATCTTCTTTTCGAGCTCGGCAGAGTGATAACCGGTCATAGCTATCACCCGTATATCTTTGGTTTCCGGATCGTTTTTAAGGCTTCTGCATACCTCGATCCCATCGACCCCCGGCATCATCACGTCCAGCAGGACCACGGTGGGCTTGTGCTGCTGCACGGCTCTGCCCGCCTCGAAACCGTCGTAAGCCGTGTGGATGGGCAGTCCGGGAATTTCAGTGGCGAAGAGGGTTTCGAGGAAGGTATTGAACTGCCGGTTGTCGTCCACGATGAGCAGTGATTCCGTCACTCCGGGCAGTTTGATGCCCCGATCCCGGGCAAAACGGGCAACGACGCTGGTGGCGAACCGCCGGTGTCCGCCTGCGGTGGTCTGAGCTTCGAGAATGCCTTTCTGTGCCCACTGGCGGACCGTGATCGGTGACACCATCAGCAGTGTGGCGACCTCATTCGGGGTCAGAAAATCCCTGCCGCTGGTCGTGTCACTCATTTCCCGCATCTCCCGCATCTCCCGCATTCCCCTGGTTCCCGTCCGATCGATGTGCCGCAGCGCGTCTATCGGTTTAATCGAAACAATCGGTTTAATCGAATCGAGGAAGGGAAGGCTAATCGGTTTAATCGTATTGGTCTAATACCGATTTGATCTAGACACTGTCCGAAATGGAGCAAAAAACGCATCGGCAGACGATGCTGCACGAGGTGCGAAGCCGCGTGCCCAAGTTCGGTTACACTCTTCGCCGATTCCCCAGGCAGGCGGCTGAAGATGACGTCTTTCAATGGCTTAGGTATGCATCTCGGCAATCTGTCGCGGCTTTCAGCTGCCCGCAGTCGATCCATCAGCCCGGAGAATTTCAGCGGAGAGCCTGGTGCCGGTGGGCGCGCGACGCAAGGCACCGGTGCGCAGGCCGCGAGGGATCTGGGCGCAGGCTGGAAAATCTCGCCTTCGGTGCGTATCGAACCAGGTGCGACCTTCGAGCTGGCCGACATCCGCGGCAGCGGCGCGATCCAGCAGATCTGGCTGACGCCCACCGGTAACTGGCGCCAGCAGATACTCAGGGCGTACTGGGACGGTCAGGAGCATCCGTGCGTGCTGTGTCCCCTTGCGGATTTCTTCGGCATGGGATGGTGTGAATATGATCCGCTGAACTCTCTGGCCATCTGCGTGAACCCGGGCAGCGGGTTCAACAGTTACTGGGAAATGCCGTTCCGCAGCCATGCGCGGTTGACCATAGAGAATGTCAGCAGCGAACCCGTGACCCTCTACTTCCAGATCAATTACACGCTGACCGAAGTGGAAGACGATCGTGGCTATTTTCACGCGCACTTCCGCCGGGTGAATCCACTCGAACTCGGCCAGGTTCACACCCTGCTGGAGTGCGAGGGCGATGGCCACTATGTGGGCACCTACATGGCCTGGGGGTCGAACAACCGGGGCTGGTGGGGAGAAGGTGAAGCCAAGTTCTACATCGATGATGATCTCGACTTCCCGACGATCTGCGGTACCGGCACGGAAGACTATTTCTGTGGTTCCTACTGTTTTCTCGCCAAGGATCGCGAACAGGGATACGAACGTTTCAGCACGGCTTACGCCGGGCTGCACCAGGTGATCAAACCCTCGGGGAGATTCGGTTCGCAGCAGCGATTCGGCATGTATCGCTGGCACATTCCGGACCCGATCCGTTTCCGGCAGCGTCTGAAGGTCACCATGCAGGCGCTCGGCTGGCGCAGCGGTCGGCGCTATCTGCCACTCCAGGACGATATCGCTTCGGTCGCTTACTGGTATCAGCGGTCACCCGTGAGCCGGTTGCCTGCGCTGCCCGATGCAGACGGACTGGAAGTGATCTGATGCACAGCCTTCGCGATCTCCCCGCCATCGACCGGCTCATCCGGGACCCCGGACTGCAATCACTCATCGAGCGCCATGGCCTTGAAATCGTCAAGCAGGCACTGCGCTCGCTGCAGTCCTCATGGCGGGGCGCCGGCCAGGCACCCGAATGGGCCGCGGATGTGGCAGGGTATGAGCGGGTACTGACCGAGCGTCTGCACGGTCAGGGCTATCGCCCGGTATTCAATCTGACCGGCACCATCATTCACACCAATCTCGGCCGCGCGCTCATCGATTCCCAGCTGTACAGATCCATCGAGGAGCTTGTGACCCGCCCGATCAACCTCGAATACGATCTCGCTGCTGGCAGGCGTGGCGACAGGGAACGCAGTGTCGAAGAAAAACTCAAAGCGCTCACCGGAGCCGAAGCTGCTACGGTGGTCAACAATGGCGCTGCCGCTGTACTGCTTGTGCTCAATACCCTGGCACTGGGGCGTGAGGTAGCCGTGTCACGCGGTGAACTGATTGAAATCGGTGGCAGTTTCCGTCTGCCCGATATCATGAGTCGCTCGGGATGCCGGCTGCGCGAAGTGGGCACCACCAATCGTACACACCTGAAGGACTATGAAGGCGCGATTGCAGCGGAGACCGGCCTGCTGCTCAAGGTTCACCCCAGCAACTATCACATCAGCGGGTTCACCAGTGAGGTCGATGTGCGATCCCTGGCAGAAGTCGGCCGCACCCACAGCATCCCGGTATGCGTTGATCTCGGCAGCGGTACCCTGGTTGATCTGGTCCGCTTCGGGCTTCCCCACGAACCCATGCCCCAGGAAGTGCTCAGACAGGGTGCAGACCTCGTGACCTTCAGCGGTGACAAGCTCCTGGGTGCGACCCAGGCGGGTATCATTCTCGGACGCGCCGATCTGATCGCCGGGCTGAAACGCAATCCATTGAAGCGCGCACTCCGCCCGGACAAGCTCACGCTGGCATTTCTGGAGAAAACTCTGAGTCTCTACGAAACTCCCGACACACTGAATGAAACCCTGCCCCTGGTGCGGACGCTGACTGCGCCCTTGAGTGAACTGCAGGCTCGGGGCGATCGAGTCCGCAGTATCCTGCTCGACGTGCTGCCGGATTTCTCCATCGATGTCGTGGACAGCGATTGCCAGCTTGGCAGCGGTTCTCTGCCGGAACAGCGAATCAGCAGCCGTGCGATACGTATCGCACACCCGCAGTCTGCTGATCTCGAAGGGCTGAGAGATCGTCTGCGCCGACTGGATGTACCTGTGATCGGCAGACTGCAGCAGGATCACCTGTGGCTGGATATGCGTGGGGCAGAACGGCTGGATGAACTCTGTGACAATCTGCGCTCGCTGGCGCTGACCGCATGATCGTCACCCTTGCGGGCCATGTGGATCACGGTAAGACGTCTCTTGTGCGGGCGCTGACCGGGGTGGATACGGACAGTCTGATCGAGGAGAAGCGTCGCGGTCTGACAATCGACCTCGGTTTCGCTTACCTGAAGACCCCGCAGCAGTTACTGGGATTCGTCGATGTCCCCGGCCACCACCGTTTCATTCATAACATGGTTGCCGGAGTCGCTTCGGGACAACATGCACTGCTGGTCATCGCTGCCGACGATGGTCCGATGCCTCAGAGCCGCGAACACCTGCAGATTCTCGATCTGCTCGGTGTGCGCAGCGGGACAATTGCGCTGACAAAATGTGACCGGGTAAGCAAAGCACAGATCGATGCAGCGCGTGCCGGTATCGCGCAACTGGTAAAGGGTTCGTTTCTGCAATCCGCGAACATCATCGAAACCTCCATCACCAGTGGCGCAGGGATCGCAGAATTGCAGGCGGAGCTGTTGCAGTTCGACCTCGCCCGGTCGTCCACAGAGGTGAAGCAGTCTTTTCGTCTGGCCATCGATCGGGCATTTGCGGTCACCGGTGCCGGTGTTGTGGTCACCGGCACGGTACACGCAGGCCGGGTCGCGAGCGACGATACGCTCAGCCTGTTCCCCTCTGGAGACACAGTTCGGGTGAAATCCGTGCGGGCCCAGGACACCAGCGTGACCAGCGCACGCGCTGGAGACCGCTGCGCACTCAACATCAGCGGGGTTGCCATGGATCAGGTGACCCGGGGACAGTGGCTGTGCGGAGATCCCGACAGGGGTGTCTCCCAGTTCGCGGTGGAGCTGCGTGTACTGGCGGATTTCCCGCGTGCGCTCCGCCACTGGCTGCCGGTGCACCTCTACCACGCGACAAGCCATACCACTGCACACATCGCCGTGCTCAGTGAGGGCCGTATCGAGCCCGGCACCAGCACACTGGTGGAGCTGATCACGGCGCAACCACTGGCCGTGCACCCCGGCGACCGGCTGATCCTGCGGGATCAGGGACTGGATCGTACGCTTGGCGGCGGTAGAGTTATCAGCCGGCAGCGACCCGAGGGCAGGCGCCGCGATCCGGAGCGACTGCAGAGACTGGCTGCGGACAATGCACAGGACGCTGCCACCGCCTTCGCCAGCCATCTTGCGCTGGGCACTGTGAATCTCAGCGGATTCAAGGATAACTGGGGATGCAGTGACTCGGAGCTGGCTGCACTCGTCAACGCACAGCAGGCCAGGGTCATAGAAGGACACGCGATCGCCGGCAGCCTGTGGCAACGCTGGCGGGAGTCGGTGCGTAAGGAGATCGTACGTCTGCACACAGCGGACCCCTCCCTGCAGGGCACCAAGCAGAGTGCGCTTGACGGATCGACGCCGGACCGCTTCCTTGGTGCCGTACTGGCGGAACTGGTGAGCGCGGGCGAACTGGTCGTCACCTCGGGTCGCTATGCCCCCGCCGACCATCAGGTCGCGTTGAGCGCCGAAGAATCGCGCCTGCTGTCTGCCCTGCTCCCTCATCTGGATCAGCCGCAACCACCGAGCCTTGGCGATCTGAGCAAACAGGTGCGCATACCCATCGCAGCGCTCAGTCGAGGCCTGGTACCGCTGGTGAGCAAGAAGCTGCTGGTGCGGATCAGCGACAACCGCTTCTATGCACCCGGTCAGATCATGGCGCTGGCAGAGACGGCTCGGGAACTGGGTGCCCGGGGCCCATTCTCGGCAAGGGATTTCCGCGACGCCGCCGGCATCGGTCGCAATGTCGCCATAGAACTGCTCGAATATTTCGATCGCCGGGCCTACACCCGCCGTCAGGGTGATCTGCGCAACATCGTCGGTGAACCGAACCGCGTGCTCGGCTGATGTTGTTTCCGCCCGCGAAACAGTGGTCGTCTCTCAGCGGAAGGTCAGACCGGCTGTTCAGCAGGATCGACAGGTTTCCAGATCTGCTCGATCCGAAGCCACAGGTTGATTCGCATCTTTCCCGAGTTGCTGGCGATGTCGAACACATAGCCGGTCATGGCACTGATGACGATCATTTCCCCACCATCCTCGATGAGCGCCAGCGGTGCTGAAATCGCAGGGATTCTGAAGTGGGCAATCACATGCAGGAGGTCCGCGCCGACGCCAAAGCAGGCCAGCAGGCCGACAAGGCAGAGGAGATCGCGGGACGCCTGGCGGGCGGATGGCCTGCCGCGCCACAAGGCGTGAGCAGCCAGGCCCAGTGTCAGACAGCCGATCAGCGCAGCGAACAGGAGTTCTCCGCAATCATCTGGCCGCAGTCCAGCGAATTCGGGGAGATTCAGGGTTGCTCCGAGCCAGAACCCCGCACGCTCGTGAATCTGCATCGCGTCGTCCAGCAGCAGGAAAGCAAACAGGACCGCCCAGCCGATAAAGACGCGCAGACGGGTCTGCAGGTAAATCAGAATCAGGCACAGGCTGAGCCAGAAGAGCTTGATGTACTGATAGATTTCCGCGATGCCACGATCAGTTTCGATCGAGAAGGCCTGACTGGTAAGCCATGGAGACCACACATGCAGAATGTGAATACCGATGAATGCCGCATCGACGCTCAGGAGCAGAAACAACAGAGTGATCGTTGCACCATAGTCCGGGGTAAATTTCATTCAACGTTCCTGGGTTCAGAAAAGCGCTTCTCTCTGCAGATCGCGTAAATCAGCAGAAGGAAAAAAGCCGACGGGCAGTTTCTTCGTCACACAATGGCTGGTCAGGCACCTGGTCAGCGTGACTCAGGTCCCAACTCATCCAATCCGGCGGCAGGCAGGCTAACACTACCGGGCTCCGGAGGGGATATACCCGTCCGATCTGTCCCTGAATGCGCGCGGCCCGGGTGGAAGATATGTCCATTGGTGTGGATCGTCGTCGTCACTTATCGAGCCTGCAATGTGTAACCATGGGCCAGATCCACAATTTCCACCGGCGCACCCGCAACCTCCACCGGCTCGAAGCTGATCTGGGCTGCCCCCTCCCGGATCAGGGCCAGTACTTTGCGGCGGGAGAGTTCGCTTTCCAGGTAGGTGATTCTGATATCCGTCACTCTGCCTTCGCGGGAAATCCCGTAGCTGAAATCCACGACAAGATCCTGGCTCGACACCATCGAACGCCGGATCACACCAACCCTGGTCGGTGTCCAGAACAGTTTCCTGCAGAGTTTGGTATCTGCTTCCGAACTGAGCCGATGCCGGGCAGGACGGCAGATATTCGAGTCACAGACAAGGCAGACAGCCGCCTGCCGTGTGCGCAGTGCATTGACAGTCTCAAGCTTTTCCCGTTTGAGCTGGGCATAGCTGCAGGTTGAGATCAGTCGATGACTGATGGGCCAGGGTCCGCAGCCGTTGAACGCAGTGACACGCACTTCCTCAATCAGCTGTTCAGCGGTTGCCGCGGATGCGCTCGGAAAAAACGCCCCGGTCAGCCACGCGAAGCCCACAATGCACAGCAAACGGATCCGGATCGCCTGCACGCTCATGCCGTTGTCAGCCGGTGCGCGGATGAAGCATCTGGCGATCGGGTACGGGGAGAGAACGTTCACTCATCGGCGGGAAGAGTGCCCGATGTGGGTGCTGCTGCCAAGGCAACGATCGCTGAAGTTGGTGGTAGACTGGCCGACCCCACGGATGCTACCCATGTCCGCAGTCAAACATTTCCGCTTCGAAGGTGAATTCAGGATGCGACGCGGTCGCCTGCGCAACCCTGTTTTCGCCTACGAAACCTGGGGCATCCTCAACCCTGCGAAAGACAACGCAGTGCTGATTTTTACCGGCCTGTCCCCTTCGGCGCATGTGGCCTCCTCGGAAGAGAATTCCGCGTCCGGCTGGTGGGAAGATATGGTGGGACCTGACAAACCTATAGATACGAGCCGCTACTTCGTGATCTGTGTGAATTCTCTGGGGAGCTGTTTCGGCTCTACGGGTCCGGCGAGTCCGGATCCCGGGACCGGGCAGCCCTATCGACTGACCTTCCCGGTTCTGTGTCTGGAAGACGTAGCCAATGGCGGTGCGCTGGTGCTGGACCACCTCGGCATTGATCGCCTGCACGCGGTGGTGGGTGCGTCCATGGGCGGTATGACGGCGCTGGCATTCGCCCTTCTGCATCCCTCTCGCAGCCAGGGGTTGCTGTCCATTTCTTCGGCGGCGCGCAGCCTGCCCTTTTCCATCGCAGTGCGTTCCCTGCAGCGTGAGATGATCCGCAGTGATCCAGCCTGGTGCGACGGCAACTATCCGCTGGACCGCAGTCCGGTGACCGGTATGCGCCTGGCCCGCAAGCTCGGCATGATCACCTATCGATCGGCGGACGAGTGGACGGAAAGATTCGGCCGCGAGCGCGCCTCGGGCGACGGTGCCTCCGGGCCCCCGCCTTTCGGCATCGATTTCGAAGTGGAGTCCTATCTGGAAGCCCATGCCAATCGCTTCGTGGGCACATTCGACGCCAACTGCTATCTGTATCTGTCCCGTGCCATGGACCTGTTTGATGTGACCGATCACGGTGGCAGCCTGACTGCCGCACTGCGTCGAACCGAGCTTGCCCGGGCACTCATCATCGGTGTCGAGACCGACTTTCTTTTTCCGGTGGAGCAGCAGGAGGAACTCGCGATCGGGCTCAAGCAGGTCGTCGCTGATGTGAGCTTCCGGCGCCTGTCATCCATTCAGGGACACGACTCCTTTCTGGTGGACATGGACCGGTTCCGGCCTGCGGTGGCGGAGTTTTTCTAGGGAGACGTGAGACCGGATCAGAGTCTCCCCGGCAGGCCCATTTCAGACTTCAGGGCCTTCGTCGTCAGGGACTGCAGCGGCACGAATCAGCTCGATCATGGTGGGCGAATCCGCGTAGCCGCCAAACAGCAGGCGTCGTCTTCCCTGCTGTTCGATCAGCACACTCGGCAGGGCACTGGTGCCGTAGCCTCGCGATGAGGCGAATTGCGACTTTACCCGACTGTGGAGTTCGGTACTGTTGAGGGCTTCGAGGAACTCTGCCGCTGGCCATTCGAATTCTTCCGCAATCCGGGCCAGCACATCCGCCCTGCTGATGTCCCGCCCCTCTACAAACAGGCACTGCTGCAGCCGGTGCAGAAAACCGAATGGTGGTCGCCCGTGTCTTCTGCGCACGGCTTCAATCGCGATGCAGGCCAGTGTGCTGTTGTAGATCAGTCCACGGGGTACCACCATGCCGAATTCCTGGCCGGTGGTGGCCCTGACTTCACGCCAGATGTGCAGCAGATGTCGTCGTCCGTACTCGCCTATCGGCTGACTGCCGTGGGTGTTTATGCCGCCCAGGAGCAGGTCGAAGGCCACTTCGCCAGCCAGAACATGGACAGCTTCTTCGACGGCAGCCGACATGCCCCAGCACCAGGAACACATCGGGTCTGTCACCAGGAGTATCCGGACCGGATTCATAGGGCGGTGACTTCCCAGGCAGCCGGGGCGACGGTTCCGATGCGGGCTGCAGCGGTAAACCCCGCTTCCCTGAGAGCCTGCAGGCAGCGTGCCGCATTGGCTTCGGGCACCGCCGCCAGCAGTCCACCGGAGGTCTGAGGATCCACCAGCAGGCTGCGGATGTCCTGGGAAATCTGTGGGGATAAGCGGAAGCGATCGAGCACCTTCTGATTCTGGGTATGCAGGGAACTGCGAATACCCCCGCCGATCAGTTCGAGGGCGCCGGGGAGCAGGGGCACCTGTTGTGCCGCAAGCCGCACACCGGTACCGGACGCGGTGAGCATCTCGGCAAGATGCCCCAGCAATCCAAAACCGGATACATCGGTGAGGGCACTGACACCCTCGGCCCTGAGCACCGGGAGTGCGTCCGCATTGGACTGCTCCATCTGTTTGAGAGCGGTATGGAGTAGACGGCCGGACACACGCCCGCGCCGGTTGGCCGCCAGCAGCACGCCTGAGCCCAGAGCCTTGGTGAGAATCAGGGCATCCCCATCGCGCAGTCCTGCACGGGTCAGGATTGCCTGGCCGTCCATATCGCCGGTGAGGGTCAGAGTCAGGGTAAGGTCGGCGCCTTCGTGGGAATGACCACCCACCAGAAATACACCGTGCCGGTTGAGCACTTCCAGAGCACCGAGCAACAGAGCATGCAGGTCCTCTTCCATCATGGCTTCCGACATCAGGGGAACGCTCGCGCAGGCGAGCGCATACCTGCCCCTGCCGCCCATCGCGATCAGATCGTTCAGACAGTGGTGGGCCAGGATGCGGCCAAACCGGTAGGGGTCCGACAGCATGCTCGGAAAGCCGTCCACGCTCAGTATCAGTTCCGGTTCGGTAACCCGCACGACGGCAGCGTCGTCCCCCACACCCAGCAGCAGGTTCGATTCTCCCTGCCGCGGCAGCCGGGCGAGCACCCGATCCAGAAGACCGGCGCCGAGCTTTGATCCACAACCAGTGCAGCGCATGGGCTCCGGCGCTTCGGGCTGCAGGATTCGCGGCAGCACCCCCCCTCCAGGCGCCATCGGTTCCGGAAGCCGGCTGAAGCGTTGTACGAAACGGCGATCTATCCAGCGCTTCCATCGCCAGACCCAGCGGCCGTAAAGGGACAAAGCGCCCCGGGCAGCCACCGCGCGCCCATCACCCGTGCCGGCAATCACCAGATGTGCCGGCTGAGCGTGATAGCGGCGCAGGCTGCTGCCGAGGAGGCGCCGCCGCAGGTTGGCGGCCAGCACACCGCCCTGACGCACGGCATACACACCAGCCTTCGATCGTTCCTGGCCTTCGAGACAGGCGATATCACCGGCAGCGAATACCTGGGAGTGGGAGAGAGAGTTCAGCGTGGCATCGACCCGCACAAAACCGGCGTCGTCGGTGGCCAGCCCGGCACTGCGTGCCCATCCAGGCGCGGCGACCCCGGTCACCCAAAGCAGATGATCGAATTCGAGAGATCTGCCGTCTTCCGCTTCGAGCCGGGCAGCCGAAGTTGCGATCACTCGAAATCCCTGCAGGACTTCGATTCCGCGACTGCTCAGTATGCCGCTCAACCTGCGCACCACACGCCCGGGCAGGCCCGGCAGCAGCCGATCCGTGACCAGCACAAGACGCACGGCCCGGGGAAGCAACTGGCGCAACGCCAGGATCAGTTCCACACCACCGGCTCCCCCACCCACCACAGCCAGCGTATCGCCCGCTGCAGCCGCTGTTCGAATCTGCTCGAGCTCAGGCAGAAAGCGGCCGATCGGCTTTACACGGGTGCCAAATGCGCCAGTGGTTGCAGGAATGGCACCCGTATTGAGTGACAGCAGATCGAAACGCAGCGCCGGGTGTGCGGCAAGTTCGATCCGGTTGGTCTGCAGATTCAGAGCGACCAGTTCATCCGCAATGAAGCGCGCCCCCGCAAACGCTGCGAGCGGCACCAGATCGATGTGGATGTCATCGTGGGCATACTGGCCGGCGATAAGACCGGGCAGCATCCCCGAATAGGGCGTGAGTGTTTCACGTGAAATGAGGGTGAGTCGCACACCGGGTTGCGGGCGCATACCAAACCGGCGCAGTACCTCGACATGCGCATGGCCACCACCCACCAGTACCAGATCACGGAGTGCGGGTACCGTGCTCACTGCACTCCGGTTACGTCGATGAATCAGTCGTCCAGATCCAGATAGTCCAGATCGGTATTGAGCTTTTTCTCTTCCATGCGCGCCTCGATCGCCCGGCGAATAGCCAGCGATCGCGCATTCTGGTCCTTCTGGCTCAGCGCCTCGTCTACCGCACGGAGATCTTCCCGGGAGTCGTCGTCGAGATCGTCGATTTCATCGACTTCATCCAGCGCGCCGACATCCGCCTCTGTGGATTCATCGCCATCCAGGTCCTCTTCGAGGTCCTGTTCTACTTCGTCTTCGCGATCACTCATCGATCAAGTCCGGCTTCCTGGAACACCTTGAAGGGGCACCTCGTTTGAATGCGGTGTTTTTAGCACGAAGCAGGTCACTGTCAAGCGCTTTCGGTGTACGCCGACTGAAGCAGGCAGAGGGGACGATGTCGGTGGGACAGAGAGCTTCTGGACTCAGACGAGAACGGGCAGCAGCAGATAGCCGACAAAGGCCAGTACTGCAAGCAGGCTGAGGGTGTCTGGAATGCCGATCTTCTTCATGTGGCCTACGCTACGACGCGTCCGGGCGCCTTGGAAGAATCAAATTTCGCTATGGATATAACCGGGATTGATGTGCAGGCCGTTCAGGTCCATTGAAGAATGGCGAAGAGACTTACCGGCGCCACGATCAGCCACAGCAGCAGGCCGTGCCAGAGCACCCTGCCATGAATGCGGCGCACCGTGGTTCGGGTGAGCTCCGTGCCGATGAAAAACAATGCACACACGAGCAGGGCCTTGCTCAATGTCCCTGCAAGCGTGGTGATCTGAACGGGTATGGGCAGCAGCGACGCTGCAGCGGTGGCCAGCAGAAACGACAGTATGAAGCCCGGGATGCGCAGGCGCACATTACCCTGCCCGGCCATCAGACTGGCGCCCAGGGCGAGGGGAATCAGCCAGAGCGTGCGCCCGAGTTTGAGGGTGGTCGCGACTTCACTGGCCTCATCCCCATAGAGGGTGGCAGTCGCGATCACCGAGCTGGTGTCGTGGATGGCGAGAGCGGACCACAGACCGAATTGAATCTGGGAGACATCCAGCCAGTGGCCGATCAGCGGAAAGGCGAGCAGAGCAACCACGTTGAGCAGAAACACCAGTCCCAGGGCGACTGCCGTGTCTTCTGCTTTAGCACCCAGTACCGGGCTGAGGGTGGCGATCGTGGTACCTCCACAGATGGCAGTACCCGCAGCCAGCAGCTGGGCGGGAATCTTCTCCACGCGCAGCAGCCAGCCGAGCAGCAGGCCGAGCGACAGAGTGCTCACCACGAACAGTGCGACTGCCCAGGTATAGCTCGCAGACAGGGACCACACGGTCTCCAGATGCAGACGTAAACCAAGGAGAACAATGGCCGTCTGCAGGCAGTACCGGCCAAGCAGACCGGCCCGGGGGATCGGTATTCGATTCAGTGTCAGCGCGATGGCGCCGCCAGTGAGGAGTGCGGCGGCCGGATTGCCGAGCATGATGAGCGGTACCAGCAGCAGCGCGCACAACAACAGAGTTCCGGTATACGCCGGCCATGTCTGCCCGCTGACTGCCATTCAGTGGGCGGTGTTCAGGGTGTCCGCATAGGCTCTGACGGCGGCGGCAACCGGAGCCTTGGTCACAACCGGGGCAACCTGTTCGAGAACATCCTCTACCTCCCGGCCACGGCGCATTTCGCCTGCCGCCCAGAGCATACCGGCCCGATTGCCGGATGCGCAGTGCAGTACGACCAGGGCTTCCTGGGGTGCTGAGTTCAGTAGCGCGTCGAGTGCGAGGACCTGTTCGTCCCGTATGTTTGCCCCGTCTACCGGCAGATTGTGGTACGTAAGACCCAGGTCCTGGGCTTGTGCCTGTTCTGTCGCAGTGCCTTCTTCCGCTGTTCTTAAATCGATGATCACCACGGCACCCGGGAAGCCAGCCTTCAATGCGGGAAGATCCGGCGGGCCGGCGATCACCAGATTGTCGCCGATCCACAAATGAGGATCACCGAACGGCTCCTCTGCGGCATTCGTCCACGCTGCTGTCAACAGTCCGGTGCACAACGCGATCAGTGCAATGAAAGGGCGGCAGGTTGCAGGCATGGTGTTCCTCCGGATGATTTCTGAATCAGGCAGCCATGCGCTTGTGCAGCAGGCTGAGGTCAGCGGTGTCGAGCTGGCCGGCGGTGAGATTGTAGGGTACCGCAACGGTCATGAGTGCCGGGGCAGACAGAGTACCGTCCCGCGTGTTCCGGAACGCTACGAACTCAGCCTCACTCACACCATCGCGGATATGGATGTTGTGCGCGCGCTGCTCGGCGACCGTGGACAGATACCTGTGGCTGCGACCGCCGGGTGCATAGTCGTGACACATCAACAGCTTGGTTTCATCGGGTTCGGCGAACAGTTGCTGGATCGAGCGGTACAGCGTCGCGGAGTCTCCTCCGGGAAAGTCGCAGCGGGCGGTGCCGTAGTCGGGCATGAAAAGAGTATCCCCCACCAGGATAAAATCGTCGAACTGATAGCCGACACAGGCCGGAGTGTGTCCTGGAAGCGCCAGTACCCGACCGCAGGCGTGGCCAAGGCACAGCTTTTCACCCGCATCCAGCAGGCGATCGAACTGGTGTCCGTCCGGGACAAGCGGACTGTCCGGACACCGGGGCACAGAATCGGCAAAAGTTTCCTGCACCTCGATCACGCCACGGCCGATGCCCGTTTGTGCACAGACAAAGTGGGATTTCAGATAATGGCCGGCGGAAAGATGGTCGGCATGCACGTGTGTTTCCAGCAGCCACTCCACAATGAGGTCGTTGGCTCTTACAAAATCGATAATCCGGTCGGCACCCGTGGTGGAGGTGATACCCGTGGCGGGATCGAAGTCGAGCACCGGATCGATGACCGCACAGGTCCGGGAGCCCGGCTCTGCCACCACATAGGAATAGGAGCTGGTGGCTGAATCGAGGAACGCAGCGACCATCGGGTGCATGTCAGTCTCCAAGGCTGGGTTGATACCCACTTTATTGCATCAGGGGCCGAATTATTTTCTATTTATTTCCTGCAGTAGGCAGGATAGCCTAATAACCAACCGTTAAAATGCCGATTTCTAGAGAAATATTCCTCAGCTTGCGGGTATTACCATGGAAGCCATCGATCGACTCGACAGCCGCATTCTCGACCTGTTGCAGGAGGATGCCTCCCTGTCCAACGCCGAGCTTGCTGAACGGGTGGGACTGTCCGCCAATGCCTGCTGGCGAAGGACCAAGCGTCTCGAAGAGCGGGGCATTATCCGCAAGCGGGTCGCCCTCCTCAGTCAGGAGAAGCTCGAATTGAAGGTCACGGTGTTCGTCGGTATCAAAACCAACGAACACAACGAGCACTGGCTGAAGAACTTTGCGGAAGGGGTAAAAGCCATTCCGGAGGTCGTGGAGTTCTATCGAATGAGTGGCGACGTGGACTATCTGCTGAAGATCGTCGCCCGGGACATTGCCGACTACGATCGGGTGTATAAAAAACTGATTGCCGTAGCCCCCCTGCATGACGTGTCTTCGTCATTCGCAATGCAGCGGATCAAATCTTCGACCGCCCTTCCGCTCGGTTGAACAGGCCGCAGCGGCCGGTAACCGCGCGCTGAGGACGGATTTTCTCCCGCTGCTCAGGCGGCAGCCCGGAGTGCGTCTCCGACGATGTTGAAAATTTCCGAGATGTCGGATTTGTCCATCACGAAGGCGGGACCGAACTGGAGTGTGTCGGCACCGTAACGGACATAGAGCCCGCGCTGCCAGCACCACATGGCGATCTCGTAGGGTCTGCGCGCCGGTTCCCCCGGATGAGCTGCGAGGGTCAGCGCACCCGCGAGACCCAGGTTACGGACGTCGGTCACATGGGGATGATTGGCCAGACCGTGTATACAGTCTTCGAAATGTCCGGCCTTGTCTCTGACCTGGCCGGCGAGATCGAGGGACTCGAACAGATCCAGCGCCGCGAGTCCTGCCGCACAGGCCAGTGGGTGACCTGAGTAGGTGTAGCCATGGGGAAACTCCACCAGATACTCGGGTCCCCCGTGATCCATGAAAGTATTGTAGATCCCGGCGCCAACCACCACGGCACCCATGGGGATCACACCGTTGGTGAGTTGCTTGGCGAAGGTCGCGATGTCGGGTGTCACGCCGAAAAATTCAGCGCCTGTGGTTGCGCCGCACCGGCCGAAGCCGGTAATGACCTCATCGAAAATCAGCAGGATGTCGTTGGCATCGCACAGTGCCCGGAGTCGCTGCAGATAGCCTTTCGGTGGCGGCAGTACACCGGCCGATCCCGCAAAGGGTTCGACAATGACCGCAGCGATGTTTGACGCATCATGCAATGCAATCAGTTCCGCGAGTTCGTCCGCCAGGTGCGCACCCCGGGAGGGCATCCCCCGGGAAAAGCGGTTTTCCGGCAGCAGCGTGTGGGAAAGATGATCAGTCTCCAGGGTGGCGCCGAACAGTTTGCGGTTCGCCCCGATACCTCCGACGGAAATGCCACCGAAATTGACACCGTGATACCCCTTCGCGCGCCCGATCAGGCGGGTTTTGCCCGGCTGACCCCGCTGGCGCCAGTAGGCGCGCGCAATTTTCAGGGATGTCTCCACGGCCTCTGAGCCGGAGTTGGCAAAAAAAACGTAGTCGAGCCCATCCGGAGTCAGCTCGCGGATCCGCTGAGCAAGTTTGAATGCCCCCGGATGACCGAACTGGAAGGCCGGCGCATAGTCGAGCTGTTCCGCCTGGCGGGCGACGGCGGCGGTGATTTCGCTGCGCCCGTGCCCCGCACCGCAGCACCACAGGCCGGACAGGCCGTCGAGAATCTGGCGGCCATCCGCACTGCGATAGTGCCAGCCCTGCGCCCCGACAATGATTCTCGGATCGGCCTTGAACTGCCGATTGCCGGTGAACGGCATCCAGTAGGCGTCCAGTTCTGCAGCGTTCATCGATACTCCTTCAGATAATCCTGCACCGAGGCGATCTTCCGTTCTTTGGCTTCGAACAGACTCTCGAGATGTTCGCGGGAGTTGACGATGCCCATGGCGGCGATACTGCCGTCTTCATCTATGAGGACGCCATAGGGCAGTTTGCTGACGCCAAAGGCACGACCCAGGGCTTCCGAATGCAGATAGGGCAAGGCGTCCAGATTTTCATCCTGCACAAACGCCCGGTGCACGGCGACCTCGTCGCCATCGCTGCACAGCACCGTATCAAGCCAGGTCTCCGTCCTCGGCAGGGAGCGCACGGCGGGTAACAGTGAGCGGCTGATCGGACAATCCGGGGAGACGAAAAGCAGCAGCTGGCTGCGCGGGGAAGGACCGCCGACGCTGAAAGGGCGCCCGGCCAGCGAGGAAACAGTGAGACGGGGTGCAGCCTGACCGACTTTCAGCAGCGCGTTGACCATCAGTGCACCCGCCGGAGCGATCCGGCCGAACAGCCCCGCAATCTGCAGCCGCAACACGCCGACCAGGGCAGCCAGCGCAGCGATGCACAGCCACAGCGACCAGTGGGCAATCATCAGCAGTTCATCCATGCTCAGTGATTCGGGATGCGTACTGATTGCTGAGCAGACGTTCGATGATCACATAGAACAGCACCAGTCCCACCACCAGAGCGCTCACCAGCGCCCAGCCGGCGGGGCCAGGATCGAGACCGGCGTCGACCCGGGGTGCCGCCAGCACCAGCAGCACACCATTGCGCAGCAGCAGCCAGCCGGAAAGTGGAGTCGGGGTATCCCCACACCCGCAATCAATCGCCGTGTTACCTCGCAGCAGATTCACGGTGATCGCCAGGGTGTAGAGGGCGAGCAGCGCGAAGGCCAGACCGGAGGCGATACCGGCAGGTAGGATCAGACAAAGCACGGCAACCACTTCCAGCACCACCAGCAGGACCGCGGCGCTGTGCACGAGCGGCGCCGGCAGCAGCCCGTAGGCTTCCAGAGACGCACGGAAGCGGCTGAAGCGACGCAGCTTGTGATGCAGGCTCAGTCCGAATACCGCAATGAGGGTACCCGTGGCAGTCATGTGAATCACCCAACCCAGCATAGGATTCCAGACCGCTGTCTAGGTATTCGAGGCCTTATCCCCTGCGCCGCCGGCAAGCTCCTTCATCCTGGCTTCGAAACGGTTGCGGATGACTTCAAAAGCCTTCGCCTGCGCACCGGCGGCCGTTTCGGAGAGCTTCTGCATGTTGGTGAGCGCTTCTTCGATGACCTCCTTGCTCAATGCCGACTGCCTCTCCAGTGCCTCATTCGCCGAACCCGGCATGCCCTGGGTCAGGGAATCCTGCCAGCGCTTCACGGCACTTTCGAAGATCTCGCGCTGTTGTTCGGCCAGCGCCTGCCAGCCTTCGTTCATCGCCTTGCCCGCCTCCTGCAGCGCCTCGAAATTCCTGCGTTCGGATTCTAAAATCGCACTGACATCCACGCCAGGTACTTTGAACTGCTCGCGCATCTGCTCCAGCACCTGCTCTATGTTCAGATTGGGCCATCCGAACGGGTTGCTCTGCTGCGCGTCCTGCTTGTCTGACATCTCTTCCTCTCATTACCCGGCTCGGGTTCCTGGTGTGAATCACTCGCTATGCGCCTCGTGGGGATTCTTCGCCCCGTCGTGGCATTAGTCAAACTGCGCCGGATCCGTAGAATGTCCGCCTGGGCTGGCCTCTCCGGCATTGCGGGACTACGAATTTGGATCCACTTTCACAGGCAGCACTGGGTGCGGTGGTTGCCCAGAGCGCCGGTCAGCGCCAGCTGGGTCTGCGCGTGGTCGCGGTCGGCGCAGTCGCCGGCGCGATGCCCGACATCGATGTCCTGTTTTCGATCAACGGCGATTTTATCGACCAGCTCATCACCCATCGGGGTATCACCCATTCCCTGTTTTTCGCCCCGGTGGCGGGCCCTCTTCTGGGCTGGCTCGTCTGGAAAGCTGAACGACCGCCGGTACCCGGCACCGCGCACCAGGACCGCGTGCGCCTGTATCGATGGATTCTGGTTGTCAGTCTGGCGATTTTCTCCCATCCCCTGCTGGACCTGCTGACGCCGTACGGCACCCAGCTGCTGCAGCCTTTCAGCGATACCCGCTTCGCGATCAATGCGATGCCGATCATCGATCCCGTTTACACACTGCTGCTGCTGCTTGGCCTCGGCATCGCCTGGCGGTTCGCGAAGGCAGATGTTTCCAACAGCGTACCGGACACACCCGCGCGAGCCCGGCCAGCGCAGCTGACCGCCCTGTTGACTCTGATCCTTTCCACCGCCTATCTCGGCTGGGGTTGGGCGCTGAACCGTCATACGGAAGTCATCGCTGTGCAGCAGCTTGCCGCGCAGGGAATCAGACCCGTACGTCTGGCCGCTTTCCCGACCGTGCTGCAGATTCACTACCGGCGCGTGGTTGCACGTCTGCCGGATCAGGACCTGGTTGGTTACTACTCCAACTGGGCACCCTGTGAGATCACCTGGCGCGGCGCGACCAGCGCCGGGGGACCGCTGCTCGACAGCTACCGGAATACCAGGGAAGGACGGGTGTTCGACTGGTTTTCAATGGGCTGGACACACTACAGCCTGAGACCCGGCAGCGGTGGATATGATCTGATCGCCAGTGACCTGCGTTATGGTTTCGACGAGGATCCAGCCCGCAGCATATTTTCCCTGTCGACCAGACTCGATTTCACCGGGCTGATTCGCGCACCCATTGCCGTCGGTCGAGACATGAGAATGGACCCGGGAGACACGCTTGCGAATCTGCTGACAGCAACCTACACACCCGTGTGCCGGTTCCTGCAGTAACGGGAACCGGGGTGCGGTACAGGGCCCCATCCCGCACAATGCGCCGGGAGCGGCAGATGCGCCGGGAACGGCAGATGCGCCGGGAACGGCAGATGCGCCGGGAACGGCAGATGCGCCGGGAACGGCAGAGAAGGAGGATTCATTGAGCGACAGGCATTCTGCGCAGAGGGATGTGCGCCGGCAGAAGCAGGCGCGCCAGGCCAGTCGAGGCGATGCTGCTGTCACCATTGGCTTGACGGTCGGCCTGCTCGCGTTGTCCGTCATCCTCTTCGGCAGCGATTCATCCAGCGGCGCCAATCAGATCGCCCTGGTGATCGGTGCAGTGATCGCCACCATCGTCGGGATCAAGAACGGGCATACCTGGCAGGTGATCGAAGAGAACATTGTCGCAGGGATCGCGACCGCGCTGCCGGCGATCATGATTCTGTTTTCAGTGGGCAGTCTGATCGGTGCGTGGATGCTGTCTGGCACCGTGCCGACCATGATCTATTACGGACTACTGCTGCTCGATCCCGCTTTCTTCTACCCGGCCAGCTGCCTGCTCTGTGCAATCACCGCACTGTCCATCGGCAGTTCCTGGACCGTCGCCGGCACGCTCGGCATCGGTCTGATCGGGGTAGCAGCCGGCATGGGTCTTTCGGTGGAGATTACGGCAGGCGCGATCATCTCCGGCGCCTATTTCGGGGACAAGATGTCTCCCCTGTCTGATACCACCAATCTCGCCCCTGCGGTCACGGGTATCGACATTTTTACCCACATTCATCACATGGTCTGGACCACGGCACCCAGCTTTCTGGCAGCACTGGCCGGGTTTGCCGTCATCGGCCTGTCGGTATCCGCGGGTTCAGCGCCTGACACACTGCTGGCAACTCTGTCGGCACTTGATGAGAATTTCACAATCAATCCGGTCATGCTCACCCCGGTGCTGCTGGTGGTTTACCTGGCCTACCGGAAAACACCCGCGGTTGCATCGATCCTCGCCGGTGTCCTGGCGGGCGTGGTCGTGGCACTGCTGTTCCAGCACCCTGCCGTGATGGGATTGTCGGCAGACACCGAAACAGGCGCAGCCGCCGCGATGCTGAAGTCTGTATGGACCGTGCTCTTCAACGGCTACAGCGCGAATACGGGTAACAGTGCGCTCGACTCACTGCTGTCGCGTGGCGGCATGAGTTCGATGCTGAACACGGTGTGGCTCATCCTTGCCGCCCTGAGTTTCGGTGCGGCAATGGAGAAAGCCGGCATTCTGGAACGGGTCGTGCGCGGTCTTGTCGAACGTGTCCGCAGTGTCGGCGCTCTGATCGCGACTACGGTAGGAACCTGTGTGGGGGTGAATGCCCTCGCCGCGGATCAGTACATGTCCATCGTGATCACAGGCAGGATGTTCGGCGATGCCTACACAGAGCGGGGTCTCCATGCAAAAAACCTGGCGCGGACTCTGGAGGACGGTGGCACCATAACTTCACCCCTGGTGCCCTGGAATACCTGCGGTGCTTTCATGGCAGCAACCCTCGGTGTGCCCACCCTCGCCTACCTGCCGTTCTGCTTCTTCAATCTGATCAATCCGTTCGTCGCCATAGGCTACGGTTACGCGGGCTTCAGGATCGAACCCCTGGCAGTCGAGGACGAGAGAGCCGGAGTGGCGCCGGGGAGCCTCTGATCAGGTATTGAGCCGTACCGCCTCGCGCAGGCCCTGCAGAATCAGATCGGGAATGACCGCATCGAAAAGATCTTCGGCATCGAACAGATGCGCAAAACCGCCGGTAGATATCACCATCGGTGCTTCACTGTCGCGGAAGGCTTCGTCGGTGATACGGCGAACCAGTTCCTTCACCATGCCCACATTGCTCCAGTACAGGCCGTTCTGGATGCTCTCGACCGTGGATCGGCCAATCGCCGATTGCACCGGGACGATCTCCACTGAGGGCAGCTGGGCGGTTTTTTCTTCGAGTGCCTCCATCGCCAGACGTACACCGGGGATGATGTTACCGCCGAGGAAGGTACGGTCCTTGCGGATGGCACAGACGGTCGTCGCGGTACCGAAATCGATCACGATGAGATTGCGGCCCGGATAAAGGGTGACGGCACCCAGCGCGTCGATGATGCGATCCGCACCCACCTCCTTCGGATCCTTGTAGTCGATCTTCAATCCGGTTTTGACCCCGGGACGGATCACCAGGGGTTCCAGCTGAAAATATTTCTGGCAGCAGGAGCGCAGGGAATACAGCATGTCCGGGACCACGGAGCAGATGGCGATCTGTGTGACGGACTCAGGCTGCACACCATTCTCCCGCAGCGCACCGCGCAGGAACACACCGATCTCATCCGACGAGCTGCGCATGGTGGATGTGCGCCGGAACTGCAGCGCCAGCCGCTCGCCTTCGTAAACACCGCAGTAGATCTGGCTGTTGCCGACATCCAGACAGAGCAACATAATTCCCCCGATAAAAGCTGGTGAACCCGCTGGCGGACTGTCTGTTCGAATCAGGCTGATGGATATCAGACTGCACAGCCCCGCGGGGCTGGCAGGATAGCGAGCGCGGGTACACGACGTCCAGCCGGTCACCGCCTTTCACTCAACCAGGTCAGTTCCCATGAGATTCAGACTCCGCTCCCTGATCGCGCTCGCTGCAGCCATGGTCGGTTTCACCGCACCCGCTCATTCAGCCACATCCGCAGACGTGGTGCGGGTCGGCATCATCATCAACCCTTATGCCGGTGACAGAGCCGGTCCGGAGCAGGATGAGGATGCAGCAGCCATGCTGCGCGGAGGATTGCCGGAACTGATCGTCGCTGCGGGCGCCCGGATCGAGGATATCCAGACGGTAAAGCTTCTCGCTGAAGACGAAAAGGCCTACGGCCGCTGGAACCGGTTCGGTCTGGCGAGCGGACACCTGGCCGGTATGGCGAGTGCCAACGAAGCCGCGGGTGTTCTCAATCTGGGACTGTACAACAACTGCGGCTCGCTGATGGGCATGCTCGGTGGATTGCGCCACTCAGCACCCACACCCCTGCGGGTGGGTCTGGTGTGGATAGACGCCCACGGAGATTACAACACCCCGGAAACCTCCCTCTCCGGCATGCTCGGTGGAATGCCGGTTGCCATCGCGGCGGGTGATGGGCTGAGCAGAATGCGCGAACAGGCGGGACTCGAAGTACCTCTGCCCAAGGAGAACATCATCATGGTGGGTGTGCGGGATACGGACCCGCTGGAACAGGCGCGTATCGAAGCGGATGGCATTCCCCAGGTGAGCACCGAGGATGTGCGAAGTCTCTCTGCAAATCTGCACGGACAGATGAAACGCTTAAGCGAAATATCCGATATCGTGTACGTGCACGTTGATCTCGATGTGCTGGATCCCGCCGAGGTCTCCGGTCATCCCCTGACCGTGCCGAATGGGCCTACCGGCGCCGAGCTCGGTGAAGCCATCCGGGTCATGTTCGAGTATCCGAAAACCCACGCTCTGGGCATCGCCTCCTACCCGCACACCGACGATCCGGGTCAGCTGACCCTGAAGGCCGTTCACCGCATGGTTGAGGGCGCGATTCGAGGACTCCAGAACCGGGCAACTTCGCCCTCTGCAGACTGAAGGCTCTGACGCACCCGGATTCGCTCCCTGGCGGGTCAGGCTGTCGGGTATGCGCTGCCCCAGCTGTCGAGATAGGCGAGTTTTGACACCGGCCGTCGGCTGATGGGTCCGTGACCGCGTCCCACGGGATAGCCAATGGGAATGAACGCACAGGTGTACCAGGGATCGGGTATGCCCAGCAGTGCCCGGACCTCTGCTTCGCGGAAACACAGCAATGTGGTCAGGGTGCATCCCACCCCCTCGGCCCGACAGGCGAGCATGGCGTTCTGCACCGCCGGGTAGACGGATCCACCGCCCACCACGCTGGGTCGACCCAGTTCGGCATCCGTGATGGCCATGATCTGGGGATTGAAACAGAACACCAGAATCACGGGAGCGTCACCGAAGTGTTCACCGAGATGGTCTGCGGCTGCCAGCATTCGTACCTGCTTTTCTTTGGCCTCACCGGTCATCTGTTCGAGCCCCTGGCGGGCGCCTGCCGCATACCGGCCCCATTCAGGGCGATACAGATCACCCAGACCCCGGCGTAGACCCTCGTCTCTCACCACAAGCACCCGCCAGGGCTGTACATTACCGCCGCTGGGCGCGAAGGCTGCCGCCTGCAGAATCCGTCCCAGCACCGGGTCGGGTAACGGATCCGGTTTGAGCCGGCGCACGGCGCGCAGGGTGCTCATGGCATCGTAGAGTGGCGTGGCGGGAACGCGGTCAGCTTCTGAATTGGAGCTCACAAATATCTCCTAAGCGATTGAAACTATTCTTTTCGTACTACACCAGACCCGGTAATGGACTGACGCACATGCGGATCCCCCCGGTAGCGCACCCTGCCCGAACCGCTGAGGGTGACATTGAGGTGATCGTCCACCCAGACCCGGGCAGAGCCGGAGCCGGCGAGATTGATGGTGGCGTCAGCGCTGCGCAGTTCCAGAGCCTGCAGGGCGCCGCTGCCGGAAAGACTGACCACCTGGGTTGCCACGGTACCGGCAAAGAACAGGCGACCGGATCCGGATGCGGACCCGGACAGAGTCTGTGCGGTCAGCGCTTTCACATGCAATGAGCCGGATCCTGCCACCGCGGCAGTGAGCGCCTGCCCTTCGAATGTGCCAATCTCCAGGCGCCCGGAGCCGATGACCTTGAGATCGAGGGTGTCTGAGGCCATGGCGCCCGAGCGCAGATAGCCGCTGCCTTCCACGCCGACCCGGTCGAGTTTCCGGTAACCGACCGCAATCAGGATTGGCGCCTTCGAACGCAACGGCGAGGTCCCGGCAACTTCGATCCGCAACACACCGTTTTCGACCTCGGTAAGGATGCGGGCCTGCACCTCGGGGGCCGCATCCAGGGTGAGGGATTCAGCGTCCGAAAGGCTGAGTGTCAGCTCGCCGGGTGCGGCAAACTCCACGGCATGAAATGCTGTAACCACCCGTACTTCGGTTTCCGCCAGCGCCGGAGCTATCCAGGCAAGCAGAGCTGCCCCGACGATCATGCCCATCCCTGTGTGGCGGCACTCGCGCGACCCGAGTCGATTCCGCAGTAATCTCATACCAGCTCCTGTCAGTGCAGAGTGTGCAGTCTGTCAGCATTGACCAGCCCGGGCAAAGCACCCGTCCGCGTCAACACGGCGGCGTGATCTCGGGCGCGGAAAGCGATTACAATCCCCACAAACTCACCCGGGAATCACTATGAGCCTTGAATACGGACACTTCATCAATGGCAACAGCGTGCCAGGCAGCAGCGGTCGCTACTGGGAGGTGTTCAATCCCTCGCTCGGCGAGGTCCGGGGCCGGGTAGCGCTGGCAAGTGCTGCAGAGCTCGATACGGCAGTACGCAGCGCCCAGGCGGCACAGCAGGAATGGGCGGCGGTGAATCCGCAAAGACGCGCCCGGGTACTGTTCAAGTTCAAGGCGCTGGTCGAGGCAGACGCGGATCACCTGGCCCGCCTGCTCTCGGAAGAGCATGGCAAGGTCATTGCGGACTCCCACGGCGACCTGCAGCGTGGCCTCGAGGTGATCGAATTCGCCTGTGGTATTCCACACCTGCTCAAGGGTGAGTACACCGAGGGTGCCGGACCGGGGATCGACGTGTACTCCATGCGTCAGCCGGTGGGCGTGGCGGCGGGTATCACCCCGTTCAACTTTCCGGCGATGATTCCGATGTGGATGTTCGGGCCCGCCATCGCCTGCGGTAACGCCTTCATCCTGAAGCCTTCAGAAAAGGACCCCGGCGTGCCCATGCGACTCGCCGAGCTGATGCTGGCAGCTGGCGCACCGGCCGGACTGCTGAACGTCGTCAATGGTGACAAGGAAGCGGTGGACGCCATCCTCACCCATCCTGGAATCCAGGCGGTGAGCTTCGTGGGCTCTTCAGACATCGCGCAGTATGTTTACGCCACCGGGACTGCCCACGGCAAGCGCGTGCAGGCGATGGGTGGCGCAAAGAATCACGGCATCGTGATGCCGGATGCAGACTTTGAGCAGACGGTCAGGGACATGGTGGGGGCCGCTTTCGGCTCGGCCGGTGAACGCTGCATGGCGCTGCCGGTGGCTGTCGCTGTCGGCAAGGGTACCGCAGAGCGGCTGATCGAACGGCTGCTTCCGGAGATCGAAGCGCTGCGCGTGGGTATTTCCACAGATACTGACGCCCACTATGGTCCCGTGGTGACCGCCGCGCACCGCAAACGCGTCTGTGATTACATTCAGATGGGGGTGGACGAAGGCGCGGAACTGCTGGTCGATGGCCGTGATTTTTCCCTGCAGGGTTACGAGCAGGGCTTTTTCATCGGACCCAGCCTGTTCGATAAAGTACAGCCAGCCATGCGCAGCTATCAGGAGGAGATATTCGGGCCGGTCATGCAGATCCTTCGCGCCGATTCACTCGAAGCTGCCATCGAACTGCCTACCAGACACCAGTACGGCAACGGTGTCTCCATATTTACCCGCAATGGCGGCGCTGCGCGGGAATTTGCCCGGAGGGTGAGTGTCGGTATGGTGGGAATCAACGTGCCGATACCGGTGCCGGTCGCCTATCACACCTTTGGTGGCTGGAAGCGCTCTGCTTTCGGCGACGCCAACCAGCACGGCACCGAAGGCGTGCGCTTCTACACGAAGATCAAAACCGTTACACAGCGCTGGCCGGAGGGTGGTCCTGCCGGTCAGAGCTTCGTGATCCCCACCATGCAATAGCCGGGAAGCAGTTAAGTGGATTACCGTCTCAGCGAAGAACAGCGCGCCGTCCAGGATCTTGCAGAGCGGTTTACCGCCGATGCGATTACGCCCCATGCCGCGCGCTGGGATGCGGAGCACCTGTTTCCGCGGGACACCATCCGCGAAGCGGCCGCGCTCGGATTCGGCTCGATCTATCTGGAGGAGTCTGTTGGCGGCATCGGCCTGGGCCGCCTCGAAGCCGCGCTGATCATGGAAGCCATGGCCTACGGCTGCCCTTCCACGGCGGCGTTCATATCCATACACAACATGGCCACCTGGATGATCGCCAGTTTCGGCAGAGAAGACGTTCGCAGACGCTTTCTGCCGAAGCTGGTCACCATGGAACACTTCGCGAGTTACTGCCTGACCGAACCAGGCGCGGGATCTGACGCGGCGTCGCTGAAGACCCGGGCGGTGCGCGAGAAAGATCACTACCTGGTCAATGGCAGTAAGGCCTTCATTTCCGGTGCAGGGGAGAACGAAGTCTACGTCTGCATGGTGCGTACGGGTGAAGCGGGTCATGGCGGCATCAGCTGTCTGGTGATCGAAAAGGACACCCCGGGGGTGAGCTTCGGAGCCAACGAGCGCAAGCTCGGCTGGCACTCCCAACCCACCGCCATGGTCAGTTTCGAAGATGTCCGGGTGCCGCTGGAAAACCTGGTCGGCGACGAGGGCCAGGGTTTCAGAATCGCCATGGCCGGGCTCGACGGCGGTCGGCTCAATATCGGCGCCTGCTCCCTGGGCGGCGCCCAGCGCTGCCTCGACGAAGCCATTGCTTATGTCAAGGAACGACGCCAGTTCGGCCAGGCCGTGGCGGAATTCCAGAATACCCAGTTCATGCTGGCCAACATGGCCACGGAACTCGCCGCCTCACGCGCCCTGCTCTACATTGCTGCCCAGAAGGTCAATGACAACGCACCGGATAAAACCCCGTTCGCGGCCATGGCAAAGCTGAAAGCCACGGAAGCCGGTTCAGCCATCGCCAACGATGCACTGCAGCTGCACGGCGGCTACGGCTATCTGATGGACTATCCGGTCGAACGTTTCCTTCGCGACCTGCGGGTGCATCAGATTCTCGAAGGAACCAGTCAGATCATGCGCATGATCATCGGTCGCAATCTGGTCAGCGGCTGAAGCTCAGAGGGTCTCGCCACTGCCGCCCATCTCGGCGGGCAGATCCTTCATCCTCGGCAGACTGTCGGCGATTGCCAGCACCGATTCCTGACAATGGACGTGCAGCCCCGGGGTGAATTCCAGCTCAGGCAGAATGGCCGCGTAAACGTCCACCAGTCCCATGGCGGGATGATTCGTGTAGAGATGTCCGCCGCACAGCCTGCACCATTTGCGTTCGCTCGCAGGTGTTTTTGCAAAGCTGCCGATGTGTTCCTGCCCGCTGGTTATCTTCAGTGCGTCAGGCTGCCACAGCGAGAAGCCATTCACCGGTCCGGCAGACCAGTGCCTGCAGGACTCGCAATGACAATAGCCCATGCCAGCGGGCTCTCCGCTGACCGTGAGTTTCACAGCACCACAGAAACAGGACCCCGAGTAGGTTTTACCTGCCATCATACTTCTCCCCGCTTGTTATTCATCACTTTTGCTCATCAGCTTCAATACGGGCTGCATGTTCAGCAGAGACTGCGGGCTGTCCGCCAGGTGCACAGCACCCTCCCCGCGCAGTTCCGCCTCGTCGCCGTAACCGTAAAGTACGCCAATGAAATCCATATTGTTGTTTTTCGCACCGATCGCATCATGGGCTCGATCGCCAATCATCGCTGCCCGCCCGGGGTGGACGCCCGTTTCGAGTAGAGCATGGTTGAGCAGCTCGGTCTTATCCGACCGGGTACCATCGAGTTCGGCACCGAAAACCGTATCAAAGTAGGCGCTCAGTTCGAAGTGGTTCAGGATGCGCTCAACATAGATCAGCGGTTTGCTGGAAGCGACATGGAGACGGGCACCATGGTGGCGCAGAGTATCAAGCACCTGCGGCATCCCGGAATACACCTGGTTTTCGTACAGACCAGTCTCCGTGAAACGTTCCCGATACCTGGTCAGCGCGGTACCCGCGCAACGCTCTCCCACAAGAGTCCGGAAACTCTCAATCAATGGCGGGCCAATGCACCAGATGAGATCTTCCATGGGTGGTGCCGGTTGACCCAGCTGCTCGAGAGCAAACTGAATACAGCGCGTGATCCCGATCTTCGGATCGGTCAGCGTGCCGTCGAGATCGAAAAACAGGTCCGCTGCCATCACTGGGTGTCAGGCAGCCGGGTACACGGAGCCGCCATCGATCTTCAGAATCGCACCGGTCGTGTAACTCGACGCAGCGGATGCGAAATACAATGCTGCGCCGATAACCTCTTCCGGCTCTCCTCCCCTGCCGAGTGGAATGTTGCGTTCCGCATTGCGCCTGAAAGCATCCAGGTCCCAGGCTTTGCTGATGTCGGTGAGGAAGGGCCCCGGCATGATGCAGTTGACCCGTACTTTCGGCGCATAGGCCCGCGCCAGACCCAGGGTCATCGTATTGAGACCCGCCTTGGCCATGCCGTAGGGCAGTTCGATCGGCGAAGGCTGCACCGCTGCCACACTGCTGACATTAATGATCGAGCCGCCTCCAGCGGCTGCCATATGCTCGCCGGCCAGGGCTGAGAGGCGGAAAGGCCCGCGCAGATTCACCTCGAGCACCTTGTCGTAAAGACTTTCTGATATCTCAGCCAGAGATTTGTACAGTGGGGACATGCCGGCGTTGTTCACAAGTATGTCGATCCGACCAAAACACTCGAGAGTCTGCGCCAGCACGGTATCGTTGTCCGCCCACTCACCAGCGTGATACTTCACACCCAGCGCCTCCCGTCCACTCGCCTGTTGCACCGCGGTCGCGGCCTCAATGCAGTTATCGAGTTTACGGCTGGCGATCACTACGTTCGCTCCCGCAGCGGCAAAGGCATGAGACATCGCCAGCCCGAGTCCGCGACTGCCGCCGGTGATCAGCGCGACCTTGCCGGTCAGATCGAAAAGATTTATGGATTCGCTCATTGCTTCCGCCTATTCATTCAATGGTGATTTCTTTGCAAGCTCCCGGACGATACCCATACCATCCGGATGCACGGGAGACTTGTGCACGATGAAGTTCTGGGCATGTGCCAGTTCCTGCAGTGACATGGCACTGCGCAGCGCACTGTAGAAACCCTGCGCATCCTGGGCCTGATTCACGGACTCCTTGGCTGTCTTCAATCCCATCATGGGCTGCTGGGCGATTTCTTCCGCCAGGGCCATGGTTTCGGCTGTCAGCAGTTCGCGCGCAACAACCCGGTTCACCATACCGAGTTCTCTGGCCGCCCGCGCGGTCAGTGCGCGACCTGTGAAGAGCAGTTCCTTGGCTTTGCGCGGTCCGAACTCCCAGGGATGACCGAAGTATTCGACCCCGTTGGCCCCGAATGCCACCACCGGATCCTGGAACGTGGCATCTTCGCTGGCGACCACAAGATCGCAGGGCCAGACCAGCATCAGCCCGCCTGCAATGACCTTGCCCTGCACTTCGGCAATGGTGATCTTGGGCAGGTTGCGCCAGCGCCAGCACAGTCCGAAGTACACCTCCTCTTCCCGCGCCCAGTAACCTTCCATGCCCGGCAGATCAAACCCGCCGCCCGGGCCTACAGCAGCGTCCTGCAGGGAAAAGGTGCGATCACCGCTGAGGTCGTGTCCGGAGGAGAAGTGTTTCCCGGCGGCCGCGAGCACGATGACCCGCACCTCGTCGTCGGCACAGGCCCGGTCGAAGGCATCATTGAGATCGTAGAGGAGCTGATAGTTCTGCGCATTGGCACGCTCGGGTCGGTTCAACACGATGCGCGCGATGCGTGGATGCGGTTTGCTGTAGCGCACCGGGGGTGGAGTTCCCTCGGCTTCTCCCGGCTGGATACTGTCGCTCATGCCTCTTCCTGACGGCTGTGCCAGCTGCGCAGTGTAGCTTCAGCCCGAGGATGCTGACCACAAGGTCAGCGACGACAGGGACAGCGACCACAGGCTCAGCTGCCACAGAGTCAGTTCAGCAGAGACTTCAGCTCCTGTATCTGTTCGTGGGCTTCATCGAGCACCTGCAGACTGAGGCTCGGAGAAAGTGCTCCGAGGGCCAGCTTACCGAACGCCGGGGTCTCGTCGAGCCTGGGCAGCTTGCGGAACTCCCGTTGACGGATCAGAGCATGCAGATGGGCGACAATCAGCAGATCGCTGTAGTCGGCGGGACCTTCATGCTCATAGAACCAGTTGTCCTGCTGGGCGGCTGCCGCGGAAAAGACGTCCGCAAACTGCCAGTGAGCGAGCACCCTGGGACTGACCTCCGGTGTCAGACCCTCGACGATTTCCATCAGGATGCCCGGATTCTGCGCGAACTCTGCATATTCCCGGGCTGCATGGAGCACGGGGACACTGCCGACTTCATGGAGCAGTCCCACCAGCATGCCTTTGTCGCTGTTCAGCCCGGGAGTGATTTTGGCAAGTACTGCACACAGTGCGGCCACATCGATGGCATGGCGCCAGCGCTCCACCAGGTGCCGGCGCAGCCCGGACTCGGTGGCCCGGAACAGCATACCCGTGGCGAGGGACAGCACGATGTTCTGGGTACGTTCTACACCCAGTCGAACCAGGGCGGCCTGCACGGTTTCACAGTGGCTCTGGGCGCGGAAGATGGCACTGTTGGCGACCTGGATCAGCCGACCGGCAATGGCCGGATCCGCACCTACAATGGCAGCAACCTCCGCCATTTCGAAATCCTCTCGACTCAGCGCCTTGCGGATTTTCAGTGCGATTGCAGGTAGTGGGGGAATATCCAGTGTCCCTGTCTCCAGACGCCGCAGTACGTCCCTCACCAGCGGATGCGCACGCCAGCTGCCGCCGGTGGTCCTGCCGTTCGTGAGGAAGCGAGCAGGTTGCACTTTTCCTGCGTGCCGCTGCATCCGGGAAGACTCGATTTTCAGCACCCGTGCCCCGGGTTCAGCGGTGACCTGATAACGGCTCGGGCGCAGCCGGGCAAAGGGGAAGCGACTGTCCAGATCCCCTGCCCCGAGTCGCCGTTGCGCACCCTGGGAAGGTTTCAGACAGACCGCTCCGTCCAGAAGAAAATGGGCATACGGGCTCAGATCGCCCTCGGCGAGCAGCTCGGCACTGGCCGGGAGTTCGAGCAGCCGGCAATGGGGGGCGATCCGCTGCCAGCGGTCGTCACCCCAGTCCTCGAAGAAGGGATGTGCGCTGAGCAGGCGCTTCAGAGAGCCCGCCGACAGGGGTTTTTCAAACTTTTCGAGGGAATTTCCCATGGCTGCCTTGTGCTGTTCAGTCAGAGTTTCCTCCGAAGTATAGGAAAGGATCCGCTGACCCGAACTCCATCGACAACCCCGGCAGACGGGGGTTACCCTTGCCCCATGCCGAAAACATTCAATCGCCGCAAAATTCTGCAGCTAGGTGCCGGTGCAGGACTGGTGCCGATGACTGCCCTGACTGCTCCGGCCGCTGACAGGCCAGCCAACGACTTCAGTGGCAGTCGCGTCGAGCGCTACAGCGTGCTCGGTCGCACGGGACTGAAGATGGCAGACATCTCCTTCGGCACCAGCAGATTGCGAAACGGCGAAGAGGCCCTCGTGCAGCATGCACTGGACAAGGGTGTAAACTATTTCGACACCGCCGATTCCTATACCCGTGGCCAGTCCGAGACGGTGCTCGGCCGGGCTCTCGCCGGACATCGCGATGAGGTAATCCTGGCGACGAAAACTCATGTCGGTGCGGCTATGCGCCCGGATGCGATCATGGCTGCCCTGGACGCGAGCCTGCGCCGTCTCAACACCGACCATGTCGACATCTACTTCAATCACGCAGTGAACGACACCGGACGGCTCGACAACCCGCACTGGTTCGAATTTGTCGAGAAGGCCAGAGCCCAGGGCAAGATCCGCTTCACCGGGATGTCGGGACATGCGGGGCGCCTGCTCGACTGCCTGGAACATGCCATCGCCGGTGATCTGGTTGACGTCATGCTGGTCGCATACAACTTCGGTCAGGATCCGGCCTTCTACGAGTCCCTCACCCGCTCTTTCGACCGGATCGCCGTGCACCCGGGACTTCCGGGCGTGCTCGCCAGGGCGAAGGCGAAGAACATCGGTGTGGTGGCGATGAAGACGCTGATGGGCGCACGGCTCAACGATATGCGTGCCTACGAGTCTTCGGGCGCGACCTTTTCCCAGGCCGCCTTCCGCTGGACGCTGGCAAATCCCGATGTGGACGGTCTTGTCATCTCCATGACAAGCACCGCAGACATCGACGAATTTCTCGGAGCATCCGGTGGCACAGCCGTTAGCCGGGTCGATCTCGACCTGCTTCGCGGCTACGCCCGACTCAACGGCACCAGCTACTGCCGGCAGGCGTGCAACGACTGCGCAGGTGCCTGTCCTTATGGTGTCCCCATAGCGGACGTTCTGCGGACCCGGATGTACGCGGTCGACTATCGGGACCGGGAGTTTGCACAGGATGAATATGCCGCGCTCGAGGCGCGGGCCGATGCCTGCCTGAGCTGTTCCGGCGAGCCCTGCCGGAGCGCCTGTACCCATGGATTGGATATCAGCGCTTTCTGCGCAGCCACTCACAGGATGCTTGCCTGAGACCCTCGCGATGTCCCGTATTCTGGTTTATGACTGCTTCAGCGGCATCTCCGGCGACATGCACATCGGCGCCATGCTCGACCTTGGCGTACCCGAGGACTATCTGCGGCGCGAACTGGCCCGGCTCGGGCTGGGGGACGAATTTCTGCTCGAAGTCAGTCCGGGTTCAAAACTGGGAATCACCGGTACCCGGGCCACGGTCCAACTGACAGCACCTGGCTCCCGCTCACACGACCACGACCACTCTCAGCACCGCAACCGCGATCACAGTCATCGCCACAATCACAGTCACGATCACGAGCACGCTCACGACAATGTACACAGCCACCCGCACGATCAACATCACCACCGGGATAATGGCGGGGAGCAGACCTCGGAAACTCTCGGTAGTCGCGGCCACCGCCACCTGCCGCAAATCAGGCGCATCATCGAAGCCGCCGGTTACCCGGCCGCGGTGCAGGCCCGCGCGCTGGACATCTTCACACGCATTGCGGTTGCAGAAGCCAAAGTGCATGGCATTGCCGTGGATGCCGTGCATTTCCACGAGGTGGGCGCGACCGATGCCATTGTCGACATCGTCGCCGCCGCGCTCTGTCTGGAGTATCTGCAGATCGACCAGGCCTACTGTGCCACTCTGGAACTTGGCGGTGGCATGGTGCGCTGTGCCCACGGCCTGATGCCGGTGCCCGCCCCAGCCACCGCGGAAATACTCGCAGGCGTACCCTGCCGGTACAACGGGGTCAATCAGGAGGCAACCACCCCCACCGGCGCTGCCATACTCAGACACTGCGTGTCGGGTTTCAGAATTCCGGTCGGCTTCAACATCGAGCGCATCGGCTATGGCGTCGGCCAGAAGGATTTCAGCATTCCGAACGTGCTGCGGGTCATGCTCGGCGATGTCGTGGAAACTGCACAACACCCTGACACCGATTCAGATCTCGTGACCATCGAGGGCGTCGAGACCGAAACCAATCTGCAGATCGAGTGCAACATCGACGACATGTCACCCGAGGCCTATCAGCCACTGCTGGACCGGCTGTTTGAGCAGGGTGCGAATGACGTGTTCTTCACTCCGGTCATCATGAAGAAGTCGCGCCCGGGTGTGCTGCTGTCTGTGCTGTCGCCCGAGGCCCGCTTTCAGGATCTGCTCCGGGTACTGTTCGACCACTCCTCGAGCATCGGCGTGCGCGCGCATAAGGTGGTAAAGCACATGCTGCCCCGCACCCAGACGAGCTACCGAACCAGTCTCGGAGAAGTCAGGGTCAAGGTGGTGCGGCTGCCCGATGGCGTCTCGCGATTCAAGGTGGAGCATGACGACGTGATGAGAATCGCCAGCGCGACCGGTCGGAATTATCTGCAGATCCACCGACAGCTGGAAACAGAAGTCACCCGGCTTCGTGAGAGCGCCGCTCACCCACCGGAAGCTGACAGTCGCACCGATCGCTCCCACGGCAATGACGACAGCAGAACGCCATGACGCTCGACGAAATTCTCAGTGCGTTCAAGAGCGGTCAGTTCGATGCCGACAGGACCGGGCAGATGATCCGCAGCACTTTCTTTCAGGATCTCGGTCACAGCACGCTGGACAATGATCGCCGACGCCGCAATGGTGCCGGAGAGGTCATCTACGGCGAACACAAAACGACCGCTCAGATTCTCGATCTCGTCACCGCCATGGTCGACCGGGGGGACAATGTGCTGGTGACCCGCACCTGCGAAGCGGTGTTCGACGCAGTGGTAAAAATCGTCAAACAGGCCGAGTTTCATGAACAGGCGCGCCTCATCACCTGCCGGGTGCGCCCGGTCACTCCTGCCTCCGGCACCATCGCGGTCGTGACCGCGGGCACCTCGGACCGCGGTGTTGCCGAGGAAGCTGCGCTGACCGCAGAGTTCTATGGCAATCCGGTCGCCCGCATCAGTGACGTGGGCGTGGCGGGAATCCATCGCCTGCTGGCTCGCCTCGACGTGCTGCGCGAAGCAAGGGTGCTGATCGTGGTGGCGGGGATGGAGGGTGCACTGCCGAGTGCGGTAGGCGGCCTGGTGGACAAACCGGTCATCGCCGTTCCCACCAGCGTGGGATATGGCGCATCCTTCGGGGGCATCGCAGCCCTCCTCGGCATGCTCAACAGCTGCGCCAGCGGCGTCTCTGTGGTAAACATCGACAACGGTTTTGGTGCCGGCTATCTGGCCAGCATGATGAACCGTCTGTAGCGACTGCACAGCCTGGAGCCTGGGGAATTGACCGACCTTGCACAGATGCACGAGGACCTGAAGGCGAACATTGCGCGATTCGACAGTGTGATCGTCGCATTTTCCGGTGGTATCGACAGTTCCCTGGTTGCCTATGTTGCAGCTGAGGTGCTGGGCAGCCGCTCGCTGGCGATCACTTCCGGTTCGCCGAGTCTCAAACGCAGCGACCTGTCGCTGACCACGGAGCTCGCTGAAAAGTGGGGTATGCAGCACGAGGTCATCGTTACCGACGAGTTGTCCAAAGCCGACTACCGGGCCAATCCCGTCGACCGCTGCTTCCACTGCAAAACGTCACTCTATGAAGCCCTGTCCCGGATCGCTGCGGCACGCGGCATCCAGACCATTCTCAATGGCACCAATTGCGACGATCTCGGCGATCATCGCCCGGGGCTGATCGCCGCGGCCGATTTTGACGTGGTATCGCCGCTGGTGGAGACGGGATTTCACAAGCCGCACATTCGCACCCTCGCCGCCCGGCTGGGCCTGGAGAATGCGGACAAACCCCAGGCCGCCTGTCTGTCGAGCCGCTTCCCCTATGGCAGTCACATCTCCCTCGAACGACTTGCCCAGGTGGAGCAGGCTGAAGCCGTACTCGCAGAATTCGGTTTCAGGGAGTACCGGGTGCGTCATCACGAAGCGGTGGCGCGCCTGGAGATCGGTACCGCGGAATTTCCCCGGGCACTCGAGCACGCGGCTGAACTCAGCGCCCGGATCCGTGCCTGCGGGTATACCTATGTGGCGATGGATCTCGGCGGTTTTCGTTCCGGCTCACTCAATGACAGCCTCATTCAGATCGTTAGAGTCGGAGACTAGCACGTTCGAAATATCCTTATAGTTATCCATTAACTTATTGAAATATATAAATTTGCATTTGGATGACAACCTGCCGTCCTCCCTGCGCGTATAGTTCGCGGTCCGCACTGTTTCGGGGGAAGCAGAGATGGATAAAACCACCAAACTCCTGTTGCTGGCCGCGTTGGGTTTAGCGCTGCTGGCGTCCTATTCGGCTCAGGCGCTGACGCTGGCCCTGTAGGCATCGGCGAATGCCGGTGGCAGCCGCACGGGCCTGCCATTGGAAAGATTCAGACAGACGAAGTCCGCTTCGCCACGCATCACCACGCTGTCTCGATCGAGGTTGATCAACTGGTAGCGTCGTGAGACTCGCAGGCGCCCATCGCTGCGACAGATCCAGTTACCCACCAGAATCTCGTCACCCGCGTAGCAGGCGGCAAGGTAGTCGACCCGCAGTGAGCGCACGGCCATGCCCCGCTGCATTTCCAGACAACGGGACTCCGGTAAACCCACCGCGGCGGAGTGTGCCCAGGCGCATTGCTCGAGCCAGCGTATATAGACGACGTTGTTTACGTGCCCGTACGAGTCCACGTCCTCGGCGCCCGCAGTCACGGCGAGGACGAACGGATCCGGGTGGTCCCAGCTGCAGGTCATCGATAGCCGGCGGGCACCTCGAAACCGAACACGCGCGCGGCATTCAGTCCAAGTACTGCGGCGCGTTCCGTATCGCTCAGCGCAGCCATGGTGCGTTCGATGGCGGCAGCGGAATGCGGCCAGGTACCTTCGTGGTGGGGATAATCGTTGGCCCAGAGAAAGTTCCCGACCAGGCCATGGCTGCGCGCCAGGTCGAGGCCCGCCCGGTCTTCCTGAAAGCTGGCAAAGCCGTTGCTGATGAAGTATTCGCTCGGCAGCCGCTTGAGTTTCGGGCGCACCCACATGTGGTGTTTACGATAGGCCTCGTCCATTGCCCCCAGTGCCCAGGCCACCCAGCCGATGCCGGCTTCGATGGTGCCGAAACGCAGACGGGGAAATCGATCGATGACACCGGAAGCGCAGATGTTCACGATCGGCTCCATGGTGGGTGCGAGTGAGTGCACCGCGTAGTTGATGACCGCGCCGCCGTTTCCCCGGGCGGTGCGTGGATCGCGTCCGGTAGACACATGGAAGGTCACCGGCAGATCGGTATCCTGGATGCAGGCCCACAGCGGATCGAACTGGGGCAGATTGTAGTTCGGCGCTTCGTGATCCGGCGGACCCCACACCGGTTTACAGGGCAGGCACAGACCGCGAAAACCCAGCGCCGCGCAGCGCTCGATCTCGGCGATTGCGCCTTCGAGATCCGCAGCAGCCACACAGGCCATGGGGGAGAGCCGGTCGTTGTAAGCGCCGAAGGTTTCCCACGCCCAGTCATTGAAGACTCTGCACATCGCCTGGCTGAAGTCGGCGTCCGGTGTTGCCCAGATGGTGAGTCCCTTGTTCGGAAACAGAACTTCCGCATCGACACCGTCGGCGCGCAGATCCTGCAGACGCTGTTCGGGGGTCACGCCGGACTGATTGCGCAGCAGGTCCTCCCCCTCGAAGGCGACATTCTGCAGGCGCAGCGGCCGGAACCCTTCAGTCTTCTGAAACTTCTCCCCCTGGGGATTTACCGAAACACCCGGCAGACGATCCCGGTAGCGGACATCGATACGCGTTCGCCAGAGGTCAGACGGTTCCTGCACATGGCCGTCAGCAGACACCATGAAATACTTGTTGGGTGCGCCTGGACGGGGAGATCGGGGCCAATCCGCACTGCCCGGCGTTTCGAGCCGCCAGCGGTTGGCCTCATCGGCGCCTGGATTCTGCTCTTTCATCGAACTCCCTCCTTGCATTCCCGGGCCTGGACGCGATGTTAGCAGGTTGACCCGATGATTCGATGGCGACACGACGATAGGGTATCTCACGACAACCGCAGCCGGGCCCGGATCCAAGTTCTCAGAGCTGTCGTTGCGGTAACTGCACCCGGATACCATCCAGTTCGTCCGTCATGAGGATCTGACAGGCCAGCCGGCTGCCCGGGCCCGGATCGATGGCGAATGCCAGCAGTTCGGCCTCGTCCGCACGCACCGCCGGCAGACGGTCGCGCCATTCTGCTGCCACATAGCAGTGGCAGGTGACACAGGTGCAGCCGCCGCCACACTGGCCGATGATGCCGGGCAGGCCGTGATCCAGCGCGCCATCCATGAGGCTGTCACCGCAGGCAATTTCCACGGTAGCTTCGGTTCCGTCCCATTGCCTGTAGGTTGCTCGCGGCACCAGAGAGCTCCTGTTAAACTGCCGCGCCTGTCTGCAGCGGTCAAACCAGTGATACTCGACCTCCACACCCATTCGATCAAGTCCGATGACGGCCGCGCCAAGGTGGCCAACTACTGCCAGTGGATCCGCAGCCGCGAGCTGCCGCTGGATGGTTTCGTGCTCACCGAGCACCGCCAGTTCGATCTGGAGTCCGATTACTCCGAACTCGCCGCCTCATACGGCATCACCATTCTCAAAGGTGCGGAGGTGGAAACCGAATACGGCCACGTGCTGGTCTTCGGAGTTACCGAGCCGCTCATGGCTGAGTTCGATTTCAGCAACATCCACCTGCCACTGGCCCAGGTGATCGAAGCCTGTGGCCGGCATCACGCGGTGCCCGTCCCCTGTCATCCGGGCCGCAAGCGGGTCGGCATGTGCGCACACATCGACGAATTCGGCGTGCCGGCGGGGGTGCGCATCGTCGAGACCTACAATGGCGGCAGCCGCGGCGAGGAAGATCAGATCGCCCAGGCCATGGCCCGGGAGCAGAATTATCGGGGTATCGGTGGCAGCGACGCCCACATTGTCAGCCATGTCGGCCGCTGCGCCACCCGTTTCCCCGCGCCGATCCGCTCCGAAGCGGAGCTGGTCGAGGCCCTCACTGCCGGTGATTTCGAAGCCCTGACCTTCCGGGAGAACGCATGAGCAGACTGCTGGATCTCGACGCTCTGCGGGCGCAGTTCCTCAACAAGGAGTTCGATGCCAAGGAATTCCGCTTCGATGCCGCCCAGCTGGCCGACTATGCCATCGCCTGCGGCGAACGGGCACCCCGTTACACGGATCCCGGGCACCCCGATTTCCAGGCACCGCCAACCTTTGCCACCAGCCTGAGACCTGACCGGCGCCTGCCGGACGGCTTCCCGAAGCTGCCCGGTCTGGGCATGGATGCCGGCAAGGCAGTTGCTCCTCTGGCACCGATCCGACCTGATACTACAGTCACTGGTCGGTCCCATCTCCATGAAATTTATGCAAAAACTGGCCGTTCGGGGCGTATGACATTCTTCGTGATCCGCATGGAACTCAGCGATGCCAGCGGCACGCTGCTGGCCCATGCGGACACCCGGGTGGTGATCCGGGAGAAGCCGGAAGAAGGAGAATCCGAGTGAGTGTCGCGACCCTGTCAGCTGTCCAGTTCGGCGAGGAGCTGCCGGTATTCGATCCGGATACGAGTCTTGCCAATGTCATCCGCTTTACCGAGGCAGCCGGCTGGCGCGGGCCGCGCTTTACGGATCACGAGGCGGCACGCCGCGAAGGCCTGCCAGGCGCTCTGGTACCCGGCATCATGAGTCAGGGCTTTCTGGCGGCTATGATCCACCGGTGGGCGCCCGAAGCACGGATCGAGCATGTCGACACCATCTTCCGCGCCCCGGTGATCGTGGATGACCGGTATCACATCAACGGTGTGGTGACAGACATCGAGGAAGATTCGGGTCTGGTGGAGATCGATCTGACCGTAACCAACGATGCCGGCGAAACCCGGGTGTTCGGCACCGCGAGGGTGCGCCTGCCCGTCCAGGGCTGACTGCCAGCCTTCGCCTCGCGCATTGCGGCGACGGCTGCGAGAAGTTTTGAGGCATTGATATTATGCAGAGGCGCCCTGGACCGGACGGAACAGCGGAATGGCCAGCGCCTCATGGTGTTCCCATTCCAGCCTGAGCGCCTGCCCGATCTGCAGATCCAGGGCAGGCTCCGCTACACCGACGATGTTGGTCAACAGTCGCGGACCCTCTTCGAGATCGACCCAGGCCACCGCGTAGGGCACCCGGCTGCGGAAAAACGGGTGGTAGCTCTGCCTGACCACACTGAAGGTGTAAAGGGTGGCGCGCCCACTCGCCGTCTGCCATTCGAGGCGGCCGGAGAGACAGTGGGTGCAGTGGCTGCGCGGGTAAAACACCACGCCTCCGCAGTCCGCGCACTGCTGATAACTCAGCTCTCCGGCTTTGGTCCGCCGCCAGAATTCGGCGGTGTCCGGCTCATCCAGCGCCGGCAGAGGTCTCGACGGCTCACTCACGTTCAGTCCCTCCCCAGAATGACGGTACCGGCACAGTGGCGGGACCCGAGCATGCCGCCGTTGCCGTGCGCTACCGCAAGCTTCGCGTCCGCCACTTGAGAGCAGGACTCCCCCCGCAACTGCCTGGCTGCCTCGATGAGCAGAAAGATGCCCCGCATGCCCGGATGATTGGAGGAAAGTCCTCCGCCGTCCGTGTTGAGTGCGGGACCGCCACTCTGATCGAAACGCAGGCGTCCACCCGACACCCAGCGGCCGCCTTCCCCTTTGGCACAGAAGCCCAGGTCTTCGAGGAGCGCCAGCACGGTGATGCTGAAGGAGTCGTAAATCATCGCGATGTCGATTTCGGCCGGAGTCAGCCCTGCTTCGGCGAATGCCTGGGGCCCGGACTGTGCGGCTGCACTGACAGTAATGTCTCCACCACTGGTCGGATAACCGGTTGCCTCACCGCTGCCGAGAATCCAGACCGGCGGTTTGCGGCAATCACGCGCCACCTCAGGCGCGGCGATCACTACCGCACCGCCACCGTCTGAAATCATGCAGCATTCGAGGAGATGGAGGGGATCGGCGATCATGCGCGAGTTCACCACATCGGCGATGGTCGTTTCCCGGATGTCCAGAAACTCAAGATCCTGCATGGCCCGCACCGCCTCGGGGTTGCGCATGGCGTGATAGCGGGTGGCGACAGAAACTTCCGCGAGCTGTTCAGAGGTGGTGCCGTACTGATGCATGTGTCTGGCGGCAACCATGGCGTAGTTGGCCACCAGGGTCATACCACTGAAGGATTCCATATTCTCACTGGGATGGGCGCCGAGGCCGCGGCCGCCTGCGCCGATCCTCTGCATCGCACTGTGCGCTGTGGAGCCGTAGCTGAGCAGTGCGACTCTGGCCTTTCCTGCGGCGATGTCCCGCCGCGCATGGGCGGCATGAAATTCATATGAACTGCCACCGACGCTGGTGGTGTCTATGACCCTCGGTCGCAGGCCGAAGTACTCGGCGATGGTCAGGCCGCTCATGCCGCCGCCCTCCCCTGCGTCATAGATGGCGTCTACATCCTGCCACTCGAGTCCGGCATCGGCCAGCGCGGCAGCAGCACTCCGGGCCTTGATCTGCAGCGCACTCACACGACCTTCAACATCACGGGAAGGATATTCGTGAATCCCGACAATGGCTGCGTCGCGACGCTGCGCACTCATATTCGCTCCAGGTTCATTGATTTTTCTCCCGACATCATCGCGACCCAGTCTCCATTGCGACCCCGCCTCCTCGCGACCCCGCCTCCTCGCGACCCCGCCCCGAACGCGACGAATGCGGGCAGCCTCGAGTTTAAGGCGCCGGAAGCGGAGTTGAAACAGACACGGCGGCGTTCCGGGTGAAAGGCTTGTCCATCCAGGGTACATTCCCGGTGGTGCAGCTGCTCACACCTCAGATCAGGGTGTGAATGGCAGGTATCGACCCCCATCCACACAAGGCACACAGGAGTCTGGACGATGATCGAACAGATCGAATTCGGCCGTACGGGCCATCGCTCGAGCAGGATAATCTTCGGCGCCGCCGCGCTCGGGGGCATGCGCCAGGAGAAAGCGGACGGGGTGATCGACCTGGTGCGGCGCGCGGGCATCAATCATTTCGATACGGCAGCCAGCTATGGCGACTCGGAACTGCGTCTTGCGCCATTTCTTGAGGATCATCGATCAGACGTGTTTCTGGCGACGAAAACAGGCGAACGCACTGGCAGCGAAGCACGCCGTGAGCTGGAATTTTCACTGCAGCGTCTCGGCACGGAACAGGTCGACCTGATCCAGATGCACAATCTGACCGATGAGCAAGGCTGGCGCACCGCGATGGGTACCGGTGGCGCACTCGAAGCACTGATCAGAGCCCGGGATGAGGGACTGGTGCGCTTCATCGGCGTTACCGGTCATGGCACCTACGCCGCCGCCATGCATCTGCGCAGCCTCGATGCTTTCGAGTTCGATTCCGTGCTGGTCCCCTACAACTACAGCATGCGTCAGGATTCCCGGTTCCGCAGGGATCTGGATCAGCTCATCGAAGCCTGTGCGGCCAGGCGGGTCGCCTGTCAGACCATCAAGGCCATCGCGCGGCGCCGCTGGAACGAAGAGGACCCGGAAAAGCGCTTCTCCTGGTACATGCCCATCCGCGCAGAAGCGCCTCTGAAGCGGGCGATAGATTACGTGCTCTCGCGTCCGGGGACTTTCCTCAACACCACCAGCGATGCCACCCTGCTGCCCGCGGTGCTCGCTGCGGCTGCCGCCCCGATCATTCAACCCTCGGCTGCGGAAATGGCCCGGGACCAGGACGCTCTGGGTGTTGAGCCTCTGTTCGTACGGGATGTGAGTGATGATGTGCGGCCGGTGGCAGGTCGGCGTTAGCCGGATATTCCGTGGCGGATCAGTCCCGGTCCGCTTCCCGCTCCCCCGCAACAGCAGCGAAGTAATCCGCCAGCCGCTTTCCGGGTTCATCCGGTATGCGCGACTGCAGAACGTTGAGATGGTGGATCCGATCGACCCGGAAGTTGCGGAAGTCCTGCCGCAACTCGCACCAGGCGCCGAGTGACCAGGTGGTACCCCAGTAAACGAGGGTAAGTGGCCAGACGATGCGCTCGGTGGACGCATCACCGGCATCCCGGTAGTCGAGAAACAGCCGCATACCCCGGTTGATCGCTGCGCGCACCTCACCGAGTCGCTCGGTAAGACGCTCCGGGAGTTCCATGTCCGGCACCACCACCCGATGGCTGTTCAACGCCGGTCGCAGCCGCTGCGGCAGTACCGCATCAATTTTGGCGAGTATGCTTTCGGCGGAAGCGGCCATCTGTTCGTCACCCCAGGTTCGTGCCACGTCCGCACCGAATACCAGCGCCTGCAGTTCTTCCTCGGTGAACATCAGCGGCGGCAGCTGAAAACCGCGCCGCAGGATATAGCCCACGCCCGGCTCACCGGAAACCGGCACACCGGAGGCTGCAAGATCCTGGATGTCCCGATAGACGGTGCGCTCAGAGACTTCGAGGCGCTCGGCCAGACTGCGGGCGGTCACCACCCGGCCCCGGCCGAGCATCAGCACGATTTGAAAGAGTCGGTCTGCGGGTCGCATGGCCGCATCCTACCAGCGCTCCTGACCAGTTGCTGACATCTCCTGACATGCCTTGTCAGGAGAGATCGCTCAATCAGCCGCTGTCAGAGAGGTAGCTGACACCACGCTGTCAGTATCAGGGGCGTAATCTGGCCACCTTGCTGACAGACGAGCGGAATGGTTCGATGACTCATGCGCTTTGTACAGGCCTCGACAACCGCAATCACCCGCCATTGCCCGCCAGCGACAGCGGCGGTGATGGGTTCGCAGCGGTCGCTCATCCTGACCCTGAGCTGCGCGCAGGGCGTCAGCCCGCCGGGATCCCGGCCAGACTCCAGACGGCAACTCTGCCCTGGCGGCGGTTCGTGAACCTGCGCGCCCTCGGACACGCCGGATTCGCTCGAAGGCTGGCAATGCTCTCGAAACAAATATAAGTAATATCAGATAGTTGCAGAGAACTTAGAAAGCGGATTGCCGCAATTGGAGGAAGGGGCGGCAGGGCGTACCACCCGGTACGCCCTGCCCTGCGGATCAGCCTGCGGCGTTAAAGCCAAGGAAGGCCTTGGTTTCGAGGAACTCCTCAAGACCCCACTTACTGAATTCCCGGCCGTTGCCGGATTGCTTGTAGCCACCGAAAGGTGCACCCGGGTCCACGCCGGCACCGTTGAGGTGTACGTTACCGGCGCGGATCTGGCTGCCGACCTTCTTGGCCCGCTCCAGGTCTGAAGAGCTCACGTAAGCCGACAGGCCATAGACTGTCGCGTTTGCGATGCGGATCGCATCGCTCTCATCCTTATAGGGGATGATGGAGAGAACGGGTCCGAAGATCTCTTCCCGGGCGATACTCATTTCATTGGACACATCCGAGAAGATGGTCGGTTTGATGAAGTAACCCCGATTCAGACCATCGGGTCGTCCGACACCGCCCGTCTCGAGCTTCGCTCCCTCGTCGATACCCTTCTGAATCAGCGCCTGAACCTTATCGAACTGCACTTTCGAGACCACCGGCCCGATCTGGGTCGCCTTGTCTGCAGGGTCACCCACCTTGATCGTCTCGGCAGTCGCTTTGGCAATGGCCGCAGCCTCCTCCATGCGGTTGGCCGGGACCAGCATGCGGGTCGGTGCGTTACAGGATTGTCCGGTGTTCATGCAGACACCGAAAGTATCCCGCGCTACGACCTTGGCAAAGTCCGCATCGTCGAGGATCACGTTGGGCGACTTACCGCCCAGCTCCTGAGCTACCCGCTTCACGGTAACCGCTGCCTCCTGGGCAACCGAGATACCAGCCCGGGTCGAACCGGTGAAAGACATCATGTCGATGTCCGGATGGGCGGACATGGCGACACCCACAGTCGGACCATCGCCATTGATCAGATTGAAGACACCGGGCGGGGTGCCTGCGGCATCCATCACTTCGGCAAACAGAATGGCATTCAGCGGTGCCACTTCGGAAGGCTTGAGAACCATGGTGCAGCCCGCCGCAATCGCCGGACCCACTTTCGCTGCGATCTGGTTCAACGGCCAGTTCCAGGGCGTGATCAGTCCACAGACACCGATAGGCTCACGCACGATTCGTGCCGTACCCACATCTTCCGACCACTGGAAGGACTTCAGTGCCTTCAGCGAATTCATCAGATGTCCGAGTCCCGCGGGGGCCTGTGCAGCGGACGCGAGTCCGATGGGTGCGCCCATCTCCTGGGACACCGTCTGTGCGATGTCGCTCATCCGAGCCTGGTAAGCGGCGATGATCCGCTCCAGCAGCGCGATGCGTTCTTCGACCGTAGTCCGGGAGAAGGTCTCGAATGCGGCTTTCGCCGCGGCGACCGCATTGTCGACGTCAGCCTTACCACCCATCGCAATTTTGGCGATGGACTCTTCCGTTGCCGGATTGATCACATCGAGGGTGGTCTTTGTGGATGGTGTTACCCATTTGCCGTTTATGTAGAACTTCAGTGCGTTTTCCATATTTATCCTTTCCTTACTTTCCAGATTGAATGGCGTTTAAGTTGTGGCTGTGTTCATGCCGTCAGGCGGACAGGCAGATCCAGATAGCCCTTCACGAAACTCGATCGAACCCGGGTCGGCTCGCCCATCACTTCGATGCTGCTGAAGCGTTTGAGGATTTCCTCCCAGGCGATGCGCAGCTGCATCTCGGCAACCCGATTACCCATGCAGCGATGAATGCCGAATCCAAAAGCGATGTGCTTGCGCGCGTTTTCCCGGTCGATCTGAAACTCGTCTGCCCGATCGAATACGCTTGCATCGCGATTGCCGGAAACGTACCACATTACGACTTTCTCACCGGCCTTGAGGGTTTCCCCCCCAAGCCGGGTGTCTTTCCGAACCGTGCGCCGCATATGTGCAAGCGGCGTCTGCCAGCGGATGATCTCCGATACCATGTTCGGAATCAGTGCCGGGTTGGCGCGCAGCTTCTCAAACTGCTCCGGAAACTGGTTCAGGGCCAGCACTCCGCCTGACAGTGAATTCCGGGTGGTGTCGTTGCCACCGACGATGAGCAACACCAGGTTGCCCAGATATTCCATCGGGCGGGTTGGCAGATCCCGGGTTGAGTCGCTGTGCGCGAGCAGCGATATCAGGTCGTGGCCTGGCTCCTCCGCAACCGCGCGTTCTGCCCAGAGCCGGTTGAAGTATTCCAGGCACTCAAACAGCTCTGCACGACGCTGATCCTCAGACTCCACCAGGCCGGACTCTTCGTTGGCGGTGGCGACATCGGACCAGCGGGTGAGTTTGCGGCGATCCTCCCAGGGAAAATCGAACAGGGTCGCCAGCATCTGGGTCGTCAGTTCGATCGAAACCCGGTCCACCCAGCTGAAGGTCTCGCCAATCGGCAGTGCATCGAGAATGTCACAGACACGTTCGCGGATGATGGGCTCCAGCGCTGCGAGATTGCGCGGTCCGACAACGGGAGACACAACCTTGCGCTGAATGTCGTGCTTCGGGGGGTCCATCGCAATGAACATGGGCAGTTGAAAATCCTCGTCCGGATCATCAATCACGATTACCGGCTCCGAAGAAAAGACTTCATGGTTGGTGTCGACTTCCTTGATCAGATCGTAGGAACTCACCGACCAGTAGGGTCCGAAGGTGCTCTGTGCACAGTAGTGCACGGGCGCCTCCGCGCGCAGCCGTTCGAAGTATGGCCAGTGGGTATCCGATTCGAACAGAGCGGGCTGAGCCACATCGAGCTGTTCGAGTGGAATCGCGTAGGCCTGCTTACGGGCCTCATCGAGTCTGGTCTTCGCTGCTTTCAGATCCAGTGCCTGGCTCATAGTCTTCCCCTTGTGGCAGGTGTATCGGAGACACGGCCCCGACCATCCGGCTCCTTTTGTTCACTGCGCCCGGAATGTTCACAGTGCCCGGACTTCAACTCTACATCTGGAATTCGGGCACCTTCACCACCAGTCCGTCGAGTTCGTTTCGTACCGGTATCTGACAGGACAGTCGGGAATGGGGTTCCCGCTCCGGATTGAGGTCGAGCATCGACTCTTCGCGATCATTGGGCGCACCAACCTTGTCCCACCAGGCATCATCGACCACCACGTGACAGGTTGCGCAGGAGCACTCGCCACCGCAGTCGGCATCGATCCCGGGCACCAGGTTGTCGATGGCGGCGTTCATGACAGAAATACCGTTGTCTGCCTCGACCGGATGTTCTGTGCCATCGTGGGTAATAAACGTAATCTTAGCCATTCAAGACTCCTGCTCCAGATTTCCTGCTGTTTTAGTTCCGCACACCACATCCGGACCCATACCGGGTTGCCGGGATTCGCTGGCAGACACGGGATCACGAAATGTGAAGCGCGGATTGTAGCGATCTGCGCCAAAAATGACGATGCCAAGATTGTCAGGCCGGGTTTAAGACAGCCCCCGGTAAATACGCGGAATCCGGAGTGCGCTGACGGCCGTCAGCCCGCCGCTTCTGAAATCTTCCCCGCCCTGGCAGTCAGAAACTGATGGAGCTGACGGTCATGGCGGGAGGTCGCCGACAGCCGGCCCGGGCGTACAAAAGGCTGCCATCGGGGTGGCTGCCCCTCCGGACGATCCCCCATCACCGTCACCCGCTGAATCACCCGCTCACCTTCGAAGTCGTTGAGCACGAAGTGCTGGGTGCAGCGGTTGTCCCACATGGCGATGGTGTGCTCACGCCACCGGTAGCGCACCGTGAAGCGGGGATTGGAGACCCAGCGCGTCAGGTGCCGCAGCAGCGCATCACTCTCATAGGCGTTCATTTCGACGATTCTGCGCGTGAAATGTTCGTTAACATACAAGGCCTTACGGCCTGTTTCTGGATGCGTTCTCACTACCGGATGCACGGCCATCTGGTCCGGACGGTTGTGCGGTAAGGCGTCGTGCAGGGCAGTCAGGCCCTCGCACAGCGCCTGCATGGGTTCTGAGAGCTCGTCATAAGCGCGGTAGAGGCTGGCCCACATGGTATCGCCCCCCGTCTGGGGGCAGCGCACCATATGCAGAATGGACATCAGCGCCGGCTGGTCGCGGAAGGTGATGTCAGTGTGCCACTCATCTGCCACTCCACCCTGGGTAGCGGCCAGTTCGAACAGCTCCGGATGCTGTGTGAAGGGATTCTTGAGATTGGGATGACCCTCGAGCGGGCCGAACCTGCGACCCAGTTCCACATGCTCATCGACAGTGATTTCCTGCCCCGGAAAGAACAGGACCTGGTGCTCGAGCAGCAGCTCCTTGATGGTCTTTATGTCTGTGTCACTGGCGTGGGCAAGCCGCACGCCCGGGATCTCCGCGCCGAGGGCCGGTGCCAGGCGGTTGATCTGCCATTGTGAACCGTCGGAATCTGTCATCGTTCCTGCCCCTGTTCTGGAAGTGCGCCTATCTTGCGGGATTGAGTCCGGCATGCTCAAGGCCCCGGTTCGTCGCCCGAGACTTGCCCGTGGCGCCTCCGAGCGCCAGCATTAGCGGATGAAATGTCCGCACCTCCGCCTCGGCTGCTACCGTCTTGCCCTCATTGTGTGTATTGCGGGCCTGCTGGATGCTGCAGGCCCGCAGGGCATCGCAGGGCTGATGAGTGTAGCTGCTGCCAATGCCGCGCCCGCCGGTGCTGCAGGAACAGAGGCGGCCGGCGACGGCGCATCCAGGGCACATACCATCGAATTCGGCATCACCGATCTGCGCTTGCGCCAGGAAACCGCGCTGCCCAGTATCGAAGATCCCTCGGTCGCGCTGCGCCAGGATCCCGGCTGCCTTCTGTTCGAGGCGACCGTCGATTGCCCCGCGCGAGCGGACCTGGATATCGCCCCGGTCACGGTGACCCACCCGGGCAGCCTCCACCGGCTGCGTCGCGATGTCAGCAAAGCTCGGGACAGCCCGGGCGCAGACCACCTGATCGAGGAAGCGCTGCAGCGTATGGCAGACCCGGATCCGGACTGAGCGGGCAGCCGTTCACCGATCGACAGTCAGAAGGATTCCCGGACATCCAGATCGGCGCGGATTCTGGCATGACCGGCCCGACTGGTGTTGAGTCGGCGAGCACACTGATAGGGCACTGCGAGAAAGACAGCCAGAGGATGACGCCTTCCCCGGCGGGTACGCAGATTGTCCGAGATGGATCCCACAATCGGATCCGTTAGCGCATCCCACACCATCGCGATAAACAGTACGAGGCCGGCGCGGCTGCCTTTCAGACCGACCACACTGGTGTAGTAATAAAGTACAAAGGAGCCGAAGGCGACATCTTTGACTGAAAAGGACAGCGTTCCCGATGCGTAGCCGAGCTTCAGTGCGAGACCGTTCGGGGAACCTGGTGCCACTGCCTGCCTCGGTACGCTGTTCAGGATACCGCGATCAATAGTGTGCGCCTGTCTCGATCCAGCGCAGCAGCCTGGTGCAGTCTGCAGCCGGAATGCCCTCTGGCAGTGCGTGACCTATGTGAAAGCTCGAGCCGGGAACACACGCCTGCACGTAGGGATCACTGGCGGCTGCTTCTTCCGGTCGGACCCAGGCGGGAATATCCGGGCCCGGTGCATCTGTCAGCTGGTGATAGGTTGCGCAGCGCAGTGCCGCCGCCGCCGGTTGCAGACAGAAAGGAAATCGATCCGCATCCGGCGGGGTATCCAGACTCCAGGGACCGTCCGCACCACCGCGTACGTGGCAGGCACCGCAATGGGTTTTCAGCAGGTCATAGATTTCTTCGAAACCGGGTGAGTGTTGCTCCGGCAACGTGCCGGTACTGGGGGCGCCATTCAGGTCCGCGAGCGCAACAAGAGGGGCTGATAACACAGACAGGAGGACCCATTTCCAGAGGCCCGCCGAAGCCCTGACACAGAGTCCGCAGATCAGACGGGTCGACGGGAACAGGCGTTGACGCAGGCCAAACAGGAACCCTTCCAGCCTCATGTCAGCGTCTTTCCATTCTCGTGTCAGACTAGCGCCATCTTCGCGTATCCTCGCGCCATCCCCGTGGCGGGTTTTGTGGAGACACGCCGACCGGCACCGCCTCTTGACGGCGTGCAAACGCGTTGCGATCTGATCCCGCTACCGGGCTGCATCGTACAGCCCGGCGCTGGATCCATCCCGTACCGATTACCTGTCGGTCGGGTCGCGGCCGTCTGTCGGTGCACCCGTGCCGGAGGATCCCATGAAGATCTTGCGACCGTCGGTGAAGGTCACATCCCGACCATTGGCCCGATTCGAGCGATCCTTGGCCTGATAACCGTCCACGACGATCTCAGTACCCGGTACCAGAGACTGGCGGGTCAACCCGCGCCGCAGCAATGTGTTGGGCGTGCCGCCTTCCACCATCCAGACTTCCTTGCTGCCGTCTTCCGTGGTGATCTCCATATGAATCCACGCATGCGGGTTCACCCATTCGACTTTCACAACCGGCCCACGCAGCACCAGCGGACGGTTAGGATCGAACTCAGCACCGAAGGCGTGGTGCGCATTCACCGGTACCGAGCTGACCGTGAGCGCGAGGGCTACGCCGAATCCTGAAAATTTCAGTATCTTTAACGTCTTGAACATCTTGAACATCTCTCAGTTACTCTCCAACGATAAGTGTAAGGCTTAACGCCCACCGCTGCGACCGGCAGCGGATGGGCTCAATGCTTCTGCTTCCAGCAGGCGGGCACCGCGAAGAATGCCTTCCATCGCATAGTTGCCTTCATGGCAGGCGTATTCGTAGACCTGGTCAGTCGTGGCTGGCCAGGGATACTCGCCACCCCAGGGCGCACTCCAGGTATTCGGATCATCGACCCGGAAACTGTAGAGCAGGGTCTGATCATCGATGCGACGGAACCGCTCCACCACATGAAGGTCCCGGGAGGCCAGTCCCAGCGCCGGATTGTCTGTGAAGTTGGTGGTGTCTACGACGAGGGTATCCCCCTCCCACCAGCCTATGGAATCTCCGAGCCATTTGCGTACTGATGCCGGAGCGTGCTCGCTGTTGAGCCGGATGATTCGCGCATCGTGGACCATCTCCACGAGTATCATCACGTGATCCGGCGTCTGCACGATGCGCTTCATGTTGTTGTAGAGCGTGGGCAGCATGGGCGGTCCCCCGGTGGAACCGAAGCCGAGCAGACATCGATCACTGAGGGTCCGACTCTCGGGATCATCGTAAGGCCCCGGGCCTTCTTCACCCACCCACCAGGCATCGCCCTTGTTGTCCCGGAACATCGCGCGCCGCGCCGCCGCCCGTGCCGTCGCCGCGGGTGTCATGGCGGGTCTTCGGCCATCTGCCGGCTCGGTGAGAATGGACGTGCGATAGTCGCCATCGATTCTGAAAGCGGCATCTCCATTGTCGATCCAGAACGTGTTGTAGCCGCCGACGTTGCCGGCAGCGCCGGTGGAACCGTCGCCACCTTTCGGGGGTGCTTCCCTGTCGGGGTCACTGACTTCGAGATCCGCCTGCTTGTAGGCGGCAATGTCTGCTGCCATCTTTGCGGCGATGGCCGGACTCAGAACCAGCGATTCACCAAACTGCTCAGGACGCTCGAGCGGGGTGATCGTGGCGATATCGTAAGTGCCGGTGAGATCCGGCACTCGATCCGTGGACGGTACGGTGCGGGTCGCTGCAGCGACTGTGCCGACTGCCAGCAACAGTCCGAGCAGCGCTGCACCTGCCGCGCAGAATCCAGCGCCCGTCAGGGGGGTGCCCGGATGCTGCGTGCGATCAGTCCAGTGGATTGCGGCGATATTCGCCATACAGCAGTTCCTCGACGAATTCCACGCACTTGAAATCCATCAGCTGCGCGTTCGGTTCCATCCTGCGATACAGGGGCATGCTGATCTTCCAGGGGCGGGTGAAGGTTTCCGGATCCTCGATGGTGGCCTCATAGAGCATGTGATTCGGGCTGGTCGGCGTGTATCGTTCCGTTACGGTGAGCTGTGAACTGGTGAAATTGCCCGCACGGTCGAGCCACGCCTGACCGTTGAAACCGTTCGCAACCACAACCAGGGTATTGCCCTCCCAGTGCCCGACGGACTGACCCATCCAGGTATCCACCTGGGGCGGGCCGGGATCTTTCATGTAGATCTCACGAACGGCGCCCGCGTACTGGTAGGCGATGAAAACCGCGTCCTTGCTCTGAAAAATCTGGAAGGGTTGCGGCATGTAGGTCGCACGGGGTACGCCGGGCAGATAGCACTTCACTTCCGGATCGCGTTCGGCCCAGTTCGCCTGGTTTTCCTGCTTTACGGCCAGTGCTTCGGGCTTGTAGGGAATCGCACCCCCCTCTACCACGCCCATACCCGGCGGCACGGCACCTACCGCACCCATTGCCAGAGCCACTTTGGCCGGCACCGGGCCGTGAGGTCCTTCCCGGACCTGCAGTGAGGGCCTGGCCAGATGCAGTTCGAGATCCCAGTTCGCCTCATTCATCGTCTGCCAGATGCCGTTGAGGTCCGGGCTTTTGCCGTCCGGTCCTTTCGCAGGCTTGTAATCGGCTGCCAGTGCAGCAGGCGCACAGAGCAGCGCCACACACAACATCAGGACTCGCATAATCTCCCCTTAAGCTCTCAGTGATCTCTTTGAATTGTCTTTTTCAAGTCGGTGGAATCACCAGCCGGAATTCGGATATATACCCGCCCGGTGGGAATCAACACGCGCCAATCCGACCCTCTGTCTATATATTTACCACCTTCATCTGCGAGCAGCCACAAGAAATCCGAGAAAACCATGAAACTCGAAGGCCTGACCGTAATCGATCTGTCCGCTTTTCTGCCGGGCCCGACAGTGACCCAGCTTATGGCGGATCAGGGCGCCCGGGTGGTGCGGATAGAAAATCGCGCAGGGGGTGAGCCCACTCGCGAAATAGGCCAGCGTCGCGGTACCGAGTCGGTGTACTTCGCCTGCACCCATCGCGGCAAGGAGAGCCTGACCCTGAACCTCAAGGCTCCGGAAGGCGTCGAGGTTTTTCTACGCCTCGCCCGGCGTGCCGACGTGATCCTGGAGTCGTTCCGACCCGGTGTCGTGAAGCGTCTGGGTGTGGACTACGAAAGTGTCCGCGCGCTGCGGCCGGAAATCGTCTATGCGTCGATATCCGCCTATGGGCAGAGCGGACCCCTCCAGCAGGACCCTGCCCACGATCTTGCGGTGCAGGCAATGTGCGGACTGCTTTCCAACAATCTGGACAGCGCGGGAAATCCGGTAATGCCCGCCATGCCCGCGGGCGATATGCTGGCCGCGACGCTCACCCTCAGTGGCATTCTCATGGCGCTTCTGCGCCGCACCCGGACGGGGGTCGGTGACTACCTCGATGTTGCAATGATGGATTCCATCTTCGCCTGCATGCCCAACAGCATGGGCACAGCCTTTGCGGAAAAGCGCGCTCCCGAACCGGCACAGGAACGGATCTGGGGTGGCAACGCGCTGTATCGGATATACCGTACCCGGGATGACCGGCATGTGGTGCTGGGTGGTTCCGAGCTCAAATTCGCGCGCAATCTGCTCACCGCGCTGGATCGACCGGATCTGCTGCCATTGTGTGAGCTGCCGCCAGGCGCAGGGCAGCGGCCGCTGGTGGAGTTTCTCGGCTCAACCTTCGCAACCCGAACCCAGGCTGAGTGGATCCGCTTCTTCGCCGGGCTGGATGTGTGCTTTGCGCCGGTCAACGACCTCCGCGCCGGTCTCGATCTCGACCAGACAGCTCACCGGGAGATGCTGGTGACGGATAACACCGGCAAAGAGCATCTGGGGACACCGCTGAAATTCCACCACGAACCGGCGCGGATCAATTTCTCCGCTCCCGAGCTGGGCGCGCATACCGACGCCCTGCTCACCGAACTGGGTTACAGCAGGCAGGAAGTGAACGCGCTGCGAGCCGGCGGCGTCGTCTGAATCCGACACCACGAAAGGGGGCGCACGCTTTCATATACACAGCCCCTGTGCGGTGGCCACAGCCGGCGGTATACAATCCCCCGCCATGAACTGGCTCACATTGATTGTCGAATGGGGCGCACCCATCCTCTTCAGCTGCGCTGTCGCTGCCCTGTTCGTCTGGGCCGGTCGTCGATTCATTCCGGACGAACCGAGAACCCGGGTGTTCCGGCAGGTATGGATCATCACCGTGGTCCTGTCCACCAATGTGCTCATCGTGCTGGTCCTGCCGCTGGACACGGAAACCCGCGGGCAGCTGCTCAGTCTGTTCGGGCTGGTACTGACCGCCGTGATCGCCCTGTCCTCCACCTCTTTCGTCAGCAACCTCATGGCGGGCTTCATGCTGCGGGCGGTGGGAAATTTCCACCCGGGAGACTTCATCCAGGTGGCCGACCATTTCGGTCGGGTCACCGAGAGCGGTCTGCTCCACACCGAGATCCAGAGCGTGGATCGGGACCTGGTGACACTGCCAAACCTGTTTGTGATGAATCAACCGGTCAAGGTGGTGCGCTCATCCGGCACGCTGATCAGCGCAGAGGTTTCACTCGGCTACGACGTGCATCGCAACCAGATCCGAGATGCCCTCAAGGCCGCGGCCGAGACCGCGGATCTCAAGGAGCCCTTTGTACAGATCGTCTCCCTCAATGATCATGCAGTCGTCTACCAGGTGCTCGGTTTTCTGGAAGACGTCAGCAACCTGGTGAGCAAACGCACAGAATTGAACAGCCGCGTGCTCGACAGCCTTCACGCGGCTGGAATAGAAATCGTCTCCCCGGCTTTCGTCAATCAGCGGCGGCTTGATCCGGCTTATCGATTCATACCCGGTGAGCACACTGCCACCACGCCGGAGGATACGGAAGTCGAAAAACTGATGTTCGATAAAGCGGAACTGGCCGGCCACCTGAGCACTCTGCGCCATCAGAAGGAAGAACTGGAGGCCGAGATAGACGATCTGAAGTCCTCTGCGGAACCCTCACCTGCAGAAATCACCTGGCGTGAGAACCAGATCAGGTCCCTGGAGCAGCTCATCGATTCCATCGAGACGGAATGAGCATGCGGATTGCCATCGCCGGGATCTCCCACGAGACCAACACCTACTGCAAAGCGCCAACCACCGCTGCCGATTTTTATCAGCTGCGCGGCAGCCGGCTGCTGGAAACCTCGGGACAGGAATCGGATGTCGGTGGCGCTGTGGATGCCTGCCTTGCCGAAGGTGTTGAACCCGTTCCCCTGCTGTTTGCCTCCGCGCAGCCTTCCGGCACCATAGATCCCGACGCCTACCTGAGCTTCAGGGAAGAGATCATCACCGGATTGCGCCGTGAACAACCGGATGCGCTGATGTTGTGCCTGCACGGCGCAGGGGTTGCAGAAGGAATCGAGGATCTCGAAGGCGATCTGGTCGCAGCCATCCGTCGTGAGGTGGGGAATCGTCTGCCGATCACGGCGAGTTTTGATCTGCACGGCAACATCACCCAGCGCATGGCAGACGGACTCAACGGTGTTTTCGCCTGTCACCACTATCCACACATCGATCTCCATGCCCGGGCGGCCGAAGCGGTGCGACTGGCAATCCGGATATTCCGCCACGACCTGCGAACGTCAGTGCGCGTCATCCGCCTGCCGATGCTGTTGCCGACCTCGACCACCTATCTGGATCCGGGGCGGTCGATGCTCGAGCACATGCTGGCGGCAGAAAAAGCAGCCGGTGTGATCGATGTGAGCTGGTTTCACGGATTCCCGTACACCGACGTCGCTCACGTGGGGTGTTCTGTTGCGGTCACGACGGAAGCGGATGCAGAACAGGCGCAGCGCATCGCCGGTGAACTCGCCGAGTATCTGTGGGCGCAGCGGGAGCAATTCAGGCCGCAGAGTCTGTCTGCGGCAGAGGCAGTCGCGGCGGCGCAGGTGCTCGCTGGAAAGCGGCGGACAGGTCGGCGCGATGGTGCGCCCGGCAGCCGGGTGGGGCCTGTGGTGATCCACGAGACTTCGGATAACTGCGGTGGGGGTGCGCCGGGTGACGGTACCCATCTGCTGCGGGCCATGCTCGAGGCGGGGCTGAGCGGCGCATGCTTCGGTTTCATCGTAGACCCGGAGGTGGCAGCCATCGCCCACCGCGCGGGTACCGGCGCAACCGTTCAGATCGAGCTTGGTGGAAAGTACGATGATCTGCACGGCGCACCTCTTACCCTGAACGCCTATGTGAAGGCACTGCATGACGGACGGATCAGGCTGCAGGCCATGTTCAAAGGTTCACCGCTCAATCTCGGTCCGCTCGCCAGACTCCAGGCACAGGGCATGGACATCATCGTGGCCAGCCGGCGCAGTCAGACATTCGACCGCGAGCCGTTCCTGGCGGTCGGGATAGATGTGGAGCAGCAGCAGTACGTGGCGCTCAAATCGAGCAACCACTTCCGTGCAGGATTTCAGGAACTGGCGAGCGCTATTGTCACTGCCGATCCGCCGGGGCTCACCACTCATCACATCGAGGTATTTCCCCGGCTGCGCACTCAGGAGCCACTCTGGCCCACCGACCCGGACACCCGCTTTGCACCACACTGACAGCCTGCCGCTGCAGGCAATCACCGTTGTCGATCTCACCCGGGTGGTTGCTGGACCGAGCGCTACCCGGACCCTCTGTGACCTGGGCGCCACAGTTCTGAAAATCGAACCACCCGATGGAGATCTCCTGCGACAGGGGGTTCCGAAGGTATCCGGTGTCGCCGTCGGGTTCACCCAGCTCAACACCGGCAAGCGCATGCTCTCCATCGATCTGCAGCAGGTGGAAGGGCAGCGGCTGGTGCAGCGGCTGGTCGATCGCGCCGATGTGCTGGTGGAGAACTACCGACCCGGGGTCACCACCCGGCTGGGGCTTGATTTCGCTTCCGCGAGCGCGCGCAATCCCGGCCTCGTGTACTGCTCGATCTCCGGTTACGGACAGGATGGCCCCGCGGCTTCCCGACGGGCCTATGCGCCGATCATTCACGCCGAGCTGGGCCTGCTGGATCTCAACGCCCGGGAGCGGGAAACCGAGCCCCTGCCGGAGGCAGTCTCTCACGCGGATTTCGCCGTCGGCGCCCAGGCGGCGACGGCGATCCTCGCCGCACTCCTCCACAGGCAGGCCACCGGGCGCGGCCAGCACATCGACGTTTCCATGGCGGAGACGATGCTGGCGATGAACGAGTGGACGGCGGTCGAAGTCAACGGTGGCTTCGGCGGCCAGATCAGCCCTTTCCGACCTGGCAGGGCTGCGCTCCTCAAACTCCCGGATGGTGCCTGGGTACAGGTACCCGGCAATCCGACGACCTGGATCTTCGGTGTCGCCCGGGCCCTGGGGAAGCAGGGTGAGCTGGAGCAGCGCGGCTGGCTGACCCCCGCGGATACCCAGGGCCACGAACAGGCCATCAAGGCGCTGATGCAGAGCTGGGCTGCGGAATTTCCATCCGTGCGCGCCTTCGAAGCGGCACTGGATGCGGCAAGAATTCCCCTGGGACAGGTCAAACCCCTGGCAGGTACCCTGCACGAAGACTGGGCGCTGGCGAGGGGTGCCTTCGTCGCCGTGCGCTCAAACGATGAAGATGCGGAAGGTGCGCAGGTCCAGGTACCACGTTCGCCGTGGCGTTTTTCAGCCTCACCCGGAATCGGCCCCCGCACCGGCACCTGTCTGCGCGGCGCCCACAATCGCAGTGAACTGAGCGAGCGCCTGGGTCTCGATGCGGCGCAACTGGATTTACTGGAGCAGACCGGCGTGCTGTGCCGGGAGACCTCGTCCGTCAGTCCCTGAAAAAGTCGCCCGCAGGTCCCGGAAAAACCACCGGGCTCTCCAGTCCGCCGGTTCCAACACTCGACACGCCGAAGAAATAGTTGTCGATGACAAGGTTGTCCAAGGTCGCTTCGGTGACATCGCCTGCATCGCGATGGTGTGTCCAGGTCGGTGCGGAAGTTTCCCGCCAGTAGATCCGGTAGCCGGCCGCCCCCGGCACCGCCTGCCACTGCAGCCGGGTATCCGGCTGCACCGCACCTTCGATGGAAACCGCGTCCGGTGGTGCGGGTGCTGCTGCCATTGCGGCGAGGGAGACCGCATTGAGGGCCGTGAGTTTCGCCGCATAGGGAAAGTTGACCCCGGCAATCACATCACCATAGGCGACCCCGCCCTCCTCCCGGATGTCCTGGTGCTGGCGCCGGTAATTTTCGTTGGTCTCCATGATCCGCACAGCCGGATAACCGGCTTCGTTGAAGGGGAGATGATGGCCACCCCGTCCGAAGCGATCGAGTCGATAGACGAGCATCACATCGAGATTGGGTATGTACCTGTCGGCCATCAGGTCAATGAAACGGGCGAGGTTGCGCGAAGCGGAATCCACCTCACCGCCCGTGTAGCGCCGCTGCCGTGCCTCCTCTTCTGTCTCCGCCATCCGCGTACCTTCTGAGAACACGCGCGCAGTAGCATTATCGATCACACCGTTCACTCCTTCGATGTTGCCGATCATGTCGTTGTTGAGTACGGCCTGAATCGCCCAGCCCTGGGCACTGGCGGCGCGGGCCATGATTGCGCCGCCGTAGAGTCCCTGTTCTTCACCGGAGAGTCCGACGTAGACGATGGTTGCCGGGAACCTGTAGCGGGTCAGCACCCGCGCCGCTTCGAGCACGCCTGCCATGCCGCTTGCGTTGTCGTTCGCGCCGGGTGAGTCCGCGCGGGCATCCAGCGGGTCACTGACCCGGGAATCGATATCGCCACTCATGATCACATAGCGATCCGGCTCGCTTTCACCCCGCTGGATGGCCAGCACGTTCACAACCTCGGTGGGCGTGGGGATCCGCCTTCCGGATACCGTTTCGCTCTGGGTAACCACGGTAAGGCAGCCGCCACAGACCGCTGACGTACGCCTGAACTCCGCCTCGATCCAGCGTCTCGCCGCGCCGATGCCGCGCTTTTCAGAATCGGTGGCAGAGAGGGTGTGACGGGTCCCGAACCCCACAAGTGCGCGGATGTCGGCTTCGATGCGATCCGCACGCACCCGGGTGACAATGCTCTGCAGGTCCATGGGGTCATCGACCGGCGTACGTGTATCGGCCTGCACGGAACCCATCAACGCACCCGCTGCTGTCAGCACCATCGTCAGATGGAAACGCCGCCCGGGTTCTCTGCTCATGTATCACTCCCGAATTCCAGATTTCTCCGCGCGGTCTGCGCACAGTTCCCGCCGCTCAACCGTGGGCTACGCACCTGCATCAGAAGATATCCCAACCCGCTGCGTGAATCTCCCTGCCCGCCGCGTATTGACAGCGCTGAACCACTGACGGAGTCTACCCCGCACGCAGCGGTTTTCAGCAGCAGCTGATCTCGGCACACTTTCCTATCTGCGGGCATACCCCTACTGGAGCAAAACATGCAGACGGCCGCCATCATCATCAATTCCATGGAGCGGGTTGCACAGCGCAGCGGCGACATTACCCAGGCGATTTTTGCAAACTATCTGGCACGGTGCGAAGGATCCCGGGGACTGATGAGCCATATGGATCAGCATATGCAGGGTCGCATGCTTGAGCAGGTACTGCTGCTGCTGATGGAAGATGGAGAAGAGGAGCTGCAGCGTTATCTCGCCTTCGAAACTGCCAATCATGCCTCCTACGGTGTGGAGTACTACATGTACGAAAATCTTTTTGCCGCCGTTCAGGATGTCGTCTACGCCAGTCTTTCCGAGGATCTCACTGCGGCGGAGAAAGCGGCCTGGCAATCCCGTGTGCAGAGTCTGCTGCGGGCAGTCGAGTCGGCAACCCGCAGGCTGGCTGCCCCGGCCGCAAAAGCGATTCAGTGATCGTGTGAAAGTGCGGCCGCGCAGGCGGGGCGCGCCGCGAGATCGGCCCAGTACTCGGCAACCCGGGGCGGCAGGCGCTGTGGCAGGAACCTGTCCGCCAGCATGAGGGTGTAGCCGGTCATGATGTCTGCAGCCGTGAATTCCGCACCGAGCAGGTAGCTGCGTCCTTCCAGCGCTCTGTCGATCGCTTCCACACACAGCCAGGCACGAGCCTGCATCTCCTCGATGGCTGTCTGGCTCTGCTGAGCCTCCGGGATGGCCCGGCGGTGATTGACAATTTCACCCAGCGGGCGGGCGAAGGTGGCCTCGGCGAACCAGCTCCATTGCAGATAAAGCGCATGCTCAGGCGTGCCCCGTGCAGGCTGCAGACGTCCCTCGCCGTAGCGGTCGAGGAGATACTGCACCATGGCACCGGATTCGAAGAGCGTCAGATCGCCGTCCACCAGAACGGGGACCTTGCCCACCGGGTTTTTTTTCCGCCATTCGGCGCTCGCCCGATATTCCGGGGAGAAGTCCACCGGAATGACCCGATGCGGCAGCCGCAACTCCTCGCACAGCCATATGACCCGCAGGGATCGGGTACCCGGTGCGTGATAGATATCAATCATTATCGTCCTCGCTCGCTCTCACGACGCATTGTGCCAGCATTTCCCGCTCCGTTACCCGCCCTTCAGCTCGAGGTTGTCACCCACCCTCAACTATCGGACACTCGACATCAGGGAGGCTCTGCCGGAATCAGTCACTGACCACTGCGGTGATTCCGTCCGGAACAGGGAGCGGTGTGCAGGCTTGAATTCGGGAGGAAACGCCATGAGAAATTCTGAACGCGCCGGAGTGATGGTGATGCTGCTCGCTCTATTGGGCTGCACACCGGAGGAGGCGCCTTCACCACCGGCGAACCCTGCCGCAAACGCCGCAACCAGCGCAGCAGACACCAGCACCGCCACCGTGACACGCAATCCCCAGCGTGACGCCTACTACGGCGATCTGCACGTGCACACCACCTACTCTTTTGATGCCTTCATATTCGGCACCAGGACCACCCCGGACGATGCCTACCAGTATGCGAAAGGAGAAGCGATCCAGCACCCGGCCGGATTCGAGATGAAAGGGTCGGCCGCGCTGGATTTCCAGGCGGTCACCGATCACGGCATCTACCTCGGCATGCTGCCTGCGATGAACGATCCTGAATCGAAAGCAGGTCGCCATGAAATTTCCGTGGCGATCCGCGAAGCGAAGACGGCTGCGGATCGGCGTACGGCCTTCGGCCGGGTGATCGGCCTGCTGCGCGGCGATGTTACCGACGATCTCTTTGATATCGAGGTCTCCAAAGCGGCCTGGTCTGAGATCGTGGATTCAGCCGAGCGTCACAACGAACCCGGCGTCTTCACCACCTTCATCGGCTATGAATACACAAGTTCCGGTCCGGCATTCGAAAACCTGCATCGCAATGTGATCTATCGTGGTGGTCGCGCACCTGATATGCCCTTCACCGCGTCGATGAGCACCAATCCCGAAGACCTCTGGAACTGGATGGATGCCGAGCGGGCATCTGGCCGGGAGCTGCTGGCCATTCCCCACAACTCCAATGGCTCCAACGGCTGGATGTTCCGGCCTGGCCGATTCGACGGCAGCCCCATGGACGCCGACTATGCCGATCAGCGCATGCGGAACGAGCCGCTCGTTGAGTTGACCCAGGTCAAGGGCACTTCCGAAACCCATCCAGCACTTTCACCCAATGACGAATGGGCCGATTTCGAAATCATGCCCCTGCGGATCGCCAGTGACCTGCCCAGCCAGCCCGATGGCAGCTATGTGCGCCAGGCCCTGCAGCGGGGCCTCCAGTATCAGGACACCGAGGGATTCAATCCCTTCCGCTTCGGTTTCATAGGTTCCAGCGATACGCACAACGGTGCCGGATCATTCGAGGAATACAACTACTGGAGTAAAACCGGACTCACCGATGCGACACCCGAGCTGCGGGGTTCTGTTCCGGTCGCTTCCGGTGAAAAGGCAGGTTCCTACACTCAGCCGGCCGCCCGCTACTGGGGCGCCTCCGGACTGGCCGGGGTGTGGTCCGAATCCAACACCCGGGACGATCTCTATGATGCCATGCGCCGACGGGAGACCTTTGCCACCAGTGGCCCGCGGATTCCCGTGCGATTTTTTGCCGGTTTCGAACTGCCCGCCGATCTGCCGGGGCGCGCTGACAGCATCGCCCTCGCGTATCAGAAGGCGGTTCCCATGGGTGGCGACCTGCTGGCCCGCGGAGCTGCGGCCCCCGCCTTCTTCGTGTGGGCCGCCCGGGCTCCGGATTCGGCACCGCTGCAGCGCATTCAGATCGTCAAAGGCTGGATGGCGGACGGTGAGAGCCGGGAGCAGGTTTACGATGTCGCCTGCTCCGGCGGCGCGAGCCCGGATCCTGGCACCTACCGCTGTCCGGACAACGGTGCCAAGGTCGATGTGACCACCTGCGAGATCGACGAGGCGCGCGGGGCAGCCGAACTCGGCGCGTTGTGGAGAGATCCCGGCTTCGACCCGGCACAGCGCGCCGTTTACTACGCGCGGGTGCTGGAAAATCCCACCTGCCGCTGGTCGACATGGGATGCGCTGCGAGCGGGTGCCGCACTGCGTCCGGACCTGCCTGCCGTCATCCAGGAACGGGCCTGGTCTTCGCCAATCTGGTTTGAACCGTCCGGCGCGTAAGCCTGTGCTTATCCGATGACAGCACCCGCATCTACATTCACCTATTCCTTCACAGAGGAGCAGGAGCAGTTCCGGGACGCCGTGCGACGCTTCCTCGTGCGTCATTCTCCCACAGCGGAAGTCCGCCGCCTCATGGACACCGAGACGGGTTTCGATCCGGAGGTCTGGATGCGCATGTGCAGCGATCTCGGATTGAGTGCCATTGCCATTCCCGAAGCGCATGGCGGTGCCGGTTTCTCTCTCGTGGAGCTGGGGATCGTGATGGAGGAATCCGGTCGCACCCTGCTCTGTGCGCCCTATTTTTCCTCCGCGGTACTGGCGACCCGCGCCATCCTGCACGCCGGCAGCGCCGCGGACAGAGACAGACTGCTGCCCGGGCTGGCTGCCGGCACCCGGCGCGGTACGCTCGCCTGCAGCGAAACAGACCGGGGTCCTGCACCCGGATCGCTGCAGATGCGCGCAGAGGGTGCCGACCACCGTCTGAACGGGACCAAGACTTTCGTGGTTGATGGGCTCAGCGCAGATTTCTTTGTGGTGGTCGCGCGGCGCGGAGACGCTCTGGGCCTGTATACGGTCGATGCGGACGCACCCGGTGTCAGCCGTCACCTGCTGACGACGATGGACAGCACCCGCAAACTGGCAGAGGTGCATTTCGACAACGTGCCAGCACTGCCGCTGGGTGATGCGGGCTCCGATAGCACACCGGCACTGTCAGCCACCCTGGACGATGCGGCGATTGCACTGGCCCATGAAATGGTAGGCGGCGCCCAGGTGCTGCTCGAATCCGCCGTGGCTTATGCCGGTCGCCGGGTGCAGTTCGGACGCACCATCGGCTCCTTTCAGGCGATCAAGCACAAGTGCGCCGATATGCTGCTCGATGTGGAGTCCGCCCGCTCCGCCGCCTATTACGCCGCAGAAGCGAGCGCTGCCGGTGACCCGGAAACACCCGCTCTCGCCTGCCTCGCCAAAGCAGCCGCGGCAGACGCCTACGTGCGCGCGGCGATCGATACCATTCAGATTCATGGTGGCCTGGGTTTCACCTGGGAAAACGACACCCATCTCTGGTTCAAGCGCGCCAAGAGTTCCGAGGTTCTCCTCGGCACGCCCGACTACCATCGTGAACTGATGCTGCAGCGATGGGGACATTGATGAGGAGAGTGCGGAATGGCGAAACTGAGATGGACGTACTGAAATGAGCATGTCGGACGAAACTCTGCGCAAAGAAGTGCGCAGCTGGCTGCGCGAACACTGGAATCCCCAGGCAAGCCTGGTCGAATGGCGCAACGTGCTGGTGGATTCCGGCTGGGCCATGCCCCAGTGGCCGGAGCGCTGGTTCGGCAAAGACCTCGACGCGCGCCAGGCGGCCATCGTCGCCGCGGAAATGTCCGCAGCGGGTGCAGTCGGTGTCGCGGCCGGCGGTCCCGGCCGGCTCGCGGCTGCGGTGTTGCTCGAGCATGGCAGTGATGCCCAGAAGGAACGTTATCTGCGCCGCATTCTCACCGGCGAAGACCTGTGGTGTCAGCTGTTTTCCGAACCGGGCAGCGGCTCGGACCTGGCAGGATCGACCACCCGCGCCGATTTCGATGGCGAGCAGTGGATCGTCAACGGGCAGAAAGTCTGGAACACGAGCGCTCATCACGCCCGCTACGGAATTCTGGTCGCCCGCACAGACTGGGATGTACCCAAGCACCAGGGATTGTCCTTCTTCGTGCTGGACATGAAACAACCTGGTGTCAGTGTCCAGCAGTTGAAACAGATGAACGGACACGCCTCCTTCAATGAAGTCTTCTTCACCGATGCGTGCATCCCCGCCGATCAGATGGTCTCCAGTCCCGGCAACGGCTGGCAGGTGGCCCTCACCACACTCGCACATGAGCGACGCATGGGTGATGTGCTGCGTGCCACTGCGACCGTCAGAGGCAGCGGCCGGGTGCATCGTGAGGCCGCCGAAGAAACCGCTGTGCTGCTCGCGCCTTACACCTGGTATCCCCAGCGGGCCGGTCGTGTGGATCTGGTATTGCCGCGTGCACGGGCAACCGGTGCGATCAGAGATCCGGTGATCCGCCAGGAAATCGCACGATTACTGACCCTCGAGAAGGTGTCGCAATGGACAGCACTGCGGGCGCGTGCGGCACAACGTCGGGGTAAACCTCAGGGCCCCGAGGGTTCACTCGGCAAACTGGCGGCCAGCAATCTCGCTCGAGCCGCGGCCCGCGTGCATACGCTGATCAGCGGTGAGAGTGCACTGCTCAGCGGACCGGAAAGTCCGGAGTCCGGAGTGATTGCTGAGATACTGGTGTCGGTTCCGGCCATCTCCATCGCCGGAGGCACCGACGAGATCCAGCGCAACATCATCGCGGAGCGGGTCCTCGGCATGGACAAGGAACCGCGCTTCGACACGGGTCCGTTCCGGGATGTCAGACGCAACTAGCCAGCTGTGTCGAAATGCCCGTTACCGTCCACTGATTCATCCGGAGTAGCACAATTGACTGAAATGCAATCCACTCCCGCCGCGCCAGGTACGGGACCCCTCAACGGAATCCGTGTCGTCGAGGTCGGTCAACTGCTGGCCGGACCCTTTGCCGGGACCCTGCTCGCCTACTTCGGCGCAACCGTGATCAAGATCGAACCGCCCGGACGGGGCGATCCGATCCGCGGCTGGCGCACCCTGGATCCCGAAGGTACCTCATACTGGTGGCGCAGCCTCGGCCGCAACAAGCTGTCGGTCACAGCAAACCTGCGCAGCACCGCAGGCCGCAGGATCGTGCGGCAGCTCATGGACAGTGCCGATGTGGTCATCGAGAACTTCAAACCCGGCACCATGGAAAAGTGGGGGCTGGGACCGCTGGATCTTGAAAAAACCAATCCGCGTCTCATCTACACCCGCATATCCGGCTACGGCCAGACCGGCCCTTATGCACACAAGCCCGGCTACGCGTCGGTAACTGAAGCTTTCAGTGGCTTCCGTCATCTGAATGGATTTCCAGGAGAGGCACCCGTGCGTCCTAATCTGAGCACGGGAGACACGGTATCTGGTATCCATGCCGCCCTGGGCGTTCTACTTGCGCTGCTGCAGCGCCAGCAGGATGGCGCGGGACAGGTTGTGGATATCGCCCTGTACGAATCCATGTTCAACCTGATGGAAGGTGTGATTCCCGAGTTCAGCGGCGCCGGGGAAATACGCGCACCCTCAGGCACCACGATTACCGGCATCGTGCCGACCAATACCTACCGCTGTGCGGACGGACGCTTCGTGGTCATCGGCGGCAACGGCGATTCGATTTTTGTCCGACTGATGAACGCGGCCGGCAGATCGGACATCGGGGAAGATCCCGCCTGCAGCGACAATCAGGGCCGCGTGCAGCATCAGGCCCGCATCGATGCCGCCATCGCCGGGTGGACGGCAACGCTCAGTGCTGCGGAGGTAGTTGCCACGCTGGAGGCTGCCGATGTCCCGGTAGGACTGATCTACGACGCACAGGACATGCTGAACGATCCACAGTACCAGGCGCGCGGAATGTTCGAAGAGGTCGAAGTACCCGGCGGCACACTCACCATCCCCGCCCTGCTGCCGAAGCTTGCCCGCACACCGGGAACCACCCGCTGGGGCGGTCCCGAAGTCGGCGTGCATCGGGACAGTGTATTGAAGGACCTGGGCTACAGTGCTGCGGAGATCGAAGCGCTGGCGGCAAACGGCGACATCTGATAACTGCCGGTCGATCAGCAGTCCTCCGCGGAATCGGTCAGCCCGGCGGCAGCGGCTTGAGCAGAAAGTGTCCATGGCACAAGGCAATGGGCTTTTCCCGGCTCTCCTGCCAGATCTCCGCGCGCACATTGGCCACCCGTCGTCCGCGACGATTGACGATGGCACGACCGTAAGTGGTCACCGCGCGACCGGAGCGCAGATAGTCGAAATTGACATCGATGGTCTTCGGTAAGCGCTCGCAGTCGGTCTCATAGAGCAGCTGCAGCACCGCGGTGATCTCCAGGAACGCCCCGATCACCCCGCCGTGAATTGCCGGCAGAATCGGGTTGCCGATCAGATGCTCGCCAAAGGGCAGCACGGTGATCACTTCGGTACCCTGCTGCTGCACTTCGACCCCGAGGAACCTGGCGTAGGGCAGGTGCTCCACCACAGCCACCATGTCCTGTCCCTGTCCGCTGGCACGGAGTTCAGTGAGCAGCTTCATGGGGTCTGCTCTGTACGTGGTTCATTGCGGGTGCCGAGCATGAAGGTCGCGACACAGGTCGCAACCGGATCCTCCGGGGAGGTGTGAAATGCGCAGGCACGCACAAAGGCCACATCCGCCGTGCGCTTGTAGCACTCGCCCGTTGCCCACAGGTCCTCTCCCACAGTGGCGGGTCCCATGTAGTCGATGCGCAGATCGAGGGTGGCGATCGCCACTTCCTCTCTGCTCTGCTCCAGGGGTCTGGCGAGCATGCCCGCAGTCTGATCGAGCAGCGCCGTGATCACACCGCCGTGAATGACCCCGGTATCCGGGTCGCCGACAAGGTGCGCCGCATAAGGCAGCCGCATGGCCGGGCGGCCATCGGGCAGCGCGGTGGTCACGATCCCGATGGCTGCGGCATGGGGGACCTGGCTGTAGTCTTCCTTGATTTCCACGAAGGACTCCGTAAACGCCTGTTGCTGACAGTTCAGAGATACCGGCCTGGAAGTCAGGAAGAGCCCTGTTGCTCCAGGCGAGGCGTTCACTCTACCCTATCGGGCTCCCATTACCGGCCAAAGCGCATGAGTCAGCTGCACGAATTCAGAGCCGAGACCCGAAACTGGCTGGCGGCCAACTGTCCACCCGGCGCGCGGGGTCCAGGTCAGATCCCCTGGGGCAGCCGCAGGATCAAACTGGATGCGGACTCCCGGCTCTGGCTCGAACGCATGGCGGAGCGCGGCTGGACGGTGCCCACCTGGCCCCGCAGCTACGGCGGCGCAGAACTCAGCAGGGACGAATACACGGTGCTGATCGAGGAGCTCAAGCGCATCGATGCACGCCCGCCCCTCACCGGTCGGGGTGTGAATTACATCGGCCCCACCCTGCTCGAACTCGGCGATGACAGGCAGAAGGCACGCTGGCTGCCCGGCATTGCGCGAGGAGACGGTGGCTGGGCGATGGGATACTCCGAGCCTGGCGCAGGATCGGACCTCGCCAGCCTGCACACCCGCGCTGTCCTTGCCGGCGACCACTATCGAATCAACGGTCGCAAGACCTGGACATCGGACGCGATGGACTGTGACTTCATCTTCGTGCTCGCGCGTACCGATCCGTCTCGACCCAAGCATGAAGGTATCAGCCTGCTGCTGGTCGATATGCATCAGCCGGGTGTCAGGGTGCGGCCCATCCGCCTGCTTTCCGGGGCGTCGCCTTTCAACGAAACCCTCTTTGAGGATGCAATCGCCCGGGCAGACGATGTGGTTGGCGGTGTCAACAACGGCTGGACGGTGGGCAAGCGACTCCTGCAGTTTGAACGCTCGACCCATGCCGGCATCAATATCTCCGGTTCCCAGGGTGGTCGCTCGGAGGAAAGCGGAATGCCCGCCTGCGCCAGACACTACGCGGGCTCAGACAGTGGACGGCTTACAGATCCGCTGTTGCGTGATCGCCTGATCCGTTACGAGATGCAGGGACTGGCCCAGCGGCTCACCCAGCGCAGGGCCATAGAAGAACTGCGATCACGGGCTCCCGGATACACTTCGTCCGCCGTGAAGCTGTCCGGCGCCCTGCTCACCCAGGAAGGCGACGAGCTGCGGCTCGCCCTTGCAGGTACGCGCGGCATCGGCTGGACGGGAGACGGATTCGATAGTGATGAACTCAGCGCCACCCGCACCTGGTTGCGACAGAAATCGCTCACCATCGCGGGTGGCACCAAGGAGATTCAGCTCAACATCATCGCCAAGCGGGTGCTGGGACTGCCGGATTGAGATTCGGCGTCAGTCTTTCGGCCCGAAGAAAAACCACAGGATCACGCCGAGAACCGGCAGCAGCAGTATGACCACCGTCCACAGCACCTTGCTGCCGGTGCTGGCCCGACTGCCCACCACTCTGATGATGGCCCACACGTCCAGAATCAGGACGAGCAGACCACCGATTCCACTGACTTCGATTCCCACCTTTTTCTCCCTTTCTAACAGACCCGTTCAAACATCCCGGCCAGAGCGGTTCCTCAGGAAGCAAGCTTCGCCGCTTCTTCCCGCGCTTTGCGGACCTTGTCGTTGGTCTGATTGAACAGAAGCTCGCGACGGGCTTTCTCCTCAGCCTCTGTGCGCTCCTGCTTACCAAGATCCCGACCCACCTGCCAGCCCTTGTCCACGGCCGGGCGCGCGCCGACATCATCCACCCAGCGCTTCAGACTGGGAAAGGTCTCCCACATCGACTCGTCGATCAGTCTGCCGATCAGCCGCGCCCAGGGCCAGGTGATGATGTCTGCAATACTGTACTGATCGCCGGCAAGATAAGTATTCGCGGCAAGCTGAGCATCCATGACACCGGCCAGGCGATCAACTTCACCGACGAAACGTCTGGTGCCATATTCGAGCTGCTTCGGATCTTCTGCGATGTTTTTCCCGTAGTTTTTGAAATGATTGGCGTTGCCCATCATCGGCCCCAGATTAGCCATCTGCCAGTGCACCCATTGCAGTACCTTGTAGCGCTGCTGCGCATCCTTCGAAAGAAACTTCCCGGTCTTGTCCGCAAGATATTCGAGGATGGCGCCGGATTCGAAGATCGCCGGCGGCCTGCCACCTCCGATCGGCTCGTGATCGACGATCGCCGGCATGCGGTTGTTCGGACTGATGCGCAGAAATTCCGGTTTGAACTGGTCACCGCCACCGATGTCCACGGGTATCACCTTGTAGGGGAGCCCGCATTCTTCGAGCATGATGGACACCTTCCATCCGTTGGGCGTCGGCCAGTAATAAAGATCGATCATGATTTACCTCTGTTTTCCGCTTGTCAGTCTGGTTTGTTCCGCGCCTCTAGAGCGAAGCCGCAAGAGCCTTGATGAAAGCCGCCCGGTGTTCGCGTAGCACCGGAGTGCCTGCCGAGGGCCAGGCACTGTGCAGAGCTATGACGATTCTGCGGGAAGGATCGATCCAGATCATCTGCCCGAACACGCCAAGTGCTGCATAGACACCGTCACCGAGCAGCCACCAGTAATACCCGTAACCATCATAACCCTTGGAGGGTGCGGTCGAGTCCGCCATCCAGTTTTCGGGCAGCACCCGCTCGCCATCCTGCAGCACACCACCGCGCATGGCGAACAGGCCGATGCGGACATAGTCGCGCAATGTGGCATTGATGCAGCATCCGCCGAATTCGACCCCACCCGGACCTTCGAGCAGCCAGCTGGCGTCTGATTCCATCCCATAGGGTTGCCAGATCTTCGTCTGCAGATAGGTGGAGAGATTGTTGCCGATCGCCGCCCGCAGCAGCGCGCCGGCTATGTTGGTTTCACCCGTGTTGTAGTTGAATTTCTTTCCCGGCACGGCTTCAACCGGGAGATTTCGCATATAGCTGAACAGAGGCAGTGTCCCGCCGGGTGCCTGGGCAACGTCAGACTGCGGGTCCGCATAGTCCTCATTCCAGGCAACCCCTGATGACATCTGCAGGATATTGCGTACGGTCACCTTGTCATAGCCACCCCCTTTCAGCTGTGGCAGATAGTCGACAATGCGGTCATCAACACCCCCGAAATAGCCATCCCTGATGGCGGCACCGATCAGCATGCTCACTACGGACTTGGCAATGGAAAATGAGATCCAGCGACTGTCCGCATCATTACCCAGACTGTAGCGCTCGAGCAGCACCCGATCGTCTTTCACCACGATCAGTCCTGCGGCCCGCATCTCGCGGATATAGTCCTCCAGGCCGAGTTTCCGGCCATCATATCTGTAGGAGAAACCGGAAAAATCCCTGGGATCCGGCAGCAGCGGATAAGGCCGGGTGGACGCGGTGACCGGCCGGGTCGAAAACAGCTTGTCGATTGCCCGATAGCCGGTGATCTGCTGCTGGGGAGTCCAGAACAGTATGCTCTCACCGCTGACCTCCTCGGCGCCCGCTGCTTGCGACAGCAGCAGCAAAGAAAGCAGCCATGCAGAAACGAGGGAATACTTCATGACAATCGGCTCCTTGAAGTGTCGCTATGCAGCGACTGCAGCGACATCAGTGTATGGGGGAATAGTCAGTGGCATCGAGAAACTCGCTGACGATCCCACCTTCGACCAGGATCTGTCCGTCCCGCTGGGAATCGGCGGCCACCTTCTGCCACTCGGGATCGGTCACGAAAGCCTTCCAGGATGCTGCCGCCGCTTCGAGGCTGTCGTGGGCGATGAGGTACACCAGGGTGTTCGGCTTATCCTTCGGTGTCCAGTAGCCGATATTGCGCATCCCGTGCTTTTCGAACAGGGACATGGTGTGATCGCGGAACCGGGCATGCAGCGCGGGCAGCCTGCCTTCCCGGGTGGTGTAGGTGCGCAGCTCGAAAACCGCATCATCAGTCTGAGCGACTGACGGTGGTGCGAAACTGGTCAGTGCCAGTGTGATGGCGAATGCACAGAGCACCGCGTGGAAATGTCCGCTTTGCAGTAACTTCATGGTCGTCTCCCCTGATTTTTTGAAAGCGCAGTGTAGGACATTTCACACCCGCGGAAACCTCATGGCTTCCGCGCACGCTGTTGCCCGTGCCGATGCTGCGTGCTCCCGTTCGCGGTTTGACCAGGCCCGCCAGCTTAGGTGACACTTTCGGATCTGCGCAATGGTATCTGCCAGGGGGGGTGATACATGCTTACAGACGGTATAGAACTCAGGTCCGGGCGAACCCTCCTGGTCGCCACCCGCAAGGGACTGTTTTTCCTTCAGGCTTCCGCCGATCGGCGCACCTGGACACTGGCCGAACCGGTCTTCCTGGGCCATATCATCAATCACGCGGTACTCGATCCGAGAGACGGGTCTACCCTGCTCGCCGCCGCCCGTACCGGGCACCTCGGCCCCACGATCTTCCGCTCCGTCGACGCAGGCAGGCACTGGCAGGAGGCCGTTCGACCACCAGCCTTCGACAAAGCCGGACCAGGCCAGAAAAAGCGATCTGTCAGTCATACCTTCTGGCTCTCGCCCGGTCATGCATCCCAGCCCGGAGTCTGGTACGCGGGCACGTCTCCCCAGGCGCTGTGGATTACCCGGGATGCCGGGTCCACCTGGGAGAGTGTGCGGGGGTTCAACGATCATCCCGACTATGAAACCCGCACCGAGGACCCTCAGGCGGGTACCCCGGATGGTCCGGTGCTGCATTCGATCAGCATCGATCCACGGGATCCCAGGCACCTTTACTTCGGTCTCTCGGGCGGCGGTGTCTACGAAAGCGAAGACGGCGGGGAATCCTGGGCGGCGTTGAACCAGGGCATGTCCACGGCAAGCGGTGATCCGAGTCCGGATGCCCTGATGGAAACCGCACCCGATGACCTGAGCTGGAAAGAGGTTGGACCACAGCACGACCCGCACTGCGTCCGGGTACATCCCGCCAACCCCGACGTGCTCTATCAGCAGAATCACTGCGGCATCTATCGGCTCGAACGTCCTGCCCGGCGCTGGGAACGCATCGGCAGAAACATGCCTGAGGACGTGGGCGATATCGGATTCGTGATGGGTCTGCATCCCCGGGACCCGGATACCTGCTGGGTGTTCCCCATGGATGGGACCAGTGTGTGGCCCCGCACCAGTCCGGACGGGCGACCGGCCCTGTACCGGACCCGGGATGCGGGTGCCAGCTGGCAGCGCCAGGACAACGGCCTTCCGGAACGCGGCTGGCATACCGTGAAACGCCAGGCCCTGAGCGTCGACGACGGGACACCCGCCGGTGTCTTTTTCGGCACCACCAGTGGTGAAGTCTGGGGCAGCACAGACGAAGGCGACAGCTGGCGATCCCTCGCCGCGCATCTGCCGGAAATTTATGCGGTGGAAGCTGCCAGCATCCGATGAGAGTGCTCATTCCCCAACCCCTGCGCTCCTACACCGGCGAACGCGATCGGGTAGACGCAGAAGGGGACACACTGAAAGCGTTGCTCCAGGATCTCGACCGGCGCTTCCCTGGTATCCGCTTCCGCATGATCGACGAGCAGGACGACATGCGGCCTCACATCATTTTTTTTGTTGGCGGTATGCGCACCCGTGATCTCGACGCCAGCCTCGCGGACTGTTCCGAGGTTGTGATCCTGCACGCGCTCTCCGGCGGCTGAAGCCTCTCATTCCGCACGTCGCACTCCGACATCCGGCATGCCTTCGAGCTGCATCACGTATCGCCAGCGGCGCTTGTTCACAGTTACCGTCTGCCCCGCCTCAATCGGTTGGCGACCGACTTCCACCTCGATCCAGGTCTGTCCGTTCTCCAGCACGACGACCCGGTGGCCCCGTGCTGTCCTGGCAACCTTCGAAATGCGGCTGGAAATGGACGCAGGCTCGGATAACTGAGCAGCAACCGGGCCGGGGAACGCGGTGCCAGCCGTGGACGCTGGGGACGCGTTGTTCCCGGGAATCCCCTGATCCTGCAGGTCAGGCGCAGGTGGAGTATCGCGAACCCGCTCCGCCAGCCGGTCATAGCAGGCGAGCCGCAGCTCCGGATCGGATTGATCGAGACACTCCAGCAGGCCCTGTCCCGGGTCTGACGCCAGCGCCGGGAGAGAGAGCACCAGGGATAACAGCAGGATAAACCCCGATCGACTCTGTCGATCGGGGTTTCCGGTCGTCTCACCCGAGGCGGTCGCCGCGAATGAGGCGGTCGCCGCAAATGAGGCGGTCAGAGATCCTGGGTGACTCTGAAGTACCAGGTCGCACCACGGATGTCATAGAGATAGGTTTCGATACCGCCCAGATTGAAAATCGGGTCGGGGAACTCGTTGAAAATGTTTCTTCCACCGACTTCGACCATCGTCGCGCGATCACCGCCGGTCAGGTTGTCGAAGGTGTAGGAGTACTGAATGTCGGTGTACAGCATGTCATCCATCACATCCGTACCGTTGATGGCAATCTGAGCGCCCTGCAGTGCCGCCGAGTTGAAGTCGATATCGACCTCGTCGGTCCAGCGCAATCGCACCAGGGCGGAGTGATTGCCGAGGAACCAGTTCAGGGTTCCGGTTGCGCGCCACTCAGGAATCGGCGGCACTTCGGCAACACTTTCATTCTGCCTGCCAACACCATCACCCGGCGGAATGCCGAAGCCCAGATCGTAGCTGTATTCATCCACCAGGGTGGCCGCCAGATTCAGACCGAAGGTACCGAAGCTGTCTGTGGACAGGGTGTAGGTACCATAGAAATCAAACGCCTTGTGTTTCATCTGCTGGGCATTCACCAGCGAGGTTGTCACCCGCGTAACCACACCGGTGGAGTCCCGCTGAATGGCCGGGTCGGATCCGCCACCCGGCGCCGTCCAGGCTGCGATATCAGCCAGGTCGCCCGGGGTGTTGCCCGCAGCGAGGTAGTTCGCGAAGTCACGGCTCAAAAGCTGATTCATCGTGGTCTGGGCGATACGATCCTTGAAATCAAAGGAGACGTAATCGACACCTAAGGTCAGATCCCCTTCCAGCAGACTCAGCGAGAAGCCGAGACTCCAGATGTCGGCAGTTTCGGGATCGAGCTCGTCATTACCGGCAACACAGGCGACCCGGAAGGATTGCGACAGATCCCCGGTCAGCGGGTCGGATGCGGTTTCGAGCCCGCAGTCTTCGGGTTCATAGAGATCCTCGAGGGTCGGAGCGATGAAGGCAGAACTCCAGGAACCGCGCACAGACAGCCACTGAGTCGGCTGCCACAACCCGGCGATTTTCGGATTGAAGTCATTGCCGATGCCGCCGCTGTAATCCTCGTAACGGCCGGCAAGCTGTACTTCACCATAGCCGAAGGTGTCACTCCGGAAGAGCGGCGCGACCACTTCGAAGAATGCCGCGTTCACTTTCTGGCTGGCGGTGTAGTCGAATCCGCAGCCGCCTTCATGCCAGTCGCACTGGTTCTGCGGGGCGTTCAGATCGACGTCCCAGCGGGTTTTGCGGTACTGCAGGCCGACGGCGGCACCAACGGTGCCTGCGTCCCACTCGAACAGATCTCCTGTGGCGATGAGCGACCACTCCTGGTAGATACTTTCCAGCACGTCGTTTGCAGTGACGTCGATCGCGTCCATGACGCTCTGGGTATTTGGGAAGGTCGGTGTCCCCTGGGTGCAGACCCGATTCACACAGTTCAGCTCCTGGGTGGAAAAGGGATTCCAGTAGCTGGTCGTGGTGTCGATGGGCGAAGCTTTCAGCTGACCCTGCAGTCCCTGCACGAGAGCCGCCTGGCTGGTGTTCTTCTGCCTGAAGGTTCGCTCAATTCGATCATAGATCCCGCCAAACGCCACCTCCCAGGATGAGTCCGGGATCACGTAAGTCAGCGTGTCCGTTATGCGGAAGTCCTGCTCATCGAAGGTTGCGTTGCCTGTGTTGGAGCCGTCGGCATTCAAGGCCGTCGGTTTGGTGCCGAGCTTGCCGTAGATTCGCAGTGCGACCACATCCACGTCTTCGTTGAAGGGCACACCGCCACCTGCATTGGAAAATGGATCAGCGTTGAGAATCACGTCATTGATCCCGTCGCCATTCACGTCCATGGCACCACGGTCCGGAATACCATCTGCATTGGCATCCAGTGCAAAGAGCGGCTCCGGCCCATTGCCGCGATTTGCCATGGCGCGGAACGGATTACCTGGATGATCACCGAGCACGATCGGGAACTCCTCGGTGCGACCACCGGGATTCTGCGGCGATCCTCGGCTTTCGGTCTTCAGCCGCGTGTAGTACATGTCCAGCTCATTGCTCAGGCTGTCATTGAAGGCGTGGGAAAAATTCGTCCACACCGCCGTCTGCTTCACGGGATTCATGTAATTCCAGAACTCGCCGAAGTGCAGGCGGCAGTTTGTGGCCGTGCGATCCCCACTGCGCCAGTTATCTTTTACGCCAACATCTCTGCCGCCGGTACCGTCATAAGCACCGCAGCCGGGATCCGGCATACGCGCCACGCTGAAAGCCGGGTGTTGTCGGGCTGGCATCCGTGATCGCACCGGTTGCATCCCGGACAGGTACCAGCCAGTCGCCGGGATTGCCGGTACCGGAACGCTCGAAGCCTTCCCGCAGAAATTTGGGCCGTTCGGTCTGCTCAAGCTGGCCCCGGTCCCGATAGGAGGCAGCAAAAGTGAAGTGTCCGGAATCGGTTTGAGTACCGAACATCCCTTCGAACTGGACCTCGTCGAAATCACCGTCCTTATCCTGGGTATAGAAGGCCGAGAACTTGGTGCCATCGAAGTCCTTCTTGGTGATGATGTTCACCACCCCGGCCACCGCGTCGGTGCCGTACAGCGCGGAGGCTCCGTCCTTCAGCACATCGATCCGCTCGATGGCGATCTGCGGGATCGCATTGTTCAGGTTTCCGGCGGATGAGGCATTGGGTGCATAGTTCATACGCTTGCCATCGATCAGATTCAGGGTAGCCCTGGCACCCAGGCCGCGCAGGTTGGCCGTGGTGGTGGTACCCCCCTGCCCTCGTGCAGCGTAGGTGTTGGTCTGAAAATCACTGCCGTAATTGAAAGTCTGATCCGCCATCAGCTCACCCAGATTCGGAGTAGCGTTGTTGGTGATGTCAGTGCTGTCGATTACCGTGAGTGGTGATGATGAATCGAAGCTGTCACGCTTGATGTAAGATCCGGTTACGATGACTTCTTCGATGGTTTCCTGTGCGAAGACCGGGCCCGTGAAGCCCACACACAGGAGTAGTACCCACGCCCCATATCGAGCCGCCCGTGCTCCCATAGCTTTTTCCCCTTGTCGTGACGATCCGCTCCCTACACGGACCGACTTGCAGAGTCCCTCCAAAACAATGCGTTGTCAAGAACCTGAGAACAGGAGAATACCCGAGCAGATCGCTCAGGAATAACAGGTGCGCGCAACCACAACCCGGCGTGACAAGGGGCCAGACACCGGCCCGATCATTCAGCCGGAAGCAGTCTCACCACTCCGTCCAGATGAACGTCCTGCTGAGGGAACGCGATCACGATTCCGGCCTCTGCGAACAGCTCATCTATCCGAAATCGGATGTCGCTGCGTGTACGGCGCAGTTCCTTCTCACCGATCGACTCCATCCAGAAGAGCAGATCGAAGATCAGGGCGCTGTCGCCGAAATCCTCGAAAAACACGGAAGGCCCAGGCTCTTCGAGCACATCCGGATGTTCGGTTGCCGCCCGGGTGATCAGTTCAGCCACCCGCTTAGCCGGAGAGCCGTAGGCGACTCCCACACGGACAACCGAACGGGTCAGGCGATCCACCAGGGTCCAGTTCACTACCGTATTTTCGAGCAGGAAACTGTTCGGTACCAGAAGATGCACACCATCCACCCGGCGGATGCGGGTAGAACGGGTGTTGATCGCTTCAACCGTGCCTCGGGTATCAGCGACTTCGAGGAAGTCGCCGATCCGGATCGGCCGTTCCCACATCAGGATCCAGCCGCTGATGAAATTATTGAGGATATTCTGGGCACCAAAACCCACACCGATGGCAACAGCGCCGGATACAAACGCGAACGCGGTGATCGGTACATTGAGCAGATCGAGGGTGGTGACGACCAGCACGGCAATCGCGACGACCAGAAAAACCCGACGCATCAGATGGATCAGATCCGCATTGACTCCGCGAGCCGTGAGCTTTCTGCTCAGCCAGCGTTCCGACCAGCGGATTGTCATGAAGCCGACGAGCACCAGCAGTGGCACGACGAGGATCTGAAACACGGTGACAGAACGATCCCCGAAGGTGAATACCACGGTATTCAGTATTTCCAGTATCTCGGTAAGCCCCATTACCCCTCCCAGTTGCATGCCCGTACTGCCCGGTAAGCCGACTCCGTCAGCGGCCCCGAGGTCACACCGTCAATTGTGCCCGAGAAGGGACACTTTGATTTCCAGTATCTCAGGATATCTCCGCCCCGCGGGAGGATTCAGCTATCATGCGCGCCCCCGGTCAGCCGCACCTCGATTCTGCCATGGACAACACCCACATCTGGCTCGGCATCCTGTTCTGCATCAGCCAATCCGCCATGTTTTCAGGATTGAACCTGGCCTTTTTCGGTCTTTCCCGACTGCAGCTCGAAGCGGAAGCCGAGTCCAGCCCCCGCGCCCGACGGGTTCTGGAGATGCGCAGGGACTCGAATTTTCTGCTCACCACCATTCTCTGGGGCAATGTCAGCATCAACGTGCTGCTGACGCTGCTTTCGAATTCGGTGCTGGCCGGAGTCTCTGCCTTTCTGTTTTCAACAGTGCTCATCACTTTCTTCGGCGAGATCACCCCCCAGGCCTATTTTTCCCGGCATTCCCTGCGCATGGCTTCCGCGCTGGCACCGATACTGCGGCTGTACCAGTTCATTCTCTATCCGGTGGCCAAGCCCTCGGCAATCGCCCTCGATGCCTGGCTGGGAAAGGAAGCGCCGGAATTCTTCCGCGAGCACGTGATCAAGGACATCCTGGTCAAGCACGTGGAGGACCTCAGCAGCGACGTCAGCTCAATTGAAGGTATCGGTGCCCTCAACTTTCTGGAAATCGATGACCTGAGTGCGATCGAAGAAGGCGAGTTCATCGATCCATCGAGCATCGTGACCATGGCGACCGACATCGATCTGCCGAGGTTCCCGGAGTATCGGCGCGACATAGAGGATCCATTTCTCCACCAGATCAATGCATCGGGAAAGAAGTGGGTGGTGCTCACCAATGAATCAGGTGCGCCGCTGCTGCTTCTGGATGCCGACGGATTCCTGCGCGCAGTGCTTTTTCAGAATGATCCCGTGTCGCCCTACGACTTCTGCCATCGCCCTATCGTGATCACAGACGAACACACACCGCTGGGAGAAGTGATCTACGACATCCGCAGGAAGAAGACCCTGCACAAGGGAGTGATCGAGAACGATGTGGTGCTGATCTGGGGCGACAGGCCGCGCATCATTACCGGTGCCGATCTCTTCGACCGGCTTCTGCACGGTATCCACTGATCAGGTCTGATTGAACTCCGCAAGTGAGCCGATCTGCATGCCGAGATCTCTCAATAGGCCATCATGGAGACCGTAGACGATCCCATGCAGGGCCAGCTCCTGGCCGCGTGCCCAGGCCTGCTTGACGATCGTCGTCTTAGCCACATTGCGCACCTGCTCGATCACATTGAGTTCGCAGAGCCGATCCTCCCGTCTGGTCTGATCAGTAAGCCCGACAAGTTCATCGGCGTACTTTTCGCCAATATCCCGGATATGCAGCAGCCAGTTGTCAATGAGACCGTGGCTGCTGTCCTCGAGTGCGGCACGCACCCCGCCACATCCGTAATGCCCGCACACAATCACGTGTTTCACACCGAGTACGTCCACTGCAAACTGCAGGACCGAAAGGCAGTTGAGGTCCGTGTGGACCACCACATTCGCGATATTGCGATGCACGAACACTTCGCCGGGTGCCAGTCCCACAATCTGGTTTGCCGGTACCCGGCTGTCCGAACAGCCGATCCAGAGAAACTCCGGCGATTGCTGGCCGACCAGTCGCTTGAAAAAATCCGGGTCATCGGCAACCCGCCCGGCCGCCCAGGTGAGATTGTTGTCGAGCAGTCGCTGCAGTGACATCTGGCTACCCTATATCCATTTCTTGATTCTGAAGATGATGAGGGATCCGAGTGCAATCACCCCCATGGTACTGAGCACGGTGAAATACGCGGTCGGACGCCCGAGTTCCGGCATATACTCGAAATTCATGCCATAAACGCCGGCAATGAATCCCAATGGAACGAAGATTGCCGTGATGATCGTGAGGACTTTCATGATGCCATTGAGCCGATGGGATTCCATGGAAATGGAGGAGTTCATCAGATCGCTGGCGAGGTCGTAGTAGAGCACCGCCAGAGAATTCGCCCGCTCAATCTGCTCATAGGTGTCATTGAAGTGATGGGTGAGCCGGCTTTCAGCATTCGCGAACTCGCTGGTCCGCGCCCTCGAAAAAACCTGCTCGTGATAGCTGAAGATGCGCCGCAGCTTCTTCAGCCGGGTCTTATATCCGGTGATCTCCGCAAGCTGCGCGGCGGTTGGATTTTCCACCATTTCCAGTTCCAGACTGTCGAGTCTGGGCTCTAGTGAAAGCAGCACGGTGAGATAGCGATCCACCATGTTGCGCCCGATCAGCGGCGCTGCAGCTTTCGGACCGAGCGCAAGCAATTCCGGACTCTCAATGAACTGCCGCACCGATTTCTCCACGCTCGGAGAGGGCTCCGGGTGTCGGGTAACGATGAAGTTGGTGCCGATGAACAGAGCAATCTGAATCGTCTGGAAATCGATGGTCGTGGATTTCGAAGACAAACCGCGCAGCAGGATGAAGTAATAATCGGCAAAGGCTTCGAACTTTGGCGGATGGCGTGTGCGCTGGGCATCCTGAATCGCCATTTTCTCGATACCGAATGCGCTGCGCAGCAGCTGCTCTTCCACTGCCGGGTCGGTCTCACCGCTCAGATCCAGCCAGACGAACTGCTGATGGTTGGCGTAACCGCCCTGATCCCGCCAGGTCTGCAGGGCCGATTCGCCATCTTCACGCAATACCGGGACCGTACCTGTCACATCAAAGAGGTAGGCCTGTTTCATTGATCACTCCCTGATTGTCGAAGCCGTGCCATGCATCAGAACTTTTCGACGCTTCTCAGATAGAAGGCTTTCAGATAGCCGGTTTCCGCTATCGCCGGATGCTGGGGATGATCGGCACCCTGACGTCCCTCCTCCAGCAGCTGCAGCTGCACTCCTGCACCCCTGCCCGAGCGCTGCACAATGCGCAGGAACTCATCACGTGCCAGATGAAAAGAACAGGAAGCAGTCACCAGCACACCATCGGGCTCGAGCAGTTCCAGGGCCTGCTGGTTGAGGCGCTGGTAGGCCTTCTGGCCGACCTTGTCGTCCTTACGGCGTTTGATGAAAGCGGGTGGATCGAGCACGATTACATCGAATCGTGCATCCTCTCCAGCCAGATTCTTCAGCACTTCGAAGGCGTCTCCCTGCACGGTCTTGAGCTTCTCGCTCACTCCGTTGCGGGCTGCGTTGTCGATTGCTGCAGACAGGGCCGATTCCGAGCTGTCTACACAGGTCACTGCGGCAGCACCAGCTGCAGCGGCACGCACCCCCCACCCACCCGCGTAGCTGAATACATCCAGCATCCGCCGTCCCGTCACGTATTTCAGCAATCGATCCCGGTTAGCCGACTGATCAAAAAACCAGCCGGTTTTCTGACTGTTCATCGCAGCAACCTGGAAGTCGATACCGCCCTCACGGATGCTGAGAAAGTCCGGTACGCTGCCGGTGGCCACTTCCACAGTGGTGTCCAGCTGCTCGACTTTCCGCATGCTGACATCATTGCGCAGCAGGATTCCGGCCGGTTGCACCACCTCATTGAGCGCATCGAGGATATCGTCGCGCAGGCACTCCATACCCGCTGTGGTGATCTGGACGACCAGTATGTCGCCATAGCGATCCACCACCAGTCCCGGCACACCATCTCCCTCACCGAACAGCAGACGGTAGAAGGGATCGGCGTAAAGACGCTCCCGCAGGCGCAGCGCACTGCGGATGCGTGCAATAAACATCTCCCTGCCTGGTACGACGGATCTTGAAGTGCTCACCAGCCGGGCGCAGATCAGGGTGTGGGGATTCACATAACCCCAGCCCAGCCATTGTCCCGACCGACTGTGGATGGCGGCGATCTCGCCGGGTGTGAACGCGGCAAGGGGTGTCTGTGCCACATCGACTTCATTGCTGTAGATCCAGCAGTGGCCGGCTTTCAGCCGCCGCTCCTGATCCTTCCTGAGCACCAGCTGCTTCTGCACCGGTATCAATCTGCTTTCCCGGCAGCAGCCGGCAGTACACAGGGGTCACACTCAACATTCTGCACCGTGCGATAGGCGGCAAGATCGGCGACCCAGTCACGGATGCGGACACCGTCCGACTCGGCGGTGTAGAACTCCGGTCTGCCGAGAATCGTGTGCGAATCCCCCGGGCCCACGTAGGTGCGGAAGTTCGAGACTTCGGCGCGGATGTCACGGTGATTGGCCCGCAACAGATCCAGCAGTGAGTCAGCCGTGCTGCCACCAAGCGCCAGGAAGCGTTTCTGCACGGTATCTTCTGCAGCATCGTACTCGGCGAACAGTATGTCAGGACGGGCCTGTGCTGCCTTGATATAGAGCAGTTCGTAGTTGAAGGCGTCCTCCGTCACCTCCGAGAACTCCGGGTGTCTGCTGGCAAGATAATCCAGGGTGCCCCACTGCAGCATGCGATCGGTGTTTGTCGTCGCACTGCGCCGGTAACCACCGGAGGCATCGCCAAGCTGGGCAATCCGGGCCCCGGGGTACTGGGCGGCAATCTGCCAGGCGAAGTAGGGAGAAGGAATCGAGCCTGCACTGGATCCGGTGACGAAGATCTCGGCAGGATTCGAGTACGCCCCGTAGATCCAGTCAAGAACGGCGTTCGAGTTCACAAATCCCCGGTGATGGATTGTCAGCTCGTGGGCTGTGTGATCTTCGGTTGCCGGGGCCTGGTAGCTGGTCTGCCGATCCCCCATGTGCGTGTCTGCCGTGCAGTAGGGCGCGATCACCATGCTGTATTCCAGAAACGGATTATCCGGATTCGTCAGGGCGAAGATGCCGTCGTAGCGGCTGGGATCATCGTCTGCGACATTGACCTTGTAACTCGGCTGGAGATGAGTGTCACAATTCTCAGGAAACCAGCAGGCACCCCCGCCCTGAAAATACACCAGCAGCTTTGCCGGATCGGCGGCTCTGACAAAGAATCTGTAGGCAGAGCCATCCGAGCAGACGGTGTCAGCACCGGGCTCGATCACCTGCCAGTCACCACTCCCGGACTCTGTGCTCCGGGTCGAGTCCGCGACCAGGGTGCCCGTGGCTGCAGCAGGCTCGCTCGATGCTGCAGCAGACTCTTCAGCCGCTGGTGTACAGCCCGCCACGACCAGACTTCCGGTAAACGTGATCGACAGGATCCCGATTAATCGCACATGCATAGGATTGCTTCCGAGTGGCTGGTGAAAAAAAACGCGACAAGCATACCGGTTCAGACCTCGGGCGCCACCCGCAGGTCACAGCTCCCTGAGCAGGCGGATGCCACGATCATCCCCCGGCCCGCTGTTAGCCCCTCTCTGAGCCGACCGCAACGCGTGCGGCTGCCCGTCCCAGGAGCCACCTCTGAATCCATGGGACTGACAGCCACGTCCATCGTCCGCGGGACGGCCGTCCAGAGGCGCTCCTGCATAGCCGGGCATGCCGCATTCGAGCACCCATTCGGCCACATTGCCGTGCATGTCGTAGAGCCCGAAGGCGTTGGGCTGGAACTGACCCACCGGGGCGAGTTTCGGGAACCCGTCATCACATTCCGCAACTTCCCAGTCGCGAAACACTTTGTGAGTGCTCTGATCGGCAAGGTTGGCGAACCGGCACAATTGCGCGGAATCATCGCCGAAACCGTAGTCGCCCGGACTGCCCGCTCGAGCCGCGTACTCCCACTCCGCCTCGCTGGGCAGCCGATATCGGGCACCCGTCTGTGTGCTGAGCCAGTCGGCGTATGCCACTGCATCGTTCCAGTCCACATACCGCACAGGCTCGTCTTCGCGTACCCCATTCAGTCGCCGGTCGCTGCCGCGCCCGGTTGTCGTCTCGAAAAGGCGATAGTCGCCGATCCTGATCTCGGTCATCGACATGGCCACAGGCTGGGTAAGTCTGATATGGCGCGCAGGCTGTAATGATGGCGGACCCGCATCGGATCCCATGGTGAACTCGCCCGGGGGCAGAACCAGCATCACCGGTCCATGCCCGCCGATCTGCAACGGATCTTCAATACGCTCACCAGGTTTGAAACCGGCGCCGGACAGGGTCAGGCTTACCCGCCGGGTCCCCTCAGTCAGATTCAGCCGTCTGTAGGCGCTGCGCAGTCCCATTCTGCTCGCTCTCACTTCGACGGGGCCCACGGGCAGTTGCAGATCGGGTCTGTAATCGAGGGTTCGCTGTCTGCCGCTTTCGTCATGGTAGCTCACTGTGACCTGGGCATCACCCGGTGTGGTATCCACCTGGAGGCCTCCCCTGGCACGCTGCAGGTCGACCCGGGGCTGGTTGTCGCCGCTGCGAATGGTGTAGCGAATGTCCCTGCTCACGTAGCCCACGCGGCTGATCCGCAGGAGATATTCGCCGACGGGCAGGCGGATCCCAGCCACATAGTTCAGATCGAGCTCCGGCAGGATCACCCGGGCGTCACCGGGGGACAGGCGCAGGGTCAGGGAACCATGGGGTTCGACCTCCAGATCCAGGTTCACTTCGCGTTCGGCGCCGGATTCCAGTCTCAACAGCTGCTCTACGGTGCGTCGCTCGGGCAGGCCCATGCTGATCCGTCGTTCTCCCGAATCCACGGTGGCCTCAGTGGGCGTGACTTCAGGCAGACGCTGGCCATCCACTTCCACCCAGGCGCCCCGGGGATTGGACAGCAGGCGAAGTTTTCCGCGCCCGACCTGCAACTGCAGTTGCCGCACGATGTCGGCGCCCCGTATGGCATCCACCGTCTCGCTGATCACTTCGAATTCAGGATGCTCGACCTCAAGCAGATAGCGATCCGGCTCAATCAGCATGCGCAGGGGTGTCTTTCCAACGGCAGTGCCATTGAGGCGCACCACCGCTTCAGGCGGCCGGGTTTCCACCACCAGGTGCGCGCCGCTGTAGCGATAGGCCAGCCATGTCAGAGGTAGTACCGCGCCGAAGAGAATCCAGGTCAGCGTGCGGCGTCGGCTGCCTGGCGATCGGCCACCGGCAGCGGACTGATCCGGAGATCGCTCACCAGGATTCGGCTTGGTGGAATCTCGCATGCCGGGTGGCCGCTCGGGTCATTCGGGGCGGTCATGATGGCCGACCGATCCGCGACTGTCATCCCGCTTGAACTGTCCCGGCGCTTGCGCAATCCTCCGCCATCAGATCCAGGGAGAAGATGAGATGGCTGAATCACTGCAGGACTTCCGGCTGGAAACCCGAGCCTGGTTGAAACAGAACTGTCCGCCTGGTGCGAGAGGAGAAGGCCAGGTGCCCACGGGCAGCACCAGAATCAAGATCACAGACCCGGACGTGCGTCTGTGGCTGGAGCGGATGGTCGAAAAAGGCTGGACGGTGCCCACCTGGCCGAAGGAGTTCGGTGGCGCCGGTCTCGATACCGCCGCTCTCGTGGTGCTGGTCGAGGAGATGCGCCGGATAGACGCCCGACCACCGCTCATGGGCATGGGCACCGGACTGATCGGACCGACCCTGCTCGAACATGGCACCCCGGACCAGAAGGCACGTCATCTGCCTCCCATCGCACGCGGAGAAGTGGCCTGGTGTCAGGGCTACAGCGAGCCCGGCGCGGGCTCAGACCTGGCAAGTCTGCGCACCCGGGCGGAAGACAGGGGCGATCATTTTGAGATCAACGGTCAGAAGATCTGGACCTCGGGCGCACAGTTTGCGGACTGGATGTTCTGCCTGGTGCGCACGGATCCCGATGCGCCCAAACACGAAGGGATCAGCTTTGTGCTGCTCACGATGAATCAGCCGGGCGTTACCGTGAAACCCATACGGCTGATCAGCGGCAATTCACCGTTCTGCGAAACCTTTTTCGACAAGGCAATCGCCCAGAAATCGGACCTGGTCGGCCAGCTGAACAAAGGCTGGACCGTGGGCAAGCGTCTGCTGCAGCACGAGCGCTCCGGTATGGCGTCTCTGGTGGGTGCTCGGGCCAGGGACCCGGGTCGTTCCCTGCAGGAAGTTGCCATCGACTATCTCGGCAGAGATCAGTCGGGTCGTATCGATGACCCGGCCCTGCGCGCACGGGTGCTTGTGCACAACATGAACAGCCAGGCATTCCGCCTGACACAGCGACGAACGGTCGAAGAGTCCTCCGACGGCAGCACACCCGGACCCGCCACTTCCATTTTCAAGATGTATGGCACCGAGTTGCAGCAGGAGAAATCCGACCTGATGTGCCAGCTGCGGGGTTTCCAGGGCTACGGCTGGTCGGGAGACAGCTTCGATGCAGAATCGAAGGAGTGGACCCGGAATTTCCTGTCGAACCGGGCCGCCTCGATCTACAGCGGCTCCAATGAAATTCAGCGCAACATCATCGCCAAACGCGTACTCGGGCTGCCCGACTGAGTTCAACGCACAAGCGTGAGTTCAACGCACAAGCGGTGGCAGCCGGCCGTAGGTGAGTGCTCGCCAGACCCATTCCAGAAGGCCGAAACGGAATCGGCCCAGCCACCAGCGGCTGAAAGCAAGCTGGAATACCCAGATCCCGAAGACGATGGGATAGAGTTCGGCGCGGCTGAGTTCCCCCACCAGCGCCAGACCGGCCCCGGTGAACAGGAACAGGCAGATCAGCGACTGCAGCAGATAGTTGCTGAGCGCCATGCGACCGGTGGCGGCCAGCAGCCGGCGGAACTGCGCGAGCCGCGCCTGACGCCACAGTAGCAGGAGCAGACCCACATAGCCGAGACTCATGCCCAGGCGACCGAGGTGATAGGTCCACTGCATCTGGGCGAAAATGCTGGTCAGCTCCATGCCTGAAGAGATACCCCGCCACACCTCAATGCCATTGACCAGCAATCCCACACTGAATCCGGCCAGCATGAGGCCCAAGTAGAATTTATCTGTCCTGCCACCCTGCAGCACACCAAGTTTGAACAGCGCCATGCCGATGAGCATGAATGCCAGGGCATCCCAGAACAGGAAGACCGGCAGCACAAACAGCAGCATCTCGGTGTTCGCCTGCAGATTCCAGCTGAAAGCCGATGCGTAACTGCCCCGTCGGGCTTCGAGTTCCGCCGCCACCTCCCCGCTCGTGAGAAAGTAACTCGTGGAAAAATCCTCCCAGACCGCCGCCTGCTGCTGCAGCGACTCGTCCACCCGCACACCCGCCGTTGTCTGTTCGATGGTCAGAGAAGCCAGCCGGCCCGCACTCATCTGATCCGCGATGAACAGGTGCAGGACTGACATGAGGATCAGCAGCACGCCTGCCAGGACCAGCAGCGTCCGTGCACTGAGATTGCGCATCCAGTACAGAACGGCACCGGCCAGCGCATAACTCACGAGGATGTCGCCATTCCAGAGCAGTACATAGCCATCGAAGAGACCGAAGGCCAGCAGCCAGAAGGTCCGCCGATAGTGCAGCCCGGCATCCCGTCCGCCGGTACCTGAGGCGCCCTGGGTGAACAGCAGCACACCGGCGCCAAAGAGCATGGAGAAGAGTCCGCGCATGGCACCTTCCGCGAACAGTTCCACACTCGCCCAGGCAATCAGATCAGCGGTCAGAGTTCCGTCGAGATCAAAACCGGGAAATGAATAGGCAGCCGACGGCAGACCGAAGCCGAGAATATTGAGCAGCAGGATCCCGAGCAGCGCGAATCCGCGCAGTTCATCCAGGGATCCGATGCGTTCCGCTTCGGTGGTGGGTTGCATCTGATCTGTCCGCCGGTTCGCAACTGGCTACCCTACGACAGATCGCCCCTGTTCAACCACACTTCGAATCGCCGCAGGACAGACAGGTCAGACAGCCGTCCAGACTGACCACCGCCCGGGTTCTGCATTTCGAGCAGATACCGGCAGATGGCGGCAGACTCATGTCCTGATCCTTGCGGGATGTTTCGGCTGCTGCGTGCTGCTGCCGTTTCTCTTCCAGGAAGCGGTTCATGTGCTCATCCGGGGCAGGATCCTTGAGGATGCCGATGGACTTGAGGTGTGTTTCCAGCACGTCGCCGATCTCGGCAACCAGGGAAGGTACAAAGCGCCCGCCTTTCTTCAGATAACCCCCTTTCGGATCGAAGACACTGTGGAGTTCTTCGAGCAGAAAAGTCACATCTCCCCCCTTCCGGAACACGGCGGACATGATTCGGGTCAGTGCCACGATCCACTGGAAATGGTCCATGTTTTTCGAATTGATGAATATCTCGAAGGGTCGACGCAGCTCGTGCTGGGTACCCGCGTTGAGGATGATGTCGTTGATGGTCACATACAGGGAATGCTCGGACAGTGGCGTTTTGATCTTGTAGGTACTGCCTTCCAGCGCCGGTGGCCGCTCAACCTTTTCATGCATGTGAACGACGGGATCCGCCGTGGCGGTTTCCCGGGTAACCACTTCCACCGCCACGATCCGATCTTCGATTTTTCTGATTTTCTTCGCGACGCTCACTTCACATTCTCCCGTAGTAACCTTCCTTCAGCGCATCGTAGAGGTTTGCCGCCACATGCGTCTCGCCTTCGTATTCGATCTCTTCATCACCCTCAAACTCCATCACCGAGCCATCCGCGAGCACAAACCGATAAACGGTATCCTTGAGGTCCTGTTCCCGTACCAGCACGCCCTGGAAACGCTCCGGATTGAAACGGAACGTGGTGCAGCCCTTCAGACCCTGTTCGCAGGCGTACAGATAGATATCCTTGAAGTCTTCAAAGGGAAAGTCAGAGGGGACATTGGCCGTTTTCGAAATCGACGAATCGATCCATTTCTGGGCCGCCGCCTGGACGTCCACATGCTGCTTCGGCGAGATAACATCCGCCGCAACGAAGTAGTGTGGCAGCTGGTGTTCGGCTTGCGCATTTCCGGGTTCTGCGAGCGGATCCACCAGTCGCTGATAGGCGAGCAGCTCGTAGGAAAGTACTTCGATCTGTTCTTTTGATTTCCTGCCTTCCTGTATCACGTTGCGCAGATAGCGATGGGCGAAGGTGGGTTCGATACCGTTGCTGGCGTTGTTCGCCACAGACAGGGAAATGGTGCCCGTAGGCGCAATGGAGCTGTGATGGGTAAAGCGGGCACCTTCCTGGGCGATTGCTTCCACGAGTTCCGGATCGATTGCAGCCAGGCGCTGCATGTATCGACTGTAGCGCGCCAAAAGCACCCTGCCGGGAATACTGTCTCCCGCGGCATAACCCTCCTCGACGAGCTCCGGTCTCTGGCGAAGCATCCGCGGTGTGACCGGGAAGGACTCGGACATGATCGGTGCAGGTCCCTTCTCCCGGGCGAGTTCGAGACCTTCCCGCCAGCCGCTCAACGCCAGTTCACGACTTACCCGCTCGGTGAACTCGAGGGAAGCGGATTCGCCGTAGCACAGACGCAGCATCGTGAGGGCAGAACCGAGGCCGAGAAAGCCCATGCCGTGGCGTCGCTTGCGGACGATTTCCTCTGCCTGCTGCGGGAGGGCGAGGCCGTGGACGTCCACCACATTGTCGAGCATCCGGGTAAAGGTTCGCACGACTTTGCTGAACGACTGCCAGTCGAAGCGCGCTCGCTCGGTGAATGGTTCGACCACGAAGCAGGTCAGATTTACTGACCCGAGCAGACATGCGCCATAGGGTGGCAGAGGTTGTTCGCCACAGGGATTGGTGGCCCGAATGTTCTCGCAGAACCAGGCATTATTCATCTCATTGACCCGGTCGATAAGGATGAAACCGGGTTCTGCATAGTCATAGGTAGCGGCCATGATCGCGTCCCACACCTCTCGAGCCCGCACGATGCGGTACACGCGGCAGGCCGCCCGCCCCTCCGGGTCGAGTACGGCGTCTGAGGCGTTCGGCCAGTCCCGCCACACAACCTGCTGCGGATCCTCCAGATCGAGCCCACTGTCTTCGCACTCCCTGGTGCTCATCGGAAACGCCAGAGCCCAGGGCAGGTCTCCCCGCACGGCGTCGATGAAATCCTGGGAGATCAGCAGCGACAGATTGAACTGGCGCAGCCGGCCATCCTGTTTCTTGGCGGCGATGAAATCGAAAACGTCCGGGTGACCGACATCGAAAGTGGCCATCTGGGCACCGCGCCGTCCACCCGCGGAGGAGATGGTCCGGCACATGCTGTCGAATATATCCATGAAAGACAGCGGCCCGGACGTCCGGGCATCTGCGCCGGCCACATAGGCGCCCTGGGGACGCAGCGTGGAGAATTCATAGCCGATCCCACTGCCCCCTTTGAGGGTCATTCCCGCTTCGTGAAGTTTGCCGAGAATGTCGTCCATCGAATCACCGATAGTGCCCGATACGGTGCAGTTGATGGTGGATGTTGCGGGCTTTAAAGGCCCCGCACCCGCGTTCGAGAGAATGCGCCCTGCCGGGATCGCACCATTTTCGAGCGCCCAGAGAAACTCCCGATACCAGTGATCGCGCTTCTCCGGCGCCTCGACTTCCGCCAGCGCCCGGGCAACTCTCGCACGGGTATCGCCGAGCGTTGCATCGACGGGGGTGCCGTCCTTCCGCTTGAGTCGATACTTGGTATCCCAGATGTCGAGACTGGCGGTCTGCATGGGGATTTCCGGGGGCCGGGACATGCTGACGACGATGGCTTCCGGTCGGGTCGACTCAGGTCTGCTGGATTTCTGGCTGGTCATGGGCGCGCCTCGATCAGAACACAATATATGGGAAGAATTTGAGCATCAGGTCACAACATCTTGTATCTGATTCTGAACTCGAAGTTTGATCTGAATCAAGTTGCCTGGACTCTCCTGGTGCTCGAGGCCACCTGGAGCGGCTAGTATGCGGCCACGTATCGAGGGTAGCAGATGGATCGAGCCCAGACTCTGGGAGAAGAAATCGCCAATGCGGTCAGCCATGGCTGCGGCGCCCTGGCGGCGATCGCCGCGATCCCACTGCTCACCGTGCACTACGCAGCGACCGGACGTGGCCCCGTTGATCTGTTTGCCGTGAGTCTGTTCGGATCCGCTCTGGTGGTCCTGTACCTGGCATCCACCCTCTACCACGCCCTGCCCGATGGCAGCGCCAAACGCGTGTTCAGAGTCCTCGATCATTCCGCCATCTATGTGCTCATCGCCGGCTCTTACACACCTTTCGCCCTGGGCGTTTTCCGGGAAAGCTGGGGCTGGTCCGTATTTGCACTGATCTGGGCACTGGCCGGTATGGGCATACTGCTGAAGTCCACCGGCCGGGCGTCACATCCCTGGCTGTCCTCCGGCCTGTATCTTGCGATGGGCTGGCTGGCACTGGCGTTCGCGGAACCGCTGTTTTCTGAACTGCCGGCAATGGGACTGTTCTGGATCATCGCGGGCGGTGCAGCTTATACCCTCGGGGTGATCTTCTTTGCTCTCGATGAGCGGCTTCGTTACGCGCACTTCACCTGGCATCTCTTCGTCCTCGCGGGCAGTGTCTGCCACTTCGTCGCCGTCTACGCGTACGCCTGAGGAATTTCGGGGTCGAGCGCCGGTAGCCGACTGCGCTTCAGCACAGGGTGAGCTCAGGCGATCTGCAGCTCCTCGCGACTCAGTTCAATGGTGTCTGCGCCAGCCGACAGATACAGCGCACCGCCTGATATCGTCACGCTGATAGCCATGGTCCGACTGACGGACCCGGCCAGCGTCTGCAGCGCAGCCCAGGGCAATCGATACACGCTCACCGGGAGCGCTTTCAGCTGAGGCTGGATCTGCTCCCACCACACGCCGGCTCTGGTGTTGAAACAGTAAACGCTTGTCTGCTCGGAGAGGCTGATTGCTTTCCTGATCCGATCGAAGGTCGGCTCACCCACTTCGATCCAGGAATCGATCCGTCCGTCCAGCGTACGGCTCCACAACGCAGGCTCATCCGGATCACTCAACCCCCTGCTGAACTGCAGCCGCTCCTGCGCGCTGAAACAGAAAGCAAGGATGCGTGCCAGCATTCGCTCGGGTGTTTCCGATGGATGCAGGGCGACGGTGAGATTCAGCGTGTCGTATCGTTCCCGATCAAGGTCGGCCAGTTCGATACTGAATCGGTATATTGTCGGCTTCAGCGCCATTTTTTCCTAAAGATTGCGGGCGGGTGCGGATAGCACACAGGATCAACCTGCCAGGTTCGTCTCCTGGATGACCATCGGTTGGATTTCCTTCAATACAGACTTCAGCTCTTCGAAACCGAAGGGCTTATTGAGAAACCGCACATTTTCCACGCGCCCCACATCCGCCGCACGGGCTTCGGGGTTGTAGCCGCTGCAGATGATTACCGGTACGTCACTGCGAATGGCACGCAGTTCTTCGAGACACTGCCAGCCATCCTTGCCCGGCATCTTCAGATCCAGCAGCACGGTGTCGAAGTCGCCTCCCGCCTGCGCAAAGGCCCTCACCGCCTCCTCGCAGTCTCCGGCAACTACCGCGTCGATGCCGAGTCGATCCAGAAAGGCGTAAAGCACATCCTGTACCTGCACCTCGTCGTCGACCACGAGTATGCGCCCGCACCACCGGTCTGTATTCAAGGCTGTGTCCGCATCGGGCCGCACAACGCGCAGCAGCGGCAGGAGCAGACAGACGGTGAAGCCAATGCCCTCAACCTGCTTCAGCTCGATCGACCCTCCGACCGCGCGCAGGGCTTTCCTTCCACCCGTGAGGCCGAATCGATGGCGCTGGTGCTCGGAAGCGACGAAGGGATTGGACCAGCGGCGCGCTGCAGCCAGCCCCCTTCCTGCAACCGGCTCGCTGATCGTCAGGCTCGCCCAGTTCTGACCCTGCCGGACAATGCGCCTCAGACGCAGTTCGATTCGAGGCAACCTTCCATCCGGGGACGCCGCGGCATTCAGCACGGCATTGAGGATGATCTGGTGCATCTGTGACTTGTCCATACGGACAAACAGCTGCTCCTGCGGCTTCGAATGAGCAAGCCGCACACCATCCGGCAACAGCGGTCGGATAAGCCGAACAATCATGTCCAGCTCCGAGTTGAGTTCCAGCTCGCCCTCTGCGCCGACATCCCGTCCGGAAAAAGACAGAAGCTGCCGGCTCAGCAGACTCGCACGCTTCGCGCCGATGATGATTTCCCGCAGCGACTTCGCAGCCGGAAGATCCTCCGGCAGATCCATGAGCGCCAGTTCGCTGTGTCCCATGATGCCCATGAGCATATTGTTGAAATCGTGGGCAACCCCACCCGCTACCTGAGCGAGGCTCTCGACCAGCTGGGATCGCCTCCGCAGTTCCTCGGCTCGCCGGGCCTGCACATAGGCATAGAAGAGGAGTGAAGGGTAAATGGCGGCAATGGCCACCAGCGGCAGCAGGCTGTCGGGTACTTCGTGGAGCCATGCCGCGAATCCCATCCCCAATATCAGGATCAGTGCATAGCCGGAGTAGATGCGGAAACTGCGTGGATGGAGTCCGACACTGGGGGCCAGCGCAACCATCACGCCCACACAAAGCGCCGGTAACCAGACTGCCGGTACCAGGTGCACGAATCCGACTACCAGCAGCAGATCGAAGAGCGGCTCCGCCCAGGCATCTGCCTCGGAGGAGAGCGTACGGCTCAGCCACCACCCGACCGGTGTGCACACCAGCAGGAGAAGGCCCGCCAGCAGATAACGGTTCGGTCCGAACTCCGGAATCACAAGCGCCAGGAGGGCAATCCCGAGAATGCCCGCGACCCGGTACACAGGTGCGAATCTGGAGAGTCGAGCCGCCGCGGTTTGTGCCGCCGCACGCTCGCCCTCCTCCGGATGTGTGGTCACCGGCTCCCCAACCTTCTCTGAGCTGTAACCCGCCCACGATAGTCGACGGTGGATCGCTGGTGCAACCAGATTGTCAGAAATCCCAGGCGAGCCGGGGCCCGTTCACCGGGCCTTCAGGGAATCCCTGATCTCGGTCAGCAGTTTGACCTCCTCGGAAGGAGCCGGAGGGGCAGCCGGTTTCTCCTCTTCTGCCTTTTTCATCCTGTTCATCCCGCGAATCACCATGAAGATGGCAAAGGCGACGATGACGAAATCCAGAACCGTGTTGATGAACACTCCGTACTTGATGATCGGCGCGCCCGCCTGCTCGGCAATGGCGAGGGACGCATAGTCGCCCATGTCCAGCGTGACGAACAGACTGCTGAAATCGACATTGCCCATCAGCATCCCGATCGGCGGCATGATCACATCGTTGACCAGCGAGGTGATGATTTTGCCGAACGCGGCACCGATGATGATACCGACCGCCATGTCGACGACGTTGCCACGCATGGCAAATTTCTTGAACTCTTCAAGCATGAGACCCCCTCCCTGCGGATGTCTGAACGATTTTTTTTGATTGGTTGATCGCCGGTTTTCTACAACCGCCGCCAGTCAACGGCGGACAACCGCCGGACAACTGCCGGGCAACGGCGTGCGATTACCGGTCAACGGCGCCTCCCGTCTGAGTGCGCCGCGGCAACTTTAGCAGATGAACACGGATCCTGGCGATTTCACTGCAGCGCCACCGGCAGGTATGATTTTCCTTCCTCGCAACCAGGCTGCTCCAGTGACCGCACAACGACAGACGTCGATTCTCATCGGGGCCGATGCGGACCGGCACAGGGTTTCCCATCTGCTCGGAATGAGCAATCGTCATGGCCTGGTCGCCGGAGCAACGGGGACTGGCAAGACGGTGACGCTGCAGGTGCTCGCGGAAGGGTTCTCGCGTGCCGGTGTGCCGGTTTTCGCCGTCGATGTGAAAGGCGACCTGTCCGGCATCGCAGCCGCTGGAAATCCCCACCCTGAAATCGACAGACGCCTGGGCCTCATCGACATCCCCGGCTATCAGCAGCGCGGCTGCCCCACCGTTATGTGGGACATCTACGGCGAACAGGGGCACCCGGTGCGAACCACCATTTCAGAAATGGGCCCGCTCATCCTCGGCAATCTGCTGACCCTGAACGACACCCAGTCCGGGATCCTGCATGCCGCATTCAGCATCGCAGACGACGAAGGCCTGCTGCTGCTGGACATCAAGGATCTCAGATCACTGCTGAACTGGATGAGCGAAAACTCGAAAGACCTCAGAGCCCGCTATGGGAACATCTCGAGCGCATCCGTGGGCGCTATCGCGCGCAGCCTGCTGGTCCTTGAAGAACAGGGGGCAGATCGCTTCTTCGGTGAGCCCGCCCTGGATCTTCGCGATCTCATGCGCGTGGATTTCTCCGGGCAGGGGGTGGTCAATCTGTTGCGGGGTGACCGGCTGCTCAGAGAATCCCCCAAGGTGTACGCCGCCTTCCTGCTGTGGCTGCTCTCTGAGCTTTTCGAAGACCTCCCCGAACTCGGGGATCCTGAGAAACCCGGCCTTGTTCTGTTCTTCGATGAAGCGCATCTGCTGTTCGATGACGCTCCAAAGGCGCTGCTCGACAAGATCGAACAGGTGGTTCGCCTGATCCGCTCCAAAGGTGTGGGTGTGTATTTCGTGACCCAGAGTCCCCTCGATCTGCCCCAGGACGTACTCGGCCAGCTGGGGCTCAAGGTGGAGCACGCCTTGCGGGCATTCACCCCGAAAGATCGCAGGACCATCAGGGCGGTGGCGGAGAGTTTCCGCTCCGACGGGGACATGGATGTGGCAGCGGTACTGAGCGAGCTCGAGCGCGGTGAAGCACTGGTCTCCTCCCTCGACAGCAGGGGTGCACCCGTACCGGTCTCCCGGACGCTGATCCGACCACCGGAATCCCGGATTGGACCCCTGTCCGAGGAGGAACGCAGCCAGCTGGTGCTTCGGTCACCTGTGGGCGGCCGTTACGACGAAGCAGTCGATCGTGAGTCCGCCCACGAAAAGCTGCTCGAGCGGGCCCGACAGCGCGCTATGGATACGGAACAGGAGCTTGCAGAGGCACGCCGGCAGAAAGATGCGGCGCCACGCTCAGCCGCGAAAACCAGCAACCGCCAGAGCGTCGGGGAAGCGCTGATGAAGAGTGTCGCACGATCGGTCGGCAGTTCTCTGGGCCGGCGCCTGGTGCGCGGGCTGCTGGGATCACTGCTCAAATGAAGATGAGGGAGCCAGGAAAGGTGGTGGAGCCAGGCGGGATCGAACCGCCGACCTCCTGCATGCCATGCAGGCGCTCTCCCAGCTGAGCTATGGCCCCCCATGTGGACGTCCGGACCGGTCCGGATTGAGGCGCGAGATACTAGGGGTCGCCTCCTGAGCTGTCAACTTGGGGGCCGGAAACCCGGTCGGCGCAGCCCCGAAAGGACCGCGCGGAGGCTGCGGTAGACCTCGACACGCCCCCGGACTAAGCTGCCCCGGAATAACGCAAGAGAACCCCGTCATGAAGCTGCTTTTCGCGACCCTGCTGATGGTCTTCGGGCCCGCCGCATTCGGCGCCTGGAATCTTGACCCGACGCGCTCACAGATCAGCTTCGTGTCGATCAAGGCTCAAAGTGTCGCGGAAGTGCACCGGTTCACCGAGGTGTCGGGGAGGATTTCCGCAGACGGCATAGCCACGCTCACCATTCAGCTGGCCAGCGTGGACACCCTGATACCCATTCGCGACCAGCGCATGCGCGAGACGCTCTTCAGAACCGACCTGTTCCCGACGGCTACCGTACTGACCAGCCTCGATCTCAAAGCCCTGGATTCGCTGGCACCCGGCAGCACACTGGAGATCGCGACAGAAGTGGTCCTGAACTTTCAGGATAGAGAACTGCCATTTACCGCGGAGTTGCTCGTCTCCCGGCTCTCCGCCAGGCGGGTAGTCGCCGCGACCCTCAAGCCGATCATTGTCAATGCAGCAAATCTGGGGCTGACCGATGGGATTGAAGCGCTGCGGGAAGTCGCCGGTCTGCCGAGCATCAGCAGCGCGGTTCCGGTCAGCGTGGTCCTCACATTCAACCGGGCGCCTTAGCAGACGCACCGAGATCCACCGTCATCCCGGGTGCGGCTGCCCGGGCATCCGCACCCAGCGCTTCGAGTTTGCTCTGCAGTACGCGGGCCGCATCCGGGTCCCCGTGAACCAGGAACACCTGTGGACGACCCGGAATACCCTCGTACCAGCGCAACAGATGGCCCTGGTCGCCGTGCGCGGACATGCCGCCGATCGTGTGGACCTGGGCCCGGATCGGGTAGGTCTCGCCGTGAATGCGGGCGGATTCCGCGCCATCGATGATTCTTCGGCCGAGCGTCCCGGGCGGCTGATAGCCGGTAAACACCAGGTGGGCTTCCCGCCTGCCCAGATTCTGTTTCATGTGGTGGAGAATTCGTCCTCCATTGCACATGCCACTCCCGGCAATGATGATCGCCCCTCCGGACAGCCGGTTGATGACTCTGGACTCAGCAGCGGTCCGGGTGAGGTGGAGATTGGGTAACGCCGGCATGCCGCTGTCGATGCGCAGAACGTCCCCGGCTTCCTCGTCGAATAGGTGTTCGTACTCCCAGTAAACCTGACTGGCTTCGATGGCCAGCGGACTGTCCAGGAAGATCTGCCAGCGATCAATCTGCCAGCTGTCGTAGTGCTTGCCGAGCTGGTAGAGCATTTCCTGACTGCGCCCGACCGCGAAGGCTGGAATGAGCACATTGCCACCCTGCGCCCAGGCCGTCTCCAGCACCTCGCCGAGTTCCACCAGTGATGCAGCGCGATCGCGGTGCAAGCGGTCTCCGTAAGTGGACTCCATCAGCACAAGATCGGCAGCAGGCGGCGACTGCGGATCTCTGAGTATCGGAGAGTCGAACTGACCGAGATCCCCGCTGAAGACCAGCGTGCACTTGCGGGAGCCTTCGGTAATCTCCACCGACACCACTGTCGATCCCATGATGTGGCCCGCATCCCGATAGCAGACCCGCACACCGGGTACTACGTCAAAGACACGATCATAGGGATGGCCTACGGATTGGCCGATCACCTGGTCCACGTGCGACTGCTCGTAGAGTGGTTCCAGAAGCCGCTTGCCTTTTTCCTCCAGCTGTCGATTCTCCCGACGCACTCTGCCGGCTTCGAGCCCGGCCGCATCGGTGAGGAGAATTGAGCAGAGCGCCCGGGTCGCGTTCTGCATGTGGATATGGCCGCCGAAGCCACGCTTTACCAGCAGCGGGAGACGCCCCGAGTGATCGATGTGCGCGTGGCTGAGGACAACGGCTGACACCGCTCCGGCGTCAAATGGAAATGGATCGGAATTGCCGGCCTCGTCTTTCCTGCTGCCCTGAATCAGTCCGCAGTCGAGAAGAACTTTGCGTCCATTGACTTCGAGAACATGGCAGGAGCCGGTGACGCAGCCGGCCGCGCCATAAAATTCAAGTTTCATGAAGTATCCCGGTGAGATTCTGTTCAACCACAACTGTACTCGATCTCACCCTGAACTATAATTCCGTGGAGTCGCACAATGATCCCTCAACGAGGGTTGCCTGAACTCTCAGTCACAACAAGAAAAATTCACAGCAATCATGGATCTCAATCAGCTCGTCTCGCGGGTGCCCGTCGTGCCCTGGAGTGGTACATCGAAAATTCCCTGGAATGATCCATCGTTCAGTGAGCGAATGCTGCAGGAGCATCTGGACCAGAGTCACGGCGCCGCCAGCCGACCACTGGCACTGATCGATCGACAGGTTCGCTGGATCCACCAGGAGCTTCTCCAGAGCAGACCGCAACGGATTCTCGATCTCGGCTGCGGACCCGGATTCTACTGCGCCGGGCTGGGCGCGCTCGGCCATCGGTGCGTTGGTATCGACTATGGCCCGGCTGCCATCGCTCATGCCCAATCTCAGGCGGACGCACTACCGATAGACTATTGCCTCGCGGACATACGCTGTGGCGGATACGGACAGAACTATGATGCCGCACTGCTCATCTTCGGCGAGTTCAATGCATTCGCACCGGAAGATGCCATTGCCATACTCCGGCATGCCCGTGAGGCCCTTGCTCCGGGTGGCCTCCTCATCCTCGAACCACACACCGAAGACTACATCCGTCGCAGCGGGCAGCGCCCGCCTAACTGGTTCAGTGCGCCGCGAAGCGTGTTCAGCAGCAACCCCCACGTCTGTCTCCACGAAAGCCAGTGGCATCCCCAGGAACGTGCCAGCACGGACCGCTATTTCGTGCTGGAGGATGGCGCTGCTCGACCCTGTGAATACATCAGCACACACCAGGCTTACTCGGATGCCGAGTACGAAGCGCTGCTCCGCGAAGCTGGTTTTTCAACGACCCGCCGACACGAATCACTCAGTGGCGGCTGGGATCCGGATCAGACCGGTCTGTTCGTGATCGTCGCCATCGCCTGACACGCCCTCAGGAGACGGTGGCTGCGGTACTCCGGGCAATCATGATCCGGTCAGTCACCAGCAGGATGGCGGCGATGACGATTTCGGCGACGAAGGCCTGAATATTTGCCGGCACCGGTGCGCCGTCCACCACGAACCCGAGCAGACGTCCTGCTGCGATCAGCAGCATGAGAATGGCCACGACCTGCAACCATACCCCCCTTCCCTGCACCAGGCCCAGAATCAGAAACAGGCAGGACGCGAGAAACAGGCCGGCGAAATCACTGCGCAGCGTGTTGAGACCCGCTTCACCGACCGGGGTAAGCGCGAAGCTGGCAGCCGCTTCCCCCGGATTGAGCAGAAGGTTCCCACCCATGGACAGGAACAGCAGAGCGATCAGCCCTACCAGGATTTTCATAGTCAGCAGCATCATTTCTCCCCTCGTTCTTGATGAAATATCTCCCCGTTTACTGTCGGCAGCAGAGACTGGCTTCCTAGGCGCGAGGCTCTGCCAGTGAATGCCGATAGCCCTGGTAGAGTTTTTCCAGTCGCTTCGCCTGCTTCTTGGATACACCGAGAACGGCAAGTGCCTCTCGAATCCGCACCCGGGTGAGATCGGAACCCAGAAACACCATCGAATCGAACAGAGGCAGAGACACGGTGCGCCCGGATACCGCTATAAATACCGGATGCAGGAAGTCGCGGATCTTCAGCTCCATCCAGTCGGCCAGACTCTGGCAGATCTGCAACAGCCGGTCCCGCTCCCAGTGTCGCAACGCATCCAGTTCCCGACTCAGGTGGTCGAGGACCTGGACCAGCACTTCGCCATCCAGATTCCCGCCGGTGAAATCCTCCGCAGCAAGGGGACGCCGGTCTCCAAGCAGATAGTCGACCTGACCGGGCAGATCTGCGAGCCGCACCGTGCGCGCCTGCAGCAGCGGTACCAGGGCAGAGAGATTCTCCCTGTTGAGTGCCCATTGCGCGACCCGATCCATGAACTGATCGGGTGTCAGCGCGCGCAGGTACTGTCCGTTGAGCCAGGACAGCTTGTCGAGATCGAAGACGGGGCCACCGAGATGAATACGCTGCAATTCGAAATCCGTCGCCATCTCACTCGGCGTGAAGACTTCCCGCTCATCCGGCATCGACCAGCCCATCAGCCCGAGGTAGTTGCGCAGTGCTTCCGGGAGTATGCCGATCCGCCTGTAGTAGTTGACGCTGGTCGGGTGCTTGCGCTTCGAAAGCTTGCTCCTGTCCGGATTGCGCAGCAGCGGCAGGTGACAGAGCACGGGGGCCTGCCATCCGAAGTACTGGTAGAGAAGGAGGTGCTTCGGCACGGAATTGATCCACTCTTCACCCCTTAAGATGTGAGTGATCTCCATCAGGTGATCGTCCACCACAACCGCGAGATGATAAGTCGGAAAACCGTCATCCTTGATCAGCACCTGCATGTCGACCTGAGCGTAGGGAATCTCGATGGACCCGCGCAACACGTCATCGAAGCTGCACACACCCTCCTCAGGCACCTTCATGCGGATCACATGAGGCTCTCCCGCACCCAGCCGCTGGCGGATTTCCTGCACCGACAGACCGAGGCAGAGGCCGTCATAACGGGTATTTTCACCGGCTGCCTGTTGCGCAGCGCGCATTTCATCGAGCCGCTCGGCAGAGCAGAAACAGTGAAACGCGTGGCCGCTGGCGATGAGTTTCTGCGCGTGTTCCTGATAGATGTGCGTGCGGGCGCTCTGCCGGTAGGGTCCGTGCGGGCCGCCTTTGTCCGGACCCTCATCCCAATCAATGTCGAGCCAGCGCAGTGAATCGAGGATCATCTGCTCGGATTCCGGCGTGCTGCGGGCCACATCCGTATCTTCTATGCGCAGAATAAACTGGCCACCCTGACTGCGGGCGAAGACCCAGTTGAACAGTGCCATGTAGGCGGTCCCGAGGTGTGGATCACCGGTCGGGGAAGGGGCTATTCGGGTGCGGACGCTCATAGGCGGCGCATTATACGGACAGAATGGCCTCGCGGTAATCCACTATCCCGGCAAAAGTGCCGGGAAGAAATTCTGCCCCATCAGTACCAGAACGAGATGAAGGCTCTGATGATGGTTGAATCGAGGCTGTAGAGCGGTTCCTCTCCTGGTGCAGTATCCGTGACCCGCAGGTCCGTGAAGTTGTCGTAGTCCAGGAGCAGATAGTCCATGAACAGACTCACCTCACCTCTCTTGAGGAAAGAAACCCAGGGCATCCTGAATTTGTAGCTGACCCCGAGTCCGATCGTGTGGCTGCTGTACGCGGCAAGTTCCTTGTCCCGCGCCATGAAATTCTGTGACCGGGAGTACGGGAAGAGATCCGCATAGAAATCCGCTTCGGTCTGCTGGTAGTAGCGGTACTTGCCCTCCACCGTGAAAGACTCGGTCACGGGATGCACATAGGCAACTTCCGCATTCCAGCCGGTGGTCCCCCAGGTGTCCGAGTAATAACGGAATTCGCCCTTCAGCGCGGCGCGATAAGGCAGGTAGTACATGCCTCGAATGGCGGTCGCACTGGAAGTCTTGGTCCGGGGGTAGATTTCCGCTTCGTAGCTGTAGCCCCTGGCGGAACTGGCATCCAGAAAACGGACCTGGCGATAGGGATTGTTCAGAAAGCCTTCGTCTGTCACCGCTTCATAATTGAGGTTCAGAATGAAATTTTTGGTAATCACCTGGGAAAGGTCCACCCGGTAGCCCTGCCGGTCCGTGTCTTCCCTGAAGAGATCATCGCCGTTACGACGGACTTCGTCCCAGCCTCTGGTGTAGCTGATTCCGAGCGTGGTCAGGTCACCGAAGAAATCCTGACTGATGCCGAAGCGGGCACTGTTTGCCGAGTAGTCACTTTCTTCGCTGTTGGTATAGGAGAAGCCCATGAACGTCTTGCCATGAAGATAGTCGACACCGACGCTCATTTCGTCGCGCTGTTCCTCATAGGCGCTCGCCGTGGTCACCACGTCGATCGACGCACTGGAAATCATGTCCACATAGTAGTTGCCCCAGATCGACACTTTGTCCTTGATACTCTTGCGAACCAGTACAGACGGTCCATTGACCTGCAGACCACCACCATCGTAGCCGTGATACATCACATCGCTGCGGTCTTCCGGAAGGATGGCAGCCTGGGTGCTGCCTGCGGTCAAAGTCAGCTGCATGCCGATGAAAAAACACAGAAGGCGGCCGATGAGACCGACCCGGGTGAGCCTTCTTCCTCGCTCATGGCGCACCTCGCTTTGTACCGCCCGCAGGAAATCAGTTACATCCACAGCCGCCTCCACCGCCACCTTCCGCACCTCGCGCGCCTTCCCGTGCCTGATACACATGATGCAGATAGGCCGCTGCAACGGGATCACGATTGAAGCTCATGATCGGATCAGCCAGGTTATTGCGCTCGTAAGGACTGACCCAGGGTTTGATCTCAAAGGATCCACAACCACCCGCTGAGAACACCGCAGCCGCCAGCAATACCGAAAGTACTTTTCTGTTCATCGCAGCACGTTTTCCTAGAAGAACAGCGACAGCGCGCCGGTAAACTCGATGTTGTGATAGTCCTCTTCCACACCGAGGAGGTCGGACTGAAAGAAGTGATCGCGCACGGTGACGTGGAACGCCAGCCAGTCGGTCGCTATAAGCCGGTAACCGACCCCGGCATTTATCGTGAATCTCTCGTCGCCTGCAAAGTCGGTGCTGCCTACACCGCCAATCAGATAGAGACCGCCTTTGAACGCCCATCTGCTGCCGAGAAACGATTCTCCCGGAAACAGATTGATACCCAGGGAAACGTTGTAGTACGTAAGGTCTCTCTGATCGTCGGTGAGCAGCGCAGCACCACCACTGAGTCGCTCATAGCTGGTTTCACCCAGAGTCGTGGTGCCATACTGCCCTTCGATGAAGAAGGTTTCGGTCACATGGTATGCGCCTCTGAAACCAAGCGTGGAATTGGTGCCGAAATTCTCCACGTTCAGCAACCCGCCATAGCCGCCGATCTCGAAGTTCTCAGTATCGATTCTGTCGATCTTCACTTCCCGGCGCTCGGGCTCGCGCACGACCAGAGGTTCGAGCTCCAGTTCGTCCGGATTGGTGGCTGCGCCCGCGTACACCGGCAGTAGTACCGCCGCGATACCCAGGGTCAGAAGAATATGCTGAATCCTGCTTTCCATTGGTTTAACTCTTCGTTGTCGTCTCGACTGGTGAGCACCGTGTGGCGCCTGTATTCCATCCTGAGAATGAATTTGTCGCTGATGTAGACGTTGGCCCCGACTCCTGCATGCACAATCTCATCGTCAAGATCCGCAGCCTGGACGATGGTTGTCTGGGGTTCGACGTGCAGATATCCGGTGCCGATCGTGAAAAAGGGTGAGATACGCCAGCGCGGGAACGGTTGCATGACGATGCCCACGTTACCCATATACCCGTCCGAGTAATCGCCGAGCAGCTGGGATGCTTCCATCTGCAGACCGATATAGGGATTCAGGTTGAAGGTAAGTTGAGCGCTGATCGTCGCCGCACCATCGAAGTCGCCGCCACCCAGTCCGAATTCCCAGCGGCGGTGGCTGAAATCCTCCAGACCGTACTCGCCGATCTCGATGGGATTACCTTCGAGATCCAGGGTATGGCGCATCTGATCGACATGCACCCAGCCCCGACGCACCGAGTGGCTGCCGCGCGGGACTTCGATCTTGAACCAGTCAGTGCGACGCTTGAGGATGGTGACTCTGTCCCCCTGCCCGGCCACGTAGAACACGGGATAGCCGCGGCCCGGCCCGGTGTGCATCTCGATGTAGGGATCAGAAACGACGACGTCAGGCTGGTACTTCGCGAAGGGATTGGGCAACGCCAGCGCAGGCAGTGCAACCAGCCAGATGGCCAGAAGCGCGATAAATCTGCCTGCGGAGTGCTTGTTCATGCCGTTAATCCTTTACCGGCGGTTCCCGACTACTGGGGAACGTCAAACGGGTTGTTGTAATACTGCCCGCCCAGGTCGATCCATTCTGAGACCAACTTCAATTCTGTGGCATTCAGGCGCCCATCATGGCTGGCGCCGGCCGCAAAGCGGCTGAAGAAGCGCGGACTGAAGTCCGCTCCTGCCACATTGAGACTCGGAGAGACGTTGATGGTCACCAGCACTGGAATGGGCTGACCGTTGCCATCCAGGACCGGATCACCATTGCCATCCACAACAAACAGCGGATTCCCGTTTCCGTCCGTTGCCTGGACCAGCTCGTCGATCACCGCACCGTTTGCATCGAGGGTCTGCTGATTGTCATTGAACAGCAGTTCCCGATAGCTCTTGTAGTGGTCGGCTTCCTGATCTGAGACACCGTCCGACAGATCGAGCTGAGCCTCCGGCACCATGGCCATGCTGGCATCATCCACCACGTTGTGGCATGTCGTGCAGCGGTTGTTGGCAATTTCCGTTACGCCGTCGTTCGGATCGAAAACCGGACGATTGACGTTCCAGAGCGGATGAATGTGCGTTTCGTAATTGATCACGATCCGGCACAGGGCGGTCCAGTTCGTCACACAGCCTGGATCGACGGGCGGTGTCGTCGTCAGATCTGTGTAGGAATAATCAAAAGAGGGGTCGGGAGCTCTGACCGCCGGATCTGTCCATTCATCGACGAATGTCAGGTCCACCGAGGGCGTTCGCGGGCCATTGATACGCGCATACACCTCCGCCATCGACTCACCCATGTTCGCGAACAGCGTCGGTATGGTGTTCGGAAACGGAGAACCGTCTGCGGGCGCGCCCGGGTTGGCGGAAGGAGCCTGGGCATCCAGACGCCCGTGGGGTAACTCACTCGTCGCGGTATGACAGCCTGAGCATTCGCGCTCCTCGCCTGCCTTCAGCTGCAGCCAGTTCTGATGCCTGGGGAACACCCGACGACCATCTTTATCCAGTACATCGAGCCAGAACGCCACGTTTGCCGGCACCTTGAGCTTTACAGACCCATCCGGCTCCACGGCTGCGTAGCCCAGAATCTCGCGCATGAGTTGCGCCTGGGAGCGCCCGAACGCCGTTCCATCGAGATCCACCAGATCATCGTCCGGCATCGACACGGCCTTCACTATGCGGACAAAGCGGGCCGGTCTCAGCGCGGCGGTGGTCGTCAGCGGGTTACTCAGACTCGCGATATCCGCAGTCGCGGTTCCATCAAGGTCGTAGACACTGCGAACATGCAGCACGCCCACCGATTCGGCGACCAGATCCGGATCGAGATCCAGTCCGGCGACACCGTCGAGTACTACCGGTGGAAGCGTTTTGGATTCCATCACGACCACTTCCGTGAACAGCTCACCTTCCGCCGCCACCACAATCGGCAGCTGAGTGCCTTCGTCGGCATCGAACATCCAGATACCGAACAGCGGATCAGCCTCCACGTAGTTCGGATCCGCCAGATACTCACTGGTGCACGGAGAGATAACCGGATTCGCGGGGTCTGTTATCTCATCGATCAGGCGGCACTGACTCCAGGAAGCAAGCATCCGATTGGTGCCATCGAACAGGGGAGCGAAGCTTGCGTAGCGGCCCTGCACCACCGGTGCCGTCTCGTCCAGAGTCAGTGTGTCCGGAAGAAAAAACTCCTGCGCAGTGGTCAGCAGTCCTGCATTCGCAAATGTCGGCTGATCGTTTTCGACGAAATTGGCGGTGTCGATGGCGACAGGTACCGTTGTCAGGCGCGACTGATCGCCGGCAGGTCGCATGAGTACCAGCAGTCTCGAGTCCGGCAGTTCCTGGGTTTCTACGAATTCAATGATCTCGCCGGACGGACCGGTGTCGTGGCTGTGAACGCCGTAGAGCAGCTCCAGGTTCCGGCCATCAGGAGCAACGGTGTACAGACTGATCCGGTTGATATTCGCAACATTGTCCCAGCGACTGAAGACGATCCGGCCATCTCCCAGTATTGAAGGGTCGAGATCTGAGCTCTGATTGAAGGTGATCTGGTGAACGCCGCTGCCATCATCGTTCATGACATGCAGGGCGAAGGCCTCATTGTCCCGATCTTCATCGAAGGCCGGAAATTGCGGCTTGTTCTCGTCGAGCAGAATCGCCTTGGCCTGAGTCTGCCGGGTGGATGAAAACAGTATGCGTCCATCAGGCAGAAACTTCGGCGCGATGTCGTCGCCCTTTTCCGAGTCGATGTCCGAGGTAATCACTCGACTCACTTCTCCTGTACTGCGATCAAACAGCCAGATGTTCCAGGTCGGCTGCTCGTCGTCATCCAGATCGGGATCTTCCGGGGCACGCATGGCAAACACCAGACGCTCCCCATCGAAGGAGGCGCTGATGTCTTTCACATCGTACTGAGGCGGATTGCCGTCCTGATCGTCCGGAAATATGCCTGCAGTCAGGGATGTTTCCGGTGCACTCGGCGACGCGCGATCTCGAATGAACAGTTCGGCTCCCGGGAAGAATGCCGCCGGTTCGCGAACGTTGGTGGTGACAAGGTCGCCGTTGGCGTCCAGCAGTACAGGACGTTTGACATACACGATGGGGAAATCGACAACGACAGGATCTGCACCCTGAGTGCCTCCGATTGTCGAACTGCTGCCGCCACCGCAACCCGACAGGGCCAGCAGCAGCATCAGAACCACCAGCCCCGAGTGTCGAGGCAGTGGTGTGCACCGGGGGGCAGTATTCAGATCATCAGGCACGGTTTCGCCCTTCTACTTCGATTGAGGCAACTTCCGCGCATTCTTCCATAAGGTCGTCAGGGTGATTGTGCGGCGGGTCACAGGGCGCCCGAGCCTGAATTGCGGCCTTCGTCAACGGTGCGGGAAAGCCGACGGGAGGGCGACGGTATGGAAGAGCCGACGGGAGGGCGAGTTTGTTCTTGTGTGACCTGGGTCACTGTGGGCCAACCGGCTTTCAAGGAGTCTTGCAGCCTGTCTGTCCCGTCGATGGAACCGCGGGAAGTGTCGTGTGCCCGTCTGTGCCTTCGATGACCGAAGTGTTTGGGAACACTAAACACGATAGGAGCGTGTTCATGAAGTCCAATGTACCAACCCGCCGCACGGGTTACGGCGCGTTCCTTGCGTGCGTGGCACTGACCTGCTCGCTCGCTTCACCCGCGAGTCTGGGAGATGCCAGAGACCAGGCGAAACGAATTCACGACCGGATCGCCGGTGTACCACCGGATGAGGCGACTCTCGCTGAGATGGCAACCCGGATCGGCAACAACGATGAAGTCGGTGCTGCTCTTCTGGCAACAGACGCTCCCGAGTTCTACAACGTCACCCTGAAAAACTTTGCAGCACCCTGGACAAACCGGGAGCGCAGCGTGTTTGTCCCGCTCAATGACTACATAGCCACCATCATCGGCATGGTTCGGGACAACTGGGACTTCCGCGAGATTCTCAGCGCTGACGTGCTCTACACGGGCTCCGGTAATGGTATCCCGGCATATTCGAACACCAGCAATGCACACTACGAAGCACTGGAGAACGCCGGAATCGATCTTTCTGCCAACCTTCAGTTCACCCCGCAGTCAGCACTCACCGGGGTGCCTGCTTCCGCCACCGCAGGGGTCATGACTACCCGGGCTGCCGCGAAGGCGTTTTTTATTGACGGCACCAACCGGGCCATGTTCCGGTTCACACTGCTGAATCACATGTGCAATGACCTTGAACAGGTCATGGACACCTCACGTATTCCCGATCGTATCCGTCAGGATGTCTCGCGCAGTCCTGGCGGCGACAGCCGTCTGTTTCTGAACAACTGCATCGGCTGCCACTCGGGTATGGATCCTCTGGCCGGTGCATACGCCCACTACGACTACGTCTACGACCCCGTGACCGACCCGGACGGCAACAATGGCCGGATTGTCTACGACTCGAGCCAGGTCGCCTCCAAGTACTTCAACAATTCAAACAACTTCGAACACGGTTTCATCACGACCGATGAAAGCTGGTTCAACTACTGGCGCAACGGACCGAACCAGCTGCTCGGCTGGGACAGTTCCCTCCCCGGCGCCGGTTCCGGCGCCAAATCCATGGGTGAGGAACTCGCCAACAGCGACATCTTCGCCCAGTGCCAGGTCCGGAAGGTATTCGAGAACGTCTGCCTGCATCCCGTAGAGGATGCCGCAGACCGCGCCCAGATCGCAGCCATGCTGGGTTCTTTCCGCAGCAGCAACTACAACCTCAAGCAGGTATACGCCGAGTCCGCCGTGTACTGCATGGGCGACTAGGCCAAGAGGGAGCAAAAATGTACTCAGCGAACGCTTTACGGTATCTGGTCGCACTGCTCGTCTCTGTGGCCTTTCTGCAGGGTTGCGGTGGTGGCAGCGGCGCGGCTACGGTCGCGAATCCCCTCACTTCTGCACCAAATGTCAGTAACTACAGTGGTCCACCACCCGCAACCGCGGACGTGCAGAGTTTCAAGCTCGCGCTCTGGGACAACCTGGTGCCCAACAACCGCTGCGGCAGCTGTCACAACCAGTCGCAGAACCCGCGCTTCGTGCGCGCCGATGACATCAATCTGGCATACGATGCGGCCAACACCGTGGTGAACCTGGCTGACCCTGGCCAGTCGATCATGGTTTCCAAAGTCCGTGGCGGACACAACTGCTGGCTCAATGATGACAACGCCTGTGGCGACATCATCCAGTCCTACATCGAAAACTGGGCTGGAGCGACTCTCGGCGGCGCAGGCAAACAGGTAGAGCTGATTGCACCGGCCGTTCTGCGGGCACCGGGAAGCAGCAGAAATTTCCCGGATGTTCCCCCTGCCGAGTTCGCACAGGTACACGATCTGCTGACGCAGTACTGCGCCGGATGTCACTCCGACGCTGCAGCGATACCTCAGTCTCCCTTCTTCGCGAGCGCTGACATCGACGTCGCCTATGACGCTGCCCGTTCGAAAATCGATCTGGACACTCCCGCCAACTCCCGCTTTGTGCTGCGCCTGCGGCAGGAATCCCACAACTGCTGGAATGTCTGCGACAACGGCAATCAGGATTTCATGGATGGCGACGATTCCGGCCTCATGCAGACTGCGATATTCAATCTGTCCGCAGCCATTCCTATAACCATCATCGATCCGAGTCTGGTCACCAGCATGGCGCTGACGCTGCCGGAGGGCATCATCTCTTCTGCCGGTGGCCGCTATGAGGCAAATGTCATCGCCCTCTACGAATTCAAGACCGGCAACGGCAATCAGGTCTATGACACCAGTGGTGTCGAGCCCTCTCTGAATCTCACACTGTCCGGAAGCTACAACTGGGTTGGCGGCTGGGGGGTTCAATTCGTGGCAGGGAAGGCACAGGGTTCCACTACGGCCAGTGCCAAACTGTACGATCTGATCACCTCCACCGGGGAATTCTCCATCGAAACCTGGGTGGCTCCCGGTAATGTGACCCAGGACGGCCCCGCGCGAATCGTTACCTACTCAGGATCCTCCAACTCGAGGAATTTCCTCCTGGGCCAGACGCTGTACAACTACGACACCTTCGTGCGCAACGATCCAGCGGACGCTGATGGCGAACTGCTGTCAACGCCGAACGCGGATGAAGTGCTCCAGGCCTCTCTGCAGCACGTGGTACTCAACTACGATCCGATCAATGGCAGGCAGATTTTCGTCAACGGTGAACGGATCGATGTAACCGACGCCACACCGCCTGCTCTGTTGAATGTGTGGGACGACACCTTCGCATTCGCCATCGGCAGTGAGGTCGACAACAACAACCGCTGGGCGGGCACGATGCGACTGCTCGCCGTTCACAACCGCATTCTGACCCCGGCCCAGGTCATGCAGAACTTCGAGGTAGGCGTCGGGGAGAAATATTTCCTGCTCTTTAACGTAGGCGATCACATCGGCATCGCCGACGCCTATGTGGTCATGGAGGTCAGCCAGTACGACTCCTACGCCTACCTGTTCGACGAGCCCTTCTTCGTGGTGCTCAACCCGGCCGGTGTGACTCTGGGCAGTATTCCGGTCCAGGGCATGCGCATCGGTCTGAATGGCAGAGAAATCGGCGTAGGCCAGGCTTATGGGAATATCGACGTCACTATCACCGATGCGGCCTATGCGACGGAAGGACTGCAGTGGCTGTCGACACTGGGCACGGTGATTCCGCTGGAGAACGGTCCACAAAGCGACGAGTTCTTCCTTACCTTCGAGCGCCTGGGTGATGCCGTCAATGTGGTAACCGAACCAGCGCCGCTGGCGCCTCCCCCGCCACCGGATGTCGATCCTGCAGATCAGGCGCCGCCGAGTGGCATCCGTGACTTTGCGGAGATCAATGCCACCATGTCCAGAATGACCGGTGTGCCGGTTTCCCATCCTGCCGTGATGCCCACCTACCAGCAGGTCTATCAGGCAATGCCGGTACAACCGAAGATTGCGGGATTCATCTCGTCACAACAGATGGGGGTTACCCAGCTCGCGATCGCCTACTGCGCGGCACTCGTGGACGACGCGGGTGATCGCGCCGCCTACTGGCCCGGTTTCCCCTGGGGCACCGCCAAGGCGACCGCTTTCAACAACCGTGCCCTGGTAATCGACCCGCTGCTCGCGAACATGGTCGGTTTGAACCTGCCGACGCAAGCGGATCCCGCGGAGGTCACTGCGGAAGTCAACGCGCTGATCGATCGCCTGATCGGCGGACCCAGCAATACGGACTCCATCATGAAAGGAGCCTGTGCCTCCGTGCTCGGCAGCGCGGCGATGCTGGTCCAGTAGTCAAAGGTATTCGAAAAGAGTTTCCGAGGATTCATCATGATCAGACGAACAAAGCGCAACTATGACGACCCGATCCGTCATCCGAATCACAAGCGTCCACGCACGCGCCGGGAATTTCTGGCGCAGGGCTTTCTCATGGGTGGTGCAGGCGCGCTGTTTGGCACCACCAGTATTTCGCTAGGCGGAAAAGCCCATGCGGTGCTGTCAAATGATCTGCTGCCTCTGATTCAGAACTGCGGTATCGCCCAGAATGGTGCGGGCAAGGTCCCCTTCATCTGTTTCGACCTCGCCGGTGGTTCGAATCAGGCGGGTTCCAACGTGCTGGTCGGTCAGCGGGATGGACAGCTCGATTTTCTTTCAACCGCGGGCTACGAGCGGCAGGGGTTGCCGGGCGACATGATTCCCCCGATCGTGAATCCGGGTACCCAGACCAACGACTTCATCGATCAGCGCCTCGGGCTTGCCTTCCATTCAGACAGCGCCTTTCTGCGCGGCATGATGACCCGGATCAGTCCCACCACCGCGGCCAATGTCAGTGGTGCGGTCATTCCCGCACGTTCCGATAACGACACCGGCAACAATCCCCATAACCCCATGTATGGCATCGCCCGCGCAGGCATCGGCCGGGACATCAACAACAATCCCACGATCATCGGCAAAGGGGCCGACGGCTCGCTGCTGACCCTGATCGGTTCTGCAAACACAGACTCGGGTGGCAACTCGATGGCACCCCTGTCGCTCATCGACCTGACCATCCGGCCGACCAAGGTAGACCGTCCCAGTGACGTCACCGGACTGGTGGATGTAGGTGATCTCACCAGCGTCCTGACCCAGGCAGATGCGGTGGCGGTCATGGAGTCGATTTATCGCATCAGCGACTCGAAAATGAATGGCATGAACACAGGCCAGGCCATCACCACCTCGGATGTGGTCAAGGATCTCGTCCGCTGCGGCTATCTCAAGAGTGCCGATCTCGCCGATCGCTTCGGAAATCCGGCGACACTCTCACCCGGTGGCGATCCCGACATCGTCGGTGCGACCGGTATCTTCACTCAACCGGAATGGGACGCCGGCAATCAGAATGCCCGGGAATTCCAGAAGACGGCTTCCGTGATGAAGATGGTCATCAATGGCTTCGCGGGCGCCGGCACCGTGCAGATGGGCGGCTACGACTATCACGGCGGCCGCCGGGCCGAAGGCGAAGTGAAGGACTTCCGCGCCGGGGTCTGCATGGGCGCCTGCATTGAGTATGCTGCTCGTGTCGGTGTGCCGCTGATGCTCTACGTAATGTCCGACGGCTCCCTGTCATCCAATGGTGTAATCGACAATACGGTCGACGGACGTGGCAAGGGGGAGTGGACGAGCGACAACAGTTCGACCGCAGCGACCTTCTTCCTTGTCTACAGTCCCAATGGTCGACCGACACTGATCGGCGGTACCCCTGCAGAACAGGCCCGTCACCAGCAGATCGGTTTCATGAGGCCGGACGGCTCGGTGGAAACCAGCGGCACACCCGCCGCCAACAACGTGAATCTTCTGGTGCAGACTGTACTGCTGAACTACATGGCCCTGCACGGAGAGCAGAACCAGTTCAGCACCATATTCGGTAACTCGCCGGTTGCCGCGCAGCAGGATCTGTACACGGCCTTCCAGCCGATCGTGAACGGTTTCATCTGAGGGAAAGCGCACTGTATTGAGCGGGCGTCGTTCGGTCAGGCGCCATTCGTCAGAGCGGGCCACAGTGGCGTGGCATGGCGGTGCAGCGGGGCGCGATTAGAAAACGCGCCCACATCCACTACAATCGCAACAGTCACGGCACATATGGATCTGGAATTGCCGACACTGATGGATCTCCTCGCCTGCCCCCGCTGCGATACGGCGCTGGACAATCTGTCCTGTTCCGCCTGTCAGATCACCTTTCCGCTTCATGATGGCGTTCCCTGGCTGGTCGCGGATCCCGAGGCCTGCAGAACACAGTGGCGCAATCGCTGGCATATGGCCCTGGCGTCACTGCAGGCCCAGGAGGAGCAGGCTCGTGCGGCATTGCCAGAGGTCGCGGCGCGGGGTCCGGCGAGCGAACGCCTCGAATCCATCATCAGAGGATGCGTCGCACAACAGCAGAGCCTGCGGACATTGCTTGGCAGTCTGCAGCTCGGTATCCCGGCCAATCTGGAGACTTATCTCGCGCTGAAAACCCGGCTGCCCTCCCGGATGGGACTGCACTCTTACGATGCCAACGCGCATCGCGACTGGGCATGGGGGGAAGCGGAGAACGCAGCCGCCCTGAGGGGTGTGACAGGGCTCATTGCCGGGCAATCGCCAGGGCGGGTACTGGTACTCGGCGCGGGTGCCGGCCGGCTGGCCTACGATATCCATCAGGCACTCCCCGACGCGCTGACGGTGGCCATGGACCTGAATCCCATGCTGACAACGCTGCTGCGCCAGCTGGCCGACGGAATGTCCGTCGAGATGACGGAATTTCCACTGGCTCCACGTCGGCCATCTTTGAGCGCGATCACACGTCGGCTCGAGGCGCCTGAGCCGGCGCGACCGGGGTTCGAGGTCATACTGGCCGATGTCACCAGACCCCCTTTCCAGGCAGGTACTTTCGACCTGGTAATCACACCCTGGCTGCTCGATGTGATCGAGTCCCCCATCGGACACATGCTTGCCGGCCTGAATCGGCTGCTTGCGGACGGGGGCAGCTGGATTTACCAGGGCTCCGCCGCCTTTACCCCGGTATCCCCTCAGGATTGCGGGAGTCTCGAGGAGCTGCTGGTACTTGCCGCGGCCAGCGGTTTCGCGGTTGGAGATTGCCGGGAAGAAATCCTGCCTTACATGACTTCCCCGGACAGTCGCCACGGCAGAACAGAAAGCGTGGTGAACTTTCTGGCGACCAGGACCAGCAGCGCGGCTACCGTGACGCGGTATCAGAGTCTGCCCGACTGGATCGCGAAGGGTCGGGGAGCGATTCCCCTCCTGCCTGCATTTCAGAACCAGGCGTTCGCCACCCGCATGCACGCGTTCATCATGTCACTGATCGACGGTAAACGATCGCTCAAAGACATGGCGCTGGTCATGGAGGAACAGAAGATCATGCCCAGAGCGGATGCCGAAGCCGCCATCCGGGGCTTTCTGATCAAAATGTACGAAGAGGCTTCCAGCCCGGCCGGGCTGTAGCTCATCGAATCAGATCGCCGGCGCAAGCACTCGAACGTCCGCGAAGTCCGGACTTCCGACCGTGACCATCTCCCAGGCATCCTCGCAGCGCAGCAGGGCACGCGCCAGCTTGTTGTTCAGGGCGTGGCCCGATTTGTGGCCATGGAAGCTGCCCAGGATCGGACGGCCCAGCAGATAAAGATCGCCGATCGCATCCAGAAGTTTGTGCTTTACGAACTCATCCCGGTAGCGCAGGCCGTCCGGATTGAGGATCCGCTCATCGTCGATGCCAACGGCATTCTCAAGGCTGGAACCCAGGCAACGATTGATCGAACGGGCCTGATCCAGTTCCTTGACGAGGCCGAATGAGCGGGCACCGCCGACTTCATCCTCATAAGAGGTGTGTGAGAAATCCAGCACCGCACGCTTCGGATAGCGGTTGTACACGGGATGATCGGCTTCGAAGGTGTAGTCGGCCCGGAAGCCGTCGAAGGGGCTCAGACGGGCGACCGCATCACCCTGACTGACTTCCACCACACGGGTGACGCGGATGTATTCCTTAGGTGCATTCTGATCAACCAGACCCACGCTGCGGATGAGGTTGATGAAGGGTGCCGCGCTGCCATCCATGATCGGCACTTCTTCGCTGTTCAGTTCAACCGAAAGGTTATCCACACCCAGCCCCCACAGCGCTGACATCAGATGTTCCACGGTGGAAATCTGCACATCCCGTTCTGCAATGCTGGTAGACAGGGTCGTGTCCGAAACATGCATGGCGCTCGCTTTCACCTGGGCACGATTGAGGTCCGTGCGAATGAAACGAATGCCCGTGTTCTCCCCGGCAGGGCGAAGGGTCATACGAACTTTCTGACCCGAATGAACACCGATTCCGATAGCGTGGACCGACCGTTGCAGAGTTCTTTGTGTTTGCATTTTTTAGAGGGTTCTTTTTTGATTTCAAACGCTTGGCACGGGACTATACAGACCTTCTCCAGCAAAATGAAGGAAATATGGAGAAAAATATGGAAGAACTATGAACGGACGCAAGTTTTACTTCTTTCCATATTTTTATTACAAATCAATAGATTAGGTCATCTATCCAGGATCCATTGCTATTTTCGTGTCTGACAGAATTATGAAGACTGCAGGGGTGCTCCGGCCGCAACGACCGCCGCCCGGGCACGATTTTCGCGCTGCCAGTCGCACCAGAAGCCAGTAAACTATCCGGCCTGCCATGCCAGCCCTCAACCACCCTGCTGTGAGTCCCCTCCTTTCTGTCGCCCCCATGATGGCGTGGACCGATCGGCACTGCCGTTATCTGCACCGGATCTGTGCACCGCGGGCGACGGTATTCACGGAGATGATCACCACAGGTGCCCTCCTCCATGGCCCCCGGGACCGTCTGCTCGCCTTCGATCCCGCCGAGCATCCCATCGCGGTACAACTGGGTGGCAGTGATCCGGCGGACTTCGCAAAGTGCGGCGAAATTGTCGAAGCCGCCGGCTTTGATGAGCTGAACATCAACGTCGGATGCCCGTCTGAGCGGGTGCAGCAGGGCCGCTTCGGCGCCTGCCTGATGCGCGAACCCGGACTGGTCGCTGATCTTGTCCGCGCAGCACGCAGCAGCACGGGTATCCCGGTGACCGTGAAATGCCGGCTCGGAGTCGATGAGGCGGACAGCCAGCCGCTGCTCGAAGCCTTTGTTGCGACCGTCGCGGCCGCGGGATGCTCACGTTTCTATCTGCACGCCCGTAAAGCGCTGCTCAAGGGTGTTTCGCCCGCGCAGAACCGTCACATACCACCCCTGCAGTACGAGCGGGTCCATGCGCTGAAGGCCCGTTTTCCAGAGCTGGGCATCATTCTCAATGGCGGAATCGATTCTCTGGAGGTCGCAACCGCCCAGCTGCCGGGTACAGACGGTCTCATGATCGGGCGCCAGGCTTACCACCAGCCACTGTTTCTCAACGCGGTGCACCAGATGCTTTTCGGAGGCGAATGTCTCGATCCGTGGCAACTGCTGAGCGCCTATCTTCCTTACATCGAGTCCGAGGTAGCGCGCGGTACGCCACTGCACAGCATGACCCGTCACTGTCTGGGGCTGTTCGCAGGAAGACCCGGCGCTCGCCGCTACCGACAGGTGCTGAGCGACACCCATACCCTCAGGCGCAATGATCCCGACCTGGTGCGGGAAGCGGCCGCCATGGTGCGCAAGCCACAGCCACCGCTCAAGGCTGCGGCGAGCGGCTGACCACCATGCTCACCCGTCTGCTTGACCGCATCCGAATCCGCAATGCCCGGGAGCAGGACGGCCAGCCTGTCACGGTGCTCGCGGCAGCCATACTGCTGCTGGAAGTTGCCTGGGCAGACCATGACATCTCAGATGAGGAAATCGCCATTCTGCGGTCAGCATTGACCACTCAGTTCGAACTCGATGGCACCACGCTCGATGCCCTGATCGAAGAATCCCGGCAGGCCCAGGCGCAGAGCGTGGGCGTTCAACCCTATACCCAGGCGATCAATGAGAGCTGGAACGAACAGGAACGCTTTGAACTTGTCGTGAACCTGTGGCGACTCGCCTACGCAGGCGCCGGTGTTGACCCGCTCGAGGAGCACACCATCCGTCGGATCGCCGATCTGCTGTACCTCAGCCACAGACGGTTCATCGAGGCAAAATTTCTGGCGCGGCAGTCTGCCTGAACTCCAGCGCCGCGGATCGGGCTATCCGGTGGCGCTGGAGAAACGCTCCTTTCAACTTGCTGGTGGCTTGTTTCAGGCCACTACAGGTCTTCGTAGTCCTCAAAATCTTCAAAAGGGTCTTCATCGAACTCGCCATCTTTGACCAGATAGGCGCGGCGCTGCAGATAGGCATCACGGATGAAAAGGTATTCGTCGCCGGTGATGAGATCCTCGGCGGACAGCAGTCGCGCGCGCAGATCGATGAAGTAGAGTCCGTAGAGCGAATTACGGACCCGGACGTTGTCGATGAAACCAATGGGATTGGTGAAGGCATCCCCGATCATTCCGACAGCATAGGTCACCGTTGAGGGCCCCCGCACTGGAATCATGAAAAAGGGACCTTCTGGAATGCCCCAGACCGCCAGGGTCTGTCCGAAATCTTCTTCGTGCTGAGGCATCCCGAAGCGGGACGCCACATCGAACAGCCCGCCGATTCCCAGGGTCGTGTTCACCAGGAAACGGCCAAGATCATTGGCGGCCGGCCCCGGCTTACCCTGGAGAATCTGATTCAATGCGATGCCTGGAGACTGCAGGTTGTCGAAGAAATTGCTGACACCGTCTTCAACCGGATCCGGCACTACCCAGTGATAGCCCCGGGCGATCGGGCGCAGGATCCAGCTGTCCAGCCGATCATTCACCCGATGGATGCCACGATTCAGGCCAATCCAGGGATCCGGATCACGGTAGCGAGGCTGCGGGTCGGATTCCGACTCCCCGGCAGCTGGTTCACTGAGAGATCTCTCAGCCTCGTCTGTCCGGCCGGCAGACCGGTCCGACTCCGCCCCATTGACAGCAGACACGCAGAAAAACAGCAGCAGCAACAGCACCAACAGGCGCTGGAAGGGAACCTCAGCCATACCCTGGAGATCTCGTACCCACGAGGACCTGAGCCTCTCGCAACCGCTCGAGCGTTGCAATCCCCTCTTTGAAAGTAAGCGCCGGATCGAGGTGCGCAGCTTCCCGACCCAAGTTCTCCAGCGCTTCGCGACCGTTCGTAACCTCGGACAGCAGCGTTACAAGACGCAATGTCAGAGCGTTCACCCGCATGAAATGAACCGAATCGTCGCGACGCCTGTAAACAATCAGCTCGGTCGGTCGATCCGGGGGCGCCGAAGGTCGATTGTTCGGCCCGATTTCGTGTACCGGGTATCGATAGGCCAGACATCGCGCAAGGGGGGAAACCACTACTTCACCTGCCAGCAGGTCACCGTCTGGATCCACATCCCTGACCGGAAACTCGGCATCGCTCACACCCAGCGCGAGTTCCACCCATTCATAGTGGAGCAGTTCCAGCAGGAAGTCGGGCAGCTCCGCCGGGACACCGCTCTGCACGAAATCCAGGAACTCCTGACTGACCTCCAGAAAATAGGGCGACTCGCTGGGATGGTGATGAATGAACTCGCGCACGAGGCCACGCCAGGCTTCCTCCCCCAGCACCCTTTTGCTCACCGGGAAGCAACCGGCCAGCAGACTCTCGATTGAGTTGAAGAACAGGTCCACATAAACCTGCATCCGCCGGGCATCTACCCCTGCCGGCACCGGGTATTCCAGCGGGTTGCGGATGTGGGCGGCAAACGCCAGCTGCATTTCCCGGAATTCGGGGAGATTAGTGCCCGAGTGCGGCATTCTTCTGAATCCGCTGACGCTGCAGCTGACGAATCCGATCCACTTCGGCAAGCAGGTCGTCCAGCGGCGGAAAATTGAAATCCCGCTCCAGTAGTGTGGGCGAGACACCGAACTTCGCGTAAGCGGCTTCGAGAAGCGCCCAGACCGGCTCGATCACCCGGGAACCGTGTGTGTCGATGCGCAGATCGGGAGCTTCCACGTAGTGACCGGCAATGTGCGTGTAGACCGTGCGATCGCCGTCGATGCGGTCCAGAAATTCGTACGGGTCATAGCCGAAATTGATCGCGTTGACATGAATGTTATTGACATCCAGCAGCAGGTCACAATCTGCTTCGCGCAGGACAGCATTGATAAAGTCGACCTCCCGCATCTGCGCACCAGGTGCCACATAGTAAGACACGTGCTCGATGCCGATCCGCCGCTCCAGTATGTCCTGTACATCGCGGATCCTGTCGGCAACATAGCGAACGGCTTCTTCGGTGAAGGGAATCGGCATCAGGTCGTAAAGATGCCCTTTGTCGTCGCTGCAATAGCTCAGGTGCTCGGTATAGCAGCGGACGTGGAAGTCACTGAGGAACTGCTTCACTTCCTTCAGAAACACACGATCCAGCGGCGCCGGTCCGCCGATGGACAGGGACAGGCCGTGACAGACGAGGGGAAATCGATCGGCGAGTTTCTGGAACTGGCGGCCGAACCGACCACCCACTCCAATCCAGTTCTCCGGTGCAAGCTCCAGGAAATCGATGGCACCTTCAGCCACCGAAGTCAGCTGGGGCAGCAGCCCTCGCCGCAACCCCAGCCCGGCACCTGTTACCGGAGGCATCAGCATGGACTCAAATCCCTCTGATGTGACCGGCAGGACGCTGGCTTAGGCTGCGCCTCCGCACTTGCCTTCTGCGGATTTCTCTTCACCGCACTTGCCTTCGCCGCATTTGCCTTCGCCTTCCTTGTCTTCGCCGCACTTACCCTCGCCGTCCTTGTCTTCGCCGCACTTACCCTCGCCGTCCTTGTTTTCGCCGCACTTGCCTTCGCCGCACTTGCCTTCGCCTTCCTTGTCTTCGCCGCACTTGCCTTCACCGCACTTGCCTTCACCGCACTTGCCCTCCGCATCGGCCTGGGCAAGCAGGTCGTAACCCCGGGCAAGATCATCGGTTGCGAAGGGGTTCTCGGCGCTCGCGTAGCTTGCTGCTGCCAGGGAGGCAACGAACGCAGTTCCTACAGCCGCAGTGACGGGCTTCATCTTTCGATTCAAGGTGCTCATATCTTCAGATTCTCCTCTCCAGCCCCATCCGGGCCGTATTGATGTTGCTTTGAGCGCGGAATGCGCCCCCGTGGTATGACCCTGTGGTTCCTGAATGGTTCAGGATCAGCCGACGATGAGTATACGCGCCAGGACAGATTCTCAAACAAGCCCAAGATCCCGCTCGATACCCTGCAGATGGCGGTCCAGCCGCTTGGGAGATGATTTCACACCACGAGCCTTGGAGCGGGAGGCAAGGCTTTCAGCAAACAGACTGACCCGGACCTCTTCCAGTTCGAAACGCAGCAGCTGGCAATCCCGTTCGCACAGTTCTCCGGTGGCGTCGATTTTTGCCACCCGTTCCGCCAGACCCTGCACCACCCGGCTGAGTTCGCGATCCCGGGGGACCTTTCCCTGCAGGCTGTTGAGTCGCACTTTGACTGCCTCCAGATAGCGCGGCAGCTCGCCCAGATATTCGGGCGGCGTCACACTGAGTACATCGGCAGGGATCAGTCGGATCACCTGGTCACGCATGTCGGCAACCGACTCGGCAAAAGCTGGTGATGTGGTCGCATCAAGCGCCCGGATCACCTCCATGCGAAGCGCCAGCGCGGCAGCCAGACTGGCGGTGATTCTTTCGAAACAGGGAACCAGATCTCCTCGCCGATCCTGCAGCGCTTTGGCGAAACCGGTTCCGTCAACGGGCAGTTCCCGACCCTCGAAGTAGCAATACCAGGCACTGGCTTTGAGGACCTCCTCCTCGAGCTGTGCCGCGCTGCCCAGAGGCGCATAGAGAAGTCCGAGCCGACGATCGGCGGCCAGCTGCTTCCTCAGGTATCGGGTGGATTGTCCCAGCGTCAGCAGTGCCAGTCTCGGGTATCCCTGACGGTTGCCACGAGCCTGGGCGCGCTCATCGAGCAGGTGTCGCACCGCAACGGTTGCACCTTCGTCCACCAGCGCAGGGTAGACGATCACTTCCGCACCTGCCGCCCCCAGAACGGCACTCGCCGGCAGCGGCTCCGCCGGGAACTCCTTCAATCCCGAGGACTCGTGACGCTCGCGCAGTCCGCCTTCCAGACGCGCCTCCAGTTCCCGGCGAAACTCTGCCTGGAGCCTCTCGAGATCGCGGCTCTGCGCCAGTATCCGGCCTTGTGGATCGACAACCTGCACATTCATGAGCCAGTGCGCGTCCAGCCGGGTTCGATCCCAGTCACCGGCATCGATGCGTACCCCGAACTCGTGCCAACACACATCGGCGAGGGCCACCCCGATACGGCCCTGTCGGTAGATGGCGGGCTGCAGCAGTATGGGCAGGACTTTTTCGACGGCATCCGGTATCGGGGTGAGTGGCCGCCGCCTGGACTTGGGCAGGCTGCGCAGCCATTGCTCCACCACGCCGCCCAGCATGCCGGGGACTGACCAGTCGAGCAGCGTATCCGCCAGCAGGTGAAGCAGCCCTACCGGAACCTGAATCGACACACCGTCGTCCTGCTCTCCCGGTGCGAACCGGTATTTCAGCGCGAAACTGACATCCCGTAGCACGAGCTCTGCTGGAAAATCTGCCTCGCTGTAGCCTCCGCCATCTTCCGCCGACAGCATCGCTTCGCTGAAATAAAGGGCAGTCAGTGTCTGGGGCTCCGCCTTACGCAGCCAGCGGTCGAGCCGTTGCGCACTGATTACGTCAGCCGGCACGATCCGATCATAGAGTTCTGCAATCACGGACTCCGGAGCCAGCAGGTCGCGACGCCGACCCTTATCCTCTGTCTCTCGGATGCGTCCCATCACCTCCAGATTGTGATTCAGGAAGTCCGGTGGCTTGCGCAGGGCACCGCGCACGAGCCCATCGAGGAGAAACAGATTGCGGCTGACCACAGGATCGATCCGCGAGTAACTCACCAGACGCCGTTCGACCAGACTCAATCCGAACAGGGTAACGGTCTCATAGGCAACCGCCTCACCGCGTTTGATGCTCCAGTGCGGTTCGCTGTGGCTTTTCTTGACAAGGTGTGCGGCGGCTTCCTCGATCCAGCGGGGTTCAACACCGGCAACCTGGCGAGCGTAAACCCGGCTGGTTTCCACGATTTCCCCGCACACCAGCCATTTAGGCGTCTTCGCCGACAGTGCCGAACCCGGGAAAATGCGAAACCGCAGGTTGCGCGGACCCAGATACTCGCCGCGCTCCTCATGGCGGCCGATCAGACTGAGTGAGCCGGGCAGCAGTGCCTGGTGGACGCTCGCATAGTCGGCGGCGGTCCCGTTTGGTTTCAGCTTCAGCTCCCGGGCTACCAGCAGCAGTTGCCGGTGCAGGGCGCGCCACTCGTGCATGCGACTGACAGACAGAAAATTTCGGCCGAGTTCGCGGCGCAGTGCAGCCCGGGTCAGCTGCTGGCGCCGTTCCTCGAACCAGTTCCACAGGCGCAGCAGAGTCAGAAAATCAGATCGCTGGTCGGCCCATTGCGCGTGGGCCTGGTCTGCGCTGCCCTGTTTATGCAACGGGCGCTCCCGGGCGTCGGCCGAAGCCAGCGCACTGACGATTACCAGCATCTCGGTCAGGGCCCGGGTGCGATCCGCCGCAATCAGCATTCTCGCCAGTCTCGGATCCACCGGGATCCGCGCCATCATGCGGCCCAGGTCCGTGAGCCGCTCCCCCGTCAATGCTCCCAGTTCCGCCAGCAGATTTTCCGCATCCCGGATCGCCCGCGGGTCGGGCGGCTCGAGGAAGGGAAAGCTTTTGGGATCCCCCAGACCGAACGCCCGCATCTGCAGTACGACGGCAGCGAGATTGGTTCGCTGGATCTCGGGGTCGGTATAGGCGGGTCGGCTCTCGAAGTCCTCCCGCGTGTACAACCGCAGACAGGTGCCCGGCGCGATTCGCCCGCATCGCCCCGCACGCTGATCCGCGCTGGCTTGTGATACGGGTTCAAGCGACAGACGCTGCAGTTTGGAGCGAAAGGAGTAGCGACTCACCCGGGCGGTGCCGAAGTCGACAACGAAACCGATATTCGGGACGGTCAGTGACGTCTCAGCCACGTTCGTGGCGAGCACGACCCGGCGCAGCCGGCCAGTTGCGAAGATCTTCTGCTGTTCCGCGGCGGACAGTCGCGCATACAGGGGCAGAATCTCGAAGCGCTGCCCGGCGGTTTCGCGCAGGAATCTCGCACACTCCATGATTTCCCGCTCACCCGGCAGAAACACGAGCACATCCCGGGCGCCGGTCCGGGGCTTGCTTTCGATCTCTTCCAGCGCACCGAGGAGGCGTTCTTCCGCGGAACTCGCAGCCAGGGCGTCGTCCAGATACTCGACGGTCACCGGATAGGAACGACCACTGACCTCCACGATGGGTGCATCCCGGAAATGGCTCGAGAATGCCGCGACATCGATGGTCGCACTGGTGATGATCAGCCGCAGATCGGCGCGACGTTCGAGCACGCCCTGCAGATACCCCAGGAGAAAGTCGATGTTCAGAGAGCGCTCATGCGCCTCGTCCACAATAATGACCTCGTAGCGGGACAGGAGTTTGTCGCGACGGATTTCGGTGAGCAGCAGACCATCGGTAACGATCTTGATTCGGGTGTCAGCACTGACCACGTCGTTGAAGCGCACGGCATAACCGACCGCGGCACCCAGCTGTGAACGGGTCTCCTCCGCGATGCGGCCAGCCACAGCCCGAGCGGCCAGCCTCCTGGGCTGGGTATGGCCGATCATGCCCAGCTTTCCATAGCCCGCGGCAATGCAGATTTTCGGCAGTTGCGTGGTTTTTCCCGAGCCTGTTTCTCCTGCCACCACCAGCACCTGGGAACTGCGCAGATGAGCCCTTATCTCATCGACGTGGGCGGAGATCGGCAGATCGGACGGAAACTCGATGTGCAGACCGCCGCTGCCGGCAGGATCCATTTTCACATCAGCACTCAAATTCATTTACCAGGCAATACACCTCAGGAGCCGGGAGAGCCTACAGTAGGCCCTGTCGAGCGCAGCGTCCTTTCGGTTTCGATCTTCTGGTTTCGGAAAGAGAGAGGCGTGCCGGACCAGCGATCGCAAGGTGCTGGTTCCGGCTCGACGATCCGGGCGGCACTTACTTCGACAGCGCGCTCATCCCTTCTTCCAGTCCACGGATGGTCAGCGGATACATCTGGCCGTCCACGAGTTGCTGGATCAGCGATACCGATGAAGAGTATTCCCAGGTCTCCTGAGGGGTCGGATTGATCCAGATGATCTTTTCGTAGAGATCGGTGAAGCGTGACATCCAGGCCACTCCCGGCTCTTCATTCCAGTGCTCGACGCTGCCGCCGGCGTGGGTAATCTCATAGGGTGCCATGGTCGCGTCGCCGACAAACACGACTTTGTAGTCCTGGGTGTACTTGTTGAGCACCTCCCAGGTCGGTAGACGTTCCGTCATCCTGCGCTTGTTGTCCTTCCAGACGCTCTCATAGAGAAAATTGTGGAAGTAGAAACTCTGGAGGTGCTTGAACTCCGTGCGGGTCGCAGAGAACAGCTCCTCACACACCTTCACATGCGCATCCATGGATCCGCCGATGTCGAGAAACAGCAGCACCTTCACGGTGTTACGTCGTTCCGGACGCATCTTGATATCGAGCATGCCGCCATTGTGTGCGGTTGAGCGGATGGTGTTGTCCATATCCAGCTCTTCCTCAGCCCCGGTTCTGGCGAACTTCCGCAGTCTGCGCAATGCCATCTTGATGTTACGGGTACCGATTTCTACCGAGTCATCAAGGTTCTTGTACTGACGCTGATCCCAGACTTTCTTGGCCTTTTTCTTCTTGCCTCTGCCTTCACCGTTCGGGCCTTTGTTACCAGGACGATCCGCATCGCCCTCCTGACCCTCTTTGCCTTCCTTGCCCTTCTTTGCCTCTTCGGCCTGACGGCGCTCTTCCTCTTCCTTCGCCTTCTGGAACGCTTCGATCAGCTTTTCGAGGCCACCGAGAGACTTGATCTGCTCGAGCTCTTCAGGAGTAAGCGATTTCTCGAATTCGCGTCGCAGCCACTCATCAGGAATCATCGACTCGAGCAGGCCGTGCAGATCCTCCAGCCCCTTGAAATAGGCGCTGAATGCCCGATCGAATTTGTCGTAGTTCTTTTCGTCTTTGACCAGACAGGTGCGGGCCAGAAGATAGAAATCGTCCACATCCGCGTAAACCACGCGCTGCTGGAGTGCTGCGATCAGATCCATCAGTTCGCGGATCGTGACCGGCACCTTGTACTTCCGCAATGTCATGAAGAAGTTGATCAGCATACCTGCGCCCCCGGGAGCGTTTTCATCAGTTGGATATTGATACCGGTGAAAAGATCAATCAACCGCGGGAATCCCGTCTGTTCATGAATGCAAGCCGTTCAAGCAGGTGCACGTCCTGTTCATTCTTCACCAGCGCGCCATACAGAGGCGGAATGGCTTTCGACTGATCGCGGTTGGTCAGAATTTCCTCCGGGATGTCATCAGCCATGAGCAGTTTCAGCCAGTCGATGAGTTCCGAAGTGGATGGCTTCTTCTTCAGGCCGGGGACCTTGCGCACATCGAAGAAAATATCCATTGCTTCCTTGACCAGATCGCGCTTGATGCCGGGGAAATGCACTTCCACGATCTGCTGCATCGTTTCCCGATCCGGGAAGTTGATGTAGTGGAAGAAACAGCGGCGCAGAAACGCATCGGGCAGTTCTTTTTCGTTGTTTGAGGTGATGATCACCACTGGCCGGTTCTTGGCCTTGATTGTCTCGCTCAGTTCATAGACGAAGAACTCCATCCGATCGAGTTCCTGCAGCAGGTCGTTGGGAAATTCTATGTCTGCCTTGTCGATCTCATCGATCAGCAGTACCACCCGCTCTTCTGCCTCGAAGGCCTGCCACAACTTGCCCTTGCGAATGTAATTGCGGATGTCGCGCACCCGCTCATCGCCAAGCTGGGAATCCCGAAGCCGTGAAACCGCGTCGTACTCGTAGAGACCATTGAGGGCCTTGGTCGTCGATTTGATGTGCCACTGAATGAGAGGCATACCAAGAGAGCTCGCCACCTCCTCTGCCAGCATCGTCTTTCCGGTACCAGGCTCACCTTTCACGAGCAGCGGGCGCTCGAGTTTCACGGCGGCGTCCACAGCCATACTCAGTTCGTCGGTCGAAATATAGGAATCGGTGCTGTCAAATATCATTCGGTGGTACCTGAGGCCCTGTAAGGCTGATGAAAAGGCTGAAAAGATCGAAGCGCCGTACTTTACTGGACGGTGGGGGCCCGAACAAGGATGGCAGGCGGGAGTGGATCAGCGGGATCAGGCGGAGACGGGTACGAGTTCTCCGCTCTCATCAGACTCTGCACCGGTCGGATCGGCGAACAGACTGCGCAGGCTGTCGACCTCTGCGAGAAAAGCTGTCGCGGCCTCCGGAACCTTCAGGAGCAGCCAGACCGAAAGGCCGACGGCGAGATTCAGTACCGCAAGCAGCGCCGCAAACCACAGCGGAATGAGGCTGTCCTCCCGGGCCGGTGCAAGGTCTCCAGCCTCGCTGGAGTCCCGGGTTGACGCTGTGGCGGCGTCCAGCGCGCCCCGGCTGCCGGGCCGGGCAGGAGCCGGCACAGGCGCATCGGTCCCGGTTCTGAACCGCTGGCCCACTTCACCTTTGCCTGCGAGTTTGGTGCCGCTGAGATCCAGATTCACAGCCAGGGGACTGCGCAGCGGCATCGACAATACAATTGGCTCGGTCTGCAACCTGAATGGACTTTGATTCAGATAGTTACCTTCGATATCTATGGTCAGTTCGAGAGCCCCTCGGGCCTCCGGCAAGCGCATTTTCCATAAGCCGGCGGGCAGTGCTTCTATGGCAACCGGCTTACCTGCCGCGGGTGGCTGTCTGGCCAATGCACTGACGACCAGGCCCTGGTAATCCACCTCCGCTGAATTGAGCTCCAGCCACACCAGAGTACCCTGCGCATCCGGCAGGATGCTCAGCGCAACCGGATTACGCACGGTAAAAGCCGCAACCAGTTCCCGGCTGAAGGTGGGACCGGTGACCTGAACCCGGACTTCGTGCTCTCCCTGCTCCTCCAGTGCCAGCAGTTTGAGCTGATAGCGGCCGGCGCCCCTGTCGTCGACCAGCACGGGAATCGGACCCTGACCCGCAGCGATCACCGCGCGGATCTGGAGTAACGCCAGAAAATCAGGGTCCGAGACTGGCCTGCCACGGTTGGTGAGCTGCAGTTCAAAGGTTTTCAGCATCCCCGGGAAAACGGTCGCCGGAATTCCCTGCAGTTCCAGCTCGAGATCACCAACGGCGTACACCCGGGCCGCCGGACCGGCAGCGCCCGCAAAATGCCAGCTTCCCGGCACGGGCCTGTGCACTGTGACCAGGTCATAGCCAGCGCCCTCGTGCCAGCGCACACCCGGGCGCAGCCTGGCGCGGTCCAGGATGTTGCCCTGGGGATCTACCAGCCTCAGGTCATCGTCTGAACCCGCCCGGGGGCGGAATGCGGTGATCTCCTCGACGCCTGCATCCACCTGAAATCCGTCTCCACGCACGGGGATGGTCTGGGGTCGGGCAACGGTCTGGAAAACCCGGGCAAAGGCAGCGGAAAGACCCTGGGAATCGCGGATCGGTAGGTAGACGCCGCCGGTGGCGAGTGCCATCTGCCGCAGCAGACCCGCCTCCGCTTCACTCCCGTTGCCGTTCTCAGTTCGCACAGGCAGCTGCACGGCGTGGACCACGAAGCCCGCAGCCGCCAGATCAGCAACCCGTTTCTTCAACTGTGCTTGCCGGGTACTGTCTGTGGAATCCCCGGTGCCAGTGCGCATTCGTCCGTCGCTGAGAATGATCAGATGCCGGCGCTGCCCGGCGGCGCCGGCGTTTTTTAAAGCCCCGGCGACAGGGAGATCCCAGCTCGCCGCCTCGATCGCAGCCAGCAGATTCGCCTCCTCACCGGTGGCCGGCAGCACCGCAGTGGCCTCCCGGGCGCGCTGTCGCCACACCTCATCCATCCGGCCGTACTTGACCAGCATGTTGACATAGCGGGCATAAGTCCAGATGCCGGCCTCGCTGTGCCCGGGCAGCAGTTCCAGCAGCAGCCCGATGGCCTTCGCCCGGTCACCTGCCGGATCTGCGGATGCCATACCGGCGGAGACGTCGACCACCAGTCGGACATCGATGGGGCTGCCGGCTGCGGTCGCTGCGGAGGAACAGGTCAGTCCAGCCAGGGCCAGCACACCTGCCAGAGCGGCAATCGCGCGTCTGGGCCGGCCAGGGTCGCAGGTCCGGTGAATGGAAGTCATAGCCTAAGCGTAGACGCTGCCGGGCAACCCTGCCGGTCTTCGTTGCATCGCAGGCCCGGGGAACGACGCGACTCCTGTCCCGGCAGGCCCTGGAACTCCGACGGCTCAGGCCGGATCCGGAGCGGAGTCTGTAACCGAACGCCGCCGCCAGTGGATGAGACTCACCAGCAGCAGAAAACCAGCGCTGACGGCGATCAGAATCGCGGCTGCCTGACCGGGTGCACCCTCCGACTGGAACAGGCCTTCGAAGAGCAGAACGATAAAAGCGGGGGCCAGCTGATCCGGATGGGCCGGAACGGGGGCCGGTGTGGTGAGTACTACCAGCGGCAGCAGACGGATGACTGTCACCAGCCAGGGCCACCAGCGTACCCCGCTGGTGGCAAAAAACAGCGCAACTGTGCCGATCAGCCCCGCAGCGCCAATGAGGATCCAGGTATTCAGGTACGCCATCAGGTCTCAATCCAGTTCACGATGTGATCTTCGAGTTCTTCCTCATGCACCCAGTGCACGGGTATTACCCGGTCTCTGACACTGATTCCGGCCTGGTGCACCGACTCCGGATCCCCGGAAACCAGCGGGTGCCAGGGCAGCAGATCTTTCCCTTCCGCGAGGCGACGATAGGCACAGCTGGTCGGCAGCCAGCGCAGTTGCCCGGCGAGATCGGGAGTCAGTTGAATACAGTCCGGCACCAGTTCATGACGCCGGGGATAGCGCGTGCACCGGCATTTCTGCTCATCCAGCAGTTCGCAAACCAGTGCTGTGTAGTGCACGGAACCATCCGACTCATCCTCAAGCTTGATCATGCAGCAGCGAGCGCAGCCGTCACACAGCGACTCCCACTCCTGATCGCTCATCTGTGCCAGGGACTTTTCGTGCCAGAAACCCATCAGCGCGAGACCGCCCCAACCGGGGGCGGCAGTTGCAGATAGAAACCCTGGCGATCCAGGGCCTCCAGAACTTCTGCGGCATCCGCCCGGGCGAGACGCCGTTCCCGCGTGAGCCTCAACGTCAGAGCCGGTTCAGGGGCACCGAAACGCTCGAGCAGCATCTCCGGGACCCGGGCCAGGCCCTCTGCCATGTCTACATAGAGATACATGTCCAGTTTGCGGCGTGATTTGTAGACTCTGACCAGGCGCGGGCCGTTCACGTCAGTTTCCCCAGAATCCTGCGGAAATCGTCTCCCACCAGAGACTCCCGCCAGCCGAGGTAGTGATCAGACAGCTCGCCGGTTGCACAGAAATGCCGCAGGCAGGCCTCGACGTCCCGTTTGCGGGCCAGCAGCTCCGGGGCGAAGCCGGCGGCTTCGGCTCGCTGGCGGGCTATTTCCCGCGCACTGCGACTGGCCTCTCCCTGCGCCCGGTTCAGCGGCGCGTCCAGTCGCGCCACTGGCTGTGCTGACCGTCCACGCTGATGGGCAAGCAGCAGTTCCTGCCCGTAGCGCCGGGCAACGGAATTCGGCAGAACTTCTTCGATACGCCGCTCAGCAAGCTCCGGCATTTGTGCAAAGGCCAGCAGATGCTCGTCCCGCACAACCCGGCTGCGAGGCACATCCTCGGATCGCGCCTTGAGTTCCCGCCACAACACGAGTTCCTGCAATATCGCCAGCGCCTGACCATCCAGCCGCCAGGCGGCGGTGAAATTGCGGTAATAGTCGGCCGGGGCTACCTGAGAAAACACCCCCTGCCCCGCCATCGCTTCCTCGAACCAGGACAGTCGACCTGCCGCCTGCAGCCGGGATTCCAGCCGCGATTCGAGCTCGCCGAGATAGAGAACATCCTCGCAGGCGTAACGGACCTGCTCTTCGCTCAGGGGGCGGCGCAACCAGTTGGAGCGGGTCTGTGGTTTACCGAGTGTCACACCCAGATGGCGTTCCACCAGGTTGGTGTAGCTCAGGGAGAAATCCGGAGACAGGAAGGCATTGGCGAGCTGGGTATCGAATATCCCGGTGGGGGCTGCGTTCAGGTGAGCATTGAACAGTTCGAGGTCTTCACCACAGGCATGCATGACCAGCTCTACCTCCGGGTCGTGCAGGCGCTCGAGCAGCGGCTGCCAGTTGTCGATAGCCAGGGGGTCGAGCAGATAGACAACCTCCGAACTGGCGATCTGATACAGCCCCGGAAGGGGAAAAAAGGTATCCGTGCGCTGGAACTCCGTATCGATGCCGATGACGTTGCTCCATTTCGATGCAGCCTCAGCCAGCTCGGCGTCTGTACTGATCCACTCAACTGAACGTGCGGCGTCCCTGCAGGGCATGAACAATAGTTCCTCCATCAATGTATTCGAGCTCACCACCCAGTGGCACCCCGTGGGCAATCCGGCTGATCGTGGTGACGTCGTCCTTGAGCATTTCAAAAATAAAGTGTGCGGTCGCCTCACCTTCGACCGTCAGGTTCGTCGCCAGAATCACCTCGGAGGGTGCCAGTTCGCGCACCCGCCGGAGCAGATCCTCGACGCCGAGTTCATCCGGCCCGATGCCGTCTATGGGCGAAAGATGTCCGTGCAACACGAAATAACGCCCCCGAAATCCACCTGCCTGTTCAATGGCCAGGATGTCCGCGGGCGATTCGATGATGCACAGCTGGGCATCATCCCGGCGCGGATCTTCACAGAACCGGCACAGCGCATGCTCGGTGAAGGTTCTGCAGCGGCTGCAGTGGCCCACACCATTCATCGCCTGGGCAAGCACCTCACCAAGCGCGCTGCCACCGGGTCGATTGTGCTGTAGCAGATGCAGGACCATCCGCTGCGCGCTTTTCGGCCCTACGCCGGGCAGAATCTGTAAGGCTTCGATCAATCGATCGATGAGCGGACTCAATCCCATCAGAACGGCATCTTGCCGAAAGGCAGACCGAGTCCGGAGGTGATGCCAGCCATTTTTTCCTGCTGAGCGGCTTCGACCCGCTGCGCGGCATCGTTGCAGGCTGCGGCGATCAGATCCTCGAGGATCTCCTTGTCTTCACTCATCAGGCTCGAATCAATCTGTACCCGCTTCACCTCATGTCGACCGTTCATGATGACCCGGACCAGACCAGCGCCACTTTCACCCGTCACTTCCAGCGCGGCGATCTCAGCCTGCATCTCCTGCATTTTTTCCTGCATCTGGGCAGCCTGCTTCATCAGATCTCCGATACCCTTCATGCTGGATTCCCCTTTCCGGAAGATGAACGGCCGGCTTCCAGAGGTCGGACATCCTCCAGCCGGCCACCGAACTCGTGCAACAGCGACTGCACCGTGCTGTCCTGCTCGAGCAGTCTCTGTGCGTCCTTCTGCCGCAACTCCGCCTCCCGCTGCCGCCGTTGTGCGGGAGTTTCTTCGGACAGCTCTGCGGGTTCGATGGCAAGCCGCATTTCGCGACCGAGCCGGAGACTCAGCGCCCGCTGCACGGCGCTCACCTGAGTGTCGCTGAGCAGCATGTCGTGTGCCCGATCGAGCAGCAGGCTGATGCTGTCTTCTGTTTGCGCGGCGAGCACCGAATGTTCGGCCAGCATCCGCGCCACACCACCGAGTTCAAGCTCGGAAACCAGGGTAAACCAGCTGTCGCTATCCGGTGTGCGGGCTGCCGCACGCGGTGCAACAGCGGGTGATTTCCTGATCGCCGCCTCTGCTCCGGGTCCGCTGCTGACGGACGGCTGAGCCGCCTGCAACGCCGGCACACTGAGACCTGCATCATCCGGGGCGAAGGCCAGCATCCGCAGCAGCGTCATTTCCACACCCGCACGCGGATCCGGGGCGATCTGCAGGTCCCGGTATCCCATCAGTGCGATCTGATAGAGCAGCTGTACCACCTCCGCGGAAAACGGCGGCCGAGTGCCGGCGCTGTCCCGGCCTCCCAGCGCATGGGCCACCGCCATCTGATGGAGGGCGGCGAGCAGTTCCTCCAGAAGAGTGTCGAAGTCCGCAGCGCGATCCGCCAGCTCGGCAACCACTGCCAGTACCCGGGTGGCGCTGGCGGAAGCCAGCGCCTCAATCAGTGAGCCCACCTCATCGCGGCCCACCAGGCCCAGCATCTGAGCCACAGATGCCGCTTCCAGGCTGCCCTGGCCGAAGCCGATGGCCTGATCGGTGACGGACAGCGCATCCCGCATGCTGCCACGGGCGGCCCGGCTGATGAGCGTCAGCGCTTCCGGTTCGAAGGAAATTTTCTCGGCAGCAAGCACCGATGCGAGATAGTCGGCAATGCGTTCCGCGGAGATGTTCTTGAGCTGAAACTGCAGGCAGCGCGAAAGTACGGTGACCGGTACCTTCTTGGGATCCGTTGTCGCGAGCAGAAACTTGACGTGCTCCGGAGGCTCTTCAAGGGTTTTCAGCAGCGCATTGAAGCTCGACGCGGAGAGCATGTGCACTTCGTCGATGAGGTAAACCTTGTAGCGGCCCCGTGTCGGGAGGTACTGGGCGTTCTCCAGCAGATCCCGGGTATCGTCTACCCGGGTACGGGATGCCGCATCCACCTCGATGAGATCGACGAAGCGGCCTTCATTGACTTCGGTGCACACAGAGCAGATACCACAGGGCCTGGAAGACACCCCGGTCTCGCAGTTGAGGCTCTTCGCGAGAATCCTGGCGATCGTGGTCTTACCCACTCCCCGGGTGCCGGTAAAGAGGTAGGCGTGGTGGAGACGGTCGTGATCCAGGGCATGTGCGAGCGCACGCACCACGTGTTCCTGACCGACCAGGCCCTCGAATGTGCCGGGACGGAGTTTGCGCGCTAAAACCTGGTAACCCATGATGAGCGGCTATTGTAGTGGCTTCACCGGGTCAGAGATAGCAATGGGATTCGACGGTTCGTATCTGATCATCGGGCATCGCGGGGCAGCAGGGCTGGTCCCGGAGAACACGCTGCCGAGTTTCGCCCGCGCTCTCGAACTGGGGGTCGATGCGGTGGAGCTGGACATCCACCTGTGCGAAGGGCGGCTCATCGTCATCCATGACGATACGCTGGAGCGGACGACGAATGGCACCGGCACCCTGGCCTCCCAGACGCTGGCCGCATTGCGCAGACTCGACGCCGGTCAGGGCGCTCAGATTCCCCTGCTCGAAGAGATCCTGGAACTTCTGCCCGGACAGACCGGGATCAATATCGAATTGAAGGGGCCGGGGACCGCCCTGCCCCTGGCGGAACTGCTCAGGGGAATCCCCGATCGGGATCTGCTGGTGTCGAGCTTCGATCATGACCTGCTCGACCAGTTTCATCGGGCCGCTCCCGATATCCGTGCCGCACCACTGTACTCACGCTGGAAGGGCGATCCGATCACCACAGCCAGTCTTTTCGGCGGTGGTTTCCTCAATCTGAGTCGCAAACTGGTGACTGCTGTGCGCTGTCGCGCTGCACAGGCCGCGGGATTGAAGTTGCTCGTCTATACAGTGAATGATCCGCAGGAAGCGCAGCAGCTGTATGCAATGGGCGTACAGGGCTTGTTCACAGACTACCCGGATCGGATCAGGTCTGTCGTTCCAGCCGATCGAGCTCCTTCGCAAGGTGGTACTTCTCGTCTGTGACAATGCTTTCCAGGACCTCGATGCGTTCGCGCAGCGCCGAGAGCTCTGCCGCCACATCTTCATTGACGGAGTATTTGTCCCGCTCGCGCTGGTTTTTCAGATAGTTGTTGAGCACACCGCTGCCACACCCGATGAGCACCACGATGGTGACGAATACGAATACATCCATCTTCTGATCCCTGTAGTTTCAGCCCTGTTATATGCGCCTGTGTTTCATACCAGGCGGGTGTCATCGGCGGTCGGGTCCGGATCCCGCCACATCGGCGGACCGCTGGTCCGACCCGGAGGCCGCCGGCGGTTCGGCCTCGATCCGGTTCAGCTCCCGCTGCAGTTCATACTGGCCGGAGGTGACATGGGATTCCATGCGCCGCAGTTTCAGCTCGATCTCGGCAAAATCCGCCTGGACATTACGCAGCCGATACCTGGGCGTTGAACCGGCATCTTCAAATTTTTCTGCAGCGCGCCCGCCCTGAATCCGGTTTCCCCGTTCAGCCCAAGCGCGCCGGGAACCTCCCTTGCGTCCCGATCCGCCTTCCGCCTTCGGCGGGGTTCCCATCACGAAGTACATGATCCAGTAAGCCGGGAAAACGATACTCGGAAAGAACAGCAACCCGGTCACCGCCATGCAGCGCACGACCCAGGTTTCCATGCCGTAATAGCGGGCGATTCCCGCACAGACTCCGGCAATTTTTTCATTTTCAACATCCCGATACAGGCGGGCACTGCGGCCGGTGGAGCGTTGTGACTGCCAGCGGGCACGGCGGCGGGCCGCCATCCGCTCGGCTGAAGAGTGCCGCTGACTGCGCGCTTCGGGATCGTAGAGATCTTCCTCATCACCGTACTGGCCATATTCGCGCTCGAATCTGGCGGTGGTTTCGTTGAGGAAGCTGGTCGCCCGATCGGCAAACTCGCTGGTCGCTGAGCCCACCACGCCCTGTACAGCCTTTTCGAGTCGATCGATCGCCTGCTGGAACTCGCTGCTGTCGCGCGAGCCACTGTGTCGTCGATCCTGTGAATCTGTCATGCCATTCACTCCGCGTGGAGACGCTTGCGCCAGCCGGGTGTTTCAGCATCGAGTATCGCTTCCAGCGTGTCGATGCGTTCGAGCATCCGGTCGGCATGGGCGGCGAGGGTCTCCAGCTCCAGGCGCTCATCATCCGACAGCGCTGTCTGGGAACGTTGCTTACCCCGGTAGTGCATGAATATCCAGATCGGTGCGACGATCGTGAGGAAAATGACCGTGGGCACAAAGAAGGCCACAACAATACCGTCCATCCTGGCTCCTATGCGTTGGACGATTGATCAGAAGCGGCGGTCCCTGCAGCAGGCTTCGACGCTGATGCGCCGCTCAGACGCGCCTTCAGACTGGCCAGCTGCTCATCGATCTCGACATCTGTCTCGAGATCTTCGATCTCGTCTGAGAGTGTACGCTGGCCCATATCATACGCCTCGACCTGGGCTTCGAGATCATCGATCTTACGCTCGTAACTTTCGAATCGCTGCATGGCGTCGTCGATGTTGTGCGCATTCAACTGGCGCTTCACACCGAGTCGCGTGCTTACCGTCTTGCCGCGGCGCACAATCAGATTGCGTCGTGCCTTGGCATCCTTGATCTTCGCCTGCAGTGCGCCAACGTCTTCATTCATGCGCGCAAGCGACTCGGCAATCAGTTCGAGTTCGGCACTCACCGCGTCCGAGGCTTCCTGTGCCCGGTTGCGCTCAATCAGCGCGCCTTTGGCGAGATCGTCGCGACCGCGGTTCACCGCAACCTCCGCCTTGCGCTCCCACTCGGCGGCTTCGCTGGCGAGGTATTCCTGACGCCGGGCCAGTTCCTTTTTGTCTGCGATGGCGCGCGCCGAGGTACTGCGGACCTCCACCAGCGCTTCTTCCATCTCCTGAATAATCAGGCGCACCATCTTCTCCGGATCCTCCGCCTTGTCGAGCAGGGCGTTGATGTTCGAATTGATGATGTCGCTCATGCGAGTGAAGATGCTCATCTTCGGTCTGCCTCCGTTAATTATGGATCGATGCCGTCGACGTTCGGGTCCAAGGGCATCACGACCCATACCCTTACAGAATCTGTGCCAATTTCAGCTGACACGCTAATTCCTTGTATTCATTGGATATATTCACAGCACCCCTGGACGGCAGCAGGCGCAAATGGTAAATCTCACCACTTGTTGGCAGAATCCCTGGCTCAGTTTCCCGGTACTTGAACATGGCGCAGGAACCCGATCGACTCCTTGGCGAATCCCCCGCATTTCTTCGCATCCTCGAAGAGGTCTCCCAGGTCGCCCCGCTCGACAAACCCGTACTCATCGTTGGCGAGCGGGGGACCGGCAAGGAGCTGATCGCCGCGCGCCTGCACTTTCTGTCGAATCGATGGGAAGGTCAGTATCTGAAAATGAACTGTGCAGCGATCAGTGACAGCCTGCTGGAGACCGAACTGTTCGGCCATGAGGCTGGCTCCTTTACCGGGGCGACCCGGGCACATCAGGGGCGCTTCGAGCGGGCCAATGGCGGCACGCTGTTCCTTGATGAACTGGCCAATACCTCACCCATGGTGCAGGAGAAGCTGCTCAGGGTGATCGAATATGGCGAATACGAACGGGTCGGTGGCAACAAGACCCTGCACTGCGATGTGCGGCTGATCGCCGCGACCAACGAAGATCTGCCGGCGCTCGCTGACGCAGGCAGTTTCCGCAGTGATCTGCTCGACCGGCTCGCTTTTGATGTGCTGACCCTGCCGCCACTGAGAGAACGTGAGCAGGACATCCTGCTGCTGGCCGAATCCTTCGCTGTGAGCATGGCCAGCGAGCTCGGCCGCGAGTACTTTCCCGGCTTCTCCGTCCGTGCCAGAGCCAGCCTGCTGGAATACGACTGGCCCGGCAACGTCCGGGAACTGAAAAACGTCGTCGAGCGCTGTGTGTATCGGCATGACAGCACCGCGGAAGTCGAGACGATCGTATTCGACCCCTTCGACTCTCCTTTCCGGCCGCAGAATCGCAGCGCAGCTTCCCGGCAGCCTGCGGCAGCGACAGGCAGGGCGGAGTTTCCGATGGATCTCAAGGCGTCTGTGCAGGACTACGAAATCGACCTGATCAACCAGGCCATGGAAGCAGCGAAATTCAATCAGCGGAAGGCGGCAGAACTGCTTCAGGTCACCTATCACCAGCTGCGCGGCTATCTGAAAAAATATGATCTGCTGAGCAAGGAATGACTCTCAGCGCAGATGCTCTGCCAGCGTGAAATTACCGGTTGCCTCTTCCCAGGCCCTCTGCAGCACGAATGAGCGATCCAGGCCGAGCGAAACGCCGAAAAACCGGATTGGTTCATAACCGGCGTCCTCAGTGAGCGCATCGCTGCTGCGGACCGACTCAAGCCCGGCGCCTGTTTCCACAGCCCTGCGCCCGATCTCACCCAGCTGGCTGAGAAAACGCTGAAACTGACGGATGCCCGCCGCATCTGTCGTGAGTCCGTGACCGGGAATCACCCGGTCGAAATCCAGTTCGAGTACCCGATCGAGCGTTGCCGGCCAGCCACTGATGGTGCCGCCGGCCTCGAGGTCGATATTCGGGTAGTGCCCGTTGAACAGCAGATCACCGGTGTGGATGACCCGCTCGTCGCTGAATACGACCACCAGATCACCGTCGGTGTGTCCCGGCCCGGGGTGAATCAGTTCGATGCGTTTGCCACCGATATTCAATGTGGCCTGATCTGTGAAGGTTTCGCCCGGCAACAGACGGGCCGCATCGCCGCTCCAGAAGTCGGCGTCGAGCGCCTTGAGGTGCTGCAGCGTGCGCTCGGTGGACATCACAGCGGTGCCTGGTGCAAACGCCGGATTGCCATGGGTATGGTCGAGGTGATAGTGGGTGTTGATGATGAGCAGAACATCCACGCCGGTAAGCTCCCGGGCCAGTTCGCGAATGCGCTCACCCTGAATTGGCAGCGTCATGCTGTCTACGACTACGGAGCCGGTATCCGTTCGCAGCACCGCGACATTCCCGCCCATGCCCCGCAGCACGAAGAGATCCGTGCTGAGCTGCTCCACCTCCAGCGACCGGATGCGGTTATAGACGAGCGCCGCGCCCAGCAGAACGAGGACCAGTACCGCCGCAACCAGGGTTTGCCAGCGCTTCATGATGTCTCCCTGCACTGATTGAATCTGCCATGCGTTCAGGATGAAGCACCGCGATCCGCGTGGCGACACCCTTCAAGGCGTTGGATGAGTTTGGTTCCGTCAGTCTCGCACGGGAACTGTGGCACGGGAACTGCGGAATGCTTATGCAGCCAACCAACAGCACAGAATCAGGCGATTGCCGCATCGTTGTACCATAGCCGACCCCGCAGCAGTCTTGTCAGGGAGTGGTCTGTGACCGTCGAAGTCCGCTACATCGTTGAGGATGTGGAAGCCGCGGTGGCATTCTACCCCGCCAATCTCGATTTCGAAGTGCTGTTCGAGACACCGAGCCTGCGAATCAGGAAGCTCGCACCGGCGGATCTCGAAGACATGCTCAGCGTGTACATGGCTGACGGCACAACCCGGCAGCTCAGCGAACGGGAGCAGGAAGCAGGCCTTAGGGCCGACAACGCCGGCGCACTCGGTTGCTTAGCGGCGCCTTTGGGTTTCTACTGCACGTTCACTCAAGACTGCCAGGATGCCTCATGAAATTCGGACTCATTCCCGTCAACATCGGTGTCGAATCTCTCGAACAGATGACGGGCCTCGCCCGAATGGCGGAAGCCGGTGGTATCGAATCGCTCTGGACATTTGAACACGTCATCGTTCCCGTCGACTATCAGTCGAAATACCCCTACAACCCGAGCGGTAAGATGGGTGTACCCGCAGAAGCCAGCTTCATCGATCCGCTGATTGCATTGACCGCCGTAGCAGCGGTGACCAGCACCATCCGCCTGGGCACCGGCGTCAATATTCTTTCCCAGGTGAATCCGCTTTACATGGCCAAACAGGCTGCCAGCCTGGATCTGCTGTCCGATGGCCGTTTTCTGCTGGGAGTTGGCATCGGCTGGTTGAAGGAGGAGTTCGAAGCGCTCGGTGTCCCCTTCGAACGTCGCGGCGCGCGGTTTGACGACTACGTGGTCGCGATGAAAAAGATCTGGTCCGGCGAAGTCGTCGAACACGACAGTGATTTCATTCACTGGCATGGGTTCAAAAGTTATCCGATTCCGAAGCAGCGTCCGCATATTCCGGTGGTGATCGGCGGAGCCAAAGGAAAGATCTACCAGCGCATCGCCAGACACGGAGACGGCTGGTTCGCCCCGATTGGCAACCCCGCCGAGCTGACAGCAGCGCTCAAGGAACTCAAAGCAGCCTGCGACCAGGAAAAGCGCGACTACAAAGACATCGAAATCACCTGCATGTGGCCGGGAACCGGCGGTGCGCAGGCGGTGGAGGCCCTGGCGCAGGCCGGTGTCTCGCGACTGGTCGTGCCCCTGATGGCGCTGGGTGCAAACCCGGTCGAAGGGGTGCAGAAGCTCATTGAGCAGATCAAACCAATCGCGACGGTCTGAGCTGAGCCTTCTAATTCGCCAGCACGCTTAACTCGCCAGCACGTTTAACTCGCCAGCACGTTCCTGAACTGCCAGGGATCCGTATCGTCTGTCTGCTCTTCGAAGTGGCTCCAGCGATTGGTCAGGGGGTGCCAGTCCGTGTAGTACCGCTCGATCGAGCCGAGATACTGCATCTGCACAGCCAGGCACCGGGTGTGATCCATTTCCTCGGTTTCAACGATACCCGCTGCAGGATTCTCAAGCGCCCAGACCATGCCCGCCAGAATCGCGGAACTCACCTGCAGTCCCGTCGCATTCTGATACGGAGCAAGTCGACGGGTCTGCTCAATGGTAAGTTTCGAGCCGTACCAGAAAGCATTCCGCGCATGTCCATAGAGCAGCACACCCAGTTCGTCCGCGCCCTCCACTACTTCCGTTTCATCGAGGATCAGCTGACGCGTCTGCAGCAGACCGCTGCCGAAAGTCTCATGTAGGGAAAGCACCGCGTCGTTGCACGGATGGTAGGCATAGTGGCAGGTGGGACGGAAATCGGGAGCGCCCGGATCCCCCAGGGTGAAATAGTCTGCGATCGAAATGGCTTCGTTGTGGGTCACCAGAAAGCCGAACTGTGGGCCGGAAGTCGGACACCAGCTGCGTACCCGTATCCCTCCACCGGGGCTTGTCAGGTAGATGGCCGCCTGACAGCCCGCCTGGTGCCTGCGCGCATTCTCCGGAAACCACTTCTCATGGGTTCCCCAGCCGAGCTCGGCAGGCTGGAGACTCTCCGAGAGAAAACCATCAACAGACCAGGTGTTCACAAAGGTGCCCACCGGCTTCGGCTGCCTGGCAACCTGGGTGTCGCGTTCTGCGATGTGCACACCTTTCACTCCGAGGTCCCGCATCAGTTCAGCCCAGTCCCGACGGCTGACGGGCCTGGCAAATTCATGACCCAGGTCCCTGGCAAGCTCCACAAGTGCGGATTTCACAAACCAGGACACCATTCCCGGATTTGCGCCACAGCAGGAGATCGCGGTAGTGCCTCCGGGATTGACGGTCTTTTCCCTGCGCACCCGCTCCCGCAGTGCGTAGTTGGTGCGCTCTTCGAGCGGGCGGGTGGCATCGAAATACAGACCCGGCCAGGGCTCCACCACGGTATCGATGTAGAACACGCCGAGTTCACGGCAATACTTCATGATGTCGAGACTGTCTGTCTCGATTGACACATTCACCACGAAGCCCTGACCCTTCGCGCCGGAAAATATCTGCCGGAGAATCGCTTTGAAGTTTTCTGCAGTCAGCGGCTCCGCGAGCAGTTTTATGTTCCGCTGCTCCAGAAACGGTCGGTGCATGGAGTCCGGATCAATGACCCACAGGCGCTCAGCATCGAATTCAAAGTGACGCTCCAGCAATGGCAATACGCCCCTGCCTATCGATCCGAATCCTATTAAAAGTATCGGACCATCGATCGCCGCATATTTGGGCCAGTGCAGAGCCAATTCGCGATTCTCCTGTTCAAGTGAGCGGAAATATTTAACCGCTGACTTTAACCGATGTACTCGATAATTCGCCAAACGATCGGGAAACCGGTCAAGCGGTTGCTGGCTGACCGGTGGCAGGGTGCACCTGACTATTGCAGAAGAGGCTGATTAGATGTCAGAGTCGTGCGTCCAGGAAGCCTCGAGCAGACAACCACGTGACCGCGGCAGCATCAGCAACAACCATCGGGCGTGCAAAAATCGCCCTGTACGGGCTTGTGAATCTCCCGACCTCCGTGGTCGGCCTGCCCATTGCGCTCTACATTCCTGCCTTCTATTCGCAGAACCTCGGTCTCTCTCTCGCTGCGGTTGGAGCACTCATCGCTCTATCGAGGCTGACTGACGTGATCACCGATCCGGCAATCGGTATCGCGTCGGACCGGTGGAAGACGCGTTTCGGGCGCCGCAAACCCTGGATGGTGCTCGGCATGCCGCTGAAAGTGCTGTCGCTGTGGATGCTTTTCGTGCCGGAGAGCGGCTTTGCAGAATACGTCTGGGGTCTGATGGGTGGAGAGGCGATCACCAATCTGTATCTGTTTGTCTGGATCAGTGCACTCTACCTCGGTTTTACACTGGTCGACCTGCCCTATCGGGCCTGGGGAGCGGAACTGTCCCCCGACTATGACGAGCGCTCCCGGGTTACCGGCTGGCGGGAAGCTTTCGGCTACGGAGGCACCCTGGCGGCACTGCTGATTCCACTGCTGATGTCCACGTTGTTTGATCGTCCGGGCGCCGGCAACGCGCTGCTCGCCCTGGCGGCCTTTGTAGTCGTGCTCATGCCGCTGCTGACTGCGCCAGCGCTGCTGCTGGTGCGGGAGCTTCCTTCGCGATCCAAACCGGCTGCCCCGGTTCCCTGGCGACGGGGGTTGAAAATCGTGCTGCGCAATGGCCCCTATCGCCGGCTAGTCATCAGCCTGCTGTTCCTGGTTGCCGCGGTCAGCATGACCGCATCGCTGTCCTTCTTCTTCGTCGGTTCCGTAATGGAGGAGTCCTTCGAAAGGTACGCGCTCTTCATTCTCGCCTACTATCTGTCGAGCAGCCTCGCGATCCCGGTGTGGTTTGCAGTATCCCGCCGCATCGGTAAACACCGGACCGTCGTACTGGGCATCGTCTGGCTGTCAATCTGGAGTGCTTTCATTCCCCTGCTGGGTCCCGGCCACTACTGGTTGTTCTTCCTCATCATGATGCTCAAGGGCTCGGCCATCGGCGCGCTGGTCTTTCTGCCTGCATCCATGGCCGCAGACGTGATCGACCTGGACACGCTACGCACCGGTGAGCAGCGCACGGGGCTGTATTTTTCACTGTGGGGAATGGTCAACAAAGCAGCCGTAGCCGTGGGGGTGTTTCTCGCGACCAATGGTGTCACCTGGTTCGGATTTGACCCCACCAGCCTCGAGAACACGGCAACCGCAAAACTCGCCGTGGCCTGTCTCTACAGTATCGTCCCGGCAGCGCTGGCCTGTGTTGCATTGCCACTGCTGTGGAAATATCCCCTGACCCGGGTTCGACAGGAGCGGATGCGCAACCATATCGAACGCAGAGACCGGCGTCTTGCATCGTCGCCGGCGGTGGCGATCCCCGCTGCGGACACCGGATCAATCTAACGCTTCGATTTCCTGCTGGTATTTTTTGAAGAGCGCGTAGTTGTGTGCGGTGGTTTCATTGAGGTCCTGTTGAATGCGCGCGGTCTCTATCTGGCCACCCACCCACTGGTGCTCGGCCCAGTTGCCACCCGCACTCTTCACCACCTCCATCTCCGCCGTGGACAGGCGCACTGCACCTCCCACGCCACTGAAGATTTCGGACAGGGAGGGGTCACTGTCGCCTGTTGTCTTCATGGATTCCATCAGCCTTTCCCGCAGGACCTGCGTCTTGCCCAGCGCGTCCACATACGACCGCACCTGCCGATCTGTGAGCCGGCCATCCTCCGGCGGCCGGTAGGTATCCTTCGATGCCGCATCCGCAAATTCCGCCTGGCGCTCAAAGCCGCCGAGCATGCCCCCTGTGACCGGTGCCGTACCATCGGCTCCGGAATCCATCATCGCCGGTCCGAAGACGGGCAGCAGCATGAGACTGACCAGGATATTCACGACCAGCGCCGCGGCGATTGACAGTGCGAAGTGCTTCACCCGTGAACCTTCCGGGATCTCGAGATACAGCGGGAGAAAACGATAGGCCAGGACCAGACTGTAGATGCCCGCAGCCAGACCCAGCAGCCAGCCTAGCCACGGCAGCGGATTGACGGCAGTGCCAATCGCGGCAGGAATGATGGCGAGAGCCACCAGGGCGTAGGCTGCGTCGAACCCCCGCCTTCCACCAAAGACGCCCGCCAGGTAGTCAAATATGAACGCAATGACCAGCGTCCAGGCCAGACCCCAGACCAGCGAGAAAATGAAGATACCGATCGTCAGAGATCCGAACAGGAAGGAACCCCCGGTGACCAGTGCGACGATGGCCGCCACGATGTAGGCCAAAACATAGAGTGGCAGCGTGAGCTGCAGGAACGACTGCTGCCAGGACGCCTCTGTCTCCCGATACGCCACACTGGCAGAGGCCGGGTCACTCAATACGGCCATTACCCACCGCAGCGTGAATTGTGGATCGATCATGTGCTCTCCCTGGTTTTTCTGTGCGTCTGTTTTCCTGTGGGCAGTTTGCAGCGCGTCATTATGTCTGGCTGCCCGATGCCTCTGCCGACATCACCGAATGATGCCAGACCTGACGCGCTCCGCACACAAGGGCGCGGCCACGGGAATGCTGGCTCGCTTTGCTGATCTTATTTAGACTCTCGCCATGTCTGAACTCCGCGATGCGAATCTCATCTTCCGGGCCCTCATCATCACCGGTCTGATTCTGTTCGGCTTTTTCCTTGCTGAACGCTACGATCTGGTCAGCCTTGCGCTGAACGCTGACAGAAGCTACATCTCCTATCTCATCCTGTGCATCTATCTGCTGGCCACGGCGCAATGGCTGTGGTTGTCCTACCGGCTGAGTTCGGAACGCCAGGAATTCAGGCGGCTTGAAACTGCGGTAGCAGCAGATGAGCCTCCCGGCCCGGGCAGCACGGGCTTGCTCGGTGCTTTTCTCGACAATCTCAACAGGAAGCGGGACGCCAACGCCACCGCCCTGCTCGAGGCCTTCGGTGACCAGCTGCTCAATCGCCATGCGCTGGGGCACTTTCTGAGTGATGTTCTTCTCAAGCTCGGGCTTCTCGGCACCATCGTGGGCTTCATTCTCATGCTGATGCCCATGGGAGAGATCAGGGAGTTCGATCCAAGCCTGATGCAGCGTCTGCTGTCCTCCATGAGCGGCGGCATGGCGGTTGCCCTCTACACGACCCTGGCCGGACTGATCACCAGTACTCTGCTCAAAATGCAGTATCACCTGCTGGATGCTTCGGCGGCGGAACTGGTTACCCGACTGGCGGTGCTGGTTGATGTAAGGCTGCAACACGGTGCGCCATAGGGTTTTCGGTCAGCGCGAGTCCCAGGATGCCTTCACCGATCTGCTGTTCAATGCCCTGCTGGGGTTCGCTTTCATGTTCATCGCCGCCTTCGCGCTGATCAGCGATCCGACACAGGCTGGAAAGGTTGACTCCAAGGCTGAAATTCTCATCACCGTGCGCTGGCCCGACAGACATCCGGACGATGTCGACACACTTGTGGAAGGTCCCCACGGAAATCTGGTGTGGTATCACAATCGGGATTCCGGGCTCATGCATCTGGATCGGGACGACCGAGGCCTTTTCGCCGACCGTATCGTTCTCGACGGCGTGGAGGTCTCCAATCCCATCAATCAGGAGACCGTGACGGTGCGGTCTCTGCAGCCGGGCGAATATGTGGTGAATCTCCTGCACTATCAGGCCAACTACAGCGAACGCCTGCCGGTAACCGTCAAGGTCGAAAAACTCAATCCGACCGTAAGCCTCGTGTACTACGGCACCCGGGAACTCACCGGCAGCGGTGATGAACAGACTGCAGTACGGTTCACCATCGGCGCACAAGGCAGTGTGACAGGTACCTCCGAACTTCCCAAACGGCTGCTTACCCGGGCACTGCAGGCCAAACAGTGACAGGGACGGTGATCGGCCTTGCGCTCAGCTATGCGGTGGTCGCCGCCCTGCTGTTGCACCTGAATCTGAACAGTCCGCATGGTCCCTGGATAAAGCTGGCGACCATCCTTCTGGTAACCACGCTCTATGCGGGAACCTGGTTCGGTACCCGGAGCCTGCTCGGCTGGGCATCGCCCGAGTCCCTGGCAGACAACTTCCGGGTTTTGTGGATCGCGCTCGACGATCCTGACAAGTCGACGGGAACACCCGGTGCAATCTACTACTGGGTGCGGAAACTGGATGGCGCAGGACTGCCGGTGGGTGAACCCCGCGCACATCGTATCGCCTGGAGTGAGGCTTCTGCCGAAGCCGCTCAGGAAGCCCTCGAGCGCATGGAGGCGGGTGAGCTCCTCAACGGCCGCATGAGTCGCAATACGGTCAGCGATGCCGAGTCACCGCCTGAAGGCAGTGACCACGCCGGTGAGCGCGCACTGTCTGGAGACGGACTGGACCCACGGCTCATCGAGTTCAGTCGGGTTCCGCCACCCGCACTGCCATCGAAAGGCGTTGTAGAGGATGCTCCTGCCGCTTCCTAGGCAACCGCAGCAAAGACGGCCCGAGTGCAGGGCAGAGTCTGTCAGCCCGTGACGACAGCTGTCAGTTCAACCAGGTCAGCCTCGCCTCTTCCTTGTTGCCCAGTGCAACCTCCCGATCCTCATGCGCGCGTGCCCTAACATACAGGTGCACGCTTTCTGAATCCTCTACTGCCATGACGTCGGCGAAGGACGCCATGCCGTTTCTCGCGAGGAGTCCTTCCAGGACAATCTGATTGAAAGCCTCATGAGAGCCTTCACTCATTCTGCGCAGGTCGGGAATCGAACCACCCGAGCGCACGATGAGACCGTGGCAGAAGGTGCAGTAGGTGTTGTAGAGGCGCTCGCCTCTGGCTATTTCCTCATCACTCGCGTTCACCGGCTGCTGTTCCGGTATGGTTCTGTCCACCGCCGTCGGAATCGGCAGCTCCGCTGCGCCCCCCAGTTTGAACACCAGCATGCGACCCTGATTACCGTAGGTCGTGGAGGCAGCGGTTTTGACCGGGTCCATGGCCTCACCGGCGAAAAGATCGCCCCCGCCACTTCCGGTCAGAATGGCAAGATACTGGGTACCATCGATCTCAAAGGTGATCGGCGGCGCCAGCATCGATGTGTAGGTATTGAACTGCCAGAGTACTTCACCGCTGGCTTTGTCGTACGCGGTGAGATAACCCAGCGCATCACCCTGGAAGACCAGCCCCCCCGCGGTTCCGAGCACGCCACCGTTCCAGTAGTGGGGAATTTCCACCACCCACTTGTCTTCGCCCGTCAGCGGGTCGAAGGCTTTCAGATAGCCCTTCGGTGTGGGCTGGTCATCGAGATTGTCCACGAACAACTGGGCAATGGCACCGAATTCGAGACCCGTGTTCCATCCGCCTGGATTGCGCTTGTACAGACCCGTCTGCTGCCACTGTTCGGACATGCCATAGATCAGCGGATTGTCCTGTGCCGGGAGGTAAACCACCCCGGCCTCGACATCCACCGACATCGCCTGCCAGTTATGTGCACCGAGCGGGCCGGGAAGCACCCACTTCTCGCGCCTGGTGTAATCGAGATCCGGGTTCTCAACCGGGCGTCCGGTTTCGAGATCCACATGAGACGCCCAGGTGACCGTCGCGAAAGGATTTGCCCTCAGGAGTTTCCCATCGCTGCGATCGAGCACGTAAAAGAAGCCGTTCTTCGGCGCCTGCAGCAGCACCTTGCGATCTTTCCCATCCACCGTCATGTCAGCCAGCGCGATGTCCTGCACTGCGGTGTAGTCCCAGTTGTCGCCCGGCGTGGTCTGATAGTGCCACTTCATGACCCCGGTATCCGCATCCAGGGCAACGATAGAAGACAGGAACAGGTTGTCGCCACCGCCGGGAGAGCGGATTACCCGCGTCCAGGGCGCCCCGTTACCGACGCCGAGATAGAGATGGTTGAAGTCCGGGTCGTAAACGATCGAATTCCAGACCGTGCCGCCGCCACCGACCTCCCACCAGTTTCCGCCTTTCCAGGTACCGGCGGCCATTTCCATTTCGGGATGTTCAAAGGGTTTCGAGGGATCACCGGGCACTGTGTAGAAGCGCCATACCAGATCCCCGGTTTGCGCGTCATACGCACTGACATAACCCCGCACGCCGAATTCCGCACCGCCATTGCCGATGAAGATTTTGCCTCGAGCCGCTCTGGGCGCGCCGGTGATGGTGTAAAAACGATCCCGGTCGATGATCGTGTCCTGCTCCCAGACCCTGGTACCGGTGGCCGCGTCCAGCGCGATCAGCCGGCCGTCCAGGCTGCCGACATAGACCCGACCTTCATAAACGGCTACACCCCGGTTCACCACATCACAGCAGGCGCGTCTGCCCCACTCGCCCGGTACTTCGGGATCAAAACTCCACAGTGTCCTGCCCGTCTGTGCTTCCACCGCGAAGACCCGGCTCCATGCACTGGTGAAGAACATGATGCCGTCGACCACTATAGGGGTGGCTTCCTGGGCTCTGTTGGTTCCCATGTCCTTGAACCAGGCCAGACCGAGCTGCTGCACATTTCCTTTGTGAATGCCGGTCAGCGGCGAGAAACGCTGCTCCTCGTAGGTGCGACCGAAGGCAAGCCAGTTGCCCGGTTCCGTTGCCGCCGCATTGATCCTGGCATCATCGATGACACCGATGGTCGGCGGCGGGATTTCCGGTATCGGCACCACAGCCGACGCCGGGTCGGAGCCGGGTGCGGACCGATTGCCTTGCTGGTAGATCGCGAAGTAGTAGACGAGCGCGGCCACGGCAGCTGCCGCAACCCAGATGAAAAGGCGTTGCATGAACCATCCCCCTGTTTCCCCTGGGGATCATAGCCCCCGGACGGTCTGTCACCAAACCGGCTGCAGGCGCGGTGACGCGGGGATCAGGCGCGCAGGTGCTGCACCGCCTCAGCTGATCTGTCCAGTGTCAGTTCAATCCGTGCGCGCATGTCGTCGAGATCGATGCCGTCTGTGCTCTTCTTGCCTTCCCGGTAGCGGGCATAGACCCCGTGCAGAATGGCCGCACTCTTCCAGCGGTTGAAACCGATGTAGTAATCCAGTCGCGACAGATCCCGGCCGGTATTTTCTGCATAGCGCTGTGCGAGCTCTGTCCGGGTCGGAAAGCCGGGCGGCGCGGTGGCTGCTTCGGGTGCGAAGGCGACGGAATCCGTCGGGTCCGGCCACTGATTCAGGGCATAGGCCAGATCCGCGAGGGGATCACCCAGCGTCGAAATTTCCCAGTCAACCACCGCAGCGATGGTGCAGTCCGGGCCTACCAGACAGTTGTGTACACCATAGTCTCCATGCACAACCTTCGCTGGCCCCTGGTCAGGGATGTTCTCGAGAAAGTATTTCTGCAACTCGTGGGCACGCGGGTCATCGAATTCAGCCCCGGCAACCGAGGAAGTCCAGGAACGGTACCAGGTCTTCAGCTGTCGCCCGACATAATTTTCCTTTTTACCGAGCGCGCCTAAACCCACCGCGTCGGGATCCACTTCATGAAGTGCTGAAAGCACATCGATGAAAGACATGGCCATCTTCCTTCGCTGCGCCTGCGGCACGTATTTCCGGGTATCTTCCGAGTTGTACAGGGGATGGCCATCGATCAGTCCCATCACATAGAACCAGGCCCCGGTAATTTCCGGATCTTCACAGAAGCCCAGGGCCTCCGGTACCGGCACCGGTGTCTGACCCAGGGCGGAGATCAGCGACCACTCCCGACTCATGTCGTGCGCTTTCGGCAGCAGCACGCCTTGCGGCGGTCTGCGAATGACCGCCGCGCGTCCTTTACTGTCGTCGATCCGATAAGTCAGATTCGAATGTCCGCCCTCCAGCCGCGTCCACTGAAAGGGCGGTGCCAGTGCCGGGATGTTCGCCCCTATCCAGGCCTCCACTGCCTCTACCCGATAACCCTCCGGTCCCAGACTCTCATCGTGACTGCTCACCGCTCGGCTACTCCCCAGATTCGACTGCGGCACCCTGCTGCGGGGACCTTGCTTCAACTGAACCCTGCTCCAGGGCCTCGCGCTCCAGCAGGCGTGCGCCGCGGAGGATGTTTCCCATCGCATAGTTGCCTTCGTGGCACGCATATTCGTAAACCAGCTGATCGCTGCGTTTCCACACGAACTGGCCGCTCCAGGGGGCCGTCCAGGCGGTCGGATCGGTCACCGTGAAATCGTAGAGGAGGTTGCCGTTGGCCATCCGGGTGAAACGTTCGACCACGTGCAGGTTTTCATCCGCGCCATTGAGTGCCGATACGGCCCGGAAGTTCTTCGACTCGACCACGAGGGTGTCGCCCTCCCAGTAACCGATCGAATCACCCAGCCATTTCCGGTTGGCCTCGGGTCCATGCTCGGAATTGATCCGCACAATCCGGGCGTCGTGGACCATCTCGAGGAGAATGACGAAATGATCCTCCGTCTGAGTAATACTCCGGAAGTTATTGTAAAGGCTCGGAATACTGGGAACGCCGGAGCTGAAAGCGAGAAGGCATCGCTCAGAGAGTGCCAGACTTTCAGGACCATCGAAAGGACCGGGTCCTTCGTGAGCGAGCCAGGATGCGGTGCCGTCATTGTCGTGGGAAAAGGAACTGAAGTTGTCTGCAATTCTGCGCTGCGCGGCTTCTGTCATGGCAGGCTGCCGGCCATTCGGGGGATCGTAGATGATGGAGGTGCGGTACTTGCCGTCGATCTCATCTACCGCGCTGCCCATGTCCACATAAAAAGCGTTGTAACCACCGACACCGCCGGCACCGGCCGCGTTGTTGCCATCACCCCCCGCGACGGGTGCTCCACGATCCGGATCGCTCTGCGCGCCCGCGGCCGCCAGACGACCGGCCAGCGTTCCCGCAATACCGTCTGCTTCCGCCTTGGTCATGAATGCCCGATCCCCGAACTCTTTCGGGCGGTTCAGGGGGGTCAGCGAGCCCCCATCATAGACGCCGCTGAAATCCGGCTTCCCCGAAGCTGTGCGTTTGGGCGTGAAGCCATCTTCCGCGTAAACGCCTGCGCTCACTGTCAGCGACAGCAGCAGTGCTGCCCGGGTAACGTGAAACTCAAAGCCTGTCTTCAAGGCGATGCCAGTTCCGAAGCGTTTCTGCGATTGGATCCTGGTGTGCATCGGCACACCTCCCCCTGTTTCTTCCATACTGTCCTTCCAGAGTCTGACCAGTGTTGCACCATGTACGACAGCTCACCCAGCCGCACAGCTCAGGCCACAGCCTATCTCCGCGCCCTGCACCTGTACATCGACGATGCTCCACCCGTCTTTACGGATCAACTGGCGATCAGGCTGCTACCCGCACTGCAGCGGCAGCAGATTCGCAGCATGGGCCGTCTCGCACGCCTCTGGCCGCGCCGGATGCGGCCACCGGACTCAGCTCTGACAGCCATCCGCGCCCAGGTACTGGTGCGGGCGCGATTCGCGGAGGATACCCTGGCAGTGGCGCGCAGCGGGGGAATCTCACGCTACCTGATCCTCGGGGCCGGCCTGGACACCTTCGCGCTGCGGCAACCGCAGCCCGGTATCGAGGTCGTGGAGATCGATCACCCTGCTACCCAGAACTGGAAGCGCTGGCTGCTGGGGCGATCCGGCCTTTCGATTCCCGCCCTGCTGAGCTTCCTGCCCGTGGATTTCGAAAAAACAGCACTCCCGTCGGTGTGGGTAGACAAAGGCAGCATCGATTTCGTTTCCTGGCTGGGTACCACCTACTACCTGAGTCGAGACTCGATCCGCAGCACGCTCACCGCGCTGTCACAGCTGACTCGACCGGGCGCTCAACTCGTTTTCGATTACTGGAATGAAAACCCGACTGGCTCAGGTGGCAGCGCCCTGCTCTGGGGAACCCGTCTTGCCGTCGCCCTGCAGGGAGAGCCCCTGCGGTCGCTGTTCAGCCCGGATGAAATCGAGCGGTTTGCGGCAGAGTGCGGCTGGCACGTGCTGCAGAACTGCTCACCTGCTGCACAGAACCAGCGCTATCTCAGCAACCGCCGCGACGGACTGGCGGTACCCGGTTTCGCCCATCTGCTGCACCTGCAGCGCGCAGAGACACCGGAGCAACGCCCCGCGAACTCAGTTTGAATCCTCAGGTGTGTCCGCCTGCCCTCCCCACACGCTCGGTCCATAGCCGGGGTGCAGGCGATCCTTATCGTAGATGCCCCTGGCCGCCTCTTTATGGCAATCGGCGCAGGGGCTGAGAAAGCCGACCTCCAGTTCCTTCACCTGCAGCTGGATCGGAATCTCATAGTGCATGTTCACGAAAGCCGGTAACTCGGTGATGCGCAAAGGTGGCGGCGAAGGCAGGTTGCGTAACAGCCTGCTCATCGCGGATGGCCGCCCTTTTTCCAGGCCGTGGGCGTCCAGGTAGGTGCCGATGTGGTCGACGGTGTCTTCATCCAGTGTCGCGTCTTCACCGAAGTGATCCTCGAGGCCCTCCATGATGCGCCGCCAGCTTGCAACCGGAAGCAGGTCGGGCGGATACGCCAGATGACAGGCCCCGCATTCATCGATATAGACGGCGTCTTCCGTAAACCTTGCCGGCTCGCCTGCAACCGCAAGTGCTATCACACCCCAGACACCGAAGACCAGCACACCGCCGAGCAATACCCCGCCAGATACCAGCCTCTGCAGACCCCATTTCGATAATTTCATGATCTGTCTACTGCTCCATCAGCCATACCAGCACATCACCTTTCTCCTGGGCCGTGCACTCACGGCGGAACGTCCACTTGCAGTTGCGCAGGAACCACTTGTCGATCTTCTTCCGGTCGGTGAGCCGCTCCGCGTTCACCGAAGGTGCCATGGGCTCAATGATTTTACCCGTCCGCTCATGCCGGCCGCTGCCTCTCACTGCATCGGTGTGACAACTTGTGCAGCTGCGACCATTCTGATTCCGGAACCAGACCGCCCTGCCCGCCTCGGCCGTGAAATCCTCCATGGCCTGCGCACGAAGCTCGTCCAGCATCCGGTTAACCACCTCCGCAGCCTGACTCGAACTGCCGACCAGCACACCGACTAACAGCAAACAGCGCATGCCAGCCCGCAAAGCGATCACTGCTGTCTCGCGGAAGCCTGATCCGCGCCCGCCCGGACTGCCACATCAGCCTCTTCCGCCCCGCGCACTTTGCGCCCGGTAAACATCGCTGCGATGAGATTCTCCCTTAACGAGAAACTGGCCAGCAAAACACCGGCGATATGGACTACCACCAGCGCCATTGTGAAATCCGCGGAAAAATGATGCAGGCTGACAACCGGCTCCTGGCGCAGAGTCGCAACGAACGTGTTCGCCAGGGGGCCGCTGCCTTCCATGGCGAACAGTGACATCCCGGAACCGGCAGTAATCAGAAGGCTGACCAGCAGTACGGCAATCATCATCCCCCCGGCCGGATCATGGCCCGGGTATGCTTGCGCCCTGCCTCTGAGCAGCAACCACAGATAGCGGACCGAACGCGCTGGAGACGTCAGAAAATCCGCAAAGCGGGCGTGGGACTCTCCCGCGAAACCCCAGAAGACCCGGAAGCCCACCAGCATTGCCACGGTGTAACCGGCGTGAACATGCAGCGCTATCCAGTCATTCTCGAGGAAATACGCCAGAAAGAAAAAGGCAGCCAGCGACCAGTGGAACAATCGGACTAACGGATCCCATACAGCTTTGGCTTCTGAAGGTCCCGAGCTCATACCCTCGATGCTCATCACCGCGACCAGGTTCCCCTGAGGATATCAGCCCGACCCGGTGCGAGGGGAAGCGATCACGTCGGCAATTTCGATTGCAAGCTGATGCGGGTCGAGGTGGGTAATGAGCTGATCGAACAGAGCTATGCGCGTACTGAGATCTTCGAGCCCAAGGCGCGGGTGCAGATAGAGTTCCACTTTCTGATGTCTGATCCAGATCTCCCGGCCCCTGGCTTCCTGCAGCCAGTCGAAAATGGCCTCCACACTCCAACGGTGCGTGTTCAGAGCGGAAGCGATCCGCCGCACCAGAATGGTGGTTGTGGTCACGGCCTGAACATTGATGGTGGCGGTATTGGTGCGGATTTCTGCGGTATCCCGCACGCTCAGTCGGTAGTCTGGAAATTCGATGGTATCGCCGGGTTGAATCTTCCTCGGCTGGTCCGCAGGTACTTTTTCGCCGTTGAGGTAGGTGGGATTGCGGCCGAAAACGATCAGCTGGTAGATGTCGCCTTCTTTACTGATCCTCGCGTGGGCCCGGGAGATCCGGCTGGAATTGCTCAGACAGAGGTCGTTGCGCTGGCCGCGACCGATGGAGAACGGCCAGCGACGGACCCGCACGAACTCGAAATCACCGCCTGCGAAGGAAACACCGAACTGCAGCGCCATTTATTTGAGAAGCCTCAGCATCTATCGATTGTAGTCAGATCTCTCCAGATCCCCGATTTCTGCTGGGCCGCATGCTAACAGGTGGCTGGCCTGTATGTATGAATTTTGTAAATCAATTCCCCGCGGTTCGCTTCCGCTGACAACACTCCGGCACCCCGATCTTCGGGTATGGGTTTATCACTCCATCCTTTTATATCAATTGGTTACAGAGTTCTTCTTACGATTTCATTAGAGTATGCGCTTTCGTTTCCGTCCGCATCCAGGGCCGTCATCGCCACATAATATGTGCCGGAAGGCAGCGCAATCGTAGCGCTGGAAGCTGAGGGGTTATTGACCGCTGAATCACCGGTGTAGTTGCGCGACACCTGACCGTAGTAGATCCGATAACCGGCCAGATCCGTCAGCGGGCTGCCATCAACGTTCTGGGTCGGTGCCTGCCAGTTCAATGCCAGACTGCCGGTCACGCTGATCGTGATCATGCTGACCGCAGTCCCGCCAGCTCCCGAACAGCTGAGCGAGTATGTCGTGTTGGCGGTGACAGGCCCCGTGGATTGACTGCCTGAGATGCCTCTCGAGCCACTCCAGCCGCCACTGGCGCTGCAACTGCTCGCATCGGTCGAACTCCAGCTCAGTGTGGTCGCCGCGCCGCTGTTGAGATTTGCGGAGGCGCTGGTCAGACGGACGCTCGGTGCAGGTGCCGATCCCGGCACGGCGGGTGTTGCAGGGGTGGACGGCGTGGTCGGGGCCGGCACAGCGGGGGTCGTGGTCGCCGGGGTAGTCGGAGGCGGTGCGGGTGTGCCGAGGGTCGGTGACTTGGTATCCGCCACAGAAAACGGCCCCTGGGTAACGGGCGCAGAGCGCTCACTGGAGCTGCCCGAGCAGCCTCCGAGCAGCAGAATCGAACACAGCGTGGTCGTGCAGATGAGGTTTCGTCTAGACATTGTGGACCTGTGTGGCACACAGCTGACCCGACCCCGCAAGGGACCAGGGCGCTGAAAGATTGGTTTAAGGAGGCGGAAGCCGGCGTTTCGACCGGCCCCGCCGTCTCGTGCATGCGGGGAGCACATGCAGGAATCGCGCTCAATGGTCACCCGGAGTGCGCGTTCCATGGCTTTCGAACTCTAGGGAAGGATGCCGGGCAGCACCTGTGGACAAGCTGTGGATTACCTGCTGAGACGGTCAGATACGGCATTTTCCCGGACCGGCCGCTGTTGCCAGGGCCGACGGCGGCCGCCCCGTTACCGCAGAAACGCCTGGGCGGGACGGAATGCATCACCGGCCGGCAACCGGGAGGCGCACCATCGGTGATACCATTGGCAGACCCTGGCCCAGCCGTCGGCCACCACCGGGCTGATCCGGGATACACCCTTAATCCGGGATACACCCTTAAAGGGAGACGACAATGAGCAAGGAATCCCCCCCGGATCCGGCAGACGCCTTCCGCGAGACCCTCACCCGCTGGGAACGCGGATTCGATTCCCTGGCCAATCAGCTCATGGGCACGGAAGGGTTCAGCCAGTCCATGAATCAGATGCAGGACCTGCGTCTGGGTATGCAGAAGCTCTACAAGGACTTCATGACCCAGAATCTGAGCAACGCCAACATGCCGTCCCGGGACGACCTGCTGCGGGTTGCAGAATCCGTACAGGAGCTGAACCGGCGTATGCTGCGGATCGAGGCAATGCTTGAAGACATTCTTCCGCTGAAAGGCCAGAACATGCCGGATCAGCGCAAGGGACCACCGAGGACCAGGAAACCACCAGGCACCACACCCACCGGGGCGAGCGCACCCGCAAAAACACCTGCGAAAGAAGGAAAGCCCACATGAGCGAAGCATCTGCCCAGGAGACGGACGGACTGCGGGAACGCGCCCAGGCCATCGTCGATCGCGCCATTCAGCGCAGCATCAAGGGACTGGAATTTGTCACCGCACCGAAGCCGCCGGTAGGACTCACCCCGAAGGATGTGATCTACCAGCGCGGCACCCTGCGCCTTTATCACTATCACGCGCAGACCGACGAGGTCTATCGGATCCCCGTACTGCTGGTGATGGCAACCACGAACAAAGCGTTCGTTTTTGATCTCGCACCCGGACAGAGCATGGTCGAATACCTGCTCCGCCAGGGTTTCGATGTGTTTGTGATCGACTGGGAAGCACCGACTCCGGAAGAGCGCGGCCTCAAACTGGAGGATTACACCCAGGATTTCCTGCCGACCTGCGTGCGCAAAGTGCAGCAGGTCAGCGGCGAGACCGACGTGTCCATCATCGGTTACTGCATGGGTGGCGTGTTGTCCCTGATCTACGCAGCAACCCACGCAGACGGTCCTCTGAAAAACCTCGTCTGTCTCACCACACCCGTCGACTGGCACAAGATGGGGCTCAACAACGTCTGGCAGGACCAGCGCTACTTCGACGTCGACCGGCTGGTAGACACTCTGGGGATCATCCCCGCGGACTTCGTAACCCAGGGTTTCGAGATGCAGCGACCGGCCCAGAAGATCGCCGGACAACTGCGGGTGTGGGAGCAGATGTGGAACGACGAATTCGTGAAGTCTTACCGGGTCTTCGACCGCTGGGGTAATGAGACGCTGCCACTGGCCGGTGAATACATGCGCCAGACCACCAGGGAACTGAGCTGGGGTAACAAGCTGTTCACCGGAGAACTGGTGGTCGGCGGCAAGCCTGCAAAACTGTCAAATATCAAAGTGCCGCTGCTCACCATCGTCGCGGAACACGACCATCTGGTGCCTTATGAGTGCAGCAAACCCCTGATGAAACTGGTCAGCTCACACGACAAGGAAGAGGTTCTCCTGAAAGGTGGACATGTCAGTCTGATCGCCGGGCCCAACGCAGTACGCAGAATGTGGCCCCGACTCGATGCCTGGCTGGCGGAGCGTTCAGTATGACTCAACCGGAATCCCGCTACCCGCGAACCGTCGAACTCTCCAGTTCCCGAATCGAGTTACGACTCATGACCCCGGCCGATGAACAGTCCGTACTGGAATTCGCACGCACCCTGCCCGCACACGATCTGCTGTTTCTGCGCCGGGATATCACCCAGCCGAAAGTTCTGTCTGCCTGGATCAGGGAACTCGAAGCCGGCACTATCACCAGCCTCCTCGCACTTCGTGAGGGTAAGCTGCTCGGCTGTTCGGCCGTCGTGCGGGACGAACACTCCTGGTCACCCCATGTCGGAGAATTACGGGTGCTGTTAAGCCCGGAACAGAGAGAAAAGGGTCTCGGGCGCACCCTCATCCAGGAAAGTTTCATTCTTGCCCTGTCTCAGGGACTGGAAAAACTCACCGCCCAGATGACAGCAGATCAGCAGGCCGCGATCGCCGTCTTCGAAGGACTTGGTTTTCGAGCGGAGGCGCTGCTGCGCGACCATGTGCGGGACGCTTCCGGTGCCAAACACGACATCGTCATTCTCTCCCATGATGTGGCGGAGTTTCAGGCGAAACTGCAACAGTACGGACTCAAGGAAGCGTTTTAGGCTGGCGCACAGCAGACGGGTTCAGGTAGCGCATCCCGCTGACCAGATGCTCCTCGCCTGATCCGGTCGCGAAGCGCAGGTTGAAGGTTTCGTAAAGCGTCCCGTCGTGCAGGGTCGATACGCTGAAATGCAGATGCTCACCGGTGCTGAAACCCGTATTTCCGGACACACCGATCATCTCCCCCGCATCGACCAGGTCCTGTTCCGAGACCCTCACCCCCTGATGGGCGAGATGCAGATATTTTCCGATGGTCCCATCGCTGTGCAGAATCCAGACGTGATTGGCCGAAGCCTCTCCCTGCAGACTTCGGGCATCCGAGTCCTGAAACACGCTGACCACTCTGCCTCCGCGGGCTGCATGTACCGGCGTGCCGATCGGCATGGCGAAATCCAGAGCGAACCGGTTCCCGGTGTGATGGGTCGTCAGATTGGTGTGGCTCTGAGTCACTTCGAAAGCCGAATCCGGTGCGTAAGGCAGCCGATAGAGGTATCCATCGTCATGCGGGTAGCGCTCGTGCCCGTAATGAATACGGTACTCATAACTCCAGCGACGACCATCGTTTGGCAGCGCCACCAGTTCGACCCGCTGAGGCTGGTCGAGGGTCAGCAGGAACGGCTTTGCGGAATCCGGATAGCCCTGCAGAAACAGGCCGAAACTCAATGGTTTAATGGTGCGGTTGTCGACAATCAGGCGTATCTGAGCCGCCTTGAAAACCTCTACACAGAGCAGGTCGGCGTTGCAGTTGACGTTGACGGGATGATCAGCTGCAAGCGCGGTCAGGTCTGCCATCAGCAGCAGGACGAGGCAGAAGAGAGAGCGGAACAGACAGATCTGGCAACCCTCCGCTTCAGAGCGCCGCGAGAACCACATCGAACTGAAAAAGCGGCAGCGCAGTAGCTGCATCGGTCTGCTCGGCGACGATAAGTCGCGGCCTCTGTGCCGCTGCCAACTTGGCGATTTCCGCATCCTGCGCCAGCAGTGGGTCACCCTGAAAGTACATCTGGGTGGTCAGTGATCGGTAGCCTTGCCTGGATATCTTGAAATGTATGTGCCGGCAGCGCCAGCCGCTGGCGCCCAGATACTCCAGTGAGTAAGGACCGGGTTTGATTGTCCTGAATCCATACTCACCACCGGCCGCGGTGGTTACCGTTCCCCAACCCTGAAAATTCTCATCCAACGGTTGCGGATTGGGGTCCCGGGGATGGGCATAGCGTCCGTAGTGATTGGCCTGCCAGATCTCCACGAGCGCATCCTGCACAGGCGCCCCCTCGACATCGAGAATCCGTCCGCGCACCAGGATGACGCTACCGACGGCCGTTGCGGAGCGATCCCCCACTGTTGTCAGATCCAGATCGGTGTCGGCCTGCTTGTCGACGGGATAGAAGGGCCCTTCGATCTGTGCAGGGGTCGGTGACCGGGTGCCCGCGAACACCCGTGCACCCGAGGACACCGACAGGCCGAAGCCGGCCCCCAGCCCCAGAGTGATCCGTCTTCTGGTTGGATTGAATCCGTTGGACATAGCCCCTCCAGCCCGCACAGTCGCATGCACCGGCCATCCCAGCCACCCCTACTCCGGCAGAGCGGACCGATCGATGATCAGAGAGTACTCCAAACGGTTGTTCAATCCAGCAACCCGATTCCAGTCACCGGCAACGGCTGAATCCAGGGGGTAAGGATACTGGGCGAATGAACGCTCTCGATCATGGGCAACGAGCTCCACCTCGATACCCGAGTCCTGGAGGAAGGGCGAATTCGCGATGAATTCGGCAAATCCCACCGACTCCCGCTCACTCACACTCGAAGAATCGTCCAGGGGATGTCCAAGTAACGCACAGGCTTCCAGTCGCGTATCCGGCGCGGCAGGTCTATAGCCACCTGCCGGATCCTCTTCGAGACAGAATTCGCCGAGATGAGATTCGATACGCACCCTCCCCCGGAAGTCGAGAGAGACGAGTTGCGAGAGCAGATCCCCAAGACCGGATGCCCGGGCATCGTTGAATGCAACCTCCTCGAAGGGCAGCGAAGCGTTTCGATTGATCGCCCATTGCAGCGCGTCGATCGCGCGGAGACTGCGCTGCTGCTGCAAAGTGCGCTGCGTGTGGAGTTCCGTTTCCAGAGTACGGATCTGCTGCTGCGCCCGGGATGCTGCATCGCCTGCCGCTACCGCCAGGCCATCACCGGCACGGTCAACGCGCACCTGCCAGAACAGCGCGCCGGCTGCGAAGGCGAGCACCGCGACCAGACCGAACAGTCCGAATCTCGATCCGGATCCTGTGCCCGGGGGGGCATCTGCTGCTTCGACAGGTCGCTGGCGCGCCATCTGTTCCTCGACGATTTCCGTCGCCACCTGCCGCGCGACAACGCGACTGCCACGCAGCAACTCGGCACGCAGATCGCGCTGATCTTCCAGGATACGATTGAGCAGCGCTTCCACTGAGAAACCTGGGGCCGGGTGCTCACGGGTCTGCCCGGATACAGCCATCTGATCGTCCCGTCGCCTCTGGGGAACGTCGAGCCCTTTGGGCGTGCTGGAACTGCGTCTCTCTGCCACCAGTCCCAGTTTCACCAGCATGTCGAACAAAGCCTGAGGCTGGACTTCTTTAGGCAGCACGCCGATCGCTCCCAGAGCACGCGCCTGACCCACGTACACCTCACCCTCCTTAGTCGTATACATCATCACAGGAATCATGGCGGTCTGCGGATTGCGCTTGATGGCCGCAACAGCCTCCAGACCATCCATACCCGGCATGGTGTGATCCATGAAGATCACATCCACATTCTGATGTTCGAGCAACTCCAGAGCGGCCTCACCGGACTCGGCCTGTAACACGACCAGATGATGCAGTTCGAGCATTCTCTGCAGCGAGACTCGCGCCGATTTCGAATCATCGACCACCAGAGCGTGTTTGATGGACATTTCCCTACCTGCACAAGTCGACGGCGGAGTAAGCGGCGCACCCTGCGATACCAGGCAGCGGCGCCTGCCAAGGACAAACAATGTGGCCATATGGCCTGCGGCGGTCAACTTTCTGTTGCCGGGATGTGGACCAGGCCACAGCGCCTGCCCCGGGGAACCCGGTCTTTTTGAGCGATCGAGCGGTTTTATTGCATTGCACCAATTTCCTGCTATTATTTGCTGCGATGCACCATGAGGGCAATTCTGCCGCTGGTGCGCAGAGGCCATGGCATGACGGCACCAGAAAAAACGGCGGACGAAGCAGCGGCAACCACCCGCGTCCGCGGCCTGCGACAGCGAGCGCTGAACGTCCGTAACCACCTGGCGCAGCGTCTGGCACCGGTGGAGGACTCGATCCTGAGTACCGAAGCCGGTCTGGCGGGGGAATTCCGCAGTGGCGCAAGTGTCGGCGGCCTGCGGGCGCTGTTTGACAGCGTCACCAGCCTGCTTAATGTCCGTCTGCCGAAGTTCGGCCGCCTGGTGTCGGGTATTGAAATCGGTCCGGACACGACGGCAACAATCGATCTGCTGGTGCCCGATGGACCGGGACCCTTTCCGGTGCTGATTTATCTCCATGGGGGCGCCTGGGTCGCCGGCAGTCCCGCCAGTCACAGGAAACTGACGGCCCGATTCGCCGAGAAAGGCTTCCTGGTACTCAGCGTCGACTATCGACTGGCGCCCGAGCACCCGTTCCCGGCCGGGTTGGAGGATTGCGTGCAGGCCGTGTACTGGGCGACTGAACATGCGGTCCGTTTCGGCGGGGATCCCGCCAGGATCGCAATTGGCGGAGATTCAGCCGGGGCGAACCTGGCCTGTGCCACCGCCGGGTTGCTGGCGGGTCGCCTCACCGCGCCAAAACTCTCTGCGGCACTGCTGATCTATGGCGTGTTCGACATGAGCGACATGGGCAGTTCAAGCGCCAACCGCTTCATTCACCGGGCCTATCTGCAGGGTGATACGCCCGAACAGCTCGCCGACCCGCGGGTCAGCCCGATCTCCTGGGCGGACAGACTGCCGCCCTGCTTCGTCGTGGTCGGCACTCAGGATTCGCTGCTGGTACAGAACCGGCGACTCCGCGACGCACTGGCGACGGCCCAGATACCCCATCACTACATCGAAGAAGCCACCATGCCGCACGGCTTCATGCAGATGGAGTTCATGGGCAGTGCGCGTCGCGTGGTGCAGGAGGCGGTGGAATTTCTGGAACTTCACATGGCAGAAACTCCGGCCACTCGCAGACGCAGACTCTTTCTGAGCCTCTGGATCCGACTGCGAAAAAGCGTCACCCGACTGCTGCAGCGCCGCGCGACCCGGGCAGCCAGACGATGGCGACCCACTCCCTGATTCAGCCGTCTGCGGGGACCGCCAGAGGTCCGGATGAAACAGCAAGCCAGCGACGACCCTTGGCGCCCGCCCGGGGCGGACGTTATGCTTCCCGCCATGAAAAAAATAACCCTCGTGCTTGCTGTCAGCCTGTTTACCGGTTCCGCAGTAGCCGCACCTCAGCCTGACTGGGCCGCGATCGAAGCAGAAGCTCTGGAACACTTTCTCGCCCTGGTGCGCTTCGATACCACCGATCCGCCGGGACGTGAGATTGATGCAGCCGAGTATCTCGTTCGTGCACTCGAAGCAGACGGCATCCCGGTACAGACCTTTGCCCTGGAAGCGCATCGACCCAATGTGGTGGCGCGGCTGAAGGGCGACGGCAGCAAGCTGCCGATTCTGATCATGGCGCATACGGATACGGTCAATGTGGATCCGGCCAAGTGGCAGGTACCGCCTTTCAGCGCTACCCGTGCCGGAGGCTACGTCTACGGCCGCGGTACAGTGGATGACAAAGACAACCTGGTTTCCGCCCTGATGGCCATGCTGACGCTCAAGCGGCTCAACATACCGCTGGAGAGGGACGTGATATTTCTGGCGGAGTCCGGGGAAGAAGGTGCGACACAGGTGGGCATCGAGTACATGGTGAACAATCATCTCGACGCCATCGAAGCCGAGTTCTGCTATGCGGAAGGCGGCGGCGTCACCCGACAGAACGGCAAGGTCGGCTATGCGGCCGTTCAGACCATGGAGAAGATACCGCGCGCCATCGCACTCACCGCCACAGGACCCGCTGGCCACGGCTCCGTACCCCTGATGGACAATGCCATCCTTCACCTCGCAGAAGCCGTTAGCGCTGTCGGTCAGTGGCGGATTCCCATCCGCCTGAACGAAACCACCAGAACCTATTTCGAACGTCTGGCCGCTATCTCCTCACCGGAAGATGCGCAGCGGTACATGGACGTCCTCCACCCGGATGCCGCAATCCGCAATGCCGCAGACGACTATTTCCGCCGCCATGAACCACGCCACGCTTCCATGCTGCGCACCTCCATCTCTCCGACCATCTTCGAAGGCGGCTATCGGGTGAACGTCATCCCCTCGGATGCTACGGCCACCCTCGACACACGCCTCGAACCCACCGAAGACGCGGAAGCATTCCTCGAGCAGGTCCGCGGGGTGATCAATGACCCATCTATCGCAGTAAACTGGGCACCCCGCAATATCCGACCCGCCGGCACCTCGAGCCTCGACACGGAGGCCTTCAAAGTCATCGAAGCGAACGTCCGCAAACACTATGAGGCGACCACCCTGCCGACGATGAGCACCGGTGCTACCGATATGGCGTACCTCCGTGCCCGGGGCATTCAGTGCTATGGCATCGGACCGGCGATAGACATCGAAGATGGCCCCAAGGGTTACGGCGCCCACAGCGACCAGGAGCGCATTCTGGAGAGTGAACTGCTGCGCTTCGTCCGCTTTCACTACGATATCGTGGCGGACATCGCCACCTCCCGGTAAGCACAGATTCCTTCGCTGTGCAGAGACCGCTTCGGGCCGGGGTCGACTGGCCCTCGTGATTCCTGCGTCGTAAAGCGGGCCACCCCACGGTTACACTGGGCACTCTCAGCACTTCGAGACTCGCCTCATTGAATCCCGCAACCCCGCCCATTCCCTTCTGGCTGAAAACCGCATACGGCTTCGGTTCCGTAGCCTTCGGGGTCAAGAACAACGGCTTCGACTACTTTCTGCTGCTCTTCTACAGCCAGGTAGTAGGGCTGGACGCGCGCCTGGTGGGCATCGCCATCACGACCGCGCTGGTCTTCGATGCATTGTCAGATCCGGTGGTCGGCTACTGGTCTGACAATCTCCGTTCACGCTGGGGTCGGCGCCATCCGTTCATGTACGCCTCGCTGCTGCCGGTTCCCCTGTCCTACTTCCTGCTCTGGAATCCACCCACAGCTTGGGGACAGACGGGGCTGTTCTGGTATCTGCTGCTGCTTGCCGTGTGCATACGGACCTTTATCACCCTCTACGAGACACCCAGTACCGCTCTCACACCGGAGCTGACCGGCGATTATCACGAACGCAGTTCACTGCTCAGCTATCGCTATTATTTCGGCTGGACCGGCGGCAACGCCATGACGGTGATGATGTTCTTCGCCATTTTCCCCGCATTCGCGACACCATCCATCGCGGATGGCCGTTTCAATCCGGCAAGCTATGAGGTGCTCGGCGTGGTCGGCTCGGTGCTTATTTTCATCTCGATCCTCGCATCGACCGCGGGTACGCATTCGCGCATCCCGTACCTCAAGAGCCCACCGCCGCAGCGCACAATGACCCTGGGCAGAATCTTCAGGGAACTGTACGAAACCCTGGCCAACAGGTCGTTTATCGCTCTGTTCGTCGGCGCGCTGCTCGGTGCTGTTGCGACCGGCCTGGCCGCCGCGCTGGCATTCTACTTCTATACCTACTTCTGGGAGTTCACGTCCGTGCAGACCGGACTGATCACCATGGGCGTCTTCCTGGCTGCGGTGCTCGGCGGCGTGCTCGCGCCCATCGTCACACGACGCTTCGGCAAGAAGCGCGGTGCAATGGGAGTCGGGCTGATAGCGTTTCTGGGTGCACCCCTGCCGGTTTTCCTGCGTCTGATCGACGTGCTTCCGGACAACGGATCCCCATTCATTTTCTGGTTCGTGCTCATCACCGGCATCATCGATGTTGGGCTTATCATCTGCTTCCAGATCCTCTATTCCTCCATGACTGCGGACCTGGTTGAACAGGCTGAGCTCCGAACCGGCCGGCGATCCGAAGGTGTATTTTTCTCGAGTGTCACCTTCGTGCGTAAAAGCGTCCAGGGTCTGGGATTGATGGTCGCCTCCTTCGTGCTGGCCCTGGCTGAGTTTCCGACAGGTGCGACGGTAGAGCAGGTCACCGACGAAACCGTGTGGCGCCTGGGTGCCTACTATGTGCCGACCATCCTGTTCCTGTGGATGTCGATGATCGCGGTGATCTCCTTCTACAAGCTGAGCGAAGGCGAACATCAGGACAATCTTGAGAAATTGCGCAGTGGCGCCGGCTCGGGCTGACAGCGGGGCCCGGGTCAGGATTGCCGAAGACGAGTGTGCGCCTGTATCAGCCCGTTGACAGGCATGGATGCCCGTCCGCTCCTGAAAGGCATGAGGGGATAACCATCATCGAAGTGAGCCACAGCAACCCGCGCAGTCAGATCAGCCTGAGACTTGCCCTGCTGGTTTGTCTGCTGGGTGGTTGCACCACGATCACACCCGAGCAGAAGGTCTACCCGTCGGGCTGGCCCGAGCTGGCAGCCGCCGCGCAGCGTCAGTGTGACCCGCCCACCGGTACGTTTGAGAATACCCACTGGCTCGAACACTTCGAATATCCGGAGTCCTCCGGGCCCAGGACTCCGGCACCCCGGCTCAGCTCCGTACTCGGTGTGAGCAGCGTCGGCCAACCTGTGACGCATATACGATTACAGAAACTGGAAAACGGTGATCTGCAGATCGAATCCCTGGGCGTTGCAGAAGGCAGCGAAACCATACTGAGAACCCGGGTGATTCCAGGCGTCGATTTCCGCTGCCAGGATAAGCGATGGTTTATTTCCACGACGGCAACCCACGAGGGCTTCAGGAGTTATCAGCAGGATGACTTCGATCCGCTTTATTCGGCAATGTACTACGTGGGAACGCTCGGTCTGGGTGCCCCGATATCGAGCTGGTGGAATTTCGTGTTCGCACTGACTCAGGAGGGATCACTGATCCTTAGACGCCAGAACATGTCCTCTGCCGTGCTGCTCGTCATGTTTTACTCACGGCTGGCCATGGACGACGACTGGTTTCTCTATCGACCCACGGATATCGGGAAAATGATTGCCCGCGCGGACGGCAATCCTGAATTCAATGTCATGGTAAGCCCGGCACAGTCCGCTCCGCTACCGGCACAGCCTGCAATGGATGCCTGCATATCCCTTTTGAAACTGCCATCCTCGGCACTGTTCGAATACGGCAAGGCGTTCTTCGCTCACAGGGACTATCCGGAGTCACTGCAATGTTTCACTGCAGCCGCTGAGCATCCCGCTGGCGGTAATCGCGAGGCCATGTGGCAACTGTGCACAATGTACGAACTGGGTCTGGGTGTTGAAACAGACATGGAAGTTGCCAGGCAATGGTGCCAACGGGCGAAATCCTGAGTGCATCTCTGTTCAGTTCGGCAACGGGGTTCCATGAGCGACGCTAGCATCCACGTTTTTGCGAGTTCCGAGTGGCAGGTCTATCGAACCCTGAGGCTGCAGGCGCTGCAGGACGCACCGGATGCCTTCGGGTCGACCTACGAAGAGGCAATCGACCGACCGGATCAGTACTGGATTTCCCGCCTCGAGAATCTGGCACCGAGCCGGGATCTGCCCCTGCGTGCGGACTGTGAGAACCGACCCGCCGGTCTTGCCTGGGGTCAGATCGAGGCGTCGCAACCGGTCACCGCACAGGTGTTTCAGATGTGGGTCGCACCGGAATTCAGAGGGCTTGGGATCGGTCGACGGCTGCTGATGGAGATCATCAGATGGGCTCGCGCGCAGGGCGCTGGCTCAGTCAGACTTGGCGTCACCCTGGGCAATAGAATAGCAACAGATCTCTACACATCCACCGGCTTCGAAGCAATCGGCAGTCCCGTACCGATCCGGCCGAACCGGAATCTGCTGGTGCAGGATATGCAGCTCCAGCTCGGTGGCGCGGAACGGGTGACCGGGAGAATGAACGATCAGGATGGTCAATAGCGCCCCGGAGAGTACGACAGCAAGCGGCAAAGCTCTGCAGGCAGGCGGCGTTGCGCAGAAGACGATTGATGCAGGCAGGTGCCGCCCTGCTCGGCCTCGGCTCGATTGCCTGGTGGCAGCGCAATGAAACAACCCGATGGGCCCTGACCCGGTGCCGCAACGAGGAGCTTCAACTCACAGCCTCACCGGACGTCGACGAAGATCTGTGTCTGCTCACACCTGAGCAGATCGAAGGCCCGTTCTTCATCCCATCTTCGGTGCGCAGACAACGGCTGCCCGAGGCATCGTCCGCTTCCAGACCGTTTTTCCCGATGAGCTGGTCCGGGACATCTACTCCACCCATGCGGACTATCTCGCTCATCGGCAGCGTGAAGATCGGGATCGCCTGACCTCCGCAGTCAGGAAGGGCTACCCGAAACCCGGTATTTCTCCAGTCCACTCAGACCTGAATCTCAGCTCGAAGGGCTCATTCGTACGCCTGCACCAGCTTCGCGCTGTCTGCGCTGACCCAGATACGCATTACCGTCATCCTGGATATTCGCCGGTAAGCTCTTTCACAGCAATGCCGAGCCATCGCGCGATACGCACGATCCCCGGAAAAGCCGTCCTGCCTCCCCTCCCGAAACGCTGCAATGCACCCGCTGAGAATCCGCCAATCTGATCTGCGAGATCTTCCCAGGTCAGCGCTTCTTCGAGCCGTTTCGCATCGAGAAGCCTGTATGTTTTCCTCACATCGAAGCGCAGTACGGCGTTCTTCGGTTCGACCAGCTGGTGCTTCCGTTCAGGCTTGATGCCCGGCACGAAGCTTTCCGGCGCTCGCTCCAGCCACAGCAGCATCTGCAGAACGCCATCTCCCTCGACGATTTTTCTGCCGCGAAGACCTGCGATTGTCGATGGCGATACCTTTGCAAAGCGGTGCTCGATCTCCTTCGCGACACCCTTCCAGGTCAGTCCCAGTAATACCCGCTTCTGATCGAGTTCGGCATAGAGAAGCTCGATATCGAAGTCTTTCATCAGCTCCCTGCAATGACGAAAATTTCCGATGAGGTTTGAGTGCTGCTTCGACCCTCGCAGAAACTTCTCCATCGGTCTAGCTTTCGCCGACTCATCGACTCCCGCTCCTGCGACCGGCACGGATTCGAGTCAGCACTGCGCCGGTAAAAAGGCACAGAACCTGCGTACATTCCCCACCCGATTCGAGTCGTTTGCATCAGCTCTTGCGAAGCTCAGGACTGCAGACGTGGCCACATCTGCGCACATCCAGGGGCCGCTGCTGGTACCAGCGCTCGCAGGCGCGAGTGAAACTGGATTGATTGCTGTAGCCGATCAGATGACTGATCTCGGAGATCGGCAGCACCGAGTGCTGCAGGTAGCGGGTGGCGAGCTCACGCCGGACATTGTCGACCAGATCGCTGAAGCTCCGGCCCTCCATCTTCAGCTTCCGCTGCAGGGATCGCGGAGTCATCTCCAATTGTTGTGCGATCACTTCGATCCCCGCTGCGTGTTCCGATAAACCCACCACGATCCGGGCGCGAACGTGAGCGGTTATCGGTCCCTGCTTCAGACCGGCGAGCTGGGCGTCCATTATGTTGATGGCGTATTCGAAGAGCTCAGCATTGTATCCGAACAGTCGTCGATCAAAGCCTTCTGCGCCGAAGCGCATGACGGTGGGCAGCTGGGTGTTGAACAGCAAAGGACAGTCGAAGAAGTTCTGCCACGGCGTCCTGTCTGTGGGTGCAACCCTGGCCAGGCGGACACGCATCGGAACGAGTTTCTGAGTGGATATGTCCCTCAGGATCTTCAGGTAGGTGGCACCTGCGGCGTCAACGACTTCATCCGCAGTATCGAACCGTGTCAGCACAAACAGATCCACATGCTGCTTTTCGCGTCTGATCCACCAGATGGCCCCGTCGGTAAACAGACTCCCGTAGCGCGCGAGTGTCTTCAGTGCGGTCCCGAGGTCGGGGGCGGCATAGAGCGCCATCGTCAACGTGCCGAACGTTGTCGGTCCCACGAACTCCGCCACCGCCACACCGATGGCCGGGTTGCCGGTGAGTTCCCTGGCCCGCCGCCAGAGCCGCGTCATGACCTCGACCGGGATACGCAGACTGGCTGAGTGCAGCGCCTCCAGCGTGAGTTCCTCGGTGGCCAGGAACGCCTGAAGATCAGCCCCCGGGCATCCAGGGTGCGCAACAAGGTTAACAGCCAGCTGCTGGTGGTCGAGTAGGGCATCGTCCTCAGGATGTCGCAAAAAGATAAATATCCGCTTCCACCGGTTAAGAAACAACTCCGTGGAAACGCTAAATTGTCGGGCTGCTGACCGCCGGGGGTAGTCGGGGCGACAATCGGTAATTATGGGGAGATACGCGATGAGAAACTTTTCATTCACCATCTTTGCAGCGCTGCTGTGCGCGGTTCCGGGCGTTCCGGCCATCGCCGCACCGGTGCTCGAAGAAATCGTGGTCACCGCCACCAAACGCCCGGAAAGCCTGCAGGATGTCTCCGTGGCGGTCTCGGTGATGGCCGGGGAGCAGCTCGATCAGCAGGCGATCACCACGCTCGAGGAACTCACCTACTACGTTCCCAGCGTGCAGATATCCGAAGCAGCGGTGAGCACCAACATCTTCATCCGCGGTGTAGGGTCCGGCGTAAACTACGGATTCGAACAGTCCGTCGGCACCTTCATCGACGGCGTCTACTACGGTCGCTCACGCTCAGCACGAAACCCCTTTCTGGATGTGGAACGCGTCGAGGTACTGAAAGGTCCACAGGGAGTCCTGTTCGGTAAGAACACCATCGCTGGTGCGTTAAACATCACCACGCGCGCTCCGACGACCGAATGGGAGAACTCGGTGGCTGCGTATTGGGAACCGGAATTCGATACCCGTGAAATCACGGGAGTGCTCTCCGGTCCGCTTTCGGATGACTTCGGCCTCCGTGTGGTCGGCAGGTTCGCTGCCTCAGATGGCTACATGAAAAATTCGCTGACTGGCGACGATGAGCCGGAACGTGACGAGTGGGTAGTCCGCGGCACGCTGCGTTGGGACCCGACTGATGACCTCACCGTTACCCTGAAGGCCGAAGCCAGTGAATTTGAAGTGAATGGCCGTGCCAATCAGCTCACCATTGCAACGCCGACATTGGTCGCCTTGAGCCAGGCTAATGATCCCCGGGCGGAAACCGATTTCGACTATAAGAAATCGGGACCCGGTTCTCTGCCATTCTTCACCGAGGAGTTCGACGATACCGAGACGCAGAACGTCACACTTACATTCGACTACTCGCTGGGGGAGCACACCCTGACGAGCATAACCAGCTACATCGCTTACGAGTTCGACAAGAATGACGATGTCGACTTCACCAACCTCTCGCTGCTGGCCATTCCCGGAAAGCAGGATTACGACACCTGGTCCCAGGAAGTACGACTGGCCTCGCCACTCAGCGACAGGTTCGAGTACATTGTCGGTGCCTATTACTCCCGCGAGAATCTGGAATCCAACAAGCGAGTGGACGTCAACCTGGCTGCTGTACCGGCACTGGATGCAAATCTGCCTGGCGCGATACCCCGCACTGGTTCCCGTAATCAGTTATTCGAGCAGGAAACCCGAAGCTGGGCTCTGTTCGCGCAGGGGACCTGGCATCTGAGCGATCGACTGCGGCTCATGGGCGGATTGCGCTACACGGAGGACGAAAAGGACGCCGACAAGGAGCTGTATTTTTCTACTCTCGGCTCCTCCGTGGTCGATCCCGTCACCAACGCCACCTATCCACTGCTTGCGCTGGGTAATCCTCACACTTTCCCCAACCTTTCCCGGGACGAAGACGAGCTGAGTCCTTCCGTGACCGTGGAGTGGGATGCAACCGCCGACGCCATGCTTTACGCCACCTTCAGCCAGGGCTTCAAGGCAGGCGGGTTCGATGAGGACAATGTCAATGGTCTGGTGGACTCCGAAGAGTTCGAATCCGAGGACGTCGACAGCTATTCCATCGGTCTGAAACTGTCGCTGGCCGATGGTGCTGCTTTTTTAACAGCCGAAGCATTCCGTGCCGAATTTGACAACCTGCAGGTATCCACATTCGACGGTGCTGCCGCATTTCTCGTTGGCAACGCCGCGAAGGCGGTCACCCAGGGACTCGAACTCGATCTGCGCTGGCAGGTCACCGATCGGCTGACCGTCGGCGGAGCCATCGGCTTCCTCGACGCGGAGTACGACAGCTATGAGGAAGGACCCTGCATTTTCGGGGCCGGGGCCGTGTGTGACCTCACCGGAGAAAGCCTGCAGTTTGCGCCCGAATACAGCGGCAACGTATTTGCGGCGTACTACGTACCAGTTGCGCAGGACTGGGAAATGGGTATTCAGGCGAACGTGAATTTCAGCGATGAGTATGAAGTTCCCGGCGATCTGGATCCGCTCATGGCTCAGGACAGCTTCTACAAACTCAATGCCCGACTCTCACTGGATTCCCTCGACGGCCGCTATCAGCTTGCTCTGATCGGGAAAAACCTCAACGACAAGAAAACCACGGCGTGGGGCAACGATGTACCGCTGGGGAATCTGCTCGGCAATAACTACTTCCAGTTCATCGATCCACCACGCACCCTGGCGCTGCAGGCACAGGTGAATTTCTGAGCCAGCTCAGGACGGTTGAGGTAGATTCAATCTACCTCCTGCCCTGACGAATCCCGGGTCCTCCGGGCTATCAAATACCGGTGTTTTGTGCCGGTGCGGATGCCCGGTTGGAGGCGCAATCATCGGCGATCGTCGCGAAGCACTGGATTTACTGCTTGCCCGGGGTGCGGACATCACTATCCACACACAGGGCGGACAGACGCCGATTCAATGAATTGCAAAAATGAAAAAACCGAAGAGGCTCAACATCTTGTGATGCGGGGAACAAATCCGAACAGCTTTGTTTATCACGGCGCACACTTTTGATTGCGGCGGCCGCAATCAAAAGGACGGAAACTGCCAGGTTTCTCGTCGGAAATAGTGCCGATATCTGGCGACAGGACACAGCACTATAGAACGCACTTGATCTTGCACATGACTCCGGGACTTCCGAAGCCGTCGATTATCTGGTCTCTCTTTGTCTTTTGAGAACTGAGTTCCGGACTCCCAGCCGACCAGAAAACACTCAGTCTTCTATCGCCGGCGAAGAAGTTCTGAAGACAAGTCTGATCTCATACAGATGTGGGAAATTTCACTGCCTCTTCAACAATGTTGAATGGCCAAGCAGGTCCGAACGGATGGCGCAACCAGAATCCTCGCTAACGGAGATTCATTCGTTGAAGCTGCCCCTCTATCGGAAGTACGGTGAACCGGCAATTGATTCGAATTGCACGCAACACCGCTTCAGTGTCGAGAACTTCTCAATTCCATTGCGGAAAGAGGCTGCGAATCTGCTACACCTGAAGAACCGATATCCTGAACTGGCTGAGTTCTTTTCGGACTGGTCGCCCGCCGTTACTTACACAGATAACATGTTTGTTATCCTGGATCTGCCTTCGGTATTCGAGAAAGCTCTGCAATCGAGGTGATCGCGATGCTGCCACTCTGAATACGTCATCGCCCAATATCCCGTCTATGGCGGTGTTCAGAGGATCAACCCCGGCACGTCTGAGCGCTTCGAAACTGGATTGATTTCCCCGGCTGGAAGCCCGAGTGAAACGGGACCGTCACCCTTTCGAAGCATCTCGAACTGCAAACGCATCAACGGAATGAAATACCACGCTTGCCAGCAGGAAGAGCTGGGTAACTGTGGTGGAAACTCTCGGGGGATTCAAATTCAAGCACAGACCCCAGGTTGCTTCAATTCGGCTGCAACAGCTATTCCCAGGGAAATTTAGAGATCATAGGGAGTCCGGCCGTTGTATTTTGACCGCTCTTCGCGATTGAAAAAGCAACAATCAAGCTTTGGCGTGGACACTGAAATTGACTTACAGTATTGCCTGTAGTGAAACAATAAAGTTGCGACCGGGCATGTTGGTGCCGGAACCGTGCACGCGATAGTCCCTGTTGGTGACATTTTCCAAAGCACCGAATACGCGTAGGGTCTCGCTGATTCGATAGCCGCCTCGCAAATGCATCACACCATATCCTGGTGTTCCACCTGGAGGAATTCTGCTGGTGTCTTCCTGGTCACGTGTGGACAGGTCACTTTGACCATCCGCCGCAACGAACTGACATTCCAGCCAATAGCGGCTTTCGGCGGGTGTCCATCGCAGTCCAATGGAGCCGTTCAGTGGCATCATGCGGTCAATGGCCTCGTCGACACGTATGGGCTCCGAGGTGGGAAACGTACCGACGGTACCATCTAGCCATGCCATCTGGCCGAACAGCTCAAACGTCGGGGTGACAAAGACAGTCCACGAGATCTCGACACCATCAACACGCCCATCTCCCGCATTGGTTTTGGTGATTTCATATTCTCCGTCGAGCTGATTTCCTGTAGGGACACGCTGGATGAGATCATCCATGCCGGTAGTGAACACTGAAATCTCGAGTCGCGATTGCTCACCGCGCAACCGCATCCCAACCTCCGCAGTCAGGAAATGCTCCGGTTCCAGCCCCGGCGCGGGGGTCTCTACCTCATTGGAGCGCGCACTATCAAACCGGGTGAGGTCGGACAGGTTGGGAGCGCGGAATCCCTGAGACAAATTGGCGAACACGGCAAGCCTGTCCGGTTGCACTGCCCAGTTAACACCCAGACTTCCGACGGTGGAGGACCAAGAGTCGTTGATGCCAAGGACCTCACCGGTCTGGGGATCCAGCACACTGTCCGTATCGGTGCCGATCCATGTGCGGCGAATGCCCGCCAGCAGCTCCACGGATGTACTCAACGATACGCGGTTCTGCAGATACAGATCTATGGTTCGGTAGCTGGCGTCATCAGCGACCGGACCCTGGACCGGATTGCGGCTGGAATAGGAATCCACGGAATCGTGATAGTAATCGATTCCGTAAGTGAGGCTGCCAATGGGTGAATCGCTGCGAAACTGGGCGAGAAGGCCCGAAGTTGCCAGGTCGAAGCCCTGTTTGTCCCAGCGCCCGGAACCACGGATTCTATCCTCCACCTCCTTCGTCTGCGCATAAGAAGCGGTAAACTCGGCAACCTTTACCATACCCACAAGATCCGAATGGGTAAGCTTCAGGTAAGAGAGACTTCGCTGCTGGTCTAGTTCACGGCGCAAGTCGCTACCAACTGTAGTGCCGTGCCAAGATACTCCTGCAATTGTACTGTGAGTTCGCGGCACGTTATTCTGCCGCAACTCACTGGTGAATCCATCGACGCGCCAGCCCCCTGGCGCAAGCCAGGCCGCCTTGATATCCACACCTTGTTCATCGTAACCAACCCCACGCTGAGTACCCACCTGGGAACCGCCTTCCAGGTCACCGTAGCTCTTACCCGTAATGCCAGCCGCCAGCCCAAACCGATCACTCAACGTGGTGCCGAATTGCGCCCGCCCGCTCACCGATTCCTCAGCCGAAGCCACTCGCATGAGCATTTCACTTCGTGCCAGAAATGGATCCAAGGTCACTGCATTGACGGTGGCGCCAATTGCGTCACTGCCGTACAGGGTTGAAGTCGGGCCTTTGACCATTTCGACCCGATCCAGCCCCAGAGCGTCCACAGTCGACCAGTACTGGTTAGGTCCATCTCGGAAAGCTGAATTGTTTATCCGGATACCATCGATCAACATCAGGTTACGGAAGCCGGTCATTCCTCGAACATAAGGCGAGCCTTGACCAAATGCGGTTTCCTGAACCATCACCCCCGGAAAGTCCCGCAGAAGCTGGGGTAGAGTGCGGTACTGGGCTTCAACTGCTGCCTGGTGCTGGATCACATGAGTTGTGTACGGAAGCCGCAATTGCTCGGACGGTTGGCGCGTGGCCACAACCACAACAGTCTCTACCAATGCCCGTTGATCGTCGATGAAGCTGTCCCCGTCGGCGTGCGCCCAACACGACAGCAACAGGACATTCGCGATGCAGCCAGCAGTTCCAGCAACTTTCCGGAGATATGTTGTCGTCAACTGCATTACGACGAAGCTCCAACACATTCAGGTAAAGTAAGCGAACGAATACCCCCGGCTAAAAGGGTGGCATGCGGCCACCCTCTTCAGCCAAGTGAAGTCAAGCAGCAGCGTTCGAGCGTGGCCGCAACCGCCCGCTCAGCAAAGCCAGTAGACCTATGCCAAGCAGCGCCAGGGAGCCGGGTTCCGGCACGCTCGTGGCTGGAACGATGACCTGATTCCCGAAGCCTTTGACGTCCTTACCCAGAGAAACATCCAGGAAGAAGGCCAGATCCGTGACGATATCGCTACCCATGCCTATGACATTGAAGTCGAGGGTTGCCAGGATCACGGATGCACCATTCTGCAGGCCTGCAATGCTCAAGTCGTCCAGCAGCGAGACACCAAAAATGCTCAGGCATCCACTGGCCGGGCTCAGGCAGAACAGTCCATCAGGATCCGGATCATAGAGCGCATCGAACAGGGACGAATCGCCCAACACCTCGTGCTGAGTGATGCCGGCGACAGAGAGAATCCCTGGATCGTATTCGATGTCGATATCGAAGCCCGAAACAATTTCCCCACCGAGTTCGGAGACCACTACGTCGACGGACAGAGTGCCACCCCCGTCCACTGTGTAGGGCCCCGCCAGGGAAAAGGAAATGATCGCGGCATTCGCAGTCATGCTGAGCGCGAACAGCAACCCTCCAACTATCAGTCTAATCTTCATCTTACTTCTCCTCAATTCAGGGGCTCCACCGATAGTGGAGCCCGTGTTACTGCTTAAGGTGCGCAGCGCGCGTTCGTGCACTGCAGAGCACATCCCCGGGCATCGTTGACGGTAATGATGCCGTTGCCATCCAGATCGCGTGGATCACCGGGCAGGGCGGATTGACCACGGGCTGCTGAAATCAATGCAATATCGTTGCGGTCGATCTGCCCATTGTTGTCTGCATCACAGGCCATAGGTTCGCCCTCTTCGACAGTGATCGCCAGCAGATTCGACAGTACAGGACTCTCTCCCGCTGAGTTGGGACGCAAAGTGCTTCTGATCTGAATGAACTGGCCAGCGAGGGCCAATCCGGTCATACCGTTGGTCGCCGGCGCATAAGTCGCACCACCCAGACCCGCCAACGAGTCGGCCACCCGAGCTTCTACTACGATGGATGCTCCGGTGGGAATGCTGCCTTCAGGCTCGGTATTCCAGCTGACCGAATCCCACACCGCACCAGCGGCACCGTCGATGATCACCGTGAAGACGCCGAATGGATCAGTAGTGTTGCGGAACGCGAAGCCGGTGGCGTCGCTGTAGGTATATGGCTCGTTGCCCACGGGTACCGTTGTCAGCAGGTTGCCGGTAGCACCGTCGAATTTGTAAACCGCGTTGCGGTCACGGCTGATGGCCCAGGTATTGTTGTTGGAGTCGGTTACGATTCCACGCACGTCACCGTAGCTGCCGCTGGTGGTGGTCCAGACCACGGCGCCGGTATCTCTGTCAAACTTGGTCAGCGAGGAGCCTTGGCCGACGGTGATCTGGCCGTTGCCGTCGATACCGACCCCCAGACTATACAGAGACACGCTCGCCGGGGTGGAGAAGGTACCCGTGGCCGGGTTGCCGTCCGGTTCTCCGACGCCAACGTTTGGATCGAACTGCAGGTAAGAAAGATTGCTACTGCTGCCACCGTAGATCTTACCGTTGCCGGCAGTGATCCCATAGAAGAACGAACCAGCGTTCAAAGCCCCCAGAAAGGTGTTCGTGTTCGTGTCCAGAACACCCATCACATTGCTCAGACCTGCGCTGTAGAGAATGCCGTCGCCATCCACCACGCAACCATAGGGATTGAGCCCGGGTGTCGCGATCGGGCCAGTCAAAACCGAACCGTTGTCGGGATTGAGTTCGTAATAGGCATGGCCATTATACGTTCCCGCCCAGAGGTTACCGTCGCCGGCGATGCACAGAGAACGTCCAAGCTGGCCAGTAGTATTCGGGATCTGCTCCACCCAGGCTACTCGTTCGTCGGCAAGTTCTGCGTCCTCCAGAATGCCGTTGGCATTGCCGTCCACCAGAGGGATCATTTCATCCGGAGTGATCTGACAGTCACCGTTCGCATCTGCGGAGGTGTCGATGACGCCGTTGCCATTGCGATCGATGCCACCCTCGGAGAGTATCTTCAATACGGAAACCGGCCGATTGTCAAAATGACGGTTGGCGACAAAGACATTGCCTTCGCCATCGACTGCCGTTCGCGAAGGCGCCGGACCATTCCACGCACCGTGAATACCAGAGCTGAACCAGGTTTCGTATCGCGCCACCTCACAGTCTGCGTCGGTGTCGATACGGGACACCGTATCCTCACCGGCATTGGCCACCCACAACACAGGGAAGGTAGACCCTGTCGTGTTGAGTTGCAGCTGGTCATTGTTTGGCGCGTCGTGATTGACGCCGTTGAGCGTGCCCGTATCGAACTCTGCGTCCAAGGTCACATTGAACTCCAACGCAAACACTGCTGTAGGTAGCAGGCTCAGGAGTCCAACCGCGATCCAATTGCGAATTGCACCGTGATCACATGATTCTCTGTCTTGCTTGGCGCTCAAAATTAACTTAGCCATGTATCCTCCGCTTCTTACAGTTTTACTAGGCCGATAGACCGATCACCGCGCCGCGATCCTAGGTTCAATGAACCTGGGGACGAAATCGTGGAGAAAACTGCAGGCCTTCACCCGATGAGTAAACTTCAAACTCTTCACTACTGTTCAAATCCCGGACCTTGGCCCGAAACACCCTATCCTGATACCGCACAAATGCCAGATAACGCCCATCCTCAGACCAGGACATGTCCATCTCCTCATGCTTCGAGTGCGACGCCCGCACCTGGTCGGAGCCGTCAGGATTCATCAGGTAAAGCTGATTTTCCGTTCCCCGGTCACGCGAGCTCACAAACGCCAGCTTGAGGCCATCAGGTGACCAGACTGGCTCCGTATCGATGGAGGGATCGTCGGTGAGCTGTGCGACAAGCCCCGAAGTTACATCTGCAACATAGACGTCCACGGATGGCTTACGGAAGGCGGAGAAGGCAATTCTGGTGCTGTCTGGTGACCACGCCAGGCGCAACACCTCCATACCAGCTTCATCTGCCACTCCGAAACCGGTCCCGCTACCGTCCGCCGGCATAATGAGCAGGCGTTTATGCTGGTGTCCGACACGCTCGGGAATCGCGACGAATTTGCCGTCCGGTGACCAATATATCCCGTTCGCCTCGCCTGTGACCGGCCCGAGCACCCTGGTCTTACCGCTCGCAAGGTTTACAACGAGTGGGGTCATGCGGCCTTCTCGAACCCCGAGGTAAGCGAGTTCTCTGCCATCCGGTGACCATGCGGGTTGCAGCTCATTGCCGCTGTCGCGGGTAATCTGGCGTCTATTCGAACCATCCGGGGCGATGGTGTAGATATCGTAGTTGTTGCTCTCAGCAGAAGCGTAGGCAATGAGCTTGCCATCAGGCGACCAGGAAGGGCTTGCCTCGTCCCGATGATTGCTGGTCAGCTGCGTGGCAGCCTTTGAACCCAGTTCGGCTACAAACAGCTCCAAGTCGCCGTCGTCCTGTGCCAAAAATAACAGTTCCTGCGGCCGCTCCTGCGGTGCCGCAGAACAACCACCGATAAGCAGCGCAACTAGAACTGACACCGAACGCATGGCCTCCCCCCTTGGAATGCCCCTAGCTCACGGAAACACCACTGATTTCGCGTGAGTCACGTTAAAAATTGCAAGTATCGCGCCAGAATAAGGGGCTCTTTGGAATCAATAGGTTAAGAGGAGGCCGGAGTGCCAGTCTGATCAAGTTGTAAAATTCTTCGACGCAAACAGGCCGAATGGCCATTTAAGCTGTATGAAAGTCTGACAGGCAGAGTTCGCGTTCGCCCAGGTACCGTCGACCGCTGGTGGGATATGCTAGCCTGCAGCGTTCGTCGAGTAGCCTGCCAGGCATATTGCGTGCATAGAATTGTCATTAGAGTAGTCCTAGCAGCTCTGGCAGTGGGAACTTTCGCGTTTATCCTGAACCGGCAGACCGGTAGTACCGTAGCAGAGATTGTTTCCCGCAAGGAAATCGAGCCACCTGCAATCATTCAACAAGAACCTGCGACTGCTATCCGGGGGGATCGGCACGTGGCTACACCCGCCAATTTTAAACCGCCAGCCGCTCAGGCCACAGAGATAGTCGAACTGACCGGGGTTCCTTTCGATCACCTCTACGGTGAACTGCGCGATGCATTCGAGCGGGAAAGTTTCTCGTTCCAGATTGAATCCGACGGAGCGTTGCGCGTGAACGACGACATGTTCCGTTACCTGGGACTGCTAAGTGGTGATCGCATCACCGAGATCAACGGTTTCGCCGTCGCGGATCTGGCGAAGCTTCCTCCACCGCTGGGATCTCAGTTCGCAGGCCCCCGGTTGTCCATTCGCTTTCTGCGCGACAGCGTTGAACGGTCCGCATCCTTCGTCAATGTGGACCGATGAACCATCAGTCCTTTATTCTCGTTGTTGCGCTTGTCGCTGGTCATGCCGGTACTGTCGTGGCGGATACGGCACCGCCGTCCGTCGCTTCACGCTGCGGTGCGTGTCACGCACTGCCACCCGCGAACGTGCTGCCACAAAACAAATGGCGTGAAATCATCCAGAAGATGTACGAACTGGCGGCTGGTACAGTCAACGCAATAGCCCCTAGTGAGTTCGAAACCATCATCCACTGGTATGAGAGCAGCGCGCCAGAGAAGCTGGAGGCGGCATTGTGGAAAGCCGATTTCGACCGCACTTCGACGCAGTATCGGTCGACCCTGGTTCCCTCGGTCACAGATCATTCCCAGGTATCCGATGTGTTCTTTGCCGATATCCTGCCGGCACCGGGAGTCGAACTTGTAGTCGTAGATATGGGTGCAGCCAGTATCCTTGCGGGCCCACCGATGGGTCCGCTGGAGGTGCTGGTGCGGACCCGCTTACCTCTACGCGCACAGGTGGTTGATCTGGATCGGGACGGGTTTGCGGATCTGCTCATCGCCGGGATCGGGTGGGCAACTCCCTCGGATGCGAACCTCGGGACCATCACTGCCGCGTTCGGCAGCCCGGACGGGAAGTTCCAGCTACGGCAACTGGCGCGACGCCTCGGCAGGGTTAGCGATGCCCGAGCTGCGGACTTCGACGGCGACGGGGATCTTGATGTGGTGAGTTCGGTATTCGGCAACCGCAGCGGTGCAATCATCATGTTAGAGAATCTGGGTGGGAGATCCTTCTCTAGCCCTATAACCCTTGACTCCCGCAGCGGAGCAGTGCGGGTAGTACCGGCAGACCTCAATAGCGACGGCAGAATTGACATCGTGACCGCGTTTTCCCAGGAACACGAGACCATCGCGGCGTTCCTCAACCAGGGAAAATTCATCTTCGAAACCAACGAGCTATACCGCGCACCCCATCCGAACTGGGGCATGAACGGATTGACGATTGCCGATCTTGATGGAGACGCAGACCTCGACGTTGTGTTCACGAATGGTGATTCCATGGACGACGGAGTACGGTTCAAGCCCTGGCACGGCGTTTCCTGGCTGGAACAGCGGCCTGGGTTCAGGTTCGAGCCACACGACATCGGCAAACTCTATGGTGCGGTGAGTCCGCTGGTGGCGGACATCGACGGCGATGGCGACAGCGATGTGGTGGCTGGCAGCTGGTTCCTTGAATCCCCGACGCTCGATGAATCGAACGACCCACCGGGTGCCGTACTATTCGAACAGGTTCGACCCGGGTATTTTGTGAGCCACGCGCTACTGGAATCCGGTAGTACCATTCCCACGCTAGCGGCTCTGGATAACGGCGGCGATGTACCCGAGGTGCTTGCCTTTGGCTACTACCGGCTAGCGGGGATCCCCGGACACTCCGCGCTCGTTCTCACGAGGAATCCCAACTCGGGGAACTCTGAGACTGACCAGTCCGTAGAGTCCCCTGATGGCACGAAAGCACAGTAGACTCAAGGCCGAGGCGCTGGCGTGCGCAGTTTTGATCGCAGGCACACCTATGATGCGCGTGTCTTATGGTGCGCATGTAACGATGAGTGAATCGTCAGGCACACTCTCCTGCATCCCGTATCTGAAAATCCCAACTCCGCAACGACTGATGACGCTGGGCAATCCTCACACTTTCCCCAACCTTTCCCGGGACGAAGACGAGCTGAGTCCTTTCGTGACCGTGGAGTGGGATGCAACCGCCGACGCCATGCTTTACGCCACCTTCAGACAGGGCTTCAAGGCAGGCGGGTTCGATGAGGACGATCCTGGGACGTACTACGTACCAGTTGCGCAGGACTGGGAAATGGGTATTCAGGCAAACGTGAATTTCAGCGATAAGTATGAAGTTCCCGGCGATCTGGATCCGCTCATGGCTCAGGACAGCTTCTACAAACTCAATGCCCGACTCTCACTGGATTCCCTCGACGGCCGCTATCAGCTTGCTCTGATCGGGAAAAACCTCAACGACAAGAAAACCACGGCGTGGGACAACGATGTGCCGCTGGGGAATCTGCTCGGCAACAACTACTTCCAGTTCATCGATCCACCACGCACCATGGCGCTGCAGGCACAGGTGAATTTCTGACTCTTCCGGAGGACCGCTGAGCCGGAGGGCTCTCTGCTTTACCCTCCCTCTCCGCCATTAAAAAACGGGCCAACAGGCCCGTTTTTTAGGCTCTTCATCAGTTAATGGGGGACACCGGTGTTCATTAAACTGATTTTGCGAAGATCGTTTAATGGAGATACCACCGATGTCCCACGCAGGAGTCATATTAGGCATATCTGACCTTGAGATCGAGAAGGTTGATCGGGACCAGGGCATCAAGGTCTATGCCCGGCCTACCAGACGCCCCTCGTGCATTCATTGCGAGCACGAGGGGGTGAGGATCAAGGCGACCCGTCAACGAACCCTCAAGCACACGCGTCAGGGTAACCAGGTGATGACCTTGCACCTGAAGTCGCCCAAGTACCACTGCCCACAGTGCGGGCGCTATTTCTGCCACCGGTTCAAGGGCGTTCGGCCGCGCTTCAGAGCGTCGGAAGCGTTTCGGCTCGAGGTGTTCGAAGCGCATGATGGCGGCGTCACTCAGCGCAAGATCACGCGCACCCACGGCATCAGTGCGGCAACCGTCGAGCGCTGGTATCAGAGCCATTGTCGGCAACGGTGCTCTGAGATGTCGAACCGCCCCTGTCCACGGGTATTGGGTATCGATGAACACTTCTTCACCCGCCGACGAGGGTATGCAACAAGCTTTGTGGATCTGAAGAACCACAAAGTCTTCGACGTGGCACTCGGACGCTCTGAACCGAGCTTAAGACGCTATCTGAGGCGTTTACCGGGCCGGGATCAGGTAAAGGTCATCGTCATGGATCTGTCCGAGACCTACCGCAGCATTGCCCGCCGGTACTTCCCCCAGGCCACGATCGTCGCCGATCGCTTCCATGTAATCCGGCTGGTAAACCAGCACTTTCTCAAGGTCTGGCAACAACAGGATCCCGAGGGTCGAAGCAACCGCGGATTACTGAGTCTGATGCGTCGGCACGAGTGGTATCTGTCCGATGAGCAGCGCGACAACCTCAGAAGCTATCTCGGAGAATGGCCCGTGCTCAAGGCGCTGTACGATGCCAAGCAGCGGCTGAACCGCCTCCTGCTGCTGAAAGCACTGAACGCCAGGAAAGCCAGAAGCACGTTGCCCGAGTTCCTTACGCTGATTGAGCAGCTCCACGTCAGTCCGCTCCACCGGCTCGCAAAAACACTCACCTCATGGCTTGCACCCATCGTCGCCATGTGGCGATTCACGCGCAGCAACGGCATCACCGAGGGCTTCCACACCAAGATGGAAATGATGTCGAGAAGAGCCTACGGGTTCAGAAACTTTGAGAACTACCGGCTGCGGGTCTTAACCCACTGCGGCTGGGATGGCATCATCAACCGGGTTTAGTGAACAACGGCCCATCCCCATTAATCGGGTAGAGCCGTTTTTTAATGGCGGAGAGGGAGGGATTCGAACCCTCGAAGAGTTACCCCTTACACACTTTCCAGGCGTGCTCCTTCGACCGCTCGGACACCTCTCCGTGAAAATGGGTGGCGACCCAATCCAGCCACACCCCGGCGCCCGAGTCGGCTGCTACCGTTGCTCCCTTCCGGGCCTGGCGGAGTTCGCAGCTTTTCGTCGCGAGGGGACCGGAAAGGGTCACCATCGAGGGCGCGTATGCTAGGGCACCTCCGCATAAGTATCAACGCCGGTACGACACGCTGAGGCGTTGATACTTATGCGTAGGTGCCCTGGCGGAGATCCCACTTGAACGGTAGTCGCCGTGCCGCTTCCCGGGCGAACCGCGGCGAGCCTTCTATACTTCCTGCATGAAACAGAAATCGGGCACAGAACCGTGAGCTGGCCGCTCTTTGCGGTTATTCAGCTTGCCGCGCTCACGCTGGGCATCAGCGTGGCCTTCCTGGTGCGTAATCGGGCCCTCCATCAGCGTTATCGCGCCCTCTTCGAGGGACTCGAAGCCGCAGCAGAGGCCGTCGCGGCGGCCAGACTGCGAATGACGGACGGAGCAGAGCGGGTCTGGCTGCGCGATCGCCTCGAAGCTCTGGACGTCAGTACGGACATCGGAGCCCTGCAGCGGGTCATTCTGGCCAACGAGCTGGAACCTTCGGACAACCTCGCCCCGGATCTGTCAGAGTGTTTGTCAGATAACCCGATTACTCGCAGGATTCTGCGGTCAAAGTGGGAGCCGGCGAGAAAGCGCGCTCACCAGGTGGCCGAGGAGCTGATCGAAAAATACCCGCTCAGCTACGCCACGCTCAGTCAGCTGCACCTGGCTTACGGGGCATTCGATCAGGAAGTGGGTATGAAATCCCCACAGTTGTCCGATCCACCTGCGGTCGCTCCGGGGGACAGCACGGATGCTTCTCAGGAGGCGGAAAATCTTCGCGCCACGAATGAACTTCTGCAGAAGGAGCTGGAACAGACCAGAGCACAACTGGAATCGAAGCTCGCCAGCGGTGAAGCGGCCGAAGAACAGGCTGAGGATCTTAAAACTCTGCTGCAGCAATTCACCAAAGACAGTCGGGACATGATGGCCTGCATTCAGCAGCTCGAGACGGAGAATGCCACTCTGCGTCAGCAGACCGGCGAGGAGCCCGACCAGCCAGCCTCAGTGGAGGCGCCCGTTGAGGGGAGCGACGAGCCCGTACTGGGTAAAGAAAACGCTGCCTGAGCATTCCACCACCAGGCCCGCTGCTCGTGCCTGAGCCCGACATCGGGTACCCTCGCCCTACCCTTCGCCCGCGCCACCTATCTTGAGACACGATCACCGTCCCTACGCCGCCAAGCGACTGCACCGCGCCATCGAGCGTGCCTACGTCGATCACTTTGTGAGTCCGCAACTCGACGCATTGGGTCCCCATCACCAGATCATGAAGCCGTGGCACCTGAACCTGAGCGGCGCGAATATCCGCATCGGCAGAAGTGTGCACATTATCAACGCCGCGGATCGCAACGTGAACCTCACCACCTGGCAGTTCGCCGAACATGCGGGACACATAGACATCGGCGATTTCTGTCTGTTGAGTCCCGGGGTGCGCATCGACTCTGCCACCTGCGTTGAGATCGGCAGCAACAGCATGCTGGCAGCCTCCGTGTACATCACCGATGCAGACTGGCACGACCTCTACGATCGCACCCGACCCATCGGCACCACCCGCCCGGTCATTCTGGAAAACAACGTGTGGATCGGAGACAGCTGCATCGTCTGCAAGGGTGTGCGGATCGGTGCGGACACGGTGGTTGGCGCGGGCAGTGTGGTCACCTCAGATCTTCCAGCCGGTGTGATTGCAGCCGGGAATCCTGCCCGGGTCATCCGACCACTCGACGCCTCCATACCCCTGCGTCGCCGTCAGGACCTTCTCGAGGATCAGCTCGCCCTGGATCACCAGGTCGATCAGCTCGAACGTTATCTGCACGGCAGCAGGACCTGGTGGGGCTGGATGAAGTCTGTGCTGCGCCCGACCCGGGATGATTAGGTGCGGCGAGCGGCTACTGGCGGCCCAGCCGCAGCCCGGGGCCCCGGTCCTCCACATTGGAGCGGAACGGATTGATGTCGATTCCACCCCGGCGCAGAAAGTGTCCTGAGACAGAAAGCTGCTCCGGTCGACAGTAAGCGGCTATGTCGAGATAGATCTGTTCCACTGTGGCTTCGTGGAAAGCCTGATGGCACCGATAGGAAATCAGATAGCGCAGCAGTGCCGAGCGGCGGATCGGGCGTCCCAGGTAACGCACGCTCACAGTCGCGAAATCCGGTTGGCCGGTGACCGGACAGAGGCTGCGAAACAGATGGGTATAGAGGGTCTCCTTCACCATCCGCTCCTGACCATCTTCAAGCTGCAGCAGGTGGGGCGTGCGGTCGTAATGGCTCACCGCCACATCCAGCGTATCGATACAGGTCCCCGGCATATGTGAGGCGGTTGGCGGCAGCCGGCCGACATCGAGCAGTTCGATCATCACCGGCGCACGGAATGCTACGCCGAGATCTGAATTGAGGGTGCCGAGCACCTCGGATCGGCTGCCGAAACCGGTCTGGGCAAAGGAATTCAGGTAGAGCTTGAGGGACTTGCTCTCCACCATGGATGGAGAGTTACAGGGTACATTGATGCGCACCGCCGCCACTTCGGGCTTACCCGCATCATCGAGCCAGGTCAGTTCATAGGCATTCCAGACATCCTCACCTTTGAAGGGGAGCGGCTCGGGCACAGCCATAGCCTCGCGGCTGTCCGAGCGATCGATCGAAGCCAGCAGGGAGGGCGTGTAGGTATCCCTGTATTCGACCGGGCGGCCGAGCGGGAGGGCGTTTGGCAGCTTGGCTGCAGTCATGTCCACCTCGAGGTCTCTGCACCACTACACGCCGGCAGTCACGACCCGTCAACCCGGCGCCGACGAATGGCTCGATTTCCCGCGCGACCGGTGAAGGGCCCCGGGCGCTGGAGCCTGAAGGACTTCGGCGACCTGTCCGCTGATCATGGACGATGTCAGATAATTTGACACAGACAGCGGACTGTCGAAGGGCTGATGCATGCGCGAGCGACGGTGCGCGCGTGTCTGAGGGCGTCTGCATCATGGCGCGTGCTTCACGCGGGGAAACTCGGTAAGTTGCGCAGGCCAGGGGCCCGAACCAAGGAAAAGAAAGCAGACAATGCTCGAACAGATTCAACTGGTCGCCACGACTTTCGCCCGGCTCGCCTGGGGACCCTGGCTTCTGGTACTGCTGCTCGGAGGCGGTGCCTTTTTTCTTCTCTATACCCGATTTGTGCCCTTTCGCCACCTGCCACATGCCTGGCAACTGCTGCGAGGACGCTTCGACTCCGCCAGCGATCCGGGACAGATCACCCACTTTCAGGCATTGAGTTCCGCCCTGGCCGGGACCATCGGCATGGGCAACATCGCGGGTGTCGCCCTGGCGATAGCCATCGGGGGGCCCGGCGCCATTTTCTGGATGTGGATGACAGCACTGCTGGGTATCGCCACCAAGTTCTTCACCTGCTCGCTGGCCGTGATGTATCGCGGTCAGGACAGCGACGGCGTGCTGCAGGGCGGTCCGATGTATGTCATCCGCGAAGCGCTCCACAGACGCTGGCGTTTCCTGGCTTACTGGTTCGCTTTCTTCGGACTCATTGGCGCCCTCCCCGCACTCCAGGCCAATCAGCTCGTGCAGATTCTCCGTGAGGTGGTCTTCACCGGCAGCAACGGCTTCTCCGATATGGATCCTTTTGCTTTCAACCTTGCCATGGGCCTTGCACTCGCGCTGATTGCCGGATTCGTGATATTTGGCGGTCTGCCCCGGATTGCGCAGGTGGCGGGACGGCTGGTGCCTTTCATGTCCCTGCTGTACCTGACCACCGCCGTCGTCGCTCTGCTGCTCAATCTCGAAGCCATTCCCGGTGTGGTCACCCTGATCATCGGCGATGCCTTCACCGGTGACGCGGTGGGCGGGGGCGCACTCCTCGGTGTGATTCTCTATGGCGTGCAGAGGGGCGCCTATTCGAACGAGGCGGGCATCGGCACCGAGGCACTGGCCCACGGCGCAGCCAAAACCAGGGAGCCGATCCGCGAAGGTCTGGTCGCAATGCTCGGACCAATCATCGACACCCTGCTCATCTGCACCGCCACTGCATTCATGATCCTGCTTTCCGGCGTCTGGCAGGAGGGTGGCAACGGCAATGGGGTAACCCTGACCGCCGCGGCATTCGATCACATCCTCGGCACGCCGGGGGTGGTCATACTCTTCGTCTGCGTGGTCTGCTTCGCAACCACGACCATATTCACCTATTCTTTCTATGGCAGTCAGTGCGCCAGCTTTCTCTTCGGGGTTCGATCCCAGATCTACTATCGCTGCATCTACGTTGGCTTCATTGTGATTGCGAGTGTGGTATCCCTGAGTGCTGCCATAAGCATCATCGACGGAGCCTTCGCCATGATGGCTGTTCCCACCATGTTTTCGGCGCTCATGCTGGCACCGCATGTCCGGGCTGCCGCACAGACCTATTTTCACCAGCTGCGCGAATCATGAGTCAGTCCGCATCCCCGACCCCCGACTTCGGCTCCATCGCGGCGAAGGCGACAGGCTACGACGAATTCCGAGGACCGGATGGCATACGCCCACACTGGCAGTTCCTGCAGCCCCATGTGGAAGATCGCGCCTGGATCCGTCTGCAGGACGCGCGTATCTCCAGACTCCTCGAACAGAGTGCAGTCACCTATCAGGTAAACGGCGCCGATCGACCCTGGCAGCTCGACGGCCTGCCCTATGTCATTGACCCACTCGACTGGAGCAGGCTGGAGCGCGGGCTGCAGCAGAGAGCGCGTCTGCTCAATGCCATCGTCGGGGACTTCTACGGCTCCCAGACGCTGCTGCGCGGTTCACTGCCGCCTGCCCTGGCTTTCGCGAATCCGAACTACCTCCTGCCTGCGTGTGGTTATCATCCGCCTGACAACGTCTTCCTGAATCTGATCGCCTTCGATCTCGGTCGGACGCCGGACGGTCAGTGGCGGGTCCTGAGCAATCGGGCAGAGGCACCTTCGGGACTGGGCTATGCTCTCGAAAACCGCATGATCATGTCCCGCTCGGTGCCCGACCTGTTCGGGCGCGGCAGTATTGCACGACTCGCTCACTTCTTCCGCGACTACAGCGAGTCGTTGAAATCCCTTGCTGCCAGCAGCCTGGTCAGCGATGCACTGACTGTCATTCTCTCTGCGGGACCAGAGCGTACCAATGATTTCGAGCACACTTTCCTCGGCAGATACCTGGGATTTCCCGTGGTCGAAGGTGCCGACCTCACGGTACGGGACGAACGGGTTTATCTGAAAACCCTCGAAGGGCTGAAACCAGTGAACCTCGTGATCCGGCAGATCGAATCAGCCGATTCGGATCCGATGGAACTCCGCGTGCACTCCATGCTGGGAGCTCCCGGTCTGCTGAGAGCGGCGGCCAGCGGCCATCTTCTTGTCGCCAACGCGATCGGCAGTGGTGTGGTGGAAAACGAAGCGATCATGGGTTTCCTGCCGGGTCTGTGCGAGCAGATTCTCGGCGAAAGCCTCGAACTGCCCAGTCTCGCGAGCTGGTGGTGTGGTCAGACTGACGCACTCGAGTTCACGATCGACAATCTGGACAGTCTGGTTATCCACAGCGCCTTCGGACGCAAGACGCTGCTGGACACCAGAGTTACCACCTACCTCTCAACCGACTTTGGCAGCTGGGATCGGGATGAACTGATCAAACGAATACGGCGCAGCCCCTACGACTTCGTCGGCCGGGAACAGGTCGCCCTATCCGAAGTTCCTTACTGGCATCGGGAGCAGGGCTGGCGCAACGCGCCGATGACGCTGCGCCTTTACCTCGCCGCAACGCCGGACGGTTACAGCCTGCTCCCCGGAGGCCTGGTGCGGGTTGCAACCGAACAGGGTGACATCAGCAAGGACGTCTGGCTGCCGCGCGAACAGGGTGATCAGACTACCCTGCTGCCGGCTGCCGAGACGACCACCCGGCGCAGCGACCGGGATCTGACCAGTCGCACTGCGGATGATCTGTTCTGGCTGGGTCGCTATCTCGAGCGCACCGAGGGGGCTGTGCGGCTTTATCGCAGCCTGTTCCGTCACATCAGCGGTGAAGGAGAAATCAGCGAGCGTCCCCTCGCTCTGACCATTCTCGTCCGCCTGCTGACATCGATGGACTATCTTTCTCCTGCCCGTGCGCGACGCGCGATCGGCTCCAGCCGCCGGGCTGTCGAGCAGGAGCTGTGGACCATCCTCTTCGATCCGGAAAGCGATGACGGTCTCGCCCGGGTGCTGGCCAATCTGGACCGGACCGCGGAACACGTTCGCGAGCGTCTGTCCCGGGACGCCTGGCGGCTGTTCGAGAAGCTGACTTCGGTGCCTGAGCTGAGCTGGCAGGTCCACACCGTCGCGGATGCGGTTGCCCTTCTCGATGACCTGGTCGAAAAGCTCTCCGGAGTTAACGGGCAGATACACGAAAACATGACCCGGGGTCATGGCTGGCGGATGCTGGATTCCGGACGTCGACTGGAGCGCAGTCTCTATGTGGTACGGGTGATCAGAGAGCTGGCCACCCGGGAGCCTCTGGCGCTGGAATCCCTGGTACTGCTTCTGGATGTCTGCGACAGCACCATCACACATCGGGCCCGCTACCAGAGCGATCCGAGTCTGATCACTGTGCTGGACCTGCTGCTGGTCGACAACTCGAATCCGCGTGCCATCATCCATCAGATCGAATCGCTGCAGGCGCACTTTGCTGCCATGCCGCAACCGACCGAAGAACGGAGCCTTTCCGACATCGAGCGCGTTCTGCTCACCTGTCAGAGTGAACTCGCCCTCGCGGACATGGAAAAGCTCGCTGAGGTGATCACCAGGAAAGGTGTGCGCACGCATCTCAATCGACTGCTCAACCGGGTAGAGAAAAACGTGCACGAACTGCACAGCCAGATCACCGGCACCTATTTCGATCCAGCCCTGCCCAGGCGCCTGTAAGCATGGATTACCTCATCAATCATCAGACCCGATTCGAATATGAGCATCCGGCCGGCAGCTCTCACCAGGCTCTGCGGCTGACCCCGCGTGACTCAGAGTATCAGCGGGTGCTCAGTGCACAGATCCGTGTCGATCCGCTCCCCCGCACCCAGAGCCAGCGCACCGACTATTTCGGTAATCAGGTCACAGACGTTCTCATACGAGAAAATCACCACGCGCTGAAAATTCTCAGCACCTCGCGGGTCCAGGTGCGCAGCCGGGACGACATACTGCTCGATCTGAGTCCTGCCTGGGAAACGGTGGCCCAGCAGACCCGGTATCCGGACAGTGCCGGGGCCTGGGACGCAGCACGGTTCTGTTTTCCTTCTGAGCAGATCGCTCTGGAAGGCGCGCGGGAGTATGCAGAACCACTGATCACTGCCGGGAAGCCTTTTCTGAGACTGGCAATGGAACTCACCGAGCGCATTCACGAGGAATTTCAGTATCAGGGCGGCGTGACCGACGCTTATACCCCGGTGTCTGAAATTCTCAGCAATCGTGTGGGCGTGTGTCAGGACTTTGCTCATGTTGGCATCGCCTGTCTGAGAGCATATGGTCTGCCCGCGCGCTATGTGAGCGGCTACCTCCTCACCCACCCTCCCGCGGGTCAGTCAAGACTCGTCGGCGCCGATGCCTCCCACGCCTGGCTGTCGGTCTGGTGCCCGGAGTTCGGCTGGGTGGATTTCGATCCGACCAACAACATGCGCACACTCGCCGAACACATCACGCTGGGCTGGGGTCGGGATTATCTGGATGTAAGTCCCACCCGGGGATTTCTACTCGGCGGTGGCACCCAGAAACTCAGCGTATCCGTCGACGTGCAACCGATTGGAGAGTCTTTATGAGCACGCATGAAAAAGGCCCGCACGACCAGGCACCACCCGGGGCGCCGAAACCGGCGACCCGGTACACCGTCGAGCACCAGAAGCGCACTCGTGAAGAACTGCCCTTCGAAGAAGATACACGCAGTTTCGAAAACGCCGGACGCGGCTTCATTGCAACCCTGACCCCATTGACAATTCCCCACGATGCGGGTCCCAGGCGCCCGCCCGCCTACGACCTTTCAAAAATGGGTTTTCTCGATGGCCGGGCGCCGGATACCGTGAATCCCAGCCTCTGGCGCCAGGCCCGGCTTAACGCCCGATTCAACGGGCTCTATGAGGTTACCGAGGGCATCTATCAGGTCCGCTCCTTCGACATCGCCAATATGACCCTGATCCGTGGTGAGCACGGCTGGATCGTGGTCGATCCGCTGACGTCTTCGGAAGCCGCCCGGGCGGCGCTGGCTCTGGCTGATCGAGAACTGGGTGAGCGCCCGGTGGTCGCCGTCATCTATACCCACAGTCATGTGGATCATTTCGCCGGTGCGCTGGGCGTCATCAGTCCCGAGGCTGCGGAATCCGGCGAAGTCCGGGTAATCGCACCCGAACACTTCGTCGATGAAGCGCTGTCCGAAAACGTGCTCGCGGGCAATGTGATGAACCGCCGCGCGACGTACATGTACGGCAATCTGCTTACTCCCTCACCCACCGGTTTCGTCACTACCGGATTAGGCGCTGCCCTTTCCATGGGCAGTACCGGTTTCATAGTACCCAATGACCTCGTCCGGGAGACCGGCGAACGGCGCCTGATCGATGGCATCGAATTCGAGTTTCAGATGACACCGGGCAGCGAAGCGCCTGCGGAGTTCGTTTTCTACCTGCCGGAACATCGCGCCCTGTGCATGTCGGAGATAACCTCTCACCACATGCACAACGTTTACACACTGCGCGGTGCACAGGTTCGTGATGCTCTGGCCTGGAGCAGTCAGATCAATGAGTCTCTGGAGCGTTTCGGCAGCAGGCTGGAGACCCTCTTCGCCTGCCACCACTGGCCCATCTGGGGCAGAGAAGAAGCCTGCGATTATCTGGCTTCCCAGCGGGATCTCTACAAGTACATCCACGATCAGACCCTGCGTCTTGCCAACCACGGCTTTACCAAGGAAGAAATCGCCGAACAGATGCGGCTGCCTGCAAGCCTCGGCCGGAACTTCTCGAACCGCGGCTACTACGGCTCCCTCTATCACAATTCCTGCGCCGTCTATGTGAAGTACCTGGGCTTCTTCGATGGCAACCCTGCCACTCTGCACAGACTGCCACCTTCACAAGCCGGCAGACGTTACGTGGAATTCATGGGAGGCGCCGACGCTCTACTTGTGAAAGCGCAGAGCTGTTTCGATCAGGGTGAGTATCGCTGGGTGGCCGAGGTACTGAATCACCTCGTCATGAGTGATCCAGACAACGCGCCAGGTCGTGCTTTACTGGCAGACGCGCTGGAGCAGCTCGGTTACCAGGCGGAATCCGCCGTATGGCGTAACTTCTATCTCACCGGGGCACTGGAACTGCGCGAACCCACAACGACCAGCTCACGCTTCAGCGCCAGTGAGGGTATGGCCCGGGGTATGCCACTGGATAACCTGTTCCAGGCGATGGCCGTGCGCCTGAACGGACCCCGCGCCGAGGGTCTGGTGATGAAACTCAACCTGGAGTTTACCGATCTCGATCGTCCCTATCTGCTGACAATCGAAAACAGTGTTCTGCACGTCACAGGGGATCGCCGCAGCGATCACGCCGACGCCTCGCTTACCTGCACCAGTCTGAATTTCAAACGTCTGATGCTGGGAGTGGTGGAGGCTCCCGAACTTCTGGATAAAAAGGACCTGGAAGTCTCCGGTTCACCGGAGGTTCTGGTGAAGTTCACCGGGCTGTTTGACCGCTTCGCCCGGCGTTTTCCGATCATGACACCAAGAGCTTTCACGGATTGAAGGCCAGACCATTGCGCTGATCCGGCCGGGGTACCGCCTGGATACACAGTTCAGATGAGAACGATCAGCGCGGCGGTCAAAAGCAGCAGCGTTCGCGACCACCAGGCGCGCAGTGCACCGTATCCGAGCAGGTAACCCTGCAGACCGGCGACAACGAGACCGACCGCCAGGACTGCACGCAAGATCGATTGCGCAATGTCCAGCCACCCGCCCTGGAGCAGCAGGCCGGTATCAAGCACAAACAGGAAGGGTATGAAGTAAATGACACTGCCCAGGCGCATGGCGGCGACACCTGTCTGCATCGGTTTCGCTCCCGCGATGCTCGCTGCGGCATAGGCGCCTAGCGCGACAGGAGGAGTAATGAAGGACAGCATCGCCCAGTAGAGAATGAACAGATGCACGGCGATGGCATCCACGCCCTGCCCGACCAGTGCAGGCGCAAGTATCACCGCGAGAAAGATATAGGCGGCGGTAACCGTCATCCCGATACCGAGCACGAAGCTGGTGAAGGCACCCATCATGAGCAGCAGCCACAGATTATCACCAGCGATAAACAGCAGATCATTCACCAGAGTTCCGGACAGCCCGGTGATCGACAGCGCGCCGACGATCAGACCCACACCGGCCAGAACCGTGACGATTTCGATAAGCAGGCGACCGGTGGCGTTCAGGAACGCCAGCAGGCCTGTCCAGTTCCAGCGATGAGCGGGTGTCAGCTGGTTCAATACCAGCAGTGCGACCGTTGCATAGTAGGGGGCGACCGCTTCGCGCTGCATGATCAGCAACAGGAAGACGAGCAGCAGAAACGCACCCAGGTAATGCCATCCCTCTTTGAAGACGCTGCCGATACGCGGCAGCGATTCCCTGGGTGCACCGGCCAGTGCATGTTTCGCTGCGTAGGCGTCCACCTGCAGAAACAGCCCGAAAAAATAGAGCAGCGCGGGTAGCGTGGCTGCCAGGGCAACTTCGTAGTAGGCGACATCCAGGAACGTCGCCATCACGAAGGCAGTGGAACCCATGATCGGCGGCAGCAGCACCCCGCCTGTGGAGGCGCAGGCTTCCACACCGCCGGCAATCGCGCCCGTCATACCCATCCGTTTCATTGCCGGTATGGTCAGCTGACCGGTCGTGAGCACGTTGGTAACCACACTGCCACTCATGGAACCCATGAACCCGCTGCTCACCACCGCAACCTTCGCGGGTCCTCCGCGCACATGACCGAGCAGCGCAAAGGCGCTGTCGAGGAAGAATTTCCCACCGCCGGTGTGCTGCAGAGCTACACCGAAGAGCAGAAAGCCGATCACCAGTTCGGCAAACGCCTGGAAAGGCAGACCGAAAATACTTTCGATGCTCAGCGCATGGTACGCGGCGGTTTCTGCCGCACTGGCCGGCAGACCGGTCAACGGGGCGGGCATCTGATCGGCAATCAGGGGCAGAACTGAAAACGTCGCTGCGATGACGAACAGTGCGGTGCCACCCGCCCGGCGCACCGCTTCCAGCAGCAGCACCCAAAGCAGTCCCGCAAATCCCACGGCGAGAGGTGGCGCGGTAAATTCCCATCCCTCGTCGACAATCTGCTCGCCATGCGCGAAAAAGTATGCACACGCGAACAGCACACCCAGAGCCAGGATCGGATCAATCCACCGCCATCTCGGATGCGTGAAAAATACTCCAGGCAGCAGTACGCCGAGCAGCGCGAAGAAATAGTGGGTTTCCAGAACGATCCAGTTTCCCAGCAGTTGCGTACCGCCAAACATCCGCAGGGAATCGAGAGCCAGGATGAGGGCGACGACTGCTGCAGCCGCCACGGGCAGCTGTTTCAACGGGTGGTGGCCTGCTGCGCCCGCCAGATGGGATCGAACCCAGCCGCCACCAGCGCATCCTCGCGACGCTGCATCCAGATCTTCTGGAAGTCGTCGCCACTCACCGACTGCATGCTGCTCCAGGCCTGTGCGAGTACACGCTGACGTTCGATCAGGTTCGCATTATGGGATTCATCCTCGTCGTTCCAGACGCCGAGTGCGCGGAAAGCTGCCACTGCACCTTCATGATAGGGCACAACCCAGCGGAAGATCTGTCGTTCCAGCGCCCAGCCAATGGCACCGGGATCCGAGTCCCTGTAATCATCGAAGTGACTCACCAGTGCGTTGACCAGCGCTTCCACCAGTGCCGGGTCAGTATCGGCCAGTCCGGTCAACAGCGGGTAAGGATAGGTGCCGCCTTCATGGGGTTGCAGCTGGGATATCCCAGCGCCGCGGGTGGCGATATGCGGATGAAAATAGGGTGCCACTTTCCGGATTCGATCCCAGCAGGCTGTATCTGTATGCGAAACCGTAGGCCAGTGGATGCCGCGCGGCGATGCTTCCAGTTTTCGGGTGGGTCCGGATACGGTGGTCGCGTAGGCCGCATCAATCTGATTGTTGACGATGCCATTCCACATCGCGCCATAGCCGGGAAACTCAACCCGCTCAACGTCGGCCCAGGTCAGTCCACCGCAGGCAAGATACGCCTCGGTGCTGACATTGAGCGAAGGCGCACCGCGAACATATGGCACCCGCTTGCCACGCAGATCGCTCAACTGCCGCACACCGGAATCTGCTGCCACTCCCAGGGCCTGATTGCTCTCACCGTTGGAGGTCATCACCAGCCGCAGAGGGATCGGACCCCAGGCGGGTGCGGCGAACTGAAAAACACCTTCCGATGCAAAGTAGGTAGCCACGCCATTGGCGGAAAACTGAACCCGGCCGCTGATCAGAGGCAGCAGTCGGGAAACGTCGTTTTTGCCTGGCAGTACGCGAAGGTTCACCCCGTAGTGATCCTTCAGCATTTTGCCGATGCCGACCGCCTGGCTGTAGCCGGTCGTTCCGAGGTTATAGGCGCTCCAGGCCATGTTACGCGGTAGTGCTGAATCCGCGGTCCACGCGCCACCGGATCCGGCAGCTGCACACAGCAGCAGCACAGAAGCTGTCAGCCGAAGCCGCACACTGCCCCGCCGCGCCGCGGCAGTAAGCCGGCAATCCGTTGCATGCACCATCTGCACCATCCTTAAGTGATAGCCATTAACCGATATCCATTGGGAGCCAGCGGGAGAAAGTATTTCAGGCAGGCGCTGATGCGGTATCCGCGTCTCAGAGCTTCGCGCAGATCAGCAGCTGTCGGCGATACCTGATCCCAGGGAGCCGCTGATCAGGCAGCAACGCCTGAGAGGTTCCCTAGCCGCCATCGAGACGACTCTGCAGCCACTGCTGCGCCACATCCGGCGCCAGCGGCATGCTGAAAACAGCACCCTGCCCTTCGCTGCACCCCTGCTCCTGCAGCAGTTCGATCTGCTCGGTCGTTTCTACTCCCTCTGCGACCACCCGCAACTTCAGGCTGCGTGCCAGATTGATGACACCGGCAGTCACCGCAGCACTCGACCAGTCTTCGGTGATGTGACGGACGAAACTGCGATCGATTTTCACCACATCGATCGGCATCTGATGCAGCTGGCCAAGCAGCATGGATTCCTTGCCGAAGCCATCGAGCGTGATACCTACTCCGATTTTACGGAGTTCTTCGAGCACGGCAACCGCGGTATTCAGATGTTCCGGGAGTTCCGATTCGGTGATCTCGAGCTCGAGCAGTCTGGGCGCGATTCCGTTGTCCAGCAGAATACCGCTCACGAAATCAGGAAAATCCGATCGCAGATAGTCGCGGCCCGACAGATTCACAGCGACCGGAACCGCGGGGATGCCCGCATCCTGCCATCGGCGGCTCTGCCGGCAGGCCTCCCCGAGTACCCAGCGCGTCACTTCGCCGATCAGGTCGAGCTCTTCCGCCAGCGGAATGAACTTCGCTGGCGGAATGTTGCCAAGTTCCTCGTCCTGCCAGCGCACCAGCGCCTCCAACCCGGTCGTGGCTTCACCGTCGAAGTCCACCCGCGGCTGATATAGAAGGTGGAAAGCACCGCCTTCGAGCGCAGTGCGCAGGCGCTTCTCAACCGCTGCGCGATCCGCAACCAGTCGGTTTATCGAATCGGAGAAAAAGGCAAAACCGCCCAGTTTCTGCTCGTCGACGTGCGCAACCGCTATCTGGGCATTGCGTATCAGCGCTTCCTGGCTTTCGCCGTCTGCGGGAAATATGCTGATGCCGAACCTGGCCTCGAGCCCGTATACGATGTCGTCGACGATGAATTCATCCGCGAGTGCATCGACCAGCCGACCGGCGATCGCCGTGACATCCTTAAGGCGTTTGAATTCAGAGAGCACAATGAGCAAACGCCAGCGATCTGAACCACCGGAACTGCGGTCTTCCGCAATGAGATTGGCCGTCTGTCCGATCACATCGTGATTACGCAGCTCCTGCACCAGCCGTTCCGCCATACCAGAGAGCAGTGCTTCTTTGACAACCGTGCTGAGTGCCACAGCGCCCGGCGCGGGTCTGCAGTCGACGGCCAGCACCGCGAGCTGGCGTCCGTAGCGCTGGGCGTGGCGGATTTCATAGGTCAGGTGGCGTTCGAAAAAAGCACTGCTCGGGAGTCCGGTGAGGCGATCCTGATAGCCGAGCCGGTCCAGCTGATTCTGCAGGGAGTCGACTGCGGCAGCGGCGTTCTGCAGCGCCGATACGACCGCACCGAGCTTGTTCATTCGCAGTTTCATCTGCTCGGCGGTAAACGGGCGGACCAGGAAATCAATCGAGGGAGAAGCATCGATCTGCAGACGCAGCGCCTCCAGCTCATCCTCATCAATGAGCAACAGACAACTCCGCCCCCCTTCCGTGTGCTCACCCAATGCGCGACGCAGACCTGCCAGATCTGGAAAATCGCCACTGTCGAGCACAGCCAGCTGGGCCGTTTCCTGCTCCCGCATCCGAGGTCCTCTTGTCTGGCGGTCGCCCTGACCACCTCCCAACACGTCAAGGTAGCTCAATGAAGGTTGTCTGTTGTGAGGATTTGTCGGCAGTATGAGCCAACTCCGGCCGGACAATTCTGCCGGCTCATTCAATATTGTCGGTGACAGGATGCTACAGGATTGCGCCGCTATGATGAACAAAACCACGCCGGGCGCCGCAGAACCCACCAGAACCAGTACCACCGCCATCATCCTCTGCGGCGGTGCCGGACGCCGCGCGGGCGGGGCTGACAAGCCACTGTTCGAGTTCGCTAACAAGCCACTGGTCGCGCATGTGGCCGCATCTCTTCAGCCGCTGGTCAGCCGGATCCTCATTTCTGCGAACCGGAATCCGCACCTCTACAGCCGCTACGGCGAAGTCATTGCAGACAAAGCACCCGGCTTCACGGGACCCTTATCGGGTGTGGCCGCCTGCCTCGAACAGACAGACACGCCCTTCGCCATCGTCTGCCCCGGGGATGCACCCCGAGTAACGACCCGACTGTGGCAGAAGCTGTTGGACGCGCTGAGCACGTCTGAGAAAAACGTTGTCTGCGCACAGGATGGCACCCGCCGCCAGCCCCTGTTCCTGGCAATCAACTGCCGGTCGCCGCTCAATCCACTCACGCACCTTGAGCGCTATCTGGCTGGCGGTCAGCGCAGTGTCCTCGGCTGGCTGGAGCGGATAGGAGCGATGGACGTGGACTGCGCGGATCTCGCTGTACAGCTTGAGGACGTGGACGACCTCGGTGAACTGCAGTCTCTCGCACGTTCATCCATCCGTCCCATTCCCCCCAGCGATGGCTGATGCTCCGACGGCCTGATCCAGGTTGCGCGCTACGCCCGCACCTGTGACTGGGTGTAGTTTTCCACCCCCAGCCTGTCGATGAGGGACAGCTGGGTTTCGATCCAGTCGATGTGTTCCTCTTCCGAACTCAAAATGGCAGCGAACAGATCCCGACTCACATAGTCGCCAGTTTTCTCGGCGTATTCTATCGATTCCCGAAGATCCGGCACCGCCTCCATTTCGAGTTTGAGATCGCACTGGAGGATCTCCTGTACATTCTGGCCGATGTAGAGCTTTCCCAGGTCCTGAAGATTCGGCAGCCCTTCGAGAAACAGCACCCGGGCAATCAGCTCATCGGCATGGCGCATCTCGTCGATGGATTCCTCCCGCTCATGGGCGGCCAGCCGGGCCAGTCCCCAGTCCTCGAACATCCTCGCGTGCAGGAAGTACTGGTTGATGGCAGTCAGTTCGTTGCGCAGCGCGCGGTTCAGATGGGCGATGATTTCGCTGTTGATGGGTTGCATATCGCTGTGTCCTTACCTCGCGGCCATGATCTGGTGGAAAACGGCTCACACGATGCCCGATGCGTTCGCGAGAATCAAGTCGATATAGGCTCTAACTGATTGATATTAAATAAAAATAATTTTCCGTCCGGGTCCCCGCCGTGGACCGCACCCATTTGGAGTAAGTGCAGTTGCAATCGAGAATGATTTGCATTTAAATGCGGGCAGACTCACCTTCAGGAAAAACGATGTACGTCTGCCTCTGCAAAGCGGTCACCGATGATCAGATCGTGGAAGCCGTAGACCAGGGTGCTGTTGCGGTGAATCACCTCGAAGACGCCTGCGGACTGGGGACCGGTTGCGGTCGATGCCGGGACTTCGCTCAGCAGATCATCGACCAGCGCCTCGCCGAGGCCCGATCCTACGCCGCCTGAGGCCTCGAGCCGCATACCGCACATACCTCCAGAACCACTCCCCTGTGCGGTCTCATGCCAGGTAGAATCCCCGGATGTCCGAACCAGTCGATTACATCGAGCGCACCCGGGAACAGTATCAGGCCCTTGGGTATCCGCCTTACCAGTGGATTGAAAACCCGGACCAGCCTCCGTTTACTCCCCTGGCCGTGCCGCTCTCCCGGGCGCGCATTGCACTGCTCGCCTCCGGCGGCATTTATCGCCACGGCCAGGTCGCATTCCATTTCAAAGACGACATCAGCTTCCGGGAAATACCGGTGGATACGCCGACGGCGGAGCTTCGCATCTCCCACTTCGCCTACGATGTCACGGATGCGCGGGCAGATCCGAACGTGGTCTTTCCACTCGCCGCGCTCCGCGCGCTGCAGCATTCCGGACGGATCGGCGAACTCTCTGATCCGGCCTACACCTTCATGGGCGGTATCTATTCCGCCCGAAAAGTACGGGAGGTACTGGCACCAGCGCTTGCTGATCGACTGATTCGCGACGAGGTCGATGCCGCCATCCTGGTCCCTGTCTGACCAGTCTGCCATCAATCCGTGGGATTGATCGCAAGAGAAATCGAAGCACGCGGCATCGCCACCATCTGCTTATCGAGCGCCTGGTCGATCACCCGCTCAGTGAATCCTCCCCGGGCCGTTTTCCTGGATTTCCCCCTGGGCCACACCGCAGGCAAACGCGATGATCCGGCCCTCCAGCGCAAGATCATGATTGATACCCTCAGTATGCTCGATGGTATCCAGATACCCGGCACACTCCGCAAGCTCCCCTATCAGTGGCAGTCGGACGATGCCTGGAAAGACACCGTGATGCGCCCGCAATCCGTTGGCGGGCGCGGTTCGAAGGTGCGGGATGATCGCGTCGCCCGCCACGAACTTCCCCAGTACCAGAACGAAGCGGACAGGCTGGCCGCGGAGCGTCTGCTGCGAACCGGCCAGTGCCCGGGCTGCGTTTTCCTGTCGGCCTGAAGATCTCCTGACACCCTGTCCCGCTGAGCGCAGGCCGCTGGACGCACGCTCGCCGTTGGGCTTGATTGAAATCTGTGACCCACACCCCCGATACCGGCCTGAGAATCACCTATGGTGACCGGAACCACGCGGTTCCCGGGCCTTCTGTCATGGCCGCAACCGACGACAGGCTGCAACGGTGGCAGGGAAGCCTCAAGCAGCAGGACAACACGGAGATTTCCATGTCGAAGACACCCACCAGCTCCGGTATCCGTCACCTCGATAAGCCGGTCCTCTCCGTCGTGCTCGTGTTCAGCCTGTTGCTCGGAGGCTGCGCCTCGTTGAGCGAAAGCCAGTGTATCGCCGGAGACTGGCAGACGGTCGGCATGAGAGATGGTCTGGCCGGGCAGCACAGCGCACATCTCCTCAACCACCAGAACGCCTGTGTGAAACATGGTGTGGTGCCCGATCGGCAGGCATACCTGGCCGGCTGGGAACAGGGTGTCAGGCAGTATTGTCAGCCGGACAACGGCTTCGTCGTCGGTGAGCGCGGTGCCGGCTACAACAACGTCTGTCCTGCCCATCTGCAGGGCGCTTTTCAGGAAGCCTACGAAGAAGGTCGGCAACTGTATGAAGCCCAGGCTGCCATCGATCAGTTCAATCGCACCATTGCCCGGAAATCAGACAGACTCCGCCAGATCGCCGCGCAGCGTACCAGTGCCGAGGCCGACCTGATCGATGAGGCTGCCACTGCTGCAGAACGCCGTGAACTGCTCGAACTGACACGGAGTCTCAGCCGGGAAGAAGGTGCCCTGCAGGCGGAAATCCAGGATCTGGAAATCGCTGTGGCTGTCAGGAGCGAGCGCCTGCGGGTGCTTCGATCTTCGCTGATCGCCGGCTACTGAAGCAGATTCAGTCGCCGGAGCGGGCAAGCAGCCACCACTTCATGGTGCTGGTGACCAGTGCAGACGCATCCTGCTGTACGAAGTGACCCGCTCCGGGCGCACTGACAATCGTCACATCCTGTTCGATCCAGTCCCAGGTGTTATTGAGACCGTCTGAATGCAGCGCCGTATCTTCCAGCCCGTGGAAAATCAGCACCTGGGCATCCAGCGCTGGCAACAGCGGCGCCGGTGCAGATCCCAGTTCGGGCGGCGGTGGATAATTCATCTTGTAGTACGCCAGCATGGCGTCGAAGTCGGATCGCTCGAAGGCCTCGACGTAACGCGTCCGGGCCTCCGGATCCCGGACCCAGCCGGCCAGTGACCGGGTCGTCATCGGTCCGCCGAAGAATACATCCGCATCGGACGCTGATTTTTCCCGGAAAACCGCAGCGTAGCCCGTGTTGGCCCGCGCCACGGGATTACTTGCCACCGTCCGCGCGATGCCATTCGGATGGGGCAGGTTGAGAATCACCAGCTTGTCCAGCATTTCCGGGTGGGTGAACGCAAAGTTCCAGGCGACCGCCCCACCCCAGTCGTGCCCGACCACGACCGCCTTCTTAGCGCCAAAGTGGCGGATCACCGCGGCCACGTCCTCAACCAGCAGAGCCATGGCGTAATTCTCTTTTCCCTGCGGGGCTCCACTGAGGTTGTAACCGCGCTGGTCCATTGCCACGACCTTGAAATGGTCCTGCAGTCCAGCCATCTGATCCCGCCAGCTGTACCAGAAGTCCGGAAAGCCGTGGATCATCACCACCAGAGGTCCCTCGCCGATGGTGGCGTAGTGGATTTTCACATCGCCGCTGCTGGCATAACCGTGCTCAACATCATCCCAGAGTTCCGACCATGCTGTGGATGCCGCCGTTGACAGCAGCAGCGCAAGTAGTACTTTCATGCATTCTCCTCTGTTCCCGGGGAGGCGCTGATACCTGCTCAGAGGCTCCCGAGGCATTGTATTACTCCTCGCTGTGCCGATGTGCAATCATCCTCAGCACACAGACAGCCGACTCTTCCATCGTGAAGCGTCCAGACAACCAACCGACAATCTGCAAAGGTACCCGAACATGCCCGGTCTCCGTCCCGATATCGACCCTGATGGTCTCCTCGAATACTCCGTGGTCTACACCGACCGGTCCCTGAATCACATGTCTGCGAGTTTCCAGAGCGTGATGAAGGACCTCTCCGGCATGCTGAAAGACGCCTACCACGCGCACTCCGCTATTATCGTCCCGGGCAGTGGCACTTTCGCTATGGAGGCAGTGGCTCGACAGTTTGCCACGGGGAAAAAATGTCTCGTCATCCGCAACGGCTGGTTCAGTTACCGCTGGAGTCAGATTCTCGACACCGGCGCAATCGCAGCAGAGGAAATCGTGCTCAAGGCGCGCCAGGCTGGCAATGAAGCGGATGCACCTTTCGCACCGGCCCCCATTGAGGAGGTGGTCGCTGCAATCAGTCGCGAACAGCCTGGGGTAGTTTTCGCCCCCCACGTGGAAACCGCATCCGGCATGCTGCTGCCCGACGACTATCTCCGTGCGGTAGCGCAGGCGGCTCACGAAGTAGGCGCCCTGTTCGTGCTGGACTGTATCGCTTCAGGCGCTGTCTGGGTGGATATGCAGGCCACCGGCGTCGACATTCTCATCAGCGCGCCTCAGAAAGGCTGGAGCGGATCACCCTGCTGCGGACTCGTCATGCTTGGGGAGTCTGCGCGCCGGGCAATCGAAGATACAACCAGCAGCAGTTTTGCCTGCGACCTGAAAAAGTGGCTCGAGATCATGGAAGCCTACGAAGGGGGCGCACACGCCTATCACGCGACCATGCCCACAGATGGCCTGCGCACGCTGCGGGACAGCATGCGGGAGGCGCAGGCCATCGGTCTGGCCACACTGCAGGAAAATCAGATTGAACTTGGCCGCCGAGTGCGCGCGGTGCTCGAATCCCGTGGGATACACAGCGTGGCGGCCCGCGGCTTTCAGGCCCCCGGTGTGGTTGTCAGTTACACGGGAGACGACCAGATCAAAAACGGCGCCAGATTCCGCGAAGCCGGGCTGCAGATCGCAGCCGGTGTACCGCTCATGTGCGATGAGCCGGCCAGTTTCAAAACCTTCCGCATCGGACTGTTCGGCCTCGATAAGCTCACAGACGTGGGGCGTACTGTGGCCACCTTCGAACGGGCGCTGGATGAGGTGATCGGCTGATCCAGCGGATGCGCACAGGCACCGGCCGGTACAGATAGCAGGTGGAATTCGCCGATTTCCCGGAAATCTGACCACCCGATCGCAGCGGCCGCTATCGACACACCCTCCGACGGGCACGGCGGCCCGCGGATGGCAACCCTCGTCTCGACTGGCCCGATGCTTGCTTATTCAAGTGTATGGTTGCCGGACTGCCTGCAAGGTGAGTCCCTGCCGGTAACACACGGAGACCCTGTTCAGATGACTAGAGAGACAACCCACAGCCTCGCCGTCGGCTACCTGCTCTGGATCTTCGGCTTCCTGGGTGCGCACCGCTTCTACTATGGCAAGCCGGTCAGCGGCACCATTTACTTCTTCACCTTCGGCCTGTTTCTGATCGGCTGGCTGGTGGACCTGGTGCTGATGCCGCGACTCGAAGCCCAGGCGGACCGCACCTTCACTCCGGGTGAGACGAACTACACGGTCGCCTGGGTGCTGCTCACCTTCCTCGGCATATTCGGCATCCACCGCTTCTACCAGGGCAAATGGGGGACCGGCCTGCTCTATCTGTTCACCGGCGGCCTGCTGCTGATTGGCGTGATCTATGACTACTGGACACTCAACGATCAGATCAGCCAGCAGAACCATCGCGACTGCCGATACGCCTATTGAACGGAAAGTTCCGGCGAGGATGAGTGCCGCTGTTCGGCAGAACAGTCACCTGTTCGGGTGACTGCTTTAAACGATCAGCCGCATCAGCCGCCGAAGTCGTCGAGGAGAATGTTCTCAGGCTCAACACCGAGTTCGTCGAGCATCGAAAGCACGGCTGCAACCATTGGTGGCGGCCCGCACAGATAATATTCGCAGTCTTCAGGGCTGGGGTGGTTCTTCAGATAGTTGTCGAACACCACCTGATGGATGAAACCCACATGCCCCTGGAAGTTATCTTCAGGCAGGGGATCTGAGAGTGCGACATGCCACTCGAAGTTATCGCAATCCTTGGCGAGCTGATCAAACTCTTCCGCATAGAACATTTCCCGCAGAGATCGCGCGCCATACCAGTAACTCATCTTGGTCTTGCGATGGTTGCGCTTGAGCTCATCAAAAATCTGGGAACGCAGCGGCGCCATACCCGCGCCGCCACCGATCCAGATCTTCTCCGCATCCGTATCCTTGACGAAGAAATCACCGTAAGGCCCGAACACCGTGATCTTATCTCCGGGCTTCAGATTGAATGTGTAGGAAGACATTTTACCGGGAGGCACATCCATGCCCGGTGGTGGAGACGCAATCCGGATGTTGAATTTTAGAATGCCTTTCTCAGCGGGATAGTTGGCCATCGAGTAAGCGCGGATGGTCGGCTCGGTGACTTTGCTGTGATACTTCCATATATCGAAGCGGTTCCAGTCGCTGTGGTATTTCTCGTCTACTTCGATCTCTTTGTAATCCATCTCGTAGGGCGGAATTTCCAGCTGTACATAGCCACCCGCGCGGAAATCCACATTGGCGCCTTCCGGAAGTTTGAGATTGAGTTCCTTGATGAAGGTTGCAACGTTCGGATTCGAGATGACTTCGCATTCCCAGCGCTCGACACCGATAGCATCCTCAGGAATCTGGATCTTGAGGTCCTGCTTGACCGCCACCTGACAGGACAGACGCCAGTTGTCCCGGATCTCACCGCGGGTGAAGTGACCTTCCTCGGTCGAAAGAATACTGCCGCCGCCGGCCAGGATCCTGCAGCGACACTGGCCACAGGTACCACCCCCGCCACAGGCGCTTGCGAGGAATATGTCTTTGGAAGCCAGTGTGTTCAGAAGTTTGCCACCGGCAGGAACCACAATCGCCTTGCTCGGATCATCGTTGATCTCGATGGTGATGTTGCCCGTGCTCACCAGCCGGGAGCGCGCAAACAGTATTACCATGACCAGGAAAAGAACCGTGGCCGTGAACATACCAACACCAAGAATGATCGTCGGATCCTGCATCTCTAATATCCTTTAGAAAACCCGGCCAGAGACATCTCGCAATGATTCTGATGTGACATTGCTAGATATCTATGCCGCCGAAAGACATGAAGCACATGCTGATCAGCCCCACGGAAAGGAACGTGATACCCAGCCCGCGCAGGCCTTGGGGCACATCACTGTATTTGAGCTTTTCACGCACACCAGCAAGCGCGGTAATCGCCAGTGCCCAGCCAACACCGGCGCCCAGCCCGAAGACGGCACTTTCAGCGAAAGTGTAGTCCCGCTCTACCATGAACAGTGAAGCACCGAGAATGGCGCAGTTCACCGTAATCAGTGGCAGGAAAACACCCAGCGCGTTGTAAAGCACGGGCACATACTTATCGAGAAACATTTCGAGAATCTGGACCATGGCGGCGATCACGCCGATGTAAGAGAGAAAACCCAGAAAGCTGAGATCGACGCCGGGCAGACCCGCCCAGGACAGTGCACCATCCTTGAGCAGATAATTGAAAATCAGGTTGTTCACCGGCACTGTGATGGCGAGCACCACCACCACCGCAACACCGAGACCAATCGCTGTTGATATCTTTTTCGAAATCGCGATGAAGGTACACATACCCAGAAAGAAGGTCAGCGCCATGTTCTCCACGAACACGGCTTTGACGAATAAACCCAGGAGATGCTCCATGATTTACATCGCCTCCTTGTACTGCAGGTTCGGCGCGATTTCGTATTCGGCCTCTTCGACCTGCTCGGGTTTCCAGGACCGGATACCCCAGATGAACAGGCCGATAATGAAGAACGCGCTGGGTGAGAGCAGCAGCATGCCGTTCGGCTGGTACCAGCCCCCTGCGGTCACCTTCTGCAGCACTTCGAAACCGAACAATGTTCCAGATCCCAGGGGTTCACGGATCAGTGCCACACAGATCAGAATAACGCTGTAGCCGAGCGCGTTGCCGAATCCATCCAGCGCCGAAAGCCAGGGACCATTCTGCATGGCAAAAGCCTCTGCGCGCCCCATGACGATGCAGTTGGTGATGATCAGACCCACGAAAACCGACAGGCTCTTGGATATGTCGTAGGCCACCGCCTGCAGTACCTGGTCTACCACAATCACCAGAGACGCGATGATCGTCATCTGTACAATCATGCGGATACTGCCCGGCACTCTGTTCCGGACGAGCGATACAGCAACGTTCGACAGGGTGGTTACGAATGTCACCGCCGCACACATCACCAGAGTGGTCGACATATTGATGGTAACCGCCAGTGCGGAGCAGATTCCCAGCACCTGCAGCGCAATGGGGTTGTTGTTGAAAATCGGATCAACAAGGATCTCTTTTGGTGTCGACATGCTATTCGCCTACCTTTGCGCTTGTACTGTCAGCTTGCGGACTTGAGGTTTTTCAGGAAAGGTCCGAAGCCGAGTTCGCTGGTCCAGAAATTGACCAGATTCTCAACTCCCCGGGAAGTCATGGTGGCACCGGACAGAGCGTCCACTTCATGTGACGCCGCGGCACCACCTGCCGGTGCGCGCACCTTGACCAGAGATACCGCTGGCTCGCCGTTTTCGTCGAAGAGTTTTACGTCGTGCCACTGAGCCTTCCAGTTGGCGTTGTCCACCTCACCACCGAGACCGGGTGTCTCCTTGTGTGAGTAGAAGCCGATGCCCTTCACTGTGTTCAGATCGCCTTCGATGGCCAGATAACCATACAGTGTGCCCCACAGACCGTAGCCGCGAACCGGAAGCACGAGCGTTTCGATCTGATCGCCGTCACGCTTCAGATAGACGAGAGAAACATCCTCCCGTCGTCCGATGGTGGCGGTGTCCTCGTCGTCGGAAAGGTCCGAAGACCGATCGGGCTGCTTGGCGGCTTTGATCGGGTCATAGGCTGCCACATCCACCGAATCGACAAATTCGCCGCGTTCGAGATCCACTGCCCGTACTTCGAACTGCGCAAACAGTTCATCGACACCTCTGCCCTGATCGTCCACTTTGGCGCCTTCGGGCAGCAGTCCGGCAGCGCGCAGGATGTTCTGCTTCTGATCGAGTTCCTGATTCAGAAGTCTCATGGGCTTGAGCGTGACCGCCGCAGTCGATACGACGATCGAGCACACCAGACACACCACAATGGCCACGAGGAATACGTTTTTCAGGCTTTCCTTGTCGTATTCCGCTTCGTCTGAGCCGGCCTTCTGCTCATTGCTGTCAGACACGAGCCAACCTCCGCTTGATGTTGGACTGCACCACAAAGTGATCGATCAGCGGCGCAAAGAGATTTCCGAACAGAATGGCGAGCATCATCCCCTCAGGAAATGCCGGATTCACGACCCGGATCAGCACGCACATCACCCCGATCAGAATGCCGTATATCCAGCGCCCGGCGTTCGTCATTGCCGCTGACACGGGATCGGTCGCCATGAACACCGCACCGAAGGCAAAACCGCCCAGCACGAGATGCCAGTAGAAGGGCATGGCGAACATCGGATTGCTGGAATCGATGGAATTGAACACCAGCGAGGCAGCCACCAGTCCGACCACACACCCCGCCATGATTCGGAACGAAGCAATACGGGTGGCAACCAGGACCAGGGCGGCAATCAGAATCGCCAGAGTCGAGGTTTCTCCCAGTGAGCCAGGCATGCTGCCCAGAAAAGCCTGCAGCCAGGAGACACCATAGTCCTGTCCGAGGGCCGCATTACCCAGCGCGGTGGCGCGTGTGTATCCATCCACCGCTACCCACACCGCGTCTCCGGACATCTGCGCCGGATAGGCGAAATACAGGAACGCTCGCCCCGTGAGGGCGGGATTGAGAAAATTCTTGCCGGTACCGCCGAAGACTTCCTTCCCGATCACCACGCCGAAGATGATGCCGATGGCTGCCATCCACAACGGTACCGCCGGTGGCAGGGTCAGCGTGAACAGAATGCTGGTAACAAAGAATCCTTCATTGACCTCATGGCCACGCTTGGAGGCGAACCAGATCTCGAAAATGATCCCGGTACCGAACACCACGATATACAGCGGGAAGAAGTAGCCGAGTCCATGAATCAGACAGTCCCAGACGCTGTTCGGGTCGTAGCTGATCAGCACATCGAGGAAAATCGCGCGCCAGTTGTCTGCGCTGGTGAGTCCGAGAACCTGCATGGCTTCGTTGGCCTGCTGGCCCAGGAAGTAGCTGCCCACAAACACCGGTATGAACGCACAGGCCCAGACCGTCATCATGATCCTTTTCAGATCGAGTCCATCGCGCACATGGGAAGGTCCGGCGGTGACACGGCCCGGTGTATACAGCGCGGTGTCGATCGCTTCGTAGGCGGGATACAGCGCATGCAGCCTGCCACCCTTTTCAAAATGTGGCGCGATGCTGTCGAGGACGGAACGAAGACTCATCCTAGCCCTCCTTCTTGATGGTATCGAGCACGGCGCGCAGCACCGGGCCGTAGTCGTACTTTCCCGGGCAGGCATAAGTGCACAGGGCGATATCGTCCTCGTCGAGCTCCAGCGCACCGAGATTGATTGCCGTGTCGAGATCCCCCACCAGCAGACTGCGCAGCAGCTGAGTAGGCAGGATGTCGAGGGGCATCACCGATTCGTAGGTGCCGATAGGCACCATGCCCCGGGGGCTGCCATTAGACGTTGTGGTGAAACGCAGCGACTTCTCACCCAGCCACTTCGACAGATAAATGGGGAACACGGAGTGTCGATCCGCCCCCGGGCTGAGGTAGCCGAAAAGTCGCCGCTCCCGATCTTCCGGGAGCACGGATACCTGGTTGTGGTAGCGGCCCAGAAAGGCCACCGGTCCGCGCGCCGCCCGACCGGACAGCACAGACCCGGAAATCACCCGCTGGTCTCCGCTTCTGATCTCGCCGGCGGTCAGTTCCTCGAGATTGGCACCCATCACCGTGCGCAGCAGGCGCGGTCGCTCCACACCCGGGCCTGCCAGTGAGATCACCCGGGTACTGTCGATTTTTCCGTTGAGAAACAGGCTGCCGATCGCAATCACGTCCTGATAGCCGATGAACCAGACGGTTTTCTTCGGACCGACCGGATCCAGGAAATGAATGTGAGTACCCGGTAATCCGGCGGGATGCACACCACTGAACTCCTGTACCGAGACTCTCGAACTGCCTCCACTGGGCAGAAACTTCCCGGCTTCCTGGCACAGATAGAGGGAGCCTTCGGTCAACTTCACCAGGACATCCAGACCGGCGACGAATTCTGTTGCCGCCGCTTCGATAATGATGGCGGCATCTGCAGCCAGGGGGTTGGTATCCATCGCAGTAACAAAAATCGAATGGGGCGTGCTGTCGATGGCGGGCACCCGGCTGTAGGGACGCGTGCGCAGTCCCACCCACAAACCGCTGCGAACCAGAGTGTCTCTGATACGCTGTGCGTCCAGTTCTGCAATACCGCTGGCGGAGACTGCCTCGAAACTCTCCTGGTCTGCACCGGTGGCGTCTGCTTCCACATCGATCACCACCGACTGCAGAACCCGTTTTTCGCCACGATTGATGCTGGCGATGGTGCCCGCCGCAGGCGCGGTGAATGTCACGCCTTCGTTTTTCTTGTCGGAGAACAGAGGCGCTCCCTTCAACACCCGATCCCCCTCCTGCACCAGCATCGTCGGCTTCATGCCGGGATAGTCGGGACCGAGTACGGCAACCGAACGCACAGCACGAGCATCTTCGATCCGCTGCTCCGGCTTTCCGGCTATCGGCAGATCGAGACCTTTCTTGATTTTGATCATGGTCGAATCGTGGTTCCAAATTTGCGCGCCACACCCAATGGGGCACGGCGCGGCTCTCGTTGGCCAGCAATAGGCGCTGACACGGAATATTTTTGCTGGCTGTGAGGAGGCGTAAGACTCGGGTGCACTTGAACACCTCGGCAGGCCACGCGAATTATAGAGGCGCGCTGGTCACTTGCCAACGTCCAAGGTGATTCCGAAGTGAAGAATTCGGGGGGCGGCAATCGCGATTTTGTACCGCGCAGCCCCCCTACCCGCTTCTAGAATCCCTGCTGATCGACGTCCTTGGGCACCAGGGGGTAGGATATGCCCGCCCACTTCTGGACCACTCGAACCACCTGACAGGCATAGCCGAACTCATTGTCGTACCAGACGTAGAGCACCACACTGTTGTCTTTCACAATGGTCGCGCCGCCGTCGACGATGCAGGCATGACGGCTGCCGACCAGGTCGCTGGAGACCACATCCGGCGAAGTGGTGAAGTCGATCTGACGCTGCAGCTTGGAGTGCAGCGAGGCATGACGAAGAAACTCGTTCACTTCCTCCACACTCGTGCTGCGCTCCAGGGTCAGATTGAGAATGGCCAGGGATACGTTAGGTGTCGGTACTCGAATGGCATTCCCGGTCAGCTTGCCCTCCAGTTCGGGAAGGAGCTTGACTACAGCCGATGAGGCGCCGGTCTCGGTGATCACCATATTGAGCGCTGCGCTGCGTCCGCGCCGGTTTTTCTTATGGTAGTTGTCGATCAGATTCTGGTCATTGGTGTAGGCGTGCACCGTTTCCATGTGACCGCGCACGATACCGAACTCATCATTCATCACCTTCATCGCGGGTACGATGGCATTGGTGGTGCAGGACGCCGCAGCGATGATCCTGTCCGAGGGTTCAATGATGTGAGAATTCACACCTGAGACCACGTTCTTGATGGCGCCCTTGCCCGGGGCGGTCAATACCACCTTGGCCGCACCTGGAGATTTCAGGTGCTGGCTCAGGCCGGCTTCATCCCGCCAGGCGCCGGTGTTGTCGATCACGATCGCATCCTGAATGCCGTATTTCGTGTAGTCGACTTCGCTCGGCGAGTTGGCGTAGATCACCCGGATCACGTTACCGTTGGCAATGATGCAGCTGTTTTCCTCATCGACCCGGATGGTGCCGTTGAAGCCTCCATGTACACTGTCCCGGCGCAGCAGCGAAGCCCGTTTCACCAGATCATCATCTCTGCCACCACGAACGACGATGGCGCGCAGACGCAGCTGTTCACCGCTGCCGGTCTTCTCGATCAGCAGCCGGGCCAGCAGCCGGCCGATACGGCCGAACCCGTAAAGCACCACATCCTGAGGGCGGGCAAGGGGTGGTACGTGGCGACCAATCACCGTGGCACATTCGCGCCTGCAGAAATCCATCGGTGTGATCTCGCCCGCCGCAGCCTCCTCCATATAACGGGTGGCCAGCTTGCCCACATCGATGTGGGAAGGACCGAGGTCGAGCTGGGAGAGGGCCTCGAGAATCGGATAGCTTTCGAACTCGGACAGCTCGTTCTGGGCGACCTGCCGCACATAGCGGTGGGTCTTCATGATCTGGATGACACTCTGGTTGTAGAGTGCGCGGCCGTAACAGTAGCTGACCACATTGCGACGGTAGAGCCGGCCGATGATGGGGATCATCGCCTCAGCCAGGGCTTCGCGTTCTTTCCAGTCGGGGAAGTAGTCGTCAAGGCTCGGGAGTGCCACGGCAGATCCTCTTGTCAGGGAGGCCGCGTATTATGGGAAAGACACCTGGGCGGGGCAACAACCGGCTTGTAATCCGGTTGAATGCATCAGCCCGCCGCGGTTCTTATCTCATCGTGGTCACCGCTTAGCGGAACCCTTCGTTGATCGGTTCCAGAGCGGCACTACCCGGGCACAGATCGGCGGTTTCGAGCTCATTCAGCGGCCGCCTTACCGTATTGAGTATCTCGTGACAGTCCGATGTATTGGGGTCGACATAGAGCATGCCTGTCACGATTTCGCCCTGTGTCTGGCGCCGCTGCACATAATTCAGCGCACTCACCCGATCGTGGGGATCGTAGCCGTCGTCGAGCTTGCGCAGCCGCAGCACCGAACCGTCGGGCATACGCACATCTTCGCAGCTTCCCGGGGCGTAATCGGCCGTTATCTCCTGCCGGGGTTCGAAGTAATCGGTGGCCACGACCTGCTCGCTGTGACCACGCATATACTCGAAACTCTTGGTGGAGCCTGCATGATTGTTAAAAGCAACACAGGGAGAGATCACATCGAGGAACGCGAATCCCTTGTGCATGAGGGCGGCTTTGATGAGCGGCACAAGCTGCTTCTTGTCTCCAGAGAAGCTGCGGGCAACAAAGCTGGCACCGATCTGCAACGCAAGTGACACCAGGTCAATGGCGTCATACAGATTCGGTGCGCCTTTCTTACTCGTTGAGCCCTTGTCGTTGGTGGCCGAAAACTGACCCTTGGTGAGTCCGTAGGTGCCGTTATTGTCCACGATGTAGACCATGTTGATGCGACGGCGCACAATGTGAGCGAATTGACCCAGACCGATGGACGCTGTGTCTCCGTCTCCTGATATACCGATACAGTAAAGCTCTCTGTTCGCAAGATTTGCGCCGGTGGCGACCGATGGCATGCGGCCGTGTACCGAATTGAAGCCGTGGGATTTACTCAGAAAGTAGCTGGGCGTCTTCGAGGAACAGCCTATGCCAGAGATTTTGGCAAACTTGTGCGGAGGCAGTGACAGCTCCGCGCAGGCCTGAATGATCGCGGCGCTCACTGAATCGTGGCCGCATCCGGCGCAAAGCGTCGACACAGGCCCTTCGTAGTCCCGGCGGGTGAGCCCGATCTGGTTGACCTGCAGCCGGGGGTGATGTACCCGGGGTTTGGCAACGAACGTCATGATTTCACCTCGGTCAGGCGCGGCAGCTTCAGCGCCGTGAAGTAATCGGAAACCTGGGCCTGAATCGTGTCAGCGGAAATCGACAGCCCACCGTAATAAAGCACAGAGTTGAGTCGAGCCGGGTCGACACCGCCTTCGTTGACCAGCAGCGATTTCATCTGGGCATCACGGTTCTGTTCTGCCACGAAAATACATTCATGGGCATCGATGAAATCGAATACCTCCGCGCCGAAAGGAAATGCCCGTATACGCAGGGTATCCAGGTAAATGCCCTCCCCGGCAAGCAGGTCGAGCGCCTCACCCATCGGCAGCGCGGTAGTGCCGTAGTAGATGATGCCGGCTTTCTTGTTCGAGCTCTGGATTTCTGCCGACGGCACCAGTGTCGCCGCCGTCTGCCACTTTTTCTGCAGACGCTGCATGTTCTCGATATAAGCCTCGGGCGATTCCGTGTAGGAGGCATACTCGTCCCGGGAAGTTCCGCGCGTGAAAAAAGCACCTTTTTCGGGGTGTGTGCCAGGATAGGTGCGATAGCCGATGCCGTCTCCGTCGACATCCAGATAACGGCCGAAACGACCGGCTGCATCCAGCGCCTGGGCATCGAGTACCTTTCCCCGGTCGTACTGGCGGGAGTCATCCCATTCGAACGGTTCGGAGAGATTGTCGTTCATCCCCAGTTCGAGATCGCTCATCACGATGACGGGAGTCTGCAGCCGATCCGCAAGATCGAGCGCTGTGGCGGAAAAATCGAAACATTCCTTCGGTGTCGAAGGAAACAGCAGGACCTGTCTGGTGTCTCCGTGGGAAGCATAGGCTGCGCTGAGAACGTCCGCCTGCTGGGTGCGGGTGGGCATTCCGGTGGAGGGTCCGGCCCGCTGAACGTCGATGATCACCGCCGGTATCTCCGCGAAGTAGGCGAGCCCGAGAAACTCACTCATCAGAGAAATCCCGGGACCGCTGGTGGCGGTAAACGCCCGCGCGCCATTCCAGGCAGCACCGATCACGATGCCGATTGCCGAGAGTTCATCCTCGGCCTGAATGATCGCGAATTTGTTCTCACCACTGGCCTTGTCCACTCTCAGCCGGTTGGCGTAACGCTCGAATCCCTCAGCCACCGAAGTCGACGGAGTAATCGGATACCAGGCGCAGACCGTTGCACCACCATAGACGGCACCCAGTGCGGACGCCGTATTGCCGTCCACCATGATCCTGTCACCGATCTGATTGGTACGGCGGACCTGGAACTTCAGCGGGCACTCGAGGTACTGAAGCGCGTAGTCCCGACCAATCTCAAGCGCCTTGATGTTGGGTGCGATCAGAGCCGTTTTCCCCTTGTACTGCTTTGACACCATCCCGGTTATCACGTCGAACTCGATGTTCAGCAATCCGGCCAGCGCACCCAGGTAGGTGATGTTCTTGAACAGACCGCGCTGTTTGATGTCATCGAACTCGGACATCAGCAGTGAGGTCAGGGGGATCCCGATCTCAGTAACATCCGGCCGCCGCAGATGCGCGGCAAGCGGTTTGGAGTTGTCGTAGATCAGGTAGCCGCCGGTCCTGATCGAGGCAACATCTTCCTCATAGGTTTCGGCATTCATGGCCACCATGATGTCCACACCTTCGCGGCGTCCCAGGTAGCCCTTCTCGGTGACCCGTACTTCGAACCAGGTCGGCAGTCCCTGGATGTTCGAAGGGAATATGTTGCGGGTGGCGACCGGCACACCCATCCGGAACAGCGCTTTCGCAAACATGCCGTTGGCGCTCGCCGAGCCGGAACCATTGACGTTGGCGAACTTGATAACGAAGTCGTTGAATATCGGACTCATTCTGCGTAGGACCCCAGTTGCGGAATGTGGACGACCGATTTCTGCATGTCCCAGGCGTTGGTCGGACAACGCTCCGCGCACAGCCCGCAGTGGATACACACGTCTTCATCCTTCACCATCACCCGCCCCGTCGCCAGCTCGTCGGACACATACAGGTCCTGTTCGACATTCGACGCCGGTGCGGTCAGCACCGTGCGCAGCTTGGTTTCTTCGGCGTTTTCGACAAAGGAGATGCAGTCCATCGGACAGATGTCGACACAGGCATCGCACTCGATACAGAGGCGATCGCTGAAAACCGTCTGCACATCGCAGTTCAGGCAGCGCTGGGCTTCTTTCGCTCCCAGCGCTCTGTCGAATCCAAGTTCCACCTCAACCTTGATGTTGGACAGTGCTCTCGCCTTGTCCGCATGGGGCACGAGATAACGCTTGGAGGGGTCATGCGGGCTGTCGTAACTCCACTCGTGCACGCCCATCTTCTGACTGACGAGATTCACGCCTTCGGGTGGGCGGTCTTTAATCAGGTCGAGCCCCTGACAGAACAGGTGAATTGAAATCGCCGCTTTGTGGGCATGCGCGGAGGCCCAGATGATGTTCTCCGGTCCAAGCGCTGCATCGCCACCGAAAAACACCTTCGGATGGCTCGACTGCAGGGTGTCTTCTTCGAGCACCGGGCATTCCCACTTGTCGAACTTGATGCCGATGTCCCGCTCAATCCAGGGGCAGTGGTTGTCCTGGCCGATGGCCATCAGCACGTGATCCGCCTCCATGAAGACGTCAGGTTCACCGCTCGGCTCGTAACGCAGACGACCATCCTCGCCTTTCACTGGTTTCACACACTCGAAGACCACACCCTTGAGCCTGCCGTTCACATGAACAAACTCCTTCGGTGGCCGGTTGTTCACGATCGGGATGCCCTCGCTCATGGCATCTTCTTTTTCCCATTCGGATGCTTTCATCACATCGAATGCAGACCGTACGACCACAGTGACTGACTCAGCACCGAGGCGTTTCGCCGTCCGGCAGCAGTCCATGGCCGTGTTCCCGCCACCCATCACGATCACCTTGCCCTTGATGGCGCTGGTGTGGCCGAAAGCAACGCTGGAGAGCCAGTCGATACCAATTGAAATATGATCACCGACCTCACTGCGACCGGGTATGTCCAGATCACGACCCCTCGGCGCACCGGTCCCGATGAAGAAGGCATCGAAATCTTCGGCCAGCATTTCTTTCATGCTGGTGATTTCGTGATTGAAGTGGGTAACGACCCCCATATTCAGAATCAGCTCGACTTCCTCTTCCAGCACTTCGATCGGCAGGCGGAAGGCCGGAATCTGTGAGCGCATCATGCCGCCACCAGCCGGATCCTTTTCGAACAGATGAACCTCATAGCCCAGCGGCAGCAGATCCCGTGCAACCGCGAGTGAAGCGGGGCCGGCGCCGATGAGGGCGATCCGCTTGCCGTTCTTCTGCTCGGGTACCCGAGGCATGAAGTCACTGATGTCGCCCTTGTTGTCCGCAGCGACACGTTTCAGGCGGCAGATGGCGACCGGCTTTTCTTCGGTGCGTACCCGCCGGCAGGCAGGCTCGCAGGGTCTGTCGCAGGTACGACCGAGAATGCCGGGGAACACGTTCGAGTCCCAGTTGAGCATGTAGGCTTCGGTGTAGCGTTCCTGTGCGATCAGGCGGATGTATTCGGGGACCGGAGTATGCGCAGGGCACGCCCACTGGCAATCCACGACTTTATGGAAATAGTTAGGATCGAAGATGTTTGTTGGTTTCATGCGAAAAACCACCTGCGCGAATCCGCGCCCGGCGGGCGACTCTCCTTTTTACCTAACGAAGCGCCTTGCTTCTTTACCTCACGAAGCGCCTTGCTTCTTTACCTCTCGAAGCGCCTCGCTTCTCGAGGTGCTGTTCAGTGACTCTTCAGGCCAGTGGCTGAAACTCCGAATCCCGGCGGGCTGCTGCCTGCTTCTGTTTAACTCTTTGAACTCTAACGGTAATCCCTGGCGGTGCCAACCGCCGCGAAAGGGCACTCATTCCAGGGATGGGATGGCAGCCTCAGACAACCCGGTTAGAATACGCGCCCCTCCCGCCAAGCACCGCACACTCTCCATGTCCGCACGCCTTTCTCCATTTACCCCACCTGTTGCGCCGGGTGCCGGTCAGCGCATCCTCTGGAGCCATCTCGAGGCCGGGGCAAGTGCCGTGGCCGTCGGTCAGGCGGCCGTCGCAAATCCCGGCCTGACTCTGGTGATCGCGGCGGATACCGCGGGGGCCAGACGCTGGGTGGCGGAGCTCGAATTCTTCGCCCCGAGCCTCGATGTGCTCTATTTTCCCGACTGGGAAACGCTGCCCTACGATGCCTTTTCTCCGCACCAGGACATCGTCTCAGAACGTCTCGCCACACTCCACCGACTGCCTCGCGCCAGTGCCGATCAGATCGTGCTCGTGGTGAGCCTGCAGACGCTGCTGCAGCGTCTGCCGCCGCGCCAGTATGTGGATGCCTACGCAGTGGACCTCGCCGTCGGACGAAGGTTCGACGTGCACGAGGAGCGCCTTCGACTGGAAGCGGCCGGCTACCTGGCAACCGAGGTCGTTTCGGCCAGGGGCGAATACGCCGTACGGGGCTCGCTCATGGACATCTTCCCCATGGGTGCCGCCCTGCCCGTCCGTGTCGATCTGCTGGATGATGAGGTCGAGAGCCTGCGGACTTTCGACCCGGACAGCCAGCGCACCATCGAGCGGATCGATGCCCTGAAACTGCTCCCGGCCAGAGAATTTCCCCTCGACAAAGCGGCCATCGCGCTGTTCCGTGAGCACTGGCACGCGCGATTCAACGTGGATGTACGGCGCTGCAGTCTCTATCAGGATGTGAGCGCGGGGGTGGCACCGAATGGTGCCGAGTACTACCTGCCCATGTTCTTTTCCGAACTGGCCACCCTGTTCGACTACCTGCCACCGAACAGCCTGGTGATCGCAGACGCGGATCCCCTTGCCGGTGCACGCAGTCATCTGACCGAGGTGGCACAGCGTTACGACGACCTCGCACATGACGTCGAGCGACCCGTGCTGCCGCCGCCTGTGCTGTTTCTGAAGGAAGAGGAATTCGCGCATCAGCTGAAGCAACTGGCCGTCGTCACCCTGCGCGGAGAATCCCGGCATCAGATCCCCTTTGCCAGTCGCCCCCTGCCCGACCTCGGCGCCAACCCCAGAGCCCAGGAACCCGCAGCGGCATTGAAGCGCTTCGTCGCTGCGGCAGATCAGCCAATTCTGTTCGTGGCGGAAAGCGCCGGACGCAGAGAAATATTCCACGAGCACCTGGCCTCCATCGGTCTGCGCCCGGTGGAGGTGGCCGGAATCGATGAGTTCAGGCGCAGTCGCGAACCCCTGGGCCTGACCATCGCTCCCCTGGAGAGAGGTCTGTGGCTGGATGACCTCATTGTCATCACCGAAACCGAAGTTTTCGGACACCAGGTCAGCGAACGCCGGAGCCGGGCGCGCCGCGCACTGGATCCGGACCAGATCATCCGCAACCTTACCGAGCTGCATATCGGCGAGCCCGTCGTGCACCTCGAACACGGCATCGGCCGTTATCAGGGCCTGGAAACTCTCGACATCGGCGGCATGGAGAACGAGTTTCTTGCGCTGGATTATGCAGACGGCGCCAAGCTCTATGTGCCGGTAACCTCCCTGCATCTGATCAGCCGCTACAGCGGCGCAGATGCGGCCCACGCACCCCTGCACCGGCTGGGCTCGGATCAGTGGGAGAAAGCCAAGCGTCGTGCCGCCGAGAAAGTCCACGATGTGGCGGCGGAGCTGCTCAACATCTATGCCCGGCGCGAGACTGCCGACCGCTTCGCCTTCACCGAACCCGGTGCCGACTACCGTCGCTTCTGCGATCAGTTTCCCTTCGAGGTGACACCGGATCAGGAAACCACCATCGATGAAGTCATCGCAGACCTGTGCTCTCCCCACGCCACAGACCGGCTGATCTGCGGCGATGTCGGTTTCGGTAAAACCGAAGTCGCCATGCGCGCCGCATTCCTGGCGGTGCACAGCGGCAAGCAGGTGGCCGTCCTGGTACCTACGACCCTTCTCGCCCAGCAGCACTTCGACACTTTCCGGGATCGCTTCGCTGACTGGCCGGTTCAGATCGAGGCCCTGTCACGCATGCGCTCCGAAAGCGAGGCCGGTGCGATCGGCCGTCGACTGGCCAGCGGGAAACTCGACATTGTGATCGGTACCCACAAGCTGCTCAGCCCCGGGATCCGCTTCAGGGATCTTGGCCTGGTGGTCATCGACGAGGAACACCGTTTCGGCGTGCGCCAGAAGGAAGCGCTCCGCGCACTGCGCGCCGAAGTGGACGTACTGACGCTCACGGCGACGCCGATTCCCCGCACCCTCAATATGGCCATGCACGGCATGCGTGACCTGTCCATCATCGCCACTCCCCCGGCCAAGCGTCTTTCCATCAAGACCTTTGTCAACGAGAAGCGCAAACACCTGATCCGCGAGGCGATCACCCGGGAACTCATGCGCGGCGGTCAGGTTTTCTACCTGCACAACGAAGTCCGCACAATTCAGCAGACCGCCGACGAACTGGCCGCGCTCGTCGCTGAGGCCAGAGTGGGTGTTGGACACGGTCAGCTGCCCAAGCGTGAACTCGAAGCGGTGATGAACGATTTCTATCATCGCCGTATCAATCTTCTGGTGTGTTCGACCATCATCGAAAATGGCATCGATGTGCCCAACGCCAATACCATCATCATCGACCGGGCGGATAAGTTCGGTCTCGGTCAGCTGCACCAGCTGCGCGGCCGGGTAGGCCGTTCCAACCGCCAGGCCTATGCCTACCTCCTCACCCCCCATCCGAAGGCCATGTCCGCGGATGCAGTGAAACGTCTCGAGGCCATACAGGCTGCCGGGGAACTGGGGGTGGGTTTCACCCTGGCAACCCATGACCTGGAGATCCGCGGTGCCGGTGAGCTGCTCGGCGCTGACCAGTCCGGTCAGATCGAGTCGATCGGTTTCTCGCTGTACATGGACATGCTCGACCGGGCGGTGCAGGCGATCAAAGACGGCAAGGCGCCCAATCTCGACACCGCCCTCGAGCCGGTGAATCAGGAAGTGAATCTCCATGGCAGCGCGCTGATACCCGACGACTATCTGCCCGACGTTCACGGTCGCCTGATTCTCTACAAACGCATCGCCAGTGCTGCGAGCAGTGATGAGCTGGACGATCTGCATGCGGAACTGGTGGACCGCTTCGGACCGCTCCCCGATGCCGCGAGACGGCTGATTCAGGTCACCGGCCTGAAGCTGCGCCTCCAGGCACTTGGCATCCTGAAGGTGGATTTCGGCGACAACGGCGGTCGGGTGGAATTCAGCAACCAGACTCTGGTGGATCCGCTGGGCATCGTGCAGCTGGTACAGCGCGAACCGAACACGTATCGTCTCGAAGGTGCCACACTGCTGCGGATTTCCCGAACCTTGAATACCTTCGATCAGCGTGTCGAATTCACCGACCGGCTGCTGGATCGGCTGACACCCCGGTCGATCTCTGAAGCGGTGAACGCGTGAGCCGGTCAGCAGGGTGGGGCGTCGGCCTGGGCGCACTGCTGATCGGCCTGTGCCATCCGGGTCACAGTCGCGCTGCCGAGCTCACGGATGCCTTCGAACACGACTGGTATGAGGTGGAGTTTTTCGTCTTCGAACGCACCGAAGTCATGGAACATACGTCCGACGAGCGACTGGTGCTCCACGCACCACGCAGCCTGCCGCTGCAGATGGTCGCCCCGCTGCCAGGGCCGGAAGGCTTTGCAGCTTATTACCAGGTCGATACACAGACCCGCCTGTGTCTGGACTATCCGACTCTGGAGATCCGACCACTGGATGCTGCCGAGCCGGAATCCGGGGCGGTGCCGGTACAGGCCGGTGACGGGACACCGGCAGCAGCGGAATCAGCCGCTGACGATTTCCCCCCCGCCGCCCCAGGAGTACCGGCTGATACGCAGACCCTGACACCCGAGCCGCCAACCGCAAGAGAACGACTGCTCACGGCCATCGCCGCCTTCGAACAGGAACTGCTGGACTCAGCGCTGCAGTGGCTGCCCCAGGAAAGCCTGCAGTTGCGCAGTGAAGCGCGCCGTATCGAGCGCAGCGGGACCGGCCGGCTGCTGTTTCACGGGCGCTGGCGGATGCCGGTACCCCCGCGCACCGCGCCGAATCCGCTGCTGCTCAGCGCCGGCGAATCACTGGCACCGCTGCTGCCCGGACAGGAACTGCTGGGCACCGTGGGAGTCACCCTCGGCCGCTACCTGCACTTTCGAGCTGACCTGTTCTTCGAAGCACCGGCACTGGATGGCAGTCCGGTCAGCGTCTTCGCTGACGGCTCCGGGTTCCGGCGGGAAGTTCCAGCACCGTCTTTCGCAGGCGGCTACATGAAGCTGTCGGAAAGCCGCAGGATGCGCTCGGCCGAACTCCACTATCTGGACCACCCCAAGCTGGGTCTGGTAGTACGGATAGATCCGGTGGTCATCCCCGCCCCGTTACTGGAATCCTTCAATAATCTCGAAGAACCGCTCCAGTAGAGCCACCGTATCCGCCATCGCCCGTCTTGACGCCCCGGCTAGCGCCGCAAGGTCGATGGTTGCGGATGCCACTCCCGCGGCGGGATTCACCACCAGGCTGATGCAGGCGAAGGGCAGCCCCAGCTCCCGTGCCAGAACCGCCTCGGGCATTCCCGTCATGCCCACCACTGCACAGCCGTCCCGGGCCATCCGGGCGATTTCCGCTGCAGTTTCGAGCCTCGGCCCCTGGGTGACACCCATGGTGCCGCCGTCCACGGGATGCAGCCCGAGCTGGTTACCCGCTGCCAGCAGCGCCGCACGCAACTTCGCATCGTAGGGTTCACTGAAATCGATGTGATGCACATCGTCGTCCGCATGAAAGCTCAGTGGTCGACCGCTGGTGTAGTCGATGATCTGATCAGGGATCAGCAGCCGCCCTGTCTGCGCCTGGGCACAGATCCCGCCAACCGTATTGAGGGCCAGCACCGCGGCCACCTGCTGATCCGCAAGCGCTCGCAGATTGGCCCGGTAGTTGATCGCATGGGGTGCAAGCCGGTGCGGCACGCCATGTCGGGCCAGGGCAAAGATTTCATGATCCGCGCACCCGCTGGTGGTGACCGGCCCGGAAGGTTCGCCATACCGGGTCGATGTGTGTGGGAGTGCGCGCCAGGGTGAAGGCCAGGGCAATTCACCCGAGCCGATGATCAGTCCGAATCGAGCCATCGTGTCTCAGCGCTCGGCCAGGGCATAAATGGCCGGCAGGTTCCGCCAGTAACCCTGGAAATCCATGCCGAAGCCGAACAGGTAGCGGTTCGGACATTCCAGTGCCGCCACGTCTGCAGCGAGCGGACGGAGTCTTTCCACCTTTTTGTCGACCATGACGGCGACGGTGACGCGCACAGCGCCCACCTCCAGAGCCCAGTCACGTATCGCCGCCAGGGTGAGGCCCTGATCGAGCACGTCATCGACGATCAGCACATGGCGGCCGGCGAGACTGATCAAAGGACGTGCGTGCCAGTGCAGCTCGCCGCCCGTGGTCGCACTGCGATAGCGGCTGACCTGTATACAGGCGAGCTCCAGGGGAAAGTGCAGACGCTGAAGCAGTGCGGCCGTGAACGGCAGCGCACCGTTGAGCACACTGAGGACCACCGGATTTTCTCCGGTGAGCAGCACAGCCAGACGCACGGCAGCCTGATCAATGGCTCGCACCAGCGCGTCGGCATCCACCAGGACCTGCGCATCCCGCAGCGCGGCAAGCACTGCCGGTGGTGCGTCTGTCACTTCTCCACCTGTTCGATCATCAGGGTGCGGGTGGGGAAAGCCACCTCGGCACCATTTTTTTCTATGATGGCCGCGACCCGGAACAGCACATCCTGCTTGATTGCATGGAACTCGGTCCAGACCGTTGTCCGGGTGAATGTGTATATGAAGAAGTCGAGAGAAGACGCACCGAATTCCACAAAGTTCACCATCAGCGTGCGGGACTGATCGATGGCTTCGTGCTGTTTGAGCATGTCTTCGATTTCACTGACGATGCGGGGCAGCGCGGCAATGTCCTGGTAGCGGACACCGATGGTCTCGCGAATGCGTCGATTGGTCATCCGCGAGGGATTCTCGACCGTGATACTGGCGAAGGTGGCATTGGGCACATACAGCGGCCGGGCATCGAAGGTTCTGATGCGGGTCAGGCGCCAGCCGATGTCCTCCACGGTACCCTCGATCTCCTTGTCCGGGGAGCGAATCCAGTCACCCACCGAGAAGGGCCGGTCCAGAAACACCATGAACGCACCGAAAAAATTTGCGAGCAGATCCCGCGCGGCGAAGCCGATGGCGATGCCGCCGATGCCGCCGAATGCGAGCACACCCGATACGCTGAACCCCAGGGTCTGCAGCACCATCAGCGCCCCGGTGATGATGACACTGGCGCGCAGCAGTTTACCGACGGCCGAGGCGGTAGTGGGGTCCGTCGGCTGGTCCCGATAGCTCGGATCCGAGACGTGCACTTCCACATAGGAGATGAATCGCACGGCGAACCAGCACAGCAGCATGATGATCCCGGTGTTGCGGATCTGGCCCACCGAGGAAAAAACGTCCGCCTGGGCGCTGCCTCCGGCCAGCTCCGCTGCCCAGCTCACACCCACCAGCCAGATGGCCCAGGTCAGCGGAGACCGGACTGCCTGGATCAGTGCGTCATCGTAGAGGTTGCGGGTTTTCTCGAAGCTGCGTCCCATACGGGCAAGGATGACCCTCGCGAAGTAGTGCACCACGCCCGTAGCCAGCACCATCAGAAAGACCTCGCCTACCCAGGCGTTTTCCCCGAGCAGGGGTTCAAGCAGTTCGTTCATGTGTTCCAGAAATCAGTCAGAAAAACTTGGTCAGTTCCAGTTCGATGTAGTCATCGTTACCGAGAGAACCCATCTTGTTCTCCGGTGCCAGCGGCATGGCGGCATCGATATCATCGCCGACGAACGCCCGCCCTTCGATCATCAGCGTCCAGGTCTCACCGAGTCGACGGCTGGCCTCCAGAGAGAGTGCCACTTCATCGTACTCAGGATCCCAGATCACTCCGAAAAGTGCCTGGGAATCACTCAGATCATTGAACTGCCAGCGCGTGCCGAAGGCGATGTCGTGTTCGAACAGTGTATCGAAAGCGGCATCGCCCCGTTCATCGTACAGATATTCCACCACCAGTCCGAGGTCGGCGCTGCTGCCCAGCACACCCACCAGGGTGCGCTCGAACCCGGCATTGTAGGCAAAATAGCGGTCGCCAAAGCCACTGCGGCTGATGGCCTCGAGTTTCCAGGCCCAGTCGCCGACGATCGCCTGGGCTTCGAGTCCGGTCTGATCTATTACCGGATAGCGCGGCTGCAGTACCAGTTCGCCGTCCGGACGAACCAGTGCGTTAAAAAGAGGATCGCGGCTCGTACCGGAAAAGTGATAGACGCCAAAATCGAAGGCGCCTGCGCTGTGCGACCAGCGCACGACGCCGTCCACACGCTTGTTTTCAGCGGCGGAATCGTAGACCGGATCATCATCATCGACGGGAACGTAGTATCTCGGACGCCCGTCAAAACCGGCGAACGTGCGTTCGCGAAAACCGGTGAGCAGCATCAGATCCACAATGCCCCAGTCTCTGAGCAGCGAAAGATGCACCATGGGTGCTCCGAGTTTGTCTTCACCGTCCAGGTTTTCGACCAGGTCGGTCTGGTTGACGATATCAACCAGGTGTTTGAACTCTGTGACACCCCAGAATATCTGCCTGGCACCCACATGCAGATCCCAGTTCTGGCCAACCAGACTCCAGAACCCTTCGCGCAGATCGAAATGAGTACGCTCCGGGTCCTGAGCGTCGTATCGGTAAAAGGGTGCGACGGTCAGGCTCTGACGTTCGCTGTCCCAGCTCCGGTAATAGTCGGCCCGCAGACTCAGCGAGGGTTGAAAGCGGGACTGCCCGGCCAGGCCTTCATCGAAGAAGGTGCGTGCCTGGGCGCCTGCGTCCACATCGAGAATCTGGACAACGGTTGAACCCGCCGTGGCAGTGCGCTGTTCACCCGGCTCACCATAAATCTCCGAGGGTCTTGCGGGCGGCTGGATGCGTTCCGGACCCTGGGCAATTGGCTGGCGCTGGGCGGCGACCGGCGGCGTCACTGCCGCGCTCGACGCCGCTGCAGCGGATGTCGAGGCAGCCGCATTCTCCGCAGCGTTTTCCAGCGCTGCGGATTCATCCGAAGCAGCGGATTCGGCAGACGCCGGCGATGGCGCAGGGGCACTGGCTGTTCCCGCCACCCTGTCCATCGTGCGCTGTTCCAGCCGACCCGCAGGGTCCAGGCCGGTGATCTGCCAGTGCCGCAACTGCTGGAGCGCCGCAAGCCGTTTCAGTCTCGCCGCATCTGCATCGGCCAGCACCGGGCTGACCACCCGGTACCAGAGCACGCCTGCGTCGGTCACCGTCGCGACCGAGATGGGAGCATTCAGCAGCGCACCCACCCGGGTAGCCCAGTTTTCCGCATTGTCCGGATTCTGGAAACTGCCGAAGACCAGCTGTTCATCAGCCCGCACGGTTGCCGGAGCCAGTACTGCCGGCAGGAACAGCACCATCAGCAGTCGCAGCCGCACAGGCGTGTTCATCTCACACGCCGCAGACTGTTTGTCGAGAAATCACGATCCGCCTCGAGACCGGTACCGAAACGGTAATTGCGCCACACGAGCTCAGTGGATTTTCCACTCTGCACATTCGCCATCAGCATGCGGGAGGGCTTCCAGAAATGCCCGGCATAAAGCTCATAGCCGGTTGCCTCGAGGGTTTTCAGCAGTCGATTGCGCCGATCGAAATACTCGATGCTCTGAACGCGCAGTTCCGCCGCATCCACCACCACCACCTGCCTGGCGTAACCTGAGAACTCGTCGGTCGGCGTGCGTTCCACCACATAGCTTGTGTTCTCATTCGAACCCTGCACCTGAATCAGTCGGTAGCTGTACTTCTCGACCTCCTGAAGCGCGAGATCTTCATAGGCGAACTCACTGCTTAAGAACGGACCGGACTTGTTCTGACTGGTAATTCGCTTCACCCGTTTCAACGAAGGCAGGTAGAGCCACTGATCGTCTGCGGTAAGTTTGTGGGCATAGCTGAGCAGCGCAGTACCGCTGATCGGCTTCGGCGTATCGAATACCACCAGCAGCCGATCACCGTCTCCGTCTACTTCGAGCTGGCGTATCCGCAGGTCGCGCCGGCTTTCGTCCCCGGATGAAGTCCTCAGCACCATCTCCAGGTCCACCTGCAGGTCCCCATAACCGGACTCGCGTCGGTCCGCTTCACGGAAAATCGCCAGACCGGCCTGCTCAGGTGTCAGCCCCTGGATAGAGAAGCTGGACTCGGGCACGGCCTGGGCCTGCAGTGTCAGGATCAGACAGGCCAGGCCGGTGATCGTCGTGCTGAAATTCAAAAAAAACTCCATGTGGTGAGCACTTAGAGGCGGATATTAAGAAACTGCAGAAGGGTGTGCAATGAACGCAGCTACTGTATATACTCACAGCCCACTGTATATCCACACAGGCAAACCGGTACCGATGGACACACTCACCTCCCGCCAGGCCCAGGTTCTGGACATCATCCGCCAGTACATCTCAGACACCGGCTATCCGCCGACCCGGGCAGATATCGCACAGGAGCTCGGCTTCCGCTCCGCGAATGCGGCGGAAGAGCATCTGAAAGCTCTGGCCCGCAAAGGGGCGATCGAGATGATTCCCGGGACCTCCCGGGGAATCCGCCTGCCGGATGAGACCGGACTGCCAGTGGTGGGTCGGGTTGCAGCCGGTAACCCCATCCTCGCTGCCGAAAACATCGAAGACCGGCTCAACCTCCCCGCCGGCCTGTTCCATCCCCGGGCGGACTTTCTGCTCAAAGTGCAGGGAGACAGCATGTGCAACGCCGGCATCCTCGATGGCGATCTGCTCGCTGTGCACAAGACGCCGGAAGCCGGTAACGGCCAGATCGTCGTGGCGCGGATAGAAGACGAAGTCACAGTGAAGCGCTTTCAGCGGACACGTCAGCGCAATCGAATTCTGCTGCTGCCGGAGAATGCGGACTTCGAGCCTATCGAAGTGGATCTGAAAACCCAGGCGTTCCAGATCGAGGGACTCAGCGTCGGGGTTATCCGCCAGCGGATCTGAAGGCCACTCCAGCCTGCGGGCCGGTGCTTGGACTGCGCCGTTCCAGGGGGCCTATTCACCCGTTTCTTTTTTAACCGGCTGCTTTCCGGGTGCCTTCTTTTTCGGCACCTTTTTCTTCGGCGCTTTCTTTTTCGGCGCTTTCTGTTTCGGCGCAGGTTTCTCTGCAGTCTCCGCTTTGCCGTCCACCGACTTCTTCCGGGCCGGGGCTTTTTTCCGGGCAGCCGGTTTCGCCACAGGTGCAGCTTCTTCCACCCAGCGACCGTTCTGGTAGAAGGCCTTCCAGCCTGTCGCCTTGCCCTCCACCTCGGACTGGACGTACTGCTCCTTCGTCTTACGGCTGTAGCGGATCACAGCAGGTCGGCCTTCCGGATCCTTCTCGGGCGCATCCAGCAGATAGCTGAATTTGGGATCGAGCTCGTTGGCATGAGGGCGGATTTCCGATACCAGCGGTGCCCGGGTTTCCCGGTTTTTCGGAAACTGGCTGGCTGCAAGGAATATACCGGACGCACCATCGCGCAGCAGGTAGTAGTCGTCCACCTTCTCGCAGCGAAGTTCGGGCATGGGCACCGGGTCCGACTTCGGCGGTGCGGCTTCGCCACTGCGCAGCAGCTTGCGCGTATTCCTGCAGGTCTCCGACGTGCAGCCGAAGTACTTGCCGAAACGTCCGGATTTGAGCTGCATGTCAGCGCCACATTTGTCGCACTCAATCACCGGGCCGTCGTAGCCTTTGATGCGGAAGCTGCCGGTTTCCACGGCGTAACCGGAACAGTCCGGATTGTTGCCGCAGATGTGCAGCTTGCGGGCTTCGTCGATCAGATAGCTGTCCATTGGCGTGTCACAGATCGGACATCGGCGCTTTGCCCGCAGCAGGCGGGACTCCCCTTCGGCATCTTCGTCCGTGTCGACGGCTTCTTCACCGGGAATCAGATTCAGGGTTCTGGTGCAGCGTTCCTTGGGGGGCAGCGAATAGCCGGAACAGCCGAGAAACACACCCGTGCTGCCGGTGCGGATCTGCATCGGCCGGTTACAGGTGGCGCAGGGGATATCGGTATCCGTGGGCTGATTGGCTCGCATGCCACCCTCCGCCCGCTGCGCGCTGTCGAGTTTCCCACTGAAATCGGAGTAGAAGCCGTTGAGCACACCCCGCCAGTTGGCCTCACCTTCGGCGATCCGGTCGAGCTCACCCTCCATCCGTGCGGTAAATCCATAGTCGAGCAGGTTTTCGAACTGCTCCATGAGCCTGTCGGTCACCAGTTCGCCGATCTTCTCGGCGTGGAAGCGCTTGTTGACCAGGGTGACATAGCCCCGATCCTGGATGGTCGAGATGATGGCTGCATAGGTGGAAGGACGACCGATACCGCGCTTTTCGAGCTCCCGTACCAGGCTGGCTTCGCCGAACCGGGGAGACGGCTTGGTGAAATGCTGCACGCCTTCTGCGGCCACCAGCTTGAGGCTTTCTCCTACCTGAAAATCCGGCAGCGGCCGATCCTCATCCTTGCGCGCCTGGGGCGGATGTACCCGGGTGTAACCATCAAACTTCAGGATCCGACCCCGGACCTTCAACTCGAACTCACCGGCTCTGGCCAGCACGGTCGTACTGAGGTATTCAGCAGGCACCATCTGGCAGGCGACAAACTGCCGCCAGATCAGTTCATACAGCCGCACCGCGTCTGCATCCACACCGCTGAGGTGCTCTGCAAGGGTACCCACGTTCGAGGGACGGATGGCTTCGTGCGCCTCCTGCGCATCCTTTTTGCTCGTATAAACCTGGGGACTGTCCGGCAGGTAGTTAGCGCCGAATTTCTTCGCGACATAATCGCGGCAGCCGGCAACGGCTTCGCCGGAGAGGTTGGTCGAATCCGTGCGCATGTAGGTGATGTAGCCGGCCTCATAGAGGCGCTGGGCCATGGTCATGGTTTTTTTCACCGAAAACCCGAGCCGCGTACTCGCCGCCTGCTGCAGCGTGGAGGTAATGAAGGGTGCTCCCGGCCTGCTGCGGGTAGGCCGGTCTTCCCGGGAATCCACCTCGAACTGTCGGCTTTTCAGCCGCGCCAGTGCCTCATCCGCGGCAGCGCGGTTGTCCGGCCGGAAGACGTTTTCGGAATCCCGGCTCAGCTGGAAACGGACGGGTTCATCGTCACCGGGCCGTGCCAGATCCGCGAAAACCTCCCAGTACTCTTCGGGGACGAATGCGCGAATCTCCCGTTCCCGCTCCACCACCAGCCGCACGGCCACGGACTGTACCCGTCCGGCGGACAGTCCCCGGGCAATCTTGGCCCAGAGCAGAGGAGAGAGTTCGAAGCCAACCACACGATCCAGGAACCGCCGCGCCTGCTGGGCGTGCACCTGATTCATGTCCAGTTCACCGGGTGCTTCGAAGGCTTCGGCGATGGCCTTCCGGGTGATCTCGTTGAAAACCACCCGGCGATAGCGCCGGGGGTCACCGCCGATGGTCTCGCGCAGGTGCCAGGCAATCGCCTCCCCTTCGCGATCGAAGTCCGTCGCCAGGTAAATGGCGTCGGCTTTCTCAGCGAGTTTCGACAGCTCGGCGACGACTTTCTCTTTGCCGGGCAGAACTTCGTATTCCGCCGCCCAGTCGCCCTCCGGGTCGACCCCCATCCGTCGGATCAGCTGCAGTCGTGCCCGCTCCTTTTTATAGGCTTCCCGCTGCTCGGGCGGCAGCTTGCGGGTCTTCGCCGCCTCCTTTGCGCGCGCTTTCGGATCCGACACCCGGCCGCCCACCGGCAGGTCGCGGATATGACCCACACTGGATCTGACTATGAAGTCATTGCCGAGATAGCGATTGATGGTCTTCGCTTTCGCGGGCGACTCGACGATGACGAGAGAACGGGCCATTGCGCTCCTGAATGCAGCGCAAGGATCGCTGCTCCTGAATCGAATTCGGCGCCGTTATACGGGTTCGTCGAAATGGCTGTCAAGAATCCTCGTCCTCGGACCTGGCGCTGATCCGCTCATCCAGCGCCAGCAGCCGGGCCCCGAATTCCCGCAACCGCGCGGCCAGTTCGCCGACCTGCTCCGGTCCGGCCTCACGGCCCTCGAGCCAGTAAATCAGCAGACTTCGCGGCGCAACTTCCAGGGCCAGAACGTCTGCCGGCAATGCCGCCAGCAGCGGGTCTGCGAGCTCCAGCATCGCCGCGACATGTGCTTTCCCGGTGGGTCTGTCCAGATAGATCCACCCCTCACGGGGCGCATTTCCTGTCTCGCCCTCCTCCTCGCCCCGCTGCAGGCGCCAGACGGGCAGGTTGCGCAGTTTCCGCTCCAGACCCTGGGTATAGGCGGCAACTTCCACCACCGGATCCCGGACCTGGCCTGCGGCAGACACCCGCTCATGGGCGGCCGCATTGCGTTTCGGCAGACTGCGCAGATCGACCACAAGTCCCTCCTCCCTCGCTTTCGCGCGCAGTGCCGCCAGGCGACGGTCTTTCCTGCTCGGCAGAATCCACAACACCGGCCCGAAAGCGGCAAGCACCACCACGGCGATCACAATCCAGCTCACAGTTGATTCCCTCGATTCACAGGGTGTATCGTCGCCGCAACCCTCAGGGAGAGGCAACATGCCTGAAGTCGGCGGCTACCGCCGCATCATGCTGGCAGTGGATCTCACGGAGGAGTCCGTCAAGGTCGCAAAACGCGCGGTTGCGCTGGCCAGGGCTTTCGACGCCGAGCTCCACGTCGTACATGTCATCGAACCGTTGAGCCTGGCCTATGGTGGCGACATCCCCATGGACCTTTCTTCCGTGCAGGAACAGATCCATGAGCAGGCCAAATCCCATCTCGCTGAGTTCGCAGCCACGCTGAACATTCCCCCGGAACGTCAGTACCTGATATTCGGACGTCCGGAAAGTGAAATTCAGCGGGTGTCCGAATCCAAACAGGCCGACGCGATCGTGGTGGGCAGCCACGGCCGGCATGGTCTCGCCCTGCTTCTGGGATCTACCGCCAACGGCGTTCTCCACGGTGCGGCCTGTGACGTGATCGCCGTGCGGGTTGGCGTGGATCCGGAACCTCAGGCAGCGGAGAACGCCTGACGGCGCAGTCCCGCTTCGATGTTTCCAGAGAGAATTACTCACCGTTTACCATCACGGCTGCCCAGTGCCGGGTTCCTGCTCTGCGCCTGGACCGTCCTGTGTCTGACCGCGGCTGCGGCCCCTGTCGCGCAGGCCAGCAGCCGTTACGAGGAACGCACTGCCTACAAGGCGGCCCTCGACCACCTTACCGCCGGCCGCATGGACGATTTCCGCAAGTCGCGTACTGAGCTGTCGGATTATCCCCTGGCGCCCTACCTGGACTATTACGCCCTGCAGAGCCGGCTATCCACGGCAAGTGCCGCCAGTGTGGTGGATTTCCGCACCACCCATGCCGATCTGCCGGTTGCCGACATTCTCTTCAACCGCTGGCTGAAGCGCCTCGCCACCCAGCGCAAGTGGCAGACGTTCATCGACCACTTTGAGGCCGGCAGTGATGCCGAACTGCGCTGCTACCACCTTCGCGCGCTGCTCGCCACAGACCAGAAAGCCACCGCCTACTCCCAGGTTCCCTACCTGTGGATATCCGCACACTCCCAGCCGAAAGCTTGCGACCCGCTGTTCGAGTCCTGGATCGCGGGCGGAAACCTCACAGAAGCCATGGTGTGGGAGCGCCTTACGCTGGCCATCGACGCCAACAACCGAACCCTGGCCCGCTACCTGCTGCGCTTCTTCGAAAGCCCGATCGCCAAAGTGGCTGAAAGTTACTACGCGGTTCACAACAATCCGGCCACGATCACCAGTGCCCAGCGCTTCCGCACGGACAACGCCCAGTCACGTCAGGTAATCGCGCATGGACTGATCCGGCTGTCGGCAAGCGCACCGGAGGATGCGGCTAAGGCCTGGCTCGGTTATCAGGACAGCCATGCATTTACCGCGGATCTGTCGGAAAGAATCGAGACGGCGCTGCTCACCGGGCACGCCCGAATGAAGCAGTTTCCCGAGCATCCGGAGCTGATCCCGGAGCCGCGACGTCGCGCTGCGGCACCGGAAATGGCGAAGGCGGCCGTGACCCAGGCTCAGTGGCAGGCCGCCCTGTACTGGATCGAGCAACTGGACGCGGAAGTTCGCGCGGAACGGATCTGGCAGTACTGGCTCGCGCGCGCGCTCGATGCCGGCGAAGCCAGGTCTGAGCGCGCCAGAGAAACCTTCGCCGCACTCGCGGGGCGGCGGGACTACTACGGCTTCCTTGCAGCGGAGCGGATCGGAGTACCGGTCGAACTCAACAATCACTCGACGACAGTCAAGGCCCAGGATATCGGGCGTCTCCAGGAGCGCGTAGCCGTGCAGCGGGCAACCGAACTCTATGCGGTGGGTGACATCATCAACGCCCGGCGCGAATGGTTTCGACTTCTGCCCCAGCTCGACATCTTCGAGCGTGCCACCGCAGCGACCCTCGTCGCTGAACTCGGCTGGACCACACAGGCCATCGCCGCAGCCAACAGCGGCGGTCTGCACGATGCGGTCAATCTCCGCTTTCCCGTGGTTTACGAACAGGAGTTCGAGCGCATCAGTCACATCACCACGGTACCGCAGGCCTTTCTGCTTGCGGTGGCCCGCCAGGAAAGCGCCTTCGACCCGACCGCGCGCTCACATGCAAACGCACGCGGACTGATGCAGCTCATGCAGCCGACGGCCGAACAGGTTGCCAGACGTATCGGTGTTTCGGCACCCAGCGCCAGTGACCTCTACCGCCCGGGATTGAATATAGAACTCGGCGGGCATCACCTGGCCGCCCTGATGGACCGCTATGGCAATCGTCGACCGCTGGTGGCTGCGGCCTACAATGCCGGTGAACACCGGGTGCAGCGCTGGATCCGGGACGCCAGCGGCACGGAAATGGATGTCTGGATCGAGACCATTCCCTTCCGGGAGACCCGGGACTATGTGAAAAACGTTCTGGCGTTCGCGCTGGTCTATTCCCACCTGCTGGGCAGCCCGATGCCCATGCTGCAGACTCAGGAATCCCATATCCCTTAGCGAGCCTCGAAGTTTCTGTCCACCTCCGGCCGGACTCCGAGGGCTCCCGCGGCCAGCAGATGATTGAGACTCCCACCCTGTTTGATATCGGCGTGAATCTTCTCCATCCTCAGTTCGATGTCGATCGCGAAGACGTCCTGGCGCGGGCCCGCGACCAGGGTGTGGCCGGCATGCTGGTAACCTCAACCAGCATCGAGTCCACGATACAGAACATTGCCTACTGTCAGCCGCGTGGTCTCCACTGCACCGCCGGCATTCACCCCCACGATGCCAGCGGTGCAGGCGCCGACTTTGCGGAACATCTGCTCGCTCTGGCCCGCGCGCCCTGCGTGAAGGCAATCGGTGAAACCGGACTGGATTTCAACCGGAATTTTTCACCCGCCGAAGTACAGCGCTCGGTGTTCAGCGCGCAGATCGAGGTGGCGATCGAAAGCCGATTGCCGCTGTTCGTCCATGATCGTGACAGTGCGGGTGAGACAGCGGAGCGACTGGCCGGTGCAGCAGACAGATTAAGCGCTGTGGTCGTCCACTGTTTCACCGGCACGGAAGCAGATCTGAGCCGTTACCTGGCGCTGGGCTTTTGCATCGGTATCACAGGGTGGATCTGCGACAGACGTCGCGGGGGGCGGTTGCGTGAGCTGGTGACGCGGATCCCGATCGATGCACTGCTGATCGAAACCGACGCCCCCTTCCTGCTGCCCGGAAATACACCCGCCGACTGGCACGCGACACACGCGGTGGCAGCGCCCCGCCGCCGCAACGAGCCGGCCCTGCTGCACTTCGTGGTCGAAGAGATCGCGCGGTTGCGCCGGGAGTCACCCGCATTCATTGCCGAGCAGACACGCAACAACGCACTGCGCTTACTGCAGATCCCCGAGCCAGGCTGATAACCGGCCGCGCTCGAAGGGGCCGGTAAACTCCACCCGTTCCTTCACTGCAGCAAGGACCGGTATCCGCTCCCCGTAGCGCTGCAGCAGAGCATCGTCCACCGCAACATCCACCACCCGCACCGAGCATCCACCGAGTTCTGGCATACTGAGCAGCAGATCCAATGCCGCGTCGCACAGAGTGCAGTGATCGGTCGAGTAGAGGACGAGGTCTTTCAAATGTACGCGCACAGGCTCGCAGACGCACTGACTCTACAGCAATATCCGTTTCCCGTGGCAGGTCCGGCGGACTGGCAGTGCGCGGGGGACGGCTGGCTGACAGCGATCGAATTGCCTGAACTGCCGGCCGGTCAGATCGTCGCACCCAGTTTTTCGTTACTCAGTGAGGCTGACTACGACTTTCAGTTCTGCTTGTGTGTAGAAGAGACACGCTATCCCCTCGCCCGGGTACCCGGACGGGAAACCCTCACCAACGCAAGTGACAGTCAGGTGCAGACCGCCATCGACTGCTACCACAGTCTCATGCCGCTTTCGCGGGTACGCCTGGAAGTGCACTGCCGGTCACAGCACCCCCCACAGCGCTATCTGTTTTCAGTGAGTGCCCGTCCTGCTCTGCTCGAAGCGGACATGCCGGGCTGTGGAAGCCCCGCCGGAGCGCGCGCGTTTCGTACCGGTCTGCCACCCGCCTACAGTCAGATGCTGGAGAACCCCCGTCACGCTGCCGGTATCTGCTCACCGGTGAGTGCAGCCATGGTGCTCGCCCATCACGGCCACCTGCCCGTGCGCGAACGCTTCATCGCCGCCTGCCTCGATCCGCTCACCCGCGCCTACGGGGTATGGCCCCTGGCCATTCATGCCGCCAGTCGCCAGGGCAGTATCGGTGCAGTTGAGCTGTTCGAAGGCTGGGCTCCGGTGATCGCCTGCCTGGAGCGCGATCTGCCTGTGGTGGCCAGTATCCGCTTCAGTGCCGGTACCCTTCCAGGTGCTCCCATGGCCGCAACAGCCGGCCATCTGGTGGTCGTGCACGGACTCGAGGGCGACAGCGTGCTGGTCAATGACCCCGCGGCCCCCCACCACGGTGCAGTCAACCGCCGCTATCCTGTTACAGCCTTCAGCGAGGCGTGGTTCCGTCATCGGGGTGCAGCGTATATTCTCCTGCCATGAAATACCTGACCCGATTCCTGTTACTGATGGCAGGCTTCGCGCTCACCACCGCGGGACTGATGATGTGGCGGTCGGCGAATTTCAGTTTCGAGGGGGTCTGGCTGTTGAGCCTGTCTCCCCATCCTCTGCACGTCCTGGTACTGGGTCTGGCGATGATTCCACCCGCCCTGTGGGAAATTTTCATCCTCGAAAATCAGCATCACAGCGATTGAACAGAGAATCTCCGACGAGCCATGGCGACACCACAATTTCGCACCTACCTTCGCACCGTCGCCGCCACAGATCGGGCGGAGTTCCTCGATCTCATGCGCTCAAGTCAGGCGCTGCATCATCCCTGGATCTCACCACCGCTCACCGATCTGAGTTTTAACGCCTACCTCGCGCGCACACAGCAGGACGATCACGAAGGCATGCTGGTGTGCAATACCGCCGACGACGCCATCGTCGGCGTCATCAACCTCAACAACATCGTTCGTGGCTCGTTTCTTTCCGCGACTCTCGGCTACTATGTGGGTGCGCCGTTTGCCGGTCTCGGGCTGATGCGGGAGGGGCTCGAGCAGCTCAAACTGCTGAGCGTCCAGCAGCTCGGTCTGCACCGGCTGGAAGCCAACATCCAGCCCGGCAACCAGCGTTCGATCGCGCTGGTTGCCCAGTGCGGTTTCGAGGCGGAAGGTCTGTGTCGGGACTATCTGTTCATCGATGGTCACTGGCGGGATCATCAGCGCTGGGCCTGGGTGCACGACCGCACCGGCCTGCATCGTTGAACGCGCCGGGTTCTGCGGAATAGTCGGGTTCTCCGGAGACAACCGGTTCTCCCGGAAAAAGGAAATCGTCTATGAGTCTGGCAGTAGCGGTATTGATGGGCGGTCCTTCGGCGGAGGCTGCAGTCTCACGGGTGTCGGCCACAGGGGTCGCAGCAGCACTGACCGAGGCCGGCCATCGGGCAACCCTGGTGGAACTGGACGCACGAATCCACCAGCGGCTGATCGAGCTGGCTCCGGACGTTGTCTTCCCGGCCCTGCATGGACCTCCGGGAGAGGATGGCACCGTGCAGGGATTCCTGGAGATCCTCGGCCTGCCCTATGTCGGCAGTGGCGTCCACGGCAGCGCGGTAGCGATGGATAAATCCCTCGCCAAGGCCGTCTTCCGGCGTGCCGGGCTGCCGGTAGTCGACGACGTGGTGATTGCGCCGGGATGCGATCCGGTGGACGCCGAGCGGCAGGTGCTCGAACGCCTCGGCGACCGGGTGGTCATCAAGCCGCTGAGTCAGGGTTCCGCCATCGGGGTCACCCTGGCAGCCAATGGCGGCGATCTGAAGATCGGCCTGCGCAAAGCCCTTGATTTCGGTGGCGGCGTGCTGGTCGAGCCCTATGTTCTGGGGAAGGAGATCACCGTCGGTGTACTGGATCTGCACGGGGCTGTGCCGAAGGAACTGCCGGTCATCGAGATCGCTACCGCCCAGAATGAGTGGTACGACTACACGAATCGATACACCCAGGGACGCAGCGATCACATCATCCCCGCCCGGCTGCCGGAAGCGGTAAACCAGCGTCTGCAGCAGATTGCTGTCACCGCGCACATCAGACTGCAGTTGCGTGATCTGTCGCGAGCGGATTTTATTGTCACAGACGGTGACGAGATCGTGCTGCTGGAGGTAAACACCCTCCCCGGAATGACGCCCACCAGCCTGTTTCCAGATGCTGCAAAGGCCATCGGCTACGACTTTCCAGCCCTGGTGGACGTGCTGGTAAGAAGCGCATTCGCCCGGGCACAGGGCTGAGGCCCTTTCCCGGGCTCGATTCCGCCAGGGAACCCCCGGCGCGGGCTGTCGCCGGGGGCCATCCGCCGTCGCTACCAGGCTTCGAGTGATTCCTCATCCGGTGACTGCACGGCGACCACATCCCCTTCGCTGGCGTCGCCAGCCACCGGCTCTTCGGCGTCATCCAGTGCCTGGGCCAGGCGGGCAAAAGAATCATCGAGCAGGGGTGGCAGCAGGCCCTTGACCAGCTTCACCGCGCTCGGTGCATCGAGCACCTCACTAGCGGATCTGATGAGCGTGCGCTGTTCTGTTGCAAAGAACTCGAGCATCTTCATGACCTCGCCATCCCGGCTCGCCAGTTTCTGAATCTCTGGCCCGCGACCATGCTGGTGGGCGCGGGAGAAGTTCACACTCCTGGTCATGTTCATCTGCAGAGAAAACTCCGCCAGGGCCTCGGTATCGAGATCGAAGGACTGGAGACGTTCCATCACGCCATCCAGGTTGCCGGTGAAAAACCGGTTGGCAAGATCGATGACTTCCGCCAGCACCGCGTCGATTGCTGAACGCTCGCCTTCATCGAGATCTCCCTGCACACTCATGTTCACCACCCGGTCATGACTCTCGACAAGGCTGCGATGCCGGCTTCCCTTACTGCCATCCGCCTGACCCTGGGAACGTGATTTCTCCAGCAGATCGATCTGACTGAAATCGAGAGTCACCGTGTCGCCGTCTTTCGTCGTCAGCGACAGCTGAAGTGAGGTCTCGAGCTTGCTGCTGCGCGCCCGAAGCCTGCGGAATTCTTCCGCGCCGACTTCCACGACCGGAGGTTTCACCGCCGCGTTTTCCTCATCCACGGATTCTCCGGCCGGGATCTGGGCAGCAGGCGTCGTCGCCGCCGCTGGCTGTTCAGCCACGGCCTCCGGATCTGCGGGGGCTGGTTGTGCGGGCTGAGCCGGCTGCTGTGCTGCTGGCGGCACGTTCATGGCGGGCATCGCGGCGAAGCCGAAGAACACTCCGAACAGTACCGGGCTGAGCATCATCGGCTGGGCAAACACGAAGCCGATGGGCATCGCCATCGCACCCGCCATGCCTTGCATGGCGCCCATGCCCTGCATGGCGCCCATGCTGGAAGGCAGCATCGATCCTGCCATCGAAGTCTGGGCTGCCGCCAGGGAATTGGTGGTATTGGCGGTCACGTGTCCGCCGGTCTGTGCGGCGGATCCTTGCGCCGGTGTCATGGCGCCCGGCATCTGTGGGGCAGCCGCGCTCTGAGCTGGCACACCCGCAAAAGGCATCATTCCGGGAAACATGCTCTGGGTCGGCATCATCTGCATCGCGGCCATGAAATAGGCCGGACTCAGATATCCCAGCATGTGCTGGGGAGCAGCGTTCGCTGTACCCGATGCCGCCGTCGCGTTCGGCGTTACCCTGTGCGTGGGCACGGTGGCCGCAGCCGCCGCCGGTTTCGGTGCAGATGTCGCCAGCGCGGCTGCACTGCCTGCACCGGCAGCCTCTGCCGCAGTCTGCGGATAAACTTGGGAAAAAGTACCAGATTGAATTGTGTTCACAGCCACCTTCCATGGGGGTCCATCAAGGTTGTCGGCCGGGTGGCTGTGAACTTTAGCGCCAGAGCAGTGCGCGGCTTCTCAGATCGGGAATCCCCCGCTGCGGTATCTCAGAAGTTGTAACCCCGCTCGTTGTGCTGGGCGATATCCAGGCCTTCCACTTCCTGATCTTCCGGCACCCGATTGCCCACCATCAGGTCCACGATCTTGAGCAGTACATAGCTGACAGCGATCGTATAGACAAGCACAGCCACAATCCCGACCGCCTGTATGCCCAGCTGATCGAGAATCACGATGTCCTGCTGACCGCTGAACAGGCCGAGCGCATTGCTGGCAAACACGCCAGTCAGCAGCATGCCCAGAATGCCGCCCACACCATGAACGGGGAACACGTCCAGGGAATCATCGATGCGCAGGGTTCTTTTCAGGTAATTGGTCGCCGCAAAGCAGACGATGCCGGCTGAAATGCCGATGATCACCGCACCACCGGGTCCTACGAAGCCGGACGCCGGGGTGATGGTGCCCAGTCCTGCAACCATCCCGGTCACCACACCCAGCGCGCTGGGCTTGCCGAAACGCACCCACTCACACAACAGCCAGGTAAACGCGCCAGCTGCCGCGGAGGTATGAGTCACAAACATGGCCATCGCTGCGTCGCCATTGGCCGCCAGTGCGCTGCCACCATTGAAACCGAACCAGCCGACCCATAACATGCCGGCACCCGCGACGGTGAGGGTCATATTGTGGGGCATCATGGCGGTCTCCGGGAAACCCCGGCGATTGCCAAGCACCATGGCTGCGACGATGGCCGCGCTGCCCGCCGTGATATGCACCACCGCACCGCCGGCGAAGTCCATCACCCCCATCTGCCCGAGCCAGCCACCACCCCAGACCCAGTGGCAGACGGGTACGTAGACGAGCAGCAGCCACAGCGCGCTGAATATCAGTACCGCGGAAAACCGCATGCGTTCCGCAAACCCGCCGACGATGAGCGCGGGCGTGATTATGGCGAACGTCATCTGAAACAGGGCGAAAGCGATTTCCGGAATATCACCGGACAGGGCGGCCTCGCCGACACCGGACATGAAGACTTTGCCGAGCCCTCCGATGAACCCGTACCCCTGATTGTCGAAGGCCAGGCTGTAGCCCACCACCACCCAGAGCAGCGACATCAGGCAGGTGATGGCGAAGCACTGCATCAGTACGCTGAGGACGTTCTTACCCCGAACAAGCCCTCCGTAGAACAGTGACAATCCGGGAATCGTCATGAACAGAACCAGAGCGGTTGCTGTCAGGATCCAGGCCGTGCTTCCGGAATCGAGCATTTCTTCTCCCCTGAGTTGGCGGCTGCCGTTTTTCCCCGACAAAACTCTACGCAAGTTGACGTTGAGCCGCCAGAGTCGGCGACACGGCTGAGCCGGAGCTGTCAGCCGCCGCCGGCAGGCACCCAGCCCCCGGCATTGATCAGTTCCCGGACGAGGCCGGGGCCCGAATAGATAAATCCCGTATAAACCTGCAGGAGATCGGCACCTGCCCCGAGCATGGCGCCAGCCCGGGCACTGTCCATCACCCCACCCACGCCGATAATCGGCATCTGCGTGCCGAGACGGGCCCGGAACCCTGCCACCACGGTCCGCGCGAGGGGCGCCAGCGGCGCACCGCTGAGTCCGCCGGCTTCCAGTGCCAGACGCTGACCATCGAGTCCCGGTCGGGAAATCGTGGTATTGGTCGCAATGAGGGCGTCGATATCGAACTCACTCAATGCTGCAGTGATTTCGTCGAGATCATCCTCGGTGAGATCCGGAGCCACCTTGAGCGCGAGGGGTACGCGACGACCGCCCTGTGCCAGCCGGGAGCGTGTGCCACACACTGCATCGAGCAGTTGCCGCAGTGCTGACCCCGCCTGCAATGCACGCAGGCCGGGGGTGTTGGGAGAGGAAAGGTTCAGAGTCAGATAATCGGCACAGTCATAGACCGCCTCGATACAGCGGGCGTAATCGTCGGCCGCCGAGTCCAGTGGTGTGTCCCTGTTCTTGCCCACATTGACTCCGATCAGGGTTCCACGCAGACGATCCCGCGCCCGTACTCCGCGCAGACGGCCGGCGAGGGCCTCCACGCCCTGATTGTTGAAGCCCATCCGGTTGATGATCGCCCGCTCACCCACCAGGCGGAACATGCGTGGCCGGGGATTGCCCGGCTGTGGCAGCGGAGTCACGGTGCCCACTTCGATAAAGCCGAAGCCCAGTCGCGCCAGGCCTTCGATCGCCACCCCGTCTTTGTCGAGCCCGGCGGCGAGACCCAGTCGATTGATAAACTCCAGTCCCATGAAACGACCGGCTGAACCAAGGGGCGCCGCCCCGCGCAGCGGATGCAGGCTGCCGGGGAGACGGCCGGAGAGCTGGAGAAACTGCAGTGCCAGATGATGGGCGCGCTCTGCATCGAGCAGAAACAGCAGGGGGCGGGCGAATTCGTACATGGCCGGGATTCTACGCGATCCGGCGGATGTACCGCAGTCGACGTCGATCGTCCACCTCCAGGCGGAAGGTCCCTTTCAGTCCGCCTGCACCGACCCAGGGTCGCAGACAGGACAACGGCAGACGCAGACGCTCACCACTGCGGGCCACCCCCTGCACCGCATTGACACTGCCCCGATAGAACGCGAGGAGGCGTACGCGGTCTATTTCGATGTCGATGATGTATTCGCGCATCCCTGCCGCTGTGGCTGATCGCCGCTGGGTCTCTTGGAAAACTGACCTGACAAATGGAGTATAGTGCGCCGCTCGATACGAACACCGGAGACATCCTTTAAGCCGATGGAAGCCGTAAAAGACGTTCAGCAGGAACGGGTCGCGGAGGTTACCGCCTGGCTCGAAAAGCGCATCATCGGCCAGCACCATCTGCTGCAGCGGCTGATGACCGCACTCCTGTGCGGCGGTCATCTGCTCGTGGAGGGTGCCCCTGGGCTTGCAAAAACCCGGGCCATCAAGGAACTCGCCAGCGCTGTCGAGGGGGACTTTCACCGGATTCAGTTCACTCCCGACCTGCTGCCCAGCGACGTGACCGGCACCGAGGTCTACCGGCCCGAGGACGGGTCGTTCAAATTCCAGCGGGGACCGGTTTTCCACAATCTGCTGCTGGCAGACGAAGTGAACCGGGCACCGGCGAAGGTCCAGTCGGCACTGCTCGAAGCCATGGCCGAGCACCAGGTGAGCGTGGGTCGCGAGACCTTCCCCTTACCGGAGCTGTTTCTGGTTATGGCCACCCAGAATCCCATCGAACAGGAAGGCACCTATCCCCTGCCGGAAGCACAACTCGACCGCTTTCTCATGCACGTGAAGGTCGGGTATCCGGACGAAGCAGCCGAAACCGAAATTCTGCATCTGGTGCGCACCGAATCCGGTCGCAAGGCGAAGGACGTTCCGGCGCCCTATCGGCTCACCGAGGAGGATATTTTTTCCGCCCGCCAGGCCATCCTCGGGATGTACATGGCGCAACCCGTCGAACGCTACATCGTGAGTCTGGTCATGGCCTCCCGGGAAGCCCGTGGCGAACTGGGCCGGTGGCTCGAATTCGGGGCCAGCCCGCGGGGCACCATCTCGCTGGATCAGTGCGCCCGGGCGCTGGCCTGGCTGCAGGGGCGGGATTTTGTGACGCCAGACGATGTCCAGGCGGTTGCCCACGATGTGCTGCGCCATCGCCTCATCATGACCTTTGATGCCGAAGCCCAGGGTGTATCCGCGGACGATGTGGTCGATATCCTCATCGACCAGGTCCCTGTGCCTTGATCGAACTGTGGCGGCACCAGAGCCCATCCTCACCGGTCCCTACGTCGAGCTGAACGACCTGCTCGCCCTGCGCTACCGGCGCACCAATACGACAGATCCCGCAGCCCGTGTCATGGGCAACCAGGCCGGGATCCGCATCTCCAAGCTGCGGGGACGGGGCATCGATTTTTCTGAGGTGCGGGCCTATCAGCCGGGTGACGATGTCCGCACCATCGACTGGCGGGTGACTGCGCGCAAGAACAAACCGCACACCAAGGTGTTTCGAGAGGAACGCGAGCGGCTTACCCTGCTTGTGGTCGATCAGACCCAGAGCATGTTCTTCGGCTCCCAGATCCGTCTCAAATCCGTCGCTGCCGCCGAAGCGGCTGCCCTGTGCGCCTGGCAGGCGCTGTCTCACAACGATCGGGTCGGTGGCATGGTGATCGGTAACAGCGGCCACCTGATACACAAACCCTATCGCAATGTGAAATCCGTGGCGCGACTGCTGGGTGATCTCACCCGCCAGAATCAGTCGCTGCGGCGCGGTGGCGCACATCAGTCTCTCACCCAGCTGGCAGACGCCCTCGCCCAGTTGCGCCGACTCGCGAGACGCAACTACCGCATCTGTTTCATCAGCGATTTCGAGCCCATGGGCGACCACTGGCGTGACGCCTTCCGTGAGCTGGGCCGGCACAACGAAGTCATCGCCCTGCGCATCTATGATCCCCTCGAGCGGGAACTGCCACCATCCGACAGCTATACGGTGACCGACGGTGTGGACCGCTGGCAGTTTCACGCCGGCAATTCCCGGCTGCGCAGTCAGTACCGTCAGCGCTTCGATGATCATCAGAGCCAGTTTCAGCGTGTCTGCGAACAGACCATGGCCGCTTATCAGTTCGTGCCCACCAACGAATCTCTGGCCCTGAATCGAGGCTGGTTCTGATGCCCGGACACCCTCAGCCCAGGACTCGTGCGCTCTGATGGAATCTGATCTGCTCCAGCAGCTGCGGGACATTCACCTGCCAGTGGCGCCCGGCTGGTGGCCGCCCGCTCCGGGCTGGTGGCTGCTCGCACTGCTGACAGTGGTCGCCATGGTATTGCTCCTGCGCCGGATTCTCCGGCGGGTGCAGCGACAGCGTCCGGTGCAGCACGCCAGGCGACTGTATCAGCAGCTGTATGCCGACTATCGCGCCGGTCTCATCAGTCCGCCCGACTATCTGCATCAGAGCAATGAACTGCTCAAGCGACTGATGATTTTTGCTCTCGGCGAATACCAGGCCCGCAAAGCCAACGACGATCAATGGCTGGCACTGCTCGACAAACAGCTGGGTGCCGATGGTTTCACCCGTGGGCCTGGAAAACTGCTGGGGAATCAGCGCTTCCGTGCCGACCCACAGGCGGACATCGAAGCGCTGCATCCCCTGCTGCTGAAATTCTTCGCTCACGCCCGGGCAGCCACCGATCGGGTGAACGCATGATCGAGTGGATCTGGCCCTGGGCGTTCCTGCTGCTGCCTCTCCCCGCACTGCTGCGCTGGTTGTGGCCCGCGCTGCAGCGCGAGCAGGCAGCTCTGACCGTCCCGGATGTGGCAAGTTTCCGCACCGTCGACCCGGGTGCCGGAGCGCTGGGTGGCGGCACCATCGCCTGGCGCGTGCTGCTGATGTGGCTGGTGTGGACAACACTGGTGGTGGCCACCGCCCGCCCGCAATGGACGGGTGAAGCCATCACCCTGCCCACCACCGGCCGGGATCTCATGCTGGCTGTGGATATCAGCGGCAGCATGGGTACAGAGGACATGCAGCTCGGCGGACAGCTGGTGAACCGCCTCGCCGTAGTAAAGAACGTGGTCAGTCAGTTTATTGCCGCGCGCCAGGGGGATCGTGTCGGCCTCATCCTCTTCGGCACCAACGCGTACCTGCAGGCGCCGCTGACCTTCGATCTGGAGACCGTCCAGAGCCTGCTCACCGAAGCACCCGTGGGTATCGCTGGTGGCAAAACGGCTATCGGAGATGCCATCGGCCTCGCGGTGAAGCGGCTGCGCCAGCGGCCGGCTGGGGACCGTGTCCTCATCCTGCTCACCGATGGCGCGAACAACGTCGGCGAAGTTGCTCCGGTGAAGGCCGCCGAACTGGCCGCCGGCGACAACATCCGCGTCTATACGATTGGCGTCGGCGCGGACGAGATGCGCCTGCCGAGCATCTTCGGCGTCTTCGGCTCGCGGGTCGTCAATCCTTCCGCCGAGCTCGATGAAGACACCTTGCGCGCCATCGCCGACACCACCGGTGGCCGCTATTTCCGTGCCCAGAACACCACCACGCTGGTGGAGATCTACGCCATCATCGATGAGCTGGAGCCCATCGAACAGGAAGCGGAAACCTATCGGCCCATTGCCGTGCTCTACCACTGGCCGCTGGCTGCCGGCTTCCTGCTCTTTCTGCTGCTGATCGTCTGTGACTGGCGGGGGTGGGGGCGTGTTTGACTCCTTCCTCTTTCTGCGCCCCTGGTGGCTGCTCGCCGCCCTGCCGGCCCTGGTGCTCGCCGTGCTCTGGGCGCGACGCCGGATGTCGGCCTCCCACTGGGAAAGCAGTATTGATCCGGTGCTGCTTGCAGTATTGCTGGACCCGGTCGGGCACAGCGGCTTTAAGAGACTCGCCTGGGCAGTGGCCTTTGCCCTGGCAGTGGCGTCCGTCGGCCTTGCAGGCCCTGCGTGGGAGCGTCTGCCACAGCCGGTAGAACAGAAGAACGACGCCCTGGTCATCGTGTTCGATCTGTCTTTGAGCATGTTTGCCCGGGACATCAAGCCTTCCCGTCTGGTCCGGGCGCGTCAGAAGATCACCGATGTGTTGCGCGCTCGTACGGAAGGTTATACGGCCCTGATCGCCTACGCCGGGGACGCGCATACCGTCGCGCCTCTGACGGATGACACCCGCACCATCGAGAATCTGCTGGCCTCCCTGGGACCGGAAATGATGCCCGTGCTGGGCAGCAATCTGGAAAACGCCCTGACCCTTGCCCGGGCGCTGTTCGAAAACGCCCGGATTCCCCAGGGCCGCCTGCTGCTGGTTACGGACGCAATCGATGATCCCGGCAGCGTCCGGGTATTGTGTGATCGGCGTTTTCCCCTGTCGATACTCGGCGTCGGAACCACTGCCGGAGGCACTATCCCCCTGGACTTCGTCAATCAGGCGGGCCAGGTTCTGCGCACCCAGGGCAACGATCCCATCATCGCGCGCCTGGACGAAGACCGACTCACCGCCCTCGCCACGAACTGCCACGGCCGTTACCGGACCCTGGAACTCAGCGACACGGACATCGACCATCTGCTTGCCACGCCACTGCCGAGCGAAGACGGGACCCGGGAAGTCGAGCGGGAATTCGATACCTGGGCAGACAGGGGGTATCTGGCGGCCCTCGCCCTGCTGCCGCTTCTGTTACTCGGCTTCCGGCGGGGGCTGTTTGCCGCCCTGTGTCTGTGCATCCTGCCACCCCCGGCCCAGGCGGGCATCTGGGAAGACTTGTGGCAGCGCGCCGATCAGCAGGCATACCGCAGTCTCAACGAAGGTGACCCGGAGCTGGCGGCGGCTCTGTTCACCGATCCGAAGTGGCGGGCGATCGCTCAGTACCGCAGCAGCGATTTCGGTGGCGCAGCCGAGAGTTTCGCCGGATTCGAAGACCCGGAATCTGCCTACAACCGCGGCAATGCACTGGCCCAGGCCGGCGAACTCGAAGCAGCGATCGCCGCTTACGACCAGACCCTGGCCAGTCAGCCAGACCACGAAGACGCCCGCTTCAATCGGGAACTGGTGCAGCGGATGCTCGAAGAGCAGCAGTCCTCCGCCGAGAATTCCGAGGGCGAAGGCGAAGACGGCGGCAACCCCCAGGATCAGAATCAGCCCCAGTATGGCGACGAAGGTCAGCAGCCCCAGGACGATCAGCAGCAGGGTGACCAGCCGGAGGAGCCTCCAGAGCCGGAAGCGTCGGAACAGGACCAGTCCCAGAGCGATGATCAGGCAGAACCCGGTGAAACGGACGAAGGCGAAAGCAGTCGCGACGAGCGCCAGGAAGCACTCGAACAGTGGCTGCGCCGGGTGCCGGACGATCCTGGCGGCCTGCTCCGGCGGAAATTCCAGTACGAGACCAATCAGCGGCTGCGCAGCGGCGATTACAGTGGCAGAGAAACGGAGAAGATCTGGTGAAGCGGTTCGCCGGCCTGCTGGTTTTGATTTTCACCGGGGTTTCACAAGCCGCCGTACACACGGTGCTCGAGCCCCGTCTGGTGGATGAGATGGAAACCGTCCAGCTGATCCTGCGCATCGACGGCCAGGCCCAGGCCCAGGCACCCGATCTCGCACCCTTAGAGGAGGATTTCGAAGTGCTGGGTTCCCAGACGTCGAGTCGGATCAGCAGCATCAACGGGCGCACGACCGCCATGGTCGAATATCAGATCAATCTGCGGCCGAAACACACCGGCGAAATCAGAGTGCCTTCGATAGAGGTCGGCGGCGAGCGATCGGAAGCGGTAACCCTGATGGTGCGGCCGCTGGATCCCGGTCTGCGCCAGACGATCGAGAACATGGTTTTCTTCGAGACCGAAATCAGCACCAACCCCGTTTACGTGCAGGCAGAGACGGTGCTGATCCGCAGACTGTTCTATTCAAACGGCGTCCAGATCTACAGCGACCTTCCCGGTGTACCCGACCTGCCGGACGCGGTGGTCATCCCCCTGGGAGAGACCCGCTCCTACTCGACGATCCGGGGAGGCCTGCGCTACGGCGTGATCGAACAGCGGTTCGCCCTGTTCGCCGAGCGCAGCGGCCCGCTGGAAATCGAGCCGATCTCGGTTACCAGCAGCGTGCGGCTTACCAGTGGCGGCCGTATCCGCCGCTCCGGAATCCGGGTGAGCACCGAGGCGATCACCCTCGACGTGCTGCCGATTCCCGACAGTTATCCGCCCGGGGTACCCTGGCTGCCCGCACGCAACCTGCAGTTGAGTCAGGCCTGGCAGCCGGAGCGCACTGACATCGATGTGGGCAGTCAACTGCATCTGACGATGCGACTGAAGGTGGAGGGCAACACATCGAGTGCGATACCGCCTCTGGGTCTGAGCCTGCCTGACACCCACTTCAAGCTCTATCCCGAAGCGCCCCAGCTCGAAGAATCCACTGCCGCGGACAGTGTCACAGGCAGTCGCACACAGCGCTACGCCCTGATCCCGACCGCGCCGGGGAAGGTGAGTCTGGCGCCGGTCTCGGTAACCTGGTGGGATACCGTGGCGGATCAGGTCAGAACAGCATCTCTGGAGGCGAAGGAACTGACCATCGAAGGCGAGGCCGTCTTCGAGGAACCTCCCGCCACCTCGGATGCAGCGGCCGCACCGGCAGCACCTGCAGAAGCGGCCGCGACTCCGGTGCCGGCAACGGGTGGTCCGGCTTCCCTGTTGCCCTGGCGGTCAGTCGCTCTCACCACCGCCGCGCTGCTGCTGCTCGCCGCCCTCGCCTACGCGGCATACCGGCTGGTGCCGAATGACCTCCGGTCTTCCAAAATGCATCCCCAGCAGGCAGATTTCAGGTCTCTCGAGAAGGCGCTGCGGGGCGCCGACCTCCTGGCGATTCGCCGCACCCTGCTCGACTTCCTGCACAAACTCTATGGTGGTTCCGTACAGGATGCTCTGCAGCAGTTCCGCCGTCTGCCTGGCGCAGCCGAACAGCTCGACGCTCTGGATGCCCTGCTCTATCAGGCTGACCCGGATCGTCCGGGAGCCACAGCATTCAGTACCGAGGTTCTCCGCGAGCTGCTCTCCGTGGCGCGCAGGGAAGCCCGCAGACATACCGGCAGGCGAACCAGGCGAAAGGCTCTCGATCAGTTACCGCCCCTGTCGGCGTGAAGAATCTGCAATGACAGGCGCTCAACAGAGGATCCATCGATGAACAGAAAACTCTGTGCCCCTGCCCGGACAGTCTGGCTGCTGTTGGCTCTGTCGGCATTTGCGGCACCGGCCCTGGGAGAACAGATTTCTCAAGCCGGGATTGACGCCGCCACCGCCGCGGTGCAGGCCCGGATCGACAGCGGGCTGCTCGCTGGCGGCGTGGTTCTGATCACCCAGAACGGCCAGACCAGAAAGTTCGAGGCCCTGGGCTATCAGGATTTCGAAAACAGCGTCCCGATGCGCACCGATACGATTTTCCGGATTTTTTCCATGACCAAGCCGATTACCGGTACCGCATTGATGATGCTGTATGACCAGGGCCTGTTTCAGCTCGATGATCCGGTTGAAAAATATCTTCCCCAGTTCGTCGGGCTCAAGGTCGCGAAAGAAGACGGGCCGGATGGTTTACCCATCACCGAGCCCCAGGCCCACAGGATGACCATCCGGGAACTCATGAGCCACAGCGGCGGACTGACCTACGGTTATTTCTCCCAGTCTCAGGTCGATTCGCTCTACGTCGCCGCCAATGTGCTCGATCGTGCCTCCACCCTGCAGCAGATGGTGGACAAACTCGGCAGGATCCCGCTGAAGGCCCAGCCGGGCAGCACCTGGCACTACAGTATCTCTGTCGATGTGCAGGGGTATCTGGTGGAAGTACTTTCAGGTATGACCTTCGATCGCTATCTGCAGGAGAAAATCTTCGAACCGCTGGGCATGCCGGATACCGGCTTTCATGTACCGGCGGAAAAAGCCCCTCGACTGTCCCGCTATTACCTCAGCCAGAACGGTCAGCTCAGCAGCGCGGAACAGGATGAGTACCTCGAAAAGCCTGCTCTGTTTTCCGGAGGCGGCGGACTGGTCTCCACCGCGGCCGACTATCTGCGCTTCGCACAGATGCATCTCAACGGTGGCGAGCTGGACGGCGTGAGAATCCTGTCCACCGCAGCAGTAGACCTGATGCGCAGCGACCAGCTGCCTGAGGGTATTGCAGGTCTCGGTGGATTCCTGGATCCGGGCAATACCTTCGGTCTGGATTTCGCGGTGGTGAATGATTCCGCAAAAGCTTTCGGACAGCCCGAGGGTGTCTACTGGTGGTTCGGCATTGCCGGTTCCTGGTTCTGGATTGATCCGGTGAACGATCTCGTCTTCATCGGCATGATTCAGACCCGCAACGTGCCCCAGGCCATCGGCCTGCACCGCGAAACCAAGCGCCTCATCTACCAGTAACCACCGACCCCAAGGTCTGCACCAGTCGGCCCACTCCGGTGCCGGCCCTTCAACTTCGTGGCGCCAGTCCTTTGACGGCCACTTCGTACACGTCCGGTGACAGACCCGGCCGGTCAGCGATCTGCTGCAGCACCGCCTTCATTCTGCCCGGGCGAGTGCCCGCGAAGCGCCGCCAGCGGGTCAGCGTTTTGGCAAGTCGACTTGCGACCTGAGGATTGATCGGGTCGAGTTCGAGCACCAGATCACCCAGCAGTCTGTAACCGGAACCATCTGCCGCATGAAAGTGCCGGAGATTCTGCTGACAGAATGCGCCATAGAGGGCTCTCACCTTGTTCGGGTTACGGAGGTCAAAGGCATCGTGCTGCGCAAGTCGGGCGATCACCGTACTGTCGCAGAAGCGACCTGCTGCCTGCATGCTGAACCAGGCATCCACCACAAGTGCCTGACTGCGCCAGCGCTCGAGAAAGTCCTCCAGCAGTCGCCTGCAGGTCGGATCGGTCGGCGGTCGGGTATCGAGGGCGGCGGTGAGCACGGCACGACGGTCGGTGAGGTTATCCGCACCCTGATACAGGTCTTCGAGCAGGCCGGATAGTTCTTCGTCCTCGAGCACCAGGGAGAGATAACCCAGCGCGGTGTTGTGCAGGGCACGCCGCGCCATGTCCGCCGCATCCGGTCGATAGGCGCCGCGGGGTGCCGCTGCAGCCAGCAGCCTCCGCCATTTCTGCACATGAGCTCCGGCCAGGGCTTCGCGCAACCGATCGCGCCCGGCGCAGACCTGATCCACATCCACGACATCGACCTGCTCGAACAGATAGGCCTCGGCGGGGAGTCTCAGCTTCTCACCGATCAGAAAGCGCTGCTCTGTCAGGGCTGTATCTCTGCCGGGCATCGTTTCCCCCGTGAACAGCGACAGCGCCCCATCGATCAGTTCTCCGAAAAGATCGATGACCGTGTCGTCCACCACCTCCGCGCTGCCGAGCCGCCTGACTTCCGCCACCAGGAGTGTCTGCAGCGCATCCCAGGCTGCAAATCCATCCGGATCCCGGGAAGCCAGCATCCGCAACGTCGCTGCCGGGCGCGCATAGTGCACCCGTACCGGTGCGGAGAATCCGCGCAGGAAACTCACTGCCGGTGCGACAGCCAGTCCGCGCACGGACAGGGTGGTCGAGACGGTGCGCAGGTGCAGCAGCAGGCCTTCGGGCCGGGTCTCGAGACGACTGTCGCACTCGATCTCCAGCGCTGCGGGATCCAGCGTCTGTCCTTCCGGGTTAAGCAGCGCCAGCAGCAGCGGGACGTGCAGCGGCGGTTTGTCGCTCTGCCCGGGAGTAGGTGCGTTGCTCTGACTGATGGTGAGCCGCCACACGCCGCCTGCTTTTTCCGGCGCAGTATCCGGCAGCCACTCGTCCCGGGCTCTGATCAGCGGCGTGCCCGCCTGCTCGTACCAGCGACGGAACTGGGAGAGATCCTGACCCGAGGCATCCGCCATGGCGGTAAGAAAATCGTCTGTGGTGACCGCCATACCGTCGTGCCGTTCGAAGTAAAGATCAGTACCCCGGCGAAAGGCTTCCGCACCGAGCAGCGTGTGGACCATGCGTACCACTTCCGCACCCTTCTCGTAGACGGTGGGGGTGTAGAAATTGGATATTTCCATGTAGCTGTCCGGGCGGATCGGATGCGCCAGCGGGCTGGCATCCTCCGCAAACTGCACGGACCGCAGGAAGCTCACATCTTCGATGCGCTTGACCGTTCTGGAGTTCATGTCCGATGAGAACTCTGCATCCCGGAATACCGTGAAGCCTTCCTTCAGACTGAGCTGAAACCAGTCCCTGCAGGTGACCCGGTTACCCGACCAGTTATGAAAGTACTCATGGGCGACGACGCCCTCCACCCGCTGGTAGGCCTGGTCCGTCGCGGTATCCGGCGTGGCCAGAACGCAGCTGGTGTTGAATATGTTGAGTCCCTTGTTTTCCATGGCGCCCATGTTGAAGTCTTCTACAGCCACGATCATGAAAACGTCGAGATCGTACTCGCGGCCGAAAACTTCTTCATCCCAGCGCATTGCGCGTTTCAGCGCAGCCATGGCGTAGTCACACTGGTCGATGTTGTGGGTTTCGGAATAGATGCGTAACGCGACCGTGCGCCCCGAACGGGTAACGAAGCTGTCTTCGAGCAGGGCAAGCCTGCCAGCCACCAGGGCGAACAGATAATCGGGCTTCGGAAAGGGGTCTTCCCAGGTCACCGATCTGCGACCGTCCGCCAGGACTGTCTCAGCAACCAGATTGCCGTTCGACAGCGCGACCGGAAACTCGGGTCCGACGATCAGCGTGGTTGTGAACCTCGACAGCACATCGGGTCGATCGAGGTGATACGTGATGTGGCGGAAGCCTTCTGCCTCACACTGGGTACAGTACATGGAGCCGGATTTGTAAAGGCCCTCCAGGGCCGTGTTCTGCTCGGGATGAATCCGATTGACGATCTCGACAGTGCATTCACCGGGCAGATCGAACAGGCACAGCGATGTCGCATCTGCCTGATAGGCATTGCTGGAGAGCGGCTGGCCATCGACCTTCACAGACACCAGTTCCAGGTCCACTCCGTCGAGTCTGAGTCTGGTCGCCGGGTCCGAACTGCGACGGCGTACCTGCAGCCGGCTGCTGACGGTGGTCGTGCCTTCTGCGATAGCAAAGGTCAGTTCAGTGTGATCGATGGCGAAATCCGCAGGCCGGTAGTCGGCCAGCAGGATTTCTCCGGGATGACGGCTCGCACTCATGGCTGTTCCTGTGATTGTCCCTGTTGGTTCTGCCTGTCCCCCGGCCACAGCAGTGCCAGCGCGCAGCCGGTCAGCAGTCCCGTCCAGTGGGCGGCGTTGGCGATGTAGAGTCCGAAAGCTTCCGTGATACCCGAAGAGAAGATCACGAGAAACACCAGCAGGCCCATCGCCATTCCCTTCGGCAGCCTCCAGAGCGCCTCGGCCGGCCTGCGGCGCTCGCTCACCAGTACAAATCCCAGCAGGCTGTACGCGACGCCTGAAAGACCGCCGAACAGCGGATTGCTGCTCCACCAGAATTGCCCCAGGTTACTCAGAACGCCGGCAACGATGAAGATGATGAGGAGCACCAGACTGCCTCGCACAGCCTCTACTCTGCGGCCGAATTCCAGGGTTACAGCACAGTTGAAGAGCAGATGCACCATGGAAAAATGCAGAAACACCGGTGTCAGCAGACGCCAGGGCTCGGAGGGTGCGAAGACCGACGACCATTGTGGATCGGCCGGATCCGGTGTCCGGAAGTCGATCAGGGTCAGCCAGTTCGCGACATCGGTCAGACGTCCTTCAGAGATCGGCGCACTGAAGGGATAAGCGGCGAGAGAGATCAGCACCAGCAGGCACAGAACCGGGTACCCGCGCATCCAGCTCGCGAGGGTAGCAAGGCGGGATCCGCCGTCGTCGTTCGCCGGTTGACGCTGTTCCAGCGCTGGCAGCCGCAGTTCACCCCGCAGCCAGGCGGCATGGGCATTACGCACCGGCAGCGCATGCGCTGCCTCCGCGACCTCGAGTATCTGCCGCCCCCTTTCCTCGAAGATCCGATGCAGTATCCGCTGCTCCCAGAGGTATCGGGAAAACGGGGCCAGATCCTCATCACAGGAAGTTTCGATCACACGCATGAATAACGTAGTGCACTGGTAGTAAACTCGGCCACTAAACAAGCTGATCCGGGAAGATGCAAGCACCATGCACGCCGCAGACGAAGAAGTGATCACAACCCTCGGCGACTGGCTCGCAGAAGGTCGCCGCTGCTGGCTGGCCACTGTGATCGGCACCTGGGGTTCCTCGCCAAGGCCCGTAGGCTCACTGCTGGCCTGTGATGAGAATGGCCATCTCACAGGCTCCCTGTCCGGCGGCTGTGTGGAAGATGATCTGCTCGAAAAGCTTACCCGTGGCGAGCTGGCTGCCGATCTGGCTCAGTTCTTCACCTACGGCGTAAACGACGAAGAAGCCGAAAAGTTCGGTCTGCCCTGTGGCGGCACGCTGCGTATCATCATTGAGCCCCTCGGCTCGCAGGCCGATGCAGGCAACCAGTTCCGGCAGCTCAGCGAAGCCCTGCTGGCCAGACGCCATATGCGTCGACTCGTCGACCTCCGCAATCAGACCACCCGGCTCGAAACCGCGGACGGCTTCACACCACTGTTCTGGGACGAAGAGAAGCAGCAACTGCGCCACACCTATGGTCCGCGTCACCAGCTCTTCATCATCGGCGCAGGTATGGTGTCCAGATACCTCGCAGAGATGGCGCGCAGCCTGGACTACGCGATCACCGTGTGCGATCCCCGCCAGCAGATGCTCGAAGATTTTGGCGTTGCCGGTGTCAGACTCGTCAGTGACATGCCGGACGACGCCATCCGTGCCGGCGCCAGCGATCCCGGAACGGCCATTGTCGCCCTCACCCATGACCCGCGAATCGACGATATGGGACTCATGGAAGCCCTGAAGACTGAGGCTTTCTACGTGGGCGCTCTGGGATCTTCACGGACTTCCGCCAGCCGTCGCACACGTCTCAAGGAGCTCGATCTCACGGATACGGAAATCGCCCGCCTGCATGCGCCGGTCGGGCTGCCGATAGGCAGCAAGACACCCCCCGAAATCGCGATATCCATCCTCGCAGAAATCACCGCGGTACGTGCCGGCGTCCACGAGGCCGCACGTGCGGGTGCCGAAGCCGCCATCGCGTCGTGAAGCTCCTGCACCCCGTCAGACTCCGGGCAGCATGCTGAATGGCGACAAGCGGTGGAGCCCTGATACTGGCGGCAGGTGTCAGCCGGCGCTTTGGCAGTGACAAGCGACGTCACCGACTCGAGAACGGATCGACGATGCTCATCACCACGGTATCCGTCTACCGACAGGTATTCGATCGTGTTGTGGTCGTGCTGCGGCACGAGGACGACATCGAGGCCGACGTGCGCGCGCGCTTTGCGGACGTAGGCTGCGTCCATGCACCCCTCGCCCATCTCGGCATGGGTCATTCACTGGCGGCAGGCGTCGATTCGGTGGCGGACTGGGATTACGCTTTCGTGGCGCTGGCAGACATGCCGAACATTCATCCCGATACCCTGCGCCTGCTCCGCAGGGAGATCGAAGCGGCCACCGATGCGGCCATCATTCAGCCTCAGTATGGCGGCAGGGCAGGCCATCCTGTGGTGTTCCATCGGCGCTTTTTCTTCGAGCTCAGCGCGCTGTCCGGAGACCGGGGCGCGCGGGAAGTGTTAGAGCGCCATTCTGACGTCCTGCGTCGCGTGGCAACCGATGATCCCGGTGTGATCGAAGACTTCGATACTCCGGGCTGACCCGGCAGCGGATCGCGAGGCTGAAGCTGCGAGAGGCTCTGAGGCGCTGATACTTAATCAGAGGTTCCCTAGCGTCCGCCGAGTCGACTCGCCCAGTCCAGCTTGCTGCGACAGGCTTCGAAGAAGTTGTGCCCCGGGGGATAGAGCAGACGCAGCGGTGTTGCATACTTCGACACCAGCACTTCATCACCAGTTGCAAGCTCGATGTCCACCTGGGAATCACAGCTCACCTGCGCCTTGTGATCCGGAGAGCCGACCACGACTTTAATTTCCGATTGCCCCCGTACGACAAGCGGACGCGAATTGAGGGTGTGGGGGAACATGGGCACGATCACGATCGCATCCAGACTGGGATGCATGATCGGACCTCCCGCTGACAGGGAGTAAGCTGTGGAACCGGTGGGGGATGCGATGATCACGCCATCGGAACGCTGATCGTAGACAAATTCACCGTCTACCCAGAGATTGAATTCCATCATACGGGCCATGGTACCCAGATGTACGACCACATCATTCAGGGCTGCAGAACGGGCGAGCTCGCGACCATCCCGACTGACCCGGGCCTCGAGCAGAAAATGGTCTTCGATGCTGTAGTCGCCCGACAGTACGGCGCCGAGTTTCGTCTCTATCTGATCCGGGGCGATGTCGGCCAGAAAGCCCAGTCCCCCTCGATTCACACCCACCACAGGTATGCCTGCATGGGCGAGATCGCGTCCTACGCCGAGCAGACTGCCATCGCCGCCCACCACCACAATGAGGTCACAGCGCGCTCCCAGTTCCAGACGAGGGGCCGTAGTGTGTTTTCTGCGCACCGCCTGTGCACTATTGCTCATCAGAACAGCAGTATCATCCTCGACCACGACCTGCACCCTGTGGCGCTCCAGGCACTCGAGCACCGCATCCAGGCTGTCGAGAATGGTCGTGGTGCCGCGGCGGCCGATCAGACCGACGGTAGAAAATGAACTGATCATCCGGGTGCGTGTCCTAACGAAGCTTGAGGTGTCACAATGCTTGCAATATCCATTCGTATCAATAGGCTGGCGGCAGCCCGAAGCATGCACACCGCCACCGGAGAGTTCGGCACATGAGCACCGTGTTGACCAGCAACCTGGAAGAACGCTTCCACCAGATCCTGGCGGAACTCCCGGGAAACGCCAAGGCCGAACTCATCAACGGTCAGGATCTGTGGCAGCTGATGCGCACCGAAGCGTCTGTAAAAGCGTCTGAAGAACCCATACTGGGCAGCTATTTCCACGCGACTATCCTCAACCATAGCAACTTCGGATCTGCCTTAAGTTTCCGTCTCGCCTCAAAGCTGGATACTCCCATGCTGCCGACAATGCTGATCCGGGACGTGATCCAGGAAGCACTGGCGGAAGACCCGGGCATATTGCGTGCAGCGGAAATCGACGTGCTCGCGACCTTCTCGAGAGATCCGGCCTGCGCGGACCTCACGACTCCGTTCCTCTTCTACAAGGGCTTCCACGCACTGCAGGCACACCGGATCGCGCACTGGCTCTGGCAGCAGGGGCGGCGCACTCTGGCCCAGTTTTTTCAGAATCAGATCAGTGTGACCCTGGGGGTCGACATCCATCCGGCCGCGAAGGTCGGGTCCGGAATCATGCTCGACCACGCAACCGGCATCGTGGTCGGTGAGACCGCGGTGATCGAAGACGATGTGTCCATCCTCCATTCAGTGACGCTCGGCGGCACCGGTAAAGTCAGCGGTGATCGCCATCCGAAGATCCGGCGTGGTGTACTGCTTGCCGCCGGCTGCAAGATCATCGGCAATATCGAAGTCGGTGAAGGTGCAAAAGTGGGTGCCGGCAGTGTGGTGCTCGACAATGTTCCGCCCTTCGTTACAGTGGCCGGTGTGCCCGCCCGGATCGTGGGGGGGACCCGGGGCACCGTACCAGCACATGAAATGGACCAGAACTGGGAAATGCCTGATGGCTGAGCCGACCTGTCCGAAGTGCGGTGTGGCCGGTGTCGAGCACATCCAGTCGAAAGAAAGTGTGGAGCGTTCCAGAACCAAACAACCCTGGTATCTGGTGGTCTACTGCGACGCCTGCGGCCACGTTTACAACGTGCTGGCCAAGCATGTTTTCAGCCAGCCGGTGACACCGAAACTGAAACTCCCGGGACTATGACTCAGCGGGACGGGAAAGCCGGCTGCGGGCACGCTCGATAAACTGGCCCATGACTTCCGGTTTCTGTGCACCGGGCAGTGCGAATGCTCCCGCAAAGAGAAAGCAGGGCACGCTGGAGATTCCGATGTTCGCAGCCCGATCCAGCTCTGCCAGCACTGCGTCATGACCTGCAGTCCCGGTGAGGGCACTGGCAACACTGTCCGGGTCCATGCCCACCGCTGCACCAGCCGCCGCCAGCACCTGCAGGTCTCCGATGTCCTCACCAGCTTCGAAGTAAAGGGAAAACAGCCGCTCCGCCAGGGCATGCTGATGACCTGATGCTCTGGCGACATGGAGCAGGCGGTGGCCGACGAAGGTATTCGGCATCCGCGAGATCGCTGCAAAATCCATACTGATACCCGCACCCTCTGCTTCTGCGACGAGCTGCTCCCGACCGTTGCCCGGAACGCCCTGGGCACCATAGCGTGCCAGCAGGAAATCCTGACGTGACATCCCTTCCGCCGGGATGCCCGGATAAAGCTGAAAGGCCCGCCACACCACCTGTACATCCGTACCGCTTGCTGTTTCCAGCACCGAATCCAGGCGGCGCTTGCCGATGTAGCACCAGGGACAGATGAGATCAGAAAATATTTCCAGAATCATTTTCGTGTTCCCCGTGTTCCCGTCATGCCAGCCACGAAAAAAACGCGCCCTGCGGGCGGCTTCCCGGTCAACCTGTGTCATCATCCGGCCATGTCTGATTCAGATCAACCGCAGGGGCCGGTTACCCGCAACGGTCCCTCACTGTACAGCGTCACCGGCGTGGTGATCGGGACCTTCATCGGCTCTCTGGCCGCGGGCGTGGCCATGCTCTATCTGAATTACCGTGCGCTGGGTCGCGACGAACTCGCGCGGAAAGTCGCGATCTGGGGAGCAGTGCTGTGCATCGTGCTGATCGCGGCAACCACCCAGCTGCCCAATTCTCCGGCTACCAGCTTCGTGATGATCGGCCTCCAGGCAGCGGCCGCCTACTTCCTCACCGATCGTCTGCAGGGTGCAGCGATCGCCTACCACGTTCAGAACCGGGGCTTTCTGCATTCGAATCTGCGTGCCGCCGGTGTGGGGGCACTGACCGGGCTTTTCATACTCATCGGGGTATTCGCACTGGGGATATTCTGGACCATCCTGTTCGGACCGCCACCTGCCCCTCAGGGTTGAGTGGAAGCGGGTCGGTCGGCAGCGGCTCTGATCAGAAGCGGGCTGATCCGAACATCAGGAGGGTTCGCCCCGCAGCAGTGACTGCAAACGCCGGCTGCGCTCCTGCTCATGGCGCAAGGCGGATTTCAACTTCTGGATCTCGTCTCTGCTGTTGCGGATCTGATCGAGATAGGTCTGCTGCTGACGTTCGAGGTCGGTGCGGTAGCGGGCGGATATTTTTTCGATCTGCTCATTGTGCTGGCGGATCAGGGCTTCCAGATTCACCCGGCCTTCCTCTCCGAATGTCTCAGTCAGCCGGGTCTCGAGTTTGCGCTGAGAGGCCAGCGGATCTTCGAGCACGAAGTTGTCTTCAAGCAGTCGATTGGCTTTGCCACGAGGTTTGAGACCAAGGCGGTTGCGCCAGATCGCCCGCTGCACGATCTGCAGCGAATCAGCTTCACCCTCCTTCTGCGGCTCCCAGAGATTCATCGAGTGCCAGGGAACCGGGCACTGACCCCGACAGGCGAGTCTGATCGGTCCGGTACCCAGATCCGGGCCGGGGCCGGCATGCTCCATCAGGTATTGCAGCGGCACGTTGAAGGAACGGTCGACGTGACCTTCCTCATCAACCTTGAAAGAGAAGAACACGACCCCCCGAACGGACAGTGCGGTACCCACCACCACGTACGCCGCACGGGCGACACTGGCAGCAAAGCGCTCCAGAGTTGCGGCACCCTCCGTGACAGCATCGAATTCACACAGGCGCATTTCGCTGGCCACACCCATCAGGTCGGCCTCGAAGACCAGTACTGCTTCGGCAAATCCTTCCTGTTCAGTCATGCTGCTGACAACATCCTTGCGCGCTGCGTGTTCCCGCCCGGATCGTGACGATTGGCAGCCATCGGCGGTCGACAGCGGCCAGTGGCCGCCATTGGCTGATAGAACACAGGATCGGGAACTCCTGTTCTCAATCCGGTTATCTGGACAGAATGATTAGATCAGAGGGGGCAGCAAACTGCCGCGTGTCGGTTCACGGAAAAAACGCGATATCAGTCAAAACTCGTAGGCGTCGACCCAGGCGGGCTCCGGCTCTTCATGCAGAGGGTTTTCCCGGTCTGTTTCTGTCTGCCAGACCCACAGGGGTTCTCCCAGTTCTTCAAGCTCCATCCTGGATGCTCCTTAGGCTGCGTAAAAGTTGCGCAGATCCACGCACAGAAGGTGCGCAGTCTTATTTCTCTATGTCAGCAGGAAGCCTAGCTCGGATGTGTGAAAGTGCTATGACAGCCTTCAGGCGGGTTTGCCGCTGGTCTCGCCAGCGAGGAAGCCGACGATGTCGTCATAGTGGAAGGCCGCCCGCCGCGGACGCCGTTCCGCTTTCTGCCCGGCACCCACCTCTTCCGCATAGACCATGGTTTCGCCGCCGACGCGCAGCGCGTCCACGATCCGATATTCCCCTTCTCCGACTGAAAATCTGCGTCCTACGAGCTGATTCATGGCGATTACTCTGTACTTCAGGAGTCCGGCCGGTACCGCCTTGACGACATCCAGCCAGCACTGAGCATAGGCCAACCGCATGGGCGCGCGGTTAAGGAATGTAAGCACTTAGGCGGCGCATCTCCCACAATTCGTCCCGCGCCAGTCGTCCCGCCCCAGGGACTGCGGGGCTGCCGGCCAGAAACTGGGCAATCTGACCAGGCCAGAACCAGACCCCCAGGATAAATCTATAGATATCAATATCTTATAAGTGGCATAGGAGTTGCTTCCTGTCATACCAGTAATCCAGACAACTCGACAGATCTGCCGGACCGAATGTAACAGTGGAGAAAGTTTCGTGATCAAACGTGCAGCAATCCTGACCCTGGCAGCCATTTTCTGTGCGCTCGGACTCATCGGACTGGTGATTCCCATCCTGCCGGGTGTGCTGTTCCTGGGCGTTGCTCTGCTCTGCGCCGCCAGTGTGCTTCCGCAACTGGCACACCGTCTCAACCGCTATCCGGCCTGGCGTGACTGGCATATGCGCTGGCGCGCGGGTGCGCAACTACCCTTCGCCGCCCGCTTGAAACTCGCCTTCTGGCTCTCCGCGGAGGCCGCGACCCGGCCCTTCCGGACCCGCTGAACGCAGCATCAGCCCGAAGGCGGCAACCCCTTCGGGCAGCGGTTCGCGGACGTCGATCTCATCCGGGATGAGCACCTCAGGGCGGGTGTAGGTCGCAAGCATCGCGAGCAGTTCCGCCTCTGCTTCAAACCCGTTTTCGCCGTCACCGCCCCGGGAATCACCGGCAGCCGGCAGGCGCGCGGCAATCCGCCGGGCAAGTGCGATGTGATTCGGATCCGCCGTTACCCGGGCTGCCATCAGGTAGGCGGTAGCGAGAGCCGCATTCGCCCGCAGCGGTTTTTCCGGTGCCCGCACAGGCAGTCCGAACTGCCGACGCTGGTGCTCCGAAGTCAGCTGCCAGTAGGCGGCAGCCCCGCTGCGGCCAGCGATGAGAACAGCGGCGGGATCGGCGGCGAACCGCTGCCCGGCGAAAAACAGGCCCTGGCCATCCGCGAGCCACTCCAGCAGATAGGTGTCCGTCCGCTCGATGGCCCGCAGGTACCGTGCCTCCCGGGTCTTCGTGTAAGCCGCAGTGAACACCTGCAGAGCGCCGGCCTGATCCGACAGGCGCTTCTCATAGTCCGAATCGGCGGATGCGACCACACTGCCGGGCGTTTTCCCCGGTAGCGTCTCTGCGATCTCGAAGTGTGGTGTGCGGGCATAGACACCACCCCATACCGGATCGAGCAACTGCAACCACCCTTCCCCCAGCCTGTCGAGAGAGGCCGCCAGTTCCGGGCGCTCCGAGGCAAGCGCGTGGAGATAAAGGTAGGTGGCCCACTCCCGCGCATAGAGGTCGGGCAGCAGCACCACGCCCCCGCGCCCGTGCCTGGGCTCTGCGGCACCGGCAAGGAGGTAGGCGACCCGCTGCACCACCCAGCCCTCGATTTTCCTGCCGACTTCTGTTCTCTGGCCACCAGCCGCAGCCCAACTGGAGACCGCTGTCAGCAGTATAGAAAGCACCACAAAATAAACTTTTATCTTGCTGAATTTAATGCATTTTATGATGCGTACCATCAGGCGATCTCAATAGTGTTGCCGGGGTTGCTGCCATTGTGACGCAACAGCCTCAATCGAGCCGCTTCGAAAAACGCAGCGTTGCCAGCACCAGGAAAACGAGCACAAACAGCAGCAGCGGCCAGACTTCGGGCCAGAGATCCACCAGACCCGCTTCCCGCAACACGACCCCCCGCACGATTCGCAGAAAATGGGTCAGCGGAAACAGCTCAGCGAGCCAGCGTGCGGGCTGGGGCATACCTTCGAAGGGAAACATGAACCCGGACAGCAGCAGCTGTGGAAGAAACGTCATGAAGGTCATCTGAAAAGCCTGGAACTGATTGGTGGCGATGGTGGAAATGAGCAGGCCCAGGCTCAGCGTGGCCAGCACAAACAGGCCAATGCCGAGATAGAAATCGACCCAGTTCCCAAGCACGGGCACATCGAACAGACCGACCCCGAGCCCGATGATGACCGTGGCCTGCAGGTAGCCGATCAGCACGTAAGGCAGGATTTTACCGATCATCAGTTCCAGCCCGCCGATGGGAGTGGTGATCAGCAGCTCGAGATTGCCCCGCTCACGCTCCCGGACCAGAGCAACCGCTGTGAAGAGCACCATGGTCAGATTGAGGATGACCCCGCACAGACCCGGTACGATGAATACCGGCGAACGCCGCTCCGGGTTGTAGAGCACCCGCATTTCGAAACCCGGAACGTCCTGACCCAGCTCGGCGGCCGACAGCTGCAGCAGACCGCGCACGGCACTCTGAACCACCGGATCGCTGCCATCCACGAACAGCTGGGCCAGGGGCCGGTCTGCCGTAACCAGTCGCGATTCGAAGTCAGCGGGGATGAAAATACCGACCGAAACCCTGCCCTGCGCCATGGCCGCTTCCAGATCCGTCACCGATTCGAAACGGTAGTACACGTCGATGAGGCTGGTCGCCTGGGCCTTGCTGATCAGCAGCCGGGAAGCCGAAGTCCCGGCGTCGTCTACGACCGCGGCTCTGAGATGGCGCACATCATGATTGATGGCATAGCCGAACAGCAGAGTCATGATGAGGGGGATACCCAGAATCATCCCGCCTGTTAATCGATCACGGCTCAGATGGCGCAGCTCCTTCAGCGCAATCGCGACAATGCGATTCACACTGCCGCTCATGCAGGCTGCTCGGAAGTCGCCATCACGAACACATCCTCGAGGTTCGCCCGCACGAGCTGCACCCGGGCCTGTCCGTCTACAGGACGCAACAGCGACTCAATCATCTGCTGCGGATCTGCCACATCCGGAGCCACCAGCGCGTGAAGCTTGTTGCCGAGTTGCGCCACATGCCACACCGCCGGCGCGGCGAGGAGCTGCGCACGCAGACCCTTCGAGTCCGCGCCGCGCACCTCCACGACGCGCGCACCCAGCTCATTCATCAGATCGTCTGGGGCGCCGCTGGCCACCAGAGCGCCCCGGTTGAGAATGGCGAGCCGATGACAGCGTTCGGCCTCGTCCATGAAGTGGGTCGAGACCAGAACCGTAGTGCCATGATCGACCATTTCAAAAAGGTGCTCCCAGAAACGCCTGCGGCTTTCGGGATCCACGGCACTGGTGGGCTCGTCCAGAAACAGCAGTTCCGGGTCGTGCAGCGTGGCGCCTGCCAGGGCAAGTCGCTGACGCTGACCGCCGCTTAATGTACCGGTGATCTGCCTGGCCCGGTCTTCGAGCTGGAAACGCGTGAGCTGACGCGCTATCGCCGGCCGCCCGGCATCGGGTAAGGCATAAATGCGCGCCAGAAAACGCAGATTCTCCATTACGGTGAGGTCTTCATAGAGCGAGAACTTCTGCGTCATGTAGCCGATCTTGTGGCGCAGACGTTCCGCATCTTCCGGCACCCGCTCTCCCAGCACCATGGCACTGCCGGAGGTGGGCGTGAGCAGACCGCAGAGCATGCGGATCGTGGTCGATTTGCCACAGCCATTGGGGCCGAGGAATCCGTAGATGCAGGCCTTCGGGACGACGAGATCCAGATTATCCACCGCCAGCAGGTCACCAAAGCGCCGGCTCAGCCCGCGACTTACGATGGCATCGGCCTCAGCCACTGGGGAGGGACTCCGAGTCTGAAAGGAGGGATTCCGTGTCTGGAAGGAGGGACTCCGAGTCTGGAAAGCGCACCTCGACCGGCACCCCCACCGGCAGATCCGCAGGTTCCAGAATATCAACCTCCGCCAGATAGACGAGCCGGCTGCGATCATGCTGTGTCAATGCGTAAAACGGCGTAAATGCCGCAGCACTCGCTATCCAGCGGATACGACCCGCAAAATCCTCCGGATGGCCATCTACCCGCAGTTGAGCAGGAGCCCCCGTTTTCAGCAGCGTGCGCTGGGGTTCGGGTATGTGGACCCGGGCGTATAGCCTTGAGGCGTCGAGCAGCACCACCGCGCTCCTGCCTGCCTGGGGACGCTCACCGATTTCGTAGGGCAGCGCTTCGACCAGGGCATCGACGGGCGCCCGCAGCACGGCGCGGCTCAGATCAATTTCAAGATCTTCCACAAGCGCACTGGCGGCGGTGTAGGCGGCGCGCGCCTGATCCACCTGTTCGCTGCGCGTGCCTTCGAGCAGTTCCGCAAGCTGGGCTTCGATTTCTTCCCGCCGCGCCAGGGCCTCATCGACCTGGCTGGTTGAAATGTCTATCTGACTTCTGCTGGTGTAATTGGCACTGACCAGGGACTGTTGTCTTTCGAGTTCGTGGCGCGCGGTCTGCAGCGCACTCGATGCAGCGGCGAGACGCGATCTGGCACGCTCTATCTCCTGGGCACGGGGCCCGGCTTCGGCCTCCCGCAGTACCGCGAGAGCGCGGTCGCGATCAGCCCGGGCGCGGCTCAACGCCACGTCGAGCTTGGCGGTGTCCTGCTCCAGCAGCGCGGTGCCGGCTGGCACCCGGTCTCCTTCCTGCACCCGGATCATGCGGATGGGCTCGGTACTGAAGGCGGCGAGTTCGATGCGATCCCGCTCCAGGGTGCCCACCGCGTAATCGGCCACCGGCGTACCACAACCACTGAGGCAGGCAATCAGGACAACGGGGCCGCACCAGCCTGCTGGGTTCATTCTCTGCCTCCTGAGGCCGCTTCTTCCGGCATTTCACCCGCTGGTCCATCCGGAGAGTTTCCGCCGGCACCCATGCCCCTCATCAGCAGAGCCACTGCATGGTCGCCGTAGCTGCGGCCGAAGGCGCTGTCGAGTTCATAACCAAACAGCGGGCCCAGCACCGGATGGGCAAGGAACGGAAAGACACAGATGCCGATCAGGGACAGCAATGTGAAACGGGGATCCAGGTCCGCATTGAGTCGACCGGCCTGCATTTCCTCCATGACCCTGGCCGGCACCAGAGCCAGCGCCCGACGCGCGAAACGCTCCACGAACAGTGTGCGTAACGGTGTGTCCCGGGAGATCACCTCCCGCATCAGCAGTTGCGGAATCCAGGGATCGGCACTGATGACGCGGAGATAACTGCGCACCAGAACGGGCACCAGGGGCTCGGTCTGGGACGCCGCAACTGCGCCCTCGAGTGCGCCGAACAGCCGCTCCAGCCCATCGATCACCACCGCTTCCAGCAGCCCGGCCTTGTCTTTGAAGTAGTAGGCCACCATTGCCGGTGTCACGCCTGCGCCTTCGGCGACCTGTTTCAGGCTGGTGCCGTCGAAACCCTGGGCCGCGAACCGCTCCGCCGCCACATGAATCAGCCGGCCGCGCGCTTCCACTCCCTGCTCGCCGGAAGGACGGCCCACCGGATTGGGCGGGATCTGCTCCGGTACTTTCCGGGTTTTCACGCCCGACGACCCTGCAACACGTCCAGGTCTCCTCGATTCGTCTGTTCAGTGCCGGAATAGTAATTAATTGAATGTTTAATTACTAGCCCATGACCGGGTCCGGCAGCTGCCCGGCTGCCGGCCTTTGTGTAAAGTAGCCGGCAACCCTCCGGCGCCATCGCAATTGCCATCGCCATCGCGCTGAAGATTTTCAGGCACATCCCGGAACCTTGCCCATGCCTCTGGACTGGTTGAACACCCTGCCCCGCCAGCTTCTCGGTCTGCTGCCGACGCCGCTGCAGCCCCTGGATCGACTGAGTGCCGAACTCGGTGGACCCCGTGTCTGGGTCAAGCGCGACGACTGCACCGGACTGGCGACCGGCGGCAACAAGACACGCAAGCTTGAATACCTGCTGGGCGCGGCCAGCGCGGCGGGTGCGGACACGGTGATCACTTTCGGCGCCGTGCAGTCCAACCACGCCCGCCAGACGGCCGCCGCCTGCGCTGTTGCCGGTATGGAATGCCACCTGCTGCTGGCGCGGAAGGTGCCCTGGGACGACGTCAACTATGAACATCTCGGTAACCCGCAGCTCGATCGCCTGCTCGGTGCCAGCGTTCATCTGGTGGATGCCCGGGAGTTCAACAGCCGCTATGCCGCACTGCGTGCAGAACTGGAGGCCCGTTCACGTCGTGTGTATGTCATTCCCACTGGCGGTTCCAACGCCACCGGCGCACTCGGTTATGCCGCCTGTGCAGCGGAACTCATCGACCAGGCCAGTGCCCTTGAGGAACTGCAGCTCACGGACATTGCCCATGCAAGTTCCAGCGCAGGTACCCAGGCCGGCCTTATCGCCGGTTTCGCCGCCCTTAAGCCTTCGCCTGACATACGTGTGCACGGAATCAACGTCTCGGAGCCGGATCAGCAGTCGCTTTTCGATGCGGTGCAGAAAATCGCCTCCGAACTGCTGCAGACACACCAGCCCGGGACACAACTCGATCCCGGGCAGATCCTGATCGACTCGCGATATCTTGGTGAAGGCTACGGTCTGCCCACTCGGCTGACAGTGGAGGCCATCCGCAAAGTGGCAGCCTGCGAAGGGCTGCTTATGGATCCGGTTTATTCCGGCAAGGCAATGGGCGGACTGATCGATCGCATCCGTCGTGGCGAGTTCGACACTGTGCAGGATCTGGTTTTCATTCATACCGGCGGTAGCGCCGCTCTGCCGGTATACGGCTCGGTGCTCTGACAAGACATCCCGGGCATTTTGGAGTACCGTGCCTGGCTTTTCACCTGACCGCCTATCTCCCAGATTAAAAGACCTATGGCACAGAAGATCGTCCACACCCAGCTGCGGGGCAATGGTGTCCTGCGGGATCCGCTGCTCTACAAAGGCACGGCTCACACCCACGAGGAGCGAGAACTGCTGGGCCTGCACGGCCTGATTCCCGCCGGCTACAACACACAGGATCAGCAGGCGGTGCGCTTCTACGAGCGGCTGTGCACGGTAGCCGAACCGCTGGCGCGTTATCGGGATCTGCTGGCATTGCAGGATCGCAACGAGCACCTCTTTTATCGGATCCTCATCGATCACCTTGCTGAACTGATGCCCATCGTCTACACCCCCACCGTGGGACTGGCGACCCAGAAATTCAGTGAAGTGTTTCAGCGCGGTCGCGGCATCTGGATCAGCCCGGCCGATCGGGGCCAGATGAAGTCCCGCCTGGAAGCCGCCGTCTCCGGCCGGCAGATCCGTCTGGCTGTTGTTACCGACAACGAATCCATTCTCGGCATCGGCGATCAGGGTGCCGGCGGAATGGCGATTTCCATTGGCAAGCTGTCCCTCTACACCGCGGCTGCCGGAATCAATCCGGCGGAAACCCTGCCTGTGAGTCTCGATGTCGGGACCAACAACAAAGCACTGCTGCAGAATGATCTGTATCTCGGCTGGCGCGCGGAGAGAATGCGCGGGGCGGAATACGCGGAGTTCATTGAAGAATTCGTGACCGCGTTCACCGACCTGTTTCCAGACGCGCTCATTCAGTGGGAAGACTTCCGCAAAGACAACGCACTCAACATCCTCGAACGCTACCGCCATAAAAAACTGTCGTTCAACGACGACATCCAGGGCACCGGTGCCGTCGCGCTGGCGGGCATATTCAGCGCACTGCGGGTGGTCAATCAGACACTCTCGGCTCAGCGTATCGTCATCCATGGCGCTGGTGCCGCAGGTCTGGGTATCGCGCGCCAGATCAAAGCCGCTCTGCGCCTTGAGGGTGTGGCGGAGGAAGATCTGCACCGGCATCTGGCGCTGCTGGACAGCCGCGGACTGCTGATCGACGACGTACCGCCAAGCGATGCCTACAAAGCCGAGCTGTGCTGGCCACACGCAAGCGCCCTGGCAATCGGCATCGATGAGGACCGCACTCTCGAGGCGACGGTGGACGCCTATCGGCCGACGGTACTGATCGGCACCTCCGGTCAGCCCGGTGCCTTCCATCGCAGTCTGGTCCGTGCAATGGCGGACCATGTCGATCGACCGCTGATCATGCCGATGTCAAATCCGACCGCGAACACGGAAGCCACCCCCGAAGATCTGCTGGCCTGGACCGAGGGTCGCGCACTGATCGCAACCGGAAGTCCCTTTGCACCGGTCACGATCAATGACCGGCAGATCGAAATCGGCCAGGGCAACAACGTGTTCATTTTCCCCGCACTCGGGCTGGGTACCCTGCTTGCCGGGGCCCGTGAGGTCACCGACACCATGATCACCGCAGCCGCGAGCGCGCTGGCCGATCAGGTCACCGAACAGGAACTCGAACGCGGACTGCTGTATCCGGACATCTCCCGGCTGCGGGAAATCACCGCGCACTGCGCCGTGCGTGTCTGCGCCACTGCTTTTGCAGAAGGTACCGCCACCACAGCGCCTTTCGACGATATCGAAGCAGCGGTAGCGGATGCCATGTGGTGGCCCGACTACCCGATATTTCTCTGAGCTTGTCCGCCGATCAGTGAAACACGTCGTCCGGACCGCGGACGACCAGCTCCCCGTCATCATTGCGGTGTACTTTGGGATCCCCACCCGATCGCGCGAGCCCGGCCGCCATCGCTTCGTTCACACAGGCGGGGCAGAAACCCTCCCGCACCAGGTCTTCGACCAGAAATCCCATCAGATCATAGACAGACAGGGTGCCTTCGCTGCTTTCATTGAACCGCCAGAGCACATCTTCAAGCGTCTGCAGCGCGGCATCGCAGCGGATGTCGTCGCGCTGACGCTGCTGATCTTCTTCGGGTGTGGTGTCGGTCATCTTCGATTCCGGCTGATTTGCTGGGCGGATTGTAACGACTGCGATGCACAAATGCGCCCGCTGCGGTCGGGACCGGGTGTGCCGAACGCCTTTTCAGTCGATGAACAGGGTAGCCGGCTCCTCCAGAAAGGATTTCATCCGCTGAATCAGTGAGGCGGCGTCGTAGCCATCGACGAATCTGTGATCGAAGGAGGATGAAAGATTCATCATCAGCCGCACGGTGATAGCGTCATCGACAACCATGGGTCGTTTGACCGCTTTATTGATCCCGATGATGGCGACTTCCGGCGCATTGATCACCGGAGTCGAAACGATTCCGCCGAGGCGCCCGAGGCTGGTGAGGGTGATGGTGGAACCACCCAGTTCCGCCCGGGTAGCGCTGCCGTCCCGGGCTGCCTGGGCGACCCGGGCGATTTCTTGCGCCAGTGCGCGCAAACCGAGGCTGCTGGCGTTGTGCACCACCGGCACTTTGAGACCATCGTCTGTCTGGGTCGCGATTCCCAGGTGCACGCGCTCATATTCGAGCAGCACGCCGCGCTCACTGTCGAAGTGTGAATTGCAGTTGGGATGCGCCTTGAGCGCACGCATCAGAGCAAAGGCAATAAACGGCAGAAAGGTCAGAGACTCTCCGGCACCGGTGCGACGAACCGCATTCGAATCACCGTCGTCGGCACCGGTATTGAGTCTCCGGCGCAGAGATTCCAGCGCGGTGACATCCACCTCTTCCACATAGGCGAAGTGCGGGATCTCGCGCTTGCTGGCCTGGAGTCGGGTAGCGATCAGCCGCCTCACTCCGATGACTTTGCGCTCGATTATCGGGCCTACCCCGCTCACCGCGACTGCCGCCGCAGGTGCGTGGCCTTCCAGAGCGGCTTCAAGGTCCCGTCGCAGGATCCGTCCACGCGGGCCGGTGCCGGTGATGCCGGCCAGTGAGATGCCCGCTTCTTTGGCGTGGCGTCTGATGGCGGGGGATGTTCGAATTCTGGCGTCTGCTTCACCCTGCGCGGACACCTGACCTGCTTCAGGCTCAATCACCGGTGCTGCGGGTGCGGACGCTGAAGGGGCCGGCGCTGATGGTGCTGGTGCTGGTGCTGATGGCGCTGGTACTGAACTCGCCCCCTCCGTCTGCTCGTGCGTTTTTTCGTCGGCATTTTCACCGGATCGACTGACTGCCGGCGCAGGCCCGGGTGCCGGCTTCTCAACTGGGACCGGTTTTTTTGATGCGGATGCAGCTGGTGTTGCAGCCGTGTCCGTTGCAACCTCGAAAGCGATGAGCTCGTCACCGACCGCGACCATATCTCCCGGCTCACCGGTGGTCCGCAGAACCGTACCGGTTACCGGCGCCGGTACCTCGACATTGGCTTTGTCGGTCATGACATCGGCGATAGTATCGCCTTCGGAAACCCGGTCCCCGGGCTTGACATGCCACGCCACGATCTCAGCCTCGACAGTGCCTTCACCCAGATCCGGCAGTTTGAATACATACTCGCTCACGCCGCCTCCATCACCTTTTCAAGGGCCGCGGCAACCCGCTTCTGCCCGGGGAAATAATCCCATTCGAAGGCATGGGGATACGGCGTGTCCCAGCCTGTGACACGCAGAATGGGAGCTTCCAGCGAGTAGAAGCACTCCTCCTGCACGGTGGCGGAGAGCTCGGCTCCATAGCCGCTGAAACGCGTCGCCTCATGGGCGATCACACAACGCCCGGTTTTCTCTACGGATGTGCAGATCGTGTCGACATCCAGCGGCGCGAGGGTGCGGATGTCGATGATCTCAGCGTCCACGTCCGCCAGTCGGGCGGCCGCCTGACATACGTGCACCATGGTTCCGTAGCAGAGAACGGTCACATCCTCGCCCGGTTCGACGATCTCGGCCCGGCTGATCGGTACCGTGTAGTACCCCTCCGGAACCTCGCCCTTCGCATGAATCGTCCAGGGCACCGCCGGCCGGTCCGGGTTGCCATCGAAGGGTCCGTTGTAGATCCGTTTCGGCTCGAAAAAAATTACCGGGTCGTCGTCTTCGATCGCACTGATCAGCAGGCCCTTCGCATCGTAAGGATTCGACGGCATGATCACCTTGAGTCCGCAGACGTGGGTGAATACACCCTCGGGACTCTGGGAGTGGGTCTGACCACCCCGGATGCCGCCGCCACAGGGTGTGCGGATGGTTACCGGCGCGAAAAAGTCTCCCGCCGTACGGTAGCGCAGCCGCGCCAGTTCGGAAATGATCTGATCGCAGCCGGGGTAGATGTAGTCGGCGAACTGGATCTCAGCGACCGGCCGCAGACCGTTCACCCCCATCCCGATCGCGCTGCCGATGATGCCTCCTTCTGCGATCGGGGCATCGATTACCCGATGTTCGCCGTGTTTGCGCTGCAGCCCATCCGTGGTCCGGAAGACACCGCCGAAATAGCCGATGTCCTGCCCGATTATCACCACATTCGGGTCTCTGCTCAGCATGATGTCCATCGCCGAGTTGAGCGCCTGAATCATGTTCATCCGGGCCATTCTCAACCCTCCAGTGCGCGCAGTTCGTCGCGCTGCCTGAGCAGATGATTCGGCATGTCCTTGAACACATCTTCGAACAGTTCGTTGCGATCGAGACTCGGACCCTCAGTCATGGTGCCGTAACTGGTGGCTTCCACCCAGGCGGCGTCGAGCAGGGCCGTCAGCTCCTGTGTGAGCTTCTCGTGCTGTTCATCACTCCAGCAGCCCTCTGAGATCATATGCTGCTTCAGACGCTCCAGAGGATCCCCCAGCGGCCAGGCGAGCGCTTCATCCTTGGGCCGGTAGCGGGAGGGGTCATCACTGGTGGAATGGGCGTCTGCCCGATAGGTCACATGCTCGATGAGTGTGGGTCCATGACCCCGGCGGGCACGCTCTGCCGCCCAGGCAGTTGCCGCATACACCGCGAGGAAATCATTGCCATCCACCCGCAATCCGGCGATGCCATAGCCCGGGCCGCGCGCGGCAAAAGGCCGGTTCTCACCACCTGCAAAGCCCTGGAAAGTAGAGATCGCCCACTGATTGTTGACGATGTTCAGCACCACCGGCGCTCGATACACGGAAGCAAAGGTCATCGCGTGGTGAAAGTCTGCCTCGGCACTCGAGCCCTCGCCGATCCAGGCTGCCGCGATGGCATCCTCCCCCTTTATCGCGGACGCCATCGCCCAGCCTACCGCCTGGGGAAACTGGGTGGTGAGGTTTCCGGAAATCGAGAAGATGTTGCCCCGGGCCCAGTGGTACATCACCGGCATCTGGCGTCCTTTGCACATGTCCCGGGTATTGGACAGGCACTGACACATCAGATCCACCGGATTCCTGCCCCGGCTGATCTGCAGACCCTGGGTCCGATACGAGGGAAACAGCATGTCACTCGGTTCAAGAGCCATCGCCGCAGCGACGGCGACCGCCTCTTCACCGCGACTCTTCATGTAGAAGGAGATCCTGCCCTGACGCTGCATACGCACCATGCGGTCGTCGTAGAGACGGGTGAGCAGCATATGGCGCAGGCCGACCTGGAGATCCTGGGCTTCGAGGTGGGGATGCCAGGGTCCTACCGCCTCATGCGCATCGTCCAGCACCCGCACCATGTCGAAGGCGAGGCTGCGCTCAATGTCTCTGAGCCGGGTTGTGATATCCGGACGGGGCACTGCACCCGCCGGTGAGATCTCCACATAGCTGAAATCCGGGACATCACCCGGACGGCCCGGAGGATGGGGAATGTGCAGGCGCGGGGTACGGGACATGGCGACTTCCGTCCACTGTATTGCGGGCCAGTTTGGACCAACTGATCCCTCCAGACCAGCCGCCGCCGGCTCCCGCAGCGGCCCGCCCGCCCCACGCACGTCACTTCGAATTGATCCGGATCAACGCATCAGCTGCTGCCGGATGTCAGCCTGAAAGCCCGAATCGCCTCATCTGTGGAGTACTCATATGGCCGCCGTCGTAAGAGGGAAACACACCGTAACTGCCGCCCCATCAGACACCTACGATGCACTCATGAAGGTGTCCTGGAATTTCGACTATCGGGGCAAGGTGGCCAAGCTCGACGACCTCTACAACCGGGCCAAAGAAAACCAGTGGAATGCTTCGGAACTGGCCTGGGATACCCCCATCGATCCTTCCAATCCCATCATCGCGTCAGAACACAGTCAGTACGCCCGGATGCCCTTTTTTCAGAAGCTGTCCCAGACCCAGCGTGAGACCTTCTCGGCCCACTCCACCGCCCAGCTGCTCTCCCAGTTTCTGCACGGCGAGCAGGGGGCACTGCTCACCGCCGCAACGGTGGCCCATGGGGTACCCGACATGAAGGCGAAATACTACGCCGCCACCCAGACGATCGACGAAGCCAGACACGTGGAAGCCTACGACCGCTATGTCAATAAGATCGCCATTCACTATCCGATGGTGCCCTGGCTGAAGACCCTCATCGACACCACGCTCAACACCAACAATTTCTGCAAGGTGATGATCGGCATGAACATGATCATCGAAGGACTCGCGCTCGGTGCGTTCAACAACATGTACAAGCAGACCGAGGAGCCACTGCTCAAGTCCATCACCTTCAACGTCATGCGCGACGAATCCCGCCATGTCTCTTTCGGGCACGTCTACCTCACACCCACCGTCGCCGCTCTGCACCCGGACGAGCGGGAAGATCTTGCCCAGTTCGCCTTCGACGCGGTGAAAATCCTGGTCGAAGGACAGAAGACCCCCATGGATGCCGGTTTCCGGAAAGTACTCGAAGTCAGCGGCATCGACGCGAATGACTTCATGGCGGGCCTGAAGGAAGCCGCCGAGCTCGGCATCACCCGGGATCTGCCACCCGGTCAGATCCATTCCCTGAAGGACCTCATGATTCCCGCCCTGATCCGCGCAGGACTGGTGACACCCAGAACCAAGGCGATGTTCGAAGCAGCGGGAGTACCGGTGAACGCAGATCTGTCGGTGCTCGAGGCGATGGAAGACCGGAAATCCGACATGAACGTGCTGAACTCGGAACAGGCCGCGTACTAGTGCCGCTACAGGACATCCCGGCGACCGAGCTGCTCGCGAGCTTCCCTCAGCCCATGCTGATCATGGAGCCCAGCGGTTCGCTGCTGTACGCAAACCCTGCGGCCACCGACCTGCTGGGTCTCACCGGAGACCCGGTTGGCCGCAGCATCCTCGATTTTCTTCCCGAGCAGGAGCGCAGCCGACTCAATCCCCTTGCCTGGATGCAGCGCTGGGCGGAAGTGCCGGATGCTCCGGAGCTGCAGCACGTGCACCTGCTGGTGCAGACCGAAGACGGCAGAGAGCTTCCGGTCAGAGTGCGGGTCGGCCGTCTTCGGGAGGGTGTAGATGCCTGTTACCTGGTGAGTTTTCAGGACATAACGGCGGAGCAGTCCAGACAACAGCAGACCCGGCAGGCTCATCGGCTGGCGGCCAGAGTGCTGGCGATCTCAGCGGATGCGATCATCAATGTGGATCAGAACTTCAACATCCTCTACGGCAATCCGAGCGCCGAGAAACTGTTCGGGTACGCAAGCGGTGAACTGGTCGGCAAACCCCTCGACACGCTGCTGCCAGGACGTTTTCGCGCGGACCATTCTGCGCACATGCAGCGTTTTTCCGGTGAGCGCCACGCTGCAAGACTGATGGGTGAACGCAGTCAGGTGGTTGGACTCACCGCCACCGGCGAGGAAATTCCGCTCGAAGCTTCCATTACCAAGGTCACTCTGGATCAGCAGCTTGTCTACAGCGCTCATCTGCGAGATCTTCGTGAGCGCAACGCTCAGGCTGCCGAGCTCGCACGATCCCTTGCCAGTTTCGAAACGGTGTTCGAACACGCACTGCAGGCCATGGCACTGCTGGACGCACAGGGACGGGTGCAACAGATCAACGCTGCAGCGCGCCGACTGCTGCCGGAAGGTCTGGACGTCATTGGCCAGCAGTTCAGCACACTGCCCTTCTTCTCGGAGGATCCCGCCGCGACATCCGCACAACTGGAGGAGGCCATCACGGCCTGCAAAGAGGGGAAAACCTTCCGCGTGCCGGCCACAGTAGTATTCCCCGATGGTCACAGCCAGGCTCTCGACTTCTCCCTGACACCGGTCCTTCACCAGCAGAAGATGTTCGCCATGATTGCCGAAGCCCGGGACCTTCTCGAAACGAAAGAGGGTGCCGGTGCCTAAAATCATCTACGTGGAGCATAACGGCACGGAACACGAGGTGGAGGTGCCTGTCGGCACCAGCCTCATGCAGGGTGCCATCAATCACCTGGTTCCCGGCATTGAAGGGGACTGCGGCGGCCTGTGTGCCTGCGGGACCTGCCACGTCTATCTGACAGCCGAGTCGGCAGCGTTGTGCGGTGAACCGGATGAACTCGAACTGGGAATGCTCGAGTTTGCCTTTGATGTGAACGATGCCAGCCGGCTCTCCTGCCAGATTCCGGTAACCGAGGACATGGACGGCATGGTGGTGCGCATGCCCTCACGTCAGTACTGATACAGAGCGGCAGGCGAGGGCGCGAGGGCGGTCTGATCAGCGCTTCCTTAGGGGTATCCCCGTATTTCTGGCTATCCCGGGAGGTCGCAGAGTCACCTTCATGCCAGTTTTAGCCCGCGCCACATCTGTCTGCACACTCTGTCCCACCCGGTCGGTCTGTATTGCTGCCGATCTCGACGGAGCGGCCCTGTCTCATCTCGACGACTGCCTGAGTACTTCGGATCCCCTTGGGAAAGGAGACATCCTCTACCGTACGGGAGATCGATCCGAACACTGTTACCTGGTTCGTTCCGGCGCTTTCAAGACGACTGAGACCACCGGCGCCGGCGAAGAATATGTCACCGGCTTTGCTTTTCCCGGTGAACTGCTGGGATTGAGCGGGCTGCGTGCGGCACACTTCGAAGAGACTGCCATTGCCCTGGGCAGTGGCACGGTGTGTCGAATCCGTCTGCAGGAGCTGCCCCGTCTGTGGAGCCTGGGCGCGGGACAGGCTCTGCTGCGATTGATCGGCGAACACGAGCGTCTGCGTATCAACCTGCAGGTGAATCTCTGCCAGTCCCGGGCGCCCGCACGTATTGCCGGATTTCTGTCGCTCGCGAAACTCCGCTTCGCCAGACTCGGTTTCGATCCCAACCACCTGCCGCTGTCCATGAGCCGTACAGATCTTGCCAACCATCTCGGACTCACCCTGGAGTGCCTGTCGCGGGTACTCAATACCTGGCGGCGCACAGGCGTGATCGATACCGACCGCGACCTCATCCGCATCCTCAAACCCGATGAACTCGCCTGCAGTGCACCGCACCTCGGCGGTGTTTGAAAAGGAACACGATCCGTGAACAGCCATTTCGACCCGGACCTCATCCGCGCATACGACGTCAACGGCCCACGCTACACGTCCTACCCGACCGCCAACCTGTTTTCCGAGTCATTCGCACCGGACGCATACACCCAGGCACTCCGGGAACTTCCCGACAGCGCACCTTTGAGCCTGTACATTCACGTGCCTTTCTGTGCCACGATCTGTTACTACTGCGCCTGCAACAAAATCATCACCAATAACCGCCGTCACGCAATCGGATATCTGAACAGCCTGTTCACCGAGATGGATCTGGTCAGCAGTCAACTGCAGGGCTTCCATCCGGTGGAGCAGCTTCACTTCGGTGGCGGGACCCCGACCTATCTGAGCGACGCGCAGTTCGTAGAAGTCTTCGACCATCTCCAGAAGCGCTTCCAGCTGCAGAGCGGGCCGGACCGGGACTACTCCATCGAGATAGATCCCCGCACGGTGACACCTGAGCGAATCCGCTTCCTCTGTGAAATCGGAATCAACCGCATGAGTCTCGGGATTCAGGATTTCGACCCGGATGTGCAGCTCGCCGTGAATCGACTGCAGAGCGAAGACGATACCGCCGCCATCATGAGAGCAGCACGCGACAACAGCGTGAAGTCGATCAGTGTGGATCTCATCTATGGACTGCCGAAACAGAACCCGCGCAGCTTCACCCGGACTCTGGAACGCGTGATCGGCCTCAATCCGGACAGAATCTCCCTGTACAGCTACGCTCACCTGCCCGCGCGGTTCAAAACCCAGCGACAGATCAACACCGCCGACCTGCCAAGTCCGGAAGCCAAGCTGGGCCTTCTCCAGCTTGCTGTCGAGACGCTCAGCGCCGCCGGCTACATACACATCGGCATGGACCACTTTGCCAGACCTGAAGATGAGCTGGTGAAAGCTCAGGCTGATGGATCCCTGCACCGGAACTTTCAGGGCTACACGACCCACGGCCACTGCGAACTCGTAGGGCTCGGGGTAAGCGCCATCAGCAGTATCAGCAACCGCTATTGCCAGAATGCCAAGAGCCTGCCTGATTACACCGCCGCACTGGCGTCCGGACGACTGCCTGTCGAGCGGGGTCTGCTGCTTACCGGGGAGGATACGATGATCCGGGAGATCATCGGTGATCTCATGTGTCACTTCACACTGGATGTCCGGGCTCTGGAAGCCAGCTATGGCGATCCGGGACGTGAAGTCTACGAATCCGCGCTCCCCGCCCTCAGGCCTCTGGCCGAAGATGGGCTGGTCGAACTGCTGCCCGGTCGGCTCAACGTCACCGAACGGGGCAGGTATCTGATTCGCAATGTGTGCATGGTGTTCGACCGCCATCTGCCGGTGGCCACAACCAGTTTCTCAAAGGCTATCTGAACACCGGGCTGATCAGCGGGAACGTATGAACTGGGTGTCTATGGCACCATCCAGCTCGCCGAGTTCGTAGCGCAGCGCCGTTGCTGCTGCTTCCGCGCCTGCGAGGGATCGATAATCCGCCACGCAGGTGACGAGCAGCGCCAGCAACACATCCTCCCTGCTGCATCCGTCTCCCTCGCCGGCTTCGAGCGCCCGGGTAATCGCCCCTCTGGCAACACTGTACTTGCTCATTCCGGGTGATCGACCCGAACCGCCAGAACATCGCACTTAGCGCCGTGCAGTATGCCATTTGCGGTGGATCCGAGAATTCGACCGAGGCCATGCCGGCCGTGACTGCCCACGATGATCAGATCGGTGCGTAAGCCTGTCGCCATCTCCCGGATCTCGTGAGTCGGAGAACCCAGTACCACATGGACGTGATCCGGCTTGATCTGGAATCTGGTTGCGAGGTCGCCGAGCTGATCCTGGGCCTGTTTCATCGCTTCCTCTTCGAAGGACACCGCGCCCGATGCGATCGGCGCCATATCCAGACCGCCGTAAACCTGGGTCAGGGGTTTGATCACCGTGAGCAGGTGCAGGCTGGCATTGTTGTTGTCAGCGATCTGTTGCGCCCGCTTCAGGACTTGCACAGATTCTTCAGACAGATCCACGGCAACCAGAATGTTTGAATACCCCATACGCACCCGCCCCGATTTTTCCTGGATAACCAACGAGCCTACGCGATCCGCCTGCACTGACTACCCGTGGATCACCGCCGTCCGGATTCGGAAAGCCCTTAGTGACACATCAGTGGCCGGTCGAGGTTAATCGGGGTTCATCTGCCAGGGCCCGAATGAATCATGCCAAATCTGAACACCGCCCGAAAGCTACTCGAAGCCAGGCGAATCGAAATGATGGAACGGCACGAGCGGATTTCGCGACACACCCGCCATCGGGAGGAGCCGCTGCCGGCCGATTTCGCGGAGCAGGCAGTGGAACTCGAAAACGGCGAAACCCTGATCGCCCTGGACCAGGAACTGGAAGCCGAGATAAAGAAAATCGATCGCGCACTGGCGAGAATCGAGTCCGGCGACTATGCCTACTGCGAAAGCTGTGGAGAGGCAATCGGCGACGACCGTCTGGATGCCGTACCCGTCACCGTACTCTGTATCGATTGTGCGAACGACAAGTCCCTGACCCGGGACTGAAGCGATGCAGGAGCCCAGGGTCAAATCAGCGATGACGGCTTTCCCCTATGCCATTGACGTCATCGCACCCATTGGCGAGGCGCGGGCGCTCATGCTCGAACGCAGGGTGCATCATCTTCCGGTGACCCGGGGCGATGAACTGGTCGGTATCATCACCGACCGGGACATCAAGCTGATCCTGGGTCCCGAACTGGGCTCACCGGACCCCAAGGAACTCACTGTCGAGGATGCCTACGTGAGCCCGGGCTATGTCGTGGATCTCGATGTACCCCTGCAGCAGGTGCTGTCCACCATGGCCGAACGCCACATTGGCGCCGCGCTGGTGACACATCACGGCCGCCTCGCCGGGATATTCACAGCGACAGATGCCTGTCGGGTGTTTGCCGCCTATCTGCAGGAGCGCTTCCATCCTCCCGCTGCATCCGCATGAAAGGAGACAATTGATGATGCCGCTGCGTCTTCTGATTCAGATCCTGATCCTGCTGGCGAGCGGCTGCTACAGCAGCGTATCCGGCGATGAGGCGGCAGAGACTGCCGAACACCCTCCCGCCTATGATGGCTCGGCACTCTACCTTGCCAATTGTTCGAACTGTCACGGCCTCTATGGCGAGGGAGACGGTGCCGTCACTCCGGACCTTTCGGTGGTACTGCTGGATCTGAGGTATCTTTCTGCCCGCAATTCAGGCAGCTATCCCGAGGCCTTCGTCCGGGACATCATCGACGGCAGAACCACACGCGCGACTCACGGGCCATCGGGCATGCCTGTGTGGGGTGCGGAATTCACCCGGTCTGAAGGGTTTGACGAGCCGGCCCTGGCCAGAGCGCAGGCGAAGGTGGATGCGCTGGTCGAATTCCTGCGCAGAATGCAGATTTCAGACTGACAGTCCCCGCTCCTCCACGCGGCGCAGCACCCAGCGGGTCAGCACCGGTGACGTCAGCTCAAGCAGGAATGTGGTTGCCAGAATCACACTCAATATGGTCTCCCGATACTCAGGGAGCCGCTGCGAAGCCATCAGGGCCATGCCGAGAGCCACACCAGCCTGGGCCAGCAGGGCTAAGGACAGCATGCCGGGCGCCCGGACTTCTACACTCAGCAGGCGGTTTGTCACAGCCAGTCCGAGCCAGGTACCGATTCCCCGGGCAAGGATATAGAGGACACCGATGACACCCACCAGCGTCAGAGATACAACGGCGAGCGATGCACCAGCGAAGATGAAAAACAGAATCATGAACGGCCACTCGGCCTGCTCTACGGACTGAAACGGCTTTTCGGAGTCTTTGCCGAAGCTGGCGACGACGGCGCCCATGGTCATCGCAGAGAGAATCGGCGAGAGGTCGAAAACGGCGGCAGTGCCTGCGCAGAGAAACAGAAATCCGAAAGCTTCGGCCTGGGTGGAATCACCGTTCACCTTCAGCGAAGCCAGCCGAACGGAGAGCAGTCCCATCGCCACTCCGAGCAGCCCGCCGAGCAGCACACTTCCGAAAATTTCCAGCACTCCCAGCCACAGCGGCTCCAGACCCGGGGTGCCTGTGAGTACGGTAGCCGCTGCCAGCAGAAGTGAAAAGAGGATCAGACCCAGGGCATCGTCGATGGCAACGATGCTGAGCAGCTGATCGACAAAGTCACCACGCACATCCGCCTCTTTCACCACATCGAATGTCGCAGCAGGCGCTGTCGCCGAGGCGATGCCGGCAAACAGCAGCGCAAGCGGCAGCTCGACACCTGCGCAGATCAGCACCACGAAAACCACCAGCGCGGACCCACACACTTTCCCGAGTGCCAGCAGCGTCATGTCTGCTCCCCGCGCACGGAGGATTACCGGTGAGAGATGGCGGCCCAGCAGAAAACCCACAAGCGCCAGCGCAACCCCGGTGAGCTGCGGAAACCACTCATCAATGATGCGCCCGGAAACGAGATCAAGCCCATATGGACCGATGGCGACCCCGCAGGCCAGCAGCCAGGTGATACGGGGCAGCGGAGTGGCTTTGCCAATGACGTCCGCCACCAGACCAACCAGAAACAGCCCGCCCAGGACCAGCAGATCCATTTAGGGAAGTGCCCACATCAGGGATGGATGGTGAGCAGATCGCAGGGTGAGCGAGTGAGTATTTTTTCCGCCGAGTTGCCGAGCAGGCGGGCGTTGATCCCACGCCGGGCGGCACTGCCGACGACAATCAGACCCGCGTTGATCTTGCGCGCTGTGGCGTTCACCATGTGACCCACCTTACCGGCCGGCCGGTGCACGCGGGCAGCCGGAATACCGTAGCGGCTGATCAGAGACGCCAGGAATTCTCCCGTGGCCTCGATTGCCTGCTTGCGGATCTTACGCGGGTTTACCAGATCCAGATCGTGCAGTACCTCGGAATACTCAACCACAGCAACACAGTGCAGCTTGCCGCCCTGCAGTTCTGCGAAACGCGCAGCCGCGTCCAGTACCTTCAGATTCAACATCTGATGTTTACGATCCGCGTTGCGCAGATCGAGTGTGGCCAGCACATCGCGGCCGGCCTTCTTCCGGGACTTTTTCCCGGATCCACCGCCTGATTGACTGCCCACCAGCAGCAGAGGCTTAGGGCAGGAGCGGATGAGCTGCCAGTCCAGTGGTGTGTGTACAAGGGTCTGGGTCTTGTGCACCGACTTAACCACGAGATCCACGTCACTGGCATGCTCAGCAACCCACTCCGCGATATCCGAGGTCCACACCGTTTCCAGGCTCAGATTCCCGGCAAGCAGGTTCCGATCCCGCAGGGTGGCGTCCAGCCACACCTTCCGCTGGCGGAGAATTTCCTTTTTCAGCGCGCGGCGCTGGTGGACATCGTAAACCGGGTTCTGTTCCACCATCGCCTGCCAGGCAAAGGACGTCAGATGCAGATGAGCATTGCTGTGCCTGTGCAGCTCGATTGCCCGTTCCAGAGCCGCCTGGGGATGTTTGGGTTTGTCCAGGATGACAAGTATGGATCGCGGGTTCTTCACGCTGGGGGTATCCTCATGATTACTCAGTTTTCGATGACTTGCCGGCCCGCCGGGCGGTCTTCGCAGAGCGATTTCTGCTGCGCAGCGGTACCGTCAGTACATCGGTATCAACCGCATGGAGAATACGCTCCGAGGTGTTACCGAGTAAAACACCACCCACACCTTCCCGGGCATGGGTACCCAGGATCAGCAACGCCGCATCGGCCTCTTCGCAGACTCTGGCGAGCACACCGGCGGCCTGTCCTTCATCGAGAATGAGGTGTCGATAGCGGATACCCGCCTTCTTCACCAGCTTCGCAATACGATCACGGATGTCCTGTTCCACAGCATCTTTGATTTCCTCATAGCTCTTTACCGCCCCGAGTTCACCTACCCAGGGTTCGAACAACGGATAGGCACAGACCAGACAGAGGTCGGCAGAAAGCGCATCGGCCAGGTGGCGCGATTGAGCAAGCAGATCGAGATTCAATGCCTGATGCGTTTCATCGAACACGTCCAGCGCACACAACAGAGTCGGCGTCTTCGGCCATGCCTGAGGCTTGACGATCATCACCGGCACCTTCGAGTGTCTGAGCAGATTCCACTCGGACGGGGTGCGCACCAGCGCGCCGATCCCGGCAGCCTGCTTTTCATCCGCGGCTTTGAGAATCAGATCGGCATCAGTTTCAGCCGCAGCGTGCAGCACACCCTCCCAATGGCGGGAATTCCACAACGTGGCGGACTCGAGGTCGGGCAGCCTGGACCGGACCCTGAAAAGCTGCTCTTCGAGTTCGCTCTCGGCGGATTCGAGCAGAAAGGTCTTCAGCTGCGCTGAATTCTCGATGGCCGAAACACTGAGATCGGCTATCCCTTCATAGATGACCTGCACCACATGTACCCGGGTAGCGGGTCCTGAGAGAAGCCGTGCTTTCTCAAACAGGTAGGACGAACTCAACGCGTCGTCGTAAACCAACAGAAGGTTTTCCGGATGCATCTTCGAGTTGTCGCCAGGCGGGTCGCCTGCCCGGGAACGCTTCACTGTTCGATTCTGTTTCTTCGCAGCCACCTTCACATCTCCCATTCCGTTGAGCAGGACCTTCACTCACACGGTAACGCCCAATCCCCGGTAAGCTATCCGTATTTCCACCGAACCCTCGGAATCTACCTAATGGCCTGGATCGACTCGGACGGTAAGGTTGGTCAGGTCAGTCAGCAGACTCCTTCAATGCAATCCGGAGAGTGGAGATGGTAAAGCGAGCTAACGATGCCCCGGCGAAGACACTGTTCAGGAAGATACTGATCGCCAACGACAGTCTCCAGGGCATGGACATCGCGCTCGAAAAAGCCGCACTGATCGAGCACTTCAGCGGTGCCGCAATCGAAGTGGCGGAAGTGATCTACGACACCATTGCCGAGGAACCCGAAGCCGTACTTCCCAGACCTCAACAGGCCGCTCTGATCGAAGGCCTGAAGGCCGCGGAGCGTAAAGGCCTGCGCAGGCTGATCGAGCCCTATGAGTCCCGGGTGGCCGATCTCAGCTGTTCCGTCCTCTGGAACAAGCAGGCTGCAAAAGGTGTGCTGGACGCCCTCAACGGTGTCGATCTGCTCATCAAACCCGTCTCGCAACACAAAATTCTGCTCGATCGGCTGCAGGCCCCTCTGGACTGGTCACTCATGCGCGCAGCACCCTGCCCGGTGCTGATTTCGAAGCAGCCCTGGCCGGTAACCCGCCATGTGGTGGCAGCACTGGATGCGGCAGACACCACACATGCCGCTCTCAACCGGGTGATTCTGGAACATGCGGATCAGATCGCCAGAATACTCGGCTGCGATCTTCACGTGGTGTCTGCCTATCCCAGTCTGGGCCAGACGGTCAATGAACTGCAGGTCGCGATGGACTACGCAGGCATCAAGAAGGATATGCGGGAATCCAGAGCAAAGTTCATCGAGTCTCTCGTAACCGAGGTCGGAGCGGCGGTGACCAGAATTCACCTTCTCGAAGGTCGCGCCAGGGATGTCATTCCCGGAATGGCAAATGAGCTGGGTGCAGCGGTTACCGTGCTGGGTACCGCGGCGCGACGTGGACTTTCTCAGCTCATCATCGGCAACACGGCAGAAGCCATCATCAGCGCGCTGAACAGCGATGTGATCACGGTTCGGGAATCTGGCTGATCGGGGGCGGATACCTGCTGAACTGGCAGCCGTCTTTTTTAACCGTCCGGCCCAGCCGCCATCCGGCTCAACGAATCCATGAATGAGACCGGAAGCGGGAAAACGATAGTAGAACTCTTTTCACCGGCGATCTCTGTCAGAGTCTGCATATAGCGCAGCTGCATGGCCTCCGGACGCTGACTGAGCAGCACGGCGGCATCCACGAGTTTCTGCGCGGCCTGCTCCTCGCCCTCTGCATGAATGATCTTCGCGCGTCGTTCCCGCTCGGCCTCGGCCTGCCGGGCGATTGCCCGGATCATGCTTTCGTCGATATCCACATGTTTGATCTCGACATTGGCGACCTTGATGCCCCACTGATCTGTCTGTTGATCAAGGATTTCCTGGATATCGTTGTTGAGCCTTTCCCGCTCCGCGAGCAGTTCATCGAGTTCGTGCTGACCCAGCACGGAACGCAGGGTGGTCTGCGCCAGTTGACCGGTTGCTTCCATGTAGTTTTCAACATTGATGATGGACCGCTCCGGATCCACGACCCGGAAATACAGAACAGCATTGACCTTCACCGAAACGTTGTCCCGGGTAATCAGATCCTGGCTGGGGATGTCCAGCACCAGGGTGCGCAGATCTACCCTGACCATCTGCTGGATCACGGGAATGATGATGATCAGACCGGGTCCTTTGACTTTCTGGAAGCGTCCAAGCATGAACACCACACCGCGCTCGTACTCGCGCAGCACCTTGAACGCGCTCATCAGCAGGCCGGCTGCCAGGGCGATGACTACAACCGAAAAAATTTCCATTGCTATAACTCCTTAAGCTTCAGACACCGGGGCCGCCTCGACAATCAGGGTCAGACCCTCCTTGCGTATCACGCGCAGCCGCTCACCCGCAGTAACCGGTTTTTCACAGACTGCCTGCCAGATCTCACCGAAGGCTCGAACGCGACCGGTTGATTCAAACGTCTCAATCGCCACAGCCGGAGCGCCTGCGAACGCTTCCGGTCCGGTGCGGACAGCCTGTCCACGCGCCCGTACCGCGGCGCCGATACCGAGCACCACCAGCGCACCGGTGCTCACGGTGAATGCGGCGATTACCGAAAGCGGTACGCTGTAACCAGGGGACTGGGTATCGAGCAGCATCACAGATCCGAAAGCGAACGCCGCCACCCCGGCAACACCCAGCACCCCGAAGGTTGGTGTGAAAATTTCAGCAACCATCATGCCGATACCCACCAGAATCAGCGCCAGTCCTGCGTAGTTGACCGGCAGCATCTGCAAACCATAGGCCCCGAGAAGCAGACAGATCACGCCTACTACCGCAGGCAACACCATGCCCGGATTGTAGAACTCGAGCATCAGTCCGTAGATGCCGATAATCAGCAGGCCGTAGGCAATGGTGGGATCCGTGATCAACTCGAGAAGGTCGTGCTGCCAGTCTGATTCCACGAAGTGGATCGCAGCCCCGGCAGTACGCAGTTGCGTCGATCCACTGCTCAACTTCACCTCAAGGCCATCGACAGCCTGCAGCAGTTCATCCAGATCCCTGCTGATCAGATCTATGACATTCAGTTCAAGCGCTTCTGAAGCGCGCAGATTCGCACCTTCCCGAACCGTTGCCTCGGCCCATTCGATATTGCGCCCGCGCAGTTCGGCCAGAGACTGCAGATAGGCGACCGCGTCGTTGATCACCTTGCGTGTCATCGCGTCGCCTGGTACCGGCGCGGTCGCAGCCCCCTCCGGCGCCCCCTCTCCGTCCGGCGAAGGCTGGGGCTGAGCCGGCACCGGCAGGCTCGGCTGAGGCGCAATGCTCACCGGTGTCGAGGAACCGATATTGGACGCCGGCGCCATCGCGGCGATATGGCTTGCGTAAGCGATGTAGGTTCCAGCACTCGCGGCACGGGCACCGCCGGGTGCAACATAAGTGATGACCGGAATCTCTGCGGCCAGTATCGCCTGCACCACCTGCCGCATGGACTTGTCCAGGCCGCCGGGGGTATCCATGCGGATGATAAGGGCACTCGCACCCGCCGCGCCGGCAGAGTCGATCGATCGGACAATCAGATCCGCGGTTGCCGGGCCGAGCGCTCCATCAAATTCCACCAGCCAGACCCGGGCAGCGGAGTGCCCTGTGGTCCCGGACGGCTGCACGGCATCAGAGGCCGCCCCGGCCGGTTCCGCGGCAGCAAGGATGATCCCGGCGCTCACCGCTGCGGCCGCCACCAGAAGTTTCAGCCATCGGTCCATACAAACACACTACTCGCATGCTGTGGTCAAGCCAACAAACATGTCGTCGAAGGCCTGGCTGATGATGAGCGCAGCACGCTCATCATGGAACGTCTCCCCACCCTGAATCGCGTGGAAACGGTCCATGGCTCCAGTCCAGATCAGGCGCTCAGTTCTGGCGTCGGTGATGCCAACTTTGAGGTGGGTGACAAATCTGTTCAGTTCGTTCGGCGCAACGGTTTCACCGAAGGGGTCACTGTGCATGCGAGGAGGATTCCGATCGATTATTTCCAGTGCGACATTGACCCGTATATCGGCACCCTCGTCCCGCGCAGTCAGCCCGACCCGTTCCAGTGCACCCCGAATCGAGACATCGATCACTTCATGGATGAATCCAGGTACGTTTTCCATGCGCAATGCATAGGTCGAAAAGGGTTCTGCGGTGCCGTGGCAGTGATCGGGAACGTAGGTATCCATGCGAGTGGTCGTAGCACAGCCTGACGTACACAACAGTGCGAAACTGAACAGAACTGCTGCAGCCGCACGCCATCCTGCAGGAAATGGCCCTCCCGCGCCGGGCAGATACTCAGTTTTCCACATCACGCGTTCTTGTCCTTGTCTCTACTTTGCTTTGTTCCGGTTTCCTTTCCTCTATTTTCCGTCGTTCTGTTTTCCTTTGCTTTATCTTCCTTTACGCTTTTTTGTTTTCCTTCCTTGCGGTCTCCCTCATCCGCCTGGATCCGGACGATGAGTACATCGCATGGACTGTTGTGAAGGACGCCATTGGCAGTAGATCCCAGCAGCAGCCCGGTAATTCCGTGACGCCCGTGTGAACCGATCACGATCAGATCCGCGCCGATGTGCTCTGCATGGGCACGGATCTCGACCGCCGGACGGCCGATTCGAGTCGACACTTTCTGTGGCTCGATGCCGAAAGCGGCTGCACGTTCCCGCACGTACCGGGTCGTTTCCGCAGCAATGGTTTCTTCCATGTCGCGCAACGGCCAGGAGGCCGCAAAACTCGCTCCATCCATACCACTGACCCCACCGACCAGCGGCGGCACCACGGTGATCACCTGGTACTCCACAGCGCCCCGGGGGTCGATGCTGGTAGCACCCTCCAGCACGTCTTCCGCTTCATCCGTCGCATCGAGGGCGATAAGCACCTTTCGCATTCTGGTCATAATTGCACCCGGAGTCAGTCTTTGATTCTGATGGTGAGCACATCGCATTCTGCATGATGGAGCACGCCATTCGCCGTCGAGCCCAGCAGCAGCCCCAGGCCATGACGCCCGTGTGAGCCCACCACTATCAGATCGGCTCCCGCGGTCTTCGCGACATCGACGATCTGTGAAGCAGGCGAGCCTATCGTGACCTGCACATCGTCCGCTTTGACTCCAAGTTTCTTGCCCAGCTCCTGCAGTTGAGCGAGCACCTGTACCTGTGCTTCCCGTTCAAAATTGACGGTTGCCTGGGTGTAAGCGGCCATGTCCAGCCCGCCGTAGACCTGGGTGAGTGGCTTGACTACCGAAAGGATCATCAGCTTCGCCCCATGGTCCGTGGCGAGGCGCTTGGCTTCGTCCAGTACCTGCTGTGATTCATCCGACAGATCAATTGCGGCGAGTATGGTTTTGTAGCCCATGTCTGGCTCCTTCGGGTTCAAGATTCGACGGACCCAGGCAGGGTAGCGTGGCGGCGCAATCGCACCATCGGGACATGCCTGGGTGACTCTTCGGTTTCCACCTAGACGTCATCATAGCCAAAGTCTGTCAGTATTGGACTAATCCTCCAGCAGATCGCGGTGCGCGCCTTTCATATGTACAAAACCATACTTGCAGCCATAGAGCTGACCGAGGACGCCGCTTCCCGGGTACTGCGCCGCGCGGCCACACTGCTGGCTCCTGGAGGAAAGCTGATTGTTGCACACGTGGTCGAACCACAGTACGTGCAGTACAGCTTCGACCCCACCTTCACCGGCTCTCTGAATCATGAACTCGAAGCGCAGGCCATCGCCACAGCGACAGGCAGGCTTGCCGAGCTCTGTGCTGCATTCTCCCGGGCGGAGAAGGTCAGCGTGGACGCGCAGATCATCGTGCTTGGCCGGGCGGCCGATCGGATACACGATCTCGCCCGGGATCACAGCGCGGAAGTCATCGTGGTGGGTGCACACAATCAGCAGGGCTGGCACCGGCTGCTGGGCTCCACAGCGAATGCAGTGCTGCACGGAGCACCGGTCAACGTGCTCGTCACCCGGCTGCCGGGATAACAGCCACAGACTCCCTGGGGCACTGAACGCGAACTTCGATCGGAGGGAGAGGCGATGGAGGGAGCGAGTATGGGAAGAGGAACTATGGAAACAGAGACTATCAACGAATCGACCCGTCGCATCAGCGAGGAGCTTCTGGGCGCGGAACTCGTGGCAGGAAAAGAACTCGTGGAGGTGGCAGGCAGCTTCTGGGACACGCTCGAGAAGAGTTCCGAGATACATCGCCAGCAGATTTCCTGGCTGCTGGAGGATCATTCCAGTTTCTGGCGGGACGCTCTGTCCATGGACATGCAACGCAAAACGTCAGCTCTGCCGAATCTGGTCACACACCGGATAGACCATGTACGCAGAGGATTCGATCAGTACCGGCAGCTCCTGGAATCGGAACTTGCGCCACTGTCGAAGATCTGGGCCGATTTTTTCAGCGTAGTGCGCCGGGACTGGCAACGAACGGACACCTGATCGCGATGGCCGCATGAGCGCGAACAGATACTTCGACGCCAGCTACGAACGCCTGTTCGGAGAGGGAGTCGGCATCGATCAGCGTGCAGATCAGTTCTTCAGTAAATTTTACACTCACTTTCTCGCCGACCCGGAGGTGGCCGAGCTGTTTTCCGGTACCGACATGGCCCACCAGGCCGGCATGCTGCGCAGTTCCTTTTTCCACCTTGTCGCCTTCTACGCCAGCCACAAACCCTCCGCAGAACTCGACCGGATTGCTCGCCTTCACGATCGGCTGGGAATCCTGCATGTGCTCTACGACACCTGGCTCGACGCACTGATCCAGACGGTGCGGGAGGAGGACGCCGACTGCGATGAACTTACCGAGATGGCGTGGCGCCTGGCAATGACGCCAGGATTGACCTACATGCGCCTGGTGGGTCATCTTGGGGCTGGACATAGCCGCACCCAAGACTGATTCATGCAACTGCCCGCCCTGGACCGCCTGCCGGTTCCCGTATTCCGCTGCGACGATGAGGGTCGGTTGATCTGGGCCAATGTCGCCTGGACGGAGCAGCTCGGCGTCCCTCCGGGAGAGTTCTGGTACCTGCCCTTCCGGGAATTCGATGCAGCCCAGAGGGCACAACTGCGCAGCCGCTGCATCGAAGCCAATGAGCCCTTTACCATCAGACTTCGCGCGGAGCCACCGGGCAAACCGCAACGCTGGTACGAGCTGGTCGCTCAGCCCGCAATACCGGATGGCGCGAACCAGCCGCAGCTCCTGGGCTCTCTGATCGATGTCACCCAGTACACGCTCGGCAAGGCGGAAACCGAAGCGATCCTGGAAACCGCAGTCGACGCCATTCTGACCATCGACGCCGAAGGCCGGATCGAAACATTCAATCAGGCGGCCTGCGACCTGTTCGGCTACAGCTTCGAGGAGGTCCAGGGTCGCAACATCGCCATGCTGATGGGCAGTCCGCACGCCGCGGACCACGACAGCTATCTCGCCAATTACCTGATAACCGGTGAAAAGAAAATCATCGGCATTGGCCGGGAACTGGAGGCACGCACCGCTTCCGGGGCAATGATCCCCATCTATCTGGCGGTCAGCGAGATCGAACTCGCCGGTCGCCGTCGCTTCACCGGCATCATCCGGGATCTCACCGAGCAGCACGCTGCCCGGGAAGCCCTGGTTGAACAGCGAGAAAAGCTGGCGCATGTGGGGCGACTGAGCACCATGGGTGAGATGACCGCCAGTATCGCCCATGAGATCAATCAGCCGCTGACCGCCATCGCCATGTACGCCCAGGCGGGGGTAAAAATGCTGCAGCAGAACCGGGACACCACGAAGATCATGGATGCCCTGGAGAAACTGAATGTCCAGGCTCTGCGCGCCGGTGCGGTCATCGAAAGAATCCAGCGTTTCGCCCGCGCACAGGACAGCGTGCGTGAACTCGCAGATACCAACGAACTGATCCGCGATCTGCTCAAACTCGCCGGCAGCGACGCGCGCCTTCATTCCATCGAGCTGAAGCTGGAACTGGCGGACGATCTGCCTGCGCTCTTCGTGGATCCCATTCAGATACAACAGGTCGTACTCAACCTGATCCGCAATGCCATCGACGCCATGCTGGAAATAGACTGCAGCAATGGTCGGACCATAGTGGTGCGCTCAGAGTTGAATTCCCAGGGGGAGATCGAAGTCTCGGTCTCCGATCTCGGCCCGGGGGTTGCCGACAACCAGGTAGACCTGCTATTTACCCCGTTTCATACAACCAAAAAGGAAGGTATGGGCATGGGTCTGTCGATCTGCCGCACAATCATCTCTGAACACGGCGGCGAACTCAGCTACCGCAACAAGCCGGATGCCGGCGCAACTTTTTTCTTCCGGCTGCCTCAGCATGACGCCTGATACCCGGCCTTGCGTCTTCGTTGTCGACGACGATGAACCTGTGCGCGATGCGATCGGACTGCTGCTCGAATCCGTGGACATCCATTACGAGACCTACGGCACCGCGCAGGAATTCCTCAACGCGTACGCGCCCGGGCGCACGGGCTGCCTGGTCCTCGACATCCGTATGCCGGGCATGAGCGGTCTTGAGCTGCAGGACCACCTGAAAGCGCGCAATGCACCGATCCCCATCATCTTTATCACCGGTCATGGCGACATTCCCATGGCGGTGGAAGCCATGAAAAAAGGTGCTGTGGATTTCCTCCGCAAGCCTTTCCGGGATCAGGATCTGCTGGACCGGATTCATGAGGCCTTGAACGAGGATGCGGATCATCGCCAGCAGTTCGCCGACCTCGAGTCCATCCGGAGCCGTGTCGCCAGGCTCACACCGCGGGAGACGGAGGTATTCGAGCGTGTCGCCGAAGGTCAGGCCAACAAGGTCGTGGCCATTGATCTGAATATCAGTGAGCGCACGGTGGAAATTCACAGATCCCAGGTGATGCAGAAGACCGAGGCCCGAACCCTGGCCGACCTGGTGCGGATGAAGCTGTTGCTGGATCAGAACAGCTGAGCACGCCGTCGCTCAGAACGCTGCGGATCAGCTTTCGAGCTCGCAGGGGCTCCTTAGGGGATTTCGCGTATGGTCGGGGATGACCGGGATGGCCTAGCTTTCCACTGATGGAAAGCACCCTGGTGTATGTAGTGGACGCGGACCCGGCAATCCGGGACAGCCTGACCACTCTGCTCGACCTCAACGGCTATGAGGTACGCGCCTTCGCGACCGGGGAATCCTTCCTCGCGACTCTGCATGAAGACACAGACGCGCTGTGCATCGTCTGCGAAGCCCAGCTGCCTGATGCCAGCGGACTTGAGATCTACCGGCAACTGGCGCGGCTGAAGATCGACATACCATTCGCCCTTCTCATCAGCCGCCGCAACGACAGCATTGTTGCAACCGCACGACAATGCGGCATCTCCTGGCTGTTCCTGAAACCCCTCGTCTACCGCCACCTGCTGGATTTTGTGGGGGACCTTTCCGTATAATCAGGGATTCTACGAATGGTCCGGTTTGTGTGAGCATCTACCATCCAGCCCGCGTACTATATCCGAAGGCTGACCGATCCGCTCCCGGCGGGCACTCCGGCCATCAACCAGCTGTCAACAACAAAGGAATTGCCGTGGTCACGGAAGATATACCCTACAACCTGGAGGTGGTGCGCTGGTTCGCAGTGATGACGGTGGTCTGGGGCATCGTCGGCATGGCGGTCGGCGTGCTGATTGCCGGACAGCTGGCGTGGCCGGTGTTGAATTTCGATCTGCCCTGGCTCTCTTACGGACGCCTGCGACCTCTGCACACCAACGCCGTGATTTTCGCCTTTGGCGGCTGCGCGCTGATGGGGACCGCACTCTACGTCGTGCAGCGTACCTGCCGCACTCCGCTGTTCTCCAACGGTCTGGCGAAATTCGTATTCTTCGGGTGGCAGACGGTGATCCTGCTGGCCGCCATCACTCTGCCGATGGGTCTGACGACCACCAAAGAATACGCCGAACTCGAATGGCCCATCGACATTCTCATCGCCATCGTCTGGGTATCCTTCGGCGTTGTCTTCTTCGGCACCATCGCCAGACGCAGGGTGGAGCACATCTATGTGGCCAACTGGTTTTACGGCGCGCTCATCATCGGTGTCGCCGTGCTGCACATCTTCAACTCACTGGCGCTGCCGGTGTCGCTGACCAAGAGTTATTCGATCTACGCGGGCTCAGTGGATGCCATGGTGCAGTGGTGGTACGGCCACAACGCCGTCGGATTTTTTCTGACTGCCGGATTTCTCGGCATCATGTACTACTTCGTGCCGAAACAGGCCGAGCGACCCGTGTACTCCTACCGCCTGTCGATCGTGCACTTCTGGACCCTGATCGCCATCTACGTCTGGGCCGGTCCTCACCATCTGCACTACACCAGCCTGCCGGACTGGGCGCAGAGCGTGGGCATGGTGATGTCCCTGGTGCTGCTGGCACCCTCCTGGGGCGGGATGATCAACGGTGTGATGACCCTGTCCGGTGCCTGGGACAAGCTGCGTACCGATCCTATCCTGAAATTCCTGATCGTGTCCCTGTCCTTCTACGGCATGTCGACTTTCGAAGGACCGATGATGTCGATCAAGACGGTGAACGCGCTGAGTCACAACACCGACTGGACCATCGGGCACGTGCACGCCGGTGCTCTCGGCTGGGTGGCCATGGTGAGTATCGGCGCGATGTACCACCTGATTCCCCTGCTCTATGGCCGCAAACACGGCGAGATGTACAGCGTGAAGCTGATCAACCTCCACTTCTGGCTGGCCACCCTGGGCACCGTGCTCTACATCGCCTCGATGTGGGTGAACGGTCTGCTGCAGGGACTGATGTGGCGGGCGACCTCGGTAGATGGCACCTTGACCTACAGCTTTGCTGAAACCGTAGAAGCCAGTTATCCGGGCTACTACGTCCGCTTTCTGGGTGGCGCCATCTTCCTGATCGGAATGTGCATTATGGCGTTCAACGTCTGGAAAACCGTGCAGGGTGAACGGCGCATGGAGTCCGAGGCTCCAGCCACACCGCTGGTCGCTCGCGGAGGTGCAGCGTGAACCATGATCGCATTGAAAAAAATGTCGGCATCCTCATAGCACTGACACTGATCGCCGTGAGTGTCGGCGGCATGGTGGAGATTTTCCCTCTGGTGTTCGAGCAATCCGGGACCAAGCCCATCGAAACCCTGCGTCCTTATCCGGCTGTTCAGCTCGAAGGTCGCGACATCTACATCCGGGAAGGTTGCACCGTCTGCCACACCCAGATGGTACGGCCCCTGCAATCCGAGACCGCCCGCTACGGTCACTACTCAGTCGCCGGAGAGGACTCCTACGAACACCCCTTCCTGTGGGGCTCGAAACGCACGGGACCGGATCTGTCCAGAGTCGGTGGCCGCTACAGCGATGACTGGCACCGTGCGCACCTTGCGGATCCCCGCACCGTGGTACCGGTATCGAACATGCCCTCCTATCCCTGGCTGTTCGACACACCACTGGATGGATCGGATACCGCAACCAAGATGCGCGTGCTGAGAACCCTCGGAGTGCCCTACACGGATGCAGACATCAGTGGTGCCGGCGACGCGGTCGCGGGCTTTACCGAAGCAGACGCCCTGATTGCCTACCTGCAGAGCCTCGGACAGGACATGCGCGGTTATGGAGGCATGCGATGAGCGCCACCCTGTTCTCTCTGCTCGCGGTCACCATCGGCTTCAGTGCGCTGGTCGTCTGGGTTTACTGGCCTTCCAACCGTCAGAAGCTCGAAAGCTACGGCAGCATTCCGCTGGACCTCGAGGAGGCCCAGGACGGGGGGACCTCCGCCGGGCAGGATTCAACCGACCCTGAGGGAGTACGGACATGAGCAGCGGCTGGAGCTGGTTCGTCATCATCGGCACCATCGGCAGCCTGCTGTGGTACCTCTATATGCTGTTCGCCAACCGTCGAACTTCCGGCAAGGAGACCACCGGTCACAGCTACGACGGCATTGAGGAACTGGACAGCCCTATGCCCATGTGGTGGGTGGGATTGTTCGTGGCGACAGTGATCTACGCAGGCCTCTACCTTATCTACTATCCCGGCCTCGGCAATTTCGCGGGAACCGCCGGATGGACGTCGGTGGGTCAGTGGCAGGAAGAAGTTGACCGCCACACCGAGCGCTTCGCTCCGCTGTATGCGTCTCTCGCCGAACTGTCGGAAGAAGAGCTGAGTTCTGACCGGCGCGCGCTGCAGGTCGGCAGGCGCCTGTTCCTGAACAACTGCGCCACCTGCCACGGTGTCACAGCCCGTGGTACTTTCGGCTTCCCGAATCTGACAGACGATGAATGGATCTGGGGTGGGGAATTCAGCGCGATACAGCAGACAATCTCCAATGGCAGAACGGGCATCATGCCACCCTGGGGTGCAGCACTGGGTGACGCAGGCGTCGCTGATGTGACGCAGCATGTGCTCCAGCTCGCCGGTCGGGATCATGATGAGGCCGCCGCGGCACGCGGTGCGGCCCAGTATCAGATATTCTGCGTGGCCTGCCATCAGGCAGACGGTTCCGGCAATCCCCAGCTCGGTGCACCCAGACTCAACAACGACAGCTGGCTTTACGGCAGCAGCGCGGACGAAATCGCATTCACTATCCGCCATGGCCGGAACGGCAACATGCCGTCCTTCGCCGAGTTCCTCGCGGAAGACAAAGTCCGCATCCTGGCCGGTTACGTCCGTTCGCTCGGCGACAGTGCCTCCGGCACCGGCTCGCCGAGCGGCAGATAGGCCATCCGGATGAACGGCGCCAGCCAGACTCCTGAAGATCCGATCCGCCTGGAGGGGTTCGGTCCGCAGGATCTGTACAAGAGCCGGGAGAAAATATTCACGCGTTTTGTTGGCGGCTTCTATCAGCGGCTGCGCTTCTTCAGCGGCTGGCCGCTTCTCATGGGCTACTTCCTGCTGCCCTGGTTCAACTGGAACGGCCGCCAGGCTGTGCTGTTCGATCTCCCCCAGCGCCAGTTCCATATATTCGAACTGACATTTCTCCCTCAGGATTTCTGGCTGCTGGGATGGCTGCTGATCATCGCCGCCTTCGGGCTGTTCACGGTAACCACGGTCGTGGGACGGCTCTGGTGCGGGTATACCTGCCCTCAGACTGTCTGGACTGCCATCTTCATGTGGGCAGAACAACTCGCGGAAGGACCCAGACACGCGCGCATCCGGCTCGAAGAGGCACCCTGGAGCATTGAAAAGCTCCGCAAACGCGCCTTCAAACACACCATGTGGCTGGGCTGGGCCGGACTCACCGGACTTGCCTTCGTTGGCTATTTCACGCCGATCCGCGCGCTTACCGCAGACCTTTTCACCCTGGAAGCCGGTGGCTGGTCGGTGTTCTGGATCGCATTTTTCACCGCGGCCACCTACATCAACGCCGGCTGGCTGCGTGAACAGGTGTGTATCTACATGTGTCCCTATGCGCGATTTCAGTCCGCCATGCTCGACCAGGACACCCTGATCGTCTCTTACGACACGGCGCGAGGTGAGAAGCGGGGTCCCCGCAAACGCTCAACCGGACATGCCGAACTCGACGCCGGCCTCGGCGACTGTATCGATTGCCACCTCTGTGTACAGGTCTGCCCTACCGGTATCGATATCCGTGATGGACTGCAGTACGAGTGTATCGGCTGCGCCCAGTGCATCGACGCCTGCAATCAGGTGATGTCCAAAATGAACTATCCGAAGGGGCTGATCCGCTACACGACCGAACGTGAACTTGCCTCGGGCACTACCCACTGGCTGCGCGCCCGCAGTGTCGGCTATGCGGCCGCACTGACCATCATGACGCTGGCTTTCTGCATCGCACTGTTCAACCGCAGCACGTTCGAGGTGGATGTGCTGCGCGAGCGCGGCGAGCTGTTCCGCACCAGTGCCAAAGGTATGGTCAGCAACGCCTACAGTCTGCGCGTGGTCAACAAGACCCAGTCCCCCCAGAACTACAGCGTGGTCGTCGAGTCGGCGCTGCCCATCGAGCTGATTTCCGCGGACGCGGTAGCCGCGGCGCTGGCATCGGAACCTGGCGAACTGGTGGATGCCCCCATGACCCTGAGTGCACCGGCAGCAGCGATTCAGTCACCGAACACGCCGGTGACGATCACCCTCTGTGAAACTTCCAGCGGCGAATGCGTATCCGAAGTGAGCAGCTTCCTGGGGCCCACGTCATGAAACGCCTGACCCTCTATCTGGTGATCCTGATCCCCGCTGCAAGCGTCGCGATGGGTATCGTGAATCTCTATTTCGCTTTCAGTGATCCGGACCCGGTGGTCCGACTCCAGGCCCCCCCCCTGGGTAAAACCAGCTGGCGGGATACGGTCCCTGCAGACAGAGAAACGGACACGCCGCCAGTGAGGCAACAGGTGCCCGCTCAGCGATGACCATCAGCACCATCAGTGTTTCCGACATGCACTGCGCCGCCTGCAGCAGTAAGATCCGCCAGGCGCTGGCCGGCCTGCAGGGCATCCATGCGGCACACATCAACCCTGCAAAACGCATGGTGTTCGTGGACCATGATCAGACCCTGAGCGCCCTGGAGCTGCTGCGCCAGATCGAATCCGCCGGGTTCAGTCCGGCACTCGCCGGCGGCGACGATCACGACGCGGTGCAGAGAGTTTTGCTCAAGCGCTTGGGGATCGCCGGCCTGGCGATGATGCAGGTGATGATGGCTGCCTTCGCGCTCTATGCGGGAGCCTTCAATGGCATGGAGCCCGCCTATGTGCGACTGCTCGAACTCACCAGCCTGATCTTCTGCATTCCGGTGGTGTGCTATTCGGCTGTGCCGTTCTTCCGCAACGCACTGTCTGTTCTCGCGAACCCCGGACGCGGCATCAATATGGATGTACCGATCGCGCTGGCCATCGCAATAGCATTCACAGCCAGCCTTCTTGCGACCGTCCGGGGCACCGGGGACGTCTACTACGACTCGGTGGTGATGTTCACCTTTCTCCTGCTCGGCGCACGCTACATCGACAATCGACTGCGCCGCAGGTTTGACGCCAGCAGCAGTCTGCTGGCTGCCCTGCCAGCGTTCGCCACCCGCCTGCGGGACGGTACCAGGGAATCGATCAGCGTGGCAGCAATCCGTGCAGGCGATCAGATCCGGGTTGGAGAAGGAGAACAGGTACCAGTAGACGGTGTGCTGATCTCCACCCTCGCCACCCTCGATGAAGCGCTCCTCACCGGAGAGTCAGACTGGGTACGACGCAGTGCGGGGGATGCCGTCTACGCCGGCACCCTGAATCGCGGTGCCAGCTTCGAGATCCGTGCCACAGCCGCCTATGAGCGCTCGCGGATCGCAGACATCGCCGCACTAGCAGACAGGGCTGAGATCCGCAATGCGCCTTCTGTGCAACTGGCAGACCGGGTTGCCGCCGTATTCGTGCCCGGCATTCTCACGATCGCCGCCCTCACCTTCGTGGTCTGGTCCTTCATCGATCCGGACCGCGCTCTGCTCGCCTGTCTGACCGTACTGGTGGTCAGTTGTCCCTGCGCGCTCTCCCTGGCGACACCGGCAACCCTTACTGCCGCCATGTCACGGCTGCGTCAGTTCGGCATCGTCCTCACCCGCAGCAGCGCGCTGGAAGAGATGCTGAAGATTGATCGTGTATTCTTCGACAAGACCGGCACCCTGACCCTCCACGAGCCGACAATCCAATCGATCGAGATACTCGACCCGACCTTCAGCAAAGCCCGCTGTCTCGCGCTCGCAGCATCCCTTCAGCAGTATTCTGCGCATCCCTATGCACGCGCCTTTGCAACGCGCGCCTTTGCAACGCGCGCCTTTGCAAACCCGGGCCGTGGCAGCAACGCCGGCCGCACCGGCGCCATGGGGGCCGTCGACCCGGTCGGAACCCTCGATTCGGTCGAGATCCTCGACGGTGTCGAGACCCTCGACAGTGTCGAGACGGTGACCGGCCAGGGTGTACGGGGACTCTGGCACGGGCGTTCGGTAAAGATCGGTTCGCCCACTTTTGCAGGCAGCGAAGCTGATGTACATTCCCGCGCCGTGTACCTGGCTGTCGACGGTCTGCCACGCGCCCGCTTCACACTGTCGGATCAGATCCGGGAGGATGCGCTTGGCTCGGTCACTGCGCTGAAGTCGCTGGGGATCGAACCGGTCATGCTCAGCGGCGATGCGGACAGCCGCTGTGCCGAGACAGCGGCTGAACTCGACATCGGTTATCTGGCGCGCCAGACTCCCGAGTCAAAACTGGCCCATCTCGATCAGCAGAAGGCCGATGGTCACCAGGTGCTCATGGTGGGTGATGGCATCAATGATGTACCGGTGCTCGCCCGCGCCGATGTGTCCGTAGCGGTAGTGGAAGCCAGCGACCTGGTCAAATCCAAAGCCGACGTGCTGCTGCTCACACGCAGGCTCGGCCCTCTGGTGGACCTCTTTACCATCGCCCGGACCGCCGGTCGGATAACCCGCCAGAACATGCTCTGGGCATTGATCTACAACGGTATTGCGATACCGGTGGCCGCACTGGGTTTCATGCCGCCCTGGCTGGCAGCCCTGGGCATGGCGAGCAGTTCGACCCTGGTGATGCTCAATGCCTCCAGGCTGCTGCATACACCCGCTTTCGGGGAGCGTTGAAGATGGAAGTACTGCTGCTGCTCATTCCCGTGTCCATCGTGCTGATCGCCATCGCCGCTGCCCTGTTCACCTGGGCGGTCAACCACAACCAGTTCGATTCCCTGGACAAACACGGTTTCGACATATTCGAAGAAGACGGAGGAGACAACCCATGAAGACGCTGTTGAACGGCATACTGATCCTGTTTGCCCCACAAGGTACCTGGCTCAGCATCGCTGCGGAGCGTCCGGGTGTGACCAGGGTGCTCTGTCTGCACACGCTGCCCTTCGCGCTCATTCCTGCTCTGTGCTGGTATCTCGGGGTCACCACCCAGGGCTGGACGATTGCTGGAGATCCGGTGCGGCTCACCGCGCAGAGCGCCCTGCCCCTGTGTGCGCTCTTCTATTTCGCGATGGTGGCGGGTGTGCTGTTTCTCGGCTACATGGTGAGCTGGATGGCGGGTTCCTACGGAACCCAGGGCGGCCTCGCAAAGGGTACTTCCCTGATAAGCTATACAGCGAGCCCCTTTTTTCTTGCCGGGTTTCTCGGGCTCTACCCGGTCCTCTGGCTGGACATCATGATCGGCACCCTGGTGGCCTGCTATTGCATCTATCTCCTCTACCTGGGTACGGGACCGGTCATGGAGGTCGCTCCGGAGCGGTCCTTTCTCTACGCCAGCGCAGTTTTCGCTGTCGCCCTGGTGAGTTTCGTCGCGCTGCTCGGCGCAACCGTGGTCATGTGGGACTTCGGACCCGCACCGGAATACACCTACTGATACGGGCCGGATTGAGACACTATAGGCGCTTGATCTTCCCCGTTGCCTGAATCCGGCTGTGCTGCCGGAAGGGTGCAGCGGTGATTCGAACAACCGTCTGGAGGCATCCGTCATGGCAACACGCCGTCAGTTTCTGGCAACAACCACCGCCGCTACCGCCCTTTCCGGCTGTGCGGTCGGCACAGCAGGCGCCGGTGCCACCACCGGCAAAGGCAGCAATCCGGTTTTCCAGCACGGAATCGCCAGCGGAGATCCGCTCGCTGACCGGGTGATGCTTTGGACACGCATCAGTACTGCCGATTCGAGTGTGGTGCCCGTGCGCTGGCTCATCGCCAGCGATGCCGCACTGAAAAACGTAGTCAACCAGGGCGTGATCAGTGCCCTGCCCGAGCGGGATCACACGGTTAAAGTCGATGCGGTCGGCCTGCAGCCGGGACGCACCTACTACTACCGTTTCGATGCCGCCGGCGAAGCCAGCCCAATCGGCCGCACCCGTACCCTCCCGGAGAAAACCGCCAGCCGCCTCAGATTCGCCGTGGTGAGCTGCTCCAACTTTCCCTTCGGCTACTTCAATGCCTACGGCCGGGTAGCAGAACGGGACGATCTCGACGCAGTACTGCATCTTGGCGATTACTTCTACGAGTACGCGCCCGGTGAGTATGGCAATGGTGCAGAGTACGGCCGCTCGCACCTGCCTGCACGGGAAGTGATCAGTCTGTCCGACTACCGCACCCGCCACGCCCAGTACAAGACGGATCCGGATCTTCAGGAAGCCCACCGGCTTCATCCCTGGATCTGTGTGTGGGACGACCATGAGAGCGCCAACAACAGCTGGCGGGACGGAGCGGAAAATCACAATCCGGATCTCGGCGAAGGTGACTGGCCGGCGCGTCGCGCTGCCGCCATTCAGGCCTATCACGAGTGGCTGCCGATCCGGGAACAGCCCTCGGCCAACGGCCCGTTTATCTACCGCAGCTTTCGCTTCGGCAGCCTTGCGGATCTCATCATGCTCGATACCCGTCTTTACGGCCGCACGAAGCAGCTCGATGACCGCAAGGACCGCAGCGGCCTCAAGGATCCTGCCCGCACCATTCTGGGTGCCGATCAGCAGGCCTGGCTGGCGGAGCAACTGCGCGCCTCGAAGCGCAATGACCGTACCTGGCGCCTGCTCGGTCAGCAGCTCATGTTCGCGCAGCTGCTCGACGAAGAAGGCGTGCTGCTGAATGTCGATCAGTGGGACGGCTATCCCGCATCCCGCGATGCCGTGCTCGATCAGCTCGCCGCCGAACACATCGACAACACCGTGATCCTCACCGGAGACATACACAGCGCCTGGGCCATGGACATCGCCCGCGATCCTTACAGTTCCGCGTACGATCCGAGCAGCGGACGTGGCTCTCTGGCTGTGGAGCTGGTCACAACCTCGGTCACCTCACCCGGCCCCTGGCGCGAAGCCGAGACGGTTGCGGAACGAGAGCGCGAACTGATCGAGCAGCGTCCCCATATTCACTACGTGAATCTGCGCGAACACGGCTACCTGCTGCTGGATATCGACAGCGAGCGCGCCCGCGGTGAGTTCTGGATGGTGGACACGATCTCCCGGCGCAGCAGCGGACAGCGGCTGGCGACGGCCTATGTCACCGAAAACGGGGCGAATCATCTGGTGAAGGATGCCTGAAGGCGATAAGCCGATTCCGGAACTCCGCAATTGGAGTCTGTCGGGGGTGGGAATCAGCAGGGGAATCCGGGTCTCGCTCGGGCGCTCCGCGAGGCATTAAACGGGCGTACAGGAACATTCGCGACCGGCGCCGCGCATAAACGCGCATAAATAAGGCAGCCCCGGGACATCGTGCCCGCTTGCGCATGCTTTCGAGGTGGGCGCTGCAAAGGAGTATGATGCGGCAACCCGGTCAGAGGCAGTGTTTATGGTCGCAGCATCCAGATCGACAACAGGTTCGTCTGCAGTGCGCGAAGTCCGTACGTTCTGCCGGGTCTGTGAACCGGCCTGCGGGATGATCGCCACAGTCGACGGCGATCGGCTGATCAAGCTCGCCGCAGACAAGTCCCACCCGATCTCAGAGGGCTTCGTGTGCAACAAAGGCATCTACGGCCTCGATATGCACAACGATCCGGATCGTCTGCGATTTCCCCTGCGCCGCACCGCGCAGGGTGAGTTTGAGGAAATCAGCTGGGATACCGCCCTGGCCGAAATCGCCGCACGTCTGAGCGCGATCAAAACCGCCAGAGGCGGCAATGCCATCGGCTCCTATACGGGTAATCCCACCGCTTTCAACGCGCTCTACGGCCCCTCTTTCGGCAGCTTCATGCGCCAGCTCGGGGCGCGGCGCCACTTCAGTTCCGGCACTCAGGACTGTGCAAACAAATTTGCGGCCAGCGAGGCGGTGTTCGGCACCCGTACACTGCACCCGGTCCCTGACATCGACAACTCAGACTTCATCCTGCTGCTCGGTGAGAATCCCGCGGTCAGCCACATGTCATTCGTGTCGATCCCCAATCCGATGGCACACCTGAAGGCGGCACAGGCCCGGGGCGCCCGGATCCTCTATGTGAATCCGCGCAGGATCGAGTCCGCCCGTGGCGCGGGGGACGTGCTGCACATCCGGCCGGATACGGACGTCTATCTGCTGGCTGCGCTGATCCACGAGATCGGTGCGGGCAAAGGTTTCCACGCGGACACCCGCGGATTTCATGCGGATGCACGCAGTCACGGTCGCGGTCTCGAACAGCTTCAGGCCTTTGTTGCCGCCTACCCGGCAGAGCGGGTGGCAGGGGTGACAGGCATTCCTGCTGCCGAGATCCGTCAGCTGGCGCAGGATTTTGCGGCAGCACCCAGCGCCTGTGCGCACATGTCCACCGGGGTGAACATGGGCCGTCAGGGCACCCTCGCCTACTGGCTGCTGCAGATGCTGCTGCTGGTGACCGGTAATCTGGGTCGAACCGGTGGCAATTTTTACTCACTGGGTTTCTACGAACGCGCTCCGGCCGCGGGAAAAGCGGTGCCGGAAGGGTATCTCGAGACACCTTTCGGCGAAGTCCGCAAGCCCGGTGGTGTGGGCATCAGTCTGCCGGGTAACCTGCTCGCAGACTACATACTCGACGACCCTGATCCTCTGCGTGCGCTTTTCGTCAGTTCCGGTAATCCGGTTCTGTCCATCGCCGGCGAGCAACGCATGCGCGAAGCCCTCGAGTCCCTGGATCTGCTGGTCTGTGTGGACATCTACCGCAACGCCACCGCAGAACACGCCGATTACGTTCTCCCTGCCGCCGGTGCATTCGAACGGGAAGACATCAATATCACCGGCCTCGGTATGCAGTTCAAGCCCAGTGTGCAGTACACCGAAGCCGTCGTGCCTCCGGCCTACGAACGCCGGCCGGACTGGTGGATCTACGAATCCCTGTGCAAGGCGATGGGCTTCACCTCTCTGCTGGATGAAGCTGAGCCCAACCTGTGGGGTCGGGTCGATGCAATGCTGCGTTCGCGCGGCTACTCGATGGCGCAGTTGCGCAGCGAGCAGATCATTGCCCTCGAGCGATCCCGGCCGGAGGAATTTCTTAAATTCGTGCAATCGGAAGATCAGCAGATCGACTGCTTTCCGCCGAGCTTCGACAAGGCCCTGACACGCATGTCAGAGATATTCGCTCAGCTCGAATCCGAACCGGCGGGCGCGCTCAAACTCATCTCGAAACGGGACGCCTACACGTTCAACAGCTGGTTCGCCAATGTCGACAAACTCAAACGTGGCGATCGCGACCGCAACTATCTGTTCATGCATCCGGGTGATGCCGAGCGCAGACAGATTGTGGAAGGTGCCGCGGTGACCATCCGCAACCGGTATGGAGAAATACAGGCACCGGTGAAACTCACCGATGACCTGATGCCCGGGGTGGTTGCGATGACGCACGGCTGGGGACACGCCAGGAGTCGGGGAATGCAGGTCGCCCGGGAACGGGCGGGAGTGAACTGTAACGTGCTGCTGCCCTCCGGGCCTGGCAGCTTCGAACCCCTGTCGAGCCAGGCACATATGACGGGTATCGCGGTAGAGGTGACGCCCCTTTAGTGCCCGTTGGACATGGCTGGTGCCTGGTGAGCGGAACGAACACTTCGGTGCGGCCCACTAATCCGGCGCGACACCGACCACGATGGCGGTAGAGCAGTGGTACAGGCTGCTGCCGTCCCCCAGACACCAGTTGATGTCATTGCTCTTGTCCGGCCGGTACATGGGCCGATCGCCTTCGTTGCGATTGCAGAAACAGTGACCACAGGCCGTCTTGCCACAGCAGTCGTTGTAGGAAATCACATAGCTGTGGCCGTCCACCGGATTCCGGCAGGTGCCCACCCAGGTGATGGGCGACATGGTGGTACCCGGCGGGCAGGCGGTCTCGGATCCGCCGCAGCAGCCGCAGAGAAAACCGTCGATGGCACAGTAGCGCCAGTAGTCGCAGGAACGGGCATCACCAGCATCGGGAGCGCCGTCACCCGGTGCGCCACCATGCGCGCCGCCCGCTGCCCGGGCAACCGGCAGCAGCGGCAGACCCGCAGCGCCCACGAGCACCGTACCCATGGCTTTCAACCAGCTTCGACGTGATGTGCGCCGGGCCAGGTCACGGGCGGACTGTTCGATGAGACGATCAAACCAGCTCATCGTGCACCTCCTTCCGATCGGGTCGACGGCGGACTCAGGGAATGCACAAACAGGGGGAACTCCATCTGTAAATCCAGCGTTGTATTGTGGTCTCCCTGTGCGCTGTAGAGGTCAATGCTGCCCGCAGCGCCGGTCACAATGATGGACGCGGGATCCGTCGCGGCCACAGTGATCGCCAGCCCCCACTCTCTCAGGGCGAAATCCCCGATTCGAGTGCCGGTTGCAGCGTCGTAACTCCAGACCTGATCACCCCCGTCCTTATGAGTACCCTCAGCACCATGCGAATGCATCAGCACATGCACTCGGCCCTGAGCATCCCCCGCCGCAGGCCAGGCACCACCCGGACGCCAGCCCGCAGACCGCTCCTGGGCCGTTGTCAATGACCAGGACGCCATCACCCGGGCCGGATGCGCACTGACATCGATGGGAAGCAGATTACCAGTGAAGGTCGGGAAGTAGGCTACACCGTTCACAATCGCCGGTTTTTCCATCATCGCGTCCTCGTCGACATCGATGAAGGGCGGGATACGGACGGCGTCTGCCACGCTGCCGTCTTCCTGCAGCAGGGTGGAGCGCGCACTGCCGTCGCTGCAGATCGAGAGGAATCCCCGGGCGGCTACGGGAATCGTGAAGGCGCAACCGGGCAGCGGGACTTCTTCTGCGACCTTCTGCTGCACCACATCCACCACCGTCACCGACTGGGCCGGTGTGTAGTTGTAGATAAGCAGGAAACGGCCATCGCCGGTAAGCGTCGTCTGAAATCTGTTGGGCATCCCGGTGAGCCGTTTCGCCGGCACCACGACCTCCGCCTTCACACCCAGGGTTGCAGGGTCATAGATGGTAACGACATCCGTGCGCTCCCCACCCCGACCGCCCCGGCTGTGGAAGGACTCCACCACATAGAATTCGTTGCGGGCGTGACCGATCAGGAAGCTCGCAAAGAAGTCCGCGGACAGGATCCCCTTGATCTGACCACCACCCGGTATCCGAGGGTCGACGATGAAGAGCTTGCCTTCCCGCATGTGATTGAATGCGGTGTCGTGCACGATGAGCCAGTGCGCCGGATAGGGGCTGGGCAGGCTGGTGATGGTGCCGACCGGTTCCGGCTCCAGGGTCGCAGCCAGGGCTGGCTGCGGTAGACTCGAGACCATCATGACCCCGAACGCCGCAGTCAGTATCGGCAGCCGCCTCAACCGATGCGACACACCGTCACGCCTGTGCTGCCAGCGCTGCAGACTTCTCATGCGGACTCCCCTGTCAGCCATTCCCCCGCCGAGTCTAGGCAGCTGGTTCAGAATTGTCGAACGCCGGGTGAGCCAGCAGCGGAGTCCCTTCCGCGTCGCCGCCGGATCCTCCCTCCAGACCCGGCCATGACAGCCGGATTACTCGTCGCCCTGCTGCTGTTCGGTGCCGCCCTGCTGCCCGATCGCCTGCCCGCCGCGGGGTTCGGCTGGGATGCCCTCAATGGGCTGGGAATCAGCGCCCTCGCGCTGCTCATTGCCCTGGCCTGGGACGCGGAGTCGCCTTCGCGCACGGTGCGGCTGCGCCTCCATCAGAATCTCGCCCTCGGTGCTCTGGTGCTGGTGACTGCTCACAGCGTCGGCTTTCTGCTCTTCGATCCCCTGCTGCTCGAACACCTGAAGCCGACGGCGCCCGTGCACATGCTCATTGCCCTCGCCGCCCTCCTGATCATTGTGATACTCGGCATCACCTCCTTTCCCGGCATCCGCCATCGTATTTACGCAGGATTCCGGAATTTCCGCCGCTGGCACATCGCCCTGTCGCTGCTCGCTCTGGCGGGCAGCCTCTGGCACCTGCTCGGCATCGGCTCTACCTTTCAGGGGCCCTGGCGAACAGGCGTGCTGGTCGCTGGGGCCGCCCTGCTGCCCCTGGTCGCCCGCTTGCGCCGCGCCAACGGCGGGCACAGGGGCTGGAGTCAGCCGCCGGCGGACATTCGTGCAGCAGATCGACACGCAATAGCCGCGACCGCTGCCGGGCTGTGTCTGGCTGTCGGCTATGGCCTGTTGAAAAATCTGTGAGGACGCTGTTGCGCAGTGCCGTTGTGCTGATGGTGCTCGCCGGGTCGGTGTGGACCTGCGACGGCTATCGACAACAGGCTCGCGAGGCTGCGCCCATGCTGCCGGTTACTTTTGCCCATGCGGATCACACTTCGGTGAACTGCATCACCTGTCACCACAACTTCATCGATCAGACCGGACAGGGGCTGTGCTTCGACTGTCACAAAAATCACCCGGACGTGCGCGGCCTCCGGGAGGCGCAGTTTCACACCTTATGCAGGGACTGCCATGCGCAGCGACAGGCCCAGGGTGACGAGGCGGGCCCGCTGCGCAGCTGCAAAGGGTGCCACGTCGCGGACGACGCCCCCTGATTGCCGTTATCCGCAGCCGCTCAACCTTCGACGATTGCCTTGAGCGCACTCAACTGACGGACGGACCAGCCAGCTTCGTACCCTTCCAGTTCATCCCCCGCACCCGCACCGAGACGCTCGAAGCCATGGTGAAACAGCTCGACCAGGGTCCCTTCATACATCGGTACCAGGCGCAGGGTGAGCAGGGTGGACACCGGCCATTGATGCGGCGGGTGCCAGTTGTTCTCGAAAGTCATCTCACAACCAGGCTCCCAGACGATCAGCTGGCCACCGAAGGGACGCACTTCCTCATCGACGACCACACTGAGTTCGATACGTCCTCCCAGCACGGGTTCGAAGTAGACCAGCTCATGCCCGCGCCCGAACCAGGCGGAAAGGCGATGCATGGTCTCGAATTCCTGCCAGATCTGTGAGGCCGAGGCCGCCATCCAGAGTCCTCTGCGCACGTGCAGAGGACTGATTGATACGCCCATGGGTCTGCTCCCGCCGTTACAATGCTGCTGATCTTACCTGAGTAACTGCCCTATGCTTGCCATGCAGATGACCAGGACGGTCTCACTGCTCGAAGAAGATGAGCCCCTGACACCGGTGGACCTGCCCGTGCCGGAACCGGGCCCCGGTGAACTGCTGCTCAGGGTCAGCGCCTGTGGTGTCTGCCATACCGAACTGGACGAGATCGAAGGGCGCACTCTGCCACCCCGTCTGCCCGTGGTACCCGGTCATGAAGTGGTGGGCAGAATCGAGGCCTTCGGCTCCGGCGACTTCGAGCTGCCTGCCGGCGCCCGGGTCGGGGTGGGCTGGATACATTCCTCCAGTGGTGCCGTCGACGAGAATCTCGATCCGGATTTCCGCGCCACCGGCCGGGATGTGAACGGCGGCTATGCGGAATTCATGACTGTGCCCGCCGGCTACGCCTACCCGATTCCGGACACACTCGACGATGTGCAGGCAGCACCGCTGCTCTGCGCAGGTGCGATCGGCTATCGGGCGCTGCAGCTGTCGGGCCTGCGCGATGGCCAGCGTCTCGGTCTCAGCGGATTCGGCGGTTCGGCGCACATCGTCCTGCAGTTGTGCCGGCACCTTTACCCCCACTCGAAGATTTATGTGTTTGCACGGGATGCCGGATCCCGGGAATTCGCACGCTCTCTCGGCGCCGACTGGGCGGGCAACACCACGGATCGGGTCAGTCCGGGACTGCACGCCATCATCGACACTACCCCCGCCTGGACACCCGTGGTCGAGGCGCTGGCCAATCTGGCACCGGGCGGACGGCTGGTCATCAATGCCATCCGCAAGGAAGACGCTGATCGGTCTGCGCTGACACGGATTTCCTATCATCAGCACCTGTGGATGGAGCGGGAGATCAAGACTGTCGCCAACATCACCCACTACGACATCGCCGAATTTCTGCCGATCGCCGCGGCCATCCCGATCCGCTCCGAAGTGAAGACCTACCCGCTGCTCTCTGCCAATGCGGCGCTGGTGAGCCTGAAACGCGAATCTGTGCGCGGTGCGAAAGTCCTGCTCATCGGATCGCAACCGGATTGATCACTGCCTGCACGGCACCCGCGAAGCGCGGCGCCCCGAGCACGAAGAGAAACTCATATGCGGCATCCGCAGCCAGTGCCCGGGTATCCATGTTTTCCAGGATGTAGACACCGTGCCTGGCCAGCAACTCGACATGCACAGGAAACGCCTGGGCAGGATCCTCGTGGGGTATGGCCTCCACCGCCCAGGTATCCGAACCCACTGCTACCACGCCCAGCCCGGCAAGATAGCGCGCACCTTCCACACCGAGTCCGGGTTCACCGTTCATGAAGGCGGCATTGTCTACACCGACAAGATTCAGCCAGCCGGTGTGAAACAGCACCACATCACCTTTGCGCAGACTGATGCCCTGGGCGCTGGCCGCAGCATCGATGGCTGCCCGGTTGAATGCTGTGCCCGCCGCAACCGGTGACTGTCCCAGATGCCTGGCCATGTCCAGCAGCACACCACGGCTAACGATGGGCGGCAGGGCGTCCACGTTGAGTCGGGTCAGCCCTGTGGTGGTCACGAAGTCCTGGGCGCGCAGACCGTTGTAGTAACGGTGCTCCGTGCCCAGATGGCCCAGCCCGTCGAGCTGGCTGCCGATGCCCATCCAGGTGAAGAGCAGATCGTCGTTGTAGGTCGCCCGATTGCTGCCCAGCATGGTGCCCGTACCATCCGGCGGCTGCAGCACGGTCATCGAGTAGCGGCGCGGTGGATAAGCGGGTGAGTCCGGACCGGTGACCACGCCCAGCGCATAGGTTTTGCCGGTCCGCACCAGACGCGCTGCGTCGACCACAGCCCCGGGAGACAGATTGTTGATCGCACCCAGGGTGTCGTCGGCGCCATAGCGGGACGGATACCAGTCGGCGGCCCAGGTGGCGCTGGCACACAGCAGGGTCAACAGCAGCACTACAGTTCTCATCGAATCCACTCCCCCGTTTAAAGTCACAGCAGTCTAAGGAGACTCTGAACAGGTATCCACGATTCCGCGGATAGGAATGGCGCAAGGCAGCGGCCAGGGCTGAAAAAATGCGGGATCCCGGCCTGTGGTCGAACCACCTGGCAAACAGGGTTGACAGTCCGCTCGACCCTGAACTGACACCTCGATCACACAATCTCCCGAAATCCTTGGTCAGACTCCTTCTCGAGGTCTAACAACGGCAGAGCGTCCGGGGATATCTGATCAGGCGTTCGCTGGGGACAGAGGGAGTTAAGAATGGAAGATCTGTTGATGGTGACAGACAGTCTCGCGCTGTCTGTGTCGATCTGGTCGATCCTGGGCGTTTGCGCCCTCTACTTCGGGCGCGTACCGGCACACCACGCGCTGCTTGCACTGGTGCGGCTCGGTCATAACGCGCTGCGGCTGACGGCCCAGGCCGTGCTCAGTGCCCGCAACAGCCTGGCTCATCGGAATCGGGAGGTGCTGCTCGTCCAGGGTCGGGAAGCCAAAGAGCGACTCATCTCCCGGGAATTCGAACGCATCACCGACACGGTACACCGGGATCTCGCGCGCTACCCGGAAACCCAGCGGATGCTGGCGGAAACCACTGCGCGCATCGATGAGGATCACCTCAACAGCACCGAAGTGCCCCAGGAGGTACCCGGCTGGAGCAAGGCGGTGGAAGCCGTCGCCCGGGTCACGACCAAGGCGGATCCGTCCGTGCAGGTCGTCCTCGAGGCCATCCACAAGTCCCTGGAGAAAGCCGAGGCCCGCTCCCTGTCTGCCTACCGGATCGCCAGCCGGGAACGCCACCGGCTGCTGTCCCGCATGAGGCCCGCCTGGACCGGCCTGCAGCGCACCCTCACCCGCATGGAGCGCGCGGTGGACTCCATTCTCGAGCGTGCCCGCAGTATCGATCGCCACATGGACGAGTACCGGGAGATCGTCAAGGGCACCGATCATGCGGTGCAGGCGCTGTCAACTTCTGCACTCGTACAGTTCGCGGTGGCCTCACTTGTCATCCTCATCGCGGTAGGAGGTGCTGTCATCAACTTCTCGCTGATCGCCCGGCCCATGAGCGAGATGGTTGGCGGCACGAGCTATATCGGCCCTTATCAGAGCGCGGACATCGCCGCGCTGGTGATCATCCTGGTGGAAATTTCCATGGGCCTGTTCCTCATGGAATCGCTGCGGATCACCCGCCTGTTTCCGGTGATCGCGGCACTGCCGGACAGGACCCGCATCATCATGGCGTGCGTCTCACTCACCCTGCTGACCACACTCGCCAGTGTGGAGGCGGGGCTGGCCTATATGCGCGAGGTACTGCTGCAGGACGAACTTGCGACCGCTTCCGCTCTGCGTGGAGGCGAAGCACTGATCATGACCAATGAGGCGCTGTGGATCACCACCGCCGCTCAGATGGGTCTGGGCTTTATTCTGCCCTTCGCCCTCACCTTCGTGGCGATTCCGCTGGAGACCTTCGTGCAGACACTGCGCCATGTGCTGGGCCTGGTCGCCATGGGGATACTGAATCTGTTGGCGCTTGCCCTGCGGGTAACCGGCAATCTCCTGCGTCAGATCGGCGTGCTGTGTCTGCATCTCTACGATCTGATCATCTTCGCGCCGCTGTGGATTGAAGATCGGCTCGGTGCCCGACGGCAGCGCCAGGCGCAGGCCGAAGCCGCACGGGAACCGGCGGCATCCGAAATCACCGGGGCAGACAACTCAGCGAACCCCATCCGGCAGCCCACCATCGAGCCGTCGCCGATGGGACACCGGGCGTTCACCTACGGAGGCAATCCGGCATGAAGTACAGTGCAGCCCTCTTACTCCTGACCTGGCTGATCCTTACCGGCTGTGGCGAACGGCCCAACCATGCCACCGGCGTGTACATGCTGCTGGATACGTCGGGAACCTACACCGAGGAGATCGACAAGGCCCAGCAGATCATCAACTACACCTTGTCCAAGCTGAATCCCGGCGACTCATTCGCGGTGGCGCGAATCGACACTGCCAGTTTCAGTGAGAAGGACATCGTCGCCAAAGTAACCTTCGACGACCGCCCGAGCACGGCCAACGGTCAGAAGCGCCAGTTCCAGGAACATGTGAACCGGTTCGTGCACGAAGTGCACGGCTCACCCTACACGGACATCTCGGGCGGGCTGCTGCAGGCACTCGAATACCTGACAGAAAAATCACCGGGCAGAAAGACCATATTCATATTCTCCGATCTCAAGGAAGATCTGGCAGAAGGCTTCATCAGAGATTTCTCGATGACCTTTACCGACGTGCACGTGGTGGCGATGAATGTCACCAAGCTGCGCTCCGACAATGTCGATCCCCGGGAGTATCTCGACCGGCTGGCCTACTGGCAGAGTCGCATTGAGCAGTCCGGCGGACGCTGGCAGGTGATCAACGATCTGGATCGGCTCGAAAAACTCTTTACGAGCTGATCAGACACGCACGCAGTCCACGAAGAGCCGGCTCTCACCGCCGACCTTTTCTTCGACCAGCCCGTGTATGTCGGTGCCGAAACCGGGGAAGCGTCGGTTGAATACACGCGCGAAGCGCAGATAGTCGACGATTGTTCTGTTGAAACGCTCGCCTGGAATCAGCAGCGGTATCCCCGGCGGATAGGGGGTGAGCAGAACACTGGTGATACGCCCTTCGAGTTCGTCGATGGGCACCCGGTCTATCTCCCGATGGGCCATCTTGGCGAATGCATCTGCCGGCTTCATCACCGGTTCCATCTCCGACATGTACATGTCGGTAGTCAGATGCGCCACATCGTACTCGGTATAGATCGAGTGGATCTCCTCACAGAGGTCACGCAGGCCGGTGAGTTCATACTGGGGATATTTGGCCACGAACAGCGGCAGCACCCGCCACAGGGGCTGGTTGGAATCGTAATCATCCTTGAACTGCTGCAGTTCGGTCACCAGGGTATTCCAGCGTCCCTTGGTGATACCGATCGTAAACATGATGAAGAAGGAGTACAGCCCCGTCTTCTCGACGATGATCCCGTGTTCGGCCAGGTATTTGGTGACGATGGCGGCGGGAATACCGGTCTCTGAGAAGTCACCATCCACATCGAGACCGGGTGTGATCACCGTGGCCTTGATCGGATCCAGCATGTTGAATCCTTCTGCCAGATCACCGAAGCCATGCCAGCGTTCGTTCGCATGCAGCATCCATTCTTCCCGGGATCCCACGCCTTCCTCTGCCAGATGTTCCGGACCCCAGACCTTGAACCACCAGGAATCGCCGAATTCATCATCCACCTTGCGCATCGCGCGCCGGAAGTCCAGCGCCTCCCGGATGGATTCCTCTACCAGTGCCTTGCCACCCGGCGGCTCCATCATGGCCGCGGCCACATCGCAGGACGCAATGATCGAATACTGCGGACTCGTGGACATGTGCATCAGATAGGCTTCGTTGAAGCTGTACCGGTCGAGCTTCCGGGTCTGGGATTCCTGCACCAGGATCTGTGACGCCTGGGACAGACCCGCCAGCAGTTTGTGTGTCGACTGGGTGGCGAACACCATCGACTCTCTGCACAGCTCACGATCGCGCCCGATGGCGTGCATGCCGTGATAGAACTCGTGGAAGGTGGCGTGGGGCAACCAGGCCTCGTCGAACATCAGTGTATCGACCTTGCCATCGAGCAGGGATTTGATTTCATCGACGTTGTAGAGCACCCCATCGTAGGTGCTCTGGGTGATGGTCAGAACCCGCGGCTTACCCTTTAGACCTTTGGCGCAGGGGTTCGCCGCGATCTTCTTCGCGATCGCGGCAGGTTCGAATTCGCTCTTGGGAATCGGTCCGATGATGCCGTAGTGATTGCGGGTCGGCATCAGGAACACGGGCACCGCACCGGTCATGATGATTGAGTGCAATACGCTCTTGTGGCAGTTGCGGTCGACAACCACGATGTCGTCCGGGGCCACCGTCGAATGCCAGACGATCTTGTTCGACGTCGAAGTGCCGTTGGTCACGAAATAGAGATGATCAGCGCCAAAGATGCGCGCAGCATTGCGCTCCGAAGCTGCCACCGGGCCTGTGTGGTCGAGCAGCTGGCCGAGTTCGTCCACCGCATTGCAGACATCGGCACGCAGCATGTTCTCACCGAAGAACTGGTGGAACATCCGCCCGACCGGGCTCTTCAGAAACGCGACACCGCCGGAATGACCGGGACAGTGCCAGGAATAGGAGCCATCCTGTGCGTACTGGGTAAGTGCTTTGAAGAAAGGCGGGGCGAGGCTGTCGAGATACTTCTTCGATTCCCGGATGATCATCCGGGCGACGAATTCCGGGGTGTCTTCGAACATGTGAATGAAACCGTGGAGTTCCCGCAGCACATCGTTGGGAATGTGCCGGGAAGTGCGGGTTTCGCCATGCAGGAAGATCGGGATATCGGCATTACGGAAACGGATCTCTTCAACAAAGGCTCTCAGCTGGGCGACCGGACTGCCTTCTACAGTGTCCGGATCGCTGAATTCCTCATCGTCGATGGAGAGGATGAAGCCCCCTGCCCGGGACTGCTGCTGGGCGAAGCTCGACAGATCCACGTAGCTCGTCACCCCCAGCGTTTCGACGCCAGCCTCCTCGATTGCCGCTGCGAGCGCACGAATCCCCAGACCACTGGCATTCTCCGAGCGGAAGTCTTCGTCGATGATGACAATCGGATACTGAAAACGCATACGGGCTTCCTGAGTCTGCGGGTTGAGGGGCTGCGGAGGTACGGGAACCATCGATGACTCCGCTGGCCGGCAGTATACGCACTTGACCGGCAGGTCCAAGGGCGCGGCTGGGGACTGGCACGCACGCTGACTACGTTGCACCTCTCAGCAAGGTAACCAACATTGCCTTCGAGGTGCGTCCTGCCAGCCCGCGTGCCAGAGCCTCTGAGCTTTCGAGACTTCTTCAGCAGCCTGCTAGAATAGCGACCCTTTGACCAGGACCAAGCAGTGAGCCAGCAGCATCATCGTCTGATCGTTCTCGGATCCGGTCCAGCGGGCTACACGGCCGCTCTCTATGCCGCCCGTGCGAACCTGAAGCCCGCCCTGATCACGGGCATCGAGGTGGGGGGTCAGCTCACCACCACCACCGAAGTCGAGAACTGGCCCGGTGGCCACGCCGACCTGCAGGGACCCGAACTCATGCAGCAGATGGCCGAACACGTGGCACGCTTCGATGCAGTGCTGGTGAACGACCACATCCACACCGCCAGTCTCGGCGTGCAGCCCTTCGAGCTGATCGGCGATGCGGGCACCTATACCTGCGATGCGCTGATCATTGCAACGGGTGCTTCGGCGAAGTATCTGGGCCTGCCCTCGGAGGAGGCATTCAAGGGTCGCGGCGTGAGCGCCTGCGCCACCTGCGACGGCTTCTTTTACCGGAACCAGGAAGTCGCAGTGATCGGTGGCGGCAACACGGCTGTGGAAGAAGCGCTCTATCTCTCCAACATCTGCAGCAAGGTCTATCTGGTGCATCGCCGCGATGAACTGCGTGCCGAAAAAATTCTGCAGGATCGCCTGTTTGCGCGGGACAACATCGAGCCGGTGTGGAACCACAATCTGCTCGAAGTACTCGGCAATGAAAGTGGCGTGACCGGCATCCGCATCGTCGATAAGGCGGGTAACGAACGCAAGATCCCGCTGATGGGTGTATTCATCGCCATCGGACACCACCCGAATACCGACCTCTTCACCGGTCAGCTCGATATGGCAGGCGGTTACATCCGCATCCGCAGCGGTAACGAAGGTGGCGCCACAGCAACCAGTGTGCCGGGTGTGTTCGCCGCAGGCGACGTGGCTGACCACGTTTACCGCCAGGCCATTACCTCGGCGGGTTTCGGCTGCATGGCCGCTCTGGACGCGGAGAAATATTTCGACGCGATGGACTGACGCGGGTCAGGAACGCCGCAGTCTTTTTTTTAGGAACGCCGCAGTCTTTTTTTAGGAACGCCGCAGTCTTTTTTTTAGGAACGCCGCAATCTTTTTTTTAGGAACGCCGCAGGCGCTGAATCAAGCTGGAGGTGTCCCAGCGGCCGCCGCCGTAGCTCTGGACGTCGGCGTAGAACTGGTCCACCAGAGCCGTCAATGGCAGGCGTGCTCCCAGCCCACGCGCCGCGCCGAGCGCGATGGCCAGGTCCTTGCGCATCCAGTCGACCGCGAAGCCGAAATCAAATTCCTGACTGGCCATGGTCCCGGAGCGGTTATCCATCTGCCAGGACTGGGCGGCACCTTTGGAAATGACGTCCACTACCGCTTCGAGATCCAGTCCCGCCTGTTCCGCAAAGTGCAGACCTTCAGAGAGTCCCTGCAGCACCCCGGCGATACAGATCTGATTGACCATCTTCGTCAGCTGGCCGGCTCCCGCATCCCCCATCAGGCGCACGGACTTCGCATAACACTCCAGCACCGGGGCGATACCTTCGAAAATTTCCTGGCGTCCACCCACCATCACGGTGAGCTGACCGTTTTCCGCACCGTTCTGTCCGCCGGACACCGGTGCGTCCAGAAACCCCACACCCTTTTTTTCACAGGCGGCTTCCAGTTCCCGGGCAAGCTCCGCCGATGCGGTGGTGTGATCGACCAGCACGCCCCCTTCGGCCAGACCGGCGAGCACGCCGGTGTCGCCATAGACGACCGAGCGGACATCGTCGTCGTTGCCGACACAGACGAATACGATTTCCGCCTTTTCCGCCGCCTCTGCCGGTGTCGCCGCGGCGGCCACCGGCGCCCAGGAAGCAGAACTCGCATCCACCCAGTTCCGGGCCCGGGCTGCGGTCCGGTTGTATACGGTCACCGGATACTCTTCTTTCGCCAGATGCCCGGCCATGGGATATCCCATGGTTCCCAGACCCACAAACGCACACTTCTGTTTACTGCCCACACCTGATCCTTTTTTTGTTTCCAGTCTGTTTCCGGTCCGTTTCCGGACTGCCACGGGCCAGCCTGCAGGATTTCCCGTGGCGCTCAGACGCTGTCGTAGTCCACCACCAGCGTGGGTGTGACCGCCCTGGATTGACACACCAGCACGAATCCCGCCTCGACTTCCCAGTCTTCGAGCGCGTAATTCTGCGCCATCTCCACCTCACCCTCCACAATCCGCGCGCGACAGGTGGAGCAGACGCCACCACAGCAGGAGTAAGGCAGATCCAGCCCGGCGGCCAGCCCGGCGCTGAGGACGCTGTCCGTGGTGGTGGTGGCGAACGTCCGCCGCCTGCCACCCATCACGATGGTTACGGCGACTTCGCTCCCCTCCTCGACTGCCGTGCTCGCCGGTTGCTCTGCAGCGGCACCCGACAGGGATCTCTGCCCCTGTGCTGTGGTCGTGAAGGACTCCCAGTGAATGCGATCCCCTGCAACGCCATTCGCCTGCAGTACAGATTGCAGGCTGCCATCCTGCACCGAAGGCACACAGACGAAGCACTCATCGAATGCCGGTGCACGGGGATACAGCGTCATGAAATCCTGCAGTCGCGCGGCGTCGATTCGGCCATTGAAACGGCTCTGTGCCTGGGGCTCCCGACTCATGAAGAAATACAGGCTGAGGCGGGCGAGAAACCGGTCCTTGAGTGCGAGCACCTCCTCCCGGCACAGCATGCGCGCCGTATCCCTGTTGCCATAGAGCAGCGTGCAGGTGCAGTCCGGTTCCTGCTCCAGCTTGGCACGCAGCAGAGCAAGTACCGGTGTGATGCCGGACCCCGCCGCCACCATCAGGTAGGCCCTTGGACCCTTTCCCGTAAGCCGACTCTGGAAGCTGCCCGTCGGCGGCATCACTTCGAGCAGGTCGCCGGGTTCCACTACGTCAGACAGATACCGTGACATGGCGCCAGCCGGTTCAGTGCGCACCGCGATCTCCACCGTCTGCCCGACCACCGGGCAAATCAGGGAGTAGGTGCGTCGGACCTCTGCGCCCGCGATCCGGGCGCGCACGACAATGTGCTGGCCCGGCAGACCCTGGTAGAGCGACTGCAGCTCACGGGGCACTGCGATAGTGATGAGGGTTCCGGCGTTACCCGAGGGGCGCTTGCTGCGGACCTGCAATGCATGAAAGGCACGTTCGATCACCATCTTGCGCCGGGGTAGGTACGCTGCAGAAATTGCATTTCCGCGAGCAGGGGTCCCAGCAGTTCCGTATGTTCTCCGCGCTTGCCGAACCAGCGATAGTCAGACTGTCCCGGCCGCTGCAGACGGGCCTCCGCCAGGGCGGCATCGATCAGAGCATCCCAGTCAGCGCGCAGGGCGGCCAGGTCCGGTCCGATACCGGCCGCTGCCATAGCCTGGTCGATGGCATCCGCTGCGAACAGTTCCCGGGTGAACTTCCACAATTTCGTCACCGCTGCAGTGGTACGTGTCTGACTTTCCCGGGTGCCATCGCCCAGACGCACCAGCCAGCCCCGGCTGAAGCGCCAGTGGTAGCGGGCCTCGATCAGCGCATCGGCGGCGATACCAGCGAGTCGTTCGTCGCTGGAGGACTCCAGAGCCTCCAGCAGTACCAGCCGCCAGGCGTCGACCAGCACCTGCCGGACGATTGTGGTCGCGAAGTCGCCGTTGTCCTGTTCCGCGAGATTGATGTGACAGTAAGCCTCCGGTTCCCGCAGAAACGCCAGGGCATCCGCATCCCGTCCCGCCCCCTCGAGTTCGCCGGCATAGGTCAGCAGTGCGCGCGCCTGACCGAGACAGTCCAGGGACAGATTGGCAATCGCCAGTTCTTCTTCCAGGGCCGGGGCATGACCGATCCACTCGGCCAGTCTCTGCCCCAGCAGCAGATGGGTGTCTGCCAGGCGCAGCACATAGGTCTGCCGCTCAGAGGTTGTCGACGTCATCGGGGATTTCATAGAAGGTCGGGTGCCGGTACACCTTGCCCTGAGCGGGCTGGAAGAAGGCGTCAGCGTCTGCAGGGTCGGAGGCCAGAATGTCCCGGGACGCCACCACCCAGATGCTCACCCCTTCCATGCGCCGGGTGTACAGATCCCGGGCATGTTCGAGCGCCATGGCGGGGTCGGTGGCATGGACGCTGCCGACATGCCGGTGATCGAGACCGGACCGGGCACGCACAAAAACTTCATAGAGCGGCCACTGATCACTCACAGCGTTTCACCCGCCGCTTCCGAGCCGCGCCAGGCTGCCCGGGTATCTATCCGTGTATCAGCATGTTTACGCGCATAGGCTGCGGCTGCCTCTCTCACCCAGGCACCGTTTTCATGGGCCGCTCTGCGGGCATCGAGCCGCTCCGTATTGCAGGGGCCATCGCCTGCGAGTACCCGCTGGAACTCTTCCCAGTCGATGGCGCCGTGGCGGTAGTGGCCGGTTGCGGCATCGAATCGCAGTTCCGGATCGGGTACTGCAAGGCCCAGGTAGTCGGCCTGGGGTACGGTGACATCGATGAACTTCTGGCGCAGCTCGTCGTTGCTGAAGCGTTTGATCTTCCAGGCCATCGACTGACTGGAATGGACGGACTCAGCGTCACTGGGCCCGAACATCATCAGGCTCGGCCACCACCAGCGCTCCAGCGCCTGCTGTGCCATGTCGCGCTGGGTCTGACTGCCACGCACCAGGGCGTGCATGATGTCGAAACCCTGACGCTGATGAAAACTCTCCTCCCGACAGATGCGCACCATGGCCCGGGCATAGGGTCCATAGGAGCAGCGGGCCAGGGGGATCTGATTCATGATCGCAGCGCCATCCACCAGCCAGCCGATGGCGCCCACATCCGCCCAGGTCAGCGTCGGGTAATTGAAAATGCTCGAGTATTTCGCAGCGCCGCTGAGCAGCTGATCGATCAGCTCCTCCCGGGATACTCCCAGCGTCTCCGCCGCGCTGTACAGGTAAGCGCCGTGGCCGCCCTCGTCCTGCACTTTGGCAATGAGGATCAGCTTCCGCTCCAGAGTCGGCGCCCGGGTGATCCAGTTGCCTTCGGGCAGCATGCCCACGACCTCGGAGTGGGCATGCTGGGAAATCTGCCGGATCAGCGTCTTCCGATAGGCGGCGGGCATCCAGTCCTGCGGCTCGATCTTCTCTTCCGCATCGATGCGTGCCTGGAAACGGGCTTCGAGTTCTGACCGCTCCTCGGCACTGAGTGCCGCTTCACTTGCGTCGAGCCCCTGGCTGTACATCAGAGGGCTCCCGGCGTATGCCGATCGAGAAAGTCTGCGACCGCCCGCTTTGCGCCAGCCTGGTGCTCGGGCTCCTTCCAGTGTTCGATAAATTCCGCATGCGGTGCGAGTTCGGCAATCGCCCGGGAGACTGACTCCGGGTGATAGAGATCTTTGCCGCACAGCACCAGCAGCGGAGTCTGGGTATTGCGCACAAAATCCCGATCCGCCGTGAAGAGGAATTCTCCGCCATACATCCGGTCGCGAAACGCCAGCCAGGATGCCTCGCTGACTTCCGGATGCCGGGCTTTCAGCTCGTCTGCCCAGCTGTCGAACATGTCATAAAAGGCCTGCCGGTTGTTGTCCAGCCCGATGGTCTGAAACAGGACGGCGGACGCAACCCGCTCCGGAGCTGCCTCGATCAGGCCGAAAATGTAGGAGCCGCCGATACACATACCGGCAGCATGAAAGCGATCCACACCGAGATGATCGAGCAGCGCCAGCTGGTCTCTGGTATAGACGTGCCAGGAGTCCGACGCCGTAACCGGCGCAGTGGAACGTCCGGCGTTGCGCTGGTCCATGGCGATGACCCGATACTGTCCACTGAGATCCTCGATGGGATTCCAGGGGGTGCGTTCCCAGAAGTCCATGGCGGAGCGCATCCCGCCAGGCGCAATCAGCAGCAGCGGAAATCCCTCACCCTGAACCTGATAGTGGATGGCGACCTCACCCTGCTCGAACATCGGCATCACTGACTCCCCTGCATGATGGCACTCCGGATGCTCGCAAGTCGGGCGTCATCCCGCAAGCGCAGGTCCGGGCCTGCAGTCTCCAGGCCCAGATCAGTATAGAGACTGCGCAGATCCGGCATACCCTCGCTGCTCACAAACGCCCGATAAAGCGGGATAAACACCGGGTGCGTGCTGAGGCTGTCGAGCCGGCTGAACAGCTCCTCGCCCCGCCAGATCTGCGCGGAAGGCAGGCAGCAGGCTGCGAGTCGAGCCAGCACACTGTCCAGGGACTCGTGTCCAGCACTCAGTTCGCGCAGCCGGACATCGGCCATCAGTGCCAGGGCGGCTCCGCTCCAGTAGATGAGCATGCGCATATCTCGAAAAGGGCGTTCGTCGATCCTGCTCAGCAATGGCGGATCCGCCACCGCGTCGGCCTGGGTGAAAGCGCGGTGCAGTCTCTGCCAGGCTTCCAGGGGACTGTAGATGCCGCGCCGCGCCAGCAGCACATTCTGGTAGTAACTGGAAAAACCCTCGGATATCCATTTTTCCCGGGAACGCACATAGGGCAGGAGCAGATGGCTGAACTCATGGGTCGCCGTCCAGTCGCCATCGAGATCCGTCAGAGACCGGGACGCATCCACGAAGAACCGCACACTCTCCCCGCCGTCTCGAATCACGTAGCCGAAAGGAACGGCCGAGCGCCCGCCGGACGGGACCGGCTGCACGATCACCTGCGCCCCGGGGGACGGGAATCGACCCCCTACCGAGGCCACATCCGCAATCGAGGTGCCGAGCCAGGACAGCATCCTGTTTCGGTCGAGGCGCTGCTGCGGACCGTCGATCAGCGCAACCCGGATTGCGGCATTGCCTGACCCGATGACCGCCTCCTCAAAGCGGCCAAACACGGCAATGGCCGTACTGCTGCCGGGTGAGTCAGACACGACAAAGCGTCCGTCGCCCAGTGCCTGCCAGGGTACCGAGACCCGTATCCCGGGCGGCAGCACAAAAGTCACCTGTATTCCCCGGGAAGCCGCGCGGGACGGCCGCCACAACCAGGCGGCGGGGGTGGTCACCCGGACGTCGGCGGCAACGGGTGGATTGCGCCGATCCTGCAGTGCCTGCAGCGGGTATTCGTACTCGAGGCAGCGCAGCTCGCCGGCAAGGATACGGTTGCCGGCCAGACGCAGACTGCCGGTATCGCAGCGATCCGTTCCGCGCAGGTATTCACTCCTGCCCTGTTCAGCCTGCAGCTCGCTCACCGCTGCAGCGAATTGCGCCCGCACAAGAACGGACGACAGGTCGTCGGCTACCTGCACTCTATATTCGTGAGGGGTGGCGCTCGCAGAGACCGGCACTGGTCCGATCAGCAGCCACAGCAGTGCCGCTGCGCACCAGCTGCACCTGGGCAGCCAGATCGATCGCTCATCTGTGGCAGGGCGGGTTACCCTGTCGGCTGTGATCACACTGATTTCCTGCACTTTTTTCATGGCACTGGTGGCCTGGTATGCCTACCGCCGCACCCGGGGTCAGACCGGCAGCCGCGATGGCTATTTCCTGGCGGGTCATGGTCTGACAGGTACCTTTATCGCGGGTTCGCTCCTTCTCACCAATCTTTCTGCCGAGCAGCTCATCGGCCTGAATGGTTCGGCCTACGCCTTCAATCTATCGAGCATGGCCTGGGAAGTCACCGCCGCAGTCGCCATCGTGGTGATGGCCATGTTTCTGCTGCCGCGCTATCTGACCGGAGGATTCACCACCCTGCCGGAGTTTCTGGAGTCCCGCTTCGACGCCCGGGTACGGCGCGCCACCGCTCTGCTGTTTCTGCTCGGCTACGCTCTGGTCACCATCCCTGCCGTGCTCTACTCGGGTTCGCTCGCCGTGCTCGCGCTGTTCGACGTATCCGGCCTCCTGCAGCTCGAACGCGACCAGGCACTGCATGTGACCGTGTGGATCATCGGTCTCGTGGGAGCTGCCTACGCAATATTCGGCGGACTCAAGGCAGTCGCCGTTTCAGACACCCTCAATGGCGCAGGGCTGCTGATCATCGGTGTGATCGTGCCGGTGCTCGGACTTGTGCAACTCGGTGGCGGCAGCGCGCTGGAAGGACTCGCCATCCTGACCAGTGAACACACGCACAAACTCAACGCCATCGGTACCGCGACCGATCCTACCCCCTTCGGCACCCTGTTTACCGGCATGATCCTCGCCAACCTCTTCTACTGGGGCACCAACCAGTACGTCATTCAGCGTACGCTGGGCGCGAGCAGTCTCGCCGAGGGTCAGAAAGGCGTGCTGATTTCCGGTTTCTTCAAACTTGCTGTGCCTTTTCTGATGATGTTTCCCGGCATCATCGCCTTTCACCTGTATGGGGGTGGTCTCATCAGCATGGACGACGCCTACCCTACCCTGGTGCGCGACGTGCTGCCCGACTACCTGGGTGGATTCTTCCTCGCCGTGTTACTCGGTGCCGTGCTGAGCTCATTCAATTCGCTGCTCAACAGCGCCTCCACCCTGTTTGCCGTCGACCTCTACCAGCCGCTGCGCCCCGCAGCATCCGATGCAGAACTGATCCGGGTGGCCCGCATCATCGGCACCCTTCTCGCCCTGTTCTCCTTCATCGTAGCGCCGCTGCTGCAGTACGCGCCGGAAGGACTATGGCAGCTCATCCGGCGCTTCACCGGGTTCTACAACATTCCCATCATCGCCATCGTCACCATGGCCGTTCTGGGGGGTCGCGGTACCCACCGGGTGCCCGCCAGCGGCGCACTGGCCGCCATCGGCTTCCACCTGGTGGCCTACGGAATACTGACCTTCGTCTGGGACAGCGGTATCCACTTCATTCACCTCTACGCACTGCTGTTCATCTGCGAGATCGGCATCATGCTGTGGTTTGGCTGGCGTCAGCCGGCGCTGGCGAACTCGCCGCTGCAGCGCGCAGTAATCGACATGACACCCTGGCGCTATGCCCGACCGGTGAGCGGGGTGCTGCTGGCGTCAATGGTGGGGCTGTATCTGGTGTTCTCCCGGCTTGGACTGGCTAGTTGAAGCTTTCGGTGGCCATCAGTTTCCGTATCTGGGCCGGCCCATCGATGATGTCCAGGGAGACCAGCCGCTGCCCGGCATCAAGTAGCGCCAGTGCCGGCAGCGCCCGCACACCGAGCCGCAGACCGAGTTCCTGAGACAGCAGCAGCCGTTCGGGATCAATACCCTGCTCATCCGCATAGCGCTCAAAGGCGGCGAGCGGCATGCCGTCGCCGACCCAGTAGGCACTGACGGCCCCGGTTTCCAGCGCACTCTGATAGGCCGGCAGGACGCTGCGACAGATCGGACAATCTGCAGCTATGAAGAGCAGACTGGTGAAAGATTCAGTCGTTTGACCACCACCCAGACTGACCTTTCCACCGGCGAGTGTCGGCACGGTGATCTCCGGCAGGCGATCCCCGGCATGCAGATGGGGCTGATTGCGGGCCAGTGATGCGGGCGCGGTTCGTTCGTGGAGAATGCCGATCTGCCGCGCCAGCGACAGCACCACAACCGCAAGTCCGATCAAAATCAGAAACTGCAGGCCGGTCGCGACTGCCAGCCAGCTCATGGGCCAGCACCCTCTTCGCGCTCTTTGTTTTCTTTGCTTCCTCTACTGTCTTTGCCCACACCCCCCCCTGCCGGTGCTGCCGGGAACAGATCCGCGTACTGTGACCTGAGCGCGTTCTTCTGCACCTTACCCATGGCGTTGCGCGGCAGCTGCTCCAGATTGATTACCCGCTTCGGCTGTTTGAACCGGGCCAGTCTGCCGGACAGGGCAGCATCCACCGTCGCCAGGGCAACCGGTTCACCGCGAGGCACGACCACAGCCACAACGGCTTCCCCGAAATCAGGATGCGGCACCCCGATCACCGCACTTTCTTCCACTTCGGGCATCTCATCGAGCAGCGTCTCGACTTCCTTGGGATAGACGTTGTAGCCACCGGAGATCACCAGATCCTTGCCACGACCGACAATGCTGACCCGTCCCCGCGCATCCATTGTGGCGAGATCGCCGGTGATAAAAAAACCATCGGCACGGAATTCTTCTGCGGTTTTCTCCGGCAGCTTCCAGTAGCCGCTGAAGACATTCGGACCCTTAACTTCAATGACACCGACCGACCCTGCGGGCAGCACCTCTCCCTCCGGCGATGCGATTCTCAACTGTACTGCAGGCAGTGGAAAGCCGACGGTCCCGGCGACCCTGGCGCCCTGCAGCGGATTGGACGTGTTCATCATGGTCTCGCTCATGCCGTAGCGCTCGAGAATGGTGTGTCCCGTACGCGCCTCCCAGGCTTCAAAGGTCTGTATGGTCAGCGGGGCAGAACCGCTGATGAACAGACGCATGCCGCTGCAGATGTCCGCGGTCAGCCCGGGCGCCGCCAGCAGTCGGGTATAGAATGTCGGCACGCCCATCATCACCGTTGACCGTGGCAGGCTGCTGAGCACCTCCGCCACGTCGAACCCGGACAGGAAGATCATCTTCGAGGCTTTCAGCAGCGCGCAATGCAGCGCAATGAACAGGCCGTGAACGTGGAAGACCGGTAATGCGTGCAGCAACACGTCATCATCGTGCCAGCCCCAGAAATCGATGAGGATGACCGCGTTGGTTGCCAGGTTACCGTGGCTGAGCATGGCCCCCTTGGATCTGCCGGTAGTGCCGGAGGTGTAAAGAATGGCAGCGAGATCCGTCGTGCTTCGCTGCGCTGTGTCCGTCGCGGCGGATGCCGTAGTCTGGGGCAGCGATCCCCGGCCATCAGTGCCCAGAGAACGCACGGTGACGGCATCCGCCACCCGGGCAAACGCCCCCTCATCTGCCGGTCTGCAGACAAACAGTGCCGGCTCCGCATCACGACGGAAATAGGCCACTTCCTCCGGGGTATAGGCGGTGTTGATCGGCACAAAGACCGCGCCGCTGCGCAGACAGGCCAGATACAGAAACACCGCCTCGGGCGACTTCTCCACCTGCACCAGCACCCGGTCACCCGGTTCCACGCCCAGCGTGCGCAGTTTCTCCGAGTACACTCCGGCCTGGGTATCCAGTTCACCGTAGCGGATCTGCCTGCCGCCCGGTACTTCCATCGCGATCCTGGACGGATCGCGCAGGAAGGATTGGCGCAACAGCCAGTAGAAGTTTTCGTTCATAGCCCTCTGTTACCCTTAAGCAGCCTCTGCTCAAACATCCCCGCCTCAGAGACTCTTTAACGCTTGAGCGACAGTGTACACGCGGAACTTCGGTCGCCATACGCGTCCTAAAGAGGGTAATCTAGCCAGCCAACTGCCGGTGACAGACCATTGCGAACCCTCCTTATCGTCGCGTTTTCTCTGCTGCTTGGCGCCTGTGACGGAAACGACGGCGACCCGAACGCAGATCCGCAGGCACAAGGTGCGGGTGCGCAGGGGCAATCGCGTGGCGGGCCGGCGCGGGGTGGACCGGGAGGTTTTTCCCGGGGACCGACACTGGTCGTGGCGACACCGGCAAGTGTGCGCACGATCCGAGAAGAAGTTGAGGCAATCGGTACCACCTACGCCAACGAGTCCGTCACCCTCACTGCCAAGGTCACGGACACGGTCAGCAAGGTGCGCTTCGAAGACGGTGAACTTGCCGAGCGTGGCCAGGTACTGCTGGAACTGACCAACACCGAGCAGGCCGCCCTGCTCAATGAATCCGAAGCCAATGTGCAGGATGCGCAAAACCAGTTCCGCCGCTTCGAAAAGCTCGCCGCGGACGGCAGTGTACCGGTCTCACAACTGGATGAATCCCGGGCCCGGCTCGACGCAGCACAGGCCCGCCACCAGTCCCTGATGGCACGACTGGAGGACCGGCTGATCCGCGCCCCGTACTCCGGACTGCTGGGATTCCGGCAGGTCAGCGCCGGCACCCTGGTGTCACCGGGCACGGCAATCACCACGCTGGATGACATCTCGGTGATCAAGCTGGACTTCTCGATTCCCGAAGTTCATCTGGCTCTGGTGCGACCGGGCCTGAAGCTCGTGGCGGAAAGCTCGGCTTATCCCGGCACCCATTTCGACGCCACCGTCAACACAATCGGCTCACGCATCGATCCGGTGACCCGCTCGGCGACGGTGCGCGCCCACATCAACAACGACAACCTGCTGCTGCGTCCGGGCATGCTGATGACCGTGCGGCTCATCGCCTCGGAACGGGAATCTCTGATGGTCCCGGAAATTGCCCTGGTGCAGCGCTCCTCTCAGGTGTTCGTCTACACGATCGTCGACGGTCAGGCCTCCATGCAGGAGGTGACCAGCGGTGCCCGGGATCGGGGCTGGATCGAGATTCTCGCCGGTCTGGAGCCGGGGGAGCGGGTGATCACCGAAGGCGTCATCAAAATGCGTGAAGGCGCACCGGTAACAACAGCTGGAGACTGAGCCATGTGGTTGTCTGACATTTCTGTCAAACGTCCGGTATTCGCCACAGTCATCAGTCTGATGCTGGTGGCCTTCGGCGCACTGTCTTTCAACTATCTGCCCCTGCGTGAGTACCCGGACATCAGCGCACCCATCGTATCGATCTACACCAACTACGTGGGTGCTTCGGCGGATGTCATCGAAACCCGCATTACTCAGGTGATCGAAGATCAGATCAGCGGCATCGAAGGCATCAAGAACATCCGCTCGTCGAGCCGGGATGAAGCGTCATCGATCAACATCGAGTTCGAACTCGACCGGGAAATCGACGAGGCCGCCAACGACGTCCGGGATCGGGTGTCCCGGGTGCTCGGACGCCTGCCCCAGGACGTGGACCCGCCCATCGTTGCCAAGGCGGACTCGGACGCCCGGCCGGTGATGTACATGAACGTTTCCAGCACCTCGATGCCGATGATGGATCTCCACGACTACGTGGAACGCTACATCGCCGACCGCTTCTCGGTGATTCCCGGAGTGGCCAACATCGATATCAGTGGCGGTGCCCGGCCGTCGATGCGCATCTGGCTCGATCGGCTGGCGCTGGCTGCCCGCAACCTCACCGTGACCGACATCGAAAACGCCCTGCGCCGGGAAAACGTCGAGCTGCCCGCCGGCAGACTGGAAAGCGAGTCACTGGAAATGCGGCTGCGGCTGGAACGCAGTTATCAGACACCGGAAGACTTCCGGGCACTGGTCATCGGTCAGGGTCGGGACGGTCACCTCATCCGGCTCGGTGAGGTCGCAAAAGTCGAACTCGCCCCCCGCAACACCCGGGAGACCTTCCGTTCCAATCAGCAGGCCACAGTGGGGCTGCGCATCAGCAAGCAGTCCACTGCCAACACCCTGGAGATGCTGGAAGCAGTCAAAGCTGAAATCGTCCGCGTACAGGAAACTCTGCCTGCGCACATGTCTCTCATCCCCAGCCAGGACGACTCCCTGTTCATTCGCGAAGCCATCGATGCGGTGTATCAGACCATTGGTGCCACCACGGTGCTGGTGAGTTTCGTGATCCTGGCCTTCCTGGGCACCCTGCGTACCATGCTGATCCCGGCGATCACAATTCCCGTTTGCCTGGTTTCCTCTTTCATCGCCCTGGCTTTGTTCGGCTATTCGGTGAATCTCATCACCCTGCTCGCGCTCGTGCTGTGCATCGGGCTGGTGGTCGATGACGCCATCGTGGTGCTGGAGAACATCTACCGCCGTATCGAAAAAGGAGAGCCGCCCTTACTCGCCGCCTACAATGGCGCTCGGCAGGTTGCCTTCGCGGTAATCGCCACGACCGCAGTGCTGGTCGCCGTGTTCACGCCGATCATCTTCCTTGAAGACAACATGGGGGTGATCTTCCGGGAACTCGCAGTCACCATCAGTGCTGCGGTAATTTTTTCCAGTGTGCTGGCACTGACACTCACTCCGGTGATGTGTGCAAAACTGCTGTCCCGCAAACACCGCGGCAATGCATTCACCCGACAGGTGGATCGCAACTTCACCCGCTTCGAAGCCCTCTACCAGTACCTGCTGCAACGTTTCCTCCGCCACAGCTGGCTGGCGGTGGTGGCGACCGGTCTGGTGCTGGGCGCGACCTGGTGGCTGGCAAAAAACGTACCCCAGGAATACGCCCCGCAGGAAGATCAGGGCGGATTCTTCGCCCGGGCTCAGGCCGCGGAAGGCACCAGCATCAGTCGCATGCTCAGCCTGATGGAGCGGCTCGAAGCACCCCTGATGCAGCTCTATGCAGAAGGCGAGGTATCCCGGGTGGTGTCCCGGGTGCCGGGCTTCGGGGACACCGCCACCAGCACGGGCATACTCATCGTCAGCATGGCTCCATGGGACGAACGCACCCTGACCACCCAGCAGGCGGTAGACCGGGTCATGGCGGACTGGCAGACGATCCCTTCTGTTCGCGCCTTCGCCTTCGTCCGTTCTGGACTGTCGAAGGGGGGCGGTGACCGTCCCGTGCAGTTCGTGATCGGCGGACCGAACTTCGAAACCCTTGCCGAATGGCGTGACATCCTCATCGAGCGGGCGGAAGGCTATCCTGGACTGGAACGCATCGACAGTGATCTCAAGGAGACCCAGCCCCAGGTGTCTGTGCGTGTGGATAAGAACCGCGCAGCCGCCCTCGGTATTTCCGTACAGAACGTGGGACGTACGCTGGCAGCGATGATGAGCGAGCAGCGGGTCACCACCTATGTCCAGGATGGCGAGGAATACGATGTGATCCTGCAGGCGGCTGAAGACCAGCGCGCGACCGAGCGGGATCTGCAGAACATCTATGTGCGCTCCGAATCTTCCGGCGAACTCATTCCCCTGTCGAACCTCATCTACATGGCAGAGACCGCAGGTCCAGCCAGCCTGAATCGCTACAACCGGTTACGTGCGGTCACGCTCACCGCCAACCTCGCTGAGGGCTACGCACTCGGGGACGCGCTGAAATTTCTCGAAGATACGGTAGCCACCGAGTTGCCCGAGTTTGCCCAGATCGACTACAAGGGCGAGTCCCTGGAATACAAAGAGGCGAGCGGCAGCCTGCTCTTCACTTTCACGATTGCCTTGCTCATCGTGTTTCTCGTGCTTGCCGCCCAGTTCGAGAGCTTCATTCACCCCTTCGTCATTCTGCTGTCGGTACCCATGGCGGTGGCAGGCGCGCTTTTCGGACTCTACGCGACCGGGTCGACCCTGAACATTTACAGTCAGATCGGCATGGTGATGCTCATCGGCATCGCGGCGAAGAACGGAGTGCTGATCGTGGAGTTCATCAATCAGTTGCGGGACGCCGGTCGGGATTTCCAGGAGGCCATACTGGAAGCTGCCGGGATCCGCCTGCGGCCGGTGCTCATGACAACCATTTCCACGGTGATCGGATCGATACCCCTCATTGTCGCCAGCGGTGCGGGATCGTCCGGCCGCAACGTACTCGGCATCGTGATATTTGCCGGCGTGTCCCTGGCGACACTGCTCACCCTTTTTGTGGTTCCCGCCTTCTATCAGCTGCTCGCGAAGAACAGCGGCTCACCGAAGGCCATTGCCCGGGAGCTGGAAGAGCTGGGTGGCACCCTCTGATTGGCATCCGCCACAGGACTCAGGTGTACTGCTGAGAAGCTTGGGAAGAGATTGATCAAAGCGTGGTCGAGTGAGGTGGATTGACTCGCGGCTTTGCGCGAGGCAACTCCGCCGATCGAGGAAAGCCCGGAGGGCCCGAGCGTAGGTCCGCCACACCCCCCCCTCGCCACCCCAGCATCGGCATACGCTCCGCAAACAGCTAGCGGGACCCTGCCAAGGTCAGCAGTTCGGCCGGCGCACCCGGTATTTCTGCAGCCGGACGGCGGAGGATTTCACCGAAACTCACGGCATTGCTGATCAGCCGCTCTCCGGTGAGCCAGATACCGCGACGCATCGGATCACCGGCGAATGCGAGCACCACGCCGCGCCCGACACCCAGTTCAACGATGGCAGTACCGCCATCGACATAGTGGGCAACCGCCTCGGCCGCTCCTTCACTGGCGACGGCCAGATCGGGCCAGTCGCCCGGGGGCAGCCTGATTTCGGCAGGCAGGCCGAAACCAAGCGGGTGCTGTCCGGTGATACGCAGATCACGTCGGGAGGACTGGACCATCAGTGCTCCCTGCGCGCCGCCCACACCGAGCCCCTGCAGACCGGGCGGTGCTGACCAGGGCCAGGATTCCGCCAGCACCCAGGTTGTCGCACCCGCCAGGGTGATCAGCACACCACCGTGTCGCACCCAGTCCCCCAGCGCGCCACTGACCGGGGACGGGATCTGCTGATAGTCCCCTGCGGGCATCACCAGGTGCGTAAAGCTGCCGAGCAGGTCTGCACTCAAACCCAGAGGTCGGATGGCAGTTACCGAGAAGCCGAGGCGATGCTCCAGCAGAAAGGCCAGGGAACCGGCAGAGGCCGTATCGATCCCGTCTCCCTCGAGCAGACCGATTCGCACCGGCTGCAGAGGCAGCCAGGATGGCTGCCCGGACTGGTCGGGCAGGTGATCCAGTCCCAGCAGCGGCACTTCGCTGCGGATGATCCGGTCGAGGAAGGTGACCGCCGGTATCCGCAGCCTGGGCACATCCACCCGGCGGATGGCGATTGCGCCCGGCCCGATCTCATCCCTGTCATCGCCACTGCCCAGGGTCAGCGGTGCTGTTACAACCCGCACCCCGACCCCGGCGCCGGCCAGCCGATTCAGTACCGCCGGTGCGTAGAAATCGTTCCAGGGCAGAATCCAGGCTGCCGCCTCCCGGGATCCACGCCTGCCGGATGCCCGATCCACCCGCGCGCTGCTGTCGAGACCGGCAGGCAGCTCATCCAGTGCAAGGCTCGACAGGCCCATCGCCTGCGCCAGGGCCACGGAGCCCGGTGTTTCGCCGAGGATGGCCCGGGTCATCCCGGCGCCGGGTCCGAGTGCGGGGACCACCCAGGCAGCACCGGGTACGTAACGCCTGCCATCCCGGTCCATGGCATCGAGCAGTCCGAATACGGTGAGAGACTGACCGGCGAGCACCTCGAGCAGTGCCGTGCTGCGACTGGTGTCCGGTCCGCCACCGATCAGCCAGCCCGCCGGTCCGGCAGGTGCGGCCAGCGTGCCGTCCCGGTGCGCATCGCGAAATGTCTTCAGCGCCTGCTCGAATTCCACCGCACCTTCGAGCACGCCCAGCGCGGCGTGCAGGTGACCGCGGATCAGCTCCACCTCACTCACGGCATCCGCTGCAGCAATCTGTGTCAGCCGCAGACCCACCACGCCTGACAATTCGGCCCACGGTAGAGTATCTGCAGCGAGCAGCAGCGGCGGGTGTACTGACCCCGCACCCTGCACCTGGGCACCCAGACGCTCAGCAAGCCAGTGTGCGGGATCGTCCGGTCTGGATGGGTTCGGGCGCAGGAGAGAGGTACATTCCGCAACTTTGCAATGTCCGGCAGGATCTCCGGTCTCATGATGATCTGTCATGACATGCGGCCGGAAGGCCTGCAGCAGCTTCATCCGGTTGCGCGACTCCGGCTGCTGCAGAAGCAGCCAGTCCGAGTCCAGATCCGCAAGGTAGTGATTCGTGCGCCCGCCAGGCCAGGGTTCGGGCAGGGCCTTGAGGAGTGTGAGCGCGGGCGGGTTGCCCGGCAGATCCAGCCAGCGTGAGAAGCGTACGTAGCCGTCCGGATTCTGGAGCGGGTCAATCAGAACGATCACCCGATCGAGCATGTCTGCGATTGCCGCATCCCGACTCGCCGCCAGATACCAGGCCAGCAGCATGGCCGCCTGCGGACCGGCAGACTCGTTACCGTGCACACCAAAGCCGTGCCAGGTCACCAGCGGAGCGCCCCGTTCGCCATCGAGGTGCCTGTGACGCTGGTGTTCGAGATCAAACTGATGACGCGGGGAGGAGATCACCACTGTGATCTGTCGGCGACCTTCGTGGGTGTCGCCGAGATGGCGCACCGATACCCGGTCAGATGCCGCGGCCAGAGCTTCAAACCAGGCGACCAGCCGGTCCTGCTGCGCGATCCTGGATCCTGCCGGAAAGCCCAGCACGGACTCCGGTCGCGGCACGCCCGGATCGAAGGCAAGGGCCGACGGCGGCAGCAGCTCCTCAATTCCCGTTCGTGCATCCTGGCTTTCTGCAGACAGCGGCAGCACCCACAGCAGCAGCAGCACGACCCTGCCGGATGGGAAACGGTATCGGCCTGGAAACCCGCTGGCAGACTTCTGCGAGCGGTGAGGGATAGATTTCAGTGTGGCGTTCCTGCGCTGTGCTTATGCCGGCTGACGGTTGTCGACGCTGTTTGACTTGCCCGTGCCGGTGGGGGATTCTCACCACCCACCAGCCGGTGGTCAAACAGCACAGCGTGTCACACACGTGCGCGCCGGCACCTGTTCGGGGGAGCAAGTGTGCGATTCTTGAGTTTTCGAGTTGGACAAAAGACCGGATTCGGCGCGCTGGTTGAAAACCGGGTAGTAGATCTCGGCAGACATATGCCGCAATATGAAGGACTGCGCCAGGTCCTGCTGGCGGGTGCACTGACCCGCGCGATCGACATCGCCGCCGAAACATCCGCCGACTACGCCCTGAAGGAAATTGAATTTCTGCCACCGATTCCGGATCCCGAAAAAATCCTCTGCGTGGGCCTCAACTATCCGGGACGCGCCGACGGTGAGCCCAGGTATCCCAGTATATTTCTGCGCACACGGGACTCGCTGGTCGGTCATGGAGCGCCTCTGTGGCGACCACCGGAATCGACCCAGCTCGACTACGAGGCGGAAATCGCCCTTGTGATCGGCACCGAAGGACGCCGGATCGCACCGGAGCGCGCGCTCGATCACATCGCCGGCGTCACCCTGATGAACGATGGCACCGTGCGGGACTGGCTCCGCCACAGCGCGCGCAACGTCACCCAGGGTAAGAACTTCGAACACAGCGGCGCAATCGGACCCTGGTTTGTAACCCTGGACGCACTGCAGGACCCGGAGAATCTGGAATTCAGCTGCTCGGTGAACGGTGAGGAACGCCAGCGGGACTCAACCGCCCGCCTGCTGTTCGATTTCCGCTATCTGGTGAGCTATCTCTCCACTTTCATCCGGCTGAAACCCGGCGATGTGATCTCAACCGGCTCTCCTGCAGGGTCGGGTGCGGACCGGGAACTGTCCCTGTTTCTCGCATCCGGAGATGTCGTCGAAATTTCCGCACCGGAGATCGGCACGCTGAAGAATCCGGTCATCGACGAACCCGCAGTCGACAACGCCTAACCACCTGGCGTCACCGAGGTGCGATCGCCGTATCCCGGGGTTCCCTGAAGGGCATCATCACTTTTGCCCACAGGCTCGGTTCCGTCGGCCCGGTACCGGCTTCAAAGATCGGGCCCTCTGCAGAAGTTCCGAACAGACGGTCCCAGACAATGGCCGAAGGCAGCACCAGCAGGAACATCTCCAGCGGATGATTGGCCCCGAAGTTGATCGCGCCCGGACGTTTGAATGAGTGATGAGCGCCGTGACCGGACGCCCGCCACACGAGCGGCCAGATATCCAGATGCAGCGCCTCCCGCACAGAGGAAAGCGGCGCTGCCAGCAGGGCGCTGTACCAGAGCGCAACCATAAGGGTGCCGATCGAGATCACCACCACGATCGAAATGTTGGTCCGTTTTTCCCGGGCAGGTTGCATCCAGTCACGGCGCGCCGGGTACCCGTGCTCCAGAATTCCCAGCAGCAGCTGCACACTCACGACGACCAGGGGATAAATGGCCGGCAGATCCCGATTGAAATACCAGAAGGCCAGGACACTGACCAGAATCAGTGGCTGCAAACCGATCGACAGCCACCGGGGCAAACCACTTCGGTCGCCTGTAACTGTTGAACCAGGTGCGGCTGAGTGGAGTGCCTTCGAGCCGGTTGCCATCGAGTTGTGTGATTGCTTCGGTTCCAACACACTGTCCCCCCATCGGCGGGCCTCCCGCCGGCAGCACGATCCTGGGAGGAGCGGGTGATAAAGGGAAGTCTGACATCGGGATTGCAACACGCACGTCATGCCATCACGCTCAGCGGTCTCATCCTCAGCTGCGCGATGTCGACAGCCACCCTGAATGCCGACACCGCGCCGGGACCTGCTTCGGGCCAGGCGGTCACCACAATCGAAGGTGCGGACCTGCGTTCAGCGGAAGCCTTCATCGACGCCTTCTACTCCTGGAATCCGCAACGTCTCCAGGCTGCCATCAACGCACCCGGCGACGCCACGCGACTTCTTTACTATCAGGCCTGGGCCGAAGCCGGCAACTACACAATTCAAACCCGCAGACCCTGCCAGCCTGCTGCAGATGCAGGAAATGCAGAGCTGGCAAAGATCACCTGCGCCATCACGGTGACCGACGATCTTGGCGGCGCCCTGGGTTATGTGGCCACGGATACCTTCACGCTCGGCCTGAGTGCAGGGGAAATCCGCGCCGTGACATTCGAAGGCGACGATCCTGAAGTATTCGACGAAATGCTCGTCTGGCTGGCGGACAATCGTCCGGAGGTGTTCACCGGACCCTGCCTGGGCTTTTTCGACGGCGGCACCACCCCGGCGGACTGTGTACGCGCCATCGTACAGGGGGCACGGGACTACGCCGCGCTGAATGAATCCGCAACGCCTGGCGTTTCATCCGCAGCCTCTGAGCAGAATGAAGTGCTGCAGTCCCGGCTCTCCGACTACGCGGATCTCTACCAGGTCCAGTGTGCTGTCTGTCATGGTGACAGACTGCAGGGTGAAGCACAGGGCACACCCCTGGTCGGTGTCGACCTGATTCACGGCGACAGCATCGACGCGCTCATCCTGAGCATCTCAAAAGGCTTTCCCCTGAAGGGCATGCCCGAATGGGCACAGAGCTTGAGCGAGTCACAGATCAAGAGTCTGGCCCTGTACATTTCCGAGACCAGATCCGGTTTCAGCTACACCGACTTCAATTACGACACCGCCTTCACCGTGCCCGCAGGTGTCATCGAATCGGAACGCCATGCGTTCACGCTGGAAATGGTGATCTCCGGTCTGGATCCACTGCCCTTCTCGATCGCCCCCCTCCCCGATGGCCGAATTCTGCTCACAGAGAAAAAACGCGGTCTGAGTATCATCTCCACCTCAGGAGAGCAGTCGCCGTTGATCGAAGGCGCCCCGAAAGCCTACGACGACACCTACACCATCGCGATAAAACAGGAGTGGGGTTACGGCTGGATGCTCGATGTCGCCACGCATCCCGACTACCTGGACAACGGCTGGATCTATCTGCTCTACGGTGACCGCTGCAGTGACTGCAATGACATCGGCCGCGCCGCCGGTACTCCGGTGTCCATGAACAAGCTCATCCGCGGCAGGATCGCCGACGGTGAGTGGCTCGATGAGGAAGTGATCTGGCAGTCACCCATCCAGTATTACGGCTCGGTACCCGACATCGGTGCAGGGGGCCGTATCAGTTTCGACGGACACGGCCACGTATTCTTCAGTGTCGGCGTGAAAGGTATCGACAATCACACCGGCATCCAGGATCTCGCCACACCCTGGGGCAAAATCCATCGTGTGAACGATGACGGGACGATCCCTCTCGACAACCCCTTCATGGACACCCCGGGTGCGATGAAAAGCATCTGGAGCTACGGACACCGCAGCCCCCAGGGGCTGGAATACCGTCAGGCAACAGGCGAACTCTGGGGGACCGAAATGGGACCCCGCGGCGGCGACGAGGTAAACCGCCTTCTGCCCGGCCACAACTATGGCTGGCCGCTGACCTCCAGAGGTCTGAACTACGACGGCAGCCCGGTCGACTACGGAAAGGATCTCGGCATCGAGTTTGATCTCAGAGACATCGACCAGCCGGTCGTCGACCTGTCCCCGTCTCCGGCGGTCTCCAGCTTCATCTTCTATGCAGGCAACCGGTTCCCGGGCTGGCAGGGCGACCTCATCGTGGGTTCACTGAAAGGCCGCACCCTCTACCGGATGGAAATCGAGGACAACACGGTCGTTCATACGGAACCGCTGCTGAAAGACCTGGTGCGCTTCCGGGACATCGAAGTCGGTGCGGACGGACTGATCTACCTGCTGCTCGAACACAACTCGGGCGGGCAGATCGTGCGCATGGTGCCCTCTCCCACCCTGCTCAGCGGTCAATCCCCCCCAGACACAGGTACTTGATCTCCAGGTACTCGTCCATGCCGTACTTGGAGCCTTCCCGGCCGTTGCCGGATTCTTTCATGCCACCGAAGGGGGCGGCCTCGTTGGAGATCAGGCCTTCGTTGATGCCGACGATGCCATAGTCGAGCCCTTCGGCTACCCGCCAGATGCGGCCCACGTCCCGGGAGTAGAAATAGGCGGCGAGACCAAACTCGGTGTCGTTGGCCATTTCGATGGCCTCCGCCTCGGTCTCGAAACGCACCAGGGGTGCCACGGGTCCGAAGATTTCCTCGCGGAATACACGCATCTCCCGGGTGACCCCGGTGATCACCGTCGGCTCGACAAAGGCTTCACCATTCGCCGCACGTTTACCGCCGATGGCCACCCTGCCGCCCCGGGTCACGGCATCATCGATCATGGCGATCACCGAGTCCGCCGCTTTCCTATCGATGAGGGGGCCAACCGTGGTTTTCTGGTCCATGCCATCGCCGACGACAAGCTTGCGCACCGCGGCAGTGAGTTTTTCGGCAAAGGCGTCGTACACACCCGCCTGGACCAGCATGCGGTTGGCGCACACGCACGTCTGTCCGGCATTGCGATACTTCGAAGCCATCGCCCCGGCCACTGCCGCAGCGAGATCCGCATCGTCGAAGACGATGAAGGGGGCATTGCCGCCGAGTTCCATCGACGTGCGCTTCACGGTTGCCGCACACTCCTGAATCAGCTGCTTACCGACCTCGGTCGATCCGGTGAAGGTGACCTTGCGCACGATGGGATTGCCGGTCAGTTCTGCGCCGATTTCGGCCGTGTTGCCGGCGAGAATGTTGATGACACCTGCCGGAATGCCGGCGCGATGGGCGAGTTCCGCAATGGCGAAGGCGGAAAGCGGGGTCGCATTGGCCGGCTTGCAGACGACTGTGCAGCCCGAGGCCAGCGCTGGCGCGATCTTCCGGGTGAGCATGGCGTTCGGAAAATTCCAGGGCGTGATGCAGCCGACCACACCGACCGGCTGCTTGATGCAGACGATGCGTTTGTCCGGTGAGGGACCGGGAATGGTGTCGCCGTAGACGCGCTTGGCTTCCTCGGCAAACCACTCGATGAAGTTGGCGCCATAGGCGATTTCACCGCGGGACTCCGCCAGTGGCTTGCCCTGCTCGGCGGTCATGATCTTCGCCAGATCCTCCTGATGAGCCATCATGAGATCGAAAAGCTTGCGCAGCAGTCCGGCACGATCTTTGGCGGTGCGGGCACGCCAGGCAGGCAGCGCGCGCTCGGCGGCTTCGATCGCGCGGCGGGTTTCCGCCGTGCCGCAGCGGGCAATCTCTGCCAGTGTGGCGCCATTGGCCGGATTGGTGACCGCACTCGTGCCACCGGAATCCGCGTCAATCCACTGGCCGTCCACATAGGCCTGAGTGCGCAGCAGCGCAGAATCTTCCAGACGCAGAGCCATCACGCATTTCCTCCAAAACCGGGTTTGAGAACGGGTTTGACCCTGGCCACCGCAAGCAGCGACTCCACACAGTCGCGCAGGGACTGATCCAGCGGACGAAAGCGGATGGGCACCACCGCGCGGATACGATCGTTGCGCAGTTCACAGCCCGCCCAGATCGCGCGCAGTTCCGCTTCACGGGCCTTGATCCGGTCGGGAAAGGGATCGGTCACCGCCGGAGTGGCATGACCGAGCTCGGGCAGCAGCCGGTCGATGTCCGCGCAGATGTCTTCGACATTGCGCTTTTCGGTGGACCAGGCGATGTAGCGCTCGCCGTTGTGCACCTCGGTGCTCTCCAGCAGACCGATGTGGCAGTCCGCGTTGTCCCGCACGTCCACAACCATCCAGGGCCGGTAGGCGCCGTTCTGGTAATACTCGCCGAGCAGCATCGTTTCGATGTTGTGCTGCCAGGACCCCTTTTCCCTCTGGTGCGCGGAGAGAATGGGACCCACGTTGTCCGCCGGACACAGGGTGATGGCATCCCACCGTCCGTGCGCAGCGGCAGCTTGCGCAAACACCCGCTCGGCGAGCACCTTGCTCATGGAATACCCCTGACCCCGCTCGGGACGTCGCTTCGGATTCTGCTCGTCCGGATAGCGGTCTTCATAACATACAGGCCGACGCACCAGCTCCTGCATGTCCGCCTCGGAGATCACCGCGGCAGTACTGGACGTGACGATCACCCGGGTGACCGTCTCCGAGGCATTCACACTGGCGATGATGTGCTCACACACCCGTTTCACATAATCCTGATCGTTGTAGTTGCTCACATGGGAGACGTGAGCCACCCCATGGCAGCCCTTGAAGATCTCATCGAAACAGCCGTCCACATCGAGATCGGCGGAGTGCAGGGTAAGCCGTCCCGAGGCGTGTCCGGGCATTTCCCTGAGAAACGTCGTCTTCACGGCATCGTTTGCATCCCGCACACAGGCGCGCACTCTGTAGCCACGATCGAGCAGGTTTTTCACCACCCAGCCGCCAATGAATCCGGCAGCGCCGGTCACAGCAATGGTGCCGCCTTTTGGAACTGGTGCCATCTCAGGGCTCTCTTCTGACTGCTATCGGGGGACCATGCTACATTCTGAGCATGATCCTGGGGAGGGAATCCGCAGGCTTTCGCTTACCAGCTGCGCCGGGAGGCGATCGCGCTGGCCGTATCAAAGGTCCGGTTACGCAACTCTACGAGCCGGGCATTGAGGTTACGGAACCGCAGAGGCTCACTCACCTCCAGGTCGCGGCCGATCACCAGATCCGAAAAAGTATCTTCTCCGCCGAAGCAGCCGAGCACGGCGGTCGCACCCGCCAGTTTGTGCTCGTCTATCTGCATCAATCCCCGGCGCAGATAGGTCAGCCAGAATTTTTCCTGCCCCCCGGCGACCGGCGCCACTTCTTCCAGCAGACCGATGAGGGCGCGTACCGCGTCGCCGAGTTCGTCGAATTCTTCATCCAGTCTTCCCATGGCGCGAAGCTACCCGTCGCTGCAATCGAGCACAAGCGATGCCGGACCCGGAGGTGGATACCGGATCCTGATCTGCCTGCTATGCTCGCGCTGCATGAGCGAGACGACCACCTCCCGATTACTTCGAGCGCAATGCTTCTCAAGACATCTGCTGCGATGGCTGGTGCTGATCCCGGCGCTGCTCGCCGGCTGCACGGACACAGCTGACAGCGCAGCGACCCTGCAACCGCCTGGAGAGTCCGCCGCAGGTGCGGGGTCAGAGTCCAGCACCTCTGCGACCGCAGAGGCGGCCACCTACATCGGCAGCACCGCCTGCGCGGACTGTCATGCCCGGGAGCATGCGGCCTGGTCAGGTTCCCATCACGATCTGGCATTGCAGATCAGCACACCGGAGACGGTGCTGGCCCCCTTCGACGATGAATTCAACGGCGTGCACTTCATCCAGGATGCTGACGGTTACACCATCCGGCCTGCTGTGGACGAGCCGCCACTGCCCGTGCGCTTCACCTTCGGAGTCGAGCCATTGCAGCAGTATGTGGTTGAGGCTGCAGACGGCCGCCTGCAGACTTTTCCAACACCCTGGGACAGCCGGCCCGAAAGTGCCGGCGGGCAGCGCTGGTACGAGCTCTATCCGGGTGCAAGCCCGCCTGGCGATCCCATGCACTGGAACGGACGCGCCAACAGCTGGAATGCCCAGTGTGCCGACTGCCATTCCACCGCTGTGCAGAAAAACTACGATCCGGAAGCCCGCGCCTACAGCACATCGTTTGAGGTTGAAGATGTGGGCTGCGAGGCCTGCCATGGCGCCGGATCGCTGCACGCTGCAACCCCTCAGGCGTACCCCCTCTCCGGCCTCGATCGTCAGGATGAACAGATCAATGTCTGCGCCCCGTGCCACTCCCGGCGCAGTCAGCTGGCCGAAGGCTTCACACCCGCCACGGACTTCTTCGATCACTACGCCCCCTCACTGCTGCGGGCGGGCCTCTACCATGTGGACGGGCAGATTCTCGACGAGGTTTATGAATACGGATCCTTCCTGCAGAGCCCCATGCATCGCGCCGGTGTGCAGTGCAGTCACTGTCATGAGCCGCACAGCGGCAAACTGAGATTTCCTGGCAACGCCGTCTGCACCCAGTGCCACCAGAGCTCAGGAAATGAGCAATTTCAAACACTTACAAAGAAAATCTACGACGATCCGTCGCACCACTTCCATGAAACGGACAGCGCGGGCGCGCGCTGTGTGTCCTGCCACATGCCGGCTGTCACCTACATGGGCGTCGACGAACGTCGGGATCACAGCTTCCGGCGCCCCCGCCCGGATCTGGCAGGGACCCTTGGTGTGCCTGACGTCTGCACCGGCTGCCATGAGGATCGCTCGCCGGGCTGGGCGGCAGCGGAAATCTCTGCGCGCTTCGGCCCCACCCGGGCCAGCCATTTCGCCGAAACTTTCGCCGCAGCGCAGCGCGGCGAATCCCAGGCGGGAGGAGAACTGGCCGCACTGGTCGCGGACACCACCCAGCCGATCATGGTGCGGGCCAGCGCGCTGGGCCTGCTCGGTCGCTACTCGCGGGGCTATGTGATCGACGCCATCAGCCTCTCCCGTTCCACAGAGCCTCTGCTGCGTTTCGCAGCCCCCCAGGCGGCGGCGAGTCTCAGTCCCCGGACCCGCTGGCGACTGATCTCTCCCCTGCTCGATGATGAATTGCGTGCAGTCAGGTATCAGGCGTTCAACAACCTGTTACCCATCGCCGGTGCGGATCCCGCTTATGCGGCGAGACTCAGAGCCTATCTGCCGACCTTTCTCTCGGAACAGGCTTTCAACCGGGATTTTCCGGAGACGCTCACCAACATCGCGGCTGCCGAGGTGGCGCTGGGGGATGCGGCGGCAGCGGAAGCGACCCTGAATGAAGCGCTTGCCCTGCAGCCGAGCTGGGTGCCCGGCTGGCTCAATCTCGCCGACCTGTACCGGGCGAGCGGCCGCGAAGCGCAGGCCGGCGGTGCTTACCAAGCCGCCCTGAAAATCGCGCCGGATTCCCCGGAGGCCAGCTTCGGTTACGGACTCTGGCTCACCCGCCAGGGTCGCAGCGCGGACAGCGTCGACTATCTGGCCAGAGCCGCCGCACTGGCGCCGGATACCCCGACCTACGGCTATGCCCATGCCCTCGCGCTGAGTGCGGCCGGTAACCCAGAGGGCACCATCGAACAACTCGAAGCACTGCTGGTGCGTTTTCCGGAGAACGAGGAAATCCTTTTCGCAGCAGCCACCACACTGCGTGATCAGGGACGCTTTCAGCAGGCGCTGGTCCATCTCGATCGTCTGCTGCAGCTGCGTCCGGACGATGAGCAGTTGCGACGCTTCCGCCAGCAGCTGGCGCAGCAGCCGACCCGCTGACCGGCCGGAAAGCCGGCCCGGTGATCGCTACCGGACGGGGTGCTGCGAATGAGGCAGCCGTCAGGTCCCGACAACGGCACCCTGTTCGAGCAGCTGGGCGATTTCCTCGGCCGTGTGGCCCAGGGCCCGAAGTATCTCGATCGAGTGTTCACCGACGGCCGGTGCACCCCCCGGCGCCCGTTTGGCAACCCCGCGCATCTCGATGGGACTCGCCACGGTCAAGCGGTAATCCGGGTCTTCGGACCCGGTTTCCACGACAACGCCCGCGGCCCGGGCCTGGGGATCTTCTATCACTTCGTCGAGATTCTGCACCACACTGAAGGTTACCTGCTCCGCTTCCAGACGGGCACGAACCTCAGCAAGACTCAGTGCCGCGAAAACGTCGGCCATCAGCGCCTTGAGTGCCAGTCGGTGGCGCATCAGGGTCCGGAAATCGGCGAAACGTTCATCGCCGAGCCATTGCTCCCGGTCCAGTGCACGGCACAAGCGCGGCCACTCCTTCATGACATTGATTACCGCAAGCAGAACATGGCGTCCATCACCGGTCGCGAAGACCGAAGTGAAGGGGTTCTGCAGCCCTTTCTCCTGGCGCAGACGGCCCAGATCGAATCCGGCGATCGCGCCCTGCACCTGCATGCCGTTCGCCCAGACACCATTGGCGAGCAGCGAGGTTTCCACAAAACAGTCTTCACCCGTGCGCTCACGCCGATACAGACCCAGCATGATGGCGCCGAACAGCGACATGGCACTGGAGTGATCGCCGAAGCCGGGCGCTCCCATCACCGGCGCCTGACCCTGATCCCGCACCAGGTCCATCATGCCGGTGCGCGCCCACCAGCCTGTGGAGTCGAAGCCGCGCTTGTCCGCTTCCGGACCGCGGCTGCCATAGGCAGACAGACGCGCAAAGATGATGCCGGGATTGAGCGTGCGTACCCGTTCGTAGTCGATACCGAACCGGGCAAGCTGATCATCGAAGTAGTTCACGACAAAGACATCGGCGTCGCCGAGGAGTTTCTGCAGTACTGCCTGCCCGGCAACCTGGGTGAGATCGATGGCGATGCTGCGCTTGTTGCGGGAGGTCAGCATCCAGTTGTAGTCCACCCGGTAGGGCGCGGAGAGGGTGCGATAGCCGTCACCGCCGGGTGGCTCCACCTTGATCACATCCGCGCCGTAATCACCCAGCACGGTCGCCGCACCCGGCCCGGCGAGGAAGGATGCGGCATCGATTACCTTCAGGCCTGTCAGCAGCTGGTCCATGAATGCCTCTCCTTAAACAGTACAGATCACAGCGGCGTCGGTGGTCTGATACCGTCTGCTTCCGCCCAGGGTAGCAGCGATTCGAAAACACCGGGATACAGTATCACTCCATCACGCAGCTGCCGGGTCCGTTTGCGCCAGGCACCCTGGCCGGGCACGCGCACCGGCTCATCTACCCGATCCGCCGGGCTTGCGGCGACGATCCCCACCAGATGATCCATCTGCCGCAGATAGTCTTCCCGGGGACCGAACGCCTCAGGATCCAGCACCTGCAGAAACACGCTGTTCTCTTCGGAATCGCCGCTGGAGTCGGCCCGGCCATGACCGGAAAGGGCCTGGGTGAGCGCTTCGGTCATGAGCGTGAGTGCATGGCCTTTGTGGCCATGGCCGGTGCCGCCGATCGGCATTACCGTACCCCCTGCCGCAAACACCTCGGGATCATCGCTGACCTGGCCGCCGGTGGATTTGAGCGCGGCCTCGGATAATCGCACACCCTCTTTTTGCGCACGGGCAACCCGTCCGCCGGCGGTTATCGCCATGCTGATATCAAACAGCAGCGGCTCGCGGGAGGTCGGCGCAGCGAAGGCGATAGGATTGTTGGAAAACAGCCGGCCGCTGCCACCGAAAGGACTCACATAAGTTTCATCCGGCGAACTGGCCATCACCAGGCCCACCAGACCGGTTTCGACGACCGGCACCAGAGCGGCCGCAAGACAGGCGATGTGCTGGCAGTGACGCAGCGTGAGCGTGAAGCTGCCGGTTGCCACCGCCCGGGACATCGCATGCTGCACGGCCAGATGCATGACCCAGGGTCCGGGCAGGCATCCGGCATCCCAGCAGGCGACCGCGGCACGTTCTGAAATCACAAGCGGGGCCACGTCGCTGCGGGTCAGGCCCTGCTCGAGCCACTCCAGGTTCGCCGGCACCCGGGCAAGCCCATGGGTGTCGAAACCCAGCAGATCCGCTTCGAGAAATCCCCGCGCCAGCACCTTCGCCTGCGCACCGGGAACCCCGTGATTTTCGAACAGCGCGGCGACGAATCCGGTGAGCTGGTCTGGGTCAAAGCGTGCGGGCATGGGCAGAGTCTAAACGGGCGGCTTGTAACAGCCCACCGCCGGTATACCCTGTCGGTCACCCTGTACCTACGGATCCGGAATGAAACGTTTTCTTACCCTGTTACTGCTCAGCCTGCTCGCCGGTTGCCAGTCCGCCTCGGTGGACGCTTACGACACCACCGTCATCACCGAATTCGACGAAGGCTGGGCGATGAGTTTTCTCCCCGACGGTCGTCTGCTGGTGACTGAAAAACCGGGACGTCTGCTCATCGTTACCCCGGAAGGTGTGAAATCCGCGCCTGTGAGCGGAATCCCCGAAGTCGATTACGGCGGTCAGGGCGGCCTGGGAGATGTGATTCTGCACCCAGAATTCACTCGTAACAGATTGATTTATATCAGCTATGCCGAAGCCGGCAACGGGGATGTACGCGGTGCCGCGGTCGCCCGGGGACGCCTGATTCCGGATGCGACCGGCGGCCGGCTCGAGGATCTCCAGGTGATCTGGCGCCAGGTACCCAAGGTTTCCGGGCGCGGTCATTACGGCCATCGCCTGGCCTTCTCCCCGGACGGTTACCTGTTCATCAGCTCAGGAGACCGGCAGAAATTCACTCCGGCCCAGGATCTCGAGCAGAATCTCGGCAAGATCCTCCGTCTGCACGATGACGGCACCGTGCCGGAGGACAATCCGTTCGCGGATGAGGGGGGAATCGCGGCGGAGGTCTGGAGCCTCGGGCATCGCAATCCCCTCGGCCTTGCCTTCGATGCACAGGGCCGATTGTGGAATCAGGAGATGGGACCCAGGCACGGCGACGAACTGAATCTGGTGCTGCGGGGAAAAAACTATGGCTACCCCATCGTCTCCAACGGCGACCACTACGACGGCAAAGACATTCCCGATCACCACACCCGCCCTGAGTTCGAAGCACCCCGGGTATTCTGGGTACCCGCCATCTCTCCGGCGGGACTGATGATCTATTCGGGCACACTGTTTCCCGACTGGCAGGGCAACGCCTTTCTCGGCGGGCTGTCTTCCGAAGCACTGGTCAGAGTCGCCATCGACGGCACTGACGCCCGGGAGGTGGAACGCTTCGCCATGGGCCGGCGCATCCGGGAAATCGAACAGGGACCGGACGGCGCAATCTGGGTGCTGGAAGATAAAGCCGGCGGGCGTCTCCTGAAACTGACCCCTGCCCGTGCGGACAGGTTGCAGTGAGCGAGCACCTGCGCTAATAAACACGCTGCACCCGCACCCAGGGGAGAATCATGGCCGCATTCGATCACCTCGACCCGTTGCCCGGAGACGACAACGACATCGCGAGTGCTCTGGAGGAGGCCCACATTCCCTCACTCATGTGCGCGCTGGTACACATCACCGGCGACGTCAGCCTGCTGCGCGGCGATATTCGACCGGACAACGGTTTCTTCGGCGACCCCCAGGGCAACATCACGCCGGAAGATCAGGCAACCGTACGCCGCCTGGCTTTCGATGCCCTGCGCGCCTATCGGGACAATGGCCACCAGATCCCGCCGGCACCGGACCCGGCCGCGGTGAGTGAGATGGTCAATTTCATGATCGGCCACGAAGTGTCATCGGACTACGGTGACTTCCTGCACGCCGAACTCATGCTCGACGGCGACGACCCTTATGCACCGCCGGACTTCGACGGCATCCCCGAGGCTGACCGCAGCAGTTTCAAGGTGGTCATCATCGGCGCGGGCATGTCGGGCATACTCGCAGCCATTCGCCTGCAGCAGGCGGGCATCTCCTACGAGATCGTCGAAAAACATCCCCAGGTTGCCGGCACCTGGTACCAGAACACCTATCCGGGCTGCCGGGTCGACAGCCCCAACCACATCTACTCCTACAGTTTCCGACCCAACGACTGGCCCCAGTTCTTTTCACGCCAGGAAGTTCTGCGTCAGTACTTCGATCAGTGTGCCGACGACTACGGCATCAAACCCCGGGTGCGATTCAACACCGAAGTGAAGCGCTGTATCTACAGCGATACCGACGGCACCTGGCAGGTGGAGGTGCAGGGCAAGGACGGACACACGGACACCCTCACAGCCAATGCCGTCATCAACGCCGTGGGCCAGCTCAACCGTCCGAAATGGCCGTCGATTCCCGGTCAGGATCGATTCAAGGGCATTTCCTTCCACTCCACCGAGTGGCAGCACCAGCACGATCTCAGCGGCAGGCGCATTCTCGTCATCGGCACCGGAGCAAGCGCATTCCAGTTCGCACCGGAAATCGCGAAAACGGCAGCCGAAGTCACCATCTTTCAGCGCACGGCCAACTGGATGGCGCCGGTGCCCGAATATCACGACGATGTCCCGGCAGGTAAACACTGGTGTCTCAACCATATCCCCTACTACGCCAAGTGGTTCCGCTTCGCGAGCTTCTGGCGTGCAGCGGAAGGCATTCTCGATGGCGTGGCAAAGGATCCCGCCTGGAACGATCAGGATCGCTCCGTGAGCGAGAAGAATGACGAAATCCGCCAGCTCTTCACCGAGTCACTCGAAGAACTCTGCGGCGACGACAAAGCCCTGCTGGCCAAGGTGGTTCCCGACTACCCGCCGGGGGCGAAACGGATTCTGTTCGACAACGGCAACTGGATCCGCGCACTGCGCAGAGACAATGTGCACCTGATCACCGATCAGATCAGCGAGATCACCGAGACCGGCGTGGTCATGGCAGACGGTACCCGGCATGAAGGCGATGTCATCATATACGGCACCGGCTTCCACGCCAGCCGCTTTCTCTGGCCGATGGAAATCAGGGGGCGTAACGGTCTGGATCTGCAGCAGCACTGGGACGGCGATCCGAGAGCCTATCTGGGAATCACCATACCGGGTTTTCCGAACCTGTTCTGCATGTATGGCCCGAACACCAACATCGTGGTGAACGGCAGCATCATTTTTTTCTCGGAATGCGAGGCCCGCTACATCCTCGGTTGCCTGAAGCTGCTGCTGGAGCGCAAAGGCCGGTCACTCGATTGCAGACAGGAAGTACATGATGCCTATAACAGGCGCATCGACGAAGGCAATCTGAACATGGCCTGGGGTGCTGCCAATGTGCCAACCTGGTACAAGAATGAGAAAGGCCGGGTGACCCAGAACTGGCCTTTTTCCCTGCTCGATTTCTGGCGTAACACGAGATCGCCCGATCCGGCGGACTTCGATTTCGCCTAAGCGGCGGATCAGTTCACTGACCGGTCCCTGCCCTCCCAGTAGGGTGCGCGCAGTTCCCGCTTGAGCACCTTCCCGGGTCCTGACTTCGGCAGCGGCTCGCTGCGCAGATCGATGCCTTTGGGCACTTTGTAACCGGCGATCTGCTGTCTGCAGAAGCTGATGATCTCTCTGGGATCGATGTTGCTGTGCTCTGCCCGGGGCACCACCACCGCCCACACGGCTTCACCCCACTTCTCATCCGGCACACCGAATGCGGCGGCCTCGAGCACCGCAGGATGCTGGTACAGCACTTCTTCGACTTCAGTGGAGTACACGTTTTCGCCACCGGAGACGATCATGTCCTTGCTGCGGTCTACAAGATAGAGATAGCCGTCGGCGTCCATATAGCCGAGATCGCCCGTCCAGTAGGCGCCGTCTTTCAGTACCGCGGCGGTCTGCTCGGGTTTGTTCCAGTAGCCCATCATCACATTCGCACCCCGCACCACCACTTCTCCGACCGACCCCGGTGCCACGGGTTCACCGTCCAGACTGAGGATGTCGATGAGATCGCCGGTGACGGGCTGCCCGCAGGAGCGCACGACGGGAGAATCGAGCAGCTTCTCTTCGCCCACCAGCACCGTGCACAGCGGGGAGAGTTCGGTGGCCCCATAGACTTCGACGAGTACCGCGGTGGGGAAAGCTTTGTGGGTGCGACGCAGCACTTCGGTGGCGATCGGTGAGCCGCCGTGGGCCATGATGCGCAGGCTGTCGACTTTCCTGGGACGCACAAGCTGCTCTTCCGCAATGGCAGCCAGCATGGTGGGCACTCCCAGAGTCTCGGTGATGCCGTGCTGCTCGATCAGATCCAGCGCCGTTGCTGGATCAAAAACCGCCAGGGGCACCTGGGTGCCTCCGGTCCAGATGTTGGCGAGAATACCGTTGGAACCCGCCGCGTGAAACATGGGCGCCATCACCAGAACCTTCTCATCCCGGGTCTGTGGCACTGCCACCATGAACTGAAAAGTATTGGCGATCAGATTGCGGTGGCTGAGCATCACCCCTTTGGACTTCCCCGTGGTGCCTCCGGTGTAAAACAGCCCGGCGAGATCGCTCTCCACCACACCGGCCCCCGGATCCATGGGTTCGCCCTTGTTCAGCAATCCCTCATAGCCATCCGGGATCCTCACAACCTGTTCCACCACACCCGCCAGGCCACCCGGATCCCGGTCAGTGATGAGTACCCGCGCGCCGGAGTCTTCCAGCGCATATTTGAGTTCGGGAGCCGCATGGCGGGTGTTCAGCGGTACCACCACGAAACCTGCGGCGGGCACCCCGACATAGGTCTCGATGTAGCGATGGCCGTTTGCCGCAAGAATGGCCACGCGATCACCCCGCTGCAGACCGAGCGCGCGCAGACCACCGGTGAGTGCGCGAACACGCTCGTGCAGCTCTTCGTAGGTAATCGATCGGTCACCATCGATCACCGCCACTTTATCCGCTGCGATTCTGAGTGCTGCCTGCAGGGGTACTGCGAATGTATGCATCGTTCTCTCCTCCCGGTTGGCAGGAGTGTCGCTCGAATGGGAATGCCAGGCAAACCCACCCGAAACCCGGGAGAGTGTTTGCCAGCACCTCACCGGTCGCCTAGCATCGCCGCCCATGTTGCGCATTCTGAAAATCTACCTGCTGCCCGGCGCCATCCTGCAGTCCGTGAATATCGGTGGCGGCTACGGCACCGGCCGGGAACTGGTGGAGTTCTTCACCCGCTTCGGCATGGGCAACGGCTTTGCCGGGATGATTCTCGCCACAGCGGCGATGTCCATCGTGTTTGCCGCCACCCTGGCGGTAGCACAGCGCTACACCGCCTACGACTACCGTACCTTCTTCAAGCTGCTGCTGGGCAGGGGCTGGTTTCTGTTCGAAATTCTCAGCGTGCTGATATTCATTGTGGTACTCGCCGTGATCGGCGCGGCGGCGGGCAGCATCATCGAAGCGGAACTCGGACTGCCTGCCATTTTCGGCGGTGTCTTCATGCTCGGTGCAGTGGTGGCACTCAACTACTTCGGCCGGGACTGGGTGACCCGGATACTGGCTTCCTGGAGTCTGCTGCTGTACGCGGTATTCATCGCCTATTTCCTTGCGGTGATGAATCTCCATCCGGTTGGCGAGATCATCCCGACCTTCAGCTTCGACTGGCGCGCCGACTGGGTGGTGGGCGGCTTTCAGTATGCGTTCTACAACGTCTCCGGCATCCCCATCATCCTTTATTCGGCCCGTGCGATTGAGTCCCGCAATCAGGCCATATCGGCCGGTCTCATCGGCGGGCTGGTGGCCATGATTCCCGCCATGCTGTTTCATCTGAGCTTCGCTGGTGCATACCCGGGCATACTCGATCAGGCGCTGCCCGTGTATTCGATCTTCGCCGAACTCTCCCTGCCCGTGCTGCAGACGGCTTATCTGGTCGTGCTGTTCGGCACCTTCATCGAAACCGGCGCAGGCAACATACAGGGATTCATCGAGCGGCTGGATACCTGGTGGCGCGAGCGTCGAGGCGTCGTGCTCGGGCGCGGTCATCACGCGGTGATTGCCGGCACGATCCTGTTACTTTCAGGCACTCTGTCCTCGGTCGGCATCGTCGATCTGATCGCCTCGGGTTACGGCACCCTGGCCTGGGGCTTCCTGTTCGTCTATCTGCTGCCGCTTTTCACCGTGGGGCTATGGCGCCTGCGCGTGGTCCGGCAGCTGGACTGATGGATGGGTACGATCTGCGCGAATCCTCAGATCGGGGCAGCAGTCGGCGTAAATTCCTAGTACATTCGGACCGCACGCAAACCTCACTTCCGGCAGATTCATGAACCCTGCATTCGGCGACATCCGTATCATCGACTTCACCCAGGTACTGGCAGGACCTTTTGCCACCCAGCAACTGGCCCTGCTGGGTGCCGATGTCATCAAGATCGAGCAACCCGAGATCGGCGACCAGACCCGGGGGCTGATGAACGACCGGGAAGACCGCAGTGCGGGGATGTCGCCGTCCTTCCTGAGCTGCAACCTGGGCAAGCGCAGCATCACCCTGAATCTGAAATCTCCCGAGGCGAAGCTCATTGTGGAGCGGCTGGTTTCCGGCGCTGACGTGGTGGTGGAGAATTTCCGGGCCGGGGTGATGGACAAGCTCGGTTTCGGCTACGAGGCGCTGCGCCGGATTCGCCCCGATCTCATTTACTGCGCAATCTCGGGTTACGGTCAGTCCGGTCCGAAAGCGGCAGTGCCCGCCTACGATGGCGCCATTCAGGCGGATTCCGGAATGATGGCAATCACCGGCTATCCGGAAACCGGCCCCACCCGCACCGGTTATATGCCGGTGGACATGGCCACCGCACTCAACAGCGCCTTCGCCATCGCAACCGCCCTCTATCGCCGCCGCACCACCGGACTCGGTCAGTTCCTCGATGTCGCGATGATGGATACCGCCATAGTGCTGCAGACAGCCCAGGTCAGTAACTATCTGGTCAACGGAGTCGTGCCGGAACTGCTCGGCAACCGCTCGCCAACCGGTCAGCCCACCGCGAATGCATTCAGAACCGCGGATGGCTTCATGAATGTACTGGCCCTGCGCGACGGTCAGGTTGCGGCACTGTTCCGCTGCATCGGCCGGGAAGATGCACTGAGCGATCCGCGTTTCGCTTCCGGTCCGGCACGGGTAAAGCACTATGAGGCAACACGCACGCTGATTGCCGACGCACTGGTCGGTGATACCACATCGGCATGGCTGGATGTATTCGCCACCGCCAATGTCCCGGCCGCGTCGATCCGCGCTTATCCCGAGGTGCTCGCTGATGCGCAGTTTGCGCACCGCGGTGCCTTCATCGACTTTCCGGATCCAACCGGCACTCGGGGCAGTGTGAAACTGGTCCGCTCCGGATGGATTGCGGACGACGACGGACCGGCGACGAAACTGCCGCCACCGCGCCTGGGCGAGCACACGGATTCGGTACTGCAGGAAATCGGTTTCGACGAAGCGCAGATCCGCGCCTTCCGGACCAGCGGCGCAATCTGACAGCTCTGCCATGAGCGCTCTCACGACAGGCGCCGCCGTCAGGCAGGGTATCCGGGGCGAACTGCTGGCCCTGTTCCGGCTCGGCGCTCCCATGGCCGCCACCCAGTTCTGCATCATGGCGATGGGCTTTCTCGACGTGGCCATGGCCGGACACTACAGCTCCACCGATCTCGCCGGTGTTGCCCTCGGCAGCAACGTGCTGTGGCCGGTGATGATGTTCTTTGCCGGACTCAACATGGCGCTGACCCCGATCATCGCCCAGCTGCGCGGCAGAGGTGAACTGGCAGCCACCGGTGCGAAGATCCGTCAGGGACTGTGGCTCGCTGTGTTCGTATCGGTGTTGTGCATCCTGCTGGTGGTAAATGCGGACCCGATATTCGTCTGGGCAGACGCAGACCCGGCCGCTGCGGCGGTCGCCGGGCGCTATCTCAGTGCGGTGGCCTGGGGAGTGCCTGCGATGCTGCTCTACGTGACTCTGCGCCACAGCAGCGAAGGTCTCGGCCGGACGCTGCCACCGATGATCATCGCCGGCACTGCGCTGCCACTCAACGCGCTGCTCAACTATGCCTTCATCTATGGTGAATTCGGCGCACCGGAGCTGGGCGGCGAAGGCTGTGCCTGGGCAACCGCCATTGTGCTGTGGTTCGAACTGGCACTCATGAGCCTGCTGCTGCGGGCCCGCTATTTCCGGGAAACCGGTGTACTCAGCCACCTCGAACCACCGAGCCTGACGGCTTTTCTGTCCATCCTCAAAATCGGCCTGCCGATCGCGGTAACCGTCTTCCTCGAGATGACCGTGTTTTCGGTGATGACTTTCCTCATCGCATCCCTGGGTGTGACAGCTATTGCCGCACACTCGATTGCCGGTAACGTCGGCTGGGCGACCTACGTGCTGCCCATGTCGCTGGGTGCGGCCGCGAGCATTCGCGTCGGTTACTTTGTCGGAGCAAATCAGTTCGGCGCAGCCCGTCACGTGGCGGTGGTGGCCTTCGGCGTTTCTCTGGTCTACGCGCTGATCGTCAGCGCGATCCTGGTGCTGGCCCGCCATGAAATCATCAGCGTCTACACCTCCGATCCTGCGGTGGCGGCCCTGGCCTCCTCAGTGCTGCTGCTGATTGCCATCTATCAGATCGTCGACGACACCCAGGGCACTCTGGTCGGCGCACTGCGCGGTTACAAGGACACCCGGATACCCATGCTGTTTTTCATTCTCGGCTACTGGGCAGTTTCGCTGCCGCTGGGTGCAGTACTGGGTTTCGGCCTGCTGGGATTCGAGCCCATGGGAGTGATCGGATTCTGGACAGGCATGACCATCGGACTGGGACTGGTGGCGCTGTGCATGGGTTGGCGACTGCGCTCCACCAGCAGCAACGTCGAGAGGATTACGCGCTTTTCGCATATGTGAAACAGTCCGGAGGTTGATCTCGCTTGGCTGCTGCTCGGAGAGAGCTGTCTTCGGAGCGAAGTTCGTGGCTGGGGTGGATCCGGGACAGAGCTGTGAGACCAGACCAGCGTATCGACTCCATGCACGACTCGCCCACAATGCAGGATTCGCAGATCCGCTTCTACAGACGCAGGACTACTCCGATCACCAGGCGGAAGCGCGATCAAGAAGTTCGGAGAGATGTACCAGGCGTGAGCGAGGACGGGCGAACCCGGGCCGTGTAGCGAGGCCGAGTAAGGCTATTTGACTCGCGGGCTTCCCGCGAGGCAAATAGCTGCGCGAGGGAACAGCGGAGCTGTCGAGCGAGGCCCGGGTTAGCCCGTCCTCGCTCACGCCCGGATCAACTTCCGTCCGGGCCCCTTGCCCGATCTCTGCTGACCGTTCGGCAGCAGTAAATCAGCGACGGTTACTGTTCAGCCGTCGATCCGTTCAATAATGGTGCCGGTCCCAAGTCCACCACCACAGCACATCGCCACCAGCCCGTAGCGTCCGCCCGTGCGCTCGAGTTCATGCAGTGCCGTGGTCAGCAGCCGCGCACCGGTGGAACCGGTGGGATGACCCAGCGCGATTGCACCACCATTGGGATTCACCTTCTCCGGATCCGGATGCAGCGCCTTCTCCCAGGCGAGTACGACCGAGGCAAACGCTTCGTTGACTTCGAAAACATCGATGTCGTCCACGCTGAGACCTGTCTGAGCGAGCACTTTCTGGGTTGCCGGAATCGGTCCTTTCAGCATGGTGACCGGATCCACTCCCACCAGCGTGGTGGCGATGATCTTCGCCCGGGGTTTCAGACCCAGTTCTTTTACCGCCCTGGCATTGGCCACGATGACGACTGCGGCCCCATCGGATACCTGGGAGCTGGTGCCGGCGGTGTGGAGTTCCTGCCCGGCAACCGGCTGCAGGCCGGCGAGGGATTCCAGGGTGGTCGCACGCAGCCCTTCATCCCTTGAAATCGTCCGCATCTTACCTGTGGGTTTACCCTCGGCGTCGAGTTCGGGTGCCTCAATCGGGGCAATCTCCCGATCAAATCGGCCCTCCTCCCACGCCCGGATTGCCCGCTCCTGTGAACGCAGACCGAAAGCGTCCGTATCCGCGCGGGTGATCTGATATTCCTCGGCGATCATCGCCGCACCCATGAACTGACTGGTGGGCTGGTAGTGGGACATGTAACTGGCACCCATGGGCACCCCGTCTTTCATGTTCGAGCCCAGTGGCACCCGGGACATCATTTCCACGCCACAGGCCATGGCGATGTCTTCCATACCGGAGGCCACCATGGCTGCTGCCAGGGAGGTCGCCTGCTGGCTGGAGCCGCACTGGGAATCCACAGTGGTAGCGGCAACCTCTTCCGGCAGGCCCTGGGAAAGCCAGGCGATGCGCGCAATGTTGAAAGACTGCTCGCCCACCTGGGAGACGCAGCCGCCGATGATCTGACCGATCTTCTCCGCGGGAATGCCACTGCGCTCCAGTGCCGCGCGCTGCACCGCGCCGAGCAGATCTGCCGGCATCAGGCCGGCCAGACCTTTGCCGCGCTTACCGATCGGACTGCGGACGGCTTCGATGATGTATACGTCTTCCATGGGAACCTCTGTTGAACAAACGATTGAAAAATGAGCCGGCTATTGTAGCGGTTCGGGCGCCGGTCTCAATTCACGCCACTCAGATCCACCCGTACCAGCTGGCGTGTCAGTTCATCCGCGGCGTAGAGTCGCTCTCCGGCGACCACGATGTCATTGAATATCATCGAAGGCGGCTGGGCTTCTGATGCCGCCGGTGATCCGGCACCCAGTGTGACCAGCACCCGCGGGTTACCGGAATCGAGAACCAGAACCCGACCACTCTCCCCCTCCCGGACCAGCAGTCTGCCCCGCCAGAGTGCGAGACCCTCTGGTGCTGCCAGGCCCTCGGCGACAACAACCGGTTCGATTGCCCTGCCATCGTCAGCGATCCTCAGGACCCGACCCTCGGCCCGATCGCTGACCCAGAGGGAACGGCCGTCCGTGCACAGCGCGGTCGGCGCGCTCAGGCCGCTGGCGTAAACCGTGCTGCCCGCGGTACCCATGCTGCGCACCTCGCCTGCCGCATGCTCGGCAACCACCAGTTCGCCCTGATAACGCACCGTACTCACCGGCAGACGCAGATTGTCGTGCCGTTCCAGGGTCTTCTCCGCAACCGGATCCCAGACACGCACGCTGTTTTCCGTCCAGGAGGTGAGGATCAGATTGGCACCATCGGCAGTCAGACTGGTCAACGATCCCAGCGCACCAACGCCCAGAACATTGCGCTGGGTAAAGACCGGTGTACCGTCTTCCACGCTGAAGCCCCGCAGTGCATGCAGATCGGCGACCGCAACCAGGTTGCCCCGCGCGCGCTCGAGCAGGGCGACCCCGCCCGGATGCGCCATGCCTGAGGGTGCCAGGGCCCTGGGTGTGCCATCCGCCTCGATCCGCCAGACCGCGCCGTCCGCGAAGCTGGATACAAACAGGCGATCTGCCGCATCGAAGGCCAGATTGTCGAGTCCCGGTTCAAGGTCGGCGACGATGGTCTGTCTGCTGTCTTCGATACGAACGACTGCACCTGCCATGGTATCCAGCACATGGAGCACGCCCCTGGAGTCGAATTTCACCGCTGCAGGTACTTCCAGTCCGGTTGCTTCGATACGCCGCTCACCGGTGTCCACGTCAAAACTGACTACCTGCTGCTGAAACCAGCGCGGCCCGTAGAGCCTGCCGTCCGGCCCCCAGTCCATGCCGTTGAGACCGCAGCCGGGACCCAGATCGTCCGCGATCAGGCGTGCCGGGGTGAGGCCGCGCGGATCTACTTCGTAGAGCTTGTCATCAAAGAAGCACTGGGAAACGAAAAGCCTGTCGTCATCCGAGAAGGTCAGCGGATTAACCCCGGGGGTAAGCCGCGCCGCGGTGATCCTTGTGCCATTGGCGGTCATGCCGGCAACTTCGCCGGTGAGGATCGAGGTCCAGTAGTAATCACCCTGGCTGTTAAAGGCGATGTCGTCTGGGCCATCCACCCCATCGGAGCGGCGCTCGAGAATCCTGCCGCTGTCCGGATCCATCACCACCAGTTCTGATCCGATCACCGAGGCGATGAACAGCCGGCCGTCCGGGGCGAATGCTATCCCGTTGGCGCCGGAAATAGCCGCACCCCTGGCCAGCACCACCACCTCGGCCTTCGCGTCATCGGTAGTCGTACCCGGTTCCGCCGCGCCCGTTTGCCGCGACAGATCTTCCCCGGAATCACGCTCGCTGCCACAGCCCGTGAGCAGTCCCGATACGGCGATCAGAAACACTACAGCCTTCATCGCTAATCCTCTCAGTGCCCGGGCGATGCTAGGGAACCTCTGAGCAAGTAGCAACGCCTAGGCGCGTCGCCCCGACACTCCGGCTTCTCTGACTCCGGAAAAACCGGAAGTCCAGCTCAGTGCACAACTCGTTTATCATCGATTACGGGAAACAGGGGAATGGCATATGGCATTACGCACACTCAGCGTCGTCGGTCTGTGGCTGTCTGCTGCACTCTGCGCCGCTGCGAGCGGCGAGCAGCGGGAAACAGACATCGAATGGGGCGCTTATGGCGCGGGTCCCGGTGGCGGAAAATTCTCACCCGCCACTCAGATCGATGCGGACAACGTGGGCCGACTGCAGGTCGCCTGGCAGCACCGATCGGGCGACTACCGCGAAGCCGAGCTGATTGAACTGACGGAAAGGGTCGATGCAGACCAGGTACGACCTACGACCTTCATGACTACGCCGATCATGGTCAACGATACCCTTTATTACTGCACACCATTCAACCGCATATTTGCACTCGATGCCCAGACCGGTGCTGAAAAATGGTCATTCGACCCGAAAGTGAACATCGATGTAGAGGGCCTCACGAACTGCCGGGGCGTGAGTTCCTGGCAGAACCCCATCCCCAGCGGGGCAGCCTGCGACCACCGGATCATCATGGGTACGCTGGACGCACGCATCGTCGCCGTCGACGGCGCAACCGGCAAACGCTGTGAGGATTTCGCCGGAGGGGGCGACATCGAACTGAGTGCCGGGCTGACAGAACACACCGCCTCGGAATACAGCATCACCAGCCCACCCGCCATCATCGGACAAACACTCGTCACCGGCGCATACGTCGCCGACAGTCAGCGTAACGACATACCCTCCGGCGTGGTGCGCGCCTACGACGTCGTGACCGGCGCATTCCGCTGGGGCTGGAACCCGGTACCCCCAGGCAGTGCAGCAATCGCCGAGGACGGTACCTATGTCAGTGGCACCACCAATGTCTGGTCGATCATATCGGTGGATCCTGAACTCGGCCTCATTTATGTTCCCACCGGAAATTCCTCACCCGACTATTACGGCGGGGACCGCAAGGGCGATCTGGATCACTACTCGAGTTCGGTGGTGGCACTGGATGCACAATCCGGCAGGGTGGTCTGGCACTACCAGTTCGTACATCACGACATCTGGGACTACGACACCCCGGCGCAACCCACCCTCGCCGATCTCACCATAGACGGCAAACTGCAGAAAGCACTGGTGCAGGTCACCAAGATGGGAATGACCTTCGTGCTCGATCGACGCACGGGCATCCCCCTGTTTCCGGTCGAAGAGCGGCCGGTGCCACAGGACGGTGCCGTACCCGGTGAGTACCTGAGCCCTACCCAGCCCTTCCCGGTCAAGCCCGAACCCCTCCATGCGCTGCGCTTCGGACCGGAAGATGCCTGGGGTTTCACATTTCTCGATAGGGGCAGCTGTCGCAGGCAGATCGAGAAACTGCAAACCGGACCCATCTACACCCCGCCCAGCCTGGCAGGCACCGTCTACTACCCTTCCCCTCTGGGAGGCAACAACTGGGGTGCCCCGGCACTGGATCCACAACGACAGATTCTCGTTGCCAACACCAAACATATGGCATTCACCGTGCGTCTCATTCCCCGGGCGATCTGTCCCGAGAACGTCTGGCCCCAGCTGGGCTCACCCTACTGTGTCCAGCTCGAGCCCCTGGTTTCGCCACTGGGTGCACCCTGCAGCCCCCCACCCTGGAGCACGCTCGCGGCCATTGACCTGTCGAACGGCGATATTCTCTGGCAGGTGCCATTCGGCACACTCGAAGAAACAGCACCCTGGCCGGTCTCCCGGATGAAGGGCGGTATCGAAATGGGCGGACCGATGGTCACCGGTGGCGGTCTGGTGTTCATCGGAGCTGCCAGCGACCGTTATATGCGTGCGTTCGACATCAGCACCGGCGAGGAAGTCTGGCGTGACAAACTGCCGACAACGGCCAATGCGGTCCCCATGAGCTACAGCTCGGGCGGGCGTCAGTTCGTGGTGGTGGCTGCCGGTGGACACTGGACCAGCGATGCGCCCGCCGCCGACTACCTGATCGCCTATGCCCTCGAAGAGGCGGTCGAACGATAACCCGGTGAAAACAGACCGCGGGAGCGCCACATGGCAATCGTCGGCACCGCAAAGACGGCCGCCGCAATCAGCCCCGCCGTCCAGCCCTGCCCTCTGGGATCAAGCAGATTCCAGACCAGCATGCTGATACAGATCTGCGCCAGGTAAACGGCCCCCCAGGGCCACATCCAGACACGCATGTGCCAGATGCCCCAGGCTCCTGCCCCATAGATGAGCCAGTGCAGGGGCGCGGTGAGTTTGGCCGGCCAGCCGTGCAGGGTGATACCGAACCAGACCTCCTCGTCAACGGCCACCGGCTTGAGAAAGAGATCGAATGGCATATACAGGAAGGTCATATACAGGCAGAAAAGACCGATCAGGTTGAGCCACCAGGGCCGCCGTGCCCACTCACCGGCCGCATCATCACGCAGTTTCATCAGATCCATTTACCCGCTGTCTCCCCATAAGCCTGGCTTGAGAATAACCCACGGCCCTCTATGATGCAGGCAGGCCAATCCACCGAGTACCTCCCGCATGACCGATGATCCCTGGAAAATATTTGACCTCGACGCAATCAAGTCCCGGCTCACAGGCAAGAGTGTGGAGTACAAGGAATTTCTGCGGGTGCCGGCACTCTCCTGCGGCGTCTACCATCTGGCAGCCGGCTCCAAGGACATGCAGAGTCCCCACGATGAGGACGAGGTCTACTACGTGGTCGAAGGCCGCGCCAACGTGAAGATCGCGGATGAGCTCAAATCGGTGAGCGCAGGCAGTGTGATCTACGTGCGTGCGACCGAGACACACAGCTTCTTCGAAATTGAGGAGGACATGACACTGCTGGTCTTTTTCGCCGCCGCCGTCTGACCCGCACCGACCGGATCCCGGTTGTCGGCCTAATCGTGAGCGATCGGTTTATCCGTGAAAAGGAAATCACGCAACTCATGATCAAAGGCAGGATCCTTTCTGCGGATCCACTCCAGCACCATGGCGGCGTGCTCCTTCTCTTCGTCCCGGTTGTGCGCAAGTATGGCCTTGAGTTCCTTGTCCTTACACGCATCAACCCGCTGGTTGTACCAGTCCACCGCTTCCAGTTCCTCCATCAGCGACGTGATTGCACGATGCATGTCCCGGGTCTCATCGGACAGCTCGTTGATGGGTTCATGGTAGCCTTCATTCGCCATTATCAATTCTCCACTGCGGCAGGTTTCATCCCGCCGAAATACTGATCTCTTTATCGGTAATGAACTCGAGCAGTGCCGGTTGTCCGCCCCGGGTGACTTCGATTCCCCGGTTGATGGCACTGCGGATATCCGCAGGATTTGTTATCCGCTCGCCATAGCCGCCGAAGGCTTTGGCCATGTCCGCATAGTTGCCGGAAATGTCCGTGCTGCGATACTTCTCGGTAGAGACTTTCATGATTGGCAGCTCGATGGCCATCGAGAAATTGTTGAGCAGGATCGACAGTATGGGAATCCGCTCCCGCACCGCAGTCTCAAAATCCATACCGGTGAAGCCGATGGCGGCATCACCCCACACGTTGATACAGAGCTTTTCCGGCCGTGCCAGTTTCGCTCCCATGGCGAGACCCAGGCCGTAACCGAGCTGAGTCGTCTTGCCCCAGCCGATGTAGGACAGGGGTGTGGTGCTCGACCAGAACGGCGTGAGCTGATCCCGTGGGCTGCCCGCGTCATGGGTGATGATCGTCTCGTCCCTGTCCACGGTGTGCTGCAGATCCCACAGCACCCGGTAGGGATTGATCGGTGCGGTGTCGCAGGTCAGCTTCGGCATCCATTCGGCCAGCCACTCCTCCCGCAGCGCGGCAATCTGCTGACCGACACCTCTGCGTGCGTCCGCCGTCTTCCGGGGGTGCCCGCTCATCGCATCGGTAAGTGCTGCCAGCGTCAGTTTGGCATCACCGATCAGGGCGTGCTGCGCGGGGACATCCTTGTTGAGATCCATGGGATCCAGAGTGGCGTGGATGATGGTCTTGCCCCGTGGCATCGCCACACCGAAAGCGGTCAGCGCGAAGCTGCAGCCGATGCCGAGAATCACGTCCGCATCTTCGAGGAAACGTTTCACCGGCCGCGGATTCGCACGCCCGCCACTGCCGAGAGACAGGGGATGGTTTTCCGGAAACGCACTCTTGCCTTCCAGGCTGGTGGTCACCGGAATATTCCAGGCCTCGGCCAGCGCCTTGAGCTCAGTCCAGGCCTCGGCATAGTGCACGCCCTGTCCGGCATAGATCACCGGCCGCTGCGCAGCCGCCAGGACTGCCGCCGCTTTCTCCACGTCAACCGGATCCGGGGCCGAACGGGCAGCATACGCCGGTTCATGCTGCCAGCCATCGAGTACCTCTTCAGCGAACACATCCAGCGGCACCTCCACCAGCACCGGCCCGGGACGACCGTTGCGCAACTGAAAGAAGGCGCGCCGCATGATCTCGGGCAGCGCCTTGCCCATGGTCACCGGCTCTGCCCACTTGGTGACATGCTGCATGTTGAGGGTGGAATTGAAATTCGGGTAGTAGTGGGCCAGCCGCCGGGGATAACCGGCGGGCAGCACCAGGATGGGTGACGACTCGGAATAGGCCTGGGCGACACCGCCGAAGGCGTTCTCCGCACCAGGCCCGTGCTGCATGGCAAACACACCGATCTTCTTACCCGACGACAGGCGCGAATAGGCATCCGCCATGTGCAGGCCCACCCGTTCCTGACGCACGATCACCGTGCGGATGTCGGCCATCGCACAGGTTTCGATCAGCGGATTCACCGGGTAGGCGAAGAGCACGTCCACCCCTTCCCGCTTCAGCGCGTGGGCAATGCCCTCACCTACATTCATGGTGCATGCTCCGGTCAGGCGGTGGCGTTGAAGTACTCGCTGGATGTCGCGGCGGCGACGTAGTTTTCCTTCAGCTGGTCGTAGTTCTGAATATCGGCGTTCACACAGTCGAGGCCGTGTTCGAGCACATAGGCGTAGCTGCGCTGGAAGGACGACAGCTTCGCCTGCAGCAGCGCACCCTGATAGTGCCCGTCAAAGGCGTCCGCATTGCCGCCACCGAGAAAACCGCGACCGGCAATGTAGCGGGCGGCCTTCATTCCGATCATACCGATACCGGCTGCCCGGGCCCGATCGAGCAGGGGTCGCAGTTCCACCATGCTCGGCGTACCAGGCAGCAGCTTTTTGGTCTCCCAGTCATACCAGCCGCCGGGGGTGATGGCGATCATCGCCAGGTCGTACCAGCCGGTTTCGATGGCCTTTTCGAGCACCGCATGGGCATTCTGGTGTGTGCTCAGTCCGAAGAAGCGCGCCTTACCGGCAGCTTTCGCAGACTGGAACGCCCGATAAATCTCTTCACTGCCGATCACCCGGACATTGTTGGAACCCATCAGATAATAGGCGTCCACCTGCTCTACCCCGAGTTCACTCAGACTTTCATCGAGCATGGACAGCCAGCCCTTTGCCGCCGCCTGTGCATCGGCGACGCTGAAATCGTCATCCGGCTGTACCTGTTCCGGAATGAAGGATTTCGAGATCAGGAAAATATTCTTGCGATTGGCGGCGAGGAAATTCTTGAGATTGCGTTCCGCCATGTCGTAGTAGCGGCTGGTGCCCACATCGAAGACATTGATGCCTGCCTCCAGCGCGGTGTTGAGCAGTCTGTCGTTGGGGCGCCGCATCAGCGCTGCACCACAGCCGTAGATCAGACGGCTGGCTTCGAAGCCCGTTCTGCCCAGGGTCCGGTAGCGCATTTCCGGCCAGGGCAGCGCAACGGATTCCTTCGCATCGAACACCGCGGCGCGGACATCACCCGAGCGCATGAGCGTCTGGGCACCGATACCGACAGCAGCCGCGTATTGAAAGAAGCGTCGTCGGCTGGTGCCGGTGACAGGCGACCGACTGTCCTGACTGAAATCCTGATCCATGGTCTCCCTCCCGAATTGAACCTCGGGGGATTCTACCCCGATTAGTGCGATCTTGGAGAGGCGCGTCTCATCGCGACGGTAACCGCTCGCTGCGATCGCCGTCCCGGAACTCGATGGCCAGGGAGTAATAGCCCGCAGTGTGCAATTCGAGGGTCAGGGTCTGATTCCCCCGATTTTCCCAGAACCAGCCGTGAATGCCCGGAAACAGCGCAAGATAGGTGCCCGCAGCCGCGCTGGCGCGGCCCTTCTCAAAACTCTCTGCATAACCGGCTTCCGCCCCGTCCGGCTCCGCGTGCAGTTCGTAGACCAGCTCACCTGTGGCAGTCCAGTCGAACAGCATGGCGGCGTCCTGCTCCAGTCGGTACTTGTATTCCACCGACTCGAAAGGCGCGAGTTCGAAGCGCATGTGATCCTGCCGATAGCCTTCCTCCGCACCGATCACCGCCGCAGGACCCGTTCTCGACAATCCGAGCAGTCCCAGGGCTTCACCGGTACCGAGGGGATCCACCCCATATTCCGCGGGCAGCACCAGGGTGAACAGTACCACCACCGCCACGACGAACGACGCCAGTGTCGCCTTCCAGAGTCGCCGCGCGGGTGCGGCACTCACGACTCCAGCACCAGACCACCGAGCTGATAGCCGGCCAGCAGGAAACCGCAGGTCATCAGTACCGCGTTTGCGGCAAACGCCTGACGTTCGAAGCCTGCACCCGAACGCCAGCGCATGAGCAGCAGGAGTATCAGCGCCAGTGCCGCGAGCTGACCGAGCTCAACCCCAACATTGAAACTGACCATGTTGGTGATCAGTCCGTTTGAAGTCAGGGTGAGATCCTGCAGTTTTGTCGCCAGCCCAAGCCCATGACACAGGCCGAAGAGGCCGACTGCAGCCCGGGTGTCCGGCTTCCAGCGGCCAAGTCTGTCGAAACCGCCCATGTTTTCGAACGCCTTGTAGACTACGGACAGACCGATCACCGCATCGATGAGATAGGCGTTGACCTGCCATCCCGCCAGCACACCGCCGAGCAGCGTAATGCTGTGACCGAGGGTGAACAGCGACACATACAGAACGATGTCTTTCGCTTCGCGCAGGAAGAACACCACACCGATCAGAAACAGCAGGTGGTCATAGCCGGTAACCATGTGCTTGGCGCCGAGATACAGGAAGGGCACGATCGCCGGACCGTTGAGCGCTTCGACGAAACTCGCGTTACTGGCAGAGAGATTGTGCGCCAGCGCATCCACAGACAGCGCCAGCAGCACCATCGTCCCGAATGCCCGCAGGAGCGCGCGCAAGGTCGCGCGCAAGGTCGCGGGCAGGATCACTGGCGGGATCACAGGCTCCCTATTCGCCCTGATCACCGTCCGGATACACGTACAACTGATGGCAGGCCACGCAGATGTTGTAGAGGTGGCCACCGAGTTCGAAGATCGCGTCGGCGTCTTTGTTTTCCGCTGCAGCCACCAGCTCCATGCCTTTGGCGGTCAATCCCTGGGAGATTTCGTTCCAGTCAGCGCCTGCCCGGGCATGACCCGGCATCATGAGCAGATTGCCCGCTTCGGCAATCGTGGCGGCCGCGTTCCGTACCGCGTCCCAGTCTTCCTGGGTGGTAGGCCGCAGATCCCGCTCTCCCTCCAGGGTGGATACCACGCCCGCGGAACCCCAGATCACATCCGCCTGGGGATCCAGCACCCAGTTCATGAACTGCTTGCTGTCGGTGACGGCCCGGTACGGCACCTGTACCTGCGGTTCGGCACAGCCGCCCAGCAGTCCAACCAAAAAAACGCCGGCAATGACCGTGCCCAGGGCTCTGTTCCATCGTCTTTCCACGCGCTTGCTCTCCAGGGCTTGCAGATAATTTTCCCGCGCCCGGTGGCGGGGAGGATGCAGTGTAACCGAGTGTCCGCCCGACGCCGAATCGCCGCAATACTGCACGCTGCAGGCACCATCAGCATTCTGATTAATCTGAATCAAAGTCACCTGTCCCGCCCGCCCGTAATGTTTAAGCGTTTGCTTGCTGGAGAAAGCCGTGAGCTACCTCGATCCCGCAGATGCTGCGACCATGAAACGCATCGGAATCAACGTGGTTGTGCTGATAGGGGTGAGTCTCGCCCTGATCGCCATCGTCGCTACCGTCACCTGAGTCCTGCAGGTGGGTGGCGGGGGTCCGACCACACCGCCGTCTACTCTTTGAGCACGATCTGCAATTCCGAATCCCGGATCTCGATCGTCTCCACACCGTCGGCGAATCCGCGCCAGAAGCCCGGTCCGCCTCCGAACTGCTCCACAAGATCCACATTCTTGAGATTCCCCAGCCAGGCGTTGGGAATCGGTACCCCCATGACACTGACCCCCCGCAGGATCACCACCGGCTGCCGGTTCCGGTAGTCCAGTTCCAGACCCGCCGTCACCCGCAGGGTCTTGCCCCCGAAGAGCGGAAAATCCGGATCCACCGGCACCAGCAGTTTCGCGCTGGCCAGGCTGCTCGACAGATCGATGGCGAAGCGTCGTGCGAGATCGGGACTGCTCGCCACCAGCGCGTTGAGTTCCTTTTCGGTGAGATGAATTTCACGGCTCGCGCCTGCTTCAGAATACTTCTCTGGGATGAGGCGTCCGTCTTTATCGAAGCGGTCGGCATCGCCACGACTCCGCTGCGCTTCCGGCATCACATCCAGCGGATCGAGACCGAGCTCTGCCAGCTTACCGTCCAGCTGCGACTGCTCCTTTTCCGACAGGGTGACAGGGGTGAAGTCAGCGGCATAAATGTAGGTGCGCACAAACCAGTAGGACACCGCCGCGGTCAGCAGGATGGCAAGAAAGACGATAAGCAGCACCTGCCTGCCGCTGAAACCAGAGGAATCACTCATGGCCGGTACCACACCGGTGAGGAATAGGCGCGCTCCTGGAGTGTGAGCGCATAGTCAGCCGACGGTTCTATCCCCAGCGCCAGCGCATCCAGCAGACTGTGCCGTGGGGTCGGAATCTCGAGCACCCGGGCATAGTAGAAGGCGGGTTGTGCAGGATCGAATTCCGGATCCTGCCAGAGTGCGCGCAGTTCGGTATCGCCAATGCTGTTCGTATAGCGGCCGGTGCGCCGGTCGACAGTATTCCCAACCGGCGGCAGGCGCCCGTCTTCGCCCGGTGCGCGCGCGCCGGACCAGGCGACATCGAAAATACGTTCATGGGTCTGACCCTGCGCATCCAGCCAGCCTTTCACGATCTGTATCCGGTCGAGATTCGCCCCTTCCGGATCTCTGAGTGCGACTACCAGAATCTGCATTGCCTCGGTGAGGTCCGCTCGATCGAGTTCTCCGCCCATCGGCACACCCGCGTCGAGCCCGGTATCGAGCAGACCGGGAGCAGAGACGTCCGCTTCACTGAACCCATTGCCGGCAAACAGTCGCACCTGGATCCGTGGTCCGGTGGTGGCGTACACCTCACGTCGCTTGAATGCGGCGAGAATGGCTTCCCGGGTGTTCTCCGACGCCCACACCGCAGCCAGCCCCTGGGCAGACATGTTCCAGCCGCTGGGTCCACCGGCGATGCTGAAGCCGCTCTTGGTCTCCGGTGTCGAGTCCGTGGCCATTTTGCCCCAGAAGTTTGTCTCGTCCGGCGAGGCCAGCCCGCTGTGCGAATCCGTGGAGCCGATGACACCGAAGGCATAAGGATTGGTGCCGAGCGACGCACCCAGCGCAAGCCCGCTGCGCAGAGCGCTGCGCACGAAGTCACCCGGCGCTGCCACATAGGGTTCGGGCGCCTGCTGGATGTAGAAAGGATAGTGCTCGAAATCCGCGAACTCGTCTTCCGGCGAGAGAGCCGGATGGGTCTCCGAATCCCCTTTGATCTGGGTGATTTCCACCACCGGCTCCCAGCGTGCGCGACGCCGGACATAGTCGGCCGTCATCGGTTCTCCGCGCAGGGAGCGGTCGTCGAACATCAATCCTTTGGAGATATTGGAATTGTGCGGGATGGCGACGAACTCGGCGCCGGTGGCCGCGCTGGTTGCTTCCAGCCAGCGCCACAGATCCTCAGGGTACGGGCTGTCGCTGCTGGCGAAAGGCTGAAACCTGCCGGCTATCGCCCCATCCGCACTGGTGAAGACCACCCGGTGCAGGTTGGCACCGCCGGGAATGGAGCTCCACTCCCAGCCGATGAAACTGGTGAACTGACCGGGCACATTGTGGCTGTCCGCGATCTCAACGCTGCGCTGCCAGCTGGTCGCAACGATACCGTCGGAAATCCTGAAGGCGCCGGCCACCTGTGCCTTCCAGCCTTCTGCCGCTGCACGGGGATCCGCAGAGACCGGCAGCGCACCCGCGAACAACTCCGCACCTCTGCGTTCGTCGATCGCATCCCGTACCACACGTGCGGTATACCAGTCGGTCAGTCCGCCGATGACGCCTGCATCCTGGCGCTCGATGCCGTTGTAGTAGATGTCCCGCAGTGCACCCAGCAGTTCTGCATGGTCTGAGACCACCAGAAAGTCCAGCGGTCGCGACAGCTGCACCCGCGCCCGATGGTAGGGGTGAATCACCGGCAGACCTTTCGCCCAGCGGAAGGCGGTGTCCGGATCTGCGCTCAGGTTGTTGTTGAGGAAAGCATCGAAGGAATAAGACGTGTGCAGATGGGTATCGCCCCAGAGCAGCTGTTTCGATTCAGTCGCTCCGATTGCTGACACTGCGAGCATTCCGACTACCGCCAGTACAGTCATCCAACCACGCATACCCAGATTCCTCTGCGTTGAATTCTTCCGGTGAGGGACGATACCTGTTTTACCCATGCCCGGTCGAACTGCCGAACCAGCTCCCGATCATGCCAGCGATCGGACCTGTACCTCAGCCATCCACGCCGTAGCGGATCTCGATCGACTGGGCATCCCCCGCCTGCCCCTGCACCGAGAGTCGTTTGTTGAGGCTGTAGCGCAACAGCACGCCCCCCAGTCGGGAAAACACGCCGTAGGTGTAGCGCAGATAGAGATCCTTGTTCAGTCGAACCGCTGCGCCGACTTTCACTTCACCCAGATTGTCCTGTTCGACGATGATTTCTTCGAGCCCCAGGGTGGAGGCGACCGTCTCCGTGATGCCCGATGCGCCATACATGCCCAGCGCAATGGCTGCGCCATAGACGTTGGTCTGCTCCTGGCTGGACATTTCAGACAGGGTCCGGCCGGTCATCAGCAGCGCCAGCGCATCCCCTTCGGGCAGCACAGGCGTGGATCGAACCTCAGTGGTGATCGCCTTCGCCGTACCTCCCAGCAGCAGGGACACGGTTACCTCGTTTTCCCCATAGGGCACGACCCGGCTGGCGAGCACGTCGATGCTCGGGTCATCCATCGGACCTGCGAATCTCAGCCGTCCGCGCTCGACGCTGAGTTCCTGTCCGTAGGCAGCGAAGACCCCATCGCGCAGGTTGATGGTGCCGCGAACCTCTGGCGGCTCATCCGGCCGCTCCTGCACCCTCAGGCTGCCTCGCAGTCCGGTCGCCAGACCGAAAGCTTCGAGTCGAACATCCTCCCCGAGGGTCAGCTTCAGGTTGCTGCGGCGGATCTGTCGCACAGCAACTTCAGTCTCGGCGTCGTCTTCGATTACGACCGCGTCCGGAGACACACCCACCGCAGCCGCCGGGAGAGCGTCAATTCGAATGAGCGCACTCGGCATGCTCAGTTCACCTTCGATCTGCAGTGAATCGGGTCCCATCGCCACCGTGATCTGACCACCGATATCGGCGCGATAGTCCGGCAGGTCAACCACCCGGCCGGGTTCCAGCTCGAGGGCGGCTGTCAGCTGTCGATCGTCCGACTGCAGCTGCTCCAGTGTGCCTGTCAGTTTGAAGGCACCACCGCCCAGATTACCGCCGGCCTGAAAACTCATGCGCTGCGAGTCGATGAGCCGGGCGTCGAGCCCGATTTCTGAAAACGCCGCACCCACCGCCAGCACATCCCACCCTGCATCCCGCACCGAAACTCCGCCACTGATCACCGGTTCCTCAAAGGTTCCGGAAACCGAGGCATCGAGTGCAAGCGCACCGCGCATCCGTGCCAGTTCGTAATTCACGCTCATCGGCAGAAAAGTCTCTATGGCCCAGATGCCATCGACGTCGATGCGAACCTCGCCCTCGATGTTCGACGCCATCAGTTCCTGTGCAACCAGACCGCGCAGATCGCCGGCAATCAGCAGGGGCTGATTCTGCGGGGTTGTGAGTACCAGCCGGGCTGCGCGCGTATCGATTTCCAGATCCGCCGACAGGTCGCCCAGCAGCAGGGTTTCGTCTGCGGAAGGTCTGGCTGTCAGTGCTGTCATCTGCAACCCGCCGGAACCGATCAGTGGCTGCAGTGAACTGAAGTCGACCTTCGCCGCCAGACCCGCACTCAGACTGATGTCGTTGATCGGTGTGCGGAAATCGACGAGGTGCAGGTCCGAAATCTCCAGATGTACCGGACCTTCGGGATAACGTCCCGATGCACACAGCCGTGCTGGTGAGCCGCTCACCAGCGCGACACGTGCCTGCAGACAGGCTTCACTCAGTTCGAAGCGACCCTCCGTGTAGCTGACCAGACCGGGGGTGGTGAGTTCAAACTGCATTACACCTGCCAGTGGATCTTCGAATTCAAAAGCAAATTCGTTCACCTCCACATCCCAGCGCGTGTCCCGATGCCTGTAAACAACACTGCCGCGGATGCCCGCGTCAGCGATCAGAGGTTCCCCGGCATCGCCGTCTGTACTGCGACCGGCATAGAGGCTCGCACCGCGAAGATCGACTCTGAGCCCCCCTTCCGCCGAGCTGCCACCCAGGGTGAACTCTGCCCTGGCCACTGAATGACCTGCGAAGGTCAGCTCCTCCACCACCACTTCGGAGACGATGTCCGGCGCAGTCATCTCACCGGAGAGGTCCAGGGAACCGCTCACACGTCCGCCCAGCGGCGCATAAAGAAACGGCAGAGCGAAGTTACGCGCGGTGATCGACAGATCGGCCGCGTCCGGTCGCACCGAACCATGCGCGTCGACGGACCCCTGCCCGACGGACAGCGCCACTCGCTCGATCCCGAGTGCAAAGCCGGCAGCGGAGCCGGAACTCGACCACCGCAGAGCCCCTTCCCCCGCAACCGGAGTGTCATTCACCACACCCTGAAGTGCCGTCACGGACACATCGATGGAGTTCGCATCACCCGCACCCTGTACCCGGCCGCTGAACTGCGCGCTGTAACCGGCCAGCACCACAGGCACCGCGTCCGCGTCGGCCACGAGATCGAATGCAAAGCCAGGCAGCCAGGCAATCCTGCCGGTGAGGTGGACGCCTTCTACCGCACCCACCCCGGTGGCCAGCGGATCTGCATTCACCCGGGCATCCAGCGTCAGTGCCTGCAGATCGCCTTCACCCTCCGCCTGGACCCGCGCGTACCCCAGCAGAGCATCGTCAACGTCCCCCCTCAGCCGGTACCTGTAAGACGCGCTGTCACCCTGCACATCCAGCAGTACGGTGCCGAGGTCAAGCGCCCGACCGGTCCAGGGCTCGAGTGCCAGTGACGCGGCTTCCACCGTCGCCTTGAAAGGCAGCGCTGCCCGTGTGAGGTCGACGAAGCCGGAGAGCGCGATCGTCTCAGGCACCTCGATCCAGCCTTCCGCCGTAAGTCTCTGCCAGGGCCCGCTTGTCGTTACCGAAACGCGTCTGCCCGCCTGTTCGAAGGTGCTGCTGCTGTCCAGATCATCGTTATCGAGTCGGACCCGGGTGTTGAAATCGTCAATGCGGAATCCATTGATCTCAAGCAGCTCGATGGCGGCACGCTGTACTTTGATGGTGACAGGCAGATTCAGATCCCGGGGATCGGGTGCCGGTGCGTCGTCGGTCGCGGTGACCATGACCAGTACCCGGGCAGCATCGACTGCGGCCAGACTGACCCGCAGAAAGTCAAAGGACTCCCACAGGTTCACCTGTGCACAGACGGACACGGCTTCAACATCGATCCCAGCCTTGCGGTAAACGACGGAATCCGCACACACGGTACCGGTAAGGGTCCCGCTCCAGCCCTCGACCTGCAGCGCCGGTCCGAGCAGTCGATCAGCGACGGCAAGCGCCACACCAACACCCGTCGGTGTGAAGAAAAGTACACCCGCTGCCACCACCGCGATCAGCAGCGGAGGAAGCAGGATCAGACTCGGCCAGCGTAATCCTGAGCTCACAGATCCGGGCCCATGGACACGTGAATCCGGAAACTGCCGTCACCACTCTGGGGAAAGGCCAGATCGAGCCGGATCGGTCCCAGCGGCGAATACCATCGCGCCCCCATTCCCACACTCCAGGGAATGTCTTTGAGCAGATCGTTCTTGCCGACATTTCCGGCATCGGCAAACAGGGCGCCGGACCAGCCCTGCCAGATCTGCCAGTCCATCTCCGCACTGAAGGTCAGCAGTCGTTCGCCACCCAGACTCTTGCCTTCCTCATCCACCGGGCCCAGCGACTGGTAGTCATACCCCCGCACACTGCTGTCACCCCCCGCGAAGAAACGCCAGGTAGGCGGCACGCCATCAAAATTGTCCGTCTCCATCCAGCCGGTTTCACCCCGCACCAGCAGGCGGCCACGTTTTGTCACAGGCAGGATGACTTTGCCGCCGACTTTGAAGCGGGCGAAGGTGACATCAGACAGCAGTGCATCGCTGCCACCGAGCACCTCAGCGCTGAGGCGCAGACCCCGGGTTGGACGCTCGGTGGCATTGGCGACCTGGTAGGTCAGAACATAACCGGGCACCAGGGTCTGCTGCTCCTGCCAGTCGCCATCCTGCTCATAACGGTCCACCACATTCTCCAGAAAGCGGCTCGAACTCCAGCGGCTGCTGTGGAAGCGGGTGTCGCGCACCCCAAGTTTCCAGCCCGTGGTCCTGATGGCATCCGTATCCTTCTCGTGATAACCCCCGTAGATCGAATACCAGTCCCGCTGGGGCCTTTTACCCGGAATGCGGTAATCGAAGGTTGCGCTCTGCTCCGGCGTCGAAAGCCGGGTGTCGAGTTCCAGTCGATGCCCGCGTGCGTTGACCCAGCGGCTGACAAAATCTCCGCGCACCATCACGCCGGTGTCAGTCCCGAATCCCAGTCCCACCCCGTAGCGCAAACGTCGCCCGCGGGTGAGCTTGACATGGACATCCACCGTCTGCTGCGCCGTGTTGACGGTACGGATGTCCACTTCCTGGAAATACTCTCCCGTCACCAGATCGTTGTGCAGCTTGCGCAACCGGCGCTGCTCGAAGGGGGTCTGAGGTCTGAAGTCCACGTAACGGCGGATCAGATTGGGCGAGAGGCTGTCGCTTTCGATGTACAGTTCACCGAAGCTGTAGCGCGGGCCTGTGTCCAGAACCAGTTCGACCTGCGCCTGGAACAGGTGCGGTGTAATGGCCATCCGGTTTTTCACCAGCCGGGCATCGAAATAGCCGTACTCGCGGGCCGTGATCAGCAGCTGACTCTTCAGCGACTCGTAGGCCTTGTGAGACAGTTGCGTGCCGGGCTTGAGCGAATGCCGGTCGAGCAGCGCAGCAAACTCCTCGGTACCTGCACCCGCCCCGACCACGGCAATCTCGGTGGCGCTGATTCGTACCGGTTTGCCCAGCGTGATCGCGAACCGCGCCAGCCAGCAGGCGTCTTCCGGAAATTCCAGCTGAGCGCTGATCTCGGCAGAGTAATAGCCGAAGGGCTGCAGGGCCTCCCGGATCTCTTCCCGGGCATTACCGAAGCGATAACGGACCCGGGCGGCATCCGCGTCACAGGATTCGTCGTCTACCCGCAGGTGGGCGAGCACGTTTTCCCGTATCGCGTCATCGTTTTCTGATTTGAGACCGTCGATGCGCACATCGGCAATGGCCTGCTGCCCGCAGACAAGCCACGCAAGAATGACCAACCATGCAAAACGATCAGGCACGCGGACATCGCCCGGCTTGCGGAAACAAGACCCACGTCACAGCCTGCGGGTCGCCACGTACTACCATCGAAGACGGGCCAAATAAAAACTTACTTAAAAGGATGGTAAGACTCATGGAAGATCAATACTTCGGCAACGGCGTCACGGATGAGTTCGACGACGAATTTGAACTGGACGAATATCAGCCCGACGCTTTCTATCTTTCCCTGAAGGCGGCCCTCCAGCTGCTGGCGCGAGAAGCGCAGGCGGCCAGCTCAGTGGCAGCCTAGCAGCCTGTACCACCCCCGACAGATCCGCCTTCCCCGCACAGGGAGGGCGGATCAGTCCGGGAAACCGGGTACTGCCGGCACTTCGGGCCCGCCCATTGCACACCCCGGTGCTCACAATCTTCTGATCCCGCTGTATGCGCCCTTGTGCATGCAGGCTTACTTCCAACATCATTGACCCCTGCATCGCATCATCGCCAGGGCAGTCTACCAGTCTGCCCTTTCACTTCAGGCAAGGGGTCGAGCCGTTGTTCAAATATCTGTCGTTTTTCGGGCTGCTGATCGCAGTCATCGTCGCCTTCGGCGTTTTCGAGCATGACATCCCGGCAGAGACGGTTGACGCCAGATACACGAGTGCAGCATCGCGCTTCCTCACCCTCGAGTCCGGCGCCCGCATTCACTATCGGGACGAAGGCAGGCCGGATGGGCTGCCGCTGGTTCTGATCCACGGTTCCAACGCCTCCCTGCACACCTGGGAACCCTGGGTCGCCACCCTCGGTAGCGAGTACCGGATCGTCAGCCTGGATCTGCCTGGACACGGCTTGACAGGGCGGACGCCGGAAGACGACTACTCCGCCGAGGCCTATATGGACGTGGTGCAGGCGCTGACCCGACACCTTGCTCTGCCGGCATTCGTCCTCGGCGGCAACTCGATGGGTGGCGGTGTCGCCTGGCGCTATACGCTCCGACATCCCCGGGAAGTGGTTGCCCTGATTCTGGTCGATGCGTCGGGTCCCGCCGATTGGCGTGCGGTAGCGGAGGGAGACACACCCGGTGAATCCCCTCTGGCTTTCAGACTGCTGCGCCTGAGCTGGTTCCAGTCCATCGCCCGCTATCTGGATCCGGCCTATCTGGTCTCCCAGGGACTGAAATCTTCTTACGCGAATCCTGCGCTGGTCAGCGACGCTCTCATCGAACGCTACTACACACTCAACATGCGTTCGGGTACACGCGCGGCAACCCTGAAACGCTTCAGTCAGAATCGCAACAGCTCCGCAACGCAAACGCCTCTGAACAGAATTCGTGTACCCACACTCATCCTCTGGGGAGATACCGACACACTGATTCCGGTAGCGGTGGGCGAGCGCTTCGCAGCGACGATTCCCGACAGCACGCTGGTGGTGTACGAGCATGTCGGCCACCTGCCGATGGAAGAGGTGCCGAAGCGTTCGGCGGCGGATGTGAGAATCTTCCTGCGTGGACTGCAGTCAGACCAGGGCGGCAGCTTCCTCCCGGGTGTAGAAGCGACCTTCCCGAACAAATCCCGCAACGACGGAGGCGAGTAAAGCCGTCACCCGCCCATCCGCATCCCGCGCACACACCCACTCATCGGGTAAGGCACACAGCAGATGCATGGTGGCCGGTTCGCCATTTTCCATCCGGGCCACTTCCACCCTGCCGGTGGCATCGTCGCGGAAGGCTGGCACGAAACCCGCCCGGCCGTTGTTCTGGCTGACGCCGCCGGTCCCGGCATAGGCCAGGTTTTCGCTGTGCAGGCGGCGGTCCGATAAGGGCTGACTCATCAACTCACTCCAGGGCGGCTGGTAAAAAATGCAGCAGCATCCATACCAATTTCCCGATAACGCCCATAACACACTGTTTCAACTGAATATTCTCTGAACACTACGTTTCTCGCCCTGGCGTCCAGCCAACTCGGACAGCGAGTCCGGCTGTCAGGACCCCGGCATAAGGTGCCGAATATTCGCCAGTTAGGACCCGGAGAATCACACCCTGGTCACCATCGGAGCGCAAATTTATAGTCGATTGATCGTTTAGCCAAGTGGATTGTGAAAAATTGCAGTGGATTCTGCTCTTCGGGCTCTGGGTCTGCTATCTGGCCTTCGGCGCCATCGCGAGCTCCCTGGCACCCCTGGTAGGGGTGATCGAGGCGGATCTGGGTCTGTCCCACTCTGCCATGGGCAGCATCATGGGTGCCTGGCAACTGGCCTACATCGCCGCAGCGATTCCCGGCGGACTGCTGCTCGATCGCCTGGGCAGCCGGCGTGCACTGCTTATCGGCGTGCTGCTGATCGCCGCCTCAGCGGCCGGCCGCGCGCTGGCAGACGGCTACTGGGCGCTGCTGCTGGCAGTGATGGTGTTCGGCATCGGCGGACCGATCATTTCGTCCGGTGCGCCAAAGGTGGTGGCCCAGGTTTTCTCCGGTACCCGCCGGGGGCTTGCGATGGGCATCTATATCACCGGCCCGACCCTGGGTGGCATCCTCGCCCTCACCCTCACCCACCCGCTGCTGATGCCGCTGTTTGCTGAGAGCTGGCGCGCCATCATGCTGCTGTGGGGTACCGTGGGCCTGCTGGCGGCGATTCTCTGGTGGGCGATCACGGCCTGGTGTGGTCAGCGCGTGCCCGGGTTCCCCGAAGCGCCCGGCGCGGCGGATCCGCCCGCTTCGGAGGATGCCATTGCCGGCAGGGTCGCGCCCAGTCGCTCTGTTGTCATGGTGCTGCTCGCAATGCCCGCCGTGCGCCTGGTACTCGCCATGAGTGTGGGTGTGTTTCTCATCAATCACGGCTTGAGCAACTGGCTGCCGGAGCTGCTGCGCAGCGGTGGCATGTCGATCACGGCGGCCGGCTACTGGGCCGCACTGCCTATGCTGGTCGGCATTCTGGGGTCGCTGACCATTCCCAGACTGGCGACGCCCGAGCGTCGCTTCCGCATCCTGGCAGGGCTGTGTCTCGCCGGCGCTGTCTCCTGTCTGCTGCTGCTGAGCACCGCACCCCTGGTGCTGACCGGTGCGCTGCTGCTGCAGGGTCTGGTGCGCGCTTCCCTGATGACGGTCCTGATTCTGACGCTGATGGAACTGCCCGGCATGAATCCGCGCAGAACGGGCACCGCCAGCGGACTGTTCTTTTCCTTTGCCGAAGTCGGCGGCGTGCTGGGGCCACTGGGGCTCGGGCTGCTCTATGACACCACAGGCAGTTTCACGCCCGGACTGATCGGCCTGGCAGCGGTGGCCGCGGGGATGATGCTTGCCACTGCGCGGCTGGCCCGGCTCGCCCGACGGGCCAGTTGAGCCTCGAAGACACAGGATGCAGGCTCTGACCATCAGTGATATGGACTACCCGTGGAGCAGCATGTGAACATTCTGCGAATCGTTTCAGTGGCGGCGGTTGCATCGGCTGGCTGGATCCTGCTGGTGGGCTACACCACAGTGAACGGCTGGTGGCACACCCCTCTGACCGACAGCACCGACCCTGCAGCGTTCCGGCAGGCGGCCATGGCTTATGCGCAGTCACACAACAGGGGTAATTTCGCACTGGTGCTGATCGAGGATGGCGAACGCTTCGCTGAAGGCTTCCTCAAGCAGAGTCAGAAGATCGACCGGGATACCCTGTTTCCTACCGCATCCTTAAGCAAATGGATTACCGCACTCGGCGTCATGCACCTTGCGCAATCCGGCCGGGTCGAACTGGATGCGCCGGTTTCGACCTATCTCAGACGCTGGCAGATTCCCGACAGCCCGTACCAAAGCGCAGCGGTGACCGTCAGACAACTCCTCAGTCACACCGCCGGATTGACCGACGGCCTTGGCTTCGGCGAGTACGCGATCGGTGAAACCCTCCCCTCGCTGGTCGAATCACTCAACAATCCCCGCTCATCCTCGGGAGAGAAAGTCCAGATTGTCCTGGGCCGAACACCCGGCAGTGAATGGGACTACTCCGGGGGCGGCTATCTGATTCTGCAACTGCTGATCGAGGACGTGACGGGACAGACCTTTCCCGCGTACATGCAGTCGTCCCTGCTCGATCCTCTGGGTATGTCGCGATCCACCTATGGTTTTCCGGGGCTTAGAGAAAACGCAGCCAATGTGTACAACCCGGACGGCACGCCAGCCGAGCTTTACCAGTACGCGGCCAGCGCTGCCACCGGCTTCGCGTCCACCGCGGCAGATCTGACCCGTCTGGCAGACGCTGTCCTGAACGATCGTGCACCGGATGTGATCGCTCAGGACACTCTGCGGCACATGCGCGCACCCCAGGCGAGCCTGTTCGGATTCGAGATCTGGGGACTGGGCACTATCCTGTATGCAGGCACCGGTTCAGGCGATTTCGTCTACGGCCACGACGGCCAGAACGAACCCGCCATCAACTCGTCACTGCGCATCAACCCCGCTAGCCGGGACGCTTTTATTGCACTCGCCTCCGGAAACCGGTCACTGGCAACCTATCTGGGGTTTGAATGGGTTTTCTGGCAGACGGGGAAACCGGATTTTCTGGGACTGGGCTACGTCACAGACTCAAGCATCCGCATCGCGCTCGTCGGGCTGGGTGTGATCTGGCTGCTGGCAGCGGTCCTCCGCTGGATAAGCTATCGACGAAGGCACGTGGCGCTTTCCTGACCCTGGCAGGTGCGATGCAGGACCATCGAGCGATGCAGAGCCATCGAGCGATGCAGGAACATCGCTGAGAGTCCGGTTATTTTCCCTTGAAATTCGGTGGACGCTTCTCCGCGAAAGACTGCACCCCTTCCCGGAAATCCTCCGACTTGAACAGGTTCAGCACCGACATCAGCACATGGTGTGAGTGGCTTTCAAAATCCTGGGTCTGGCCGTGGCGGAACAGGCGCTTCATCTCGGCGATGGCCAGCGGTGCGTTCGCGGCGATCCGGTCCGCCCAGTCCTGGGCCGTGTTCTCCAGTTCAGCAGCAGGCACTGCCCGATTCGCCAGTCCACAGTCGACGGCGGCCTGGGCATTGAGCGGATCACCGAGCATGGACACCTCGCAGGCCTTGGCCCAGCCGAGCAGCCGCGGCAGATACCAGGTGCCACCGCTTTCGGGCACCACACCCATCTTCGCAAAACCCGGCATCAGCACCGCCTTATCCGACATCAGCCGCATGTCACAACCCAGCGCCAGGTCGAGACCATAACCGGCTGCAGCACCATTGATCACCCCGATCACCGGCGTATCCATGCGCTGCAGGGTCACGGTGCAGATTTCCCGGGTCGAGTAATGACGCGCGCCCGCGCTGGCGAGTCCGGCCCCGCCAATGCCCTCACCGGCGGCCGCCTGCTTGAGATCCAGCCCCGCGCAGAAGGCACGTCCGGCACCGGTGAGCAGAACCACCCGCACCTCAGGATCGTCATCCGCCGCCTTCAGCACATCATTGAGTTCGGTGAGCATGGTGCCGGTGATGGCATTCATGGCTTCGGGTCGGTTGAGGATGATCCAGCGCGCGTGGCCCCGATCTTCTGTCAGCACTTCGCTCATTACCGGCTCCTCTGCTGCGCTATTTGCGCACGTATTTCTTCACGCCCTTCGGGCCCACTTCCGCACCGTAGACATTCCCCATGGCGTCCACGGCGACCCCTTCGGCACCACTGGTGCCCGAGTTGTCCTGATCCGGTTCCGGATCCGGGATGAAGGCGGTGACAAAACCATCCTTTACACTGCCGATGCGGATGCCCCGCTTCCAGCCCGTATTGCGCCGCGCATTGGATTCGGAGTCGGCGGAATACAGCTTGTCATTGCCATCGATGAACAGGCCGCTGGGTCTGCCGAACTGAGTCCAGGTACCGAGGTGCTGGCCCTGCTGATCAAAAATCACGATACGGCTGTTCTGACGGTCGGCGACAAAGATGCGGCCCTGGGAATCCATGGCAAGCCCGTGGGGTTCGTTCAACTCGCTGCGGTCTCCACCCGGCACGCCCCACTCCATGAGATAGGTACCGTCGGCGGCGAACTTCACGATGCGGTTGTTGACCGGTTCATCCGGCGCGGAACCGTGACCGTCAGCCACAAAGATGTCACCGTTTGGCGCCACCACCACATCATTGGGCTTGCGGAAGGTGTCCTTACCAGCGCCAGCAACGCCTTTCTTACCGAGCACCATCAGCACCTTGCCGGTGGGGCTGAATTTGTAGACCACATGCCCCCAGCCTTCCGGGACCGGCGCGTAGCCCACCGCATCCGCGACCCAGACATTGTCGTCGGCGTCCACATGCAGCCCGTGGGGCCAGGCAATCAGACCGGCACCGAAACTGCGTACCAGATTGCCGTCGAGGTCGAAGAGCAGGATCGGATCCAGATCGCTGCCGACACAGACATTGGCCCCGCAGCGCTCGCCCACCCAGATGTGTCTGCCGTCCCGGGTCGGATAGATGGCGCTGGTAGACCCCCAGGTGCGCCCCTCCGGCAGCTTGCCCCAGTTTTCGATGGTGGTGTAAGGGTTGGGCGCGTGGTTCTCGGCGATCGCAGCAGCGCTGATCAGGGCCAGTGCACTCAGCAGCGCGGCCAGCCAAGGTCGTGCGGTTAAATCGGGACGCGTCATCTGGTTTCCCCCGGGGATTCTGTTGTTGGCGAATTCGCATCCTGTGCGCTTGCGCAGATATGCACGCGTGCAGACATGCGGACGTGCACCTGGCGCAGGCGCACTCAGGACCCGGTCGATTGTACACAACGGCGCGCCGTTTTCCGGAGCGCTCGGAAGGCAGGCCGAAGCTACTCCTCTTCCCAGCTGCGACCCTGGCCGTGGGCCGCGTAGCGGCTGCCGTTTACCGTGAGGAAGAAATCCTCCAGAGGAATCTTCTCCTGATGCAGGAAACCGGTCTCCGGCAGAGTGCCGTTGTTCACCATTTCGATGACCGCACACACTGAGGAGGCGGTGGTCCAGGCGATGGCGCGCCAGATTCGGTCGTGAATCTTCACCGGATAGTAGGAACGCACGAACTCCCGGCGACTGAGGCGCTCACCCTGCATGCCCTCCGCCGAAACGTGTACGTGCACCACATCTTCGTCCACCGGTGGCTTGGCGTTGGTGAGGATCTTTCCGGCCAGCGCCCGGTCATCGCGCATCAGCAGCTCGTGGAAGAAGAAATTCATCAGCGAGCAGTGGCCCGGGTAACGCATGGTCTTGTAGTCGAGATTGGCGACACGACCTTTGTAGGTCTCGCACATGGTGCCCAGTCCGCCGGAAGTGGTGAAAGCTTCGAGCCGCACACCGTTGACATGCACCGTCTCGATCCACTCCATGGGCGACACCCATTTGTGTTCGCCGAGTTCGATCACTTCGCAATCGTTGAGGTACTCGTTGACCACCCCTTCCGGCGACCAGTTGAACGAATAGGCCAGCAGTCCGGTGGGATGTTGAGGCAGTGCACCGACCCGCAGCTTGATGGAACGGATGGTTTCGAACTGCTCGGCCAGATGGGCACCTACGATGCCGACGAAGCCCGGCGCCAGACCACACTGGGGCGCCATGAGGCGTTTGCTGGTCTTCGACAGTTCGAGAATGAGTTCCATGGTGGGCACGTCTTCGGTGAGATCGAAGTAGAAGATGCCGAGTTCGCTGGCGAGCCGCGCGAGATCCTTGTTGAGGTGATAAGGCAGACAGGACAATACCGCGTCCTGACCTTTCAGAACCTTCCTGAGCTTGTCCATCGATGCGGCGGATGCGGTCACCACCGGGAACGGCACTTCAGCCTCCGGTGCCCGCACGTCCACTCCGGTCACGGCGAAGCCGGTGTCGTGCAGCAGGCGTGCAGCGAGCTCTCCCACACCACCGAGACCGACCACCGCTATTTTTCTGATTCTGTCAGCGCTCATCGAGAGTCCTCACAAGCTGCGTTCGATTCAACCCTCCCTGCCCGTATCCCTGCCCGCAAGGATGCGCCGGTGACCGGTTCACACATCGAAATTGATACCCTGAGCCAGTGGCAGTGCGTCGGATGCATTCACCGTCACCGTCTGCCGGCGCATATAAGCTTTCCAGGCATCGGATCCGGATTCCCGGCCACCGCCGGTTTCCTTTTCACCACCGAAGGCGCCGCCGATTTCCGCACCCGATGGTCCGATATTGATGTTGGCAATGCCGCAGTCCGATCCGGCCGGTGACTGGAAATATTCGGCCTCTTTGACGCTGCCGGTGAACACACAGGAGGAAAGCCCCTGGGGTACGTCGTTGTGGGTCGCCACGACCTCTTCGAAGCTGCGGTAGCGCATCACATAGAGGATAGGCGCGAAGGTTTCGTGTTTCACGATGTCGGTCTGACCCGGCATCTCGACGATTGCGGGCTGCACATAACAGGCGTCCGGGTACCTGTCTTCGAGCAACCGTCCACCACCATGCACCTGGCCGCCCTGCGCACGCGCAGTCTCCAGTGCAGCCGTCATGCACGCACCGGCTTCGGCGTCGACCAGCGGACCGACCAGCACCCCTTCTTCGAGCGGACTGCCGATAGACAGCTTCGCGTAGATCTTCCGCAACGGCGCCAGCAGCTCGTCGTAGACACTGTCGTGGACAAACAGGCGGCGCAACGTGGTGCAGCGCTGGCCCGCCGTGCCGACTGCGGAAAAGACGATTGCCCGTACCGCCAGTTCCAGATCGGCGGAGGGCGCTACGATCATGCCGTTGTTGCCGCCCAGTTCGAGGATGCAGCGGCCGAATCTTGCCGCAACCACCGGCGCTACCGCCCGCCCCATGGCAGTGGATCCGGTTGCAGAAATGATCGGCACCCGGGGACTGGCAACCAGCGCAGCACCGATGGTGGCATCCCCGATGAGTACCTGATTCAGATACGCTGGTGCTTCCTGGAAACCGGCCGCCACCCGCTCGAAAATGTTCTGCACCGCCAGCGCGGTCAGCGGTGTCTTCTCCGACGGCTTCCAGATCACGCTGTCGCCGCAGACCAGCGCGAGTGCCGCGTTCCATGACCAGACGGCCACCGGGAAGTTGAAGGCCGAAATCACCCCGCAGACGCCCATCGGCTGCCACAGTTCACGCATCACGTGACCGGGGCGCTCGGAAGGCATGGTCAGCCCATAGAGCTGGCGGGACAGACCCACCGCGAAATCGCAGATATCGATCATTTCCTGCACTTCGCCGAGACCCTCCGCGAGGATCTTGCCGCATTCGCTGGAAACCAGCTGCGCCAGTGCCACTTTCTCCGCGCGCAACGCCTCGCCGAACAGACGCACGAACTCACCGCGCCGCGGGGCCGGCACGCTGCGCCAGGCACGGAAGGCAGCGTCGGCCTGCTCGATCATGCGCGTCACATCGGCCTGACTGTGGGGCTGCAGACGCGCCATTTCGGCACCGTCGATGGGCGAGCGGACAATCAGTTCCCCAGCGGCAGTGCCTCGTGCAAAACCTTCGGGGTAGGCGCCCGCCATGCGGATGCCTGCTCGGGTGATCACGTCCAGATGGGGCATTGTCTTATTCCTGCAGTCTTTCAATGGGTGGAAAATGGCGCTTCTGCAGCATTTTTCCCGGGGATGGCGAGGGCGGCGATTCTACCTTTGCCTACCGCGGTGCTCAAAGTACCGACTGCAACGCGGCACCCAGGATGCCGAAGCCCCGGGGATCGCCGGTGAGATTGGCCTCCATGCGATTCATCACATAGGACACACATAACCTGGCGTCTGCATCCACCACGATGGACGAGCCACCCCAGCCGCCCCAGTAGGCGACCCGCGGATTCGGCCCCATCGGCATCAGTTCGCTGGTGAGTCCGTAACCCATGCCGAAACGCACCGGGATACCCAGCACCAGATCCGGACCATTGGTCTGTTCTTCGAAGACCCGGGCACAGCCCGCTTCGCTCAGGATGCGTTTGCCGAAGGCTTCGCCGCCATTGGCCAGCACCGACTGCACCCGCACCACCGAACGCGCATTGCCGTGTCCGTTGGCGGCCGGAATCTCCGCTTTGCGCCAGCCGGGTGTGCGGGAGTCCTTCGCATCGATGGCGGGCGAGCGGAAGGTGCGGGCGGCAATGCTGTCCGGATCACCGGCCTGGCTGGCAGGTCCGGCCAGCGGCGGAATCAGTTCGCCGATCCGGGCAAAGTGTTCTTCTCCGGTACCAATGTGAAAGTCCGCTTGCAGCGGCTGGGCAATCTGCTCCCTGAAAAAGGTGCCGAGACTCTGACCTGTCACCCGTCGCACCACTTCACCGATCAGATAGCCCTGGGTGAGGGCGTGGTAACCACTCTGCGTGCCCGGCGCCCACCAGGGGGCCTGCTTCGCCAGGGTGTCGATCATGAAATCCCAGTCATAGGCCTGCTCGGCACTGATCTGCACATCCAGTCCGGACAGGCCCGCGCTGTGGCTCATGACGTGTTTTACCCGCACATCGCCTTTACCGTTCTGAGCGAATTCGGGCCAGTAGTCGGCCACCTTCGCCTCGAAATCGATCTCACCCTGATCGGCCAGCACCAGGGCGCACAGTGCCGCCATGGTTTTGGTGGTGGAGTAGACGTTGACGATGGTGTCTTCCTGCCAGGGCTCCTCACCCGCCGCGTCGCGACTGCCGGCCCAGAGGTCGACCACGTACTCACCATTGTGGGTGACCGCCACACTGGCGCCGACATCACCGTGTTCGGCGAAGTTGTTTGCAAAGGCCTGTTTCACCGCTTCGAAACGGGGATCGCAGTGGCCGTGGATGGTGGGGCTGTTATCGGGCATCTTGCAGTTCCTTAGTTAACGTCTTTGAGAAAAAGGGCGAGCCGGTGATCGGAATCTGCGGCGCATCTGAGCGGATAGTCAACAACCGGTGCGGGTAGCGAGTGTGCGCTGGGCCTCGATGCCCATGGCCAGCAGGAACGGGTCTTGCGCCTGGCGCTCCTGCCACCGGGCTTTGCTGTCCAGGCCCAGCCAGCGCTGCGCGGTCAGCGTCTGCAGCACGGGTGCGCCCAGGGTCGAACCGGGACCCAGCAGGATCAGCCGGTCGGGGGCAAATTCCTTGAGCGCGACTTCGATGGCATGGGTGAAATCGTAGCGCTCGGTCACCTGTGTGCCGAGGGTGTAGCGACGCAGCGCATCGAGATCACACCAGGACTGCCAGATGGCGCCGCGGCCATCGATGAGGGGTACCCGGGGCGGTTGCAGGTGGTTGACCGGCAGCACCTCGAAGGCGCGTGCGCTCACCGGTGCAAGCAGTGCGGTGTGAAAGGCTGCGTGATTGGCAAGCCGCAGCGGGAAGCGTCCCTCCACTTCGGGCAGCACCTGCATCGCCGCACGCAGCACGGCGTCGGGACCGGCCAGCACCACGGATCCGCCCATCCGGATCGATACCTGCAGCTCGGGCATCTGTGCCAGCACTGAGTTGACGGCCGCCACTCTGGCCGGAGCCGGTTGCCAGTCGCTGTCGACCAGCGGATACAGGAGCTGGCCGCCAACGCCTTCCGCATCCATCAGGCCGGCCATGGTTTCCGTCAGTTCGATCCCCGAGCCCGGGCCCGTACCGCGCCAGTCGAGGCAGCCGCCCGCTGCCAGGGCCAGATACCAGCCCATCGAGTTACCGGTGATGGCCACGATGTCGAAATCCCCGATGTCCTGAAAATCCGCCAGGGCACAGGCGTAGATCAGGCCGGCCGCATTGCTGCCCCGGGTGTGGCGGGACAGGGAGAATTTCTCGGACCCATCCAGGGCACGCACCGATTCCCGCTCCAGCCCGGCACGGAACTGGTCGATTGAATCGAGGAAATCTGACTTATCTCCATGATATTTAGAGAGATATCCCAACTCTGAAGTGTTGTAGGTACCCCGCCCCGGGGCGATCACCACTGCGGTTGGCCGACGTGGGCCGGGACTGTGCTCAGTGGCCACGGTCGGTATCCCGCTTGCCTGTGGAGGGCTTCTTGCCTGCGGTGGGCTTCTTACCGGTGGCAGGCTTCCTGCCACCCGGGTCAGCGGTCGTGGCGGCCATCATCTGCCGCACCCGGGCGACGATACGATCTTCACTCGGCAGCACTTCGTAGGCGGCGGCTCCCAGAGGAATGAAGCTGTCCTCGGCGGTGATCCGCGCAAGCGGTAACGACAATCCGCGCTCGATGAGTCCAGTGATCAGTTCTTCGCTCGGCGAGGCGGTGCGCCGACATTCATCCACGATGAGCACCCGTTGCGCCGCACCGATGGCGTCGTGCACCGCGTCGACGGGCAGTGGATTGAGCCAGCGCAGATCGATGAGCCGGCTGGAGATACCTTCGGCTTCCAGCGTGCGTCGCGCCCGCCGCGACAGATAGGCGCCGTTGGCATAGGAGACAATGGCGACATCCACTGCACTATCCCCGTCTTCTCCACCTTCCACTCCCGGACGGCCGAACTCGACCTCGCCTGTCACCGCTTCGTAACTGAAACTCATGAGGCCATCGCCTTCTTCATAGAGGTCTTTGACGCTGTACAGGGCGATGGGTTCGAGGAACACCACCACCCGCCCCTGCTCCCGGGCCAGCCGGTAGCAGGTGCGCAGCATGCCGACGGCGTCGTCGCCGCGGGACGGTGTGGCGAGTACCAGGCCGGGAATGTCACGGAACACGGCGATGGCATTATCGTTATGAAAGTGTCCGCCGAAACCGCGCTGGTAGGCGAGCCCGGCGATACGGATGACCATCGGGTTGGCTGCACGGCCGTCCGAGAAGAACGACAGGGTCGCCGCCTCCCCGCGGATCTGATCTTCGGCATTGTGCACATAGGCGAGAAACTGGATTTCCGGCAGGGGCACAAAGCCGTTATGGGCCAGGCCAATGGCGAGTCCGAGTATCGACTGCTCGTCGAGATGGGTATCAAACACCCGGCGCAGACCGAACTCGCCCTGCAGTCGCGTGGTGGCGCCATACACGCCGCCTTTACGCCCCACATCTTCGCCGAATACCAGCGCGCGCGGATCATTCGCGAGGATGCCTGCAAGGGTCAGGGAGATGAGTCTGGAAAGATGTTGCGGAGTAACCGTCGCCCGCCGGTCAATGGCGGCCGTTGCCGTCGACCAGACCAGCGAACTTTCACGCACACTGGCGTACGCCTTGTCATGCACATCGTTGTGCGCGGGATCCTGCCCTTCATCGCGCGCGCTGCCGGGAACGCTGCCAGGCGCGCTGTCGCGTGCAGCATCGAGCGGTGCGAGCAGTGCGTCGCCACCCGGCAGGATCGAACGCATCACGGCGGCGGCGCTGGTGAGCTTGGGCCTGGCGCTCGCCAGTTCAGTAATGCGGTTCACCCGCTCGGCGATCTGAGCTTCCATCTCAAGAATCTGCGCTTCTGCGAGGATGCCCTCATCGATGAGGGTGCGCGCCGTTTTCAGCAGTGGATCGGCCGCCTCCGCCGCCTCGATTTCCGTACCCGGCCGATAGGCGCTTTCCACATCCGAGCCGGCATGACCCATGAGTCGCACCATCTCCAGATGCAGAAACACCGGTTTGCGCTGCTGCCGGGCGATCTGCGCCGCTTCCTGAGCGACAGCCAGTACTTCGAGGATCTCAGTGCCGTCGGCGTGCAGATAGTGCAGACCGGGACGGTTGGCATAATTCGCTGCGATCCAGTTACCCGGCGTCGGCACCGAGATGCCGATGCCGTTGTCTTCGCAGAGAAAGATCAGCGGCAGCGACAGGCGCCGGTAGGCGGTCAGCGCCGCGCCATTGAGCGCACCCTGCGCCGTGGAATGATTGGCACTGGCATCTCCGAAGCTCACCAGCGCCAGTGCATCGAAGGGCAGCTCGGCAAAGTCCGCATTCAACAGACGAGCCAACGGGATCGAGAATGCCGCCCCAACCGCCTTCGGCAGATGGGAGGCAATGGTGCTGGTCTGGGGCGGCACCTTGAGTGCGTGGCTGCCCAGCACCTTGTGGCGCCCGCCGGATACCGGATCTTCGCTGCTGGCGACAAAGGACAGCGCCATGTCCCACAGCGGCGTGGACCCGGGCTGTTGCTTCTGACGCTCGATGAGGAAAGCGCCTGAGCGGTAGTGCAGAAAGGCAATATCTGTGGGCCGCAGCACACTGGCCACCGCCGCATTGCCCTCGTGACCGGCGGAGCCGATGGAGTAGAAGCCGCGCTTCTGTTCGCCGAGTCGACGCGCCGCGTAGTCCAGATGGCGACTCATGAGCTGACTTTCGAAAACGGAGACCAGCCGCTCGGGTGTGATCCCGACCGCAGCAGCGTTCAGGTTGTGCCTCGGTCCGGGCAGAGCACCGGCAGCCACCCGCTCGCGGAAGCTGCGCATCAGGCGGATATGGGGGGCTTCGCTCACGAGCTCTGGACTTGTGGCATCAGGGGGGTGCGATCATACCGTCCGTTGCCGGGTACCGAAAGTTGGCATCCGCGGCTCAAGCGTCGGATACTCTGAGCCTCTGCGGAAACGCCGTTGCCAGCAGCGGCAGATGTCCGGCAACCAGCCTCGCAGACAGACCTCAACCGATCAGTGGCCCAGGGGAAAAACCATGTCATCCAGTTACGTCAGCGTCGAACACGATGGTCCGATCGCCACCATCACCTTCGACCGCAAGAAGAACCTCAATGCATTCGACGGCCAGCTCATCCTCGAACTCACCGCCGTCGCCCGCAGTTTTCACGACGATGTGAAAACCCGCGCGGTGGTGCTGACCGGATCGACGAATTATTTTTCCGCCGGGGCGGATCTGGAAGATCTGTCCACGCGCAGCGACCCGTCCCTTTCTGACCTGGAACGCCGGCAGATTTTCTATCGTGGCGTGCGTCTGTGCGAAGCCTGGGAAGCCATGCCACAGATCACCATCGCGGCCATGGAGAAACTCGCCGTCGGTGCCGGTGTAGCACTGCCCCTGGCCTGCGACTGGCGGGTCATGGGCGAAAGCTGCTATCTGTGGGTACCGGAAGTGCAGATCGGACTGAATCTGCAATGGGGCGCCCTGCCGCGCCTGGTGAACATGGTGGGGCCGGCCCGGGCCAAGCGCATCTGCATCCTCTGCGAGCGCATGGATTCCGCTACCGCCCTGGACTGGGGCCTGGTGGACGCAGTCGCCGCGGATGGTCAGACTGTGGCAAAAGCGCTCGAGATGGCTCGTACAGCGGCAGACATGCCCGCCATCGCCACCCGCATGATCAAGGAGGCCGTGAACGCCCAGGTGACAGCGTTGAACAGAGCGGCCAGTTTCGCGGACGCAGACCAGAGCCAGCTTACCGCTGCCAGCGACGATGCCCGTGCCGCACGCAATCGCTTCAACAGTAAAGCGGACAGGAAAAAGCACTGAGCAACGCGCAGACGTCGAACGAGAAACAGTACCGAAAAGGAGAATCCCCGATGCAGCCCATCCGCTATGTAGACACGCTCAACAGCTACTACGGATCCCTTGGCAACCCGCCCTATCAGTGGACGGTCAACGACACCGCACCCCTGCACCGGCTCAGCAGGCCACTGCGGGAATGTAAGGTGAGCCTGCTCACCTCGGGTGGTGTCTCACAGTGTGCCCTGCCCGCCTTCAACCCGGACGCCCGCAACGACCATCGCCTGGATGCTATACCTTCGGATACTGCGGGTGATGACTTCCAGGTCCACGACAGCTACTACGATCACAGCGACGCCGACCGCGACATCAACTGCATCTTCCCCCTGGAGCGCCTGCGGGAATTCGCCGCACGGGGAGAGATCGGCAGTGTCGCCCCGCGATTCTGGAGCGGCTTCATGGGTCGCATCTACAACCGCAGCAAGGTACTGAACGAGTCCGGGCCTGCCTTTGCCGATGCACTCATCGCAGATGGTGTGGATGTACTCATCGCCGCACCCTCATGACCCCTCGACCACCAGACCGTGGGTCTGGTATGTCGCCTGGTCGAAGAACGCGGCATCGCCACGGTGTGTGTGGCAACCGGCCGGGATCTCATCTCCCTGGTGAAGCCACCCCGGGCACTGTTCGTGAATCACCCGATGGGCAACAACTTCGGCGCTGCAGGTGATGTGGAGACCCAGACCCTGATCCTCCGGCGGGCACTTTCGCTGATTGAAACGGCTACGCAAGGCGGGATTCTCGAAGATTTTCCGACCGAGTGGTCCGAGCCATTCGAGTTCCGGCCTGGCAGTGCGAACACGATGGGTTGAACGGATTACCGGGGGCACTCGATCTGCCGCCGCTGCAGCGAATCCGGGCGCCCGCCGTATCGCCTCTCAGTCTTTCGCTGCAACCACGCGGATCTCCACCTTGTAGTCCGGCGTCGCCAGCTTCGCCTCCACACAGGCCCGGGGTGGTGAATTGCCTGGCGCAACCCAGGCATCCCAGACGCCGTTCATCGGTTTGTAGTCCTTCATGTCTGCCAGCCAGATGGTGACCGACAGCAGGCGGCTTTTATCGGACCCGGCTTCTTCCAGGTACTGGTCGATGCGGGCGAGGATCTGGCGGGTCTGCTCCGCCGCATCCTGTTTGGGGTCGTCCGCAACGATCCCTGCGGAATAGATCGTATTGCCGTGTATGGCGATCTGCGAAAGACGCGGACCGACATGTAGTCGTCTGATGCTCATGTGGATAGCTCCAGTTGAATGAACGGGGCGTTCTCACCCACCGCGCACAAAGTGCGCAATGCTGGCCGCGGTCTCGCGGCTCACGTCGGGTGCGGAGATTGCAAAAACCTCCGTGCCATGGACCGTGCCCATCACCTGACGGCAGCGCGCCGGCACACCGGCCTGCAGCAGCAGCCGGTAGAACTCGATGCCTTCGTCACGTAACGGGTCGCACTCGTTGACGCTGATCACCGTGGGTACCAGTCCTGTCACATCCGCTTCGCTGGCGAAGCCTGGCCAGGCGAGCGGATTGCGCTTTTCGAATTCGTCGATACCGTAGGCCATGGCGCCACGATTGTTGTGCAGGTCGAGGAGTATGCCGTTGTTTTCTGTGGAAGACGGGTACTTATCCTGGGGCCAGCTGCCCGCGATGTAGGGACACAGCGCATACAGTCCCTGGATCAGGTTCAGATCTCCGTCCTGTTTCAGCTTCAGTCCGGTGGCCAGGGTCAGATTACCCCCACCACTTTCACCGGCAACGATGATGCGGGCGGGATCGATCTTCAGTTCGCCCGCCTTGCCATGCAGCCATTTGACCCCGGACACACAGTCGTTCAGCCCGGCGGGGAACGGCAGCACTTCGGGCGCAGAGGACGGGGTGAGGCAGTTGCGGAAGTCCACCATCGCGACCGCCACACCCTGTGCGGCAATGATCCTGCCCCAGGCTCGATACATGCCGTCGAAGCAGGACATCGTCTGCATCCCACCGCCATGGATGTAATACACACAGGGCAGGATGGCGTCGGTATCCGGTCGGATGAACTGCACCTTGATGCTGTTGCCGTCCGGCGCGGACCTGAAATCCAGGGTACGGATCACCAGACCCGCTGAGGGTGCTATTTCCTCGCTGTCGCAGGCTTCCATGAACACCTTCATGCCTTCGCGGGCCGCCATCGCTGACTCGCTGTTGGCCTCTTCGAGGAGCTGTTCGCGGGTGTCCACGTTGCTCTGGGTGGTACTCGGGATCGCACCCATGATCATCCGGATGCGGGGATCTATTCTTCGGTCACTTTCGATTTTTGATGCCATGATTCGACCTGTGTGGAAAAAATTGAATTCGTTGATCAGCCGGCAGCCGCGGAGAATACCATCCTGCGCGCTGCGCGGGGCCGAAGTGCGCGCCCTGACTGGGACAGAAGCTCAGGTGCGCCGTTTGAGTCCTCCCGTATTTCTGCAGCATCTTCCCTCATTTCTGGGGTATTCATCGAGAATCCGGCGCTATCTTTGGCCTGTCGTCAAAGGTTTCCCTTAAAAGAGAGGCAACCCCGATGCAACCTGAAATACAACTCCAGACACACACTCTGCCAGGAAAATTCGATCAGCTCGAACACTGGTGGCGGGACCTGCCAAGCTACGCACGCTGGTTTACCGGCTGTATCTCTGCGGCCGTGCTGATTGGCATCACCGGAGGCCTGATGGCCTGATGGCCTGATGGCCTGGTCAGGTTACTGAGAGCACTGTCACCGGGCCTGGCGCCCAGGCTGCGACCCAGCCTGTGCGAGTCATCAACCGGCAGTCGTCAACCGGCGACAAAAGCGACGAACATCACCCCGAGCAGAGCCGGTACGAGCAGCACGAAGTACACGAACAGCAATACGGAAAACTTTATCAGGGTGGCGAACCTGCCTTCCCCGTAGTAGCGCCTCAGTGCCTGGTACTGATACACAAACGTCACCGCCATCAGCACCGCTTCAACCCCTGCAATCGCCTGATCGAGCCGAGGCAGCGCTGTCTGATTCGGCAGCAGCAGGAGAATGATCAGCGCCAGAAAAACAAACGTCTGCACATGCACGGCGAATACCAGATGCTCGACGAAGTAACGACGCTTCTGAACATAAAGCAGCGCCAGTAATCCGGCATAAATCGGCAGCATGAGGAACATGGCCACCGGCAGATTGTCGAGGGAGCGTTCGAAGGCCAGACGTGGCTCGTAGAGTCCGTCCAGAATCAGGTTCAGCAGATCGGGATGGAGCCCTTCGCCCTCCCCCTCCGCCAGGGACTGGCTCAGCTCTATCAGCAGGGAGCGACTGATCGCATCTGCGGGCCGCATGAGGATTTCATCCACCTTGTAGCGGTGTGCTTCATCAAGGCGCTCACGCAGGGGACCCATATCGGCAGCTGCGATCGACTCAGCGATCTCTACATCGACGCGCATCTGCGCACGGGACAGCTCGATGTCCACATTGACTGCCAGCAGAAAGAAAAATGCCAGGCTGACAAACAGATAGAGGCGAATCGGGCTGACATAGCTCGCCCGCCGATTGCTCGAGAATTCTTCGGTCAGTGCCCCGGGCTGGAACAGCAGGCGTTTCAGTGTCTGCACCAGACGTGCGTCCACCTCGAAGGTTTCCCGCAGCATTTCCCCCAGCATTGGCGGCAGCGAGCGCTGGTAATCCCGATCGTTCTGCCCGCAGCTCGAACAGAAGCGGCCCGTGCGCCGGGCCCCACAGTTGGCACACCGGGTCGCGCTCACAGCAGCTTCGACGGCTCATCCCGGTGGAAGCCGTTGTAAACCTGGCGTCTGCGTGGCTCCGGTGCCCGGAACAGGAAGCCTCCGCTGCCATTGTGGATACCACCATCCACACGGAACTCCGCACCGGTCACATAGGCGGCCATTTCCGACATCAGAAACACCACCATGGCAGAGACTTCCGCTGCAGTGCCATGGCGCCGCAGCGGCACCTGGCGTTCGATCGCTTTGAGCGCAGGCCAGTCCGCCTCGGGATAGCGATCGAGCCCTGTCGTGGCGATGAATCCGGGGATCACACAGTTCACCCGCACTCCGGCATGTGCCCATTCGGTGGCAGCCGTATACGTCAGATTACTCAGCCCTGCGCGCGCAGCACCGTTATGCCCCATACCAGGCATCCCCCGGTCGTGATCGGCACCGATGTTCACAATGCTGCCACCACGATCCGCGAGGCACTGATTGAAGGCTTCCCGTGCCAGCAGAAAATAGCTGGTGAGATTGTTGTGCAGCACGGCATTCCAGCCGTTGAGTGAGAGATCCTTCAGCTGTGCCGGAAACTGACCCCCGGCGGCATTTACCAGTCCGTCGAAGGCGCCATGCCTATCGAGCACCTTGGCCACCAGATCACGCACTTCCGTTTCGTCACGCAGTTCAGCCGTGTAGCAGCCCAGTACCCGGCCGCCATCCTCTTCGATTTCCGATCGTGTCCTGTCAAGTTTGGCCAGTGTACGTCCGCTGAGCACCAGGTGCGCACCCAGTGCAGCCAGCTCATGCGCAATACAGCGACCGAGTCCGCCGCCGCCGCCAGGAATAAAGATGGTCTGCCCTTCGAACAGACCGGCACGAAATCCCGATCGATATGACACCGACACCCCCTCTGCTGACAACCACCAGTCCGGTAGGCGACCATGATACCTTTCAATCCCGGAGGACGTAGCCATGAGCACAATACCCGGACCAGCCACTGGTCAGAAGACCGACCCAACCCGAGTCGATACGGTGCGCCTGCAGCGCATCAGCAAGGCTTTCTGGGAGTCGGCGGCGCTGATGAGCGCCGTCGAACTGAATACCTTCACGGTGATCGAGCAGGGCGGCAACACCCTCTCCAGTGCCGCCGCAGGAATGGGCATCGACGAGCTCAATGCCGAGCGGCTGCTGACCGCGCTGGTGGCGATGGAACTCCTGCAGCTGACCGACGGCGTCTTCAGCAACGCACCCGATGTGGCGCGCTTCCTCGTGCAGGGATCCCGCTCCTACGCCGGGCCCTGGATGCTCTTCGGCAAACCCCGCTGGGAGGCCTGGGGGCATCTCACCGACCATCTGAAAACCGACGCGGAAAGCCGTCGCCGGCTCGGCATGTACGATGAAACTTTCACCGTCGAGCGTGCCCGCGCCTATCACGAGGCCACCTACTCCATCGGTATGGGTGCGGCACGCCGTTTTCACAGCCAGGTAAATCTCGCGGGGCGACGTAAGCTCATGGATCTCGGTGGCGGCTCGGGCTGCTACTGCATCGTGGCTGCCCAGACACACCCGGCGCTGGTGGCCGAAGTACTGGATCTGGGCCCGGTGGTGGAAGTCACCCGGGAATTCATCGCCCAGCATGGTGTCGCGGATCGGGTCACCGCCAGTGTCTGTGATTTCACTGCTGACCCCCTGCCGACGGATGCGGACTGCGCCATCATGGCCTCCAATCTGCCTCAGTACAGCCGCGAGATCATCGCCGGCGTCGTTGCCCGGGTGCAGGCTGCGCTGCTGCCGGGCGGAGAATTCCACCTGATCGGGGAAATGCTCGATGCGGATCATCGTGGCCCTCTGGCACCGGCACTCTGGGGTCTATCGGAAGCCCTGAACGGGTCCACCGGACTCGCCCACTCGGTAACCGACGCGGTCGGCTATCTGGAATCAGCGGGCTTCATCGATGTCGCCGTGCACGAGTTCATTCCCGAAACCCTGACCCGGGTGAGCGGAATCAAACCACCCGGGTAGGTGCGGCCCGGGGACACCGGGATTGTCAGTACCGGGCTCTCACCAGATTCGCACCCGCTCCCCGGGCGGCAGATAGAGGGCGTGATCGGGGCCGACGTCGAATGCCTCGTACCAGGGATCGAAGTTCCTCACCGCGCCGTTCACCCGATACTCGTTCGGTGCATGGGAATCGGATTTCAATCGTGCGACCAGCGTCTCCTCCCGGATCACCGCGCGCCAGAGCTGGCCGAAAGCCAGGAAGAAGCGCTGATCACCGGTCAGGCCATCGCGCAGCGGCGGCTCTCTGCCGCCCAGGCTGAGACGATAGGCGTGATAGGCCATGGCCAGACCACCGAGGTCACCGATGTTCTCGCCCAGGGTGAAGGTACCGTCCACAAAGGTGCCCGGCACCGGTTCGTAGGCCGAGTACTGCGCCGCCAGTCGGGCGGCGCGTGCCTCGAAGCGGATCCGATCCTGCGGCTGCCACCAGTTGCGCTGCACGCCGCGTTCATCCGCCTTGGATCCCTGATCGTCGAATCCGTGACCCATCTCGTGACCGATCACCGCGCCGATGGCGCCGAAATTGACCGCAGGGTCCGCCTCCGGATCGAAGAAGGGTGCCTCGAGAATACCGGCCGGGAAAGTGATGGCGTTGAACTGCGGCGTGTAGAAAGCATTCACCATCTGCGCCGTGCTGAACCATTCCGTGCGGTCCGTGGGCTCACCCAGGCGCCGGATGGCATCCTGCTCGTAATAGACGCGCAGGCGTCGCACATTGCCCATCAGATCTGCACGATCGATGCGCACCGCTGAGTAATCGCGCCAGCGGTCCGGATAACCGATGTTCGGCAGGAATCCTTCGAGCTTGCGATAGGCTTCCAGCTTGGTCTGTCCGCTCATCCAGTCCAGCGCTTCGATGCGTGCCCGCAGTGCCTCGCGCAGATACTCGACCAGCTCCAGTACCCGGGTCTTGGAAGTCTCGGGGAAGTACCGCGCGACATAGACCTGACCGATCGCATCCCCCAGTCCGTTGCTGGCACTGACCAGACTGATCGCCCGCCGCCAGCGCTCGCGCTGCTCCGGCTGCCCGTACACCACACGCCCATGAAAGCTGAAATTCTCCTCGTCGATCTCTGCCGCCAGGTAGGGCGCGTTGTTGCTGAGCAGATGGTAGGCAAGGTATGCGCGCCACACCTCGATCGGCGTGGTGCGCACGATTTCCACCAGAGGCGCAATGGCACTGGGTACCCGGACATTGAGCTCTTCCGGGATGAAGCCGGCGGCGGACAGATAGTCCCGCCAGGGGAAATCCGGATGGTCCTTCTCGATGTCAGTAAGCGCGCGCAGGTTGTAGGTCAGATCCCGGTTGCGGCGGTCGCCACGCGGCCAGTGCGCGGCCGCGATGCGGGTTTCAAGATCGAGAATCCGGCCCGCCACGAATGCGGCGTCCGGAACTTCCGCAAAGACCAGCATCCGCGCGATATGTTCCCGGTACTGCTCGCGAATGCCGGTAAAGCGTTCCGTATCCTCGAGATAGTAGTCGCGCTCGGGAAGGCCCAGACCGCCATGATCAATGCCCGCAATGAAGCGGGTGGGGTCCATACGGTCGATCTCGATGCCGACCCGGATCGGTGCAGCGGTCGCCTCGATATCGGCGCGGCCGAACGCGCGGGCCAGATCTGTGATGCTGTTGATCGCCGCAACGGCTGCAAGCCAGTCTGCGACCGGGGCGATACCCAGCGCATCGATCCGCCCGGTGTCCAGATAACTCGCGTAGTAGTCGCCGACTTTCTGCTCCACCGAGCCCGCAGCCGGCTTTGTGGCCGCCGATTCTTCGATCAGCGCCTGGACACGCTCCTGGGACAGTTCGAACAGCGCGGTCAGTGTGCCGAAGGAAGTCCGGTCCGGCGGCAGCTCGTAACTGTCCAGCCAGCGGCCATTCACATGCCGGAAAAAGTCGTCGCCGGGTGCGACCGAAAGGTCCCGCTGGGACAGATCCACGCCCCAGTCACCGAAACGCACGGAGCGCAGCTGCGGTCGGGCTTGCGCCTGTGTATTCGGGGTCGCAGCCGGCCGCGCAGCCGGCGCCACATCGCTGCCTGTCAGTCGCACCCCTTCACAGCCCGCAGCAAGCAATGCCAGCAGCAGCACCTTCGCAGACAGGTGTATGGCGTGTATCGCACGGGGACCGATCAAGCGCATGGGCGGATTACCTCCTGGCAGGCTCCCCCGTCTCCGGCGCCGATCCGGATCAGCTGAAGTCGCTGCACGGGAGATCTGGAATGCGGCGATTCTACCAGCGTTGCCGGCCAGAACCCCACCGCGTATCCTCCGACATCCCAAAGGATAAGTAGCCAGATCGCTCATGAAGCACGAGATCATCGCGCGCCTGGAACAGACCCGCCAGGCGGCCGAACTGGGTGGTGGCGAACACCGCATTCAGCAACAGCACCTTAAGGGTAAACTCACCGCCAGAGAGCGTCTCACCCTGCTGCTCGACGAAGGCTCCTTCGAAGAGTGGGACAAATATGTCGAGCACCGCTGCACCGATTTCGGTATGCAGGAGCAGAAGATCCCCGGTGATGGCGTGGTGACCGGTTACGGCACCGTGAACGGCCGTCTGGTTTTCGTGTTCAGCCAGGACTTCACCGTCTTCGGTGGTGCGCTCTCCGAAGCCAATGCGGAAAAGATCTGCAAGGTCATGGATGAAGCTCTCAAGGTCGGCGCACCGGTGATCGGTCTCAATGATTCCGGCGGCGCACGGATTCAGGAAGGGGTTGCCTCCCTCGGCGGGTACGCCGAAATCTTCCAGCGCAACGTGCTCGCATCCGGCGTCGTGCCCCAGATTTCCCTGGTGATGGGGCCCTGTGCGGGTGGTGCTGTGTACTCGCCCGCCATCACCGACTTCATATTCATGGTGGACCACTCCTCCTATATGTTCGTCACCGGTCCGGATGTCGTGAAAACGGTGACCCACGAGATCGTGACTCCCGAACAGCTGGGTGGTGCGAGCATCCACACCCGCAAATCGGGTGTCGCGGATCTGGCCATGGACAACGATGTGGACGCCCTGCTGCAGACCCGTCGCTTCATCGACTTCCTGCCAGCCAACAATCGGGAAAAACCACCTCGCTGGCCCACCGAAGATGCCGCCACCCGTACCGAACCGTCCCTCGACACACTGGTGCCGGCGGATCCATCCAAGCCCTACGACATCAAGGAAGTGATCACCAAGATCGCGGACGAAGGGGATTTCTTCGAGCTCCAGCCCGGCTACGCCCAGAACATCGTGATCGGTTTCATCCGCCTGCAGGGTGGCTCGGTCGGCGTGGTCGCCAATCAGCCGATGATGCTCGCCGGCTGCCTCGACATCGATGCTTCGAAAAAGGCCGCGCGTTTCGTGCGCTTCTGCGACGCCTTCAACATTCCGATCCTGACTCTGGTGGATGTGCCCGGCTTCATGCCCGGCACTGCCCAGGAGTACGGCGGCATCATCAAAAACGGCGCCAAGCTCCTCTATGCATACGCGGAGTGCACGGTGCCGAAGGTCACCCTGATCACCCGCAAGGCTTACGGCGGGGCCTACGATGTGATGGCCTCGAAGCACCTGCGCGGCGATGTGAATTTCGCCTGGCCCAGTGCAGAGATCGCGGTGATGGGAGCCAAAGGCGCTGTGGAGATCATCTTCCGCAAGGACATAGGCGATGCGCAACTGATCGAATCACGCACCCAGGAATACGAAGACCGGTTCGCGAATCCGTTCATTGCGGCCAGCCGCGGCTACATCGACGATGTGATCATGCCCCGGGAGACCCGCACCCGGGTGTGTCGGTCCTTCGCCATGCTGCGCGACAAGCAGCTGGAAAATCCGTGGCGCAAACACGGCAACATTCCGCTGTGATTCAGCGCTCCAGCTCGGCTTACTGACTCGGCTCTTCAACTCGGACAGGACCAGGTAACGACCAGACATGTTCAGCAAGATTTTGATTGCCAACCGGGGCGAAATCGCCTGCCGGGTGATACGTACTGCGAAGAAGATGGGTATCCGCACTGTCGCGATCTATTCGGATGCGGACGCCGCCGCCCTGCATGTGCGTATGGCGGACGAAGCCGTGCGGGTCGGCACCGCAGCATCGTCGGACAGCTATCTGCGCATCGATCGCGTACTCGCCGCCATTAAGCAGACCGGGGCACAGGCCGTGCACCCGGGATACGGCTTCCTCTCGGAAAACGCCGAGTTCGCCCGGGCTCTGGAGAAGGCGGGCGTGGCCTTCATCGGTCCCGGCATCGAAGCCATCAACAGCATGGGCGACAAGATTGCTTCCAAACTGCTGGCGGCAAAGGCAGGCGTGAACACCATCCCCGGGTACACGGATGTGATCAGAGACGCCGCCCACGCCGTACAGATTGCCAGCGAGATCGGCTATCCGGTGATGCTGAAGGCCAGCGCAGGCGGCGGCGGCAAAGGCATGCGGGTGGTATGGAACGAAAAAGAATGCCGCGAAGCTTTCGACAGCACGCGCGCCGAGGCACGCGCCAGTTTTGGCGATGACCGGGTGTTTGCGGAGAAATATGTCGAGCAGCCCCGGCACATCGAGATCCAGGTACTGGCAGACAAGCAGGGCAACACGCTCTACCTGGGAGAACGGGAGTGTTCGATTCAGCGTCGTCACCAGAAAGTAATCGAAGAAGCCCCCTCCCCCTTCCTCGACGAAAAAACCCGCAAAGCCATGGGTGAACAGGCTGTAGCACTGGCTCGCGCGGTCAACTACGAATCCGCCGGCACCGTGGAATTCATTGTCGATGCAAAGCGTAATTTCTATTTCCTGGAAATGAACACCCGCCTGCAGGTCGAGCATCCGGTGACCGAATTTGTAACCGGTCAGGATCTGGTCGAGCACATGATCCGGGTAGCGAACGGCGAGCCGCTGAGCATTACCCAGGCAGACGTGAAGTTGAAAGGCTGGGCGCTCGAAGCACGGGTCTACGCCGAAGATCCCTTCCGCGGCTTCCTGCCTTCCATCGGACGTCTGACCCGATACCGGCTGCCCCGGCTGAGCAAAGATGTCCGTGTTGACTCCGGGATCGAAGAAGGCAGTGAAGTTTCGATGTTCTATGATCCGATGATCGCGAAGCTCGTCACCTACGGTCCAACCCGGGAGGCCGCAATCGATCGCATGAGCGACGCGCTGGACGAGTACTATATTCGCGGTGTGAACCACAACATCAGTTTTCTCAATGCACTGATCAGCCATCCCCGTTTTCGTGAAGGTCGACTCACCACCAACTTCATTGCCGAAGAGTATCCGGACGGCTTTCAACCCACCCACGTACCTTCTGCGGATCCCATGATCACAGTCGCGATCGCGGCTGTCGCCCACCGGCTGATCGCTGCACGCGCCATGCACATCAGCGGTCAGACTCGCCGCTTCGAGCTGTCACTGAGTGACAACTGGGTGGTGATCGCAAACAAGGCCCACTATCCGGTAACTGTCGTGGCAGTTGCTCATGGTTTCGAAGTCGAGCACGAAGAAGCCGTTTATCGGGTGACCACAGACTGGACGATCGGCGAGCCGGTGGTGCAGGCCGAAGTCAACGGTACGCCGGTCGCCGTGCAGCTCGACCGGGTGGGTGGCGCCTATCGTCTCTTCCAGGGCGGCACCCAGGTGAACGCCATGGTCCTGACACCCCAGGCAGCCGCGCTGACTGCCCATATGCTGGATCGCCCCCCGCCGGATATGAGCAAATTTCTGCTCTCGCCCATGCCCGGTCTGCTGGTGCGGCTCTGCGTGGCCGAAGGCGACGAAGTCAAAGCCGGAGAAGAACTGGTGGCGGTAGAGGCGATGAAGATGGAGAACAGTCTGCGCGCTACAGAGAATGTCACCATCGCGAAAATACTCGTCGCCGAAGGCGACAGTCTGGACGTGGATCAGCCGATACTCGAATTTCTCTGATCCTCAGCGGGCCCTGCTCTCGATGTCTGTTTTCGGAGACCTCCAGGAGGCTGGGGTGGCGTGGGGGGTTGCAACGGACCTACGCCACCCCAGCTTCGAGATGGATCCGAGACCGCCCACAAAATCAGGCCACGAAGCTCGGAACGATTTATCCAGCGTGGTCGAGGACGGGTGACGCCGGGCCGTGCAGCGAGGTCGAGCACGGCTATTTGACTCGCGGATTTTCCGCGAGGCAAATAGCTACGCGAGGACACAGCGGAGCTGCCGAGCGAGGCCCGGGGTCACCCGTCCTCGACCATGCTCTGATCAACCCTTTTCCGAACTCCATGGCCTTATCGATCCAGCAGCGCGCTGAACCCGTCCCGCCGCAGTGCCTTGGAGATCTTTTCCCGGATCGCGCCGGCATCACCCAGTTTCAGCGCCGCGTTTGCCAGCCGCCGGCAGCGTTTCACCGTCAGCCCGCGAATCAGCGCTTTGATACGCGGCAGACTGTAGGCGTTCATGCTCAGGTTCTGAATTTCCAGCCCGACAAGCAGCACCACGGCCACCGGATCTGCCGCCATTTCCCCGCAAACGGAAAGATCGAAGCCGAGCTTGCGATTGAGTCTGCAGATGTCCGCCAGCGTATGCAGAACTGCGGGATGCAGGTGATCATAACGGGTGGCGACATGCGGGTTACCCCGATCCACCGCGAGCAGATACTGGGTCAGGTCATTGGTGCCCACCGATAGAAAATCCACCCGGTCCTTGAGGTGTGGCAGCAGGGGCAGCACACCGGGGACTTCAACCATGATGCCCAGTGGCGGCATCCCGACATCCAGACCCTGATCCCGCAGCTCCGCGACCAGCGACTTGAGCACGGCCCGCACTTCCTCCACTTCCGCCAGCGAGCTGACCATCGGACACATCACCCGGAGATTGTCGAGCCCCACGCTGGCTCTCAGCATCGCGCGCAGCTGAGTCACCAGCACCGGCAGATTGTCCAGTGAGAAGCGGATGCCCCGCCAGCCGAGGCTGGGATTATCTTCCTGAAAGGGAAGATAGGGCAGCTGTTTGTCACCCCCCACATCCAGGGTACGCATGGTGACCGGCAGCGGGTGATAGATGGAGAGAAGCTCCCGATAGATGTCGTACTGTTCGGCTTCCGTGGGAAAGGCTTCGCTGCTCAGGAAAGGGATCTCCGATCTGTACAGCCCGATGCCTTCCGCACCACGCGCAAGTCCTGGGCGCACATCGGCAAGCAGGCCCGTGTTGGCGAGCAGTCGCACTTTGAAGCCGTCCAGTGTCACCGCGGGCAGCGACTTGTTACCCAGCAGCTCTGCCTGATACGCCGCCTCATCTGCGATCCGGGCCCGATAGTCATCGAGGGTGGCCGGCGCGGGATCGAATATGGCGAAGCCGCGATCACCGTCCACGACAACCCGGGAGCCATCCACCAGATGATCCACCGGACCGATGCCGACGACGGCGGGAATACCCAGGGAGCGCGCCAGTACCGCCGTGTGCGACAGGGGTGAACCCTGCAGGCAGAGAATGCCCGCAAGCTGTTCGGGATCGAAGGCGGCCATGTCCGTGATGCTCACAAGATCCCCGAGCAGCACCACATTCTCCACCGGACCGGGAGCAGGGCCGGTAGCGCCCAGGATCGCGGCCAGCAGTTTGTTGCCCACGTGGCTGACGTCTTCCCCCCGGGCCCGGAGATACTCGTCTTCGATGAGTTCGAAGGCAGCTACCAGTTCATCCACCGTCGCCCGCACTGCCGAAAACGCGCTGCTGCCTGCACGGATTCTGGCTTCCGCAGCAGCCACCAGCTGATCGCCCGCCAGCATCAGGCTGTAGAAATCGAACAGTTCCAGACTGTCCGCAGAGAGCCGCTGGCTGAGTCGCTGCTTGGCACTCTGTATCTCGCGTTCGGCCGCCTCCACTGCTGCCTGCAGCAGCGCAACTTCCTCCTCGGTGCTGCGCCGCAGCGGTTCTTCAATCAGCTGCAGCGTCTGCTCACCCACAACCAGGTGCAGCGTTCCGAGGGATTTCCCGGGGGCACCGCGGATACCCTGCATTCTGCGATCCGCTCTGTTGCTGCGCGGATCCGACAGCGCCGGCATGCGCAGCAGATTCGGCGCAAGCTGTGCGGCCACGGTGATCAGAAAGGTCTGTTCGTCTTCACTGAAAGCCCGCTCATCCCGGTTCTGCACCACAATCACCCCGATCACCTGACCGAGCTGCACGATGGGCACGCCGAGAAAGGCTTCGAATCCCTCTTCTCCACTCTCCGGAAAATAGCGATAGGCCGGATGCCGGCTGGCTTTGGCCAGACTCAGGGGCATACGTTCGAAGGCGATCTTGCCGACCAGCCCTTCACCCAGCGGCAGTTCGATACGACCGGCAACCCCTGCGGAGAGACCCCGGTTCGCCACCATCTTCAGGCTCGTCCCTGCGTAGACCTGATAGAGGCTGCAGACATCCACCCGCATCGCCTGGTGTACGCCGCTGACCAGCCGGTCGATCTGAGCTTCGACCGTGTGTGCGGCAGAGGCATCCACCACGATCCTGTGCAGTTCGGACAGGCCGATTTCCCCGCGCCGGCCGGCAGGGGTCATGGTGCGTCACCCTCGTCGTCATCTCCCCGTTTCTGTCGGAACGGCACGATGTCGAACATCAGGCCGAATGCCGGACGGAAACGGGTGACACGGAAAATCACACCAGACATGGTCATGGGACGCACGTTGCGCACCTCTTTGAGACCGGGCAGAAAGCTCCCGGCGACGATCATGCGCGAAATCCCGGAGATGAGGAATACACCGTAGAGGGCGCTCGTCCACTGCAGCTCGTATCCGGCCAGGGTGATGGCAGACGGCAGAGCGGTGCCCAGGTAGCCGCCAATCAGTGCACCCGCGAACACGGCCATCGCCGCCAGCACATTGTGATAGGCCATCAGGGTCGCCCGACGCTCCGGCGGGGTGAGATCAAACAGGAAATTGGTAGCTGCCAGCGTGAACCCCGCCCATACCAGTCCACTGATTGCCTGGACCAGCAGCAGGTAGAAATAGTTGGTCGAAACGATCCAGAGCATCGGCATGATGGGCAGCAGCGATCCGGTGGTGAGCAGAATCAGCCGGTTGCCGAAGATGTCGCTGAGTCGTCCCCACCGGTTCAGGGTGAGAAACTGAAAACAGACCGACACTGCGCTGTTGATTGTCCATTCCAGATAGGAGAAGTGAAGATCGCGGAGCATGTAGACCACGAAGAAGGGACCCGCGATGGCCACAGAGAACTGCATGCTGGCGAAAAACATCGAAAATCGCACCAGCGGCGAACCGCGCAGCCGACTCAGCACACCCCGCGCCGGCAGCGGATCCTCCTGGCTGCTGCGCGGCGGATCGATCATGCGCGCCAGATGGTAGGCAGAGATCAGCCGGGCGAGCATGGCGAACAGGAAGATGCTGACGAAGCCGCCGTAGGCTGACCACCGGGAGCTGAACAGCTGCAGCACCAGACCGGCACCGAGCAGCGCGGCGAAGGAACTCACGCTGGACAGCTGGGTGCGCAGCGCGAAGAAACGCCCGCGCCGGGATTCGGGCACCAGATCGCCCATCAGGCTGCTCCACTGGGGTGTGCCCAGATTCGGCCCGGCGTAGTAGATGACCGCAAACAGCAGCAGCGCGCCGAAGGCGCGATCCGGATACAGCAGCGGCACCACGGCGATGAGCGCCAGGGCCACAGCCTGCACCAGTGCACCGGCCACAATGATCCATTTGCGTTGCCCGGTGAGTTTGCCGACCCACACCGACAGCAGCTGCATGAAGGAAGCGATCAGCGGTGGCAGCGCCGCAAGCAGGCCTATCTGAGCAGTGTTGGCCTTGAGCAGCAGAGCAAATGCGGAAAAGTAGCTTTCCCCCGCACCCGTCATCAGAGAATAGGTGACACCATCACGAATGGAGTGCTGCAGGGATCGCTCGACATCGGGGTTTTTTGAAAATGGGGCACGGGCGGCGAATGGGTTACGCAATCCGGCAGGCCTCGCGATACCTGAACGGGTTCGAGTTCAACTAGCCAGGCACTCCAATCCGGAAACCCAGGTAGCTCACATAACCGAGCACCAGCCCGGCACCCATGACGCGGCTCAAGTGGCCATTCCGGAAGATGAAAATCGGGATAAGGATAGCTGCCAGGAAGAAAGAGACCAGCACATCGAGCGCGCCCCCCGCGGGGACCTCGAGGGGAACGATCAGCGCACTGACCGGCAGGACGAACAGGCTGTTGAATATGTTCGACCCGATCAGGTTACCTACCGCGAGATCCGACTCGTTACGCATCGCTGCCACGATCGACGTCACCAGTTCCGGCAGACTGGTACCGACGGCCACGATCACCATCCCCACCACCACACTGGCGAGTCCGAGACGTTCTGCCAGCAGGCCGGCCTGGGTGATGGTGAAATCTCCGGCAACCGTCAGCGCCACTATCCCCGCCAGCATCCACAGCAGATCCCGCCACAATCCGACATCCCTGAGCGCTTCCGGCAGGGTGCTCAGCCGGGTCAGGAAGGGGTCAGCCGCAACATGCCGGCGTACGTTGAAGACGGTGACATAGATGAAAGCGATGAACAGCAGCAACAGGGACAGTGCATCCGCCCGGTCCAGCAGTGCCTCTTCACCACGCAGCAGCGGGTCCACGCAGAGCACGGCGAGCACCGCAGTCCCCAGCATCAGCAGCGGGATCTCCCGCCGCACCACCTGACCTTCGATGCGGATCGGCTGCATGAAGGCCGCCAGACCCAGCACCAGACCCAGATTGGCGATGTTGGAGCCCAGTACGTTGCCAAAGGCAAGATCCGATTCCCCCCTGATTGCTGCGATCACTGTTACCACCAGTTCCGGCGCGCTGGTACCGAAGGCAACTACTGTCAGTCCTATGACCATGGGTGGTACACCCAGACCCTGGGCCACGCCGGACGCACCACGCACCAGTGCCGTGCCACCGATGAGCAATCCCGCCAGTCCCAGGAACAGCCACAGGAGTGCAATCAAACTGGAGGTCCCGCACGCGTGTAACGGGTACCGGGCGGATCGACGGCCCAGTCCGGAGACTCTCCCCAGCTGTCCTCAAAGACCAGCTCCTGCAGCGGTCGTCGGCGCACCGGGCCATGTCCGCCCCGGGGACGGCCGATGGTAATGGTTGCCGCAATGAGCGCTTCTTCCGGAATATTGAGCAGTGTGCGCAGCTGTGCATCCACCGCACCGTGAAAGCCGGTGATGACCCCACCGAAGCCCAGACCCCGGGCGGCAAGCAGCAGATTCTGCACCGCCGGATACACGGAAGCGCCTTCGAAACCGCTCGCCGACCGGTAGCGGACCAGGCAGGGCAGTATGAGCAGCGGCACCTTCTCGAAATTGTCGACGTAGTCTTCCATCGATCGTGCCATCCGCGCTTTCGGCGAGTCCGCGCGTTGACCCGAGCCGCTGTCATAACCGTCGCTCTGTCGCTTCGATGCCCACATGGCACGGGCGGCCTCGCCGATCAGACGACGGGCCGCCATCGCCTTCTCGCCGTGGCGCAACACGATGAATCGGAATGGCTGACGATTCGAGCCACTCGGACCGCGGCTCGCCGCAAACAGCATCGCGCGCAGGGCTTCTTCGGGTACCGGATCGTCGGTATAGCGTCGAATCGCCCGGGTGGATGTAAGCGCTTCGAACAAACCCAGCTCATCCGGCGGCAGCGCCTTATGCGCCAGGTCTTGATCAGTGGACATGGTTTTTTTACTTGTACAACAGCTCCGGGATGCTAACGGATTTGACCGGCGGGTTGAAATCCAGGGCACCATCGCCCCATGCCGCCATGCCCCTGCGGCTCAGTCATCGGCGCGCAGTTGCAGCACATAGCCGCTGGCCGGGTCTGCCTCCCCCGCGAGGAAAGCCTGATAAGTGGCTTCCAGTGCTGCCCGACCCTCGAGCCGCTGCACCCGGATCCAGTCCGCGGCGGCAGGCAGAAAGCCCTGCCAGGCTTCGGCAATACGGGCGGCCACCGTTTCCCGGCCCCATTCCTGATTGCGCTTCTGAATCTGGGAAGGGGCAAAGAACATGGTCGGTTTCGGTCCCGGCAGCACTTCCCCACCCGCTCCGATGGTCGCACTCTCCCAGTGGGTGGCCCCGACCGCGCAGCTGTAGGCCAGGGCATCCCCCAGATGGGTGTGCACGGCGCGGCGGATCGAACCACTCCCCGCCATATCCACCAGCACCGACCTCTCGCCAGGCAGTTGTGCCACTTCATCGTAGGTGCAGACGCTGTCGTAGCAGCCGAGACTCTCCACAAAGGCACGGTTTCCAGCAGAGGTCAGACCCAACACCCGACACTGCTCCCTGCGGTTCGAATGCAGCAGGTGAGCAAGACCGATCGAGGTTTTGCTCGAAGCGCTGGTGAGAATCACATTGGCGGCACCGAAAAAGTCCTGCTCGGCGAGGAAGTCGTCGAGAAAGAACGACGTCATGAACAGCGGCCGGTAGAGCATCTGCTCCGCCTCCCGGTGGCGATCGTAGCCCGGGTCAGTGGCGACATTCAGATACTGGTTGTACACCGGAGGCAGTTCACTGCGATGCGCTGCACCATCCATGAAGCCGTGGGCTGATACCCGGACAGGCTGCAGCACCGTGTGGGAAGCCATGGGGTAGTAGCCGTAAAAGCGCTGCCCGACCCCGACATCCGGACAGTTCGACTGCACCACCTCGCCGAAGCCCCAGACCGGGATGCACCCCCAGGGCTCGGGGGCCGGGAAAAACTTCCAGTAGCCGATGCTGTCTCCCGCCACCCCATAGGTGATGTTGTTGGCGGTGAGAGCGAAGGCGTCCACCCGCACATTGATCTGTCCGGGAGCCGGGTCGGGTAAGGTGCTGCGCACGAAGCGGGTGTTGGCCAGATGCAGCGCGGCATCGTGGGCGCGCTCACTCTGGAATGTCAGGCATTGCAGGGTCATAAGGGTCCCTCGTGACGGCTGATGATCGCAGAGCCTCACTCTAGGGAGCCTCTGATTAAGTATCAACGTCTCAGCGGCCTCCCGGGGACTCCCGCCGGGTGGCAGAGCCCGGCGCCATATAACGGGCGCTTGTTTAGACATAGCGAAACGGTTCTTCTCCGCAGGCGTTTCCACCAGTAAGTTGGGCACCGAGCAAGCGCAAAGAGCCTCCCATGCCGGAGCGACACACCCCTACCGCCGCCTTCACCGATGCGGCCCATCTGGAGAACTGGAACAAGCGTATGGCCGGGCTGGATGCCGCCGGCCGTATAGCCTGTGCCCTGGAACATCTGCCGGGCAGGCACGTGCTCACCTCCTCTTTCGGTGCCCAGGCGGCGGTCAGCCTGCACCTGCTGACGGTTGCCATGCCGGATATTCCCGTCATCCTTCTCGACACCGGGTATCTGTTCAAGGAGACCTATCAGTTCATTGACGATCTCACCCGGCGGCTTTCCCTGAATCTCCAGGTCTATCGCAGCCGGCGCAGCCCGGCCTGGCAGGAAGCAGCCGATGGCCAGCGCTGGACCAAGGGCGTGGAAGGCATCGACGCCTACAACGCCGAGAACAAAGTCGAGCCGATGCGACGGGCAATGCGGGACCAGCAGGTCGGCACCTGGTTCAGCGGCCTGCGCCGCAGCCAGTCGGAGAGCCGCCGTGACACGCCCTATGTGCAGTACACCGGCGGTCAGTTCAAGGTCTGCCCGATCGCGGACTGGTCAGACAAAGACGTCTTCAACTATCTGATGGAGCACAGCCTCCCTTACCACCCGCTGTGGCACGAAGGCTACGTTTCCATTGGCGATACCCATACGACCCTGTCGTTGCTGGATGCGGAGAATGAAGAATCCACAAGATTTTTCGGACTCAAGCGCGAATGCGGACTGCATGAGGCCGACTTTTCTGAACCCGCAGACGTCAGCGCCCGGAGCTGATCGGCTCGAGCCTGCGCTGACAGATCTCGGGAACCAGCGAAACCAGCGAGAGCGCGCGGAACTTCTGAGCAAGTAGCAAGGAACGGGCTCCTGCGGCAAGATGTTGCGCCATCAGAGACCAGGCGCCATGTCGTACCGCGGCCATGCAGCATGGCGGCCGTAAAGCATGGCGACCGGGACACAGGCCGGCCATCCAGGACGACGCAGCATGAACCCAGACGTGATCATCATCGGGGCCGGTGTCGTGGGCTGTTCCATCGCCCTGTCGCTGAGCCGGCGTGGTCTGAAAACTGTGAACCTGGATTGCCTGCCCGCCGCAGGTTATGGATCCACGAGCCATTCATCCGCCATCGTGCGCCCCTTCTACTCACACACGACCTCCGCAGCGCTCGCCCACGAAGCCAGACATCGCTGGCTCGACTGGCAGGCCTGGCTCGGCACGAAAGACGATCCTGCCTACGCCCGCTACACCGAGAGCGGTGGCCTGATCCTCCTCAAGGAAGGCGAAGAATCGATCTACGACGGCAATCTCCAGGTACTGCGCGAGGTGGGTGTCGACTATCAGATCCTCGACACCCGGGCGTTGCAGAAACTCTACCCCGGCATGTCACTGAAGACATTCGGTCCGCCCCGGGCGGTGAACGCACCCGGATTCGGGGAACCGCAGCCCGGCCGGATCAGCGGCGGTATTTACATCCCGGCAGCGGGGTATGTTTCCGATCCCCAGCTGGCTGCTCACAATCTGATGCACGCGGCGCAGCAGTGCGGTGCGGTTTTTCGCTTCGGTGCGCGGGTTTGTGATATCCGGCAGCGCGGCGGGCGCATCATCGGCCTGACTCTGGAGAACGGCGACGCGCTCGCCACGCCTGTTCTGGTCAATGCGGCAGGCCCCCATTCCGCCCAGATCAATCGTCTCGCCGGTATCGATACCAGCCTGAAGATCCGCACCCGCGCCCACCGCCACGAAGTGGTCTATCTGCGCGCGCCGTCCGGATACACCGAAAACGGCAACGGATTTCTGGTAGACATGGATTGCGCACTCTATACGCGACCCGATGGCGCCGATCTGCTCATCGGCACCACGGATCCCGCCTGCGATGAACCCATGATCGTGGACCCGGACGACTACAGCAGCGGCTTCACCGAGCAGTGGACGCTGGAAGCATTGCGCGCCGCCCAGCGTTTTCCCGCGCTGGGCATCAGCAACACAGCCCGGGGTACCGTCGGCCTCTACGACGTGTCGGATGACTGGATACCCCTCTACGACAAAACCGACCTCACCGGCTACTACCTGGCCATCGGCACCAGCGGCAATCAGTTCAAAAATGCGCCGCTGATCGGGGATCTCATGGCGGAAATACTGGACGCTGAGAGCCGCGGCATCGACCACGACCGCACACCCGCCCACCTGCACCTGGACGTGCTGAACCGGGACCTGGATCTGTCCTTCTACTCCCGCAACCGCACCGTGCAGACCACCAGTTCAGTGATGGCCTGATCCTGGTCGGCGCATCGCTGCTCTGAGCGTTCCCTAGCCGCCGGTCAGCTCACGCACCGCCCGATGGGCCTGGGTGATGGCGGAATTGGTGTCAGCGCTGGCGGCCGCATCCGAGTTGGCGATGCTGATCCTGCCAAAGGGCTGGCGCCCCACGACCCAGGGTTTGCTCGCATCGTCCGGCCACTCAGGCTCCCAGAGCAGTCCCGGACTGTAGGAATAGCCATGCGCCCAGCGGTTCACGGTGATGGCCTCGATATCCCGGTCTGCATCAAAGTCCGCACCCGCCAGCGCCTGCCCAAGCTGATCGCGCACGTGGCGTTCGAAAGTTGCGAAAGGCGTAGTCAGCAGAGCACGACGACCTGCCCGCCACTGCTCCGGCCCCTGAATATCCCGGAAGTGCGGCACATGGCACATGTGCAGCACCATGGGCTGATCGGGGGTCCGGCCAAAGGGGTAGTCGCCGATCGATACCGGGTAGTCGAGTTCCACCTGCTTATAGAAGTCATTCGTATAGAACACATACCCGATACCCAGATCGGCAAACGCCTGCCAGTTGCGCACCAGTACCTTGGTATAGGTCAACGGGATCTTCACGTTGTAGGCGAGGCCCTGCCTCTGGGTGTCGGACAGTTCCGGACACAGATAGGGAATGGCACTGTTATAACAGGCCATCACACAGCGGTCCGCCTGTATACGATAGGCGTCACCGTTGTGCACGAAGGTGACAATCACCGCACTGGCATCCGCCGTGTGATTCACCTGAACGACCGTGCTGTTGAGGCGGATCTTTACCCGTGCGTCTGCGCGATCGAGCAGGCTGTAGTCCACCCGGGCTGTCACCACGTCCTCCATGGACGAGCCGGGTACCGCAGCCGGATTGAGGGATCGCACCAGCAGGCGCGCCACCGACGCATTGCCATCGGGAAAATGGAAGATGTAAGGCTCGTCGCCGCGGTGACCGACCCTCGGCAGAGTGTGGCTCAGGCCGGGGATGCCACCGCCATCCCCATAGGCCTGCACTGCGATGGCGGGCACCTCATCCATGCCCACACACCAGAAACTCATACCCCAGCGGCGATACATCTCGAGAATCTGGGGATCCACCTTCGCGTAGTCCTTCAGGAAATCCAGATAGCTGATCCGACTCAACAGGTGACGCTTTGCCGCGGTGTCCATGCCCGGAAGATAGTCGCGCTGATCGGTGAACAGTCGCACCAGGTCTGCTCTTGCGGCATCGTTCATCGGAGTGCTGGCCGCAAACTGCTCCCAGGGCAGACTGCCATATCCTCGTGCCAGCCTGCGCTGACCGTAGGTTTCACGGTCATAGGCAATGGCGTAGTTCAGGCCGAGACCATCGTAGAGCTTCTGATCGTAGTAGTCGTAGAAACGTTCGACTTTTACTCCGATATCGCTGAGCAGTTTTCGCGCTATCTCACTGTAGGCGGAGGGTGTGTCTATGGATTCGGTGCCGCCGTAGCCGATCCGGGTGCGACCGTCGATCGTGAATTCGTTACGTTTCGCATGGCCGCCGAAATCATCGTGATTATCGAGAATCAGGATTTTCGCGTTCGGCTTCTGCTGTCTGTAAAACCAGGCCGCCGAGAGTCCGCTGATACCGGCGCCCACCACCACCAGATCGTAGCGCTCGCCGGTATCCCTCGGATCAGGCCAGGTCGACCCGGCTACCCGGGCGTGCATGGTTTCCCAGGCACCGTCGTGACTGCCGCGCAACCCCGTCTTCCCGGGTGGGTAGTAACCGGCCGGCAGTTCAAAAGAGGGCGCCGCCGTGCCGAAGGCCTGCGTCCAGGGCGCCATCAGAGAGGCGCCGATGGCCACCTGGGTGCCGTTGAGAAAATCTCTGCGGGTGATGCCTTTTCTGCGCGTCATCTGAGCTTTCCTTCTGATTTGTTGTGCCGGTTAACCGCCGCGCAGGCTGCTCATCAACCAGAGCATGAGGGCGTAGGCCGCCGTCGTTGCCGCAAGGCCGGCTGCCAGACTCCACCAGAAACTCAAACCACCCCGCACCAGCAGCGGGAACAGCGCAAACAGCGCAAGCGACGGGATCACCAGCCAGAGCACGTCCAGGGAAAAGGCGCTCAGTCGGGCTGTGTCTTTGGTCTCGACATATATCCACACCATCGCCAGCACGGAAATCAGCGGAATCGAGGCCATGAGCGCGCCCAGCACGGTCGAGCGTTTCGCGATCTCGGAGATCAGCACGACCAGCAGTGCGGTCAGCGCGTATTTGCTGATGAGATAGAGCACCCGTTGATGATGCGTGAAGCCCTGAGACATTGCTACTTCCCGAAGGGCTCCCTAGACTGCCCCCCTCTTTGCGGACCTGCCGCAACACCTCCTGACCCGGACCCAGATCGGACGGCAGCCGCTTTAGTGCAGACTTTTTCCCATACATACGCCCGTCGAACCCTGCTCTTTTCGCTGGTCAGCGTGGGCATGGGCTTCACCGTGCTGTTCCCGGTACTCGCCCCCCTCGGCCGGGAGATAGGTCTTTCCGAAATTCAGATTACCGGCATCATCGCCGCCTCTTCCCTCACCGTGTTTCTCTCCAGTCCGATCTGGGGGAGAACGAGCGATCACTGGGGTCGCAAACGCGTCATGCTGGTCGGCCTGTTCGGCTTCACCTTCGGCACCGTACTGTTCAACTCGGTCCTCTATGCCGGTCTGTCCGGTGCGCTCACCGGCACTCTGCTGTTCGCGGCCCTCGTCGTCAGCCGCATGCTGCACGCCGGCGTCATGGCAGCCACCATGCCTGCTGCAAACGCCTATATGGCGGACATCACCGATGCCGCGAGCCGCACGAAGGGAATGGGTGCGGCCGGCGCGGCCAGCAACGTCGGCTCGATTCTCGGTCCTGCGGTGGCCGGTCTGGCGGTCATCTCCCTGCTCACACCCTTATGGGTCATGGCGGGCATTGCTCTGCTCAACGGTCTGTTCGTGTGGCGCTTTCTGCCCGATCCCCCGCGTCAGGCGGTGTCGCGGAAAACGCGCCGCATGAAGTACAGCGATCCGCGCATTCTGCCCTTCGTGATCGTCGGGGTGACCATGTTTACCGGCATGGCACTGGTGCAGCAGACCATGGGTTTCCGTTTTCAGGATGCCCTGGGATTGAACGCAGGTGACACGGCTCGCACCTTCGGTGTGGCGATGATGTTCTCGGCGGTGGCCTCGCTCATCGCCCAGGGTGTGGTCGTGCAGCGTCTGAGTATTGCGCCGTTCACCCTGCTGCGCCTGGCAATGCCTCTGCTGATCGTCGCCTTCGTGATGATGGCGATCGCAGAGAATCAGCTCTGGCTCACCATCGCCATGGCGGTACAGGGCTTCGGCATGGGGCTCGCCGGTCCGGCTTTCATGGCGGGTGCATCGCTGGCCGTTTCTCCTGAAGAACAGGGAGCGGTGGCTGGAGTGGCGGGATCCTGTGGCCCGCTCGGCTTCACCCTGGGTCCGCTCATCGGAGGCACCCTCTATCAGTTCGAACCGACGCTGCCCTATGCTTTCGCCGCCGGTGTCTATGTGCTGCTGTTTGCCTCCATGCACTGGATCGGCAGACGGGTTTCGGAACACCACCCCGATGAGGCCGCAACGGCACCGGATCAGTCTGACCCGGGCCGCTGATTGTAGTGGTCGACATCGTCGACCTTGCGCTTCTGCATTTCGATGAGCTGCATGGTTGCCCGTACCCGCAGGGGTGGCGCCCCCCAGGGTTCATAGGTGCGGATCAGGAAGCGGGCGGCTTCGGCAAATCGCTCGTTCAGCGAAGGCCCGACATGATCCGCACCCCGCACCAGATGGTATTCGTGTCTGATCCGCATATCCCACAGCACCCTGTGCAGAAACTCAGCGCCCTCGTAAAGCCAGAACTGATCCTCGTCACCGGCTTCGACATAGATCTGCAGGCCTGAGTTGCGAATCCGCTCCGCGTCGGCCATCACCATGCTGGCGGGATTGTTCGCCGCCCAGTAGTCGGCGTCTATCGGCTTGCCGTAGGCCTTTTCGAGAAGGTCATCGGCACGCCAGAACCGATGCTTGGGCTGCACGTCCGCCCACCGCAGTACCGGTTCGATGCCCGGTTCGAGTGCTGCAACCCCACCGAATTTCTCAGGATAACGGAATGCCATGCGCAGAGACCCCATCCCACCCATGGAAGCGCCCATCAGAAAGGTACGCTTCGAGTCAGTACTGACCGGCAGGCTTTCGCGCAGATGCCGGATAAAAGGCCCTGTCACGAAGTCTTCCCAGCGCTCGCTGCCGTCGCGGAAATTCATATAGAAGCCCCGCGCCGTGACCGAAGGTGTCGCCATCGCCAGGGGTGGCAGTTCCCCGGCCTGCCAGAGCCCCTCCCAGAGTTTACGTTGCCGCACCAGGTTTTCCCGGCTGCCACCACCACCGTGCAGATTCACAATGAGGGGCAGATCCTTCATGTCCTGATACCCCGGGGGCAGCAGCACCGCATACTCCACAGGCCCCGGTACGAGGTCTGAGTCAAGGCTGCTCAGGATTACTTCGCTGGCCGCTTTTCGATCGGCTGCATTGAGCAGCGACGGAAAAACGACGATCGTGCAGACAAAGACGACCCGGAACAGAAAGGCGACAAGGTGCGGTGTCGGATTCATGCTGACTTTTCCTTACTCAGACGGTAGACACTGATCGGTCTACTGTACACCTGCAGGGGGTCGACAATGGACAACCCGTCATTCAACTGGTAGTAAAGGCGCTGATCGAGAGAGGGGACGAGGGTGCTGAACGAACTGTTGCTGGATCTGGCCCGCTGGCTGGACGCAATGCCGTGGAGCAGCCAGCTCCACGAGTCCTACTACATGTATCCCTGGATCGAATCCACCCACGTGCTCACGCTGATGGTGTTTCTCGGCATGCTGTGTGTGATCGATCTGCGCATGCTGGGACTCACCTTCACCGGCGTCCCGGCTTCAACAGTCGCCGAACGCCTCGACACGCCGATGATGATCGGTTTCGCGGTGATGGTGATCACAGGCTTCATCCTGTATTTCGCGATCCCCATCCGCTCGACCCAGAGCATCTGGTTCCGCATCAAGGTGGTGCTGCTGATTGCGGCGGGTATCAACGCCTTCCTGTTCAGAGCAAAAATGAAGGCGGCAAAGGGCAGCTGGGACACCAATCCGAAACCGCCTGCACGCATAAGAGCCGGTGCAGCGCTGTCACTCACCCTGTGGGCCGGGGTGGTCATCACCGGACGCACCATCGCCTATGACTGGTACGACTGCCACAAGGAACTGCCCTACTTCATGTACTGGGCGGCCGGTTGTGTGGACGAGATGGCGGCACTGAACTAGGAACCCGAAGATGGACGTACTGGCATTTTTCAACTGGCTGGACACTTCGCTGCTGGCCGACATCTCGAAGGCCTACGGCGGGGTGTTTGCTGTGGTCCAGATGTTCCATCTGATGGCGATGGCCCTGCTCGGCGGCATGGTTGTCCTCGGCGATCTGCGCATGCTCGGCATCCTGATGACCGACGTTCCTTCTGAGACGGTCATCGAGAATACCCGGAAGTGGTTCAACGTCGGGCTCGCCGTGGCCATCCTCAGCGGCATCTTCATGAGTTCCGCAGTCGCGCTGAAGCTGTACTACAACGAAATGTTCTGGGCGAAGATGGCCGGACTGGGTATCGGCATTGTGTTCGTCTATTTCATCCGCGGACCGCTGCTGCGCTGCGATCACCGCGCGCTCAATCCCTGGGCAGTGCGCCTCACTGCCATCGCATCGCTGACGATCTGGTTCACGGTGGCGGCTTCGGGCCGCTGGATTGGTTTCTCCTGAACAGGCGGCCGGACAGAACCCGGGGCCGATCTCCCGGAGCCGGCCAGGTAAAACGGGTATCTGAATGAGTCAAACAGTCAAAGAACGCATCGCTCTGGGCAGCTCGGCGGGGATCCTGATCGCTGCCGTCTGGTTCTGGATCATCCAGATTGGCAATGTCCTGGAAACCTTGAGCCTCAGCGGCGCCTGACCGTACACCCCTCAGTGGCGATACAGCTCCGCGTGCTTGAGCATATATGCCGGTCCGTGGGGGCCGTTAATCACCGCATCTTCACCGTAAAGCTTCTCCTTCTGCCCCGCATAGAGATCCCTGCGTGCAGCCAGAGGAGCCAGCTCCGCCGCTCTGTGCCGGGCGAGGTCTGCCAGTTCTTCCACTGACCCGGTCCGCTGCACAATACCGGCCGCCAGCGCATCCGGCCCGGTCCAGCGCCGGGCAAGCTGCACGGTTTCAAAAAACACGTTCATCGGCAGTTTGTGCCGGAACAGCGCGAGTTCCGGCAGCGGTATTGCCATGCCGAGCTGCATCTCGTTGGCACAGAGGAAACCCCGATCGGCACGCATGAAGCGCAGGTCGTGACACAGTGCCAGCATGAATCCGGCACCGAAGGCGTGGCCGTTGACCGCCGCCAGCGTCGGCACCGGAAAGGTGATCATGCGCCCCATCAGGGTCATGAACTCGGCACCGAACGCGGCTCGGTCTCCGGCCTCGGGATGTGCATCCGGATCCTGCACCCAGTCCAGGTCCAGGCCATTGGAGAAAAACTTTCCGCTGGCGGATGTGGTCACCAGTGCCGCCGGGCCTTCGCTCGCCTCCACCTCATCCAGCGCCTTCGCAAAGGCCCGCACAAAACTGGTATTCCAGCGGTTTTCGCCTGCGGTCATGGTCAGGGTAAACACATCGCCATCGCGGCTGAGGTCGATCATCGGCTGCTGCTCCTGCTGGTCAGTTCGGACACCGTCTTCATGTCATCTGCAGACAGCCGCCAGCCGACCGCCTGCGCATTCGCGGCAACCTGCTCCGGCCGGGTGGCACCCGCAATCACGCTGGAAACCTCGGGCTGGGACGCCAGCCACCCGAATGCCAGTTCCAGCAGCGTATGGCCGCGATCCCGGGCGAAGGCATCAAGGGCCTCCACCACATCGAAGTTCTTATCCGACAGGGCCGCTTTGCCCCGCTCGCCGAAATTCGCCAGGCGGGTACCTTCCGGAGCCGCCTGACCACGCTGGTATTTACCAGTGAGCAGACCGCTGGCGAGGGGGAAGTAAGGCAGCATGCCGAGACCAAACCGCCGGCAGGCCGGCAGAACTTCTTTTTCGATGCGCCGGTCGAGCAGGTTGTAGTGGTTCTGGGCCGTGACGTAAGGGTTCAGACCATGATGTCGGGCAGTCCAGTCGGCGTCTGCAATCTGCCAGCCGGAAAAGTTGGAGTTGCCAAAATAACGCACCTTGCCGGCTCGGACCAGGTCGTCGAGCGCCCGCAGAGTCTCCTCAACCGGAGTTGAAGGGTCAGGTGCATGTTGTTGATACAGATCGATATAGTCCGTCTTCAGACGCCGCAGGCTGGCTTCTACCGCGCTGCAGATGTACTGCCGGGAGGCACCCTTTTTCAGAGGCCCCTCGCCCATGGGCATGGCGAATTTGGTGGCGATGAGGATGTCCGTACGATCCCGACCCGCGATGGCCTGACCGAGAATTTCTTCGCTGCGCGCGCCGCCGTAAACGTCGGCGGTATCGAAGAAATTGATGCCCTGATCGAGCGCCGCATGGACCACCGCGGCGCCCTGTGCCGCATCACAGCGCATGCCGAAATTGTTGCAGCCGATACCGGCGATCGAGACCTTAAGCCCCGTGCTGCCCAGATTCCGATACTCCACTCTCGTTCTCCCTCAATGTCCCGGGACTGAGGAAGGTACGTGGCTGGCTGATGGCTGGCAAGCGGCAGCCGATGCGCTGAACTGGCACTACAGTGCTTTCGCGGACGAGTTCAGCGAGCAGGCTTCAGATTTCGAAGTCCACAGAAGTTGTGGCACCGTCTGCTATCTCGACGAGCTGGGGAGATACGAACTCGATATCGTCATCGGCTTCGGTGAGATCCGTATCGCTCTCCGGCACGTCATCGTCCAGCCCATGGCAGGTGAAGGCAACCGTGTATGACCCGGGGGGCAGATAGTCGACTCTGTAGGTGAACGCACCGTTGGAGGTGCTGCGTACGGGTGCAGTCACCAGCGGGTTCGGTGCATTGTTATCGATGTCATCCGGCACCACGTCACCTTCGAACACGTAAACCAGATTGCCGCGACCCGTGTCGGGCTCACTGCTGCAGTCACCCGAGGTCAGGGCATCGTCAACGGTACCCGCAATGGCACCGAAGGCGGCCATGTCCACCACCCGGATCGTCGGTTTCAGCATCAGACCCGCCTGCCCGACCGGATCGACCAGTCCTTTGCGGATATCCCAGTCGAGCAGCAGATGGGTGGTGCGGTCCTGCAGCACCACAAAGCCGCTGGACAGTTGCAGCCCCCGGGCACTGGGAATGCGCAGCGGCACGATGCCGCCGCCATCCTCCACGACATAGGAGCGGGCCTCGTCGATCTCTGCACGCAGCCACTGGTAGCGTCCGGCGATCACATCCCGCTCATCCAGCAGGCTCTGCACGACGCCATCGCGCAATCCGAGGAGATTCAATGGGTTACAGGAATCAGATTCGCCGGGCTCCATGGTGCAATCGGTGAGATTGAGCGGAAAAGACTCAGGCGGTCCATCTTCCTTCTTGACCGTCACGCCGGTTACGTAGATGCGCACCTCTTCCACGGAATCCACCGGCGCATCAGTCATTCCGATCGACAGCTGACCGACCTGCAGCACATCGGGCGCATCCGAGCCCCCGGAGCCACCGCCACAGGCGGCCAGCGAAAGAACACCCAGACCGAGAAAAAACCGGCGCAAATTCGGGAATCGCATGTGAAGTTACCTGCTCAGAGAAAAGCTCCAGTATACGCACTTCACTGGTCCGGCCAATGGACCTGTATCACGGACCGCACTCAGCCAAATGCGGATCGTCAGTCGGCCGCAGTACCCGCCCCGTCGCTCATTAATACCCCAGCGGATTCGAGTGCACGAATCTCACCCGCGGACATGTCCAGCCAGCCGTGCAGTACTTCGGTGTTGTGTTCACCCCGGTGTGGCGCAGGACCGCGCACACCACTGCGGGCATTCGAAAAACGGTAGGGCGACTGAGTGATCGGTCTGGTACCGCCCGCGCGGTCGTCGATCTGCACAATCGAGCCCCGGGCCCGCACCGTAGGTTGGGACTCGATCAGCGCGCCCGCTTCCCGGATCTGTCCCCAGGCCAGGTTCATCGCGTCCATTGCTGCTTCCACCGCAGCCCAGGAATCGAGTGCCGCCATAAAGGCGCCGACGGCGCCACGCCGCGCGGCGATTTTTGTCTCGAGATCCGCACCTGGTGGCGTCGGGTCCTGCACGGCGTGCACGGTCGTCAGCAACTTCCACAGATGTCTGAAATCCGCCGATACCAGAATGGGTCCGGCGCCCGTAGTCCAGGCATCGTTGCGCAGCGGACCGGTTGCCTCCGAGTCTTCGAGGTCGTAATGGATCTGATCGTCGGTGCAGATGGTGGCATCGATCATCGCGATATCGATGTGCTGGCCGGTGCCCGTGGACTGACGCTGCAGCAGAGCGGCCAGCACCCCGACCAGTCCGTGCAGGGATGCGTTGGTGTCTGCCACCGACAGCGGCAGATCCTGGTAGGGGCCTTTGCCCCGGCGTGCGAGGCGCGCCATCAGACCGGCCTCCGCATGCACGATGGGGGCATAGGCCGGGCGGTGCGACTCGGGCCCGCCCTGCCCGAAGCCGGAGATCGACAGCATCACCAGCCGCGGGTTCACCGTCTGCAACGCGTCATAACCCAGACCCAGTCTCGGCATCACATCGGGTCGGTAATTTTCGATCAGGATGTCGGCATGCTGTACCAGCGACAGCACCAGTTCACGGGCACCGGCAGCGCGCAGGTCGATGCAGATGTTGCGCTTGCCTGCATTCTGCTGATGGTAGTAGCCGGGCAGTCCGCCGGCGACACGCCCCCAGAGCCGGGTGACATCGCCATCCGGCGGTTCGATCTTCACCACATCGGCACCGAGATCCGACAGCATGCGCCCGGCAAAGGGACCCGCCAGCACCCGGGAAAAATCCAGTACCTTCAGACCCGCCAGGGGATAACCGCCCTGCTCACCTTTTGCTTCCGACACTACCCGCTCCTTCGCCGATGCGATTTCAACTGCCCCGCCCCGATCTGATCATTTCTCATGCAGGGCGCGGAAAGCACGATCACCCAGGCGCCCGGTAACCTCCAGTCCGAGGGCATGGGCATCGAGAATTGCACTGCGGATCAGTTCAGCATCCACCCGCACGCCGAGGTTGCGGATAAAGGGAAACTCCAGTCCGCCCTTCACCAGAACTGCGAGCGCGGATTCGTCATCCGGACACAGACCCATATGCCCCAGATGCACGGGCAGGCCGATCGCCGCGAAAAATTCCGCTACCCGGCAGGCCTCGTCCCGCTCGCCTTCCATCATCAGCTGGGTCAGGGTGCCCATCGCCACCATCTCGCCGTGCAGGTAGCCTGCATGCACGCTCGGAATGGCTGTATAGCTCTGGGCAATCCCGTGGGCACCGGCCAGACCGCCACTTTCGAAGCCGAGTCCGCTCAACAGGGTGTTGGCTTCCACCACCTTCTCGAGGGATTCATCCACCCTGCCTGCCGCGACCGCCGCGATGGCAGCAGTGCCTTCTTTGAAGAGGGTGTCCGCGCAGATCCCGCCGATCGCGGCAGCTGCGAGCGTGGGTCGCGCACCCACCACATTGAGCGCTTTCGGATTCTTCAGACAGGCGCGGGCTTCGTACCAGGTCGCCATCGCATCCCCCATACCCGCCACCAGGAAGCGCACCGGCGCTCTGGCGACGATTCCGGTATCCACCACCACCAGCGCCGGATTGTTGGGATAGAACTCAGCACCCGAGGAAACACCCGCTGTGGTGTAGAGCACCGAGACAGCCGAAGTGGGTGCATCGTTGGAAGCGAGAGTCGGTACGATCACCACCGGAATCTGCAGTCGATGCGCGACCGCCTTGCCTGCGTCCACACACTTGCCGCCGCCGACGGCGAGCAGACAGTCGACCGCCTGCCCCTGCAGCGATTCAACATGACGCGCGATCTCTTCCAGTGAACACTCGCCCTGAAATACGCTCACCACCGGTTCAATGGACGCTGCTTCGAGGCTGGCAAATACCCGCCTGCCGTCCGCCGTCCTGCCGCGCTCTGAAATCATCACGGCAGCCCGTCTGGGTGACAGCAGGCTCAGATAACGACCGATGCCATCGAGTACGCCCTCTCCCTGAACATAGCGCTGAGGGCCTATGAAAACTCTCGGCGGCTGCGAACTGCCTGTGCCTGGTGGTGAAAAGACCGGATAGGGGACATAGTTTTCTGCAGTCGACATGGTGCGTCCTGACAGGCTGAACAGGTTCGCATCATCCGGTGTCCGGGGTTTCGGATCAATCCGCATCCGGACGCGCGTTCAAACACACACTTTGTTGAGGGACACCGGGCCGCCGTGTTTAATGGCTGCAGCGCCATTCGCACATCAAAGCGACCAGGCAGTCAGGAAGGCAGATGACAGACCGCGAAGAAATCATCGACGTGCTCAACAACTACGCCACCGGCCTCGATGCCCGGGACTGGGTGCTCTGGCGATCCGTGTTTCTCGACGAGGTCCTGTTCGACATGAGTTCCTGGCATGGCATTGCTCCCAGATCCCTCAATACAGATCGTGTGGTCCGCGCCCAGGCGAAGATCTTCGCTGAACTCTCGGTAACCCAGCACTTCCTGACAAACCACCGCATCAGCATCGACGGTGACAGCGCCCGTGCACAGGCACACATGCGGGCCGAACACTGGCTGGCGAATCCGGGTATCGAGGGAACCGACCGTTACACCATGTTCGGCTACTATGACGACAGACTGATCCGCACCGCAGCGGGCTGGAAGATCGCAGAAATGCAACTGAAAGTGACCCGCACCGAGGGTAATCGCTGGGTGATGGACGAAGCGCAGCGTCGCGCGCGGGCAGACAGATGAAGGTGCAGGGCCTACCACTCGCGATGTATCAGGATCTCGTGCCCTGGTACCGGCTGCTCGATCCGGTGGTGGAACACGAAGACGAAGTGGGCGCATACTGCGAGGCTCTGAAGCAGGTGGTGTCGCCGCCACCGCGCACGCTCCTCGAACTGGGCGCCGGCGCGGGCCACAACGGCTTTTATCTGAAACGCGACTTCATCTGCACCTTGAGCGATATCTCTGAGCCGATGCTGGCGCTGAGCCGGGAGCTCAATCCGGAGTGCGAACACATCACTGCGGACATGCGCACTCTGCGCCTCGGCCGTGAGTTCGATGCAGTCGTCATCCACGATGCCATCGTTTACATGACGACCGAAGCCGATCTCGAAGCTGCCGCGAAGACGGCTTTCGAGCATCTGCGCCCGGGTGGTGCCGCGCTGATCTCACCGGACTGTCTGAAAGAAACCTTTGTCGAACTCTCTGACCTGCACGAAGGCGATGGCGCCGATCGCGCATTCCGCTGTGCTGAGTGGATGTGGGATCCGGACCCGGATGACAGCACGTACACCGTGGACTATGCCTTCCTGCTGCGCGATGCATCCGGTGTGCGTGTGGTGCATGATCGCCATGTTGAAGGCCTGTTCAAGCGGGCAGACTGGCTTCGCATCCTCTCCGGTGTGGGGTTCCAGGTGCAGGCGGTGCCGCGGCCGATCGATCCGGAAGACAATGAACAGGGTGCCTACTGTGAGGAAATGTTTCTCTGCCTGAAGCCCTGAACGTACTATTTGAACCACTCACTCTCTGGAGATATTCAGATCCATGCCGGAAAAAGACATCAAGAACAGGCTCCGCGAGCTCCGCGAGGCACTGGAGGAAACAGACAGTCCGGATGACGACCTCAAAGACCTGCTCCAGCAGGTGGACGATGAGATCCATGAACTGCTGGGCAATCCGGAGCGGGTCGACTCACATGGAGACCTGCTCAAGGAACGGATCGACGAAATCACCGCGACCTTTGCCGCCCGCTATCCCCAGACAGAACGTCTGTTCAGGGAAATCGTCGCAGCACTGGGCCGGATGGGGATCTGAGCACTTCGCAAACCGCAAGGATGCCGGAGAATACAATGCTGAAACTCTTCTACACCCCCGGCACCTGCGCCCGGGCTTCACACATAGCGCTGCGGGATGCCGGTGCGGAATTCGAACTGCAGCGGGTGGATTTCGCAACCGCCGAGCAGCGCACTGACGCCTATCGGAAGATCAATCCAAAGGGCCGTGTTCCCGCACTGCAGACCGATCGCGGCGTGCTCACCGAGACGCCGGCAATCCTTGCCTACATCGCCCAGATACATCCCGAGGCCAGGCTCGCGCCCCTCGACGATCCTTTCGAGTTTGCCCGGCTGCAGTCCTTCAACAATTATCTGTGTGCCACCGTGCATGTTGCCCACGCGCACAGTCCGCGCGGCGCACGCTGGGCAGACGATCCCGCCGCCATTGCGGAGCTGAAGCGGAAGGCCCCTGAGGTCGTCGCCGACTGCTTCCGCATGATTGAAGAAGAGTTTTTCACAGGTCCCTGGACACTGGGGGCGAACTATTCGATCGCAGACCCCTACCTGTTTACCATCACCCAGTGGCTGCCTTCACACCGGATCGATTCGGCCGACTATCCGCAGGTCCACGCCCATCATCAGCGCATGCTCGAGCGCGAAGCAGTACGCGCCACCCTCGCTGCCGAGGCCGCGTCATAGCAACTGCGGCCTGACCCCGGCCGCTATCGGACCGGTGCCGTTCAGCCGGCCCGGGCGCTCACCAGCCAGCAGGCCGCACCCAGATCGAGACCGGCATCAGTCAGGTGCCCGGCGAGTGCCGCACGGGCGGCAGCCAGCGCCTGCTCCCGGGCCTGGTCATCCAGTTCGCCGATCACCCGGGAGAGCGGACCAACCTCCTGCAGAAAACGCACCCCGTCTTCCAGCGTGTCGGCGAGATGCAGCGTCGGTGTGAGCGCTTCGAAGCGGATGTCCGCGAAACCGGACTGGGCCAGAATGCCTCGAACGTAGTCCGGATCGGCAAACGCAAAGGGGCCGGGCGCCCGCGGATCCACTTCACCACCGGGTTCCGTCAGAAAGGGCTGCACGGCCTTGCCGGCGATGGCCATCCAGGGATTGAGACGCGGTGGCTGCCAGCAGGCGAATTGCAGGCGGCCCCGGGGCTTCAACGCAGAGCGAAGATTGCTGAACGCTGCAGACGGTTCAGCAAAGAACATCACGCCGAATCGTGAGAAGAGCAGGTCGTGATCGGGCGTGAATGCCTGGGTCGCGGCATCCGTTCGCGTAAACGCGAGATTCTTCACACCCGCCGCCCGGGACTTCGCCACCGCCAGCATCGGCTCGGAGATATCGATGCCCCACACAGCGGCGCCAGCAGCCGCCAATGCCACACTGGTATCCCCGCAGCCGCAGCCGACATCGACGACGCGCATGCCGGGTTGTATCTCTGCCGCCTGCACCAGCGCGGCTGAGATCGGTGAGAGCATGGTGTCCAGACGCTGCTGAGCCTGGGCCCAGGTGTGTCCTGCCTTACCATTCCAGTATTCGATCTGCTGCTGATTGACATCCGTCATTGCGCGTTCTCCTGTGGTGAAGGGTTCCAGGGAAAATCTGATCGAGTATCAACGTCTCAGAGGTTCCCTATACCCCCAGTCGATAAATTCTTCGTACATTGTCCCCGAGTACCAGTCTGCGGGCGGCTGGACTCAGCACATCGGCATACCGGGTGAGATCGTCTACCCAGGTGTGGGGATGATCCGGATGGGGGTAATCAGTGGCCCACATGAAACACTCAGCACCCACATGTTCGATCACATGGGGTGCCGCGGTTTCGTCCGGATCGCCGGAGATGAAACACTGCCGGCGGAACAGTTCCGTGGCACTGGCGCGGCGGATGTTGAGGGATTCGGAGAAGGCGTCCAGTCTGTCCAGCAGTGCGCCGATCCAGCCCGATCCGGCTTCCAGCACACCAAGGCGCAGTTCGGGAAAACGCTCCAGCGTACCAAGCGAGAAAAAGGAGATCAGTGCCTGCTGCACGATAGAGCGCAACCAGATCGCCTCTCCCCAGGCCCGCCCTTCCCGGGGCCAGTCGAAAATGCCTTCTGCTGCGCCGTGCGGCGTGAAGGTCGGGTGAATGGCAAGGGGCACGTCGAGTTCACAGCACTTGCGGAACAGCGGGTCGTGGAGCGGACTGCCATGGATTACCCGGCGATGGTTGAAGGGATTGACCCAGGCACCTCTGCAGCCATCTTTCACAGCGCGTTCGAGTTCACTGGCTGAGCCTTCGACATCGAGCAGGGTGAGTTGTGCGATGGGCACCAGTCGGCCGCCGCTGTCTCTGCAGAAGTCGGCGATCCAGCGGTTGTAGGCACGGCAATAGGCCAGACTCAACTCCGCATCCGTGAGCTCCACTTCCCAGAGCAGCCCGATGGTCGGATAGAGCAGACAGCAATCCAGATTTTCCTGGCGCATCAGGTCGAGACGCTGCTGGGGATCGCTGGAACCGTAGGGCATGTTGTCCGCGTAACGGCGATCGGGCCGCGGCCGCATGTCCGCCTCTCCCATCGCGCCGAGAAGACCCAGGGATCCTTTACGGGAACGTTCTGAAGGCTGCCGGTCGATCTCCAGATATTCATAGCCTTCGTCGTCGACCCGGATGCGCAGTGCGCGCGTCCGATAACGCTGCTCGAGATAGGTCTCCCACAGATCCGCAGGCTCGAGGATGTGACCGTCCGCGTCTATGGTGCCGTCGTATGGAAATTTCCGGATCTGGTAGCTCATCTCTTTCCCCGTATGTCCCTTGAGATTCCTTACAGAATTACTGTGCAGCCTCCACCAGTCTGCCCAGGTAGCCGGCAAACTCAGGATCCTCGCCCTCCAGCAGATGGGGCAGGGCTTCCCGGAAATCATCCCGAGCGCACCACTCCTGCATGAAGTCCTCCCAGGAGCGCCAGCGCCGCGCCTGTTTGCCGCCGAGATCGTCTTCATAGAGCAGCAGATAGGCGCGCTCGAAGATCGCTACCAGCAGACCGAAGATGGCCAGCATCCGCTCCCGCTGCTCGTCACTCAATTCATGGGTACGGGCTTTCGAGAGCAGTCTCAGATCCGGATTGTCGAGGGCCAGTCGCAGAAAATCCTGATAGCTGGCAGCGACCGATTCGTAGACTTCCTCTTCTTCCGCAATCCGCTCTTTGCGTTTTTCATAGAGAAACACAGCAATCGCCAGTGGCAGACCGAGCACCGTGACGACATAACTCATGAGTTCCCAGAATTCGATCGGCACCACCCACTCCTCCACCCGGCTGTCCCGCAGTCGTCCAGCTTAGTGGCTGAGTGTTGATCCGGGCAATCGCCCTGACACGCTTCCTCCAATTCAACCTCTCAGCGCGGTGCACGGCTGCGCCCGGACTTATATACTCCCGGCGCCAATCGAGAGCCCGCATCTTGCCAGTAGAACCACCCGAACCGGCGCGGGAATCGCCGGCGCACACACGTCCCTGGGGTGCATTCCTGTACCGGGACTACCGGTTCCTGTGGGCGGCAATGATTACCGCCACCATGGTGGTGTGGGTGCGGATCCTTTCCACCGCCCAGTGGCTGCTCGATGAAACCGGATCTGCGGTGCTGGTGGGATTTATCGGTGTGGTGCAGCTCGTGGTGCAGATTCCCGCGCTGTTGTGGGGTGGTGCGCTGGCGGATCGCATCGATCGCAAACGTCTCATGACCCTGGCCAACGCAACCACCTGTCTGGCCATGCTCGCCCTCGGGCTGCTCAACTCCGCCAATCTGCTGACTCCGATGATGGTCTACGTCGGTATTGCACTCACCGCTGCCTCCCAGATGCTCGCCAGCCCGGCGCGCTCGGCCATGGTGCCCATCGTGATTCCCACCCGGCACCTGATGCTGGCCGCTTCCACCGACACGGCATCCCAGAATGCGGCAGCAATCGCCGGCCCGCTGCTGTTTGCGGTGGTGGCGGTCAGTTTCGGCATCACCGCGTCTTTCTTCACCGCTGCCGCCATCGCCCTCCTCTCCGCTGTGCTCCCCCTGTTCATCCGGGCTGTCGGTGTGGCGGCCGGACACGGTGACGATGCGCCGCGCTCTGCGGTGCAGCAGACCTGGGAGGGGCTGCGCTATGTCTCGAAGCATCCGATTCTGCCGGGTCTGTTCCTGCTCGATACCGGTATCACTGTGGCATCCTTCTACCGGGAAATTCTCCCGGTACTGGCTCTGGGCCTTTTCGCCGGCGGCGCCAGTGCGACCGGACTCCTCGGTGCTGCGAACTCCACCGGCGCCATTGCCGGTTCATTTCTCGCCCTGTTTCTGGTCGCCTACAGGGCCAAGGGCATGCTGGTGCTCTATGCCTCCCTTGCCTACGGCGTGATCCTGTTCGGCTTCGGCACCGTGACCAGTCTGTGGGCCGGCATGCTGATGATTGCCCTGCTCGGCGCAGCAGATGCGGTCACCGTGGCGGTGCGGCAGACGACGGTGATGCTCACCACACCGGATCACATGCGGGGTCGCGCTTTCGCGCTGATGATTCTGGCCGCCCAGACCGCCAACAATGTCGGCACCATCTGGGTCGGCGCCTGGGCGGGCGCGATCGGCGCCGGTAACACCATGGTGCTGGGGGGTGTGATTTCGATCGCTGCCACACTGCTCATCTGGCGATTGTGGCGACCGATCCGGGAGTTCCGCTCGGACTAGCGAACCTGCTTTCCCGGGTCCGGACCCGGGATCGCCGCTCGGCTATCACCGCGGGACAGCGCCCGTTATCATCGAGTGTTTTCCAGTACACACGATTCAAACACCAGCTAAGGAGACAGAAATGCAGATCCAGGGCAGCAACGCGATCATGGTGGGTGGCGCATCCGGCATGTGTCTGGCCACCGCCGAGAAATTCGTGAAGGCGGGCGGCAAGGTGGCCATCCTTGATCTGGAACGCTCAGAGGGCGCGAAAGTCGCCGAGCGCCTTGGCGGTAAATTTTTTCCCTGCAACGTGATGGACCACGCCGCAATGGAAAAGGTGCTCGATGCGGCGGTGGCTGCACTGGGCAGTGTGCAGTTCATGGTCAACACAGCTGGTGGCGGTGTGGCCAGGCGTACGGTCAGCAAGGGTGGCGAGATGCACCCCCTCGAGGATTTTCAACGCATCATCGAACTGAATCTGGTGGCTTCCTTCAACATCAACCGCATCGTCGCGAAACACATGAGCGCCAATGAACCCAACGCCGATGGTGAGCGCGGCGTGATGATCAATACCGCCTCCATCGCCGCCTTCGAAGGCCAGATCGGTCAGGTCGCCTACACCGCTGCCAAAGCGGGTATCGCCGGCATGACACTGACCATGGCGCGGGACCTGGGCGGTATCGGTGTGCGGGTCATGACCATCGCGCCGAGCCTGTTCGATACCGGTCTCACACGGGGCATACCCGAAGCCGGTGCCCAGCAGCTCACCAAAGATGCGGCGTTTCCGCGTCGCATGGGCCGACCGGAAGAATACGCGGTGATGGCTATCGCCATCTTCGAAAGCGCCATGATGAACGGTTCGACCATCAGAGTGGATGCCGGTCAGCGCTTTGCGCCACGCTGAGACGTCAGGCAGCCTCTGCGCAGCGGCTGCTGGAGGCGCGCTGGATCGATTCGGATGCAATCTGTATCCTTGCGCGCCTTCGACCAATCCCGTTTTCCCCGATCGACTTCATCTGCACGGACATTTCTGACCCCATGGAAAATTTCATCGAACGCAGTTTCTACGCCAGCCGCTGGCTGCTCGCACCCATCTATCTCGGCCTGAGCCTTGCACTGGTCGCCCTGGGCATCAAATTCTTCCAGGAAGTCTTTCACCTGATGCCGAACATTCTGGCTGTGACCGAGTCCGAGATGGTGCTGGTAGTGCTCGCGCTGGTGGATCTTTCCCTGGTGGGCGGACTGATCGTGATGGTCATGTTCAGCGGCTATGAGAATTTCGTCTCCCAGCTGGATCTGGATGGCAACGAGGACAAGCTCGGCTGGCTGGGCAAACTCGATGCCGGCACCCTCAAGGCAAAGGTCGCCGCTTCCATCGTCGCCATCTCCTCCATTCACCTGCTGCGCATCTTCCTCAATGTCGAGAACATCGATAACGACAAACTGCTCTGGTATGTGATCCTGCACATGACCTTTGTGCTCTCCGCAGTGGGCATGGTCATGCTCGATCGCTGGACGGCCAAGCACTGACCAGCGGATCAGTACCGCTCTTCAGTACCGCACCTCAGTACCGCTCTTCAGTGCCGCACTTCAGTGCGCATGCTGCAGCAGGTGCGCGCGCAACAGATCTTTGCCGTAATCGTTGCCGTTGGGTGTGCGCACAACAGTGTGCACATGGTCTCTGGTCGGCGTCGGCGGACCGTCGAGGGCAACGGGGAGCTGATGATCGTATTCGATCATCACCACCGGGCTGTGAATCCTGTAGTAGAAAACGTCGTCCTGTCCGGTACCGCCCACCCAGGAGAAGTAGGTGTCGTCCCAGTGACGAAGGATGTCCGCCATGGCGATGTAGGCGTGACCTTCCCGGAGATTGCCGGTGTACAGCCCCACCAGTTGCTGGGCCAGCAGCCGCTGCGCGGTGGTCAGCGCGTTGAGCCGGAGACCCTGGTAGGGCACGACGGCATTGTCCTGGAACAGTTCACCCTGATTGTTGTTGCCGGTTTTTTCGGTCGCCACTATAGCGGTCGCCCGCTGCGTCTCATCCAGGGCATTGATCAATGCCAGTCCGGCCTGCAACTCGGCATCGAGTATCGACGTTCCCGCAAAGCGCCCGGTATCCGCCCGGGGGGGTTCTGATCCCATGAAGGTGGGAGTCAGCACCAGCTGATCACCGAGCACGAAGCAATTGATGATCAGATGGTGTCCGTCCAGCTGCCAGCCCCAGGGTTCGGTCGCAGACGGCGTGCCCATGACGGTGAACCAGTAGCGCAACTCGCCGTACTGCTCATGATCGTTCATCAGATCGGCGAGATGGCCTTCGAGACGCATGATGTCTCTGGAAGTCTTATACCCCCGGGCACTCAATGTCGCGGCGAGCAGTGCGAAAGCACTGTCCGTCTGTGCCGGCGTCATTTCCAGCAGACCCACCCCCTGCCGGGTGGAGATGTGGATATTCGCCCAGCGCCGCCATTCGAGATCATCGACCGGAAACTGCGCCCGCTGTCGCTGATCTTCATCGAGGCCAGCGAGGAATTTCTCTGCCGCCTCCACCAGCGGAAGGGTGCTGACGCCCGTCTGCTCGATGCGGAACAATCCCGACTGCACGCCACCGTCGGCGGTGATCCCGCGAAAAGGTTCCCGCAGCATGAACCGCTCGACGAGGGGCCAGACAACTTTTGAGGCACCGACCGGCTGCAGGATGGCCAGCCCGATAAAGGCTGCCAGGATCGCCAGCAGCGCAAGTACCGTTCCGATCAGAATCCGCATGCTGTTTCCTCCGGGTTTTGCCGGAGACTAACCGCTTGCGCACTGGATGACATCTGTGGCCTCTTACGCAGGCCCTGAAAAACGCAAACCGTCCAGATGAGGTAGCAGTGAGCACCATCCCCGGAGACCTGTCGCCTCGATCCCTCGCCGGCACTCCCGCAGCCAGTCCCCTCGGATACGTCAGCTGGGCCTTCGGGCAGGGTGCCCGGGATCCCTACTACATTCTGGTAGTGATCTACATCTTCTATCCCTACTTCAGCAACACGGTGGTGGGTAATCCGGTCGAAGGGCAGAGTCTGCTCGGCTACACCAACGCCATCGCCGGGTTCGCGCTCGCTCTGCTCGCGCCCTTTCTCGGGGCGATCGCAGACAAGGACGGCCGCCGGAAACCCTGGGTTGCGGGCAGCGTGGTGTTCATGGTGGCTGGTGCCGTGGCACTGTGGTGGGCACTTCCCGGCGGAGCCGGCCTCAGCATCTTCACGATCCTGGCACTCATCGTCTGTATCAACATCGCCTTCACCATCAATGAAGTGTTTCACAATGCCATGCTGCCCAGCACCGCACCGGCAAACCGTGTCGGCTTCGTTTCAGGCATCGCCTTTTCCATCGGCAACGTCGGCGGACTATCGTTGATGCTCTTCGTGCTCATCGCGTTTTCCCTGCCTGGAACCAGCGACTGGAGTTTTCTGCCCGCTGTACCCCTTTTCGGCATCGATCAGGGCGCCCACGAACACGATCGCATCGTCGGTCCCATCGCGGCTGCCTGGATGCTGATCTTCACCCTTCCCCTCCTGCTGTTCACACCGGACGGTCAGGGACGCATTACCTCTGTGAGAAAAGCTGCCCGGGAAGGCCTGCAGGATGTGATCGAAACCCTCTCCCGTTTGCGCCACTACCGCAATATCGCCCTCTACCTGATCTCCCGCATGTTCATGATCGACGGCATGGTGGGCGTCATGACCTTTGGTGGCGTCTACGCCTCGGGGACATTCGGCTGGGATACCACCACCCTGCTGATTTTCGGTCTGTGCACCAGCGCATCGGCCATGGTCGGCGCCTACATCGGCGGCTGGATCGATGACCTGGTCGGCTCGAAGCGCGCACTGCAGATCGCTATCGCTATGAGCTCGATCATCCTGATGATGCTGGTGTCCTATCAGCCCGGTGTGCTGTTTTTCTTCGTGAACGTCGGAACCGATGCGGTCTGGAATTTCCCCTATTTCCGGTCGCTGCCGGAGATCCTCTATTTCCTGACAAACCAGATCTTCGCCCTGTTCTTCGTGACGGGTCTGTCATCGTCGCGCACGCTGATGGCGCGTCTTGCCCCGCCGGAGATGGCTACCCAGTTCTTCGGACTGTTCGCACTTTCAGGTACGGTAACCGCCTTCCTGGCGCCACTGATGGTGGGCACCCTGACAGACTGGTTCGATTCACAACGCGCGGGCATGGCCTCCCTGACAGTGCTCATGGTGATCGGCTTCGTCCTGCTGCTGAAAGTTCAGGAAGTGCAGACCGTCGCCCATCTTCGAACCCCCCGCCCCTCCGTCTGAGGCAGGTTTCAGCGGCAGCGCCCCTGGCCATGGGTGTGTTATGTAAAGTGATGCCCATCATGCGTATGGCAGTCCCGGGTCATGGCGGCATCCTGGCGTTCGGATCAGCAGACGCCGCATCGAATCCGGGCGGCAGGGTCAGATCCTCGAGAAAAAAAGCGGCGAGCGCATTGCGTCCGGCCACACCCGCCTTGCGGTATACGGCCGTTGCCTGCTGCCTCGCGGTCGCCTCACTGACACCACGTGCGCGGGCGATCTCTTTGTGAGCGAGTCCTTTCAGGAGCAGCAGCGCCACCTCCTTTTCCGCGGCAGACAGGCGCCAGCGATCGAACTGCCGGTCGATGGAAGCACCCAGCCCGAGCAGCAGACTCTGGGCTTCGGCACGCCAGATGTCAGCCGCTTCGTCGCTGCTGACCAGGCGGTCGTCCAGTTCGCGCACCTGCTCCTTCAGCGCTGCTACCAGCGCCCGGATCAGTAAAGTGGATGCAATGAGCGCGATCAGCACCACACTGCCTTCGATCAGCACATGGGCTGTGGACACCCCCTCATCGAGATCGCCGAGAAGATCCACCGCCGCGAGCAGTCCGATCATGGCGAATGCGGCGATCAGTGCACCATAGCGCCATCCGGCGGATGTCAGATCCGGGGTGTTCAACTGCTTGATTTCACTGACAATGACGACCATCTCACGTCTGCAGGATGGGGGCGGTCCGTCTCCGGAGTCAAGCTGAGCACAGTTTCAAAACAGCGGAGACAACCATGAAATCAACCGGGACCACTACCCGAACTCCTGTCTGGGATCTGTTCGTGCGCTTCGGACACTGGATCCTGGCAGCCGCCTTTCTCATCGCCTACTTCACCGAAGACGATCTCATGACCGTCCACACCTGGGCCGGATACCTGACCGCCAGCGTAGTGGTGTTGCGGATCCTGTGGGGATTCGTCGGATCCCCACACGCCAGGTTTCGGGATTTCCTCTTCACTCCCCGGCAGGCATGGCACTATCTGATCGACCTGCTGCGCGGTCGGGCAGACAGGCACATCGGCCACAGTCCGGCCGGCGCGGTGATGGTCTATGCGCTTCTGATCGGTGTTCTGCTCACCGGAGTATCCGGCATGATGGTCTACGCCTACGAAGAGCAGGCGGGGCCACTCGCAGGGGCAGTCGCCAGCCAGTACCATGGCCTGACCGACAGGGAGCGCGAACGCGCCTTCGACCGCGCCGAAGACTTCTGGGAAGAAGCCCACGAATTGACCGCGAATCTGACCCTGCTGCTGGTGCTGCTGCATATCGGTGGCGTTCTCCTGGCCAGTTTTGCGCACCGGGAGAACCTCATCGCATCCATGGTGAGCGGAAACAAACGTCCGCAGGACGAACTCCGGAATACATGAGCGGAACACAGACACAGGAACGGGTGATCGAGTCCGTCCGCCGCTGGGTGAGGTCGTTTGTGATTGACATGAATCTGTGTCCGTTTGCCCGGCGGGAACTGGACGCACAACGGGTGCGCTTCGTGGTTACCGGTGCGAGCGACGTCGGCGGACTGCTGACCGTGCTCGCAGCGGAACTGGCTCTGCTCGATCACGAGCCCGGTGTGGAGACGACACTCCTCATCCATCCCGGAGCTCTTGCCGACTTCCTCGACTACAACGACTTCCTGGCGGATGCAGACGAGTTGCTGCGGAGCCTGGATCGGGAAGGCGTCTATCAGATCGCGAGCTTTCATCCGCACTACCAGTTCCACGGTACCTTGCCAGAGGATGCGGAGAACTACACCAACCGTTCGCCTTACCCCATGCTGCACCTGTTGCGGGAAGACAGCGTTGAACGCGCCATCGCCGGTTATCCGGAGGTGGAACAGATCCCCAGCCGTAATACCGATTACCTGAACCGGCTGGGCCGGGAGCAGCTCGCGCGACTCCGGCAGGCGTGCCTCAGTCCCTGAGCACGCCCGGTTTTCGCAACAGTCCGATGCCGAGCATCGCCATGCCGATCGACACCAGAGGATTGAGGTAGTTGAGAAACGCGTAAGGCGCGTACTCGAGAGTGGGCACACCCAGGGTCGCGGCATAGAACGCCCCTGCCGTGGTCCAGGGAATCAGCCCGGTGCTCAGCGTGGCCCCTTCTTCCACGGACCGTGACAACACCGCTCGATTGAGCCGGGCGCGATCGAAGGCCTCCCGGAACAGCTGGGCGTTGAGAATGATCGACACATAGGCCTCGCCCAGTCCCATGTTGCCGACAATGCCGGAAGCGATGGTTGTAGCGATCAGTGTGCTGGCGCGACGGATCCGCGCAATCGCCCCCTCCAGCAGGGCTTTCAGAAAGCCCCCGCCATTGAGCAGACCACCGAGCGCCAGAGCCATGAGTGCCAGCAGCAGGGTCCAGCTCATACTGGCGATACCACCGCGACCGAGCAGTGCGTCGATATCCGCAACACCCGTATGACCCGGTGTGTTCTGCCACAGTGCGTTGAGCACCTCACCCAGGCTGCGCCCCTGATACAGCAGGGCAAGCGCGAGGGCTGTGACGACACTGGCAGTCATGCTGACCTCCGCGGACTGACGGGAAACACTGAGCCCGACCAGCACCAGCAGCGGCAGCACGGCCACGATAGGATTGATGCTGTAGGCCTGCCGCAGCGCCACCTGAATATCCGCGCTCTGACCGGCCGCTGTCAGTGGATCTGCACTGCTGTCGAGCAGCAGCAGAATCACGAGCACCAGCAGGAAAGTCGGCGTGGTTGTAATGAGCATCGAGCGGATGTGGGCATAGAGATCGGTGCCCGCACTCATCGCCGCGAGATTGGTGGTATCCGACACGGGTGAGAGCTTGTCACCAAAGGTGGCGCCTGAGATCACCACACCGGCGATGAGTGGGAAAGACACACCCATGGACTGACCGAGTCCCATCAGCACCACGCCGAGCGTCCCCACCGTGCCCCAGGAGGTGCCGGTGACCACGGACATGAGAGCGCACAACACGAAACCGGTGGCGAGAAACACATCGGGAGCAAGCAGATCCAGGCCATAGACGATGAGAGAGGCGATGGTACCGCTGTGCATGTAGCTGGCGATCACCATACCGATGAGTATGAAGATGTAGACGGCCGACAGGGCATTGCGGATCCCGTCGCTCATCATCGACCGGATCGCGGGATAGTGGTGGCCGAGATAGCGGGTGTTCAACCCAACCCAGCACAGACACACAAAGATCAGCGCATGGATACTGATGCCATAGCCGAACAGGCCGGTTCCCAGAATCAGCAGCACGCCAGCAAAGGTGAGGAAGCCGTGCCAGGGTGTCGGTGTTCGTGCGGGATAACCTTCGGCTTGGGTCAATCGAGTCATTCACAGCGCAGGGTGAGCGCGCCATGGTACCCGTTCGCGCTGCAGGCCACGCCTGTGGCTGGGGCTGAATGGCCGCAGTTTGGGCTCCGGTTGCCAGGCCGTTGAGCGCGACCTATTGATAGCCGATTCGCTAACTGTTAGCCTCCCGGCGAAATACAGGGGCCGGACCCATGCTGCCAGCCGTGACTCCGATCGATCGGGCATTCACCGCCCTCTCCCATCCGGTACGCCGCAATATCATCGAGCGGCTCCTGGAAGGAGAACTGACCGTAGGCGAGATCGCGCGCCCCTACGGGCTCAGGAACCCCACCATCTCCCGCCATCTGAAGGTACTGAAAGAAGCCCAGCTGATCGTCAGCACCGTCGACGGCCGCCAGCACCGCTGTCGGATAAATCCAAACGGTATCAATGAGTTGCAGAGCTGGTTAAAGAGATACGAGAAGTTCTGGACGGGCCAGTTCGACGCGCTGCAGCGCTTTGTCGAGACCAGGCCCGTGGCGGATCGGTCATGACTGCGGCCCCCGACGGCGACGGCCACGTGCTCCATCTCACCCGGGTATTCGATGCGCCCATCCGCTTCCTCTTCGACTGTTTCACGGATCCTGCCCTGATCATGCAGTGGTGGGGTCCCCCCGGCACCCTGTGTCCGGCCGCCACCAGCGAACTTCGCACGGGCGGTACTTACCGCTTTGTCATCGAAGACCCTGAAAGCGGCGACCGCTACATCTCCTGCGGACGCTACCTTGTGATCGAGCCGCCTAACCGCCTGGTCTTCACCTGGTACTGGGAAGCGGATCCGGAGGCAGTGACCCGGGTTTCCGTCGACTTCCGCGCGGTCGATGATCTACACACGGAACTGACTCTGAAGCACGCCCGCTTTCCTGAGCTCGCAAGCGCGAAATCCCACGAGACCGGCTGGACGAGCAGCCTGACGCGACTCGCGCGCCTGCTTTCCCGCAGTCAGACCTCCTGAGCAGAGACTTCAACAGACCCACGCACACAATGACAGCTGGAGCAAGACAATGAATCATCCTGAAGTGGTCGATCGACAGACCTGGCTCGCAGCGCGCCTGGAACTTCTGGCTGCAGAAAAGGCCTTCAGCCGTGCCCGGGATGCCCTGACCCGTCAGCGCCAGACGCTGCCCTGGGTACGGGTGGATGAGAACTACCAGTTCGAGGGGGCGGCCGGGAACCAGTCCCTGGCCGAACTGTTCGGCAACCGCAGCCAGCTCATCGTGCAGCACTACATGTATGCGCCTGGCTGGCAGGAAGGCTGTAAGAGCTGTGCATTCTGGGCCGATCAGTTCGATCCGGCACTACCGCATCTGGCCGCGAGAGATGTTGCTTTCGCCGCGGTATCCCAGGCACCGTACACGGATTTCGCCCCCTTCAAAAAACGAATGGGCTGGCAGTTTCCCTGGGTGTCTTCTGCTGCAAACAGTTTCAGCAACGACTACCTGGTCTGCTACTCACCGGACCAGATCGCCGCAGGTGACACCTTCTACAACTACACCCGGGGCATGCATTACGGAGAGCACGCACCAGGGATCAGCGTGTTTGCGAAAGACGGCGATGGCGCCGTCTACCACACCTATTCCTGCTACGCCCGTGGGCTGGATATGCTCAACGGCGCCTACCACCTGCTCGACCTTGTGCCCAAAGGACGCGATGAAGCGGACCTGCCAGCCAGCATGGCCTGGCTGAAGCTGCATGATCAGTACGAGTGATCCCCGGCACGACTTCGGGCGGCGGCAGATCCCGGGCTACTGAATACCCGGCAGCGAGACCCGGAAGATGGTCGGATTCTTACCGCTCACCAGTTCGATGGTACCCCGGCTGGATTTCAGGAGTGCCTGAGCGATCGTCAATCCCAGGCCTGTGCCACCGGTGTCGCGCGCGGTCGTGAAGAAGGGCTCAAAAACCTTATCCCGATTGTTCTGCGAGATACCGGTGCCGTTGTCCTGCACATCGAGTGTGAGACTCGCAGCATCGCTGCTCGAACGGATCTCCAGACGCGTGGCACCATGCTGCAGGGCGTTTTCGAAGAGTATCTCCAGCACCGCCATGAGCACTTCCCGTCGACCCCGGGCCTGATAACCGCCCTGCACGCCACTCCAGTCGAACTCGGCCCGATCCGAAAACGGCCCGACCGCTTCCTCGATCATGTCCGGCACCTCAAAGTGCTCAGGTCCGGATTGCTGAATTTCCGCCCGGGTCAGTTCGAGCAGACGTTCGGTCAGCCGGTGCAGTCGCTGCGCATCGCTGCCGATCATCTCGAGAAAGCGCATCTGCTGCGCCTCGGACATGCCACTGCGGTGATCCTGCAGCACCTCTATCGCGCCCCGGATACTGGCGATGGGGGTTTTGAATTCGTGGGAAACGTGGCGGGAAAACTCCTGCAGCGAGTTGGCCCGCTCCTCCAGGGTCTGGGCCATCCCGGTAATCGCCTCCTGCAATCGGGCGATTTCCCGGGTCCGTGGCTGGGCGAGGGTCTCTTCGTCAGCGTCCGCAACGGCACTGATCTCACCCCGGCTGATGCGACTGGCCCGGTCCGCGAGCCGGGAGATCGGACGCGCGATGAGTCTGAAGGTCAACAGCGACATCACCACCACCAGAGCGAGCAGCAACCCCAGCGCCTGGAGCAGCAGCCAGCGTTTCGCATACAGCGCCTGCAGGATGCTGGGTGGGGTGCGCGACAGCATGACCGCACCGATGAGACGGCCCTGCAGCACGATGGGCGCAGTCACGAAGACCCGCAGGCCGCCGACCCTGCTGATGGAATCGAGCGCGGTCACCCGGGTGTAGTCACTCTTATGACGCAGGCGGCTGCTGGGTGTGCCCGCAAGCGCCAGCTGGACCTCCTCCCCTGCGAGAATCGACAGACCCACATCGTCCCCCGTACTGGCGACGATGGTGCCCCAGGGATCCACCACACGGATGCCGGCAAGGGTTACCAGCTGTGCGTCTTTGAGTACCGGCACCAGCCGCTCGCCGACACTGGCCGCAAAGGGATCGGCCGCGCGATCCCTGCGGCCGTCCGGCAGAGGGGGCAGCACGACCGAAGAAGCCAGATCCAGAGCGGCGGGACGTGGTGACCAGCGGCCGTCCTGCCAGCGACCATTGGCCAGTTCGATCTCCCGACTCACTGCCATGAGGTTTTGCGGTGCCTGCTCGAGCACCAGGGAACGATAGAAGGCGGCCACGAAAGCGCCCTGAGCAATCAGGGCGGACTCCGTCTGCCGGACCAGTGCACTTTCATACAGCCGCATGAGCTGGATACCGGCGAGGGGCAGCACCAGCACCGTCAGGTTAATGCCGATCAGCACTGTGCGCAGTGACAGTCGAGGCAGATGCCGCACGAGATCTCTCAGCTGTCGGGGCGCGCAAGGCGATAGCCGACACTGTGCACGGTACGGATACCCGGTGTGCCGGCCGCCTTCAATTTATCCCGCAGCCTGCGGATGTGTGAATCGATGGTCCGATTGCTCACCACCCGACGCACATCGTAAGCGCCCTGCATCAGGTCATCCCGGGAAAACACTTTATCCGGCCAGCGCGCCAGGGTACACAGCAGCTGGAACTCGGTCTGGGTCAGCGGTAAAGGCAGTTCCTGCCAGGTGGCCTCGAAACGGTCCAGATTGATGACATAACCATCCACCCGCAGTATCCGGTCCCGGGGCGCACCGTCACCGGCCAGCTCGTTGTTGCGCCGCAACTGGGCCTTCACCCGGGCCACCAGCTCCCTCGGACTGAAGGGCTTGCCGATGTAGTCGTCGGCACCCATGTCGAGACCCAGCACCCGGTCCACCTCCTCATCCCGGGACGACAGCAGCACGATGGGTACCGATGAGATCGCACGCAGGGCCTTACACACGGTCAGACCATCGAGTTCCGGCATGAGCACATCGAGCACTACCAGGTCCGGGTAGTGACGCCGATGCAGTGCCAGGGCTTCCACACCATTGGCCGCGGTGAGGGTATCGAAGCCCGCCTGCTCGAGGGCAAAGCAGACCACCTCGCGCAGGTGCGGGTCGTCGTCGACGATGAGGATGCGTTGCATGGGGAGGGATTCTACCTCCGAACCGGCGCGCGCCCGCAGGGCAGGGCGGCAGCAAAGGGCGGATTCCGCCGAAATGCCGCTGAATCTGCGCAGAAATTGCACAAAGTCAGGGCACCACTGCACCATCTGTGCGGAGACGCTGCAATTCACCCGGGCAGACTGCCCGGATGTCTGCCATCGCCAGCAACCCGCCTTATCGGTCCGCGCTGTCCCGGGTCACCATCGTCCTCTTCGCCCTCGGCGCTGCCAGTCTCGCCGCCGATCCGCTGCTCTGGCTCATCCGCACCTGGCACGATCAGGGTTACGACGGCATCGGCTGGATTGCAGCAGCACTGGTAGCCGGGCTCGGTTGCTGGTCCGGCTCCAGCTCGCTGGAGACCGACGCCCGGGATCGCCCGAACCTCAACAACACATTCAAGCTGCTGCTGGCCACCGCCTGCCTTCGCCTCACCTCCCAGCTGCTCGATGTGAGCGTGCTGGGTGCCCTGCTGCTCGGCGTTGATGTATTCGCACTCGCCCGGCTCGCACGCCTGTCCCGTCGGCGCCGCGCCCTGGCCGCCTTCTGGCTCGCAGTGCTGTTCTGTTTCAGCCTGCCCGTCGAACCGATGCTGCAGCGCGTGTTCGGCTACCTGTTACAGCAGATCTCGGCCAGCCTCGCCTGCGGAATACTCTCCGTGTTTTTCGACAATCTCTCCTGCGCCGGGGTGCGCCTCCAGGTATCCGGTGTGGATGTGCTGGTCGATCTGCCCTGCTCGGGTGCAGAGCTCATCTCCACCACCGGCATGATCTTCTCCTTTCTGTGCACCCTGCGCCGACCGTCCGTCCTCGGTGGCGTGATCGGTGCGGTTGCCTGCGGGGTGATTGCACTCGCCGGTAACGCTCTGCGCATCACCCTGCTGGCAACCGGTCTGGTTTACACGGACCTGTTGCCTTTTCAGGTCATGGACCCTCTGCCCCACACCCTGATCGGGTTATTCGCGGTGGCGGTCGCCTCCGCGGCGCTGATCGCGATTGTGCAGCTTCTGCCGGTTACAGCGTCAGAAAGCGGAGATCAGCAGCCACAACTGCAGCCGGGTGCTGTAGCAATGGATCGGCATCGTCTGCAGCTGTTCGGCGCGTTGTGCTTTCTGCTCCTTGCCCTGGCGATCGGTACCATCACACCGCGCCCCCTGGACGCCTCACCCGCCCTGCCACCCGCCTTCCATCCCGGCCAGGCCGCGGGTCTGCCCGGCGAGACCCAGCCGCTCACCGAGCAGGAACGTCAGTACTTCAGCCGCTACGGAGGAGCGGCGCAGCGGGTGAACTATGGCCCCTACAGTCTGCTGCTGGTTTCCACCACCTCGCCGCTGCGGCACCTGCACGATCCGGCGATCTGTCTGCGCGGTCTGGGCTACCAGGTTCGGCTGCTCGGCACCGACCACGCAACCCGGTCAACCGTCTACAGCGCAGCGAAAAACACGGGCACCGGTGCACCGGATGAGCGCTTCACCCTGCGGGTGAGCTACCTCGGCAGCGACGGACAGATCGCCACCAGCATTGCCGAGGTGGTGTGGTACTGGCTCAACAACCCGGCCACCCGCTGGACCATGGTGCAGCGGGCGACACCCGACCACTCGATCGCCGTACCGGAACACGCTGTCACCACTCCATCCGATGCCTGGATGGCGCCCATCGATTCTGCCGACCGGGCGGCAGAGTGGGAGACCGCCATGCGCCGTGCTTTCAACCTGAGCTGAGGAACTTCTGCAATGAATCCGACAAATGCTTCCAGAACCTCGCGTGCTTTTCTCCTGAGCGTCTTCACTTTCCAGCTGCTCTGCGCAACTACCGCCAGCGCAACCCCGACAGAGCCGATGCAGAAGCCAGCAGGACCCCTCACCGGCAGCATCGAAGCCCTGGTGGATGGCAGGCGGGTAATACTCGCAAGCCTTGTGAACGACTACCGGATCCGGATCAGCGGTGACATCGCCAGTGTCACTCTGAAACAGACGTTTTCCAATCCCTACACTCAGCCGCTGAATGCGCGATACCTGTTTCCGCTCAATCGCCGGGCCGCCGTTCACGCCATGACCATGCGAATCGGCAATGAAATCATCAGCGCACAGATCGAAGAAATCCGGCAGGCGCAACAGACGTTTGCCAGGGCGAAGCAGGAAGGCAAAGCGGCCGGTCTGCTCGAGCAGCATCGGCCGAACATGTTCACCCAGCGCATCGCCAATCTGATGCCCGGACTGCCGATAGAAATGGAGATCGAGTACACCCAGGTCGTGCCAAAAATCGACGGCGCCTACGAACTGGTGGTGCCTATGGTGGTAGGACCCCGCTTCCAGCCACCCGGCACCGAATCTGCCTGGACACTGGAGCGGCTGCCCGGCTATCCCCCTGCAGCCGGCGTGCATGTTCCGGAATCCGTGACCGGGGATCGGGTCAGTCTGCACATCGATCTCGAAGCGCCGGTACCCCTGAACGCCGTCTACAGTGACACTCATCGACTCGATATCGAGCATCGCTCCTCCACTCAGCAGTCGATCCGCCTCGCTGACGACAGGGTGCAGGACAACCGAGACTTCGTACTGCGCTATTTCCTCGGCAGCGATACGACCACCAGCGGCCTGCTCAGCCACTGGCAGGCGGGCGAAGGCGGCTATTTCAGTCTGCTCATCGAGCCTCCGGAGTCGGTGGATGATTCCGCAGCAATTCCCAGAGAGATGGTCTTCCTGCTCGACTGTTCGGGCTCCATGAGCGGAGCGCCGATGGCGGCCAGCAAACGGTTCATGACAGCGGCGCTGGGCGCGCTGCGTCCGACAGACAGCTTCCGCATCATCCGCTTCAGCGATTCGGCGACAGAATTTTCGCGCGAGCCGCTGCCGGCCACGCCTTTCAATATCCAGCGGGGTCTGCGTTATACGGAACACCTGTATGGCAGCGGCGGCACCATGATGACCACGGGGATCGAGCAGGCGCTGGATGCACCGCTGGCACCAGACAGGGTGCGCAACGTGGTGTTTCTCACCGACGGCTACATCGGCAACGAACTGAGCGTGCTCAGTCTGGTAAACCGATTGCTGGGAGACGCCCGCCTGTTTGCCTTCGGTGTCGGTGCCGGGGTAAATCGCTACCTGCTCGACGAACTCGGTCGCAGCGGCCGTGGCTTCACCCGTTACTTCGACCCGACGCGGGACGATGAGTCACAGTCTGCCGTGGTCAGTGAACTGGTCGCCCGTCTGCAGACACCGGTACTGACCGACATTCAGATCGACTGGGGCGGACTCCCGGTCACCGGCATCGTTCCGGAGACCTTGCCCGATCTGTACGCCGGAGACTCGCTGCGGGTGACCGGACGCTACAACACCCCGGCAGACGGCACCGTGACCATCCGGGGAAACAGTCGCAACCACGCGGCACGGATAGAAGCACCGGTTGCTCTGGATGAGACCCAGGATCATCCCGCCATCCGCAGAATCTGGGCGCGCAATACGGTGGCTGAACTCATGCACGCCTTCATCACGCCGACCGAACTGAGACCGGATGCCATGGACAATGCTCAGCTTCAGGCAGCCGTCACCGACCTCGGCCTGACCTACGGGATCGCCACAAACTGGACGGCTTTCGTGGCGGTCAGCCGGAACGTCTACAACCCCGATCCTGCAGCCAGCGCGGACGCGGATGTCGCCCTGCCGAAGGTTGCCGGTGTGAGTGCGCTCGCCTATACACCACCGGCACTGTCCGGCGGGGGTGCACCCGAACCCGGCGCGCTGCTCGCGCTGCTGGTGGGACTGGGCATCTGGGGATTCCGGAGACGACGTCTGTTGCGTGTCTCATCCTGATATGCACGCTGCGCGCGCCCGCAGGATGCGCGCCTCATCCTTTGAGTCACGCCGCACTGATCCGCTCCCGTCGTCACCCAGAGCTGCTTCCGGAACAATTGCTGCAAACGATTTCTGCAAGGGTTGAATTTTTCACAATCACGCCTATCTAACCTCACCGGGCTAACCAGCGCGAGCGAGCCTGGCGGGTCGTCGGTTCGTTTCACATTTGTATCGAAGTGAGAAAAAGTACATGTCGGTAAAACTTTCAGGCAACAAAACGAAACATTACGCAATACTTTCCACCCTGCTGATGCTGCTGCTCAACGCCGCCGGCAACGCGATGGCGCAGGAAGAGCGAGCCATTCAGAGTCTCCGCGACACCGGCAAAGCCTTTTCGTCCGTCGCCAAGCGGGTATCACCTTCTGTCGTTTTCATCCAGGTCGAGCAGAAGTCTCAGCGCAGCCAGTCTCCGCTGCTCGACAGCGAGCAGTTCCGTCGTTTCTTCGGTCCCGGTTTCGGCCCGGATTTCCCGCGCAGCGAGCGGCCCAGCATCGGCCAGGGGTCCGGTCTCATCATCTCTTCTGACGGCTACATACTCTCCAACCATCACGTCGTCGGCAATGCGGACAAAGTCACGGTACGACTCGAAGGCGGCAAGGAATACAACGCCGAGGTCATCGGCAGTGACTCGGCGACCGATGTCGCTGTGATCAAGATCGATGCGAAGGGCCTGCCCGCGCTGGCACTGGGTGACTCGGACAACCTGGAAGTCGGCGAATGGGTAATGGCAATCGGCAATCCCTTTGGTCTCTCGCATACGTTGACCGTTGGTGTGGTGAGCGCCGTCGGCCGCAGTCAGCTCGGCATCACGGACTATGAAAACTTCATTCAGACGGATGCTGCCATCAACCCCGGTAACTCCGGTGGCCCACTGATCAACCTGGATGGTGAGGTCGTGGGGATAAACACCGCCATTTTCAGCCAGTCCGGTGGCAGCATGGGCATCGGCTTCGCCATACCCATCAATCTGGTGAAACAGGTTCGCCAGCAGCTCATCGACAACGGTGTGGTCACCCGCTCTCAGCTCGGTGTCGTCATTCAACCCCTCACTCAGGATCTGGCCGAATCCTTTGGCCTGGACTCTCCGACAGGGGTGCTGATTTCCGACGTGGCCGAGGACTCCGCCGCATCCGAAGCCGGTCTCCAGGCAGGCGACATACTGCTGGAGCTTAACGGCGCTCCCATAGTCGACAGCGGCAGCTTCCGCAATCACATTGCCATGACCGAACCAGGCAAGAGCGTATCGCTGACTGTGCTTCGGGATGGCAAACGTAAAACGGTACGGGCCAAACTCAAGGCACTCGCAGGCGGCGAAGTTGCCCAGAGCGGGAAAGCGCAGAGCAGCAGCTGGGGCTTCACGGTAGTTGCCCTGACACCGGATGTCGCTCAGCAGCTCCGCTACACCGGTCTGTCCGGCGTGGTGATCAGCGAGGTGGAAGTCGGCTCGGTTGCTCAGCGCGCCGGCCTGCGCCGGGGCATGCTGATCCAGGAGGTCAACCGCAAGAAGGTCGGCAGTCCAGCGGAGTTCGACAGTGCGGTGAAGTCAGGCAAAGAAAACGAAATGCTGTTGCGTGTGCGTAACGGCGACAGCGCCCTCTATATCGCGCTATCGCGCTGACCCGCTGCTCCGCAGAACAGGCGCGAATCTATCCCGAGCGGCCCCACCGCTCGGGATGATTCGAAATCCGGCGGCCCACTTGTCTCTCCCGGAGCCAGATGAAATCATCCCTCCGATGAAGATCGATCTGCTCAGTCCTTCGAGTTTTGCCCATGGTCATCCCCACGCTCAGTACGACTGGCTGCGTCAGCACGCGCCCGTGTACTGGCACGAGGAGGCCGTGGGTCCCGGCTTCTGGGCGCTCACCGGCTATGAGGAAGTCGCCGGGGTCGGTCGCCTGCCGGAGATCTACTCCTCCGAGCCCACCATCATGATCGCCGATCCGGAAGTCGGCTCCGCGATCGGGCCTCAGGATGATCACAAGATGATGCTGATGATGGATCCACCCCGGCACACCCAGTTCCGGCGGTTGATCAGCCGGGAGTTCACCAGGGGACCCGCGGCCGCCCTGCGACCGAGAGTGCTGCAGTTGGCGACCACCATCCTGGACAAGGTGTGCAACGGCCAAGCTGGCGTTTACTCGGAATGCGACTTCGTCAGCCAGGTCGCCGGCGAACTGCCCTCCTATGTGATCGCCGAGCTCATGGGGATTCCGCTTGAAGACGGTCGCACCCTCTATGGCCTCACCGAGATACTGCACTCCGCCCCCGAGACACTGGAGGAAGGCGCCCAGATTCGTGCCGGTATGGAAATGTTCGGTTACGCAGCGCAAGTGTACGAGGAAAAACTCGCCAACCCGGCAGACGATCTCGCCAGCCAGATCGTGCATGCCGAAGTGGATGGCCAGAAGCTCGACCTGATCGACTTTCAGCTGTTTTTCATGCTGCTCATCGATGCAGGTGGTGACACGACCCGCAACCTGGTGGCCGGCGGACTGCACGAACTTCTGCAGCGCCCCCGGGATCTCGCCCGCCTGCGCGCAGAACCGGCACTCATCCCCGCCGCCCGGGACGAGATGCTGCGGGTAGTCAGCCCGGTCATCTACATGCGCCGCACCGCCAGATCGGACGTGCAACTGGGCGGCGTGCAGATCCGTGCCGGTGACAAGGTGGTGCGCTATTTCGGCGCCGCCAATCACGATCCGGCAAAGTTCGCCGATCCGCACCGCTTCGATATCACCCGCACACCCAACCCTCAGATTGCCTTCGGCACCGGCGCCCACGTGTGCCTCGGCCAGCACATCGCCCGGGTCGAGATCGACTGCGTGTTCGAATCGATCTGCGCGCGGCTGCACGACATCGAACAGATCGGCGAACCTGAGTGGCTGCCATCGAATTTCATTTCGGGTATCCGTTCGATGCCGATCCGCTTCAAAGCAACCGCCTAGACAGCGCCACGCGCTTTATACTGCCGCCTTATCTATCATTCAGGAACATTGTAAGAAACCATGGACACCCGCTTTCGATCGACCCTTCCGCTCCTGTGCGTTCTGTGCAGCGGCCTTTTCTTCAGCATCACCGCAACGGCTGCAGTGCCGGATACCTGGACCAGACCTTTTCCCGGTCACCGGGTAATCGGAAATCTCTATGCGGTCGGCAACTACGATCTGGCGAGCTATCTGATCACGTCTGATGCCGGACACATCCTGATCAATACCGGACTCGAAGAGTCCACAGGGCCGATCCGCGCCAACATCGAATCGCTCGGCTTCCGGCTCGAGGATGTGAAGATCCTCCTGAGCATGCAGGCCCACTTCGATCACACCGCCGCACTTGCTGAAATCAAAGTCATCACCGGTGCGCAGATGTGGGCAACCCCGGACGACGATAGACTCCTGGCCGATGGCGGCACCAGCGACCCGCACTTCGGCGATACCCTGAGTTTCAAACCGATTGCCGTCGATCGCGTCATCCGCGACGGCGAAGTGATCGAACTCGGCGACATCCGGTTGACCGTACACGAACACGGCGGTCACACAGAAGGCAGCTCAAGTTACAGCATGCAGGTGCACGAAGCCGGCCGGGACTACGCTGTGGTGATCGCCAACATGGGCACCATCAATGACGGCAAACGGTTACTGATCAATCCCACCTACCCTGGGGTTGCGGAGGATTTTGCCAACACCTTCGAACGCCAGAAGGCGATGCCCGTGGACGTCTGGGTCGCCGCCCATGGCAGTCAGTACCGGCTGCACGAAAAATACAGGCCCGGAGATCCCTACAGCCCGGACACCTTCGTCGATCCCGAGGGGTTCCGAGCGGAAGTCGAGCGCCTGGAAGCGCTCTACAAGGCTCAGCTCGAAGCGGAGCGCGCGGCCGCCGAGCTTAAAGATGCTCCAGCACCGTCCGACCCCGCTTAGTCAGCCGGTAGCCGGTCTCGAGGCTTTCTGTCAGACCCAGCTGTTTCAGCCTGCGCACGCTGGCCTTGAAAGGCCGGGTCTCCCAGTTGATGTGCGCCGCAAGTTCGGCCGCCCGCAGGCCTGGATGCTCGCCGATCAGCGCCAGCGTACGGCAGGCCCAGGGTCCCCGGCTCGAGCGAGCGTCCATCGCTTCGAGCTTCTCGATCAGCTCCTGACTTTCCTGTGCACCCGGCTTGTGTCGCGGCGGCGCCTTCACCCTGATCGTACCGAGGTAGCGGAACTCCACCTGGTAGACGTCATCGCCCTCGCCCACCTTGAGATAACCGCACAGGGCCTCCCGGTCCGGAAATCCGGAGCGTCTGATATCGCGCAGCCGGGCATCGGCGAGGCGTAGCTGCTTGAGTGCGGTGACTTCAATGGCGCCCGTCGGATGCAGATTGTAGCGGCCGCCCACCTTCGCCTGTGGTGATCGCCAGGTGCGGAAGGAGCAGGTCACCTTGCCTTCACGGATGGCTTCTTTGAATTGCCTGGTGAACTGCATCAGTCGCACCTCGCATAGCGCTAGGCCATCTGGAGAAATTCCACCAGGTTACCGTCCGGGTCATCCACGATGGCGATGGTCACACCCGGCCGGACTTCGGTGACCGGTATCACGAGTTTGCGCCCGGCGGCCTGGCACTCCGCCACCACCTCGGTCAGATTACTCACGCTCATGGTCCAATAGCGGTAGCCGGTTGCTGCGGGGATTCCGCCTGCTGCTGGTCGCTCAGTGGGTGTGGTCGGCGGCTCCACGATCTTGATCAGACTGGTCCCGCAGCGCAGGCGGTTCATCACGCCACCACCCGGAAACGGGGTGCGGGGCTCCTCCACAAATCCCAGCACATCCCGGTAAAAGGCCACCATGGCGGGGCCATTCGCCGCGACAATACCGAGATCGATGGAATCCTTCTGCAGTTTGATGGCCATGAATACGCTCCGTGGGTTGCTGTGGTTGTCTTTGGCACCTGCCAGGTGCTGCCTGAGTCCGGATGATCACTCATTCCCGCGCATTCACCAACTCCGCCATACCTCGCACTGCGGGCACGGGTTCGTCGCGGTAGAATCTCCAGCCCGGCAGTGGAGCAGATCGATCATGTCCAGCAACAGCGCCCCCGGATACATCAATCATCCAAATCATCGGGTGCGTATTGTGCCTGCAAAGCTACATGTGGAGGTGGCTTTCGCCGGCACGGTGATTGCCACCAGCGATCGTGCGCTGCTGGTGGACGAATCGCGACACGACCCCGTCTACTACATCCCGCGCAGCGATGTTCTGATGTCTGCGCTGACACCCACCGATCACAGTACCTACTGCCCGTTCAAGGGACACGCGCGGTACTGGACCTTGCAGGTCGGAGATCGAATCGAGGAAAATTCCGTGTGGGCCTATGATGCGCCCTACGACGAAGCGCTGCCGCTGCAGGGCTGTGTCGCCTTCTATAGCGATCGTGTTCAGGTGCACACGTCGCCTGCAGCGAGTGAGCCTGAATAAGCGGTAAGCCGAGGCCAGCAGTACAGGGCCCGACACAAACGCACGGCGACTCAACCGCGCAGCGCCTTCGCCCACGCCACCAGCGGCACCAGAACTCGTCCCACCACGGGAATCAGCAGGAACCCCGCCGCCAGACCAAAGATGCCCGTTCCGAGCGCGCCTGCCAGCCAGCCGACAAACCCCGCAGCCAGCGGAGCCGCCGACCGCGAGAACGCCGCAAAATCATGGATGCTGTGGGCCAGCCAGTTGAGTCCGTAGGTTTCCAGGCCGTGCACCAGGATGCCGCCACCGACCCAGAGCATGGCCGCGGTGCCCACCGCGGCCAGCGTTGCAAGAAAGCCGGGCATGAATTCCACAAGTCCGCGGCCGAGCAACCGCACAATGGTTACCGAGTTCGCTGCGAGCACCAGTCCGGCGTCGTCCGCTTTGACAATGAGTGCCACCGCGCCATAGACGCCGGCGGTGATTGCCACCGCCACGACTGCCAGAGCCAGGGCCGTGGTAAGCAGACCTGCATCCGGTAACGTCGCCAGAGCGATAGCCATTATCTCGGCGGAGAGAATGAAATCCGTGCGGATGGCACCCGCCACCTTCCGTGCTTCCAGGGCGACCGGATCCTCTGCAACCAGGCCGACCCCGGCTTCGTGTTCCTGCGCAGCGTGGGGAAACAGCAGCCCGTAAATTTTCTCCGCACCTTCGTAGCACAGATAAAGCCCCCCGAGCATGAGCAGCGGCGTGATTGCCCAGGCGGCAAAGGCAGACAGTCCGATGGCGAGTGGCAGCAGGATGAGCAACTTGTTACGCAGAGAGCCTCTGGCAATCTTGGCGACAATGGGCAGTTCCCGGTCGGCGGCGAAACCCACCACGTAGCGCGGTGTCACGGCGGTATCGTCGATTACCACTCCAGCGGATTTGGCACTCGCCTTCGCTGCATGGGCGGCGACATCATCCACGGACGCAGCCGCGACCTTGGCAATGCCGGCAATGTCATCGAGCAGGGCGATCAGGCCGGTGGCCACAGGCACACCTCGGCAAGCGCAATCACTTTATTTTTATAAATCATATGGTTATATGGTCTTCCGCAAGTCAATTCGGACAGCATCAGGCGAACGCGTAATACGCCGTTTACGGCACCCGCCCGGAGGATTGCGCCAATCCTACCCGAGATTTACCCTTGCACCCCCAACGGGAGGGAGATAAGCACTTGGCTGAACAACAAAGACGCTTCGCAAGAGAGCGCCAGCCCCTGCTGCCATTGAGCGCGCTGCATCGGGAAATCAACAGAAGGGACGAACGCAGGGAGACGGCGGATCCACAACAGATGGATCTGCTGGCACCGCCCCAGTTCGACCTGTTTACGGATGCCCAGTCACACCCACCGACCAAGTGACCGTTGCCGTCGAGCAGTCCTCTCCGTCTACTGGACGTCCGAGAGGCGGTGTCGCTCGCCCGCTGTTACCAGGCATAGGCCTCCGGCGCTTCACCGCAGGGCGGGAAGATCCCGTCCAGTCGCTGCAGGTCGCCGATGCTGAGCTGAACCTCGGGGACGTGCAACACGGAAGTCAGCTGAGACAGACTGCCCGGCCCGATGATGGTGGCGCACACGCCTGGTTGCTGCAGCAGCCAGGCGAGCGCAACCACACCGGGCGACTTTCCCAGTCCGTCACACAGTTGCTGGAACTGCGCCAGCTGATCCGTCCGCTCCGCCCGCGCCGCACGGATACCGTCTGACTGGCGGCGACCCCGGGTACTCTCTTCCTGACCTGCCAGCAGCCCGCCCGCAAGCGGGCTCCAGGGAATCAGACCCAGCCCGTAGGCGCGACAGGCCGGCAGCACTTCGAGTTCGGCACGTCGTTCGATCAGATTGTAGAGGCTCTGCTCCGAGATCAGGCCGAGCTGGTGCCGGACAGACGCCTTCTCATTCGCCCGGGCGATTGCCCAGCCGGGAAAGTTGCTCGACCCCACATAGGTGATCTTGCCCTGGCGGATCAGCTGCTCCATCGCCTGCCAGATCTCTTCGATCGGCGCGGACCGATCGATGTGGTGCATCTGATACAGATCGATGTGTTCGACACCCAGGCGTTTCAGGCTGGCTTCACAGGCCATCTGAATATGCCGGGCAGAGAGGCCGCGATCATTGACGTCTGCGGACATGGGCTCATGCACTTTGCTCGCAAGGATCAGGCGATCACGACGGGTCTTATCCTCGGCCAGCCATTTGCCCAGAATCCGTTCGGTTGTGCCGACACCCAGGTTCCCGCCGTACTGGTTGGCGGTGTCGACGAAATTGATGCCTGCCGCAACCGCTTCATTGAGAATTGCGAAAGATCCCTGTTCCGAAGTGCGCGGCCCGAAATTCATCGTGCCGAGACACAGCTCGCTGACTCTCAGGGCAGAACGGCCAAGTTGACGATATTGCATTGCTGGATTCCGCCCGGTTGGGTTCTAAGGCGCGCGCAGCGTGGTGCCGGTCACGAGTTCTTCACTCGAATCCGCCACACAGAAACGCACCAGACGTTGCGCAGGTTCCGAGAGTTTCCTGAAATCCCGGTAGCTGATCCCGGGCACCATCGGCTCCCTGAACCAGGGAGCATAAAATTCGAGGTTCGGAATGGATCGGGTGGCATCGGACAGGTTGGGTGTACCGCCATGCCAGGCACGCACATCGCGGATCATGATGCTGCCGGCAGGTACCGGACACAGGGTACTCAAACGCATCCACTCCGGCTCGCTGTCGAGATCGGGAATCGGTGCACGGGAGTTCTGGGTTCCGGGAATCTGCCGGGTCGGACCGTTGAGCCGGGTCACATCCTGAGGCAGAAAATTCACACACACATAGGGGCAGGGAAGATCGCGGATACTCATGTGACCGCGCGGATCGTGAAAGGCGCTGAAGGGTGAGGACTGTGCGTCCACCCAGTCCCGGGTGTCCGCGTGCAGGCGCTGGTAGTCGACTGCACCCGGCAGACAGAAGTCCCCGCTGGCGGCTCTGAGGATGTAGTCGGGTGACGCAAAAATCGCCATGAGCAGTCGGGTTACCGGTTCGATGTCGAGAAGCATCTGCCAGGCCGGACGATGCAACTGGCTGCGGGTGAGACTCGAGCCGCCAAACGAGTAGCGATGTGATCCGCGATTGCCTTTGCGTTCTGCATCCAGGCCGATCACTTCCTTCACCACTTCGCTGCAGCCTGCCGCAAGGATCTCGATCTGTTCCGGGTTGAGCACATTGCCGACAACGGCAAAACCATCCCGATGAAATCCTGCTACCACTCGCTCGACCTGGTCGGGCTCGAGTATCTCCAGGCCTTTGATCCCATTGCTGGCGGCCAGGTGGCTACGCAGACTGCTGATCCGGGCGTCCTCTGCTGCATTATCTGTCCTGGTGAGAGGATCTCTCGTGCCTGTCATGCGCTTCATCCTGGACCGCGTCGCGAAGTGCACAGGCTACCATCCCCCTCGAAGCCTTTTAAGGAAATTCCCGGCACTTCGTTAAGATGCGAGGCAGTTGATAGCACGGTGCCGGGATAGAATCCGCGGGTTGCCGGAGACCCATCGCAAAGAGGTCAGATTCGAGTGCAGAAAACAGGTACGGACAGTGCCGCGCGCCCTGTGTCAGATGGCCGGCAATCAGGCCACCAGATTCGCCTACTGGCAGAAATTCTGCCGGGAGACGGCAGACCTCCCCATCGGCTTCATGATGTCCATGATGATGGAACGGCTGCCGAATGTACTCCGGGCTGTAAGGTTTCTGCTGTACACCGCAAAGCCTGGGAATTCTTCGAGACCTTCGACAAGCCCTTTCTGTGCGCTTGCGCAGACAATGATCCGGTTACGGCAGGCGCCGATATCCCGTTCAGAGAAAGGGTTCCGGGTGCCCGGGGGCTGCCCCATACCACCATCAAAGACGGCGGGCATTTCGTGCAGGAGAATTCGCCGGACCAGGTTGCAAAGCTCATAATCGACCTGATCAGAACCACCTCAATCAGCGAACTCAGCGCCTGACATGACTTCACACACAAAAAACCAACCGCAGGGCGTTTCCGGAAGATCCGGAAAACAGGGCTGCTGATATGAAAACCCTCATCCGGATAGTAGTGCGGTCAGCCCTCGTGCTCGCCTCCGGTGCGCTGGTGCTGTTCTGTTTCGTCTTCTTCTCGCCGCGCCCGCCCCTGACCATTGACCCGGCCACACTGGCCGGCGACGGCAGCCTTCTCAACTACTGTGAACTGCCGGTACTGGACGGCAGTGGCAAACTGGCCGTCGACATCCCCAAAGGCAACACGCCCGGCTGCAGCTACACGCACTTTCCGCTGCCCGTTCTCAGAAAATGCACCGAGCCTCTGGCCGAAGGTGCCGCCGACATACGCGGTCTGTGGATCGGTGTGACGGGCAACGTCGGACACGTCGAACGCGTGGAGCAGTGCGGTTCCCGAACCGTGATCACCGCCAGCGGCATCATTCACGACTCGGGTCCGAACAGCACCGGCGGGTTCAATTCCGATGACACCGAGGGGGCCGTGCTGTTCCGCATCGGCAGCAGGGACTATTGCCCCCGTACCTCCGCCGGCATGTTCTGGAACAGCGGTGTGCTCGACTTCCGCCTGCTGGGCTGGGGACCGGTGGTGGTGAAACGCTACCTGTCGGGCGAACAGCTGGTGTGGGAATACGCGGATGGCAGCGTCACCCGCATGGACCGGATCTGCCGGCTGCCGGATGCACACAAACATCCGAAGCCGAGAGGGCCGCGATTCGCGTTGTTCTCCGGCAGCTGCGCTGTCGCCGCCTCTACCCCCTCAAGGTAACCGGCAGCTCGCGAATACCATGAATGAAGTTTGAAGACAGGCCCAGCGGCTCACCGGTGACTTCGACCTTCGAAAAGCGCTTCATGATTTCCTCCCAGATCACCCGCAGCTGCATTTCCGCGAGGCGGTTGCCGACACAGCGGTGAATGCCGAAGCCGAAGGCCGTGTGCTGGCGCGGGTTGGCACGATCGATGCGGAATGAATCCGCATCCTCGATGGCGTCGGGATCACGGTTGCCGGAGATGTACCACATGCACACCCGGTCATCCTTGCGGATCTGCTTGCCGCCGAGTTCGCAATCCTGGGTCGCCGTGCGCGCCATGTGTGCCACCGGCGACTGCCAGCGGATGATCTCAGGCACCATTTTCGGGATGAGGCCCGGGTTCTGCAGCAGTTTCTGATACTGGTCGGGGTTTTCATTCAGCGCCAGCACCCCGCCGGAGATCGAGTTACGGGTGGTGTCGTTGCCGCCGACGATGAGCAGCATCACATTGCCCAGCAGCTCCTGGGGGCTCATGTTGTTGGTCGACTCATCGTGGGCCAGCATGGAAATGAGATCGAACTTGGGCGGCTGTTTTTTACGCTCCTCGTAGTAACCCTGAAAATAGGCCAGACACTCAAACAGCTTCTTGAATCCCTCATCGGGGGTGGCGAACTGCTCGGGATCGTTGAGATTCTGAATCGTGTCCGACCAGTCGATCAGCCGCAGCCGATCCTCCTGGGGCACATCAAACAGGGTGGCCAGCATCTGGCCCGTGAGTTCCACCGACACATGCCGCACCCAGTTGAACTCTTCGTTGCGCGGCAGATCATCCAGAATCGCACCGGCGCGGCTGCGGATCAGCGGCTCCAGATCGGCCATGTTACGCGGTGTGAACAGCGGTGCCACCACCTTCCGCTGAAGGTCGTGTTTCGGCGGATCTTCCTGGATGAACATCGGCAGCGCGTACTGATCGTCCTGCTGCGGGAGTCCGCCGAGCGCAATGCCACCCTTGGTTCGATGGGAGGAAAACAGTTCGTGGTGGGAGTCGACATAGCGGATGTCCTCATAGCGGGTCACCGACCAGTAGGGACCGAACATGCTTTCTTCGTGAAAGTGCACCGGATCTTCATCCCGCAGCCGCCTGAAGTGCGGCCAGTGGGTGCCGTTCAGGAACAGGCTCGGATGGGAGGGGTCAACCTGCTCGAGGGGAATGGCATAGGGATCGTAGTTGGGGTCGATCTCGAAGACGTCGCGCATCTCCTTGTTGGACACCGTCATGTCGCCGCCGCGAATTCGCGCCATGAGCGCCTCGCGCTGTGCGTCGCTGCTGTTGATGTAGACCTGGCTCATTGCTGGTTTCCTTCCTTTGGATTCATTGCGGGTCTGCAGTCTTCCGGCAAACCCCACCTGCTCGAATGCGTCCTAATCTAAGGCCGCTGACCGCACCAGATCAACATCCCGCAACCAGAGCGCCTTCAGAGAGGCGGCAGCAGGTAGGCGTCCAGCACCCCGAAAGGGCCTAGTTTCGCATCCACAGCCGCGCGCTCGGACGCCGACAGGGACTCGATCTCGTTGCGGACGTGGCACCTGGAGATTTCACTGTACTTCAGCGAGCGCATTTTCACCGGACCCTCGCCAAGATCGACCTCACACCACTTTTCACCGGCACCAAGCGCATCCCGGGATACCCGCAGGAAGCGGTGGTAGCTGTCGCGCATGTGCGCAAAGAAGGGTGCGAGCGTGTCTGGAAGTTCATCATTCGCCAGGTACTGTCCGCTGTCTGATCGCGCATCGAAAATCCGGTTCATGTACCCGATCATGGCCGGTGCGCTGGCATCGATCCAGCTGCGCGGCTCGGGGTCCGCTTCGATGTGTGCCTTGAACAGACCGGCAAAGGTGAAATCCCCGAGGCTCGCGCGGTCACCGAGCAGGAACGGGAACTGGCCGTAGTGGATCTCGGCATGGCGCATCAGCCGCTCGAAATCCTGCCGTACCGCCCGGGCCTGATCCGGTCCGCAGCCTCTGTTCGCACAGGCTCTGAGACCGAAGTTGTCGCGCACAGCTTCGATCATGGTGGCGGCCGCAATCTGTTCTTCGCTGGAGAGTCCTTCACTTGAGAACTTACCCACCCGGTTGGCATAGAAGCCCGCCGCGATGGCTGTCACGTTGTGCGGGTAGCACCAGCGGCTGCTCACGGCATAGCGCCCGAACCATTCGTCCGCCCAGTCTTCCAGCAGATGGGCGGCAATACGCTGCACGGGTGAACCCGGCACTATGGCCCGCTTTGGATACTTAGCGTTCAGCATCAGACCGATGGGTGTGGTGTCATGGATGAACCAGCCTTCCGGCGTCTGCAGGCCGGGGATGAAGTGTGTGCCCAGGCGGGCTTCCACCGCCGGACCCGACTCCATCGATTTGAGCCTGAACTCGTAGTCCACGCCGAGATAGTTGAGCATGGCCTGCAGCTTGCGGGTGAAGAGGCTGTGCTCCCCGCCCCAGAGGGTATATCGTCCTTCGAACATCGTTTTTCCTCCTTCGTGAGGACACAGACTACAGCAATCGAAAGTATCAACGGCAAGTGAGAGATCCAGCCATGATCAGAAAAACGGCGCCCGCCATGCTCCGGGTTGAAGGCGTTGCACGTCGCGCCGCTCTCCTGTGCACGGCTTTCCTGTTGACCGCCTGCATGACCAGCCTGGCTGACCCGCCCGCGCCCGGCGCGGGTGGCGACACACACCCGACATTCAGCAGACAGACCATGGAGCACGAAGGCCGCACGCGTCACTACCTGGTGCACGACTTCTCCGGCGACAACCCCGCCCCCGTTGTCTTCATCCTGCACGGAGGCGGAGGTCATGCGGAGAACGCGGTCGACATGAGTCAGTTCGACGTGATTGCTGCGCGCGAGAAACTGATCGCCGTCTACCCGGCCGGCACCGGCGGTACACCCGGCGGCCGCCTGCTCACCTGGAACGCCGGCCACTGCTGCGCCTATGCGCGGGAAAACCAGGTGGACGACGTGGGCTTCATCGCCCGGATCATCGACGATCTCGTCTCCTCCGGAAACGCGGATGCCGGACGCATCTACGTCACCGGCATGTCGAACGGCGGCATGATGGCCCACCGGCTCGGGCTCGAGCTTTCCGATCGCATCGCCGCCATCGCCCCGGTGGTCGGCGCCCTGTTCGGCGATGAAGTGCCGCCTGCCACCTACCAGCCCGTCGCCAGTCTGATGATCATCGGGGCGACCGATGCCATCGTGCCGGGCGCAGGCGGCCCCCTGGCTGGCCGGGGCGACAGTCGCAGACGCATTGCGCGCAGGCCCGAAGATCGCGACACGATTTCCGCGCGCGCCGCCGCGGACTTCTGGGCCGGGGCGAATGGCTGCGGCGTTGCGGTTCAGCAGACCACTGCGGCGGCGGACATGCTGAGTTATCCGGACTGCCAGGATGATGCCGAGGTAGTCCTGGTTACGGTCGCCGACAATGGCCACGCCTGGCCCGGCGGCCGCCCCGGGCGGGCCGAAGCAGACCCACCGACGATGGCCTGGAATGCCAGTGAGGAAATGTGGCGTTTTTTTGCGCGGCACGGGCGACGTTGAGTATCTCTGGCCGAAGAAGCGCACCATAAGCCTTTCGGGGCTTGTACTGGCAACTCGCCTGGGTGGTGCCCGTGCGGGGAGGTACGATGAAGGGAACCAAAGTGATCAGCCGAATGAAATTGCTGAAGGCGTTGTCGATTGGCGCCACTTTTCTCGCGCCGGCTGCACAGTCGCAGGCTGCAGAGATACCAGATGTCATCCGCCTCAAGAACGGCCCGATTATTGCCCGGTACATGGACGGGCGCATGGGTGGCAATGTCCAGGGACCCTCGCTGATACGGGTACCCGATTGGGTCGAAAATCCCCTGGGAAAGTACTACCTCTACTTCGCCGATCACCGCGGTACCTACATCCGCCTTGCCTACGCCGATCATCTGCTGGGTCCCTGGCAGACCCACGAAGCCGGATCGCTGCAACTGGAGGATTCGTTCTTTCCTACGCAAGTCGAAGCGGGAGCGCCGCCTGGTGCGTACGCACACATTGCATCACCAGATGTCCACGTCCGCCAAGACCTGGGCGAGATCATCATGTACGTCCACGGCCGCGATGCGATCGGGCCGCAATTGACCAGACTGGCGACGTCAAAGGACGGTATCGCGTTCGCCGGGCGACCAGAAATTCTGGGCCGGCCGTATTTCCGAGTAGTCACCCATGGGGGTTACTACTATGCGCTGGCGATGCCGGGATACCTGTACCGTTCGAAGAACGGCATTGACCATTTCGAGGCCGGCCCGAGATTCTTCAATGACGACATGCGTCACTCAGCTCTGCTGATTCGCGACAATACGCTGTTCGTATTCTGGACACAGGCGGGAGACGCACCCGAACAAATCTATCTGTCCAGCATTTCCCTGGAGCACGACTGGTCGACCTGGCGCGAATCTCCGGCAACCGAACTCATGTGTCCGGTACACGAATGGGAGGGAGCGGATCTGCCGATTGCGCCATCGGAGCGCGGTTGCATCGACGTGCGCGCCAATCAGTTGCGCGACCCCGCCATTTTCGAGGAGGACGGGCACGTCTATCTTCTCTACTCAGTGGCGGGTGAAAGCGGTATCGCCATTGCCGAGCTCAAGTTCTAGCTTCCGGTCAATCGATCTACCGCACCTGCAGTCCTTCCTGCTTCAGTCGCCAGAGCAATACATCAAGACGATCCTGACCGAAAAACGGCTCACCCCTGAATGTGCAGGTCGGTACACCCCAATGGCCCGCACGGTCATGGTCGACCTGGTTTTTTTCGATGACAGAATCCAGCCGGTCTGATTCCGCGACGATCCGCCGATCCATCTCTGCAAGATCGAGTTCAGCTCTTTGTGCCGCCTTTGCCAGATGATCGCCCTGATCCCACCCTTCGGTGCCACCCCAGATGATCGACGACACTTCATCCGCAAATTCGATGCCCTGCCCCAGTTCCTCAGCCAGCGCACCCAGTCGGGTCAGGCGATGGATGTAGGGTTGCTCGGACCCAGTCTGTCGCCGACCGTCTTGATCGATCTGTTGTATGACCGGGTCAGGCTTTGGAAAAGCGAAGGGCAGTTCCAGATACTCCGCCACACGACGGACATCAATCCCGAAATAGGAGAACCATTGCGGTTGCACCTGATCGAAAAACTCCGGCATCCGTATCGCAATGGGATACTCGACCCGGAAAATGACCTTCAAGCGGTACTGATCCTGCCAGTCGCGTAATCCCCGGGTCGCGAGGTAGGACCACGGACTGCGAAAAGACCAGAACACGTCAATTTCCATGGGCTCACTCATTTTCATCCTCTCCTTCCAGTCCAACAGTACCTAACGCACGAAACACAGCCTCTTTTTCTCAAGTACTGGCGCCATCATTAGAAGTAGAGAACTGCGCAACGACGAATTCGCGCTTCCTGTCTATCCACAGATAGTGCTTGAAGGCTCCGGACGCCATGAATTATTCATCGTAGCTAAGGGGCTACCAGAACTGAAAGCTGTAGCCTTCGCGGATGTTGCCTTCACGATCCACACCAGGCTCCTGGAATGGGGCCCGGACGTATGGGTGAGCAGCTGATGAATCGTGATGGGGCGTGCCGGTTCGGTGACCATCTCGCGATCTTTCTCTCCGACGTAAACCCGCATGTCGGCGAACTCGGGCAGGTACCTGGACACAGGCCCGTGCAGCAGGATATGCAGCTCGGCTACGGCGCGAATCAGGAAGTGGGTTTTCTCAAGGACTGGGATGGCACCACCAAGGTCTACTCCACCACCGGCCTCAGCGCCGGACCCGCGATCGGTGTGGATTTCGGTCTGTCACTGGGTCTGTGAAAAAAAACCGGTAGACCAGCTCAGCGGTTACGGCCACGGCGTGGCGGTCAGCGCCGGTAGCCCTGTCGCTGGAAGCCTGTATCGAATCCTGAGCGGCGTGTAGCGTCGCCGGGCTCCCCAGGCTGACGAAACCAGTCGTGGCCTTCCGCGGTGAAATCCATTTCTATGCCGATGTCGACGCTCCGCTCGCTGAGGTTACCGCCCTGGTAACGGTGGGCGCTCTCGAGCGAATCACCCCGGATGCCCGTCTGACGGGCGCCCTGCCAGTCGCTGTAGCCGGCGACCGGGCGCGGTTCCTGGGCCAGCGTGGTGCCCGTCATCAACGCCAGAATCAGTGCTGTCGTAAGTCGCATGATCATTCCTCAATCGGTTCATTGACCTGTGAGTAACGGGACCGACCGGAAAGGTTCAACGGCGCGGCCGTGCTGCGAGCAGCGGTTTCCGCCAGAAAAAAGCCCGGCTCGCACGACGGCGAGTCCGATCTTTGATCCGCTGTAACGGATCCTGATTTGGTCGGACCCCACCCAGGGCAGGACCCGTGACTGCAGCAATACAAGAACCGGGCCAGCTTCAGGGCCCGTAAACCGTGGTATCCGGCGCCTTTACTGCACTGTTACAGTGCGCGGCGATGCCGGCGTGTAATTTCCTGGAGCAACTTACCGTATCGGGTGCTCGAGGGCGCCGACCGGGGCTACGGAAGGGGCACCTCCTCACTGTCCTTGCTCCGCGCGCGCCTGAAGACCGGGATCGGCTGCGCTGAGCGCACCTGCTCCAGCCAGAACACGCCGTCGTAGGGCGCGCTGTTGCCACGCGTGCCGATGAAGTCCATGTCCCCATCCCGATCGAGGTCCCGGGCGATGAATTTATCGAACATGCCCCGTTTGCGCCGGGAGATGTCGTGGCGCGGCCAGTCTTTCTTCAGGTCCTGCGGCTGTTCGAACCAGCCGATGCGACCCAGGGCATCGTTGATCGTCACATCGCCATCCTGCTCTCTCGGGCCGCGACTGTAACTGCCGGCCAGCACGTCGACGCGCCCGTCACCGTTGATATCGGCGATGCCGAATCCCGTCATGCTGTCCGGGGTGAAGCTGCCGATCCGGTGCGCGGTCCATTCCTCATCCCAGCGGCTCGGCTGTTCCAGCCAGAACAGATCCAGACCACTCGCGGAGAGTACATCCAGACGACCGTCGCCGTTGATGTCGGCGAAATCGAGATTGAAACCACCCGGTCGAGCGCCCGTCACCTCCATCCGGTGTTGGCGTAACAGGATCTCACCCGGCTGCGCGGAATCCGCGGAGACGTTCTCGAACAGGATCAGTCGCTGTTCGCCCCGTGAGCCGACGAGGATGTCCAGGTCGCCATCGCCATCCAGATCCACCGGTTGCGCATTCTGGGGCACGCTGTAGTTGCCGATGATCTGTTCGGTCCAGCTCTGCGCCTGCAGCGGCGGTCCGCTGTGCCGGAACAGGGAGACCGGTGTGAGACGCTCAAAGTCCGCCCTGGTGGGATTCTGGGCGCCTTTGTTCGGCGCAAGCACCTCGACCAGGCCGTCTCCGTTCAGGTCCGCCAGGAACACCCGGATGTAACTGCCGCGATCGCGCGTCATCGGCAATACCAGCCGCGGCCAGCTTGCGGTTCGCACCCCGGTGCCCGGATTCTGCAGATACAGCAGATGGGACAACTCGGATGCCACCACCACATCGAGATGCCCGTCGCCGTTGACGTCCGCCAGCGCGGCGTCTTCGGGGGCGGCGGCGGCGCGCCCTTCCGCCAGAGTGATGTTGGTCCATTGAAGCGGATCGGCAGAGCCGAAGGCGATGCGCACATCACCGTCCGGGTTGCCATCGTAGCTGCTGTCCGACTCGTGCACGGAGACGATGTCTTCCCAGCCATCGCCATCCACATCGCCCAGCACGAAGCCATCGCTGCCACTGAGCTCGATCCCGCTGATTGCCGAATCATCGATGAGGTGCTCGCGCCAGCTGATGTACTGACCATCCACCGCTTGCGCCAGGCCAGGGGCATCGGCCACCGCCGCGGCCGACACACCGACAGACGCCTGGACGAGCGACAGAGCGAAAAGGAGTGTGGTCGCCACTCGCGCTCTGTCGATCCGCCACACTCGATCTGCCCTCATTGCCCCGGATTCCAGTCATTCAACACGCCGACGAGCGGGCCCATGTCGCTCTCCACCAGGACCGTGGCACCGGGCCTGCGTTTCCCTTCGATGGGTACACTGACTTCACGAACCACACGGGCGCTTCCACTGAGTCGGCTCCCATCTTCCAGCGTAGCCGTAAACGCACGCTCGGTAGCGCCATAAGGCGCGATATCCATTGCGATGATGCTGCGAACGGTACCTTCGTTGTAAACGTAGCCCCAGGCGCCTTCTGCAAAGCGTGTCGCCATGATCCCGCTCCCCGCACCCTGCACGAAGAGATAGGTGAACGCCGGCGCAAACTGGGGACGAACGCCGGTCTGCTCGTGCCATTTGCCCGGGATGTCGATCCTGTGGGAGGTGCCGTCCACCAGGATACGGCCCTGCACGCGCCCCATGACTTCGATCCTGCCCGGCCGGACGTTGATGGGTGCGTGGTCGGCGGTGAAACTCATCTCGATCTCGACCGGAACCTCACCGTCACCGGGTTCCGGGTGCGCGGTCGCGTGCAATCGCCCCCGGGCCTGCAGCAGCCCGCGCATCCCGGACGTGTCGCGAGCCTTCCCAGTGAGCGTCGCGGCGGAAGTGCCGGTCACAGCAAAAGTCGCGTCCGGACCGGAGACCTCTGTCACCTCCGGCGGCGTCAGCGCCAGCACCTCGTCCACCAGAGCCAACTGGCGCCCGTCGAGGTAGACGTACATCCACAGCGTGCCACGGCCACTGGCGGGGAAGCGCGCGATCCGCACATCGAAGGTGGTACTGGCATCGACCGAATGACCGGTCATGGCCACGGATTCCGCGTAGTCGGGATCGGCGCCGAGGGCATCCTGCTGCATCGCCATGCCTCCGGCGAGAAGTAAGACACTGCAGGCTATGGGAGAGCTTCGGGAGCGCCTTTTTCTCAGCGAGGAAAAAACTGCCACGCCGTGTCGCCGTCCTGTACCGCCGCTGCTGGAAAACACCTACTGAGAGATCTTCAGATTGCGGAAGTGGGCAATGGTACTGCCTTCGATCCAGAAGGCGACGGCACCCGCGGCATCCATACCCATTTTCAGATCGTTGACGATCAGCGTCGGCTGATCATTGCCATGCACGAACAATATGGCCTTGTCGCCCTGCACTTCGATCCGGATCGGGGTCCATTGTCCCGGCACCAGATCCACATAGGCTTCGTAGCGGCTGGGCGTCTCCCGGCGCAACCGCTCCCAGGTGTATTCCGGATGTGAAACATACTGCACCGAGTGATTGCGGCGCTCCTGATCTTCGGCGCGGGCTCTCCGGTGAGCTCCACTTCGATCGTCCCGTTGCGGAAATCCTCCGCCACCACCACAAGATGGTCCACGCGCTGCGCAGGCGGTCCTTCGAGACCCGCCGCCTGCCGCTGCCGGCGTTGCTCCGCAAGCTGGGCGCGACTCTCGGCGGATACTCTGACTTCGAGGGCGTCCTTCCCACCGAACTCGACCGACCGGACTTCCACGTTGTGCAGACCCAGATCGTCGATATCGAGCGGGGTTGCAGTCTGTGCACCGGCATTTGCAGAGACCTGGAGTACTCCAGCGATCAGCCCGCAGAGCCATGGCCGTGCTGGCATTCGAATCGAGGGACCGGCACTGTTCCGAATGGGTTCATTCATTTCAACTCACTCCTGGCTCACCGCAAACCTGATCATCGACGGCGGAGCCGAACCGGGAAACCACTCACTCACCACCCGGCACCACCCAGATCGGCGATGACCACACCCGTTCCTGAATTGTCGCATGCAGATCAGGTCGCGGTGGCACCCCGGTGCGGATGGCATCCCAGGTGGACCAGCGACAGGTCGGATTCTCCAGCGCCCGCACATAGTAGAAGGCCCGCTGATCCGCTTCGAAGTCAGGATCCTGCCAGACTGTCATGAGTTCCGCTGCCCCTTTGTCACCAGAAAACCTGCAGGTGTCCAGGTCGACCGAGGCGCCGTTGTCCGGGCAGCGATGTGTCGCCGGATCCACCGCCAGTCCATCCGAGCAGGCAACATCGTAAACAGATTCCCGAGTCTCACCATCCACCACCATGCCCTTGATGATCTGCAGGCGCTGCAGCGGTGCGCTGCGTGCATCCCGGGCTGCCCATACCACGAAGCTCGGTACCTGACCGATACGGGCATGCAGATCACCACCCATGGTCACACCATTGGCGTAGGCGCGTTCGATCCAATCCGGGTGAGCGGTGAGGTCCTTCGAAAAGCCGTAACCGGCAAACAGGCGCACGCGCAGGCGTGGCCCACTGGTGGCAAAGGTTTCCTTGCGCCGGAATGCATCGAAGATCGAATCCCGGGTGTTTTCCTCCGCCCATACACCGGCCAGACCTGAGGCGCTCCAGTGCTGCAGCGCGCCTTCCCGATACACGTCCGTGCCGATCTGTTTGGCCGCCTTGTTTTCAATGGCGACGGCCGCCGCTTCCGGATCGAGAGGTACGGATCCCCGCTGGGCGGGTGTTGCATCGAGAATACCGATCTTCGAGAAGAAGTTGTCTTCATCAAATGATCCGGCACCGGTGTGCGTGTCGCTGGAACCGATCAGCCCGAACTTATAGGGATTCACCCCGATGCCGGCTTCGAGCGTGAGACCGCGCAGATAGGCATCGCGCACATAGCTGCCGGGCGGCTGACTGGGCAGCGTGGTGGAGATCCGGTACGGCATGATTTCGAAGTCCGCCCACTCATCGTTGGGCGACAGCGCCGGATGGGTGTCTGAGGTGCCTTTCACCTGGGTCACTTCCACCAGCGGCTCGTTGCGCATGCGCTGGTTTGCGTAGTCGCTGTCGATGGGGTCGCCGGCCCAGTTCGTGAGCATGAACATCGCGCCATTGGAACCGTTCGAATTGTGCGGAATCGCCAGGCTTTCCATACCCCGTGCCCGCAGCTGATCCATCCAGTCCCACAGACCCTCGGGATTCTGGGAATGGAATCGGGAAAAAGGCACGTCCGGCACCCGGTCACCATTTCTGAATATCACGTTGCGATGCAGGTTGCCCCGTTCGTCGGTGGTGCTCGTGTATTCGTAGGCGATGAAGGTGGTGAACTGCCCTGGATCGTTGAACTGCTCGGCGGCATCGATGGTGTCGCGCCAGGCGGAACGGGCGATGTCGTTGAGCAGCTCGCGATCCACCGTGCCGTCGAGAATCCCCCGCACGGTGTCGGGAATGAAGGTCGAGAATCGCCGGCTGCGTTCAGCCGAACTCGCCGCCGTAAGATTCTCTGGTCGGTTGAGATTGTGAAAAGGCCTGGCCAGCTCGAGTTTTGAGAACTCCGTGCTGGTATCTGCTGCTGCAGGCACAGCGCCTAAGAACATGGCATGGTCGGTCACGCCGTAGAAGTCCAGAGGTGCCCGCAACTGCATGTCGAATCCCGCCGGGTGTCTGATTGCTTCGCCCCGGGCATAACGATAGGCGTCCGCCGGCGTTGCGATGGTACCGAAGGCATAAGCGTCGAAGCTGTACTGGGTGTGGATGTGCAGATCTCCAAACAGCGCCTGACGGGTCGCGCTGTGGCCAGGCGCCACAGCGATGGTCTCCAGCGGCGGCTCGAAGAGCCGGGGTCGCGCCTGCGCCATAAGGCCTGCACTGGTGCTCGCTGTCGTCGGTACGGCGGCAGACGTGCCCGATGCAGTTCGATCCCCTGTCGAGGTCTGTTCCGATCCCGCGCCGCAGCCAGCCAGCACCAGACAAAGGCAGACCCCTATCCCCCATCGATTCCAGTTCATGCTTACCTCTGTCTTCAAGATGCCCCGGTCAGGGCTGATACCAGATCGGCGAACTCCAGGCGCGCTCCTGCTGGGTGGCGGCAAGATCGGGATTGGGTTCGATACCGAGCCGGATGGCATCCCAGGTGGACCAGCGGCAGCTGGGATTTTCGAGCACCCGGGCGTAATAGAAGGCCTGCTCGGCGGGATCGAAGTCGGGGTCGCGCCACAGTGTCTTCAATTCGACTGCCCCTTTGTCACTACTGACACTGCAATCGCTGAGGTTGACCCGTGCGCCATTGTCCGGGCACCGGTGGGTGGCCGGATCCGGCGTGAGTCCGTCAGCACAGGCGACATCGAACACAGCCTCGACCGTGTCGCCGTCTTCCACCCAGCCTTTGACAATCTGCAGGCGCTGCAATGGCATGGACCGTGGATCGCTGAGCGCCCAGAGCAGAAACGCGGGCGCTGCCCAGGTTGCACGCACCGGGTCCGCAGTCGCGGAAACGGCACGTCCACTCAACTCTCCCCCCATCGCCACGCCACGCGCATAGGCAGTCCGGGTGGGATCGGCCACCGTTGCAATGTCGTCCGGAAAATCAAAACTGCCAAAAAAGCGTACCCGGATCCGCGGACCGGAGGTGGCGAAGGTTTCCCGTCGCCGCATGGCGTCATACAGGGATGCCCGGGTGTTGTCTTCCGCCCACACCCCTGCAAGTCCCCCGGTGCCATGGGTTGCCTGCCGAGGTGTCCAGAAATCCTGCCAGGATTCCTGGTTCCTGGGGTATGCGGAGCCGCGAGACCGGGGCGTGTTGGGTCCGCCGGTGAAATACGCCTGTTCCTCATAAGGTGCCGCGGAAAGATGCGAGTCGCTCGAACCGATCACGCCGAGCTGATACGGGTTGAAGCCATCCCGATCCTGCATCTTCAGACCCGTCAGCAACGCATCCCGGTAGTAGCCGCCTTTGAATACCGAAATCGGATTGGTGTTGGTGGCGCGATTCAGGTAGTACTGCACAATCTGGAACTCAGCCCACTCATCGTTGGGTGACAGCGACGGATGGGTCTCCGAGGTCCCCTTGATCTGGCTGATCTCTGCAATGGGTTCATTGCGCAGACGTTTGTCCGCAAAGGTGCGATCAATGGGATCACCGCTCCAGTCAGTCTCCTGAAAGGCAAGACCGTCGCTCTGATTCATGTTGTGCGGGATCGCCAGCGCTTCCATGCCTTGCGCGCGCAGCGCATCGAGCCAGTTCCAGAGGTCTTCGGGATTTTCCGAGTCGTCGCTGCTGAAAGGTCGCTCGGGCACCTCTGTACCGCGAAACACCACATTGCGGTGCAGATGTCGGCCGCCGGGTGTGGGCGTGTATTCGTAACCGATAAAAGCCGTGAAGTGGCCGGGGTCGTTGTGCCGCTCCGCCGCTACCACGATTTTTTCCCAGGCGTAAGCGGCGACCCTGGGGCCGGACAGTTCGTCACGCGCCGGGCCCATCTGTTGCAGATGCCTGATCACACCATCGAGGCTCATGTCCTTGCCGGGCAGCACCTGCCTGGTTTCCGGATGGCCATAGGTCGGGCTCGACGGATCCAGCAGCGCGGCGAAGACGCCCAGATACCTTGCGTGATCGCTGACCATCAGGAAGTCCAGGGGGGGACCCTCGAGACGCAGCGTCATACCAGCCGGATGCGCGATGGGCTCACCTTTCGCATAACGGTAGGCGTCGTCCGGCGTGGTGCGCACACTGCCTGTGAAGGCATCAAACGAATACATGGTGTGAATGTGCAGATCGCCGAAGTAGGCGGATCGACCAGGTACACCCGCGGCCGCATCCGATGACTCACTCATCGGCTCGGCAGCAGTTGCATCTGCAGCGAATACAGTCGGTAAGTCAGCAAGCACAAGGCTTGCCAGTGCCAGCATCATCAGTGACAGGTGTGCCGAAAGCACACCCGATCGGCGCGGGCAGTCGAGCACATTCAGCATCGTACCCTCCCCTTCAACGGTCGTTCAAAACATCAACGGTTCGGATAGCCCCCCACCCAGATCGGACTCGACCAGGCCATGGCGTCGTTCACCTGCTTGACACGAATGAAATAGTAATCCCCCTGAATGGTTCCCGTATCTTCGATTTCAAAGCTGACATCCTCAGCACCGTTCGGAATACGACGGCGTAGCGTGATCCGGTCTTCGTAGATATCGAAGGGAAGCGTGCGGCTGAGCACCCCGCGCTCGAGATCCGCAAGCGCCAGTTCAAAATCGCCACCCGGCAGCCTGGCGAGCTGTCGATAGATTGGCGGACCGGAGCCGAATTCCCGGGTGGGGACCAGATTCACTTTTACCCTGGCACCACGCCTGATGTTCTTCAACACTAGGCGCACCGAGCTGGCGTCACCTCGGCTCGCAGTTTCGAACACGAAGGCATTCGCATTGCCAGCTTCGGTCGAAAACGCCTGCATGTCGGCGTTGAAGAAATCTGTCGGTTCCGCCGTCACCAGGTCTGCGCCGATCACTTCCACACGCCCGGACCAGGGACGCCAGCCGCGGGGATTATCGCCGCTGTGCATCGGGGTCGAGGAGCTGTCGAAGCTCAGGTAGAAGGTTTCTTCCTTTGCAAACGCACCGCTTTCGATGCTCAGGTAGTCTTTCTGCCAGATCTCCTCGTCATTCCGGACCAGGGTGATCGACTCGATGGGTGCGGTGCCGATTACACGACCTTTGATCCTGCGTTTTTCTACGAACGGGATCCTCTGTCCCATCCCGGCATCGTTGAGCGAGACATCCAGAATCATCCTGTCACCGGTGGTGGCATAGACGCGCAGTTCCTTCATCGCATCGAATATGGCGTCCCGCGACGTTTCCGGCGCCAGTACTGCACCGAGGCCGCCGCGCTGTGACAGTCCGCCGCCTTTAGGCGCTGTATAGCCCGGCTGGCTCAGGTGATTGTCGCTGGCAGCGATAAAACCCACCTGCTGGCCGTGCTGCAGATACATGCGGCCGAACCACTCGAAGGTGCCGTGCTGGGACATGATTTCCACCAGAGGCTGCAGTTTCGGATCACCCATCCGATAATTCCCGGCCTGATGGGCATGGGGAATCACCACCACGTCCTGCGGGTCGTTGCCGAGACGCAGGCCGGCGTAGAGATCCGACAGTGTCGGGAACCACTGGGTCGGCACACGCTCACGATCTGCGGGTGTGCGGAACAGAACATTATGGTGCCCGCCGTAGATGTTGCTGGTGGTCCACTCATAGCCGAGGTAGGCAATGAATCGCCCCTCTTCAGAGTACTTTGCAACGTTGTCCCGCAGCACCTCCCACTCCGAATCGTCCATCCAGATGTCGTGCTCGGAGTGGGTCACAAACTCCAGACGCGCATCATCCCGCGCCCAGGTCATGAACCGGTCGGGGGTGCCGATACCTTCTGCGAATCCCGAATGACCGTGGGTGTCGCCCCACTGGATCTTCTGCGCATCGGCTGAAACCAGAATGGGGTTCGCAACTCCCGTGATCGCACCGTCGCCGGAGCGTATGGTGATTCGATAAACACCGGGGGAATTCAAGCGTAAGTTTTCGAGCAGAGCGATCGCACTTCCTGCAGCCGGCAGTGCGCCGAGCAGTTCATCGTTGGCATAGACCTGCCAGTCCGGATAGGGCGGCTGCGCACGATTGAAGAAACGATCCTGGGCCCGCACCGAAATCGTGAAGGCCTCATCGGGACGAACCACCGAAGGCGCGAATCCGTGAACTCCGGCGATCGATGTGCCGGAGATGCGGATCGGCTGTATGGGCAGCGAATACTGCTCACCGCTGTCGTCGAATATCAGATACAGGGGAAACGGGGTGAAGTCGCTGGAAGTACTCGGCATGCGCAATCCCGGGCTGCCACCGCTGCGGGCACCATAGGTCAGGGTGACCGTGTCACCCTTCTGCAGGGTGCCTGCGTCCAGCCGGAAGAACAGCATGTTGGCAGCACCGCGGAAGTTGCCGTGCATGCCTGCTATGGGCGCACTGTCCACGACGAAACGGGCGGTACCGGAACTGCTCGCGATGCTGAGGTAATTGGGCGCTGCGGGGTCCTGCGTCTGCAGGTCGCCATGATCGACCATGAAGTGTTTGCCCACGACGAGGCCACCACCCCGCACGATGGGTCGAGTGCCGACTGTGTAGGTCTGCTGGAAGGTGGCCCAGGAGCGTGCTTCGAAAGGACCGAGATCGGCGGTCAGCGCTCCGATCGCCTTCGGATCGGTGTCCTGCAGAGACAGTTCACGGATGTATCCGTCGAGCGCCGCCACCTCTCTGGGTCGCACCCGATCCGGATTGACCGGCCGGATCGCTGCCGTGAGGTTGACCGGCACATAGCCACCGTTCAGAGCGAAGGCATTTGCCCAGTCCCAGAGCACCCGGGTACGCTCCGCCGCGTTCGCAGCGGTGGTGGGCGATCCGATGACATCGGCTTTGAGCTGGTCGACCTTGCTCCTGAGTTCGGGATTCAGATAGTCGGTGGCGGCGGCTGCGTGCAGCGGTCCGCAGCACCACATCACCACACTGACCAGCGCTGCCACCAGAGACGGGAACCCGATTCGCTGTCTATCCATGATCTGATGGGCTCCTAGGGCCGCAGTCGCACCGTCAACTCGCCATACACATACCTCGGCAGATTCCGTATGTAGAAGGTGCTGTTTTCCCAGGTCTTGTAGTCGTAGTCCGTCAGGTTCTCTCCGCGTACGAACAGCGACCAGTTAGTCGTCTCAAGCCCCAGGTGGGCATTGAGTCGCTTCACGGTGTCCTGCTCATTGGAAATGCCACTCACGTTGGTCAGACTCCTGGGACCGCCTTCTTCATAGGTATAGGTGGCAGAGGCAACCAGCGCAGCACCATCGAACCCGCGAATGCTGCTCAGACTACCCAGCGCCTGCCGATACACGACCGAGCTTTTTACCTGATTCGGCCGCAGGAAAGGCAACTTGGCACCGTCCGCGACAGCTTCCGTCGCTTCAGACACATCGTCGTTGAGGCTCTTCACCTCACCCTTACCCCGCGCATAGCCCAAGTTGAACAAAACCGTCCCGCCATAATCGAATTGTTTCTTGTAGGTACCCTCAATTTCGAAACCCCACGCATACGCCTTGCCGACGTTATCGATGAAAAAGGCCACGGGGATTTCGTTGTTCGGCGGGATTGCAAATCCATTCGCATCTTCTCCAACCCGACTGCCATCCGGATTGAAGCCGAGCCCGTTACCATTCACGTCGACGAGCTGGCACTGCTCCGGACATCCGTTGTCGGTCGTGTTGAGGAAATCGTTGTAGTCCGTGTAGTACACGTCCGCGTTCACCGTCAGAGCCCGATCAAACCAGCTTGTCTTTACGCCCAACTCGTAGGTGATCGAGGTTTCTTCACCGTAGGTCAGCACAGCCGGATACAACTCCAGGCCGGGACTTCCCTGATTGAGGTTCATGCCACCATGACGGTAGGAAGAGGCGACTTTGGCATAGGCCATGACGTCCTGTTCGACGAATCGGTAGGCGGCGGTGAGCCCCCAGGGCAGATTGGTAAATTTCTTACTCGTGGAAAAGTCCGTCTCCGGATTGACCGGGTTGTTGATGTCCGGAAGCCCAGGCTGATCACTGCGTCGGTACGTCACTACATCGCCATCGATCTTGTCTTCCGCATAGCGCAGCTCAGCTGTCAGTGTGACCGGTACCTCGTCGAACCGGTACTCCACGCTGCCGAAGGCAGCCCACGAGTCCGTGGACATGTTCACGGTGCGATACTGTGAGTTCGCAACTGTCTGCGCTACCCAGCCATTAATTATTTCGGTGTTGTCGTGGGTGAAGTAGTCTGCGCCCACCAGCCAGGTCAGATTTCCGACGGTGTCTGCTCCATAGCGGATTTCCTGAAAGAAGATGTCGTTGTCGATACTCTGGATGTCCTGAAGATTGCGCGTTGCAGCCGCAAAGGTCGGACCCGTGTAATCACTGTCGTCCTGGATCACGTACTTTCGATCGCGGTAGTTGCTCACCGAGGTGAGTGTGCCCTGGCCCAGATTCCAGTCGATCACCAGATTGTGGTTGTCCACATCGTACTCCGCTCCTTTGCGTGAGTTGACCGTGGTTTCGAAGGCATCATCGAGATCGGGCACCAGGGTGGTGCGGCTGATGTAGGCATCAATCGGTTCGTCCTTCTGAGTATCGAAAACATAATTGATATCCCAGCTCTCATTGGGCTGATAGCGCACCGACGCTCGCGTTGACTGATACTTTTCATGGTCGACGCCCTGTCCGGTAAGGCCTGTGTAGTAGCTGTCCCCCCGCTTCTCGTACACGTGGCTGGCCCGTATGGCGATCTGCTCATTGATGGGCACGTTAACTTTGCCATCGTAGCGCTGTGTATCTTCTTCGCCTGCCGCGATTCCAAGATCGATTTCGAACTGATCCGTCGGCTTTTTCGAGATCAGATTCATGGAGCCACCCAGGGCATTACGCCCGTACAGGGCACCCTGAGGACCCCGCAGGACTTCGACCCGCTCGAGATCGTAGGTGTCGAGCCGGGCAAAGTTCTTGCCGCCAAAGCTGTTGGTCGCGAAATAAGCGCCATTGCGATAGAGACCGGTAGCAGACACGGACGCTCGATTCCGGGATTGCCCCGCGCCACGGATGGTGGGCTCGGTCAGTGAACCGGCCTGGGTTTCATTAATGCTGATGCCGGGGATCAGATCGGTGATGTCCCTGAGATTGTTCACCCCGCCGATGTCTTCGATGAAATCCGAACTCAACGCCGCCGCGGAGGCAGGAATGTCCTGCAATCGTTCGGTGCGTTTCCTGGCGGTGACAACGACCTCTTCGATGAGCGCGTTCGACTGTGCAGCGGCCGCTGCAGCCATCGGGGCGTGCAAGGTGATCAGAACCGGTATCGCGCAGATGCTGCCGATGAGCACCGCCCGCATAAATCGAAATGCTTGCATGTTTCTCTCCCATTAGACGAATGCGGGCATCCCCATAGCCCCGCTGCCCCAATTTCTTCACAAGCGCAACTTCAAGTCAATAAATTTCTTATTCGAGGATTCCCCATTTTTACGTCCTATCGGGAAAAATACGTGTATTTACAGCCATACCAACTGGAATTCATAATTCCGGATTCCGCTGGTTAGAGGACTGCAGATGGGCCATCGTGTGTCTCCCGGCGATGAAATCCAGCTTTTCCCGGCTGACAAACCTTTTCAGGCATGACAGGATTCCCGATATGACGGAAATGCTCCGATCAACAGCGAGCGCGTCTGCGCATACAGACATTTTTGAGCCGATACCATCTTGAGCGCAGAAGTCGCGAATCTGGAACCCACATCCACTCGGGAGAAGATCCTCTCCGCAACCGAGCAACTGCTGCGCAAGGACCCGTCTGCCGATTTCACACTCAAGCAACTCGCGGAGAAGCTTGGCCTGCACTACACGGCCGTTTATCACTACTTCCATAATCGGGATGATCTCGAAGCCAGCCTCATCGAGATCTACACAGAACGACGATCGCGCCTTCTCGACGAGGCGCGAATCCGGGGGGACAGTGCGTTCACGCAGTTGATGGAGTATGTGCGTCTGGTGATGCACGAGTCGTCCACATCTCTGATCATCCGCGGCCGATCAACGCTGGTGGGGCCGTATCGCCGCCGTGTCATCAGGTTATATCAGCGAAACCGTGCGGAACTCGCCGAGTTGATCAACCAGGGTGTGGCGGATAAGAGCATCATTCCAATCGATCCACAACTCGCCGCTCATCTCGTTGTAAGAATTCTGGACCGCTTTGCATATCAGGAAGAGGCAGTGTTCACGGAAGCCGGGTTGACCGCGGACCGTCTGACGGAGGAACTGGTTGCCTTTTTTAAAGGCGGTATCGCTGCCGACACGAACGACCCGGGCGGGGTACTTCTAAACAGCGCCCCACGCTCGCTGCTTTCGCTGCAGGAAACGGCGCTGGAAGAAATACTCCGCGCCACTACGATCGCCTTCAACACCCGGGGCTGGCGAAAAACGTCGATACCGGACGTCGCCAGGGAGCTGGGCCTCAGTAAGACGTCTTTCTATCGCTATGCTGCCAGCAAGGAAGAACTGCTCAACCAGTGCGCCCACCGCACGCTCAACCTCATCGCCCAGATCCGGCAGGTGTCCATCGCCATGTCCGATAATCCTCTCCAGGCGGTTCTCCTCGACACCTATCTGTCGCGTCAGCTGCTGGACCATGCACCAGGTCCACTGCTGTCCCCTTATCTGTTCGATTGTCTGTCTACCGAACACGGTCGTGTCGCCTGGGACATTTATCGCGCTTATCGAAAGGTTCTGATAGAGCTGCTGCGGGACTCCGTCAAGGCAGGTCTGATACGCCCTCTGAGTGCAGAGGCAGTTCAGCCCATGATTACGGCGATGGCCTATATCCCCTTCCAGACCTCGGATGAGAGCCAGGGCCACGCGGACCAGGTCATGCAGGTGCTGGCGTTCGGTCTGGCGAAGGGGTACCCGAATTGAGGACGACCATGAAGGAGCAGGAAATGGGCAGTGTGGATTTCGAGGCACGAGCGCTGGAGGCCATGGCGACGGGCGACCCGGACGAGCCGGTCGTCATGCTCAATCTGCTGCGTTACCGGGATACGGCGCAGGCGGGATACGGGGTCGATGGTTTGAGCGGTCGTGAGGCCTACGGGGTTTACGGACAGCGATTCGAAGAACTGCATCCGCGCTTCGGCGGCGAACCGATCTGGATGGGCAAAGCCATCGGAACCATCATCGGCGATGAAGACTGGGACCTGGTGATACTGGTGCACTATCCCACCCGGCGCCAGTTTGTCGAAATGATGCAGGACCCGGCCTACAAGGCGATTTCGCCTATCCGCGCCGCGGCGCTGGCGGACAGCCGACTGGTCGAAACCACCCAGCTGCTGCCACGGATCTGATACCGGGACGGGCTGACAACAGACGCTCGACCAGAGGGGAAGAGACCAATGAAGATCAACACCACCCGCCGGGGGTTCCTCGGCGCGCTCGGCGCCGGCGCAACCCTGAGTGCTGCGAGAGCGACCGCCGCCGAGAGCAACTACTGGGACCTGATCCGCGCCCAGTTCGCCTTTGACGAAGACCGGGTGCCGATGAACGCGGCGAACCTGTGTCCGTCACCCCGCTCTGTCGCCGAGCGCGTGTACCAGCTCACCTATGACATCGATCGTGATTGCTCCTTCCAGAACCGCAGCAGGCTGACCGATCTGCTCGAGCGATCCCGGGCGAGTGTGGCCGCAGCACTCAATGTCAGCGCCGACGAAGTCGCCCTGGTCCGCAACACGAGCGAAGCAAACAACGTCGTTAACAACGGCCTCGACCTCGGGCCTGATGACGAAGTCGTTCTCTGGGATCAGAACCACCCGACCAACAACGTCGCCTGGGACGTGCGCGCGGCCCGGTCCGGCTTCCGGGTCCGGCGGGTGTCGGTGCCCGAACGGCCCGTCAACGAGGATCAGCTCATTGCACCATTTCTGAATGCGCTGACCGACAGCACCCGGGTACTGGCCCTGACCCACGTCTCAAACGTTACCGGCATGCGCCTGCCGGTCGCCGAGATCGCGGCACAGGCACGCCGTCGCGGAGTACACGTACACGTCGATGGCGCCCAGACCTGGGGTGCATTCGACATCGACCTGAAGGCACTGGGGTGCGATACCTATACCGCCAGCGCACACAAATGGTTCATGGGTCCAAAAGAGGCAGGTCTGCTCTATGTGCGATCTGACCGTATCGAACAGCTCTGGCCCAGCATCGTCGCGCCGGGCTGGGGCGAGGACGCAGAGAGCGATCTCGTCGGTGCGCGCAAATTCGAATCCCTCGGCCAGCGCGACGACGCCTGTCTGGCGGCCATTGCCGATGCGAGTGAGCTGCATGCGGCAGTCGGCGCTGCCCGCGTAGAACAGCGTGTGCGCGAACTGTCCCAGCGGCTCAAAAGCGGCGTGGCCGAGATGGGCCTGGGACTCGTCACCCCGATGGATCCGGCGTTGAGCGGCGGTGTCTGCATCATCGAGGTGACACCCGGGCAGCGCAACGAGGTCTGGCACCGGCTCTATACCGAGCATGGCATCGCCGCTGCGCCCACCGGCGGCTTGCGGCTGTGCCCCCACATCTACAATACGACGGCCCACGTCGATCGGGCGCTTGCGGGGATCGAGGCACTGCTGGTGGGCTAAAGCTGCGCAATCACACCCGCTTGCGCAGTGGCCTCGGATCTGCCTCCCCACTCATCGGGAGCCGTTACCATGTCGCGTCGTTCAGGTACCGTTCAGGCTTACTTCGCTAACCTGCCTTCCAGGCAGGAATGTGCCTTCCAGGCTTCCAGGAGAGATCGATGAAGACTTTCGCCCTTGCTGTACTCACGCTTTGCGTTACCGCCGCTGCCGTTCCAGCACAGGCCGGTAGCGGGCATCGGGGTCACGGTTACGATCATCGCGGCTGGGGCCACGGTGGGCACTACTACCGCGGCAGCCACGGCCACCGATCCCACAATAATCACAATGGCGCCTATCTGGTGGGGGGGCTGGTACTGGGCACGGTGCTCGCCAGTGCATATCACCGTTCGTACTACAGAGATTATTACGAACCTTATCCGGTCACCCGCACTGTCTATCGAACCGTACCTTCCCGTGTCGTCATCCGCGAGGTAAACGTTGCACCCGTAGGCCGGACCCTCTTCCGGGATCGCCATGGCAACTGCTTTGAGCGCAACTACAACGACTCTGGCGATGAAGTGCTTTACGAGCTCGACCCTTCGGACTGCGACTGGTAGCAGCCAGGGTCTATCCAACGTAAAGCGACTGGATTAAAGTTTGCGACCTGGATGCGTCCGCATCCAGCACACCAGGAGTCTCTCCATGTCGCGTCGTCGTTCTGTCTCGGGCCGGGCGTGTTTCTGCGCCTGTGTTTTCGCGGCGGCTGTTGCACTCCCATGCGCAGCGATCGCCGATTCCAATGTGCCGGGTGCGATTGCAGGTCTGTTGCCAGAAGGGGCTGATCCTGGAAAAGGCAGTTTCGAGGTCATGGAAACCGAGTTCGGAAAGTCATTCGGGGGCAATCTGCAGGCAACATCTTTCCCGGGTCAGCGACCATCCTGCGTCTTTGCCGGCACACCGGAGCTGCGGATCGAAATCAAGGGGGATACCGCTTTCGAAGCACCGCCCATGCTCGACATGGCGATCGCCATGTACCAGCAGGACATCGATCGAGCACCGGCAGCCACAGCCGGATTCGCGACCAGCTTCATCGCAAACGCACCTGACGTCGTCTCGGTGGGTCCGGTAAAGAGCGAAGCACTGGGCACCGGACACGTGGTGTATGTCGAATATGCAGAAGACTGCAGCGGCCACCCGAAGGGAGCAAAGACCCGATTGAGCGGCTTCGCTCGGCGGGGAGCAACCCAGCTTAACTTCAACATCGTGGTCGCCCTGGACAGCGCCGGAACGCTGCAGCTTGCCCGGCAGATCATTGACCGCTTCGACAGGATGGACATTGCGGGGCTTACGCAGTGAGCTGATGTCACGTTTTCGAGTCAGGTTCGCGGGTATTACCGCCCTGCTGTTGTTTCTGCAGTTTCAGGGCGGTACTCAGGGTAAGTTGTGGAGGGTCTGCGGCCGCAACCAGACTGGCGCGGCCGCAGGATCGGCGATTACGCCTGAGGCAGAATCACCGTATCGATCACATGAATTACCCCGTTGCCAGCTGGTTGGGATTAGCGAGCAGATTCTCGAGCGCACCCGGTGGCAGCGCAGCAAACGCTTCTTCGGTGGGGGCGAACACCGTGAACGGCCCTTCGCCTTCCAGCGTTGCGGTTAGAGCGGCTGCGTCCAACGCTGCGAGCAATGTGCTGAAGTTACCCGTGTCGGTGGCCACGCTCACGATTGTGCTTTCCGCCAGTTCGGCTGAACCACCTTTGTAGTTGTCCGCGATGGCATTTACCGCACCGACACCGAAAACGATGGCGATAATCGGAGTAAAAACTTTATTCATACGCATCCTGCTGATTCCTTGATAGTTGAGTGGTTATCTTTCGTCCCAGGAGGCACGAGTATGGGAACCTGGGCGTGAAGCACCCGTGAATCGCAGGGCTGCAATCTCAGCCGTATTAATTGCTTCTTCACGCAGTACTTGCGAGCATCAGTTGATGGTGCATTTATTTTTTACGGTGTTACTGAGTTTGTCCCAGATGGCAGAAGCCGATGTGAAGGAACTGAAAACCCTGGCAGATTTCCACTCACCACAGACCGATTTCGTCTGGACAGCAGTCAACGACGACGTGATGGGCGGGCAATCGAGCGGTGAGTTCTCGATAACCGACGGCCGTCTTGTGTTCCGTGGTGAGATCAATACCAATGGGGGAGGTTTCGCCTCCATTCGCACAGATCCTCAGCAACTCCATATAGGATCACACGATGGATTGAAGCTGAGAGTGCGTGGAGACGGGCGCACCTACAGGTTTCGGCTTGTGACAGCAGGGTCGGATTACGCGTACATGGCGGACTTTCCGACCCGAAAAGGAGAATGGGAGATCATCGACCTTCCCTTTTCGACATTTCAGCCCAGCTGGCGCGGGCGCAAGCTCGATCGTCCGCCTGTGAAACCAGCCGACATCACCAGCATCGGCTTCCTGATCGCAGACAGACGGGACGGAGAGTTTGTACTGGAAGTCGAGTGGATCAAGCTGATTCCCGGCAAGTCGCGCGCTTCATAGATTATCCACAGCCCTCTTCGGCTCGCGATTCAGGCACGGGATGACGGGCCCCGGCTATTTTCGTCCGGGCTGGCCTTCTGCAGGACGGTCTGGTTTAGTTGCTCCCTGGCAGGCAACGAGGCGTTCAAAGTGACCCTACTGATCATCGGTGTTCTGTTGTGGGCGTTCGTCCATCTGATTCCCTCACTCATGCCCAGGGTACGGAAAGGCCTCGTTGAGAAAGTGGGAGAAGGTCCCTACAAAGGATTCTTCGCACTCGATCTGGTTATCGCGATTCTGCTCATGGTGTTCGGCTGGCGCTCGGCTCCTGTCGACATTTGGTATGCAGCGCCGCTCGCAGGCAGCCCTATGATAGTCGCAGGGCTCGTGGCGATCGGCTTTGTAATGATGGGTGCGGCGAACGCGCCGACCAACCTCAAGCGCTATGTGCGCCATCCCATGCTGACCGGCGTGGTGGTATGGGGGCTGGCGCACCTGCTCGCCAATGGTGACAACCGCTCGACCATCCTCTTTGGAGGCTTGGCACTCTGGGCGCTGCTCTCGATCTTCACGATCAGCGCGCGGGACGGAAAGTGGAGTAAGCCTGAGCCGGTACCCGTGCAGAAGGACGTACTACTGGTCGCCATCGGTGTGGCGCTGACCGCCGTGGTGGCCTACTTCCACGAATATCTGTCCGGTGTGCCGATTCTCGGTCTCTGACCTTGGCGGGCAACAGACACCCGGGTCCCCGCTGCCAGCGCGATGGTGCTTTTATGTGACGACTGTTTAATCGGAATCACATCGCAGACCACTCCAGCGACTCAGAATAGGACCAGGCGCGCTGACATGCTGTTGCTACGTTCATACCTTTTTCTGCCTGTCTGGATCGCTACCGGCATCATCACCGGTACCGTCAGCCTGTTGCTTTGGCCCCTGCCGTATCGCTGGGGCTACAACATCATCATGCTCTGGAATCGTTTCGTCGTATGGTGGGCCGGCTTCTGTTGCGGGGTCCATTACCGGGTCGTGGGGAAGCGGCCATTCACCGCAGAGCCCTGCGTGATCCTTTCGAATCATCAGAGCACCTGGGAAACCGTTTTCCTGCAGTACTACTTCGGACCGGCCAGCACCATCCTCAAAAAAGAGCTGCTGCGGATTCCGTTCTTCGGCTGGGGGCTGGCGCTGCTCCGCCCTGTGGCCATTGATCGCAGCAACCCGGTCCAGGCCCTGAAGCGGGTCAAGAGCCTCGGCAAAGCGCGACTCAAGGACGGCAATAACCTCCTCGTGTTCCCCGAGGGCACCCGCATGGCGCCGGGCCAGAGCGGTCGCTACGCCAGAAGCGGCGCGGATATCGCCTGCTCTGCCGGTGTGCCGGTGGTGCCGGTTGCGCACAATGCCGGCACCTGCTGGCCAGGCAGAAGTCTGCTGAAGTATCCCGGCACCATCACTGTGATCATCGGCGAACCGATCGCCACGCAGGGGCGCACCAGCCGGGAGGTCATGGAGGAAGCCAGAACCTGGATCGAGGATCAGGTTGCTGCGATCGGGCGCAGCCCGAAGCACGCAGCGCAATGCACTGCACAATCAGGTCCACCAGGGAAACTCTGATCAGGTATCAACGCCGCGCAGTTTCCCTGGCGCCCGACTGAAAAGCGGTAGTATTGCGGGGCGGAACAATCTGGAGGGAAGCCGATGAACCTTGCAACCGCTATCTGCCTGAGCCTTCTGGTCACGCTGGCAGTCAGCGCCTGCTCACAGGAGTCCAGTCAGCCTGCAGGTGCTGTAAATACCGATCAGGCAGCAGCCGACCCCGGCTATAAAGCGACCATCCGCTGGACCAGCTACGGCGTGCCTCACGTGCAGGCGGAAGACTGGAAGGGACTCGGCTACGGATTTGCCTACGCCACAGCCCGGGATGCCATCTGCGTGATCGCCCGCGATCTGGTGATGGTAAACGGAGGCCTTTCGAACCACTTCGGCGCGGAGGACGGCAATCTCGAAAGCGATGTCTTTTACAACGCCGTTCTCACAGACAAGGAACTGTCGGGCTTCATGGCCGATCAGTCGCCCCAGGCAGCAGATTTCACCAGCGGCTACGTAGCCGGTTACAACCGCTACCTTGAAGATCATCAGGACGCTCTGCCTGCAAGCTGTCAGGGCGAGCCCTGGGTGCGGCCGATGACAGATCTCGATATCGCCAGGCTGACAACCGGTGTGGGCATCCGCTATGGGCTGGGCCGGCTGCAGAAAGAGATCGCGGCAGCTGCGCCGCCGTTCGACGACGGCATGAACGCAGCAAGCGCATTTACCACGGATTTTTCCCTGCCGGCAGGCTATGGCTCCAACGCAGTCGCCCTTGGCGGCGACCTGACGAAATCCGGCCGCGGCCTGCTGTTCGGCAATCCCCACTACCCGTGGCATGGTTCTTCCCGATTTCATCTGATTCACACCACCATCCCCGGTGAACTCGATGTGATGGGTGTGAGCCTGCTGACCACCTCCCGGGTTTCCATCGGCTTCAACCGGGACATCGCCTGGAGCCATACGGTATCGACCGCCCTGCGCTCCACCTTTTATGAGCTGAGCCTGCATCCGGAAGATCCGATGCAGTATCGCTTCGGTGATGGCTATCGACGGATCGAGGCAGTCGCGGTACCCGTGACCACCCGAAACGAAGCAGGTAAGCCGATCACTGCGGAGCACACGTGTACTTCAGTCACTACGGCCCGATCGTGGAATCGGCAACACTGCCGTGGAACCACCAGAAAGCCTACGCGGTTCGCGATGCGAACCTGAACAACCGGCAATCCGGCGTTACGTACGATGCGCTCAACAAAGCGACCTCAGTGGCGGAAGTGGAAGCGGCAATCAGCAACCAGGGCGTGTCCTGGACCAACACCATCGCCGCGGACCGGCACGGCAAAGCGTTTTATGGCGATATCAGTGTCACGCCAGGCGTGGACACCGCACTGCTGGAAAGATGTCGCGTAGCGCTGGCCGCTCTGCCCGCCCGGGAGGTGGTACTCGATGGCGCAAGACCGGATTGCGCATGGCGCGACGATGATCGCTCCGCCGTACCGGGTGCGCTGCCTGCCGAAGAGATGCCGCGGCTGGTTCGGACCGACTATGTCGCAAACTCCAACGACAGCTACTGGTTATCGAACCCGAAGGCGCCGCTCGAAGGCTACTCACCGATCATCGGCAGCGAACGCACAGCCAGAAGCCTGCGCACTCGAGCCGGTCTCACCTTCATCGCCGAAGCAGTCTCAGCGGGGAAGATCGGGCCGGAGGAGATGCAGGCCATGCTCGGAAGCCAGCGCAACTTCGGTGCCGAACTGCTGCTGGATGATGTGCTGCAGATCTGCGCTGCGGATCTCGAACCGGTGCAGCTGGATGAGCGCATCGTGGACGTGAAGCCGGCCTGCAACGCCCTCGCCGCCTGGGATCGGCGTATGACGGTGGACAGCCGTGGCGGCCATGTGTGGCGTGAGTTCTGGCGCACGGCACAGAACATCGAAAACGTTTTCAGGGTGCCGTTCGACTCGAGCGATCCAGTCGGTACGCCGCGGGGTATTGCGGTCGAGAATGCGGTGGTCAGAGGCGCGCTGCTTGAATCACTCGCATCTGCCCAGGTGACGCTGCAGGAAGCCGGTATCGCCCTGGACGCGCGTCTGGGAGACATCCAGTTTGCCGAGCGCAACGGCGATCGTATCCCGGTACCCGGCGGCGAAGGCTGGGCGGGCATGTGGAGCATGATCATTGCGGAGCTTGCGCCGGAGGTCGGTTACTCGCCCATACGCCACGGCAACAGCTATATGCAGGTCATTTCCTGGGATGAAGACGGCAAACTGGACCCCCGGGCGATCGTAACCTATTCCCAGAGCCCGGAACCGGACTCGCCACACTACGCGGACATGACCCGACTGTACGCCGAAGGCAAATGGATCCGGCTGCCCTTTGAAGAAGCTGAAATCGCGGCCGATCCGAATCTGGAGACACTCAACCTCAGTTCGCGGGACACCCGATAACCTCGGGTGCCGGCTGTTCAGAAATCGAGCAGCGCCACCAGCCGATCGGGGCGCAGGTCATCGCCCGCATAGATCCTGCCATCAATCCCAAGCGCTGGTACGGTACGGATACCGTGGCGCTCAACGAGCGATGCGGCAGCTTCATCGACCATGAGATCCTTCACAATAAACGGTATGCCTTCCGTGCTCAGAATTCGCTTCAAACTCTCGCAAGGCGCACACAGCGGTGTGGTGTAAACAATGATTTCGCGTGCCATGGTGATCAGGCCTTACCTTCTTCTTTCAGGCGCCGGTAGCGCGCCTTGGCCGCCATCCAGTTGTCATAGGCCTCGCCTTCCAGAAACGGCTGCTCCGCGGTGAATATGGTCGCCTTCCAGTGGTCACCCTGGGGCCATTCAAACGGCGCTACGATTGTCGAACCCGGTTTATCGGCAGTCTCCAGGAGATTGAGCGCCAGCTCGACGATCCGGGACTGCATCCCCGTATCGAAGGGAACACCGCAGGGATTGCCCAGCGGAAAATCGACAAAGACAAGTCGGGGCACACCGCAGTTCTCCACAATGTCCCGCGCGGTCGCAATCACCACGGTTGGAATACCGTTAGCTTCGAGATGTCGAGCGACCAGACTCACGGTCTGGTGGCAGACAGGTCAGACAGGTGTGAGGATGGCGACGTCGACACCATCCTCACGACACCTCCGCAGCACTTCAGGCGCATCCTGCTCGCTGGTCTGTCGCTGACTGTAAGCGGTGTACACACCATGGCAGCGCGGCGCGAAGCTGCCGAGTCGTCCTTCCGCTACCTTCTCCATGAGTCGCGAGACCGGAAAGTAGGAATTCACGTCATCGAGATGAGTAGCGTATTTATCGTAATGCTCCTGACGACTGAACAGCCTTTCCGGAGGCGTGTCCGTGGCAAGACTGTAGACGCTGCCGATCTGGTGATCCTTGCCCTTCTCCCGGCCTTTCCCATCCGCCGCCCGCACCCCGACATCGCTGGTGGACACGAGTACGGCACGGCACTCCGCCAGCGGCTTCGCCAGCGGCGCGAAGGGAATCTCGTCGAAGTGCGCCCACTGATATGGCTTCTGGTATCCCTGAGATAGGTAGTAATCCCGGGTCCTGTCGATGTATTTCACATGCTCACTCATAGCAGCCCCTTTGATCTTTTCGCCGAGTTTAAAACTTTGTTCCCCTGCCTTCACTACCCGGGATAAAGCCCTGTCAAAGCGTGGTGTGAAAGGCGGTCTCACCCTGCAGCGCCCTACGAACAGCCACTGGTGTGATTTTCAAAAGCACAGAGACGGCACATTGATGCGCTTTTTTTCCGTTTCGACCATGATTGGCTGGTCATCCCCCCAAAGCCGTGACCAGGACAGAACGATCGTGCACGGGAAAAGGTATGATCGCCTGCAGTACGGAATGTCGAATTCCGCATTTCCCCACCGCGACCGGCGAGCGCACATAGAGGAGTCTGAAAGGTGAAAAAAGCAATTCTGCTCGCCGCTGTACTGGGTACTGCAGCCACCCCGGCCATCGCTGACGATCAGCGGCTCACGGAGTCCCGGGAGATTGCTGAAGCGTTCCAGCAGCAGCTCGGCGGAAAGTTGCAGGCAGCGCTGGCTGCGGGCGGGCCGCTCAACGCCATCGGCGTGTGCAGTGAGGTCGCGCCGGTCATTGCCGCCAGGCAGAGTGCTGCAAGCGGCGCCCAGGTTAGCCGTACGGCGCTGCGGGTGCGCAATCCCGATAATGCCCCTGACGAAGAAGCTCGGGCCGTGCTCGAGGATTTCCGCCAGCAGATCAGTGCCGGTTCCGCAATGCCCGTAGAGTATTTTCAGGTAAACGATGACGGCAGCGCGCGCTTCATGAAGGCCATCGTGCTGCAGCCTATGTGCGCCCTGTGCCATGGGCAGACACTGGCCCCGGAGGTCCATGCGGCCGTGCAGCAGCACTACCCCGATGACCAGGCCACGGGTTTCGCGGTGGGTGAGTTACGCGGTGCGTTTCTCATCGACTGGCCGGCTGGCGGCTGACCGGGCGGGAACCTGCATGTCGATGCGGGTGGGTATCGGTCATGCTCAGTGCAATGGAACAGAAGCATTCAGTGAGCGAAAGATCGAGCACCTCACTACTATGTCTCAGCCACCCTATGGCAATTAATCAGGATTGGAGGCGCGTATGAAATTTGCTCTGTTCGGCATCAACAACGGTATCTGTGCGGATCCGTCGGTCATGAAGAATGTATCTGTCAGGGCCGAACAGGCCGGTTTCGAGTCCCTGTGGACGGCTGAACACGTTGTGCTGCCGGACCCGCAGGTACCCCCATCGCCTGCACCTCCGTTGACGCCGATGATTCACCCGTCGACATCGCTGGCCTATATCGCAGGAGTCACATCAACGATCAGACTCGCAACCGGTATAACACTTTTGGCGCAACGCAATGCGGTGGTACTGGCCAAAGAGATGGCAAGCGTCGACTGTCTGTCTAATGGTCGTTTGATCCTGGGTGTGGGGGCGGGATATCTGAAGGCAGAGTTTGATGCACTCGGTGTCGAATTCACCGAAAGGGGAGCACGTACGGAAGAATACATCCGGGCAATGCGGGAACTGTGGACTGCAGACAACCCGGCATTCGCAGGTCGCTTTGTAAATTTCAAGGGAATTCAAAGCCGGCCCCGGCCCGTACAGGTGGGTGGGCCGCCTATAGTCATGGGCGGAGCCAGTGCCGCTGCTTTCAGACGCGCAGTTGAACTCAGCCAGGGCTGGTATGGGTTCGCGATGGATGTGCAGACGGCTGCCAGTTCAGTAGCGGGATTAAAAGAAGCAGCTCAGAAATCTGAACGACCCGAAACACTGGGGAAGCTCGAGATCAGTATTACTCCGCGAGCACCGGTCACTGCGTCACTCATTCGGGAATACGAGGACCTCGGTGTTGATCGGCTGATCCTGTTGCAGACGGGTCGTACTGAAGCTGAACTGCTCGCCGCGATCGACAGAACTTCAGCCGAGTATTTCTAGGGGCCTGCAGCGGGCAAATCTGGACCTGGTATCAGAGATCTGCAATGAGTCCTGTGTACCCGGGTTCGCCCGCGATCTGACACGCCCCTATCGCCTTTGAAACCCGTTATCCAATCGGATACCATGCGGTATGGCTGCATCAAGTCACGTGCATTCGACCGCCGCCCTGCTCGCACAGGCAAGAGCAGAGGCCGGGCTATCTCTCCGGGATCTCGCCCGGCGAGCGAGTACCTCCCACGCAACGCTTTCTGCCTATGAGCGTGGCCGGAAAGTCCCATCTGTCGTCACCTATATCAGAATCCTGGAGGCCTGCGGCAACGCCGTAGACGTTCAGCTCCAGCCTCGAATCAGAGAAAAGGACGGCATTCCAAGAGGAGACGAACTGGAATCTGTGCTGCAACTCGCCGCCCAGTTTCCAGCAAAGGCATCAAGATATCTCGATCTACCGGTTTTCCCCCGTGGATAATCTTGTTGAAAAGATCATCCATCTGCATGAACGCCTGCACCAGCAGGACATTCCCCACGCATTCGGCGGTGCTCTGGCCCTGGCCTGGTGTACGGAACGCGCCCGGGGCACCATCGACATCGATGTAAACCTGCTCATCCCGGCAGGCGACTGGCAGAAGGCAGTGGATGCCCTACCGGCAGACGTGAAGGTGACCCGGAAAGACCGAGAGATCCTGAAACGCGACGGTCAGGCGCGCGTCTGGTGGGACAAAACGCCGCTCGACCTCTTTCTGAACTCGACCGGGTTTCATGCTGGCATTGAGTCCCGCGTCCGCTGGGAAACGATTGCAGGAAAGTCACTGCCATTCCTTTCCTGCTTCGACCTGGCGGTGTTCAAAGCCTTCTTCAATCGCACCAGGGACTGGGCCGATCTGGAAGAAATGGCGCGTGCCGGCACGCTGCAGAAGGAGCTTGTACAGGCGACACTGATCGGCTATCTCGGCGCAGACGATGAGCGAATCGGCAAGCTGACGGCGCTGTAATCCAGGGTCGGTATCAGCCGGGACATCTCAGCGCCGAACATTGGCACGACGTCTAAGATCCCGGCACGACCTGGGCGGTCGTGCGCTCGACCACCCGCTCATCTCCGGGATGCTGAACCGGGACGGGAATCCCGGTGGGCTGATCCAGCAGATACTGCACCAGCGCCCAATTGACAGTCGCCAGCTGGTCGCCGGCGGCGGCTTCGATCCGGCGCTGCAACTCGCCGGGTGGAGCCGTGCCGTAAACGTCAGGGTGAACCTCGGCATAGAGTTCCCCGTAACGCCAGCCAACCTTGTAGGGTTCGTTGACGATCCGTACGGGCACGTCAGGGCGCATCATTTCCGCAAGCGCCTCCACGTGCTGGTTGTACATGCGGATGCAGCCGAGACTGGCGGTCTGACCTACGGCAAACGGCTGATTGGTGCCGTGAATGAAATAGCTGGGAATTCCCAGGGCGATCGCCATGCTGCCCATGGGGTTGTCGGGCCCGGGCGGCACAACGGCCGGCAGCGGATCACCGCGCTCGGCATGCTCGCGACGCGCTGTGGGGCCCGGCATCCAGGCAGGGTTGGGAATCACGCTCGTCACCCGTGTCTCGACAATTGGGGTCGGAAAGTCCAGCCGCCCCAGGCCCACCGGAAAGGTGATCACCGTGCGGCCACCCGGCGGAAAGTAGTAGAGGCGGAACTCGGCCACGTTGATCACCACACCCTCCCGGACACCGGAGGGCAGCACGTAGCCGGTAGGCAGATCGATGGCGGTTCCTTCACCGGGTAGCCACGGGTCTACCCCGGGATTGGCATCGATCAGCTCCCGCCAGCCGAGGCCCCGCGCCACGGCCACCGACGCGAACGTATCCTCATGTCGCGTCTTCAGGAGCGTGACCCCACCCACGACATCGGTGTCGACAATCCCATAGGCCGCCGCCCGGGCGGCAGGAGCGACCGGAAGGATTGCCAGCCAGATCACGACGGCTCCAATGTACCCGCAGGCCTGCCGCATCATGCGGCACCTTTGCATTTTCAACATTCCATATCCATGACGCGCATCCGTTGCGAAGCATACAGAATCGAGAGCGTACTACCGAGCCTGGCCACACAGAACGATGATACAAGCAGGATTGGGTTCGGCGCGTAGGCGCCGAAACCGCCTCGGCACGATGCCCGCTACCTCCTTCCGCACCGACATTTGGGACCTTCAGGAAATCTACAGCCAATCTGCAGACCGCCTCCATGGTCCCGGCGACCGTGTCGGTGAGCCCCGATAGATTCGAGCCCTGGGAGTGGACTTTCAGCGTGTCCTGCGGCCCCACACGAAAGAGAATGACTGAATGGCGGAGCGCAACGTACTCGAACTAGCAACCCCCATCGTTGCTACCGCTGCTACGATGGCCATCAGGTCAACTCAGCCATAATCTCAGCAATGTTGCAGTCAACAAGAGCGAAGCTAGCGCCAACGCGGAGCGACCGTGATTCCGCATGAACCCTTAGCCAGCTATCAGTTGGACTGGCTCGGAGAAGTCCTCCTGAATCGCATCGACGACGATGCGGACACAGAGGGTCTCGATGAGGGCATCCTGGACATCCCCGAACTGGACGGTTTTCTCACCGCCGTCGTGAGCGGCCCAGTCGTCTTGGTCCCCTCACGTTGGCTTCCAGCGATGTGGGGTGACTTCGAGCCCGTCTGGAATAGTGCCGACGAGTTTCAGCGGTTCATGTCGCTACTGATGCAGCACTCGAACAGCATTGCCGGGATGCTGGTGGAGACCCCGGAAGCCTTCGAACCCATGTTTTACGAACGGAAGTTAGAAGACCGAGCCGTCACCATCGTCGACGAGTGGTGCGAAGGCTATGTGCGTGGCGTTCGCCTAGCCGAGAAAGAATGGCGTGCTGGCGGGCAGGAAATCGCGGACCTGCTCGCGCCCATTCGCGCGTTCACAGAAGAGACGAATTGGCACGGGCATGCGCTGAGCGACAAAGCGGAGGTCGAGAGAATTCGCGACTCGATTGCACCGAACGTACGCGCCATTCATGCGAAGTGGCTAGCGGAACGCTCTGTCCCTCAGGTGCCGGCGCGCCGAGACCGGCCGCGCGTGGGGAGGAACGACCCGTGCCCCTGTGGAAGCGGGAAAAAGTACAAACGCTGCTGTCTTCAGTAGCCGGCGCGGCTTATAGCGTGAGTTGAGATCAGTGTCGTCGCGGTCGGATGGGTGGCGCCGACATTGGCTGGTTGACACTCGCGACGAGCTCAGTATGATCTTTACCGTATATACATGGGTAAAGATATGCCAAAGGTCAGCAGCAAACGCCAGATCACGCTTCCGATCGATCTGTGCGAGGAAGTCGATATTGCGCCTGGAGACATGGTGGAGATGTACGTCTACCGGGGACAGATCACGGTGGTGAAGAAGGAGACCGGAGCGGCCAAAGGTGTGATAAGACATTTGCGTGGCGACAGCAGGATCACCGACGAGCAATCCCGGCAGCGCGCCCTGGCGGAGTGATCGCTGTCGATACCAACGTGCTCCTGCGCTACGTGCTGCAGGATGAGCCCGCCCGGGAGGCGAAGGCGCGCCGCATAATTCAGGGTTCGGCGCTGGTGCTGGTGACGGATGTGGTGCTCGTCGAGGCGCTGTGGACCCTGAAGGGGCCGAAGTACCGGGCGAGCAAGGACGACCTGATCACGGTCGTTGAAGGCCTGTTCCGCGAGCCAAACATTCGATTCGAGGATGCACCAACCGTTTGGCGGGCGTTGCACGACTACCGCATTGCTGAGCGTGTGAAGGTCGGCGGCAAGCGCAAGAACGCGGATTTCGCCGATGCATTGATCGTCAACAAGGCGAGATTCGTGGCGCAGATCACGTCGGAACATCTGGACGGTGTGTATACGTTTGATGCGGCCGCGAGAGCCATCGACGGAACGAAGGCACCGTAGCCGGATGACCGTTCCCCATAGCGCTTCCCAGTTCGAAACGCTTCCGACCGCTCTTGCTCAACAGGGAGACATTCGGAGACGACTCCGCTGACGATTACCTTGCGACCATGCAGTCAGATCAAACCAAGACCCCGGGCGTGATGCTCCGCCGATGCTGATTTTCGATCAATCGGGACCTCGCGCTGCTCCAACTGAGAACTGCACGGCACTGGTACCAAGTTGGCCGACGTTCGGAGGAGTGAGACCCCGCTATCGGCGCAACGACCGCGCTAACCCTTTGAAAGAACGGCAGGTTCTAAAGAACCTACCGGGACCCACATAAAAGAGAATGAATAGAGGCTCTTCATCGTTAATGGGGGACACCGGTGTTCATTAAACTGATTTTGCGAAGATCGTTTAATGGAGATACCACCGATGTCCCACGCAGGAGTCATATTAGGCATATCTGACCTTGAGATCGAGAAGGTTGATCGGGACCAGGGCATCAAGGTCTATGCCCGGCCTACCAGACGCCCCTCGTGCATTCATTGCGAGCACGAGGGGGTGAGGATCAAGGCGACCCGTCAACGAACCCTCAAGCACACGCGTCAGGGTAACCAGGTGATGACCTTGCACCTGAAGTCGCCCAAGTACCACTGCCCACAGTGCGGGCGCTATTTCTGCCACCGGTTCAAGGGCGTTCGGCCGCGCTTCAGAGCGTCGGAAGCGTTTCGGCTCGAGGTGTTCGAAGCGCATGATGGCGGCGTCACTCAGCGCAAGATCACGCGCACCCACGGCATCAGTGCGGCAACCGTCGAGCGCTGGTATCAGAGCCATTGTCGGCAACGGTGCTCTGAGATGTCGAACCGCCCCTGTCCACGGGTATTGGGTATCGATGAACACTTCTTCACCCGCCGACGAGGGTATGCAACAAGCTTTGTGGATCTGAAGAACCACAAAGTCTTCGACGTGGCACTCGGACGCTCTGAACCGAGCTTAAGACGCTATCTGAGGCGTTTACCGGGCCGGGATCAGGTAAAGGTCATCGTCATGGATCTGTCCGAGACCTACCGCAGCATTGCCCGCCGGTACTTCCCCAGGCCACGATCGTCGCCGATCGCTTCCATGTAATCCGGCTGGTAAACCAGCACTTTCTCAAGGTCTGGCAACAACAGGATCCCGAGGGTCGAAGCAACCGCGGATTACTGAGTCTGATGCGTCGGCACGAGTGGTATCTGTCCGATGAGCAGCGCGACAACCTCAGAAGCTATCTCGGAGAATGGCCCGTGCTCAAGGCGCTGTACGATGCCAAGCAGCGGCTGAACCGCCTCCTGCTGCTGAAAGCACTGAACGCCAGGAAAGCCAGAAGCACGTTGCCCGAGTTCCTTACGCTGATTGAGCAGCTCCACGTCAGTCCGCTCCACCGGCTCGCAAAAACACTCACCTCATGGCTTGCACCCATCGTCGCCATGTGGCGATTCACGCGCAGCAACGGCATCACCGAGGGCTTCCACACCAAGATGGAAATGATGTCGAGAAGAGCCTACGGGTTCAGAAACTTTGAGAACTACCGGCTGCGGGTCTTAACCCACTGCGGCTGGGATGGCATCATCAACCGGGTTTAGTGAACAACGGCCCATCCCCCATTAATCGGGTAGAGCCTGAATAGATGGCGGAGCGGACGGGATTCGAACCCGCGACCCTCGGCGTGACAGGCCGATATTCTAACCAACTGAACTACCGCTCCGTAGTCTCGACCTGCAAGGCTGGTGGGTGTTGCAGGGGTCGAACCTGCGACCTACGGCTTGTAAGGCCGTCGCTCTCCCAACTGAGCTAAACACCCCGGGCAGGTTGAGGGGGCGTATCTTACCCGCCGTCCCCGAGGTGTCAATTGCGCAGCGCCTGGTCGGGTGCCTTGCGCCCGGCCGCGCATCATATCGGGGGTGCGCCTGAATCGCTACCATGGCGGCCATGGATTACGCCGTCGCCACCCTCCTCTCGGTCTTCCTGATCGCGCTCTGCGTGACCGTCCACTATGAGACCCTCCGAGTGCTCAGCAGACGCACCCACTCCCCGGGCCGGCACCGCTGGCTGATCCTGGTCACCGTGTACTCGTCGCTGGCCGCGCATATCGTGGAAATCTGGATCTTCGGGGCCGGTTACTGGGTGGCGGTCAATGTGCTCGAACTTGGCGGCATTGTGGGCATCACCGGGGATTTCGACTTCCTCTACTACTCGGCCATGGTCTACACCACGGTGGGCTTCGGCGATCTGGTGCCGGTAGGCCCGATCCGCATGATCACCAGCACCGAGGCGCTCGCGGGTCTGGCGCTGATCACCTGGTCTGCTTCCTTTACCTTCCTCCAGATGCAGCGTATCTGGCACGATTGACCGGCTCATAGAGGGCGCGGGTTTTGGTGAACAGGCGCACGGGGGATTCCACCTCGAGCACCAGCGGCTGGCCGGCGGGGTTGCGCAACCAGGACCAGGCGGGGTAACTGACCTCGCCCTCACCCACCACCCCTTCGAAGACCAGCACCTCACGCGGGCACTCGACCGGGGCGAACTCGATGCGCGCGCCGGGGGCGGCGACGATTTCTTCCACCACTTCATGGCCATGGGCGTGCAGCGTGGTGTGCCGGTCACCCTCATCGGGGATCGGAGTATCCAGGCTCAGCATGCACTGGCGCTGATCGGCGGGATCGAACTGCCGCAGTTTCACCCAGATCAGGCAGCCGGGCTCACTGTAGGGCACATGGCGGGATCCGGGTGGATTGCGCAGGTAGCTGCCGGCCGGATAGCGGCCGTGTTCGTCGCCGAACTCCCCCTGCAACACGATGAATTCTTCCCCCAGAGCGTGTTCGTGGCCTTCAAACCGCGATCCGGGCGCGTAGCGCACGAAGCTGGTGGCCACCGCAACCTCATCTCCCACCCGGTCGAGCATAACCCGGGCTACCCCGGGCTGGGGCGAATCCACCCAGATCCATTCATCCGGGGTGAGCCGGGCGGGCTGACTGAGGTCTGCGCGAATGTTCATGGCTGCTACCGATATACTCCCTCGGGCTATGGAAGAGATCGAAGCCAAGTACCTGCTCGAAGACGGGAGAAAACCGCGGTCGTCATTGCGGCGTCTGTCCGAGGCTCTGTTCCGGGCCGGTTACCTGGTTCGACCCCAGGGTAACGAAGCTGTCCGGGATGTCTACTTCGATACCCCGGAGGGTGCTGCCCTGAAGGCCGGCTGGTCGCTGCGCTGGCGCGAGCGTCCCGGCAGACCGCGCACAGTGACTGCCAAGCGCCTGGGCGGCGGGTCCAGCGGCTTTTTCGAGCGCACCGAACTCGAGCAGACCGTCAGTGGCCAGGCTGCGCTGCCGGGCAATCCGACCGATGCAGCGCCGGATGCGTTCTCTGTCGCGCTCTCCCTGGCCCTCGAGCGCGGTCAGGTCCGCGAGCTGCTCGACACCCTGGGCATCGACCTCGGCAGACTGCAGCCCACCTTCGCCCTGCACAATCAGCGCACCCGCATTGCCCTGACCAACCAGGCCGAGTACCCGCGTGCCCTGGTGGAACTCAGCATGGATCAGGTGCGGGTCGCGGCAGATCGGCCGCTGAGCTTTACCGAATTCGAGTTCGAGCTGCGCCAGGGTCCGGAACGCATGCTCAAGGACCTCGGCCTGGTGCTGGCAGATCAATCCAGGCTCTATCCCGCCCGGGTCAGTAAGTTTCAACGGGGACGTCTGGCCATCGGCTGTATCGGCGCGCCGCGTCCGCTGCCGGCATTCTCACCGGACGATACCTGGCTCAGCCTGTGTCGCGCCCACCTCGACCACAACCGGGAAGCACTGTGGCTGTGGGAAGCCCATGCCTGGGAGTCCCTGCATCCGGAGGGCGTGCATCAGCTGCGGGTGGCCTGCCGCAGGCTGCGCTCGACCCTGGCCGCGATGGAAGCTGTAGTACCACCGCGGCAGGTGCAGCCGCTCATCGCAGAGCTGCGCTGGCTCACCCGGCAACTGGGTCCACTGCGGGATCTGGATGTGCATCTCGAGTGGCTGGACGGTGTCCGCGGGCGACTTGCGAAATCGGCAGGGCCTGCACTCAACACCTATGCCGCCCACCTGCACCGCAGGCGACGCCTGGCACACGCTCGTGTGCGCGCGGCACTGGGCAGCGATCGTTTCGGCCAGCTTGCCAGCAGCCTCGATCGCCTTGCGGAGTCTTTTACTGCCGAGTCAAACCTCGACACCACATCGATTCGCGCCGTGTCCGCGGCGCTGATCGAGCCACCCCTCGAGCGCCTGCTCAGGCGCGGCAATCGCATCGATCGCAACTCGCCACCAGATAAGCTGCACCGGTTGAGAATCGATCTGAAGAAGCTCCGCTATCGGCTGGAACTCATCAACTGTGCCATGACGGAGCAGCTGGCACCCGTCAGCGAGCGACTCGGCAAACTGCAGGCTCTGCTGGGTGCACATCAGGATGCCGGGGTTGCTGCGGCTGCATTGCGTGCCTATCGTCGCAGCCGGAATCCGGGTCCCGTCGAAAAGTGTGCCTTCAGAAAACTGATTCGATCCGAGCAGGCGACTGTCGCAAAACAGCACCGGAAATTTCTGAAAGTCTGGCAACGCTTTGCACGGGACGCGGACTGGCTGCTGGCACCCGTGATCAACCCGGAAGATCGGTGAGCAGAGCCGGTCCGCCTGACACCGGCATTCTCTTGAGTCTTGTTCGCACGCTGGCGCTGCCGCTGCAGACCACCGGCCTGGTGCTGATCGGCGCCTATGCACTGCTGGTTGGTTTCGTGCACTCGATGTTCATCGACGAACCTCTGCAGATGGCGCTGGTGGTCAGCCTGGGTCTGCCCCTGTGGTATGCGACCGCCGCCGCCCTCTCCCTGTATGCCCAGAAGCTGCTGCTGCACACCGCCCAGGGGCTGGCGGACGAGCGCATCGACAACGCCACCGATCTGAACCCCTTCCGCAACAGTCTCGCCTTCAAACTCTGCACCCTCTATGTGGTGGTGTTTATCGCTCTGCGAATCAACGGTCCCGAACTCGATTCACCCCTGCTGCTGATCCTGGTCGCTGCCTTTCCCCTCGCCTGGCTCGGGGTGTGTCTGGAAGAATCCTTTTTCGCCGCTTTCCGCCCCGCGGTGCTCGCCCGCCTGCTGCTCGGGCTGGGCCTCTACTTCCCCGCCGCCGTACTGTGCATCAGTTCGAGCATGGGTGCGTTCGCCTATGCGACCATCTGGTCCAGCAATGTGTTTCTGCTGTCTGGCGCCGGCTACCTGTTTCTGCTCGGCAATCTGCTCACCGGCCACCTGCTGTATGCCCGGCGCAACTTCCTTTATCTGGAAACGAAGAAAAGTCCCGAGCAGACCCGCGCCCGGGACCTGATGGCCGAAGCGAAAGCGCTGGATACCTTCTTCCACGAACTGCATCGCTTCTGTCAGGGCGGCCACCTCGCCGATGCGGTGTCGCGACTGGAGGCCTATATCGGTGACAACGCCGAGACCCTGGATCCAATCATCCACGAGCGGTTGACCAGCTTTCAGGATCAGCGGCTGACCCTCGAACACGCCCTGCAGTACCTGCACCGCGCCGCCGCCCGGGGTGAGCGGCGCAAGGCCTGGGCGCTGCTGAAGTGGTGTGTGGAACGCGAGCCGCGGTTCCGGCCGCTCGATGGCGCCACCCTCCTGGACCTCACCCGCGCGGCGGGCCGTGAAGATGCCGGGCTGGTGAATCAGCTGCTCGAGGATTTTGCGCAGGCCTACCCGGACGACGATCTGATTGCGGAAGCCCGCTTTCGCCGTGCCCGGGTCTGCATTGAGCGACTGGGTGACAGCGCCACCGGGCTCGAACTGTTGCGGGAGATCGCCAGCGATTTTCCAGAATTTGCGAAGTCGGATGCGTTTCTGCGCTACCGGAATCGTCTCAAGCCGAAATGATCCGCGCACTACCCGGATCCCGGATCTTGCAAGTCCCGGGCTGATCCTGAAACGATCGAACGCTGTGCTATCCTCGCCCGCTTCCTGCTGACTGGACCTTTCCCGACATGACCGAGACCAGCTTTCCGCCCTTCTGGTTCGAACGCGCTCTCAAGACCCCTTCCGAACCCGGCGACGTGCAGGTCGACGGAGTGAACGTCCACTACGAAACCTGGGGTGAGATCGGCAAGCCGGGCATCGCCCTGGTACACGGCAGCAACGCCCACCTTGAGTGGTGGCGCTTCGTGGCGCCCTTTCTCGCGGATCAGTTCCGGGTGGTGGCGCTGGATTCTTCAGGCAACGGCGACAGCGGCTGGCGCGAAAAATACAGCGGGGAGGTGCTTGCGAAAGAAGTACATGCAGTCTGCGCCAGGGCCGAACTGGGTGTGCGGCCCTTTGTTGCGGGCCACAGTTTCGGCGGCTTCACGGTGCTGGAGACCGGTCATCGCTATGGTAAAGACCTGGGCGGGGTAATCTTCCTCGATTTCACCGTGGCACCCCCCGAGCAGTATGTGGAATGGGGTCGACGTGCGGAGCGCGAAGGTGTGGAACCCGCGCGCAAAACCCGCGTGTACGAAGACAAGAACGTCGCCCTGGGCCGCTTCCGCTACGTGCCCGAGCAACCGGTGAAGCATCCGGCGGTGCGCGACTACATCGCCGAACGCAGCCTGCGTCAGGTCGAAGGCGGCTGGACCTGGAAGTTCGATCCGGGCCTTTTCGACCATCTCGAAATGGGCATCGACCAGCGCGACAAGTTTGCAGGATTCCAGTGCCGTTCCGCGGTCGTCCTTGGCGAAGACAGCGCCGACGACGGTGCCTTTCACGCCGACTACATGGCAAAGATCACCGGCGGCAAGCTGCCCATCTTCAAGATTCCCGGCACCTACCATCACCTCACCTTCGATGAACCGGTGGCGGTTGCGATGGCCATTAAGGCCCTGTGTCTGGAATGGATCCGTCAGGACAATGCCGAAGAGATTACCCGCGGTCTACAGGAGCTGCTGAAGAAATGAACAAGCTGACAGACGCCCTGCGTGCCGCACTGCTGAAACTCGATACCCCCACCGTGTGCAACGCCCTCGAAGTGGTGGCCCCGAAACGTCGCGGTTATGGATATACCGTGCAGCCACTGGTCTGCACACGACCCGCTCTGCCACCCATGGTCGGTGTTGCCCGCACCGCCAGCATCCGCGCCGCCCACCCGAGCGATCTCGGCGGTGCCGAATCCCGCGCCATGCAGGACGCCTACTACGCTTACGTCGGTGCGGGCGCCACCCCCGCCATCATGGTGATCCAGGATCTGGACGGCCCCCAGCGCGGTTACGGTTCCTGGTGGGGCGAGGTGAACTCGAACGTGCACAAAGGTCTCGGCTGTCTGGGTGTGATCACCGACGGCAGCGTGCGCGACCTGCCCGACATCGCCGAAGGCTTTCAGATGCTGGCCGACCGGGTCGGTCCGTCTCACGCCTTCGTGCATCCGGTGGATTTCGGCCGCACCGTGACCGTGTCCGGCATGCGCGTCGCCGACGGCGACCTCATCCACGCCGATCAGCATGGTGCGGTGGTGATTCCCTGGGAGGTGGCCGAAGCGGTCCCCGATGCCGCGGCCGCCATCGCACGACGGGAGCGGGTCATCATCACTGCCGCCCGGGAACCGGGGTTCAATATCGAACGCCTGCGCAAAGCCTGGGGGGATGCGGCGGAGATCCACTAGCCGATTTCCGCACTCTTAAGTCGTCAATCTGTGAGGCACTGCAGGGTGCCTTTCGGCTGCTTCAACACCTTCCTGCCTGACAATCTGTGAACTTCGCGCTTGCCTAGATATATATCTAAACGTATATTCCATGCGGTCGATTGTGTTCACGGGTCATACCCTTCAGACGTTTCTTCGCGCATTCCGGGAGTTGACATGAGCGGACAGAAATTTCAAAGCGTCTGGGACGCCATTGAGGATGATCCGGTAAAGCGGGAAATCTACAAACTTCGTTCGGAGCTGATCGACGTCATCACAAAGACGATCAGAAAGCGTGAACTCAAACAGCGCGAGGTGGCTGAGCTTCTCAATATCAGTCAGCCGCGGGTCAGCCTTCTGGTGAGAGGCGATTTCGAATCTTTCCGGCTGGATTCTCTGGTGGCCTTTGCGGTCCGCTGTGGTCACCGGGTCAGCATCAGGGCTGCGTGAGTTCGCCCGTCCGCAAGCGTTTCCCCATCGCGATCCGATAAAACACCGGCACCGCCACCAGGGTCAGCAGGGTGGCGAAAGCCAGCCCGCCCATGATGCATACGGCCATCTCCTTGAAGAAGGCGTCCCGCAGCAGGGGTGACATTCCGGCGATGGTGGTACCCGCCGCGAGCATCACCGGGCGCAGTCGACTCACACTCGCCTCCACCACCGTCGCCAGCGTCCACTCCCCTTCGTCGAGGCGTTTGTCGATCTCATCCACCAGCACGATGCAGTTCTTGATCAGCATGCCCGAGAGACTGAGGAATCCCAGAAACGATGGAAACGTGAACGCCAGATCCGTGGCGAGCAGACTCACCACCACCCCACAGACGATCATGGGCACCGTCAGCCAGATCACCAGCGGCTGTTTGATTCGGCCGAACATAAGCACGGTCACCAGCAGCATGATGGCGAGAGCGGTCGGAATCCGACTGTTCAGCGTGACCATTGCATCGCGATTGGCTTCGAACTCCCCGCCCCACTCCAGCGCGTAACCGGGGGGCAGCGGTATTGCCTCGACCTCTGCACGGACCTGATTGAACACCCGATTCGCATTGTGACCTGCCGGCGGGTTGGCTTGCGCTGCAATGGTGCGGGTGCGCTCGCGCCGGAATATCATGCTGTCTTCAGCCTCGAGCTCGATTCCTGAAATCACCTGGGCGAGCGGCACATAGGTCTGCTGGAACTGGCTCCACACCTGCCGGTTGCTGACTCCCTGCAGGGTGACGCGCTCTTTGAAGGGGGCACGGGCAACGATGGGCAGCAGATTCTCACCTTCCCGGAACAGGCCGATGCGCACCCCCGTGGTGGCGTAAGCGAGGCCCTGGGCGAGATCCCCCCGACTCACCCCCACCTGCCTGGCGCGAGCTTCATCAAAGCGCGGCACCAGGGCAATCTCCCGCTGGCGCCAGTCCGTTTTCCGATCGATGAGATCGTGGGCGAGATACACACCCAGCGCGCGATCGGCCAGCGTGCGCAACTGATCGACATCCGGACCGGAAAAACGCGCCTCGATTTTCGAGGTCCCGCTGGGGGTGAACTCGGAGCGTCGCACGGTGATCTCCGCATCGATACTTTCCGCCTGCAGCAGGGCCAGCACCCGCGCCATGTCCGCATCGATCGTATTGAAGTCCGCGATCCGGATCACCAACTGTGCATAGGCGGGGTTCGGCTGTTCGGGACGCACCATGGAGGCGAAGCGGGTGGCGCCTGCGCCGATGAAACTCGAGATCGAGATCACTTCGGGATCCGCTGCGAGCATCGGTTCGAGCCGCTCTATCTCGGCCACCGTGGCGAGAATGTCCGTGCCCTGCGGCAGACGCAGGTCGACAAAAATCAGCGGCGAGTTGGTGGTGGGAAAGAATCCCTGCTTCACATAACCAAAACCCCACAGACAGCTGAACGTAATGGTCACCAGCACCAGGGTCGCCAGCCAGGCGTGGCGCAGCGAAAAACCGATCAGACGACGATAAGGCGCATAGCCCCAGCCGCTGTAGAGCACCCGCTCACTGCTGCCTTTTTCCACCTTGAGCAGATAACTGCCGAGCAGGGGTCCGACGGTAACCGCCAGCACCCAGCTGAGCAGCAGCGAAATGGCGACCACCTGAAACAGGGAGCGCAGGAAATGCCCCGGATTGTCGTCTGCAAGTCCGATGGGCCCGAAGGCGGCGATGCCGATAATGGTGGCGCCCAGCAGGGGAAACTGGGTCCGGTGCACCGACTGTGCGGCCGCCTCCTTCGGTGAATAGCCGCGCTGCACGCCGGTCACCATGCCTTCCGCCACCACGATGGCGTTGTCCACCAGCATGCCCATGGCGATCATGAGTGCACCGAGGGAGATCCGCTGCAGTTCGATACCGGCGAAAGCCATGATGCACAGCGTGCCCAGCACGGTGAGCAGCAGCACGCTGCCCACCACGGTCCCGGCACGCCAGCCCATGAAGACACAGAGCGCTGCCACCACGGTGAGCACAGACAGGCCGAGATTGATCAGGAATTCGCTCAGCGAGTGCTGCACCACCTGGTGCTGAGAGTAGATGGATGCATAGTTCACACCGATGGGGAGCTGATCGACAAGGGCGCGCATGCGGGCATCCACCGCCTGCCCGACTTCCACCACGTTTTCGTCGTCCACCACGGATACTCCCACAGTGAACACCCGCTCGCCCTGATGCCGGATGATCTGTGACGGCTGTTCCACCGCTTCCCGGGTGATGGTGGCAATCTCGGCCAGGCGCACAAACTCCACGCTGCCGGGCCGACCAACCCGCATGTCGCCCACCGCGGCGACGCTGTCGAAAGCGAGCTCCGGCGCTATCCGCAGACGTCGCCCGCCAAACTCCACCGATCCTGCGGGCAACACCTGGTTTTCTGCACCGATTCCCTGAAACAGCGCATCCAGAGGCAGCCCGAGTCGCACCCGGCGTTCATGGTCCAGTTCCACGAAGAGCGCTTCTTCCGGCACACCCGCCGTGCTGACCTTGGCCACGTGGGGCACCGTGTTAAGACCGGTTTCCAGAAAGCGCGCCATATCCCGGATCTCACTCTCCCGGTAACCGGGTGTGGCAACGGCGTAAACAATTCCGTACACGTCGCCGAAATCGTCTTCGACCAGTGGGGTACCGGCACCGGGAGGCAGCCGCAGCGCGGCTTCTGATACACGGCGGCGCAGCTCGTCCCAGATCTGCTGCACTTCATCCTCGCCGTACTGTTCCTGTACTTCGACCTGAACTTCCGAGCGTCCGGCAAGTGACTTCGAGGTGAGGCGTTTGATATAGGGCAGTTCCTGCAGCGCCGCCTCGATCACATCGGTGACCTCCTGCTCGGTTTCCAGGGCAGACGCACCGGCGTAGGGGGTGATCACATAGGCATGCTTCAAGGGAAATTTGGGATCCTCGAGGCGGCCGACGCTGTCGATACCCCACAGGCCACCGAGCAGACAGGCGAGGATGATCATCCAGGGATAGAGGGGATGTTCTATGGAAATGCGGGCGACATTCACCATGCAATCTGCCCCGCTAGATCCGGGTGACCGGTTCGCCCATTCTGCGAACCTGCATGCCGTCCTGGAGCTGGCTGGCACCCGCCGCCACGATCAGCTCGCCGTCGGCGAGACCGGTGGAGATTTCAACACCCTCTGCACCGGGATGACCAACGGTGACGGTACGCCGGCTGACCTGACTGCTTACCGGATCAAAAACCCAGACGAAGAAACTGCCATCCGGCGCACTCTGCAGCGCCGTGGTGGGGATCACGATCCCCGCTCCCGGACGCTCTCCCTGCAGTTCGACCCGTACCTGGGCCGTCATGCCCGGCAGCAGGTTGACATCGCCCGGGCGCGGCATGGAGAAGGTAACCTCGTAAGTCTGCGCCACCGGGTTGGCTTCGCCGCTGCGCTCCAGGAAAGTCAGGGGAAAGAGCCGCTCGGGCAGGAAGTCGAAGCGCGCGGTCAGGGAGACCACCGCCTCCGGAGTCACAGTGGCGATGAGCTGTTCGCTCACACTGGCGATCACCTTCAGTTCATTGAGATCAGAGAGCCTTGCGATTTTGTCGCCCACCCGGATCCGGGTTCGATTGTCCACATAGCGGCGGGCCACATAGGCGTCAAAAGGTGCTGTGATCCGACTCTTCGCCAGCCGTTCCCTGGCCTGGGATAGCCGCACCTGAGCCAGTTCAAACTGGGCCTCGGCATCGTCGACCACGGACTGGGCGATGCCGCGCTCGCGCAGCAGCGTCTGCTTGCGCTGCATGTCCTGGGTAGCCAGTCGCAGCTGCACCTGGGCCTCCTGCACCGCGAGTTCGAAATCCCGGGGATCCAGTGCCGCCACCAGGGCGCCTCTGGCGATGGCTTCACCTTCGCGAATGGGCAGAAGCAACAGCGCCCCGTCGATTTCGAAGGACACATCCAGGGTCTGGGCGGCGTCGAGACGACCGACGAACTGATGAACGACCGTCTCCCGCTTCGCACTCACCTGGAACAGTTTCGCCGGGCGCACAGCCTGATCGGCAACCGGCGGTTCGGGTCTTTCACAGCCGGCCAGCAGCACACAGAGAACGGCAGCCAGCGCTCTCAAGCCGCATGGTCCTTCGCCAGGTTCAGCAGATGCTGGTGGACCTGGTCGCGCTCGGCGAGCGAGAGGGGCAGCAGATCGAACATCTCGAGAAAACGCAGACCTTCCGTGGCGAGCAGCAGGGTCCAGCCCATTTCCTTTGGCGCACATCCGGCAGCCGCCTCCTCGAAGGCAACGCTCGCCGCTTCTCTGGCGGGGGCGAGCAGACCCGGATCCTCCGCTGCTGCGGCCAGAAACGCGCGGGACATGGCGCGCTCGACGGGTTGCTGATCGTATTCGCCGATGATACGGCCCATCAGTCGGGCATTGAGTGCCTCCGGATGATTCTTCTGATAGGCGTCGGCCCGGGCTGTGATCTCCTCGAGCAGGCGTTCCAGCATGCCTTCGAGCAGCGCCTGCTTCGAAGGAAAGTGATAGAGCACCCCACCCTTGGACAGGGAGGCTGCGGCCGCCACGGCATCCATGGTCAGATGTCCGGCACCGGCGGTTTTGACGATGCCTGCGGCGGCAGCGAGAATGGCCGCGCGCTTGTTTCTGGCGTTCATCCGATGTCTCCGGCAATTGGCTTGGGACGTTACAGGTAAACCGTCCGGTCGGTACAGTAGCGAAGTCCAGGCGCTACTGGCAAGGGGGTTCGGACAGGGTTGATCAGAGCGTGGGCGAGGACCCGCGACCCCGGGCATCTCTCGGCAGCTAAGCGCGCGCTTCGAGGTCCGCCACGATCTGCGCGTGAGTCTTCGCATCGAGCCGATAAAACCCCGCCGCCAGGATCATCACCAGCATGATGGCCCCGGGTGCCAGGGTCATCATCAGGTGAATGGCGGACAGGGAAGTCCCGGACTGCTCGACATTGGCCACGTAACCAGCGAGAGCCATCACGCCCGCCACCCCCGCCCCGCCCAGCGCTTTGGCGAGCTTCTGAAAAAAGCTCGCGAAGGAAAAAATCGCACCGTCCGCCCGCAGTCCCGATCGCCACTGGGCATATTCCACCGTGTCCGGAATCATCGCCCAGCCGAGCACAGCGATCGGCGTGCCACCGAGGGCCATCACACAGGCCCAGAAAAATATCAGCGGCACCTGATCATAAGGAGTCACAAACATGCCGATGGAGCCGGCGATGGTAACAAGTGCCCCGACGACAATACCGCCCGCTTTACCGACACGGCGCGCAAGGGCAGGCACTGCCAGCAGACCGACAAACATGACCGGCAGGGTGACACCGAAGAACAGCGGTATCAGATCTTCCCGGCCCAGGTTGTACTTGAAGAAATACACCGTCACCGTCTGACGGATGGTGAAGGACAGCATGCCGCCGGTGAACAGCACCATCAGCACCATCAGGGGCGGATTGAGGAATACGGCTTTCAGACTGTCGGCAACCGACAGGCGCTGATCGACCGGGGGCCGCACACGCTCTTCGGTGCTGACAAAGGTCGTGCAGAGCAGCAGCGTGGCAATCAGTGCAAACAGCACCATGGTGATCTGAAAACCCTGCGCGGGTGTTTCGAACCGGCCGACCAGCGGCATCATGCCCACCGACACCACATAGGCACCGGCAAACGCAAACGCCATGCGGATGGTCGACAGCAGGGTGCGTTCGTGGTGATCGCGGGTGAGCGACGCCGTGAGCGCCGAGTAAGGTATCCCCACCACGGTATAGGCGATGCCGAAGCCGACATAGGTCACGTAGGCCCACCAGATTTTGCCGCTGTCGCTGAGATCGGGCACGGTGAAGGTGAGAATGGCAATGATGCCCATGGGCACCGCGCCGAACAGCAGATAGGGCCGTAACCGGCCCCAGCGGCTGCGGGTACGTTCGGCAATCATGCCCATCAGCGGATCGGTGACCGCATCCACGATTCGGGCCACCAGAAACACACCACCGGCCACCGCCGGGGACAGTCCGAACACGTCCGTGTAGAAATACAGCAGGAACGTCATCGTGGTGATGAAGTACAGATTGATACCGAGATCGCCTGCGCCATAGCCGATCCGCTGCGCCGGGGTAAGCGCCTGGGTCATGAACGTCTACTCACGATGGGTCAGATCACACCCTGCTCGCGCAGGCGGGCAATGCGCGCCGGCTCGATGCCGAAATCGGCGAGCACGTCAGCGGAATCCATGCCCGGATCCGGAGCGGCACGAGCAAAGGCTGCCGGGTGTGGGAACTGAGAAAGATTGATTGGGGAGCGCAGCAGGTGGATCTCGCCGAGGGCAGGATGCACGGCGGGCATGGCCATACCCAGATGGCGCACCTGGGGATCTTCATAGGCCTGGCCGATGTCGTTGATGGGCCCGCAGGGCACACCGGCGGCATTGAGTATCTCGACCAGTTCAGCGGTCGTGAACTCAGCCAGTACCGCATTCATGTCGGCCTTGAGCTGATCCTTGTGTTGCGCACGATCCCGGCCGGACTGATAGTCGGCATGTGCGAGCAGGTGATGCGCACCCAGGGCTTCGCAGAAACGCTGCCACAATCTGCCACTGGGGGCGGCGATGTTCACCAGTCCGTCCTTCGATTCGAACGTGCCCATGGGTACCTGGTAGGGGTGATCGTTGCCCTGCTGGTCCGGTATTTCGCCACTCATGGTGTAGCGGGCGCCCTGAAAATCGAGCTTGTTCATCATGGCTTCGAGCAGCGAGGTGTGTACCCACTGCCCTTCCCCCGTGCGCTCCCGGTGCAGCAGCGCGAGCAGTATGCCCTGACCGAGAAACATCCCGGCAGTGGTATCGGATATGGCGATGCCCACCCGCCAGGGTCCGCGGCCGGGCTCACCGGTCACCGACATGAGTCCGCTCAGGCCCTGCACGATCTGATCGACACCGGCGCGATCGCCATAGGGGCCATCCTGACCGAAGCCGGAAATGCTCGCATAGATGATGGCGGGATTGACCTTGCGGACCGCGTCGTAGTCCACCCCGAGGCGATGCTTCACCTGGGATTTGAAGTTCTCGACGATCACATCACTGCCGGCCGCCAGTTCGAGGAACACGGCGAGTCCGTCCGGATGCTTGAGGTCCAGGGACAGGCTGCGTTTGTTGCGGTGCAGGTTCTGTTCGTCGGGCCCGCGTCGCGCGCCGGTAATGGCAGCGCCGCCGTCGGCGGGGCGTTCAATGCGGATGACGTCCGCACCCCAGTCCGCCAGCAGACGCACCGCGGCGGGACCCGCCCGGGCATGGGTGAGATCCAGTACCCGGATATGAGCCAGCGGACCGCTGCGGTTCATGCCGAGCGCGCGGTGGCTTTGCCGCAGCCAGACATCACCGCTCGCTCACCGCAGCAGGCGACCTGGCAGTGCATCGGTGGCTTCCGCGTTCTGATAAGTGATCTCACCACTGACAATGGTTGCCAGATAGCCGTCGGCGCCCTGTTCGAGGCGCGCGCCACCCGTCGGCAGGTCGTGCACGATCCGCGGTGCGTGGGCGTTGAGTCTTTCGAAGTCGATCAGATTCACATCCGCCTTCTTACCCGGCACCAGCAGGCCGCGATCGGTCAGACCTACCGCCCGGGCAGTGTCATGGGACTGACGCTTCACCAGAGTGGTCAGATCGATGCCCTCGCCCCGGGTCCGATCCCGGCCCCAGTGGGTGAGCAGGGTAGTCACGAAACTGGCATCGCAGATGATGCCCACGTGCGCCCCGCCATCTCCAAGACCAGGCACCGTGTGTGCGTCGAGCAGCATGTCGCGGCAGCAGTCCAGATTGTTGTCTGCATAGTTCGCGAAGGGCGTGTAGAGAATCTGCCTGCCGCCATTTTCCAGCAGCAGGTCGTAGGCGAGATCCCAGGGATCGCGCCGCTCGCGCGCCGCGCGCGCGGCAATACTGTCTGCCGGATCGGGCTCGTAGTTGGGCGGATCACCCAGCACCCAGAGTTTGTTGCCGTCGCTCATCATCCTGAACAGATTAGCGAAACCAGGGCTCGGAGTTTCGCTCAGGATCTGAGCACGGCGCGCGGGATCGCTCAGTGCCTTGATGCGTTCCGCCAGGGGCAGCTGTGCTACCGCCATATAGGAAGCGCGGCTGGTGAAGGGGTTGAGACTGCTGCTCAGCCCCAGAATGATGCCGATCGGACGCGGCGCAACCTGGCCGCGCATTTCCAGTCCGCTGGCGTTGGCCGCGGTGATACGGTCGAGAATCCTGCGCCAGCCATTCGGACTCAATCCCTGGGCGAGGGAGATGGACATGGGTCGTCCGCTGGCTTTCGCCATCGCCTCCAGCAGGGAAAACTCCCCATCCAGATCGGCGAAATCCGAGATCATTTCCATCACCCCGCGACCGGCGTCGCGTAATCCTGAGGCAATGCCGGTGAGTTCATCGAGCTCGGCTGTCAGAGAAGGTGTGGGTGCACCCTTGCTGCTGCGGTGATTGAGTGTCCGGGAGGAGGAAAAGCCGATTGCGCCCGCACGCATGGCTTCTGCAGTCAGGCGGCGCATCCCGGCGATGTCGTCGGCGGTTGCCGGTTCACGATCCGCTCCGCGCTGACCCATCACATAGACGCGCAATGCACCGTGTGGCAGCTGGGCGCCAATGTCCATGTCGAAGCGACGCTGACTCAGAAAGTCCATGTACTGGGGAAAGGACTCCCAGGACCAGGGCACACCTTCATGGAGCACGGCACCGGGAATATCTTCCACCCCTTCCATGAGTTCTACGAGAAGCTCGTGATCGGTAGCGCGCACGGGGGCAAAGCCCACACCACAATTGCCCATCACCACCGTGGTGACCCCGTGATGACTCGAAGGCGCGAGCCGATTGGACCAGGTCGCCTGTCCGTCGTAATGGGTGTGGATGTCGACGAAACCCGGGGTGACCAGCGCACCGGCAGCGTCCAGTTCCCGCCTGCCTTTACCGGACACCCTGCCCACTTCAGTGATGACGCCGTCGCGGATGGCCAGGTCCGCCTGTTGAGCGGGTCCGCCGGTGCCGTCGATGACGGTGCCGCCACGGATCACCAGATCCTGCTGTGACATGATTGGTCCCCTTTTCCCCGGTTCAGCACCCGGCATTGTCGCACAGGGCCTCGGCATGTCTACAATGTGGCTCCGGAGAGACACCAGAGAACACCATGAGAAAAGCAGCCGTTGTGCTGATTCTGATATCCATTGCCGTAATCGGCTATTTCCTCCTGTCCACAGGAGAGGAACCGCCAGCCCCGCCACCCAGCGCGGATCCGGTGACCCTGCGCTCTACCCAGGCGGGCGATGTGGTGGGTTTTATCGATCAGTTCGGTGCCCGGGCCTGGATGGGTATCCCCTACGCGGAGCCACCCGCGGGCAGCCTGCGCTGGCGCTCACCGCAACCACCACTTTCCTGGGAAGGCACCCGGGAGACCCTCGCGGCGGGCAATCTGTGCCCCCAGATGAAATCCCAGTTGAGCGGTGATGCTGGAGAACCAGACAGCAAAATCGCGGGCAGCGAAGACTGTCTCTATCTGAACGTCTGGTCGCCGGCCAACGCGGTGAACCTGCCGGTCATGTTCTGGATCCACGGCGGTGGCAACACCATCGGTGACGGCGGTTCGTACAACGGTGCCGCACTGGCGACTCGACAGGATGTGGTGGTGGTGACCATCAACTACCGGCTCGGACCCATGGGCTGGTTTTCCCATCCGGATCTGGAGCGCGGCAATCCGGAAGACGATTCCGGCAACTACGGCACCCTCGATGCAATCCGCGCGCTGGAATGGACACGGGACAACATCAGGGCTTTCGGTGGCAACCCGGGCAACGTCACGGTGTTTGGTGAATCCGCCGGCGCATTCGACACCCTCGCCATGATGGCCTCGCCCCTGGCGAAAGGGCTTTTCCATCGCGCGATCGTCCAGAGCGGCGGTTTCTCACCCACACCAATCGAACAGGCCCGCAACTACGCAACAGAAGGCGGCCACGTGAACAGCGCCCGTGAGCTGGTGAACAAGCTGCTGATCGCCGATGGCACGGTTTCCGACCTCGCCGCAGCCCGCACCTATCAGGGCGACATGGGTTCGGCCGCCATCCGTGATTACCTGTACAACAAGCCGGTGGAAGCCATCTTCGACCTCTTCGAAGGCGGCGGTTTCGGCATGATCAACGTGCCGGACAACTTCGGCGACGGTCATGTGCTGCCGGCCATGACCACGGCAGAGATCTTCTCGAACCGGGACAACCACAATATGGTACCGGTGATTCTGGGTACGAATCGGGACGAACCGGCGCTGTTTATCTCCCGCAGCCCGCAATACGTGGAAAATTTCCTGTGGGTGTTTCCCAGGCTGAAAAACGAAGACGTCTACCTGCGCAATGTGAAGTACGGCGCGCTGGCCTGGAAGGAACGGGGCGTCGACAGCCTGGCCCGCTACATGACCGCAGCAGGCAATCAGAACGTGTACACCTACCGCTTCGACTGGGATGAAGAAGGCTCCATCATGGGCTACGACTTAAGCAAGGCGCTTGGCGCCGCCCATGCCCTGGAAATTCCCTTCGTGTTCGGCGATTTCGCAGGCGGACTGGGGCTCAACTACCTGTATCAGGACAGTCCCGGCAAAGAGGCCCTGTCTGCGAGCATGATGTCTTACTGGACCCAGTTCGCGATCAGCGGCGATCCAGGCCGCGGACGCGACGGCAGGGAAGTGCCCTGGCTGTCCTGGGGTACCGACGGCAAGCGTTCGATCATCCTCGATACCCTTGAAGACAAAGGCATCCGCATGACCGAAGACGAAGTCACGCTGCCTGGCCTGAAGACCATGCTCGCCGCAGACACCAGCATCAGCGACAACCTGGAACGCTGCCGGCTGTATGTGACCTCTTTCGGTATGGGCGACCTCGACGAAGCCGAGTACCGGGACTTTGGCCCCGAAGGCTGCGCGGACATCGACCCCAAGCAGTTCAGCTTTTTCTAGGAGCGGCGGTGAGAACCTGCACCTGGGCGCCAACCGTGTTTCAGGGTACCCAGGTGGTGGGCGGTGTCCGTGACCGCTCCACAGACGCCTTCCCGACCGGTGAGCGGTTGAACCAGATCGTCGATGTTTACGTCGCGCGGGTGGAGTCCCTCGGCATCAGCCACCTGCTCATCGCCCAGCGCTGGTGGGGCAGCGGTTCAGACATCGAAGGTTCTTCCCTCGACTGTCTCGCCATGACAGCGCATATAGCCGCGCGCAGCAAATGTCTGAAACTGATCACCGCCATTCATCCTGGCTTTTTTTCCCCCGCCCAGATCGCCAAATGGGGAGCGACCCTGGATCGGCTCAATCCCGGTCGCTGGGCGATCAATCTGACATCCGGATGGAATCTGGACGAGTTCTCGATGTACGGGGTCGACGCCCTCAGCCACGACGAGCGCTATGCGCGTTCGGATGAGTTCCTCACCGTGCTGAAGGCCGCCTGGCGCGGCACACCGACCGACTTCGATGGCAGATACTATCGGACCAGAGATCTGGTACTCGAACCGAAACCCGTCTCCGCTCTGGAAATCTTCCAGGGCGGGCAGTCACCGGCAGCCATGGCACTGGCCGGAAAACACAGCGACACCATGTTTCTCAACGGCGGCTCTCTGGAGAAGACCGAACAGATCATCATCCGCGCGCGACAAGCCGCCGAACGCCACGACCGCAGGCTTTCATTCGCCCTCTATGCGGCACCTTTGTGCCGAGAGTCAGACTCCGAGGCCTGGGCGGAAATCGACTCAAGACTGGCCCGGGTCGACCCCGGGCTGGTTGCCCGGCGCAAAGAAAGGGTGAGCGGCGCGGAAGGCATGTGGGCCGAGGATGGCGATCCGCTGTCTGTACTCGATACTAATGAAGGCTTTGCTTCCCGGCTGATTGGCGCACCGGATACGATCCTGGCCCGGATCAGGGAGTTCCAGGCAATCGGCGTGGACATGCTGCACCTGGATCTCAGCGACGAGCTTTTCAACCGCGCGGTGCTGCCTTCGCTGCAGGCACTCTGATATTCGACCCGGGCATCCACTCAAACAGCGCATCAGCAGAAACGCATCAGCATAGAAAAGGATCAGAACATGTCAGACGAACAACCCGTCATTGTCGAAACCCACAGCGGCTGGGCGGAGATCGTGCTCAACCGACCCGAGCGACGCAATTCGCTGATCGCACCCCTGGCCAGCGCGATTACCGACGCGCTGACCAGGCTTGCCGCAGATCCCGAAATTGCTGCCGTGATCCTGCGCGGCGCAGAAGGCTATTTCTGCGCCGGGGTGGATCTCAAAGCACTGCAGGCAGATCCGCCGCCACCCTGGCGGGACACCCAGGGGGCGGAGTTCCGGCGCATGCACCTGGCCTTCTATCACTTTCCGAAGCCGATCATCGGCGCGTTCGAGGGCTTCGGCATCAACGCCGGTGCCGCACTCGCCCTGGCCTGCGATGTGCTGGTGGCGGGGACCAGTGCCTTCCTGCAGATCGGCGAACTGCACCAGGGTTCACCCATTCCGATGAACGCCGCCTGGTTGCGGATCAAGACCACCGAACTCGTCGCTGCCCGCCTCGCCTTCTACGCGGATCGGATCAAAGGCGACGAACTGGTGCGACTGGGACTGGCAGCGGAGTCTGTGCCGGACGATCAGGTACTCGCACGGTGTCGCGAACTGGCGGAGCGTATCGCCGGTTTTCCCGCCGGTGCATCGGTCACCATCAAGCAGAACCTGATCGATCAGCGTCATATCGAAGATCCGGAGACCTTCTTTGTGATGCGTCAGTCGAACGCCCTGCTCACAGCAGCTCAGGTCAGAAGCTGAACGACGCAGGCACGATGCGGCGTACCGATCACGACGCCAGCCTTGCAATGCCGGACACCATCCCTACACTTGAAAGCTGTCTGCCCGCGGGGTGCCGATGGAATCTGTCATCTGGAGCCGGCTGCTCGAGAGCATGCGTGATGCCACGCTGGATGGCCGCTCCTGGCATGAAGTCGCCAGAAACGTCAGCACTGCATTCAATTCGCCAGCCGTCGCCCTCTATGGTCAGAGCACGGATGCAAAATCCTTCAGGGAAACCGCCGTTCTGGGCATCGATGATCAATTCATCGAGGGCTACAAACAGCACTACAGTCACAGCGACAATCCCTGGGTGGAGGCCAGCCAGTTCTGGCACCCGGGCGAGATCCGCACGGAGCAGGTGCTGCAGAAGCTCACCGGAGATCGCAACGTGCTGCGCAGATCCGGCTACTTTCAGGACTGGATCCAGCCCCAGGGCTATCACCACTCGATGGGGATGGTGGTGGACCGGGATGCCTATGGTTATGTGAAGCTGACCCTGTACCGGGATTTCGCAACAGGCGCCTACAGTCCGCGTGAGATCGCCCGCTTCGAAGAGGTCTGCCAGCAGTTTCGAGTGATGCTGGACATCGCAGAGCGTTACCGGCTGGTCCGCAGCATCGCCAGTCTGTCATTGCGTGCTCTGGATCAGCTGGATTTCGGTGTGCTGCTGCTGTCAGCCGGCGGAGAAGTGCTGGCGATGAATCAGTTCACCGGCCGTCTGCTCGAGGAAGCATCGGGTCTGGCACTGTGTGATGGTCGCCTGTTGGCCCAAACCCCTCGTGCACAGTCATGCGTCAACCGCCTGCTTACCCGGCGAGGGCCGGGTACCGCCGCCAGTGCCGCACTCGTGCCACCCGATGTCGCGATGCCGATCACTATGACAGCGGTGGATACCGGCAGCCTGGAGCCGGACACCGGTACGCTGCTGATCATCAACTGCCCGGAGCTGGCCTTCGACGAGCGGCTGCACCTGCTGGTTGAACGATTCGCACTGACCCCGGTGGAGCAGGAACTCGCCCGCGGTCTGCTGCAGGGATTCAGCCTCCGGGATGCCGGTGCCGGTGCAGGCCTGAGCTACGAGACTTCCCGCTGGTACCTGAAGCAACTGTTCGCCAAGACCGATACTCATCGCCAGAGTGAGCTGCTGCGGCTGCTGCTGACGGTGAAAGCCGAACTTCCCATCACCACCTTTCACTGAGCAGATACCTCCCGTATGGGAGGTTCGCGGTTCGCTCAGGCACGACACACTTCAGGTTTCCCGGCGGGAGTCGTCAACACCGGCGGTTGCCGCGGAGTTCAACATGGTGGTGATGCACCAGCACGATCTTTTTCACGGGAATCAGCAGTTCCAGCACGCCCCTGAACTCCCGGGGAGCGCGGGTAACTGAAACCCATACGGCGAGGCGAGAGCTGACCTGCCAATGTGGTCAACAGCATACCGGCAGATGTCGTACACAACACAAGGAGGACCCATGCAAAGAATGAAACAACTCTCGATCCTCGCAGTTGTCCTGAGTTCAGCCTGTCTCAGCGCGATTGCACAGGAGGCTGGTCCCGACATCGTCGGGCTGGAACTCGGAATGACCCAGGCGGAGCTGGTCGCGGCCATCCGTGCGCACAATGCTGAACTCAACCTGATGGAGCACACCAGCGAGATTGTCATCCGTGACAGCTACAAGCAGCCGTTCAAGGTTGGCGCCTACGTTGCGGAAGTTCAGGCGTTCTGGGATCCACGGGCCAAAGGCTATCAGCCCAGCGATCCACGACAGCTGATCAGCGCGGTATTCACCGGCCCGCCCAACGAGCATCGGGTTGAATCCATCCTGCGCGAAGTACGCTATGTGGACACCAGCACCTATCCCGGATTCGACACGCTGGTCGAGGCGCTGGTCGGTAAGTACGGCCCCGCGGATTTCTCCGATCGCAGTTCCAAAACCACACAGATGGTCTGGCAACTGGACGGGCAGTCATTGACAGAGCAGCATCTGCGCCGGCTCGGCGGTGCCGCATTGAACACCAACAACAACCACAGCACCCGCTACCATCTTTTCCCGGTCATCGACGAGACCCTGCCGGCAAATGTGCTGAGCATCAACAATGACGGGACGACCATCCGTCACGGCAATATGCAGTATGTGGAGGGGGGTCGCTTTCTCGCCGTGCAGATAGTGCAGCAGGGCGCCGGGGTGAACTTCATGCGCGCGGTTCTGCAGGACAGCATGATGAAGATCGGCAAAGCCCGCGGCGCTACGACGAAGATGGCCAGGGCTGCGCTCGCCAGCCACGAGCAGCAGGAGCAGAACGCCGCGCAGCGGCGCCCCGGCCCGGATATCTAGCTGTGGCGCCTGATCAGGCAGCAATGCCTCGCCTTCTCCGCGGACCGGATCGAAGGCGACGAACCAGCGGCCTGTAACCGGCTGCTAGTGTTCGGTCGCCTCGAACAGCCTGTTCATCGAGCAATCGGCGACGGCGTTCAACTCGGCTTCAATCGCCGCCCCTGCCGGTGTTGCGATCGTCGCTCTCGACTTCGCCCAGGCTTCGAGAGACGGAAAAGCATCCATATAGCCGAAGCTCCCGGTCTCTCCAACCACGGAAGTCAGCCCCCAGCTGCGGATATTGGCCCCCGGGTTGGCGCCATTCTGAAGCTTCAGCCACTTCGCGTTGACCGCTTTCGCGTCCGCTGCAGTCTTACCTTCCTTCAGTGCGCATTTCCAGAATTCGAGGACCCCGTCTTCAGAATGCACGATCGGTGCGATGGCTGAGCTCGACAACAGCAGCGCAGCTGCAATTAGTTTCTTCATGTTTGTATACCTGTCGGATTTTTAGATCGGAAACCGCGCTGGCATACAGAGACAACGGCGCTGTAAACGTCCGGTGCATGTCCCGCGAACATCTCCCCGCTGACAATAGTTACGCCCGGGAATACCCTAATGCAAGCTTTTATCAGAAAAACCTTTTGTCCGACGGCTTGTTTTCGACCCCGTGGAGTCGCGCTTTGCGAAGGAGAATCCCCGTATCAGCGCCGATCGACGAGCACGTGCTCCTTGCTCAACCAGAGACAGGACCGCTGGAAGTCTATGAAGCGACGCTCATCCTCAATGGCGCGCTGGCCGGCGAGCTGACGCTCAGGCGTGGCGATCTGCAGTGCGCTGCGATCAAACCACAGCTCCGCGTGACCCATGTAACCCTCCACGGCCACCCCGCGTGCCTCGCGCAACTGGCCTTCCAGTTCATCCGGGGTTCTATGCACCTGCACATAACGCAGAATGCCTGAGCCTGCAGCCTGGCGACGGATCAGCGGACCGTGGTTGGTGTGCCAGTCACGCTGCGCGTCCGCTTCTTTGTGATGCGTATAGCAGCGCAAGGGGTAGTAGAATTTCACTACCGTGTCCCGTTCCCGGGCAACCAGATTTTCCGGCGTCGGGTTCACCTGGGGATACTCGTGGGCCAGCCACAGCGGTGAATTCGGCAGATCGATGAAACGGGCTTCGTCTTCGAGCAGAGCCGCAGCCGCCCCCTGACCAGCTGCTGTTTCGAATGCTGTAACGATCGCTTCCCGGTTTTCGAACCAGAGCTCGGCGACGCCGTCGTAGGGGGCTTCCATACCGCCCCGGGCCCTGGCCATCGCCGCATTCATCGGATCATCCAGGGTGTGCACCTGGACGTAACGCAGGATGTTGAGATGCCGCGCATGACTCGCAACCAGCGGACCGTGTTCTTCCAGCCAGTAGCGGGAGAACGCCTCGGGACTGAGCTCTGCCTTGCGGCGGAGCAGGAAAGTGAGGCGGATCACCGGGAAAGACTCAGGAAAGCCCGGTTGATCAGTCCGGTTGGATCACCGTAAGTCTCGTCAAACTCTGCCGTGGGTTTCGCCGTATAGACCGCAGCAAGATCGGCGCCGCCGCTCATCAGTTCGGCAATGCGATCGCGCACGGTGGTCAGCATCTTCACATAGTCCACCAGTCTCTGGTGATCGGTGACCGGACCATGGCCCGGAATGACTACCGTATCGGTATCGATTTCCTCGAGCACTGCCTCGCAGAAGCGGATGACCCCGTCGATGGTGCCGCCATTACCCGCGTCGATGAAGGGATAGCCGGCATTGTTGAATACATCGCCCAGGTGCACGGCATTTCTGCCGCGGAAGATCACCGCGGTGTCACCCGTGGTATGCGCCGGGCCGAAGTGCAGCAGGTCGATCTGCTCACCGTTGAAATGAAACTGCATGCGATCGTCGTAAGTGATCACCGGCTTGGCGGACTCGGGATAGGCCTGCTGCTTGTACTGCATGGCCACCAGATCGACGATGTGTTCATCCGCCATCATCGCTCGCGAATTCGCCTGGGATACCAGCCAGGTGCCCTTCGGTCCCAGCGCCAGGTTGCCTTCGGCATGATCGAAGTGCCAGTGGGTGTTAACTGCAAAATCCACACCCTTACCGCCCAGTCCGGCGATTGCCGCTTCGATCTTCGGCATCAGTTGCGGGAACTGATCGTCCACGATCAGGGTGCCGTTGGCGCCGAGACTCAGCGCGATGTTGCCGCCAACACCGAAAAGCACGTAGAAGCCGTCTGCGATTTTCTCGGCACGTATTTCCGTGGACTCAAAATCCCAGCCGAAGGCGCTGACCAGTTCATCGAGCTCCAGCAGATCGTGTGCCTGAGCCTGGGGGGTGAAAGCGAAAGTAATAATTAGAGCTGTAACTAAGATACGGTGCATGCTGGTGTCCTCTCCCGGTGTCTGATACCGAGCGAACGGTAACGGCCAGTCTGGTGGCACTTCCGTAGCGCTCGCTGCAGTCCAGCACCAAGCTTGCAGAGATCCGCACGGTTGTTCAACCGAAGTATCCGGATCTCAGGATCGGTGTATGGGTGGTGGATCGACTTCTGCAGTACCATCCCTGCTCATACGTTCAGGCCCGGGCAGTCAGCCGGGCAGACCCTGCAGTATTTACCGGGAGCCCTGCATGACCATCCACTCCAGATCGCAGCCCGTACTCGCGCTGATCGCTGTCGCACTGATCTGTTCCGCGTTGATCACAGCGGCGAATGCCCCCGCCGAGGTAAGTACCGAGGTAAACGCCAGTGTCGGCGTAAATGCCGGGTCAGGTACCAGGTCACTGGATCCAGTCACTCAGGACAACCCGGAAACTGATCGTGAAGCACCCCCGGGGCTGATCGCCCCCCAGATCTTCAGCCAGGGTGCACAGATGAACGCGCTGCTGTATACGGCCAACGGTCCGGGGCCTCATCCCACGGTGCTGCTGCTGCACGGCTTTCCGGGCAACGAGAAAAACCTGGACCTGGCCCAGGCATTGCGCCGGGCCGGATTCAACGTGCTGTTCTTCCACTATCGAGGCGCCTGGGGCAGTGACGGTGACTACAGTCTCCCCGGGGTGCTGGACGACATCGTCACAGCGCTGAGATTCCTTCAGGAAAAATCCGCAGACCCGGAGTTCCGCATCGATCCCGCGCGGATATCCCTGGCCGGTCACAGCCTCGGCGGATTCGGCGCGCTGGCCACGGGCATCGAACATCGGGACATGATCTGCACCGTGGCGCTGGCGCCCGCCGATCTGGGTGCCTCAATCGGCCCGCTGCTCGCCGGCAGGCCGGATCTGAGTGCACCCCAGTACGCGGCCCCCATGCCCGGCCTGAAGAACTACGGCTATGGTTCGCTCATCGCAGACACCGCCAAAGATCTGAAGCGCTACACGCTGAATGCGCGCATGGCCGCTTTCAAAGATCGTGCTCTGCTCATCGTCTCCGCAGACCAGGATGAAGCGGTGCCACTGGAAATCAACCTGGCCCTGGCCGAAGCAGCACGCGCGGCCGGTGCGGCACCCTTCGAGCACCTGGTGCTGGATGCAGACCACAGCTTCTCCTGGAACCGTGTGGAATTCACACGGCGCATCGTCCAGTGGATGACCGAACACTGCCGGTAGCTTGTGACTACGGTAAGTCGGGGTGCTGCCACGGGCGGACATCCCTTGCGCCGATCGCTCAGTCTCCGTAGCCGGGCGGCGGCACAAACCCGCCCAGTTCATCCGCCATCAGCCGGGCAAATTCGATAGTGGTCCGATCCCCGAACTCCGGACCAATGGCCTGCAGGCCGAGCGGCAGACCGCCACTGGACAGACCGGTCGGGAAAACGGTGCTCGGCAAATAGGACAGGGTGGCGTGGCCCGCCCAGAACACCTGATTCATGTAGGGCACCGGTTCACCATTGACCTCGATCATCCTCGCCGCCTGGGGTGAATGGTCGTGGGGCGGGGCGGTGGTGGACATGATCGGACACACCAGGATATCCCAGTCTCTGAAGAAGGCCTGCCAGCCAAGGCGCAGTCCGGTACGGGCATTGTCCAGGCCCATCCACTGCTGGTGATCGATGTTGTCCCCGGGGGCCTGTCCGATGACGGCGAGCAGCAGTTTCAGATACAGCTCGTGGGATTGTCCGCCGGCGAATTCCGGGCGAGCGCTATCCGATACCCTGGCACCACGTCGCGTCAGCACCTCACCCACCTGCTGCACCCGATCCGCAATTTCCCGATCTACCGGCGCGATTGCGTGATCCGACCACAGCGCCACCCGCAGTTCGCCCAGTGACTTCATGCGCGGCGGCGGCAGATCGAGCCGCCAGCCCGACGCGTTCATCACATCGGGTCCTGCCACGATGTCCATCGCGGCTGCCAGATCGGCCGCGCTGCGCGCCATCGGTCCCATCACCGCCAGGTCCGGCGTGCTCAGAACGCCCGGGGTCGAGTGACCCTGCGGCGGCACCACACCCCAGGTCGGCTTGTGGCCGTACACGCCGCAGTAGTGTGCCGGGTTGCGTATCGATCCACCGATATCCGAACCACTGTCCAAGCCGGTGAGACCGGCGGCCAGTGCCGCAGCGCTGCCCCCGGAAGACCCCCCCGGGGTGCGCTCGGTGTTCCAGGGATTACTGGTGGTGCCGTAGACGTCGTTGTAACTCTGGAAATCGCCGAGCATCAGGGGCACATTGGTTTTGCCCATGAAGTGTGCGCCCGCTTTCCGGTAGCGGGTAACCATGGCGGAATCCGTGGTGGCGATGTTGTTTGCGAGATCGGGCAGGCCCCAGGTGGTGGCGGTGCCTTTGAGATTGAAGGACTCCTTGATGGTCATCGGCAGACCGTGCAGCGCGCCCAGCATCTGGCCCTTCGCCAGCGCCGCATCTGCTGCACGTGCGCTTTCGAGCGCCGCTTCGAAGGTCCTCACCACGATCGCGTTGAGCCGGCCATCGAAACGCTCGATCCGCGCGATGAAGTAACGGGTCAGCTCTGCCGAGCTGAGCGCTTTCGAGCGGATGAGTTCGGCCAGCTCCAGGCCACTGCGGAAGGCGAGCAGCGGATCTGCTTTCGCCGCCGCCGCAGCACCGGCCGCAGCCTGTGTGACGGCGGCCTGCGCGCCGGGCGCCATGAAACCGGCGGCGAGACCGCCGCCGAGCAGTGCCGTATGTGTGATGAAACTGCGTCGTGATACCTCGCTCATGTCCGTTCTCCCTCGTCTCCGTGCAACAGTGTGAGCGATGAAGTCTAGCAGCCTGTTTTCTGAGTGCATTAGCAGACGGGAGCGGGCGGGGACTTGCCACAGCGGGGAAACCGCCACACCATGGCGACTCATCAGGCGGAGACAGCATCGGTGATTCCCTATATCGAACGAACCCGCAACTACTACGGCACCCTCGGTTATCCCCCTTATCACTGGGCGCACAACGAGACCGTCCCGTTCACGCCGTTCAGAGGTGCGGTCAGAGACGCCCGGCTGGCGCTGATCACCACCGCAGCACCCAACAAGCCTGAACTCGGTGATCAGGGTCCCGGTGCCGCCTACAACGCCGCCGCCAAGTTCTTTCAGGTGTATACCGTGCCGAAGTCACCGGCGCCCGATCTGCGCATTTCGCACCTCGGCTACGATCGCAAGCACAGCACCGCCGAAGATCCGAACAGCTGGCTGCCCGTGGCGGCACTCGAGGCCGCAGTCGCGGAAGAGAGGCTCGGCGCACTGGCGGACTCGTTGATCGGTGTGCCGACCAATCGCAGCCAGCGGGTCACCCTGGAGAAAGACGCACCGGACGCCCTCGCCGCCTGTATCGCCCTGGACGCAGATATCGCGCTGCTGGTACCGAGCTGACCGGTCTGCCATCAGTCGGTCAGTCTGATCGCCCGCCATCTCGAATCTCAGGGTATTCCCACAGTGATCATGGGCTGCGCCCGGGACATCGTGGAATCTGCCGGTGTGCCCCGCTTTCTGTGGAGCGATTTTCCCCTGGGAAATTCGGCTGGTAAACCCGCTGATACTGCCTCACAAAGGGAAACCCTGGCACTGGCGCTGGCGCTGTTCGAATCTGCGACGCCCCCGCGCACGACCCTGGTCTCGCCCCAGCGCTGGTCCGACGACGACGACTGGAAACAGGATTTCATGAACATCGAACGGCTCGGCCAGGCGCAGATCGACCGCCTGCGCGCGGAGTTCATCGAACAGAAGCGGGTGGCGGCCGAGATCAAAAAGAGCTGAGTCTGCGCAGGTCGGGGCGGAGTGCCGGGTGCGTGCGGCAACCGGAACCGGTCCCGGGCGGTCAGGTACTCGCTTCAAACAGGATGCGCTCATCGCGCCAGGGTTCGGCCGGGCGATCCTCGAGCCCGCCGGTGACCTTCACCGAAGCGAATCCCGCCATTTTCAACATCAGCTCCACTTCATTCTTCAGGTAGAGCACGATCCTGATGGTGTGTGTTTCGGCTTCGACCTCCACGCCGTTTTCCAAACGGGCAGCGCGGATCTCCAGCAGAGTGGTCTGTTCCAGGGGGTCAAGTTCGAGCTGGCGCATCCGCAACGCCATCTCGAAACCTTCCGGTGTTTTACGATGATCGCCGCGTTTCGACCAGGGTCGCGGAAATTCGGTCTGCTCGGCCCAGGCCGCCCAGCCCCTGCGATCGAAATTCGGCAGATGATGATCGAGAAACAGTCTGCCACCGGGCAGCAGGTGACCGCGGATGCGCCGCAGACCTTCGAGATCGTCCTCCCGGGTACCACCCAGACCGAAGGCACCACAGACGATGACTGTCTGGTAACGTCTGGGCAGCTCCAGCGCGTGCATCGGCTGTTCGTGAAGCGTGACCGCAAGGCCCTCCCGCTCTGCGAGAACACGACACCAGTGCAGCATATCGGCCGCAGCATCGGCGCCTTCCACATCCATTCCAGCACGCAGGAAGGGCAGCAGCAGACGCCCGGTCCCACAACCGGCGTCGAGGGCAGGCTCTCCGGAGCGCAGAATGGCCTGGCGAAAAAACTCGATGTCGTCGCCGTCGCGATTGAACTCAGCCCACCAGCGCGCTACCAGTCCGTGGTGCCAGGTATGGGCGGCGTGTTTCATGGTGTGAGAGGAGCGGCACCTTATCAGCGCCGGCGGTTACTCCGGCCGGGGTGCAGGGGCCGCACGGGCACTTCACTGAGGTTGGTATCCGTCCAGCCCGCGGGACGATCCATGTTGACCAGATCGACTTCGGTGAGGAGGATGTTGGCGGGCAGTCGGGCCTTATGCGCTTCGAGGAAGGCCATGGTCTCGACGTAAAACAGCAGTTCCTGATGGGCGGCGTTACGATTGAGGAAGGGCCCCCGGCGGCCTTCCCGGGTCTCCACAAACCATTCCCACTCCTGACAGAAGACCCGCTCCCGGGAGCGATGATAGAGGCCCCTGAAGGCATCCGATCGGCGCATAACGACTCCAAGTACGAACCGCGAGTCTACGACCCCGGAAGACTCCTGGGTATCCCTTGACCGGGGTGAGAGCGAACTAAATGTGCTCGCCGGCCAGCTGCCCGCGGTAAAAAGACAGGATGCCTGCGATCGCGGTCCGGTTCGCCGGTGACCCGCAGCACGGCGGGTGCTGCAGCTGAAGGGTCCGAGGTGCTGGCGTAAGTGTCGAGCAGGAGATCCTCGGATCGAGGGTGCGACAGCCTGTGGCTGGCCACTTCGATCGAAGGTGTCGGGCGCAGCAGTAACGGCTTCGCAGCGAAATCCGCAGGTGCGGTCGGGCCAGTCATGGCCGGTTATTTCGTGAACTCGGTGGGTTTTTCGATTTCGTAGAGCGCGTCGCGGATACCCTCAAGACGGGATTCGATCACCACCTGGGCATCCACCAGACCGCGATTGTAGAAATAGGCGCCCACCTCCTCCGCAAAGAAATCCAGGAGAAACTCCGCATCAAAACGGCCGATCTCCTGATCCAGTTCTTCCCGGAAGTAGAGCTGGATCTTGCGCACGACGATCTCGGTTTCTTCTTTGGAAAATTTGATTTCGGACATGAGGTCTCTCCGCTGTCGGTGCCGTGGCAGAATAACATTCCCAAAGCGGCAATCGCGGCGGCAGCGCAATCATGGCTGGGTGGATCGAGGCTTTTCCCGAGGCCCGCGCTCAACTCGACCGGCTCACAGAGGGGCTGCAGAAGATTCTTCAGGATCGGTTGCAGGCCGTGCTCCTGCACGGCTCGCTCGCCATGGCGGGTTTCGACCCCCAGCGCAGCGATCTGGATGTGCTGGTGATCGTGTCAAGTCGCCCCCTCGATACCCAGTATGCGCAGCTCGGTCGCCTGTTGCCTGAAGTCTCCGGCGCGCCCCACCCCCTCGAGCTGAGCCTGCTGCTCGAGGATAATCTCCATCCCTGGCGGCACCCCTGTCCGCATCTCCTTCATTACGGCGAATCCCATCGGCAGGATTTCGCGCAGACCCGCGTCACGCCGCATCAGGATGCGGACCCGGACCTGGCAATGCATCTCACTGTGGCCCGACACCGGGGCGTGGATCTGCTCGGCAGCTGGCCGCCCTCAAACCTGCCCGAAGTGCCCGCAGCGGACTTTCTCGCCGCGATCCGGACGGATTTTCTGTGGGCAGCCAATCGGCCGGACGAACTCAGGGACTACCGGCTCGCCAATGCCTGCCGCACCCTGGCCTATCTTGAACAGGGGCTCGTGCTGTCGAAGTCGGAAGGCATGGACTGGTGCCGGCAGCGGGACATCAAACCCGCGGATGCACTGGTAAGCGTGGCAGCGCGGCTGGAAATCGACATCCCAGGTGCCGGACCCTCGACCTGATCCCCATCTTCGGCTACATTGGCGCCCCTCGAAGCAGGCACATGCAGGCGCGTAGCTCAGTTGGTTAGAGCGCTACCTTGACATGGTAGAGGTCACCGGTTCGAATCCGGTCGTGCCTACCAGATTTCCCGGCTCTACCCGATTAATGGGGGATGGGCCGTTGTTCACTAAACCCGGTTGATGATGCCATCCCAGCCGCAGTGGGTTAAGACCCGCAGCCGGTAGTTCTCAAAGTTTCTGAACCCGTAGGCTCTTCTCGACATCATTTCCATCTTGGTGTGGAAGCCCTCGGTGATGCCGTTGCTGCGCGTGAATCGCCACATGGCGACGATGGGTGCAAGCCATGAGGTGAGTGTTTTTGCGAGCCGGTGGAGCGGACTGACGTGGAGCTGCTCAATCAGCGTAAGGAACTCGGGCAACGTGCTTCTGGCTTTCCTGGCGTTCAGTGCTTTCAGCAGCAGGAGGCGGTTCAGCCGCTGCTTGGCATCGTACAGCGCCTTGAGCACGGGCCATTCTCCGAGATAGCTTCTGAGGTTGTCGCGCTGCTCATCGGACAGATACCACTCGTGCCGACGCATCAGACTCAGTAATCCGCGGTTGCTTCGACCCTCGGGATCCTGTTGTTGCCAGACCTTGAGAAAGTGCTGGTTTACCAGCCGGATTACATGGAAGCGATCGGCGACGATCGTGGCCTGGGGGAAGTACCGGCGGGCAATGCTGCGGTAGGTCTCGGACAGATCCATGACGATGACCTTTACCTGATCCCGGCCCGGTAAACGCCTCAGATAGCGTCTTAAGCTCGGTTCAGAGCGTCCGAGTGCCACGTCGAAGACTTTGTGGTTCTTCAGATCCACAAAGCTTGTTGCATACCCTCGTCGGCGGGTGAAGAAGTGTTCATCGATACCCAATACCCGTGGACAGGGGCGGTTCGACATCTCAGAGCACCGTTGCCGACAATGGCTCTGATACCAGCGCTCGACGGTTGCCGCACTGATGCCGTGGGTGCGCGTGATCTTGCGCTGAGTGACGCCGCCATCATGCGCTTCGAACACCTCGAGCCGAAACGCTTCCGACGCTCTGAAGCGCGGCCGAACGCCCTTGAACCGGTGGCAGAAATAGCGCCCGCACTGTGGGCAGTGGTACTTGGGCGACTTCAGGTGCAAGGTCATCACCTGGTTACCCTGACGCGTGTGCTTGAGGGTTCGTTGACGGGTCGCCTTGATCCTCACCCCCTCGTGCTCGCAATGAATGCACGAGGGGCGTCTGGTAGGCCGGGCATAGACCTTGATGCCCTGGTCCCGATCAACCTTCTCGATCTCAAGGTCAGATATGCCTAATATGACTCCTGCGTGGGACATCGGTAGTATCTCCATTAAACGATCTTCGCAAAATCAGTTTAATGAACACCGGTGTCCCCCATTAACGATGAAGAGCCGATTTCCCTTAAATATCAAAGCACAACCCCTAAAAACCAAAGGGTTATCTACTATCGACGTGGGCGTCCGCACCCTGATCTGTCGCACCGTGTCTTTCTCTGTCGCTCCGGTTGGGGCAAAAACCGGGCAGCAGACTCCAGCGCTCTCCGATTGAACGACCCTGTGCAGAGAACCGGTTACCCATGCCGAATCAATTTCCGCCTGTTCGCAGGGGAGCTGGAAAACCACAAAGCAGACAGTGTTCAGAATCACGATTCTTTGATACACCTACAGCACGCAGATTCAGCATGCTGACCTCCAGGCCTCGTCGATTCGGCATATCTGCATTCGTCGCATCCAGGTGATGGTGTTAGATACTTAGCCTGCTAAGCATACAAGGAGTCGGGCGGTCCAGCTCTCTTCTCGAAACCATATCTGAGGGGCGTTGATGGAAGGGTTTGACGAGTTCATTTCGAGCAACTCTTCTACATCAGATTCGCTCAGGTATTTTTCGTCTGTCGTGCGGATTACCAGTCCGACTATCTGGTTTCTCGCGATGGTCAAGCCAGGCCAGGAAGGTCCGGCAGCAGCCGCTGAAGCACCTGGCCGCTACCGGAATCCCTATCCAGTGTCGTTTGTTCAGATTGACTTGCCGTTGGCCTTGATACCCTCAGCGTTCACCGGCAGTTCACAGTAATCCGAGCCGGCGCGTACGTTGCAGCAGAATTCCAGCATTATGCCGTCCGGGTCGAAAAAGTAGAACGATCGTATCCAGGTTTTGTCGTCAGGAGTTTTACTGTGACGATCGATGCCTGGCTCGGTAACCACGTCGGAATGATTGACTATTTCAGTGCAGTGCACGCCCTTGGCGACCAGGGTGTCTCGGTACGCTTCTATGTCGTCGACCGCGCAGTGGAAGGCCACGTGGTTCATGGAGCCGTGGGCCGATGTAATGTCGCCACTCTCCCCCGCGAGTCCATGAGCGGAGGCGATACCCGGGGCCGCTTTCGGCGCACCTTTGAACCAGAAAAACGCAAGAAGATTTCCACCTCCCATGTCGAAGAAAAAATGCTGGCCTGAACTGTTTCCCCCAAGATCGAAGCCTTTTATGTACTTCATATTCAGTACGTTGGTGTAGAAATCTACGGTTTTTTCCATATCCCGAGATACCAGCGCGAGGTGGTGCACTCCACTGTACTTAATCTCTGTTGCTGCTTTGTTCATCGTCCTGTCTCCCTTGGCCCTGTTTACGGTGTGTCTGCATTATTACTAACAGATAACAGACTGAGGGTCAATGTCATTGACTTTTGCCCTCTTTGTCAAGTGAATCATCCCGGGTGCACCGGAGACTCCATTTCTTCAGAGGATGGAGTCAGCAACACGACCAAAAGCTGTTTCCCGGAGGGCAGGGAACGGGCGTTCCGGATGGGCTTCGAGCACCAGTCGGACCAGGATTCGCGGCCCGCACCTGCCTCCAGCCCCTACCCCGGCCTTTGCAGCACATCCGGCAGATTGAAACGGATCTGTGCGAGCTGTGCCGGCGCCAGATGAAGCGCTTCAAGCAACCCGGGCCAGCGGACATCATCCCGCAGTTTGCGGTACGCGGGATTAAGGACACATTCCGCCCAGCCTGCGCCCTGCTCGAGGTTCGTAGCACGGTCAATCCACTCAAACGCCTCATCGGCCATGCCAGCGTAGGCATACACTTCGGATACCTCGGAGGGCCAGACCGCCCCCCAGGTTTCGATCAGAAGTTTGAGTTCGGCATGGAAGGCGTCGGTGTTCCCCTGCGCCCAGTACAGAAAGGCCAGCCCTTTGGTCCTGAATTCTTCATCACTTTCCCGCTGCATCGATGCAGCAGCGGCTTCCAGATCACCTTTCTCTAGCGACGCCAGGCCAATGGCGAAGTTCGCGCCGACAAACCCGGGACTGATCTCCAATGCATGACGATAGGCGTGGATTGCATCGTCGTATCGCCCGGCAAACAGGGAAAATGCCCCGAGGTTTGCGAAGGCGTGGGAATTCAGGGGGTCGAGTTTCGTAACCCGTCGCGCCACGGCGACGCCTTCCTCAATGCGACGCATTCTCGTCAAAAGCCCGGCGGCCGTGCTCAGCACTCTGGCGTCGTGGGTACCATCGGCCAGCGCACGCTGCAGATCCTTCGCTGCGGCACTGAGATCATTGTCGAACCGCAGAGCAATCCACGCCCGTTGCGACAGCGCCACCGCGTTGTCGGGATCCAGCGCGAGCACTTTCTCGGTGGCCTCGCGCGACAGGCGGATTCGCTCTTCCGGATCACCGAAGCCCTCACCCGCCTGGGTGCCGTAGTTGTCGGCCAGACCATTCCACAGATCCGGATATCCGGGCTCGAGCTGCAGCGCCTCCTGGAGAAGTTCATTGGAGCGTTCGAGCGCCTCCCGTTTGAACTGCCGGGCCAGATGCCGGGCGCGCAGCAGCAGCTGATAGGCCTGGGCATTCACCGCTTTTCGTGCCGATGCCTGGGCGCGCACGGTGCGATGCAGCTCGGCTGCGACACTGGCCGCAATCTCATCCTGCAACGCGAACGCATCATCAAGGGTTCGATCGTAGCTCATCGACCAGCGTATGGAGTCCGTTCGTGTGTCGGTGAGCTGAACGCCAACCCGTATCGCTTTGCCCATGGTGCGAACAGAACCTTCCACTACATAGGTTGCATCCAGCTGGCGCCCTATCTCCGTCGCGGGCAGCGCCTGGTCCCTGAACTGAAAAGACGAGGATCTCGAGATTACCCGGAGATCGCGCAGCCTTGTCAGTCTGTTGAGCAACTCCTCTGCAAATCCATCCGCCAGGTAGTCCTTGTCACCCGCAGGAGACAGATCCCGGAACGGCAACAGGGCGATGGAGGCTTCCCGCCGACGCAGCCGATTGAACTCGACACGCAGCAGCCCCGCCACAATCCGCAACAGCGCGCTGGATCGGGCGCTGCTGTCGCCACGTACATCGGCCGCCAGCGGTTCCCGCTTTCGCAGTGGTTCAGGCAGGCATTCAGATCTCGCATCGTGGGGTTTACCCTCGACAATCAGGCACAGGACATTCTCTTCCCGGCCGAAACCGATGAATTTCTCGACTTCCGCGCGAACCCACTTCGACGACGCGGCGGCCGGTGAACACACGACAATGAGAAATTCGGATGCGGCCAGTGCCGCTTCGATGGCGTCACTGAGATCTCTGGAGGCAGCCAGTTCTTCGCGGTCCTGAAATATCGGCGAGAGTCGACCGGGCAGCTCCAGATCTTCCGGTGGCTGATAGGCTTCCAGCTCGCGATGCAGCCAGGATGCCCATGGCTCATCCGTGTGGCTGTAGCTGATGAATGCCTTGTATCTGAAACCTGGCACGGGATGCTCCCCGGCTGATGGGGCGAGGATAGTCCGCCGGGATCAGCCTGTCGCCCCGGGTCCGACCGGACCGGCTGACTGCGAAGCCTCTGCGCTTCTGGCATGCTACATCCAGCTCAAACGCGACAGAGAAAGGGGCGATTCCGGCATGCAACCAGAGGATGCCAGAGAGATAGAGACACAGTTCTGGCCCAAGTTCCGCCGGGTGGCCGCTCGCCTTCCCTTTGCCGCGGACCTGCTGGCCGCTTACTACGCCGCAATCGACCCCATCACACCCAGGCATGTGCGCGGCATTCTGCTTGGCGCTCTCGGCTACTTCATCATGCCTGCCGATCTCATACCGGATTTTATTCTGGGTCTGGGCTTCACCGATGACGCCGCCGTGCTCGCCGCCGCGCTGAAAACACTGACCGATCACATTCAGCCCGCACATCAGGACCGGGCTCGAAAGACGCTGGATTCAATCAACACTGCCGGAGAAACACAATGAAATCGAAGATCTGTGAAATGGTTGGCTGCGAATTTCCTCTGTTCGCCTTCAGCCACTGCCGCGATGTAGTGGCCGAAGTCAGCAAAGCGGGCGGCTTCGGTGTGCTGGGAGCGGTGGGCCACACGCCGGAGTCTCTTGAGATCGATCTCAAATGGATCGACGAACAGGTCGGCGGCAAGCCCTATGGCGTGGACCTTATCGTACCCACCAGCCTCGTGGATAAGGAAGGCACCCTGACCCCCGAAGACCTGGAAGCACGCATCCCGGACTCTCACAAGCGTCACGTGGAGCGCATCCTTGCGGAAAACGGCATCGATACAAAAGGTCTGTGGGATCGGCAGATCCGTGCTGACACTGGCGATGCGATGCGCGAGCGCGGCGCCAGCAAACAGCTCGAAGTGGCGCTGCGCCACCCGATCCGGATGGTGGTGAATGCCCTGGGTGTGCCGCCGCCTTTCATGATGGAGGCCGCACGCAAAAAGGGCATCGTGGTCGGCGCGCTGACCGGTGCGCGGGAACATGCCATAAAGCACATCGAGGCCGGTGTCGACGTTCTGGTGGTATCCGGAACCGAGGCGGGCGGACACTGCGGAGAAGTCTCGACCCTGGTGGTCGTGCCCGAAGTGCTCGACACGATCGCCGAACTGGGTGCCGATACCCTTGTCCTCGCAGCGGGCGGTATCGTCACCGGCCGGCAGATGGCCGCCTGCATGGCCATGGGTGCGGCGGGCGCCTGGACGGGCTCAGTCTGGCTGACGACGGCAGAAGCGGAAACCGCACCGGCGGTAAAGGAAAAGATGCTGCTGGCAACCTCCCGGCAGACGGTTCGCTCACGCAGCCGCACGGGCAAGTACACACGACAGCTGCGCAGTCCCTGGACCGACGCCTGGCAGGAAGCTGATGCCCCGGATCCGCTGCCCATGCCGCTGCAGGGCCTGGTTTCCGGACCCGCCCTCGCCCGTATCGACAAACTGGCCGAGGCAGGTGATCCGAATGCCCGGCGCCTCGCCACCTACTGGGTCGGTCAGGGGGTCGGACTGATGAACACCGCGACCAGCGCCCGCAATGTGGTGCGGGAATTCATGGAGGATTTCGCCCGGGCCTGTGAGCGTCTGAGCACCAGCCTGAACGACTGAGCACCACATTATCGATCAGGCGTACGACGCGTTCACCCGAGCGAAGACTCGCAGCGGCAAAACGACGCCCCTCCCGGCTGACCACATAGTCGACATCGAAACCCGCTGCGGTGAGGGTCTGCATCACCGCGGCATCATCGAGGTCGGAACGGATCAGCACATTGAGTTGTCCCGCTCTCGCACGCGAAGGCGCATCAAGCAACTCGTTGCGTGAGCTCATGGCCAGACCATCCGGCTCGCGCACGATGGCGCAGGGCACGATGTCGACAGCCATGAAAAACGCCGCACACATATCCCGGATCAGCTCGTACTGCTGGAAATCCTTCTCACCGAAATAGGCACGATCCGGTCGCACGAGGTTCAACAGCTTCATCACTACCGTGAGCACACCGGTGAAGTGTCCGGGTCGATGCCTGCCGCAGAGCGTGTTCGATTCTGTTTTTTCCTCCACCTGGTAACGGAAACTGTCCGCATACATGGCCTCACCGGTCGGCGTGATCACCGCATCGACACCGAGCGCGCACGCCATGCGCAGATCCCGCTCCAGGGTGCGGGGATATTTCTCCAGGTCCTGAGGATTGTTGAACTGGGTGGGATTGAGATAAATGCTGAGCACCGTCTGATCGTTTTCGGCGCGACTGCGCTCGATGAGCGATGCATGACCCGCATGCAGTGCGCCCATGGTGGCGACAAAGCCGATACTGCCGGACATGCCCTGTCGATACTCGCTCCAGGCCGTCAGATCCCGGAATACCTGAATTCCAGAGCCCGAATCGCCGGCGACCGCACCTTCCGGCAACCGTACCGGCGCGCTCATCGATAGCTCTCGGCCAGAGCGGGAAAACTGCCCTGCTCTGTATCGCTGTGAAATCGATTGACCGCCTCGGTGATCATGGCGTGGCCGGTCGCGTAGTGACGCAGAAATTTCGGCTTGAAGCAGGGGTTCATGCCGAGCATGTCCTGCAGCACCAGTACCTGGCCATCCGTGCCTGCGCCTGCGCCGATGCCTATGGTCGGAATCTCAATCGCGGCAGTAACTCGTGCAGCCACCGGCGCGGGCACACACTCGAGCACCAGCGCAAAACATCCGGCGGCGGCAAGCCGTTCTGCGGAAGCCAGCAGCGCATCCGCTTCCGCCTCGGCGCGCGCCTGTACCTTGTGGCCGCCGAGACCGTGAACCGACTGTGGCGTGAGGCCAAGATGCCCCATCACCGGCACGCCGCCTTCGACGATCGCCTCGATGAGGTCGAGCTGGCCCCGTTCCCCTTCCAGCTTGATGGCCTGGGCACCCGCCTGCATCAGGCTCTGTACCGCCTCCATCCCGGCGGTCAGACCTTTGCGGCCTGCCAGAAAGGGCATATCGCCAATGATGAATTTCTCCGGTGCACCGCGCGCAACCGCACCGATATGCAGAGCCATCATCTCCACGGTGGCATGCACGGTGGAATCGAACCCGTGCATCACCATGGCCAGACTGTCCCCGACCAGCAGCGAATCAACCTGGGTTCTGTTGAGCACCTGTGCAGACCAGTAGTCGTAACAGGTCACCATCGAGAGCTTTTTTCCGCTGGCTTTCGCCGCCCGGAAATCCACCGCACTCAATCTCTTCGACATGGCAATGCCTCCCATTCAGTTCGAAGCGGATCTCCCCGAACAGAAAAGGATGTCGAGCGGACGGGTGGTGGTACGCAGCGCCGTGCCCGGAGCGGGCGGAACCTGGAGTTGAGGCTGGTATCGGTACCTGTCCATAGCCGGATCAAGTCCAAATCTGTTTCGGTTAGAGTCGCGTTTTCAGATCACCCCCTCCCTTACGGCAGGTAGGCGTCGGGGCCAAACTTAACCGTAAGGGACGGCATTGTCCAATGCTCCATGCCCGTTCGGTGGGTGCCGCGGAGCCTCTGATCCTAAGGCTTGAGAGCCCTGTAGAGGAAAGGCAGGCTGCGGTCCATTCGGTAGTCGATGCCGGAGTGGGTCGCATCGAACTCCTCGTAGACATGATTCACACCGGCCTTTGTGAGTTCCCGGGACAGTATCCGGGAGCCATAGTGGATGTTGAACTGATCCCGCCAGCCGCAATCGATGAAGATGCCTTTCATGGACTTCAGCGCCTTCCGATGCACACGCACCATGTGTATCGGGTCGTGCGCAAGCCAGCGCTTCCAACGTGCCGGCAGCAGCTCTGCGGTTTCGAGATCAAACGGCACCTTGAAGCCATTGGGTGCTGAGGGGGCAGGATCGTAACTCGCCGCCATCGCCAGCATCATCAGCGCCATGACTTCGTCTCCCGACGGATTTTTTTTCTCCCGCACTGACGTCAGGAATCTTCCGATACGACCGTCGTCCACCCCCGGTGCTGTCTGAGCGGTGTGCACACCGATCCGATAGCGGCCCTGTTTGTGTGCCGGTCGTCGATAGCGGGCCAGCAGATTCAGCGCTTTCGGCCAGTCTCCCCGATACACCACATCAAAGTGTGCATCGCCCGAATGATCGGCGATGGCACCCCAGTACTGGGGATATTTCATCGCGTGAACGATGGCGCCATAACCGCCTGAGGATTTCCCGAAACAGCCGCGATGTTCCCGGTCGGCCAGTGTGCGGAACTCGCCATCCACGAAGGGAATGAGCTCCCGGGTCAGATAGTCGGCATAGCGGCCGATCGCGCTGGAGTTGATGTACTGATTGCCGCCAAGCGCGGTGAAGCAGTCGGGAAACACGATAATCGCTGCTCCCATGCGCTTCTCGGCGATCAGCCGCGCGGCCTGCTCCGGAACACTTTCGTCAAAGTTGCGCCAGGCGACATGGGAGTGCCCCGAGCCGGTGAATCCGACCAGATCGAAAAGTACCGGAAAGCGGCGCTTGCTGCGGGTGGCCAGATAGGCGGGCGGCAGCCAGACGGGCAGTTGCCGGATGTGCGGATCACCGAGGGGATTATCGGCGAGCACCCGCGATTCATGTTCCAGATACACCAGTCTGCCTGCAGCCGTGGGCGAGTGTGCACTTGTGCGTTTCAGCATGAATGACGTCTCCTGCGGGGGGTTGTCCGTGTTTTTATCCGGGCCCATGCTACCAGCGAATTTCACAGCAGGGAGACATATGCCTGCACAGGAGACCTATCAGATCACTGAGCACCAGTGGATTGTCATGGACGATGGCGTGCGATTGTCCGCTCGCCTGTGGATTCCTGACACCACCAGTAACAGACCTGCGCCCGTGGTCCTCGAGTACATCCCCTACCGCAAGCGCGACGGCTATCGCTTCCATGACAATGCCTGGGGGGATGTGCTGGCCAGCCACGGTATTGCATTTGCAAGAATCGACGTGCGCGGCAGCGGTGACTCTGAGGGAGTGCTGACTGACGAATACACGCAGATCGAACTGGAAGACGGGGTCCGCTGCATCGACTGGCTCTCGCGGCAACCCTGGTGCAACGGCAATGTTGGCATGCGCGGCATTTCCTGGGGGGCGATCAATACCCTGCAGATCGCCGCCCTGCAGCCCCGGGCGCTCAAGGCCATCCTGTCCATCGCCGGCACAGACCATCGCTACACCGATGATGCCCACTACCTCGGTGGCACCCTCGCCCAGGCGAACCTGCAGTGGGGACTGTCGTTCAAATCGGTGATGGCCGGTCCGCCGGATCCGCAGATCGTGGGTGCAGGCTGGCTGAAACTGTGGCGGGATCGACTGCGCAGTACCCCGGCCATCATCACCCGCTGGCTGGACCATCAGTATTTCGATGACTACTGGCAGCGCGGATCCATCGCGCTGGATTACGCCAGCATCCGTTGTCCAACCTATGTCGTGGCAGGCTGGCAGGACACCTACGCAAATCCGGTGGGCCGGCTGCTCGAGCAGCTTACGGTGCCGCGCAGGGGCCTCATCGGTCCCTGGGCGCATACCTATCCGGAGATGGCAGTGCCGGGCGGAGTTGACTGGGCGAGTGAAGAAGTCCGCTGGTGGCGCCACTGGCTGTGCGGTGAAGAGACCGGAATCATGGCCGGGCCCATGCTGCGCGCCTACATGCCCTACTGCACTGCGCGGGAAGTGCTGCCCAGGCCGGTTCCGGGACGCTGGATCGCCGAAGCGCGCTGGCCTCCCGCGGCGGCAAGCACAGGGCGCTACTTCCTGTCCGCTCAGGGTCTGTCCGCACTGGCACCCGGGAGGGCCAGCCCGATCACGCATCGTCCTGCCGCACCCGTGGGCTCCACCCATCCCGAATGGCTCGACCTGCTGCCCGGGGAGCAGAGCACCGACGATGCGCACTCGCTGTGCTTCGATTCACCGGTACTCGACTCGGCTATGGAAATTCTGGGTTACCCGGTACTGCGACTGCACCTGTCTGTCGACCAGGCCCGGGCATCCATTGCGGTGCGGCTCAACGAAGTGGATTCTGCCGGTCAATCCTGGCCGGTGAGTTTCAGTCTACGCAAACTCTCCGCGCGCAATTCTCACCGTGCACCGGATACTGTGGTGCCCGGTGAATTCTACTCCCTGTCCCTGCCGCTGCAGTTCTGCGCGCACCGGTTCAAACGAGGCAATCGTATCCGAGTGGCCATCTCGAACGGACTCTGGCCCATGACCTGGCCCACTGCGGCCGGTGCAGCACTCACTGTCGCCATCGGCCAATCGGTAATCGAGCTGCCGGTGCGTGAGGTTGAGGCCACCGCGCAACCCCTGCCTTTTGCCGCAGGTGTCGGAGCAGCGAAGCACGCACCCGAGGCTTTCGAGCCGGTAACAGTCAATGCGGACGGAAGCTGGCTCTACCGGAAAACCCGGCCGCTGCGATCCTTTGTCGAGCCTGAAGTGGGCACGCACCTGTCCAGCGAACTCACGGAAACCGTTCGGCTGGAGGCGGACGGCAGCGCGATAAGCAGACAGAGGCTGGATCGCAGCTGGCGGCGGGACGACTGGGACTGCCGCCTGGAAATCGGATGTGAGGTCCGCGCATCCAGCGGGGCTTTTCAGATCCGGGAAAGCCTTAAGGCCTGCCTCGGTGATCGGCTGCTGTTCGCGCGCGAATCCGACACTACCGTCGATCGGCTTCAGTAAGGATTGACCAGACTTTTCTCGCGTATCAGGGAGATCTGATCCCGCAAAGCGGCCGCTTCTTCAAATTCCAGATTGCGTGCGTGGGTGAGCATCTGGTTTTCGAGCTGGGCGAGCAGCTTACCCAGGGCTCTGGGATCGTCCGGCACCTGAATTTCACTCGCGGCCCGGCGCCCACCGGTCGCCGCGCGGGCGCGGTTCTCACCCGGTGCGGCAGTCCGCGCACCTTCCATCACATCCGCCACACGTTTCTGAACGGAACGCGGGGTGATGCCATGCAGCCTGTTGAAAGTGACCTGCTTTTCCCGGCGCCGATCGGTCTCGCCGATGGCGCTCTCCATGGATCCGGTCATCCTGTCCGCGTAGAGAATCGCTCGGCCGTTCAGATGCCGCGCTGCCCGGCCGACGGTCTGTATCAGGGAACGTTCGGAACGCAGAAAACCTTCCTTGTCTGCATCCAGAATCGCGACCAGCGAGACCTCGGGCATGTCGAGCCCCTCGCGCAGGAGGTTGATCCCGACCAGCACATCGAATTCACCCAGGCGCAGATCGCGGATGATTTCCATCCGCTCCACCGTATCGATGTCCGAGTGCAGATAACGCACGCGCACACCGTGTTCATCGAGATATTCGGTAAGATCTTCCGCCATGCGTTTGGTGAGCACCGTGACCAGCACCCGCTCTTTACGGGCGACTGTGACGCTGATTTCACTGAGCAGATCGTCCACCTGTGTCAATGCGGGGCGCACCTCCACCGCAGGATCGACCAGTCCGGTGGGCCGCACCACCTGCTCCACCACCTGACCTGAATACTGAGCTTCATAGGGCCCGGGTGTTGCCGAGACGAAAATCATCTGGGGACCCAGCGCCTCCCACTCATCAAAACGCAGCGGCCGGTTGTCCAGCGCCGACGGCAGCCGGAAACCAAATTCCACCAGGGTCTCCTTGCGCGATCGATCGCCTTTGTACATGCCGCCGATCTGGGGCACGGTGACATGGGACTCATCGATGATCATCAGGGCGTCTTTCGGGAGGTAGTCGAACAGCGTCGGTGGTGGCTCCCCCGCCAGACGACCCGAGAGATACCGGGAGTAGTTCTCGATGCCGCTGCAGAAACCCAGTTCCTTGATCATTTCAAGATCGAAACGCGTGCGCTGGTCGAGCCGCTGCGCTTCCACCAGCTTGTGGTTTTCCGTCAGCCAGTTGAGCCGATCCTGCAGCTCTTCCCTGATCTCATCGAGCACTTTGAGGATGCGCTCCCGGGGGGTGACATAGTGGGATTTCGGGAACACCGTATAGCGCGGCAGACGATTCAGCAGCTCGCCGGTCAGTGGATCGAAAGTGCTGATGCTCTCGATTTCGTCATCAAACAGCTCTACCCGCACCGCCTCTTTTTCGGATTCCGCGGGAAACACATCGATCACGTCTCCGCGCACCCGATAGGTGCCACGCTGGAAGGCCATGTCGTTGCGCGTGTACTGCAGCTCCGCCAGACGCTGCACGATGAAACGCTGATCGACCTTATCTCCCCGGTCCAGGTGCAGCACCATACGCAGATAGGATTGCGGATCGCCAAGGCCGTAAATCGCCGAGACAGAGGCCACGATGATGGTGTCGCGCCGTTCGAGGAGCGCCTTGGTGGCCGACAGACGCATCTGTTCAATGTGGGCATTGATGGACGAGTCCTTCTCGATATAGGTATCGGAAGAAGGCACGTAGGCTTCGGGCTGGTAGTAGTCGTAGTAAGAGACGAAGTACTCGACCGCATTGCGCGGGAAGAACTCCTTGAACTCACCATAGAGCTGGGCGGCCAGGGTCTTGTTCGGCGCCATTACGATCGTCGGCCGCTGTACTTCTTCGATCACTTTGGCGATCGCGAAGGTCTTACCCGAGCCGGTTACACCGAGCAGCGTCTGATGTGAGAGACCCGACCGCAGACCATCCACCAGTCCGGCGATCGCCGCGGGCTGATCGCCCGCCGGTTCATAATCCGAGACGACCTGAAATCTGGAAACGGCTTGCACTGACCTGCCCGCGGTGTCCGCGTCTGGTGATTGGAACCGGCCATTGTAGAGCGTCGAAGGGTCCGGGTCAGGGTCCCCTGCTGACAGGGGCTGTCAGCAGACGGTTTTTCTCTGCCGCAGGCGCATTACTCCGCCGCGGCGGCCGGGGCTTCCTCAGCCGCGGCCGGGGCCTTGGCTTTCGGGGCTTCGATGAGCTTGTTGGCCAGCAGGATGGCGGTTTTGGCATCGCCGTTGATGAAGCGGCGATCGGCGCCTTTCACGGCGAAACGCTCATTGCGCTTTTTGTAGATGGTGTACTCGTCGGTTTTTGCTACGACTTTCACTTTGCTTTCCTATGCGGTTTTTCCAAAATATTCAGCCAGTTACGGCATTCCCACAGACACGCTCGAGTGCTCCGGGACACCCGGCGGCGCGCACTCTACCACAGCTCAGCCATCAGGGTTATTCCGTCACGGCCACTCCCAATTCCAGTTTGATTGCGTAAAATGCGCGCCCGTACATCCCCCACCGAGACTGCCATGCCGGCTAAGAATTTCCCCAGTAAAAAGAGCTACGTAGTGCGTTTCGCCGGTGACTCCGGGGATGGCATTCAGCTGCAGGGCCACCAGTTCACGGTTGCATCCGCCATCGGCGGCCACGATCTCTCCACACTGCCGGACTTTCCGGCGGAGATCCGGGCGCCGACCGGCACCCGCTTCGGTGTCTCAGCCTTTCAGATCCAGTTCGGCGGACGCAGGATCACCACACCGGGAGACGAGCCGGATGTGCTGATCGCCTTCAACCCCGCGGCACTGGTAGTGAACATTTCCCGGCTCGCGGACGGTGCCACCATTCTGGTCGATGAAAACGCCTTCACCGAGCAGCGCCTCAAGCGCGCCGATCTCGACAGCAACCCGCTGGAAGACGGCAGTCTGCGCAGATTCAATGTGATTCCGGTACCCATCAGCGAACTCACCATCGAGGCGGTCAAGCCCTTCGGTCTCGGCACCAAAGATTCTCTGCGCTGCAAGAACTTCTGGGCCCTGGGTCTGATGATGTGGCTTTTCGATCAGCCGCGTGCCTCCACTCAGCAGTGGATCAGCATCCGCTTTGCCGCCGACGAAGCTCTGCGCGATGCCAACCTCGCCGCGCTCAATGCGGGCCACGCTTACGGCGAGACCATGGAGCTAACCCACGGCCTCACTCAGCATTCCGCCCCGGAAGCTCCGCTGGCCGCCGCGGAATTCCGCACCCTGACCGGTGCAGAGGCCCTCGCACTCGGACTGCTCGCCGCAGGTGAACTCGCCGACATCGGTCTGATGTTCTGCTCCTACCCCATTACGCCTGCGTCTTCGGTGCTGCATCAGCTCGCCGGACTCGAAGATGCCGGAGTCAGTACCTTTCAGGCCGAGGACGAGATCGCCGCAATCTGCTCCGCCATTGGCGCCTCTTATGCGGGCAAACTCGGCATCACTTCGAGCTCCGGTCCCGGCATTGCCCTGAAAACCGAGGCCATGGGTCTGGCGGTTGCCACCGAACTGCCACTGGTGATCATCAACTCCCAGCGGGCGGGTCCCTCTACCGGCATGCCGACCAAAACCGAGCAGTCCGACCTCTATCAGGCAGTCTACGGCCGCAACGGGGACACCCCGATTCCGGTGCTCGCCGCACGCTCACCTTCGGATTGCTTCGATACGGCCATCGAAGCCGTGCGTATCGCGCTGCGCTACATGACACCCGTGATTCTGCTGACCGACGGCTACATTGCGAATGCCTCTGAGCTGTGGGCAATACCCGATATCGACGCCTACCCGAGCATCAGCCACCGCCAGCCCGGACCCGGCGAATCCGGAAATGCCTTCGAGCGGGACCCGGAAACCCTTGCCCGAGTCTGGGCAGTGCCGGGAAACCCGGGATTCGTGCACCGGGTCGGTGGCATAGAGAAAGATCTCAATACCGGCAACATCTCCTACGAGCCGGACAATCATCAGGCGATGACCGATCTGCGCACGAAAAAGGTTGCCAATATTGCCCTGGATATTCCCGAGCAGATCCTCGAGCAGGGTATCGAAGGGGGATTGGCGGTAGTCGCCTGGGGCTCCACCTACGGGACCGTCTATCAGGCGGTTGCCGAGAGTCTCGAAGAAGGTCTCGCGGTCGCCCAGATCCATCTGCGGCACATCAACCCGCTGCCGGACAATCTCGGCAGTCTGCTGGAGCGTTTCGAGACCATACTGGTACCCGAGCTGAACACCGGACAACTGGCCACGCTGCTGCGCGACCGCCTGCTCACCCGGGTCGTACAGTACAACAAGGTCACCGGCCAGCCCCTTACAGTAACCGAGGTCAAAGCCCGGATCGCCCGCCTTGCCCGGCCACCGGTCGCCGATACCGGCATCGCCTCGAACCCGATCTCCACTGCCACCCGCGTGAAAGGGACAAAAGCATGAAAGCACTGACATTCAAAGATTTCGAAACGGATCAGGAAGTGCGCTGGTGCCCGGGTTGCGGTGATTACTCGATCCTCAAAGCGGTGCAGCGGACGCTGGCAGACGCCGGTGCGAAGGCGGAAAACACAGTCTTCGTCTCCGGGATCGGCTGCTCGTCCCGCCTGCCCTACTACGTGGCCAGCTACGGATTCCATACCATTCACGGCCGCGCTCCTGCGATCGCGACCGGTGTGAAGCTCGCCAATCCCGAGCTCGATGTGTGGGTGGTGACCGGTGATGGGGATGGACTCTCGATCGGGGGCAATCATCTGCTGCATGCCCTGCGCCGCAATATCAATCTGAACATTCTGCTGTTCAACAACGAGATTTACGGGCTCACCAAGGGGCAGTCTTCGCCGACCTCCCGGCAGGGCACAACGAGCCCTTCCACACCCCATGGATCGTTCGATGCCCCGGTGAACCCCGGACTGTTTGCCCTCGGTGCAGGGGCATCCTTCATTGCCCGGGCGGTGGACATCGATCAGAAAGGCTTGCCCGGTCTGCTCAAAGCAGCCCGCAGCCATGAAGGCACTGCCTTCGTGGAGCTCCTCCAGAACTGTATCGTCTACAACAAAGACGTCTTCGACGACGTGGTCAACAAGAAGCAGGCGGCCGAAACCCAGATCCATGTGGTGCACGGTCAGCCACTGACCTACGGCAAAGACGCCAGCCGGGGATTGCGACTGAATCCCCGCAGCCTGCAACTCGAAGCGGTCACCATCGGTGAGGACGGCATCAGCGCATCCGACCTGCTGACCCATGACGAGACCAATCCCACCCTCGCCCATCTGCTGCTCGGCATGAAGGCGCCGTTCCCCACTGCGATGGGTGTGATCCATCGGGTCCAGCGACCGGCGTTCGACACCAGCTTCTGGCACAACAAGCCGACCCAGCGCCGGGCCCGGGTGGTCGACCTTCTACGTCATGGCAACATGCTTGACCGAAGAGTCGATCCCAGGGCCTGATCGCCCGCGCGCGCCGCCTGCGCGCGCTGAAATCTGAGGTTTCGATCACATTTTGTTACCGACGGTAACGAAATGCTGGACATTGCCCGTTCACTCTCTACAATGCCCCGACCAATCTGGTATGACCATTGTGGTCACGCCAGCGACTGAAGGATCAGCCAGGATCCTGACATTCAGGTGAACCATGAACGCAACCGTCAAACGCATGCCCAAACACGATGAAATCGCCGACAGCCTGACCCGGGACATCCTCCAGGGTCAGTACCGCACCGGCGAGCGCCTGCCATCCGAGCGGGATCTTGCCGCCCGATTCGCCGCCAATCGCGGCGCAGTTCGGGAAGCCATGAAGAAACTCGAACAGCTCGGCATTGCTGAAATTCAGCCCGGTGGTGCCCGGGTCACCCCCTTGAACCAGGCGAGTCTCGATGTGATCGGCTGCCTTCTGTCCCTTGGCGATGTGCCCCAGCCGGACCTGGTCGATCAGATTCTGGTGGTCATTGCGAGCCTGGTGCAGACCGCAGCGCTCAACGCAGTGCGTAAAGCGGATGACCAGGAACTGCGCGAGCTGCGCCAGCTCGTGCGACCCCTGCACGAAAGCGAACTCGATCCGGAAGCCCATATGCAGGCCCGGGTGGACATGATGCATTCCATCATGGCGGCGAGCGGCAATCTGCCCGTGCAGCTCATCGCGCACGCCCTGCTGCAGTTCATGCCGGCCATGACACCACTGGATGGGCTGGCGGAAGTGGACCGCGCTTCCCACCGCCGTCTCGCCAAGGCGCTGGATGAGGCGATGGAGCACCGGGACCTCGACCAGATCGCACGGGTCTTCAACGAACTCTCCGAGCTCAACCGCCAGCAGGCCAGAGGTGCATTCGACGCCTATCGCGCCATGCAGACGCGCTCATTCAAAGAGGTTGCCACATCATGATCCGTAAACTGCTGATACCCGTGCTGGTCGTCGTCGTTTCGATCTTCGGCGCCGTTACGCTGATGGCAACCAGTCCCGAATTGAAGCCCTCTTCGGTGGAACCCATCGCCACCGCCGTGCGGGTACGCGAGGTCATCCCGGAGTCCATTCAGCTCACCGTGCACTCCCAGGGCTCTGTGCTGCCGAGTACCGAAAGCAATCTGATACCTGAAGTCTCCGGTCGGGTGGTGTGGATGTCGCCCTCCCTCGTCAACGGCGGCTACTTTGAAGCCGGCGCCCCCCTGCTGCGTCTTGAAGACAATGACTACCGATCCGCACTCGCCCGCGCCCAGGCCAGTCTGGATCGGGCACAGGCAGAGTTCGAACATTCAAGGTTCGAATACCAGCGTCTCAAGAGTCTCGAATCCCGCCAGCTCGCCAGCCAGAGCCAGATCGAAAACCAGCTGCGTGGATTCAAGGTGCAGGAGGCCGTCCTCCAGGACGCAAAGGCCGCCTTTGCCCAGGCAAGCCGCGATCTCGCACGCACCGAGCTGAAAGCGCCATTTACCGGACTGGTGAGACAGGAATCTGTGGACATCGGTCAGTTCATCAGCCGCGGAGCAGCGATCGCCACCCTCTATGCCTCAGACGAGGTGGAAGTCCGACTGCCCATCGCCGACCGCCAGCTCGCCTATCTCAATCTGCCCGTCGGGCATCGCGGTGAGCTGCCCCTGGAGCAGCAGCCCAGGGTGGTCCTGAGTGCTGAATACGCCGGCCAGGAACTGCAATGGACCGGCCGCATCGTCCGCACCGAAGCCCAGATAGATACCGCCAGCCGGATGGTCCAGGTGGTCGCCCGTGTCACCAACGATCAGCAGACTGTACCTCTGTCCGTTGGCCTGTTTGTCAACGCTGAAATCGAAGGTCTGCTGGCAGACAACATCGTGGTACTGCCGCGCAACGTGATGCGCAACGGTGACAGAGTACTGGTGGTGGATGAAGAGAACCGCCTGCGCTATCGCGACGTGGATACCCTGCGACTGTACCGGGACGAAGTGCTCATCCAGGGTGGACTGAACCGCGGAGACCGTGTCTGCCTGTCGCCCATTCAGACCGTCATCGACGGTATGCCGGTAGAACCCCTGCCCGAAATCGACTCTGCCACAGCAGTCTGATCCGCAGGACGAAGAGGACTCTCCATGCATACCGCCATCACCTGGTTTACCAAGAATCCGGTTGCCGCGAATCTGCTGATGTTCGTGATGATGGTCGGCGGCATCATGGCGCTGTTCACTGTGCATCAGGAGGAATTCCCGAGCATGGACGTGAAGATGGTCACGATCAGCGTGCCCTATCTTGGTGCTGCCCCCGAAGAGGTCGAGCAGGGTGTCTGCATCCGGGTCGAAGAAGCACTCGATGGTGTAGAGGGCATCGAAAAGATCCAGACCAACGCCTCGGAGAACATCTGCAGCGTGATGGCCCTGCTCTACGAAGACGCGGATCAGATCGAGTCGCTCAACGAAATCAAGAGCCAGGTGGATGCAATCAATACCTTCCCGGTTGAGACCGAAAAACCCATCGTCTCCAAGGTCACGATCACCAGCGAAGTACTCCAGATCGCGCTGCACGGCAACACCAGCGAACGCACCCTGAAGGAACTCGGCAAGGAGCTGCGGGATGAAATCGTTGCCCTGGACGGTATTTCAACCGTGGAGCTCAAATACGTACGCCCTTACGAAATCTCCATCGAGATTTCTGAAGACACCCTCCGTCGCTACGGCCTGACCCTCGATCAGGTAACCCGGGTGATTCGCAGCACATCGCTGGACATGCCCGGCGGCACCCTCAAAACCGAAGGTGGCGACATTCTCCTGCGCGCCAAGGGCCAGGCCTACTGGGGTGAAGAGTTCGAAAACATCGTGGTGCTGACCCGCAACGACGGCACCCGCATCATGCTCTCCGAAATCGCCGACATCCGCGACACCTTCGAAGAAGGCGATCTCACCGCACGCTTCAACGGTAATCCTGCGGTGATCGTGAAAGTCTGGAGAGTGGGGAAGGAAGACGCCATCACCATGGCGGACGACGTGCACGCCTTCCTCAAAGGCTACGAAACCACCCTGCCGCAGGGACTGAAAATCTCGATCTGGAACAACGAAGCCGCCAATCTGCAGGCAAGACTCGACACCCTCAACGGTATGGCCCTCTCCGGCCTGGTGCTGGTGGTGATCGTGCTCGCGCTGTTCCTCAAATTCCGCATCGCCATGTGGGTGGCTGCCGGTGTGCCGATTGCCCTGCTCGGCACCCTTGCCGTGTTCCCCTACGCGGATATATCCATGAGTTCGATGACCGTGCTCGCCTTCATCCTCGTGCTGGGGATTCTGGTGGACGATGCAATCGTGGTGGGTGAGCGGGTTTACGCACACGAACAGATGGGTAAGCCGCCGGTACAGGCAGCGATCGATGGCGCCTGGGAGGTATCGATACCCGTGATCTTCGGGGTGCTCACCACCATGGCGGCCTTCCTGCCTCTGCTCCTGGCCACCGGACGCATGGCGGGCTTTTTCAGCGTCGTCGGCTGGGTGGTCGTGATCGCGCTGGTCTGCAGTATTCTCGAATCCCAGCTGATCCTGCCCTCACACCTGGCTCACCGGAAGCGGGAGAAAGCAACCCGGGGTTTCTCCGTGCGCTGGAACACAATGCAGGGCCGCCTTTCAAAATGGCTCGAAAACATCGCGGAACATCACTACCAGCCCTTGCTGCGCAAGGCAGTCGACAACCGCTATATCACCGGCGCAATCGGCCTGGGGGTGCTGATTCTGGCCCTCGCACTGATTGCCAGCGGTCGTGTGGTATTCACCTTCTTCCCCTCGATCGAAGGCGACCGGGTCTACGCCACCCTGGAAATGCCGGAAGGGGTTTCGGTGGATGTGACTACGCGCGCTGCGATGCAGCTGGAACGCGCAGCCGCTGAGATCGAAGCAGAGCTGCGGGAGATGACCGGTGCGGAAAGAGTGATCCACAACACCTTCACCAGTATCGGTCTGCTCGCCGATCGTTCTTCCGGCCCTTCGAGCATGCAGCGCCCCGGCCGCAGTCACTTCGGCGAGGTAGTGATCGAACTCGTTGCCCTGGAAGAACGGGACAATCTGAGCGCAAAAGTCGTCACCCGAATGTGGCGTGAAAAAGTCGGTGCCATTCCGGACGCGGTGAAGCTGTCTTTCTCCGCCGATTCCTTTTCAGCCGGCGAGCCCATCAACTATGAGCTCTCCCACCGCAGCGTCGACACCATTCGTGAAGCTGCTGCGGATCTGCGCGCCGAATTGAGTCGCTACGAAGGTGTTTTCGACATCACCGACTCCTTTCGCGCAGGCAAACAGGAGATCAAACTGACCCTGCTTCCCGAAGCCAGGAACCTCGGCATCACGCTGAGCGATCTGGCGACCCAGGTCCGCAGCGCCTTCTATGGCTCGGAAGCTCAGCGCATTCAGCGCGGCCAGGATGATGTGCGGGTGATGGTCCGCTACCCGGAATCCGAACGTTCCTCTATCGGCAATCTGGAAGACATGTACATCCGCACCCCTCAGGGCACCGAAGTTCCCTTCCACAGTGTGGCCCAGTTCGATCTGGGGCGCGGTTTCTCCACGATCCGCAGGGTGGAGGGACGCCGGGTGATCAATGTGATCGCCGATCTCGATCGCTCCGCGATCTCTCCCGAAGAAATCAACGCAAGCATTCAGCAGATGGTTCTGCCGAAACTCAAAGCGAAATATCCGGGTCTGAGCGTGCAACTCGCCGGTGAGCAGGAAGAACGTACCAAGTCCTTCAACGCCCTGTTTCAGGCAGCGCTGCTGTCTCTGATCGTGATCTACACCCTGCTGGCGATCCCGCTGCGCTCCTACCTGCAGCCCCTGGTGATCATGAGTGTGATTCCCTTCGGCGCGGTGGGTGCGATCGTCGGTCACTGGCTGCTGGGCTATCAGCTCATGTTCTTCTCAGCGCTGGGAATCGTGGCGCTGTCCGGTGTGGTGGTGAATGCATCCCTGGTGCTGGTGGACTACATCAATCGGCGACGTCGGGAAGGCATGGACCTGGAAGAAGCGGTGCTCAGTGCCGGGGTAGTGCGTTTTCGACCGATCCTGCTCACCAGTGTGACCACCTTCGTCGGCCTGGTGCCACTCATGTCGAGCCCCAGCCCTGCCACCAGTTTCTTCATTCCCATGGCGATCTCACTGGCGTTCGGTGTGCTGTTTGCCACGTTCATCACGCTGTTTCTGGTGCCATCGCTCTACCGGATTGCCGAGGACTTCTTCGGCTGGGATCCGGTCTCCCAGGGACTTGCGGATGTGCATACTCCACATGACCTGCATCCCGCACCTCAGCACCATGAGGAGCGCTCAAGCGCCGGCTGATCCGGATCAGAGATAGCAGCCTTCGACTGACCTGTTGCTGCCAAAGACCCGCACACCTTCTGCGTGATTGGATGCCACCGCAAAGCCTGAAGAGGTGATGGTCGCGTAGCTCCAGGTCTTCTGCAGCCAGCGCGGGGCTCCGCGATCTTCCAGGGTGTTTGATATCCAGGCATGCGCAAGTGAGGTACCCACACCCCACAGCAGTACTTCACCTGTCTCCGGCTGAGCTCCGATGAGTCGCCTGGTCAGCCAGGCATCCTCTTCATAGCAGGGATCCCGCGCAGCGGACAGAGTCTGCGCAACATCCATGACGTGCAGCGCCTGCCAGGTCAGTTCGGTTTCAGACAGTTCGAGGGACTGGCAACCGCTGAGGAAAGTGGCGAGGGGCAGAAAAATGAAGAGCAGGCGCTTTCTTAGCGGACTTTTCTTATGGGTCACGTTAAAAGGTTCTTGATCTGGGGTGCGGTCATTCTCCTTCCTCTTCAGCTGCGACTCTGTGGCGTCCTGTTCCCGAAGATGTGAGGAGATGCGCATGATCTATATCTGCTTATCTCATTGTATTAATTCAATTTTTTCTCTGGTTTCCCGGTTCAGCCGCCGTTCAGCTGGCAACGCTATAAACGTCTCCTTACAATTCGCGCGTGACGCTGAGCCGTGATCGCTGCCTCGTGAATAAAAGCCGGAGGAAGACCACCATGAAGTACCTGCTCCTCGGAACCATGGCCCTGCTGCTGTGCAGCGCCTGCGGCAACCGGCCCATCGTCGATATGAAAGGCGTTGACCGGGCGAAGTACCAGCAGGATCTCGCGGAATGCCGCACTTATGCGGATGAAGTCCAGGTCGGCAAAAAGGCAGCCGGCGGGGCTGCCGCAGGTGCTGCGGTGGGCGCTGTGCTCGGCGCGATCTGGAGTGACTCAGGGGTCGGTGAGTCGGCAGCCTCCGGTGCGGTGCTCGGTGGTGCCGGCGGAACAGCGGATGGCGTCTCGGAGCGCGATCGCGTCGTCAAGAACTGCCTGCGCAATCGCGGCTATCCCGTATTGAACTGATCAGGGCGCACGCACGCGGTGCGCCGGGCGCCCTGATGCGCCATGCCCCATTCTGCCATTTGTCCCCTGCCGGTTGAGTTGGTCTCCACAAACCGACTATGCTCGACGGCTTCAAAACACTTACACAAAAGCTTGCAAGGGGGCCCCATGGCAGAAGCAGAAGACGTCACTTCGGATCTCAACAACCTGGCGATGTCCGAAGCGGCAGTACCGCTCCTGGACGCGGTAAAGAAACACATCGCCGAGAACGTCGCCCCCATCAGCGATGAATTCTACAGCCTGGCCGAGGGGCTCGAAGACCGCTGGAGCTACCATCCGCGCCAGCTCGAACTGCTCGACGGTGCCAAGGCGAAGGCCAAAAAGAGCGGCCTGTGGAACTTTTTCCTGCCGGACGCTGAAACCGGAGAAGGTCTCAAGAACCTTGATTACGCTTACATCGCCGCGGAGCTCGGCAAGTATCCCCTGGCATCCGAAACACTGAACTGCTCCGCGCCGGATACCGGCAACATGGAAGTGCTCGAGCGGGTAGGCACACCGGAGCAGAAGGAGAAGTGGCTCAAGCCCCTGCTGGCTGGCGAGATCCGTTCCGCGTTCGGTATGACCGAGCCCGGACTGGCCTCCTCAGATGCCAAGAATATCGGCTGCAAGGCAGAACTGATCGGCGACGAGTGGGTGATCAACGGCGAGAAATACTATATCTCAGGCGCCGGAGATCCGCGCTGTAAGATCATGATCTGCATGGTAAAAACCAGCCCGGATGCACCTCCGCACCGTCAGCAGTCCCAGATTCTGGTGCCAATGGACGCCCCCGGCCTGACGATCCTCGGGCCCATGCACGTATTCGGTCACGACGACGCTCCCCATGGCCACATGCACATCAAGCTCGACAATGTGCGGGTTCCCAAGGCCAACATGCTGCTCGGCGAAGGTCGCGGCTTCGAGATCTCCCAGGTACGTCTGGGACCCGGTCGCATTCACCACTGCATGCGCTCCATCGGCCAGGCCGAACGCGCCCTCGACCTGATGATGAAGCGGGCCACCACCCGGGAAGCCTTCGGCAAGCCCCTGATCCAGCTCGGTAAGAACATCGAAGTGGTCTCCCGCGCACGCATCGAAATCGAGGCCATGCGGCTGATGGTGCTGAAAGCGGCCAAGGCCATGGACGTGCTCGGTAATCGGGAAGCCCGCATCTGGGTGCACATGGTCAAAGCCATGGTGCCGGAGCGGGTCTGCCAGATCATCGACCAGGCCATCCAGATGCATGGTGCGACCGGGGTATCCCAGTGGACGCCGCTGGCGGGTATGTATACCGGTCAGCGCACCCTGCGTATCGCCGATGGCCCGGACGAAGTGCATCACCTGGTGGTGGGACGTGCGGAGATGCGCAAGTACCAGTGATGGTTGTACAGGCGCCCTGCTGCAGAATCTGCAGCAGGGGCGTACCACAGCAGCGGAGATCCAACCCATGCCCACTACGGAAGCCACCAGGTACGACCTCCGCAAGGGGGCTGCCTGGATCACCCTGAACCGGCCGGAGCGCCGTAACGCGCTTTCCGGTCTGCTCATCGCCGAAGTCTTCGAACATCTGGCGGCGGCAAACGCCGACGATCGGGTGCGGGCGATTGTGCTCACCGGCGCCGGCTCCGGTTTCTGTTCCGGCGCGGATCTGAAGGACGAACGGGGTCTGCCGGCGAGCCGTCAGGTCTCCTACCCTGATCTGCTGACCGCCATACAGGACAGTCCGAAACCGGTCATCGCCGCCATCAATGGCCCGGCCTTTGCCGGGGGGCTGGGTCTGGTAGGTGCCGTGGATATCGCAGTGACTGTGGCGGACGCACAGTTCAGTTTCAGTGAGGTCCGCATCGGAGTGATACCGGCGGTGATCTCGGTGGTCTGCCTGCCGAAACTCGGCCGCCATCACGCGATGAAACTTTTTCTCAGCGGTGAGCGGTTCACCGGTGAACAGGCAGTCACCATGGGGCTGGTGCACCGTGCGGTCGCAGCGGGCGAACTGGAAGCCGCCGTGCAGGAAGAGATCGACATGATCCGCCTGGGCGGACCCAATGCGGTCATCGAGTGCAAGAAGCTGGTGCGGGAAGTCCCGAAACTCGACCGGGAAGCCGCTTTCGAGCTCACCGCCCCCTGGAGCGGACGGCTGTTCGCATCGGAGGAAGGCGCGGAAGGCATGGCGGCATTCCGTGAGAAGCGCAAGGCAGCCTGGGTCAGCGACGACTGAACCCCCTCAGCGGCTCTGCGCGCTGTCCGGAGGCTCAGGCGCGGACGGACACGATCATCACATTGATATCGCCGTGGACGGGCCAGCGCTGGCGCGCCTGCCGATACGCCCGCCAGGCGCGCACACTCCAGCCGGGGCGCGTGAGCAGCCTGCGCAACGGCGGCCGCACATGATTCACATCGAGCAGCTCCAGAGTCGAAAAACCGGCGCGCAGAACCGTTTGTCTGAGGCTGTCGGGAGTGAAATAGAAGTGGTGATCCAGAAGATAGAGGCCCCACTGATCCCCCTCGAGAACTCTGCGCCAGTTGTGGTAGTTGCCGGTCTCCATAATGAGCACACCGTCTGACTGCAGGTGCGCGCGCAGATCGGTGAGCAGGGCAATGGGGTCCCGGAGATGTTCGACCACATCCCACAGGGTGATGACATCGAACAATCCATCGGGAATTGATGCTTCCAAGTCTACAGAGTAGTACTCGCGCGCCCTTGCAACCGCACTTTCGCTGCGCTCCACACCCGTGGCCCGCCAGCCATGGTCAAGACAGGCACGCACGAAGGCGCCGGAGCCGGCGCCGAAATCCAGCAGCCGTCCCCGCCGGGGATGCACCGCTTCGACATGAAGCAGCTTGCGTCGCGCCGAGCGTCTTTTTTTCGGTGTATCCGTGACATAGCCGCCATCCGACGACCAGCGCCAGTTCATGTAGGCCTGCGAGGCTTCGTCGGTCGGGCGCGGGGTCTGGTAGGCGAGCGCGCACTCAGTGCACTCGGCAACCGAAGTCTGCATACCGAACCCCGCCGGAATCCGGCGGGGCGCAATATCGCGACCGCAGAGCGGGCAGGCAATCGGCGCCATTCGCGGATACCGGACGCCTTCGATGACATCCACCATGCTGGACTGACTGTGTGGCAGAACGCCTCCTGGCTTTCGCTTGAGTCCCTTCGGCCTGCCTGGTGTGCTCAGCCTGCTTCTTCCACAATCACCAGCAGCTGACCGTTGGCCACCTGTTCCCCTTCGCCAACCTGTACCTCCAGCACAGTGCCGTCGACGGGCGAATTGATCCGATGTTCCATCTTCATGGCTTCGAGGATCAGCAGCAGCTCGCCCTTGCGTACCTGATCACCCGCCTTCACCGCGGCAGACAGCACCTTACCCGGCATGGGAGCAGTGAGTCCGCCGGTAAATTCCCCCGCACCAGGCAGCGTAAAACGGGGCGCCTCGTCGAGTGTCAGATCACCGCGTGCGGTGTGCACAAACCAGCGCAGACCTGCCGCTGTAAGGCGGGCGTTGATCCGACGACCGGCGACCTCCATGTCCACCTCACCACCGCCCGCTGCATACACCCGCACGGGATAGCGGATGTCGCCCTGGGTCTCCGCGAAGCTGACGGTGAAGATACCGTCCCGGCCTCGGGCGTAGTACACCATCAGTGTTTCTTCACCTTGAACGAAGGCCACCCGCTGGGGTGGCATGAAGGAATTGCGCCAGCCGGAGGCCAGGGATTTCAGCACCTTCGCAGCCGCCCGCCGTCTCGCCTGGGATTCGATGATGACGGCGATCATCCCTTCGTGCAGTTCTTCTGTCTCGATGCGGCGCCGGGGTTCCGGGTTCACCCGCTCAATAAAATCCGTGGTGGTATCCCCGCGCAGAAACTCCGGCGTGCGCAGTGTCGCCACCAGGAAATCCCGATTGGTGGTAAGCCCCTGAATTCGGGTGCCGGCCAGCACCTTGGCAAGTCGCGCCGCGGCCTCATGTCGGGTGGGTGCATGCACGATCACTTTGGCGAGCATGGGATCAAACTCGGTGCCGACTTCGGTGCCGGTCTCGATACCCGAATCGAAGCGTGCTCGAGGCGTGGCGGGCGGCTCCCACACCGAAACTTTCCCCGGTGAGGGCAGAAACCGGTTGGCCGGGTCTTCCGCGTAGAGTCGCGCCTCAATGGCATGACCGGTGATGGTGAGTGCGGACTGGTCGTAGCCCAGCGGCTCCCCTTCCGCGATCCGGATCTGCTCCCGCACGAGATCAAGTCCGGTAATCGCTTCTGTTACCGGATGCTCAACCTGAAGTCGTGTGTTCACTTCGAGGAACCAGAAATCATCACCGTCCACCAGAAACTCAACCGTACCCGCAGAGGCATAGCCGATGGTCCGGCCCGCAGCGACTGCAGCGTCGCCCATCCGTGCTCTCAGATCATCTGTCAGCACCGGCGACGGCGCTTCTTCAATGACCTTCTGGTGACGCCGCTGAATTGAGCACTCGCGTTCGAAGCAGTGCACCAGATTGCCGTGCAGGTCCCCGAGAATCTGGATTTCCACATGGCGGCAGGCGGGCAGCCAGCGCTCCATGAACAGTGTGTCGTCACCGAATGCCGAGCCCGCTTCACGCCGGGCACCCTCCACCGCTGCTTGCAGATCTTCCGCACGTTCCACCACCCGCATGCCACGTCCGCCGCCTCCCGCAGAAGCTTTCACAAGCAGGGGATACCCCACCTGCTCCGCGGCTGAAGCGAGACTCTCACCGGCTGCCAGTTCCACTGCAGGCAGAGTCGGCACTGCAGCTTCCTGCATCAGACGTTTGGCGGAGAGTTTGTCTCCCATAGCGGCGATCGCGGCGGGTGGCGGGCCAACCCAGATCATGCCGGCCGCCGTTACCGCCTGCGCGAACTCGGTGTTCTCGGACAGAAATCCATAGCCCGGATGCACAGCGTCTGCGCCAGTACGGCGACAGGCGTCGAGAATCTTGTTGCTGTCGAGATAGGTCTCCCGTGAGGTACGGCCACCCAGAGCGATGGCCACATCCGCTTCCTTGACAAAGGGTGCATGGGCGTCTGAATCCGCATAGACGGCAACGGTACCGATCCCCATCTCCCGCGCGGTGCGCATGATCCGACGCGCAATTTCACCTCTGTTGGCGATCAGCAGACGGGTGATTGGTCTGAAACTTACATCCGCCATGTGCCGAACTCCTTGGTGCCTTTTACCGTACCGCTGTGGCAGGCGGACAGCGCGAAACCGATGGCTGTGCGGGTATCCCGGGGATCGATCATGCCGTCATCGGATACCCGGGAGGTCGCAAAGAGCCCCTTTGAACGCTCTTCCGCCCAGTGCTCGGCAATTTCGGCACGCCGCGCATCCGCCTCCTCATCAAACTCGATCCCGCGGCGCGCCGCGGCACCACGTCCGACGATGCTCATCACCCCTGCCATCTGTTTGGGACCCATCACAGCAATCTTTGCCGTGGGCCAGATGAAGGTGAATCGGGTGCCGAAGGCCCGGCCGCTCATACCGTAGTTCCCCGCACCATAGGACGCCCCGACGATCACGGTGATGTGTGGCACGGTAGAGTTGGATACCGCATTGATCATCTTCGAGCCGTTTTTGGTAATGCCGCGCTGTTCGAAGTCGGTTCCCACGATGTATCCGGTGATGTTGTGAAGAAACAGCAGCGGTACATCGATCTGATTACAGAGCTGGATGAACTGGGCGGCCTTTTCGGAAGACTCTGAAAACAGCGCCCCGTTGTTCCCCAGAATGCCTACCGGGAATCCATGCACGGACGCCCAGCCGCACACCAGCGTGGGGCCGTACAGGGGTTTGAATTCTTCAAATCGGGATCCGTCCACGATCCGTGAGATGACCTCCCGGATATCAAACGGCTGTTTCAGATCTTTTGAGACAAGACCCAGCAGGCCTTCGGGATCGTGCACCGGTTCATCAACCGGCAGGGAGGGGCCGGGACCGAGCTTGCGCCAGTTCAGGTGCGACATCACCTCACGCAACAAGCGGATGCCATCGAGTTCGTTTTCAGCCAGATAGTCGCCGAGTCCGGATACCGTGCAGTGCATGTCCGCACCACCCAGACTTTCCTCGTCGGCGTCCTCGCCGGTCGCCATTTTCACCAGCGGCGGGCCGCCGAGAAAAACCTTGGATTGTTTCCGGATAAGAATGTTGTAGTCGCTCATCCCCGGCTGGTAGGCGCCACCCGCGGTTGATGCACCAAAGACCAGCGAGATGGTGGGGATACGCAGCTTGCTGAGTTCGGTAATCTCGTAAAACAGACGCCCGGACTCGGCAAAGTGGCCTACCTCGCGCTGAATGGCCGCTTCCGGATCGCCTCCGTCCTCACCACGCAGGTCGGCGCCTGCAGACTCGACGAACTGCACATAGGGCAGGCGATTTTCCCGGGCGATCTCCAGGCCGCGCATGAGTTTCTTCGAATTAAAGGCGTTGAATGCTCCGGCACGAACGGAAGGATCGTGGCCGAGAATCACACATTCCGTATCTGCGATCACACCGATGCCGAGCACGAAACCCGAGCCGACCGCGAAGGGTGAGCGCCAGGCGGCAATCGGGCTGATTTCAAGAAAGGGCGTGTCCGGGTCCAGTGCCCAGGCGACCCGCTCGCGGATCGGCATCTTGCCGCGGGAACGCAGGCGCGCCACGGCTTCTTCACCGCCACCCCGCGCCGCTTCTTCCTGAAGATCTTCCAGCACGCTGATCATTTCCAGCATGTCGGCGCGATTACGTTGATAAGCCTCGCTTCTCATGTCGAGGCCGGAATTCAGTACCGGCATGCGCACATCCCCTTCATTGCTCTACCTTCTTTATACCTGACCGCTTTTGAGCCGTTGCCCGTTACCCTGTGTGTCGGACTTGCGGATTGTGATGACCCTAACCCTGTAATTCACTCAGGGGATCCCCTTCCCCCCAGGGAGCAATCTGTCCGGCATACACAGCCGCACCCTTGCGGAAGTGGGCCGCTTCTTCGAGGGTTTCGACAAAGGGCATGTCCTTCGGGTACAGAGCCGTGCCGCGGGGGCGCGGGCCGGATTTAGAAACATGCCCCCACAATGGATGCCCGACCACCTCTTCCGCGACTGCTGCTGCTTCGATGAGTTTACCGAGGTCGTAGCCTGTCTCTATCCCCATTTCATGGCACAGATCGACCAGATCTTCCGTGGGTACCTGACCGGCAGCGCGACCGTTGCCGCAGTAAGGACAGCCACCCATACCACCGATGCAGGTATCGAACTCCCGCACGCCGAGATTGAGGGCTTCGTAGTAGCTGGTGAGGGTCTGACCACGCTGGTTGTGCAGATGCATGTGGAAATCCGTGATTTCCGGCCAGCGTTCACGAATCGCCACAAGCGTCTCTTTCACCTGATGCGGCAGGTTCCAGCCCATCGCCTCCACAAAGGACAGGCGTTGCACTTCGAAACCTGAGTCATGCCAGCGATCGATCATCAGCTCAAGCAGCGTCATACGCTGCTCGAGAGAAAAAGGTCCTTCAAAATTGGAGCCGAAAGGATTACCGATAGCCACTGCCCCCTGCACCGGATCCGTACCCGCATCGGCTGCTTCACAGGCGGCGGCGATTGTGGCATCCATCGCGGCTATCTGTTGTGCCTGGGAGCGATTGTAATTGCGCCTCGCAAAGGTGTCGCAGAGCTCCACGTGCGTGCCGAAACGTTTTCTGCGCACATTGATCTTCGGATAAAAGCGATCGGCGCGTTCGAAGCCTTTGCGATTGAACACCGCTGCCGTGTAGAGGATACCCGGCTTCGGCACAAAGCGCTCGGCGATCTCCTCGATACAGGCCATCTGCGGCGTCCACTTCGGATGCGCGAAAGATCCAATGGAAATAACCCTGGCACCCGTATCCCCCAGCGCATCCAGCAGGCGCAGTTTCGTCTCAACACTGATATCGGCGCGCTCGATCTGCAGACCTTCACGCATAGAGTCGTCGGTGATCACCACGGATGTCGGCAGTGTGCTCATGTTTCCCCTTTCGTTCCTTAGCTCCGCTTAGATTCCTTCTGCAACCTGGCCTACCAGGTATCCACGTTGGGCCGCTTCTTGTGTTCCCGGGGCACCCTGGGTGGCAGGGACTTCAGCGCGCCGGAAATCCAATGCCGGCTCTGGGCCGGATCGATCACGTCATCGAGTTCGAAGTGTGATGCCATGTTGACCGCTTTGCCGCGCCGGTAACTGTCCGCCACCATCTTTTCGTATGTCGCCAGCCGCTCCGCCGGATCCTCGATCGCCTGAAGTTCCTTGCGGAAGCCCAGTTTCACCGCACCCTCGAGACCCATGCCGCCAAATTCCCCCGTCGGCCAGGTGACCGTGAACATCGGCGCTTTGAAACTGCCTCCCGCCATGGCCTGGGCACCGAGACCGTAGGACTTGCGGATAATGATGGTCATCAGCGGAACATCGATGTTGGCACCCACCACAAACATGCGACCGGCGTGCCGCACCAGGGCCGTCTTCTCAATTTCCGGTCCCACCATGATGCCCGGACAGTCGACGAGAGACAGGATCGGAATATCGAAGGCGTCGCACAGCTGCATGAAGCGCGCACCTTTGTCTGCACCCGGTGCATCGATTGCGCCGGAAAGGTGGCCGGGATTGTTGGCAATGACACCCACGGGACGCCCTTCCACCCGGATGAAGGCAGTGATGATGCCGATACCCCAGGTCGGCCGGATTTCGAGCACCGAGCCGACATCGGCGATACCTTCCACCACCGCCCGCATGTCGTAATAACGGAGACGGTTTTCCGGCACGATGAATCTGAGTTCGCGTGGATCGGGTGCCTCCCAGTGCTCTGTCGCACCCTGAAAATACGACAGGTATTGACGGGCGACAGCCACCGCCTCCGCTTCATCCTTTACCGCGATATCCACGACCCCGTTAGGTACCTGCACGTCCATCGGGCCGACTTCTTCGGGTTTGAAAATGCCCAGGCCTCCGCCTTCGATCATTGCAGGCCCGCCGATGCCGATGTTCGAGCCTTCGGTGGCGATGATCACATCGCAGCAGGCGAGCAGCACAGCGTTACCCGCGAAGCAGCGACCATTGGTGATACCGATTATCGGCACCAGTCCCGACAGCTGCGCGAAGTAGGTGAACGCGAGACAATCCAGCCCCGCCACACCCGAGCCATCCGTATCGCCGGGTCGACCCCCGCCGCCCTCGGCGAACAGCACCGTGGGCAGTCGATACTTCTCGGCAAGCTCGAACATGCGGTCTTTCTTGGCATGATTGAGCATGCCCTGGGTACCCGCGAGCACCATGTAATCGTAAGAGACGATCATCGCCCGGGATCTGTCTTCGCCAAACTGATCGCCATTGATGTGACCGATACCGCACACCATGCCGTCTCCGGTGGTATTGCGAATCAGATCTTCCATGCTGCGACGCCGGCGCTGGCCTGCCACCACTACCGATCCATATTCGATAAAGGAACCGGGGTCGCACAGATCCGCAACGTTTTCACGGGCCGTACGGTGTCCGCGACCGTGACGCTTGGCGACCGCTGCCGGACGGTTCTCATCCAGGCCCGCACCCTGACGGTCGAACACCTCCTGCAGATCGGGCCGTATGTGGTCGAGGTCCACCTCGGCCAGGGTACCTTCTGCGCCGGCATCAACATCACCGAGTTCGATGACCAGCAGGGTGTGACCTTCGTAAACCGTGTCTCCCGCCTGGGCCCCTGTACGCACCACCACGCCGCTCGCGCTCGCGCGCACTTCGTGTTCCATCTTCATGGCTTCCATGATCGCGAGCGTCCGGCCAGCCCAGACCGGATCGCCCGGGCTGACTTCGACGCTGACCAGGGTGCCCTGCATGGGTGCCTGAACGGCCAGATGCCCTTCCGCCACGCTCTCTTCGACCAGCGCAAGTGCTGCGCTCTGTTCAGAAACCGCCACCGCTGCTCCGCGCCCATGATCGAGCACGGCCAGCGGGTCGGCACTGGCCAGACGGGTTCCGGCCAGTGCTCGACCGCCGGTTGCACCTGCGGCCTTCGCCGTCTGCGGCTCCTGCCCTGCATACCGGCGTGGATGGTCAGCCCCGTCGAGCAGTGCGGCGAGATGCTCATCAATAAAGCCCGTATCGATCCGCTGGGCGGCAAACCGTTCATGACGCAGCACGCTCTTTAAGAAATCCAGATTGGTCGCCACCCCTTCGATGCGGAATTCGCACAGTGCCCGGTAGGTGCGCTGCACCGCCTCGGCAAAGCCCGGGGCGGGACTGTGCACGATGACCTTGGCCAGCAGCGAATCGAAGGCAGGATTGGTCCGGTAGCCCGTGTAGCCGTAAGTGTCCGTCCGTATCCCGGGACCGGTGGGCACATCGAAGGCGGCAAGTTTGCCACCCGCAGGCCGCGCCGTGCCATCTGCGGCCATGGTCTCCATATTGATCCGGCACTGAATGGCAAAGCCTCTGGGCGCAGGCACATCGGCCTGCAGCAGGCCAAGATCGGACAGAGATTTTCCTGCCGCGATTTCGAGCTGAGCACGCACCAGATCGACCCCGAGCACCTCTTCGGTGATCGTATGTTCCACCTGCAGCCGCGCGTTGCCTTCTATGAAACAGAAGCGCTCACCGGCGAGCAGAAACTCCATGGTTCCCAGACTTCTGTAGTCGCTGGCAGCCGCCAGCGCCACCGCAGCGGCCGCGATCTGTTCCCGCACCGGCGCGGTCAGGCCCGGACTCGGTGCGATCTCTATCAGCTTCTGATGGCGCCGTTGAATGCTGCATTCCCGCTCACCGAGATGACTGACTGCGCCTCTACCATCACCGATAATCTGCACCTCGATGTGTCGCGCCCGGGGCAGAAACTCTTCCACATAAACTTGGGCATTCCCGAACGCAGCCCCAGCCTCGGACGATGCACGGGCGAAGGCCTCTGTAATTTCCGCCGCCTGATTCACCAGTCGCATCCCGCGGCCACCGCCACCCGCCAGGGCTTTGATGAGCATGGCGCGGCCCTGATCCAGAGAGGCAAAGAACTGCTGCGCGCCTGCCACGTCCACCGCCCCGTCACTGCCGGCGAGTACGGGCACCCCACAGCGGCTGGCCAGCGCTCTGGCACTGACTTTGTCGCCAAAGCACTTGAGGGTTCCGGTAGCCGGACCTACGAAAGTGATACCCGCCGCCTCGAGTGCGTCGGCAAAGTCCGGATTCTCACTGAGAAAGCCGTAGCCGGGATGCACCGCATCCGCGCCCACGCGCTGCGCAATCTGAACCAGCTGGGGGATGTCGAGATAGGCGCGGGCACCACGACCTTTCAGCGCCACCACCTCGTCTGTCTTTGCGATATGCGCGGAGTCCGCATCGTCTTCGGAGTACATAGCGATGGAAGTCAGTCCCATAGCGCTCGCCGCCCGCGCAATACGAATGGCGATCTCTCCGCGATTGGCAATCAGTAGTCGTTTCATCGAGGCTGTGTCTTCCCGGGTTGTCTGTCGATTCCATTATCAGCACGGATGATGCCTTATCGGTCAGGCACACGGAACCGATGGGCCTCAGCCGAGCAGGCGGGTGTATGATCCTGGCCCATCCAGGAAACCTGCGAACCCCCAGGTCTCCGCTTCCTGATCTGATCAGACGAGGAATCTGCTGATGGCTAATCCCGTACCCGGCAGCCTGGAATGGCTGGCACAGGTTGAAGAGGAAATTCTGGACCCGGAGCGTGAGATCGTCGATCCGCACCATCATCTCTGGCGGAGGGAAGGCTTCGACTACCTGCTCAGCGATCTCTGGGCGGATACCGGGTCGGGTCACCGGATCACCGCGACGGTGTTTGTCGAATGCCGGGCGGAGTACCGTACCTCAGGTCCGGAGCAGCTCCGTTGCGTCGGTGAAACAGAGTTCGTGGCCGCCGTCGCCGCAGAGAGTCGCGCCCGCAACGACGGCAATCAGGCGGTAATCTCCGCCATCGTTGCTCACGCCGACCTCACCGCACCCGATCAGCTCGATGCAGTACTCGCCGCCCACAAAGCAGCGGGCAAGGGTCTGTTCCGCGGCATCCGCCACGCCGGAGCCCGGGATCCGCACCCTGAAGCCCTGACCATTCCCGGACGCGCGCCGGAAGGACTCTATGGCCGCACGGACTTCCGCCGCGGGCTTACCCGTCTGGGGGAACTCGGTTATTCCTACGACACCTGGCACTACCATCATCAGAACGCCGCCTTTGCCGAGCTCGCCCGGGCCGTGCCGGGCACCACCATGGTGCTCGACCACTTCGGTACCCCACTGGGTGTCGGGCCCTATGCGGAACATCGCCAGGACATCTTCGAAAAATGGAAGAAGGACATCACCGCAATCGCGGCCTGTCCGAACGTGGTGGCCAAACTCGGCGGGCTGGCGATGCCGGACAACGGCTTCGGCTGGGACAGGCGGACGACTCCAGCCGGTTCGGACGAACTGGTTGCCGCCCAGAGCGCCTACTATCTGCACACCATCGACGCCTTCGGGCCGGAGCGCTGCATGTTCGAGAGCAACTTCCCGGTGGACAAGCGCTCGGTGTCCTATGCCGTGTACTGGAATGCCATGAAGAAGCTCGCGGCAGGCTTCTCTGAGACCGAGCAGCAGGCGCTGTTTGCGGGCACCGCGAGGCGGATCTATCGCCTTCCTGCCTGATTGATGTGACCTGCGGGTGCCCCGGTAGGTCTTTCGTGCACGGTGAGCGGGAATCATCCGCACGGTCAGCCAGTTGAGGGCTGCCAGGGATTAAATGGAGATTTAATGGAGACAAGGTGCAGAAAAAGTGTATATTGCCCGCCATTGTCCCTCACGACTCCCGAATCTCAATAATCAGAACTTTATTAAGGAGCGACCGATGCGTTCATCGTTCAAACTGATCAGCCTGGCGGGCCTGCTTGCCTGCGCTTTGCCGGCAACCGCCCAGGAGCATGGACCCAAAGACAGTCAGCTGTTTCTGTCCGTGCTCGGCGCGGAGTACGACGGTCCTTCAGACCTGGACATCCGCAGATCGGACACCGGTTTTGGTGGCGGCATCGGATTCGGTATCACCGACAACTGGGCGCTGGAAGCCACTCTGTTCGACTTCAAACCGCAAGTCGAAGTCGGCGGCACCCGCACCAAAGGTGATGTGGACTACTGGACCGTCAACGTCATCCGCTCCATCGGTCCGGGCGTGAACTGGCAACCCTACCTGACCGCTGGCGCAGGCCGCGCGGAATTCCGCTATGACGGGCTGCAGGACAAGGAGATGGACAGCCTCTTCAACCTCGGTGCCGGATTCTTCGCCAACCTGACCGAGCGTCTCGCGTTCCGCGCCGATGTGCGCGGCGTCTACCACAATGGTGCCGACAGTTTTTCACCGATGGCGACCGCAGGCCTGAGCTTCATCCTCGGCGGTGCCAAGCCGGCTCCGATGGTGGCCGCACCCGCTCCGGTCGATTCCGATGGCGACGGCGTGACCGATGACCGGGACGCCTGCCCCAATACCCCCGCCGGTGTCTCAGTCGATGCCCGTGGCTGCCCGCTCGACAGCGACCGCGACGGCGTGCCGGATCACCGGGACGACTGCCCCAACACCCCGGCCGGCGCCAAAGTCGATGCCCGAGGCTGCGAAGTCGTGATAGAGAAGCCCGTCTCCTTCAACCTTACCGTTGAATTCGGCTTCGACTCCGCCGAGATCACCGGCGTGGCCTTCCAGGAGATGCTGGAACTGCTCAAGTTCCTGCGCGAATATCCGAGCACCAGTGCAGTCATCGAAGGGCACACCGACAGCCGCGGCGCGGAGGACTACAACCAGAATCTGTCCCAGCGTCGGGCTGCTGCTGTGCTGGAAGCGCTGACCAACTCCGGTATCCCGCGCTCCAGACTCAGCTCCGTGGGTTACGGTGAGTCACGCCCGGTCGCCAGCAACGACACCGATGCAGGTCGCGCCAAGAACCGCCGCGTCACCGTGGTGGTGTCCGGCGTCGCCAGGCAGTAGGCACAACACCGGCTGTCGCGCGCGGGCAGCCGCGCGCAATCTCCGGTGCGACCGTACGGGTCGGGCCGGAGTCCGGACAATGGAGTCCGGACAAACCGAAAAGCTCTGTCGGCTGAGCGGACAGGACCATCAGGTACAGGCCCGATCAGATAAACGCCCGATCAGGCAACCTGATAACGCAGCAACACCCGGGAACCATCCGCGAGTCCCCTGCGGAAGCGCGGGCCCCAGATCACCCACTCAAGGCGGTATTTACCGCCGAATACATCCAGCACCCGGGCATGGACACCGGCATCGGAAACCAGGCTTGCGGTCATGTCCCGCTGCGGCAGCTGCTGGTAGCCGGGATTGTCCGCCCAGACACCCACATCACCCAGCCACACCTTCGTCCGCGTGAGACCAAGTTCTACCGCCCGGGCCCGCCAGGCGTCTGCCGCAGTCACCACGTAGAGGTCGTCTCCCTCCCGGATGAACCAGACTTCCGCCTGACAGCGACTCAAGGATCCGTCGGTTCGAACCGGTGACAGGTAGATGAGGTCCGACTCATCCGCTTCGCTGGGCAGTCGCGGTGCAGCAGTGGACGCGGCAGCCAGAACACCCGGAGCAAGCGTACTCCCCGCCAGTCCCAGACCGGTGCTCAGGATCATGCGTCTGCGTGTAATCATGCCCTTCCTCTTCTGTAATGTATCCCAGCAAGGGTTCTCTGCTGGTCTGCTGACTCGACCTGAATTGCTCTAGACCACCCTGGCGGCGATCCGTTCGGCAATTTTTCCTGACCAGATCTGCGGACCCAGACGGTGCGCCGATTCGCCTTTCGAATCGACGGCAACGGTCACCGGCATGTCCTTCACCACAAACTCGTGAATGGCCTCCATGCCCAGTTCAGGAAAGGCAATGACCGTCGACCGGGTAATGGCCTTGGCGACCAGATAGGCGGCACCGCCCACCGCAATCATGTAGGCCGCTCCCGCATCGCGGATCGCCTCAATTGCCGCCGGTCCCCGCTCCGCCTTGCCGACCATGCCGATCAGGCCGGTCTGTTCGAGCAGCGGGCGGGTGAATTTGTCCATTCGGGTCGCCGTGGTGGGCCCTGCCGGTCCGATCACTTCATCGCCCACCGGATCCACCGGACCGACGTAGTAGATCATGCGGTTGCGGAAATCGACCGGCAGCGGTTCGCCCTTCTCGAGCAGGTCCACCAGCTTCTTGTGCGCCGCGTCCCGGCCGGTCAGCAGCTTGCCGGAAAGCAGCAGTGTGTCGCCCGTCTTCCAGGTGCGCACGATTTCCGGGGTGAGGGTATCGAGATCCACCTTGCGCACATCGGCCCCGAGATCGAAGTCAATGTCCGGCCACTCATCGAGATCGGGGGCTTCAAAGCGGGCGGGGCCGGAGCCATCCAGGGTGAAATGGACATGGCGGGTGGCGGAGCAGTTCGGAATCACCGCCACGGGTTTGTTCGCCGCGTGGGTGGGGTACTCGCGCACCTTCACATCCAGCACCGTGGTCAGGCCACCAAGGCCCTGGGCGCCGATACCCAGTGCGTTGACCTTGTCGAAAATCTCGAGGCGAAGCTCTTCGAGATGGCTGGAAGGTCCCCGCGCCTTCAGCTCCTGAATGTCGATGGCGTCCATCATCGACTCCTTGGCGATCAGCATGGCCTTTTCGGGCGTACCGCCGATGCCGATACCCAGGATGCCGGGCGGACACCAGCCTGCCCCCATGGCCGGCACCATGTTGAGCACCCAGTCGACGATCGAGTCCGACGGGTTCAGCATGGCGAACTTCGCCTTGGCCTCGCTGCCGCCCCCTTTCGCCGCCACTTCCACACTCAGCCTGTCGCCAGGCACCATGGAATAGTGGATGACCGCAGGGGTGTTGTCCCGGGTGTTAGTGCGCTTACCGTCCGGGTCCGCCAGTACCGAGGCGCGCAGCACGTTGTCGGGGAAAGCGTACGCCCGGCGCACGCCTTCGTTGATCATATCGTCCACACTCAATGTGGCATCCCAGCGCACGTCCATACCCACCTTCACGAACACGATCACGATGCCTGTGTCCTGACAGATTGGCCTTCGACCAATGGCGCACATCCGCGAATTCACGAGCACCTGGGTCAGGGCGGCCTTGGCTGCCGGCGCCTCTTCCCGCTCCCAGGCGCTGCGCATCGCACGGATGAAGTCCACCGGATGGTAATAGGAGATGAACTGCAGTGCGTCCGCCACGCTCTGAATCAGGTCTTCCTGCTTGATCGCTTTACCTGCCTGCATGATTCTCTTCGGTCGCTGCTTTCGGGGTCGGCCATTCTACCGCAGGTTGCGCGCACCCGGGGCGTGAACAGAAGAGACCTGCGCCTTGTCACCCCTTACCGGCACGTGTGAACATGCCGCCTCCGAAATTCCGGAAGCCGAAGATGCAGTGTATTCATCGACCCCTGCCTTTTTCATTCCTCGCGGCCACACTGCTGGTGCTGGGGGGTTGTGGACAACCTGCCCCGTCCGGGCCCGACCAGAGCAGATCGGCGGAAGCTCCGGTAGCGCCGGTAGCACCTGAGGCAAAAGCCCGGGAACTGAGCCGGAAGTACCTGATCGTCGACACCCATATCGACGTACCCTACCGTCTCCTGGAAACACCCGCCGATGTCAGTAAAGCCACGAAAGATGGGGACTTCGACTACCCGCGAGCGGTTGCCGGTGGTCTCGATGCGCTGTTCATGTCTATCTATATTCCGGCCGATGTGGACGCCGAGGGTAAAGCCGGTGAGCTGGCCAACAGCCTGATCGACTCCATGGAAGCGCTGGCTGCCGCCGCACCCGAAAAATTTGCCGTAGCTACCTGTGCCGCCGATCTGCCGGCCCTCAAGGGTCAGGGCAGGATCGCACTGCCACTGGGTATGGAGAATGGCGGACCCATTGCCGGGTCCTTCGAAACACTCAGGCATTTCCGGGATCGGGGGATCCGCTATATCACCCTCGCCCACTCGAAATCGAACCATATCTCGGACTCTTCTTACGATGAGAACGAGCAGTGGCAGGGCCTCTCCGAATTCGGTCGCACACTGATCGGCGAGATGAACCGCCAGGGGGTGATGATCGACGTCTCGCACATAACCGATCGCGCCTTCTGGCAGGTGATCGAACTGACCGAAGTGCCCATAATCGCCAGCCATTCTTCGCTGCGGCATTTCACACCGGATTTCCACCGCAACATGAGCGATGACATGGTCGCAGCGCTCAAGGCCAACGGTGGCGTCATACAGATCAACTTCGGCAGCAGTTTTCTTACCGCCGACGCCAATGGTTACGGCGGCAAACTGCAGGAAGCTGCGCAGAGTTTCGCTGCCGGAATGGGGCTGAAGGAAGACGATCCGCTGCTCGAGAAGTTCGCCGCCGACTACCGTGCGGAGCACCCCTACCCGTTCGCGACGGTGGCGGACGTACTCGATCACATCGACCGTGCCGTGATGCTTGCCGGCATTGACCATGTGGGCCTCGGTTCGGACTACGACGGTGTGGGTGACAGCCTGCCCGTCGGGCTCAAAGATGTGAGCCAGTATCCGAACCTGATCGCGGGACTGATCGAGCGCGGTTACAGCGACGCTGATATCGAAAAGATCCTCGGCGGAAACCTGCTCAGAGTCTGGCGACAGGTCGAAGCATTCGCGACGGCTGCAGGCAACCCGCCGGCCTGTACCCAGGCCTGATGAGCGCCGGTCGCGCCCGGGCAGATGCGCTCCGGATGCTGAGAGTCCTGGCACGATGCGGTGTACTGCTGGCCGGAACTCTGAGCGCCTCCCTCCCGCTTGCGGAGACAGACGCCATTGCGGCGCTCCAGCCTGCGGAAGACGAATTCCACTTCGTGGTGCTCGGCGACAGTCAGTTCCACGATCCGACCACATTCAATCGCATGATTGACGACGTGCGTCTGCTGCAACCGGCCTTCGTGATCCAGGTCGGCGATATGGTCGAAGGCTATGTCGCCGGGCTCGACGAGATGGAATCCCAGTGGGTGCGATTTCGCCGGCAGATTGCTCCCCTGGCACCCACGGTCTTCCTGCCCGTGCCGGGCAATCACGACCTCTACGACACCGAACGGCACGCCACCGCCGAATTCGAACAGATCTACAAAAGGATCTGGGGCGACCTCTACTACAATTTCCGGTATCGCAATGCCGAATTCTTCGTGCTCAACACGGACGGTGTGCACAGCGAATCCCGCATCGACACAGCGCAGCTGACCTGGCTGACCGAAGGGCTGGCGCGCAGCCGGGCCGAGCATCTGTTCGTGTTCATGCATCGTCCCCCGTCGAGTCTAGAACAGGCAGAGGAACTGCATGCACTGCTGCGCCGCTACCCGGTGCGCAATGTCTTCTACGGACACCATCATCACTATCACTTCGTGGAGCGGGACGGCATCGGTTACGTGATGACCAACGCCGCTGCAGATGGCGCGTTCTCCCAGGATGAAACCGGCAGCTTCGATCACTTCCTCATGGTCAGCGTGCGGGATTCGACCACCCGCTTCGCTGTGGTCCGCGCGGACGCCCTGGAAGCACCCGGCATCGTGCACCCGTCCGACAACTACGACCTGTTCGAAATTTCCCGTGCGCTGGCGCCGAAAAATGTCGATCTGACCGCCTCGGTGAGCGGATGGAAGATGCTCATCCCACTGGAAAACCCATCAGACAGAGAACTGACACTCTATCTTTCCTGCAGGTCCGAAGATGAGCGCTGGCAGTTCTCGCCGCGCCGGATTCCGCCGGTCACTCTGCAACCCGGGGAACATCGATCGCTGACTCTGGAAGTCGGGTTTGCTCATAACCGCCGGCCTGAATCCCAGCCCTACTGTGAGATCCGCCTGCCGTTCGCAACCTGGAACGGAGGCTGGTTCGATCACCGCCAGCGGGTGACCGGCAACTACTCCGAAAGGTAGTCGATCAGGCGGCGCATGAACCGGGTACCTGCTTCCACCTGGCTTAAGGAAATGAACTCATCCGGCTGGTGCGCCTGATCGATACTCCCCGGACCACACATCACCACCTGCAGCCCCGCCTGCTGAAACTGACCCGCCTCGGCTCCATAGGAAACAGATTCCCTGGCATTCTGACCTGTCAGGTGCTGCGCCAGTGCCACAGCGGCATCGTTCTCCGCCGCAGCGAATGCGGGGACATCTGCGAGGATGCGGAATTCGATACCCGTTTTCGCATCGATGGCGTGCATTTCCGGCTCGAGTACCTCGCGTGCAAACGCTTCGATCTCGCGCAGATAGTCCCGGGCTTCCTCACCCGGGATGCAGCGGATGTCTGTTACGAATTCGCAGTGATGGGCCATGATGTTGTGTGCGGTACCACCCCTGATTACTCCGCAGTGCAGGCTGGTGTGGTGCGGTTCGAATGCCGACGCCGGTGCCTCTTCGGCGCAGCGCCGCTGCCGTTCATGGATCCAGGCAATCAGGCGGGCGGCGATCATCACAGCCGACACACCGCGATGCGGCTGGCTCGAATGCGCCTCCCGACCGGTCACCCGTGTCTCGAAATAAAATATGCTCTTGTGCGCGCCGACCACCTGCATCATGGTTGGCTCACCCACGATCACGGCCGCCGGCTCGGGCACCGCGCGGGTGAGGGCTTCGATCAGTGCCGGTGCGCCGAGACAGCCGATTTCTTCATCGTATGACAGCGCAAAGTGAATCGGCCGCTTGAGCCGGTTCATCTCGGGCACCAGAGCCAGTGCGATGGCATAGAAGGACTTCATGTCACAGGTTCCGCGACCGTACAGCCGTCCCCCTTTTTCCACGACCTCAAAGGGGTTGCTGCTCCAGTCCTGATCATCGATCGGGACGACGTCCGTGTGCCCCGAAAGTACCACCCCACCGGCCACCATCGGCCCCACCGTCGCAAACAGATTGGCCTTGCTGCCGTCAGCATTGCTCACCCGGGTTGCGGATACACCCTGCGCGCCGAGATAGCTCTCGACGAATTCGATGAACTCGAGGTTCGAGTCCCGGGAAACGGTAGGAATGGACACCAGTCGCTCGATCATCTGACGGGGACTGAATGCGCTTTTATCGGAAGGTTTCATCGCAGCAGGATAGCACTCCGGAATCCGCGGTTGTTTGCAGTGGCGCCGGGTAAAGACCGATCAGATCGTCAGCGGGCTCAAGTTCCGCTGACTGTTGCGGGCTCACCGCGCACATTGCAGCACACCGCTAACCCAGCCCAGCTGACTCCGACACGGTGGCGGGGCGCTCCCTCTGCCTGAGTATCCACTGGCCGTTTTCCTCGAGGGCCGCCTCACCCAGCGCCCGCAGAATTTCCTGCTGAGCGGCCAGGCTTGACGCGGCCTGGAGCAGGCGCGCCGCGTTGGAGAATATCCGCCGGTTATGCTGATACTGTGCAACCAGTTCCCGCTCAGCCTGGCGCAGTGCATAGTTCTGCCGTACCGCGAATACGAAGGGAAACAGACCCATCAGCGCAATCAGCAGATCGCCAGTCCCGTCCGACATCCGATCCGCTGCGAAAGCGAGCAGGATGCCGGCTGCCAGCACGACGCCGAAGCTGATCAGGCCGATGGCACCGGTGAACCGCGAACGGCTCACCAGCTGCTGCGCTTTGGTCGAATAGTAATCGCGCTGGTCCTCTACCCAGCGCCGCGACACCAGTTCTATTGCCTCGCTGCTGGTCTCATGCTCCACCGAGTCGGCCCGGCGACCGGCAAAGCGCATGACGTTGCGGATCCAGCCCAGTTCCAGATCCTGACGCCTGAGGAAGCTGTCGTGGCTGAAGCGGCTGGGATTCTCCATGACCACACCGGCCACACTCCAGTAGAACTGCACACGGAGCCCTTCCGCCAGCACCCGGTAATCCTGAAATCTGCGCCGCCAGGCGAAACGCCGGTCGAGCCAGGAGAGCACCAGAACCAGCGCGAGACTGAAAATATACGGATAGATCAGCAGGTCCTGGCCGAGGTCGGCATACAGCACAAAACAGCAGCCGGCAAGCAGGGCGAACACCGAAGTACTGCGCAGGGCCATGTAGAAGTGCTGCTGATAGCGACGCGCAAGGGCGTCTGCTCTGTGATACAGATCATCGATGTCACGTGCGCCGGGTGGACACTGTGTAAGGGCGTCCGCCGGCAGCAGTTCATAGAACACCCGCTCATCCGCAGGTCGGCGAAGATCCGCGGAAAACTCTGCCATCCGCTGGAAGACCAGCCGGTAACGGGGCGGCATGTACAGCGTCCGGGGTTTGAGTTCATCCCGGGTCAGCCAGAAGACGTCTCCCGGTGCCAGCCCCGTATCCGGCGGGCCACCCTCCCGCCTCGAGCAGACCACGTGATAGACGAGATCGCTTTCGTCTTCGGTGAAATCGATGGGAGAGCGATGCTGACCTTCGGCGATCAGTTCGATGACGTCGTGCTGGTGAAATTTCACCACATGACCGGTGCCACCCGGTGATGTGGACGGTTTCCCGTCCCAGATGGCGAGCAGAATGTGGCTGTGCGCCGCAAGGTAGGCACCGAGCTGGGCATACTGGAGGTCCCGGACCCGACCGGAACCCGCTACGGCCACTCTGTCAGTCCCCTCCAGCAGCGGTAACTCCACCCGCTCGCCGAGCGTGAGCATTTCCTTGAATTCGACGAGCGAATCGCCGGTGAAATCGCGCTCGTAGAGTGCAAGTGGCATGGGCAGCAGTATGGAAATCGGGATACCCAGCTCGTGTGCAACCACCGCCGCGATACGATCCGCGCCTTCGGCCAGAGGGGTCATCACCAGCAGAGGAAGCTCAGGATAATCACGCCGCAGTTCCAGGAAGAACTCCCGGATCCGGGACTTGATGAGCGCCTGTTCCTCCACCGGCAGATCACGGTGTCCGGTTACACCCACCACCAGCGGTACCAGTCCCCCGCTCTGACCCCGCGCTGCATCATTCATGAAGCGAGGCTACCGCATCGCGTACACTATGGCGATGGACAACCGAACCCGCTCAGACGTCATCGATCAGCTGATTGGCTCCTACCTGAAAGTGCCGGTATCCGTACGCTGGAGCCGGGTCAGCGGGGTGCCCTTTCCCGACACCTTTTACGATGCTCACCTGGAGTTCCAGGGTGTCGCCACCGCCTGGCTGAATCTCGAACAGGTGGCCTGGGAGGCGAGCGAAGCCAGATTCATCCCCGGTTTCCCCGCCCGCTTCTCACTGACCAATCCCGCTGTGGTGATCGGCGTCGGCCAGGCCGAGCTCGATCGCTGGATGTCGCGCTTTCAGATGCCCTATCGGATCGAGCTCGGCGAGGACGGCCTGATCGTGCACACCCGGATCGCCGGATTTCCTGTGGCGGAGTTCGAGACAAAACTCGAGGTGGTGCGGGGCTGGTTCATCCTGCAACCGAAGCGGGCGTCGATTCTCGGTGTTCCGGCTTACGTGGCTTCCCTGTTTCGCACCTATCTTCCTCTGCCACCCCTTTCCAGTGAAACAAAACTCACCGGTATCGAGCACGGTGCCGGGGTCATCCGGCTGCGCTTCACCCTCGGGGATTTCGAAGAAGAAGTCAGCCCGGGGATTCTGAACCGGCTGCGCAAGCGCTTCTTCCCGCTCGCCGACCAGCTGTCCGAGTCCTGGACGGCGAATCCCCCGGCAGGCTGATCAGGCCACGGACTCTCCCGGCTCCGGGACATCGATCAGAGTGGCTGCCTTCAGTTCGGCAAAACTAGCCTCCATGCACTCCCCGAAGAATTCCGGATCCGGCACCATTTCCCGGCAGGAGGTCATGGAAATCATGATCCGGCCGCAATAGCTGAAAACGGGGAAGATCAGTCCCATGCCATCGAAGATCGGCCCCATGCCGAACTGGGTCACCAGCTTCGCGCCGGCACAGTACAGGGGGACCTGGGGACCGGGCACATTGGTCACCACACAGTTGAAGGGTACGTTCATCTGCTGGGAGAGACCGTATTCCGTATATACCCGGGTTGCCAGCGCAGCAGTGGTGGACGGAATGAACTGTGTGTAGTCGGTCATCAGCTTGGCACCGACCGCATGTGTCATGGATTTGGACGCCATTGAAGCGGCGTGCACCGCCTGCAGTCGCTCCACCGGATCGGCAATGTCCGTGCCCAGGGCCACAGTCATCCCTGCCACCTGATTGCCCAGGGCGCCTTTCTCACCCTCGCTGCGGACCGAAATCGGCGCCATGGCCGTCATCGGCTCATTGGGCAGTTCCTGCTTGGCTTCCAGATAGCGGCGCAGGGTGCCACCAGCCACCGCCAGCACAACATCATTTACCGTGGCACCCGGCACCGCCTTTTTCATGGCGCGCACCTGGCCCAGGTCAAAACTGCGGCCTTCGAGCACCCGGTGCGCGGACACCTGTCTGTTGAAACGTGTTCTCGGCGGCTGGACGGCTGGTGCTTCAAAACGCCGCTGCATGAACCCGAGTCCCAGACGACCCATCGCCGGGATGGTCCTGGCCATCACTTCCGCGAAACGCCAGGGCTGAGTGAAGGTGTTGAGCTGTGCGCGCAACAGCAGCTCTGCGGGGTTCGGGTCACGTTCGCCCGTCCAGGGTCGTGTCGAAGGAATGTCTGCGGGTTCCGGCTGCAGATCATGGATGGCTTCGGTCATGTCGACTCCGGACACCCCATCAATACAGGCGTGGTGCACCTTGGAGACGATGGCGTAGCTGCCCTTCGGCAGACCGGGAATGCCATCGAGTCCTTCCACTACGGTGAACTCCCAGAGTGGCCGGGTGAGATCCAGCGGACGCGAGTGGAGACGTGCGGCCTGTATGCAGAGCTGCCGCCAGTCACCGGGTTCGGGCAGGCGGATGTGGCGCACGTGATACTCGAGATCGAAATCCCTGTCTTCGATCCAGTAGGGGTGATCCAGATTGAAGGGCACATGCACAACCTTCTGCCGGAAGCTGCGTGCCAGATGCAGACGGGACTCGATCGCACGCAGAATGTCTTTGAATCCCTGTTTACCACCCGGAACCGTGGACTGGTCGTAAATCGTAATGGCACCGATGTGCATGGGCGTCTTCGGCGTTTCAAAGTAAAGGAAAGATGCATCCTGACCACTGAGCTGCTGCATGACTGGGTACCTCCCTTGAATATCTCCCGGACCCGGACGGCCGATTATCCGTGGCCGGTCCGAACCGGACAACCGCTTTCACCGTTTCCCCGCAATTCAATGACTTCCAGCCGGCTGCTGCGGCAAGTTGAGATTGCACAGCAGGAAAAAGTGATAGCATGCCCGGCACTGGGTCTTGCGCGAAAGCCAGGGCATGGAAGCTGGGGAGCAAGCTGGGGAGCGAAAGCAACTGTGGGAATACTCAAGATTACTGGCGCCATCCTGGCAGTCCTGCTGCTGTGTGTGGTGGGCATTCTGGTCAGCGCGCGATACGCGGACGGGCCGTGGGAAATGATCGCCGGCGGTCCTTTCACCAGCGGCAAACCGTACCGGGGCCCTGAGCCCGACTGGGCATTCGTGCGGGACATCGTCACCGTGGAGTTCCAGCTCATGGACCCGCCACGCTCACGCACCACCTGGATTCTCGAACACGAGGGAAGGATCTATATCCCCTGCGGCTATATGGACACCGCCTGGGGTCGATTCTGGAAACAGTGGCCGATAGAGGCGGAGAAGGATGGCCAGGCGATTTTGCGCGTCAACGGCACCCTCTACGACCGCCGTCTGGTTCGGGTGACGTCGGGGCCGGAGATCGCCCCGCTCACCGCTCAGATCGTTGAGAAATACAAGGTTCCCGCGACACCGGCCGCGGTCGAGGCCAATTCCCTGTGGCTGTTCGAACTGGCACCGGCTGGCTGAGTTGAGACGTGCGGCGGCGCTGGCAGGACGAGCCGGAGACCGCACCACCCTTCGTGATCATCCGGATGGAAGCCCGGTGATCAGCGACTGCTTTCCCGTATCGAGACATCCTGAAACTGCAACTGATTGAGGGTGTAGTACACGCCGCGCAGGGCCATCAGTTCGTCGTGCGTGCCCAGTTCCTTCACTCTGCCGTGCTTGAGTACCAGAATCCTGTCTGCCTCACGAATGGTCTGCAGACGGTGGGCAATCAGGATGGATGTGCGATCTTTCATGATCGCCTGCAACGCCCGCTGAATGATCTGCTCTGTTTCAGTGTCGATGCTGGCAGTCGCTTCGTCCAGGATCAGGATCTCCGGATCGGCGGCCAGCACCCGTGCAAAGGCGAGCAACTGGCGCTGACCTTGTGAGAGGTTCTGTCCGCGCTCCACGAGCTGCGTGTCGTAGCCTTCCGGAAGTGCTTCGATGAAGATGTTTGCATTCACCACCTCTGCCGCCGCGATCGCCTGGGCCCGGCTGATATCCGGATTACCCACCGCAATGTTGTCGAGTATCGAACCCGAAAAAATGTGGAAATCCTGCATCACCACACCCACCCGCCGTCGCAGGTCCGAGGCTGCGATCCGGTTGAGATCCAGATCGTCGATGAAGATGGAATCATCCGGGAAGTTGTAAAACCGTCCCAGCAGACGTATCAGCGTGCTCTTACCCGATCCCGTGGGGCCCACCACGGCAAGCTTCTCACCGGGATTCACCACGAAAGACACATTGTGCAGAACCCGTTTGTCAGGCTCGTAACCGAAGGTCAGATCACGGAATTCCAGCTTGCCCTGCAGCCGGGCAGGCAGCTGCAGAGGCCGGGTGGGCTCACGCACCTGCTCATGCCAGTCCAGGGCCTGGAAAATGCGCTCCGCGCTCGCCATAGCACGAAACAGGATGTTGTACTGCTGGCCGAGCACCCGGATCGGCCGGATGAACATGTCCACGAACTGAGTGAAGAGAATCACACTGCCGAGCGAGATCGCATCCTGCAGTGCAGAACCGCCCCCGAACCAGAGAATGACCACCAGCGCCATGTTCACCATGTTGTCCATGAAAGCGCCATAGCTGGACTCCAGCTTGATGGCACTGACTTCCTGCTGGCGGTTGTCTTCGTTGATCTCCCGATATGCCTGCAGATTGCGTGCTTCCCGATTGGACAGCTGCACCACCTGCATGCCCGAGAGATTTTCCTGCAGATTCTGATTGAGCGCTGAGACCGTGTTGCGGATCAGGCGGTAGATACGCCGGGTGGCCTGCCGGAAAAAATAGGTAATCACCGAAAACAGCGGAATCGCGATAAGCAGGTACAGGGTGAGCTGTACGTCGATGGCAAACATGATCACCAGGGCCAGCAGGAAAGGCACGAATTCTCCGATCAGCATGCCCATACCCATCAGCAGTTCAAACAGCGCCTGCACGTCGTTGGTGATGCGTGTCATCACCCGACCTACCGCCACCTTGTCGTAGAAACTCGACGGCCGCCGTTCCATATGCGCGAAGAGATCCAGCCGCATGTCGCGCAGTGCGGTCAGTACGGTGCGGGCGAAGGTCACCCGGTGCAGGTGATAAAAGAAGTGGCAGGCGATGGAAAACGCCGCGTAGAGGACACAGGCACTCACCAGCGGCTGCCAGCCGGTCAATCCGGACACCCAGCTGGTGAGGGTGATCATGCCGAAGTCGGGCAGCAGGACATCCGGCTCTCCCAGGATCACACCATCGATGATCACCCGGGTGACCACCACCGGCAGCAGAATCGCCAGAGTGGAGGCAACGAGCACCAGCACCACGCTGAGAATCGCCAGCCTGCGGTGAGGTGCCACCCAGCCGAGAATCCGCCGCAGATACTGCATGTTCATCGACTGCCCTTCGATGTCTGCATCGAAGATGGAGTGATCGAGTACCTTTCGAGTCCCGCTGCGGGCGTGGCCCGTGCTGCTCATGAACCTTCCTCCGCGAGCTTCTGCGCGTCGACTGCCTGCAGACGGTCATCCTCGAGGCTCGCGCGGGCGTTGTCGGTGCGGCGCTGATTGCGTTCGAGATCCGCGTAGAAGCCTCCTGCAGCGAGCAGCTCGGCATGACTGCCGGTCTCGATCACCCTGCCCTGCTCGAGGACGATGATGCGATCCGCGTGTCTTGCGGTGGACACCCGGTGCGAGACCAGCAGAGTCGTACCTTCATGCCGTACCTTCTTCAGTCCGGCAAGGATGTGCTCTTCGGTTTCCGTATCCACGGCGGAAAAACAGTCATCGAGAATCAGCAGGGGTGTACGTCGTATCAGTCCCCGGGCAAGGGCGGCGCGCTGCTTCTGACCGCCGGACAGGGTGACACCCCGTTCGCCGAGAATGGTGTTCAGGCCCTCGGGAAAGCCTTCGATGGTTTCTTCAAGGGCGGCTGCGTGGGCGATTTCCAGAATCTCCTGATGATCCCGGCTCGGATCGTCGTAGGCGATGTTTTCACCCAGGCTGTCTGCAAACAGAAAGGGATCCTGGAGCACCATGCATACCCGGGAGCGCAGGAAGGCCAGTGGATACCCCGAGACGGGGTGTCCATCCAGCAGAATGTCACCCTCGGTGGGTTCGAGCAGTCTTACAAACAGGCGCAGCAGGGTCGACTTTCCGGATCCCACCCGACCGAGCAGGGCGATCGTTTCACCGGGGGCCACTTCGAAACTGACGTTTTCCAGCGCCGGCCGGTTCTTGCCTTCGTAGCAGTAACTCAGACCCCGTACCGACACCGCGCCGGTGAGTTCGGGAAATGCTTCGCTGGGTGAGTCACGGATTTCCGGCGGGTGATCGAGAATTTCGAAGAGTCGCGCGGTACCGGAAGCACCCCGCTGCCATTGCGCCACCAGAGATCCCGCCTCCCGCACCGGCCACAGGACCAGGGCCAGGTAGGAGAAAAACGCGGCGAAAGTCCCGATGGTGATCTCACCCTGCCGGAGGAGCGCACTGCCGTAGCCGATGATGATCAGTGTGCCGCTGGCAGCCAGCACCGGCATGACAGCGCCGAGCACCGAGGTGGTAGTGAACAGATCCAGATTACGATCGGCGAAGGTCTGATTCACAGCGGCAAAACGCTCTATCTCCCGGTCCTCCTGGGCCATGGACTGCACGGTGCGGATACCATTGAGATTTTCCTGCACAAAGGTCGACAGCGCTGAAAATCCAGCCTGCACCACATAGCTTTCGGCGTAGATGCGTTTCGAGAAGAGATAGGCCACAACTGCAATCACCGGCATGGGTGCCAGAATGGCCAGCGCCAGCTTCACCGACAGGGTGAACATGAAGAACACGCCAACCCCGGCGGTAATCAGGAGAATGAGGGTGAGACGTATCGTACCGGCAAGAATCTCCCGGCACAGATTGATGTCGTTGATCGCCCGGGCCATGAGATCACCCACGGAGAAGCGGGCAAAGAACATCGGCCCCTGCAGCTGGAGGTGGTGATAGAGACGGTTGCGCAGATCAAAAGCGGCGTTCACACCGATGCGGCGCAGCGCGATTCGGTAGGCGATGGTGGCCAGCATCTGCAGAACCACACAGACGGCTATGGCCAGGGCCGGATAGACTAGGACCTCGGTGGCGGATTCCACTGCCAGGGTGCCGGCACCGAGCGCCTTCTGCCCGTCGGAAATGCTGTCGATACCCATCTTCAGGTAGAGTGGGATGATCCCCTCGAATATCCGGGACGCCACCATGCCCGCAACGGCAAGCCAGAATGACCAGGCATACTGACGCAGGTAGGGGATCAGCCGCAGTAGAGAACGCATAAACAGGGACGAACTTGGCGAGCGGGCAAGTGTACCCTGTCAGAAGCTGGAGTGGTCACACGGACCGCTCCGATTCAGCGCCGCGATGCGCCGACCGGCCCCCGGCGTGCAGCGCCGACCGTCAGCGTCCGCCGGGAGCCGAACCTCCTGCCGGTTCCACTTCGCTTTCGAGCAGCCGGGCACCCCGCAGAATGCCCTCCATCGCGTAGTTGCCTTCGTGGCAGGCGTATTCGTACACCATGTCGTCGGACGCCGGCCAGGGATACTCGCCACTCCAGGCGCTGGTCCAGGTATTCGGATCTTCCACCGTGAAGCTGTACATGAGTGTGCTGTCGTCGATCCGCCGGAAGCGCTCCACTACGTGGAGTTCCCGGGTGGCACCGTAGAGTGCAGTCCGGTCGGAGAAGTTGGTGGTGTCTACCACCAGAGTGTCTCCTTCCCACCAGCCGATGGAATCGCCCATCCACTTCCGCACCGAAGGATCCACGTGCTCCGAATTGAGGCGGATGATGCGTGCGTCGTGCACCATCTCATTAAGGATCATCACATGATCCGGGGTCTGCACGATCCGTTTCAGGTTGTTGTAGAGCACCGGCAGCATCGGCGGCCCCGCTGAAGAACCGAAGCCGAGCAGGCAGCGGTCGCTCAGGGTGAGGGCTTCAGGATCGTCGTAGGGACCAGGGCCTTTTTCCCCGACCCACCAGGCTTCACCCGTGTTCTGCCGGAACTGGGCGAAAAATTTCGCCATCTTCATGCGGGCCTGCGGCGTCATCTCCGGATAGCGGCCGTTGGCCGGGTCCACGATGATCGAAGTTCTGAACTCCCCATCGACCCGGATGGCGGTATCGCCGTTGTCGATCCAGAAGGAGTTGTAGCCACCGACGTTGCCTGCGGCACCCGCCGAGCCGTCACCGCCCGCCGGTGGGGCCTCTCTGTCAGGATCGCTCTGCTCCAGACCGGCCGCCTTGGCCGCTGCGACCCGGGCTGCGATGGCGCTGGCTTCCTTTTCTGACAGTGTCAGCTTATTGCCCAGCTCCGCAGGGCGCTGCAGCGGTGTGACCGTGGCGATGTCATAGGTCCCTGAGAGATCGGGGACTTTGCCGCGCGCCGCATCCACCGATGCCGCTGTCACCACCAGGATACCGGTCGCGAACAGAGAAACTATCAATCGACCGTGCATAGCGCACCTCCATTCATTTTTGGCCGCTCATACTGTGGCCGCTCATACTGTAACTGCGTTCGGGCTGTCTGCAGCTGCCTTCCGGGTGGGGTTGCTGTTCAGTCCGGCAGCGGATTCACCTGTACATAGTGAGAGCTGGAAACCCCATCGTCCAATAGTGTTTTGGCATCACAACGCCGCTTTTTCACTATGACGGCCTCCGGCGTCCCGGCGCCCACCAGCATGCAACTTCTTCAGCCACCGTTACGGCCCGCCACGCGTGCGATCGAGGCAGGTGTATCCCGACAGATCGCGACTCAACGGTAGTCACCGCCGCCGTGCACTTTGCACGCGTGCACGGATGCGCGGTTTTCAGTCGACACCTGCTCTCCTGCGCGGCGATGCCGTAACCACTGCGCTACAATTCCGCGGGGACCGAAGCCTGAGGGGGATGGATTGCGCGCCTATATTCTGCGTCGGCTGCTGGCGGTCGTGCCGACACTGCTGTTTGCCAGTCTCATCGTGTTCGGTTCCATGCGCCTGATCCCCGGTGATGTCATCGACCTGATGCTGGCGCAGAACGACATTGCCACGGACCAGGACAGGGCCACCATAGAATCCGCACTCGGCTTCGATAAGCCCGTGCACATACAGTATTTCGCCTGGCTGGGCGCCGCGCTGACGGGCGATCTCGGTCGATCCCTGTGGCAGAACACCGAGGTCAGCGAGCAGCTGGCCGACGCACTTCCGATCACTTTCGAACTCGGATTTCTCGCGCTCATCATCTCCATCACCGTAGCGCTTCCCATCGGTACCTACTCCGCGATGCGTCAGGACACCACCGGCGACTATGTCGCCCGCTCCGTCTCGCTGCTGATGCTCGCCGTACCGAGTTTCTGGCTCGGTACTCTGGTGATGGTCTTCCCGTCTGTCTGGTGGCGCTGGTCGCCCCCGCTGGAATACACACCCTTCTTCGAAGATCCGCTGCAGAACCTCTCTCACATGATCGTGCCTGCCATTCTGCTGGGCCTGGCAATCTCTGCGGTGACCATGCGCATGACGCGCACGATGATGCTCGAGGTAATGCGCCAGGATTACATCCGTACCGCCAGGGCCAAGGGCCTGAGCGAGGGGCTGGTGATCGTGCGTCACGCGCTGCGCAACGGCCTCATACCGGTGGTGACGCTGATCGGTCTGCAGGCGCCACTGCTGATTGGCGGCGCGGTGATCCTCGAGCAGATCTTCGTCGTACCCGGCATGGGACTGCTGCTGCTCGAAGCGGTATTTCAACGGGACTATCCGGTGATCTCTGGCGTATTCCTCGTCGTTGGTGTCGGCATTCTGCTGATCAACCTGCTGGTGGATCTGACCTACGGCTGGCTCGATCCGCGGGTGCGACACCAGTGAGAGCAATGGTATTTTTCCGCAGGCTGTGGCGCGAGAAGCCACTGGGTGCGGTCGGTGGTGTGATATTCCTGCTGTTTCTGATCGCCGGACTCGGTGCCGATCTGCTCGCCCCTCAGGGCATCAACGACACGGACATGCTGCATCGCCTCAAACCACCCGGTGGCGAGTTCCTCCTGGGTACCGATCATCTCGGACGCGATGTGCTTTCGCGAATTCTGGTCGGCGCTCAGTTGTCCATGATCGTGGGATTTCTCGCCGCCGGACTGGCGACCGTGGTTTCCATCGTGCTCGGTCTGCTCTCCGGCTATCTTGGCGGCCGGGTAGACATGTTCATTCAGCGCATGGTCGATGCCTGGATGACGTTTCCGGATCTGGTTCTGCTGATTGTCGTGGTGTCCATCGTTGGCCCCGGAGCGACCCAGATCGTGATCATCCTCGGCCTCCTCTATGGCATTGCGGGTTCCCGCATCGTGCGCGGAGCTGTGGTGTCGGTCCGTGAAAACGCCTACACCCACGCGTCCCAGTCCATGGGCGCACGGACCCTGCACGTGCTCGGCCGGCACATACTGCCGAACATCATGCCGGTGGTGATCGTGCTGTTCACCACACGGGTGGGTGCGGTGATTCTCGCCGAAGCCGGACTGTCCTTTCTCGGACTCGGCGTACCCCCACCCGCGCCGACCTGGGGTGGCATGCTGAGCGATTCCGGTCGCAGCTACATGTATCTGGCGCCCTGGCTGGCGCTGGCCCCCGGCCTCTGTCTGACCGTGGTCGTCTATTCGATCAACGTGTACGGGGATGCGCTGCGCGATCTGCTGGACCCGCGCATGCGGGGCTCGCGGTGAAAGCACCGGTGCAGATCATCCGCTGGAGCACACTGCTGGCACTCGCGATTTTCACGGCCGGTTGCGCCGAACGCCACGATTTCGACGAATCCGCCTACACACCCGGCAAGCCACAATATGGTGGCAGTCTCGATGTCGGAACTGTGTCCGTCACCTTGTCTGCGTTGTCCTGGGATCCTGCGGACTGGACCTGGAAGAGCAATCACGACACCGGGATGATGCGGGAACAGCTGTTTTCCGGAAATCTCGACAGGAGTCTGCGCAAAGGCGGCGAGTTTGCGTTCATATCCGAAGCCTACCTGCCCAGCGCGGCAATTCGCGGCGAACTGGCCGAGCGCTGGCGCTGGGAAGATCCGCTCACATTACGGGTGGAACTGCGGGACAACGCTTACTTTCCAGACAAACCCGGTGTGATGGCCCGGCGGCCCGCCCGTGCCGACGACGTGGTCTATACCTTCGAGCTGTTGCGGGATTCGCCACGAAGAATTCCCTCCTATTTCGATCACATCGATGCGGTCGAAGCCAGAGACGATCGCACCCTGGTCTTTCACTTCAACGAATTCAATGCCGAATGGGACTACCGGTTCGGCTATGGCTACTACTCGGGCATCGTGCCCAGGGAGATGAGTGCCGTCGACCGCAAGAGCTGGCGCACGGTCACCGGCACCGGCCCTTTCCTTCTCCAGGAGTACATCCACGGCAATTCCCAGACGCATCTGCGCAATCCGGACTACTGGGACAGGGAAATCATCGACAGTGCGTCCTACCAGATCCCGTTCCTGGACAGGGTGACCTACCGGATCATCAAAGACGAAGCCACCTATCTCACCGCCCTGCGCACCGGCAAGCTCGACATCCTCGAAGCCATCCGCTGGATAGCCGTCGATCATCTGAAGGAGACCACGCCCGAGTTGCGCTGGTCGCGCTGGCTCGGCACCGGAGGCACTTTTGTGGCTTTACGCATGGATGTCGCGCCGCTGCAGGATCTGCGCGTTCGCCGCGCACTGAATCTGGCCATCAATCAGCCCGAAATCGTGGAGAGTTTCTACGGCGGTCACGCGGAACTCATGGCCTACCCCCAGCATCCGGACTTCGGGGAATACTTCGAACCCCTCGAGGACATGCCTGCGGCGGTCAGAGAGCTCTTTCGCTACGACCCGGATGAAGCCCGCCGCCTGCTGGCGGAGGCGGGATATCCGGATGGCTTCGAAATGGACCTGCAGGTCTGCAGCTGCAGCCCGAGTCACATGGACCTGGTGCCATTGCTGAAGGACTACCTCTCCCGGGTCGGCATCGTCCTCAACATCAGGCCGATGGAATATGCCTCCTTTCTCTCCGCGATGACCACCCGTACACACGCGCCCTTCTACCTGATGACCAGCGGGCATGTGAACCCGACCACCACATTGCGCAAGAGCTTCGTGACAGGGCAGACCTGGAATCCTTCCCAGTACTCGGACCCGAGTTTCGACGCCCGAATGGCAGAGGCCTACCGCACCCGGGATGAAACCGAACGGGTAAAAATGATCCGCGCACTGACCCGGGAAATTCTCGAACAGGCGCCCTACATCTGGCTGCCCACCGGCTATGCGTACACCGCCTGGTGGCCCTGGGTGCGCAACTACGGCGGCGAACTGCGTGCAGGTGCGGTGCGGCCTGCGCCCATCTACGCGCGCATATGGATCGATCAGGATCTGAAACGGGCGCTGGGATTCTGATGGACGCTCGCCCACCACTGCTGAGCATCGAGGACCTGTCCGTGTCCTTTCATACCGAGCACGGCATCGTCCGCGCGGTGGACCGCGTCAGCCTGCAGGTGGATGCCGGTGAAACCCTCGCCATCGTCGGTGAAAGCGGCTCGGGCAAGAGCGTCACCGCGCTGTCGATACTGGGGCTGCTGGCAGACAATGCCCGTATCAGTGGCGGACGCACCCGCTTCGACGGTGTCGACCTGCGCTCGCTCAGCGACGCCGAGCTGCGCGGGATTCGAGGCAACCGGATTGCGATGATCTTTCAGGAACCCATGTCGTCTCTGAATCCGGTACTCACCATCGGTCGGCAGGTCGCCGAACCGATCTGGCTGCACCAGGGAAAATCCTGGGAGCAGGCCCTCGACGGCGCGGCGGAACTGCTCAACAGGGTCACCATTCCGGACGCGCGCGAACGCCTCGATCAGTATCCACACCACTTCTCCGGCGGCATGCGGCAGCGGGTGATGATCGCCATGGCGCTGGCCTGCAATCCCCGCCTGATCATTGCCGATGAACCTACCACCGCGCTGGACGTCACGGTTCAGGCCCAGATTCTCGAACTGCTGAAAAACCTGACCAGGGAAACAGGTGCAGCACTGATCCTGATTACCCATGACCTGGGCGTGGTGGCACGCTATGCCGAGCGCGTGGCTGTGATGTACGCAGGACGCATCATCGAAACCGCACCGGCGCGCACTCTGTACGCCAATCCTTCCCACCCCTATACCCGCGGGCTGCTCGCTGCAGTGCCTTCCCTGACCGGTAAGCCGGGAAGCCGGCTCACCACCATTCCGGGACAGCCACCGAATCTCGCCCGTCTGCCGCCCGGTTGCGCCTTCGCACCGCGCTGTCCGCATGTCCGGGCGGCCTGCCGGGCGGCCGTTCCTCCTCTGACTGAAATCGCACCCCAGCACACCTGCGCGTGCATCGGTTATGAGTGATATTCGTCCCGACCCGCCCAGCACACCGCTGCTCGCCGTGGAGAAGCTGAAGGTGCACTTCCCTGTCCATGAAGGTGTGTTGCGGCGACGCGAAATCGGCGCTGTGCGCGCGGTCGACGGCATTTCCTTCCAGCTGAAGCGCGGAGAAACCTTCAGCCTGGTCGGCGAGAGTGGCTGCGGCAAATCCACCACCGCCCTGGCGGTGCTGCGCATGCAGGCGTCCACCGCAGGGCGCATTCTGTTCGACGGCGAGGACATCACGCATTTCACGCCGGTGCAGATGCGCGCGATCCGCCGCCGTATGCAGATGGTCTATCAGGATCCCTTCGGCTCCCTTAACCCGCGCATGAAGATACGGGACATCATCGGTGAGCCCCTGACCGTGCACGCGCTCGCAGGCGACAAACCGGCGTTTCGCAGGCGTATCGACGAACTCATGGCACTCGTCGGCCTGCTGCCGGATATGGCAGATCGTTATCCTCACGAATTCTCCGGTGGCCAGCGCCAGCGTATCGGTATCGCACGCGCCCTGGCGCTGGATCCGGAACTGGTGATCTGCGACGAGGCGGTCTCTGCACTCGATGTCTCCATTCAGGCACAGGTACTCAACCTGCTCATGGATCTGCAGGATCAGCTGGGATTGACCTATCTGTTCATCTCCCATGACCTTTCGGTGGTCCGGCACATCAGCGACCGCATCGGGGTGATGTATCTCGGCCGCCTGGTGGAAATCGCCGATCGCGACGATCTGTTCGACAGACCCCGGCACCCCTATACCCAGGCGCTGCTGGGTGCAGTGCCTGTGCCGGACCCTGTGGTCGAGTCCTCCCGTGCCGCGCAGATCATTCCCGGGGAAGTGCCCAGTGTCCGCAATCCGCCGTCCGGATGCCGGTTTCATACTCGCTGCCCGCGTGCCATGAGCCAGTGCCGTATTGTGGAACCACCCGAGATCGCACTCGAGAAGGACCGGCGGGTGGCCTGCCATCTTTTTCCCTGAGCCGGTTCAGCCCTGGGTAGCTTCTCGCTGAGCAACCCGCGTGCCCGCCTAACTTGCCGGATTTCCCACGTCAACCTTGAGCTTTTTTCCTTCTGATGGTTTCCTTAAAAATCAATCAACTCACTCCAGGAGGAACAGATGGCAGGGAAATTCGAACTCTACAAAGACAAGGCCGGCGAATTCCGTTTCCGATTGAAAGCATCCAATGGGCAGTCAATTCTGGCCAGCGAAGGTTACTCGTCAAAACCCAGCGCCCTCAACGGCATTGAATCGATCAAGAAAAACGCAGCGGACAACAAGCGCTTCGAGACCCGCGAGTCCAGCTCCGGCAAGCCCTATTTCGTGCTGAAGGCAGGCAACAATCAGGTGATCGGTCAGGGCGAGATGTATGAATCGCCAGCCGCCTGCAAGGCGGGCATCGAATCGGTGATGAAAAACGCACCGGGTGCCACCACAGACGATCTATCCTGATCTATCACTGAAGAGGCAATCATGCTCAGTAACCTGCTCGATTTCACGAAACACATCGGTCGGAAGATATTCGACACCGATGCCGAAGCCGCAGACAACATCCTCAAGCACATCCAGACCAACAATCCGGGTGTGGATACCTTGCGGGTCACCTTCGACGACGGGGCGGTAACCCTCACCGGACGCGCGCGTGACCAGGCAGCCAAGGAGAAGGTGGTGCTGATGGCGGGTAACGTCAAGGGCGTCGAGCGGGTTGATGCAGAAGGCATCTCTGTGATCCCCACAGCAACGCCTGAACAGATGGAAAAAGCGGGTTTCGGTAAAAAGACGGCCACCGCCCCGGAACCCTCGGCGGCGGCGGAAACATCAGCGGCAGTTGACGCCCGATCAGCAGCGGCGGTCGATTCGACCCGCTTTTACGTCATTCAGAAAGGCGACACACTTTACGGGATCGCCAAGGAGTTTTACGGCAAGGGCATGGACTACCCGAAGCTGTTCGAGGCGAATCGGGAAGTCATCGAAGATCCGGACAAGATTTTTCCGGGCCAGAAGATCAGAATCCCTCGAAGCTTCTGAAAGCACTCAGGCCGCACTGGCCATCAGGCCCACATACAGGGAAGACTCAATATGGATCTGTTAGGCACCATGTTTTCTGCCGGGAACGGCAGGGCTGTTTCTGAGATTGCGCATCGACTCGGGTTGAGCGACGGTGATGCCCGAAAGCTGATCGGCACCCTCGCGCCCGCCCTCGGCCAGGGCATCGCGAAGAAATCCGCGGACCCTGCCAACCTCAACGACCTGCTCAAAGCCCTGAAATCCGGCAACCATGAGCGTTTCCTCGACGACCCCGCGCAGACAGTGAGTGACAGCGGAATCGCCGAAGGCAACAAGATTCTCGGCCACATCCTCGGCAGCAAGGACGTCAGCCGCAAGCTGGCGAGCCAGGCGGCGGAACAGACCGGGATCAGCGACAGCCTCATCAAGCAGATGCTGCCGATGGTGGCCGCCCTGGCCATGAGTGCATTGAGTAAGCAGACCAGCGAAGCCGGCGGCAGCGAATCGCTGGGCGGTCTGCTCGGCGGTCTGCTGGGCGGCGGCGACAATCCGAAGGTCGACGATCTCCTCGGCATGGCGGGTAAACTGTTCGGCCGCTGATCGACCGCACCACAGACCAGACAATCGCCCGGTCATGGCATCGCCGGACAGAGCACCTGAAACTGCAGCTCACATTCTGAAGGGTTTGTGGGCGCATGCCGTGACCGGCCGGGAGCCGGTCAACGAGCTCGAGATCGGCGAATCGCCCCCCACACTGGCGTCTTCCTTCGCCGTGAGTGCCGCCGCCCAGACCAGTATCGCCGCCGCAGCACTCGCGGGCGCTGAGTTCTGGAGCCACCGAACCGGTGCGCGCCAGCTCATCCGTGTGCCACGCGCTGCGGCAGAGCTTGAGTGCACGGGCTATTTCACCCTCGACGGACAGGTGCCGGAGGCCTGGGCAAAGTACTCCGGTCTCTATGGCTGCAGCGATGGTCATGTGCGCATCCATGCGAACTTCGACCATCATCGCGATGGCGTGCTGGCTCTGCTGGGACTGCCGCCCGGTGAATCCGCCCCGCGGGAGGCAGTTGCCAGCGCTCTGCAGCCCTGGCGTGCCGCAGACTTCGAAGAAGCCGCAGCACAACAGGGTCTGGTGGTGGCGATGGCACGCTCATTCGAAGAGTGGGACCGTCACCCCCACGCCCTCGCCGCTGCGCAGCTGCCGCTGCTGACCATCGACAGAATCGACGATGCAAAGCCCCTGGCCGATCCACCGATCAGTGCGGACCAGGCACCGCTGACGGGTATTCGAGTCCTCGACCTCACCCGCATTCTCGCCGGCCCCATCTGCGGGCGTACCCTGGCCGCCTATGGTGCGGATGTCATGCTCATCAACTCACCCCACCTGCCGAACATCGAGTCCATCGCCGACACCAGTCGCGGCAAACGCTCGGCACATATCGATCTGAGCACCGAAGCAGGTCGCGGCCAGCTCGGTCGCCTGCTCGAAACGGCACACCTATTCGTGCAGGGCTACCGGCCCGGTGGCCTGTCCGCGCTGGGCTTCAGCCCCGGGGAGCTCGCCCAAAGGCGACCGGGCATCGTCGCCGTCTCGCTGTCGGCTTACGGACCCAAGGGACCCTGGGCAGAACGCCGCGGCTTCGACTCCCTTGTGCAGACAGCCACCGGATTCAATGTTGCTGAGGGCGAGGCAAGCGCCGCGGCGAACGGCGTCAGGCAGCCCAAAGCGCTGCCGGTACCGATACTCGACTACGCCTCCGGCTTTCTGATGGCCTTCGGTGCGCAGACTGCACTGTTGAGACAGCGCATCGAGGGCGGCAGCTGGCACGTGCAGGTCTCTCTGCTGCAGACGGCCAACTGGTTACGGAGTCTCGGTCGGATCGATAACGGTTTCGCTGTGCAGCGACCAAAGCTCGCAGACCACCTGCTCGATTACCCCTGCACCCATGCAAAGCTCAGGGCGATGCCGCACGCGGCTGAGTTTTCTGTGACTCCGGCGCACTGGCGATGGCCTTCGGCGTTGCCGGGGGAGCATCCGGCGGCCTGGTAGTACCTGGAACGTTCCGTCGCTGATCCACCGCTGGAGGCACGCACGATCAGCGGGTCTGTATTTGGATCGGATTGAGAGGCTGGGGTGGTGAGGGGGGTGTGGCGGACCTACGCTCGGGCCCTCCGGGCTCCCCTCTCTTGGCAGAGTTGCCCCGAAGCGGGTCAATCTGCCGCGCTCGGCCTCGCTCCACGGTCCGTCACACCCCCCTCACCACCCCAGCTTCACGATGGCTCCGAGACAGGACGGCCGAGTGCAGGCCAGCACGGGAGCACCACGCAAAATTCAAACACAACGCAGGATTCGAAGATCAGCTTCTACAAGCGTGAGAGTTCCCCTGACGTCAGCCAGACGCTCGGCCACGAAACTCGGAAAGTTTCATCGGGAGTGGGCGAGGACCTGCGATCCCGGGCCGTGTAGCGAGGCCGAGTACGGGGTTTTGACTCGTGTTCCTACGCGAGGCAAAACGCCACGCGAGGGCACAGCGGAGCTGCCGAGCGAGGCCTGGGATCGCAGGTCCTCGCCCACCCACTGATCAACCTTCTTCCGAGCTCCAAGGCCGAACACCCTGGCTGCAGGCTAGTGGTGCGCGATTACAGGGACTCCGGATTCTCTTCCCGCCGCGCCCCCGCCAGAATGCCCGGCAGCGCATAGTTGCCTTCATGACAGGCGTATTCGTAGATTGTGTCCTGAGTACGTCGCAACGCCACTTCACCGATCCAGTTTTCCGTGTAGGCACCCGGATCATTGACTTCGAATCGATAGACGATCTCGTTCTCACTGACCGGAGTGAACCACTCGGTGACCACCGCATCTTTCGTCACATAGAACTGGTGTTTGATTGCGGCCCGGAAGCTCTGGCCGGGGTGAAAATTGGTGGTCTCCACCACGAGGGTATTGCCTTCCCAGTGACCGATGGAATCACCCATCCAGGGCCGCACGTCTGCGGGCAGATGTTCCGAGTCGAGACGGATGATGCGTGCATCGTGGTTCATCTCCACCATGATCATCACGTATCCGGGTGACTGCACGATCTGATAATTGTTGTTGTACAACACCGGCAACATTGGCGGCCCACCGGTGGAACCGAATCCCACCAGGCACCGTTCGCCGAGCGGTCGCTGTTCCGGGCCATCAAAAGCGCCCTGAATACGCAGCAGAAACTCGCCGAGCTTGGCCCGCGCGCCAAGACGCCAGGGCAGCTTGCCGTTTTTCGGCGATATCAGTATCGAACTGCGGATTTCTCCGTTGACACGCATCACCCGGGTGCCGGGATCCATCCAGAAGGAGTTGTAACCGCCGACATCTCCGCCTGCCGGCACGCCTTCCTCAGGGACATCATCGATGGCGGCGAACATTTCAGCAGTGCGGCCTTCCCAGGCGAGGGCCTGTTCTTCGGTCAGCACCAGGCTGTCGAATTGCGCCGGTCGTTCGAGCGCCGTCACAGTCGCGTTTGTCCAGTTCCCCTGCAGATCAGGCACGCCATCCGCGGTACGCGCCGGCTGCCACGCGGCGGCCGCCGATGCGGCAGATGCTGCGACGGATGCGGCGGCAACGAGCATTGACGCAACGATCATCAGCACCGGGGAGCGTCCTCTGTAACGTTGAATCTGTCTCATCGCACTTCCTCCCGGGGCAGCGGCGTCTTGCGCAGATGTCCGTACATCAGTTCCTCGACAAACTCCACGCACTTGAACTGCTGCAGCTGGGCGTCCATGCCTACCCGCTTGTAGATCGGCATGCGCATCGTCCAGGGGCGGCTGAAGGTAGCCGGGTCTTCGATCCTGGCCTCATATTCCATGACATGGGCGTTGAGCAGCCGATAGCGCTCGGTGACCTTCAATTCGGCACTGTGGTGATTGCCGGAGCGATCGAACCAGGTGCGATCGTTCTGTCCGGTGACTTCCACCACCAGTGTGTCGCCTTCCCAGGTCGCATAGGACTGACCCATCCAGGACTCCACGGGCGCTTCACCCGGGTCGGTGAGATGAAAATTGCGCACCGCTCCGGCGTATTCGTAGGCGATGAAGAACGCGCGCTGACTCTGGAAGATCTGAAAGGGAAAACGCATGTAATTCGCCCTCGGTACACCGGGCAGGTAGCACTTGATCTCCGGGTCTTCGGTCAGCCAGTTGGCCTGGTTGAACAGTTGCTTCTCCCGGGCTTCCGGGAGATAGGGAATCTCATTGCCCTCCACCACGCCCAGTCCCGCCGGCACCGCACCCACCGCACCCAGCGCCAGTACTTCCAGAGCGGGTACCGGACCGAAGGGGCCCTGCCGGGTTGCCAGTGCGGGTCGCGCCGGGTGGGCGAGCAGATCGTAGTTCGCCGTATTGAGTACCTGCCACACACCGTTGAAGTCCGGCCTGCCATCCGCCTGGCGGGGAATCATCGCTTCAGTTGCATTCGGTTCTGCAACCAGATCAGCGACCGCATTTGCGGCAGCAGATTCGGCCTGCGTCGCGGCCGTGACGTAAAGGCAACTGAAGCAGACCAGAACTCCGGCCAGGTAATTCAAACTAGCGCCCGACATCGGCGACTCCTCTCGTCCACATCCACCAGAGACTGAGACCACCACTGACCAGCACGATCAGCAGCGGCATTCGAAGATCGGACCAGGTGGTCATGAAATAGAGCCCGCCGACCAGGCCGCCACCGAGCAGAAAGCCGACACTCGCCACCACGCGTTTGATCCCGGGGGCGATGAGCGTGGGAATCACAACCAGACCCGCCGCCGCGATCAGCAGGGCGACATAGATGACGGTTTCGATGGCACCCGTATGCCAGGGCTCCACACAGGAACCCGCCACCATACTCTGTGCCGGACAGCGCGCATCGATCAGATCCACTGTGCTTCGGGCAGCGAACAGCGTGCCACCGACGACCGCAGCCAGCGAAACAGGCACCAGCAGCCAGCGCAGGACAGTTATCACAAGTCTCAACACAGTCCCTAGAAAAGAGGCACGGGGAGCGAGAGTAGCCCAGGGACCGGGACGGGTCCAGACAGCCTTTGCGGGCGACAGACGACCGCGCCGCCAACCCTCGCCTCAAGAGGTCCAGTGACGCCACAAACGCGGCAGCCGGCAGAACTGACAACGCGGCGACGGATTATCCTGAACCCGATTCACCGACCAGCACCAGCGTCTCGCCATCTTCGATCGAGAAGGAAACACCAGGCACGGCTTCGCGATGGCCAATGCTTACTCTGAGGTTTTCGACTTCGAGCAGACCTACGATCGAAATCCCGGCTCAGAACAGAAACGAATCAGAGTCCATGCCGAGCAATACCCTGCCCGCCGCTTCCGTGAACTGGGACGAGACCATGATGTGCTGGCGCACCACCAGCACGTCGCGCAGGCTGCGTCCCAGGGGGCTGGTAGTGAAATTCACACTGGCTCCCGCGGCAGCGTAGAGCATTTCCACTGCCCTGATCGCTTCGCTGGCAGCACCCGAACAGGCGAGCTGCAGCAGTGCCTTCTGCTTCGCGGTCACTGGGTCTCCCTTTTCAACCGTCCGCCAGAGGGCGTCCACCGTTTCGAAAACATAGCTGCGTGCCGATCCCACGATTCGCTCCGCCTCCGCTACCGCCCGCTGGGCGTCGGTTCTATTGCGCAGCAGAGCGGCGGAACCGCGCGGGCGTTTTTCGCAGGCCAGTTCGACAAACTGTTCGATGGCGGCCCGGGCGATGCCGGTGGCCACACCGACCTTGTTGTAGGCCAGCCGGCTGTAAATCGGCAACCGGTAGAGCACGCCCGCCTCCACCGGCTTCTGTCGCTGCACCTGGCTGACGAATTCATCCGGAACGAACAGATCCCTGATCACCACGTCGTGACTGCCCGAGCCCCTCAACCCGGAGACTTCCCAGGTGTCGAGGATCTCTACACGGTCTGTCGGGACCATGGTTTCGCAGAGCACCACACCCCGATCGTCGCGCACAGGACCCTGGGCGTCCTGGACGATGCTCTGACTCCAGAAGTAGCCGGCGTTGTGAATACCGCTGACGAAGGGCCATTGCCCGCTGATCCGGTAGCCACCGTCTTCCCGAAGGGCCTTACCCAGGGGGTTGAGACTGCCGGAGATGATCAGTCGTGGATCCGCGTAGAGTCTTTCTGTTACCGCGCGGTCATACACCGCACCAAGCATGCCCATGTTCTCGATGCCGATCATGAGGTTCCAGCCGCTGGAACCATGGATGCGGGACACCGCTTCGATCAGCAGAATCTGCTCGCGGGGATGCGCCTCGGCACCGCCGAGACTGCGGGGCACTGCGATGCGATACAGGCCGGCCTGTGCCATGGCGCTGGCGACCGCACTGTCAAGATGACGCCGGGCTTCCGCGCTTTCTGCAGCACCCCGGATCAGCGGTTCGATATTACTCAGCCGTTGCATCAGAAGTTCGTATGTCAGCACTGTCATGCTCAATCAGGGTACCTGGCGAACGACCATCTCACGCTAGAAGCCGGCGGATCCAATTGCAACCACTCCTGCAGGTCTAATCTGCATCAGCGCCGCTCATCACAGAGCAGGCAATCGGCACACCAGTCGTCATAAACTGCGCGCTGAGTTCGAGAATGTGAGAAACAGTGCCGACACACAGAGATCTCCCGCGATCGCGACACCCTGGCACCTCTCGCTACAAAGTGTCGGCCCCGCGCCGGTCGGCATGGCGGAAGGTACTGCTCGCACCCCTCTACGTTGTGGTCGCACTGGCAGCATTTGCCCTGTTGTCTTCCCTGATCAGCGGATTCCAGGCGCTGTATGACGCTTCGGAATCTGTTAACAGCGCAAGCGACACCAGGGACATCACAGCTGATGTGACGGGCCGGGTCCGCAGTGTTGCAGATGGCGATACCTTTTTGCTGGAAACTACAGAAGGCGTTCGCCTCGTGGTGCGGGTTGCGGAAATCGACGCTCCAGAACAGGACCAACCCTTCGGTGACCAGTCAAAAAGGGCGCTGACAAAACTCGTGAGCGGACGCAGCGTGCAGCTGCTCGTGCAGACCACAGACACTTATGGTCGAGCAGTCGCACGACCCTATGTCGGCACCACGGATGTGTCCGCCGAAATGATCGCCTCCGGGTCGGCATGGGTGTACCGGCACTATCAGCGAGAGGCACGGCTGTCTGATCTGGAGCGCGCGGCAAAGCAGGCGAAAAAGGGGCTCTGGGCATTGCCTGCGGCTCAGCGACAGCCACCCTGGGAGTGGCGCAGAACACATCCACGCAAAGGCTGATCGGATGAAAGATTGTGATCGGCGGATTTCGCGCGACTGTTAAGCTCCCGGATCCGCCAGTGGGAGGGCGCTCCGGGAATGGCGGATTACGAGGTAGTCACCCGCTCTGCGCGATCTACCTCAAAATTTCTGCCGAACCGGATGTAGCCCAGCGGGTTGGCGAAGCCCGGAAGATGCCCACAGGGGACATTACCGGAATCAGCAAGCGTGCGTTCGCAAGCTCGATATCCGATCTAAGGCAATGGGTTCTCAGGCGACTCCTGGGAAGCTGCCAGAGCTGCTGTTTCCAGAGCTTCGACTTTCGCCGTGCCCTCATCGGCGCGTGGTTTGGCCCACGGTTTACCGCCGATCAGCCGGTAGTTGTACATTTTTCGAAGCTGCGCCCGGGCATCAGCGTCACCGCTTTCGGCGCGGCTCAGAAGATCACGCTCCAGCGGGCCAACCCAGTTTATTGCGCGCTCGAGAGCAAGCGCTTGTTGCTTCTCATTCAACGTTGCGTTGATGGACGCACCGAGTTCCTCGATTTCGGCGCCTTGCTCGAACAGAAACTGCGCCGCAGTGTTGACGTTCGTGCCGTCTCCAATGCCGCTGCGAGGCGCAATGAATGACACCTGGCGGTCATGGATGTGAATCCACATTGCGGCGGTCACCGGGTCCTGTTCAACGCAAATGCCCTGCGAGTACATGACCGCGAGCGCGGTGATGTCGTCGGCGTGTCCCAGATCCGCGTCACGCTGGTGCTTCTCGATATCGCAATTCCCGTTCGGGGACGTAGTGAGCACGTAGGTCGTTCCGACCATGATCGCGACGAGCAGCATGCCTGCAGCGAGCAGACCGAATCGGTTTAGAGCCATAGCGGTCCTTCCTGGCGATTCACCAGATCGCGAGCGAAAGTGGACGGAGCATAACAAAATCTGCATTTACTATGTCCATTGGTTACCGAAAGCTGATCTAGAGATTAGTTGAGCATCTTTGAAAAAAGCAGCTGAGTTACTGTGAAACCCTTCCACTCAAAGAAGTCGTGAGCCTCTTTGTTCAGCATCCAAGTATCCAGAGCGATATGGGCGATACCTTCCGGTCGAGCACGTCCTTCTACTTTCGCGAATAGAGCGGATGCCGTTCCAGAGCGACGAACTGATGAATCTACCAACACATGATGGATGTAGTATCTGGATTTAGCATATTTAAACGTGTTTTCAGGTATGCGTTGTATTTCATAGTAGAGGTAGGCGTAGACGCCGGTTTCATTGGAGGCGACCAAAACCGTATCAGTGTCACTTTCAATCAGTGTTGCGAAAAATTTCGCAACCTCCTTTGAGTTAGCTGGATATTTGAATTCTTCAGGGTACTGTTCAGCGTGTTGACGCTGTATCTGGTCGTTGAGTCGAACTAGATCGTTCAAATCGGTGACGGTTGCAATTCTAATATTCATGGCCTAAGCGTGACAGGAATTGCTATAACCACAAGCTCGAATGGCGGCTCTTGGCCGTTCTGGCGCGATTTATGTAGACCAAGCAATGTCTGCTACGGAGTAAGCAGCTGTTGGACGACTCAGGCTGGGTGTCAGATGGTGCTGCAGCGGTCTGATCACCCGGACTGCAAACCGGCATTGCTCAGCGCGGTCTTATACCCCGAGTACTTCGGCTGATCGATGGCAATCTGATTAACCACGGAACTGCGCAGGTAATCGACCAGTTCCGCCTTGTCCAGCGTCATGGTGCCGTCCCGCAATTCATTTACCAGTCGTCGGCGCAGAGTCACTCGATCCGCTGCGCTGGAAAACAGTCTGCGCAGCTTCTCCTCTTCGAGCTGCCGATGGCCGGGACCAATCGCCAGTTCACGCAGGACAATGTCGAGGGAATTACCGGCCACCCGGGCGAGAAAGTTCGTGCGACCGCTGCTGGACGACATGACATCGCCATGGAGGAAATCGCGCACGCTCGATAGCAGTTCGTCCGCTCGCGGCATGTCGACACCGTCGTCGAGATCGGCAGGGGCCACCAGATCCACCGGACCGGGAATCAGCAGATTGACACAATCCACCTGGCACTCTGATGAACGCCGGCCGATCGCCGGACGCTCCACGGTCTTGTCCGGACCACTGCGGAAATGTTCGGCCATGCCAAGGCAGCCGACCGCCCACCAGAAAGAGCCGAACACTTCCCAGAATTTCACATGGTCCGCATCCACCGGCCGACCGGTTTCAGCCTCGTAGCCGGCAAACAGATCTTCCCTGGTGCCGAAGCCGCCCACGGGCAGTTCTGATTTCCCGAAACGCCAGGAGTTGGTGCAGATCCAGCCGAGATCCCGCATGGGATCCCCGATATGCGCGATCTCCCAGTCGAGCACGGCGACGATGCCACTTTCGTCCACCATGAAATTGCCGTTGCGGAAATCATTGTGCACCAGGGTGGACGCATAGTTTTCCGGCAGATGCTCCATGAGCCAGCGACCCGTGTAGTCGATCATCGGCTGAGGCGTGTTGAGCAGCTTGTAGCGCTCCCAGGTCTGGTTGACGAAGTACTCCGGCGGTGCGGTTTCAAGCCGTTCGCGCAATCCGGTCTGATCCAGATCGATGGCGTGAATGCGCGCCATGATGCGGCCGCACTCGAAGGCAAGCCTTTCGCGCACCTTTGCCAGGTCGGGTGAACGGGCGATGCGTGCGCCCAGTGCCTCGCCGTCGAGCCACTGCATGATGAAGCCTTCGCCGAGTTCGTCCGACTCCTTGAGCACGTAGTGCACCTCGGGTTCAGGTACACCCGCCCTGCGTGCACAATCCATCAGCAGCGCTTCGGTTGCCAGACCCGGTGCCACCCTTACCTCGGATTGCACAACAACCCCGCCCGGGGCCCGCCGCATGCACAGCCGCCGCTCACCGGTCGCTTCGGTGATGACGATGCGATAGGTTTCCTGGCTGGCGCCTCCGGAGAGGCGCTCCACGGATTTGAGACCCTCGCAGCCGCCGATTTCCCGAATCAGAACCCGCTCGAGACGGGTCTGGAACTCTTCGGACACACTCATCGATCAGACTTCCTTCACCCCTTTCGGTGCGCGCTGCTTCATGTAACCGAACATGTAGCCGGCGATGCGGCGCATCTGGATTTCTTCCGCTCCCTCGGTGATGCGGTAGCGGCGGTGATGCCGATAGATGTGTTCGAAGGGCTTGTGGCGCGAGTAGCCAAGCCCGCCGTGTACCTGCATCGCCTGATCCGCAGCCTGACAGCAGAGGCGGTTCGCCCAGTAGTTACACATGGAGACCTTATCCGAGACGGAAAACGCGCCATTCTTATCCATCAGCCAGGCGGTCTTGTGGATGAGCGCCCGCAGCATCTCGCACTGGGTCTGCAGCTCCACCAGCGGAAACTGAATACCCTGATTGCTGGACAGGGGTTTGCCGAAAGGCTTGCGCTCCATGGCGTATTTCACCGATTCGGTGACACAGAACTGGGCAGCCCCGAGGCTCGATGCGGCCTGGCGGATGCGGTTTTCATTGAAGAAGTGCTGCACCACCTGCAGGCCACGCCCTTCCCCACCGAAGATGGATCCGTGGGGCACCCGCACATTGGTGAAGGACACCCGACCGTGATCGGTGGGCATGTTGAAGGTCCACAGCATCTCTTCGATCTTCACCCCTTCGGCCTTCATCGGGGTAAGAAAAGCAGTGATGCCATCGCCGTCGCCCTGCTTGCCGCTGGTACGGGCCATCACCATGTCGTACTGGGCCTTGTGAATTCCCGTGTTCCAGGTCTTCTCACCATTGATGATCCACTCGTCCCCTTCACGGACCGCAGAGGTTTCCATGTGGGTCGCATCCGAGCCGTGATTCGGCTCGGTAATACCAAAGGCGAAGCCTTTGCGGCCTTCCGCCAGATCGTTTACCCACTCCGCTTTCTGTTCTTCAGTGCCGTACTGGAGCATGAGCAGCAGACCGACATTGTTGCCCACGATCGAGTGTTCGTTCTGCAGATCGTTGTGCAGGCCCAGACCCTTGACGGCCAGATGCTCGCGGATGATGGCCATACCCAGATTGGTACCGTTCATGCCGCCGTATTCCTTGGCGAGCGGATACCGGTAGAAACCGGCCTCATCCGCCAGACGTTTGGCTTTGAAGAGCAGCTGCTCCCACTCTTCATTGGGCAGACCGCCGCGCTCCCAGTCCGTGCGCGCGTCTTCGCGGCGATGGTCGAAGAAGCGGATGTTGTCATCCTGCTGTTCCAGCGGCTTGATGACTTTCTCAATGAAATCGTCGAGCCGCTTGAGCAGAGTGGCGATGTCTTCAGGAATATCGAAATCCATGGTGTTCCCCCAGTGAGAGTTGTTGCGTTCTATTGGCCGGTTAATGGAGTGAATATACGCGACTGGCCGATCAGCGGCGATCTCAGTATCGGGCGGGTTCAGGGGTCGCCCCCGCAGCCGGGGTCCCGGCTTCCCGTTCCGTCTGGGCAGACACCATGTCGCGGACATCCTGCAGCAGCGCTTTCGCATCGAAAACAATGCCATCCCGGATCGTCCAGGCGACCCCGCCTGCCCGTTCGAGGGCGCCGGTTTCCCGATTCAGACGCATGTGGCCGGTGCCGTAGAGCAGTTTGAAGTTCTGCACCGGATTGCCCGCGACCAGCACCAGATCCGCCCGCTTCCCGGGCACCAGGGAGCCGATCTCATTCTCCAGGCCGAGCAGCCGGGCACCATTGAAGGTGGCCGCCTGCAGAACTTCGAGCGGATGGAAACCCGCTTCCTGCAGCATCTCCAGCTCCCGGATGTAGGCGAAGCCGAACAGTTTGAAGATGAAGCCCGCATCCGAGCCCGCCGCAACCCTGCCGCCGTGGTTCTTGTAGTCGTTCACGAAGCGCATCCAGCGCTGGAAGTTGTCCCGCCAGGCCACTTCGTCGGCGGTGGTCCAGTCGAAGTGGTAGGAGCCATGCAGCCGCGGGTCGGGCAGGAAGAAGCGTTTCAGACCGGGCCAGGTGTAGTCACGGTGCCATTCCGCGTCCCGCGCCCTGGCCACGTCCCGGTTGGCCTCGTAGATGGTGAATGTCGGTACCAGTGTGAAATCGAGGGCGAGCAGCTCGTCCCGCACCGCATTCCATTTCTCCGAGCCTGGCGCGGCCGCCTGCGCCCACAGTCGACCCGCTTCCGAGAAGCGCCACTGCTCGTCGGAATAGTTGTAGTCCGGCGGATAGTCCTGCACGGTGCGGTCTTCGAACAGTGCCTCGGGCAGGCCGTACCAGTGCTCCATGCTGTCGAGGCCCATGCGGGCGCTGGTGAGCACGTTGACCTTGTAGACGGCAGTCTGGTCGTGATGATGCGAGGTGCCCATGCCGAGCTTCTGAGTCTCCGCCATCACCGCCTCGAGTGCTTCGCCCCGGCCACCACGCAGTTTCACCCCATCTGCACCAGTACGCCTGACCGCACGCACCCACTGCCGCGCCGCTTCCGGATCGGTGATCCGACCACCGGGAAACATTGCATGGACCACCAGGCGGGGTGCGGTGATTGCGCCACTTGCACTGCGGCGCCTGTGATCGAGCGTCCACTTCAATCCCATGCCGGCGCCAACCTCCCGCACGGTGGTGATGCCGTGGGCGAGCCAGAGCTTGAAGACGTATTCCGGCGGTGTCAGATCGCCGGTGAGGCCCTGACCGATGGTGCCGATGTGGGCATGAGAATCGACGAAGCCAGGCAGGGCGTACATGCCGCGGGCGTCCAGTTCTTCGGTTGCAGACGCCGGTGCGGTCTGTCCCGGCCGCTCGATGCTGTAGATGTGTCCGCCGCGAATGTGGACGTCTACCGGACCCTGGGGTGGCGCCCCCTCCCCATTGATCAGCATCACATTGCGGATCAGCAGAGAATCAAATGGGCCCGATCCCTCCTGTCGCTCCGGTGCCGGAGCGGGCAGCCCAACACCCAGTGACGCTGCCAGCGCCGGGCCTTCCTCACCAGGCTCGACATCGAACCGGGCTGCGTGTGCCGGGCAGGACGCCGTCAGAGTGGCCAGAACCGCCAGGATCCAGCCGCAGCATCCCCTCATATTCATGATTTCCCCAAACCCGCCTCGCAGAGTGATCGAATCTATTTTAGAGTTAGGCGCTATTCAACCCGGGGGAGTGAGTGATGTATCGGGAACTGCGTCAGGTATGGAACGAACTGATAGCCGAGGGCAGTCCGTTTGCCATCTCTGAAATCGAGGTCCGTGGCAACCGGATCAAGGCCTACACTGCCGCGCCACCGAGTCTGCGGGAGGTGTGGCTGGCCTCGAAGCAGTTCGCCGCGCGCGACTATCTGGTCTACGAAGATGAGCGCATCACCTACGCAGAGGCGCATCGCCAGGTCGCTTCGATCGCACAGTGGCTCGTAAATCACGGAGTCGGCAGCGGCGACCGGGTGGCCATCGCGATGCGGAACTATCCGGAGTGGCTGCTCGCCTACTGGGCGACGGTGAGTATCGGCGCCACCGTGGTCGGCGTGAACGCCTGGTGGATCGGCCCGGAACTCGTCTACGGTCTCAACGATTCAAAACCCACCGTGCTGATCGGGGACGCAGAGCGGCTGGAGCGGGTTTTCGAACATATCGACGAGATTCCCGCAATGAGCATCGTGGGCGTGCGCATCCCGGGTGGCGTACCCAGCGGGGTAATCGACTGGCAGGAACTTACCGGCGCGAATGTTGAGCTGCCGGAAGCGGCGATCGATCCGGACAGCGACGCCTGCATCTTCTACACCTCAGGCACCACCGGCCATCCGAAAGGCGCCCAGCTTACCCACCGGGGCTGTGTGAACAACATCATGAACCTGGCTTTCTGGGGCCAGTGCCTGGCGCTGTTCGCACAGCGGCAGGGTAAGGCCCCACCGCCGCCGGATCCGGCCAATCCGCCGATCATGGCCGGTCTCATCACGACACCGCTGTTTCATGTCACCGCCAATAACTGCCTCGCCCATGGTGCGACCCTCAACGGCGGCAAGCTGGTGCACATGTACAAATGGGACGCCCTGGAAGCGCTGAAAATCATCGAGCGCGAAAAGATCACCAATTTTACCGGCGTGCCGGTGATGTCCCGGGAGCTCATTTCTCATCCGGATTTCGACAAGTACGATACTTCCTCCCTGCTCTCGGTTGGCGGCGGCGGTGCCCAGCTGCAACCGGACCTGGTGGGCAAGATCGACAGCAGTGTCAAAACCGCCAGACCCGGCACCGGCTATGGCATGACCGAGACCTGCGGCATCATCACTTCCATCGGTGGTGACTTCTTTGTCGATAAGCCCGAGAGTTGCGGGCCGGCAATGCCGAACTTCGATGTGAAGTGCGTGGATGATGAAGGCAACACCGTCGGTCCCGGCCAGGTTGGTGAACTCTGGGTCAAAGGCGGCAGTGTGATTCGCGGCTACCTGAACCGGCCGGACGCAACAGCCGAATCCATCACCGATGGCTGGCTGCATACCGGCGATGTGGCGCGTCTCGATGAAAACGGCTTCATATTCATCGTCGACCGGAAAAAGGACATGGTCCTGCGCGGCGGTGAGAACGTGTACTGCGCGGAAGTGGAAAGCGCGATATTCGACCACCCGGCAGTATCCGAGTGCAGCGTGTTCGGGGTGCCGGACGATCGACTCGGTGAAGAAGTCGGTGTGGCCATATTCCGCAATCCCGGCGCAAAGGTCGATGCGGCCGCGATACGCGCTCACTGCAAGGCGCGGATATCCAGTCACAAGATCCCGCGCTACATCTGGTTCGTGGATGCCCCCCTGCCACGCAATGCCAATGGTAAATTCCTGAAGCGTGAGCTTCGGGAAATGCTCGATCCGGCCGGGGCACTGTAGTCCGGTACAGGCCCCGCCGCATCGCTGGAGTCATGGATTGAACTTTCTGGCTGAGGCGCTCGTCTTCCTGGGCGCCGCCATCATTGTGGTACCGATCTGCAAGCGCCTGGGGCTCTCTGCCGTGCTCGGCTATCTGGCCGCCGGTGTGCTCATCGGGCCCAGCGGTATCGGGCTCGTCCTCGAAAAGGAAGAAGCCAGTGAAGTGATGCACTTCGCCGAGATCGGCGTGGTGCTGCTGCTGTTTATCATCGGCCTCGAACTGCAGCCCCGGCGCCTGTGGGTGATGCGCCGGATCGTGTTTGGACTGGGTACGGCACAGGTTGTGCTGACTTCGGTGGCCATCACACTGATTGCCACCTGGCTGCTGGGGCTGGCGTGGACACCGGCCATGCTGCTCGGCTTCTCCCTGGCACTCTCCAGCACAGCATTCGTGCTGCAGCTGCTGGGTGAACGTCGCACACTCAATCATCCACACGGTCGTGCCGCCTTCGGCACGCTGCTGCTGCAGGATCTGGCGGTGATTCCGGCCATCGCCGTGGTCAATCTGATGGGGGAAGGCGACGGCAGCGAATCGACCTGGGTCGAAAACACGCTCGTGGTCCTCGGCACTCTGGCGGGCCTTGCGGTGGTACGTTTTTCTCTGCGCCCGCTGCTGCGGTTTGTCGCTTCCACCGGCATTCACGAACTCTTCATCGCCGCGGCCCTTGCGCTGGTGGCAGGTGCGGCATTGACCATGGAGTCCATCGGCTTGTCCATGGGGCTCGGCGCCTTCGCCGCCGGCATGATGGTGGCGGACTCGGAATACCGCCACCAGCTGGAAGCGGATGTCACCCCCTTCAAGAGCCTGCTGCTCGGACTGTTTTTCATGGCGGTCGGAATGTCTGCCGACCTCTCCCTGCTGGTCTCCGCACCTGGGCTGATCCTTGGGCTCACGCTGGCGCTGGTGATCGTGAAAACCGTGCTGGTCTTCCCGCTTGCCCTGCTGCACGGCCTCGACGCACGGGAATCCCTGCGCACCGCGATCATCCTCTCTCAGGGCGGCGAGTTCGCTTTTGTTTTGCTTACCGCCGCCATCGGTGTCGGCGCTCTGACCTCAGGCACCGCAGACATCGCGGTACTGGTCGTGACCCTGTCCATGGCATCTACGGCCGGGCTGGCAGCACTCGCGGATCGACTGCTGCAAAGCGAAGACACCCGCGCCTATGACGAAATCGAAGAGCCCCAGACACCCGTTGTGATTGCCGGATTCGGCAGAGTGGGCCAGATCGTGGGCCGCATTCTCTCCATGCGGCAGATACCCTTCACCGCTCTGGAAACCAGCTCGGCACAGGTCGACTTTGTGCGCAAGTTCGGCAACAAGATCTATTTCGGTGATCCATCGGACATGAATCTGCTGCGTACCGCCCACATCGAGTCCGCGAAGGCCATAGTGATTGCCGTCGACAGCGATGACGCCGCCGTGCAGATCGCCCGCCAGGTGCGCGAGACCTGTCCGAACACCCGCATCCTGGCCCGCGCCACCAATCGCCAGCACGAACTCAGGTTGCGTGAAATCGGCGTGGACTACGTGATCCGGGAAACGCTGCTGTCGAGTCTGGAACTGTCGATCGAACTGCTGACTACTGTGGGCATGAATCGCAGCGAAGCCGAAGAGGCCGTCGCCACCTTTCGCGTGCACGATGCCGCAACCCTGGACAAACAGCTCGCCCTCTATCACGACGAAGAGGCCTTCCGCCGCTCCACGGTGGACGCCGCGCGGGAACTGCGGGATCTGTTCGACGAGGATGCCAAGGCCTGAGCTCCACGCGCTTCGGCCAGGTATTTCGGAAGCAGTTTAATCGGGGCGTGGGTGAGGACCTGTGATCCCGGGCCTCGCTCGGCAGCTCCGCTGTGCCCTCGTGTGGCTTTTTGCCTCGCGGGAAGCCCGCGAGTCAAAAAGCCGTACTCGGCCTCGCTACACGGCCCGGGGTCACAGGTCCTCACCCACGCCGGTTAAATTCTTCCCGGATTCCTGGCCGTGCTTCTGGCCGCAATTCACAACGGTCACGCGGCGCTTAATGGGGATCTCTGAGTCCTGCGATGCGCGTGTTGGGTGCTACCTCTAAAGCGGTCTGGTCTCGCGGGCCTGTCTCGGAACCATCTCGAAGCTGGGGGGGGTCCCGTCAGGAAACGTTGCGGACCAGCGGCGACTGCGACTCTTCCACCAGCGCCGCGACCGTGGCGACAAGCGCCTGCACGTCCTGCGACTTACCCCCAAGACGACGGATAGCCACCGTCTGCTCTTCTGCTTCCCGTTTACCCACCACCAGCAGCACGGGCACTTTGGCATGACTGTGTTCGCGCACCTTGTAGGAGATTTTTTCATTGCGCAGATCGAGTTCTGCGCGCAGGCCCGCAGCCTGCAGTGCCTGGAGCACGGACCTGGCATAGTCGTCCGCCTCTTCGGTGATGGTCGCAACCACAACCTGCAGCGGCGCCAGCCATAAGGGGAAGTGCCCCGCATAGTGCTCGATGAGGATGCCACAGAAGCGTTCGAGGGAACCGAACATCGCCCGGTGGATCATCACCGGATGTTTACGCTCCCCGTCCGCATCCACAAAGGTGGCACCGAGACGTTCGGGCATGTTGAGATCGACCTGCACGGTGCCGCACTGCCAGTCGCGACCAATGGCATCCCGCAGCACGAATTCGAGTTTGGGTCCGTAGAAGGCACCTTCGCCCGGGTTGAGGGTCCATTCCACCTGCATCAGGGCCAGGGCTTCCTTCAGGGCCGCTTCGGCATGGTCCCAGACCTCATCCGAACCCACCCGCTGTTCCGGACGGTCGGAAAATTTCACCACCACATCTTCGAAACCAAAATCGCGGTAGATCTCATAAATCAGTCTGGATGCCTTCACACATTCTTCAGCGATCTGCGTCTCTGTGCAGAAAATGTGCGCATCGTCCTGGGTGAACGCCCGCACCCGCATGATGCCGTGCAGCGCGCCGGAAGGCTCATAGCGATGCACCTTGCCGAACTCGGCAATGTAATGCGGCAGATCCCGGTAGCTCTTGATGCCCTGTTTGAAGACCTGGATGTGGCCGGGGCAGTTCATCGGCTTGACCGCGTACAGGCGCTCGTCCGGTGTCTGGGTGAGGTACATGTTCTCGCCGAACTTCTCGGCGTGCCCCGATTTCAACCAGAGGGAATGGTTGAGAATTTCCGGCGTGTTCACTTCCTGATACCCGGCCCGCGCCTGCTTTTCACGCATGTAGCCGATCATCGCCTGGAACAGCGTCCAGCCTTTCGGATGCCAGAACACCGCACCCGGGCCTTCTTCCTGGAGATGGAACAGATCCATCTCCCGCCCGAGCCGGCGATGGTCGCGTTTCTCCGCTTCCTCGAGCCGGGTCAGATAATCCTTCAGGTCCGCTTCGCTGGCCCAGGCGGTACCGTAGATGCGCTGCAGCATCTCGTTGTTGGAATCACCCCGCCAGTACGCGCCGGCAAGGGACATCAGTTTGAACGCTTTACCCAGTTTTCCAGTAGACGGCAGGTGGGGTCCACGACACAGATCGATAAACTCACCCTGGCGGTACAGACCGACTTCTTCACCGGCAGGGATACCGGCAATGATCTCAGCCTTGTAGTGCTCGCCGATGCTCTTGAAGAAGGCAACCGCCTCGTCCCGATTCCAGACCTCGCGCCGGATGTCCTCATCCCGGGCAACGATCTGGCGCATGCGCGCTTCGATGGTTTCGAGATCTTCCGGGGTGAATCGCTCTTCCCGCGCGAAATCGTAAAAGAAGCCGTTTTCAATTACCGGGCCGATGGTGACCTGGGTGTCCGGGAACAGTTCCTTCACCGCCTCTGCGAGAATGTGCGCACCATCGTGACGCAGCAGCTCCACCCCTTCCGGGCTTTTCGCGGTGATGATCTCCACCCGGGCATCGCGTTCGATGGGCAAATACAGATCCTTGAGTTCCCCGTCGACCCTGATGGCGAGCGCCGCCTTGACCAGAGACTTCGAAATGTCCGCGGCCACGTCGGTACCGGTCACCGGCCCATCGAAGGACCTGACCGAACCATCGGGTAGCGTGATTTTCACCATCTTTCTGATCTGCCTTTAAAAACGATTGCAACCAAAGCGCGCGATTGTAGTAAAGCCCGCCTTCGAGGTCGACGCCGCCTCCCCGGTCACTGCGACCCGAGCAGGCGGATCGAACCCGATCTAACGATCCAGGACTTTGTTCCACTCGGTGACGCGATCCGCCTGTGCGGCGAGCAGTGCATCCGCATCTCCTTCGATGGTGATGCTGTTGATCAGATCGCCCTGGGCGATCATGTCCACCACAGTCTGATCCGCCGCGCCCTGCACCGCGCCGAAGATGGTGTGCTTGCCGTCGAGCCAGGGCGTGGCCACATGGGTGATGAAAAACTGGGAGCCATTGGTGCCGGGACCGGCGTTCGCCATCGACAGCTTGCCCGGTTCGGAGTGGCGCAGTTCCTTCACACATTCGTCTTCGAATTTGTATCCCGGTCCACCGGTGCCGGTACCCTGGGGGCAGCCGCCCTGGATCATGAAATCCGCAATCACCCGATGAAACTTCAGCCCGTCGTAAAAACCCCGGCGCGCCAGGTTCACGAAATTGGCCACGGTGACCGGTGCTCTGTCCGGCATCAGATCGACGTTGATGGTGCCTTTGCTGGTATCGAAAATGGCGGTGAGTGTGCTCATGGAGGTCTCCTTTTCTGGTTGAAACTTGAAAATCGTAAAGCCGTGGACCGGGGACCGGCCGGTCTGGCAGCGGTCCCAGGCAATTGACCTGACGTCAGCTCGCGGACTTGCCGCCAAGCTTCGGCGCATGATGCGCGGGGATCGCGGTCTGAGCATTGGCTTCCTCGCTCATCGCTTGCACCGCGCGTTCGTTTTCCATGATCTTCGAGATCACGGCGGCACCGGCCCGGTCGAAGACCTCCCGGTTGTTGATCACATAGCGCTGTGAATCCCGGTAGGCGTCGAGCATGCCGCGCACTTCCGGAATCACGTAGCGGGCAACCATGTCCCAGCTGCGGAAGGTGGCTTCCGGGTTAGCCCAGTCGTTGACAAAGCCGATCACGGTGCCGAAACCGCCGGTGAGGGTCTGCAGCCGACGGATCGTATCGATCAGTTCATCCGGTGTGCCGATGATGGCCATTGCCGAGTCACCGCCGGACATCTGCTCAATCGCTTCGTCCGCGTTGTCGTAGGCCACCGCGCCCGGACGCATCAGGGTGCCCACGGTGTATTCGTTATGCCAGCGCAGCAGGCCGTGTTTGGCTTCTTCCCTGGCTTTCGCCTTGGTCTCTGCAAGGTGCCAGGAAAGCACCACACGCCAGTCTTTCCGGTCGACCCGGTTGCCATGTTTCGCCGCACTTTCCTCGGCGAAACTCCACTGGGTGGGCAGCGCCTGCAGACCGGCGGTGGACATGGAGCCGATGGAGAGCACACCGGTGCCGTGTTTTCCGGCGAGGGTCATGCCCGATGGACTGATCATGGAGGCTACCGCGAAGGGCAGGTCTTCCTGTACGGGCAGCAGCTGCAGCCGCGCATCGCGCAGGGTGAACCAGTCGCTGTCGTGGCTGAAACGCGCCTCGCCGCGCAACAGCTTGCGGATCACCCCGATGGCTTCATCCTGGCGATCCCGCTGTACCATGGGATCGATACCCAGGGTGTGGGCGTCCGACGGCAGAGCCCCCGGGCCGGAGCCGAATATCACCCGGCCGCCGGTCATGTGATCGAGCTGCACGATGCGCTGGGCCACATTGAAGGGGTGGTGGTAGGGCAGCGAGACCACGCCGGTGCCGAGCCGGATGCGGTGACTGCGTTCCGCAGCGGCGGCGAGAAACAGCTCGGGGGAGGCGATAGTCTCCCAGCCGGTCGAATGATGCTCGCCGCACCAGAACTCGTCGAATCCCAGACGGTCCAGATGGGCCACCAGATCCAGATCGCGACGCAGCTGCAGGGTCGGATTTTCCCCGATGGGATGGTGCGGAGCGAGAAACGCCCCGAAATTGATTCGTGCCATGACGGCCTCCGTTGTTCGCGGGAATCCTGGAAGGCGGCGATTGTCGCATTCCCCGGGGTATCAGCGCCAACCCGCCGCACCCCGGTGTTCAGGCGGGATCGAACAGCCGGGCCAGATGGGCGGCCGGCAGCGGCCGGGTGAGCTTCGAGACGCTGAAGGTCACCAGAATCGAAACCAGTTCGCCCATGGCGGCACAGCTGTAGGGATTCGGACCCTCGGCGTACAGCCAGGCCACTACGGAATGCAGGAGACCGGGGTCGAACCATGCCGGGTCGAGCATCCGGGTATGCAGTATCAGGAAGGTCAGGAATCCGCTGAGCAGTCCGGCGTAGGCACCGCTGCGGGTCACCCCCTGCCACAGCGCGCCTACCACCAGCGGTCCGGCAAAGGCCGCCATCATGCCGCCATTGCCGATCCACACAATCAGGGCGATGTTCACATCGAGCAGGGCCCAGGCCATGCCCATGGTCAGGAGCAGTACCACCACCGTCGACGCCCGGCTGATCTTCAGCACCCGCCGGTCGAGTACCTCCTCGCTCAGCGGCGTCTGCAGGCGCGGCACTATGGTGCGCCGGTAAAGATCGTTGGCAATGATCTGGGAGGATGACACCACCAGTCCGTCCGCCGTGCTCATCACCGCGGAGAGGACGCCGATGCCAACCAGCGCGGCCAGCCAGGGGGGAAACAGCTCGATGAACAGCCGTGGCAGCGCCTCGTTCGGGTTGGCACCGTCGGCGTAGAGCTCCGCGCCGAACAGTGCCCGGGCAAGCAGACCGCCGATACCCAGCAGCGCCAGTGTCATACCGAAACCGAAGGCCAGTTTCACGAAACGCATCTGTCCGCCTGTGTCCTTCAGTGCCCAGAGCTTGTTGCCCAGGTGCGGCAGCAGTCCCAGCGGCATGTGGGCGAGCACGATGGCAAGCACCGCCCACCAGGAGTGGTACAGCGGGGTTCCCGGATTAAGTGGGGCAACGAGATTGTCATCCTGGGCGGCCAGTCTGTCGACCACTGCACCGAAACCACCTTCGATCCCGAGCCCGAACAGGACCATGAGGATGACCACCACCGCCAGCACCAGCATCATGAAACCCTGCACGCCATCGGTGAGGATGTCCGCGTGGGCACCCCCGAGCACCACATAAAACAGCAGCACCAGGGTCGTGATCAGCAGCGCCCAGCCCGGTGACAGTCCCAGCATCTGCTCGAACATGACCACACCGGACACCAGTTGCCCGGCCAGATAGAAGAGCAGCACCAGCGACATCAGCGAGACCAGCACCCGGATGCCCTCGGAGCCATAGCGATCGCCGAGATACTCGGGGATCGACCGGTTGCCGAAGCGGTTTCCGGCGGTGGCGATCAGCCGCATGCTGATCAGAACACCGAAGTACAGACCGATGGGATAGAGGAAGTGACTCCAGGTCGCAGACAGCCCCCACTCGTAAGACAGGGCCGGTCCGCCGAGGAAGGTCGCACCGCTCGCGGTGGAGGCCGCAAAGGCAAAGGCCAGGAAAACAGGTCCGTAGGAACCTCTTGCGGTCGCGAAATCATCCGCGTGGGCGATACGGCGCTGGGCATAGAGTCCGATGGCCACCATCAGGCCCACATAGAGCACCAGAAACAGCCACGACCAGCCGATCAGGCTCATCGGCCTGACTCACGCAGCATCAGCGGCCTGTAACAGGCGTTTCTGATCAATGGGGGTGCAGGCGCACCGGAACGTCCTTGATGCCGCGGATGAAATTGTTGGGCAGGCGTACCGCACTGTCGAGCAGTTCCACACGCTGGAAACGTTTGACGATCTCTTCCCAGAGGATACGCAACTGCATTTCCGCGAGCCGGTTGCCCATGCAGCGATGAATGCCGTAGCCGAAGGAAACATGGGAGCGGGCGTTGTGTCGATCGATCAGGAATCGATCCGCATCTTCGAACACCGACTCATCCCGGTTGCCCGAGAGATACCACATGATCACCTTGTCGCCCTCACGGATCTGCTGGCCGCCGAGTTCGACATCGCGCAGCGCCGTGCGACGCATGTGAATGACCGGCGTCTGCCAGCGGATCATTTCAGACACCATGTTCGGGATCAGACCGGGATTCCTGCGCAGCTTGTCATATTCATCCGGATACTGATTCAGGGCCAGCACACCGCCGCTGATGCTGTTGCGGGTGGTGTCGTTGCCGCCGACGATGAGCAGCAGGATGGTGCCGAGAAACAGCTTCGGATTTTCAGCCATGTTCTTCGTCGCTTCGCCATGGGCGAGCATGGAAATAAGATCGAAAGTCGGTGGTGCCGCCGCACGCTGCGCCCACAGCTGATAGAACGCACCCGCGCATTCCATCAGGTCTTTGTGGCGCTGCTCCATATCCAGGCTGTCATCGCCCGTCACCTGGGGTACTGCGGTGGTGATGTCCGACCAGTAGACGAGCTTGCGGCGCTCTTCGTAGGGGAAATCGAACAGGGTGGCCAGCATCCGCGCGGTCAGCTCGATGGAGACCCGATCGACCCAGTTGAAGCGTTCGCCAACCGGAAGATTCTCGAGGATGTCCACCACCCGCTCGCGGATCAGCGGCTCGAGATTGGCCAGATTGCGGGGCGATACAGAAGGGGAAACCGTGTTGCGCTGGGGTCCGTGCTGGGGAGGATCCATGGAGATGAAGTTTTCGATCCGCATCTCTTCCGGGTCTACGCCATTGATGGGTTCACTCGGCGGATCGACGATGGAAATACCCTGGGCGGAGGAAAAGTCCGTGTGATTGGTATCCACGTCCATGATGTGCTGATGGCTGCTGACAGACCAGAACGGGCCGTTACTGCTCTCCGCCAGATAGTGCACGGGGGCCTCTTTGCGCAGGCGGGCGAACCAGGGTCGCCAGGAATCGTCCCGGAACAGTTCGGCCCGGCTCACATCAATTTCTTCCAGCGGTACCGAATTCACGTCTACGGAAGTGTTTTTCACTGCGCTCATCATTCAGACTCCAGACTGTAGGGAAGGATTGTAGCCGCGGCAGGGACAAGCGTCATGCGCAGCAGAAATTTTCCCCTGAGCCTGTAGTATCCGCCCATGACGTCGACCCCAAGCACCGTGCCAGAGGATCACGGCAGCAGACCGCCGAAGAACCTGCCGCTGCGGGTGATCTGGTCCTACACCCTGTCCCGGGTCGGTCTGTCCATCATGGGGGTCATGTTCGGTGTGTATTTCATGAAATACGCAACCGACGTGCTGCTGATCGCACCGGCGGTGATGGGCACTCTGCTCGCCGCCGCGCGGCTCTGGGACGGTGTGACCGACCCCCTGGTCGGCTACCTGTCGGATCGCACCCGCTCGCGTTTCGGCCGACGGCGTATCTGGATGTACGCCTCGGCGCTGCCGGTGGGTATCGGCACCGTGATGATCTGGGCACCTCCGGTGGATCTCAGCGGCGCGCTGCTGGTGGGCTGGATGGTACTGGCTCTGCTCGTCTATGAGACCGCATCCACCGCCTTCCTGATTCCCCATGGCGCCCTCGGCATGGAGCTCACGCCGGGTTATCACGAGCGCACCCGGCTGTTCGGCTATGTGCACATGATCGGCTTCATCGGCAGTGTGCTGGGCATGGCCACCCTGCAGGTCATGAACATGGTGGAGGACAAGCGGGCGTTTGCCTTCGATCTTTCGCTGGTGGCCGGTGTCATCGTCATGGCCACCATTTTTCTGACCACCCGCGCTCTGCCGGAGAAGGCCGAGCACCAGGGACGCGGCAGCTCGAACGTCTTCAAGTCGTTCTTCGACGTGTTCCGCAATCCCCATGCCCGGGTGCTGCTGGTGGTCTTCGGCGTGGAGACCTACGGCCTGGCGAGCGTGTTCACCCTCACGCCCTATCTGGTGGCTTACGTATTCCCGCTCGAAGCCCTGCTGGTGGCCGTGATGCTCACCTATGCCCTGCCCCAGGTACTTTTCACCCCGGTCTGGATGTGGCTGGCCGGACGCTTCGGCAAGCAGCGCGTGTGGACCACGGCACTGCTGTGCGCTTCTGTGCCCTTTGTGGGCTTCTATCTGCTCGAATCACCTGGGATAACGTTCTGGGTGCTGACCTTCATCACCGGCTTCCTCGCCGGCTGCGGCGCGGTGCTGCAGCCGGCCATTCAGGCGGATGTGATCGACTATGACGAACTCAAAACCGCAGAACGCAAAGAAGGTGCCTATCTGGCGGTATGGAACCTGATCCGCAAATGCTCGGCTTCGCTGTGCGCGCTGATCACCGGACTGGTGCTCCAGGCGTCCGGTTTCGAGCCGAACATGGTGCAGTCCGAGGACACCCGGGACGCCATCAAGGCCATCTTCGGTCTGCTGCCCGCTGCCTGTTATTTCCTCGGTGGACTGCTCTTCACGACCTTCAGTTTCAACGAAGCCGAGCATGCGGCGGCCCGCACCGAGCTCGATCTGCGCACTTGAGATCATCGGGGAGGGCGCTACCATGCGCGCCGGTACGTTAATCAGGGGGAACCCACCCGCATGCGCCTGCTGCTGATCTCAGATGCCTGGCACCCCCAGGTCAACGGTGTGGTACGCGCCCTGTCGACCATCCGTGATCGGGCCGCGGCTCGAGGGATCCAGGTGGAGGTGCTGGGTCCGGACAGGTTCCGCAGCCTGCCCTGCCCCACCTATCCGGAAATCCGGCTGGCACTGAGCACGCCCGCACGGATCGCACGAATCATCGATGAAGTTGCGCCCGATGCGGTGCACATTGCCACCGAAGGTCCGCTGGGGCTCATGGTGCGCCGGGTAATGAAGCAGCGCGGACTGCCCTTCACCACCTCGTTTCACACCCTGTTTCCCGACTATCTCCAAGTGCGCTTCGGCCTGCCCGCGCGCTGGACCTTTGCGGGCTTACGCAGGTTTCACGCCGGTGCAGCTGCCACCATGTATTCCACGCCGACTTTGTGCGCGCTGCTCGAATCCCACGGCTTCTCCAACCTGGTGCAGTGGGTGCGCGGGGTGGACACCGAACTGTTCCGGCCAGTGCCCCCGGTCGAACTGAATCTGCCGAAGCCCATCCAGCTCTTCGTCGGCCGGATTGCCGTGGAGAAGGGACTCGAAGACTTTCTTAAACTCACAACCCCCGGCAGCAAGGTCCTCATCGGCGATGGACCCCAGCTCGCAGAACTCAAGCGCCGCTATCCCCACGCACACTTTCTCGGCGCCAGATTCGGCGAAGACCTGGTGGCGCACTACAGTGCGGCGGACGTCTTCGTGTTTCCTTCGCGCACGGACACCCTCGGACTGGTGATGCTGGAAGCCATGGCCTGCGGTGTGCCCGTGGCCGCTTTCCCGGTAATGGGCCCGCTGGACGTCGTCGCCGACAGCGGTGCAGGTCATCTCGATACGGATCTTGCCGCTGCGATCGAGGGCGCCATCGGCATCGACCCGGCCCTCTGCAGAGCGCGCGCCCTCGCCCACTCCTGGGACGAGTCGCTCAATCAGTTTCTCGACAATCTGGTGCCCTTTACCCAGGCGAAGGCTACCCGGGCGACAGCCGGCCCGGCGACTTCGGACGGATCCGCTCAGGCACCGTTGCCGGCACCCCCGTCCGTCCCCTCCGCTCCCGGTATAAACCAGATCGGCGAAGACCAGGCCCGCTCCTGAAGGGTTGCCGGCAGATCGGGACGCACCGGAACACCGGCGCGCAAAGCGTCCCAGGTCGACCAGCGGCAGGTCGGGTTTTCCAGAACCCGCACGTAGTAAAAGGCCTGCTGCCGGGGATCAAAATCCGGATCCTGCCACAAAGCCCGCAGCTCGGCGGCTCCGGAACCAGCGCTGGTGCTGCAGTCACTCAGATTCACCAAAGCCCCGTTATCCGGACAGCGATGGCTTGTGGCGTCGACCGCGACTCCGCCCGAGCACGCGACATCGTAAACGGCCTCCCGGGCGCCGCCTTCTTCATACCAGCCCTTGATGATCTGGGCCCGCTGCAGCGGCACACCGAGCGGATCGCGACTGGCCCAGACCAGGAAGTCCGGCGCTCGCGCACCCTTACCCAGCAGATCGCCACCCATCGTGGTCGCATGCGCATACAGAGCGCCGATGTCGTCACTGGACCCATCGATGTCATATCCTGAGAAGAAGCGCACCTGGATGCGCGGGCCACTGGTGGCAAAGGTTTCCTTGCGCCGGAACGCATCGTAAATCGAATCCCGGGTGTTGGATTCGGCCCACACCCCGGTCAGACCCGCCGCACTCCAGAACCGGTAGTAGACGTCCAGATAGGTATCCGGATCACCCGGCGTCCGGGGTACGGATCCGCGTAACGGGGCAGTTGCATCGAGCAGGCCGACCTTGCTCCAGTAGTTGGACTCGTCAAACGAGCCGGCCGACACATGGGTGTCGCTGGCACCAGCAACGCCGAAGCGGTAGGGGTTTACGCCAGTCGTCGCCTCCAGTGTGAGGCCCCGCAGATAAGCGTCGCGCACATAACTCCCCGGTGGATCGCTGGGTATCGTGGTGGCTATCCGGTAGGGGAAGATCTCGAAGTTCGCCCACTCGTCGTTCGGCGCGAGCGCCGGGTGGGTGTCCGAAGTCCCCTTCACCTGGGTGATCTCCACCAGCGGTTCATTGCGCATCCGCAGTTCAGCATACTCCGCGTCGATCGGGTCACCGGCCCAGTCTGTCAGCTCGAACATCATGCCGCTCGAACCATTCGAGTTGTGGGGAATGGCCAGCGCCTCGATGCCCTCATCACGCAGACCGTCCATCCAGGCCCAGAGCTTCTCCGGATTGGTGTCGTCGAGTCTGCTGAACGGCAGGGGCGGCGCCTTACTGCCCCGGAAGATCACATTGCGGTGGAGATTCTGATTCTCGCTGCCGGAGGAGGTGTATTCATAGCCGATGAAGGTGGTAAAGGATCCGGGGTCATTGTGTCGCTCTGCCGACTCGACGATGGCCTTCCAGGCCGATCGGAACACCTCCGGATCGAGCAGATCACTGCCATCCATATCGCCACGGAAGTATCCGCCCATCTGCTGGAAGGCCTCACGGATGGAGGGAACGTCCTTCGCCTGCTGCAGGTAGCGGGCAGCCGGATGCTGACCGGCCCGGGTTGCAGGGTCACTCATCTCCGCCAGCATGCCCAGATAGGCGGCATGATCGGTTACGGCCTGAAAATCCAGCGGCCTGCTGAGCTGCATGTCGAAACCGCCCGGATGGGGAATGGACTCACCTTTCGCAAACCGGTAGGCGTCGTCCGGGCCTGTGCGCGTGCCGAAGATGAAAGCATCAAAAGAAAAGCGGGTGTGGACGTGCAGGTCGCCGAAATAGGCACTGCGGTTCGGGTTGGCGGCAATCGTGCCGGCGGCGTGCATCGTGCCCTGCCCGACCGCCTGCTGGATCTGATCCGAGGCGGCAGGTTCCGGTGTGCCATCCTGGGTGGTCCTGCCGGGTGCCGGATCCGAGCAGGCTCCCAGGAACAACAGCGCCAGCAAGGCACAACAGAACACAGAGTTCGCTATTTTTCCGTTCATCTTCATCCCTTCCCGCAGCTGCTGTCTGGGTGAATTAAAACACAGCACAGCGCCGATGGTTGCTCCACCGCGGGGGTGTCTTCTTTTTGTCCATTACGCCCGCTCAATCAGCGAGTAGTATCGTGCCACCTGTAGTGGCATCGAGCAAAGCTATGCGCAATAGTCCTGTACATGAAGACCGCTGAATCTCAACACATCGACGCGCCAAGCTTCGCTGAACTCTATACCCCGAAATTAGTCACGGTACTTCGAGAGGGCTACGGACTGCCCCAGCTTCGGGCAGATGCTATCGCCGGACTGACCGTCGCCATCGTCGCGCTGCCGCTGTCCATGGCGATCGCAATTGCCTCGGGTGCGACACCCGCCCAGGGACTCTATACGGCGATCGTCGGCGGGTTTCTGGTTTCGCTTCTTGGTGGGTCCCGCTTTCAGGTCGGTGGACCGGCTGGCGCATTCATCGTTCTGGTATCGGCGACCGTGGTCCAGTATGGGATGGATGGTTTGATCCTCGCGACATTTCTGTCGGGCCTGATGCTCAGCACGGCAGGTTTACTTCGCCTCGGTACTTTCATCAAGTTCATCCCGTTCCCCGTGACCGTTGGCTTTACGGCCGGTATCGCAGTAATCATCTTCGCGAGCCAGATCAAGGAGATATTTGGCTTATCGCTCAGCCAGGAACCGGGCGAATTGCTCGAGAAGATCCCGACCCTCTGGGCGGCCCGTGCGACGGTGACCCCGGAAGCCCTCGCAGTGTCCCTGACAAGTGTGGCGATCATCCTGTGGCTGCGTAAAATTCGCCCGCACTGGCCGGGCATGCTGATCGCCGTCGGTACTGCCGCTGCCGCGACAAGCCTGCTGCATCTGCCGGTGCAGACCATTGGCACGACTTTCGGCGGAATCCCATCATTGCTGCCGGCCCCGAGCCTCCCTGAGCTATCCTTGGACAGGATTGTGACCGTCCTGCCAGCCGCGATGTCGTTCACTCTGTTGGGTGCAATTGAGTCGCTGTTGTCCGCCGTTGTGGCCGATGGCATGAGCGGCCGACGGCATCGCTCGAACTGCGAACTGGTGGCACAGGGTGCAGCCAATATCGGTAGTTCGATCTTCGGCGGTTTCTGTGTGACAGGCACGATCGCACGCACGGCGACCAATGTGCGATCCGGCGCACATGGGCCTGTCGCAGGGATGTTGCACTCGGTTTTTCTATTGCTGTTCATGTTCGTCGCCGCACCGCTTGCAGCCTACATCCCTCTGGCAGCGCTGGCTGGTGTTCTGACCGTCGTTGCCTGGAACATGATCGAAAAACCAGCAATTGCAATCCTCGTGCGGTCAGGCTGGGGTGAAGTAACGGTCCTGAGCGCAACCTTCTTCCTGACCATATTTCGTGACCTGGCAGAAGCCATCGTCGTGGGGGTCGCCCTTGGCTCAGTCCTGTTTATTCAGCGCATGAGCCGCACCACGGTGGTCGAAACCGATGCCCCTTTCGTCGGGCGTGATGAAGCGGACAGGACAATGCCGCGCGGCGAGTACAACGAAGAGCTGGCCGCGAATCCTGACCTGGTTGTTTACCGCATAACCGGCTCGCTGTTCTTTGGTGCGACCGCATCGATCGGCTCGGTTCTCGATCAGATCCAGGATAGCCATAAAGTCCTGGTTGTAGACTTCTCGGCGGTTCCTTTCCTCGATTCTACCGGGGCAAACATGATCGAAGGTCTTGCTCATAAGGCGCATAAGCGAGGAGTGACATTGTGGTTAAGTGGAGCAAGCCGGGACATCCGCCGTGTATTGCTCACTCATGGCTTGAAAAAACCACGAGTGCACTATGCCTCGAGCGTCGACACTGCTGTTCTTGCGGTGCGCAACGGATTCGGGAAAACAAACCAGGATAAAGATATCTGAAAGTTCCAGTTTGAAGACAATACTCAAATCCATTGTTGTTGTACTCGGCCTCGCGCTTGTCGTCGCCATGTCACATCTTGCCCTGATCGAAGTGGGCAGAGAGGTGGTCGTACTCTGGACGACCGATACGTCGGGTGACCGACATTTCAGGCGGCTCTGGGTGGTGGACTGTGAGGGCGCCGTATGGCTGCACAGCACGGGAGAGAGCTGGCATCGACTGTTCGAAGAACACTCGACGGTTGAGTTGGACAGAAACGGTACCCTGGAGAAGTATTCGGCAGCAGCGATTCCTGGTCCGCACCCGCAGATCGATCGTGCGCTTCGTGAAAAATACGGATTGGCGGATCGCTGGGTTCGTTTTCTCGCGCCGGATGATGAAAATACGCTGGCCGTTCGTCTCCATAAAATTGGACAATGAGATCTGCGAAGGAATCTGCGGGCAGAAACAGCGCCGCGCTCGCCAAGGCACGATATTTTCGGAAACATCCCGGCGCATGTATGACGGGCCACAGGAAGCAGATTCATGGAAACTATCATTCCCAGCGGCACACCATCCGGAGCAGTTCTTATCATCCATTCCTGGTGGGGTTTGACCGACTCTTTCCGAACTTACGGTTCTTATCTTGCGGATGCGGGCTACCTCGTTGGGCTGACCGACCTTTTTGACGGCCAGACCGCCAGAACCGAAGCCAGAGCCCGGCAGCTTCGAGCGTCATCTCGCCGCACCCCGATGTACAGAACGCTGGGCGCGGATATTGCCTCACTTCGCTCCATTGCAGATTTTGACAACATCAGGACCGGCATAGTCGGGTTTTCCATGGGCGGCCACTGGGCGGTCTGGTTATCCCAGAGACCGGAGTACGATGTGACGGCAACCGTCCTCTACTACGCTGCACGCGCAGGCGATTTCTCGCATTGCCGGTCCAGTGTTCTCGCACATTTTGCTGAGCAGGATCCCTGGGTCAGTACCAGTGCGCGAAAGAACATGGAAAGAGCAATCAGCAAATCCGAATGCAGCTATCGCGCCTGTGACTATCCGGGAACAGAGCATTGGTTTGCAGAGACGGAACGATCGGCGGAATTCAACGGGGCGGCGGCAAGGCTGGCCCTTAAACGCGATCTGCACCACTTCGATCAGAATCTGAAATCTCAAGGAATACAAAACTGTTGAACGACTGACTGCCTGTAGTTTCAAAAAGCGGCAGCAGTTCAGGGGATGTCGGCCTGGTGCCTTAAGCCGACTTCAAGCCTCAATGACAGAATATTTTCTTACAGGTAGGTTTCCGGGGCCGTGTCTGTTCTGATACGGACCAATCTCTCGGATCGCGTCGTCTCACGGCCACTTTTTCAAGGAGAATCTATGAACTGGGAAGCCCTCGGGGCGATATCCGAAGCGGCAGGCGCACTGGCCGTATTCATCTCCTTCCTGTATGTGGCTGTGCAAATCCGCCAGAACACGAAACAGCTGACCCGTAATGTTGAAGCCAACCAGCTGGCGGCATTCGAACGCAATGTGGAGTCAGGAAACCACATTCGTGAGTTGCTGATATTGAATCCAGATCTCGCACAGCTCCTGTTGAGCGGCTTTAAGAGCTTCAAAGCACTCAGTGGGTCAGAAAAATTCCGATTCGGTATGTTACTGCGAAATATTTTTGCCGGTATTCAAGGTGGATACATTCGCCAGCTTTCACTGGTACACGATCCGCTGGAATTTTCGGGTACTGCGCGTCTGCTCGATGAAATCCTCATCAACCGGGGCACCCGCGAATGGCTGGACGTCACCAGGCCGGACTGGCGGCCGGAGTTTCGAAAACTGGTTGATGAGCGGCTCTCGTCAATGCACCAGCAGGAAGCGGCCAGGCAGCAGGAGGCAGAACCCGTCAAATAGGTGCTGTCCATCCGCAGTTGAAAGCTGCCGATTGTGCTGCACCACACGGCTTCTGCCTTGTGCCCGCAGCTGATTCCGCGCGATCATTGCTAATGCTGGATTTCCAATGGAATGGGTTAAGCGGGGATGAGCGACGGTTGCTGCGGAGACGGTCTGGACGCTGGCGCCCTTGAGCAGCGCCATCGGCGCGTACTGCTCTGGGTACTGCTGATCAATATCGTGGCGTTCTTCATCATGGTCCTCGGCTCGGTCCACAGCGGGTCCTCATCGTTGCTTTCCGGCACGCTGGACAATCTTGGCGATGCCTTGACCTACGCTCTGAGTCTGGCCGTGGTCGGCGCGTCCACTTCGACCAAAGCACGTGTGGCGTTCCTCAAGGGCATGCTGATCCTCAGCGCGGCGATCTTAGTGGCAATCCAGATCGCGTGGCGTCTGTACGATCTGGAGACGCCCATTTTCGAATCGATGGGTATTGCAGCCGCGCTGAACCTTGTGGCAAATCTGGTCTGCCTGAGTCTGCTTTACCCGGTCAGAGGAGACGATCTGAATATGGAGTCGATGTGGGAATGTTCACGCAACGACATCTGGGATGGACTCGCAGTCATTGCTGCGAGCATTGCAGTATGGCTGTTTGACTCCGGATGGCCAGATCTGCTGATCGCCATCGTTCTGCTCGCGGTCTTTCTGAGGTCAGCCACGCGTGTTCTCCGCCGTGCGAGGCAGGAGTTACAGCGCGCACCAGTACCAGGTTAATCGGTTATTCCGCTACTGGCTGCCTCCCGTCCAGAGTAACCCTTCCGACATGTCTGCTTTGCCGTATATAGTGGAAATCCCGCGCGCCAGGTCACCGCTTCAGCCAACGCTGACGTTGATGCGAGTCCCGAGACGGCCGGTGCAAGCCGGTGTAAGACGCACGCGTGTGAGTTTGTCCGGATTGCGCATCACATACAGACGCAGGATGCGATTATCGCGAACTTCGAGCTGCACGGTGGAATGCAGTACACCGTTCTGACTTAACAGCAGCGCAGGGGCGCCATTGAGCAGTGTCTGTGTGTAATCGATGCCGCCCTCCTCTATCCCTTTCTGTGCGAGATGCAGCAGCACCTGAGCAATGCGCCGCGGGTCGGTGACCGGTCGCACTGCGGCGCTGACGACACCGCCACCATCGGTGTAGACGACTGCATCAGCATCAAACAGAGCAACGATCGCTGCCGAGTCCTTTTCTGCGACTGCCAGCAGGAGTCGGTTCAACAGCTCCCCCTGGGCTGCGGCGGGAGCAGGAAACCGTGGCTCATCGCGAAGGTGCTCACGCGCCCTGCGGTAGCGCTGCCGGCAACTGGCTGCCGAGGCATCCACCATCACCGCGATGTCATCGAAGGGCAGATCGAAGCCTTCGCGGAGAATGAACACTACGCGCTCGAGCGGACTCAAGCGTTCGAGGACAAAGAGCAGACCGAGACTCAGCTCCTCGGCCAGACCGGTCAGTGCTTCGGGTGCTTCCTGGTCGGTCATCACTGGTTCCGGCAGCCAGGGTCCGGGGTACTGCTCGCGGGCGCGTCGCAGCGCCCGCAGCCGATCGAGCGAAAGATTGGTCACTACTCGAAACAGCCAGGCCTGCTCATTTTCCACAGCGGCCGCCTCTTCACTCTGCTTGAGCTGCAGCAGCCGAACCTGGGCCTCCTGCACCACATCCTCCGCATCGGCAATCGAGCCGAGCATCCGATAGGCCAGGGATTCAAGGCGTGAAAGTGACACCCGTAATCTCCATCGCAAGTCTTGCGAAGGGGCTGGCGTAGACATCGCCGACATCGAAGAAAAGGCCGCCAAAGCCCATCAGCGCCAGGGCTGTCAGCACCCCTGCGATCATCGACAGGCGCCGCAATATGTCCGAAGGCACGCGCACCGGCCAGCCCAGCCGTCCCGCAGCGATGCTGACCCCGTTGAGGCCATGATAGAAACCAGCCAGCGCGAGCAGAAAGTAATAGGGGTAAAAGTACCCGGGCACCGCCGCGATTGAGAATGCCAGTCCTGCGAAACCCGGGTGCACATCGAAAAACCAGGAGGGTCCCCGCACCGCCAGGATGTGCCCGCCGATCACCAGCATCATGAAGAAGCCCGCATAGCGATGCAGGCGCGCCCGCAGACTCAGGCTGCGTTTCGGCTCGATGAGAATTCGCACCACTCCGACACCGATATGAATAAGGAGTGCAGCGAGCACCACCACTTCCACCGCCAGCGCCTGGTAGACGGTCCGCAATTCCTGCTGCGCGCCGTCATAGGCGGCCGGTCCGAGAGCGGCAAGCCAGGTGTTGAGCAGGTGCAGCACCAGGAAGGCGGCGAACACCAGACCGGAAAGCGCCTGAGCCTTCTTCAGCAGGCGTATCCCATTGCCGGTCGTCTGGTCGGTTCCGGGTGCTGTTCCGGTCATTTCCCCGGCCGGTATTCCGGTCGATTCCACAGTCATGGCCATCATCCTCTGTAGTAACCACCCCATAGACGACCGGGCAGACCGGAATGTGACATGCGGATCAGGTGCCGGGTGAATTCGCCGGTAACAGACCGCCGAAGTGGCCGGCTTCCAGCAGGCGCTGCATGAATTCGACCTCGTAGACCTGCTCCGGCATTTCGCGCACGAGTTCATCGATCCGGTGGGCGTCCTCACCCACCAGGATGCGCCAGCGATCGCCCCGCACTCCGTCGAGAATAATCTCAGCTGCCTGGGCTGCGCTGGTCGGCGCCTTATCACGGAATTCAATGCCTCTCTGATGAACTGCCTGGCGGATGTCGTCGTCCGGCAGATTGTCCACCGGCATACCCATAGCCGACCAGCGCGAGCGCAGCAGAGCGACTTCCTTCGCTGACATCTCCAGTGCGGTGCCCTTACCGAGCACGACAGAGGAATTCAGCGCGATGGATGTGCCGACGTGTCCAGGCATCACCACGGCCACTTTGACATGGGGCGCATTCACACGCAGATCCGTTACCAGCGCTTCGCTGAAGCCCCTTACCGCGAACTTCGCCGCGCAGTAAGCGGTATGGGGAACACCGGGACCAATGCTCGCCCACATGCCGTTCACACTGCTCGTGTTGACCAGGTAGCCTTCGGAGCTTGCAACCAGCAGTGGCATGAAGGCTCGTGCACAGTGGTACACACCGTACCAGCACACACCGAAGGTGCGCTCCCACTCTTCCCGATCGCCGTCCACGAAGCTGCCACCACCACCGATGCCAGCATTGTTAAAGAGCAGGTTGATATGGTCCGTATCCTGCGCTTCCTGCACTTCGTTACAGAAATTGAGCACCTGCTGTTCGTCTGAGACATCACATTGGTGACAGGAGATGCGGGTACCCGCTGGCGCCGCTGTTTCGCACAGCGCGCGGGTTTCACTCATGTTGTCCACCGACACATCGCACATGGCGACATGGGCACCCGCTTTCGCGAGAGCGACACACAGCTCTCTGCCCATACCCGTGCCACCTCCGGTTACTACCGCGATTCGGCCGGAAAAATCTTTCATGTCGTCTCCTTTTGGGTTGGAAAATCGGTATCGAGAATAGATCGTCGCAGTACCGACTGGAGCCCCAGCAGCACCGCCGTTGAGCGTTGTACCCGCGCCATCAGCATGCCCCCTTCTACCGCAGCCAGCACACCGCGAGCCTGACGGGCAGCATCTTCGACACCGTCCCGCCGCAGCACATCGGCGATGATGTCCGTCCAGTCATCGAGCGCCGCCTGACCCGCTGCGGTGATGGATTCGGAACCGGGAGCATTTTCAAGCAGCACAGTAGCGATCGGGCAACCGGCAGAAAAATCGGACTCCTCGAGCCAGCCAGCCACCATGTACAAATAGCGGCTCAGGAAGTCGGCGAATGACACGGACTCGGCTGCAATGCTCCTGAGCGCATCGGCAACAGCGACACCGGCCACCTCCACAGCGGTAGCACCGAGTTCTTCCTTGCCCCCCGGGAAATAGTGATAAAGCGACCCTTTCGGCGCCCCGCTGTCTGCAACAATCTGATTGAGGCCGGTCGCGGCAAACCCCTGGGCACGGAACAGCATGATCGCCGCGGTGGTGAGATTGGTCCTGTGATCCGGGCGCGCCATGGCCGGATCATGAGGCCCCCATGAGGGAATTTCTAGCAATCGGTCTAGTCGGGAAGCAGGAATTATAACGATCGGTCTAGTACCCCGCCGCAAGGCCTTCCTTGCGGTGGTCTGAACCGCCAACGTAGGCGTCGGTCCCCTTCAGGATGAGCTGGGCGCCGCCGAAGACGTGCTCCCGCGGCTCGTAACGCACCCGGTGACCGCGCTCTGCCAGATCCCTGGCGATCGCTTCCGGAAAGCCACTCTCCAGGCCGACGCTGAAATCCTCGTAGAGGTGCCAGCGCGGTGCGTCACTGGCCGCCTGGGGGTTTTCACCCCGGTCGAAGAGGCGGTGCACCATCTGTACATGACCCTGGTGCTGCATATGACCGCCCATCACCCCGAATGCCAGCAGCGGATTCCCGCCTCCGGTGACGAATCCCGGAATGATGGTGTGGAAAGGCCGCTTGCCGGGGGCCACACAGTTCGGGTGGGCAGGATCAAGGGAAAAACCCCGGCCGCGGTTCTGCATGGCGATCCCCGTACCCGGAATCACCACGCCGGAGCCAAAGCCCTGATAGTTGGACTGAATAAATGACACCATCATGCCGGCTGCATCCGCCGCCGCGAGATAGACGGTGTCCTGACTCACCGGCAGCGCGCACGGTGGCAGCGCTCCGGCCCGGGGGCCAATGCCCGCGGACGCCCGGGCCAGGGACCCCGGCTCGAGCAGTTCGGCCGGGGTCAGATGCATGGCCTGAGGATCAGCAAAATGGGTGAAGGCGGCGTGGATGGCGATCTTCATCGCTTCGATCTGTCGGTGCACGCCGGCACCGGTGTCGATGTCGGGCGCTGCCTCATGACCCAGAATGCCCAGGGCAATCTGGGCGGCCAGCCCCTGACCATTGGGGGGAATCTCGTGCAGGCACACATCCCGGTAAGGCTGCGCGATGGGTTCAACCCAATCGCAACGATGACCGGCAAGATCCTCCGCGGACAACCCACCACCTTCCGCAGCCGCCGTACGCGCGATCACCTCGGCGAGTCCCCCCGCATAAAAGGCTTCACCCCGGGTGCGGGCAATCAGCGACAGGGTCCGGGCAAGATCCGGTCGACGGAAGCGCTGACCCGCCGCCGGGGCGGGGAGAAAGTGCTCTGCGAAGTTCGCAAAGTCACTGTAGGTCTGTTCAGCAATCTTCCAGTAACCGGCCGTTTTCGGGCCGACCGGAAATCCTTCCTCGGCATAGTGAATGGCGGCATCAAACAGACGCTCGAACGGCAGCCTTCCATAGCGCTCCGACAAGGCGACCCACACGCTGACGGCGCCGGGTACGGTGACCGTGTCCCAGCCGCGATCGGGCATGCGGCTGCGACCGGAAAATCGATCCAGTGTCCAGGCCGCGGGTGCCCGGCCTGAACCGTTCAGGCCGACAAGTTGCGCCCCGTCCCACAGGATCGCAAAGGCGTCGCTGCCCACCCCGTTGTTGTTGGGTTCCACAACTGTGAGCGTGATGGCCGTTGCGAGTGCGGCATCCACCGCATTACCGCCGGCCTTGAGTGCCGCAATCCCCGCCTGCACCGCGAGGGGCTGGGACGAGGCCACCACATTATCCGCACACACTGGAGAGCGGGCGGCGACACAGGGCTGTTCCCAGTTCATGCGGCGAGCAGCTGGCGCCGGATCAGCGGCAGATGCTGGCGACCGTAGTAAACCTCGGCACCCACCAGATAGGCGGGCACATTGAAGTAGCCCTGTTCCCCCAGCACTTTCTGCTGTGCATCGAGTGCAGCAGGCCCGGGCCCCTGCAGATAGGCGGCGAAGCGTTGCGGATCTGCACCCAGCGCCTTCATTACCAGACTGACGTCCTCTACCGAATCCAGCGACAGCTCGGCGCGCCAGTAGCCGGAGAAGACTGCCTGCAGGTAGGCTCGCTGGGAATCGGGCTGATGGGCAGACAGCCAGGCCGAACCCTGGGCGGCCACGCGAGCCGCGGTGGGCGTGTACCAGCCGCCTGCATCGATACGCTGCAGCGGCAGTCCGCGGGATTCCATGTAACGACGCACGTCCATCTCCTGGTAGCGTCCCCGATGCCAGCGATGCCAGGTGCCGCGATCCGCATCCGCAGCGGGCTCCCGGGGCGCTTTCGGTTGCGGGATCAGCAGCACTTCGCAACGCGACGCTATACCCAGATCATCGACCAGCGCGAAGGTGGGTTCGAGCGCAAGGTAGGAGTACGGATCCCGGAAGTCGAACAGCAGGGTAAGTGGCTGGTCCATCAGAGCACCTCCCGTCCGGTTGTCTCGAGTTCATAGGCGATGTCCGGTGCCGGTCCCTTACGACCTTCGAGGATCCAGCGCACCCGGGGCAGATGCTCCCGACCGAAATACACCTCTTCTTCGACCACATAGGTAGGCACACCGTAAATACCCGCAGCGAAGATCTGCTTCTGCATTTCATCGTGGACCTGACGGCCTGCGCCGGTCGCATAGGCTTCGAATCCATCGACATCGGCACCGGCTCGATCGAGCGCATCGATGAGCACTTCCAGGTCTTCTGCATCGAATTCCCGTTTCCAGAAACTCTCGAGCACATCATCGAGAAATCGTTTCAGCAGCAGGTCACCCTGCCCGGCCACCCAGAGCATGGCGATGTGGATGAGGGAGGTGTCCCAGATTTTTTCGGTACCACGCAGTACATAACCCTGCAGACCCGCATAGCGCCTGGCGTCACGGTAGGCGTACTTGACCGCCGACCACTGTCCGGGTGAACGCTGACTCTCCGCCACCCTGCCGGCGCTGTCGAGACGCGCCGAACCGAGATAGCTGGGAATGTCGAGGGTCAGCGGTCGCCAGTCGATGTCGATGCCCAGGGTCTGCGCCATCTGATAAGTCGGCTTGCGGGCAATGAAGGCATAGGGGCTCTTACAGTCGAGATAGACGATGAGCGGTCGTTGAGAACGGATCGGATCGAACACTTAGGATGCCTCGAACTTTGCAGGGCAGGGTGATAGGAGTAAGAATGATACCGTAAGGAAGGAGACCAGGATGGCCAGAGATCTGGATACCGCACTGCGCGAACTGTTCAGCGCGCTGCCTGAGTGCGAGGAGATACTGTCCCACGGTTCACCGAACTTCAAAGTGCGTGGTAAAGGCTTTGCCAGTTACGTCACCAACCATCACGGCGATGGGCGACTGGCACTGTGGCTCGCTGCACCCGCTGGTGCTCAGGAGCTCTATACCGAGATGGAGCCCGAGCACTATTTCGTGCCACCCTATGTCGGGCCACGGGGCTGGCTCGGGGTAATGCTGAATACGGGATTGAACTGGAATACCGTCTGCGCGCGGGTACACGAGGCTTACCTGAACACGGCACCGGCCGCCCTGGTCCGCAAGGCGCCGGCAGCACCGGAAGTGCGTCCACCGGAGCGAATGCCGACGGCGGCAGACATCAACCCGTTCCTGCGCCCGAAGGTTAATAAGGTGCTGAAGAAACTCGGCACGTTGTGCGAACGATTACCTGAGACCGGTCCCGCCGAACAGTTCGGCAATCCGGTGTGGAAGGCGGGCAAGAAAACCTTCGTGAGTACCCACTACCACACCGGTCGATTGCATCTGTCGTTCTGGGTCGGGCCCGAACGGCAGGCGACCCTGACCTATGATTCACGCTACCTGATCCCCCAGTACACGGGACACAATGGCTGGATCGATCTCGACATCGAGGATGGGGTCGACTGGGAAGAGGTGGAGCGTCTGCTGATGGGCAGCTACCGGCACTTCGCGCTGAAGCGCATGCTGGCGGCACTCGAAAGTCGGTAAGTGACCTGCCCGCACTGATTCCGACCTCCTCAGATCGACCGGACTTTTCACCGTGCTCCGAGGGGTTTAGAGTAACCCCTCAGCCGTCAAAAGAGCGGCGGGCTGGTCCGAACCTCATGGACCGCAGCGGTGGGAGAGCGGGCGTGAGGCAGGCAGTAACGTACGCTGTCGTACCGGCGCTGTCCTGCGGACGATGTGCGGAAAAGGGAGAAATTCGGAAATATCAAGGGAAGGAACATGTTTCGGGACTACCATGCCGTGTCTATCCGGCACGGCAGCAACTGCTGTCAGGCGGTTGCAGTATTGGGCGATCAGCGATTTCTGTCCGTGGAGGCACCCGGCCTCCCGGTAGAGGGCTGTACTCTGAAGGGGCGCTGTCGCTGCCGCTATCAGCACCACACCGATCGGCGCGATGATCTGCGGCGGGATGTCGATTTCGGCCTGCCCGATCGGGGGGTCCTGCTTGACAAAGATAGAAGAAACGAGCCCGGCCGCCGCAATACCGACTACGCCTGAGCGCTGGCAGCGGATCATCATCCATGCCGACATGGATGCGTTCTACGCCGCTGTAGAACAATTCGATAATCCGCAACTGCGCGGCAAAGCAGTGCTGGTGGGTCCGCGCTCGCGCCGGGGTGTTGTACTCACCGCAAGCTATGAAGCACGCCCTTTCAAGGTCGGCAGCGCCATGCCCATGGCGCTCGCTCTCGAGCGCTGCCCCCAGGCCATTGTGGTACCGCCCCGGTTCGAGCGTTATGCAGAGGTGTCCAGCCAGGTCATGGCCGTGTTCCGGGACTTCTCACCGGCGGTGGAGGCTCTGAGCCTGGATGAGGCTTTCCTGGATATGACCGGCAGCGAACATCTCTTCGGCCAGCCTGCCGAGATGGGCCAGCGCATCCGGGATGGTGTGCGTGCCGCCACCGGTCTCGAGGTCTCGGTAGGGGTGGCATCGAGCAAATATGTGGCCAAGGTGGCCAGCGGACACTGCAAGCCCCGCGGTCTGCTGGTGATTCCCGCAGCCGAGGCCAGAGACTGGCTGGCCGCCCTGCCCGTCTCGCACCTCTGGGGCGCAGGACCGAAAACCCAGGCCCGACTCACCGCCGCCGGCTATCACCGCATTGGTGATATCGCGAGCGAGGACGTCGACCGCCTGGTTGCCCGGTTCGGGAGCCAGGGCCGGCACTTCCATGATCTCGCCCAGGCCCGGGATCCGCGCCGGGTCGAAGGTGGACGCCGGGAGCGCAGCCTGGGATCAGAACGTACACTGGCTGTCGATGTGCTCAATCCGGCAGACATCGCCTCACATCTGCAACGTTCCGCCGACAGAATCGCCCGGCGGCTGCGCCGCAAGGGCCTGCTTGCAGGAGGCGTACGGGTGCGGCTGAAAACCACCCGTTTCAAACTTCTCTCCAGACAGTGCACTTTGTCCGAACCAACCGATGTGGCCGGAAACCTCTATACGGCCGGGTTGGAACTGCTCGATCAGTTCGCCGGTCAGGGGCCCTTCCGGCTGGTCGGTATGGCCGCCCATTCCCTCACCGAAGCGGCGCAACCCACCCAGCTCGACCTGCTCGATGACGGCTCCCGGCGGAGACTGGAAACCACTCTCGACGCCCTCGCTGCCCGCTTCGGCGAAGGGGCCGTGCGCCGTGCCCGGGATCTTGCGGCGGATACGGTCCTCGATGCGGTGCCCGACCTGGACGGGGCCAGAGAAGAATGAAACTGAAGTGCTGGAACTGCGGACATGATCTGGACGATGTACCGAGGCCGATCAGCCGCCACGAACACTGCCGCAAATGTTTCGAAGCACTGCACGCCTGCCGGCAGTGTCGCCACTTCCGCCACGATCTCAACAGCCGCTGCTTTGAGGACCGCGCCGATCCGCCGATGAACAAGGAAAACGCCAACTTCTGCGATTACTTTCGCCCGGATGGCGGTGCGTTCTCCAGTCGCCGGCCCCGGCGCAGCGAGGCAGCCCATTCACGCCTGAACAGTCTGTTCGCCTCGGGGGACGACCCGCAGGAGGACTCAGGACAGACCGCGGAAGCACCAACCGATCCGGTAGACGCACCCGCGGAGAAGGAAGCGCCCGTGTCCCCGAAAACTGCAGAAGAACAGGCCAGAGACCGGCTCGACTCACTTTTTCCGAAACGGTGACCAATCCAGGTTACCGATTCGCCATCACCGGCGCCGGAGGGCAATACCGGCTTCAGTCCGGTAAGGTCAGCGCGACCAGTTCGCCGGGAACATCCGGACCACCCACCGCGACCACGATGAACTGCCGGTCTGCCACGGCATAGCTCATCGGCAGACCGGCGGCACTCGCCGGCAGTTCGATGGTCGCCGCGATCGTGCCCGTTGCCTTGTCATGGATCCGCAGCAGCGGGTCTCCGAGCCAGCCTTCCCCGGCAATCAGCACGGTGGCCGTGGCCAGCAGAGGTGCCCGGGTGGGTTTGCCTGTACGGGGCAATTCGATACCGGTCAGGGCCGGGTGGCCGGCAATATCCGCCGGTGTATCGCCGTTCGCCATTGTCCAGCGTATGCGACCACTGGTCATACCGATGGCCGTTATGCTGCCGTAAGGGGTTTTAGAAGCGGCAACTCACTGACCCTCGGCACGCGTCCCACCATGGAATAGGCAACGTCCGAACCCGGGTCCGGAGCCAGACCGCAGACCGAAGGTGCGGTCATCGAGCCGACGAACAGCAGCTGCAATTCGGGGTCGTAGGCACCGCCTTCCCAGTTGGCACCACCTACACTGCCCGGCAGAACCAGAGTACCGCGTGTTCCATCCGCTGCATCGGCAAGCGAAGGCGGTGCGAACAGCGTCCCGAGCCTGAGATCCTGAACCTGAAGCAGGGCTTCTGCCCGCAATTCCGGCGTGAAGTCGATGAGGTCCGCTTCGCTGACACCCTGACGATCGAAGGGTTCCGGCAATGTCGGGATCGGCTGGGTCGGCGATGTGCGCTCACCGGGGACATCTGACTGGGGCACCGGCTGCTCCCTGATCGGCCACAGCGGTTCCCCGCTGCGGCGGTCGAAGACGTAGGTGAACGCCTGCTTGGTGAGCTGCGCGGCCGCCGGTATGGTTTTTCCTGCCCGTCTGATATCCATGAGGATGGGTGCAGCCGGATTGTCCCGATCCCAGATGTCGTGATGCACGATCTGGTAGTGCCACACCCTGCGACCCGTGGCGGCATGCAGCGCCACCAGGCTGGTGGAGTAGAGATTGTCACCTGGTCGATGACCACCATAGATGTCGCTGGTCGCTGCTTCGATCGGCAGATAGACCAGCCCGCGCTCGAGATCGGCTGACATGGTGGTCCACACCGCCGCATTGCACGTGTAGCGCCAGCTGTCCTGCTCCCAGACCCGGTTCGCCGCTGCGGGGAATCGTGTTGAAACGCCACAGCTGGCGTCCTGTGCGGACATCAAAACCCCGCACGTGTCCCGGTACATTCTGCTCCGATCGCGGCCGCATGCCGACATCGAGTGCCAGCAGGTGGCAGGCGTGGGTGACCACGAGCAGGCGGTTGTCTCCTCTGCCGTCACTCCACCAGGCCACACCGCGTCCGGAGTTCCGCCGTGGAGCCGAAGCAACCCGCTCGCCTTCGTCAAAGCGGTAGGTCCACAACGTTTCGCCGCTCGCCGCATCGATGGCGACGACTGCCCGTTGCAATCCAGCAGTGGCGTACAGCACACCCGCCACCATAATCGGTGTGGTGATGTACTTGTACTCCGGCACGGGTCCGAAGTTTCTCGCGCTTCAGCGCCAGACGATCTCGAGTTCGGCTGCGTTGTCCGTGGTGATCTGAGACAGTGGCGTGTAGCGTCGGGCGCCTGGATCACCACCGTGATAGCGCCATTCAGAATCGACCCATCCTGCTGCCGGTGTTTGTGCAGAGGGTGCTGCAGCTGTTGCGGTTTCCGCCAGAATCGAGCAGCAGAGCACCGCCAGCACGCCTGCGAGCGCAGGTTCTTTCAAGCGGCCGCCACCTCCGGCAATACCCGGCGCAGTGCGTCCGTCAGCGCATCGATATGTGACCGGGTGGTGGTGGTCGCCAGGCAGCCGATGCAGGCCGTCCCGAGGAACATCCCCTCGCCGATCAGCCGGCTGCGCAGGCGATTGATGGCACTCTGTTCCCGGGCATCGAGGGCGCCGTCCTGCACCGTCACCAGCGGCCGCTGGTGGAGATGAATTTTGAACATGGATCCCCGGCCGCTGATCTGACCCGCTATGCCGAGTTCGCTGAAGACGGCGGAGAGTTGCGCACGCGTCACCGCACCGAGTGCGTTGAGTTTTTCGAAAGCTGCCGGCGTCATATCCCGCATCGCCGCCAGCCCGGCGACCATGGTGATTGGATTGGCATTGAAGGTGCCGCCGTGGGGCAGCGGAGTGATCCCATCCGGGCCGGTTTCGAACACGCTCATCACTTCGGCGCGACCGGCCACGGCACCCACCGGGAAACCGCCACCGATGATCTTACCCAGGGCAGTGATGTCCGGTGTCACACCGAGCACACCCTGACTGCCCGAGTAGCCAAGCCGGAAGCTCACTACCTCATCGAACATGAGCAGGGTACCGTGTTCGCGCGCCATCTTCGCGAGGGTGGCGACATAGTCGTCCTGCACCAGATTGCTGCCGAGTCGCATCGGCAGGGTATCGATCATGATGCAGGCCAGCTCACCCGCATGACGTTCGAGAATGCGCTGGGTGTGCTGGGGCTCATTGAAGGGGATCACCACCACCTCGCCCAGGGCAGACGCTGGTGTGCCGCGACTGTAAGCCTTGGATACCGGATCTTCCGCTTTCCAGTCCTCCGGGCCCGTAGAAAGGCTCACTTCCGCATAGTCGTAAGAGCCGTGGTAGAAACCATCGCACTTGGCTATCTTGCCGCGGCCGGTAAAGGCGCGCGCAGCCTTGATGGCGTTCATCACCGCCTCGCTGCCGGAGTTCATGAAGCGGATTCGATCGAAGCCGGGTACCCGCTCACAGAGCAGTTCAGCCAGTTCCAGCTCGGACTCATGACAGAAAGAGAAGGCGGTGCCCTGAGCCGCCTGCCTGCGCACCGCCTCGGTGATGGGTCCGTAGGAGTGACCGTGAATCAGCGAGGTGTAGTTGTTGATGAAGTCGATCAGCCGATTCCCATCCACATCGACAACTTCGGAGCCCTGGGCGGACTGCAGGTAGAGCGTGTAAGGATCGGTGCGGATGGTGCTGCGGCTGCCGCCGCCGGCCAGGACGCTCTTTGCGCGTGCATTGAGCGCCGCCGACCGCGATGCCGGGTCTGGAAACATCCTCATCCCCTCATTCGTATCCCGACCCGCATCATACTGGAGTTTGCGGGCCCCGGCCGACCCCCGCCAGGGCCGGCCACCCGACCTACAGGGTGAGGGTCGCCATCAGCCAGAACTTGGTGACATCGTCAATTCCGCTCTTGCCACTGAAATCCGCAAAGAACAGATCGCCCCGGAAACGGCCATTGAATTTATAGCCGAACTGGACATCAATCTCGCTGCCGAAGCTTGCACTGCCGGATTCCGCATCGAAATCGTGATACCGGGCGTCGATCAGAAAGTCACCGGGGGTGGCTTTGAATTTCAGATAGCGATCGTCAAGCCCGGCAGCCGGTGTGGTCAGAAACACATCCGCCCAGCCGTTAAAGGCATGCCCCGTGGCCAGCGGTGTCTGGAAAGCCTCATTGAGAATCGATGAGTCATCGCCACTCAATACCTCCCAGCCCAGGCCGATGTCGTAGATGCCGAAGACCGCCCCGACATCGATGAGCCAGTACTCGGCACTGATATCCGCAGGATTATTGCTGACATCCTTCTGACTCGCGAATTCGAGCGCATAGCGGATCTTCAGGTCATCGTTGACCCCCTGGGAGCCGGTAAAGCGGGCACCCACCGAGCCACTGGAGAAACCGGGTCGGTCCTCACTGTCAAAGTGATAGTAGTAGCCGACCAGCCTGCCGAATGGGGTATCCCCGCCGGCGTTGATGAAATAGGTGCCATCCTGTTCGTCTTTGCCTGCGGACACCTTCTCTCCGAAAATCCGCCGAACCGCATCCACATAGACGACGGAGGCCTGGAAGTGCTCGGTACTCCAGTTGCCGAGAACGGCGTCGAAGGTCTGCTCCTGCTGGCGCCAGCCGACACCACCCACGAAGCGCTGATTGTCGAAGTTGATCCGCTGACGGCCGAGCCGCAGGTAGGCATCGTCGATGCCGTTGTAGTCCACGTAACCCTGATTGAGCTCGGTGCCTTTCGGGTCGGCAACCACCGGGTACTCCGTGCGACTGGGCGTGTTACCGGCTCCGGCATTGAAATCATCCCAGATGACCTCACGGACGTCGTCGAACTCGATCAGAAAATCGAAGTCACGGTACTCGCCGGACTGCAGTGTCAGGCGCGTCCTCAGGGTCGAGGCGTCGGCGTCTTCGTCGAAACTCTCCTGGTCGACGAACTCATAGCGGTAGCGGAACGAAAGGTCCAGCTTGCCACCGGTCAGGAGGTTGCCCACGTCGTCGGTAGATCCGGCGGCGGACCCCTCTGCAGCCTGAGCAGGAGCCTGCGCCACACCCAGAACAAACGAGAGCAGCACGGTTACTGCTAAAATTTCCAGTTTCATCTAACCTGTCCCCATAGCCATTGAAAAATGCGGGTAATCCCGGCGTTGTTTTTCCAGACTCTGTTCGGGTACCCACGTTGCCTTGAACGCAACCCGCGAGCGGAGGTCCGGGAGGCGCAGTCTACGACAGGTCGTTCTGGTGGATTACCCGTGTTAACCGCGGGATCAACTAGTGGGATTCACTGAGTGAGGGTCCATCGGGCATCAGTGAAACTGTGCGCGCGAAAAAGACATCAAAGAACAGCTAACGGGACATTTCGATCCATGCTCAGAGACGCCTCGCGCGACCTGTTTACAGGTGCTCTCACCGGTGGGTGTCTGCTGATGGTCCTTACCTGGCCCGCACAGGTCGTGGCTGCTCAATCCTTCAGCAGCGAGCCCATCGAAGAAGTCCTTGTCGTCGGCGCGCGCCTGCCGCGACCGGCCCAGGATGTTGTCGGGAAGTTCGATGTAATCACCCACGAGACGCTCCTGAATGAGATGGCAGGCAGCCTTTCGGACGTCACCCGCTATACGCCCGGGATCAGTGTCGCCACGGCTGACACCCGGTTCGGAGAAACCGAGTTCACCATCCGCGGCCTGTCGGGTAATCGGGTTGCCAGCCTCATCGATGGCGTTCCGGTACCTGACCAGTTCGATATCGGTTCCTTTGCCAACGCTGGCCAGGATTTCCTCGTTGTGGATGCCGTCTCCCGCATCGAGATCCTGCGCGGACCTGCCTCTACCCTCTTCGGTAATGACGCGCTGGGCGGAGTCGTCGCCATTGTCACCCGTGATCCCGAGGAATATCTCACCCACTCACGACACCACATCGGCGGCTCCGCGACTTACAGCGGAAGGGACGATGCCACCGGGCTCAACGGGTCCTTCGCGCTCGGCAATCGTATCGGTGAAGGTGAGCTGGCCGGGGTGGTCCACGTCTCCGGAAAAGAGGGACACGAGAGTGATCGCAGCGCACTGTCCGACTCCGATCTCGAGCCGGACGCCCAGGACCGGCAGCAGCAGTCCCTGTTCAGCAAACTCGCCTACACCCTGCCATCGGGCAACCGGCTGCGGCTGGACCTGTCCTGGTTCGATGAATCCGTGGATACGGATGTGGTCAGCGTGCTCGGCTACGGCCGGCAATTCCGCAGCACCACGAGCATCGTCGGTGACGACAGCCGCAGACGCTACGCGGCAACTGCAGGCTACGAGTTCGAGACGGATTACACCTGGCTCGATCAGGGGCAGCTCAACGTCTACTGGCAGGACGTTGCAGTTGAACAGCGCACGATCGAACAGCGACTCAATCTGAGTCCACCGGTCCAGAACGAAAGAGAGTTCCGCTACGACACCACGACCTGGGGTTTGAGTTCGGATCTCGAAAGCAGCTTTTCCAGCGTTTTGTTCAGTACCAGTGTCGAACACCGCATCGGCTGGGGGATGAACCTGCAACGCAGCGACATCACCGAGCAGCGCGACGGACGCATCGTCAATCTGCAGACCGGTACATTCAGCAACAACCTGCTCGGAGAAGTGATGCCGGTTCGTGACTTCCCGAATTCCTCGGTGAACGAACTGGCCCTCTACGTGCATGACGAGATCGCCATCGGCAACGTCACAGTGATTCCCGGTCTGCGCTACCAGACCTACGATCTGGATGCGGATGCGGACGCCGTGTATCGGGCAGACAATCCGAACACAGGGGTGATCGATGCCTCCGATGACTCCCTGTCTCCGAAGCTGGGCCTGCTGTGGCATATCCGCTCGGACACCCGGGCTTACCTGCAGTATGCACATGGCTTCCGGGCGCCACCCTTCGAAGACGTCAACATCGGCTTCGACATTCCGCTGTTCAACTATCGCGCACTGCCGAATCCGGATCTGAAGTCAGAGACTTCGGATGGCTTTGAAATCGGTCTGACGCTGGATCGAGACAGCTACCGGGTCAACCTGGCCCTGTTCGGCGTCGACTATGACGACCTTATCGAAACCCGGGTCAATCTCGGCCGTGATCCGGACACCGGCGCGCTGCTTTTCCAGTCACGCAACATCGACAGCGCACGCGTCTACGGCGCTGAAGTAAATTTCAACGCCACCCTCGAGCGCTGGGTGACCGGGCTCACCGTCGATCTCGCGGCGAGCTGGACTCGGGGGGACAACCGCACGACCGACGAACCGCTCAACACCGTCGATCCTCTCGAAGTCATCGCTGCCCTCACCTGGCAGCCCGTCGAGCGCTGGCGCCTGTCTCTCATCACCACCGCCGTCGCCGCACAGGACCGGGTAGACGCCAGCCAGGTCGACCTCTACACAACAGACGGTTTCACCATTGTCGATCTGACCGGCAGTTTCCGTTTCAGCGAAACCATCCGCATCGATGCCGGTCTGTTCAACGCCTTTGATGAAACCTACTGGCGCTGGTCTTCGGTCCGGAACCGGAGCAGCGACGATCCGATGATTGATTACCTGTCCGCACCTGGCCGATACGCCAGCGTATCGCTGCGTGTGGACCTGTAAAACTGAAGTCCAATGAAACGGACTCACTCAACGTTGCGCCTGCTGAAGGCTGCAACCCGAATGTCTAAGGGGAACTGAAAAATGAACGACCCACTGAGCCCGGCACCGGATCGCTCGGACCCTGAGGTCCGCTCGGACCCTCAGGTCCGCACCCGGAGGGCTAAAAGATTCACCGGCTTAGGAGCCGGCCTGTTTGCTGCACTGCTGGCGGGTTCCGCTTTCAGCGCCGAGGTACACGCAGCCGAAGTCGCCCAGGGCGATGTCGGCAAGGCGGGCTTCGCCACCTATTGCCAGGCCTGTCACCAGGCAAATGGCGAGGGCATGGCGGGTGTTTTCCCGCCGCTGAACAAGTCCGACTACCTGCTGGCAGACAAGAAGCGCGGCATCGAGGCCGTCATCAAAGGTGTGTCCGGACCGATCGAAGTCAACGGCAAGACCTACAACTCGGTGATGCCCCACCTGGCCTATCTGTCCGATGAAAACGTCGCCGCCATCCTGACCTATGTGCTGAATGCCTGGGGCAATTCCGGCGGTACGGTAAGCGCCAGCGAAGTGGCCGAAGTACGAGCCGCAGCAGCAGGAGCAGAGGGCATCGAAGGGGGCCCGCACCCGGGAGAGAGCCCGGGAGTCGAGATGGCCTATCAGGGTGCACCGTCGCCCCTGGCTGGTGAGAGCACGGTGTCGATGGTGACAACCGAAGGTCCGGCCATGACCGAGGACGAATTCAGCACTGCGACCAAGCTCTACTTCGAGCGATGTGCGGGATGCCACGGCGTGTTGCGCAAGGGTGCCACGGGTAAGCCTCTGACAACCGACATCACTCGGGAAAAAGGTACTCAGTACCTCGAAACGATGATCAATTACGGATCGCCCGCCGGCATGCCCAACTGGGGTACTTCCGGTGAGTTCTCCAAGGAAGAGATCTCCATTCTTGCCCGCTTCCTCCAGCATCCACCGCCGGAACCGCCGGAATTCGGACTGCCGAAGATTACCGAGTCCTGGAATCTCATCGTGCCTGAATCCCAGCGGCCCAAGCGCGTGCAGCACAAGTTCGATGTGGAGGACATGTTTGCGGTCACCCTGCGCGACTCGGGTGAAGTCGCCATCATCGACGGACCGAGCAAGAAACTGCTTTCAGTCATCAAGACCGGCTATGCGGTGCACATCTCGCGACCCTCAGCGTCCTCACGCTACGTCTACACCATCGGCCGGGACGCCAAGATCGACATGATCGATCTGTACATGAACCCACCGGCAAAAGTCGCTGAAATCCGCATCGGACTCGAAGCACGCTCGGTGGAAACTTCCAAGTACAAGGGCTACGAAGACAAGTACGCCATCGCCGGCGCCTACTGGCCGCCCCAGTACGTGATCATGGATGGCAATACGCTGGAACCGCTGAAGGTGGTTTCAACTCGGGGTATGACTGTAGATACCCAGGAATACCATCCCGAGCCCCGGGTTGCCGCTATCGTTGCCTCACACCAGCATCCTGAGTTCATCGTGAACATCAAGGAAACCGGTCTGATCAAGCTGGTGAACTATCAGGACATCGAAAACCTGAGTGAGACCACCATCAACGCGGCCCGCTTCCTTCACGACGGCGGCTGGGACAGCACCAATCGCTACTTCCTCACCGCGGCCAACCAGTCGGACAAGATTGCGGTGGTGGACTCGAAGGATCGGAAACTTACCGCACTGATCGATGTAGAAAAAATTCCGCATCCCGGTCGAGGCGCCAATCTGGTGGATCCCAAGTACGGCCCGGTCTGGGTGACCAGCGCACTGGGTAACGCCAACGTTACGGTGATCGCTACCGATCCTGTGAAGAACCCGGACCACGCCTGGAAGGTCGTCCGTGTACTCGAAGGTCAGGGCGGCGGTTCGCTGTTTGTGAAGAGTCACCCGAAGTCGAAGAATCTCTGGGTGGATGCACCACTGAATCCGGATCCGGCCGTCAGCCAGACGATAGCCGTGTTCAACGTGAACAACCTCGAAGCCGGCTACGAAGTGCTGCCGATCGGCGAGTGGGCCGATATCGGACCGGGTCCGAAGCGGATAGTGCAACCCGAGTACAACAAAGCAGGTAACGAGGTCTGGTTCTCGGTCTGGAGTGGCAAGGAGGAGGAATCCGCCATCGTTGTGGTGGATGACAAGACCCGGAAACTCAAGGCCGTGATCAAAGACAAGCGGCTGGTGACACCCACCGGCAAGTTCAACATCTACAACACGGTGCACGACATCTACTGATCGACAAACGTCTCGACATACGTCGACTTTCGCGGCGCCCTACTCGAACAGAGAGGGCGCCGCTTTTTTTTGGGGCGCAGCCGCGTCTGCATCCCAGAAGCGTCGATTGTCCTGCGGTTGCAACACTCAGTACACTGGGCCTCCAAGTTGAAGTCAGAAGTACTGCCTGATGCGACAGCCCGGATCCCGAAGCAAGGCCCATCCCGATCGAAAATCGAAAGCGAAGCCCCAGCGCGAGAAATCGCACACATCTGAAAATTCCCACAAACCCGAACCACCCGCAGCGATCAGCCGGTTTCCGATACCCGCGCTCGACGATATGCCTGAGGACATCCGCGCCCGCATTCTCGCCGTGCAGGAAAAAGCGGGTTTCGTGCCGAACGTGTTCCTGGCCCTCGCCCACCGCCCGGAGGAGTTCAGGGCTTTCTTCGCCCACCACGACGCACTCATGGAGCGCAGAGGCGGACTGAGTGCCGCACAGCGCGAGATGATCGTGGTGGCGACTTCCGCCGCCAACCAGTGCCACTACTGTGTGATCGCACATGGCGCCATCCTGAGGATTCGTGCAAAGCAGCCCCTGCTGGCAGATCAGATCGCCGTGAACTATCGCAAGGCCGACATCCCGGCTGCGGATCGTCTGATCCTCGATTTCGCACTGAAAGTAGCCGGCGCTGCGGCGACGATAGAAGACGCGGATCTGAGGCTGTTGCGGGAAGCCGGATTCACAGAGGATGACATCTGGGACATCGGCGCCATCGCCGCTTTCTTCGCCCAGAGTAATCGACTGGCCAATCTGGCAGACATCCGACCAAATTCTGAGTTCTACACCATGGGCAGGAATCCCCGGGGAGAGTCTGGCTAGCAGCCTGCTAGGGCAGCTCTCCCGTCGTCATCGGCAATGCCGTATCGCGCACCCACTCCGACATGGAGCCATCGTAAACGGCGACTTCCTCCTTGCCGACCAGCAGGCAGGCGAAGGCATCGATGGTGGCCGATATGCCACCGCCGCAGTAGGCGATCACCCGATCTGCACTCAACAGCCCGCGCTGTCCGAGTGCAGCATCGAGCGCTGCCGCATCGCGGAAGCGCCCGGCGTCCAGCAGTTCTTCGTAGTGCAGATTGATGGAACCGGCAATGTGGCCTTTGCGCCCGTAACTCATGGCCGAAGAGCCGGAATAGACATCGGGGGCCAGGGCATTCACCGTACAGACGCCCCGCACGCCGATGGCATCAAGCACATCCTGCTGCCCCACGAACCTGTGGCTGCGCGCCCTGACCGCCATGCTGCCTCTTGGATAGTCATGAGAGCCTGATACCACTTCGCCGCCGGCCGCTTTCCAGGCATCAAGCCCGCCATTGAGCACCGACACCCGGTCATGGCCTGCATAGTGGAGCAGCCACCAGGCCCGGGTGGCCCACATCAGGTGCCCGGCACTGTAGAGGACTACCCGGTGCACGTTGCTGATCCCTGCCGCGCGCAACGCTGCTTCGAGTGTCCGGGCATCAGGCAGAGTGAAGCCGAGTCCACTGCGCGGGTCTGACAGCGCCCCCATCTGATCGAGGAAGGCCGCACCGGGAATGTGGGCCTGTTCGTAATCGGCCCTGCCCGACTCCGCGCGATAGCCACGTTCGGCCGGCTTCAGATAAACGGTGGCATCGAAAATCCGCAACGATTCATCACCCGCCGAGATCTCAGCAGCCAGGGCTTTCGGCTCCGTAAGATATTCCGGATGTACATAGCTCATATTCATCTCCTCGACCACCTGCGCGGCTGATTTCTACTCCGGCTGCTGCTCTGAACGCCTGACAGAGTCCTTCTTCCGGTCTGTTTCAACATACCCCCGGCCGAACCGCCCTGCAACGGTCCACGACCTGCCGGCACGGCGACGTATACAGTACTTCCCTGATCCGCACCGCAGCCGGTGCGATACAATTCAGATCCGCAACCCAAGGCATTGTCATGAGCGAACCGATAGAACTCGAGGTCTTCACAGACTACGTCTGACCCTGGTGTTATCTCAGTACCGGGCGTATTGAACGACTGAAAAACAACTTTCCTGTGAAGGTGACCTGGGTGCACTTTCCCCTGCACCCGGAAACACCCAGCGAGGGCTTGCGTCTCGAAGCACTTTTCGCCGGCCGCGACATCGATCTGGAGGCGATGTACGCGCGTATGAAGACCCTCATGGATAAGGAAGGGCTTCCGTACGGCAGGCGCACCCACACCTATAACAGCCGTCTCGCCCAGGAGCTCGGCAGATGGGCGGATACCCAGCCGGGCGGTGGGGCGATTCACGATGCGCTGTACAAGGCTTATTTCGTCGAGGGACGCAACATCGGCGACATCGACGTGCTGGTCGAGATTGCGGCATCGGTGGGCCTGTCGACCGAGGACGCGCGGCAGGTGCTGGCAAACCGCACGTTAAGCGCACAGATCGACGCCGACTGGCAGAAGTCCCGCGCCTACGGAATCACCGGAGTGCCAACCTTCGTCGCCGGCGGTTACGGAGTGGCAGGTGCTCAACCCTATGAGGTGCTGGAAAGGCTGATCAGGCAGGCGGTGGACGAGCGCGGCCACTGAAGGCCGGCCAGGATACGCTGTCTGCTGTCAGGAAACCCAGGCCGGCTATTGAATCCCCTCCACCATCGCATCAATCAGCGACATGAGGTCGCCATCGGTGCATTGCCCGCAGCCACCGCGGGCGGGCATCTCACCGATACCATTGATGGTGCTCTGATACATTTTTTCGATGCCATCTTTGAGACGCGGGCGCCAGAGCGCCGCGTCTCCCGGCCTGGGTGCGCCATGCACCGCATTGTCGTGGCAGCTCGCGCAGGACTGACCGTACAGTTGTGCCACTCGAAGCAGGTCGGGGCGAATCAGCTGATCTGCGGCAGTGAGTTCTCTGGGTTTCATTTTCAGGTTGCCGCCAAGCGCCAGGGAGATCAGCCTGGCATCCGTCGAACCACCTACCGCGACACTGATGTACTGTCTGCCACCCGCCATGTAGGTCATGGGCGCCCCGTTCGGGCTCATTGGTAGAGAGATCTCCTGCAGCAAAGCGCCAGTGGCCTTATCCAACGCCCGCAACACGGGTCTGCCATCGTCGTTGAGCGCTGTGAACAGCAGGGAGCCGGTCACCAGCACGTGGGTAAAGGTCTGATTCCCCACCGGGCCCGGATCCGCAATCCCTGCAGCGATGAGCTTCTCTCTGGGGCCCTCTCCATTGGGGACCATCCAGCTGTGCTCACCGGTGTTGAGATCGATGGCCGTGATCCGACCCAGAGGCGGTTTGATCAACGGCAACCCCATGGGTCCACCCATGAAGGTCATGGCTGAGCGTTCATAGCGGTATTCGGTCTGGGCGGGATCGAGTTCTCCCAGTTTGAACAGCGCGGGCAGTGTCATTGACGGGATGTAAATCATTGCCGTTGCGGGATCTACCGCCGCACCGGTCCAGTTGGCCGCGCCAGCGTCCGACGGCAACACCACCGCCCCTCTGAGTGAGGGTGGTGTGAACAGTGGACCGATGTCGTAGCGCGAAATCATCTCCACCGCCTGGGCGCGCAGCTCGGGGGTGAAATCGATCAGGCTGTCTTCAGCAATGCCCTGTCGATCAAACGGCAGCGGTCGGGTGGGAAAGGGCTGGGTTGCCGAGGTCTTTTCACCCGGAACCGTCGATTGTGGTACGGGGCGTTCTTCGATCGGCCAGACCGGTTCGCCTGTTACCCTGTTGAACACATAGATATGGCCCTGTTTCGACACCTGCGCCACCGCCTGCACAGCTTTCCCGTCAACAACGATATCGACAAGGTTTGGTGCGGCGGGCAGATCGTAGTCCCAGACGCCGTGATGGATCATCTGGAAATGCCAGATGCGCTTGCCCGTCGCCGCATCCAGGCATACCAGACTCTCGCTGAAAAGGTTACCTCCGAGCCGTTCGCCGCCATAGAAATCGTTGTTTGCCGTGCCGAAAGGCAGGTAGACGTAACCCAGTTCAGGATCCGCGCTCATGAGTGCCCAGACATTCGCTGCGCCGGTATCTGTCCAGTCCTCGGTTTCCCAGGTATCGGCACCGTATTCACCCGCCCTGGGCACCGAATGGAAGATCCAGCGCATTTCCCCGGTCCTGACGTCAAATCCACGCACATGGCCAGGGGGCATCATGCTGCGCCTGGGCATCCGAAAACCGTATGCCGGTGAGTCCTGCACGACGGATCCCATAACGACGACATCGCCCACGATCATCGGTGCAGCGGTATTGGAATAAAGCTTCCGGTTGACCGGACGGCCGAGACCCAGCGTTAAATCCACCCTGCCGCCATCGCCGAACTTCGGGTCGGGTCTGCCGGTCTTTGCATCCAGCGACCACAGATAGGCGTTGTTCGTGCCCATGAGAATACGAGACCGATCACCGTCTTCGTAGTACGACACTCCGCGATGATTGAATCCGATATTAGCCGGTCGACCGTCCTTCCAGGTCCCGGTGTCGAATACCCAGATCTGCCTGCCGGTTGCAGCATCGAGCGCGACCACACTGCCCAGAGAGGTGCTCGTGAACAGCACATCCCCCACCTTGATGGGAGTCGATTTATAAGCGCCCGGCACAAACTCGGGACGGATCTCTATGGCCCTGTTGTCCACTGAATCCCAGATCCAGCTGATGCCGAGATCCTTTACCGTGTCAGCATTGATCTGGTCGAACGGCGCGTACTTGGTCGACGCTGCCGTACTGCCGTAACTGGGCCAGTCGCCGGTTTCCGGATAGACCGAAGTCACAGGTGCTGCAGCGGCTGCGGCTGTCAGTATCCAGAAGGCCAGTCCCTTCATGGTGATCTCCGACCTGAATCTGAGGGTTCATCGACTTATACCCGATACCGGTCTGATGGGGCAGCAGTTCCTGGAGTTTTCTGGCAGATTTTCGCCATCTGCCTGCCTCCATGGAGGACATCCTGTAGCCGGGATTTTGGCGGAGTAAAGTAGGCCACGCAGGTCATGGCATTATGCCAGCTGTGGGTGGACTTGAACCTCTGACATCAGGACCATGAATCCTTTGTTGCAACGGCTGAGCGACAAACTCACATGAGAGGATGGATGTTGCGAATTCGGTCAAACAGGATCAGGCAAGCGCACGGTGCTTTACGGGCCACGACGCGGTGAACCAGAAGGTCCTCGTGTGCGGCGCAAGTGGCCGTCTGGGCAGGCTGGTCGCCGAAGCCCTGCGCGATCGACATGCACACACGCCCCGGCTGCTCGTGCGTCCTGCGCGACTTCAGGACGGCTGGCAGACACCTCAGGGTATGGAACCCGTCTCCGGCGACTTCACCGATACGGCATCGCTCGATGCTGCACTCGACGGTGTTGCTTCCGTGTTCCTCGTCTCCCCCGTGCATCCCGACATGCGGGCGCGGGAACTCGCCCTGGCCGCAGCGGCCGCGCGATGCCCCGCACCGCCACAGATCGTGAAGATTTCCGGGCTCGCTACCCGCCTCGATTCACCGGTTGACAGCGGCCGCTGGCATGCGCAGATCGAGCAGGGAATCCGCGCGCTGAGGCTGCCTGCCACCTTTCTGCGGCCCAACTTCTTTTTTCAGAACCTGGCCTTTCAGGTCGGCGGTATGCGCCGCGACGGCATCCTTCGCGGCGGAGTGGGCGATGCGGCGATCGCCATGGTCGATGCCCGGGATATTGCCGATGTCGCAGCCGCCGTGCTTACCGGCGACACGCCGGTCACAGGTTCTGCAGTCGCGTTGACCGCGGGCCAGGCGTACACCTATGAAGCGGTGGCAGTAACCTTCAGCAACGCGCTGGGCAGAGCCGTGCGCTATGAGCGTCAGCCCCGGGAGGTGCTCGCCCGTGCACTCGCAGCGTCGGGACAACCCGACTGGCACGTACGGATCCTGCGGCAGTTCAACGAAGCGTTTCTGGCAGGCGAAGGATCGGAAGTCTCGACCACGGTTCAGCAGGTACTGGGACGTGCGCCACGCAATCTTGAAGCCTACGCAGCGGAACTCGCTGCGGGGGCAACCCCCTCGGGCAGCGATCCTTTCCCGAGTTGAGCAGCATCCACTCCGATGTCGGGCAGCATCCCGCTGGGATCGTGCGAACTACGGCAGGCGCTGCTTACCGGGTACGAACTGACGGGGGTCCCGTGCGGGCATGGGACTTTTCGGTACCACCCGCAGCACCGGATCATTCTCCAGCCAGTTCACCAGCCGGCGCCATTGAGCCATGTCCTTGGCAACCTGGGAGGCGGGCATTTCGTGTACACCCACTCCCGCTTCCGCAGTGCGGATGTAGTTCTGGGTATCGCGGAATATGGCGACCACCGGGATTTCGAGAGAATCCAGGAAGCGCATCAGGGAGCGGAACATGATGGTGTTGCTCTTCACCCGGTTCGCCACCACCGCCAGACGATTCTCGTGGCGCGAAACCTTCGCGGACAGCAGCAGGTCGGCAATGGTGCGGGTCGCAGCGTGGATGTCGATTGCCGATGGCAACACGGGAATGACTATCTTGTCTGCCCCCCGGGTGAAGTCCATGAGATCGTGTTTCTGAAATGCCGCTGGAGTATCGACGATCACCCGTTCGATCTCGGGTGGCACCCGTAACGCGAAGGAGCGCGTCTGCCCCGCATGGTTTTCGTAGGTGGCGATACCGTGGATGTAGGGAGCCGATTCCGGACGCTTGCTGAGCCAGCGGGTACTGGAGCCCTGTGAGTCATAGTCCATCAATGCCGGCGGCTTGCCACTGCTCGCATAGTAGGCGGCGAGGTTGGTGGCAATCGTGGTCTTACCCGATCCACCCTTGGGATTGAGGATGACGATCTTGCGATTGGACAAGTTCGACGGCCCCCGTTTGAGCCATGAAAGTGGCCACAACCTACACCACTTCTGGACTTTTATGCAAGGTAGAGAATGACTTAGGGGATACCACTATAGTTGTTTCTAGATAACTGAGTACTCTGCCCGCGATGACTGTGACACTGTACCGGACCTTTTTTAGCGTCGGATTCCGGCCCTTTTATCTGGGCGCCGCCGCTTTTGCCTGCCTGGCTGTTCCCCTGTGGCTGGTGATCGCCCTCGGCCTGTCACCGGCAGGCGGGAAGCCGGGAGCGGCCATCGATCTGAACTGGCACATCCACGAAATGCTCTTCGGCTTCGCACCGGCCGTAATCGCCGGCTTCCTGCTGACTGCGGTGCGCGCCTGGACCGGGCGTCCGACACCCTCAGGTACCGCACTGGCCCTGTTGTTCGGCCTCTGGGCAGCAGCGCGGATAGCGCTGCTGGTGCCTGTACCGAACGAAAGCAATGCCGCGCTTTTCATTGCACTGCTCGACGCGAGTTTCCTGCCTGCCCTGGCACTCAGCATCGCCATACCCTTATGGCAGTCGCGCAACTACCGCAATGCTTTCGTTCTCGTCATCCTGGCGTTACTCACTGTGGCAAATCTTGTATTTCACGCAAGGCGTCTGGGCATCGACAACCCGCTGCACGCACTGAATCCGATTACTGTCGGGCTGGATGTCGTGGGTCTGCTGATGATCGTCATCGGCGGCCGGGTAATCCCCGCATTTTCTGCAAATGCGGTCGCCGGCCTGCAGCCGCGCCGGTGGCTGCTCCTGGAAGTTCTGGCGATCGGCGCAGCCGTTCTCATTACCCTGATCGATCTGATGGCGCCGTTCGCGGATTCAGGTCCGTCGCACCTCTACACCGGACTGCTGTGGCTCGCTGGCGTGACACAGAGTTTACGGCTGCTCGCCTGGCAACCCTGGCGCACGCATCAGAACCTGCTGCTGCTGGCGCTGCCGCTTGCCTACGCCTGGATTCCCGTGCACTTCCTGCTGCGCGCCGCTCTGGGTGGCGCACCCGGCCAGTTGCCGATGCTGAGTGTTCACGCCCTCGTCGTCGGCGCCATGGCCGCACTGATGCTCGCGATGATGACACGCAGCGCCCTCGGCCATACCGGCCGGGCCCTGCGTGCGGGCGTGGCAGAAGGGATCTGTTTCGCCGCCATTCATTGCGCCGCTGTGTTCCGGGTGGCGGGCCCGCTGCTGGCGCCCCAGGGTTATCAGCTGTGGATCACACTGGCCGGCATCGGCTGGACGGTCGCATTCGCCAGCTTCGTCATCGCCTATGCACCGATGCTCATGCGACCCCGGATCGATCACAACAGCAGGTAAAGACCCGTGGTAAGTGCTGCTGCCAGCAGAGCATAAGGAAGCTGAGTAATCACATGATCCATGTGGTCTGACCCGGCTCCCAGGGAAGCCAGCACCGTGGTATCGGACACCGGTGATGCATGGTCACCGAAGATACCGCCTCCGGCCACAGCCGCAATCGTCTGATAGACGATGGGGGTCAACTCGCCACTGGAAAATGCATAGGCGACGGGTACCGCCACCGGCATCATCATGGCAAATGCACCCCAGGAAGTGCCGGTACTGAAGCCGATGGCGGCGGTGATCACAAAGGTCAGCGGCACCAGCCAGCCCGGTTCAAAACTGCCCGAGAAAGCAGCCACGATCGCCTCACCGACGCCGAGTTGACCAGCGACTGTATTCAGCGCGTACGCCAGTGCAACGATGAGCAGCGCAGGCATCACGCTCCGGGCACCATCCAGTATGAGTGCGGCGATTTCAGACGCACTGCGCAGACGGCGCCGCAGCAGCAGCACGCCCACCAGGCTGACGACACCCGCCATGAAGGCCTCAACAATCTGCACCGAACCCGCGATGACCAGAGAACCCACACCGATTCCCACCACCAGCGCTACCGGCAGCGCCAGTTCAGACAGCAATGAGGCACCCTCGCTGGAGGCGCCGAGGTCGTTGTCTGAATCCAGCAGGGGATTGGCTCCGGGACGCACCAGTGCGCCGGTTTCCGCAGCCCGCTGCTCGGCGCGTCGCATCGGCCCGAAATCCGGAATAACACGAAGGCACACGAGCAGTGAGAAACAGAGAATCAGCAGGGGATAGAAGTTGTAGCCGATCGAGCCGATGAAAACCCGAAGACCTTCCTCAGCCGATGTGACCGGACCACCCTGGGCGGCGATCAGACTGGCCATATAGGCGCCCCAGGCGGTAAACGGCACCAGAATGCACACCGAGGCGGTCGTGGCATCCAGTATGAAAGCGAGCTTTTCCCGGGGCATACCCGCCCGATCCGACATCGGACGCACCACCGCACCCGTCATCAGTGGACTGAAGTAGTCATCGATGATCAGAAATCCCAGACCCCATGCCGTGAGCGCCGCACGGCGTGGCGAATGGGTGGCGCCACCGAATCGCTCCGCCAGAGCCAGCAGCACGCCGGAGCGCTTGAACCCTTCGAAGAGGATGCCGATGAGAATCACGATTTCGCAGATCCAGATGAAGTCTGAATTGCCCAGCGACGACTGCAACAACTCATTCAGACCCACTCCGGGAAGGGCGCCGATCATGAGTGTGCCGATGAAAACCCCGATGAGCATCGCGATCAGCGCGGAGCGAGAAACGAAAGCCAGAATCAGTGTCACTGCCAGGGGCAGCAGCGACCAGAGGCCCCAGCCGCTCATTTCGGTCCCGGCACTGTGCATGCCACCCTCACTTTGTCACGGCTTCTGGACGTCTGTCCCTGGTCGCCGGGTTCCGTTCAGTCGACCAGCAGTGCAGCGGCGAAGCCAATCAGAAACAGTGCCGCGAAGCGACCCGAGTACACGAAAGCATGGGCAACGTACCACAGCGGCCATACGCCTTCAGGGAATCCGTCAGGACAGGTCTGTGGCGCAGGGAATCGCAACACCTGGCACAGCCGCCAGGCAGCCGGCAGCGCGCCTGTGATCAGCAGCAGCGGCCAGCCCAACACTCCAGTCCCGACGAGCCAGAACGTGGCGCACAGCTGCAACAGCACAAGCGCAATCACCAGCCATCGTGAGCGCGCCGCGCCGAGTCGAACCGGCAGCGTGCGGACACCCCGGGCTCTGTCCTGCGCCACTTTGTCGATGTGCTTACCGAAAATCACCGCGGCAGGACCCAGCGCACACACAGTGCCCAGCCAGGCGACCGAGTTCAACCATTCGCCGGTAGTTGCCAGGTAGGTGCCGCCGGTCATCAGCGGCCCCCATACCAGCAACACGGCCACTTCACCGAGTCCCAGTGTCTTGAGTGGATGTGTGTAAAACACCAGCAGCAGCGCACCTGCCAGAAACGGCAGTGCAACCAGCCATCCGGACAACCAGACAAGGGCGACTCCCGCCAGTGCCGCCAGGCCGCCCGTGCCGAGAAAACAGACCGTCAGCGCCCGACGGGACAGGAACCCGTCTTCGAGCACCTGAGTGCCGTACTGGCGTCGAAAGTAGTCGCCGGCATCCACACCCCGGGTGGAATCCACCAGGTCATTGAGCTGATTGTTGGCCGCATGGGCCAGCAGCAGACCCATCAGACACAACAGCCAGTACCGCCACTCGAAGAGACCGGCATCGACCGCAAGCAGTGCAGCCAGCAGACAGGGAAACAGGGTCAGCCCCAGGACGCGTCCGCGGGATACGATGAACCAGCGGGCCAGTGCGCCCGTCTGCTGCCACTGCAGGGGGGTCAGCCGGGGCATGGCACCGGAGAAGTTGTGAGCTGAGTTCATGGTGTGCGGGTCGTTATCGGTCGAGGGGCGGTGATAAGCTTGCCACCGATCCAACCCGGATGGCGACCTGAAACGAGCAGACGAATGCGCGATGTACTGAACCGTAACATCCTTATCCTGTGTCTTGCGCAGATGATCTTCGTATCCGGCTCCATCCTCATGGTGACCCTCGGCGGCATCATCGGCAGTCAGCTCGCCAGCAATCCCGCTCTGGCCACCCTGCCCCTGTCACTGGTTGTGATCGGTACCGCCCTGAATACGATTCCCGCGACACTGCTCATGCAGCGCATCGGTCGCCGTCTGGGCTATGCGCTCGCCGGCATGGTGGCCTGCGCAGCCGCACTGCTGGCCGCCTGGGCCCTGACACTCGGCAGCTTTCCCCTGTTCTGCACGGCAGCGCTGGTGATCGGCACCACCCTCGCCTTCAGTCAGCAGTTCCGTTTCGGTGCTGCCGAGAGTGTGGCAGCACATCGGGTCAGCTGGGCGGTGTCCATCATCCTCCTCGGGTCCATCGGCGGCGCCTTCCTCGGCCCGCAGATCGCCGCGAGCAGCCCCGCTCTGACACCCGATCACCCCTTCCGCGCAGCAATGCTGATTCTGGCCGGGCTCTATGCGTGCACGACACTGCTCCTGCTGGCGCTGCATCCGACCGCACCCCCGGAATCGACGGAAGCAGGCGCCCCGGGTCGGCCCCTGCGGTATATCGTGACCCAGCCCCTGTTCGTACTCGCTGTCGCAGCAGGCATGATCGGTCAGGGTGTCATGGTCTTCATCATGACCGCGACGCCTCTGTCCATGCACGTGGTCGATGGTCACAGCGTGACCGATGCGGCCGGTGTGGTCCGTGCTCATGTGATCGCCATGTATCTGCCCAGTCTGATCTCCGCCCCCCTGATCGGACGGTTCGGCACCAATGCAGTCATGGGGGCCGGATTGCTGGCAATGCTCGCCACTCTCGCCATCGGCCTCAGCGGACACGAGGTCATGCACTACTGGTGGGCGCTGGTGCTGCTCGGCATCGGCTGGAATTTTCTCTATGTCGGCGGCACCACCCTGCTGGTGAGGACCTACCTGCCCAGCGAGCGCTTCCGCGCCCAGGCAGTCAACGAGTTCAGCATCTTCGGCGTGGCTGCTGTCGCCAGCCTCATGGCGGGCACGCTGATCCACAGCTTCGGCTGGACGGTGCTGCTGCTGTGCGCCCTGCCGCCACTGCTGCTGATGGTGGCCCTGCTGGTATGGCGACTGCGCCATCCCGACCATGCGCGTCTGCAGGCCGCGAGCGCCGGATGAGTGACGGCGCAACCTGGCAGAACTGGTCCGGAGGGCAGCAGTATCGACCACACAAGGTCAGCACCCCCGGATCTCTGTCCGCCCTTCGGGATCTGGCAGGGCTCGCAGAGCGAGAACGGCTGAAACTGCGCTGTGTCGGCAGCGGTCACTCCTTTGTGCCGTTCTGGACCGACGGCATCATCGTCTCACTGGATACATTCACCGGGATCCATCGCGTCGATGCAGGCAGTCACCAGGTCAGCGTTGGTGCCGGGACCAAGATTCACGAACTCGGTCCGCTGCTCTGGACAGAAGGACTGTCCCTGCCCCAGCAGGGTGACATCGACCGGCAGAGTATCGCCGGCGCACTGAGTACCGGCACCCACGGCACCGGCCGGACCCTGCCCAATCTGTCGCACGCACTGCTGTCCGCACAACTGGTGACCGCATCCGGAGAAGCGCTGATCATCGATGCGGAGCGTACGCCCGACTGGTTGCGCGCACTGCGGGTGTCGGTCGGCCTGCTCGGGGTACTCACCGAGGTCACGCTACAGGTCGAACCCGCCTTTCTGCTCCATGAACGTAAACAGCAGGCCGGCTTTGAAGAAGTCGCAGCCACCCTCGAAGACCTGATCGCGGACCATCGCCATTGCGAATTTTTCTGGACACCGCGCTCAGACAGCTTCGAGATGAAGACGCTGCACAGATCGACGGACACGCCGGGGCGAATCAGCGCCACGGAAATCATCGGGCCGGCACACGAAATCTTCCCCAGCAGCAGAGAAACCCGCTTCAACGAAATGGAGTACTCGGTACCCTACGAAAGTGGCTGGTCGTGCTTCACGGAACTGCGCGAGCTGTTACTTTCGCGGTTTGCGAAGCTGCCCTGGCCGATCGAATACCGTACCCTCGCGGCGGACGATGCCTGGCTCAGCACCGCCAGCGACCGGGAATCCGTGACACTGTCCGTCCACCAGGGTGCAGAGCGGGATCACCGGCCGCTGTTCGACGCCGCGGAATCGGTATTCCGCAATCATCGGGGGCGACCGCACTGGGGCAAACTGCACACCTTGAACGCGCGGGATCTCGCCGATCTCTATCCGCACTTCGAAGCCTTCCGGCGCGTCCGCGCGGAACTGGATCCGACGGGCATCTTCTGCAACGACTACCTGGCCGGTCTCTTCGATGTACATTCGTCTGACACTCTGCGACCTGCAGGTTTCCCGCAGATGAACTAGACTGCGGACATGCATTCCGCGACCCGCACACCCGGCCGAATCTGTTAGCCCCTACCCGGCTGCCGTTACCTTTATCCGCCTGTATCACCCATGACGACATTCTTTGAGCGCCTGATCCGCACGCTGCTGCTGGTCTGTCTGACAGCGGTTGCAGGATCCACTGCTGCCGCAGAACCCGCAATGCAGGCGTCCGCTGCAGACACCACGAGCAGACGGCCACCGCCAGCACTGCCGGAGGCTGTCCGGCGTGCCCGGCTCGATGCAATCACCCAGGCCCGAGCGGGTGCCTATGAGCCCGCTCTGGACCAGCTCATAAGGCTGCGCAACGTCTATCCGGATTCGGATCCGCTTTTCTATGATGAAATGCTGGTGCGCTTCTGGGCGGGTCAACGCCAGCCCATACTCGATATGATCGCCGGCCGCTCGCTGGCCGGTGCACCGGCCTACGCACTGCTCGCTCTCGGCCGCGCAGCACGGGACACCCGGGATTTCGGAGCAGCCATCAACTACTACGCACAGGCTGTGGCGGCGAGCCCGGAAAGCATTGACGCCCGGGTCGGACTCGCGATGGCTTACTCAGATTACGGAGACCCGCGCACTGCCCGCACCACCCTCGAGGCGGTGCCGTCAGCCACCCGCCACACAACGCCCGTACTGGTTCCGTCCGCTTATCTCTTCCACCAGGATCAGGCCTATGCCCAGGCGCTGGGTGAATACGATCTGGTTCTGCAGCTGGAGCCTGAGAACAGAGCTGCGCTGCGCGGCAAGGCCCAGGCACTGCGGGCGCTGCTGTTGCCGCGCCAGGCATTGCGCGTTGCCGCCCTGCAGCCGGATGTACTGACGCCGCGTGAGCTGAACCGTCTGGAAGCGGATGTCCTGGCGCTGGACCTGCGTGACGCCATCGAGTCTCCGGCACAAAGGTATCCGTTTCCCGGGATCGAATCAGCCCTGCAGGCCATAGCTGCACGCCTTGCCGCAGAGCCCCCGGCCAGCGAACTCGCCCGTCTGCTGACCTACGACCGGATCGTGGGACTGGCCGCGGCGCATCGGCGCAGCGAAGCAGTCGAAGACTACCGGCGTCTCATCGACGCTGATCCTCGCGCGCCCCGGTATGTGCATGCTGCAGCAGGTAACGCCTATCTCGCGCTGCGCAAACCCGAGCTCGCCGAACAGGCTCTGCGCCGCGGCATCGAAGCGGACCCGGCTGATATGGAGATCCGCATCAGTCTCTTCTACGCGCTGATCGAGCTGGAGCGCTTCGAGGAGGCGTTCGAGTGCATTGACGACGTGGTCGAGCGCCTCGAGCCGGTTCGTGCGGTACCGGGCAGCAGTGTGCGGCAGCCCAATCCCGCACATACCCGGGCCACGATCGTCGCGACCATGGGGCGAGCCTATGCGGACCAGATGGATACCGCCGAGCAGCGGCTGCAGGCTCTCCTGGCCGTGGCACCCAACAACAGCCAGGCGCGCTATGAGCTGGGTAATCTGAATCGCTGGCGCGGCCTCCACGAAGCAGCGGACGAACAGTACGGACAACTGATCGATCGCTTTCCGGCAGACGAAGCTGCCCTGCGCACCGCGCTGGCCCGCAACCGGTTCGCACAGCGCCAGTTCGCCGCCACCGGCAGCGCAGAGGCCGCCCTGTATCGGGAGTTCCCCACGGATACCGGCGTGATCGAGCTGCACAACGACTGGCAGGTTCACCAGTTGAGTCAACTGATCATCGATGCCGGTTTCGGAGAAAGCTCCGGAGATACCTTTGGCTCCAGCCAGTACGATGTCGATGCCTGGTGGTTCAGCCCGCCCCAGCGAGAAGCCTTCCGCGGCTTCGTCCACAGCAGCGACAGCTGGGCCGAGTTCGAAGAAGGCAATCACGCCCGTCGCCGTATCGGCGCCGGGGTGGATTACCGTCGTCACCGCTGGGAGGGTCGGGCGGAAGTTCACGCCGCCCGCTTCGACATGGGTGACCCGGGCATCGCCCTGCGGGGAGATTATCGCGCTTCCGATCACTGGTTCCTTGGCGCCAGCGCAGAGTGGAACAGTGACGCCACACCACTGCGCGCCGATGGCCAGGGCATCGAGGGTGATCTGCTCGCATTCGCTACCACGTACCGGCACAACGAAAACTGGTTTGTTGCCGGCAGCGCGCGCCTGCAGTCTCTGGACGACGGCAACGACATCAGCGGCTTCGGCCTGAACGGCAGCTACCGGCTCTACAACGGTTACCGGTGGAAACTGGACACCTACGGCAGCGCGGGGCTCACCCGCTCGAGCCTTGATGAGCCCAGCTACTTCAGCCCCGGTCGCGCTGTCGACGCAAGCGTCGGACTGCGCGGTATCTGGCGACAGTTCCGCCGCTACGAACACTCACTCACCCACAGACTCGGCGGCGATGTCGGCATTTACGATCAGGACGGATTCGGCAGCGAGCCCATCGCGTCAGTCGACTATGAAATCGAGTGGCGTCCGTCCACGCGCTGGGGATTTCGCGGCGGCATCCGCTACAGCCGCCGGGTGTACGACGGCGACACGGAAGATGGGCTGTTTTTCCGCTTCGGCCTGGAGGGGCGGATCTGATGCCTGCCTGTTCCCGCCTTCTGCTCAGCGCTCTGCTCCTGGTCAGCAGCACCAGCTCTTTAACGGCGCAACCCGAGACCTCGGTGGCGGTGACCGTGCTCGGCTATCACGACGTCCGGGACAACCTCGCAGAAAACTACGACCCGGATCAGTACGCGGTCACCGCCGAACATCTGGCCGCTCACTTCCGCTGGCTGGCCTCCCGGGGTTACCAGGTCGTGAGCGTGGACGACATCCTGGCCGCACAGGCCGGCACCCACTCGCTGCCGGACAAAGCCGTACTGCTGACCTTCGACGACGGTTTCCGCAGCGTCTATACCCACGTGTTTCCGCTGCTCAAGGCCTTCCGCTATCCGGCCGTGGTGAGCCCGGTCACCGCCTGGATCGAAACCGAACAGCGCATCGCCTACAACGGTCAGCCGCTCAGCGCGGCCGATTTTCTCAGCTGGGCGGAGATGGCGGAAATGCAGGCCTCGGGTCTCGTGGAAATCGGCTCCCACAGCCACGACCTGCATCGTGGTATTCCAGGCAATCCCCAGGGCAATGAACAGCCAGCCGCCGTCACGCTGGGCTACGAGTCTTCCGAGTACGAATCGGAAGCCGCCTATCAGGCCCGGCTCGCCGCCGACCTCGATCGCAGCGTGGCGCTGATCGAAAGTCATCTCGGCAGGCGGCCGCGGATCATGACCTGGCCCTACGGTGCCTGGAACCAGAGCGGTCGCCGCCTCGCCGCAGAGCGTGGCATGACACTGCAGCTCACCCTCGACGAACCGGCACCCCTGAGCGGCGACGGCATTGTCGCGCGACACATGCTGGTCGCCAATCCCGGCGTGCCCGGATTCGCTGCGCTCTTCGATGATCGGCAACCGGTGCGTCCGGTACGCGCCGCCCAGGTCGATCTGGATTATGTTTATGACAGGGATGTGCTGCAGCAGGAGCGCAATCTGGGTCTGCTGCTCGATCGCATCAAGGCCATGGGCATCAGCCATGTCTTTCTGCAGGCGTTCGCGGATCCCGACGGTGACGGTGCCGCAGACGCCCTGTATTTTCCGAATCGCCACCTGCCGGTACGCGCCGATCTCTTCAATCGCGCCGCCTGGCAGCTGCGTACCCGTGCCGGAGTCAGCGTGTTTGCCTGGATGCCCCTGACGGCATTCGTCGCCAGACCCGAATGGCGGACCCTGCAGACCCGGGATGGCTCGACGGCGCCCGATCCCGAGGGTGAGCCGCGCCTGTCGGTCTTCGTGCCCGAGGCGCGGCAGTTTATAACCGACCTGTTCGATGATCTCGGTCGCCACGCGCCCATTCAGGGCATTCACTTCCACGACGACGGCAGGCTGAACGAATTCGAAGACACCCACCCCGAGGCACTGGCCGCCTTCGCGGTGGCTGTCGGCAGAACCTTCGATCCCGACCTGCTGCATGCCGACCCGGATCTGGCCCACCGCTGGACCAGGTTCAAAAGCCGGGCGCTGACGGATTTCTCTCTCGAACTGAGCCGAGTTCTGGCGCGCTGGCGCCCGGGTCTGAAAACATCCCGTAATCTGTTCGCACCTGCGCTCACCGACCCCGGCTCGGAACGCCATCTCGCGCAGAACTACACAAATTACCTGGCCAGCTATGACTACACCACAGTGATGGCCATGCCGCGCTTCGAGAAACGTCCCAATCATCGGCGCTTCTTCGCCGCACTCATCGAAGCCGCTGGCCGCCAGCCTGGCGGACTCGCACACACCATTTTTCAGCTGCAGACCGTCGACTGGGTATCGCAGCAGCCCATCGACAGCCGGGAACTGCGACGGACCATGGAGTTCCTGCGCGCCCGGGGGGTCGACAATCTCGCCTACTACCCGGATGACTTCATCAAGGGCAGACCGGACCTTGAGCAGATGATTCGCGGCATGTCGCTGACAGAAACACCCGGACAGAGGGTGCACTGATGGATGCGGCATTTCAGAGCCTGCTGAACTTCACCTTCTACTACCCGCTGTTCATGTCGATCCTGTGGATCACGGCTTCCGTGTACTACTTCTACTACCGGGAGAAGGAAGCCAACACCCAGCCGGAACATCCCCCCGAACTCGACGTGTGGCCCGGGGTGAGTTTCATCGTGCCCTGTCACAATGAGATGGAAAACATCGAAGAGACCGTGCGTTCCCTGCTGGCTCAGGACTACCCGGAATTCGAGATCATCGTGATCAACGATGCAAGCTCAGACGAAACCGGCGCCATCCTGGATCGACTTGCCGCCGCGCATCCCCAGGTACGCGTCGTGCATTTTGCCAGCAATCAGGGCAAGGCAATGGGACTGCGGGTCGGTTCACTCACCGCCAGGCACGACGTCCTGGTGTGTCTCGATGGCGATGCCCTGCTCACGCCCCAGTCGACCCGCTGGCTCGCCCATCACTTCGCACTCTGGCCCCGTGTCGGTGCGGTGACCGGCAATCCCCGGGTCCGCAATCGCACCACCCTGCTCGGCCGAATTCAGGTCGGCGAATTTTCCTCGATCATTGGCCTGCTCAAGCGCGCGCAGCGGATCTATGGCCGGGTCTTCACGGTCTCCGGTGTGGTGGCCGCCTTCCGCAAAGTCGCCGTGCACCAGGTCGATTACTGGGGTTTGAACGTGATGACCGAAGACATCGACATCAGCTGGCGTCTGCAGCTCAATCACTGGGACATCCGCTATGAGCCCAACGCCCTGTGCTGGATCCTGATGCCGGAAACTTTCGGTGGTCTCTGGCGCCAGCGACTGCGCTGGGCACAGGGCGGCATCGAGGTCCTCGTCAACCACATGCGCAGCCTGTTCCGGTGGCGCACCAGGCGCATGTGGCTGGTGGCGACAGAGCTAGTAGTCAGCACCTTCTGGGCCTACACCATGGCTCTGGTATTCAGCTTCTGGCTGCTTGGTCAGTTTGTCGCACTGCCTGCACCCCTGGATTCCGCCACCATTCTGCCGGGCTGGAGCGGTCTGCTGCTCGGCACCACCTGTCTGCTGCAGTTCGCGGTGAGTCTGGTGATCGACAGCCGCTATGAACGTCAGCTCGGCCGGGTCTATTACTGGATGGTGTGGTACCCGATGCTGTACTGGATCATCCAGGTCGTGACTTCGGTCACCGCTCTGCCCCGGGCACTGGCCCGCGGCAGCAATCGGCGCGCCATCTGGCGCAGCCCCGACCGCGGACTGCGGGACACGGACACTGCAGATGGTTCGTGAAATCAACGATGTGATCATCAATGCCCGCCGGGTGCTGACACGCCGCGCGCGCCGCCGGGACCGGCTGCTCACCCTGGCGCTGTGGGCCCTCTATGCCTATCTGTGGCTGCCTCTGATCAGTCTCTTCGCCTGGCTGCTCGGTCTGCAGTTCGCCTACACCCTGGTCGAACGCGCCGGTGGCCCCGCCAGCCTGGTGAACCTGCTGTACTGGTTCGGACTGTTTGTACTGCTGATCAGCCTGTGCATCGTCGGCTGGTCGCGTTTCCAGCTGCGACGCTTCGGTGAGCGGGAAAGGCGGCTCGCGGTACCCACAGTGACCTTCGAACAGGAAGCCGCCTACTGGGACATTGACCGCACCACCCTCACCCGGCTGCGGGAGCGCCAGCAGAACAGCGTGACATTCGACAGCGACGGTCGGCTGCAGTTACTCGAGCACCCTCAGCCCTCGGCCGGATCCCAGATCGCCTCCTGAGTAATCTGATTCACCGCGGTCAGTCCACAGAAGGCCATGGTGAGGTCCAGTTCGCTGGCAATGATCTCGAGTGCGCGGGTAACACCCGCCTCCCCCATCGCACCCAGTCCGTAAAGAAACGCGCGCCCGATCAGCACGCCCCGTGCACCGACTGCAAGGGCTTTGAAAACATCCTGTCCGGAAGTGATCCCGCCATCCATCCACACATCGATGTGATCCCCCACCGCTGCAACGATGGGCGCGAGTGCGGCGATGCTCGAGGGTGCGCCGTCGAGCTGACGGCCCCCATGATTGGACACGATCAGCGCATCCGCACCGGAACGCACTGCGAGCCGTGCATCCTCTACACACATGATGCCTTTCAGGATCAGCGGTCCACCCCAGCGGTCCTTGATCCAGGCAACGTCTTCCCAGTTCAGAGTGGGATCGAACTGCTGCGCTGTCCAGGCGGCCAGTGAGCCCATGTTACCGATGCCCTCCACATGACCGGCGATGTTGCCGAAACCGCGACGGGAAGTACCAAGCATGCCCGCACACCAGGCGGGTTTGGTCAGCAGATTGAGGATGTTGCGCAGAGTGGGTTTCGGTGGTGTGGACAGGCCATTCTTCAGATCCTTGTGCCGCTGACCGAGAATCTGCAGATCGAGGGTAAGTACCAGTGCCGAACAGCCTGCCGCTTTCGCACGATCAATCAGACGCCCGACAAAGTCCCGATCCCGCATCACGTAGAGCTGAAACCAGAACGGCCGTTGCGTCCGGGCGGCAACGTCTTCGATCGAGCAGATGCTCATGGTCGACAGCGTGAAGGGTATGCCGAATTTTTCAGCGGCCCGGGCGGCGAGTATCTCGCCATCCGCGTGCTGCATGCCGGTCAGACCGGTGGGGGCCAGGGCAACGGGCATGGCGGCGCTGTCTTCGAGCATGCTGGTCGCCAGGGATCGCTCCGAGATATCGACCGCCACCCGCTGGCGCAGCTTGATCCGCGCGAAATCTTCGGCATTGGCCCGGTAGGTACTCTCACTCCAGGAGCCGGAATCCACATAGTCGTAAAACATCCGCGGTACCCGCCGCTCATGCAGCACCCGCAGATCTTCAATACAGGTGATCACCGGCACCGCGGCGCGACTCTCAGGCGCAGACCGGTGACGCCGGCCTGCCGTACGACAGCTGCCGGTCGCACGCAGTGTGCGCGTACGCAACATGCGCGTCGCACTACGGCCGCACCTCGTAGTAGAGATTGCTCGGATCCTCGAAATCGTGGAGCTGGAAGCGACCGAAACCTCCCGCCTTCACCATCTTCTCCGCAACTTCCGGGTTGAAGCCCAGCGTGCCGAGTCCGGCACCACCCGGTTCCGACAGAGCCGACGACATGCAGGCCGACACCGAAAAGCCGTAGAACATGGCGAGCAGCGGATTGCGCAGGTTATCTTTGAATTCCGACTGGCTGCGGATGTCTTTGATGAGCCAGGTGCCGTCCGGCTGCATCGCACCGCGGATGGATGCAATCACCTCTGCCGGATGGGTCATGTCGTGAATGCAGTCAAAGGTGATGAGAAAGTCGTAGGTCGGTTTCTTCGGCAGACTCTCGCCGCCCGCAACAAAGAGTTTCACGTTATTCAGGCCGAGCTCTGCCACTTTTGCACGACAGCGGTCGATGGCATGGCCGCTGGGGTCGTAGCCGTGGAACTCCGAATTCGGAAACGCTTTCGCCATAGCCATCAGGGCAACCCCGCCACCGCACCCGACATCGGCCGCCACAGCACCCGCAGACAGTCTCTCCACGACACCATCCAGGGCGGGCAGTATGTTCGGCACCAGTTCCTGGCGGGTCCAGGGACCCAGCATCCTTTCGGTGCGATGGGCGGCGTTCGGGCCGAGGTCCTCGTATGAGAGACCGATTCCCGTCCTGAAGGCTTCCACCAGTTTATCCACGGTCGCCGGCGGTGTGGCACCGGCAAAGGCTCCCGCAGCGAAAGCCAGACTGCCGGTCTCATCCGCCAGCACGGCGGCACCAACCCTGGTCAGTTCGAATCGATCATCCGGGATGTAGTTGATCAGCCGCGCTGCCGCCTGCCCGCGCAGCCATTCGAGCAGCCAGCGTTCCTTGAGACCCGTGCGTTCTGCCAGCTCGGCTGCACTGACCGGCCCGGCACCATCGAGCGCTTTGTACAGCCCGAGCCGGTCACCGATGTGGATCATCAGGGACACCATCTCGCCCTGCTTGTAACTCCAGACACTGAAGGAGTAGCGCTTCAGTTCCTCCGGGTCGATGGCCACTTCAGACATAAGTATTCCTCAGGTAAGAATGATTCGGAGCAGATAGTAGAAAAATACCGCGAGTGCGGCACCCGCGGGAAGGGTAATGATCCAGGACATGAGAATGGTACGGATCACACCGAGATTGAGTGCGCCGATGCCCCGGGCGAGACCGACACCGAGCACCGCGCCGACCAGCGTATGGGTTGTGGAGATCGGCAGTCCGGTACCACTGGCGAGTACCACCGTAGAGGCTGCAGCGAGGGTCGCGGCAAATCCCCGGCTGGGCGTGAGTTCGGTGATGTTGCTGCCTACCGTTGCAATCACCCGGTAGCCGAAGGTCGCCAGTCCCACCACGATACCCACCGCACCGAGCAGGAGCACGTAGAGCGGTACCGGCGATGACTGGGAGACCAGTCCTGTCTGCAGGATCGATACCACGGCGGCCACCGGGCCGATCGCGTTCGCCACATCGTTGGAGCCGTGGGCAAACGCCATGGCGCAGGAAGTGACGATCATGAGAATGCCGAAGACCTTTTCCACGTTGGTGAAATGGAAGGCTTCCACTTCCGTCGGACTTGCCGGCGGTATGCGACGGATCATCAGTACACCCAGCGCAGTAACCAGTGTGGCAAAGCACAGGGAATAAAGGAGCGCTTCGCTGCGGCTGATATCCAGCCCCACGTGGGACAGACCTTTGGTGAATGTGACCAGGCCGATCACCAGGGCAGTCAGGAAGATGTAATAAGGCACATAGCGTCGCGCCGCCTTCTCCGGATCGAGCTGATCGAAGATCAGCTTCTGCACGGTCATGATGATGACGAAGGAGGCCGCACCCGCCAGCACGGGTGAAACCACCCAGCTTGCAGCGATCGATCCGACCTTACCGAGATAGACGGCCTCCGGACCAACGGCCACCAGTGCGAAGCCGACGATGGCGCCGACGATGGAGTGGGTGGTTGAAACCGGCCAGCCGTAGCGGGATGCCACCGTCAACCAGACCGCTGCGGCCAGCAGCGATGCCAGCATGCCGAACAGCAGCACATCCGGATCGTTCAACAGGTCCGCATCGATGATGCCTTTACGGATCGTATCCGTGACCTCACCACCGGCGAGGAAGGCACCCAGAAACTCGAAGATCGCCGCGATCACAATCGCCTGCTTCACGGTGATCGCCTTGGAACCGACGGAGGTGGCCATCGCATTCGCCACATCGTTGGCGCCGATACCCCAGGCCATGTACAGGCCGAAAATCAGGGCGAGGGACAGCAGTACGAAATTCGGGTCCAGGCTCATTTGGCGAGCATCATCTGAATTCTGTGGGCGACCCGTTCGGAGATGTCCGCAAAATCCGCGAGCAGCTCGAAGAGCCTGTACAGAAACATCACTCCCACGGGTGGCAGATCGTTTTCGATGGCAAACAGGGCCCGGCGCAGCTGGGCCTGCAGTTTGTCGCTGTCCCGCTCCCGGGCTTCCACCGCCTCGATCATGGCGATCACCTGGGAGGCCTCCCGTCCGCTGAAACCGGAGACCAGCAATTCATCGAGTTCTTTCACCACAGCACCGGCCAGACGCGCAGTGTCCACACAGACATCCGCGTATTCCGAAGCCTGGACCTGAATCGACGGCGGAAACTGCAGTTGACGACCCGTAACCAGCCCGGCGATGTCTTCGGCCCGGTTCGCCAGTTTGTCCTGGCGGGTCAGCAGGTCGAGCAGGTCGGCGCGGGCCACGGGGAGCAGGAAACCTCTGGGCAGTTGCGAGCGGATGCCGCTCTTCACGTCATCGGCCCTTGCTTCGATGAGGGATATTTCATCCCGGAGCCGTTCCACCTCTGTCCAGTTCCCCCCCTCCGCCTGCCGCAGCAGTTCGAGGGTCATCTCCGCCGCCTCGATGCAGAGGCTCATGTGGACCTGCACTGCCTGAAAAGGCGACTTGCCGAAGATATTCGAGAGATATCCGCCAACCGTACTCAATTCACTTCCTCCTTTGTTGACCGTCCGCTGCCCGGTGGATTGCGGCTGAAGCGCAGAGTAAACCAGCTGCGCCGATGCCAGGGCTGGGCTTCGGACATCCAGATGTGCATCCGCGGGCGGAAGCTCGCCGGCTCGTCCAGGGTGCCGACTTTCACCGAGCAGCTTTCGGTCTGGGCATCGTTCCAGGCCAGGACATGGGTACCACAGGTGCCGCAGAAGGCGCGGGTGACATGGTTGCCCGCTTCCGAGAGCACAGTGAATTCCTTGGGAATCCCCCTGGTGATCCTGAATTCCTCTTTGCGCACCACAACCACATAGGCGGGCGCGCCACCTGCCGCATACTGGCAGCTGCGGCAATGGCAGGCCAGCTGCGCCACCTTCGGCTCATAGAACCCGTAGCGGATCTCTCCGCACGCACAGCCACCTGTGCGCTTCACCTTGTCGTTTTTCAGTTCAGCCATTGCCGCGTCCTTGTGTGACTTGCCTTTCCTTCGAAACCACTCACTTACACCGGATTGGGGAGCGGCTGACCGTCGAAGCAGGCCCGAAGATTGTTCAGCGCGCACATACCCATGGCGATGCGGGTCTCCCGACTGCCGCTGCCGAGATGCGGCAGCAGCACCACATTCTCCAGATCGAGGAGCTGCGCGTTCACCTCGGGCTCCCGTTCGTACACGTCCAGTCCCGCTCCCCCAATCTGCCCCCGGGCGAGTGCGGCTGCCAGAGCGCTCTCATCAACGATATCGCCCCGCGCAGTGTTCACGAGTATGCCGTGTGCCGGCATTCGTGCGAGCCTTTGTGCATCAATCAGATGCCGGGTTTCGGGTGTCGCCGGACAGTGCAGCGACACAAAATCCGACCGGTTCAGCAGCTCATCGAGGGTGCAGTCTTCCGCGTCGAGGGGATTGAGAACCTCAGGGCGGATGGCCGAGCGCCCGCTGAGCAGGATCTTCATGCCGAAACCGAACCGGGCCCGCTGCGCAAGCGCCAGACCAATGCGACCCGCCCCCACGATTCCCAGTGTCTTACCGCTGACCCGGGTACCCAGCAGGTGGGTGGGCCGCCAGCCCTGCCAGCGGCCGGCCCGCAGTTCCCGCTCGCCTTCCCCCGTGCGCCGTGCCGTCATGAGCAGCAGGGTCATGGCGAGATCGGCGGTGCAGTCGGTCAGCACTCCCGGTGTGTTGCTCACCCGGATACCATGCCGGGCGGCGGCATCCCGATCGATGTGATTGAACCCCACCCCGAAATTAGCGATAAGGCGCACCTTAGGCACCAGACCTTCGAAGCAGGCGGCATCCAATCGATCAGTGACCGTGACACAGAGCGCGTCCGCAGCAGCCAATGCCTCACGCAGTTGTGCCTTCGTGAAGGGTTCGTCGGTTTCGTTCAGCCGGGTGTCGAAGCTTTCGCACAGGCGGGCTTCCACCGGCGCCGGCCAGCGCCGGGTCACGACCACAAGAGGTCGATCAGCAGACATGGAAAAGCCGCGCGCCCGCGCGAGAATCACGCACTGTCATGAGTGTCCAGAAACGCCCCAAAGCCGGGCGAGTATAGCCGGAAGCACCCCTGGATTGGATTCCAACCTATGATCCCAACTCCGGGACACCTACAATCCCCGGACAGACGATCATAGTGGGTGGGTACCATGCGTGGCGGACAGGTTTTCATGGAATCACTGCTCCTGCATGGAGTGGACTGTATTTTCGGCAATCCGGGGACCACCGAGAACCCACTGCTCGACCGGCTCATCGACTATCCGCAACTGCCCTACTATGTCGCTCTGCACGAAGGGGTCGCCGTCTGCGCTGCGAGCTTCTACGCCCAGGCTTCCGGGCGGACGGCGGTCGTGAATCTGCATGTGGCACCCGGGCTCGGCAACGGCATCGGCATGATGTATGGCGCTCTGAAGGCCTGTTCGCCGATGATCGTCACCGCCGGCCAGCAGGACACCCGCATGCGTCTGGACAATCCGCTGCTGTCCCACGATCTGGTTGCGATGGCCGCACCGGTAACCAAGTTCAGCGCCGAACCGCGCAGCGCAGATGAAATGGGCCCACTGCTGCGTCGCGCCTTCAAGATCGCCAACGAACCCCCCTGTGGACCGGTTTTCATCGCACTGCCGGTGGATGTGATGGAGCAGGAGACCCGGATCAGCGCCAGTATTGCGGGCGAACTGCACGCACCAGGCGCAAGCCAGGAGGCGATAAATGCGGCGCTTGCGCTGCTGCTGAAAGCGAAATCTCCCTGCCTGGTGGTAGGTGATGACGCCTCCCGCTGCGGTGCCCTCGACGAACTGGTCCGGCTGGCGGAGCTCTGTGGTGCCAGAGTTCACCACGAGGGACTGCGTGCACAGGTCTGTTTCCCCAGCCGCCATCCCAACTATCGGGGTCGCACCCCCTTCGAAGCCGCGGCGGTGCAGAAACTGTTGAGCCCCAACGATCTGATCGTGCTCATCGGCGGGCCGTTCTTCGAAGACGTCTGGCACGACCCGACACCCCACATCCCCAACGGGGCAAAGGTCCTGCACCTGGAGAACAATCGGAGTCGACTCGCCCACAGCCTGCCGGTGGACCTCGGCATCGTGGGAGACTTGAAGAGCACGCTTGGCGCATTGACCAGCGCACTCGGCAACGCGGAGAGCAGTTACCAGAAGGCCGCTCAGTCCCGTAATCAGAGTCTGCTGGCAGAGCACGGCGAGATCACTGCCCGGGCCACCGCCGCTCTGGAGAAACTGTGGGACACCCGACCCATGGCACCGATGCGCGCCGTTCACGAGATCGCCCGTGCGCTGCCGGATAACGCCATTCTGGTCGACGAATCCATCACTGCGTCCCTGGATGTCGCGCACCAGTTCAACGAACGCCGTGCCGGGGACTATTTCGGCGGTCGGGGGGGCGGTATCGGCCAGGGGCTGGCAGGCGCCATCGGTGTACAGGTGGCGCAACCCGAACGCCGGGTTGTCGCCATCTCAGGAGACGGTTCGGCCATGTACAGCATCCAGGCACTCTGGTCCGCCGCCCACCATCAGCTGCCGATCCTGTTTATCATCCTCTCCAATCGGGAATACCGGGTACTCAAACACAACCTGGACATCTACCGCTCGCGCTTCGATATCCGCTCCAACAAGCCTTACCCGCACATGGACCTCACCAATCCGACCCTGGGCTTCCCGCAACTCGCCCAGGGCATGGGGGTCGATGGTGAAACAATTGAAGACCCCGAGGACATCGGCCCGGCAATGACACGTGCCCTGGCCACCAACGCCCCTTATCTGCTCGAGATTGTCGTATCGGGCAAACAGTGAGTCAGTTCGACCGGGTATCGGACCTGCCCGACGCCTTCGAACGTTATCGCGGCGGCCGCGGTGCCCTGGGCGAAGGAAGCCGAACTGCAGCAGTTTCAGCGTGAGATTTCGCCCTGGGAGCGCGAGCATCTGCTGTTGAACGTGTGATTCCCCCGAAGGCGCGGTGTCCTTCTTCACCCCCTGACTTTTCCCGATTCCCCAGGAAGGAGTAGCATCGCCCTGTGTACAGGTTTGTGGGAGATGCCATCGTGCCAGACCCGGACCCTGTAAGACGCCTGGAGCCCGCACCCGGATCCCGTAGCCGTGTACGAAATTCGGCGATACTCGCGATCGCGGCGGCGTGGACTGCGAGCACCCCACCCCAGGCTGCTGCCGAGGCGGCGCGTCAGATCGAGGAGATCCTGGTAACTGCCGAGCGACGGGCCTCCACCGTCAGCGACACCTCGATTTCGATCACTGCGTTTACCGGAGAAATCCTGGAAGAATTCGGCATCCGCAACCAGGAAGACCTGCAGAACTATATTCCCGCCGCCGTGATCGAGCCGTACGATGTGGCCATCCGTGGTGTCGGCCGCAATTTCCGCTCTCTGGGGGGCGACCCGGGTGTCGCAACCTATCTCAACGGCGTGTACTCGGAAGACTTCGGCATCGCCTCCACCGAGGGTGGTCTCTACGACATCGATCGCATCGAGGTGCTGCGCGGACCTCAGGGCACCCTCTACGGCCGCAATGCGATCGGCGGTGCCATCAATTTCATCAACCGGCTGCCAACCGACGAATTCGAGGGCGAAGCACGCGCCATTGTCGGCAGTTACGACCTCCAGGAATATTATGGAATGCTGTCCGGACCGATCATCCGCGACTGGCTGCAGGCCCGGGTGACTGGTGTCAAACGGACGCGCGATGGCTACATAGATGATCTCGGCCCCGCGCCGGACGCAGGCAACTATGGCGACGAAAACTACGCGCTGGGCCTGCGGCTGACACCAACCGACACCATCGAGATCAATACCCGGGTCAACGAACGCAGCTACGCGCGTCGAATGGCTGGCGCAGACGCCGGCGGGATCGTCGTCTTTGGAGAGAACAACACCGGCACCCGGGACACCAGCACATTCGTCCGCGGCTATCGCGCCGTAAACCCCTCGATCACCTGTCCGAGCCAGCTGGTGCGCACGGCAACCGTCGACAGTCCGGGCATCAAACGGGGTGTGGGTTGCACGATCGCCGGCATGCCAACCTTTACCTTCCGCAATCCGGTAACCGGAGCGGATGTGCTCGCGCAACGCAAAGTACCCGGCGTGGATCGTTCGGACGAGGGCTTCAACAGCGTGTATGGGCTGGATTCCGCGCAGCTCCCCGTTCTCGGCTTCGATAACATCAACGGTGACGACCTCGAGACCTCCACCAACGGTCATCAGGACGAGTACTTCGATCATCAGGCCGTTTCGCTCGACGCCGCCTGGAATCCGACCGATAGAGTCGGCTTCAAGTACATCTTCGGCTACACGGACTACTTCTACGATCGCACCACCGACACGGACCTCAGCAACAACACCCTGTTCGATACCCAGTTCTACGTGAGCCAGGAGGCGGAGTACACGTCTCACGAACTGCAGCTGTTTCTGGATCCGACGGACGCACTGTCGATCACCTCGGGACTCTTCTACTACGATGCCAAACTGACCCAGCGCGGCGACAACTACGACTCCACCTGCGATCCAGGCACCGCCTGTGGTTCGACCTACGCGAACGATTTTCCGATTCCCTATGGTGCGATCGACCCGGCGCTCGCCTTCATCGACTTCACACCGCAGCTCGATCTCCTCTCAGCGAGAGTTGCGGGGACCGCGGAAAAGAACGGCACGCCGCTGCCCTTTTACTGTGGTCCACTCAATGGCATTCCCGTCTACTGTTTCGGCAAGTGGGTGGGGGATACCGGTAACAGCGTGCCGCATGGTCCCCAAACGGTGGGCTCAAGCCAGGAATACCAGACGCGCACTGAACGGGAGGCGTACGCCGCCTACACCCAGGCCACCTACACATTCAGCGAAGCCTGGGCGCTCACTCTGGGCGTGCGCTGGGCCCGGGATGAGCTCGACGGCTACGAATCCATCTACTACTACACGACCGATGACGTCCTGCCCCTCGGGTTCGATCCGTCCGGCGGCCTGTCAACGCTCATGTTCATTAATCAGGCACTCGGCTTCCTAGGCCCGAATGGCGAGATTCTCGATCCGCAGCGACTCCTCAACGCAGGACTGCCGACTGCCACGTCGATCTGGCGCGAACTCGATCGTCAGGATACGGAGATCACCTGGCGCGCCAATCTGGACTGGACGCCAACGGACGATGATCTGATCTATCTGTCTGCTACCAAAGGCTATCGCGGAGGGGGCTTCAACTTCGGATTTTTCAGCTCCAACCCTGAGTATGAACCCGAGACACTCATCTCCTACGAGCTGGGCTACAAAGGCACCCTGCTCGACGGCACCCTGCAGATCAATTCCGCCCTCTACTACTACGACTACAACGACATCCACACCTTCGGCCAGGGACCCTCGGTGATCGATCCGGACGAGACCTCGACCAGCGTCTGGGCCGTCCCCGATGCAAAGATCTGGGGCACCGACACCGAGATCGTCTGGCTGCCCACCGGCAGGATCACCCTCGGCCTGAACTTCAGCTACACCCATACCGAGTATGCGAGTGACTTCGTCCTCATTGACGGCTTTGGTGAGGAATCACCGGGATCGCTGTTCGTCGCGATCGGTCAGCCGATCAACATCAAGGGCAATCGGATGCCCCGCATTCCCGAATGGAAGGGCGGTGTCTGGGGTCAGTACGAGTGGCCGCTGGGCGACCTCGGCCAGCTCGTGTTCTTCTCCGGCTGGAACTGGATCGACAAGGTGTATTTTTCGCCGTTTGAGAACGAGGACGACGCCACGGGTTCATACGCCCGTCTCGATGCGCGCGCAACCTGGCTCTCCGTCGACAAGGCGTGGAACCTGACTGTCTTCGCAAACAACGTCTTCGACGAAATCGGGATACGCCAGATCGACCGCGGCGGAGAAGGAAGCAACTATCTGCGCTCGGGCGCTACAACGGATCCCAGGCTGATCGGCCTGGAGGTCCGCTACAAGTTCGGTGGGGCCCGCAGCCGCTGAGAAACCGGTTGCGTCTTTGTCGCACCTTTCAGCCAACGACCCCAGGGCCTCTCCGCGCCTGGCACCTCCCGGCTGCGAAATCCGCATCCGTCGCCCTCCTCCCGAACGTGCGATCTGTCTCAGAATTGATTCAAGCAATTGCTTAATTCAAGCGTTTGATTTAATTTAGCGCCCCCTCAGACATCGGGCAGAACCGGTGAAAAATCCCGCGCAATCCCGGGCAAACCCGGACCCCGGCGAGACCCCGGCGGCCCGGGAGCGTCTTCTCAGCGCCGCCCTCGAGGTCTTCGCCGCCAAGGGATACGGCCAGGCATCGACCCGGGAGATCTGCGCGCTGGCCGAAGTGAACGTCGCCTCGATTCACTATTACTTCGGCGACAAGGCCTCTCTCTATCGGGAAGTCTTCCGGATCCCGGAGCGTCTCATCGAGTTGCCGGCCGCCCTCGACGATCCATCGACCGATCTGGAAACGGGACTGCGCGCCTGGTACCGCCATGTGATGGGTTTTGTGCTGGCACCGGACAAGGGCAGCCACATGCGCCTGCTGTTTCTGCGCGAGCAGGTGCAGCCTTCAGGCATTCTCGAGTCGAACCAGACCGGTCTGCTGCGCCCCTACCACGATCCGCTGCTGCGTTTTCTCATGCCGAGAATCGGCATCGAAAAGCCGGACAGCCGTGCCCATCAGATCGTCTTCAGCCTGCTGGGTATCGCCATGGTGCTGCTGGTCGAGCGATCCGCCGTCCGTGCCCTCGCACCGGGTCTGATCGACAGCGAAGCTCAGGTGGCAGACACCGTAGAACAGCTGGTGATTTCCGCAACAGCCCTCGTCGAGGCCGAGCGCCGCCATCGTCGTCTTACGCAACCGGAGTCGCTATGAGCGTCCTTCAGTCCCGTCGCATTCGCTGGGTCATCGCAGCGCTGGGCTGTGCCATCGCCATCGGCGTGATCGGAATTTCCGCACTGCGTCCGGACGGCGGTCCCGAAGGGACAGCCGCGCAACGCACCGGAAGTCAGAACACGGCCGCGCGTCCTGCCACTGCGCACGCCGCCCTCACAGTATCGACCGTGCGCCCGGTTGCCATACTCTGGCCGGAGACGGTCGTCGCCAACGGCGCGATCGCCGCCTGGCAGGAGGCTGTCGTCGCTGCGGAGGTTGCAGGATTGCGGCTTGTGGAACTGCTTGTGGACGTGGGCGACCGGGTCACTGCCGGCCAGCTCCTGGCCCGTTTCGATCCCGCGCCCATGCTTGCCGCCTTTGCACAGCAGAAGGCATCCCTGGCGGAGGCCAATGCACGGCTTGCTGAAGCCGAGGCCAACAGCAATCGCGCCCGGCAGCTGCACGCTACCCAGATGATCAGCGAGCAGGACCTGATCAGCGCCACCACCCGGACCGACGCCGCCCAGGCTCAGGTCGAACTGGCCCGAGCCAGGCTCACTACTGCGCAGCTGAACCTCGACAACACGCGTGTGCTGGCACCCGACGATGGTGTGATCAGCGCCCGCTCGGCCATGCTGGGAGCGGTAGCCGCACCCGGCATGGAGCTGTTCAGACTGGTCAGACAGAAGCGGCTCGAGTGGCGCGCGGAACTCACCGGTGCGGATATCGCCGGTATCGAGGTCGGCGATCGTGCGGAGATCACGCTGCCGGACGACAGTACGGTCCACGGCATGGTGCGCCAGGTCGCCCCGACACTGGATAGCGGAACGCGAACAGGCATCGTCTACGTGAGTCTGGACGCTCAGGCGGCATCGAGCGAAGCCAGGCCCGGCATGTTCGTGACCGGCAGAATTCTGCAACGGGACAAAGCTGGAATCTCCCTGCCCTCCAGCGCCCTGGTACTACGCGACGGTTACTCGTTTGTGTTCGTGGTCGATGCCGAGGAAGGCAGAGCCATGCAGAAAAAGGTGGTGATCGGCCGCAGGGCGCAGGATGTGGTGGAAGTCCTGAGCGGCGTATCCCTCGATGACGCCGTGATCGCCAGCGGTGGCGCCTTCCTCAACGATGGCGACATCGTCCGGGTGGTCGCGGCGCAGGAAGCCCATCGCGGCGAGCAGGCTTCGCTATGAATTTCGCTACCTGGGCCATCCGCGAGCCGATTCCGCCGATCGTGCTGTTCCTGCTGCTGACCATGGCAGGCGCCTTCGGCTTCAGCCGCCTTAACATCCAGGACATGCCGGACATGGAGTTTCCCGCAGTGATTGTTACTGCGGTGATGCAGGGAGCGTCTCCGTCCCAGCTCGAAACCGAAGTCACCCGCAAGATCGAAAACGCCATCGGCAGCATCGAAGGGATCGAGGCCATCCAGTCCACGGTCACCGAAGGTGCGTCGACCACCATGATCCAGTTCGTGCTGGAACACGACCTGTTCGAAGCACTCAACGATGTCCGCGCCGCGGTAGGCAATCTTCGCTCAGACCTGCCCCGCGAGCTCGAAGAACCCATTGTCAGCAAGGTCAATACCGCGGGCATGCCGATCCTGACCTACACGGTTGCATCCGACTCCATGGACGAAGAAGCCCTGTCCTGGTTCGTCGACAACATCGTGGCACGCAGACTCACAGCGATTCCCGGCCTGGGCGCGGTGAACCGCCTGGGCGGCGTGAGCCGGGAGATCCGGGTGGAGCTGAACCCGACCCAGCTATCGGCGCTGCGCATCACCGCCGCCGATGTCTCCCGACAACTGCGCCGTGCTCAACAGCAGCTCTCCGGTGGACGCGGCGAAATCGGGGAATCCCGCCAGTCGCTGCGCACCATCGCCACGGTTGACGACGCCGAACAGCTCGCCGCTTTCGATATCGCACTTCCAGGCGGTGCGCATTTCCGGCTCGATCAGATCGCCACCATTAAGGATACGGTCGCCGAACGCGCCCAGGTTGCACTGCTGAACGGTAAATCTGTGGTGGCCTTCCAGATTCAACGCTCGCGGGATTCCAACGCGGTGGCGGTGGCCGCCGAGGTGGACAAAGCTATCGCGGAGCTCGCCGGGATTCACTCGACCGTTGAGTTCGAACTCGTCCTCGACTTCGTCGAACGCATTCAGCACGAATTCGAGTCATCCATGAAGATGCTCTTCGAAGGTGCATTGTTTGCGATGGTCGTCGTGTTTCTGTTCCTGCGTGACTGGCGGGCTACACTTATTTCCGCCGCAGCCCTGCCTCTTTCCATCATTCCGACCTTCGCCATCATCTACTGGATGGGCTTTTCGCTGAATGTCATCACCATGCTGGCCATGTCCCTGGTGATCGGTCTGCTGGTGGATGACACCATCGTCGAAGTCGAAAACATCGTCCGGCATCTGCGTCATGGGAAGACGCCGTTGCAGGCGGCAATGGACGCGGCCACCGAAATCGGACTGGCGGTGGTGGCCACCACCATGACCCTGGTGGCGGTATTTCTGCCCACCGCCTTCATGGGCGGCATCCCGGGCCTGATCTTCAAACAGTTCGGCTGGACGGCGGTGATCGCCGTGCTGCTCTCTCTGGTAGTAGCGCGCCTGATCACGCCCATGCTCTGCGCGCGGATCCTGAAGCCGCACAAGGGCGCACCGGAAGATGGCCGCATGCTGCGTCTGTACCTGCGCATCGCGGCCGCCGCACTGCGTCATCCATTCCTCACCTCCTCCGCCGCCGCAGTGTTTTTCGTCGTCTCGATCCTCGGTCTCGGCTCGTTGCCCCAGGACTTCGTGCCACCGTCGGATGCCTCGCGAACGTCCGTCTCGATCGAACTGGCACCGGGGACACCGATAGAAACCACTCTGGCGCGTGCCGAAGAGGTGCGCCGCCTGATCGCCGACATCCCGGAAATCACCCAGGTCTTCACCACCATCGGCGCCGGTGGCGGGATGGGTATGTCAAGCCGCGGGGGCGGAGAACGTGGCGGCGGCGACATCCGCAAGGCGAGCCTGTCGGTGCAGCTCTCCCCGACCGCAGAGCGTTCACGCTCTCAGCTGGAAATCGAAAACGAAATCCGGCAGCGCCTGACGACACTGCCCGGGGCGCGCTTCAAAGTCGGCTACGGCATGTCGGGCGAAAAGCTGGAACTCAACCTCACCTCGGAAGATCCTCTCGCGCTGGAACGCACCGCGCAGAATGTGATCCGGGAACTGCGCACGGTGCCCGGCCTCGGCAACATCACCTCCAGCGCGAGCCTGCTGCGGCCCGAGATCCTCATCAAACCCGACTTCTCCAGAGCGGCCGAACTCGGCGTCAACGCGGCAGCCATCGGTGAAACTGTGCAGGTAGCCACCGCCGGTGACTACGAATCCGCGCTGGCCAAACTCAATCTGCCCGAGCGTCAGGTGGACATCCGCGTGCAGCTGCCCTACGCGTCGCGACGGGATCTCGAGACCATCAAACAGCTGCGGGTTCCCGGTGCCCGTGGCCTGGTGCCCCTGTCTGCCGTCGCCGACGTCAGCATTGGCAGTGGACCTGCCCAGGTGTCGCGCTACGACCGCTCCCGCAACATTCAGATCGACGCCGAACTCGCCGGCATCTCCCTGGGGGAAGCCGCCCAGCGGGTGGACGCTCTGCCGGCGCTGAACAACCTCCCACCAGGGGTTACCAAACTGGACGTGGGTGATGCGGAACGGATGAAGGAGATGTTCGCCAGTTTCGGCATTGCCATGCTCACCGGCATCGTCTGTGTGTTCATGGTGCTGGTGCTGCTGTTCAAGGATTTCATGCAGCCCCTCACCATCCTGGCCGCGCTGCCTCTGTCCGTGGGTGGGGCCGTGCTGGCCCTGCTGCTCACCAATACCTCCTTCTCCATGCCGGCTACGATCGGTCTGCTGATGCTGATGGGTATCACCACCAAGAACTCAATTCTGCTGGTGGACTATGCGGTAGTCGGCATGCGCGATCGGGGGATGAACGAGACTGACGCCCTGCTCGACGCCTGTCGCAAACGGGCACGGCCTATCGTGATGACCACCCTGGCCATGGCTGCGGGCATGTTCCCGGTGGCCCTGGGGCTGGACGCGGATACCAGTTTCCGCGCGCCGATGGGCATCGTGGTGATCGGCGGGCTGATCACCTCGACCATCCTCAGCCTGATCGTGGTCCCCGTGGTCTTCCACTACGTACTGCGCGCCGGGCGCCTGCTGCGGAAGCTGTTCGGGATGGCGGGCGATCCGTTTACGGCCCGGAAGCTCGCCGAATCTGTCGGCAGCTGACGCCACCGGCAGGTGTTCCGGTCAGCGCCGGTTCACCAGCACAATCCCCGCACCGACGAGGCCCAGCGCGATCACAAACAGCGGCGATATTGGATCATCAAAGATTGCCCAGCCGAACAGCACGCCGAACACCGGGGCGAGCAGACTGAAGGCGGCCATGTGGGAAACGGGATATACGGACAGTACCCAGAACCAGACCAGAAAACCGACACAGACAATCATCAGTACCTGAAAGGCAAATACCCCGGCAAGGAAGGGTGTTATCTCCCGCACCAGATCTCCGAACAGGGGTGCCAGCGCCAGCAATACCACGGACGACACTGCCAGCTGATAGAGCAGGTTCATCTCGGGTGAACAGTTCGACAGACGGGTGGTGCGGGTCAGCAGCACGATACCCGCCCAGAACATGCCGGCGCACAGCGCCAGCAGATCGCCGATCCAGGACGACGCACCAGCTGCAATACGCCCGCCGTCGCCCTGCAGCGCCAGTGCCACACCGAACACCGCAAGCAGCAGACCAGCACTGCGCAGCCAGGTCAGGCGCTCACCGGGGATCAGGAAGTGGGCACTCAGCGCAACCCAGAAGGGCATGGTGTAGAAGAACAGCGACACCCGGGCGACCGTGGTGTAGTCGAGCGCCAGAAACAGCAGACAGAACTCACCGGAAAACAGCAGGCCGTTGAGGATGCCGGGACCCAGGCTGCCATCCCGCAGCGACAGACGCCGTCGCGCCAGCAGAGCAAAGGCGAGAACGGGGAAAAACGCACAGGCCGAGCGCAGCCCGGATTGAAATACCGGCGCCAGACCCGCGTTGACCAGCTTCACCAGTGCCTGGTTGAGCCCCAGCAGCACATTGAAGGAGATGAGGGTAGTCGCAGCGAGCGCATCGATCCGGTCCCTGCGCAATGCCGGGGTGCTGTCGAGCTCAGGCTTCCCAGAGGACTGCACCCGGGACTGACAGCAGGCTGTCAGCCCGCGCGCTCCTCCCGCAGACTCTGGAGCTGATCATTGGACCAGATTTTGCGCAGAAAGCGGGGATTCTTGGAGGACATGTCGATCTGATAGAGGCTGCCGCCGGTGCGGCCCGGCAGACCCAGGATGCGGCACAGTTCCCGGGCGAGCCAGTTTTCGATCTTCAGGACCACCATCTTCTTGCGCAGGCGTCCCTGTTCATCCCGGTTCAGCACCGCGGGCAGCGTGTTCAGGGTGAGGATTTCATCCAGGGCAGTGTCCGCCATCTTCTGCCTGCCTTCGTCACTGGCATAGAAATGAGTAACCGCAAACACGAGCCGGCCCGGTTGAATCTTCTTCAGAAACTGACAGGACTTCACGACCGTGGAGCCGGTGCGCACCATGTCGTCGAGCAGCACCACGTCATGGCCGTGGATTTCCTCAAACTTGGATTCGCTCTCCTTGTGCAGCGTGATCTCCACGTCCCGCTCACCGCTGCGCTCTTTGTCCAGCAGAATGAACTTGGCCTTGGGCAGGCCGAGCTGATTATAGAGTTCCTTCACGAAGTCCCTGGCGCCTTTATCGGGTGCACACAGGGCGAGTCCTTCACCCTGAGCGCCGTGGCGCACGATGTCCGAATTGCGCAGATAGTCCACATAGATTTCGTAAGGCATCAGATTGTGGAAGCCGCCTTCGAAGATCTGCCGGAACATGGTCTGCACGGCATAAGAGTGATTGTGCACCGTCAGTACCCGGTCCACGCCGGCAAGTTTCAGCAGTTGCGCGTACAGCTTGGCGGTGAAGGGCTGTCCATCGAACTTCTTCAGGTCCGCGTTATCGCGTTCGAACAGGGTTTCACCCAGATCGGGACGGGCACCGCGATCCTGAGCGCTGTAGTAGAGGTCGGGCTCCACCAGCACAACTTCCGTGGCCCCGTTTTCCTTGGCGGAGCGTGCAATGAGCAGGGTGCGCATCGCCAGCGTCTGGCGGCTCACCTGGCGGCTGGAGGTGCTGACAATCACCACCACCTTGCCATCGAGCTTGCGGCCGATGCGGGAAAAATCCAGCTCATCAGAAATGAAGCGTGGACAGAATTCCGAGTTGGCGAAGGTCTTCATGCTGATCACATCCGCGATGTCTTCGGTCTGGCCGACCGCATAGGCAACGTCGATCGCGAAAGGATCATCCGAGGAATTGCCGACCACGACCACATCGGAAGATTTGATTGGAAGACTCATCAGTGACCCGAACCCCAGGATTCAACGGCGCGCGAAGGACAATGACGCCCGCGCCCTGGGGAGTCAACATCGCGCATTGAGGAATCCGCGAATTGTCTCGAAACTCCTGAAGTCAGGGCTGCAGACGGGCGATGCGCCAGCCTGCCGCAGCGCGCTGATACAGGAACCGGTCGTGCAGCCGGCCCTCCCTGCCCTGCCAGAATTCAATGCGTTCCGGGCGCAGCTGAAAGCCTCCCCAGGACGCCGGGCGGGGAACCTGACCGTCCGGATACTGGCGTTTGAGACTCGCAACAGCCGCCTCCAGTGTCTGACGATCCGCCACCGGGGCAGACTGGTGGGAGGCTGCCGCGGAATAGCGGCTGTCGAGGGGGCGTGAGTCGAAGTATGCCTGGGAGTCCGCTGCACTGACTTTGGCAACGAAGCCCGTGATGCGCACCTGGCGGTCGAAATCGCGCCAGTAGAAAACCGCACTCGCGGTGGGGTTGGCGGCCAGCTCCCGGCCCTTCTGACTGCGGTAATCGGTGTACCAGCAGAACCCTTCGGGAGAATAGTGTTTCAGCAGCACAATGCGCACCGAAGGGACTCCGGCGCCATCCACGGTCGCCAGTGCCATCGCCGTGGCGTCCTTGGTACCACTGCTCACCGCTTCGTCAAACCAGCGGGTGAACTGGACGAAGGGATCATCGGGCAGCCTGTCACGCTGCAGCTCATGTGCACGGTAGTCGCGACGGTGGTCGCGGCTGTCGCCTGCCCCGGTCAATCCGACGGGTTACCGTCAGCCTGCTGGCTGAGCGCCTCTTCCTCGAGTATCCGCGCACCTCGCAGGATGCCCCCCAGGGCATAGTTGCCTTCGTGGCAGGCATATTCGAAGACCATATCCTCGGAGGCCGGCCAGGGGTACTCGCCGCTCCAGGGTTCCACCCAGGTCGGATCATCGACCGTGAAGGAATAAAGCAGCGATCCGTCGTTCTGGCGCTTGAACCGCTCGACGACGTGCAGATCGCCGGTCGCCATGAAGAGTCCAGGCTCCTCGCGGAAATTGGTGGTATCCACTACCAGCGTATCGCCTTCCCAATGACCGACCGAATCTCCCAGCCATTTTCTGACATCCGCAGGAGCGTGCTCGCCGCCGATACGGATCACCCGGGCATCGTGGTTCATCTCATTGAGGATCATCACGTAATCGTCGGTCTGCACGATGCGTTTCAGATTGTTGTACATCACCGGCAGAGCGGGCGGGCCGGCGGTGGAGCCAAAACCGAGAATGCAGCGTTCCGCGAGTGGTCGCAGTTCCGGATCGTCAAAGGGTCCCTGCTCCATGTCGATCCACCAGGCGGTGCCGGTGTTTTCCCTGAACTCGCCGCGCTGTTTCATCATCCGCGCCTTCCCTGCGGCGCTCATCGCAGGCAGCTTGCCGTTGTCCGGGCTGGTGATGATCGAGGTACGGTACAGCCCATCGACCTTGAAGTTGCTTTCACCGATGTCGACATAGAAGGCGTTGTAGCCCCCGACACCACCCGCCGCTCCCTCGAATTCGGGCACGTAAATTTCCGCACCGCCCACCGGTGGTGCGCCGCGATCCGGATCACTGAGTTCGTTGTCCTTGGCGAGGTTGCCGGCCCAGTAGGCGGCGATGGCGGCGGCTTCCTCCTCGGTCAGCGTCGCCTTGCCCGCGAAGCGATCCGGACGCTGCAGCGGTGTGAGGGTGGCAATGTTGTAGGTACCGCTCAGATCTCGAGCTGTCGTGCGGTCCTTGGCAACAGCCGCTGCAGATACTGCGAGCAGCGCGAACAGCAGAAGCGTGAAAGTAAAGCAGCTCGACAGGGTGGATCGTGGGGACATGGGAACTCCGCAGGTCTCAAAGTGACTTCCGGAGCATAAGTCCGGGACCGGTTGAAGTCGAGTTTGCGAACCGCAACTGCACTACCATGCGCCGATGCAGGCCCGAAATCTGCCACACATAGCCACCCTTCTGCTGTCCCTGAGTCTGGCGCCACCGGCTTTACCACAGTCGCCCCTGACTATGGACAGCGTAGAGGACTTCGGGCGCGCGCTGTTCTTCGATACCGATCTGTCCCTGCAGCGTACCCAGTCCTGCGCAACCTGCCACGATCCGGATCTCGCCTTTGTGGATCCACGACGGGATATCGCGTCCGGCGCGGTATCGCTGGGTGCAGACGGACGTTCCGCAGGACGCCGCAACACACCCACCCTCACTTACGCGGCGCTGACCCCGCCCTTCCACTACGACAGCACAGGCTTCCCGGTGGGTGGCTTCTTTCTCGACGGCCGGGCAGCCACCCTGGATGAACAGTTAAGCGGCCCGCTGCTGAGTAAGATCGAAATGGCACAGCCGGACATGAACGCCGTGGTGATCCGGGTGCTGGAGAAGGCCGGTTACCGTGAGGCACTCGCGCGCCTGTTCGGTGCTGCCCTGCTGGATCGGCCGGCACAGGTTGCGAAGGCACTGGTCGCCGCACTGACAACCTTCGAACGCTCCTCCGCGTTCAGCACCTTTGACTCAAAATACGATCGCTACCTGAAAGGCGAAGCCGTCCTCAGCCGAGATGAGGGTCTGGGTCGGGAGCTGTTTTTCTCGAATCTCACAAACTGTGCGAGCTGTCATCTGAGCAGCCCGCAGCAGATCTCCCGGAGGGAGACCTTCACCAGCTATCGATACCACAACATCGGTGTGCCGACGAATGCCGCCATTCCAGACCCGGACGGCAGCGTGGTGCCCGACATCGGGCTGCAGGCAAACCCCGCGATTGATGACGCCGCACAGGCCGGACGCTTCCGGGTCCCCACACTGCGCAACGTGGCAGTGACCGGACCCTACATGCACAACGGCGTATTTACCGATCTGCACACCGCAGTCTTCTTCTACGGCAAATACACTCTCAACAACGCGGTGAGTCACACCAATCCGGAAACCGGACTGCCCTGGGGAAGTGCCGAAATCCCGGAAACAGTGGATATGAACCTGCTCCGACAGGGTCAGCCCATTGACCATCATCGGGCGCAACTGCTGGTTGCCTTTCTGCGCACGCTGACTGATGCGCGTTTTGAGCATCTGCTGCGTTAGCCCACATTCGTCACCGATTCACACGTTCCGCCTGACCAGGAATTTCGGAAGAAGGTTGATCCGTGCGTGGGTGAGGACCTGCAACTCCGGGCCTCGCTCGGCAGCTCCGCTGTGCCCTCGCGCAGCGGATTGACTCGCGGCTTTGCGCGAGGCAGGTCCGTCAACAGAGGGCAGCCTGGAGGGCCCGAGCGTAGGTCCGTAACACCCCCTCTCCTCCCCAGCCACGCAACAGGCTCCGACAACAGGCCACACCGACCACCAGCCAAGCGAAATCAACAGCAGGTGCAATCAGCCGCGAAACGTGAACTCATACCGTGACGCATGCGCGTCAGGAATTCTCCGTTCGATCCTGCCCGGCAGACGGCTCCGCCTCGACATACTCGTCAGACAACTCGGCGACCACCTGGGTGGTTCGCGGCAATACCCGGATGGGGTGGTCGGTGTGATGCGGGCGCTCGACCACTGCGAGCCGATAGAAGGTGAACGCCGCCGCGATAAACAGACCAACAAACGCATAGCCGAAAAAGCTCGCAGGTCCGAAGGTGTCCATCAGTGCGGCGACCGCCATCGGACCGACGATCGAACCCAGGCTGTTCATCACCAGGATACCGCTGGCCACTTCCACCATCGGGATGCTGGTGTTTTCGCTGGCATGGCCAATGCAAAGTGCATATACGGGCATGGTGGCCGCGCCAATCATGAACATGACAGCGTACAGCAGCAGCGCGCTGTCTCCGGCAAAGAACCAGCCCACCACACAGATCGCCGCACCGAATGCCAGCACGGCACCGATCACCGCGCGGCGATCGTAGCGATCCGAGAGACGCCCGATTGGCAGCTGCGAAAAAGCGCCCCCGAGAATGCCTGCACTCATCATGATGCCGACACCTGCGGCATCGAGACCGTAGGCGCGTCCGACCAGCGGGCCGACAGTCCAGAACGCACCCGTCACCAGCGCGCTGAGAAAGGACACCACAACCGCGACCCGGGAAGCTTTCAACAGCACTCTTGGCGAAAAGCGGGCTGAGGGCAGCGGGCGTGGCGCCGCCATCCGCGCAATGCCGATAGGCACGATGGCCAGGCACAGCAGCATGGCGCCAATCAGGAACAGCTCCAGTCCTTCGGGAGATAGAAAACCGAGAAATGACTGACCGACACTCATGGCGAGCAGACAGATCATGGTGTAGATCGCCAGCACCGTGCCGCGCTGTTTTGCCGGCGCCACTTCAGAAAGCCAGCTCTCGATCACCATGTACAGACCCGAGAGCGCGAAACCCGTAACAAAACGGAACACAGCCCAGGCGGGCACCTCCACTATCAGCGCACAGAGCAGCAGCGCGATGGTGGCCAGTGCCCCCATGACCATGAAGGTGCGTATATGGCCCACCCGGGCAACAATCGAAGGCACCAGCACGCAGCCGATGACGAAGCCGAGGAAATACAGCGACCCGGTCACACCCACCGCATAGGTCGACCAGCCCACCGCCTGGGCGTGCATCGGCAGCAGCGTGAGCTGCAGGCCGTGGCCCATCAGCAGGATGGCTACCGCGATCAGCAGCATGCTGACCCGGGAGAGTGTCGCAACCATGATCGCGGGTTCGTCCGGAGTGTGGCGCCCATCCTCCACAAACACCGACGGGAAGCAACCTGGATTTCCGGCTGTGCCATCACAGGCAGGCAAACACCCGGCTGCGGGCATCCCGGCGCGAACCCCGGGCAGCCGTTCGCTATAGTGTCGGTTCCGGAATTGCTTCGATTCCTGCAATCACTTTCACTGCTGCAACGGAAAATCTCATGCTCACCCCGCTTCGTACCTGCGCCTTACTGATGCTGCTGTCAGCCTGCACGCCCGAACTGCCACCTGCCCGGGATGCTGCCGACGCGGCCGCGGTCGGCGTCCCGGTGGCGGATCTGATCATCCGCGACGCCAGGATCTGGACCGGAGATCCCGCCGAACCCTGGGCAGACATCCTGGCCGTTCGCGGGGACAGAATTCTCGCCGTGGGGGCCGCCGCCGCGGATCCCGCACTCACCGGACCGCAGACAGAAATCATCGAAGCGGATCGGGGCATGGTGGTGCCAGGTTTCATTGACACCCATGTGCACTTCCTCACCGGCGGCTTCGCGCTGTCCTCCGTGCAGTTGCGGGATGCGGCCACACCCGAAGTCTTCACCAGCCGCATCGGTGCCTATGCTGCAACCCTGGCTCCCGGGGAATGGATCCAGAATGGTGACTGGGACCACGAGAACTGGGGTGGCCGGCTGCCGACCCGGGACTGGATCGATGGGGTGACCGGGGACAATCCGGTCATGATCAACCGGCTCGATGGTCACATGGTGCTGGCCAACAGCCTTGCCCTGAAACTTGCCGGGATCAACGCAGACACCGCGGATGTTGCCGGCGGTGAGATCGTGCGGGATGCGGACGGGATTCCCACCGGCGTGCTGAAAGACAATGCCATGGGTCTGGTGGAGAAAGTGGTGCCGGCACCGACCGAGGCTCAGCTCGACCGGGCTTTGGCCAGCGCCAGCGCCCATGTGGCGGCACAGGGCGTCACCACCGTGCACGATATGGCCGACGCCCGGAGTCTTGCCACCTACCGGCGCAGCCGGCAGACGGGCGGACTCGGCACTCGAATCTATTCTGTGCGGCCCCTGAGCGAGTGGCCGTCCCTGGTGGACGATATCGCCACCAACGGCCGGGGCGACAACTGGCTGCAGACAGGCGGGCTGAAAGGTTTCATGGATGGTTCGCTCGGCTCACACACCGCCGCCTTCTTCGAGCCATTCACCGACGCACCGGGTGACCGCGGCTTCTTCATCAACGAACCCGCGGACATGGCAGCCTGGATACGCGACGCGGACCGGGCGGGCCTGCATGTCATGGTACATGCCATTGGCGATCGGGCGATCTCGACCCTGCTCGACATCTATGCAGACACCATCACCAGCAACGGACCCCGGGATCGACGCTTCCGCATCGAACACGCCCAGCATATCCACCCGGACGACATCTCCCGTTTTGCCGAACTCGACGTGATTGCCAGCATGCAGCCCTACCACGCCATCGACGACGGCCGCTGGGCGGATCGGGTGATCGGTGCAGAGCGTGCGCGCACTACTTACGCCTTCCGCTCCCTGCTCGAAGGCGGCGCGCGCGTTGCCTTCGGCAGTGACTGGTTTGTCGCACCCCCTGTACCCCTGCTCGGCATCTATGCGGCAGTGACCCGCCGTACCCTGGATGAGGCCAATCCGGATGGCTGGGTTCCTGAGCAGAGAATCAGTGTGGAGCAGGCCCTGGCCGCCTATACCCGGGATGCCGCCTATGCGTCTTTCGACGAGGGCAACCGGGGCATGCTGAAGGCCGGCATGCTCGCCGATCTGGTATGGCTCGATCGGGATCTCACCCGGATACCGCCTGCGGAAATACGCGATACGAAGGTGCTGAGGACGGTGATCGGCGGGGTAACGGTCTTCGCAGCGCCCTAGCAGCCTGTTGAAAAAGCCTCATTTGCTCAGCGCGTGCGCATGTGGCTTTCGTTACGGAATAAGCGATTCCAGCGCGTGCATGAGGATGGGTCCGGTCCGGGGTCCCACCGACACGGAAGTCAGGTATTCGCCATTGGGAAAGGCTTCCGGTGATTCAAAATATTCCGGCTTGAGAATGTAGCCCAGGGCGTCGAGTCCCAGACCCAGCACGAAACTGTGCCGGGCATCCCGCATCAGCGCGCGACTCGCGAGACTATAGGCGGGTGAGGTCTCACCGGGATGGGTCACGAACTGGGTATCACCGATGGCGAACCAGGCGGCCTCGGTCACGAAGTGACCGTCGTCGAGTGTCCGTTCCAGCACGCCGAGCCACAGCATCAGCCGGAAGCCGAAGTTGTCGAGGGGGAAGCGCACCTGTGTACTTCTGAAGGCCAGGGGGCTGCTGAGCTGATTGCTGCCAGCGGCGAGCAGCCCCCGGGCCAGACCCGCGAGCATGGCGCCGTACGCGTCCGCCAGCGCCAGTGTGCGATCCCCCTGCTGCGGCTGTACCCAGCCGCCAATGGCGCCCTGCAGAAACAGATTCACTCCACCGAGACTCAAGGACATATCCCGATAAAAACCGGCAACGTAATCAGCGGACACCAGATGATTGTCCGGACCGAGCACGGTGGGATGGCAGGCGAAGTTGGTCAGGGTGGCGATACTCGTGCCCGTTCCGGGGCCGTCCGCGCGCAGGAACTGCATCACCGAGAGGCGGTCATCGAGCAGGCCGGGTTCGCTGACATTTTCCACCCAGTCGAGCTTGAGTGGCGCCGACCCCACCCGCACGAGCGCGGGTTCGAGGGCTTCAGCTGCCTGAAGCACCTGTGCTGCCGCTACCTCGATAAGCCGCTCGAGATAGGCTGTGTCCCGACCGCTGGAAAACAGATGCGCACCCCAGAGTCCCGCCACATCGGGGCCCGCGTGGGTATGGGTGGAGGTCACCAGGATGCGCTCCGCGGTCAGCGGCAGCCTGCTGCCCCGGGCCGCAAGTCCGGCCATCGCCTTTGCACGGATGGCGCGGACATCGTCGTGCAGCAGCCCGATACAGTCGATCACGACAATGGCGAGCGCCATCTGCCCGTCGGAAACCACCACCGCCTGGGCAAAGAGATCGTCGGCCACCCCTTCCGAACGGCGATCCCGATCGTAACCGGCGAGAAAGGTCCCGTTCGGCGGCGACACGGATGCCGAGGCAGCGCCGACCTCCAGACCCCCTGCCGCAGCGGGCCCCGTGAGAGCCCAGACCAGGAAACTCACGAGCAGTCTGCTGGAAACGTCAATCATCTTACCACTACCTCTCTGATGGCCCGGACATGCGGGACTCGCCAACAATTCTCGTTTGGAATGTATTAGTGTCCACCCATTCCATAATTGTTCGTATACAGTGCGCGCTCTTTTAAACCGGACCGGTAGAGGAACACCATGGGTTACCTGAAGACCATCGACGAAATCGCCTCCCTGCGCGAGGGTCATCCGAGCTGGGGTGCCATCAACTCCGAATATGTGGCCCGCATGCGGCTGCAGAACCGGTTCCGCACCGGACTCGACATCGCCCGCTACACGGCAGACATCATGCGCCGTGACATGGCCAACTACGACAAGGACACCAGCAAGTACACCCAGTCCCTGGGTGCCTGGCACGGTTTCATCGCCCAGCAGACCATGATGTCGGTGAAGAAGCACAAGCAGACCACCGAACGTTCCTATATCTATCTGTCCGGGTGGATGGTCGCTGCTCTGCGCTCCCAGTTCGGTCCGCTGCCTGACCAGAGCATGCACGAAAAGACATCCGTGTCGGACCTTATCGAAGAAATTTACACTTTCCTGAAGCAGGCCGACGCCCGGGAACTGCGCCACATCTTCGTGGAACTCGACGAAACCCGTGCCAGGGGCGGCAACGTCGATGCGGTGCTGGCCAAGATCGACAACTTCCAGACCCACGTGGTGCCGATCATTGCCGATATCGACGCCGGTTTCGGCAACGAAGAAGCCACCTACCTGCTCGCCAAGCGCATGATCGAAGCCGGTGCCTGCGCCATCCAGATCGAAAACCAGGTCTCGGATGCCAAGCAGTGCGGTCACCAGGCCGGCAAGGTCACCGTACCCCACGAAGACTTCGTCTCGAAGATCAACGCGGTGCGCTATGCGTTCCTCGAACTCGGCGTGGACAACGGCATCATTGTCGCCCGTACCGACTCCCTCGGTGCCGGACTGACCCAGAAGGTACCGGTCCCTCTGAAACCCGGCGACCTCGGCGCCAAGTACTGCGAATTCCTTGATGCGGAAGTGGTACACGACATCAGTGAACTCAAGGACGGCGATGTAACCATCCACCAGAAAGGTCAGCTCATGAAGCCGAAGCGTCTGGACAATGGTCTTTACGCCTTCAAGGATGGCACCGGTTTTGACCGGGTCGTGCTCGACTGCATCACCAGTCTCGAACACGGTGCCGATCTGCTGTGGATCGAAACCGAAAAGCCGAACCTCAAGCAGATCGCCGAGATGGTCAACGCGATCCGCAGGAAGCGGCCGGAAGCCAAACTCGTGTACAACAACTCGCCGTCCTTCAACTGGACGATGAAGTTCCGCGAGCAGGTTTACGAAGAAATGAAGGCGGCCGGCAAGGATGTCTCCAGGTATCCGGACCCGAAGAAGAACGAACGCGGACTGATGGATGTCGCCCTGGATGATTCAGAGCTGGCGAAGGAAGCCGATCGCCTGATCCAGAACTTCCAGCGCGATGCAGCGCGCGAAGCCGGCATTTTCCACCATCTGATCACCCTGCCGACTTACCACACGGCGGCACTGTCGACCGATGTACTCAGTCAGGGCTACTTCGGTGATCTGGGCATGCTGGCCTATGTGCGCGACGTGCAGCGTCAGGAAATCCGCCGGGATCTGGCGTCGGTCAAGCACCAGGATCTCGCCGGTTCCAATGTCGGTGACGATCACAAGGAGTACTTCCTCGGTGAGAAGGCGCTGCTGGCGGGCGGCGCTGCGAATACGATGAATCAGTTCTGATCCATCGGCTTTGCTGAACCGGACGATGCGACGGCGGCCCTCGGGTCGCCGTTGTGCCCTCGAAGTCGAACAGAGCACTACCGATGCCGGGTTCATCGGGTTCGATGTGGAATCGTCTACCTTGTCACCTTACCGGCAACAGCGGAGGACCTCCGGACTTCGATCGGTTACGGAAGACGGAATGGTTTCGCTGCTAGTCGGGGAGCGCTCTGGGATGCCAGAGATTCAGGTACTCGACATAGGCCGCGGGACCGGTCATTCCCTCTGCCTCGATATGATGCGACGTTTTAATGAGTCGCTTTCCCTCGCCTTTGTCCTGTACAGCCATGATCGAGATCCGGTCGCGCAGGCGGACACCGTCTCCGATAACAACCGGCGCGAGAATACGGACCTTATCCATTCCATAGTTGAGCGGGCTGTGACCATCTGAGTACAGCAATCCACCGAGTTCGAGAAAGTGGGTCACCAGGCTGACCATGAAAAAACCGTGTAACAGAGTGCCGCCGTAAGGACTGTGTTTCCTTGCCCATTCGGGATCGTTGTGGCCGCGCTTCGGCCACCGCGTGATCTCACCGAATATATTCACCTGCATCTGGTCCAGTTCCACCCAATCAGTCTGTGCCACTTCCCGGCCGACATGTTCGTGCACATTCGCAAGCAACAGCTCCATAGGGGCATTCCTTTTCATTTCCGTAGTTCGCTGCGTCCTATCCTGCACCCTCAGCGGCTGAGAAGGGAACTGTGAATGTCCCTACCGAAGTGTGCGTCCCATCAGCACCGCACCCGCCTCCCGGATACTCGCCAGCGCCTCGTGTCGCATATGTGCTTCCCGTGCTGCCTCGAGGCCCCATTGACCCATGAAGTGTTGTGCAGCAGCGGCCACATAGACCTGCCAGAGCGCCAGCCGCCGGGCGTCCACCGGCCGGTGTCTGGCGTAGGCCTGTGTGAAACGCTGCATGCGCGCTTTGCCGAACCGGTAACGCAGCTCGACCCGGCAACAGGCCACATCCGACAGAGGATCCCCCAGCGCCGCATCTTCCCAATCGAGGATGGCGGTCACCGCGCCCTGCTGCCAGAGCAGATTGCCGGGCCAGAAATCACCGTGCAGCAGTTTCGGTGATCCCTGGCAGGCCGTATCCGAGAGCGTGCGCAGGTGTGCGCCGAGCGCGGCCCATTCGGCACCTGCGGGCAGGTAGTCGAACACCTCAGGCAGCGGGTCATTGCGTGCCGGCAGTGCCGGCAGGCCGGCGGTGGGGAACCCGTGGATCCGGGCGAGTACGTCCGCCATGGTATCGATGTGCGCGTCTTCTTCCCCGGCGGGCACGGCGCTACTGCCTTCGCTGAACGCCATGATCAGGAACGGATCCGCAAACACTCCACCGCTCGCGTCAAAATGCAGCGTCTCCGGGACCGCCAGACCACCCCGATGCAGCGTCTGCAGGAGCTGATACTCCAGCTCGGCAGAATGTCCCGAGTGGGATGCGCCATGTGCACGCAGCACCAGGCTCAACGCGCTGCCGTCGGCCAGGCGCAGATCCATCCGATGGACGTCGGCGGATACACCACCGGTCAGCGGCATCAATGTCTGGAGTTCAGCGCCGGGGTACAGACTGGCGATGATCGCGTCGTAAGGTGTCTGCTTCATGTCTCCGGAGAATATGCGCGATCACAGCGCAGATAAATCGGATTGGAGAGCAGGCGGGCTGCGCCCGTACTGGAGCGGGACTCGACCCGCACCCAGCCGTCCCGCTCGCCATGGTGGATCCGGTACCGTGCGGTAGCGCCATCGACAGACTCCGTCAGCGCCACGGACCCGAGCACTTCTCCATCCTGAATGATCAGGACCTCATCGTCAGTTGCCGTGATCGCCCGGACCCTCAGATCAATCGCTGCGCCTTTTTCCACACACAGACTGTCACCCATCTCCGCCCGAACACGCCGACTGCCATCGACGGATGCAGTCACCACGGCCGTCAGATCGATCAGCCGATCCCGGGTTCCTTCCACATCGATGAACACCCGTCCGTCGCGTACCCCGTCGAACACGTCCTGTGCAGACAGCGAGCGCGCAAACACCACCGTGGTGGGCCGACCGATCGCCGAAGGCTCGCTGCCCGCCAGCAGCGCATCGTGATTGTCGCTGCCACCGATACCGGTCACCCGGTGGCCCGCGTTCAGAAGGCTTTCCCAGAACCTGACGTCGGCGCGCGCAGGTTCGCCCGCGCTCGCGGTGGCCCGCAGCACTCCGCCGTTGACGATTTCAACCGCATCGATCAGGCGGACGTCGATACTCGCCGTCCAGCCACACCCCAGGCAGCGTTCGTCCGAAGGCAGGCCCGGGTGGTTGACAGATACCAGCCCCCGCGCTGCCCGCCAGTCGGCAAAGGTTCGATTGAGGTTCCGGGCGGCGGCGGGGAAATCGAACGGCCCTGAGTCACCGAGCAGATTGGCATGTCCGGAAAAGGTCGTGAGTTCCACACCGGACATCACCAGCATCCGCTGACTGCCTGTCTGCAGAGCGGCAAGTTCCTGTGTGTGTGATCGGGTGTTGTGCTCGGTGAGCGAGACGAAGTCGAGACCCCGGGTTGCTGCAGCTTCCAGAGTGCGGGCTATCGGGCAGGGCCCGCGTGTATCTGCAGGACCTGCACAGACGCCATCACTGTGGCCGCTGTGGGCGTGGAAGTCGCCCCGATACCAGCGTGCCCCCTCGATGATCGCGGCAGCTTCTTCCGGGGCGGCAGCAGACTCATATGCGCCAGCGGATTCCTCTCTATCCCCAGCACCTGTGGCAAAGAATATCTCTGCACGATAGGGGGTCGAGACACCGACACGGATGTTGGGAATGCCCAGCAGCAGGTGCCAGATACCGGCCGGCAGGGGGCCGGACAGATAGGAGAGTGTCGCCTGATTTTCCGCCACCGTAAAGGTCTGCTTGTTTCCCCCGCTCCAGCCTCTGAATCGCTCAGGATCGCGCAGTCCAAGGTCGATCACCGTGCCTGCACTGCGATCATGGGAAAAGACCACCCGCAACCCGCTGATATCCGGGGGCAGTTCGAAGGCGAGTTCCCGATAGGTCTGGTGATCGGCGTGCTGCAGCACACCTTCGAGCACAACATCCGGCTCACGACCCGACGCTGTGTCGGTGGGTGCCGGGCTGACCTGGCCGGGCACCATGCCCGAAACAACAGCCAGGACGATGAGGATCAATGCCCGGCTCACCAGATGCTGCAGTGCATATGCCGCATGCTGTCTCGCCCCTGCTCCTGAGTCTCTGTTCTGCTGCACGCCCTCAGTCTCCAGGCTGGAAGCCGGTCTTGCGCAGGTTCGCCCCGGGATTTCTGCCAAGGACTGGCGCCAACTTCGGACAACCCACGTCTACTCAACGGGGAGATGACAACGATCACCGGATTCAGCGAGTGCTGACTCAATCTCGGATCGTGTCTCAGCCAGTCGTTGCTCCGGAACTACCCCGGTACCTGTACCGGGTGCCGCATCCAGCAGGGCCAGCGCCCGCCCAGGACAGCCACTTTCTCCGAGAACGTGGGCCAGGTTGTTGCGTGCAATGAGGCTGCCTGGATCCAGCGCCAGGGCTTGTGTGTAGGCGAGCCTCGCGCTTTCAAGCTGACCGCCACCGTAATAGCTGTTACCCAGCCCGATCTGTGGGAGAGCTGCGCGGGGCCACGTTTCGGTCGCACGCAGAAAGGCCTGCTGCGCCAGCGTGTGTTTACCGAGACTCTCCAGCGCCGCCGCCTCATCAAGATAGGCCAGCAGATCCACCCCCTGGACCGGTTCATTCGCCGCAAACAGCGCAATACCCCAGCGCTCCGCCCGACTCCAGCTCGCCTCAAAAGCCCGGCGCGACATGAGCCGACGCGAATCGGTGCCGGAACGCAGAACAAATCGATCAGATTCCGGCAGATAGCCCACGACAACGGCGAAATGCCACAGGGGGAGGAAGGCGACCCCGAGATTCTGCATCACCAGCACGGGACGGCCACTCTCCAGCAGCGTGATGATCTCGAGGGCCGTCGTCGGTACTCGCACCGGCAGCCGATCTTCGCCGCGGCTTGCTGCCAGAAGTTCGAGTTGCAGACTGCCCTGGCGATCGGGCACGTAGACCCGCTCACGAATCTGCTCGAAGGTCACCTCCACACCGCTGAACTGCAGGACACTGGTGAGTGCCGCGGGGCCGCACTGATCGGTGGTCTGGGGATGAAAGGGAACGGTCAGTATCTCGACCGGGTGGTCGGTAAGGGGCCGCCCGGGTTGAAGACCCGCGCAGCTCGCCGTGCAGAGGAGCAGGACCGGCAGGAGGCGCCGCAGGACCGGCAGGAAGCGCCGCAGGACCGGCAGGAAGCGCCGCAGGACGGCGTGCCGCGCCGGCTGTGAGCCCTCCACGGGCGCACCGCCGGCTCCGCGCGTCCAAGTCTTCAATACGACTGAGACGGACTCAGAAGCTCTTGAAGATATCGGTGACACCGACCAGTTCGAGGATGAGCAGCACCAGTGCCGTAATTCCAAGCACTTCGATTACCCCGATCGATCCAGCAGGCAGCGCTTCGAGGCCATCAGCGAGTTGTGCAGCCTCCGCTGGAGTCAGCATTTCCACCCGTGCGAGGGCCAGCGCCGGGTCCACACCGAATCGCTCCAGGGCCGCTCTGGCATCCTCCCGGGTCAGTATTGCCTGCACCCGTTCCAGCGCCGCTGCACCCCGCTCGATCTGCAGAGCATCCTGGGTGCCAATCACCGCGCCCTGAGCCGTGGAAAAGGTCAGCGACAACAGCAGGCTGGTGATCAGGTACTTCACGCAGAAGCCACGCAGCGCCGAGGACAGTCGAAAATTCATCATTGTTTGTTTCCTGGTTTGGTTTCCTGGGTTACGTCCTGTTGCCGAAGCCAGCGAGTCTACAGCGATAGCCGACACTTCGCATGGGGCGCTGCGGCAGAAATCTGTGATCAACCACCGGAGATCCGGACCACATAGCCTTCCTTTTCGAGCAGCGGCCGCAGCCGTTCCCGCTGGTCTCCCTGCAGTTCGATCAACCCGTCTTTCAGCGTGCCCCCCACACCGCAATGGGCCTTCAGCCTACGTGCCAGCTTTTTCAGATCCGCGTCGCCCAATGGCAGCCCGCGTACCAGGGTGACTCCGGCGCCCTTGCGGCCCCTGGTCTGGCGTTCGAGCCGGACGATGCCATCGCCCCCATCCCGGGGCCGGGAACGGTCCCGGCAGACACAGTCAGCCAAGGCGCGCAGACAACCCGGGCAGAGTCGTCCACGGTCAGTGCTGTAGACGCGTCTATCTGGAGCCCTGGCCATCGTCAATTTTGATACAGGTGCCGGTAACACATTCCGAGGCGGGTGACACCAGATAGAGCAGCGTGCTGTCCATCTGCGCCGGTGCACAGATCCGCTTACGGGGAAACGCCTGGGAGAAATCTCCCATGCGCTCGAGCATGCCATCCATCATCTCAGAGGAGAACGCACCGGGGGCTATGGCATTCACATTGATGTGGAAGCGTGACCATTCCACCGCCAGGGCTTCGGTCATACGCACCACGGCGGACTTTGTCACCGAATACAGGGCCGCGCCGTTACCCGAATAGTTGAAGCCGCCGATGGAGGAAATGTTCACGATCCGGCCCGGCTGCTTCTTCGCGATCAGGCGCTTCGCAACCTCACAGGACAGCACCCAGGGACCCCGGAGATTGGTATCGAACACCGCATCCACCAGCTCATCGGACATCTTCACCGCATGCTGAGCATCCGGGATGCCGGCGTTGTTCACCAGGATAGTGATGGTGCCGAACTGCTTCTCCGTTTCATCTACCACGTTGCGGATGCTTTCGCGCTGGGTCATATCGAGGGCCAGCGGCAGACACTCACCGCCCGCATCGCGGATTTCCTTAGCCAGCGCATCGAGCCGGTCTGTTCTGCGGCCTGTGAGGACTACACGCGCACCACAGGATGCGAGCACCTGGGCGAAACGGCGACCGAGACCGGATGTGGTTCCGGTTACCAGGGCCACCTGGCCTTTGAGATCGTTGGACACATAGGGCAGCGGAAAGTCGGACATATCAGGTTCCTGTCAGGATCGAGTGGGTGAATCTGTAATCTGTACTCAGCCGAGCAGCAGTTGCGCGAGATGTTTCCGATGATGGGCCGCGTCACCGAACGCGTACTGCAGCCACAGCGCGCGACGCAGAAACAGTTGCGCGTCACACTCGTAGGTGAAACCGAAACCCCCATGAAACTGCACCGCCCGGTCGCCGGCGAAAGCGAAAGACTCACTGGCTTCAGCCTTGGCCATGCGCAGCGCGGCTTCAGGCTCTTCCCCGGCAGCGATGAGTGATGCGGCGTGGTAGACGTGTGACCGGGAACGCTCCAGCCCGATGAGGATGTCCACGCTCGGATGTTTCAGCGCCTGGAAGCTGCCGATCTTGCGGCCGAAGGCCGTGCGGGTATTCAGATAGTCCACGATCAGATCGAGTGTACCTGCAATGCCACCCGCCGCTTCGGCGGAGAAGAGCAGCAGGGCCGCATCACGGATGGCAGCAAGCGCTGTCCGGGCCGAGGCTCCGGCAATGAGGCGGCTGGAAGGTACAGAGATACCGTCAAGCACCACCTGATAACTGCGGCGGGTTTCATCGAGGATGGTTTCGCGCCGCAGTGCGCCCTGCGGAAGTTCGGATGCTTCAACCACAACCAGAGCAGGCGCATCTTCACATCGACCCGATATCAGCAGCAGTTCTGCAACAGCGGCATCACTGACAAAGGTTTTCCTGCCGCTGAGACGAACATCTCCACCTGATACCGTGAAGGCTGCGCGTGCACTGGACAGATCCCAGTTGCCGTCTGCCTCGAGGAGCGCAACGGTGGCTGCGGCGCCGGCCGCGATTCGTCCGAGAAACCGGTCACGAACCTCCTCGGTACCCGCGAGTACGCCCTGCACAAACAGTTGAGTGGACAGCAGTGGCGTCGCCGACAGATACCGCCCCATGGGTTCGGCCAGGACCACTGCCGCTGCGAGCCCGAAGCCACTGCCGCCATGGGCTTCCGGAACAGCCAGACCCGTCCAGCCCAGCGCGGCCATCTCCCGCCAGACGGCCGCATCGAAGCCCTCCTCGGTGAGCAGCTGCCTGCGGACTTCCGCAATGGGAGATTTCTGGCGGAAGAATTCCGCCGCTGTATCGAGCAGCATGCCCTGCTCTTCGCTGAAGGTAAGCGTGTTCCTGAGTATCGCCGTCATAGAATCAATCCTTCGGCAGGCCGAGCACACGCTCGCCCACGATGTTTGCCTGCACCTGACTGGTACCACCGCCGATGGTGGCAGAGAAGGCATTGAAATAGGAACGTTGCCAGAGTCCGCGGTCCTGTGCTTCCGGATCCCCGACCCATCTCGCCGCGTTAGCCCCCTGTAAGGAAATCGCGAACTGGAACAGGCGGCGTTTGTGTTCGCTACTACGCAGCTTGCCCGACATGGCAATGGAAGCCGGACGTTCGCCCACCAGAGCGGGAATCTGTGCTCGTGCACCGCAGAGGCGATCGCCCTGCTCTTCGATGAGAAAACGTACCAGCTGATCGCGCACGAGGGGGTCTTCAATGGCCGGACGCCCGTCCCGCTTTACCGTGCGGGCGAGTTCCACCACATCACCGACACTCACCGCATTCATCGACAGGCCACCTGCCTGACCACCAGCGGCGCCGCGCTCGAAGGTCAGTGTCTTCATGGCGATCTGCCAGCCTTCACCTTCTTTGCCCATCAGGCAGGATGCGGGAATCCGGGCATCGATGAAAAAAGTCTGGGTAAAGCCGAATTCACCGGTGAGCTTGCGTATCGGCCGGACTTCCACGCCCGGCACCTGCATGGGCGTCAGGAAGTAACTCAGGCCCGCATAGCGGCTTTCCGCATCCGGATTGGTGCGGGCGAGCAGAATCATGTACTTGGCATAGGTACCGAGACTGGTCCAGATCTTGCTGCCGTTGAGCACGTATTCGTCACCGTCACGCACCGCTTTGGTCTGGGCCGCCGCCAGGTCAGAGCCGTTATCCGGCTCCGAGAATCCCTGACACCAGATGTCTTCGGCGCTGAGGATGCCGCGGATGTATTTCTGCTTTTCTGCCTCGGTGCCGATAGCCAGGATCAGCGGACCCGCCCAGTTCAAGCCGATGGTGTTGGTCATGAACGGAACTTTCAGCCGTGCCATCTCCGCCGTGGCGATGTCCTGCATGACCTGCGGGTGTCCACCGCCGCCATACGCCTTCGGCCAGCTCATCCCCAGGTAGCCGGCTTCGTATACCTTCTGCTGCCAGTCCCTCAGAAAGTGGAACTGGGCATCGGTTCCCACTTCCATGAAGGTTTCCGGCAGCAGGAAATCCGGCTGCGCAGGTCGGTTTTCCTGCAGCCAGGCCGATACCTCGGCGCGAAACTCTTCGAGTTCCTTCATGCAATCATCTCCGTCTGAATAATCGCTTTCCGGCAGCGGTTGCCGGTAATCCGAGCGTCATCAGCCACGCTGAGCCAACCTCGGTGCCAGTCGATGCCGTAGCCTACTCACTCACGACGGCCAACTCAAAATCTTCTGCGCTGCAGCCACAATCCGCTGCCCTTTGGCGGTACCATCCAGCCAATCGGAACGAGGACCCAATCCCATGAAGCTCTGGCACTGTCACGACGCCCGATCCTTGAGGCCCCTGTGGGCGCTGGAAGAAATGCAGCTCGACTACGAGCTCGAAGTGATGCCGTTTCCGCCGCGTTTTCTGAGAGAGGGTTATCTCGATCTCAATGTGCTGGGTACCGTGCCCTACTTTACCGACGGGGATACCCACATGACAGAGTCCACCGGCATCTGCCACTACCTGGTGGAAAAGTACGACAAGCATGAATTCGGATTCCGACCCGGCGACCCGGAATATGGCGACTACCTGAACTGGCTTTACCACAGCGATGCCACGCTGACCTTCCCCCAGACGATTTTCCTGCGTTACACGCGCCTGGAGCCCGACGAGACCAAGGCCCAGGTTGGCGCCGACTATCGCAAGTGGTATCTGGCGCGTCTGCGTATGCTCAATGCCCGGGTCGCCGAGCAGGAGTTCTTAAGTGGCAACAGATTCACGATTGCGGACATCGCCTGCGGCTATGCCCTGCTGCTCGGTGAGAATCTCGGCATAGCGGAAGACTACAAGCCACCGACCTTCGACTATCTGCAGCGATTGAAGACTCGAGAGGGATTCAGGCGCGCCCAGGCCGCCCAGGTGAAACACGCTGCGTCGAAATAGAGCCCCGTCGCTATCGCGATTCAACAGAAGAAGGGTCGACCGCCAGTTTCGCCCTGGCGCCGCCATGACCGCTCAGCGATGCTGATCGATGAGTATCGGATTTCCATCCGGATCCATGATCATGCAGCTGCCCGGCCCGGTGGTCGATTCGTCCGTCTCTCCTGCCAGTACAATCCCCCGCTTCTTCAGCTCACGCTGAATGTCACGGATGTCCGTGAACTGCGCGAGTTCAGCCCCCTGCTGATTCCAGCCGGGATTGAAGGTCAGTACGTTGTGCTCGAACATGCCCTGAAACAGACCGATCACGTGATCGCCGTTTCTCATGATCGACCAGTTATCGTCCGGGTTGCCACTAATCTGCTGGAATCCCAGTTTTTCGTAGAAGGTCCTCGAAACGGACAGATTCTTCACACTCAAACTCACTGAAAAGGCACCAAGCTGCATCCTGTGCTCCTCCAAGTCTCTGCGCAGTAGCGCCCCAGTGAAACACGGGATACTGTGTTGCACCACCGTCCACCGCCTCCACAGAACCCGACACCAAGGGAGAACACACATGACAGCCGATGCGCCGGATCAGCGCTTCAGAGACAGAGACATCCGTTTCAGCAATGGTGTCTCCGGTCGCAACATCGAAATCCCTTCTGCATCGCCTCGCAACTATCACCAGGTGATCTGCGAGCCATCGTCGATGCCGGGACTGTCCGTCGACGGCAAACTGTTCATCGCCAGCGGATCCTCGCGCAAGGTGCCTGGACCGCTTGTCATCATCGCACCCGGAAGTCTCGGGGTGGCTGACAGCCATCTGGCCCACGCGGAGAGTCTGCTGAACGCCGGAATCTCAGCTTTCGTGCTCGACAGTTTCGGTGAGCGCAGCGTGACTTCCACCGTGGCCGATCAGACCCAGTTTTCTTTCGCTGCTTCCGCCTACGATGTGCTCGCCGCCTGGCAGCATCTCGCCGCAATGCCTGAGATCGATGCGCGGCGAATCGGCGCCCAGGGTCACAGTCGCGGGGGTTCTGCGGTGTTGACCGCAGCGAATCGGCGCTTCGCTGATGCGGTGACTGGCGCTGGCAGGGGACTCTGCGCTGTGCTGGCCGCCTACCCCTGGTGCGGCCACCAGTTCCTCGATGCCGGCGTCGGTGGTACGCGGGTGCATGTACTCATGGGTGATGCCGACCAGTGGTGCTCTGCCATGCAGGCCCAGGCGCACGTGCACGCGATCCGCATTGCAGGCGGTGCCGCGACCATGCGCCTGGTGGGGGGCGCTCAGCACAGTTTCGATCGCGGTACTGCGGTAGCCGATGTGGCTGAGGCCAGAGTATCTCCCGGCGCGCCAATCGCATTTCTCGCCAACGACGGGGCCTTCATTCACCCCTTAGGTTCCGATCCGGATCCCGATCTGGTGGATAGGGATCTCATGGTCTATGCCCTGAAGGCAGGCTACGGAAAAACGGGGGCGAAGATCGGCAGCAACTCGCCTGGGGAAGCGGACCTGTTCCGGGAAGACATGCTGGCATTCTGGCGCGGTACGCTGGATAAGGCGGGAGCCCTCTGAAGCATTGAAGGCAAATCACCCACCCGGAAACCGGTGATCAAGGATCAACGCTCACAGTTTCCCTAACAGAAGTGCGCCCCCCGGGTACCCGTGTAAACCGCATACAGACTCTGACTGGCGGTCATGAAAAGTCGGTTATGCTTCACACCACCGAAACAGAGATTGGCACAGAGCTCAGGGAGTAGAATCTGCCCGACCCGCTGACCTTCCGGGTTGAAGACATGGACGCCGTCGTAGCCGGCACCCACCCAGCCAGCACTGGACCAGATGTTGCCATCCCGGTCGCAGCGTATACCGTCCGCGAATCCCGCAACCGTTTTCCCGTCGAGATCCATTGCCATCGACGCAAACACCCGACCATTGACAAGCCTGGACTCATCGACAACGTCCCACGATTTGATCAATGGTGGAGCAGCGGCACCATAGTGTGATGCGCCGGTGTCAGCTACATAGAGCCTGGTGTAGTCAGGTGAAAAGCACACACCGTTGGGCTTGAAGATTTCATCGCTCACCTTGTGGAGCTTGCGGGTCTTCAGATCGAGCCTGTAGACGGCTTCCTTCTGAAAGGGCTGTGGCGAGTCTCCCGGCGCATCTGTTCCTTCGTACTCACCCAGAGCGCCATAGCCCGGATCCGAAAACCACAAGTCACCATTGGGATGCACGATGCCGTCGTTCGGACCATTGAGCGACTTGCCATCGAAACTTTCCGCAAGCACGGTCACACTGCCATCCACCTCGTATCGAACCACACGCCGGGTCAGGTGTTCGAAGGAAATCTGTCGCCCTTCGCGATCGAAGGTGTTGCCGTTGCTGTAGTTCGAATCACCGCGGAACACCGATACATGACCGTCCTCGGCGAGCCAGCGGTACTGAACGTTGGCCGGTATGTCACTCCACACCAGGTATTTCCCAGCGCTGTTCCAGGCAGGGCCTTCCGCCCAGTACATCTCCGGGCTGGTGTACAGACGCCGGATCGGCGTGTTACCCAGAAAGCCTTTGAAGCTCGAATCCAGGGTTTTCAGATCCGGATGGGGATAGCGCACTGGTTCAGCGACAACGGCACCAGCGAACGGCGCCATCAGTCCGGCGCAGCCCGCAGTAGATAAAAACGACCTCCTGTTCAAATCAGCAACCTCACTGTGCGGCCTGTTTCACCAATGACTCGAGTTCCGGCAACCGCCGTTCAATGGCCTCCGGCTTCTGGGAGCCCAGCTGCACCACCAGACGGTCGACACCGAGGTCGGCATAGGCGCTGATCGTCTCCGCTGTAGCCTGTTGCGGGGTGATCACGATCTCGAACCCGCGCCGCGAACGGCCAGCGGCTTTCAGTGCTTTATCCAATCCCTGCAATGCGGCTCGTGTCTGATCCGGAGTAAGGGCGAAGCCATACCAGCCACTGCCGAACTCTGCCGCGCGACGCAGGGAGCGTGCTCCGTGTCCACCCACGAGGATCGGCAGATGGGGCTTCTGTACCGGTTTCGGATCCATGCGGCAGGCTTCAAGCTGCACATGCTTACCTTTGAATGAGGCTACCGGCTCGGTCCACAGCGCGATCATGGTTTTCAGGAACTCGTCACAGCGCTCACCCCGGTCTTCCCAGCCGTAGCCGCAGGCAAGCACTTCCTCCTTACACCAGCCCACGCCGATTCCGAAATCCATCCGGCCGCCGCTGAGCCAGTCGAGTGTGGCGAATTCCTTCGCGGTATAGATCGGATTGCGCTGTGGTACCAGCGTGATGCCGGTTCCCAGCCGCAGCGTCTTTGTGGCGCCGGCCAGAAAGCCGAAGGTGGAAACAGTGTCGAGCATGCCACCTCCCCGGGGCACGGGTATGCGACCATCTTTCGAGCCCGGATAAGGAAACTCCATCTTGTCGAAGAGCACCACGTGCTCGCCCATCCAGAGCGATTCAACACCGACCGCTTCGATGCGCTGCGCGAAGTCGACGATCATAGCCGGGGTGGCGTGGGGGGACATGAAGGTGGCAAAGACTCCAAGTTTCATGGGTGCGCTCCTGTGACGGGGGTTCAGAATAACGTTCGGGTTGGGTCTGGCACATCTTTGATTTCTAAGCACTGGCTGGATATTCGGAGAGGATTTCCAGGGTCGGGGGTGGCAGAGGGGATTACAGATCTCGCTCCGGCCCTCCGGGCTGCCGTCGGTTGGCCGCTTGCCCCGAGGCGGGTCAATCGGCCGCCCTCCGCGTCGCTACACGATCCGCAATCCCCTCTGCCACCCCCGACTCTCGATGTTCTCGCGAGTATCCGACGGTATTCGAAATCGATGGTACCCGGCCACCCTTAAACGGATCCGACGGTGTCGTGTAAGCCGATGCTGAACCCCAGCCCGACGGGGATCGAACGGCGTCTCGGAAGACCGTTCAGGCGAGGATGCGGGGGGTGTGCGTGCGGGGCGTGTAGCGCGGCCGAGGGCGATGGATTGACTCGCGTTCCCCGCGAGGCAATCCATCAACCGAGGGTACGGCGGAGCCGCCAAGCGAGCCCCGCACGCACACCCCCCGCACCCACGCACTCAACGGCCTATTCCGAAACACCGCCCTTCGATTCCCCATCGAGTGCGTTGTAGACAACCCGCCCATCAACAACCGTCATCAGCACCGCGCCGTTCAGCAGCCCGGCCGGATCCGCGCCTGCAACCGCGAAGGGATCGATCGACAGCACAGTGATATCCGCCCATTTGCCGGGAACGATTGTGCCGGTCAGCGACTCGCGGCCCGAAGCACGCGCCGGCCAGACCGTGTAGGCACGCAGTGCTTCTTCCATAGTCACCGCTTCCTCCGGATACCAGCCTGCCGGCGGCTCCCCGTCCCGGGTTTTGCGGGTGACCGCAGAGTGCAGTCCGTAGAAGATGTCGTAGTCCGTACCACTGAGGTCCGAGTTGAATATGAGGCCGGCACCGTTCCGCCGCAGGGTGCGCCAGGCATAGCCGCCGCGGATGCGCTGGGGGCCGACACGGGCTTCGGCCCAGGGGCTGTCTTCCACCGCGTGACCTGGCTCCATGGATGCCACCAGATTCAGTTCGCCGAAGCGCGCAAAGTCGTTCGGGTGAATGATCTGGGCATGTTCGACCCGATGCCGCAGATCGCGCGCCCGGGGATGCTGCTCGAACACCCGCTCATAGAAGTCGAGCACGGCCCTGTTGCCCGCATCACCGATCGCATGCACGCCGACCTGAAAACCAGCCGCCATGGCCCGGGTCACCACCTCTTCGGGAAATCCGTAAGCTTCCCCTGCCACGCCGCGGTGGCCGGGCTGGTCAGAATAATCTTCGATCAGCTGGGCGCCCCGGGAACCGAGAGAACCATCGTAGTAGGCCTTCACCGCCCGGACCTGGAGAAAGTCCTCCGGATCGGCGGTGGGGCCCAGAGCGATCCATTTCTCCATCAGCGCCATGTTCTCAGGACGGGCGGCGAGCATGATCTCGACCCGGACCGGCAGTGCCCCGGCGCTGGCGAGGGACTCATACGCCGGCATGTAGTCGCCATAGACACCGGCATGGTGCACGTCCACGTAACCGGCCCGGGCCATCGCATTGAGCCCGGCCAGCAGACGCCGCTCTTTCTGCGCAAGGGTGGGTTCCGGAATCACATCGTTGATCAGTGCCTGGGCACGGTTCAGAAATACCCCGGTGGGATCTCCGGCTTCGTCCTTCACAATCTCGCCGCCGGAAGGAGAAGGCATTTCTGCGCTGACTCCGGCGATATCCAGTGCCGCAGCGTTGACGAGGACGCCGAAGCCGCGTCTGCCTTTCAGCAGCACGGGGTGATCGGGGACTGCAGCGTCCAGCTCGGCACGGGTGGGTAAGGCATCCGCCCAGGCGCCTTCATCCCAGCCACCGCCAAAAATCCATTCACCGGGTGCCGTTTCGGGAATCCGGGCAGCGACCAGTGCGGCCATCTCCGCGGTAGTGGTCGCTGTGCTCACATCGACCCGCTCGGCCTGCTCCCCCAGCTCATGAAAGTGCCCGTGACTTTCCACCAGACCGGGGATGACGGTGGCGCCCTGGAGATTCACGACCAGAGTCTCAGCGCCCTGCAGAGTACCGAGGGATTCCATGCTGCCTGCCGCCATGATGCGACCTGCCCGGATGGCCACCGCTTCGGCGTCCGGCACCCAGCCGTCTGCAGCGACCGGTGCATCCGCAGCCGGGCGGCCTTCTCTGTCCGGATCCGCCCAGGCAAAAGTGTAAACACGACCGTTGTGCAGCAGCAGATCTGCAGCAGGTGTATGGGCAGCCGGCTGGGCCTGTCCGGAGCCGGTTTCCGAACCACAGGCAGTCAGCAGAAAAATCGTCGTCAGGAGCAGCGTCGAAGCAGATATCCGCGAAGGCATGAATCCATCCTTAGAGAGCAACTTGAAATCGAATCCGCTCTAGAGAAACTCGTCGGCTTGCAGATCGAGCGCATGACGTGCATGGCGCCGGGCCATGGCAGTGAACATCTCGTCTCCGCGAGCGGTACGCTGGACGAGCATCGATGCAACCACCGTGACCGGAAATCCGGCAAAGGCGGCGCGCCGATAATCACGCCAGCAGTCGTCCCACCCGTAATCGGACACACCGGCTGCAGCGAGTGCCGCATGGTAGTCATGAACCAGGCGCTGCTCCACGGGTTGCCGTACTTCCGGCAGCAGCCCGGCGCCCAGGAAGTAGGCAACGTCTGTCATGGGATTGCCCAGAGTGACGCTCTGCCAGTCAACGGTATAGACCGTCGCGGGCTCGGTAGACGCATCGATCAGCAGATTGTCCAGCCGGTAATCGATGTGAACCAGTGAGAATGGCTCGCACAGCGGTCGCCCCAGCACATTCGGTGAATCGCCCACCGCTGCAATCAGGGCGGCTTCATCCGCACTCAATCGCGCACCGTAGCGCTCGAGGAACCCGGGAAGCTGCGCACGGTAGAGGGCGAGCAGCATCTCCCTGCCCGCCTCATCCGGCTCACCCAGCCAGTCGATGCCGCGCAGCGACGCATCACACCAGCTCGGAGCATGCAGACCCACGAGCCCCAGCACCGCTGCACGCGCGACGGCTGGAGAACAGCCTTTGAGCTGATCACCCTGCTGCGCCGGGGCAAGATCCTCGAGCAGGAGCGCGAACTCGGGGCCTTCGCCCTGGATGTCCGCGTAGAAGCAGCGGGGTGTCGGGATGCTCAGACGGGGTTTCAGCTCACGATAGAAAGCCACTTCCTTGATGTAGTTGCGCAGCTGGACACCGGTAGCCCGGCTTAAGGGGTCATCCGAGGGGAATTTGCCAACCAGCGTTTGCGGTGCGTGAGGATCCTGGTGGACATCCAGTGTATAGCGGACACACTTACCGATCTGGCCGGTGCCGATCTGCGTTACACCGGTGATGTCCACCGTAACGTCAGGGAAGCCTTCGCTCCGCAACACCCGAGTGAGAAAATCCGCATCAATGCTGTCAGCAGTTGGAATCACCGACATCAGAGCAATGCTCCCCCTGGATTGGCGGGCAGTCGTTCGAACCGACCCGCTTCCCGGCGCAGCCGGTACTCGGACAGGATGGGCGCGAGTTCCCCAGGTGTGGCCCCATGCAGAATCACGCCGTCGCAGCCCAGATCGAACTGTGCCTGAATTTTTCTGACACAGGCCGCCGCATCGCCGGTGGCCGCGGCTTCAAGCCACCCTTCGGGAATCAGGGTGGCCACGTGTTCGAGCTGTTCGGTGGTCGCGAGGCCGTCGATGGCGCCCCGGAAGGTACGCACGAAATCATCCGCCCGGAATCGCGCCAGCACGGCTGGATCCCAGCGGTTCGTTTCAACCATCAGATCACCATAGGCCTGCAGGTAGGTTGCCATCCGTCCGACCAGCTTTTTCAGCCGCAGCGGAGACGGCAGATGGTCGCCTATGGTGGCGAAACAGGACCACACACGCACGGACCGGGGATCCCGACCTGCGGCCTCCGCTGCCCGGCGCACGGCCTGCACACAGCGGGCGGTGGTCTCATCGGTGAAAAAGGTATGCAGCACCACCGCGTCGAAGGCGCGACCACCGAGGGCGAGTGAATTCGGACCGAAGGCGGTGAAGGTCATCGGTATATGCTCGTGATATTCCGGACCCAACGACAGGTAAGGAAAGCGCCCGGCCGGACCGTCGTGGCCTACCACGGTTTCACCCCGCCAGATACGCCGCATGAGTGCCACGAAGTCTTCGATCTGGGCTGTCGTGATGCGCGGCAGTCCGTAGGCATCGAAGACCGGGCCGATTCCGCGTCCGAGTCCGAGGGAGAAACGGCCAGCGGTAAGCCGGTGCATGGTCATGGCATAGGCGGCAGTCACCATCGGGTGACGGGTATTGTGATTGGTGGCCGCGGTGGCGATGCCGATTTCTTCAGACACAGCCCCCGCAGCGCCCGACAGGGTCGCAGCCTCCTTGACATTGAAGCGCTCGGAGATGAATACCGAGCCCACCCCGAGCCGCTCACCCTCCCGCACCTCGTCAATCAGATCCCGCGGCGATTTCGGTGCCCCTGCCAGCGTGTAGAAGCCGATCTCGCCCATTCGCTCATCAGGATTGCTGGCTTGTGATGTTGCACTTGTCATACTCGTCTACCTTCCCTGCGCGATATGTTACCGCTGTCTGCTCACGCCTGATTTTCAACACTGGTGGCGGCGGTCGGTCCGCTGCCGCTGATCTCCGCGGCCACCAGGGATTCGTACTCCTGCGCGGACATGCCCAGCAGACGCTCGAACACCCGGAAGGAGTGCTGCCCCTGCAGCGGAGCCGCGGAACGTACCACACCCGGTGTCCGGGAGTAGTGCACGGGTACACCCGATTGCCAGTGACTGCCTGCTTCCTCGTGTTCAACCCGCACCATGTGTCCGCGCGCCCGGAGCAGCACGTCTTCTGCCACTTCCTGCGCATCCAGCACCGGCGCTGCGGGGATTCCCCGATTGAGCAGTTCGGTAGTCAGCACCCGTTTATCGAACCCCCGCGTCACCGCTGCAATGGCCTGCTCCAGCTCGGCCTCCCGGATCTTTCTTTCGCCTGCCAGACAGGAGCGGAAGCCTTCGAGCGCAAGCAGATCACAGAGTTCGTCCCACTGGGTATCCGACTCTACCGCAATGGCGATCCACTGATCTTCACCCTGCGCAGGGTATATCCCCTGGGGAGCATGCAGCGGATGACGGTTTCCCTGAGGGCCGCGCACCGATCCGTTCAGGGCATATTCAAGCCAGGCATCGCCGATGAAGGTAAAATTCGCCTCCTGCATCGAAAGATCGATGTACTGCCCCTCTCCAGTGCGGTCCCGATGCAGCAGTGCCAGCGCGATGGCAGCGAAACCGCAAAGACCGGCCACCGGGTCCGGGTACATCTGTCCGGAATTGAGCGGATCGCCGTCCGGATAGCCGAGCAGCGCGGACATGCCGGAAGAAGGCTCGATGGTACCGCCGATTCCCGGCACCCTGGACCAGGGCCCTGTCGCCCCATAGGCCGACAGGCTCGCCATCACCAGATCGGGCCGGATCTGCGCAAGCGAGTCGTAGTCGAGCCCCAGGTTACCCATCACCCGGGGGGAAAAATTCTCCGCAACGAAATCCACATGCGCAACCAGTCCGCGGAAGATTTCAACCCCTCTGTGTGTACTCAGATCCAGGGTGATGCACTCTTTGTTGAGGTTGACCGAGTTGTAGAGTGGACTCAGGTTCCAGGCATGTTTCGCGTTCGGGGCTTCCTGCAGTCGCTTTGGAATCGGGTTCTGATAGGTGCCACGCCAGCTGTCGAGTCGCCCCCGCACTTCGAGCTGTATGACTTCTGCCCCGAGCAGCGCCAGCAGTTCGGTGGCATAGGTGCCCGCCCAGGCCTGGGTCAGCACCAGGCCCCGGAATCCACTCAGGGGACCGCCGCCTGTTGCGCCGCTGTCTGCTCCGTGCCGAACCGGTCGGGTGCCGATCACATCGTCGGTTTCAAAGCGGGGTGCACAACCGCCCGCCGGGACCGCTTCCCTTTCGACGTGCCAGGCGCTGCGTCCCATGCGGGCGAAGGGTCCGGGATAGCGCAACCCTGAAGGAGCTTCCCGGAAAAAAGACCTGGCCAGAAACTGGGGATTGCTGCCCAGTTCATCCATACGCAGAACCGGACCGGCAATCACCCGCTCAGCTCCCAGCGCCTCGAACAGCGCCATGCGTTTCCACCCTGACAGTGCCGCAGAGAGTCTGTCCGCGAATCGCTCTTTCAGCTTCGGCCGCAGTCCGGCCTGCTGCAGTTCCTTGTCATCGGCCAGATCCGGCAGCCCCAGAATGCGCATCGCCTTGATCCAGAACACCGGACGGGAGATCGTCAACGCGAAGAAGCCGTCTGCGACCGGCACCGGTCCATCGTTGACATCCCGGGCTTCCTTGCGGGGCCAGATAAATCCTGAATACTGATAGCGCAGCGGTGCGGGTGCAGCGGTCGAAACCAGGACTTCGAGTTCAGCCACATCGATGATCTGCCCGGGAGCATCATTCGCAAGCTGTTCTGTGAGTGCGCAGAGCACACTCCCGAAGGCCAGCATGCCCGCCTGGCAGGACGCCTGATAGCCACTGGCCTTGAGCGGCGAACGGTCTTTGAGCCCGTTCACCGACGCCCACCCCGAGCGCGCATTCGCAGTGAGATCATTACCGGGCAGCCGCGACCGTTCGCCATCCTGCCCATGCGCGGTGATCGCACACACCAGCGCCCGCGGATTCAGCGCAAGGATCGCAGCCGCATCCAGCGCATCGCCCGGCAGTGCATTGGTCACCACGATGTGCGCACTACCCACCAGTGCATCGATCGCCTTGGCTGGAGCGGTCGCCGGTACACTGGCCTTGTTCGCCAGAAAATACCGCGCCGCGATACTCGCGCCCGCCCTGTCGAACGGCGGATGACTCCGCAGCGGATGCCCGTCCTCATCTTCGACGCACACCACCTCCGCCCCGAAATCCGCCAGCAACCGGCTGCACCACGCCGTCGACACCCTCGACCCCAGATCGAGTACCCGAATTCCATCCAGCGTAAATGTCGGTTTCAAGCTCAACTCCTCCCCGATCACTACTCTAGTCAATAACTAACCCGAACTGAAACTCCATGACCCACCACCCAACCCACGGGAGATCATCGATGCCGGTGGTGGACAGGGGTGTGCTCGGACCTCGCGCAGCCCGTCCCGGGTGCCGCCGCTCTGCGGACTTGCCCCGAAGCGGGTCAATCCGCTGCCGCGGCGCTGCGCTACACGGTCCGAGCACACCCCTGTCCACCACCGGCCTGCTGGATCTTCGGTTCTGGTTGGCGGTTCGTGACAGTGTTCATTCAGGTTGATAGGCTCGGCGGCTCATTGCGAGGGCGAGAATCATGCGGGAAGTAAGGGCGGAAGCAGCGGGGTTTTCGGCGTCGCGGCTGGAGCGGATTACCGAGCATTTGGAGCGCAACTACATCGACACCGGGCGGATCGTCGGTGCCCAGGTGGCGGTGGCGCGACATGGTGAACTCGCCTACTGGCGGAATTTCGGACTGCGGGATCGGGAGCGGGCGCTGCCCATGGCAGATGACACCATCTTCCGGATCTACTCGATGACGAAACCCATTACCTCGATCGCACTCATGCAGCTCTACGAACGGGGCATGTTTCAGCTGAACGATCCGATTCATCGGGTTTTGCCGGGCTGGCGGGATCAGCAGGTTTATGTGTCGGGAGAGGGCGAGGAAATGGAGTTGCAGCCGGCCACCCGGCCGGTGACATTCCGCCACGTACTCAGCCATACAGCAGGACTGTCGTATGGTGCGACAAGACATCCGGTCGACAGGTTGTACCGCAAAGCGGGCGTACGCCGGGACGACGGGGAAACCCTCGAGACCTTCACCAACAAGCTCGCCCGGCTGCCGCTGTTTTTCGAACCGGGGACACGCTGGATGTACTCCTACGCAACCGACGTCTGCGGTCGACTGGTCGAAGTGCTGTCCGGGCAGACACTGGATCGCTACTTCGCAGAACACCTGTTTGAACCACTCGGCATGCGGGATACCGCCTTCCACATCGATGCTGCAAAAACCCGGCGCTTCGCTGCCAACTATCAGCGACGCCCGGATAAGAGCCTGGAACTGATCGACGATCCTCTGCAGTCCAGCTACGCCCAGGCGCCGAGCTTCCTTTCCGGCGGCGGCGGACTCACCGGTACGACGGCCGACTACCTGAGATTCTGCGAGATGCTGCGTGGTCAGGGCGAACTGGACGGCCAGCGCATCATCGGCTCCCGCACCCTGGATCTGATGACCCGTAATCACCTGCCCGGCGAGGGTGAGCTGTCAGACCTGGCCATCGGTGCCTTCTCGGAAACCGCCTACGAAGGCGTGGGCTTCGGTCTGGGGTTCGCCATGACCCTGGATGCTGTTGCGGCGGGCGGGATCGGTGAAGGCGACTACTACTGGGGAGGTGCTGCTTCGACCATTTTCTGGGTGGACCCGGAGGAAGACCTTGCGGCGGTGTTCATGACTCAGCTCATGCCTTCGGCCACCTTCAACTTCCGCGGTCAGCTGAAGAACATCCTCTACGGAGCGATGGAGGATTAGGCAGCCTCTGCGCTACTCCGGGCATTGATCCGTGCCTCGGTGAGCACCTTGCCACTGTCCGCCTGGCGCAGACAGATCGCGTCCTGCTCCGCGCTGATCGCTACCTCGAAGGTCTCATCCCAGAAAATCGGGCGTCGGAAAAAGATATCCAGATCCAGCAGACCGGGTACGTCCTGAGACCAGAGAGCGGCCATCAGATAATGCACGCCCATCCCGCCGCCGATCAGTGGCGCACGGAAGCCGGCGCGGTTGGCGGCCGCCATATCGTAATGAATGCTGTTGCCTTCGGAACTGTAAGCCACCACCTGCTCTGGTGTGAGCCGATGCCGGGCCAGGGTCTGCAGTTTCGTTTCCGCCTCAATCACCGGTTGCGGGCGGTCACCTGCGCCGGAAGTCCCCGTCTTTGACGGATCCGGTTTGAGGGAGCGGCGCCGGGCGCCGATGACTCGCCCACCCTGGGCGTCTTCGAACCAGACATCGGTATCGATCGTCCAGCCTCGGGGTACCGGCGTGACGGCGGTAATCACCCCGCATACCCTGAGCGATTCACCCAGCGCAACCGGTCGGTACTGAACCAGCGACTGCAGCATGTTGACGTTGCCTTCTGCGCTGATACCACTGCGGATACCGGCATGGATGCCAAGACCGATATAGAAGGAAGGATCCACGCAGCCGCCGAAAATCTCTGGAGAGATTCCGCACGCGCGGAGCTTCTCGTGCTGATATTCGGGTGTCACCAGCACCTCGTCAGGCTCATACTCAAAGCCTGCTTCCGGCTCCCGCCACTTCATGTCCCGGCTCATACGCAACCTCCTGCGTGGTAGTCTTGCACTTTGCCATTCCAGCGGAAAGAGTTCATGCCAAAACGCAAGGTCGTGCTGATACCGGGCGACGGAATAGGACCCGAGATTACCGATGCGGTCCTCAAGGTTCTCGACGCAGCCGGAGTTTCCATCGACTGGGTCCGAAGAAACGCCGGACTGGCTGCCCTGGAGGAAGGCACAGACGTCCTGCCTGAAAGCACCATCGAAGCGATCGAACATCATTCGGTGGCGTTGAAGGGCCCCTGCACGACCCCGGTCGGCGATGGGTTCGCTTCGGTGAACGTGCAGTTGCGCAAACGTTTTGAACTCTACGCAGCCGTGCGGCCCGTGCGGAATCTGCCCGGCGTGGAAACCCGCTTCGACGGCGTGGACATCATCATCATCCGGGAAAATACCGAAGGCCTGTACAGCGGTGTGGAAAACGAGATCACCCCCGGTGTGGTGATGAGCATGAAGGTCGCAACCGAAGCAGGCTGTCTGCGCATCGCACACTGGGCCTTCCGCTTCGCCACTCAGCGCCAGCGTAAAAAAATCACCGTATTCCACAAAGCCAACATCATGAAAATGACCGATGGTCTGTTTCTGCGCTGTGCGGATCAGGTGCACAAACACGAGTATCCGAACATCGAGTACGAAACGGCCATCATCGATGCAGGCTCCATGCGCCTTGTGCAGAATCCCGGCCAGTTCGACATCCTGCTGCTGGAAAACCTCTACGGAGATGTGGTGAGTGACCTGTGCGCCGGACTGGTCGGCGGGCTCGGTGTGGTGCCGGGTGCGAACTTCGGTGATCACGCAGCCATCTTCGAAGCCGTGCATGGCTCAGCGCCGGATATCGCCGGCAAAGGAGTTGCGAATCCCCTGGCCCTGCTGATGTCTGCGGTGATGATGCTCAACTACCTGGCAGAGGTGGATGAGCAACCCGAATTCTCCAGGGCCGCCGCCCGTATCAAGAAAGCCTACGACCAGGCCCTGCTGGACGGCGCCCGAACCCGGGACCTCGGCGGCGAACTGGGTACCGATGCGTTTGCGGATGCGGTCATCGCCAGGCTCTAGCAATCCTCCGGTCACCCATCATGAGACCGCTGATTGTCGTTGCCGCCGTCCTGCTGCTCGGCGCAACCGCGGGGACAGAGGCATCCCCGGCACGCAGCGCGGCGGACCTCGAGCGCGACAGAAGCAGTCAACCCTTTGCGGTATTGGACTTCATCGGACTCGAACCCGGTATGCGGGCACTGGATGTCTTTGCCGGAGACGGCTACTACAGCGAGGTGATGGCCGGCATCGTCGGGCGCGATGGCCACGTCTACCTTCACAACAGCCTGGGTTCAGCCAGGTCCCTGGCGCGGATGCAGCAGCGTCTGGCGGCTGGACGACTGCCGAACGTCGAGCCTCTGGTGCAGGACCTGGACCAGCTGCTGATTCCCGGGTCGAGTCTCGACCTGGTGTTGCTCGTGAAGGTGTTCCACGACTTCTACTATGCCAATCATGGCTGGCGCATCGCACCGGATCCGGCGCTGAAAACACTCTACCGGCTGCTGAAACCCGGTGGCATATTCGGAATCGTCGATCATGTCGCCCGGGCCGGTACCGGCCCGGCGGCGGCACAGGTTCTACACAGGGTGGACCCGGTATTTGTCTGCACCGAGATGCAGCGCCTGGGATTCCGCTTCGAAGGCGCCTCGCAACTGCTCAGCAACCCCCGGGATCCCCTCGACATACCGGTCTTCCAGGCCGAAGTGCGCGGGAACACCGCGCGCTTTGTACACCGCTACCGGAAACCGGCAGCGGATGAGCTCCCTACTGAGTCGAAAGACTGTGGTCGATTGGCCGGTAGCTGAATTTCTGTCCACCCACACTCGCTTCGAACATCAGCCCACCGGTCGCGATGATGAATACGGCCATGCCCTTGTAGTAGCCGCCTTTAACTTCCGCATCCTTGCGTCCTCCGCTGGCACCGGCACCCGCACCCGTGGTGGCCGCGGTCGCCTGGGCGCTGGCAGTGACTATGGTGGCGTTCACCTGACCACCGAACTCGAAGTTCCCCTGGGCGAACTCTCTGAAGGCCCGGTCATCCTGAAAGAAAATGATCTGGCTGTGCGCCTGCGCACCCGCCTGGAGTCCAACGGTGAGCTGAGTAAGCGTGGTCTCACCCACCGGGTCTCCTGCCACGTACACCCGACCGGTACCCCGGCCACCGCCGATGATGAATCCCGCCTTGCCTACGGTCGGGAATATCGCATACCCGTATGCATCGTCGAAGAAGGGTGCACTGGCCCCGGCATTGCGGAACAGATCCGCAGCATCGGTGAATTTATCTGCATGGACGGTGCCGGCAAGCACCATGAGCAGGGCTGTCAATGTAATCCGTAGGGACATCGTGTCCTCCTTGAAAACTGGGCGCATCTTACCTCCTCCGGTCGACAGTTAGAACTCGAGTGGATCCTGCAGCCTGCAACAGGCATTTCCGAATCGCAGCGCGGGCTGCGGGAACTCCGGAAATGCCTGTTACAGGCCACTAGGGTATCGTTCGCCCTCACCCCGTCGATCGGAATTCACGCGATGGTTGGACTGCTGAAGTACCTTTTGATTCCATTCGGCATTCTGATTCTCCTCGGTGCCGCACTGGTGAATGTGCCCGCGGTGCAGGATCTTCTGCTCAAAAGACTCATGGCCGCAGGGATTGCCACCGTACCGGGCCCCGATTTCGACGGCCTGCGTGTATTCATGTGCGGCACCTCCTCGCCGCTTCCGGCACCCGACCGGGCCCAGGCCTGTGTCGCGGTCAGGGCAGGCAACAGACTCTATCTGGTGGATGCGGGTGCGGGGTCCGCCCGCACGTTGAGCCTGGCGCGGATCGACCTGTCGCAACTGCGTGGTGTACTGCTCACCCATTTCCACTCGGACCACATCGCCAGCCTGCCCGATTTCAATCTGAATTCCTGGGTGGCCGGCCGACCGGACCCGCTGACCGTTTACGGTCCCGTCGGGGTAAGCCAGGTTGTCGAGGGCTTCAACGCCGCCTATGCCCTGGACACCGGTTACCGGGTGGCCCATCACGGCGCTGAACTGCTGCCCCCGGAACTCGCCCTCATGCAATCCCGGATCGTGGCACCGGGCCTGGTGACTGAAGAAGACGATCTGGTAATCACCGCCTACAGCGCTGACCACTTTCCGGTCGAACCGGCCCTCCTCTATCGCTTCGACTATCGCGGGCGTTCGGTGGTCATCAGCGGTGACACCCTGGTCAACGACAGCCTCATCGAAGCCGCCACCGATGCAGATCTGCTGCTTCAGGATGCCCTGTCGGTTCCCATCATCGCCTCGCTGGAAGAGGCCACTGCCGGTAATCGAGTGTCAAAGATCTTTCACGACATTCCCGACTACCATGCACCCACATCGGACATGGAACGGTTACTGAAGGCAACGGGCGTGCAGCAGCTGGCCCTCTATCACCTGGTGCCACCACCGATGAATTTTCTCCTCGAGAAGGTATTCACCCGGGATCTGCCAGCCGGTGTAATTCTGACCGAAGACGGCATGACCTTCGATCTGCCGGCGCACAGCAACGACATCATCCGCTACTGAGTTCTCACAGATCGAGAATTCTCTCTATGTCCGGCGCCAGCTTCGGCCTGGTATCAACCAGTGAAATCAGCACAAACAGCAGCATCGACGTGGTCATCGCGAGGAAGGGCCCGCTGATGCCGAAGGGAAGGTGCAGCGAGAAAATCTCCACCCCGAAATTGATGAGGAGGCTCGCCACAATGGCGGCGATGGCGGCTCTGGCTGTGGCGCGTTTCCAGTTGAGTCCGAACACCACCACTGGCACCAGCGCTGCAGCAAAGGTTCCCCAGCCGAAAGCACCCAGCAGGGCCACCAGACGGTCGTTGCCATAGTAGGAATACAGCGCGAATGCGGCAGCCACCAGGGTGATCAACACGGTCACGATCCGTGCCCAGAACAGTTCGTTTTCAATGCTGCGACCGCGAATGGCATTGGGAATGTCGTGAATGACCGCCGCTGTGCCGATGTTGAGGAAGGCATCCGAGGTGGACATGATCGCGGCAAACAATGCCGCAAACACAATACCGGCCAGGAGCGGGTGGGCGAACGTGGCCAGGAATACCGGGGCGGCTTCATCCGGCGCCAGCAGCGGTGGTGTACTGCCATCGAGTACCGTCGCCCGCATGATGATGCCGATGGCAAACCACAGCAGTGCGGCCAGTCCGTAGCCCAGCAGACTCACCGGAAAAACCACCCGGTTGTCGGAGATTTTCCGGTTCATCATCATCTTGGTCACCAGATGAGGCTGACCGGCCAGCCCGAGACCGAAGACGAACCCCCAGCCGATCGCGGTGACCAGTCCCAGGGTGCCAAAAGGCATCGCGGCTTCACCGTCGTCCGCGGCGATGACTCCGACTGCTTCGGGCAGGCCGCCCTCATAGACGCTGGCCGCAGCAGCCAGGATCAGCACACCGGCTACGGCCATGATGGTGCCCTGCAGTACGTCGGTGTACACCGAGGCAATGATCCCACCGGTTACGCTGTAGAAAATCAGTACACCCAGCGACAGCGCCACACAGGTCACCAGAGAGATCCCGGCGAAGATCTCGGTCGCACTGAGCACCGACTGCAGAACCAGCGCCATCGCCAGAATCTGGGTGGCCAGATACCCCATCACACCGAGCAGAATGGTGACCGCAGTGAGTCCGCGCGCCCACTCGCTGTTGTAGCGGGCGGCAACGATGTCCGGCAGAGAGAGCGCGTTACGCACTCCAGCGATCATGCGGATCCGTTTCGCGACGAGGAAGAATGCCAGGGCGTAGCCGAAACCGGCGACGATCACCATCCACAGCGAACTCAAGCCACTCGAATAGACGAGGCCCGGTCCGCCGACAAAGCCGAACCCGGAAAGCGTGCTCGAAAAAACAGCCAGTGCCACCACCAGCGGTCCGAGGTGGCGGCCGGCCACAAAGAAATCGCTGCTGTTGTGGGTGCGACGCATGGCCCAGACACCCACCACCACACAGAAGAGCATGTACACGGCAACGAAGCCGATGGTGATTTCGGTACGAAATGCCTCCATCAGTGTTCCGGGATCCGGGGTTGACCCGTTTCCGCCCGCAGCTTTTCGTAGGCCGCCTCATCCGCCTCGGAGTAGATGAAGCGCCGGAACCCCCAGACATAGAACACACACAGCAGAGCGCCGCCGCAGGGCACACCGAACAGGGCAAGTGAGGTAGGCAGAGGAAAGCCGAATACCGCAGGCGCAACACCGGTGTGCAGATAGTCCATGTAGCTTTCGTACATGCTCCACCAGACGGCGAGTGAGACCGCGGCAATGGCAGCGAGCAGGCCCCAGAAGGATGGGGTTCGATGCCTCGGTGCGACACCCAGGGCAATGAGTGCATGTATCAGCAGCAGAATGCAGCTCTGCAGCCAGAACAGCAGGGGGCCGGCATTGCCGAGGCGTTCGCCGCGTTCTCCGCCCACACTCATTCCCGACTGTTCGGGATGCGCGACACCGGACACGTAGGCCGGTTCCGGTACCGTCATCAGCCAGACGAGCAGCACACCCAGGATGACCAGCAGTCCGGCAATGACGAACATCAGGTTCCGGGTGCGTCTGTCACCCGGCGTCGTCCTGTCTCCTGCGCTACTCACGCATAACCACCCAGCTGCTTCTTCATCGCCTGCATCAGCCGCTGCAGCATGCCGGTGAGCAGCACGAATTCAGCATCCAGCCGCGCAATCGGATCTTCGTCGAGCTCGATGCCTTCTTCCGTTGCTGCCATGCCGACAAACTTGATCTTGCGCAGCATGGGTGTTTCATCGAGCACGAAGCTCACCACTTCATCAAACGTCATGCCAAGCCGGTCGAGTTTGAAACCATCGCGCACGTGTTTCTGCACACTCGGATCACCCAGATCCACGTCCATCCAGCTCACCGAGGTGGTGCCCACCGAAGGATCCTTCATGCGGCACTCACGTCCGACCACGAAGGAAGACGGTCCTTTGCCGAGAAACACCGGATTCATCAGACGGCCGACAGACTCTTTGAATCCCAGCGGCATGACCTCGAGACTGCCGAAGGCCGAGCGAAGTTTGTCGAGAAAGCGCTCGGCGTAGGTCTCTGAGGATGTGTCGATGCCCAGCAGGCCTTCCGAACGCAGATACAGTCCCCAGATCCGATCGGATTTGAGCAGCGCCCTGGGCATGAGCTCGGCGATGACCTCATCCTTCAGGTCGCGCTTCTCCCGACGTCCGGGTTCCCGGCCGGATCGGGACACAAAGGCTTCCACCCGATCCTCGAGGGCTTCGTTGACCGCCGCATTCGGCAGCAGGCGGGTCTGGGCGCGCAGACGGAAAAGATCTGCACCCGCTACACGCCGGGCCAGGTTCTCCGGATTACCGGCCACCGGGGCTTCGAATCCAGCGCTGCGCTCGGTGTAGGCACCACAGGGTTTGAAAGGGACTTCGAGCAGGCGGCCGGAAAGGGCTTCCTCGGATTCCGGCCAGTCGCCGTGAACCCGGTAAAGACGCAGATTTCTGAACATTGGAACTACCGGTTGATCGTCGAAATCCCTGGCACGCGGCGCTGATCCTGGGTGATCGGCACCGGTTCCGGAGGGGATCCGCTCGCAAAGCGCGCCATTATCCGGATGTGAACCGGGCCTGTCACGGCTTCAGCCATCCCGCAGGGCCAGATAGTCGTCCACCAGCTCGATCAGGCGGGCGCGCCCGAAACTGGGCTCGTGTCCGCCGTGTACGGCGACAACGGGCAGTTCCCGCAGTCGCTTCATCGTCTGGATGTAGTCAGCGATGTGACTGTCCGGCAGTTCGTCCAGCAGTACCCCGTCATAGATCGCATCGCCTGAGAACAGGGTGCCGCTGGCCGCTTCCCACAGGCCCATGCTGCCGGGGGAATGACCCGGCAGATGCAGCACTTCGAAGTGTCGGTCACCCAGATCCAGGATCTCACCCGCGTCCAGGGCGCGGGTGACGGTGGTCGGAGCCACTGTATAGGCGGCCGGGTCGAATTCCGCATCCGGCAGCGCATCAATCAGCCATTCCCCGATGGGGGCAGCCTGTTCGAAAAGCGCGCGCTCGGCGGGTGGGAAGTCGGCGCCGGAGAGGGTCGCGAATTCCCGATAATCGGCCATCCGGTCGCTCTCGATGCGATGCATGAGACGCTCATCGAACTCGTGCAGGCAGCCGACATGGTCATAGTGGATGTGGGTGGCCAGGGCGGTCAGCGGTTTGTCGATCAGATCATGGATCTCTGCGCGCAGCGAACTCACACCCAGCCCGGTATCGATGAGGAGGTCCCGGTCTCTGCCGCGCAGATGCCAGATATTGCAGCGCAGGAAGGGATGCACGTGGGGTTCCAGGAGCAGGGTCAGGCCGTCCGCAAGCGTCTTTCTTTCGTACCAGCGCTGTGCAATCTGCACCTCAGCCTCCGGGACTCGAGCTTTGTGCCGGCGACCGGTAACCCCATACTGGCGTGAAGGCGCCGTAGCAGAACAGCAGCAGCGAAACCACCATCGCGGGCAGCAGCGCATTCAGGGTGCCGAATATCTCGATCACCACACCCAGGGCGATGGCGCCGATAGGCGCGCTGCCCATCATACCCAGGGTGAATACCGACAGAATCCGTCCGCGATACTCCGGTGCTGCGGATTCCTGAACGATGGTGCGTGCCAGGGTGGTGGTGTAGCCCATGTTCACTCCCCAGCCGAGGGTGGCGAGGATCAGCAGCCACCAGCCGGGCTCTATCCAGAGCAGATAGAGCACAACGATGCGCGACAGCTGCATGATCAGAAAGAGTCGACCCGGACGGGCAAAGGGCATGAAGCGGAACATCAGGATGTTGGCAAAGGTTGCCCCTGCATAAAACACCGCCATCATGATCGCCAGGAGAATCGCGTCGCCCTGGTAGACCCGCGCAATGATGTAGGGAAACACGGTCATGAAGGCGCCGGCATTGAAGATGGAGGAGATGAAATTGATGGTGAGCAGGTGAAAGATGACCTTGTGCACCAGGGTCGCCTTCAGGCCCGCAGTGATGGTGCGCAGAGCCGAAGTGGGGTTGGGATTAGGTGGTGTCGCCACCGCGGCAATGCGTCGCACCGCCAGAGCGCCGATCGCCAGACAGGCGGCCTGCACGATCAGCACCGTGCCGAGTCCGACCGTCTCCATCTGCCCGGCCACTGCGAGACCGGTTATCTGTACCAGGAATCCTACCGCGGTGGCAGCAGAGACTCCCTGCTGCACGGCGGCACCGGAAACCCGATTGAGAATCGCCTGCTGGGCGGGTGCGGAAAATGAACTCACCACGCTCATGCCGAGACCCCAGACCGCGACGGTCCAGACGTTGAGGTGGCCCGCCCCGTCCACGACGAGCAGCAGCAGTGGCAGCAGGGGCGCCAGGGCATAGACCCGGATGAGCAGCCCGCGGGGATCTGTTCGATCCGCGCTCGCACCACCCCAGAGCATGATGAAAATGCCTGGTGCGCCCATAAGCGCCTGGAGCACACCCACCTGATCGGCCGGCAGCAGCAGCACGCCGATGAGCAGCCAGCTGATCAGCAGATACTGCATGGCAAAGGCCATACCGGAAAAAGCGGTGGATCCCAGATAAGCCCGGAACGGGGCGCTGCGCCAGATGAGGGAGCGTGCGCCGTGCGCCTGGTCGTCCGCCTTCTGTTGTTCCGCCATGCGGGTTGTGACTCCCTCTCTGGCTGCACATACTAGCAGCCTGTTGGATAAGTCTCGAAAGCTCAGAGGCTCTGGCGCGCGGGCTGGCAAGACGCACCTCGAAGGCAATGTTGGTGACCTTGCCGAGAGGTGCAACGTAGTCAGCGCGCGCGCCAGAGCCTCCCGGAGGGCGCGCTGAGCAAACGAGACTTATACAACAGGCTGCCAGGCAGCCTCAGACCAAATATCGACCACCAGGAGCACGGCATGGCCCTCGATTTTTCAGACAAGGTCGCCGTCATCACCGGCGCCGGCAATGGGCTCGGCCGTTCCCACGCGCTCCTGCTCGGCTCCCTCGGGGCGCGGGTGGTGGTCAACGATCTCGGCGGTTCCGGATCCGGTGAAGGCCGCGATTCGAGCGTTGCGGACTCGGTAGTCGAGCAGATCACCTCCGCTGGTGGCGAGGCTGTCGCCAACGGAGATTCAGTGACCGAGGGTGATCGGATCGTGCAATGCGCGCTGGACACCTTCGGCCGCATCGACATCGTGGTCAACAACGCCGGCATTCTGCGCGACAAATCCTTTCACAAGATGACGGACGAGGACTGGGACCTGGTTTACAACGTACATCTGAAAGGCGCCTACAAGGTCAGTCGCGCGGCATTTCCCCACATGCGCGAGCAGGGCAGTGGCCGCTTCGTAATGACGACCTCGGCTGCAGGCATCTACGGTAATTTCGGACAGGCAAATTACAGCGCCTGCAAACTGGCTCTGCACGGGCTCTCCCAGACCCTGGCCATCGAAGGCCGCTCGAAAGGCATCGCGTCAAACACCATCGCCCCCATCGCCGCTTCGAGGCTGATGGGCACGGTGATGGACGAGAAGGCCATGGCGCTGCTGCGCCCCGAGGTGGTCAGCCCCCTGGTCGCCTGGCTGTGTCACGACAGCTGTGATGCCACCGGCGGACTGTTCGAAGTCGGTGCAGGCTGGATCGGGCGCGTGCGCTGGGAGCGCAGTCAGGGCGCCTATTTTCCACCCACCGGCTTCTCGCCGGACGATGTCCAGGCAGCCTGGGAGAAGATCAACGACTTCTCCGATGCCAGCCACCCGACCAGCACTGCGGACACCATGCGGGCCATCTTCGGCAACCCGCATCTCCCCAGGGAGTGATTTCCTCGAATCCCCGCGTCCGCTTTCTCGGCTGGCGCATGGTCGCCGTTGCCTTCTTTGTCGACTTCGTCGCCGTCGGCTTCTTTTTTTACTCCTACGGCGTGTTTTTCAAGGCCATCGCAGAAGAGTTCGGTGGCTCACGCCTCGGTGTCTCACTCGGACTGACGATAACCGCCACCGTCGGCGCGCTCGCCGCTCCGCTGCTCGGCAATGCGCTGGATCGCTATCCGCTGAAACGCATCATCGCGCTGGGTGCGGGCTTCATGACCATGGGCTTCATCGCGCTGAGTTTCGTGCGTTCGCCGCTGGAATTCTATCTGGCGATCGGCCTGTTCATCGGCTTTGGCGCAAGCGCGATGGGCGGCCTGGCAACCGCAAAGCTGGTGGCGAACTGGTTCGTGCGCAAACGGGGTATGGCGCTGGGCATCGCCGCCACGGGAATCTCCGCGTCCGGAGTGGTCATGCCCTTCATCAGCGCCGCACTCATCGACAACTACGGGTGGCGCGAAGGATTCATGCTCTACGCCGCCTTCACCGGGCTCATCGTGCTGCCTCTGGTGCTGAAGCTGGTGATCTCCAGACCTGAGGATGTGGATCTGCTGCCTGACGGCCAGCTCACGGAAGTGAGCGGCAAGGATTTCGCACACATCGCCGCCGCCGAAAGTTCCACAAACCCGATCCTCAAAGAGCGGAACTTCTGGGTGCTGGTGACCGTGGTGGGACTGCTGTTCTGCTGCCAGAGCGCGACCCTCACCCACATGGTGCCGCGTATCACCGACTCGGGTACTTCGCTGCAGGCGGCCTCTATGGTGATGTCGGTGTGCGCCGGACTCGGCATCTTCGGCAAGCTGTCCTTCGGCTGGCTCTCCGACTACTGGCGCGCCCGTCACGCAGTCTGGTTCACCATCGCCTGCCAGATCAGCGGCCAGCTGCTGATGTTCCAGACCGACAAAATGTGGCTGTTCACCCTCGGCGCTGCGCTGTTCGGCTACGGCATGGGTGGGGTAGTCCCCCTCCAGGGTGCGCTGGTGGGCCAGATGTTCGGCCGCAACCGCTTCGGCAAGGCGATGGGTCGGCTGCGACCGGCGATGTTCCCGCTGCAGATCATCGGTGTGCCACTGGCCGGCTGGATATTCGATACCACCGGCAGCTACGATCCGGCCTTCATGATCTTTCTGGGGCTCTATGTGCTGGCTGCTTTCGCCGCGCTGGGGTTTCGGGAGCGGGCACGATAGCCCATCCGCGTCCACGCCAGGCAAATCTTTCCGAGTTTCTTGGCTGGATCTTGCGAGCAATCGAGCAGATCTCGCTGAGCTGTCTCGGATCCATCTCGAAGCCGGGGTGGCGAGGGGGGTGTGGCGGACCGTGGAGCGAGGCCGAGTGAGGCGGATTGACTCGCGGCTTTGCGCGAGGCAACTCCGCCAATCGAGGGAAGCCCGGAGGGCCCGAGCGTAGGTCCGCCACACCCCCTCGCGGCCTCGAAATCCGTTCCGAAAACAGCCCCAGCGAGTATCAGCGCTGCAGCAGCGTAAGGAACTCCGCCCGGGTCGAAGGATTCTCCTGAAAGGCGCCGAGCATCGCAGAGGACTTCATCTGGGAGTTCTGCTTTTCCACTCCGCGCATCATCATGCACAGGTGCTGGGCTTCGATGATCACCCCCACATCCTGGGCTCCCGTCACCTTGCGCACCGCATCCGCGATCTGGAAAGTGAGCTGCTCCTGGATCTGCAGGCGCCGGGCGAACATGTCGACAATGCGCGCGACTTTGGAAAGGCCCAGCACCTTGCCGTCCGGTATGTAACCGACATGGGCGCGACCGATGAAGGGCAGCAGATGGTGCTCGCACAGCGAGTAGAGCTCGATGTTCTGCACGATGATCATTTCCCGGTTGTCTGTGGGGAACAGTGCGTTGTTGACCACCTCTTCGAGACTCTGCTCGTACCCCCGGGTGAGGAACTGCATCGCCACCGCCGCGCGTTTCGGTGTGCTGGCCACACCCGGCCGATTGAGATCATCCACACTCGCAACGATCTTCGTATAGGCCTCCAGCAAGGCTTTATAGTTGTCCACTGTCTGATTTCCTTTGAGTTATCCGTGCACTTGAATGGGTTATCGGAGATTCCTCCGGAATCCGGGCGGTCACCTGTCGGTCAGCGGCCCGTATAGACCGGATCGCGCTTTTCCAGAAAGGCCTTCATACCTTCCTTCACGTCCTCGGTACGCGAGCACATCAGCTGATTGCGGTTCTCAATCGCCATCGCCGCCTCCAGGCCGGGTGCATCGATGGCGAGATTGAGCCCCTCCTTGGTCAGGCGCAGCCCCATGGGGGAGGTGGTCAGCATCTCCTTGAGATAGGGGCGTGCCGCATCCGCCAGCTGCGCATCCGGAACGACTTCAGACACAAGGCCGGTCGCCAGCGCACGCGGGGCGTGAATGAAACGACCCGTCAACATCAGCTCGGAAGCGATCGAGGTGCCAACCAGTCTGGGCAGAAAGTAACTTGACCCCATGTCGCAGGCAGAAAGACCCAGTCGGATGAAGGCGGCATTCATCCTCGCGCTCTCACCGGCAATGCGGATATCTGAAGCGAGCACAAAAGAAAATCCGCCACCACAGGCCGCGCCCTGCACCAGTGAGATGATGGGCTGCGGGCAGCGCCGCATGCGGATGTAGACCTCCGCCAGGTAACCCTGAAATCCCATACCCGCCCCATACGGATTGTCTGCGGGTGCACGGCTGCCGGACTCCTTGATGTCGAGTCCTGCGCAGAATGCGCGTCCGGCGCCCCGCATGACAACAATGCGCACGCTGTCATCTTCCTGGAGTCTGCCGAAGTAATCACGCAGCTCGGTCACCATCTGCAGCGATATTGCGTTCAGCGATTCCGGTCGATTCAGGGTCAACCAGTCCACCGCCCCTTCCTTCTCAATCAGCAGGGTTTCGTAACTGCTCAATGTCGTCTCCTTAATTTTCAGGCCTGCTGAATTTCACACCAGTGGCAGCCGCACGTTCGCGGTACCGAATACCCTGGTCTCCCCCGCGGTGTTCTTCACCGTGAGATCGAGCTGCACCAGACCCGCCTCTTCGTCGACATCGGTGACCACCGCATCGATTGTGCAGGCTTCGTCCGCGAGGAGCGGTGCGCGGAACACTGTATCGATGTATTCCACCCGTGCAACCTCAGACCAGCGATGGATCATGCTGGTCAGAAAGCCCATGGCCATGATGCCCGGCACCAGAGCGCCGGGCAGGCCCTCTTTGCGGGCTTTGTCGTGATCGCTGAAGCGACCACCACCGCCCCAGCCGACGGCAGCGGCGAAGCTGCTGGTCGCCGCCAGTGAGGTATCCGGTTCGAAGGGTGTGAGTTCAGCACCGAATTCCACATCGGCAATGCTGCGTACGCTCATTGGGCTTTCTCCCGGATCACCATACGGGAGTCACTGATGGCCACCTGCTCCCCGGTGGCATCGAAGATCTCCATGCGCGAAACGAGGAAAATCATGCGTCCACTGCGCCCGGACTTATCGTATATGTCGTGCAGGTGGGTGCGTCCGGTCAGTGGCGCGCCAATCCGCACCGGTTTCAGACAGGTGACCGCTTTGCCGCCATCCATCGGAATTCCTCCCAGGCTCGGAAACTCGATCGGCAGGTGGCGACCTGCAGCAAGACTGGCGATGAAGGCCGGGGTGGCCTGGAAATCTTCGTGGTCAGGGTCGATGAACTGGGCCAGCCGCTCGCCGGAAACCTTTGCCACCGTGACCACCCGATCCCGATCCAGCACGAACTCCTTGGTGTCGAATTCGAGATTCAGGAAACGGGACTTCAGTTCTTCAATATCTACCATGTCGGCTCACTACTCCTTCTCCGGCCGTCAGACTACCAGAGGACAGCCTGGCCGGGGCGGCCCCCCCCCCCGATTCCGCCGCTCCTTCACTTGAGTTTTCAACTCCGAGCACACAGCATGCAGGTTCGGAATACTCAGCAGGAGGATCCTCCATGAAAGCCGTCGTTACCCGCAATCGCCAACTGGTACTCGATACGGTTCCCGACCCTCTACCCGGATCCGGGCAGGTCCTGGTGAAGTCACTGGCCTGCGGCATCTGCGGATCCGATCTCCATGCCCTCAAGCACATGGACCGCATGGTCGAAGCCACCGTGAAGTCCAACTTCGGTGAAGCCGGGCCCATGACCATGGATCCCGGCGGCGACATCGTCTTCGGCCACGAATTCTGCGCTGAAATCGTCGATTACGGTCCCGACACCACCCGATCACTTGCCGTCGGCACAAGGGTCTGTTCAGTGCCGATGATCCTTGGGCCTGCCGCCACCGGCGCTATCGGTTACTCAAACAGTTTCTACGGCGGCTATGGCGAGTACCTGCTGCTGCAGGAAGGCCTCATGCTGCCGGTTCCGAATGGTCTGCCTACAGAGCAGGCCGCACTGACCGAGCCTTTCGCTGTGGGCCTTCATGCGGTCAACAAAGCCCAGCCCGGCAAAGATGACGTCTTCATGGTGATCGGCTGCGGCCCTATCGGTCTTGCGGTCATCGCAGCACTGAAGTCCCGGGGGCTGGGTCCGGTGGTGGCCGCAGACTTTTCACCGGCCAGACGGCGCCTGGCAGAAACACTGGGCGCCGATGTACTGGTGGACCCGGCACAGGAATCACCCTACGCGAAGTGGGAGGATCTCGGTGTCCCACGTACCGCTGCACAGCAGATGATGGCGGAGATGATGGGTACCAGCGCCAGAAGACCGGTGCTGTTTGAATGCGTCGGTGTCCCGGGCATTCTGCAGACCCTGATGGAGGGATCACCCACAGGCGCCCGGATCGTGGTGGTGGGCGTGTGTATGGAGCCCGATCGCATAGAGCCCTTTGTGGCCATCAACAAACAGCTGGAGCTGCACTTCGTGCTGGGATACACCCCGGAAGAATTCGCCCAGACCCTGCATGGAATCGCAGCAGGAGAAATCCTCGCGCACCCCATCGTCACGGGTCACGTCGGGCTCGCAGGGGTGGCTCAGGCTTTCGAGGATCTGGGCAATCCCGAGGCACACTCGAAAATTCTGGTGCACCCCTGGGAGGCAGCCGTCTGATACTGCAGCCGACCCGCTGAGGACTTCAGGCCTTCTGCGAGAGCTGCACCAGCACCCCGTTGGCCGCCGCGGGATGCACAAACGCACCACCAATGGTTCGAATACCCTTCGCGTCGAGATCGGCGACCGTGGCTTTCTGATCGTCCACCGCGAAAGCGACCGTGTGGATGCCTTCACCGAGCTTGTTCAGAGAGCCTGTTATCGGGGAGCTGTCATCGGTCGGCGAAATCAGCTCGAGAAAGGTCTGGTTTCCGAAGTGGTAGAAAGCCTGGTCGGCTTTCAGCGCCTCTGAATGCTGCCGCTCCGGTTGCATACCCAGAAGTTTCGAATATCCCTCGATCGCACTGTCGAGATCTTTAACACGCACCACGACATGATCGATGCCTTTGAACGCCATCCTTTTTCTCCAGAGTTATTCATCCGGTGACATAGTACAGCACACCGCGTTTATCCCGGTGGGCGTCTGCCTGCCCGGCATGGCGCAGGTGCTCGAGATGCGCGTAGGTCTCGCTCTGGGCCATCGATCCCCAGCTGCGCGGACGGAACAGATGCTGTGAATATTCCTCCACCGTGGCGGGTCGGCCGAAATTCCGCGAGATCTCGTGGATCCTTTCGAGCCGCTCGAAGTGGTGACGCTTGATTGCTTCGGTGCGCTCGCGCAGGTCGCTGAACGGGTGGCCGTGGGCGGGCAGCACCTGGCGGATACCCGGCAATTCGCCGACACGGTCCAGTGAGTAGAAGAACGACAGCAGCGGATCGGCCGACGTGGAGATACCCGAAATGTGCGGGGTGATCGTCGGCAGCACGTGATCGCCGGCAAAAAAAACGCCCCCTTCGGGATCGTGCAGACAGAAATGGTCCGGAGTGTGACCGGGCGTATGCAGCACGAACATTTCCCTGCCGGCCAGGGTGATCACATCGCCCTGCTCCACCGGATGGGTGACTTTCGGCACGGGCATGCCCCGACCCAGAACGGACATCGCCCGCCAGAGCAGGCGCCGGGTGAGCGGCGGTCGCGGCCGGGCGCCGCCCCAGGGGGTCGGACCGCCCCACCAGCCCATCGCTGACTGTGCGCCGTGACTGTGGCCGTGGCCGTCGTGATCCTGTCCCGGTCCAGCGGCGCCGGGTGCATGATCGGGTGAGGGTGACCCGTCCTCCTCCCCACCCTCCTCGCTGTGGCGCTGGGCGTCCAGATCTTCCACGGAGACTTCCGGCTGGTTTTCGAGCGCCGACTTTGCGAGACCGAAGCGGAAGCTGCGATGCGCAATGACCGAGGCACCATGTTCCTTCACGAAGCGCTGAGCCCCGCCGAAGTGATCCGGATGGGAGTGGGTAATGAGCACCGTGTGAATGTCTTTCGGCTTCAACCCCGCCTGCTGCAGCCGGTCCTGGATGGCCTGCCAGGTGAACGGTCCCGGCAGTCCCGGGTCGATCACCGCTGCGCCGTTCTTATCGAGCAGGGCGTACATGTTGACATGACCCAGACCGGGCATGCGGATAGGCAGCTGCATGCGCAGCACGTTCGGTGCAACTTCGCTGATCTGAGTATCCGCGCTTTCCTGCTCCTGCCAATGGGCCATGAGTTTCCTTATGCCTGCGGGAGCAGTCCGACCAGGGTTTCCCTGGTGCGTTCGTAATCAGCCCGGGACAGGCCGAACTCGGATACAGCGAAATCCGTGACCCCTGCCTGAGCCATACGCGCTACGCCGTCCTGAACCTCCGCCACGCTCCCAACGATAGCCACATCCGCCGGACCATCCACCCCTTCCCGATCGAACATTGCCCGGTAGGAAGGCAGCTCGCCGTACATGCGCAGTCCCTTGCCGATCGCCGCACGAATCTGCGCCGGATCGTCGGTGACACACACCGGCAGCGTGGCAATGATCCTCGGTGCGCGACGACCGGCAGCCTCGGCCGCATCACTCAGGCGCGGACGGATGTGTTCCGCCACGGTCTTCGGCCCCACCCAGGCCAGTGTGGTGCCATCCGCGTGGCGGCCGGTAACCGCGAGTGCCTGAGGCCCGAGGGCAGCGACCACCACCGGCACCGCGACCCGGGGTTTCTGAAACAGCTTCGCCTGACAACTCAGTGTTTTGCCCGAGTAGGCCACCTCGCCTTCATGCAGCAGGGGCATCAGGATGCTCAGATACTCGCGCAGGTGGCGGATGGGTTTGTCGAAACCGATACCCAGCTGCGCCATCATCGGCTCGTGGGAGAGGCCGATGCCGAGGGTCAGGCGCGGGCCAAGAATACCGGCGATGGTGAGTGTCTGGCCGGCCAGTACCATCGGATGGCGGGGAAAGGTGGGCACTATGGCCGTGCCGAGCTCGATCCCGGGAACCCGCTGCCCCACACTCGCGAGTACAGTCAGTGCGTCGAAACCACCGGTCGGATGCTCGGCAAGCCAGTAGCTGGCGAAACCCTGTCGCGCTGCCTGCTCGACCTGTTCACAGACCTTTTCCACATCCGCCTGCTGTACGAGCCCGGTGCCGTTCAATCCAATCTTCATGCGTTCCTGTTCCCTGTTGTGTCTGACCTGCATCGATGCTGCAGTTGCGTGCCCGATCCGCGCTATTTTTCAGCGTCCGGCTTTTTCGCTTCCGGCATTTTTACACCTGAGCTTTTCACACCACCGCTCTGCAAGGCGTCACGAATCTCCTGCTCATGTTCGTTCAGCAGCGGTGCCCGCCGGTAGAAGCCGGCGGGTGTGTGCGTGTATTTTATCGGACTGCCGGCAATGGCAACCCGGGGGTTGTCTCCGGGGAGATCGAACTCGGTGATCATACCCCGGGCCTTGAGATGGGGATCCGCGAACAGATCTTCGGCGGTGTTGACCGGCCCGCAGGGTACCTTGCCGCCAATGGCAGCCATGACCTGAGCCTTGGTGCGCGCGGAAGTCCAGTCTGCAATGACAGTCTCTACGAATGCCTGATTACGGCGTCGCAGGTAGGTGTTGCGGGTCCGTTCATCGTCCACCAGATCTTCCCTCGCCATCGCGACACACAGCGCCTGCCAGTGACCGGGGCCGGGGGCTGCGATCGAAACTGCACCATCGCTGGTGGGGAAGATACCGAAGGGGCACAGATTGGGATGATGCTGGCCGCGCGGGCCCAGGGACTTCTGTTCGTAGCCGTAGTTGGCTATCACAGTTTCACTGAGAAACACCATCGCATCGTACATGCCCACATCCATGAACTGGCCTTCACCGGTCCGCCGGGCATGGTGGATCGCGGCGATCACACCCAGGGCCAGCAGCGTCCCCGGATAGATGTCGCCCACACTCACACCACTTGGAAAACCCTGACTGCCTTCCGGTCCGGTGATCTGCGCCAGTCCACCCATGCTCTGGGCAACGATGTCGTAGGCGGGCCAGTCGGCGTAGGGGCTGACACCGGTGCGCGGGTCACCGAACCCGCGGATACAGCCATAGACGATGGCAGGGTTACGCGCACGGACGACGTCGTAGCCGATACCGAGTCTGTCCATCACACCGACGCGCATGTTCTCAACAATCGCGTCAGCGCTTTCACACAACTGCAGCAGCGTCTCCCGATCGGCCGGGTCCTTGAGATCCAGAACGATGCTGCGCTTGTTGCGATTGATGCTCGCAAAGTAACCGCCGAAATCCACACCGCCGGCGCTTTCCGAACTGGAGTTCGCATAGTCAGGTGGCAGCGGTGGCACACTCCGGGAGCCGTCACCGGCGGGCGGTTCCACCTTGATCACATCGGCGCCGAGATCCGCAAGAATGGCAGTGCCGAAGGGGCCCGCCAGGGCCATGGTGCAGTCGACAATGGTGACGTCCGCCAGAGGACCGGTACGATTGCTCATCAGCGTGTTCCCCATTCTCCTGCGAATTGACCTCTGGCAGCAGCAGGCGCGTACCCTGCCTGCACATGGACTCGCCAACGCCGTTCCCCGCATACTGCCCGAATCAGGAGTGGCAGGGCCAGTATTGTGTCCCAGGTATCCGGCGAATCAGAAGCGTAGGGATTCAGAAGTTGCCTGACCATCAGAGCGCACAATCCGTGCACCAGCCGGCTGACGTGGATGCCTATCCCACCCTGTCGGCCGCCAATTATGCCCTCGGCCTGCTCTTCGTCGCCTACATCTTCTCGTTTATCGATCGTCAGATCCTCGCACTCCTGGTCGGACCGATCCGGGCAGAATTCGGCATATCGGACTTCCAGTACAGCCTGCTGCAGGGCGCCGCTTTCGCGCTGCTGTACACGGTGGCCGGACTGCCCATCGGCCGGCTCGCCGATCGCTACTCCCGCAAACTGATCGTATCGGTCTCCGTCTGCTTCTGGAGCCTGATGACCATGTACTGCGGGGTCACCCGCAGCTACACCGAGCTGTTCATCGCCCGCATGGGCGTCGGTGCCGGTGAGGCAGGACTGGCACCGCCCGCCTATTCGCTCATTCTCGACAGTTTCCGGCCAGCACAGGTCGGCTACGCCATGTCGTTCTACAAGCTCGGGGTACAGGTTGGCGCCGGCCTGGCGCTGGTGGTTGGTGGCGTACTGTACGACTACTTCGACGCACTGGGCGGCCTGCAGGTACCGCTGTTCGGTCTGCTGAAACCCTGGCAGGCAACACTGATCTGCGTCGGCGCTCCCGGACTGCTGCTGAGTCTGCTGATGCTGACGATGCGGGAACCGAGCCGGAAAGGTCTGGTCACAGGCACTACGACTGAGGATCCGCAGCTTCCGCTGCGCACGATCGCGGCCTTCATGTGGCAGCGCAGGCGGGTATTTCTTTCCCTGTTTTTCGGTTCGTCACTGATGGCGATGGCCGGTTACGGCAACGCGGCCTGGTATCCGGAATTCCTGGTGCGCAATTACGGCTTCTCGAAAAGCGAAGCCGGTGCTGCATACGGCACCATCATTCTCAGTGCCGGCAGTCTCGGCATCATGCTCGGCGCCTGGTTTGCCAGGCGCCTCGAGGGGCACGGCTACAGCGATGCCTATGTCCGCACGATCGCCATCACCGCACTGCTGACCCTCATACCGGCCGTCTATGCTCCCTTGAGTGGCGATGCGCAGGTCACATTGCTGGTGTTGTGGCCCGCCGTACTGCTCGGCGCCTCCTATATGGGGGTGCTGGCGGTCTCCTTCGTCGTCATCACACCCAATCAGATGCGCGGTCAGATCACTGCGGTGTATATCTTTGTGACCAACATCCTCGGGATGGCACTGGGTACCAGCGTGCTCGCTGCGTTCACCGATTTTCTGTACCAGGACGATGGGCTGCTGCACTATTCGATCGCAACCGCCAATGCGCTGTTTTATCCGGCAGCCGCACTGCTGTTCTGGTACTGCCTGCCCGCCTATCGGGCCTGTATCGCCGAAGGCGGTCAGTGGCGAATCTGAGACAAGGAGAACAGAACATGTATCCAGGACACTGGGCCAGGGTGCAGGGCGATCGCCCGGCGGTGATCAATGCGGACACTGGCGCCGCTCTCACCTGGAAGGTGCTCGATGAACGGTCCAATCAGGTGGCGCGTCTGCTCAGGGCGCGCGGGCTGAACACGGGCGATCATGTGGCCCTGCTCATGGACAACCGCCTGCCTTTCTTTGAGATCGCCTGGGGTGCGTTTCGATCGGGCCTCTATCTTACCTGCATCAACCGCTATCTCACGGCCGAGGAGGCCGCTTATATCGTCGAGGATTCCGGCGCGCGCGCGCTCATCGTCGCAGCCGGTCTGCCGATCGTCGATGAACTGCTGGAACTGATCCCTGACTGCCCGACCCGCCTGATTGCAGACGGCGACGTCCAGGGATGGGAGAATTACGACAGCCTTCGGACTGCCCAGTCCACCCTGCCGCTCGATGAGGAGCCGATGGGTGATTCGATGCTGTACAGCTCAGGTACGACCGGCCGCCCCAAGGGGATCAAACGCCCACTGACCGGTCTGCCGGTTTCGGAGGGCATACCCGGTCTCGATCGCACCAGTCCGTTCGGCTTCGACGAGCACAGCATTTATCTCTCGCCGGCTCCGCTCTACCACGCAGCACCTTTCGGTTACTGCATGCGCACACTGGCCATGGGAGGAACCGTGGTGATGATGGAGCGCTTCGATCCGGATCTGGCCCTGGCTTACATCGAACGCTATCGAGTCACCCACAGTCAGTGGGTACCCACCATGTTCGTGCGGATGTTGAAGCTGGAACCGGAACGAAGGGGTGCATTCGATCTGTCGAGTCATCGTTGCGCCATCCATGCCGCCGCACCCTGCCCGGTGGAGGTGAAGAAGCAGATGATGGACTGGTGGGGCCCTATTCTCTGGGAGTACTACGCAGGCACCGAACGCAATGGCTCCACGGTCATCGGTCCGCAGGAGTGGCTCGCGCACCCGGGTTCGGTAGGCAGGGCGCGCAGCGGTGTGCTGCACATCTGTGATGAAGCAGGCAACGAACTACCGGCAGGTGCCGAAGGTCTCGTCTACTTCGAACAACCAGCCAGACCCTTCGTGTATCACAATGCACCGGAGAAAACGGCGGAATCCGCACACCCGTTTCACGATAACTGGACCGCACTGGGTGACGTGGGTTACGTGGACGACGAAGGTTACCTGTATCTCACTGACCGCAAAGCCTATCTGATCATCTCAGGGGGTGTGAACATCTACCCCAGGGAAATCGAAGACGTGATCATTCTCCACGAAGCGGTGGCAGACGTTGCAGTGTTCGGTGTCCCGAATCCCGACTTTGGAGAGGAAGTGAAGGCTGTAGTGCAGACGGTCGACGGCGTGTGTGCCGACGCCGCCCTGGCTGAAGAGCTGCGCGCCTTCACCCGCCGGCATCTGGCCGCCTACAAGGTGCCGCGCAGCGTGGACTTCGAGCACGAACTGCCGAGGCTGCCCACGGGCAAGCTGTACAAGCGCCTGTTGAAAGACAGGTACTGGAAGAAGCCCTGACCGCTCACCCGTACAGCCGACGATCCGAAATCGAGACATCCTGATGCCAGCTGGACGGGACGACGCGCTTTGAAAAATCTACTGCTGATGCTGCTGTCCGGGATTGCTGGTCTGCTGTGCATGGAGGGCGTGCTTCGATTGACCCTGGAACCCAGCCAGATCTACAGCAGCTTCGATACCCTGCCGGTACGTAATCAATGGCGTAACGAAGTGCAGTTCTGGGAGAAGTATCGGGATTCAGGAGACATCGACTTTGCCACCTTCGATCCCCTGCTCGGCTGGGATTTCCAGAATGATGGCAGGCGATTCGCCGGAGATTCCACGATCTCGGAGGTACCTGCTCCACACAAACTGAGAATCCTCTGTATAGGAGATTCCTTTGTGTGGGGAAATGAAGTCGAACCTGATGAAAATTTCCCCGCCCTGCTCGCGGCCCGTTTGCCGTCGGCTGAGGTGCTCAATATGGGCGTGCCCGGCTTCGGAATCGATCAGGCCTACCTCAAGTACCAGCATTTCGGTGCGCGTTACCAGCCGGATGTGGTCGTGTTCGGAATCTACACGTCGGACTACGAACGCAGCAGTATGAGCTTCTCCACCTTCGCCAAACCCAGATTCGCGGTGGAAGGCAGCAGTGTCACACTCACCAATCAGCCCGTACCGTCACCTGCCGATGAACTGCAACGCATCGGCGCGGCGCTCGAGGGGCGCTGGTGGTTGACCGAACTGGCAAAGAACGCACTCGCGAAACTCCGCGTCGGGGAAACCGACAGGCAAACTTATCTGCGTTCGATGGACCAGGTGGTCTCTTATCTGCTCAGCGCATTGCAGAATTCGCTGCACCCGGATCAGCGGCTGGTGATCCTGCATATACCCCGTGCCGAAGCTTTTCTGGCACCCGATCCGCTGGAGGCGGATATCGAGTCCCGCCTGCGGGCGATCTACGCCGCACTCGAACTGCCAGTGATCGATCTCGGTGAAGCTTTTCTGCGTGGCGCAACCCGTGAGGAGGTCGTGGCGACTCATTACGTGCACCGACCGAACGGTTCCATAGGACACCTGAGCCCGCTCGGTCACGCGCGGATCGCCGATCTGCTCGAGTCCTGGCTGCAGTCACCGGCAGCAATGGGTATCATGCGCGCGCCTGATTGAAGGCAACGGCCAGTGGCCGGTGCCGCAAGGATGACAAGGACGCTCCGTGAATAGCTGGAAGGACTGAAGTGCCTCTTTCGCAGAAAAATCGATTCAGCACAGGGTGTTTGTACCTGGCACTGCTCGCCGGTGGCATGGAGAGCGTCCAGGCACAACCGCCGATCACCCGCATTCCGTTCGAATCATCCGAGCCCGGCTCGGTTGCCGTCGGATTCGCCTGGCGCTGGGGTGACAGCCCCTACGTGGATGTCGATGACATCGGCAGTATCTACGGCAATAACTCGAGCGACCTCGTCCCCCTCTACCTTTACGAAGGCAAACGGCTGTTTGCCCACGGGACCGAAGCGGGTATCCATATGCTCCCGGATCGGCCTGTCCGAGTGGACCTGATCGCACGCTATCGACTCGACCGGCTCGAAGTCGAAGCCAGCGAATTCTACGCAGGCATGAGTGACCGGAAGCAGTCACTGGACGGTGGAGTGGCACTCACACTGGAGCAGCCCTGGGGTACAGTCGCCTTCACCGCCGTTTCCGATCTGCTGGCAAGACACAATGGTGAGGAACTCGACCTCACCTACCTGCTGCCGCTCGAATATGGTCGCTGGACCTTCACGCCAAGCGCAAGCCTGGTGTATCAGAGCCGCGATCTCACTGACTACTATTTCGGTGTCAGTGATTCCGAGGCCCGTGTCGATCGTCCCGCCTACAGACCGGACAGCGCCCTGTTCTGGCGCGCAGGACTCAACACGTCCTATCAGCTCAGCAGAAATCTGCAGTTGTTTGCCAACGTTTCCTATACGGCGCTCGACGAGACCGTGCAGGACAGTCCCCTCACCGATCGTGACAACCTCTTCGCCAGCTTCGTGGGCGGCAGTTACACCCTGGGCAATGCGTTGCCCAAACCCGGAGAGAAGGGTACCTGGAGCTATCGGATCAATGCCGGCTACACCGGAGAGGCCACCTTTGCAAAAACCCACACCGGCGATCTGCGCCGATACAAGGATCTGGATTCGAGCATGGCGGGCTTTACCATCGGCAAGCTGTTCAACGACGGCCGCCGCGCGGATCTCTGGGGCAGGATCTCTGTCAACCGTCATTTTCAGGACGGATATCAGAAAGACTTCTTCGAATACGTCGCCTATGTGATGGCAATGGGCAGTGGTTATGCACCCTGGTCAGACAGGGAACTGTTCCGCTATGGATTCGGATTCGGCATCTCCTATGCCGAGCGAATACCCTATGCAGAGCGCATCAAGCAGATCAGACATGGTGATGAAGTCAGTCACTGGCTGAACTATCTCGAAGCCCAGGTCGACTTTCCGCTGCAGAATCTCTTCGGCAAACGCGCGCCAAGGGACTGCTACATCGGTCTGTCGCTGGTGCATCGCTCCGGCATTTTCGGCGGGTCGGACATGCTCGGTAACACCGACGGTGGATCTGAGATCGTGACAGGACACATCGAATGCAAACGCTGATACACACAGCCACAGGCACCCGATCAACACAGTTGCTCGATCGCCTGCTGAGAGTGCTGCTGGTGGCGCTGATTACGCTCAGTATCCCGGCGTGCAGCCTCAAACCCATAGAGAGGTCCGATCTCTCCGCACAGCGGGTGGCCGGCGTGCGCGAAGCCCTCGCGGAGATGCGCAGAGACGAGCGTCTGGCCGCTTTCTTCGCTGAAGCCGAAGTCATCGCCCTGTATCCCTCCAGCGCACGGGCCGGATCCGCCTTCGGCGGTGCCTATGGTCGCGGTCTGGTGTTCGACAAAGCCGGTACGGTCATTGCGCATACCCGCATGTGGCAGCTCAGCGTGGGCGCCCAGCTCGGTGGCCAGGTCTACCGGCAGATACTCTTTTTCCGGACACAGGAAGCCTATACACGCTTCCTCAGTGTGCCCTCGGAGTTCGCCGGTCAGGCCAATCTGGCCCTGGCTACCCTCGGGATTGCCTCGACCCCTTCCTTCGACACGGAGATCGCGCTCTTCACCCAGCTCCGGGGCGGCCTGTTGCTGGAAGCCACGGTGGGGGCACATGCTTACGACTTTGCACCCATCGAAGATCGCAAGGGAGCCTCTGATTAAGCCTCCCCAGGAGGAACCATCAGCATGCGACACCGCTTCCTCATTGTGGCGACATTCTGCTGCCTGCTAGAGTCGACCCTGATCGCCAGCAATCTGCAGGCTGCAGGTGAACCGGACATGACTGCGCGCATAGATGCACTGATGACCGAAATCCGCCGCGATACCAGGGAAACTCGCCACTACACCGGTCGCGACACTCTCGATGAACGCGTCATGGACGCCATGCGCCGGGTACCCCGGCATCGGTTCGTGCCAGCGGATTCGGAACTCTACGCCTGGGAAAATAGACCACTCCCGATCGGCTACCGGCAGACCATTTCCCAGCCTTTCATCGTGGCACTGATGACAGACCTTCTGGAACTGCAGCCGCAACACAGGGTGCTGGAGATCGGTACCGGCTCCGGCTATCAGGCAGCCGTGTTGTCGCTGCTGGTGAGCGAGGTGTACAGCATCGAAATCGTGCCGGAGCTCGCCGCACAGGCCGGCGATCGACTCGCATCCCTCGGCTACGACAATGTCAGCGTGCGGGCAGGCGATGGCTGGCACGGCTGGGCGGAGGCCGCACCCTTCGATCGCATCATCGTCACCGCAGTAGGCGATGAGATTCCGCCGCGACTGCTCGAACAACTGAAAACCGGCGGCCGCATGGTGATGCCGATCGGTCCTCACCACGCCGGTCAGAATCTCACCCTGATCGACAAAACGGCCGCGGGCATCACCACGAAAGAGATTCTTCCCGTACAGTTCGTGCCGCTGACGCGACTTCCGGAATAGCGCTGCTGGCACGCGAGTGGCTGCGACTTTCAGATCCGAACTCGTGCAGCCGGTTGGATTGTTGGAAGCAGGGGGGAGGCAGGGGAATACTGAGACCTCGCGATTGGCTGACTGTGTGCGTGGTGCCCGAAACGAAAGACCACACCGCTTAAGCCGGACTTGGAAGAGCGTTACGGATGCGGGGGTGGGCCGGGGTATGGCGGACCGTGTAGCGACGCCGACGATGCCGAACAGCCCCGCTTCGGGGCTGGTCGGTTGAGGAGGGAATCGCGGAGCGACGGAGCGAGGTCCGCCATACCCCGGCCGACCCCCGCATGTGGAACACCACTCGCCCCAATTCCGTCCTAGCGAGTGCGGACTCCAGCCCGGCTACCGTCAGGCGTCATTCTCCCCCCGCACCTGCACCACCGCCTCACCTCCGGCATCTTCGAAGACGCTCACGACCATCGGCCGACAGCACACGTAGCAGTCTTCGATGTATTCCTGATCCAGCGCGCTGAGGTCGATCACGATCTCGAAGCGTTCGCCGCAGTACGGACAGTGGATGTCCTGTGCCCGGGTTTCCAGCCTCACAGCCAAACCCCTCGCCCGGGATCTGCCAGTGCGCGGATCAGACTCTCCGCAGCTGATGCGCCAGATTCAGAATCGCCGCAAACAGCAGGACCGCACCACCCTGGTGTGCGGCAGCCAGTGGTATCGGCACCACCAGCAGCAGCGTTGAGATTCCGAGTGTCAGCTGGACGACCACAGCGATCAGCAGCAGCCAGACAGCCGTGCGGACCTGGGTTAGCGGATGCCCGCGCAACAGCTTGACGGAGTATCCGATGAGCGCCAGACCCAGAGATACAGCCAGCACTCTGTGATTGAACTGCACCGTGGTGATGTTTTCGAACAGATTGCGCCAGCCGGGCTCGAGCAGCGCGATGCCATCCGGTATCCACTGACCGTTCATGAGCGGGAAGGTGTTGAAGGTGAAGCCCGCCTTGAGGCCGGCGACGAAACCACCGGATGCGATCGTCAGCAGTACGAAACCAGTCAGCCACAGCACGGTGCCGGTACCAGAGTGCCGTGAGTGCTGCTCAGCCGGGCCGCCCCGCAGCAGATCCAGCGCAACCCAGAACATGCCTGCAAAAATCAGAAAGGCCAGCAGCAGGTGTGCGGTGAGCCGGTACTGGCTGACATGGGGATCGTCGACCAGTCCGCTCTTGACCATATACCAGCCCATCAGCCCCTGCAGGCCACCCAGCACAAACAGTCCGGCCAGCTTGGGAATGAGCGGTCGATCGATCATCCCGCGCAGCAGAAAAATCACGAAGGGCACCGCGAAGATCACACCGATCAGCCTGCCCAGCACCCGGTGCCAGTACTCGAGCCAGAAGATAGACTGAAATCCCTGCAGGTCCATTCCCGCATTCTTGAGTCGATATTCGGGATACTCCCGATACTGGGCGAAGGCCTCTTCCCACTGGGCTTCCGAGAGCGGCGGCAGGACGCCGATGATCGGCTCCCACTCGACCATGGACAGGCCGGATCCCGTGAGACGCGTCACCCCGCCGAGGACCACCATCGCAAACACCGTGGTGCAACACAGCAGCAGCCACAGGGCGAGCAGACGACGCGAGTCGTGTGCCTGTGTTGTCAGCGTTGTCATCGGCCGCTGTTACGCAGTGCGGCGATGCGATCGTCCAGCGGTGGATGGGAGGCGAACAGCGCCTTCAGACCCTGACGCCGGCCGCTGGAGATTCCGAAGGCCAGAAGTGTTTCGGGCATGGCGCTGGGGATCTCCTGATGGCGCTTGAGCCGCTCCAGTGCGGCGATCATCTTCTGGCGTCCGGCCAGCCTGGCGCCCGCCTCGTCCGCACGGAACTCCCGATAGCGCGAGAACCACATGACAATCGCACTTGCGAGCAGTCCCAGCACGATCTCCGCGACGATGGTCGAAACCCAGTAGCCGATACCGAGTCCCCGTTCGTTTTTCAGCACCACACGGTCCACCACGAACCCGATCACCCGGGCGAGGAAGAGCACAAACGTGTTCACCACCCCCTGAATCAGGGTCATGGTAACCATGTCGCCGTTGGCCACGTGACCGATCTCATGGCCCAGCACAGCCTCGACTTCATCCGCATTCATCTGTTCCAGCAGCCCGACGCTCACCGCCACCAGCGCCTTGTTGCGGTTGGCACCGGTAGCGAAAGCATTGGGTTCCGGGGAGGGGAAGATCGCCACTTCCGGCATCGAGATACCCGCCTGCTGGGCCTGCCGGGCGACGGTCTGCACCAGCCAGCGCTCGCTCTCGGTGCGGGGTTGTTCGATCACCCTGGCTCCCGTAGACCACTTGGCCATCTTCTTCGAGAGCAGCAGCGAGACAAAGGAGCCGCCGAAGCCGAGCAGAGCGCAGAACACGAGCAGCGCGGGCAGGTTGAGATCCACACCGTTCTGGGTGAGGAAGCTGTCGAATCCGAGCAGGCGGAACGTCATGCTCGCCAGCAGGATCACTGCCAGGTTGGTGGCCAGGAAAAGCGCGACACGTTTCATCTCTGGAATTCCTCTGAACTTACTGCTCTCGGTACCGCGACAGGAAACGCCACCCGCGGCACCCGACCGCTGACTGTTCAGCCAGAGCGGCAGGCGGCGCACCGTCACTTTGCAGCAATGGGGTCGAATCCGCCGGTTTCAATTCTGCCTGCTTCAGGAATCCTCGATGAGGAGATTCGCCAGCGCGCCATGGGCATGGGAAAGCCGTTCCTCACCCGCCGGATACCTGCTGCGTGAAAAAATGTAGGCCAGAATGTCCACATATTCCTTCGGCAGCAGGCCGCCGGGATTCGACTCCGGCATGGATCCGCTCATCACATCGAAGAACACCCCGGCCCGCTGTCCGCTCCAGCGGTTGAGTACCGGCTTGAAGTAGTTCTTGTCGTGGCAGACCAGACAGTGCTGCTTGTAAAGCGCCTCACCGGCTTTTGCCTGGGCTTTGGTATAAACGCCATCCCGGGTAGAGCGTACCTCCCCCAGGGTGGCTGGCGTGGCCTCCTGCGCTGCTGCGACAGGCGCGAACAGCGCAGCCCACAGCAGCGCTGCGGAAATGGCATGTGCATTCATCGTCTCGTTACCCGTCGTCTGTCAGTCCGGCAGAGCCAGCACGGTCAGCCTGGCACCGGTCTGCAGCACCACATACTGTTTGCCGTTGTGCATATAGGTCATGTTGCCGTAGCGTGTTGGCTCTTCGACCTCCACCTTGCCCACCTGTTCCCCGCTGGCCTTGTCGACCGCAAACAGGGCCGGTGTACCGTCGCTGGACAGTGATGAATACAGCACCAGGGTTTTGGTCACTACCACAGGTGCAGGCATCATCACCCCGGTATTGGGGATGTCCATGCCCTGCAGGTCCGGATGTTCGAGCACGATTTCCGGGGTCTCACCGGTGGGGATCATCCACAGATGTTCGCCGGTGTTCATGTCGATCGCGGTCAGCCGTGAATACGGTGGTTTGAAAATCGACAGTCCGTCCGGCCCCTGAATGCCGGTGGCACGCAGCACCGCGTAGTCGGCAATGGTCTCACCGGTGGGTAGTGCAATGGTGGCATCCCGTTCCACACCCGGGGCTATGATCCGCGAGCTGCAATGGGTGCGGGACGGCACATAGAGAATGCCCGTTTCCGGATCCGCGGCCACGGGCGCATCAATGTTCACCCCACCGATGTCACCCGGACACCAGAGTGCGGCCGTTTTGCCCTTATCGTTGTCGCGGTGCAGCGGCGGATTGAACAGCGGGCCGATTTCAAATTCGGCAAGCGCATCCAGCGCGCGCTGACGCAACTCCGGCGTGAAATCGATGAGATCGTCTTCCGTGAGACCCTGGATATCGAAGGGTGCGGGCCGGGTCGGGAAGGGCTGAGTCTTGGCGAGCTTCTCACCCGGGATTTTCGAAACCGGCACCGGACGTTCTTCGATCGGCCAGATCGGCTCTCCGGTTACCCGGTTGAAGGTGTAGACAAAGGACTGCTTGGTGGCCTGGGCCACGATCGGCACGGTCTTGCCTTTGATCTTCACATCGAGCAGTACCGGGGCGGTCGGTGTGTCGTAGTTCCAGATGTCGTGATGCACGAGCTGGTAGTGCCAGACCCGCTTCCCGGTCTTCACATCCAGCGCGATGAGACTGGTGCTGAACAGATTATCCCCGGGCCGAAAGCCGCCGTAGAAATCGAGGGTCGCGCCGTTGGTGGGGATGTAGACAATGCCCCGTTGCGCGTCCGCCGAAAGCGGCGCCCAGGAAGAAATGTCACCAGTCCACTTCCAGGCATCGTTCTCCCAGGTTTCATGTCCAAACTCACCAGGCCCGGGCAATACGTTGAATTTCCACAGAAATTTCCCGGTACGCGCATCATAAGCGAGGATGTCGCCGGGGATATTCTCGATCCGGGACTGGTTGTAGCCCTGTTCGGCGGAGTTACCCACAATGATCACATCACCCACCACGATCGGCGGTGACGAGGAGGTGATATAGCCCTTCTTCAGATCGACGCCACGGTAGGGGTCATAGGGATGACCGAGATCGGCGAGCATGTCCACCACACCGGTATCCGGGAATCCGTCGACAGGGACTTTCTTACCGAACCCTTCCAGGGGCCTTCCGGTCTTGGCATCCAGTGCAGTGAGGAAGAAGGCGGGTGAGACGATATAGATCACCCCGCGGCCGTCGATCTTCCCGTAGGCCACGCCCTTGCCGTAGTCCTGCCGCATGGAATACTCCCAGCGGTAGGTGTTGGGTTCCCGATAGGACCACAGCAGTTCACCGCTGGCAGGATCCAGTGCGACCACGTGTCGACGGGGGCCAGCCACGGTGTACAGCACGCCATCGATATAGGAAGGTGTGGAGCGGCCGCTCTGGGCATTGAAGCTGGCACCATCCCAGACCCAGGCTTCTTCGAGTTCCTCAAAGTTTTCAGCGTTGATCTGATCTGCGGGGGAATAACGGGTGTGCGCAAGGTCACTGCCGAGCGTGACCCACTCGATACTCCTGCCGCTCACCGGCTGCGCCAGCTTTTTCGCAGCCCCGGCCGCATGCACGACACTGAACACAGCACAACTCAACAGCACGGCCAGTGGCCACATCAACAGACGCTGGAAATATCTCACGATCTTGTTCTCACCCGAGGTTCACGAAGCCGCCTATTCTAATGCAAGCCTGACCAGTATGCTTCCGGGGTCTGGGCGCTCGGATGCGCGGACCCTGCTCATGATCCATGAGCCACAAGAATCTGATTCTGAGGGAGAGAAACATGTCGTCAGCCGATCCAACACCCGGCGAAGCCCAAGCCCGGCGACCGGCGCCCCTGTGGCAGCGCGCCCTGCCCTGGCTGATCACCATTGTCTGCTTCGCCTATCTCTACAACCGGATCAGCGGCCAGACGCCCGAGGGCGAGACGGTGATCTCCTACCTCGCCAACATCTTCGCCTCGGTCAACTGGCTCGCCTGGCTCGGCATCATGATTCCGTATTCCGTGCTGTATCTGTTCATCGACACCGCAGTGCTGTGGCGGGTGATCGGCTGGTTCAACGCCAGAATTCCGTATCGCCAGCTGCTGCCGGTACGGGCGAGCACCTACATCATCTCGATTCTCAACGAACAGGTCGGCAAGGGGGCCATGGCCGTCTACCTGAACCGGCGTGAGGGCGTGCCCGGCTGGGAGGTGGGATCGAGCATGCTCTTCATCATGTTCTGCGAATTCTTTTATCTGCTGTCCTGGGCCCTGATCGGCGTGGCCATCTCCTGGGCGATCATTCCGGAAATTTTCCACGTGATTCCGTACATCGCACTCGGGGCTGCTGTTTTCTGGCTGACCTTCGTGTGGTTTTTCCGATCGGATCGTTTTGCCCAGGTAGGTCTGCGCCAGCGGCCACTGCTGAAAGCGTTCCGGGAAGCGCGCCATTCGAACTATCTGATCATCATGTTGATCCGCTCTCCCGCCCTGCTCGCCGCGGTGTGGGTCTATTCCAGCGCAGCGAGTCTGTTCGGCGTGGATATTCCCCTGCAGGACATGATCGGCTTTCTACCGGTGATCTTTTTCGGCACGCTGATTCCCGGACCTTTCCGGGCTTTTGCGGTCACGATGTGGCCGACCCTGTTTCCCGAGCACGTCGCCGAGATGGCCGTGTTCGGCTTTGTGCAGCACAACTTTTTCCTGCTCTTCAACGCCGCGATCGGCCTGCTGTTTCTCCGGCAGGCCAATCGAGAGCTGTTCGGCGGTCAGGAAGCGACTACCTGAAGCCGTAAATGACTGCATGGGCAAAGGAGTCGATCCAGTCGATACCCATGGGCAGCGTCGCCGGCGCTTTCATGGCATGTGCCGGTCGAACGCCGCGGCAACCGTGCCGTCCTGCAGGCGCATCTGCAGCCAGGTGTCCACGAAAGTTTTCAGCTCAATGTCCTTCGGCAGGAAATAGCCCTTCTCCTGATGTGTGAGGGTGCCTGTCAGCGCCGGGCAGAGTTCCGGATTCAGGTGTGAACGCAACTCTACCTCGATCCGATCGGTGATCATGACGTCCGCCTCACCCCGGGCGATCCCGTCAAAAATGGTCCGATTGTCATCATGCAGGCGGACGTCCGCATGCCTTATGTGTTCATCCACGTAGGCCTGATTGGTACCACCCGGGTTCACGATCACCCGGACACCCTGCTGATCGATCTTCTCAAGGGAATCAAAGCGCTCGACATCTGCGCAACGGACGATGGGCGATTTGCCGTCTGTGAAGTAGGCAATGGAAAGGTATCCTACCTTTGCGCGGTCCAGGGTCCGGGAAACACCGCTCATGGCAATGTCGAAGGCACCGGATTGCAGGTCGCCGCTCAGGGTCGGCCAGCTGGTCGGTACAATTCGCATCCGCACTCCCAGAGCGGCAGCGAGATCGGCGGCCAGGTCCATATCGATGCCCCGGTAGTCGACGCCTGTCGCTTCCTTCAGTGAGAACGGCGCGTAGTCGCCCGTTGTGCCCACCCGTAGTTCGCCGGTTTCGAGAACCTGCTCGAGACGGCTGGCAAAACGTCGCAGGGAGGCGAGGGCCTCAAACAGGCTGGCACGATCCCTTTCGCTCAGACCTTCGCTGCGAACCTGAGCGTCAAACAGCTCCCGGGAATGGGTGATGCCCGGCTGCGCGGCCGCAACCATGATCTGTTCTCCCAGACGCAGCAGTTCAGGACGGATGATGGTCGCGAGGTCGTCCGCCGGCCGCGGCCGCTCACCCGACTGCCAGCGCGCGAACCAGTAGGATTGAATCGATTTGGCGGCCGCGATCTGCGCTTCGAACAGTGCAGCGCTGGTCGCCGGCACGAATCCCTGGCGAAGGCCGTCGGCAACGCCGGCGTGGACCACCCGGGCCTCCCTGGCGGGATCTTCGATGGGATCTCCGGCCTGCCACTTGTGTGATGCCACCGCTTCCATCAGCGCCAGGCGCGCATCGACCAGCTGGTACAGACGATCCGCAGTACTCGACAGTTCGGCCTGGACACCGACCGCCCAGACGAACAGCCCTGCTGCCAGCACCTGCCGACAGATTACCGCGCTCACGAGTGTCGCTCCCTCAGTCGACTATCGCCTGGTAAGTGAGCACCTTGAACTCCGCCCCGAGGCGGGTCCGGTGGGGCAGGCTCTGCACCATGAATACGGCGGTCAGCTTTTCCTCGGGATCAATCCAGAAGCTGGTGCCGGCTGCACCACCCCAGTTGTATTCCCCTTCAGAACCCAGCTCCCCGATCTCACCCTGATTCAGGGCGACCGCATAGCCGAGACCGAAGCCAACGCCGGAGCGACCGAAGCCCATCGCGATCGGTCCGAGGTGATCCTTCGTCATGAGCTCTACCGTTTTCGGCGAAAGTAATCGCACACCGTCCAGCTCGCCGCCGTTGAGCATCATCTGATTGAAGCGAAGATAGTCGTCAGCTGTAGAAACCAGACCACCACCACCGCCTTCGAAGGTGGCTCCTTCCATGAAGCCTTCACTGGCACGGGGATCCGCCACCACCAGTTCGGTAGACGTGCTCGGCTTGAGCCAGGCGTCGGTGCCTGAGGCCGTGCCTGCCGGACTGTACAGCTGAGCCAGGCGACCAAGCTTTTCCGCGGGAACCACAAAACTGGTATCGGTCATGCCGAGCGGGGTAAACAGGCGCTGCTGGAGAAACTCACCGAAACGCATTCCGGAGATCACTTCGACCAGCCTGCCCTGCACATCGACGGCAACGCTGTAGTGCCAGCGGGTACCCGGCTCGTACTGCAGGGGAATTGCGCCAAGTTTCTCGACAAAGTCCTGGAGATTGGGGTTACTGAGAATGCCGGCGTCGCGGTACTGCCTGTCCACTTCCGTGTTGCCAAAAACACCATAGGTGAAGCCAGCGGTGTGGGTGAGCAGATCACGAATGGTGGGCTGGCGGCGGGGTTTGCGCACCAGCCCCACCTTGGTGGCGTCTCCCTCGCCGATAGTCTTACTCTGGGTACCGTTCGACGTCATGCGGATATCGCCGTCCGCCGTGGAAACGGCGACCTGCAGATTTGCCAGCTCCGGGATGTATTTGGCAACCGGATCGTTGAGGAAGAAGCGACCTTCTTCATAGAGCATCATCAGTGCCACTGCGGTGATCGGTTTTGACATGGAATAGATGCGGAAAATGGTGTCCCGCGTCATGGGCAGTCCAGCCTCCCGATCTCTGTCTCCCCAGGACTGCACGTAGGCAATCCTGCCGTTGCGGGCGATCATCGCCAGTCCGCCGACCATCGTGCCGTCTGCCACAGCATCAGCCATATGCGCAGACAGCCGCTCCAGCCGCTCGCTGGACAGACCCACCCGTTCAGGCTTCGTTTCCGGCAGCGGACGCGCAGCAGCAGCGAAGGTGACAGTTACCAGCACGAGACCGAGGAACCCGGTCACCAGTTTGGGTGACTCACGCATGGCCAATCCTCCAGAGGGAAACGCGACAGGCTAGCCGATCGGTCGGATCGGCACAAATTCCGGGGTCAATCCCCGCAGGATAAAGCCGGTCCGGACCGCCGCCACCTTCAGTCGCTGCCAGGCACCGCGCGTCAGTCAGTAACTGCGCAGCAGTCGTTCTGCCAGGGTTGCCCCCTGTTCCGGGGGTGGCGTCCTCGAAATTGCACCTCCGCTGCGACTCGCCGAAGTCGAGACAGCCGCGGTCGTACACAGACTGCCGTTGCTGGCGATGTAGTCCAGCGCCGCGGCAAGACGACCTTCCGCCGGATCTCCGAGCGGGTGATTCCAGTCGTCGGGTGCTGCGCAATCCGCCGGGATGCCCGCGAAGTAATCGCTGTCACCGGCGGAATTCACCGTGCGGAAGGTCACCAGGAACAGCACCATGGAATCGTTGCAGTAGCGCAGCCCCCACTGCCCGACCGGTTTACCGAAAGTGCGTGCACCCACGCTGACCGTGGGCACATAGGGCAGGACGCCACTCAGGGTCAGCTCGCTGGCAGAAGCCGTTCCGGAATCGGTCAGATAAAAAATGTTTTCCAGACCAGCAAAACCTTCGGCTTCCAGCGGGAAGAACCGGGGCTCGTCATAGCTGGCCGCCAGGGACGGGTTGTGCTGGTATTCGTAGTAAAGCTGCCCCGCCCGCGCCGGCCCGACCAGCAGACCGCCAAGCACTTCGGCGGTACTCACCAGGCCGCCGCCGTTGTAACGCACATCGATCACCAGATCCTGAACGCCAGCACCGACAAGCTCGCGAACGGCCGCGCGCAGTGCCGGATCAGAATCTTCGATGAAGGTGCGGAAAAACAGATACCCCACCTGGCGCCCGCCGACGTCGAATACCCGGACCCGATCCGCGGGAACCGGATCCAGAGCGACTGTCCGCTTCGTCAGCGTGACAACCGATTCGCCACCCCCCAGAGCGCGGATGCGGAACTGTCGCGACAGCCCCACCGTGGCGGGTCCGAAATTCGCCGGGTCGTTCGGATTCAGAGCGCTGGTTGCAGTGCCGTCCACCGCGAGAATGGTGTCACCGCGCCGCCACTGGGCATCGGCGGCGGGGCTTGCAGAGTACACGTCGAGCAGGCGCCAGGCGCCCGTTGCGTCCACACCCATACTGAAACCGAAGCCGACAAATTCACCCGCGCTGTAGAACTGTTCGACTTCTTCCCGGGTGGCGTAGCCAGTGAAGCCGCGGTCGAACAGACCGGACTGGTAGCGCAGTGCATCGAGCAGCGCATCCACGTCCGGATAGGATCCGAGACTGGTTTCGATGCTGTCATATTTCGCGCGCTGCCCGGGATAATTGATGTCGTCATTGAAAAGGTAGTACTCGCGGAACAGGGACAGCACTTCGCTCTTGGCTGCCGTCATCGTGCACTGGGAGTGCGGGCTGGCAACAGCCGGCGGTGACGGCACCACCGCGACGCCCCGTAGAGCCGGACCGTTGCCACCACCACCGCCGCAGGCGGTCAGTGCCAGCAGGCTCAGCACAAGCAGCGCCTCCTGGACACGGTGATACCCGCAGCAAAATGTCGAAAATTTCTTATCCCCGCAGGCAGCAGACAGGTACTTCATATCACCCCCGATTCCCGCAATGCTCCGATCTGCAACTCGGTGTAACCGAGCTTGCGCAGAATCTCATCCGAATGCTCCCCGAGTTCCGGAGCACGTTTCGGTCCGACCCGGGCAACACCTTCCAGGTGCAGCGGGTGATTGACCACATAGGGCATCTTCATCTCGTGATCCACCGGCGGCACCACATAGTCATTCTGCAGCACCTGTGGGTCCACCATGAGCTCTTCGATCACGCCCATGCGGCTCGCGTTCACCCCCTCCCGGGCAAACAGGGTGAGCCATTCATCCGAGGTCCGATCCCGCAGCAGATCGGAAAACAGCTGCACCAGCAGACCGGCATGATCCGCGCGGCCTTCGGGCGTCGCGAAGCGATCGTCTTCGAGCAGTCCTGCCAGTCCCACAGCATGCAGGAGCTGCTCGAACTCTGCCGGTGTGCGGATCATTGTGAACTGCAGCCAGCGGTTGTCTGCGGTCTCGTAAAGCTGGCGGGCAAACATCGGTTGCGACTTCGTCTCGCGATAGCGTTCGAAGCTGCCACCGGCGAATCCAGCCTGGGCGATACAGGAGGCTGCCCAGAGTCCATTCGCCAGCAGCGATGTGTGCACCTCACAGCCTCGACCGGTGCGCTCGCGACGCAGCAGCGCGGTAACAATAGACGCATACAGGGAAACCGCACTGGGATGATCTCCCATGCCCGGTAGCGACTGGGCCGGTGGAACGTCACCCGTGCGAACCAGATCCATCAGGCCGGCGCGTGCCCAGTAAGCCACCAGATCGAAGCCTTCACGATCCCGATCCGGGCCTTCCTCACCGTATGCGGTGAGCGAAGCATAGATCAGCTTTTCGTTGAGCCCGCTCAGATCTTCATAGTTGAGCTTCAGGGTCCGGCGCATCGGCAGCGGCTGGTTGGTGATGTAGACATCACAATCCTGCACCAGCTGATGCAGGATCTTCATGCCCTCAGGCCGCTTCAGATTGAGAGTCAGGGAGCGTTTGTTGCGGGCATCCATCTGCCACATGTAATTGGCTTCCGCATCCGGCGTTGCCGCCAATCCCGACAGCATCCGGTAGGCGTCGCCGACACCCGGCATTTCAACCTTGATCACCTCGGCGCCGAAGTCCGCGAGGATGGTCGCCGCCACGGGTCCTGCAATCCAGGTGCCGACATCGAGCACTTTGAGGCCGGCAAACAGAAGATCCTCGTCCTGCATCAACTGATTACTCCTCTTCAGCCTGCGCCATGATCGCGGTCGAGCCAGTCGTCGTGATGGGTGAAGGCTTCTCTTTCCCAGAAACCCCATTCCCGGGTTGGTGAGCCGGTAAGCACAAGGGTCCAGGTCGGCACACGCAGGAGGGTGACCCGATGACGCAGACGGGAAGCCCGCCAGTGCAGACGCCAGGCGCGCACCTGCCTGCCTGCGCCGTGCTCCGGCGTAAACTCGAGATAACCGTGCAGCGGCAGAGAAAGGAACCACCAGGGATGGTCGTGCATGGCCCGATCGGCATCGCTGGCAAGAAACCGGTGTATTCGCAGGGATCCGCCAAACCAGACAACCCAGCGTTCGAGGTAGGCTTTACCCTCGTTGCGTATCAGGTCGTGACTGAAGCCGAAACGGTAAGGGCCGAGATAAAAAGTCATCGCCATGGCAGATCTCAAAGGAGATCGAAGTGTACCCGATCCGTCACCAGCCGGACGCGTCCGCCCCAGGCCGGGCGCACTGACGCCCCCGGGCCATTGGGCTAACATGGACTGCACATTTCATCACGGAATGCGTCCGCAATAACCGGATCAGGGAGACGATCACCATGGAAGCACCCACCTATCTGCCCCTGCTGAACGCCATCGCCGTGAATGAGGGCAAGAGCGAACAGCTGCTCGGCGCCTGGGCGGATACCACCTCTGATGAACGACTCAAGGCAGCCCTGCGCTTCGTAGCCATCCGCGAAGGCGAGCATGCCTGGGCATTCACCAAGCGCATGTGCGAGCTCGGGCATGCGGTAAATGAAGATACCGCCTATCAGTTCTTCAAGGACTTCAACGGACTGCTGGCCTGTGTCCGCTCCGGTGCCAGCGACGCCGAGAAAATCGCCCGGCTCCGCGAAAACGACAATGGCCGGAAGCGGGATGCACAGGGCAAGCAGCGGGATCCCTTTGCCGGATTCTTCAACGACACCACCATCGACCCCGCGACCGGTGCATTACTCGGCCGCTACATTGCAGAGGAGCGGGACAGCACCCGGCGCCTGGAAGCAGAATATGACCGTATCTGCGGCACCGGCGCTGGATCACGTCAGGAAATCGAGTCGCTCAAAGCCTGTATCGCCGAACTGCGCGCTGAGCTCGATGCCCTCAAGGACGGCCGCTGTTGACGCCCGTGACCACCGGGTTCAGTGACCGCTGAATTTCGGTGGGCGTTTCTCCAGAAACGCCCGGACACTCTCCTTCGAGTCTTCCGTCTGACGCAATGCCTGGATCTGCTTGATGGCCCAGGCACCCACATCCCGCCAGTCCGGGTCCAGGGTGCGACGCAATCCGGCTTTCAGCGCACGAACCGCCAGCGGTGGGTTTGCGGCTATTTTTGCCGCGAGCGCCATGGCCTGGGGCATCAGCTCTTCCCGGGAAGTAACCCGGGACACCAGGCCGATCTCCCGGGCCAGTTGCGCATCGATGACTTCTCCGGTGAACAGCAGCTCCGCCGCCCGCTCTCTGCCCACCAGTTGAGCCAGCCTGCCGAGTCCGGGTGCGTCACTGCACAGACCGCGCACCACGAACAGTTCGCCGAAGCGGGCAGCCTCGCTCGCCACCCGTATATCGGCCATCAGAGCAAGCTCCATACCCCAGCCAACAGCCGCGCCGTTGACCGCCGCAATCACGGGAATGTCGGTATGCAGCAGTGCGTCTGCCGCGGGAGTGAGCCCACTGGTTCGCCGACCCCGCTCCAGACTTTCCTCAGGCGGCTTACCACCACCGCCGAGGATCTGCTTCACATCATCGCCTGAACAGAAAGCGCGCCCCGCGCCGGTGATCACCAGAACCCTGGCCTCAGATTGACGCACCGCATCTTCCAGTTCCATGTAGAGGGTATAGGTGAGTGCGTTCATGGCTTCCGGACGGTTCAGGGTAATCACACCGATGTGGTCCGTGCAGTCGTAGGTGAGTTCCGTGAAGCTCATGTCCGCTGCCTCGCCGCCTTGAAATCTGCCGGCCGTTTCTCCAGGAAGGCGTCAATCGCTTCCCGGTGTTCCGGGGATCTGTAGCACACACCCAGCGCCTCCAGCTCCCGTTTCTGCACCGCCGCCAGATCCACTTCACTGGCATTCACCGTCAGCAGCTGCTTGATCATGCGCAGCGACGCCTGGGGGTTTTCGCCCATGCCGCGCGCGACCGACAGGGCTGTTTCGAGCAATGCATCCGGCGCCACCACCCTGTCCACCAGCCCCAGCTCCAGGGCCTCCTCGGCAATCAGGGTGCGACCGGAAAGCATGAGCTCACCGGCATGGCCGAAGCCCATCCTCATGGCAAGAAAGTGAGAACTCGCCAGTTCCGGCACCAGGCCCATCTTCACGAAGCGCACCGACAGCTTCGCGCCGCTGGCGGCAACCAGATAGTCCATGGGCAGAAGCTGGGTCAGACCCACACCAATCGCGGCACCATTGATGGCTGCAACCATGGGTTTGGATTCCCGCACCAGTCCAACCCAGTCCCGCGGACTGGTCCCCGCTGCGCGCTCGGATCCAGGACCCGAGCCCAGGCCATCCGCCTGGGCTTTGAAGACCGCCTCGATGTCGGCACCGGCACAGAATCCCCTGCCTGCACCGGTCACCACAATGGCCAGCACGTCCTCATCGGCGTTGGCCTGGATAACCGCCTCACTGAGTTCCGCCCCCATCTGGTAGGTCCAGGCATTGAGCCGTTCCGGGCGATTGAGCGTGATCAGCGCAACGCCGTCCCGGCGCTCCTCGAGAATTGTTTCGTAGGTCATAGCAGTTTCCCCGTATTCCTCACCGATGACGCTACCACAGCCTCGAGCCTACCTGGGAGTCCAGGAATCGACTTCTCGATTTCGAGACACAGCTTTCGAGACCCCGACGTTGAGAACTCGGTATTGATACCTCGATTTCGAGCCCTCGAATTCAGGATGCCCCCGCCGGGGGTATACTGGCCGGCCGCCGATCACTCAGGAAAAAACCGATGCTGCCAGGCGACGTCATGCTCCTCGAAACGCTGAAATCTTCCCGAACCTGAGTCGGATCCTGAAGGTCCCGTCCTGATGAATAGCGCAAACATCGTGCGTGTTCGAGTTGCAGCCGCCCACGACGGCAGCGCCGAACTGCAGGTGACCCTGCTTTATCCCAATGGTGGCAGGACCGAGGTAACGCTGGACGAACCCGCCGGGCGCGCCCTCATGACTGCGTGCGAGGCCCGAGAAGTGGATGACCTGATCGGCCAGAACTGGGAAAAGGTGAAAGATGCGCTCACCGCGTCTTTCAATCGATTCCAGACGGCACCCGGTCCGACGGATCCATCGTAGGCGCGGTCGACGGGCTGCTCACCTGCGATTGTGCGGACGGGAAAACTTCACCGGAGTGGCTGGCCCGGATACACGCTCAGCTGGTACAGCGCTGACGACCGGCCGGACAACGGCTCACAGCCGCAGCCCGGCTCATGCCGCGGCAGGACGGGATCGGTTGCAGAGTCGCTACTCCGGCCAGTCGGGAAACTGCTCGTTCACCGATCCGGACCAGTTGGGCTTCCGGCGCTCAAAGAACGCCACCGTGCCTTCCTTCGAATCAGGGTGTTGCGTGGTGTAGCGGAACAGCTTGCCCTCCCGCCTGCGCCACTCGGCGATATCCACACCGATGCCTTCCCAGATCAGCCGCTTGGCTATGGCCACGGGCACCGGGGCGGCATTGTCCGCAATGTCACGCGCCAGCTTGAGCGCCTCGGCAAGCACCTGATCCGCGGGAAACGCTCTTGTCGCAACACCATATTCGACGGCCTCGGTACCGAGAATGGTGCGACCGGACAGCAGCAGTTCGGATGCTTTGGCCAGACCCGCCAGGCGCGGCAGAATCACATGGGAGGCAAGTTCGGGTAACACCCCCCGGCGCACGAAGGCAAACGCAAGCTTGGCATTTTCCGCCACATAGCGGATATCGGCCTGGAGCGGCCAGGTCAGCCCTGCGCCTACTGCCGGGCCATTGATCGCCGCGATGACCGGCTTGCGTACCTCCATCGGCATCATGTGGCGGTACTCGCGCTCCACACCGCCCCAGCCACCGGCAAACTGATCGCCACCACCGAGATCGGCACCGGCGCAGAAACCGCGGCCCGCGCCAGTGATGACGACGGCCCGCACGCTGTCATCGGCATCGGCCTCGGCCATCGCGTCGCCCATTTCGGCACCCATCAGCGCTGTCATGGCATTGAGTTTTTCCGGCCGGTTCAACGTGACCAGCGCAACCCCGTCATCAACCCGATAGAGAATCTGTTCGTAATCCATTCTGTCCCCGTCGTTGATCATTCAATTCAACCAACGTTAACGTTACATGCAAACCCGAGCAAGAAACCCCTTCTTCCAGGCGCATGCGTTAGCCGCCATTGCTCCACCCAGGCACCATCGTCTTCCACAGGCACCCTCAGCGCGCAAAATAAGCAAGCGTCTCGATGTGCCCTGTCTGGGGAAACATGTCTACCAGCGCCAGGCGCTTCAGGCGATAGCCAGCCTGCGCAAGCCGGGCCGCATCCCGCGCGAGGGTGGCCGGCTGGCAGGACACATAGACGATGGGAGAAACGCGGCGCCTGGCCAGTTCGGCGATGAGCGTGTCGGCCCCCTGTCTGGGCGGGTCGAGTAACGCCGCAACCAGCGGCTGCTTCGGCAGCGGGCGGCTCATCTCGAACAGATCGCCGGTCAGAAAGCGTACGTTTTCCAGCCGGTTTGCCTGTGCATTCCTCGCGGCACGCTTCACCAGTGCCGCATCACCTTCGATGCCGAGTACGTCGAATCCCTGCCGGGCAAGGGGCAGGCTGAAATTACCCAGTCCGCTGAAAGCGTCCAGGAGCCGCTCCCGTGGCAGGGGATCAAGCCACTCGATGACCCGGTTGACGAGCAATCGATTTACCTGTGCATTGCCCTGCAGGAAGTCGCCCGGTTCGAATCCGATCCGCAGCGAAAATTCCGGCAGCAGATAGCCGGGTCCTTCCGGCTGTGCGGAATACAGATAGCGTATGTCCGCCTCCCCTTCCCGGATCGCCAGGGTGGCCGCCTCGCCTTGCGCAAAAGCTTTCAGATGCTCGCGATCACCAGATTCCAGTATTTCGACACAACGCAGATAAATCACCGCGCTCCGGCCATCCAGGCTGGACTCGGACAGCATGAGCTCTGCGTGTCCGATGGCGCCAGGTCTGAGCATGCCATCGATTGCCGTCTGCAGCGCTCCAGGCAGGCGGGCGAGTTCCGGTGCCAGGACCACACAGTCATCCACTGCGACGACCTGGTTGCTGCCTGCTGCGCGGAAGCCGACGCAACGGCCCGGTTGCCCGGATCCCGAAACCTGCACGGCCAGCCGGGCTCTGCGCCGGTAGCCGTAATCCTCTCCGGAGACGGATGTTTCCAACCGTTCCGGGACCAGGTGCGCGTGGCGCTGCAGCAGATCGAGCACCGTCTGCTGCTTGTGCATCCGCTGAGTTCCACCGGCGAGGTGCTGAAGATCACAGCCGCCGCAACGACCCACCAGCGGGCACTCTGGAACAACCCTCTGCGGAGAAGGTGTCAGCACCCGGATGAGCTGATACTCATCGAAGCGCTTGTGACGTACCGTGCAGCGTGCCTCGATTCGTTCACCAGGCAACGCACCGGCGACGAAAGCCACTTTCCCTGCCACCCGCGCGATGCCGCGCCCTTCGTGGCTGAGAGCATTGATGGTGAGCTGTTCCGCTGCACTCATGGCGAGCGACTGAAGCTCAGTTGACCTGTCGATCGCGTCCTTCCCAATAGGGTTTGCGTAGTTCGCGTTTGAGGATTTTCCCGGAAGGGTTGCGCGGCAGCTCGTCAATGAAATCCACTGTTTTCGGGCACTTGTAACCGGCAATGCGCGAGCGCGCATGACCGATGATGTCATCCGCCGAGACCCGGGCGCCGGGTTTCAGGACCACAACGGCTTTTACTGCTTCGCCCCAGCGCTCATCCGGCACGCCGATCACGGCAACATCCGCGATGCCGGGCAGTCCGAAGATGGCGCTCTCGACTTCCGCCGGATAGATGTTCTCACCACCGCTCACGATCATGTCTTTCACCCGATCGTGAACATACACATAGCCATTCTCATCGAGATAACCGGCATCTCCGGTGTATACATAACCGTCAATCAGCGTTTTCCCGGTTTCTTCCGGCAGGTTCCAGTAACCGAGCATGTTCACCGGCGAATAGATGCAGATCTCACCCACCTGCCGCGGCGCCAGTTCCCTGTTCTGCTCATCGACAATCTTGATCTTCACCCCCGGGTAAGGCTTGCCCGCCGAGCGCATCCGATCATTGCCGTTCACATCATGATCCTGCGGCGGCAGATAAGTAGCAGCACCGGTGGTTTCCGTCATGCCGTAGAGCTGCACGAAGCCGCACTGAAAGGTGGCCAGAGCTTCTCTCAACAGATCCAGCGGGATGGGTGAGGCGCCATACATCACATGGGCAAGCTTCGAAAAATCCGTGTCCGCCGCACGGGGATGCTGCACACACATGCGAATCGCCGCAGGGACCATGAAGGTTTTGGTCACCCCTTCCCGCTCGATGATTTCCAGGGCCTCGGCAGGATCGAATTCGGGCACGATCACCAGGCGCGCTCCGCCATACAGGCCCCATACGCCATATCCCACACCGCCGATGTGAAAACTCGGCATGGCCACCAGGCTCACATCATCCGGCGTCCAGTGATTCCACTCCATGTCATCTGCTGGCGGCAGGGACTGCAGGTCGAAGAAACACTTGTGCATCAGCTGCACGCCTTTCGGATGACCGGTGGTACCACTGGTGTACATCTGGATGGCCACATCGTCGGGCTTAACGCTCACCGCAAGCTGCCCGGTACTCTGACCATCGCGCCATGCGCAGAAATCTTCCCAGCGGCTGTGTCCGGGGGCCATGGTGACGACACGACGCAGCGAAGGTACCAGCGCCTCGATCTGCTCAACCAGTCCGTAGAACTCGGGACCCACAAACACCACTTCCGCAGCGCAGTCATTGAGGATGTAGGCAACTTCGGGCGGTGCCAGCCGCCAGTTGACGCCGACCGATACAGCACCCGCACGCGCACAGCCGAACACCAGTTCATAGAAGAGGTCGGAATTTTTACCGAGGAAACCGACCCTGGCGCCATTGGCCACACCCAGCGCGTTCAAGCCGTTGGCGACCTGGGTCGCATGCCGATCGAACTGGGCGTAAGTCGTGCGCCGCCCTTCGTAGAGGAAGACTTCCCGGTCACCGCGCTCCCGGGCATGGAAACTGAGGAGGTCACCCAGTGTGCGCACCTGCGCAATGGTTGTTGGTTTGCCCGCCATGACAATTCACTCACATCCGTCGCTGATGTCGGGCAGTCTATGTCGGTCACTGTCGAAGCCGCAAACAGTGCCACCATGCACAGCAGTCCCGCCAGGGATGATCAGCCCGAACTTTCGCAGGAAAACCTGCGCACGATGAATACACATATGCAGCTCTGGGCCCTCGGCGTCACATCGCCCAGGGGCTCTGCAGACTTCGCCCGGCGTGCCGAGGCGGCAGGCTGGCAGGGCCTGCCTTGGCATCGGCTGCGGCGATTCGGCACTCGCCCACATCGGCAGCGCACCGGCGAAACTGAAACCCTTTGAGGCCTGTCTGATCGCGCTGCAGGGTTATCTGTCCGGCGCCGAGGTACCTTTCGATCTGTGTCCGATCCCGGCAGATGTCGCCCCACCCGTTGCCGAGCCGGGCCTGGACAAGCTGGCCGTGTCCGGACCGACCGTGACCGCTCAGGGCACTGACGCCGGGCGGTGATCGGACTTCGTTCAGTCCGCCATCTGCTCCTGCACGAGATAGCGCTTGAACCAGGCCACCATCGCCGCGTTCGCCCGGGCACGATGGGCAGGTTTGCGGAAGCCATGATCGCCACCCTGGATTACGATCAGTTCATGGGTCACTCCGACCTTCGACAGCTCGGCTTCGAGCATCCGACTGTCCTCGAGCGGCACCAGATCATCGGCATCACCGTGGATCAGCAGTGTCGGCGGATCATCTTCGCTTACGAACAGGATGGGCGAGATGGCCGCGGCCATGCCTTTGGGGAAATCCAGCGCCGGGAAGCGCTCGCTCGGGCCCACCCGCGGTCGCAGATCCACCGGCGGATAGTAGGCGACTACCGCAGCAAGCTGCGCATTCGCATCTGCCGCCATCACATAGCGGGCTCCGAGCGTCCGCAGGCCGCCATCGCCGCCCGCGCCCGTGGGCTCATCTTCAGCATCCAGCCCGAGCATCAGCGACAGATGCCCGCCCGCACTGCCACCCCAGACACCCAGGCGATTCGCCTCTACTTTGTAATCGCCCGCATGACCGCGGATATGACGCACCGCTGCCCGCACGTCGGATACCGCCTCCGGGACCTTGAAACGGGGTGCACTGCCATGGGTCACTGCAAACACCGCAAAGCCTTCGTCCAGCAGCGGCTTGAAACCCTTCACCCGCTCGGCAGGATTCTGCCAGACCGAAAACCAGCCGCCGCTGACCATGTAGATCACCCCGGCGCCATTCGACTGCTCCGGCAGAAACACGTCGTAAACCAGCGCCATACCGTCTTTGTGGCCATAAACCACATCCGGGCGGATCTCAGCTTCCAGCCCGCCAGCGACGATGAGCGCCATACCCAGTGCGGTCAGTTTTCCCAACATGATGCTCTCACTCCCATTCAACCAGCCCCAACCGGACCCGAGTATAGCCCCAGGCGTTTGCGCACGGATCACTCAGCACAGAACTGTCATCACCAGCCTCGCAACGGCGGACGCCAGATACCGATCACTTCGCACCGGTCATTCCAGTTCGGGAAGCGCCACTGCGTGATCCGTTGCCGTTTCGAATGCCTGCGCGATCTGCAGCAGCTCGAAATCCGCTCCCGGTCGGCCTACGATCTGCAGACCGACCGGCAGTCCGCGCGGGGTAAATCCACAGGGCACAGAAATCGCCGGACAGCCTGTGAGTGTGATCAGTGAGCAGATCTCCATCCATTGGAGATAATTGTCGAACTGCACACCCTCGATTTCCCGAATCCATTCGATCTGTTTGTCGAAGGGTGCAACCTGGGTACTGGGCAGTATCAGAAAGTCATGGCGCTCGAAAAATTTCAGCATGCGCAGAAATATCCGGGTATGGGCCAGTTCCGCCCTGCCGACCGCCTCGCCACTCAGCGCCAGGCCGCGTTCGACATTCCACTGCACCGTGTCCTTGAACATTTCCGGATGCGCCCGGTAGATCTCACCGAAACGCGCCGCGAACAGGCAGGCGCGCAATGTCTGAAATACCTCCGGGGCATCCTGAAGATCGGGTGCCGCTGCCGACACCTCGCAGCCGAGACCGGCGAACACCTCAGGTGCAGTGGCAGTGACCGTACGCACTTCTGCGGACACCGGCAGGAATCCCAGATCCGCCGTCCAGGCGATTCGCATACCGGCAGCATCACGCTCGAGGTCTCTGGCGAAGGTGCGCGGATCATCCCCAAGGGAAAGGGGTGCCCGGGGGTCAGCACCTGCCATCACCGACAGCAGTAGAGCCGCGTCTGCGACAGTGCGCGCCATGGGACCCAGCACGGAGAGCGGGTTCCATGCAGTGCGTTCGGGTACGTTTGGCACCCGACCCGGCGTCGGACGCAATCCCACCACATTGCAGAATGATGCCGGGTTGCGCAGAGAGCCGCCGAGATCACTGCCATCGGCGATGGGCAGCATCCGGGCGGCGAGCGCTGCCGCAGCACCACCACTGGATCCCCCTGCGGTGCAGGCGAGATCGTAGGGTGTGGCGGTAGCACCGAACAGCGTATTGAAGGTCTGGGAACCGGCACCCCACTCGGGTGTGTTGGTTTTGCCGATCACCACCGCACCGGCGGCCTTGAGACGCTGCACATGCAGGACATCCACCGCTGGGACATGATCTCTGAACAGGGGCGAGCCGAAGGTGGTGCGGATACCGGCCGTTTCAACCAGGTCCTTGATGGCGATGGGCAGACCTTCCAGCGGGCGGGGGGCTTCACCCGAGGCGAGCCGGGCATCTGCCGCACGGGCTGCTTCCCGTGCCGGTTCCGGCACCAGGGTGCAGATGGCGTTCACCCTGGGATTGACCGCTGCTATCCACGCCAGATGCTCTTCCAGCAGCTCGACACAACTGATCTGTCCCCGGGCGACCAGGCGCTGCTGTTCCAGCGCCGGCCGGTTGCAGAGTTCCGGAATCTTCATGGAGAGTCACCAGCGTCTGGATGAACGTAAGAGACGCAATTTAACAATCGGGAACGCATTCGGGCCAGTGCTGTTGTCTTTTCCCGAGCCAGGCCGGAACATCTTCACTCCGACACGCGAACGCGCGCTGGAGAAGGAGAGTAACGTGAAGGTCCTGACCGACAGCCTCGGTACCGTGGAAGTGCCGGATGATGCGCTCTACGGTGCCCAGACTCAGCGTGCGATAGACAACTTCCCGCTCAGCCATCGACCTATGCCTGCCGCCTTCCTGCAGGCACTGGCCCAGATCAAAGCCGCAGCAGCCGGCGCCAACGCGACCCTGGGACTGCTCGATCCCGCAGTATCGAGAGCGATCAGCGAGGCCGCACTTGAAGTGGCAAATGGCGCCCACCTCGAACAGTTTCCCGTGGACGTCTATCAGACCGGCTCGGGGACCAGCACCAATATGAACATGAACGAAGTGCTGGCAACGCTTGCAGGCAGGATCACCGGCTCTGCGGTGCATCCCAATGATCAGGTGAATCTCGGCCAGAGCAGCAACGATGTCATCCCTGCCGCTATCCATTTGAGCGCCGCCCGGCGACTGCGCGAGGAGCTGCTGCCAGCAGTCAACCATCTGATCGCCGTGATCGACCGCCGGGCGATCGAGTTGAGCGCCAGGGTGAAAACGGGACGTACTCACCTGATGGACGCCATGCCGCTGACTTACGGCCAGGAGCTGTCCGGCTGGTCAGCGGCGCTCAGCGCCGCCGCAGGCAGAATCGACAACCTGGTTCCCGCTCTGCTGCAGCTCCCGCTCGGTGCAACGGCCGTCGGCACAGGGGTAAATGCACATGTGGAATTTGCCCGGACGGCGAGCGCCCGGTTACGCGAACTGACCGGCCTGCCCTGCACACCCTGCCGCAACAACTTCGCAGCACTGTCCAGCCCCGACACTGCCGTGGCCCTGTCCGGTGAACTGAAGGCACTGGCTGTAACCCTGATGAAGATATCCAACGACCTGCGCTGGATGAACAGCGGCCCCCTGGCCGGTCTCGCGGAAATCGAACTGCCCGCTCTGCAGCCAGGCAGCAGTATCATGCCGGGGAAGGTGAATCCGGTCATTCCAGAAGCGGTGGCGATGGTCTGCGCCCAGATCATCGGCTACGACACCGCGATCACGGTGGCCGGCCAGTCGGGCAACTTTCAGCTCAATGTCATGCTGCCGCTGATCGCCTCCAACCTGCTCGAGGGCATGGCGCTGCTCGGCAATGCCAGTCGCCTGCTGGCCGACCGGGCGATTGCAGGATTTCAGGTGCGCGAAGACAGAATCGCAGAGGCCCTCGGCCGTAATCCGATTCTCGTAACCGCCCTCAATCCCATCATCGGCTACGCTGAGGCTGCTGCCATCGCCAGGCGCGCCTATGCACAAGGACGCGACGTGATCGATGTGGCTGAAGAAATGACGGAACTCTCCCGAGAACGCCTGGAAGAACTCCTCGATCCGGAGCGGCTTACAAAACCGGCCTCCTGAGCGACTCAATCCTCCAGCCGCAGCAGAGAACAGGACAGCCGGTCCATCAGCCTGACCAGAAGATTCCGCCAGTCGAGCTGTTTTGAGGGTGACAGTACCAGCAGTCGGGCGTCTTCCCGTTCACAGAGCGCGACAATCCCCGTTTCTCCCCAGTCACTGAGCCTGACAACCCGCTCCCGGGAATTCACCTGAGGTTCTGCGCCGGTTCCCGCTGGCAGCGCAATGACAAGATCCAGATCCTCCCGCTCGGCAAAGCGTCTCGCAGTCGCCAGCGCACGTGCACAGCCACCCTCGGGCGATTCGCACAGCGCGATCACAGAGGAACCCGATGCCCAGGGTTCGTTGACGAACAGTACATTGGAGTGTTCTGACACGATCGTCTCAAAGGCCAGGCCGAGCCGCGCGCGCAGTCCCGACGAACGCAGAGATCGAGTGATGACCACCAGATCCGAGCCTCGTGCCGCTGCTGCGACCGGTTCGAGCGCATGCCCTCTGACGATCCGGAAATTTCCGGTGTAGTTCAGTTTCCGTACCGACGCTTCGAATCGCGCTTTTGCCTGGGTTGCCTGTTGCGACACCTGTCGACTGATCTGATCGACGCTCAGATTGCGCACTTCGCCAGTCAGAGACACCTCACGCAACCCGGGCAGACGGGCTGCCCGCAGGAGGTCTTCGTCTTCGACAAACAGGCCGGTGAGCTCCATGTTCTGCCCGTCACCCAGCACGGCAAGCATCTCCAGCACATCCGGGGCGATGGAGTCGCAATCGAAGCTGATCAGTATGCGGGTCAATCTCTCACTCACCGGGCTGCTCCTCAGGCACGGGGGGCGGTACGGACCGGGCAGGCTCGGCCACCTCCCGAGCGGAATGTCTCCAGACTTCATGCCAGGACTGCAACTGCGCCTTTACCTGCGCATCGATTGCAGCGACGTCCGCCCGGCTGCCGGGTGACTGCGCAAACAGCAGGGCGAGCGCATCGTCCACGGTTTCCACCGTGTAGATGTGGAAGCGGCCATTGCGAACCGCCTCCACAACATCTTCGCGAAGCATCAGGTGATCCCGGTTCGTGGCGGGTATGATCACACCCTGATCCCCGGTAAGCGCCTCCGCAAGGCAGACGTCATAAAAGCCTTCGATTTTCTCGTTTACACCACCGATCGCCTGCACTGTGCCGTACTGGTCCATCGACCCGGTAACGGCAAGATTCTGCAGTATCGGCCGCTCGATGATCGCCGAGAGAAAGGCACAGACTTCGGCAATCGAAGCGCTGTCACCTTCCACGCCGCCATAGGACTGCTCAAACACCAGAGTGCCGTGCAGTGACAACGGGTTGTCCTTGGCATAGCGTGAGCCCACAAAGGAAGACACGATCATCACCGCTTTGGAGTGAATTCGACCACCGAGCTGAGATTCCCGCTCGATATCGATGAGCTCACCTCTGCCGAGACGGGCAGTGGCGGTGATGCGCATGGGCTGGCCAAACCTCATCTGGCCGATATCCATCACCGACAGACCATTGATCTGCCCGACTCTGGCACCACTGGTATCAACTACGATCAGGCCCCGGGCCACGTTCTCCCGCACCAGTTCGCGAAACCGGTCGAGTCGAAAAATCCTTTTCTCGATGGCCTGGGCCACGTGCTGCCGGTCGATCTGTTCAGCACCCGCCTGGGTGGCGATGAAATCGGCTTCCCGGAGCAGATCACGAATATCAGTGACATGGGTCGACAACCGTTCCCGATCCTCAACCAGTCGACTGCTGTGCTCGAGTACCCGCGCCACGGCAGCGACAGTCAGATGTTTGAGCCCGGCTTCCCGGATGGTCCCGGCAATCAGATTCGCGTAGGCATCGACATTGTCCGGTGTCCAGTCCACATCGTCGTCGAAGTCCGCCACGATCTTGAAGAGTTCATCGAAGTCCGGATCGTAATATCTCAACAGATGATACAGACGCCTCGACCCAAGAAGCACGACCTTCACATCAAGCGGGATCGGTTCCGGCTCGAGAGAAACCGAGTAAGTCATGTTGAGCAGCTGACTGACCGACTCGATCCGCACACAGCCATCAAAAAGGGCCCGTTTGAGCGCCTCCCAGGCAAACGGCTTCTGTACCAGCCGCTCCGCATCGAGCAGCAGATAGCCGCCATTGGCGCGGTGCAGCGCGCCTGGTCGAATCAGATTGAAATCGGTGACCGGTGTGCCGAACTCGATTCGGTGTTCCAGTTTACCCACAAGGTTTTCGAGACTGGGGTTACTTTCATAGAGCACGGGCACACCCGGGTTTTCGCTCTCCCTGTCGCCACCTGCGGGCACGGCACCCCTGTCGGACCCGGAGCCGGCACCTGCATCCACGAGCAGATTGATGTTGAACCGTTCCAGAAAACGGTCCAGATCCATTCCCGGCATGAATGGCATACCGGAACCGTGATTGCCGGTGTGCAGCAGTCTGTCGACGTTGTCGAGCACCTCCTCCTGCACTGCGTTCAGATACTGGCTGATCCGCTCGTAGGCCTGATAACGACCGCGCATCCGGGCCAGCAATCGCACAACCACCTGCTCCGCCGTCCTGCGCACCAGCTGGCGCTGATCCTCCACCAGTCGCTGGCGGAACTGGGGATAATCACGCAGTCGTTCGAGCAGGCGATTGGTCATTTTGTCGATCGCAGCCTGAATCTTCTGCCGCTCTTCATCATCGAGTGCGATGAAGGCTTCCTGATCCATGACTTTGCCATCGCGCACCGGCGCGAAGACAAACCCGTTCGGGGTGGGCAGCATCGTCAGACCTGCAGACTTGGCCTCTGCTTCAAGCGCTGCGGCATCTCTGGACTGGCGCTCCTGAAGTCCACTGCTGAGCTCCTGAACCTGCTGATGGAATTCATCCGAAGTCAGAGCGGCGGGGACCACCGTGCGGATACCGGCAACGAACTCCTGCATCTGCTGACGGAACAGTCGACCGAGACCTGCCGGCAGACGCACACTGTGAGGTCGCGCCGGATCCTCGAAGTTCTGCAGGTAGCACCAGTCATCGGGGGTTTCACCGCGCGCCGCCAGTGCTTCGAGACGATGGGTCACCAGCGCCCGCTTGTCCGTTGCAGGCGCGCCCAGTGCGTAAAGATTGTAGCCGGGAAACCGTATGCCCACCCCGAACTCCACAGCATCGCGGGCCCGCAACTGCGCCAGCGGCTCTGCCGTGGGAGTCAGATCGGCCGTGCTGGTAAAGGACAGCGTCGCTGGATCGACCTTGCGTAACAGAGCTTCGTGGGTGAGTTCGATTTCCATTCGGACCAGGCGCACCAGAGGGACATGGAAAGCCAACTTCTACACCAGCAGCTGGTGAACCAGCATCGTGGGATTCCCCGATGTCCTGCCCGCAACAGGAATCCGGCTCGATTTCGCGAGGAAATTCAGGCTCAACAGAAAGACGGGGTCAGGGGTGGGGTTCAGCCCGGCTCAGCCAGCGCCCACAGCCGTGCAGAATGCGTGCTCCGATGTGTGTAACGACGGTAGCTGCAAAAGGCTCGCCACTCATGGCGTCGTTACAGGCTCTGTCCGTGATCTCCACAACGACGGTCTCATCCCCACTTCGACCACGAATTACCCGTGGACCACCAGTCACTGATGGGCTCAATGCAGGCACTGGATCCATCTCGATCGACAGCAGCCGATCGCCATAGTCGAGTTCGAGATCCATCCGCCGCTCCCGGATCTCGATGGACCAGCCCGGCTCGTTGCCGACGCCGCGAAACAGCACGCCGGACAACCGGGCGTGCGCCCAGATCGACTGGTGCACATCGAGGCGACAACTAGTGTGAAGCTCACCTGCAACTTCGATCATGGCCTCATCACCCTTGACCCAGACCATCAGGTCATCCCCTTCGTAACGGCTGCCGCTGGCCGCACGAACCTGGCCGAGCACGAAATAACCGCCGCCCCACTCAGCCGGGAGCCAGAAGGCGAGTTCACCAGGGCCCACACGGGTGACCACGCTCAATGATTCACCGCGGTCGTCGCACTGGTAGACAAAGGTGTTCCGCCGGGCGCCAGAGGATACTGTCTCTGCAACGACCGGTACCATCGGCGAACAGGCTGGATCAGACGGTGGGCGGATCCGTTCCCCGGTGCAGCCGACGGCAGCGGCAAGAGGCGCGATCAGCAGCAGCAGAAGACGGAATCGAAACCCGGCAACAGCAGCAGGGTTATTCTTCAGAGTCGTCCCGGCTGTCTGTGAGATCTTCATAGGCTGCTACCGGATGGTCCATCTCGGTGTGACCGTTGTCCGGTTCACTGGGCAGCCCCTCCAGCGTCGGGGCTTCGACACCGATATGGTAAGCGGCGTATCCCGGCATCACGAACTGATTGAGCGCCATGCCGATGACGCGTCCGGAACTGGGCGAGCGAATGACCTGCTCGGCGTTGGTGATGGGATCCGTAACCGTGCCGAGCTGATCCCCGGCTTTCACCCGGCGGCCAAGTTTTACCTGACTCAGCAGAATGCCACCGTTGTCGGAACGCACCCACAGTGATCGATAGTATGTCGGTTCGGGATTGCCCCAGAAGCTGCGCCTGCCGTACATACCCATGTTGTCGAGCAGACCGAACAGGGCCTTCACGGAGTGCTCCACGGCAGCAGCATCCACCCGCAGGGGTTCTCCCGCTTCGAGGGTCACGGTGGGGATCCCGGCAATCACCGCAGCACCCCGTAAGGTGCCCGAACCAGCCCGGCTGTGCAGTATCACCGTGGAACCGAATCCCTTGGTGAGATTCACCACACCTTCAACTTCCAGGTTGGCGCGCAACTGGGGCAGGTTGGTGCGATGGAATGAGCCGGTATGCAGGTCCACCAGTGCGTTGCAGTGGCGCAGTACCTTCTCGAAAAAACTGTAGGCGATTCTCGATGCCGCACTGCCTCGGGGGTTGCCCGGGAAGAATCGGTTCAGGTCGCGTCGATCGGGCAGATAGCGGGAGTGCCGCTCAAATCCCTGCAGGTTCACGATCGGCACGCCGATCAACCTTCCGCTCAGTTTTGCAGGGTCTACCGAGTACATGAGCTGACGCACGGTCTCAATACCATTGAGTTCATCGCCATGCACGGCAGCGGTTACACAGAGCGTCGGCCCCGGTTCGGCCCCCTGGGCGACGAGCACCGGGGTGGGAATGGACGCACCATAGAGTGACTCACCCGCCCACCAGGTCATTCTCGACAGGGTGCCCGGCTCCAGATCGCCGAAACCCTGATCGATGGAAGTGCCGTCCTGGCGCAGCGAAGCTACATATTCGAGTTCAGGCATCGGCCCGCTCTCTCCGAGGGGTGCGCCATCGTCGGTCGGATCCGGAAGATCTTCGAAGTCTGCAGCGTGGGACCTGCGCAGCTGCAGCAGCGTCAGTTCGACCTCGTGGGAGGTTGTGCGGAGTTCATCCGCAGGCTGGTCCGTTCCGGACGGCTTTACCCGATAAGACACCCTGGGCGTCAGTACAGGCACAGGCACGGCCTCCACTGCAGCTTCCGGAGCAGCCACCACTTCGGTTTCCACCCCGGCCACCACTTCGGCTGCGGACCCACTCGCGGCGGCAGGCCCGCTCGAATCCACTGCGACATCCGGTGTGGTCAGCTGTTCGGAAACGGGCTCGCCCGCCGCCACCAGCGTGGCTGCGAATGCTTCGTTTGCCGTGTACTTGCGGGCGTCGTTGACCAGGAAGCCAATGACCAGAGACACACAAGCCACACCGATCAGACGTGCTGCAGAGTCCATACATCCGTATCTGGAATCATCCGGGCTGCGGCATTATAGGTTGCGTCGCCCGTTCTAATCGTCCTCACCGCGGGATAATGTGCCGCAGTTCCCTTTCAAGAGTTGAACCTGCGCAAGCTTACACTTCCGTAAGGTGTCGTGGCTATCCTGCTGGCCCGAATGATCTTTCTTCGGGGTGGAAGTCGGACCTGGTAGACCCTCATGGTGAGACGACGGGCGCTTTTCGTCCCCGTATTGCTCAGCGGGCCCGGTTGAAGCGTGCCCGTTTCTGACCGTCATTTACCCGGAGATGAAAGGCGCTCAGGGCACCCCGGCTGATGGTCACCCGATCCCCGACCTCGACCTGGATCCGGGATCTGTCCGACTGCTGCCAGACCTGGTCGTTCTCGAGGGTCAGCACCAGGCCACCCAGGGCATTGCGTTCGATCCGCACCACCGCACTGGTGATCTCACTGGTACTTTTATTGGACTGATGATGTTCGACACCGAAATCGGCTTCTTGCCGATTCCGGTCCGGGTCACCGGCGGCTGGATCCGGCACCGGTCGATCAGGCGACGATGGTTTCAGTGAAGTCTGCTTCAGATAAGCGTCATGCAGCCTGTCGTAACAGGCCAGCCGAGTCAGATCATCGGCTTGTGAACCACAGGCGAGCACTTCCGCCACCGGATCCTGCCCTGCCTGTGGTGTGCCTTGTGCCTGTAGAGTGCCAGTAAAGACCGTCGCCACGGCCACCATCACGCCGAAGTGTCTGGTACCCGAAAATGCTCTGCGCATGGAAATTCTCCAGAAAAAAAGCCGGTGGGTTACCCCACCGGCTTTGCGTCGAGTGACCCGACCCTTGCAGGACCGGGAATCGATGCTAGAACGCCACCTTCGCACGGACCCAGAGCTGACGTCCGACGACGTCATAGACACCAGGTGCGGTGTTGGCATTGAACGCACTGTGGAAGCGCGGTGGCTCCTCGTCAGTAAGGTTTTCAATGCCGATACTGCCAGTGAACTGATTCCAGGTGTAGTTGGCAATCAGGTCGTGATAGAGAATGCTCTCTGCCTTGGCATCATCGGTGATGTCAGACGGGCGCAGCAGGTCCTTGGACTCGTCGAACCAGCGCATGCGCCAGTCCAACGACCAGGCTTCCGCGCTCAGCCGCACGCTGGAATTCCAGCGCCACTCGGGATAGACGCCGAAACCATCATCATCACCAGCCGTGCCGACCAGATCGATCGTGCCGGATCCCGGGAAGGTTTCCTTGTACTTGTCCAGGTAGGTGCCCATGAATGAGACTTCAAGCAGATTGATCATGCCCCAGTCCACCGGACGGGAATAATCGATCGCGAAGTCGACACCGGAAGTTTCGACCTTACCGAGGTTGCCGAATTCAGCTTCTGCATCGGCCGGGAACGCATCATCGATACCCGTACCGGTGATGAAGAAACTACAGGCAATCGACGTGGACTGATCAGCGGCATTCAGACAGTTGCGGAGCAGACCATTGTAGTCTGGTGCATCGATATACTCATCGATCTCAATATTCCAGTAGTCGACACTTGCGCGGATGCCCTCTACAAACTCAGGCGTCCAGACCACACCGAAGGTGTAGGACGTGGACTCTTCCGGTTCCATGTCCGCCTGTGGGTTGAGAGTGTAGGCGGACTGAACCTGGAATCCGAGTTCAGATGCCGGACCGGGATCAACCCCGTTGGCAGCACAGTTAGCCTGAATGTTGGGCGTTGCATCACTACGGGTGTCGTAGAACTCGCAGGGGAATTCGACGATCGGGAAGGTCGTCGACTGGCCTGCCACAAGCTCCACCACATTGGGTGCGCGGAATCCTGTGGAGTAGGTCGTGCGGACCCGGAACGCTTCGTTGATCGCCCAGTTCACACCCAGTTTGTAGTTGGTCGTATCACCCACGGTGTCGTAGTCGGAGTAACGAACCGAGGCTTCAAGATCCAGCGCCTTGGCAAAGGGCTGATCCGCCAGCAGTGGGAACAGCAGTTCACCATAGATTTCGTCGACCGAGTACTTGCCATCCAGCGGATCCGCTGCTCCGCCCGTGGTCAAGCCACCGCCGATGAATTCATCGGGACTGAAAGAGGCCTTCTCTTCGCGATATTCATAGCCAGCCGCCCAGCCGATGGCACCGCCCTGGAGGTCACCGAATTCACCATTGACGTTGAGCAGGATGTTCTCGAGACGGTTCTTGTACTGATCTTTCAGCGAGTTCGCCATCAGATAGTCGATCTCAGCCGCGCTGATCGTGCCGAAAGGTCCGAAAGGGTTCAGCGCATTCTGGGGACCGGTTGCCGCAACACATGAAGGATCTGCGCTGCAGAGTGTGGGATCCACGATAGTCGCCCACTTGTCGAAACGATGGTAGAAGTTGGTCTCGCTGACGCTTTCACCTTCGGAGAAAACGTAGGCCAGTTCCCAGTTGATGGTTTCGTTGAAATCACCACGCAGACCAACCAGCATCCGATAGGAGTCGTTGGTCTGGCTGAACAGTCGGCCACCGGATTCCTCGAACCGCCGGTTCGTCTCGACCGGCTGTCCACTGATACCCCACGGATTGCTGGGCGTGTCACCAAAGGGATTGAAAGGGTTGGACGCGGGTACAACCGAGTTCCACATGCCGGTGCCTGCAAAATCGGGATCAACAGAAAATGATGCATCCGGGGCCAGGCGCTGGTGGGATGTTCGGCGGGTATAGGACATCTCACTGAACATGCTTACCGAACCAGAGCTGGAGGACGCGATCTCATAGTCACCCTGAGCGGCAATCTGCCAGCGTTCATGCGGTGTGATCAGCGCGTTGATCGGTGCATAGTTGTACGTATCTGACCCGGTGAACTCGCGAATCTGGCCGGTGGATGCATCGATGATGAACTGGCTTCCGACGCCCTGTGCCGCAAGAGAATCCAGACTCGCCTGATCGAATTCACGGCTGCGAATACGGCGACTGTTCCCGGATCCGAGGCCACTGGCCACGAAACTGCCGTTCGGCTGCAGCGTCGGCCAGAGCGCGTCTTCCGCCCAGCTGCGATCGCCCTGCAGCAGCTCATCCTGCTTGGCGTAGGTCAGGCTCAACTGAGCACCACCACGATCGTTGGAGACTCCCAGCAGAGCATTGATGCTCTTGGTGTCGGCGTCCCACTCCTCGGTACCCCAGCTGCCGTCTGCCGACAGTTCGATGCCTTCGAAGCGGTCCTTGGTAATGATGTTCACCACACCCGCCAGCGCATCGGAACCGTACACGGACGACGCACCATCCTTGAGCACTTCCACCCGATCGATCATCGGCATCGGAATGGTGTTCATATCCACTGCGCCGATATCGGATGAGCTGCCAATGAAACTGCCAGTCGTTCTGCGGCCGTTGATCAGTACCAGCGTACGCTTGAAGCCGAGACCGCGAAGATCCACGAACTTGCCGCCGTCACCGCCGTTATTGATGTTTGCACCTGCCTGCCAGCCCGAAAATGCCGGGAGACGCTTAAGGTATTCATCGACACTGATCACGCCGGTCTGAGCCATCTCTTCCGAGGTGACCACATCGACCGGGGAAGCGGCTTCAAAACCGGTGCGCGCGATACGCGATCCGGTTACCACAACCTCCTCGATGACCGCACCTTCCTGGGCGCTGAGGGAGCCGGCAAAGCCGATACCCAGCAGCGCACTCAGGGAGGTGATCAGCATCGACGAGAAACCAGGTTTCTTAGCCATAAATTGATCCTTTCCGTTATAAGGTTATTTGGTCAGGGCCAGGGCCCGTGGCCGGCATCCTAATCGCCTTGAAACAAAATGCAACACTTCCTGCAGGATAATTTCACTTTTTCTTCAGTATTGAAAAGAGAAAAAAGCTTTATTTGTCAATATGTTAAAGGAAGGAAAGACAATCCGAATCAATTTCAGCTGCGATTTTCGGATTACCGACCACCCTGATGTCCCGGCGCCTGCCACCCCTGCAGCCGGTTTCGGGGTCGGTGATCAGGGTGCCTTGAAGATAGGGGATGCGGAGACGGAGGCCGTTACTTCTGGCGCCGCACCCGGATGCTGGTACTCCCGGAGACCTTCTCGAGAAGAAAAGATCCGATACTCGCAGCGGAGATCCGCACCCGCTCACCAGGCTTCAGACGCAGCGACCGGCTGTCGATCTGGCGCCACAGCTGGCCGTTGTCGAGTTCGATGATCAACTCGCCATATGCGGTGCGCTGCACCACTGCAACTTCGGCTTCGATGAAGTCGAGCTGGGTTGAACCGATGACTTCCTTGACGAGATCCCGTGAGGCAGATTCTTCCCGGCCGAACATTTCAGTTGGTGTGAGAGACGTTGTCGGCCCGGTCGGTGCCGACGGGGTCGGTGCCGACGGGGTCGGTGTCGACGGGGTCGGTGTCGACGCGCTTGTGGGCTGATTAACGGTCGCTGATTGGGTCGGCGTCGCTTGAGCGGGTGCCGACGGGGTCGCAGTCAGTCGGTCCATCGCGCTGTCATAGCAGGCCAGTCGTGACTGGGCCTCCGCCATCGCCTGACACCGCAACAGCACATCCGGCACTTCCGCACCGGCAGGGAACACGGCGAGGCAGAGTAAAGCCGCAATCGCACATTTGAATCCCGGGTATTGCACTCTGCAGGTATCTGACATCTAAAACACCAAAAAAAAAGCCGGTGGGTCTTGCACCCACCGGCCCTTCATCAGAACGAGCGAACCAAAATCAGAAGTTCGCGCGCAGTCCGAGGTAGAACGCACGGCCGATGGCATCGTACATGCCTGCCATCGTTTCGGTACCGGTGTCGCTGTCCGACAGACCGGCAGAAATCAGCGGTGCTTTCGCATCGAACAGATTCTCTACGCCACCAAAGACTTCAATCTGTGTGCCGTAGACCTGTTGCGGAATCGTGTAGCGACCCGAGATATCGGAGTACACGACAGAACCCGTGGTGCAGTCGAGATCCAGATCGGAACAGTCCTGATCGTTGAGGTCGGTATCTTCGATCCGGCCTTTACCGATGTAGCGGACCTGCCACTGCAGCATCAGGTTGTCCAACTGATAACGGAAATTGGTGTTCCAGCGATGCTTGGGGTTGCCGACTTCACCGCGCTCGTTGTCCGGATCGGTACCCGGCAGGTTCACAATCTCGTACTGGTCGAGGTAGGTGTAGATGAATCCGATCGAGAAGACGCCGGGCATGCCGATATCGAAAGCCTGGGGTTCGAAGTCGAGATTGATCTCCACATCCAGACCCGCGGCGTCGATCGTACCCACGTTGGCGGTACCCGAGTTCACTTCATCCAGCGCGCCCTGCTGAGGGGTGCCGGAAGCATAGCGAACGATGTTGGCGCACAGCGGATTGTTCGGGAAACCCGGATCCGCGTAGCACAGATCGAGCACGTTGTTCTGGGTGACTGTGAAGATCGCATCGTCAATCTCGATATCCCACCAGTCGACGGTGGTGGACACATTCAGCCCTTCCGGCAGGAAGTCCGGGGTCCAGACCGCACCGAAGGTCCAGGAATCGGATTTCTCTTCGGTCAGATCCGGGTTGCCACCGAGGAAGCCGGTGGTGCCCTGCAGTTCAGGCTGGGTCAGGGTGAAAGAGCCGGTGTTGGCGATACGGGTTGCGATCGCAGGGATCGAACGGCAGTTGTCCGCGATCGTACCTGAGGTGGTTGCGGTCACGCCTGCGCAGGGGTCATTGACCTGTGCGAAGGTCTGGGTGCCCGGGTCGAACAGCTCATCGATGTTCGGTGCGCGTACTGCACGGGAGATCGATCCCCGCACCAGCACCTGCTCGATCGGAGCCAGTTCGAAGCGACCTTCCCAGGCCGTGGTGCTGCCGACCGTCGAGTAGTCGGAGAAGCGCACTGCGCCGCCGATACCGAAGTAATCGACGATGTTGTCGGCAAGCAACGGCACATTCAATTCAGCATAACCTTCGGTCACGTCGAAGCTGCCCGAAATGCTCGGTGAGGCATTCGATGAGTTGAGACCACGAACGGTCAGCGCATCGTTGATCGCTTCGGATTTCTCTTCACGATACTCCGCGCCCACCGCGAACTGCACCGCACCGGCAGGCAGTTCGAAGAGGTCGCCGGTCAGGTTGCCGGACACCACATACTGCTCGATCTTCGAATTGCGCGACTGATCGGCGGTGATGTAGTCGACCGCTTCCTGGCTCAGCGAGTTGAAGCCGAAGACGTTTGCCGGTGCGCAGCCGCCTGCCCGGGCTTCAGCATCGATGCAACGCAGCTGACCCGCATTGTCCGGATCCGGCTCGACGAGCAGGGCGTTGCGGAAGGCAGTGACGTCTTCCTGGCCGCCGCTGATCTGAGACTGGGTCGAACGACCATACACGTAGCTCAGATCCCAGTCCCAGCCGGTCTGCTCAATCGTGCCTTCAAAACCGGTGGCGAAGCGAAAGGTCTGCCGGTCGTTGGCGCTGCCGCGATTGCCGAACTCGGCAAGGCGACGGGTGAAGAAAACACCATCCACACCATTGGCCAGCGCATCATCGTAGATGGCCTGGGGAATGATCTGGTTCTGGATCATCATGCCGTTGCTGTCCTCAACCATCAGCGGAATACCGCCGGAAGCGGAGGTCTGGAAGAGGTCGTCGGACGCCATGGGGAACGGCTCCAGCTCGGAATCCGTGGTGGCATCCGAATAGGTGCCTTCAAAGAACAGGCGCAGATTATCGTTGAAGTCGAAGTGCGCCGTCGTCGAGAACAGATAGCGCTCGGTGGGAATGGCGATGGTGCGGTACTGCATGCGGTTGAAACCATCCGGACCCCGGGTCGAGTTACCGTTGGTGGTGAAGCTGTCGACCAGGGTGCCATCGGGCAGGTAGGTCCAGTCGTCACCACTGCCACCAGTGCCATTCGTATCGAAGCGGCCCTGCAGCGGGAAGCTCGAGTAGAAGGGGAAGACCTGACCGAATACCGCACCACCGCGATCGGCGTCCGCATCATCGGTGATACCTATGGCGATGGGGGAAACAGCGTCAATCTTGGTGCGGCTGCGATTCCGTGAATACACCGCATTCTGATCGGTGTAGCCCATGAAGAGAGTTGCGTTACCGCGGCCATCAGCGAAGTTACCGCCGATCATCAGCCCGATATCGGTCTCTTCACCGTCGCTCTCATCCGTGGTTTCGTAGCGGCTGGTGAATTCCACGCCTTCGAAATCATCGCGCAGGATCAGGTTGATCACACCGGCAACCGCGTCAGAGCCGTAGACGGCGGACGCGCCACCTGTGATCACCTCGACCCGCTCGATCATGCCCGCGGGAATCGCGTTCATGTCGACAGCGGAGGTGCCCGGAACCCCGGCCACAAAACGACGGCCGTTCACGAGGGTCAGCGTGCGGGCAACACCCAGGTCACGCAGATCGACGTTCACCACGCCGGAGTTGTTGATATCGAAGTTGGAGTTGGTCCGATTGAACAGCGGCGTGCCGAGGGCAGGCAGCTGGTTGAGGAAATCGGCAATGTTGGTCTCTGCACCAAGTTCGAGATCCTCGCGGGACAGAACCTGGAGCGGTGTCGGCGCCGTCAGTGAATCACGGGCGATGCGCGAACCGGTTACGACGATCTCCTCGATCATCACCTCTTCCTGGGCGACCGCCACCTGAGCGGTGAAGCTCAGGGACGACAGCAGCAGGCAAAGGGATGCCGGATAACAGATCGATTTTTTCAGCATGAAAACCCCCTAAAGGTCAGGCTATACATTTTTTGAAAACGGCCTGGCGGCCGAATTTCGACCGGCGCATTGTAACTATTGAGAAACAGTTTGCCTCTTTTTTTTTCATTATGTGTTCATCATGTTTCCATCATCCCATTGAGTCGCCCGGATAACGGGCTTCCCAGGGTATTCCGTCGCTGTACGCCACCCGCTCGGGTCGGCAATCTGATCGTCCGGCAACAACGTCCGGCAACAAACTGAAACAAATCGGCTCAGGGCTGAGCCAGGATGCTGTCGGCCGCTATCCGACAGAAAACTATACATTCTCAATGAGTCAGGATTGCCAGGCATCTGCGCGCACACCAGCGCGCGCACCAGGACGGTGCGCGGGTCCGAAGGTCAGGACGGGTTATTCGAAGCGCGCAAGCACTCTCGCATAGAGCAGTCGGCCTTCGAATCCATACGGGGAGAAGTTCGAATAGGGGTATAAGTGGTTGGCATCCGGCGCGCCCGCCTCCCGGGGCAGGGTATCGGGATAGCTGTCCAGCAGATTGTTCACTCCGATACTGAAAGCCACCACCGGCGTGGCCTGATACAGAACATCCGCATCCAGGATCCAGGCAGCATCGATTTTCTGCCCCTGTCCGCCATTCGTGGTCTGATCCTCGGTCGACCCGTAACCGGTCACACGGGTGTTCAGATCGAAACGCCCCCTGCGCCAGTTGCCACTGAGGATGATCCTGGATTCCGGCCAGGCGGTGGCAAGCTGGTCCAGGGCGGTGGCGCCGAACAGCGCGTCGCTGGCGCCAGTGCTGTCTGCTTCGATGTCTGTGACGCTGATACCCAGAGTCAGGTCCAGTTCGCCTGAACCCAGCGTCGTCGACCAGGCACCTTGCGCATCGACACCTCGATGTTGCACATCCGCGCCATTGAGCACAAAGCGGGCCGTACCGGCCGGAGAGCCAAAGGCCTGCGCATCCGCAAGGACTACCCGGTCATCCACCTGTGTCTGGTAGACGTCGATCCGGAAACTGAAAGCACCTCCCGGCGCATACTCGACCCCGGCGCTGACGCTGAATGTTGACTCCGCCTCGAGTCCGTCGACACCAAAAGCTGCGGCCACGGTACTGTCCGGAAGATAGACACCAGACTCGACGGGACCACCCGTGGTCAGGGTAGTTGTACTGCGTGCGTAGCTCTGCTGTGCGATGCCGGGCACCCGGTCTCCGCCGCTGATCCCCAGTCGCACCTGCCACGCGGGGTCGATCTGATAAGCGAGGGACAGCTGGCCGTTTGCCATTGTGTCGAAGCCGTCGAAATCGTCGACCCGAGCCGCCCCGTAGGCGGACAACCGTTCGCTGAGGTTCATGCGCAGATCGGCGTAGATTCCGGTGCCATAGCGATCGACCCCCACCTCTTCCGGGAAACCTGCGTAGCCAACGGATCCCGCTGGCAGTGGCAGCCGCGCAGGATCGGCCGCGCCGGCGTCCAGATAACTGGCGCCCTCCCCGCGCTCAACTTCGTACTTGTCCAGCCGGTACTCGATGCCGACGTTTACTCTGGCCGCGCGCTCGAAGAGAAGCAGATTCCGGCCGAAATCGAAATTGAACGCCTCCAGGTCAGATTCGGTGTTACCCGTGTTGAATGTCAGTGGACTCAGAGCGCCGTAGGTGGGATTGAGCGAATCCCGGACCTTCCAGTCGATTTCACTGTTCATCACCCCATAGCTGAAGTCCCAGTTCCAGTCCCAGGCGTTGCCCCGGGCACCGACTGTGAAACTGCGATCGTCAATGTCGGTTTTGATCAGTGGCAGCAGGCCATTCGGATAGAGTTCCGGCAGGGCTTCCGCATCAAGTGGCCGATAATACCCCGCCGCGCTTTTTGAATTGCGGGTCGAAAGCGCGGTGAATCCGTACAGCTCGACTTCATCATTGAGATGCACACCGGCGTTGAACTGTATGTTGAGTTCGTCCCTGTCTGGCTGGCCGTAAGAGGTCGTCAGCCGGCTCACGGTGCTTTCGCGAATATCGAAATCGCCATTCGCCTGCAGGGGATACTGCTGCCGTTCGTCAAATCCGGAACGATTGCTGCTGTCATCCGCCCAGTATCCGGCACTCACCCGCATGAAACCCCGCTCAGTGAGATCGAATCCCCAGCTGCCCGAGAGATTCAGGCTGTCTCCGTCACCGTCATCGATCACTCGAGAACCGCCAGTGACATGGGAAATCGAACCGGAGCCGTTGTCGACGGTGGTCTGGTTGAGCTTGGGCACGCCATCCATGGTCGTACGCCGCTGTCCGTACTGGGCGCGCAGATGCCCGCCAGAGGCACTGTCATCGAGCACGAGATTGATCACCCCACCGAGTGCATCTCCGCCGAAACGGCCACCGACGGCACCCAGCGCCACCTCGACTCTTGACAGGGCACTCAACGGTACCGCATCCAGATCCACACCTGGCGAGCCCTGACCGGGTGCGTCTTCGGTATGGAACATCGCCGCGGCATGCCGTCGCTTGCCGTTTACGAGCACCACCATCTGATCCGGGGCAAAGCCTCGCAGCGAGGCGAGCGGAACATGATCTTCACCGTTGAGCGTCGCGGCCTGGCGCAGCGACAGCGCCGGCAGCAAGGCAGCGAGCGCGGGTCCGAGACGCGTATAGCCGGTGCGTACGAGATCGGCCTGCTGGAATACCGTTATGGTATCCGTTGTGTCAGCAGATTTTTCAGACCGCAGTGAAACACTACCCGCATCCACACCCGCCGCCGCATGCTGCACACCGGTCAGCGAAATACCGATCACCAGAACCGGAAGCGCGACCTTTCTGTGAAGGAATGCATGCAGCATGTTTTTATCCTGAAGTGAGCGGGGTAGGGTTTTTAGAGTCCGGGAAGCACGGTTTTCAATCGTATGGCAAAGCAGACGGCGGGCGCTCCGCGGTTATGCAGGTACCCCGGGCATCATCCGGGGCACCCTCAGCCATTCAGCCCGTGTGTTCGATCAGATCCCCTTGTTCGGATTGATCAGATACTTCTCCCCGGTGGCCATTCTGCCGTAGGCGGAAATTTCCTTAAGGCTCAGCGCTTCAGCCAGGGAGATCTCTTTGACATAGTGACTCGCGAAAGTGGTCTTCACTTCATCTGCGACGCGCTGACGCAGGCGGTTGGCCGCCTCCCTGCCGATTTTCTGCAGAAAGGGGGTGAGCAGCCAGCCGCCAAGGCCCCAGGCCATGCCATAGCCCCGGGTCAGTTCCGTCGGGCCGCGATCCAATCCGCCGTAGATATACACCTGTTTGTGCACCGCAGAGCCATACCGGCTGAATTCCTTGGCATTTCTACCTGCGGCGATCTCCATCGCGGTGAGAATCTGACTGGCACCCTTCCCGCCGCCGACCGCATCAAAGCCGATGGTGGCGCCGGTCTCTGTGAAAGCGTCCGCAAGCTGCTCCAGGAAATCCGGCTGACTCGAATCGCAGACGTGGGTCGCACCGATGTCCCGCAACAGGGCTGCCTGCTCAGGCTTGCGGACGATGTTCACCAGCTGCACACCATCCTTCAGGCAGACCTTCTGCAGCATCTGACCGAGGTTCGAAGCAGCAGCCGTGTGGGCAAGAGCGGTGTGCCCTTCACTGCGCATGGTTTCCACCATCCCGAGGGCGGTCAGCGGATTCACAAAACAGGAGGCGCCTTCCGCCGGAGTCGTGCCTTCGTGCAGCACCAGACACTCCACCGCCTTCATGACCCGGAACTGCGCATACATGGCGCCACCGAGCACAGCCACGGTTTTCCCGAGCAGGGCCTGGGCTTCCGGGGAGTCGCCTGCTTCAATGACAACACCTGCGCCCTCATTGCCTACTGGCAACGACTGATCCACCCGGGCTGCCATCGCCCGCATCATCGCCGGCGGGACCTTGGCAGTAATGACCGGGCCCAGCACCGACTTCGAAGCCTTGGCGGTGCTCAGATCCGCTCCGCCCAGCAGCAGCCCGAGATCCGAGGGGTTGATCGGTGTGGCTTCAACCCGTACGACCACCTCCTGACTGCGCGGCGCAGGAACCTCAACCTGGTCCAGCGAAAGCTCCAGGGTGCCATCGGCTTTCAGCAGCGAACGTAATTGCAGTCCTTTCGACATGGTTTTCTCCTTGATATTCATAGACAGATGCAGATAAGCGCGGGTTGGACAAAGGCGGAACGCTACACGAATCCGCTCCAGCCGACACCTCCAGCAGGGCATAAGCATGTGCCGGTTCTGCCACCCTGATCTGCAGGTCTTCGGAGTCGAACATCGAAATCCCCCCGGGATGATGCCTATGATGAGGGACGGCTAGTCTGGAAACCGAGTGAAAAAGTTTATCCTCCCGCTGCTCGTGATTCCCGCCGCTCTGCTGGCGGGCGCCTGGCTCGCTTTTCCTGCCATTGTCAGCGCACTGGAACCGCACCTCGCCCGGGAACTGGCGCTGGATGGACTGCGCATCGTTGCGGAACGACCTGGCTGGCGTGGCCTCAAAGTCCCCGAAGTCGACGCCATGGTGGGTGGAGCGCAGTTCCGCGTGCGGAACGCCGAACTCAGTTACCGCTGGCGGGAACTGCTGCAGGGTCGGCTGCAGTCTCTGGATCTCGAAGCGTTGCAGATTCAGGCTGAGGCGCCCCCCGCAGGTTCCGCTGCGGGTTCATTCAGCATTCCGCGGCTGCCCTTCGCCCTCTCCGCACTGCCGCTGGAGCGCGCCCGGGTCGGCCGCATCGAACTCACCGCCCCGCACCTCGACCTGCAGGGTGAAGGCCGACTGGAGTTCGCCCAGGCGCGGCTGTCTGTCTCCGCTACTGCGCGCACACCGCTGGCTTCCGGTCCACTGCATTTCGAGCTGGTCCTGCAGACACCGGCAGATGGCGATGAAGTCCAGCTCGATCTTGCACTCCTCGAAGCAGGCAGCGACCCCTGGGTGACCGCCCAGGCAATCGAGCGCGCTGGTGTGATAGAGATCACCGCAAGTTACCGGCTGCAGGGGTTCGCGCTGGATCGATTATCGAGCCTTGCCGGATTGCCGCCGGGACAGGGTCGGCTGCAGGGCACAGTCGCCGGCCGGCTCGATCTCGATGGCGCCCGCCAGCCGGACTGGTCCAGCCTGCAGGCACAGGGACCGCTGACACTGACCTGGCACAGCAGGGATCGCAGCCTGCTCATCGACTCGCTCGCAGCCGACGCCCGTTACGGCAATGGCGAACTCGTTGCGCTGCTTGGCGCCGATATCAGCGCGAATCTGCCGGACACACAGTTGCGGCTGCGGGTGCCGGCGGGGCTGCAACTCACTGCGAATCCCAGCCGGGTGGACCTCGCTGCGGGCGCGCAGATCGACGTACGCAGCGGTGATCTGATTCTGCAGGCGCAGTTGCAGCGCTTCGAGCTTCCCCTCGGTGACATCCCCGCTGCCCGACTGCGGGCCGGGATCAACCTGCTGTCACCTCAGGTGGCCGAAGGGATTCTGCAGGCAGACCTGAGCGCACCCGACGGGAACCTGCCATCTCATCGCGGCGATGTTTCCTTCAATGGCACACTCCGACTGGAGGAGGAGCCCCTGCCCCTCGGACTGACCGGCACCTACAGACTGAACAGCAGCACGCTGGCGGCGGAACTGTTACTGACAAGCGGTCCGGTACAGCGGCTGCCTCTTCATCTTGCTTACACGCTGGACGGGGCCGTCACCACAATCCGCAGCGCGCACAGCCTCAGCTGGAGTGAACCGCTGATCGCCACTCTGCTGCCCGCCTGGGCGACGGACTATGATCTGCACCAGGGCAGGATGGATATGAGCCTGGACCTGGTGCTGGATAAAGCGCTGACCGGCTCAGCCAGCTTCCTGATTCATACATCCACCCTCCACTACGCTGACTACGTCGGCAACAACACTTCCGCTGTGCTGAAGGTCGCGCTGACACCGGACGGTGTACGGCTGGGCGAATCTACCCTCGGGATCGGCTCCCTGGATGTGGGCTTCCCGGTGACCGGGATTGAAGCCACGTTCAGCGGGAGTCTGGAACGCCTGCTTGTCGAGCGGTTCCAGGCCCGTCTGCTCGGCGGGCAGGCGCTGGCAGCGCCCTTCGAATACCGGATCGAGAACGCGGCAGCGGACATCAGTCTGACCCTGACCGACCTGGATCTGACCGCCGTGCTCGCACTCGAAGGTGAGGATATCTCCGGAGATGGCCGTCTGGACGGCCAGCTGCCGGTACGCATCCGGGGCGGTGAGGTCAGCGTGACCGGCGGCCGGATCGACGCCCGGGCACCTGGCGGCACCATTCATCTGGCGCCCAGTCTGGCCAATGCCATCGCCCGGCCCGGACTGGATCTGGCCCTGCGCGCCCTCCAGGATTTCCGCTTCACCACCTTGAGCGCAGGTGTGGACTATGCAGAAAGTGGGGATCTGAACCTGAGTCTGCGGCTCGAGGGGCATAATCCGGGTGTGGAAAAGGGTCGGCCCATCCACTACAACCTGAATATCTCGGAAAACATCCCCACCCTGCTCGAATCCCTGCGGCTTTCCGACTCCTTCACGGACTCCATCCAGAATCGGGTCATCCGCTGAATACCTCTGCTTTGCCGCCTTTCACCCGGCGATTGCCCATCCGTCAGGGGCGATGTATGTTTCGGATCCAACTGTGCTGCTGCGGGTCACGAATTCGTGGAAACCAAAACTTCCGGCTATCGGCCTGACCTCAGGATTTGTGCCGCCGTCTGCCTGCTGCTGGCTGCAGCCGCCTGCACTCCCACAGTCAAAGTGGCGACCGATGAGCCGATCACCATCAACCTCAATGTAAACATCAAGCATGAAATCCTGGTGAAGGTCGATCGGGAACTCGACGATCTGTTCAGTAAAGACAGCGAGCTCTTTTAATCATGAAACACATCATCCGAATCTGTCTTCTTCTGACGCTGTTCGGCGGCGGGCTCGCCCTCGCGGCTGACCTGGAGCAGTCCAAACGGGACGGGGTCATCGGCGAACGCGCAGACGGTTATCTCGGCCTCGTGGTGGAAAACGCCGCCGCGGACGTCGCCGCGCTGGTCAAAGACATCAATGACAAGCGTCGAGAGGAATACAGGCGAATAGCCGCGGAGAACAATCTGACCATGGAGCAGGTTCAGGCACTCGCAGGCAAGAAGACCATCGAGCGTACCCGCAGTGGCGACTGGATTCTGCTGAACGGTGGCTGGCAGAAAAAGTAGTCTTCGCGCGCGCCACAACGAAACCCCACATCCAATTCAATCGACTCGTAACGAGTCAGCATTCATCCACTGGATCTCAATCACAGGAAACGAAATGAGTCTGGAAGCTTTTCGAACCGAAACCCGGGCCTGGCTGGCCGACAACTGTCCACAGAGCATGCGCGGGCGTACCGTGCACTTCGAAGATGCCTTCGAGATCTATGACACTCCCGATGCCAGGCTCTGGCTGAATCGGGCAGCCGAGCGCGGCTGGACAGCACCCACCTGGCCGACTCAGTACGGCGGCGGCGGACTGAACAGGGAAGAAGCCCGGATACTGACGCAGGAAATGGCCGCAATACGCGCTCTGCCACCGGCGGTAGGCATGGGGCTCGCAATGATCGGCCCCACCCTGCTCGAATTCGGCACAGAAGAACAGAAGCAGCGCCACCTGCCGCGCATCACCAGCGGCGAAGTGCGCTGGTGTCAGGGCTATTCCGAGCCTGGCTCGGGCTCGGATCTGGCCAGCCTGCGAACCCGCGCAGTGCTCGATGGTGACCATTTTGTGATCAACGGTCAGAAGATCTGGACCTCGGGGGCGGATCATGCCGACTGGATGTTCTGCCTGGTGCGCACCGACCCGGATGCGCCGAAACACGAAGGTATCAGCTTCGTGCTGCTGGAAATGAAGCAGCCCGGTGTGACAATCAAACCGATCAGACTCATTTCCGGCTCGTCGCCCTTCTGCGAGACTTTCTTCGACAATGCTATCGCCCAGAAAGCCGACCTGATCGGCGAACTCAACAAAGGCTGGACGGTAGCCAAACGCCTGCTGCAATACGAGCGTTCCGGGCCGGGGGACTCGGGTGATGGCAAAGCCAGGCCCCAGATCAATCCGCTGGCCCAGCTGGCGCTGGACTATGCAGGCGTCGAGGACGGCCGCATCAGCGATCCGGTTGCCCGGGACGAGGTGCTCAGACACCTGATGCAGGAACAATCATTGCAGCTCACCGCAAGGCGGGTCGGTGAAGAGCATCGTTCCGGCGGTGCGCCTGGACCTGCTACATCGATTTTCAAGTATGTGGGCTCGAGCCTTGCCCGCGCCGGTTCTGAGCTCAAATCCAGGTTGCGTGGTACACAGGGGCTCGGCTGGGAAGGTGCAGGTTTCAGCGATGCGGAACTCGAAGCAACCCGGGGCTGGCTGCGGGATCGCGCGGTGACCATCTACGGCGGCACCAACGAAGTGCAGCTCAACATCATCGCCAAGCGGGTGCTGGGTCTGCCGGACTGAATTTCCGACCCAACTTAAGAATTGCAGAATTCAGAAACAGATCGGGCCGGCGTCGCGCCAGCCCGATCGGCAGTGGCTGCAGTCAGCCGGATATCAGTCGGTGCTGGCGACCGTCGGCTTCCTGCGGGCTTCGTATTCGGCGACCTCTTCATCGCTTAAGAAGCGCATCAGGACAGCACCGAACAGCATCTCTTCCCAGGACTGCTCACCCCAGGTGACCTCCACATTCGGATCCGGGTTGGCCGGATTCTGAGCCGAGTTGTCCCACCAGGTGGTGTGCACCAGCCTGGTGCCGGCAGGCAGATACTTGGGCTCAGCGAGCTCATAGGTGGTCTGCCAGTTGAAGTCGTAATTCGGCACCTTCAGCAGCACCTCTTCCGTGCCGTCGGGATACACCACACTGAATTCCGAAGCCTTACCGCGGAAGTGCGCGTGGGGCAGCAGGTTGTAGACGAGCGACGCCTTCGGCAGCACCCGCTCGGCCATTTCCTTGTGGTTCTTACTGTGTGCCGGAATACGGATCTTGCCGTTGAGCAGAATCATCGAGAACACTTCGTCCTTCGGTGGCTCGTCATAAACCCAGATGCCGAGCTTCGATTCGTCCACCGCCGCTTTGCCGTTGGTGGTGTAGTGCATCTGGAATTCGATGGTGGAATCCGCCGGCAGGAAGACGCCGGTGTTTTCCGGGAACGACTGGGCGACCATGCCGGGTACGTAACCGCGCAGCCCACCCTGGCCTTCCCGCTTCAGCCGGCCCTTGCGGGGGCCTTCCGTTTCCATCTGGCCGAAAGAGGTGATCACGTGGTGCAGCACGCCGCGATCGCCCGGCAGTATTTCTGCAGCCTTGACCCAGACATCCTTGCCGATGGTGTTTTTCACGAAGTGGTACTGATAGTCCACCACGCCGGTGGCCGGGACCTCTGCCGCGGGAATGTCGATCACATAATCAGGATCGCCGAGTTCCGGCTCCTGGGACGCCCAGGTCGGCCAGTCGTGGTCGATTTCGGCCAGGGGATCAGGACCTTCACCGCGCGGCGCGCCCGCCTCTATCCAGTGCACCAGGGTCTGGGTCTGTTCGGGTGTGAGCGACCGGTCGTTGCTGAAATGGCCGACCGCCGGATCCGCATGCCAGGGCGGCATCCGCCTGGTCCGCACCACTTCCCGGATCATCAGAGAAAAACCGCGCACCATGTTGTAGTCCGTCATCGCCCAGGGGCCGATTCCACCCGTCCGGTGGCAGGCCACACAGTTGTCTTCGAGCATGGGCGCGATGTCGTTGGCATATGAGATCGATGCATGCTGAGCGCGCTTCTGCTGCTCAGGAAAGTTGATCAGGCAACCTAAGGGGTCAGTGCTGGCGAGCTGAACTTTGTTGCCGGCCAGCATGTCGTCGATCGCGTCTTCGAGATAATTCTCGGTCGCCGCCTGCTTCTGGTTCTCGTAGGTCAGGCGATCATCGAGGGCACCCGTGTAGGTGACCGACCAGGTCTTCGGATCCAGTACAAACACTTCGCCCGTGCGCACCAGACCCAGAGATTCACCGATGATCTGGGTGTCGTCGATGAGGATCGGCACATCAATACCGAATTCTTTTGCCTCTGCCTCGATGGTCGCCCGGTTGTCCTGCAGGTTCGAGTTGATCATGAAGAACCGAACGCCTTTCGCGGCGTACTCGTCACGCAGTTCCTTGAAGCGCGGCAGGGCGTTGCGCACGATCGGGCAGCCATTGCCCTGGACCATGAACACCACCGCCGTGGCATCGTTGTAGTAGTAGAGCTGATGTGAATCGCCGTTCTGATCGAGCAGCCGGAAGTTTTCGACCCGCTCCGAGGTTTTCAATCCGTGGGCGCTGACGGCAAACAGAACGGTCAACAGAAATGAAGTGAATCGGATCATGCAGATCGCTCCCCGGTGAAAAGTCAACCGTGGATAGTACCGCAACACAGATCTGGATAAAACCGGCCGCCCATACAGCCGAATCCCCGCGGCATCCGGGGCATCTGGAAGAGGCCCACCAGCGCCAGTTTTCTGATACCTCCCAGGTCGCGCCCTGAAGGTTGCGCCCTGAAGGTCGGATCAGCGCTTCTGAGCCGCGCCGCCTATCACACCGTCCGCCACCAGACGGTCCAATTCGCAGGCGTCGTAGCCCGCCGCATGGAGAATTTCGACCGTGTGTTCGCCAAGCTCCGGGGCCGGCCCTCTTGGTCCGACATCCGCTCCCCGAAAACGCATCGGGATCCGCACCGTGCGGTAGCGACCCAGATCCGGGTGTTCGATTTCCGGGAACATGCCGATGGCCTCTGCCTGGGCATCCCTGGAGACCTCATCGAGGGTCAGCACCGGTCCCCACACGAGCCCCGCCTTATCGAATATTTCACCCCATTGGTCCCGACTCCGGCTGCCCAGGATGTCGTCTATGGCAGTCACCAGTTCCGCCATGTGGCGGTAGCGGCTGCTGCCGTCGAGGAATCGCTCGTCTTTCAACCACTCGGGGCGATCCAGAGCTTCGCAGAGCTTTGCGAAGCTGTCGCCACCGAGGGTGTTGAGCACGATCCACTTGCCATCTCCACAGGGATAGCGATTGGCGGCAGGGGTCAGCATCTCGTGGCGCGCGCGGCGCCGGACCGGAGCGCGATCCACTGCGGTTACACCGAAGTCGCTGGCCTGGGTCCAGATAGCCGACTCGTAGAGGGACGTTTCCACCACCTGGCCCTCACCTGTTTTCTCTGCCAGCCGCAGTGCTGCCAGAATGCCCCCGAGTAACGCCAGCCCGGCGGTGTGATCGCCCTGTGCGGGGCGTGCCATGGGTACTTCTCCCGCATCACCGTCGCGCATTGCGTCGTACAGACCGGAGCGGCCGAAAAAGGCAGTGACATCGTAGCCGGGGCGCAGCGCATCGGGACCATTGGTCCCGTAACCGGTGAGGGTCGCATGTACGATGGTCGGGTTGACCTTCATCAGAGCCTCCGGATCGAGCCCGAAGCGCTGCTGTCGGTGGGGCAGCAGGTTGCACAGAAACACCTGGGCATCTGCAACAAGGCGATGCACGATCCGCGCACCTTCTTCGGTATCAAGGGCGATACTGATCGATTGTTTGCCGCGATTGTCCACATCGAAGCCGAAATCGTAGCCTTTCAGCCGGCTCTGTTTGCCTGTGACCTTGGCGGGGCGACCAATTCCACGCATCGGATCGCCGCCGAGCGGTTCGATCTTGATCACCCGTGCCCCCAGGTCGGCGAGAATCGCGCCGGTGCTCGGTGCGGCCATGTAATTGTCGATTTCAACGACGGTAATGTCCTGCAGGGGTGCTGCCATAGCATTCCTCCCGATATTTTTCTGCACGCGGACGCTTTTTTCCGCGTACAGATGTTTTTTCCGCGCGCCCGGCTTCCCCACCGGATCGCTGAGGATAGACTAAATGCCATCCACCCGGGAGCCTCAGATGCGACGCCCGGGTCCCGCCAGCTGTCGGCATCGCTTTCAGGGAGCACACTATGAGCAGAATTCCAGATATTCAGCCCGAACAGGCCGGCGGCTACATCGCCCGGGTACTGGCCGCCCAGACCGAAACCTGGGGCGCTCCGCTGAAGAATCATCTGCTGTACGCCCATCGACCCGATCTGTTCAAGGCGGTCCGCGGCATGTGGAACGCTATCGATAAGGACGGGCTGATCGGCACCGCCCTGCTGGCCCTCGTCAATCGGCGTGTGGCGAGCATCAATGGTTGCGCCTTCTGACAGGACATCAACGCTGCCGTGAGCAGCGCAGCAGGGGTGAGTACCGAAAAAATCCTCGCGCTCGACTACCATGCGCAGTCCGATCTGTTCGACACCCGGGAAAAGGTCGCACTGCGCTATGCCGACGCAATTACCTATTCCGATCAGGACGTGGATGACGCGCTGTTTGCCGAACTGAGTGAACACTTCGACGTTGCGGCGATCGTGGAACTGACTGCAGCCATCGCCTGGGAGAATGCATCGAGCAAATTCAACCGCGCTTTGCGGGTGGAATCCCAGGGTCTCTGGAAGCCCTGAGATTCAGACACCATCCCCGGCATGCGCGGATCAGGAGATCGCGGAACCGCCATCGCAGGTGATCACTTCACCGACAGTGAACGCACCCGCGCGGGAACTGAGAAAAAGCGCAAGACCCGCGATGTCTTCCGGCGTACCAACCCGTCCGCGCGGATTACCGCGACCCACAGCATCCCAGTCCGTGTTCTCCACATCACCGCGTCCGCCCACACCCGTACTGAGCATCCAGGTCGGGAACGGCCCGGGCGCAATGGCGTTGACGATCACGTTGCGCTTGACCAGATGGGCGGCCAGCACCCGGGTGAGGTGATGCACGGCCGCTTTTGAGGGTCCGTAGGAAAAATTCTCGAAGATCGGGGTCACAATCCCGTCGATCGAACCGATATTGATCACCCGTGACGGATCTTCCCGGGTTGCGCCCTTCTCGAGCAACGGCAGCAGCCGCTGGGTGAGGAAGAAGACACCTTTCACATTGGTGTCCATCACCTTGTCCCAGCCGAGCTCGGGGAATTCGCCCAGCGGCGCACCCCAGGACACACCGGCGTTGTTGACCAGGATATCGAGGCGTTCTTCGCGCTTCCCGATCTCAGCTGAAAGCGCCTCAATACCCGTCATCTCAGCCAGGTTCGCGGGCAGCGACACACACTCACCTCCGAAATCCGCCATGAGTCGCGCGGCGGTGGCAGCACATGCGTCCGCCTTGCGCGAAGAGATGTAGACCTTCGCACCATTGGCGAGGTAGCCCGCAGCAATCATTTCGCCGATGCCACGGGAACCACCGGTCACCAGCACAACCTTGCCCTTTACAGAAAAGAGACTGTTTAAATTCATGTTCACCTTCGCTGCCATTAATCGATCCATCCGTTTCAGTCTGGTAAAAGTTCAGATATTGAAAGCATCAGAATGCACATCCGCAACCGCGATGTGATTCGCAAACACGGAAAACGCCAGATAGGCAGTGAGGCCGTTGGTGCGTGTCATCCAGGGCGGCAGATAACGGGGCGCTGCCAGGATGCCGTCCGCAAAGGCGGGGCCCAGGCGGAACACATCCTTGAGCATCATCCTGCCGGCAAACAGCAGCCTGCAGGTTTCCAGCTGCTGATTCTCCAGTGCCCAGCGGAAAAAAGTGTGCACCTCGAGCATGCCTGTCAGATACACCACATCCTTCGTAAACGCGCTGCCACCGGATGGAGGTACACCCCGGAATACCCGCATGGTGGAGTGAAAGCTTTCGACCTCGGGCTGACCCGCATTCAGAAAGAACTCGAACAGTTCGAGAAAACTGGCACCCGAACGGGCCAGATGAATCGCATTGACCCGCAGCGCTATCCGCTCCATCCGCGCGATGTCGATGGCCCCGGTCACCAGTTCAGCAAAAGTAGCCAGACCCTCCTGTGCCGGAGTGGTGCGCGGAGCGCCGAGTGAGAGGCTGCGCAGATTCGGCTGACGGCGACCGTTGAGGGCCGTGAGACTGTGAATGAACGCCTCGTGCTGGAGCAGCTGCTCGAGATCGTCTTCAGCGAAACCTGTACCGGCCCGCAAACGGATCCGGGTTGCCCCCGCGGCGGCTTTGGAGGCCAGGTGCGGGTCGATCAGCACCTGAATCACATCATCCGTGATCACCGCGCCGATGCGGGCGCGCAGTTGTCGGGCCACCTCTTCGGAGGGCAGCACCGCACTCGGCTCCGAAAGTCTCGAGGCCAGGAAGTACTCCCGCCCCACATCGAGGAAATAGGTGGCTGCTTCGAGATTGGTCTGCTGACTGCCCGGCAGGAGACTGCCCGGTCGCCCGTAGACGGCCACTGAGATATCCCCCGCCGCCGCGGTACCCGCCTGCTCCATGAGCTGACAGATCTGGCCATAGGATGCCGCCGTATCACTCAGGTATTCGCCGAGCGGGTGCGACAGACCGGTACAGGCGACGACGATCCGGTCCAGCTCGCGCCGGGTGTCGGTGAGATCCAGTCGGGCGTATTCGACCACCGGCAGAGATTTCCTGCCGCGCCGCCAGTCACTCAGAAAGGCCTGTTGAATCTCCACCGGCCAGGACAGATGCCGCAGCAGGTGAATGCCGGATACTGCACCTACCAGGGCGTCGTCGAGCGCGCGGAATGTCGGATCCAGTGCCTTCAACAGGCTTCGAAGAGTCCGGCGGCTCCCATGCCCTTGCCGATGCACATGGACACCAGGCCCAGCTTGCCGCCCCGGCGCCGCAGTTCGCGCAGCAGCGCACCGGTGAGGCGGGCACCTGTCATACCGAAGGGATGGCCGATGGCGATAGAACCGCCATTGACGTTGTAGATGTCTTTGTCGATGCCGAGGCGATCACGGCAGTAAAGCACCTGGGATGCGAAGGCTTCGTTCAACTCCACCAGATCGACGTCGTCGAGTGCCAGGCCGAGGCGCTCCAGCAGCCGCGGAATCGCGAACACCGGACCGATACCCATCTCATCCGGCTCGCACCCGGCAACCGCAAAGCCTCTGAAATAGCCGAGCGGTTCGAGACCCAGTTGCTCCGCTCTGCGCTCACTCATCACCAGCGCCATGGAAGCACCGTCGGACAGCTGGGACGCATTGCCGGCCGTCACCGTACCGTCTTCTTCGAAGGCAGGCTTGAGCCGGGCGAGATCGTCGAGTGTGGTGGCGGGTCGATTGCATTCATCGCGGTCCACCGTGCCTTCCACCACGGCGCTTTCCCCGGAATCCCGGTCGATGACTTTGCGCCAGGGCACTGTCATCGGCACGATCTCTTCGCCGATCACGCCCCGGTTCACCGCATCCGCATAGCGCTGCTGGCTCTGCAGTGCATACTGATCCTGCATCTCCCGGGATACCTGGTAGCGCCGCGCCACCACTTCTGCAGTGTTGCCCATGGCCATGAAGATGTCAGGTTTTTCCTTGAGCAGACGGGGGTTTTCGTCAAACTCCGCCGCTTTTCCCCGATCGAGTCCGGTGATGGATTCGACACCGCCGGCAAGGATGACATCCGCACAGCCGCTGGCAATCTGATTGGCCGCAAAGGCGATTGAGTTGAGTCCGGACGAACAGGCCCGGGAAATCGTGGTGGCGGCGACACTGATCGGCAGCCGGGACAGGACCACTGCGTGACGGGCGACATTGGCCGACTGCTCTCCCACCTGCCGGCCACATCCCAGAATCACATCATCGATTTCAGCCGGGTCGAGCTTCGGTGTCCGATCCAGCAGCGCATCCATGCAGTGCGCCACCAGATCATCCGAGCGGGTGAGATTAAAGGTCCCCCGGTGAGCCTTGGCCAGCCCGGTTCGCACAGAGTCCACGATCACGACGCGCTCGGCCATGTTGCTCTCCTCAATTCGGCGGTGCGCCGATCATCGACCGGTGGCGGATGTGAATCAAGCCGCAGGGCTCTGCCGGAGAGGCCGGTGCGCTGAGGGAGAAGCAAGCGCGTTCAGGGAACGCGCTTGCCAGGGCCCGGAACTCGATCAGCCGGTCTTCATGTCATAGAAGCACAGCTTGTTGCCATCGGGATCCCGCACATAGGCACCGTAAAACACCGGCATGCGCTCGCCGGGCTCACCTTCGTCTGTGGCACCCAGCGAGATCGCTTTGGCATAGAGCTTATCCACATTCGGTCGCGAACCGCCGGGGATGGCGACCATGTTGCCGTTACCGGGGTTCTGAGGTTTTTCGTCATAGGGCAGGCAGATGGCCAGCATGGGGCTGCCCGGGGCGGTGCCGTAGAACTTGATGCGATCCATGCCCATGAGCTGTTTGGCACCGAGTTCGGCCAGCAGCGCGTCGTAGAAGGCCGTGGCTTTCGCCATGTCTTTGGTGCCGATGGTGACGTATCCGATCATTTTTCGTGATCTCCGTTGTGGGTGGTTGGAAATTCGGGCCTGAAAGGCTATCCGCTGCGCCTGGTCCTGTCGACCAGCTGGCAGCAGGCGGGCTTTGCGACTTCCCATTCCAGGGTACGGCTGGCATAATTTGCCCCCCAAAAATCTGGTCATCCAACGGACCGATTACGACGGGACAGGTAAATCTAAAGAATCAGGAGTTCTGGCGAATGAACGCTCAGGTGACGGCATCCCCTATCGAAGAGCAGATCCAGCAGATCGAGCGCATACCGGTATTCGGCCCTTATCTCAGCTTCATGGTCGCCGCCCAGCTGAGCTTCGCAGACGCACTCGGCCTGTTGCGGCTCGGTACCGCGCTGCGCACCCGGCAGGCGCCGTTCGATGACCCGGCACAGACGGCGTCCGCGGCGCCGGCCTCGGAAGCTCAGGTGGTGGACGCGTTACGCGAAGCTGCCTGACACAGAAACTTTCGCAAGCGACGGTTTCACAGACCGCGGTTCACACAGACCTGCCTCATTCCGGCGGCCAGGGGAAGTCCTCCGGCACGTTGAGCTGGTCCTTCACAAAGCCATTCCAGGCCGCAACCGCGTCGTTGGCAGCCTCGTTGTGGCTTCTCGATGCCTGGCGGTTCACTTCCGCGAATTCATTGATACAGGCCCGGAAGCCATCCACGGCACGCAGATAGCTCTCCCAGCGCGCATCATTCTGGTCATCCGGCGGTCGCTGGGGTGCCACACACCCGTGTACGGGTCGCGGCTCATGACCCAGGGTGAAACCGCTCAACGTCAATGCCAGGATCAGACAGAGCCCCCGACCCCGCGGTTTTCCATGGGATGGGCGCACCGCAGGGGACAGCGTTCCGGCGACTGTCTTCATTGGCTCCTCCTCCAGGTCAGCCGGCCACCGACCCATCGGGCGCAGCCAGGGCAGGTGTCCGGTTCCGGGCTTCATGCAACAATCCGGACCGTCACTATGCAGCAACAGCCGGGATGGAAATCGTGATCAGAACACAGATTTTGCGGCGGATCGGCCTTCTCCCAGCCTGCCTGGCACTGGCGGTAACTGCCGGCTGTGGTCTGGATCCCGAACCGGCACAGCTGGCGGACAGCGCCCGGGTCCCCCGGACAGCCCAGGCTGCAGACGTCCCCGACGCAACCGGCATCATCGAGGGTCAGGTGTCCGGACCTGGCGGACCCGAGGCCGGTGTCTGGGTCATCGCTGAAACCGACGACTTCGATACCCGCTTTATCCGCATCGTGGTCACCGCGGACGATGGACGCTTCCTGATTCCGGCTCTGCCTGAGGCCGGCTACCGGCTGTGGGTGCGGGGTTATGGATTAACCGACTCCACGCCTGTCGACACCCGGGTCGGTCAGACCCATCAGTTGACCGTGACCGCTGCGACCAGCCCGGCACAGGCCGCACGCGTTTACCCGGCCGCGTACTGGTACGCGATGATGAGCCTGCCCGGTCACGCGGAAGTCGCCGATCTCCCGGGCGGGCTCGAGTACTACCTGACCTGGATGAAAAATATGGGTTGTGTGGGCTGCCATCAGATGGGCAATGCGGCGACCCGCACCCTGCCACCCGCCTTCGCCGACATGTCCGACAGCGAAGCCGCCTGGACCCGGAGAATTTCAGCGGGCCAGGCTGGCAATAACATGCTCCGGCTGGCGGCGGGCACCCTCAACGGACTGCCCATCCGCTATCTGGCGGACTGGACAGACCGCATCGCAGCCGGTGAGGTCCCCGCCGAGGCGCCGCCTCGACCCCGCGGTCTCGAGCGCAATCTGGTCGTCACCGTGCGGGACTGGTCCGAGCCGAGCCACTACATGCACGATCTCTCCGGAACCGATCGTCGTCAGCCGACCGTCAATGGCTATGGACGTCTCTATGGCGCGCCGGAGCTCAGCACCGACGCCATGCCCATCCTCGATCCGGTTGCCAACCGCGCCACCAGTTTTCACCTGCCGGTGAGGGATCCGGATACACCCACCACCCGGGACGATCCGGTAGTCGGCCACTCCGCGTACTGGGGTGCGGAACCCATCTGGGACAGCCGGGCCAATGTGCACAATCCCATGCTCGACCAGGATGGCCGCGTGTGGCTCACCGCCCGTATCCGCGGAGCGCAGGCGCCGGACTTCTGTCGGGCGGGATCGGATCATCCCGCCGCCCGTCACTTCCCGACCGAGCGTAACGGTCGTCAGCTCGCCGTCTATGATCCGTCCAACGGCGACTATCAGTTCATCGATACCTGTTTCGGCACCCATCACCTGCAGTTCGCCGAGGATGAGAACAACACCCTCTGGACCAGCGGTGATCGCAGTGTGGTGGGCTGGCTCGACACCCGGAAATTCCTCGCCACCGGTGACGCCGCCGCTGCCCAGACCTGGGCACCCGTGGTGCTCGATACCAACGGCAACGGGCGGGTCGATGCCTGGACCGAACCGGGTGAGCCCATGGACCCGACCCGGGACATGCGCGTGGACAAGGGCTTCTATGCGGTGATGCCAAACCCGGTCGATGGCTCGGTCTGGGGCTCCAACGCTTTCGGCTACCCCGGTTCGATCGTGCGCATGGTGCCCGGCGATGACCCGCCTCGCACTACACTTTCTGAGCTCTATGAGGTGCCATTACCTGGCTTCGGAGTCCGTGGCGCCGACATCGATCGCAATGGCGTCGTGTGGGTATCGCTGGGCAGCGGACATCTTGGCGCCTTCGATCGCACCGCCTGCAAAGGACCGCTCAACGGTCCAACCGCAACCGGCGCCCATTGTCCGGAAGGCTGGCGCTTCTACAATCTGCCCGGACCCGGCTTCAAAGACCTCCCCGAGTACAGCGTGGAGTCCAGTTATTACACCTGGGTTGACCAGCACAACACCCTTGGCCTCGGCGCCGACGTACCGATCGCGACAGGGAATCTGATCGATGGCGTGCACGCGCTTGTGAAGGGCGAGTTTGTCACCCTGCGCGTGCCCTACCCGCTGGGTTTCTATGCCAAAGGCTTCGAAGGACGGATCGATGATCCGGATGCCGGCTGGAAGGGCCGAGGACTCTGGGTACCGAGCGGTGATCGCACTCCCTGGTTGAAGGAAGGCGGTAAAGGTTCGCGACCGCTGGTGGTGCACATGCAGATGCGGCCGGATCCGCTGGCTCGCTGATCGACAGATTCAGGTCGGGTTGTCATCAAACCAGTAGCCGGTCCGGTTCACGACCGCAACCAGGGAGAGCATCACCGGAACCTCGACCAGCACGCCCACGACAGTAGCCAGTGCGGCACCCGAATTCAGTCCGAAAAGCGATATCGCAACGGCGACGGCCAGCTCAAAGAAATTGGAAGTGCCGATCAGGCAGGCGGGTGCCGCGATGTTGTGCGGCAGCCTCATCGCCCGTGCCGCGCCATAAGCGATGGCAAAGATACCGTAGGTCTGGAGCAGCAGCGGAATCGCGATGAGCAGGATCGTCTGCGGCTGAGAGATGATCTTCCCGGCCTGAAATCCAAACAGCAGCACCACGGTCGCGAGCAGACCCACGATCGACCAGGGTTTCAGCCGCTGTACCAGCACCTCGACCCGACCCGATTCGTGGTCGGTTTCCAGACGGTTGCGGGTAAAGGCCCCGGCGAGCAGGGGGAGGACCACGTAGAGAACCACCGAGAGCAGCAGCGTCTCCCAGGGGACGGCGATATCGCTCACGCCTAAGAGCAGTGCCGCGAGGGGTGCGAACGCAAACACCATGATGATGTCGTTGACGGATACCTGGACGAGTGTGTAGTTCGGGTCACCCCTGGTGAGCTGGCTCCAGACGAAAACCATCGCGGTGCAGGGCGCCACGCCCAGCAGGATCATCCCGGCGATATACTCTGTCGCCGACTGGGGATCGACCCACTCCGCGAAGATCACCTTGAAAAACAGCCAGCCCAGCGCCGCCATGGTGAAGGGTTTGATCAGCCAGTTGACGACCAGAGTGAGCACCAGGCCTTTCGGTTTTTTCCCCACGTCCCGAATCGCGGAGAAGTCGATCTGCACCATCATCGGATAGATCATGATCCAGATCAGCACTGCCACCGGGAGGTTGACGTGTGCGTATTCCAGCCCTGCGATGACCTGAAATGCACCCGGCATCAGATTGCCGAGCAGTACTCCGCAGGCAATGCACAGACCGACCCATACCGACAGATAACGCTCAAAAAGACCCACGCTCAGGCTTCTCCGATCAGGACCCGGCGCAGACTATCAGCCTGGCCGCCGGGAGCAATGAAAGATTTCCCGGTGCCAGCTGCCGCCTCAGCCCTCGGCATTCGCGTCAGGTAGAGGAAGCGTGCGGACGCATCGCTGTGATCACAAAGCGGTTCCATCGCCATGCGAGTACTCCGAACAGAACATTGACCACGGCGGTGGCGGCAAATACACCCACCGCCCCGTAGTAGCGGGCTGCCAGGAGAGCCAGCGGGATATAAACCAGCAGCAGTCGGAACAGCGACAGCAGCAGCGGCGGCAGCGGTTTACTCAAGGCGTTGAATGACGCATTGGCGACGTTGAGCATTCCGAAGAAACCGATGCTGATCGGCACAACATAGAGGTAGGCGAGCGCCGTGCTGAGGATCTCCGGATCCTCACTGATCAGTCCCACGAAGAAACTGCCCCCCAGCCACATGATTGTGGCCGCAATCACCCCCCAGATCAGACAGTATCGATACCCCAGGCGCAGCGCTTCATCGACCCGGTCGTAGAGGCCGGCACCCCAGTTCTGGCCGACCAGCGGCGCCGCACTCGCCGAGATACCGATGACCACCATGGTCACCACCGCATCGATACGGGAGGCAACCCCGAACCCGGCAACGACCGAAGCACCGAGGCCGGCGAGGATCCGGGTGGTGATCGCCGCCGACAGTGGCTGAATCAGATTGGTCGCGCTGGCCGGAATCCCCACATGGAGGATGTCGCGCGTTGACTGCAGCAGACCGGTTAACTGCCAGCGCAACATCCGTTCCTTAAGCAGAAACCACCAGAGGGTCATCAGCAGCGAACCACTGCGGGCGATGACGAAGGCCCAGGCCGCCCCTTCAATTCCCAGTGCTGGGATCCCCCACCAGCCGAAAATCAGCGGTGGTGCCACCAGCACCTGGAGCAGGGAACCCGCCGTCATCACATAGCCCGGGAACGCCGGATCCCCGATGGAGCGCATCAGTCCCGCCCCGACCATGGACAGGCCGAAGCCCGGAAATCCAATCACCCAGATCACCATGTAGGCCACGGCAAGTTCCAGGATGTGGCCCCGGGCACCGAGCAGTGCGAACAGATTGCCGCCCTGCCACATCAGCAGGGTGGAGCAGAACAGGGTGAAGGCCAGGGTCAGCAGCAGTCCGTGAGAAGTGAGCCGCGCTGCGCGATCCCGGTCCCCGCTGCCCATCACCCGTGCCAGCACCGCGCCGGTTCCGATACCGATGCCCCGGGTCATCGCATTGAAGGCCATGACCAGGGGAAAGGTGAAGGCAACGGCGGCCAGCTCATCCCCACCCACCATGCCCAGATAAAAAGCCTCCACCAGCTGGGCCAGCGTCATGGCGAGAAAGCCCATCACCATGAATCCCGACAGACGCAGTACGTGGGCGGACATCGACCCTTCAGTGAATCCGGGGCCGGCTTTGGGGGCAGGTCGAGCCACTGCAGGTCTCGTGGGAGGATACGGCAGTGTAATCTCGTCGCTCAGATTGAGATACAAATCGCACCGGGCGTTGCACCAGATCGACACGACAGGAGCCGGCACCATGACCGATTCGAAATCCCACGACAGCCAACCCGAGACCCTCTACGAAGAACGGGACGGCATCGCCATCATCGCCATCAATCGTCCGCACAAGAAAAACACCCTCACCAATTCGGTGATCCAGGGCATCGCCGATGGCATCGATCGGGCCAGCCGGTCACCCGAGGTAGCCGCCATCGTGTTGCGCGGGGTCGGGGACACGCTCACTGCGGGCTACGATCTCACCGCCAATCGGCGCGACTGGGATACGCCCTATGGCGCACCGCCCATCGATCATCGACCCGGCGCCTGGGACCCGGTGCGCGACGCACAGTTCATGGGCAACAACGTGCGCCGCTTCATGAGTATCTGGGAGTGTCCGAAGCCCGTGCTTGGTGAAATCAGAGGCTGGGCGATCGGCGGTGCAACAGATCTGATTCTGTGCTGCGATCTCCTGTACATGGCGAGCGACGCCCACATAGGGTATGCGCCCAGCAGAGTCTATGGCACACCCACCACCATGTTGTGGGTCTACCGGCTGGGTCTCGAACACGCGAAACAGTTTCTGCTCACCGGTCGCGCCATCAATGCCGAGACCGCCTATCGGATCGGCCTGGTCTCGCAGGTGGCTGAACCGCAGGACCTGGCGGAACTGATTGAAAACGAAGCCCGCCTGTTCCGTAACATCCCCGCGAACCAGCTCGCGCTGAACAAACTGCTCATCAATCAGGCCTTCGAGAATATGGGATTGCGCACCACCCAGCTGCTGGGCACCTTCTTCGACGGCATGACACGCCATACCGAAGAGGCCTACCGCTGGGCCGAGTCCTTCAAGGAAAAAGGCTTCCGGGAGGTGATCAGGGAGCGGGATGCGCCCTGGCAGGATTATGGGGAGAAGCCTTGACTGCTTGTCTGAGAGATCCTGATCGGGACTGGAGATCCAACTGCTGAGAGGGAGGAGTTGGGAAGAGTGGTGATCCAGTTGCGGTGGTGGGCGGGGGTATGGCGGACCTCGCTCCGGCGCTCCGCGCTGCCCGCCTCAGCCGACCAGCCCCGAGGCGGGTCTGTTCGGCATCGTTGGCGTCGCTACACGGTCCGCCATACCCCCGCCCACCCCCGCATCCGTAGCGCTCTTCCAAGTCCGCATTCGAATGTGTATTTTTTACTTCTATCGGTCTGCTGCCAGTCGGTAATCGGTGAGCTAGAAACACTCAGCATCCGCGCGCTCATGCGATGGAAGACACCGGTAGAAAGGTATGACTTCAGGCTGGGTCGGGAGAGATACCGAAGGAGGATTGACCTCGAGCACCGGCAGGCTGTGGCGGCAGGAGGGTGGCAGGGGTGTACTGATACCGTGGAGCGCAGCACTGCGGCAGCGGATTGACTCGTGTTCCTCACGAGGTTAGCGGCCTGTTGAAAAAGTCTCGAAAGCTCAGAGGTTCTGGCGCGCGGGCTGGCAAGACGCACCTCGAAGGCAATGTTGGTTACCTTGCCAAGAGGTGCAACGTAGTCAGCGCGCGCGCCAGAGCCTCCCGGAGGGGCTGCGCGAGGTCTCAGTACACCCCTGCCACCATCCTGCTTGCGACAATCCAACCGCTTGCACGAGTCCGGATCCGTGAATCGGTGACGGTTGACGGTTGACGGTTGACGGTTGACGGTTGACGGTTGACGGTTAGAGCATCCCACGGTCTTCGTCTGCACCAAGCAGCAGACTGCCGACACTGGCCAGGGTTTTCTCCTGCGCCACCACATGCTGACAGGCGGTGATCATATCCCGCAGCGGCCGATCAAAGGGATTGTCGGCATACACGGACGCCCCGCCGATGGTGTCGTAAATGAGCTGTACCACGGCGCGACCGGTCTGGAAGGCATGCTGGCGCGCCAGGAAGGTGTCCGCACGCTCCTTCACAGTGAGCGGCCGGTTCTGTTCGAGGCACTGCCACTGAGTTTCCAGTGACCCGTACACATAGGCACGGGCTGCACCCAGTTGCGCCTCGGCCCGGGCCACTGCCTGCTGTACTTCCCGCAGCTCACGGTAGGGCTGACGGGTGACGCGATCCGTTTTTCCTTCGAGCAGGGAGACCGCACGATCAATGGCATTCCGGGCCACGCCCAGCGGTACACCGCTCATCTTGCGCAGCAGCGTATCCGGTCTGCGCCAGAGCGGACCTTCCCGGTGCGCGGGCTCGAAGAAACTGAAGCTGTGGGCATCGGGGATGAAGAGATCTTCGGCGACATAGTCGTGACTGCCGGTACCCCGCAGGCCGGTGGTGTACCAGGTATCCTCGATACGGTAACTGTCCCGGGGTGCCAGCATGATGCGCCACTCCGGTCGGCCCCGATCATTGTGCTTCGGCACATCGCCCTCATACACCGTGCAGCCCCCCGCCAGCATGTCGCAATGGTTGCAGCCGGAACCGAAGATCCAGCGGGCATTGACCCGGTAACCGCCCTCGACCCGGTCGGCACGGCCGGCTGGATACACCCAGCCGGACTGGGCCATGTCGAGGCGGGGATAAAGCGCGCGGGCCACGGCATCTTCGAGATAACCGGAGTAGATGCCGGAGTCGCACCAGATAAAGGCACACCAGCCAACGGATGCATCTGCCGCAGAGAGCATTTCAACGATTTCCACCTGCTCCGGCGATGTCATTTCCGGGCCACCCCAGATGCGGGGCATGTTCATGCGGAACACGCCGGCGCTGCGCAGGCGTTCGACGATGTCGCCAGGCAGCCGGCGCTCGCTGTCGAACTCTGCGGTCAGATCACGGTCGCGCAGATCGTCGCAGAGACTGATGACATTCCGGCGAATGTCGTCAGCAGAGAGAAACCCATCCGTGATCATCGCCACCCCCCCTTTGTCCCCGAGTATCGTTCTTTCATTACGGACCCTGCAATATTTCCGGTGCATGGGTGCAAGGAGACGGAAATCCCTGACTTCGTGGTGAGGGTAGACGCATCCACTCCAGATCGCGATCATCTCCCGGGCAGCAAACGCAGCGCCCTGCTTTATCAGTAGAGGATTACCGATGATCGATACGAACACACCACTCAAGGATTCGCGCATCCGCACCGAAACTGTCGAAGCGAACGGACTGGCCTTCGAAGTGGACGTCTGCGGAGAAGGGGAGCGGCTTGCGTTGTGTCTGCACGGATTTCCGGAACACAGCATCTCCTGGCGCCATCAGCTGCCCATGCTCGCCGACCTCGGCTACCGGGCCTGGGCACCCAATCTCAGAGGCTATGGCAAGACTTCCCGGCCCGAAGGCATGGCCGCCTACAGCATCGAATGTCTGATGGCGGATGTGGCCGGACTGATTGACGCATCCGGCGCCCGCGAAACGGTGCTCATCGCGCATGACTGGGGGGCGGTGATCGCCTGGTATTTCGCCATGCGGAAACTGCGACCACTCGACAAGCTGATCATCTGCAATGTCCCCCATCCCGGTCCCGCACTGAAGACCTTCGACAACGGCTGGGAGCAGCTTAAGAAATCCTGGTACATCTTCTTCTTTCAGATTCCCGCGCTGCCTGAGTGGCTGCTCGGACGCAAAGGAGCCAGCGGAATCGGTGCAATGATCCGCCGCAGCAGCGCGAATCCGGAGCTGTTTCCCGATGCCCTGGTGCGGATCTACAGCGACAACGCAGCACAACCCGGCGCACTGAAGGCGATGATCAACTACTACCGCGCGCTGGTGCGGGGTGGTGGCGCGAAGCGGCAGAGAGCACTTGGCTATCCGCAGATCGAGACACCGACCCTGATGGTCTGGGGTGAAGACGACATGGCGCTGACCAGAGAGACGACATACGGCACCGAAGAATTCGTGCGGGACCTCACCATCCGTTACCTGCCACGGATCTCACACTGGGTCCAGCAGGATGCCCCTGTCGAAGTCAATGCGATGATGTCCGCCTTTCTGCGCGGTGAGCCCGTTCCCGAAATGCACTGGGAGGCGCACCTTACGCTGCCGGAATCTGACTCGTGAAGTAGCCGTGGAACTGATGAGGCAGATGATGTCGCAGGGTCAGGGTGCAGACCCGTTCATCGATCGCATCGGCACGGTAAATCTGTAATTCGCTCAGATTACGGTAGCCGTCATACACGACCTCGAGCAGGTAGCCATCGTCTTCCCGGGTGGCGCCGGTTGCAGCAGCAAACACCGGCTCCGATCCGTAACAGCCCGGCGGGAGGGTGACCAGTCTGGTTCCCGAGTCATCTACCCTCTGGATCGCGTTGAAGAAACTGTCCGCGCCATTGGGTATCGAACAGGCCGAGTAACCAGCGGCTGATGAGCGGCCGGAAAAAGCCGGGTTGAATGTCGGAAATTCAGATTCGTTTTCGCTGCGGCGTTCGAAAACCAGCCCACCCGTTTTCAGATTGATCCGGTAACGCCGGTACTCGCCCCCTCCGAAGTGGGCATCCGGGCTGAATACATTGGTCAGAGTGGTATTCGCATCGAAGTCCGCTGTATGCATCGCATCCACCACCAGCTCATCGCCCTCTTCGAATGCATTTCCAAAATGGATGATTGCACCCGGATCTGTCTCAATTTCCCGCACCAGCTGCAGGGTCTCCAGATCCACCACCAGCACACGCATCGATTGCCCGGAATCGAAACGGATGCCGTCTGACAGACTGTGTCTGCCCAGCAGAAAGCCGGTCATGTCGCCGATGACAATGGAGTTTATGAAGAAAACGCCGTGCCGCGCGGAGAGCGCAAAATCGTGACAGAAAGGAAAGGTATCGAGCAGCAGCTGGTTGGTCGTCGCCATCCGCCCTGCCGGATCGATGCGATACAGGTTCAGACAGGGTTGCGGCGGCCGCAGTCCCCGCATCTTTATCCCGGTGCCGAAATTGATGTAGTCACCACTGCCCGGATCGATCTTGCCATGGGCGCTGAAGGTTTTTCCCTGAAGTGCGCCGTCGTAATCAAACTCCCCCAGTGTCTCCAGAGTGTCTGCCGCCACTTCCCAGGGCCGTCCGCCTTCGTTAAGCGCAAGCAGGTGTCCGGCGTGATAGATCACATGGGTATTGGCCGGATTCGCAGGCGCCCGGAGCAGGTTTTTCAGCAATCCTCCAGGAATCTGGGTTCCGAAACCCCGGTAAAGGATCCTGCCGGCCGCGGTCTCTTCGACATATTTCGGTGTGCGGACATAGCGGTTGCGGAAGCGCACACCCTGCTCTCCGAAACTGAAAGCTGCAAGCATGCCATCCCCGTCAAACCAGTGACCGAATGGCGTGCCGCCGATGGTCTGACGTCCGGGGCCATTGCGCAGAAAGGTCCCGCGCAGATCGCGAGGAAGTTCCCCTTCGATCGAGTCGATGGCGTAGTCGTATTCTTCGTTGAGATCTGCCAGTCCGCCATGACAGGTGGGAATCTCATTGCGATCAGGGAGTGCTCCGGACATACGGCTCATCACTCATCTCCTATAATGAGGCGACAATCACTCAACCCAGAGCATACTCGATGAACTATGAATGGCACGACCTGATCGGCAACCTGGGAGTGGTTCTGATCATCGGTACCTACCTGCTGCTGCAGCTCGAACGCATGCGCAGTACAAGCCTCAGCTACTCGATCCTCAACGGCGCCGGTGCGCTGCTCATCCTGGTCTCGCTGACCCAGGCATTCAATCTGTCATCGTTCATCATCGAAATCTGCTGGCTCGCCATCAGCGGTATCGGCATCGCCGGCGCACTGCGCAGGCGCGCCGCCGCCTGCGCAGCTGGTTGAAGGCTGTATCAGTTGACGCAGCGCGGTCTGGTGTGGTCTATGCGTACGGACACGGGGAATATCCAGGGAGACTCTCATGGGCTCGATGCAGCGACTGGTCATTTCGACCCTTCTGCTCACAGGTGCAATCACCACCAGTCAGGCGTGCGCCCATGGCACCGTCGGGGTGCAGTCTACGGGTGATCGAGCGATACAGTTTCCGGACACCGCGACCCGCCAGACCCTCGTCGTCGATCTGCACACCCACAGCGCTTTTTCGGACGGTCACGTCTGGCCGGGTATCCGCATCGAGGAAGCCCTGAAAGATGGCCTGGACGCCATAGCCATCACAGAGCACCTCGAGTGGCAGCCCCACCTCGAGGATATTCCCCATCCGGATCGCAACCGCTCCTACGAGATCGCCAGCGCCAGTCTCCCGGCAGACTCGGTACTGATCGTGATTCCCGGCACCGAGATCACCCGATCCGCACCTTACGGTCACATGAATGCGGTATTCGTGAAGGACGCCAACCGCCTCCACAGACCCGGCATTCCAACCGAACCCTTCGACCCGGTGCAGTACTTCCGCAGCGCGGGCGAATGGCCGGCGCAGGCCGCCCTGGATGAAGCAAAGTCCCAGGGCGCCTTCGTGTTCTGGAACCATTCCTGGAGTGATTTTTCCACCGCCAGAACCGAGATGACCGAGTTTCACAGAGCCAACGCCGCTGCAGGCAGGCTGCACGGCATCGAGATCGCCAACGGCGATACCTACAGCGCAGAGTCGTTTCAGATCGCGCTGGACCACGACCTGACTCTGATCGGCGTGTCCGACGTACACAATCTGATCGACTGGGACTACGAACCCCACAAGGGCGGCCACCGCCCGGTGAACCTGGTGTTTACCAGCGATCGATCAGCGGATGGTATTCGCGATGCGCTGATGGCCGGACACACCGTTGTCTGGTTCGAGAATCTGCTGGTCGGCAGAACGGCCGAACTGCTGCCCCTGCTGGAAGCCTGCCTGAGCATCGCCAGTCAGGGTTTCGTCGAAGGAAGGGACATACTCGAAGTCACCCTCGCCAACCATTCCGACGCCCGTTTCCAGCTGCGCAATCTGTCCGGGCTCACCTTTACCTCGGACCACGATGTAGTCGAGGTCGCCCCGCACAGCGAAACTGAACTTCGCATCCGCACGCCACGCACCGAGGACGCACTGACCCTCAGATTCGAGGTGCTGAACGCGCTGATCGCACCGGGCGTGCACCCGCAGGTGAGCCTGACCGCAGCGATCCCTGCCGCCGTCGCGGATTGAGGGTGGGTGACCCCATCCGGTCGGGGCTCGGTGGGGTCTGTTTTGGTATTGGATAGCGGGGCTGTGGTGGAGAGGGGGGTGTGCCGGACCTACGCTCGGGCCCTCCGGGCTCCCCTCGATTGGTGGAGTTGCCTCGCGCAGGAACACGAGTCAATCCCCCGCTCTCGGCCTCGCTCCACGGTCCGGCACACCCCCTCTCCCCCACAGCTTCGATATGAATCCGAGACAGACCACCGAGACCAGGCTGCTGGTGAAGCACTACACACCATTCCGGCGAAATGCAGAATTCACAGATCCGCGTACTCAAGCGTGAGATTTGCCCCCTGCTATCCGGACACTCAGGCACCAACAGACAGTCTCCCACCAGACGCTCTGCCACGAATCTCGGAGAGATTTACCAGGCGTGGGCGAGGATGGGCGACTCCGGGCCGTGTAGCGAGGCCGAGTACGGCTTTTTGACTCGCGGGCTTCCCGCGAGGCAAATCGCTACGCGAGGGCACGGCGGAGCCGCCGAGCGAGGCCCGGGGCAGCCCGTCCTCGACCACGCTCTGATCAACCTCTTCCGAGATCCCTGGCTGATGCCTGCACCCGGTAACGAAGACGACTCAATCGTTGGATTCGTCCACCGTGTACTGCCCCGTCATCCGTCGCCAGATGTGAGACCAGGACAGACCCACCGCAAGCAGCAGGGCAATACACACCAGCGCGATCCAGGTGATGGCTCCGGTGGAATCCGCCGACACCACGCCTACATCCACCAGCAGCCAGACCAGCGTACCGAGCAGCACGGCCACCAGCACCATGCCGAAGGTGTCCAGGGCATTCCAGGTTGCCACCAGCAGAATCGACCAGCCGGCCACCATCACCGCAAGCAGAAAGTAGTGCACGGGGCCGAGACCTTCACCGCTGAAGGACTCCCACAGCCAGTGATAGAAGGAATAACCGCTCGGATTGAAAGTCAGCAGCACCAGCACCAGCGCGGCCAGAGCCCGCCAGACGAAGGACATTGCCGTAAATCGTGTAGTTGCGGTCGTTTTTGCCATATGAGTCCTCCTGCCGTGCGGGTCAGAGCATAAACGACAGCAGCGTCGCCGTGCCAAGGAACGAAAAAAATCCGGCCACGTCGGTGACTGTGGTGAGAATGATCGAGGATGCGGTTGCAGGATCCTGACCAACCCGGGTGAGCACGATGGGTACGAGTGCACCGGAGATACCGGCTGCGACCATCGACAGCACCATGGCCACACCGATGACCACCGCAAGCCCGAAAGACTGACTCCAGACAAACACCCCCAGCCCACAGGTCAGCGCCAGCACAATGCCATCCACAATGCCGACCTGGACTTCCTTGCTGAGTACCCTGCGCCACTCCCGGGTGCCGATCTCCTTCAAGGCCAGCCCGCGGATGGTGACCGCCAGTGCCTGGGATCCGGCATTGCCGGACTGTCCCGCAACCACGGGCAGCAGCACCGCGAGTGCTGTGAACTGGGCGATCAGATTCTCGAAGAGACCAACCACGGCTGCCGCAAGAAAGGCGGTGAGCAGGTTGATGTGCAGCCAGGGCAATCGGCGCTTCACCGAGAACATGGCACTCGACAGAACCCGTTCGTCTGCACTCGCACCCACCATCTTCTGCAGATCGGCCATGGCAACACTCTCGATGGCTTCGAACAGGCGCTGATATCGCACCACACCCATCAGTCGCCCTTCCACGTCCACCACCGGCAGCGAGTCCACCCGGTACCGGTCCAGCAGCTCGACGATCTCTTCCCGCCCGGCCGAAGCGGGTACACTGCCCTGCAGCTCGCTCGAGAGCTCACGCAGCCGCTGTTCCGGTCGCGCGAGGGCCAGATCCTGCATGTTGACCTTGCCGACCAGTCTGTTCTCGTCGTCTACCACATAAACGGAGCGCGCCTTGCGCACGTTTGACGTGCGGATTCTTTCGAGTGCCTGGGATACGGTCATACCAGAGCGGATGTCGTCGAAGGGCCGGTCCATCAGCCGCCCGGCCGTGTTTTCGCCAAAAGACGCCAGGCGTTCAAGATCTTCACGAATGGCGGCAGGCAGTGCTGCGAGCTGGGCTTCGTGTTCTTCTTCATCCAGCCCACCGAGCAGCAGCAGGGCGAGTCTGGGTGGCGCCAGCTCCAGCACACCACCGCGCTGGGCCGGGCTGAGATTGCGGAACACCGTGAGTGCACGGCCGGTAGACAGCATGTTCAGCGGTCCGAGCAGCGCCGCCGGACTGAGATTCTCCAGCGTGCTGGACAGCAGTCGATCCGGCAGCACCTGCAAGGATTCTGCGGCAGCAGCCGGCTGCTCGCGCAGGTAAGTTTCCCGCAGGGTGGTCGTCAGCATGGCGGTGTCGGTCATCGTGAACCTCGCGGTGCCAGCAGACGACCCAGCAGGTCGCTCATCACGCGGATCATCTGGGATACCACGTCGAGCAGTGACTCCCGCGCGGCATGCATGCTGGCCTCACCTTCTTCGGCCCGGGCAAAAAGCCTGGACCGGGAAACCCAGCCCACCACATGGTCTTCATGGTCCACCACCGGCATCCACCCTCGCGAAGCCCACTCGGGCAGGCTGACAGCATCTTTGATCGGCAATTCGGCGCGCAGGGAAGGCAGTGAAACCAGAAAGTCCTTCACGGTGCCTTCCGGTCGCTCAGTGAGCGCCAGATGCCAGAGATCCAGCACGCCGTGATAGCGGCCGAGGCTGTCGATGACAATGGCCGGCTGTTCTTCGCCTTCGCTTGCACCACGCAGCTCGGGAAGCACATCCTTTATCGGAGTTTCTTCCGTGAGCAACACAAGGGGTTCGTCGACCAGCGCGCCGACGCTGTGCGCCGGATAGTTCAGATACTGCAGCAGCCGGCGCTTGCGCTGTCGCTGCTGCATGCCGTTGACCAGCTCAAGACGCTGCAGTTTGGGCACCTGGGAGAGCAGCGCGACCGCGTCTTCGAAGGACGCCGCCTCCAGCCAGCCTCTGGATCGCGACGCATCCGTGCCAAGCAGCGTGGAAATACGGCCCGCCGGCATGCGACAGGCAACCGCCGCACCCTGGGCAGACGGCAGTGCCGAGAGCAGTTCGTCCACCGCAGCCGTATCACTCTGCGCAATGACCCGCGCAAACGCCGCCGGATCGGTTTCTGCGAAGTCCAGGAGCAGTGGATCGACTTCACTCATCGTCACGATCATCCGCAAGGCGCAACACCCGATCTGTGGCAAATCGGGCCGCCGGAATGGAGGCAATTCCCTCCAGCGTGGCGAGTTCTATTCCCGTGCGGTGGATGTCCAGGATGGTTCCTTCATCCTCTCCTATTCGAATCCGCTCTCCGACTGAGAAGCGGTCCAGCTCGGACCTGGCGACCAGATTCGCCACGTGCTGACGCGCACCGAGCGCGAAAGCCAGCGCCATGCCGCCGGTAACGAAGGCGACCAGCACCAGCACCAGCTGGGTGAGGAAGGTGATGTCCACTCCCATGTGCTGAAGGCCCATGACCATGGCAACCACGAAGATCGCGCCATGGGCCAGTCTTGGCGCCAGCGCGCCTGGAGCAGCAACGGGATTCATGCGGATCATGAGATTACGGGACAGCAGCCCGAGCAGATGACCGGCTCCGATGATGGCAGTCCCCACCAGCAGTTTCGGAATGAAGGCCATCACCGCATCAAGGGCAACACTGAGCTCACCGACCCCGAGCAGACGCAACGCCAGAGTCACCGAGAAAACCACCACGATCCAGAACACCAGTGCGCGGCTGAAGCGGATGAAGGCCGGCGAGATTGCGACGGTGGAACTGGTGGTATGCCGCGCCATCCGTCGACCGAGAGTATCGAGCACCCACCCGATGGCACTGCCGGCGAGCCGGCCACCGGTGACCCCGAGCACCAGAACAGCGATGGCGACAATTTCCGGATAGCGGCTGATACCGTCGCTGATGATGGAATTGTCCATGGTTCCTGACTCCGTTGAATCGCGGTGAAAGATGGCTGAAGCCGGGTCCTTGTGCAACCGCATCTGCTCGCCACGCCATGCGGACCGGTTGGACCCCACCTTCCCGGACGCTGTCTGCGGGGTGCCGTCTCCGGACAATCTGACCGTTCACCCCGGTTGACAGTCACACGCCGGCATCCGAGGCTTGCAACCCGTGAAATCGCCCCGCCCACAGAACCCATCCCGCAGTCGCAACACGGATACCAGCGCGCGTCCCGGTATAGATCTGAGCCACTATCGCTTCAGCTGGCGCTGGCCGGCGGCCGCCCTGCTGTTTCTGTGTGCCTTTGGCGCGCTGCTGTCCGGCGTCGCCCTCAGTGAACGTCCGGATGTGACCGGGGAAAGCTGGCTGGCGAAGGCTTACTACAGTCTGGGACTGTTTGTGGTCGGCGGACTCGACATCGGCACACCGGTCGGTGGCACACTCATCGGACGCGCCCTGCTCTGGATCGCCTACTTCGGCGCGCCGCTGCTGATGGCTTCCGCTGTCATCGATGCCCTGTTGCGGGCGATGGCACCTCATCGCTGGCAGCTGCGACGCCTTCGCAATCATGTGGTTATCGTCGGTGCGGGCAGTCTCACCGTCAGCTATCTGCGCGTACTGCGTCGACACAGGCGCCGGGTCACAGTCGTGGTGGTGGACGATTCTCCGGGCAGCGCCACCTCAGCCCTGCGGGCCCAGGAACTGCAGCAGAGCTTCAATGTCACGCTGGTGGCCGGCGACATCAGCCACGAATTTCTCCAGCGCGAACTGCAGATCGGCAGAGCCAGCCAGATCATCTTCTTAGGTGACGACGACTTCCAGGCCTATGAGGCAGCGAGCAAGGTCCTCCACCAGTTTCCGGATCTGCAATCCCGCATCGTGCTGCACAGCCACAATCTGCGCTTCATGCGCTCCATGCAGGACACCCGGGTGGCCCAGCACTGCACGACCTTCAATGCGTATCATCTGGCGGCGAAGAGTCTGGTGGACAGCTCACTGCTGACCCACTTCCAGACCACCCGGGCCAGAGATGTGGTGGTGATCGCCGGCTTCGGGCGTTTCGGTCAGACCGTGATGGAAGAGCTGGAAGCCCAGGCGGAGCAGGAACTGGAAAAGGTGGTGCTCATCGACATCGACGCCAACCGCCGGGTGCAGGTGGCCGAGGAGCAGCAGCGTATGGGTGGCAAGTATCCCCGCGTCATCCTTCAGGGCGACATCTCGCACCCTGAAGTCTGGCGTTCCTTGCGAGAATCGGTGGATCTGTCGCGCAACAAGCCCACGGTAATCCTCGGTACCGGCAGCACCGAGGACAACCTGCGCACCGCTCTGTGGATCAAGCGCCAGTTCCCCAACACAATGGTTTTCGCGCGCACCAACGATGTGTCAGAACTTGCGCTGGAAGTCGGTCTGGAGCACGACATCAACGCCTTCAGCATCGAAGCGCTGGTGGAAGACAACCTGCCCCTGAGCTGGCTGCCTTCCGCCTGATCGATTCAACCCTGCAGGCTGGCGAACCCCTTACCCCCGGCCACCAGTTTCTCCAGCAGCGGTGCTGGCTCCCAGGTGGCTCCCCCATAGATCTTCTGGAATGATCTGATGTCGGCGAGGACCTTGTCGAGCCCCTGCTGATCGGCCCAGAACATCGGACCACCAGTGACTTCGGGGAAACCGTAGCCGTTGATGTAGACGATGTCGATGTCGCAGGGACGCAGTGCGATCCCCTCTTCGAGAATTTTCGCCCCTTCGTTCACCAGCGCGTACAGGCAGCGCTTGAGCACCTCTTCATCATCGATTTTGCGTCGCTCGATGCCGAGCTCCTTCGAAGTCTCTTCAACGATCTTCACGACCTCCGGATCCGGCTGCCCCACTCGACTGCCTTCCGGGTAGATATAGAAACCGCGCGAAGTCTTCTGTCCGAAGCGCTCCAGATTGCAGAGCTTGTCTGCCACCCGGGCGGTGATCGGCACGTCCTCGGGCTTCACACCCGCGAGCTTGCGTGCCCGCCAGCCCAGGTCCAGGCCCACCAGATCATTCATCTGATAGGGACCCATGGGCATGCCGAAAGCATTCATCACCGAGTCGACCTGATAGGGTGTCGCACCCTGGAGGATGATCTCGCCCGCCTGACCGGAATAGCGTCCGAGCATACGATTACCGATAAACCCGGGCGCGTTGCCGGACAGTACGGCGATTTTGCCCAGCTTGCGGCCGAGCTGCATGACCGTGGCGATCACTTCCCTGCTGGTCTTCTTTCCACGCACCACCTCGAGCAGGCGCATGATGTTGGCGGGTGAGAAGAAGTGCATGCCGATCAGATCTGCCGGGCGGCTGGTGGCTTCGGCCATCTTGTCCACATCCAGTCCCGAGGTGTTGCTCGCCAGGATGCAACCGGGTTTGGCGATGGCATCGAGTTCCTTGAAGACCTTGATCTTCACATCGAGGTTTTCGTAGACGGCTTCCACGATCACATCCGCGTCTTTCAGATCCGCGTAGCTGGTGGTGCCGGAGAGCAGTCCCATGCGCTTGTCCACATCGGCTTCACTCATGCGGCCACGCTTGGCCTGAATGTCGTAGTTGCGCCGGATCACCCCGAGGCCTTTGTCCAGCGCTTCTCCGTTCATTTCCAGAACCTTCACAGGAATGCCCGCGTTGGCGAAACACATCGCGATACCACCACCCATGGTGCCGCAGCCGATGACTGCCGCCTGTCCGATCTTGCGCACCGGCGTGTCTTTCGGCACATCGGGGATCTTGGCGACTTCGCGCTCGCTGAAGAACAGATGGATGAGCGCTGCGCGCTGGGGATGTTCGAGGCACTTGCGGAAGTTTTCCTGCTCGACCTTCATGCCCGCATCGAAATCCCCCAGGTTCACTGCAGCTTCCACACACTGAATGATCATTTCCGGCGCGAACCGGCCACGCAGACGGCGCGCCGCGTTTGCTCTGGCATCGGCGAAGATCTGGGTGTTTTCCCGATCCGCTTTCACCTTCTCTGACTCATTGCGGATCTTGCGGGTCTTGCCTCCGGCAGCAACGATCTTCTCAGCGAAGGCAATCCCGCCTGCGACTATGTCCCCGTCAATCACTTCGTCCACGATGCCCAGCTTTTTTGCCTCGGGTGCGGGAATCGGATCACCGGATATGATGAAACCAAGTGCCTTCTCCGCGCCGATCAGTCGCGGCAGGCGCTGGGTGCCACCGGCGCCGGGCAGCAGACCGAGCTTCACTTCGGGCAGGCCTACAGGTGCAGCAGGTGCGGCCACGCGGTAGTCGCAGCACAGGGCAACTTCCAGACCGCCGCCAAAGGCTGTGCCGTTGATTGCGGCGATAATGGGCTTGCTGCTGCTCTCCATCAGCGCAAGGCATTCGTGCAGACCGGGACCGGCAGTGGCCGCGGCACCGAATTCGGAGATGTCCGCACCCGCTATGAAGGCGCGTCCAGCACCCGTCAGCACGATCGCCTTGACCGCCTGGTCTGCCAGCGCCCTGGTCACACCATCGTGGAGACCCTGCCGCACGCCGCTGGACAGCGGATTCACCGGCGGGTTGTCGACCGTCATGAGCGCAATATCACCGCGCACTTCGTAATGAACCGTACCTTTAAGTGCCATTTCTTAAAAACCCCAGAAAATATCGAGGGCGAAGTATGCCTATCGGGTGGGGATTTCGCCAAATTCCCTCCAGCCAGTCCCCCGGTCAGCCCCTCCGACGCCGAATCGGTCTCCCTGCAGGGGTAAAGGGTCGGTTAGGATAGCCCGCAGACAATGATTCAGGCATGAGAGGACACCATGACAGGACGGGTAGCAGGAAAAGTCGCGCTGGTTACCGGCGCCGGGTCAGGTATCGGGCGCGCCTGCGCCGAACGACTGGCTGCGGAAGGCGCAGTCGTAATCGCCACGGATATCGACGAGACCGGCGGCAGACAGACCGTGACACACATTCACGCCGCCGACGGCGAAGCCCACTTCCTGCGTCAGGATGTGTCTGACGAAGCCGGCTGGCAGACGCTGCTTGCCTGGATACGCGAGGAACAGGACTGCCTTCATATCCTGGTCAACAACGCCGGCATCGGCGTCGGCGGCAGCATCCTTGAGATGAGTCTTGCCGAGTGGCGCCGCCAGCAGGCCATCAACCTCGATGGTGTGTTCCTGGGCATGAAACACTGCATCCCTCTGATCCGCGACTCCGGTGGCGGCTCGATCATCAACATGTCTTCCGTGGCGGGACTGAAAGGTTCCCCGAATCTGGCCGCCTATTGCGCAACCAAGGGTGGTGTGCGGCTGCTGACCAAAGCCGTGGCGCTGGAATGTGCGGGTCAGCGCTGGCCGGTCAGGGTGAACTCTGTGCATCCGGGCGTGATCGACACACCCATCTGGACCAAGGTCAATCCCGAGTATTTCAGCGAAGGCGCGAATGCGGTCGATGTGGATGCCATGGCCGAACTCGGGGTTCCCATGGGTCTGCCGGGGAAAGCGCAGGACATCGCCAATGGTGTGCTGTTCCTCGCAAGTGACGAATCTTCCTATATGACCGGCACCGAACTGGTTATCGATGGCGGGATTACAGCCTGATGTACCCGCAGTCCGGCCAGCTTCGAGACGGCGTCGATACTCGCGCAGTGGTTTCCCAGGGAGACGTTGATTCCTGATGAGAGTCTCCATAGCATGCCCCGCTGCCATCCTCTCCAGAGTCATTCGATGAAGCGCTTTGCCCTCGTCTTCCTCACGCTGCCATTGGTACCGCTCTGGGCGGCCGACGACCTGACCCCGGGACTCTACGAAATTTCCACCGAGATGATCTCGAGCGAGCTGCCGTTACCGGCGACCACCTACACCACGACCACCTGCCTGTCGTCGGAGAACCTGGAGAAGGATCTGTCGAAAACGCTCGCAGCCCTTCCTGAAGGACAGGAATGCGAAGCCGTCAATTTCGAACTGGCCAGTGGCCAGGCACGGATCAGCATCCGTTGCATCACACCCATGGGTGCCATGCAGCTGGATTCGCAGGGCATCTACTCCGCTGACGGCTACTCACTGGCGAGCACCGTTTCGACAGAACTTGCCGGCAGAGAACTGAAGATCAATTCGAAAACCACCGGGAAGCGCATCGGCGACTGCTGAACCTGATGGACACGCTCCCCACCCACAGCAATCACGGCGTATAATTACCACGAAACAGTTCTACCGCCGCCGTCCCATGGCCCGATTACGCGGCTGCCTGATGGGATCCATTGAAGCGCGATCATGCCTTGGGGGAATGCATTGAACGAGATCGGTACGAAACAGGAAGGAAGGCAATCGGAAAAAAAACCGCTCGCCGTTTATGTGGTGGCGCTTGTGATGGTGGGATTCCATCTCGGCTGCCTGGCGGTATTCAGCACCGGTGTCAGCGTCGCGGCCCTTGTCGTCACAGCCCTGCTGTACGTGTTTCGAGGCCTGGGTATCACCGCAGGGTATCACCGTCTGCTCGCACACCGTTCCTTTCAGACCTCACGATTCATGCAGTTCATCATGGCACTGGCAGGCAGCCTCGCGATTCAGGGTGGACCATTGTGGTGGGTGGCCCACCACCGTTCACACCACCGTGATACGGATACCGAGCTGGACATCCATTCCCCGGTGACCAAAGGATTCTGGCAGTCTCACATGGGCTGGATGATGAGCGCCGGCGCGTTCCAGGAAAAAGGCGCCAATACCCGCGATCTCCACAAGTTTCCTGAACTGAAATGGCTGCAGCGCTATTACGTACCACTGATCGTCGGTCAGGGTCTGGCGCTCTACGCCTTAGGCGCGACCCTCAATGCCTGGTTCCCGGGCTGGGGCACTTCCGGTGCGCAGATGCTGGTGTGGGGTCTGTTCGTGAGTACCGTTATCACCTGGCACATCACCTTCTCAGTCAACTCAGTGTGTCATACCTGGGGCAAGCGGCCGCACGAGACTGGTGATGCCAGCACCAACAATCCGTATATCGGCGTTCTCGCTTATGGGGAGGGCTGGCACAACAATCACCATATGTATCCCTCGTCAGCACGGCATGGACTCGAAGCCGGGCAGCTCGACCTCACCTGGCTGCTGCTCAAACTGCTGGAGAAACTCGGGCTGGTGAGCAATCTGAAGGTGCCGAGACAGTATCGGGAAGCCTGATCCGCCTGAGGATCTGCCGCCGAAGTCGCAGGCCAGCAACGCTCCCGGGCACATCTCTGCATACGGGAGTCATCGTTCCGGCTTACGGGACACCAGAAGTTTTCCGAGCCGGTGCAGCGCGTCCTCGATGTGCCCGTCCCAGCCTGCACCCATTGTCAGACGGACATAGTTTCGGTAATCGCCTTTGGCGGAAAAGATCAGCCCCGGGGCAATGCCGATTTTCTCCGCGAGGGCGTGCCGGAACAGATCCATGCTGTCCACCGTCTCCGGAAGCTGCACCCACAGCACCACCCCGCCTTCCGGATTGGACACACGGGTACCTTCCGGAAAGTGGCGGATGATGGCATCGCGATAGCGGTCCCGATCCACAATCAGTTGTTCGCGCAACTGACGCAGGTAGCGGTCGTAGCCACCGGTTTCCAGGAACCGTGCAAGTACCCGCTGCAGCAGCGCCGGACAGGCCAGTGACGTGCAGAATTTCGCCCGCGCTATGTCCGGGGACAGCTCAGCGGAGACTGCCCAGCCGATCCGATACCCCATGGCAATCGTCTTTGAAACCGAACCGCAGGTGACAATGCCGGCGCTGCCGGATTCACGCGCTCTGAGGCTGGCCAGCGGTCTGGGCCGATCTTCGCCAAGATGCAGATCGCCATAAATGTCATCTTCGATGACCGGCACGCCTGCCTGCGCAAACAGATCGACCAGCCGCACCTTGTCCGGTTCACTGGTGAGTGCTCCGGTGGGGTTGTTGAAATTCGGCATCAGAATTGCAGCCTGAATGGTTTGCGCAGCCAGCAGGTCGGTAACCGCAGGAATATCTATTCCTGCGCCGGGTCGATTCGGCACTTCCAGTACTTTCAGGTGCAGATACTCGATCACCTGAAGCACTCCGAAGTAGGTGGGCGACTCCACCAGCACCGTATCCCCCTCCCTGCACAGGACACCAAGAGACAGCGCAATCGCCTCCATGGTGCCGGCAGTCACCACCACGCTGTCCGGGTCCACAGGTGATCCATAACGGCTGAGGCGATGCGCCACCGCCAGTCGCAGCCTCTCCTCTCCCTGGGGCGGACTGAGCCGGTTCGGCAGCTGGGGTTCTTCACGCAGGATCTGCCGGGTCAGGCGATTGAGTACCGCATTGAGTCGGCCTGAAAAGCGCGTCGCCGCGCTGCCCAGTGCCAGCACATCTGATCGGTGCATCGACTCGAGCAGGGCATCCATGGCTTCCCCGGTGACACTTCTGGCCTTCCTGCCACGCACGACCACGCTCTGCGGCACTGCTGCCGTCGCCGGCAGGGGTGTCGCCACAAAGTAGCCCGACCGCGGTCTGGCCATGAGCAGCCCGCGCTGTTCGAGCTGCTGATAGGCCTGGCTCACCGTGCTCACGCTGACACCCGCAGTGCCCGCCAGGGATCGTAACGAAGGCGCGCGCATGCCAGCGCGCAGAGTGCCGGTGCGGATCTGCGACTCGATGAGGTGGGCAACCTGCTGGTAGCGCAGCGGCTTGTTCATCAAAGCGGTTCTCCCGGAATCTGTACTGGTCCAATTTCGAGTTAACTGAATCTGTACTGATTGCGTCAAGCCGCACTAGGATGCGCATCGTCATGGGAGAGTTACCAACATGGATGCCCTGCTGGCGCTCGCCGCCTTCACCTTTGTCGCATCGATCACCCCCGGGCCGAACAACCTCATGCTGGCCGCTTCGGGAGTGGGCTTCGGATTCCGGCGGACGCTGCCGCACATGGTCGGCGTCTGCGTGGGGTTCGCGCTGCTGGTGCTGATCTGCGGTCTGGGCGTCGGTGCACTGATCACCGGAAATCCAGCCGCCGCCACTGCATTGAAAGTGGTGGGATCCGGTTATCTGCTCTACCTCGCCTGGATGCTGCGCGGTAATTTCAGCTCCGGCAGCGGTGGTGCTGGAGGGCAGCCCATGTCCTTTTCCGCCGCTGTCGTTTTCCAGTTCGCGAATCCGAAGGCCTGGCTGATGGGCGTGACCGGTGCCAGCGCGTTTCTGCCGGGCATTGGCAATGACTGGATCGCCCTGGCCATCTTCTGCGCGGTGATCTGTGCGGTGAACCTGCCCTGCATTACCAGCTGGGCCGTTCTGGGATCTGCCATCCGGTCCAGATTGAACGACCCCCGCTGGCAGCGACCGTTCAGCGGGATGATGGTGTTGCTGACACTTTACGCGGCCGTGGCCGTCTGGCTCTGATCACCAGCAGGAGAAACTGATGAAACTGAGCATCGTGGATGTTTTTGCAGAGGCGGTTTACCAGGGAAATCAGCTCGCCGTGGTGGAAGATGCCGCCGGCTTGAGCACTTCCCGGATGCAGACCATTGCCCGGGAGATGAACTTTTCCGAGACGACCTTCGTGACCGCCCGCAGCGAGGGTCGCGCAGCCGTTCGAATTTTCACACCAGGCGAGGAGCTACCCTTTGCCGGTCACCCCACCCTGGGCACCGCCTGGGTCCTTACCCGGGGTGCTGCCCCGATTACTCTGAATCTTGTCGCTGGCGCGGTACCCGTCCGCTTCCACAAGGGTATCGCCTGGCTGACGCCGCCACCGGTGCGGGAAGGCCCCGCCATCGAAGTCACAGAGGCTGCCGCGCTCCTCGGCCTTGCAACAGCCGACCTGGACCCGGACTTCGATACCCAGGTACTCGACTGCGGTCCGGTATTCCCCATGATCGGCGTACGCTCACTGGCAGCACTCAAGCGGGTGAAAGTGGATCTCGACGTTCAGCGCAGTCTCGGTGTTGCGGGTTTCCCATTCGCATTCTGCCGGGGCGGCTATTCGCCGGGAGTGGATTTCGCGGCAAGGATGCAGTTTTTCGACGGCAGTTTGTTGCGGGAAGATCCAGCCACGGGTTCAGCTAACGCGGCATTCGCACACTACCTGCGCGCTCGAGGCTTCACCGGCGGCAGAATCGTCGAGCAGGGATTCGAAATCGACCGGCCTTCGCGCATCTATCTGGACATCGGTGCGGAGCTGTCTGTCGGGGGGAAGGTCTGGCCGGTTCTTGAAGGGCAACTCATCCAGTGAACGCCTGGCTTTCCGGGCAGCGGCGTCATCAAGGAGTCGCTGAGCGAACCTCGAGCCGCGCTTCGAGTGCTGCAAGCAGTGCCCTGATGTGCAGCAGGGAAAACATCTCGTTCACAAGGGTGATACCCCGCGCAGCGATTTCCGCCGCCTGCTGAGTGCCGACATCGCCGCTGAAGGCATCGAAAAACTGATCGACCTCCTGAGAAGCCAGTGTCCGTGCAACGCCATGGTAGCGCTCGAGCAGAGACAGGTCATAGCCGCGCTCGCGGCTGAATCCAGCCTGTCGCAGAGCACCCCAGCGCTGCAGAATCGCGCAATCCCGATAGCTCAACCAGCGCTCACCGTTCCGCACCGTTGCAGAGATGACCCCGGCGCACAGCGCACGCTCAAATTCTTCCGTCGTCAGCCCTTCACGCGCCAGCACGTCCACCGCCCGCTGGTCCGGTGCCGGCCGCACTCCTTCCATCAGGGCCGGCAGGAGTCGTTCGATACCGTGCAGGGAGCGGGCGGCCATCACCGGCTCCAGCTCGGCACTCGCTAGCACAGCGCGGATCCGCGCAAGCGGCATGTCCCGTTCTTCCTGCAGATGACGGATCGCCAGCAGACGACGGACGTGCTCCTCGGTGTAGTGGGCTACGTTTGGTTTCGGTTTGTGGGGCTCGGGCAGTATGCCTTCGCGAATATAGAAGCGGATAGCTTCGCGGCCCACACCTGTGCGGGTCTCCAGTTCCTTCATCTTGATCGGACGATTCACTGGAGACCCGGACGGCGCGCCAGCATCGGGCTCAGGCGACGTGCAGCTTCACGGGCAGGTCGAGATAGCCGCGCACGAAGTTAGAGCGCGCGCGCACCGGTTCACCGACCACTTCGACATGGGAAAAGCGCTGCAGGATTTCTTCCCAGAGAATGCGCAACTGCATCTCGGCGAGCCGGTTGCCCATGCAGCGGTGCAGCCCGTAACCGAATGACACATGCTGCCGCGCATTGGGACGGTCGATGATGAAACGCTCACCGTCTTCGAATACGTCTTCATCCCGATTGCCGGACAGGTACCACATCACCACCCGGTCACCGGCTTTGATCTGCTTGCCGCCGAGGGTGGCGTCAGACAGCGCGGTGCGCCGCATGTGCATCAGTGGCGTCTGCCAGCGGATGACTTCGGAGATCATGTTGGGGATGAGGGAATGGTCCTGCTTAAGCCTGGCATATTCATCCGGATGCTGATTGAGTGCATAGACGCCGCCGGAGATGGAGTTGCGGGTGGTGTCGTTGCCGCCAACGATCAGCAGCACCAGGTTACCCAGATACTCCATGGGGTCCATGTCCTGGAAGGCTTCACTCTGAGTCATCATCGACACGAAGTCGTTGCCGGGATTGGCTTTGCGTTCCTGCCACAGCTGGTTGAAGTACTCCAGGCACTTCATCAGTTCGGCCTGTATCTCATCCTGGGTCATGCTGGTGCCGCCTGTCTGCACGGGAGACGCAGTTGCGCAATCGGACCAGTGGGTGAGCAGCCGGCGATCTTCGAATGGAAAATCGAACAGGGTGGCCAGCATCTGGGTGGTGAGCTCGATGGAGACTTTATCCACCCAGTTGAACGATTCCCCGACTGGCAGCGACTCGAGAATGTCGCCCACCCGCTGACGGATCGTCGGTTCAAGCAGTGAGAGATTACGCGGACTGACCGCACCGGTTACACCCTTGCGCTGCACATCATGACGCGGCGGATCCATGGCGATGAACATGGGCAGGGTGAAGTCTGCCGGTGGATCGCCGATTACGATGGTGGGTACTGAGGAGTAGACCTCGTTGTTGGTATCCACCGACTTGATGTCTTCGAATTTTGTCACCGACCAGAAGGGGCCGAAGTCACTTTCCGCGCAGTAGTGCACCGGATCTTCCCTGCGCAGGCGCTCGAAATAGCGGGCCTGCTCATTGGCCTCGAAAAGCTCCGAATCGGAGACGTCGATCCTCTCCAGCGGGATGCTGTACGGATCCGTGCCGACCTGACCTTTGGATGCAAACGTCGGACTCTGAATGGCTTCACTCATCTGTGTCTCCCTCAATAGCCTGGCTGAACTCACACCTGGCTGAACAAATACCTGACTGAACTCAGGACGGCGCTGATACGCGATTCCGTGCTGCACTGAACCGGCTTCTCCACTGAACCGGCCCCGCCCCTGAACCGGGGACGGACTCTAGTAGATCGGTTTTTGCGTATCAATACTACGCATTTTCAGCCGACGTCCAGGCCAGGACATCACCCTGCCCGGTCATCAGCACGGAACCCGGCATCACCCGCAGTCGCCAGGGCGCCAGCTTCAAAGCCGCAAAATTTTCGGAAAGCGGCGAATCCCAACCCGGGATCATCTTCGGATCGTACCCCACCGGTGCCGGCGCCCGCAGAAAACCATTCCAGACCCGCTCTCTGGTCGCATCATCGAAGGCCCATGCGGCCGCACATTCGGCCACACAGGTATCCTGGGTTGGCGCCCAGTAGTTGCAGGAAAGAAACGGATGAGCAGAGATGTGCGCGCGCTTGGTCGGTGTGGGGCCTGTGGCGATCCAGCCAACCAGTTCCCTGCCATCCCACTCCCAGTAGGGGTGCAGAACGCGTGACCGTGGCCGGCCTTTCTCGTCCACACTGGCCGCCGTGCACCAGACTATGCCGTGTGCCATCTCCACAAAGGCTGGTGCGACCTGATCGATAGTCAGCATTTTCACTCTCCCCGATTATGCTTCGATGCGATTAGAATAACGCCCTGACGTATCCCTATGGAGAAATTCATGCTCGATCGGGTCGATCGGCTACTCATCGCGGTTGCAGATGCCAGAACCGTGGCCGAGCGCTGGTGTGCGTTGTTTGATGCCCAGATAGAACGGGAGAACAAAGTACCTGCGTTGAACAGCCAGCGTGTCGTCGTGCGGATCGGGGAGTCGGAACTCGAAATTCACCAACCTCTGGGTGAGGGGCCGATCGCTGATCATGCCCGCGCAGGAGCTGGCCCTTTTGCGGTGGGGCTTGCCAGCAAGCACCTGAACGATCTGATCATTCACCTCCAGGACCAGAACATTGAAGGGGTCTTCCTCGGCGGCGAAGAACACTACTTCGACGATGTGAGTCTGGGCATACACGGATTGCGGGTGGTCCTCTCTCCACACCGGCCTCACGAACGGGTGGGCCTGCTGGAGACACTCTACGAGTGCACCCATCTCACCGACAATGCGGAGCAGGCGGCCGCGGACATCGCGCAGATTTTCGGCCTGAAACCTTCGAACTTCGTGCCAATCGAATCCGAGACCTACGGCTACCGTGGATCGCTGACTCTGTTCGACAGCAAACGGCTGCACCGGATCGAGACCATCGACCCTTACGATCGAGAGAAAACGATGGGGCGCTTTTACACCAAATTCGGACCCTCTCTGTATATGGGCTACGGAGAAGCAGCCGATCTCGCCCCCATCCGCGAGCGTTTGAAGAAACTTGCGCCCAAAGCCTGGACCGGCAGCGACGAGGACCCGAATGGTCTGTTTGTACATCCGGCAGCGACCGGTTCGATCATGCTCGGGGTGAGCCGCACCACCTATGCCTGGACCTGGTCAGGCTATCCGGATCGGGTGAAACCGCCCGGCTGATCCCTCTGGTCAACCGGACCTCCAGGTCCGCTCAGCCTTCCGTGTCAGCAGCAGGTCCCGCGCGGCGCAGCAGCATGGGTGTGAGCCTTTCCCGTCGCTGCTCGGAAATCGGCATCGCCTTGCGCGTGGTGAGGTCCATCACAACCCCTATTGCCTCGGCACTCGCCGACAGGCGGCCGCGGGATTCGCTGAACAGCATGTGCACCATGTGCTGTGTCTTACCGCCTAAGGATCGGATGCCGGAAACATGGTGGAAGATTTCACCCTGTCGCAAAGGGTCGAGAATATTCAGGCGATACTCGAGTGCCGCCCCCCCCATTTCACCCGTGCGACGACTGTCAGCGCTTTCTATCGTGCTGGTCAGTGCCCAGAGATTCGGCATGCCGTCTGAGATCCGACCAATATAGACGTGGGGCAGCAGCAGTCCGGAACTGTCACATTCCACGTCCTCGATCACACCCCTGCCCATGCTTCGAAAACCCGCGGCACGCGCCTGATCCAGAGAGCCGGGCCGGGGAAAAAGGTCCAGCGGATCGATGCCTCTGGGCCCCGTGGCGTCAGTCACCGGCGAACACTCAAGATCCGGCCGACCGAACCAGGCGCCGACGTGGACTTCGGTGGTGAACGCTGCCAGCACACTCTCATCGGCGTTGTTTTTCATCAGACAGAGCACGTGAAGATCTTCCGCGGCACCGCCGACGAGCCCGCAATCCACCCTCAGTGGTGTCGCTATGCGCGCCTCCTTCAGAAAGCGGATGTGCTGCGCCCGTATCACCTGCCCCAGGTGAGTCATGTCGCTGGCAATCTCCCAGCCGTGACCATGCAGAAACACCTGGAGTGCCTGGTTCATCTTGTGGGCAAAAAACCGAACGTTGAGGTGATCGTTTTCGTCACACTCCCAGCGGTTCACACTGCCGTAAAAACACGCCTGCATATGTCAGCAACCTGCTCTGTAGTTCTTGACAGGGAGGCCGCCAGGCTTTCAGCACCGCGCTGATCCCGCGCCGTTGTCTCCCTGAGTCGAACCCCGTCCAGCCATCGGTTATGCTGGCTGCACTTCATCTGCCCGGGGTCTGTTATGTCTCGAACACTATCACTATCTCTGTTCCTGAGTCTGCTGCTCTGCGCCGGTGCGCAGGCGGCCGAAGGTACTGCCGCAGATACCCGGACCGTCACAGCCAGCATCGACGAACTGGCATGGATGACGGGCAGCTGGTCAGGCCCGATTGGTGATGGTGTGCTGGAGGAGAACTGGGTCGCTCCCGGCAACGGCAGCATTGGTGCGCTGGTGCGAATGACCCGCGACGGCTCGACCGGCATGGTCGAACTGATCGTGATCGAGCAGACCGGAGAAACCCTGACCCTGTATCTGCAGCAGTGGGATCCGGGTATGACACCCCGCAGCGAGCGCGCGCAGAAGATGGTGCTGTCGGCCATCGGCGAGCAGAGCGTCAGCTTCCGTGCAACCGAAGCTTCAGGTCTGAAGGGCCTGACCTACAGCCGACCGGCTGACGACACCTTCGTGGTGGAAGTGCACACGCCGGATGACCGGGAAATCCAGATCAACCTGAAGGCGCGCTGATACTCAGCAGGCGCCAGTTCAATTTGCGGCGATGGTTCTGCTCAGCAGATCCAGGCGCCGCCGCTTGTCATCCAGATCCCGACGCAGACCGGGGAGTGCTGTTTCGATCAGCATGCGCTCGTCGTTCAGGCGCTGGGTGTCAGACAGCAGATCGACTCGACCCTGGGGGGTCAGTGTCGGATCGAACTGTGCAGAGGCACTCGCGAGAATCTGGGATTTGACCTGACTGAGCCGGTACTCGCTTGCATCGATGCGATGCTCGAGATCTTCGACTTCGGTGCGGGCCACATAGAGCTCACGCCCTTTGCGGTACTGGGTCAGGAAATCCGCCTCGAGAGATGAAGGGCAGACGTTTCGATAGGCATAACCTTCCTGACCCACGGCGAAGCCATTCTCCGCTCGACAGTAATCGAGATTGCCTTCACTCCAGCCTGCCATGTAGGCCGATCGATCGGATACCACGCCATGTTCTGCGCAAACTTCCTGGTGCGACAGCAGGGTGCTGCTGCGCAGACCGTTGGCACCGTCACGATGGCCCAGGGTCTCCCAGTCCCGGGTGCTGCAGACCTGCTCACTGACCCTGTTGCCTGCGCAGCCACTCAGCAGGACCAGCCCCAGTATCAGGGCACTCAGATGGATTTTCATGGATTCCTCCCGGCACGATAGATCACCACGATCAGCTCGTGACGCAAATTCAGGATCACAGCGGCATGCTAGGGGGGAGGTTTCCACACAACGGTGACCCAGGTCACGGAACCGGGAATGTGACTACCCGGGCAGGCCTGCCTGGGCGGCGGGCCATCACACCAATGTGATCTGCTACACGCAACGACACCCGCCCCATTGCGCCCTGCGTGGAGGGTCGGGAATAACTCTGAGGCATTGACACCTGATCACATGCACCGATACTTCCATGACCCGCAGGGCCATGACCGGGCGTTCGTGCAATTCCTCTCGACACGACACAGTGAGCGCAATGACTACCGCACTTGACGAGATCGGTCGCCATCATGGGCGCTACAGCATTCACTACGGTGATCTCGACTTCAGCGATCACGGACCGATGGCGGCCCTCGCCCTGCTGGGTCTCGGCGCCGGAGATGCACAGGTTCTCCGCTATCTCGACCGGTACCGGGTACGCCTGCGTTCCATAGACACCGCTCCCGCCGAATACCGTCACTGGCTGGCTGAGTATCTGCACAGGTTTTCCCGGGAAGATGCCGCCACGGTGCTCAGTGAAGAACTGCCCCGCTTCATCTCCGGCTGGGCGCGCGACGCCTATCACCCGCTCATCCGCCTGGCCTATGGCTGGGAGTTCGGTATACGGGAAGAGATGGCCGCCGGACTTGCCTACCTGCGTTACTGCGGCGCGGATGCGTCGCTGGAAGCCCGGGCTGCCACCATGACCGTAAGCGCGGCTGCAGCCTCCGAGCTGTTTTACACCATGGCGGAAGTCGCCGTACGCGATGCGCCCACTTTCGACGCAGGCCTGCAGCAGGTTGCTGAAAATCGCGCCTTTGCGGCCTCGCTGATACCGGACTGCATTGACCGCCTGACGCGCACAGCGCTGGATGTGTTCGCAGCAACCCATGACTTTTTCGCACTGCATCTGGTGACCGGCAGCTATGCCTTCCGTGTGCTCCACCCCTTCGCCGGGGCCAGCGCGGAGGCGCTGTTCACACTCGGCCTGCTGGCCGGTTACGGCGCGATCGGTGCGCCACCCTTCGCACCCCGCCCTGCACGCACAGCTGCACGGATTGAGATGACAAAGGGCGACTGGCTGGCCATCGTCGGTGAAGACGAGCACAACATCAAAATCGCTTACTGTGCCGACCGGCTCACCCGACTGCTGGAAGACGATGCCTTTACTGAGTCGGCCCGCGGTTACCTGGTAGCGAGAACCTGATCGTCAGTTGCACCAGCCACGGATACCTGCAGGCACTGGAGGACGCTCAGGATACTTTCTCGAACAGATCGATCAGGAACTGTCCTGATACGCTCAGTTCATCGATCTCAGGTTCCCGGGCAATCCGTGCTCTGGCGGTCCGATAGGCCATCGGCGTCATCCCGAGCAGATCACTGCGGGCCTGCCGGTTCAGACACATCGAAAACCGGATATCCACCGCTTCGAGGTGCTGAAAACCAGCCAGTCGCGTACTCATCCGCCGGTGTGGACGGATATCCGCGTAGACGCGTGTTTTGAACTCCCGCAGATGATCCGGCCCCGCGGATACCCGTATCAGCGCCCCGCCAGGCTTGAGTTTGTCACCCACATCGGAACCGATCGGCGCCATGATGGCGGTCGCGATATCAAACGCGGCATCGACAAGCGGCAGGCGGGTCGAGCTGGCAACCACCCAGCAGACCGGTTCGGGTCGGCGGCTGGCAGCCCCGATGGCCATCTTCGAGACGTCGACGCCATAGGTTTCCCGTGCACAGGATGCAATTGCGGCAGTGAAGTAGCCCTCACCGCAGCCGAGGTCGACCAGGCTGCCCCGCCTATCCCGCGAACCGATCACCGTACTCAGCGCGAGTGACAGCGGCTGGTAGTGGCCGGCATCGAGAAACCGGGAGCGTGCCCGCACCATGTCCTGATTGTCTCCCGGTGCCTTCGATCGGCGATTCTGCACCGGCAGCAGATTCACATAGCCATGCCGGGACAGATCGAAACAGTGATTCGCACCGCAAGCCAGCGTGCGCGCCTGCAGGATCAGTGGCTGCTGACAGATCGGGCAGGCGAGCAGCTTCACAGACTCCCTCTGCCTCGACAACGTCGGCTGCCCGGGAAATGCCGGCGGGAAGGATTCAGAGCCCGCCTACTCTGCCGACATCGAAGCGAAGAACTCAGCCCCGGTCTGACGCGGATGATCGCCCTGGAATGCGTATCCCGGTGGCTTTTCATCCACGAAGATTTCACCCACCAGGCGGAATTGAGACTGGTCGTCGAACACGCCCATGCACAGGATGTAGCGGTCCTGGGCTTTGAGGTGATAGAAAATACTGCTGCCGCAGCGGCTGCAGAAGCCACGCTCCGCCCATTCGGAGGAATCGAATCGCGCAATGTTTTCGGCCCCCTGGAATGCCACCTTCGCCACTTCTGCCGCCAGCAGAGAGCCACCCGACCAGCGGCGACACATGGAACAGTGGCAACTGTGCAGATCTTTCTCGACGCCCTCCGCGGTGAAAGTCACCGCGCCACACAGACACCGGCCTGATTCACTCATGGAGTCTCTCCCTGTGATGGATTCCCGGAGAGTCTAACCAACTGCTCCTGACAGGGCATGTCAGCATAGCGGCCTGCCAGAGTACGCCAGTCATCCTCTGCGCGCAGTCGACACAGATTACCGAACAGGCCGGATAGGGTGCGATTGAGAAACACCAGATCGGCCGGCACATTGAGGTCGGCGATCTCTTCGAAATGATGGGTCTTGAGTTCGAAGAGCCGGTCGTAGATCGGTGTATCTTCGCAGAAGCGGTAGACGCCGGGACCCACCATCTCGCAGGCGATGTCCGCTATGGGGTCGAGCAGCGCCCGGGAGACCGGTGTGTGTCTGCGCCTGTCGTACACGCCCATCTCCAGCAGTCGCTGTTGTAACGCACCCCGGTCATCGTCGATCAGGGCCCGGAGCATGCCCCGGTAGCCCCCGGCCAGCTCAGGTTCCAGGGATTTCATGCAGCCATGGTCATACACGATCACCCGGCCATCGTCGAGAAATCCGAAGTTGGCCAGATTCGGATCCGCATGCAGAAAGCGGTGTTCGATCAGGCCTCTCAAGGTGAATTCCAGCAGAGTGCGTGCCCATTGATTACGCTTTTCCTGCGACTGGACATCGGAACAGGCCGCATCCGCATCCATGCCTGGCAGGTACTCCATGGTCAGCACCCGCCTTGAACTCGCCTCCTCGATCACGCCCGGAATCAGAATCTCAGCCACCGGCTCGTGCAGCAGGCGCATCCGCCGCAGATTGTCCGCTTCCTTGTGATAATCCAGTTCTTCGAGCAGTCGATCCCGGACCTCTTCCCAAATCGGATCGAAATCCAGATCCGCCACCATCGCGACCAGTGCGCCGAACAGTTTCTTCAGGTTGGTCAGGTCCGAGCGCACGATACGATCCATGTCCGGATACTGGACCTTGACCGCAACCTCCCGCCCGTCCCGCAGGTGCCCGCGATAGACCTGGCCGATGGAAGCAGCGGCTATGGCCTCGGGATCGAGGTGCTCGAACAGCAGATCGTAGTCCGGCAGTTCCATGGCGAGCGTTCTCTGCATCACCTGAAAAGACACCCTGGGAGCCTCTTTCTGCAGACTCCGAAGCACCAAGAGAATCTCGCGCGGCAGCAGACCCTCATGGACACTGAGCATCTGACCGACCTTCATCGCTGCGCCCTTGAGTTCGCCGAGCGCCTCGGTGACACGGATGGCATTGAGCACGAGCTTTTCCGTTTTTCGTGCCTGGGCAATCGGATCGGACAGGAAGAAACCCCGGGCCTGTTGTGCGGCCAGCGAAACACCCACCCGTGTGGCCACGCTGCCCAGCCGGAACAATCGACCGAGGCTCGAAGTGATGAGTTCGTCGTCACGACCGTCGTCGCCACTCATGCCGGCAGCCGTTTCATTCGATTCCCGACGGCAGCAGATCGTTTACCCGGAACCAGCCGGTGACGCTGAATCGCTCGCGTTTCGCCGGCAGCACCTCATGAGGAAAATCCTCACTCAGAAATACCACCAGGGTTGCAAAACACGGCAGCACCTGTACGAGTGTGCGATCGTCCTCCGCATAGATCACAAGTTCTCCACCCTGCTCGGGCGTCCAGTCTTCGTTGAGATAGACCACACAACTGAGCACCCGGTTCGCCGCGCCTTTGAAGCTGTCGCGGTGGCGAAGATAGCGGGCACCCGGCGGATAACAGGCGAAATGACTTTCGAAATGGAACAGACCCAGAAACTGATGCCGGTTCAGGTGGAGACGCAGATCCTGCATCCAGCCCAGCCACCTGGCTTCCACCGGATCATCGGGGCTCAGCCAGCGGATCCTGTCCGATCGGATCGCCGGCCGCCGGCGGCGCCTCAGATCCCGACCAACCCGGGCAGGACGGAAATCCGCAACTGTCTTCCGCGCCCGCTGGAGCAGTGCAGCGCACAGCCCTTCAGGCAGGGCATTTTCGAGCACACAGTAACCGTCGAGTTCAAGGCCCCGGCCGATTGCATCGAAAGTCTGGAGCTCCGGGGCAGCTTCGAGTCGCATGACGGGCGCCCTCTGATCTGGGATGGCACGGGAACCGGGCAGGTGTTTTATGGGTAATTCTCATCGAAGTAAAGGATCGTCATGCCCTCACATCCCCGCGCCACCGGAACAGGTCAGTACCTCCCCGGTGATGAAGTCCGACTGTGGGAGACAGAACAGGGTGATGGCGCCTGCCGCATCCTCAGGTGTGCCCGTGCGCTGCAGGGACGTGCTGCGCTGCACCGCTTCGATCTGGGCCTGGGTGAGACCGACACGGTAGTCCCGACCGCCCACCGCGATGGTTGGTGCCGGGCCTGTGTAAGTCTGGGTGAGACGGGTATCGATGTGGCCGAAGGCGACGCAGTTCACGCAGACATTGAAGCGCCCCCACTCCTTGGCGAGTGTTCTGGTCAACCCGATTACCGCCGCCTTTCCGGCGGAGTAACCGGCCTGGGTCGCAGCACCGGTGGTGCCGGAAACCGATGAGACGTTCACGACCTTCCGACAGCGGGCAACACCGTCGGCCGCGACTTCCCTGCCTGACTGTTCCCGTAACCAGGGCGCGAAGGCACGCAGTATCCGGAAGGGTGCTGTCACATGCATATCGAGCATCGCCTGCCACTGCTCGTCACTGTGGTTGTGGATCGCGCTGTTCCAGATGTAACCCGCGTTGTTCACGATGATGTCGATTCCGCCGAAATACGCCAGCGATGTCCGGATCAGATGCTCCGGAAATCCCGCATCGGTCACGCTGCCCACGCAGGCAGTGGCTCTGCCCCCTGTGCTTGCGATCGCCTGCACCGTCTCCTGCGCGGCATCTGCATCGAGATCGTTGACCACCAGCCAGGCACCCTCTCCGGCAAGCATCCGCGCCGTGGCGGCACCCACACCGCGTCCCGCACCGGTAACCAGCGCAATCCGCCCTTCCAGTTTCATCGCACCCCCGCAGCCTTCTCCCGCTGAACCTGCCGCCATTTTCCGAACGCGGACAGCCAGCGGCCATTGAGCATCGCCAGCAGCAGCTCCACCGAAGTGACGCTGACCTTGCCGCCACTGAACAGCGGCAGTGCGCGCAACGGCATCTCATTGGCCATGGCTTCGAACATCTTTGCCAGGGTCTCATCGCTGGACCCACCGCCCATGCTTTTCTGGAAACCCTCGATGATCCGGCTCCGGATCCTGCGACCGATCCAGGTGGTCGACAACTCGCTCACTGAAGAATTCATATGAAAGGGTCTGACGTTTTCGGGTGCCGGCAGCGGCCTGCCGAGCATTCCGGCAAACGCCGCGTCCGACACCGTCAGTTTTCCGGATTCGAATGTCGGACCGCCCACCCTGGTGAGACGTGCTGAAGGTGTCTGAGCGGATTCCACCCTGACACCGGCGGCAAGCCGGATGTCCCGACTCGAAGCGCCCACGCGTATTTCCAGTTCTCCGGATTCGACCACCCAGTCACCGGAGCCCGGATCGAAGACGGCAAAGGCGCGGTGATCGAGGCGGAACTTCAGTGTCTTCACTTCGCCGGGTTCGAGTCGGACTTTCACAAAGTCACGCAGCTCCTGCTCTGGTCGATATGCCGCGCTCTGCGGATCGCTGACATAGAGCTGCACGATCTCGGCCCCGGCGCACGTGCCCTGGTTGCTGATCGTGACGCTCACCGCCAGCCCGTCATCGGCCTGCACCCGGCTCGACGACAGGGCCAGCGCCGCATAATCAAAGCGGGTGTAACTCAAGCCATGGCCGAAAGGAAAAAGCACCGGCACATCAAAAGAATTAAAGTAGCGATACCCCACATACAGACCTTCCCGGTACTGCACCTGGCGATCCTGGCCGGGAAACCAGGCATCTGCCGGTACGTCTGCACAGGCCAGCGGAAAGGTTTCTGCCAGCTTGCCGCTCGGATTGACCACACCGAATACCACATCGGCGATGGCGCCACCGCCGGCCTGGCCGCCGAGATAGCCCTCGACAATGGCCTTCGGCGCGTTGACCCAGGGCATGGCCACCGGGGCACCGTTAGACAGCACTACCACCGTATTCGGGTTGGCCGCGCAGACCGCCTCGATGAGCCGGTTGTGCTGCCCGGGCAGATTCAGATGGGCGCGATCGAAACCCTCCGACTCATAGATGCCCGGCAGACCGGCAAAGACGAGGGCCACATCCGCACCCCGGGCGGCATCCGCAGCTTCACGGATCAGTGCCGCGTCGTCCCCGCTCTTTTTCGGCTCGTAACCCGGCGCATAGCGCACCTCACCCCGCTCGCCTACCAGAGCGCGAATCTCTTCCAGGGCATTGTCGAGCCGGGTCGGCTGCACCTGGGAGCTGCCCGCACCCTGATAGCGGGGGTGTTCGGCAAAAGCACCCAACACCGCAATCTTTCCTGCGGGTTCGACAGGCAGCAGCCCATCACTGTTCTTCAGCAGCACTACGCACTCACCCGCCGCCCGACGCGCCAGCCGGTGATGCGCCGCGTGGTCCACCGCAGGATCCCGCTGCTCGAGTTCCGCGCCGAGCAGGGTGAGACTGACATTGCGGGTGACGCAGACATCGAGGGCGCTTTCCTTCAGTACGCCATCGCGCACCGCCTGGGCCACCCTGCTGTCATTGGCACCACCACTGGCAGGCATCTCCAGATCGAGCCCCGTCCGCACGCCCGCCACCCGATCGTTCACAGCCCCCCAGTCCGACACCACCAGGCCTTCGAACCCCCAGGACTGCCTGAGCACCTGGTTGAGCAGCCAGTCGTGTTCCCCGCAATAGGTGCCATTGACCCGGTTATAGGCACACATCACTGTCCAGGGCTGGGCTTCACGCACCGCGATCTCGAAGCCTCTGAGGTAGATTTCGCGCAGGGTGCGTTCGTCTACGATCGCGTCCACGAACATCCGGCTCGATTCCTGATTGTTCACCGCGTAGTGTTTGATGCTCGTGCCGACGCCCTGGGACTGCACGCCCTGCACCATGGCTGCAGCGAGCCTGCCGGTGAGCAGCGGATCTTCGGAGAAGTACTCGAAGTTTCGGCCGCACAGCGGATGGCGTTTGATGTTCATGCCCGGGCCAAGGAGCACGGCAACCCTTTCCGCCACACACTGCTCACCGAGTGCCACACCGATCTCGTGCAGAAGCTCCACATCCCAGGAACTCGCCAGGGCAGAGGCGGTGGGAAAGCAGGTGGCCGGAACACTGACATTGAGTCCAACATGATCCACCGAGCGCTCCTGCTTTCGCAGGCCATGGGGACCGTCGGTCACCATGACGGCAGGCAGATTGAGACGCTCGAGGGATTCGAGGAACCAGAAGCTGCGACCGGAGCAGAAGGCGGCCTTTTCGTCCAGCGTCATCTGAGCGACTAAAGCCGCCGCCTGGTTGTGCCGGGACTTCAGGCCCGGCGCGGGTGCATCAGGATTCATTGGCAATCACCAGGGGTGTGGCTCTCCGTCCCACTTCCAGAAGCTGCCCGTATTCGCCAGGGAAAATCGATCGAGCACATCAACAATCCCCGTCGCGCTCTCCCGGGGGGTGAGCTGGGCATTGGGGCCACCCATGTCGGTCCTGACCCAGCCGGGATGAATCACACAGACCGCGATACCCTCAGTGCGCAGATCCTGAGCCGCGAGTTTCATGAACTTGTTCAGCGCCGCCTTCGACGAGCAGTAGGCATAGCCCATCGGCATATCGAGGGCCAGTGAACCCAGCTGGGAGGTGATGGTCGCCACCCTGCCCTTGCCCGAAGCTTTGAGGTTCGGCAGCAGCGCCTGCATGACCCGCACCGGCGCCATGGTGTTTACCTCGAAGGCTTCCCTCCAGCCTTCGAAATCCATCCGGGTGGCCGTCTGATCGGCCTGTTCCGGACCGATAGTTCCAGCATTGTTGATCAGCAGGTCGATCACTTCACCATCAAGACTCGCCGCCAGCCGCGCCACCGACGCACCATCGCTGACCTGCACTTCACATACGCGCACGTCCGACCCGGCTGCAATCGCCGCAAGGTCGCGGGCCGCCCTGCTGTCCCGGCAACAGGCCAGCACCCGATCTCCCCGGGCGGCGTACTCCCGGGTCATTTCCAGACCGATGCCCCTATTGGCACCGGTAATCAACACAGTCGTCATGAGCAGGCTCCTTTAACTTGATACCACGCCGGCGGGTGTCCGCTGAAGCGGGTGTCCGCTGAAGCGGGTGTCCGCTGAAGCGGGTGTCCGCTGAAGCGGGTGTCCACCGAAGTTGGGCGTTCACTGGCAGGCGAAATTGGCGGCAACCCAGCTGCTCGGATCGTTCTGCGCGCCTGGTATACCTGTATAGACGGCGCGCTGCGGGTAGGGGCACAGCGGCCGCTCGATGACCGCTGCGTCCTGTCCCTCGACCGGTCGACTGCGGCCGATGATCGGGCCGGGAACCTCCCCCTGCTCCACCCACTGTACCAGTGCAGTCAGCCAGGTCAGATATTCCGGTTGCGGACCCGGGCCACCGGCACAATGTCCCATTCCCGGAACCATATACAGGCGCATGCGCTCGGCCGCGCGTTCGGCGGAACCCGCGAACGTGTCGACAGTCACCGCATTGAAATAGTCGATGGTGGGTTCCGGCGGGATCACTGCATCCGCCCAGCCATGGAACATCAGCAGCCTGCCGCCGCGTCCCAGCAGAAATGCACTCAGATCCGGATCATCGCCCTGCATGAGATCGAAGGTCGGCGCACGCACGGCGGTCGCCAGATCATCGAGATCGAATTCCCACCATCCCCATTCGGGCATCAGTCCATCTCTGCGCAGCACCCGGGTGGTATTGGCCAGATCCGGCGGCATCCGGCCGGGATCCCTGGCATAGAACTGATAACCCATCACATAAGCCGCCGAGACCAGGGCATAAGGCACCCTGTCATTGCCCGCATGGGGCAGAAACACGTCAGCCCAGGCAGCCTCCGATCCAATCGGCGCACCGGGATAGACGATCAGACCATTGCTGTTGCGGCTGCCGACATACAGCTGTACCACCGCTTCGATCTGCTCCGGAGTGAAACAGTCCGCCGCGCGCTCCCCTTCCGGACAGGCGAACGTCGTGAGTGCCGGTCGGGGATCGAACTCGCACAACGGAGGTTCGATGAGTCCGTCCGCAATGCCGTCCGCCGCATCGCAGCGTGCCAGGGCCAGCCCCTCCAGCCGGGCAATCATCTGCAGATTTTCCGGAACACCGTCGCCGTCGGAATCGAAAACCGGATTCCCCGCAAAATTATTGGCAAAAAGCGTCTGCAGCACGGCAACCCTGTGCCCCATGCGGGAAAACCACAGATGTCCCGGTGCACCCGCCATGATGCCGTCATAGTCATCCGGCAGAATCTGGGCCGCCAGCAGGCCCTGACGCCCGCCGGTCGAGCAGCCGAAGTGATAGGTGTAGTCCTGCGCTCGACCATAGTAACCGGACGTCAGCCGCTTCGCGGCTGCCAGAGACAGATGCTGCGCCCGCCAGGCGAAATCAACTTCGGAGTCCGGATCGTTAAATCCGAACGCACGACCTTCCACGCCGTCATCGTGCCCCATGTTGGAATTCACATAGGCATAGCCTGCGTCCAGCAGAAAGGGTGCCGTGTCGAGATCTCCGTCTGCACCACCATCACCGAGATAGACGAGTCTGCCATTCCAGTTTTCCGCAAGGGGCAGTTCCACGTGAAAGGCGATGGCTCTGGGTCCGTTGCCGCGCACGTGGCAGAAGGCGGTGCCGGCCGCGGTGGTGCGCAGTTCCGCGCGCTGCAGAGACAGATCGGGTCGTTCGACCAGGGAGGTGCAGTGCAGGGCTGCCGCGCCAGCCGAATCCCCGACGAATGCTGCCGCGTCTGCGGTTCCGGCGTTCTGCGCGCCCGCCGCACCCGCTGCCGCGAAAAGCAGCACGCTCAGTACTCCGGTCATGTTCTCTCCTCATGCAGAATCTCTGCGATCCGCTCCGACGGCCGGGCCAGCACGGCCCGGTTACCCCGTACGGCGATCGGTCGCTGCATCAGTTGGGGATACCGCACCAGCAGATCGGCCACCGCTTCCGCCTCCAGATAGTGCTCAGCTTTCAAGCCGAGCGCGTCAAATTTCGCATCCTTACGGACCAGCTCGGCGGGTGGCAATCCCAGCAGTTCGATCAGCTGCAGCAGCCGGGTCCGTGACAGCGGCCGGGAAAGATACTCCACCACCTCGAACTGGACGCCTGCACGCTCAAGGATTTCCCTGGCGCCTCTGGACTTGCTGCAGCCAGGGTTGTGGTAGAGGGTGATCGTCGTCACGTGCCGGTCTCCTGCAGAATCGATTGTCATCAGGTGTCGAGTTTCAGCACCTTGCGGGCGTTCTCCCGCAGAAATTTCGGCCACACACTGTCCTTGAATGGCACCCGGGGCATGTCGCCCATGATGCGTTCCAGTGAGAGTCCCATCGGAAAGTAGCCGCCGTAGAGAATGCGATCCGCGCCACGACTGTTAGCGTATTTCACGATGGCCTCGGGATAGTATTTCGGCGCGAAAGCGGAAGTGGAGTAGTAGAGGTTAGGCCACTTCAGCATCAGCTTCACCGCGAGATCTTCCCAGGGTTCACAGCCGTGACGCGTGACGAACACCAGCTCCGGAAAGTCGTACATCACCTGATCGATCAGCCTCACTTCCTGGGGCCACATCGGAAAGCGGGGGCCGGGAACCCCGGCGCAGGAGAAGATCGGCACATCCAGCTCCACACACTTGGCGTATATCGGATACATCAGCGCATCGGCAATGCCCACCTGCGGGTTGTAGCCGGCGTTGAATGCACCGAAAGAACGCACGCCGAACTCTTCGTGTTGACGCACCATGTCCCGGATTCCTTCCATACCCCGGTTCGGATCCACCGAACCCTGAGCGATGAAGCGGTCCGGATGATCCTTCAGCGCTTTCCGGCTGACATCACCACCGACCCCGATCATGCCGATTTCTATACCGAAACGGTCCATCTCGTGCAGCGTGACCGCGACAGGATCCGCGGTGCCGTAGAGTTCTTTCGGGACGTTCTTGAACATGTACTCAACCGGAAAGTCGAGAGCGTCCGAGCCGTCCTTCAACTGTTTGCGGATGAAGTCGTACATTTTGAAATCATCGGCGGGGAAGCCGATCATGGTGTCGACCACCCCGATTCCTGCCGGTATACCCATGGAACTAACGACCTTTACCTGTCTGCTGGTTGCGCACGGCTAAAGACCGTAGAGCGCGTTCTGGAACAGATAGCAGGACGAGTCCCGGGGAATGGCATCCCGCGGCAGCGGTTCGTCGATCTGATCCGCGGTGGGGCCGAACTCCCGGGCCAGCGGCAGCAGTTTTTCCACATCGAAGTTATAGAGTGCGGCGGCATTCAACCCCAGAATCCTGCGCCGGCGCGCCTCTGACATGCCCGCGAAGGTGAGGCGCAGGGATTCGAGGTTGTAGGGGAAGGTGCCTTCATAGTGCGGGTAGTCGTTCCCCCACAACACCCGATCCTCACCCACCGACTCGATGCCCGCGAGTTCCTCGTTGCTCGGAAAGCTGGCCCCATACCAGCAGTTACGCGCCGCGTATTCGCTGGGCAGATCCTTGAGCACCCACTCCATGCCTTCGTAATTCATCTCGCCGATGGCGCCGGCCTTGAAGCCCATATGAATCCGGTCGAGCTGCTTCAGCAGCGGACCCGCCCAGGCACAGCCGGATTCGGTGATGATGTATTTCAGGCGCGGAAACTTTTCGTAGGCGCCGCTCATCAGCAGGTGGCGGAAGCCGGCCTGGCAATAGAAGGTGACCTCGGAGATCCACAGGGCTTCGGGTACCGCTCCCTGGCCATAGTCCGGAGATCCCTGGCCGGAGTGCTGGTTGATGACCAGATCGTGATCCTGGATCGCCGCCAGCACCCTGTCCCAGGCGGGATCGAAGAGAGGCTTGAGCCAGGTGCAGTCCGGCGGGATCAGTGGCAGCAGCACGCCGCCCCGCAGGCCGGCCTCGGCGATGAACTCGATGTCCCGGATCGCTTCATCGAGATCGTTTGGCAGAATCAGACCGATCCCAGCACGACGATCCGGGTCTTCGGCACAGAAATCCTTCAGCCAGCGATTGTGGGCCCTGATCCCGGCTAGGGCCTTTTCGAAATGATCGGGTCGGGGTGGTTGCGCAGTGACTATGCTTTTCCGGAAAAAGGGCGGCACGGTGTTGGGAAACACCACTTCTCCGACTACACCCTGGCTGTTCTGCTCCCGGGTGCGGATTTCCAGATCCCAGTTACGCAGCTTCCTGCTGCCGTAATGCTCTTCCGAAGGATTCCGGTAGCCGCCGCGCCACTCGTCAAAGGCTTCCCGGTACTGGGGATCCAGATACTCCCGGTACTGGGCGTGACTGCCACCGGCATGGGTGTCCGCAGTGATCAGGAGATAGGGGGCATCGCTCACGGTTGCGTTTCCTTAGTTTCCGTTGTCTTTGGGCCGGGCCACAATCAACCCGGATCGGATTCGGCCCCGGCGGCGACCCGCAGCAGGCCCCGGAAGGCCCGTTTCGCGGTCGACTCCCCGGTGAGTACCCGGTGCACTTCTTCCGCGATCGGCATCGAGATCCCGTGTTTCCGGGCCAGCGCGATCACCGCAGGCGCTGTCTTCACGCCTTCCGCCACCATCACCATTGAAGCAATCACCTCCTCGATGCTGTGACCCTTGGCGAGTTCCAGGCCCACGTGCCGGTTGCGGCTCTGCGGGCTGACACAGGTGGCAATCATGTCGCCCATTCCGGCAAGGCCCGCAAAAGTGTCCGCCTGCCCGCCCAGAGCAACACCGAGCCGCGTGACTTCAGCCAGACCCCGGGTGATCAGGGCAGACCGGGTGTTGTCTCCGGCGCCCTGGCCATCTCCCATGCCAACTGCGATGGCGATGATGTTCTTCAGCACGCCGCCGAGTTCACAGCCGATCACATCATCGTTGGTGTATACGCGAAACAGGCCGCTCTGAAAGACACCCTGCAGGGCAGCCACGATGATCTCGTCTTCCATGGCGATGACACTGGCCGCCGCCCGCCCCTCCATGATCTCCCGAGCCAGGTTCGGGCCGGTGAGCACACCCACCGGATGGCCTGGCAGAACTTCCTTCACGACTTCAGTCATCCGATTGCCGGTACCTGCTTCAAGACCTTTGGTGAGACTCACCACCGGCACCCAGGGCCGGATGTGTCCGGCTACCTGTTGCAGAACACCACGGAAATTCTGGGACGGTATGCCCATCACCACCACATCTGCACTGCTCACCGCTTCTTCGATGTCGGTGGTTGCGCGCAGTTCCTTAGGCAGGGTGGTGCCCGGAAGAAAACGTTCGTTGCTGTGACTGTCGTTAATCTCTTTTACCGTCGCCGCGCTGCGTGCCCAGAGGGTCACCGGCGCATTGCGCGCGACCAGAGCAGCAACCGCGGTACCCCAGGAGCCGCCGCCGAGCAGTACCACATTCAACTTTACTTTCTGCATCAGCGCACCGCCCGACCGGCCAGGCGCTGCATCGCCGAGCCCATCAGATCTTCGTAATTGAAGCGGTAGAAGGCATCACGTTCCGCTTCGGAGCACTGCTCGGCATCCAGACTCGCTTCGAAGCGTTTCAGCGGATTTCTGCCACCCTCCACATGGGGATAGTCCGAGCTGAAAAGACAGACCTCGGGGCCGCTGTTGCGGATGATCCAGCCCGCCGGTTCATGGGGATAGGGCGTGACCCGAACCTGCCGGCGCACATACTCGGAAGGCGTCAGCTCCAGCGCCTGAAGTCGGGTCTCATTTTTAGTGAACGCCACGGCACAGGAATCCATCGATCGCATCCAGCCGGGTAACCAGGAGGCACCCATCTCAATGACCCCGAATTTCAGGCGCGGGTAGCGCTCGAGCACGCCATCGAAGATCAGGGTGGCCAGGGTCTGCATCGGCGCTTCCGGAATCGCCATATAGGAAACCGATGTGAAGTTGTCGTCCCCGCCGATGAAGTCCTTCACCGGCGGCAGACCGTTGACCTTGTAGACGGGGTTCAACGCGGTACCGCCGCCGACATGGTAGACGACGGGTATGCCCGCCGCTTCCACCATGGCCCACAGCGGTTCGAAACCGATGTGGCTGGGGGAGTGATCTCGTGGACAGGCCGAGGGCAGCATCAGGGCGGCGGCGCCCATATCGATGGCCTCTCTGGCGGCGGAGACTGCACGCTCGATGTCGAGGATGGGCACATAGAGTACCGGCAGCAGGCGTGCATCCACGCTGCAGAAGTCCATCATGGCCCGGTTATGCGCGGTGGCCACGCCGTAGGCGATATCCGGATCCTCACCGCGCTCACCCATTGCCAGAGGCCGCAGACCACCGGTGGTGAAGACGAGTTGACTGGCAACACCCAGATGATCGATGGCGGCCGGACGTTCTTCCTTTATAAAGGCACCCAGCGCCGTGAATCCCTTGCGCAAAGTGATCTCAGCTTCATTTCGAGCCAGAAACTCAGGATCTTCGTAGCCGGCGCGCGCTTTCGCGACCAGCCGTTGAGCGCCTTCGTCCACCCGGGTGAATTCACGGAGCGAATGGCGCAGTGTTTCGTCTACCCAGGGTTCCAGCCAGCCCGGCGCCTCAAAAACGTGTGCGTCAGCATCGTGAACGATTCGATCGGTGATGTACGGCATTGAACTCCCCCTCCAGGATTGCCCCGACCCAGAGCATTAGACGTTGCGGCCGTGTCGTCAAGCACCCGGGCCCGCCGCCGCAGCTTTGAGCCGTTCGCGCTCCTTCGCACCCCCCGCCCTGATGAAGAACGGGCCCAGGCAGGCGAACAGCATGAGGCCCGCCAGAATCAGGAAGGCGATCCGGTAACTGCCGGTTGCGTCGTAAATGAACCCGGCCAGCGGTGATGCGGAGATCACCAGCGGCAACTCCACCACCCTCAGTACACCGATTGCAGCACCGAAGGACACGCTGCCCATCGCCGCGGAGACCGCAAAGGTGCGCAGCGGCGACATACCCGAATAACCGAAACCGTACAGGCAGGCCGCACCGATCGAGAGGATGAAATCATCCGCATAGGCAAACAGAATCAGCGACAGCCCCTGACAGATCAGTGCCAGCCAGATCGTGATACGGGCGCCGAGATAGTCGGACATCCAGCCGACCACCGGCTTGCCCATGGCCGAAAAAAGCGCGGTGGCGGAAAGGATCAGGGCTGCGCTCTGAGCGCTGATACCGATGTCCATCAGATGGCCGAACAGATGCAGCATGGTGGCCGAATAGACACAGCCCATCGATCCGAAAATCAGGGCGATCGCCCACATCGCCGGAGTCTTCAGCATCTCTTTCCAGTGCCAGACGCGACTGTCTTCCGCAACCACCACCATCTTTTCCGGATGGCTGTCCACATAGCGGCGACCGTCCCGTACTTCGCCGATATCCTGGGGTCGATCCACCATCAGGAAGTAGACCAGCGGCAGCAGGGTCACCGCCGTGACCGCAGCGAACACCGTGAATCCGCCCCGCCAGCCGACGGATTCGACCAGTGCGGTAACCAGGGGCGGCATCATCACCCCGGCGAGGGACGCACCCAGCACCGCGAAGGCAATCGCCCGTCCGCGCCAGTGGTCGAACCAGCTGATCACCGTGCGGTGCCAGGCCAGCCCGCCCATGCAGGACATGCCCACACCCATGCCCACCCCGACGATGAGGTAGTACTGCCAGAGGGCGTCGGTAAGGGCGAGGAGAAAGTAGGACGCCGCCACCACCAGGATGCCGATGAGAACCACCCGCTTCGGAGAGAAGCGGTCAAGCAGTGCGCCCAGGTAGGGGGAAATCAGCGCCCCGGTCACACCCGCCACCGAAAAGCCCATGGCAATGGCGAAGCGGCTGCCTCCGGCCAGATCCTCGGCCAGAGAAGGCAGAAACACCCCCCGGGAATAGGAGTAGAAGCCGGTGCCCAGAAAGCCCAGCATCGCTGACACAGCGACGATCACCCAGCCGTAGAAGAACGGCAGCTTTTTCAATCTCACTCCCGGATTGCCGAAGGCGCGCCCATGCGGATCCATCGGGCCGTATGCGCAGGCCTCCATAGTAACCGACTCACCCTGTCCCGTTGCTGCAGGCGCAGCAGGCGCCCATCGGCGGGACCGGGCTGCGCGTTCGCCGGTGAGCCCGCGCGCTGGCGCTCCGGCGAGCGCGACAGGCGCAGTCGCGGTACACTGCGCGGGCCAGCCCACCGAGCACCCTTACCTTGTCAAAAATCGGCTTCGTCAGCCTCGGCTGCCCGAAAGCGCTCGTTGATTCCGAGCGGATCCTTACCCAGATGCGTATCGAGGGCTATGAGATCGTCGGCAACTACACTTCCGCCGATCTGGTGGTTGTGAACACCTGCGGCTTCATTGACAGCGCCGTGGAGGAATCCCTGGACGCCATCGGCGAAGCCCTCGCTGAGAACGGCAAAGTGATCGTGACCGGCTGCCTGGGCGCGCGCAGAGAAACCATCGAGAAGGCACACCCCCAGGTACTGGCTGTGACCGGCCCACAGGCCTATGAGGAAGTGATGGGCGCCGTACACCAGTACGTGCCCAAACCCACACACAATCCCTATATCGACCTGGTGCCCGCCCAGGGGGTCAAGCTCACCCCGCGACACTTCGCTTACCTGAAAATTTCCGAAGGCTGCAATCACAGCTGCAGTTTCTGCATCATTCCGAGCATGCGCGGCAAACTGGTCAGCAGAGATGTCGGCAGTGTGCTCGAAGAGGCGGAGCGTCTGACCAGCGCCGGTGTTAAGGAACTGCTGGTGATCTCCCAGGACACCAGCGCCTATGGGGTCGATGTCAGATACCGCACCGGTTTCTGGGGCGGCCGCCCGGTGAAGGCCAACATGGTGGAACTGGCCCGCGCCCTCGGCTCACTGGGTGCCTGGGTGCGGCTGCACTACGTGTACCCCTACCCCCATGTGGATGAGGTCATCCCGCTCATGGCGGATGGGCTGGTACTGCCGTATCTGGACATTCCCTTCCAGCACGCCAGTCCGCGAATTCTCAAACTGATGCGTCGACCCGCAGCCAGCGAGAAGGTGCTGATGCGGATCCGCAACTGGCGCGAGCAGTGTCCGGATCTCACCCTGCGCAGCACCTTTATCGTGGGTTTTCCGGGCGAGACCGAGGCGGAATTCGAAGAACTGCTGAATTTTCTCGAAGCAGCCGAACTCGACCGGGTCGGCTGCTTCACCTACTCCCCTGTGGACGGTGCCGCAGCCAACACGCTGCCGGACCCGGTACCCCCTGCCCTGCAGCAGGAGCGCTTCGAGCGTTTCATGGAACTGCAGGCCGGGATCAGTGCCAAGCGACTGGAACGGCTCGTGGGCCGGTCACTGGATGTGATCATTGACGAGGCCGACGGCGTGAATGCAACCGGACGCACCAAGGGCGACGCACCGGACATCGATGGCAATGTGCACATCGCCGATGCTCAAGACCTCGAACCGGGCAACATCGTGTCTGTCCGGATCGAGGAATCCGACGACTACGATCTGTTTGGTGTACCGGCAGATTAGGCTCAGCGCGGATCCAGACGGACAAAGTATCTAGGGGGGAAGCCGGTGAGCACCCTGATTACCGGACCCAGTGGATGTTCGCTGTTCAGCCGATCGTGCTCTTCTGGTGAAACAGGCACGGCAAGATAGTCACCGGTTTCCCCACCCACTGTCACCTGCACCTCAGGACGTACCAGCACTTCGTTGAACCATGCACGGGGCCAGTGATTGGCGGCCACGTAGAGTTTTTCCTCGCTGTCCAGCCGGGACAGCACCCGCTCCCTGCGATTGCCGTCTTCATCCAGGATTGCAATGAGGATCGTCGTGTCGCCTGCCGGCTGGAAATAGCCCAGCAGCGACTCGAAAATCACCACGATACCGACGTAAATCCCAAACAGAATCCCGACAATTTTCAGAATTTTCATTCGTTGACTCCTATCAAAACACTGTTCCAGCCACTCCGGAGATTACATTCCGGAAATACCACCGAACGGGACCACTACCTAAACTGCCAACACTCGAATACAGGTGTGACCCAGGTCGGGACAGCCATAGTGCACCACCTGTCGTGTCTTTTCATGAATGTATGAAAGCAGCACTGCAAGCGCGTTTACCGGGGTGGTGAACGAACCGATCATCAAATACAGGGAACGTCGATGGCTCAACCGAAAATCAGAAACCCATACGCTGCAGTATCCATTGATGCAGGGTCCTCGGAGTGCTGTGCGGCGGCAGCCAGCATCGCCGGACAGAGGTTTCTGGTGAGTAACTCACCCCTTCTGCCACTCCAGGGCTGCAGTCGCTACGATCAGTGCGAGTGCAGATACCTGAAATGGGACGATCGCCGCCAGGAAGATCGCCGCGGCATCGACAACTGGGTTTCAAATCAGTACTACGAAGGTGACGACAAACGCGGAAGACGTCGGGGGCGCCGCCGGACGGACTGAAGTCTGAGCCGGCCGTCAGCGTCGCAGAGCCGCCTCGATGGACTCCACCTGGGCCCCGGTAACCGGCTGAAACTTACCGAGACTGCAGGTCATGCCCGTACCCGGGCGATTCCTCCAGTCCCATGGCCAGCGTCTGTACCAGGGCCAGTCGAACCAGTCGGTGGGCTGGAAAGTGTCCATGTCACAGATACGACCGTAGCTGTACATCGACTTCACCCGAAGTGCCGTTGCGAATCGGAGGTCGGGACAACGTGTGCGCAGCGTGTTGAGCCAGAACTTCCCGCCTCGACCTTCGAACAGAATGCGCTGGTCGTCGAGCACCCGGAAGTTCCGATACTCGTTCCCGGCGAGACATCGTTTTGTTTCACCGTACTCCGCGGCCTCGAGGGGCTGGCTGAGAATGGATTCGATTTCTTCCTCGGTTGCCCGCGTGCGCTCCTGCACTTCCGGTGAAGTCGCGCACCCGGTGCATGCCAGTACAAGGATCAGTGTCGCGCAGGCAGAGAGATCCAGTCCTTTCATCGATGCTCGGTCCTTCTGTGCAGTGTGACCAGGGCGGCGGAACTGCAGGCACATCTGCATGCAGCACCATTCCTACACCAACTGCTCAACTGTGGCTGCGTAGAGCCGCTTCGAGTATCGGTATTACTACCTAATCTGGAGCCTGCGGCCAGCAGATTCACCCGACTGGAACGGCCTTCATCAGCAGCCGTCACAACCTGCTGTCGAAATCTCGACCCGCAAATGCCCGGCCCATACGGACGACGATCACATCACGGCGGAGCACGACATACTGCTTTCGATCCTTTGTATACTCGGATACCGGAGAGCACCGGTTCGCGTTCCAGCGGGAGGGATCATGGCTACCATCGACGGCGCTACCATCATCGCGAGATGCCTCAGGCAACAGGGCGTTGACTACATGTTCGGCATCGTGGGCTTTCCGGTATTCGGGATTGCCGTGGCCGCACAGAAAGAGGGCATCACCTACATCGGGATGCGTAATGAGCAGTCAGCCAGCTATGCAGCGCAGGCCGCGGGCTATCTGACCGGTCGTCCGCAGGCCTGTCTGGTGGTATCCGGACCCGGCGTGATCCATGCCTTTGCCGGTCTCGCCAACGCCCGGCACAACTGCTGGCCCATGATACTCATCGGCGGGGCTTCGCCCACCTATCAGAACGGCATGGGGGCATTTCAGGAAGAGCGCCAGGTGGAACTCGCCGCGCCTTACTGCAAATACGCCCAGGGGGTCGACAGCGTGGCGCGCATCCCCTACTACGTGGAGCAGGCTGTTCGCACCTCACTTTACGGCCGGCCTGGTCCGGTCTATCTCGACATGCCCGACAATGTGATCAGCGGCGAGATTGACGAAGACAACGTAGTCGCAGCCGCGACAATCGGCGCAGCGCCGCGCTCCCAGGCGCAACCCGACGACATTGAAGCAGCGCTGGCGGCGCTGGAATCCGCCCAGCGGCCCCTCGTGGTGGTGGGCAAGGGTATGGCCTGGTCACGGGCCGAACAGGAGGTGCGCGAATTCATCCAGCGCACCCAGCTGCCGTTCCTCGCCTCGCCCATGGGCAAAGGCATTCTGCCCGACGACGATCCGCTGTCGGTGGGTGCGGCGCGCAGCACGGCGCTGCGGGAAGCCGATCTGGTCTTCCTGATGGGCGCGCGCCTGAACTGGATCATGCATTTCGGCCTGCCGCCGCGTTTCGCGCCGGGCGTGCGGATAGTGCAGCTGGATATTTCCGCGGAGGAGATCGGCACCAACGTGCCTGCCGAGATTGCACTGCTCGGTGACGGCAGGGCGGTTACACAGCAGCTCAATGCGGCACTTGCAGACCGTCAGTGGTTCTATCCGGCGGATGCGCCCTGGCGCGGCTTACTGAAAGCCAGGGCCGAAGAGAATCAGGCCGCAGTCGCGCCGATGGTGGACGATGAGTCAGTGCCGATGAATTACTACCGCGCCTATCGCGATATCGAGGACTGGCTGCCCGAAAACGCCATCATCATCGGTGAGGGTGCCCACACCATGGACATCGGCCGCACCCAGATGTCCAACCGTGCTGCCCGCAACCGCCTGGACGCCGGCACCTACGGCACCATGGGTATTGGTCTGGGATTCACCATTGCCGCCGCGGTGGTACACCCGGATCGACCGATCGTAGCCGTACAGGGTGACAGCGCGTTCGGCTTTTCGGGCATGGAACTGGAAACCGTTTGCCGCTACAAACTGCCGATCAAACTCATCGTGCTGAACAACGGCGGCATCGCTGGCGGAGTTGCGGAACTGCCAGCCAACGGCCCCATTCCGCCGTTCGCCCTCACTCCGGGTGCGCACTACGAACGCATCATGGAGGCCTTCGGCGGGCGCGGATTCTACGTGGAAGATCCACAGGACCTGCGCGGAGCGCTGGACTCAGCCCTGGCGTTTGACGGCCCCGCGCTGGTCAACGTTCGCATCAGCCCGCGGGCAGGCCGCAAGCCCCAGCAGTTCGGCTGGCTTACCACCTGAGGAGACAATGCCATGTCAGATCGACTGAAGGGACAGGTCGCGATCATAACGGGTGCCAGCCGGGGACTGGGGCAGTACTGCGCAGCTGGTTTTGCCCAGGAAGGCGCGCGCGTTGCCGTGGTGGCCCGCACTGAGGAGGAGAAGGACCAGCGATTACCCGGCACCATCCACCACACCGCGGACCTGATACGCCGGTCCGGTGGAGAAGCCCTTGCCGTAGTCTGCAATGTTGCAGATCCGGCGTCGGTCCAGGCAATGGTCGAAAGTGTGCTGGGCGAATGGGGCCGTATCGATATCCTGATGAACAATGCGGCAATTCAACCCCCCGGTGAACACTCTGATATTCAGGAGAAACACTGGAACCTGATGTATAACATCAACGTGAACGGTCCATTGCGCTGCATCCGCGCCGTGTTACCGACGATGCTGCAGCAGAAACACGGCAACATCATCAACATTTCATCCGCCGCCACACTGGGTGGCTCGCCGTATGGGGGAACCAAGCGGGCGCTGGAGGCTATGACGGAAGGGCTTGCCGCTGAGCTTCGCAACAGAGGCATTGCAGTGAATGCGCTGAAGCCCGTCAGTGCCATCGAAACGCCCGGGTTCCGCTTTGCCCAGTTACCCCGGGAAGAGAGTCAGGCGTCAGCTGCGAAGCTGCCGCCGCCGGACAGTTACGTCGAGGCCGCAGTACTGCTGGCATGCCAGACACCGGACACCTATACCGGCCGGATCAACAACGACGCAGAGGTCCTTGCAATCCTCGCTGATCCAGCCACGCAGGAGCGAATGAGGAAGCTGAATCCGGAAGACTGGGTTGCGGCAATGGACGGGTCATAGTGGCCAGTTTGGATGAGACGGCATTCACCAGACGACTGGAAGAGATCCTGGTCGCACAGCTCCCCTTCTGCAGATCACTGCTTGCAGCCGATCGGCTGTCCGGTGGCGCGAGTCAGGAAACATATCGCCTTGAAATAGACTGTGCTGATGGCCGGCGAGCGCTGGCACTGCGGCGGGCTCCGGGAGGCGGCTTTGACGAATCGTCTGAAGCCGATCGACCGGGGCTTGCCGGTGAGGCGCAGCTGATGCGCAGCGCCCGCGCTGCGGGGGTACCAGCACCGGAAGTCTACTATGTGCTCGCCGAGGAGGACGGACTGGGCGCCGGGTTCATCATGGAGTGGATCGACGGCGAAGCTCTGGGCGCGCGCATCGTCCGCGGACCGGAATACGCTGCCATCAGACCACGGCTCGCCTGTGAGATCGGCCGAATCCTCGCCCGCATCCACAGCATCGATATCCCTGCCAGCGGACTCGAGAACTACCTGACCCGCATACCGGCAGGCCAGTTCATCAGGCAGACCTGGAACCGCTACATCGCTCTGAACACCCCCCAGCCGATGATCGACTACACCGCACGATGGCTTAGCGAACATCTGGTCGAGACAGAGGATCTGGTGCTGGTGCACAACGATTTCCGCACCGGTAATTTCATGATTACGCCTGAACGCGTGGTAGCTGTGCTCGACTGGGAGGGCGCACACATTGGCGACCCCCTGCGTGATCTGGGATGGATCTGCACTAACTCCTGGCGCTACGGAGGTGAGCTCCCGGTGGGTGGTTTCGGCAGCTATGAGGATCTCCTGCGCGGCTACGAAGAGGTCTCCGGCAGAAAAGTAGACGTGGAACAGGTCCGTTTCTGGCAGGTGTTCGGATCTTTCTGGTGGGCGGTAACCTGCCTCGACATGGTGGCGCTGTTTCGCGATGGTCCCGATGGCTCTGTGGAACGCGCCAGCATTGGCCGGCGGTCTTCGGAGGCACTGATCGATTGCGTCAATATGATCATTCCCGGCCCGGTGGATCTGATTGGCCCGGGACCCGGTGAGCCCAACCTGGATATGCCGGGCGCTGATGAGCTGGTGGCGGCCGTCAGCGATTTCCTGCGCACGCAGGTGATGGCGGAAACCGAGGGCCGGACCAGTTTCCTGGCCCGGGTATCGGCCAATGCACTCGATATCGTGCTGCGCGAATTGTCCCTGCATTCTGAACACAGGCGTCGGGAACTCGCGAGCCTCCGCAGTTTCTACGGCAGCGACGGCGAAGCCGATCTGCCGGGCTTACGCGGTCGTCTGGTCCAGTCGCTGCGCGACGGCTCGCAGCAGTTGAATGATGAGAGACTGACGTACCACCTGCGCAATACGGTGGTCAATCAGGTCGCGATCGACCAGCCGCGGTACAGTGGGCTCAAGCAGGCGCTCGCCATCCCGGCTGAGTCGTCGAACTGATTTATTCAAACAGGGGGTCGAGCATGATTGATTTTGAGATTCCTCCCGAAGCCCGCGCCGTGCGCGAGCAGGTGCGGCAGTTCGTGCACGAGGAATGTATTCCGGCCGAAGCTGAGCTGGAGCACCGCGAACCCATGGAAGTCGTCAAAGCGCTGCGTGTAAAGGCCCGCGCGAACGGTCTCTGGTGCCCTTTCATACCGAAAGAGTATGGCGGCATGGGATTGGGGCCGCTGGCCAACGCACTGGTTCAGATGGAACTCCACGAAAGCTTACTGGGTGCGCTGGCGCTCAACTGCCAGGCTCCCGATGACGCTTCGATGATGACGATTCTCCATCACGCCACCGAATCCCAGCGCGAACGTTATCTGCAACCATTGATCGAAGGCAGTAAACGCATCTGTTTCTCGATGACGGAGCGCGCCGCCGGAGCCGACGCCACAGGCCTGCGCACCAGTGCAGTGCTCGAGGGGGACAACTGGATTCTCAATGGCGAAAAATGGTTTTCCTCTTCGGCAAGTGTTGCGGATCTGGCGCTCGTAGTCGCGCGAACGGATCCTGACGCCCCGCGTCATGAGCAGTACAGTGCCTTTCTCGTCGAACTGCCGGACCCCGGATACAGGATCCTGCGGAATATTCCGGTCATGACACCGGCATCGGAAATCGAAGAAGCGCTCGGGCACACGCACGCTGAAGTCGAGATCAGGAATCTGGTGGTGCCCAGGGAGAGCCTGCTCGGAGGTCGGGGCAAGGGTTTCGACATGGGTCAGCATCGCCTCGCCTACGGGCGGCTGCGACACGGAATGCACAATATCTCCATTGCGCAGCGCGCACTGGATATGGCGACGAAGCACGTCATCGAGCGTGAGACGTTCGGCAAACGCCTCGCTGATCGACAGGGTGTGCAGTGGATGCTTGCGGACTGTGCGAGCCAGTTGTATCTGGCGCGCCTGACACTTCTGCACATCGCCTACAAGGCAGAGAAGGGTTTCGACCTGCGCCAGGAGAACTCGATTGCCAAGGTGTATCTCGCCAACATGGTTCACCAGGTGGTGGATACCGCCATACAACTGCACGGGGCACTGGGCTACAGCCAGGATACGCCGCTTGCGCGCTGGTATACGTCGATCCGCATGCAGCGTCTCGGCGATGGGCCCGACGAAGTACACCGCTGGCGTATTGGACGCAATCTGATCAGGGCCTATGAAAAATACGGCACCACGGCGTCTGCCGCGGGCGGTGATCTGGTGTGAGCTTTTATGAGGGTATCTGGTCTCAGCTCTCCCCGGCTGCGCCGGGAGGGCTCGAACCGGTCGTCTGCGGCTTCCAGGAAGACCCCAGGACCCGAATGCAGAAAGGCCATGAGATGAAGAAGAAATATACCGGGATAATCGTTGCAACCCTCATGGCCCTGACCCTGTCAACGAGTCCCTTCGCCACTGCCGGTTCGGTTTCATTTACCGGGCACCAGGCAGAAGCAGGTGATGCGGTTTACCAACAGGCCTGCCTGCCCTGCCATCAGCCCGGCGGGGGTGCGGGGGTCATACCGGTGCTGGTGGACGACAGCTTCAATACCCGCTGGGCTGGTCGACCGCTGTCCGATCTTTTTGCCGCCATCAAGCGAATGCCTCCGGGAACCCGTATGGGAGACGAGGACTACGTCAACATCACCGCTTATCTTCTGAAGACGCACGGTTTCGCATCCGGCGACACCCCGTTGCCTGCGGACATGAAGGCTCTGGCTTCGATGAGCCTGCCCGCCGCAAAAAATTCGGTCGATACCCATAGCGTTGCCGGGGATGCAAAACACCCGCTGCTCGCCGCCCTGTCCCCCGTGACCGAAGAGCGGCTCGCCAATCCACCGCCGGGAGACTGGTTGAGCTTTGGACGCAGCAACGATAAAGCCGGTTTCAGTCCGCTGCAGGACATCAACAGGAAAACCATCCATCGCCTGGCCCCCGACTGGGACCTCAGGCTCGCCGCTGGAACCAACAACCCCACCCCCCTGGTTCACGACGGCGTCATGTTCCTCTATACCTTCCCGGATACCGTTATGGCGCTGGACGCCACCAGCGGCAGTCTGCTGTGGCGCTATCGGCACGAACCGGTGGGTATTGCCTCGAGCCGCAGGATGGGTATCGCACTGGGGGGCGACAAAGTGTTTGTTCCCACTTCCGACATGCACATGCTCGCTCTCGATATGAAAACCGGTGAAAAGGTCTGGGCAGCGAAAATCGCATCGCAAATCAGTACCACCGAATCCGAGATCGAAGGCATTCCAAGTTCCATATCCCGCTATGATTTGCGCGCCGCACCGACAGTAGCCGCCGGCAAGGTGATCATGGGCGTGGTATCCAGCGTGGTTCCCACGGGCGGATTTATTTTTGCCCTCGATATGGATAGCGGCGAAGAGTCCTGGCGTTTTCGTACCATCGCGCAACCGGGCACACCGGGTGGTAACAGCTGGAATGGACTGCCTGCTGAACAACGCTCGGGTGGTTCGGTCTGGAGCGCAGCGAGTTATGAGCCCGACCTCGGCCTGGTGTATTTCGGCATCGCTCCTACCTACAACGTGCAGCCCTTTTACAAGCCCTCGGATGATCCCTCCCAGACTCGTGAGGCGAAATACACTAACGGCACCGTCGCGCTCGATGCGAAAACCGGTGCACTGCGCTGGAGTTATTCCCATCACATCCTGGATCACTGGGATCTCGACTGGGCCTTTGAGCGCCAGATCATGGACCTGACCATCGAGGGCAGAAAACGGCGCGTCATCGCCACCGTAAGCAAGGGGGCATTACTGGACGCACTGGATGCAGCGACCGGCGAGTACCTGTTTTCGGTGGCAATGGGCATCCATACCACCATCAGCGCCATCGACCCGGTAACCGGAATGAAAATCAACAATCCGGATACCGAACCGGGACGCGAAGAGCCTTATCTGATCTGTCCTGCCGCCTTTGGAGCACGCAGCTGGACGCCCACCGCCTTTGATCCGAGTCGCAAACTGCTGTATCAGCCCTTCATTGAAGCCTGCTTTTCGGCCGATGGGACCGGTTTTCCCCTGCTGGGTACCGGGGTTGCCGTAAACATCGGAACCTGGCCCGGCAGCAAGGGCAGGATCGGCAGGCTGCACGCCATCGATATGGAAAAGGGCGAAACCCGGTGGCTGCACCGCCAGGTGACACCAATCATCAGTTCAACGCTTGCAACAGCGGGCGGACTGGTATTCGCCGGTGACCTCGACCCTTCACTGAAAGCCTTTGACAGTGCCTCCGGTGAAGTGGTCTGGAAACACCCGCTGACGGACGACCCCAGCAGCAGCATCGTGTCCTATGCAGTCAGGAACAAGCAATACATCGCTCTGGTGATCGGGCAGTCGAATAATCACCACCGGGACTGGAAGAACTATTACAACCGGGTCACCGCCGTGAACGGGTGGGATCGTCCCGCCCCCATCGAAGGCAGCGGCGCGTCCATACAGGTTTTCGCCCTCGAAAAGTAGCCTGTATATGGCAAACCGGTACTCACGCAGCACAGAAGCTGATGAGCGTCTGGCGGGCGAAGATCAGACCAGGAGGCGATAGGGCGATTCCAGAAAGTCTCTGACCGAGGCGAGAAAGCGGGCTGCGGGTGCTCCGTCCAGGACCCGATGATCCCACGTCAGCGACAGCTTCATTCTTTGCTGCCGGACGGGCCGGTTGCCATCCCAGGCGATATCATCGCGAATGCGGTTCACGCCGAGGATGCCCGCCTGAGGCGCGTTGATGATGGGTGTGAAGGAGTCCACGTCGTACATGCCCAGGGCGGTCACGGTGAATGTCCCGTTCTGCAGCTCCTCGACGCGCAGATTGCCTTCTCGAGCAGCTGCAGCCAGCCTCGCACACTCCTGCACCAGCGCCCGCATACTCAGGCCGTTTGCGCTGCGAATGACCGGCACGATGAGCCCGTCATCGAGTGCGACTGCCATACCCACATTGATGGCGCCGTGGAGGATGATCTCTGCCGTGCCAAAGCTGGCGTTCATGAGCTGATGTTTCTCCAGCGCCTTTGCTGCAGCGCGGATTACCAGATCGGTGTAGGTCGGACGAATACTGTCGTCGGCCCACTCATCAATGAGTTGCGCGCGCAGCTTGATCGCATCGTCCATCACCACATCCATGTCCATGGTGAGCTGTGCCATCGACTGCAGGCTGTCGTGCATGCGTCGGGCGATCGTCCTGCGCATGCTGGTGAGGGGAACCGGGATGTCTGCCTGTGCCGTGGCGTGCTCCGCGCCGTGCGTCGAAATCGCGGCCTGCTGCTGTTCCACATCCTGTCTGGTAATGCGTCCACCCGGACCCGTGCCAGCAACCAGACTCATATCCACACCGAGCTCGCGGGCCAGTTTGCGGGCCATGGGTGAGGAGCGTCGACGCGAATCGTCCGTTTCCGGTCGGGCGGATTCCTGCCGGGCAGAGTGCGCGGCCAGGACATCGGCTTCCACGATGCGGCCGGCCGGTCCCGAGCCGGTCAGCGTGGTCAGGTCGATGCGGCCTTCCCGCGCAAGGCGACGGGCGACTGGCGACACTCTCACGCGTCCGCCGGGCAGCTGCGACGGTGTCGAACCTTCCGGCCCCGCAGACGCGGCTGATTCAACCGCTGGCGCAGGTCGCGCCTGATGGGCGGTGGCCGAACCGACATCCGGCAGGCGCTCGGGAATCGCTTCATCCTCTGCGTAGAGATAGCCGATCACATCACCGGGGGCCATAGTCACGCCTTCGGCAACCAGGTGTTTGACGATGCCGGAGTATTCGGCGTCCACATCCAGATTCACCTTCTCAGTTTCAAGACGATAGAGAAGCTCGCCTTTGCGCACGGAGCCGCCATCCGGGACATACCATTCCTCGACGACGCCCTCCGTCATGCTCATGCCTACCTTGACCAGAAAAATTTCCGCGGGCACAACTAACTCCCTTTCCGGACAAACAGACCGCGCCGCGCGGCCAGGTTCATCGTGGCCTGAATGTCGACCAGTTGCGGACCGTTGCGCTCGATGGTGAAAGTGGCCCGCTGGCCGGGTTCGAGTACCCGCTCCCGTTCGCCGTCGAAGGCCAGCACTCCGGGCCCCTGGATCTCGATGGGTGTGGAAAAATTTACGGTACTGTGCTGTGCAACCGACAGACGCCGATAGTAACCGGGTGCGATCGGAGCATGCACGCTCAGACCATCTCCGAAGCGCAGCAGCAGACCATGATCATCCTGCCCGGAGACAGGGTGAATCAGCCCGCCGATCGAGGTGATACCCACAGCTGCGGGATCGGCCCGGGTCAGCAGGGCCAGTCGCAGCTGCTCCGGTGCGAGCAGAGCACGGGCGCCGATGAAACGCTCGTCCACCAGCACCGCATCGATCAGGGCAAGGTCGGGGCGTTCTCCCTCGATTTCGATGCGGATGATCTTCTGCATCTGTGCCACCTCCGCCAGGGTGACTGCGCCGGATGCGATCAGACCGGCGGCTGCACCGGCAATCGTCGCTTCGATCAATCCCGGAAATACGTTGTTGGTACCGGTGGAGATCGGGATCATGGGCGCATTCTGCCAGCCCAGAGCAAAGGCACGATTGGTCCCGTCGCCACCGAGGGTCAGAACGATATCCGCCGGCAGTTGTGCCAGCGCTCTGGCTGCGCGAATGGTGTCATCCGCCTTGCCGCTGCGGGTTACGGCGACCGCCTCGGAAATGTGGTCTATCGCCGTGCACAGCCTTGTGTCCCACGCATATGCTTCGAGCGCGCCAGCCACGATGCCGTGGGCATCGTTCAGATAGGCGATGCGACAGGTGATGCCCCGCTGCTGGGCGAGGGCACCGGCCAGCAGTCGACGCACGATGGCCTGCTTTTCCTGATTGTCGAATACCGACGCCCGCGCGATGAGGCGACGGATGTCTTTGCCGGATGCGGGATTCGCAACTATGCCGATCGTCGGAAGTAAGGAGGTAGGCATCTGCGATCAGCCTGCGACAGTCAAACACCCAGCATCTTTTTGACTTCGACAACGATCTGTTCAGCATTGGGGATATAGAGTTTTTCCAGTGCCGGACTGAAGGGTACCGGTGAAAAAGGCGCACCGACGCGCGCCACAGGCGCATCAAGATAGTCGAATGCCAGTTCCTGGATCTGTGCTGCGATCTCACCGCCAAAACCACCGAAGCGCACGGCTTCGTGCACGACCAGCGCCCGGTGAGTCTTCTCAACAGAATTCACCACGGTTGCCGTATCGAAAGGCTGCAGTGAGCGTGGATCGATGATCTCGGCGTCGATACCGATTTCCTTGAGCGTCTCGGCCGCTTTCAACGCCTCATGAACCATACGGCCCAGGGCAATGATGGTCAGATTGCTGCCTTCCCGAACCACACTGGCCACCCCGATGGGAACTTCGTAGGCACCTTCCGGAACTGCACCCATCAGGCCGAGGGACATCTTGTTCAGCACCACGATCACCGGGTTATCGTCGCGGGCAGCAGCGATGATCAGACCTTTGGCGTCGTAGGATGTGGTCGGCATGACCACTTTCAGTCCTGGCAGATGGACCAGCCATGCTTCGAGCGACTGAGAATGCTGTGCGGCCATGCTCATACCCGCTCCCGACATGGTCAGCATGGTCACCGGGAGGTTAGCGCGGCCGCCAAACATATAGCGCATCTTGGCGAGTTGATTGGCGACTTCGTCCATGCATTCGCCAATAAAATCCATGAACATCAGGTCGATAATGGGCCGGCAACCGGTAGCGGCGGCACCTACACCCAGACCGACGATGGCCTTTTCAGAAATCGGAGTGTCGTAGATCCGCTCCGGACCGAACTCTTCCAGCAGCCCTTTGTAGTAGCCGAACACACTGCCTGCACCGGCGACATCCTCGCCGGCGACAAAGGCGTTGTCCTGCTCTCTCAGCACCTCGCGTACCCCCTCAGTAATCGCGGCGACATAAGGGAGTTCTCTGGTCTTGGCCTGGGCCTGCGCCATCATGGATTCCTCAAACTTCTCATGGTTTATACAGCCAGTAAGACTGCAGCTCAGGTGACCGGTGAGTGCTGTGCGTAAACGTCTTCGAGTAACGCGCTGGCATCGGGGTACGGACTCGACTCAGCGAAGGTCACAGCGGCGTCAATCCGGGCCGCCACTTCGGCGTGTACCGTCCGGGCCTGATCCGCTGAAAGAATATTCTGCCTGGCCAGCCGCGATTCGAGCAGTTCGATCGGGTCACGCTGCTTCCACTCCTCCACCTCTTCATCGCTGCGGTATTTCAGGCCCATGCCGCGCACACCGACATGATCGTAGTAGCGGTAGGTCTTACACTCGAGCAGAGTCGGGCCGCCGCCTTCGCGTGCGCGTTTGATCGCCATGCCCGCGGCTTCGTACACCGCGATGGCGTCCATTCCGTCAACAACCACACCGGGCATGCCGTAGCCGCTGGCGCGATCGGCGACATCGACCACTGCCTGATGATTGGCCTGTGCGGTGAATTCTCCATAGCCATTGTTCTCGCAGACGAAGATCACCGGCAGGCGATACAGCGCCGCCATGTTTGCCGCTTCGTGGAAGCTGCCTTCGTTACTGGCCCCATCTCCGAAAAAAGTTACCGAGACCCGATCGGTTTTCCGGAACTTGTTGGAGAAGGCGGCACCGACCGCAATCGGTGGACCAGCGCCGACGATACCGTTGGCACCGAGAATGCCCAGATCCATGTTGGAGATGTGCATACTGCCGCCTTTGCCCTTGCAGTAGCCGGTCGCACGGCCATAGAGCTCGGCGAACATCGGATCGAACTCCCCGCCCTTGGCGATGACGTGGCCATGGCCTCTGTGGGTGCTGGTGATCCAGTCTTCGCTGGACAGGTGGGTCATGACGCCTGCCGCTACGGCTTCCTGGCCGACATAGAGGTGCAGTGCACCGGGGATCTTGCCGTCTTCCATGAGTTTTCCGGCCCGCTCCTCGAAGTGGCGGATACGGACCATTCTGCGATGGATGTCGAGCAGGATCTCTCTGGTGATCTTTGTGTTCAAACTGTCCCCCGTTGACTGAGCCGCCGCTCAATACTAGGGAACCCGGGATTGATTGTCGAAGCTCAGAGCAGGTCTCGCCAGGGATCGGACCCGGCGTCGGACGTTCAGACCGAACAGCACCGCGCAGACCAGCGCGATAGCCGTGGAAGACCAGGAAAATGCCGCATCGTAACCCCACCAGTAGCGCAGCAGCGCGTAAGCCGGATAGATCACAAACAGTACCGAGCCGCCGAGCAGAGCCGAGGTGAGGTTGATCTTTGCGTCGCTGACTTTGAACGGTCGCGCTGCTTCGGCATCGGCGGGGGGCAGAAAGTCATCGCTCATTACCGGCCTCCTTCAGAAGGGTTTGACGATCGCGAGATAAAGAACGTACGGGATGGTCACGATCACGATGGGTGACGAGACGATCAGAAACCACCAGTGTGTGTGAATGGCAGCCTCGTATTCCGCGGCGGTCCCGGACGCCCGGATCTTCTCCTTGTTACCCCCGAAGTGCGCCAGGTGGTAGTCCATGATTTCCACGGGGATGAACACCAGCACGACCATCACCAGCTTCATGGCGAACCAGCCGGCCGCCGGTGTCCATCCGCCGACGAGCATGAGCATGAGTCCGGTGATCAAGAGCATGGGAAACGCGATGTGCTCGAGTATGGCGCCGTCGTCGAAGCGCTCCATGGCCCAGTTACGCAACCTGATCGCATCCAGATCCTCAGGGGCATTCATCCACCACCGGAAGATCGGCAGCAGGTAGAAACGGTAGGCAACCGACGTACTCATGAACCAGACGGTCACGAACAGCAGGTGCACGAACTTGATCTGGAAATAGTAGGGTGCCAGCAGTTGCTGTGCGGATTCGACCACGTTGCCTCTCCCCTCCGGCGTGATGGCTGGTCATGGTACGCTCCTTTCATATTTTGCGTCAAATCATTTGACGCAAAATCCCGGCTCAGCCGCAACGCCTGGTCCCGGCGCCGCGCAGGGCATCAGGACCACGACCCGACGCATGGCGGCGATCGTCCCGGTTCATAGCGGTGACGGCCACCAGGTCGCAGCAGAACTCACTTTGCGGTGTTGGATGTCCCAATCCAGCGAAATTTGTCTTAGAACAACAATGCAGACAGTTATGCGCATCACCGGCTCCCTGCGCCTGTTCCACAAGACAGCTGGTGATTACACTGCGCGACTTCCCGTAACCTGAAGCGTGCCCGTCCATTGTCCAACGCGCTCTCATATCGTCACGATATCGATGGTCTGCGCGCGATAGCGGTACTCGCAGTCATTGCCGCTCACCTTCCGGAGAAGTTTCTACCAAGCGGATTCCTGGGCGTCGATGTCTTCTTCGCGATCTCCGGTTTCGTCGTCACGGGGTCCATTCTCGGGCAGCGGCGAACGGAATTCGGGCAGCTTTATCTCGGCTTCCTGGCCAAGCGCGTTCGGCGCCTGCTGCCGGCTCTCGCCCTGTGCGTCGCGATTACAGGGTCCGTCGTGCTGGCCGTGGACCCCTTTCCACGCCATTCGGTGGAAACCGGGCTCGCCGCGCTGTTCGGATCAGCCAACGTGGCACTTTATTTCTTCGAGCTCGATTACTTTTCGCCTTCATCGGTGTTCAACGCCTTCACCCATACCTGGTCACTCGGCGTCGAAGAACAGTTTTACCTGGTTTTCCCCACGTTTGCCTGGCTGTTCTTCTTCCGCACCAGCCGCAAATCCTACAAGCCCCTCGCGGTAGCGACGATCTGTGGAGGCACATTCTCGGTGTCACTGTTCGTCCTGCTGTACAGGGATTATCAGCCCCTGGCTTTCTTCATGATGCCCACGCGAATCTGGGAACTGGGCCTCGGGGCTGTCGTTCTGCTGGCTTCACGCCGCCTGCAATCAACACGCCTCAAAGCGATTCTCAGGCGCATCTCACCGCTGGTACTGATTGCCCTGTTCGGCTGTTTTATCGTTCCGGAGGCGTACGCCATGCCGGCAACCATAGCGGTGGTGGTTCTCACCGGATTGCTGCTCGCATCAGATCAGCAGTCGCCTGCCGGCCGGGTGCTGACGCTGCCTCCGGTGGTCTACGCAGGCAGAATCTCCTATTCCCTTTATCTGTGGCACTGGCCCATCATCGCGCTCGCCCCCATCGTGCTGTCATCGGCGTGGCGATCTTCTGCGCTGTACGTGGTTGCCACTGTAATCGTCGCGGTGGCATCGTTTCACGCGGTGGAACGGCCACTGCGTTACCGCAAGTGGACCGGACACCGGGGCGGTGATATCGGGGCAGGCATCGCCGGCAATCTGTTCGTGGGCGCTGCGCTCATACTGACGATGTTCTTCATGAGCACATCCGGGAACCAGGCCGAAGTCCAGCTTCACCCACCGGCATACCTGCCACTCGAACCCAGCGGCCGAGTGCACAATCTGACCTGCGCGCTCGATGGCGGCAGCCGGAAATTTGCACAGGACACAATTGAGCTCTGCACCATGCCGCCTGAACCGGATTCCGGCATGCCTACCCTCTGGGTGATGGGAGACAGCCACTCCGGTCACCTGCAGGGCATGCTCTACGAGCTTCGCGACAGGATCGGCATCGGTGTGCACCTCGTCGAAACGCCCGGTTATCCCTTCCCGTTCGACGGTGACAATGTGTTCGCACCGCGCCAGCAGGTATTCAGCAGCATCTACCCGCTGATTCAGCCGGGAGACATCGTGATCGTCGCTCGGCTGTATCTCGCTCGCACGCCGCCCTACACTCCCGAGGACCTGGGGCCATGGCTGTCTCAGGTCTCGGCACTCGCCGATGGTCTGGCCCAGCGCGGCGTAAGCCTGGTAGTTACCGGGCCGCCACCGATTTTTCCATTCGACGACGTCCGTCAGTGCAGCCTTGAGGAGCGCACAAGCTGCAGACTGGAATTGAAAAACATCGTGCCCTCCATCCGGGAGGTCGAACGGCAGCTGGAATCTCTGGAGCAGGAGAATGCCAATGTCAGTGTTTTTTTCATCTTCGATTCGGTCTGCCCGCCAAACAACGGATACTGTTACCCGGACGATGGTCACAGCTTCCTGTACCGGGACAAGGACCACTTCAACTCACTCGGTTCGCGGCGCCTGGCCGGGCCGTTCACAGAGTTTCTCAGGTCTTCAGGCCTCATCCAGCCTGCCCGGTAAAACACGGCAACAGCGCCTGCAGCGCAGGGAGGCCCAACCAAAAACCTTCACACTCGACAGAGAAGGTTTCTCAGTGAACGCCGCCGGTCTGGCCCCCCAGCGCCAGCGTCCATGTCACCACATCACCCGGACAGCCATCTGCCGGGAACGGCTCCCTGCGAATTTCGATCGGAATGTCGGCGTTGGTCTCCAGCACCCTTCAGTCGACGGTTCGATAATCAGACGAGCTTCTGAATAGTTCCATTAAAAGGACTATCCTCATCCCGGCCGGCAGGATTACCGGACCGCGCTTCGTCGAGCCGACGCCGGTCAGCTCGCCGATCGGGTCGATCGGGTGTTTGATAAGTGCGCCGCGGAGGCACCTATCGAGCACGCCGAAACGGTCCTGGCGTGCCTGGCTGCGGTACATGCCAATCTCCGCAAGTCCATCGACCAGAATCCTGAGGAGGAAACCCATGGCTGTTAATCCTGATCTATTCGATCTGACCATGTCCGAAGAGGCGCTGCCTCTGCTGGATGCGGTAAAAAAGCACATTCGCGACAACGTCATACCGATCATGGAGGAGTACGAGCGGCTGGGCGAAGAACGCGAGCACGAATGGGCATTGGCACCTGGGCAGTTGGAACTGCTCGAGGGTGCCAAGCAAAAAGCCAAGGAGTCGGGCCTGTGGAACTTCTTTCTGCCCGATGCCGATACCGGAGAGGGTTTGAGCAATCTTGATTACGCCTACATCGCAAGCGAGTTGGGCAAGTATCCGCTTGCCTCGGAAACGCTCAACTGTTCCGCACCGGACACCGGTAACATGGAGGTGCTCGAGCGGGTCGGAACACCGGCACAGAAAGAGCAATGGTTAGAGCCACTGCTGCGCGGTGAGATCCGTTCGGCCTACGCGATGACCGAGCCCGGATTCCCGTCTTCAGATGCGAAGAACATCTCCACCGAAGCGGTGCTGGACGGCGACGAGTGGGTGATCAACGGGGAAAAATATTTCACCTCCGGCGCCGGAGATCCCCGGTGCAAGGTCATGATTACTATGGTGAAGACAAGCCCGAATGCGCCGCCGCACCGGCAGCAGTCGCAGATCCTGGTACCCACTGACGCACCGGGCGTGAAGATTCTGGGGGCCATGAGAGTTTTCGGCGAAACCCAGGCGCCCCATGGACACATGCACGTACGATTCCGGGACTGTCGTGTGCCGAAAGACAACATCCTCTTAGGCGAAGGGCGTGGCTTCGAGATTTCTCAGGTGCGCCTGGGACCGGGACGGATCCACCACTGCATGCGTTCCATCGGTGCCGGCGAGCGCGCCCTGGAACTGATGATTCGGCGCGCCTCGGCGCGTACCGCGTTTGGCAAGCCCATCATTCAACTCGGCAAGAACATTGAAGTGGTCGCCAAAGCCCGCTACGAAATCGATGCCTGCCGGTTGATGGTGCTGCAGGCGGCAAAGGCCATGGATGTGCTCGGCAACAAGGAGGCGCGGGTGTACGTCAGCGCCATCAAGGCGAACGTACCGGCCAAGATCTGCCAGATCATAGATGACGCAATCCAGATGCATGGTGCCACCGGTGTCACCCAGTGGACACCGCTTGCGCGTATGTACGTGTCGCAGCGATCGCTACGGATTGCTGACGGTCCAGACGAAGTCCATCACATGGTCGTGGGCCGCGCAGAAGTTCGCAAGTACGAAGGCGAAGCGTATCGCATGCTGGATGACAAGCTCGGCCGCGAGCACGACGGCTTCGACCTGGGACGCTAGGGAAGCGGCATATCGAAGCCAATCGCCTTCATATGAGCAATGCCGCAGCCGAGGTGGACTCCGGAGATTTATGCCTGAGTGGATATTTCTCCGTAGAACCGTTCCAGGGCGGCATTGAAGGCATCCGGTTGCTCGATGTTCATCAGGTGACCAGCATCTTTGATCAGGCACCATCTGGAATCAGGCAGTGCGTCGTGCAGATCTTGGGACGCAGCCATCGGTGCCATGAAGTCTTCATCACCGGCCACGACTAAACAGGGCACCTTAATTCCGGAAACGGGCAACTTTCCTATTTCGCCAATCGACCGGGGTGTCGCAAGGACACTCGCTGCTGCCAGATCGGTTTTGAGCATGTCAGCAAGAATCTGATCCACCTGCGCAGGAGAATCAGCGATAAACCTGGATCCAAACAACATCCCCGCCATTTCGTCCCGGCCCGGCAGTTCTGCTTCGATCGCCCGGGCAGCTATTTCTTCATAGCGTTTAATGACTGTCGGATGAAGCCTGTCATAGCGAAATATGCCTGCCAGAACAAGACTTAAAACAGACCCGTCCAGCTGTCCAAGGATCTGCGCTGCGGCACCTCCCATCGACAGTCCAACCAGGTGGTAACGGTCAACGCCCAGGTGTTTCAGCAGCGCTCTCGTATCCTCGGCCTGCTGCATCATGGAGTACGCTTCAGGCATGGCGGACGAAGCGCCGAACCCCAGGTGATCAAAAGCAATCACACGGTGGTCTTTCTGAAAATGATCAATCTGCGGCTGCCAGTTCTGCCAGCAACCCGAATTGCCATGCAGAAAGACAATGGGGGTTTCCTTCTGGCCTTTGTCGTATACCTGAAAGGCTTTGTCACCAATGGGTATTCTGGATATCACGCGGCGCATCGTTTCGCTCCGGCCGGGAGAACCTGAGGCGGGAGCGTAGCACCCGCCGGGTTGACTGGCATTTCCATGCTCTTCCCGAAACGGACGCGCTTAGAAAGATCCGGCTTCAGACTCGCTGTGTTCAGCGCTTTCCCGTTCATCCCGCCACTGAAAGACGTTGAGTTCGATGAACACAAAGGCGACCAGCCATAGAAAGGCGTCCCAGAAGTCGAGGAATACACCGACCAGACCCCAGTAGAGCGCGGCGCCCAGCAGTGTCGGATAGAGAACGTACTTAGACCAGCGGCTGAAAGACCGCCAGTAGCCGATGAGGCGATGCTCGAACTGCAGACGCACATCCAGTTCCAGCAGTGCGACCACCAGTATCCAGGTACCGGAGTTGATCACATCGGTCCAGGCCAGCCGAACGGTGGCTCTCCATGTATCCGGCTCGGCAACCACCAGTCCGGAGGCGGCCACGCGCAGATCGCCGCTCGCCACCAGCTCTGCACAGTTTCCTGTGGTCAGCGTCTCGAACTCATCCAGATCCAGGAGTACGGCCATCCCATCCGGAATCCCGGCACACAGATCCGGCAATGCCTCAAGATCATATGCCGACAATCCGATGGCCTTGCTGAGATAGCCGTAAAACGCATAGACGACGAAGAAATAGCAGAGCCCGCGCATCAGCCGCAGGGTATGAAACACAGGCGGTGTCAGTCTGTCGTCGGGTATCTGATAGGTCTCGAGTTCGAACATCGCCAGCAGCAGTACCCAGGCCAGCGTGTCGATGCTTGCCGCGAAAGTGACGATGACTTCCGCAAGCGGCACTTCACCGGAAAACAGATATTCACTGGCTTCCCATTCATCGAGAAAGAACAGCAGGGTGTTGAATGCCAGCAGCGCATAAACGGTGAACTTCAGGCGCTCGTGCCACGCGGTCCATGGATGAACTTCGACGCTGGCGGACATCAGTGCGGCCGCATGCCGGTACTCGGTGAACTCAAGGTATTGCCTGTCGCTCGTCTGGGCCCTGGTGGAAGGATAATGCCATGATGATTGGGGTTTGCTAGTGTAGCCCGCCTCATCAGCCCGACAGCCTGCATCAAGTGCCTGATCCCTCCGCCCAGTTGCAATCAACCCTGCAGGCCCGCCTCCGCGAAGGCTATGAACATCTGATGGCGGGTCGCATCATCGAAGCGTCGGAGTGCTGCAAACAGGTACTGGCCCTGAAGCCCGACCTGGTGCCCGGACATTTCCTGGTGGGGCTCGTCGCGCTGGAGGCAAAGGACCGCAAGACGGCTTTCCAGGCCTTCGGCTCGGTAACGAAACTCGACCCCGGGCACAGCGCAGCCTGGGCTCAGCTCGCCCGTCTGTTCATGGGTGAAGGTCAGGTCAATCGAGCAGACGCAGCTCTGCAGGCGGCAACCGCGCGGCCGGTGCGGGATCCGCTGGTACAGGACCTGCTCGGCACCGTGTATTCACTGCTGGGCGAATACGATCAGGCGCGACGCTGGTACGAATCCGCAGTCGCGGCTCGGCCCGGCCATCCGCCGTTCCTCATCAATCTGGCCAACAACTTCATCTATCACGGCGACACGACTGCCGCGATCCGCATCCTGCAGGAGATTCTGACCATCCAGCCGGACAATCCCCAGGCCCACTGGTCGCTGGCGGGTGCACGTAGAGCCAGGGACGAAAAACATCTCGAGGAGATGGCCACCCTGCTCTCGCGCAAGGACATCCACCCGCGATCTGCCGCTTTTCTTCACTACGCCTCGGGAAAAGAGCGGGAAGACCTGCAGCAGTGGGATCCGGCCTTCCAGGCATTTGCAGCCGGCGCCGCAGCCCGCCGTCAGACCGTCGAGTACGACGAGGCGACTGAAGTCGAGATGTTCGAGTATCTGGAGGCCACCTTCACAACCGAGTGGCTCAACCAGGCGCCAGCGGGACATCCGGATGCTTCCCCGATCTTCATTCTGGGCCAGCCCCGCACCGGCACCACTCTGATAGAAAGGATCATTTCCAGTCACAGCGAGGTGCACGCTGCCGGTGAACTGCAGCAGTTCAGCCTTGCCATCCGCAGACTCAGCGACCATCGCGATCCCCGGCGCTTCACCGCCGGGCTCTTCGAGGCGGCATCCGGAATTCCGCCACGACGCCTGGGCCAGACCTACCTCGACACCACACGGAAAGTACGGGGTACGACTTCGAGATTCGTGGACAAGCTGCCCCAGAACTATCTGTGTCTGCCGCTGATCCTCAAGGCATTGCCCCAGGCCCGCATCCTGCATCTGACCCGGGACCCCATGGATGCCTGTTTTGCAGGTTTCAAACAGCTCTTTGCCGACGCCTATCTGCACTCTTACGATCAGGAGGAGATGGCCCGGCACCATGTCCGCTACCACCGCCTGATGGCAACCTGGCGTGAACGATTCGGTGACCGATTTCTCGATGTGTCCTACGAAGACACGGTGGCGGACCTGGAACCCAACGCCAGGCGCATCATCGATTTCCTCGGGCTCCCCTGGGAGGCGGCCTGTCTGAATTTTCACGAGCAGGCCACCGCCGTATCCACTGCCAGTGCGGTCCAGGTGCGGGAACCGGCACATACCCGTTCGGTCGGCCGCTGGCGGCGCTATGAGACGCACCTGGCACCGATGCGGGCGATACTCGACGCGGCGGGAATTGGCCCGGGCTGAGGCCGGCGAAGACAGCTGGAATGAAGAGTGGATGCGCGACACATTCACTGGTTAGAATCCCGGCACACTTCACAGGAGCAGCTTCATGGGGCGGCCACTCAAATCCCGAGCCCGGAATCCCTTTCTACTGTCACCGCTGACACGTGCGGTCGTTGCCTCGATGATGGCAGGTGGCGCCACGGCGCCGGTGTTCGGGCAGGATGTGATCGAGGAGGTAGTGGTCACCGCGACCAAACGCTCCGAGTCTGTGAAGGATGTGCCACTCGCCATCACCGTGCTGACCGGTGATTTCACCCAGAAGCGCAATCTCGACGATGTGAAAGACCTGGTGTCCTACTCGCCCGGCGTGTCAGGCAACAGCAAGGACAGCTTCATCGATGCGATCAGCATCCGCGGCATCCGCACCCAGGACTTCGGTGTCGGTGGCGACCCTTCCGCAGCCTTCTTCAAGAACGAGCTTTACGAAGGCCGCAATGGCTCCGCAGTCACCAGTCTCTACGACATGGAGCGCTCCGAAGTACTGCGCGGTCCCCAGGGCTTTCTGTTCGGCCGCAATTCCATCGGCGGCGCCTTCAGCCTGCACACGCGTCGTGCCCGGGTCGGAGAGACCGGCGGTTACGTCAACCTGGACCTGGGTGAGAACAGCCGGGGCGTGGGCCAGGGCGCGCTCAACATTCCGATCACCGATCAGCTTGCCACCCGACTCGCCGGTTACTTCTCTACCGAAGACGGCTACGTGAAAAACGCCTCCGGCGGCAAGGACCTCATCGAACACGAGAAACTGGCGCTGCGCTGGTCCACCGCATTTCACACGGAGCGCCTGAGCATTGATACCACGGTCGAATACGAGGACCGTGAGCAGTCCGGCTCCGTATATCGGGCTATCGATGAAGGCGACACCTGGGACACCCTGGAAGCCGCGCTCGGGCCCATCTCTCTGAGCGGCGGCAGCTACGACGCCGACTCCGACCTCACCTGGGGAGAGGCCGACGACGCCGAAATCACCAATCTGGAAGCACGCATCGAATACGACTTCGATTTCGCAACCTTCACCTCGATCACCGGCTACAAGGATCACGACTACTACTACAGCGAGGATTACGACGGCACACCGCTGTCACTGAGCAACTACCAGCAGGATCAGGAAGGTGACTACTTCCAGCAGGAGCTGCGCCTCACTTCGGACACCGACAGCGCACTGAGCTGGTATGGCGGTGTGTCCTACTACCGGGAAAAGATCGACACCATGTTCGCCTTCCGCGGCAGCGAGGACGCTTTCTGTCAGTACTACGGCTATGCCTACAACGGCATGACGTTCACCGGCTGCCAGGATCTCTACGCTTACTATGGCTCACCCTTTACCTCTGCCGCAGACGGCCATCTCTCCGAGACCAGTCGCATCAAAGGCACCTATACGGGCTGGAGCACCTATGTCGATCTGAACTACGCCTTCACCGACCAGTTCGATGTCGGTGTCGGCGTGCGTTACACCGACGACAAAAAAGACTTCAGCCTCAACGTGCCCACACCCGAAAGCGACCTGGGGCCCTACTGGGCCTATGGGTTCAGCACCGCCGGCTACGTCAGCGACACCAAAAGCTGGGACGATGTGCAGACCCGGGTGGTGGCGAGGTTCCGCCCCACAGACAATGCCACCTTCTGGGGCAGCTACACAGAAGGATTCAAGTCCGGCGGCTTCGGCAGTTTCGCGCTCGAAGACGCAGACGGTGTGGGAGTCGGCGGCGGTTTCACGGATGCCAGTCAGGCAGACGGGTTCCGGCCTAACGCCTTCGACCCGGAGACAGCGGATGCCTGGGAGGTCGGCTACAACGGTTCCCTGCTGGATCGCGCAGCCTCGGTCAGTCTGACTGCTTTCTACTACCAGTACGAAGATCTGCAGGTCGTGGTGTTTGATGGCGGCGCGTCCACTGTGAAGAATGTCGGCAAGGTCGACAGCTGGGGTGTGGAAGGCAGTATCTCCGCCGCCCTGGGCCCCTACTTCGACATCTACCTCGCGCTGTCTTACCTCGACTCTGAAGCGAAAGGGCTGGAAGACATCTGCGGGCTTTCGGATCCGCTGGGCTGTGAGAACAGCTCCCTGTTCTGGGCGCCGGAATGGACCGGGGCCCTGACCCTCGACGGCAGCTATCCGATCAGCCGCGGCGGAGCCATTACCGGCGCCTTTGAAATTTTCTGGGAATCGGAGCGTGGCGGTGGCTGGGAAGATCTCAGCGAAACCAGGATCGATTCCTTCGCCGAGGCGACAGTCCGAGTCGGCTACGAGGCACCTCAGAACTGGCGTATCGAAGCCTATGTGGAAAATCTTTTCGACGAAAACACCTGGGATGGTCTGAACAACAACGGCGGTGTGGTCCCGTCACATTTCTTCGGACCCTTGCGACCGCGCTTCTTCGGCGTACGCTTCAACTGGGAGTGGGACTGACGATCCAGCGCCGGCTCCACCGCGGCAGCTGAATCTGCCGCGGCAGCTACGCCCTCAACCGGACCGACGAACCCCACAGGCCTGGCTTCCCCGCCGTGACACGCCTCTCGCGCCTGCTGGCCGGCAGGGTTTCCGGTTCTCACCCGGATCATTCATAGAACCAAACAGTCTCACCCCACTCAGACTGCCGCTTGCTTTTGTAGCGTAGCGTCTGCTACTTTTTTAGCACGATGCTACAAAAGTAGCACACCGTCCGGAACAGGCGCTGGTAAACGAAAAAGGGCTATGGCTTCGAACGAACACATCAATCTCACCCGCCGGGAACGGCAGATCATGGACGTTCTGTATGCACGCGAACGGGCAACAGCAGCAGAGATCCTCGCGGATCTGCCGGACTCCCCGAGTTACTCCACCGTGCGCGCCCTGCTCAGAAAGCTGCTCGACAAGGGTCACATCGATTTTGCACAGGATGGGCCCCGCTACCTGTACCACCCGGTACTGAAAAAGAGTCAGGCATCGGCAAATGCGCTGCGCCGCCTGCTCGACACTTTCTATGCCGGCTCAACGGGAGCTGCAGTCATGGGTCTGCTGGGACAGCAGGGAGAAAAACTGTCACCCGCAGACATTGCCCGGATCGAAGCCGAGCTGAATGCACTGAAAGCGCGGAAGAGGTAAGCATGCCGACAACCCGTGAAATAATCCTGCTCGCCTTTCTCAGCGGCGCGCTCGTGCTCATCTGCACCAGGGCATTCAGCAGCAACCCCGCAACGCGCAGATGGCTGATCATCCAGCTCATAATGATCTTCTGTTGTGCTCCCGTGCTACTCAAGCTGCTGTCTGCGAGCTGGTCGATCGGTATCACCGGGGCCGGCCAGTGGATGCCGGACCGCACGCTCCCTGCAACAGCCGTCTTCCTCACAATCGGCCCGGGGATCATCCTCGTGATTCTGCGACTGGCGCGCATCTTTCACGATCGCCTGGGTATTTCCCGACTCCCGCTGCAGCGATCGGAACACCTCACCGAGCTGACCTCGGCCCTCAGCCACGCTATCGGTTGCAGACGATCCATTGAAATCAGGAGCGGTCTGCCGCCCTGCTCAACCAGTCTCGGCAGAGCAACCATCATCCTTCCTCCTGAGTGGGTGCACTGGCCGGAGCAGTCCCTGCGCAGTGTGCTCGCACATGAAATCGTACACATCCGCAGGCGGGACGATCTCTGGCTGAATCAGACAAGACTGGTGAGTGACTTTTTCTGGTGGCTACCCTGGCTGCGGAGGCTTCCGGGCCACTTCGAAGCGGCGATCGAGGAAAGTTGCGACGACCTTGCAACAGGCATTGTCTGCAACACTCCCGCCTATCTCGAAACCCTGTACGTAGTCGCAGCCACTGCCCGTTCTCCCAGTGCGGTCTCCGCGGGCGGATCGGATCTCCTGCGTCGCTTCCGGAGATTCAACGGCTTACGTGATGAGCAGGTGGATTCCCGCGGTCTGTTCTGGTCCTGTATTGGTGCCCTGACCCTGACTACAGGATTGTGGACGGTGAATCTCACAGAACCCGCGCTACGGAAGACTGACGACATGCGCGTAGTCGCGCTCATCCGTTCCGGATCTGACAGCCAGATGCTGGCAGTCAGCCTGCAACCCCAACCCTGGACAGCCCCGGAACTGGAGGCGGGGACCGGCCCACCCTAAACAACTGCTCAGCAGTTTCTCTTACTCAACCCGCAATCAACTCCGGGAGGCAGCCATGCACACCCTCAACCCCTCTTTGCCCAGAATTTCTGGCGCCATGCTTCTGGCAGCGCTGACCACCGCGGCTCTGCTGATTCTCATGCACGATCTCATTCGAATGCGCGGAGCAGTGCCCGATATGAAGCCGGTGACAGTCATCACCGAGATTGTGCGGATCCCGGAGCCTCCGCCGATAATTGACAAAAAGCCGATTCAGCCACCGTTGCCGGTCGATCCGCCACCTGTCGTTCTCATCAGACCCACTGAAACCGGGGCGACGGGCGGCGTGGAGATCGGCAATCCACCGCCTTCCAGCGCACCACCACCGACGATCGGAGGCATCCTCGTCGCCAGCGGAGACTACCTGCCGATCTTCAAGGTCCGACCCGACTATCCGCATTCTGCGCAGCGACGCGGTATCGAGGGCTTTGTTGTGCTGCGCTTTACGGTAGACGAACTGGGCCGGGTCATTGATCCGGAAATCGTCGAGTCGGTACCTCGGGGGGTATTCGATCGTTCCGCTCTCGAGGCTGTGGTGCGGTTCAAATACAAGCCTCGCAATCTCGACGGCTCACCTACCCGGGTGAGCGGTGTACTGCACCGCATCACCTACGGTCTCGACAAGAGCTGAGAGACGCTGCCTTCTTTTTGTTTCGTCAGTCCTTCTGTATAAGCCGCCACCAGCACGAGTCGGGGGAGTCGATGGATGTGCGGCTTATCGGCCGATCGCAGCGAGTTTTTCCTCGAGCTCTCTACAGGCAGAGGCTGTCTGCTCATAGATTTCCTGGACCCGGTGGAATTCGAGCACTTTGATCCCTTCAATCGCCACGTCCACGTAGATGTCAGGGGGCCGTATCCTGAACTTCGATTTCAGCACCGCTTTCTGGGCGATCTGAAAAGAGTTGAAGAGACTCTCGGTATACGAAGGCAACAGGTCCTCCCCCGGCCTGCGATGCCCGATAACATCGATCGCGATGACCACATCGCACTCCTCCTGCAGCGTGTCATAGGGCACCGGATTCACCAGGCCACCATCAATGAGCACCCGGCCATTTTCAACCATCGGCTTGAATATACCTGGCAGGGCGAAGCTCGCAGCAATGGCGGGGCCCAGCTCGCCGCTTGCAAAAATCACCTCCTCACGTTTCCAGAAGTCCGTCGCAACCACCTTCAACGGAATTTTCAGATCCTCGAACCGGCTCACACCAGCCACTTTTTCGAAATCCGACAGAAACTTCTCGATGTTCAGCAGGCTGCCACGGGCAATGTCCAGATCGATGAAATCGAGCCAGTCGAAGAGCTGGCCGTTCTGACCTGCTCTGATGAGATCACGTAAGGTTCGAGGCACACGGGTCAGTTCGTCCACCGCTTCACGCATCGCCCCGGGAGACATACCTGAAGCATAGAGCGCGCCGATGATCGCACCGATGCTGGTACCGGCGACCGCGCTGGGCCGGATACCCGCCTTTTCCAGCACTTCCAGCATCGGAATATGGGCGAGTCCCTTTGCGCCACCACCGCCCAGCGCGACCCCGTAGCGCATGGCTCAATCGCTCCCTGCAGACCGCCACAGGCGGCAATGACAGATCAAGGCGCTGCTTCCGACTTCACACGGGATTCATTCGCCGCCGCCCCGAAGATGCCCTTCGCCATCAGCGAGGATTCCACCCCCCGACGCTGCTGATAGACCTCGGCGCGGATGGCGTGAACGGCCCTGTTATCCGGTGCCGCCATGGCTGCCATTTCCACCAGATGACAGGCCAGCCTCGGATCACTCGCGGCGATGGCCTGTCCCCGTTCAGCGAGTTTCTGCGCACCACCCGCGAGCCCGGCGAGTTCCTTTGCCAGCGCTGCATCAGGTGCGGGTTTCAGATGGGCCGGGTTACCGTCGTACCAGCCACCATACAGCCGCCACAGATTACGCACGATAAATTCCGGCTCATCGTATATGGGTCTCAGGTAGGGTTTTTCCAGTACCGCAGAGTCGATTTTTACCGCGTGTACGATGTCATCCAGACGGGCGCCTTCGTTCATGAGTGTCACTGTTTCCTTCACCAGATATTCCAGCGCGTCTGCCACATCCGTCAGCACCCGGTGGATTCTTTCGCGGCCACTGATCGGCAGACCGTGGGCAGGCAGCAGCAGCTCCGCACCCTGTTCGGCCATCGCCCGCATGGCTGCCGCCCACTCCGCAGGATAACGCTGCACCTTCTGCGGATTGCCTGCATTGGGAAAGCACCAGATGAAAAAATCACCCGAGCAGATGGCGCGGTGCTCGGGTATCCATGTCCAGGTGTGGTCATCAGTCTCGCCCTTCGCATGCTTGAGTTCGAAATCGAGCCCGCCGATGTTCAGAGTCAGATGGTCACGGTAGGTCAGATCAGGTCTCGAAGCCGCCTCCGGCAGAAATCTGTCGCCATCACTGAGGCCATAGCCCCGCCGGGAAAACTGTCCGAACTGGCGCTCGTTGATTGCCAGGTTATAACCGTTGGTAAGTTCATAGCGGTCGAATCGGCGTGGCACGTTTTCGTGTCCTGCCACCCGGGGGCGCGGATGGTTCCGGTTCTGCGCATCAGCCATGAAGGCCCCGCAACCACCGACGTGATCGAGGTGGCCGTGAGTATAGACGAGCGTATTGAACCGCCTGTCCCGCCAGCCACGAATGGCATCCACCACCCGGGTACCACCCTGAGGTCCACTGGTATCGAAGGCAACCAGACCATCATCGGTGTCGAACAGCACGCAATGGGAGAAGGCCTCCACCACCGCGACATTGTCCGCCACTTCAGAGAGCTGGAAATTGATCCGATTTACCGGTCCGACCTCTTCGGTTGTCAGGCCCTCATCGATGATTCGAGTTGACAGTTCCAGCAGCGACATGGCGGCTCCCTTATGCAGTGATCCAGCGCAACATACTAGCAGCCGCTGCCGCTTCACGGCTTGAGGCACGCGCTCGACGTTGCCTGTATTCGGAACCAGCCGCCAGGCTGGGGTGGTGAGGGGGCCACAAAGCCTGGAAGAACCTCTTTCCAAGCTCCCTGGCCGGCTGTCAGCCCATCTGCCGTACCTCAACCCCCAGTTCGCTCGGCAGCCCGGCTGCGTGGCTGGTGAACAGACAGGTCAGGGACATCTCCCGCAGGTTGTCCAGCACACGTCGTTCCGTCCGGCCATCCAGATGGGCGGTCGCCTCATCCAGCAGGAGCAGCCAGGGCCTTCGATAGAGGGCTCGAGCCAGCAGCAATCGCTGCTGCTGGCCCGCCGACAGCACAGAGCCGAGCTGGCCGAGGCGGGTTTCGTAGCCCATCGGCATGGCAAGTATGTCCGCGTGAATCTCAGCAAGTTGGCAGACGCTCTCCACGGCAGCCAGATCCGGCTGCAGATCGAAGAAGGTAACGTTCTGGATGATCGAGCCGGACAGCAGCACGTCGGCTTCGGTAATCGTGGCGATCCCTTCCCGGATCTGCCGGATTCCGGCGCCGGTGAAAAGCTGACCCGCGATCCGCACCTCGCCCTGCTCCGGGTTGAGCAGTCCGGCGGCGAGTTTAAGCACGGTGGACTTTCCACAACCCGAGGGACCCTGCAGGCAGAGCCATTCACCTTCCGGCACCGTCATATTGAAGTCCTGCAACACGTACGGCTCACCTTCGCCATAGCGATACCAGAGACCGCTCAAATCCACAGCACCCTGCCGACGCACACTGAAGCCACTCTCTGCCAGCAGTCCCTGCTCCGCAGGCGTCTGAGTGATGTCGGCTATCCGTTCGAGGTGTACGGTGAGCATGCGATAGCGCAGGGATTCATCGATCAGTGCAGTGAGTGCGGCACCGAAATGGTTCTTGAAGGCCACAAATGCATAAAGCATTCCGATCGTCAGTTCTCCCTCGAGCACCGCGTGAGCCCCGGCAAAAACCACCAGAACATTCTCCAGACCGGTGATCAGCCCATGACCCGCATCGAAACCGATCTGCAGTCTTGCCACTTTGAGATCCGCACTTCGCGCAGCTGCCAGACGATTGAGCCAGATGCCTCCAACCTCGGCTTCCCGACCCGCCGCCCTGATGCTGGGAATGGCATGCAGGGTTTCGAGAAACTGGGAGTCCGCCAGCGCACCGGCACCGATGGCTTCTTGGCTGCGTACTTTCAACCCGGTAAAGGTTGCCATCCTGAGCAGCAGATAGACGGCAAAGCTCACCAGCACGATCAGACTCAGCAACGGCGAATACAGCAGCATCATGACCAGGGTGGTGACCGCCAGCACACCATCGACTCCGGCACTGATTGCGCCACCGGTGAGGAACGCCTGTACGGGTTTCACCGATTCGAAACGCGATGCGACATCGCCCGAACGCCGATGGGCAAAATAGCCACTCGGCAGTCGCAGCAGGTGCTGAAACAGCGAAGCCGCCATGCCGATTCCGAGGCTCACCGCCGCGTGCTGACCGATCCAGTCGCGCAGACTTCGGGTGGCCACCCGAATCAGCAGCAGCAGCCCGAATCCCGCAGCCAGCACCCAGAGCAGGTGCAGGTTGTGCTTGACCAGGACATCGTCAACCACGAGCTGCAGATAAAAAGGCGCTGCGAGCGCAAAGCACTGAATGAGCCCCGACAGGAGCAGAATCTGCAGCAGTGCCGGCCACAGATTTCTCAGCCCGCCTGTCAGGGATCTCAGGCTCAGGCCCGGAGTCGGCACACGGGGCTTGAATCCGGCCCGGGGAGAAAGCTCCACAGCGATGCCGCTGAAGTGCCTCGACAGTTCTCCGGCACCATAGCGGCGTACGCCGAGCGCGGGATTGTGCACGATGGCCCGCCCGCGCCGATCTATCCGGCGCAGCACCACATAGTGGTCGAGATCCCAGTGCAGCAGTGCGGGGCACTGCAGCCGCTTCAGTTCGTGGAGATCGATGCGCAGCGGACGCCCGGCCAGCCCCACACCGGCCGCAATTTTCAGCAGCAGTTTGAGACCGGCACCGCGCAAAGAGATCGCGTACTGCTGTCGCAGCTCAGGCAGGGAGTAGGACCGACCATGGAATCCGGCAATCATGGCAATGCAGGCGAGACCGCACTCGGAAGCTTCGGACTGCAGAATCACAGGCAGCCGGTTGGGGCGGCGCAGGTCCATGGCTCAGCCGCGCTCCGCTGTCAGTAGAGGATCCAGCAGCGGTTCCAGAAGCCATTGCATCAGCGTGCGCGTTTCGAGCTCCAGCTCCGCAACGAAACGCATGCCCGCGCGCAGCTGACCGCTGCCCCGGGCCGATGCGACTTCCTGTCGGGTGAGCCGGGCTTCGCCAATATAGACGGCCTCTTCGACCCGGTATGCGCCGATGGTTTCACCGGCTTCGGTGACGGTGCGGTTCAGTCCGACAAGGCGGGCAGGCTGGGTCCCGAAGTGCTGATGGGGAAAGGCGTCGAAGCGCAGATGCAGCCTCTGCCCGGGCTCGACAAAGCCCGCCGCCCGGTCGGGCACAAGCAGCCTGGCCCGCAGTTCAGTGGCGGAAGAGACGATGTCGAGAAGAGCCATCCCACCCTGTACCACCATGCCCGGATGCGCTTCGAGCGCCTCCACCGAGCCGGCTTTGGGTGCCAGCAGTACCCGCTGACCGCCTACTCTGGCGGTGTCGTGCTCCAGCTGCAGCTCCGCCCGCCGTGCGGCCAGCTGAGATTGCGCCTCATCGTGCAGTGCGTCTGCTTCCGCCAGCCGCAGCCCACCGGAGGTCCGCTGCACCTGTACAGTCGCGATCTGACCTTCCAGCGCAAGCAGCTCTTCCTGCAATCCCAGCACCAGGGACTGGTGGTCCATCCAGTCCAGATCGGAGATCACTCTGCGCGCGTGCAGCCTCTCGAGGGAGCCACTCTTTTCCTGGGCGAGCCGCAGGCGCTGCGAGCGCAGCTCACGCGCGACCTGCAGACGACCCAGTTCTGAGTCCAGCTGTTTCAGCTCCAGACTGAGCCGGTTCCGGCTCAGTACATGCTGATCCTCAACGCCCCGCTGCTGGGTTTCGAGATGGGCCAGGCGCGCCGCGAAGCCATCGTTCAAACGCTGTGTCAGCGTGCGCACGCGGGAAGCACCATCCCGCCCGGCACCGTCCAGCGCGACCAGATTCTCAACCGTCAGCAGAGGATCTCCCGGGGCGACCCGACTGCCCGGGGTGACATGCAGGGCAACCACCACACCGCTGCCGGCATCGAATCGGACTCTGGCGGTGGCCTGCTCGGCAAACAGAAAACCGTACGCACTGACGCTGCGTGCGTGAGTTGCGGTGCAGAGATAAATCAGGGCGAGTGCCGTAGTGCTGAACAGCAGCAGTGAAAGCAGCAGGGGCGCACTGCCCGGACCAATCCAGGCGTCACCCAGGCCCTGGTCCTGGCGGCCCGCGTAGACTTCGACCCGGAACAGACTTTCAGACAACGGCCTGCTCCCGCGCATCGCTGCCTGCATCCGCGCGCGGATCGATGCACGCATCGCCCGACGGAAACCGAGCCAGCATTTCAGGCAGCAGAGGCCAGTGATGCCACTGGGCCGGACGGGTGCGAATGGCCTGTTCCGCAAAATCCGCCAGCTGCTGAAGGATGATGTCCCGACCCTTGCCTGCTGTGCCCGCCAGCACTCTGCCAGCCCTGATCTCCAGACATCCCCCCTCATCGAAACCGGTAACAACGGGCAGCATGTCTGCACCCGCTTTCATCGCCAGCTCCGCGGGCCCGCAAACCATCTGCACCTCGCGGCCGAACAACCGTACGGGCGCAGTGCGCCCCCAGCGCCGGGTCAGGTCATAGAGCACTACCACCACCGCACCACGTTTCAGCGCCCGCAGCGCACTGAACGCGGTCGTGCGATCGTGACGCAGAACGTCGAAACGGATACCCGCCCGGGAGAAGGCCGCGAAAGCCGCACCTTCCCCGGGACTGGCTTGCCGCCTGCGGAGGATGACCACCCGCCGCCCCTGCAGACACTGCCCCAGCGCCGCGAGCCCCCGGAGGTAGTCGCCCATATGAATCGACGCCATCAGGATGCCCCGCGAGGTGCCCATGGAACCGGACAGAAAAGCACCCAGCGCCGCTTCGTCCAGCACCCGCGCCTGCCGCTGACCCGGTCGGGAATCCGCCCGGGCAGACTCTCCGAGCCACCCGGCCCGGGCAATCGACCGGTAGTAGAGCCAGTCAGCGGCCAGCGTCAGCGCATCGGCGGCAGGTTCTCCCAGAAACTCGGCGAACAGAGCGGCCATTCCCGAGCGGAGCCGAGGCGCCTTCGCTGCCAGCAGCCTTGCTGTGATCTTCCGGCGCAGCGGGTGGCCGATCCCGCAGACCTGCAGCCCCGCATCCAGCCGCCGGGTATGCCGCACCAGCCGATCAACGGCAGAACCGCCACTCGTTAAGGAAGACATGAACGACACATGAAAGGCAGATCCCACTCACCAGGCCGAACGCACTGGCAAGTTTCCGCACCCCGGTCCTGCGGCAACAGCAGTCGACGCCGCTGCCGGCTGGAGGACATTCCCCTGCAGGGCGGCCAGGCCGGTCAGCGTTTCAGCGCAGCCTGATGACCTTGAGCAGGGCCGGCAGTACCACAAAGGTCGCCAGCAGCATCAGCGAGATCGCAACAAACAGCAGCAGGCCGATTGAGGCTGCTCCCTTGTGCGGACTGAAGGAGAGAGAAAAGAAGGTGCCGATGGTGGTCAGTGCACTGATCAGTACCGCCCGGGCGGTGCTGGATTCAAACAGTGCCTGAATGCTCCCCGACACCTGATAGCGATGCACCACATGGATGCCCGCATCCACACCCAGGCCGAAGATCAGCGGCACCACCAGGATGTTGGCCATGTTCAGGTTCAATCCGGTCACCTGCATGATGGCAAAGGAAAACAGCGCAGCCAGTCCCAGCGGTACAAACACCAGCAGGGGTTGCCAGAGGGCTCTGAAATAGACCACCAGCAAACCGAAAATCAGCACCACAGACAGCACGACCGCCTCGAGGAAAGATTCCACGGCTACCCCGCCGACACCCCACTCGACCACCGCCCTCCCCGCGATATTCGGCGCCACTGCGGATACCGCTTCAATGAAGGCGGTGGTCTGCTCCCGACTGATCAGCGGCAGTTGCGGCTGCACGCTGAGCAGATGGCGCCCATCCGGGGTAATGAGCCGGGCGAGCAGATCCTCTGGCAGATCTTCCAGCCCGAAAACCGGTGCACACGCCATGCGCCTCAGCATCTTCAATTCGGAGGCTAACTGAACGCCTAAGGCTTCCGACAGTCGCCGATATGCTTCCAGATCACCGCGCAGCGCGCGCAGCCCGGCGATGAACGCCCGGTAGTTCGGCAACTCTGCCGGACGCACCCTGTCCTCCACTTCGCTGAGATAAGCCACCGCTTCATCCAGACCGGCGAGCGCGTCCGGACTCGTGTCACCGGCCTGCACCGGTTCGATGGTGTCGAGCAGGGCCGCCAGAGCAGCAAGCCTTTCGGCCTTTTCCGCCTGTTGCACCGGCACGAGGTCTGCGGGTGTCTGCACCGTGCCCACCTCGGGGATCTGCTCCAGCCGGGCTTTCAGGGCACCCACTGCTGCAGCACCCGGCGCCATGACCATGATCGAGTAGTCGGTGGCGACACCGTCGCGCTGCAGTTCCAGTAGAGTGCTCATCGCCTCAGTAGACGCATCGCGCATCGCCAGCACGCTGTAGTCGAAGCGCAGATCCCGGGCAAACCACAGCGCCACCAGCGACAGGCACAGGGTGATCAGGAGGATCAGCCCGGGCCGCGCACCCAGGACCGGCGCAGGCAGTCCGCTGGAAGATCCTGAAGTCCGGGGAGTGCCGAACACAGCATAGAGTGCGGGTATCAGCGTCAGGGTCAGGCTGAATGCAATGAACATGCCCCCGGCAGAGATGATGCCGAGTTCTCCCAGACCCCGATAATCGGTGGGTACGAAAGACAGAAAGGCGACGGAGGTCGTGAGCGCACACAGCAGCAGGGCCGGACTGATGTCCCGGGCAGCCGTCTCCACTGCATCGGGGGTGTGACCGAACTCCCGGCAACGCAGAGCGTAGTGCACGGCGAAGTCCACACCCAGACCGAAAAACATCACCACAAAGATCAGTGCCAGGGTATTGAAGCTGCCAACCGCCAGTACCGCGAAGCCGAGGGTGAGCACTACGCCGACCAGCAGCACCAGGAATATGACCAGAATCGTACGCAGGGAACGCACACCCACGCCCAGAATCAGTGCCAGCAGAAACAGCGACAGGGTACCCGCCAGCCCGATGCCTTCCAGCGCCGCACCGATCTCCTCATCCGCCAGCACGACTTCTCCAGTAAGCCGGACCTGCACACCCGACTCGGCCGGCTCCCTCGCCAGCAGTTCCCGCAACTGCGCGATGAGCTGCGCGTCCGGCTGACTTCTGTCCAGGTGCTGCGTGCCTTTCAGCACGATGACCAGATGATAATCGGCGCCTTCCTCCGGCACCGGATCCAGATGCGGGTAGGCTTCGAATTCAAGGACCGGCGGCGAGGACTGAAAACTGCGGGCAATCGACGCCAGGGGATGCTGCAGTGGCAAACCGGGCGTCGCGGCAACCTGATCCGCCAGGGTGAATGCTGCGTTGACCAGGTCCGCCCCTTCGGCGAGCCGCAGCATCACGCCGTAGTCGTAGCGCACACCTTCCAGCCAGTCTTCGAGATCCCCCAGATCCAGGTAGTAGAGGCGCTGTACTCGAAAAAAATCATCCAGGGCTGGTGCGTATACGAACTCGAACGCAGGCTGGTCACGCAGCAGATCGAAGATCCGTCGCGCGCTGGCATCGACGGCAGACACGTTCCGTCCTGACACCACGACCACCGCTGTGCCCTGCTGCTCCGGAAACGCTGTCTTGAAGGCCTCGTTGTCCGCATACCAGCCCAGCGTCGCAGCCGGTCGGATCAGCTTGCTCATATCCGAATCGATGGACAGGAACTGCCACGCCAGCGCCGCAGCGGAACCGGTGAGAACGGCGACGACGCTCAGGGTGGTCAGCGCATTGCGTGCACACAACGCCACCCAGCGGGCGAGCAGGTTACCGATGCGCGTTTCGAGGTGGCCTTCCAACGCTGCTACACACCCCTGTGCTGTTGCCGCTCGATGTGGACGCTTTCACTGACTCCACAGAGTGCACGGTAGATATCAGCCAGCTTTTTCACAGATTGCGGGTGGGAAAGCTGTTTCGCCGCGCGCCGGTTGGCGGTGCCCTGCTCGAGCTTTTCCCGGGGATGGGACAGCCAGTAGTCAATCCGCTCACTGAGATCTTCCACATCACCAACTCGAAATCTCTCGCGCGGTTCAACCACCAGATCCGCACAGGCGCTGTCCGGCGCATCCGATACCACGACCACCTTGCCCGCGGCCATGGCTTCGGTGACAGACATGCCTTCGAGTTCAATGGTGCTCGTGTGCACAACCAGATCCGCAGAACCGAGCAGTCTGAGCAGGTCTGCCTCCTCGAAGAAGCCGATTCGAACCTCGATGCCCAGCGCTGCCGCCAGACGCCTCAGACGCTCCTCACGGGGCCCGGCACCGGCAAGCGTCAGCTCTATCCGATCCGAGAATCTGCTCTGCGCAACCGCCCGCAGCAGAACTTCATGCTGTTTCTCCGGGGCGAGCCGGCCAATGGAAAGTACCCGGAAGCGGTCGTCCTCACCCGCTGTTTCCGGCACATCGAAAAACTCTGCCGGGACTCCGTTGGAGATCACATGAACGGGTGACTCGACCCCGTGTTCCCGCAGCATCCTGGCACCGAACTCCGAAGGAACGACCACGCTGTCGGCCCGGTTGAAAAAACGCGCTGTAAAAAACCGGTAGAGCAGGTTCCGCATGAACCGGCTGGTGACACCCAGATTCAGCAGGATGTTTTCCGGCTGCACATGAAAAGAACACACCACAGGTATTCCCATGCGTTTCGCTTCACCAATGGCCGCATGGCCGAGAAAAAAAGGGAACTGCACATGCACCACATCGCAATCCTGCAACGCTGCTCGCAGCTTCGACCGCTCCGGTCGCGCCAGTGGTGCCCGCATGGTGTTGATGATGCGATTAAACCCGGGAATCGACAGCCTCTGAAAGGCGGCACTGTCGACTGCCGGGTCCGCATCGATCGCCAGTACCCGTATCCTGAATCCGGAGGCTGCGAGAGCGAAGATGAAGCGACGGGTGGATACCACGGTCCCGTTGAACGGCAGAGACCATGGATCGACAACCATGGCGATCCGGAGCGACAAGAGTTTCTCCTCAGCTGGAGGGTGCAACCGATGCCAGGACCGGATGCTCGCAAGCCCAAAGCCCGGATTGTCCAGAGATCCGACTCGAGGAGCAACTTGCGCGCCCGGACGAGGCCAGCCGTGCGCAAGGCAGCCTCAGTGCACCAGTTGCCTGAAACTTCTGCCTGCTGCATCCTGAGACTTCCGCGAAGCCCGCGAGGGTGCCCCATCTCAACCATGCAGGATCGCATCGAAAAATCTGTCGAGCTCAACGCCCCGGTGTCGCGCGTATGGCGTGCACTGACAGACCATGAAGAATTCGGTACCTGGTTCCGCGCCCGTCTGGACGGGCCCTTCGCTGTCGGCAGAGTGACCAGGGGCACCATCACCTACCCGGGCTATGAACATATGAAGTGGTGGGCGCAGGTGGCAGTGCTGGAACCGGAGCACAGGTTCGCCTTCACCTGGTGTCCTTACTCGGACGATCCCGATGCAGAGCCCGACAGCACACCCCACACCCGGGTGGACTTCGTATTAAAAGAAACTGCTACCGGTTGTCATCTCACGGTGTCCGAATCCGGTTTCAGCGCACTGCCGGACGATGCCCGCAGAGCCGAAGCCATCCGCATGAATACCCAGGGCTGGGAAGAACAGGTGAAGAACATCGCCGCTCACCTCGGCGTCTGAACCCCGGAACTGCCCGCCCGTAAAAATAAAAGCCGGATCTGTCGTTGTGCATGTGTATATACTGTGTATACTGTGCATGCGTCTAATGACACCACCACTAAGGCGGGCGTTCTGACCACGGAACACACGGATTTCATCCTTTCCCAGGCCGACGGCCGCCCCATGTATCTGCAGATCATGGAGCAGATCCGCCAGCGGGTGGCGGTGGCCGACTGGCCAGCCGGCACCCGGCTGCCGTCGATCCGGGAGCTGGCTGTGGCACTGAGTGTCAGCGTGATCACCGTGAAGCGCGCCTACCTCGAACTCGAGCGGGAAGGCTTCATCGTGACCCGGCAGGGCAAGGGTTCCTGGATCAGCGAGCGTGTCGATCAGCGGGCGGTGCAGAGGCAGGAACTTCTCAAGGTGCTGGAGCAGGCGGCGGCGCTGGCACGGAGCGCCGGTGTACCTGCGCAGGAACTTCTCGAATTGTTGTGTGAGCGAGTCGAACGAACGAAGGAGCAGCTGTAATGGAAAACGCGATCGAATGCCGTGGTGTCTTTAAAAAATACCCGCACTTCACGCTGGATTCGATCGACCTCCTGGTTCCGACCGGATCGGTGATGGGTTTCGTGGGACCCAATGGCGCGGGTAAATCAACCACTCTGCGCATCATCATGGGGCTCGTGCACCAGGACCGTGGCACAGTCTCTGTGCTCGGGCATTCCATGCCGGCGGCACAGATTGCGGCGAAGTGGGACATCGGCTTCGTCTCCGAAGACATGAGACTGCACCCCGGCCAGACCATCGACTTCCATCTGCGATTTCTCGCCTCGATTTACCCGAACTGGGATGCTGCCTATGCAGACGTTCTGCTTTCCCGATTCGGTCTGATCGCGAGCCAGAGGATCAAGGGTCTGTCCCACGGTCAGCGGGTCAAAGCCAGCATCCTCATGGCACTGGCGCGTAAACCCCGACTGCTGGTCTTCGACGAGCCGACCACGGGTCTCGATCCCCAGGCGCGTCACCAGATACTCGATGAAATGTCGGCGGTGCTCGCTGATGCAGATCGTTCGATTCTGTTTTCCTCACACAACACGCTGGATGTGGAGCAGATTTCAGATCAGATCACCTTCATCGATGCCGGTCAGATACTGTTTTCGGAAGACAAGGAAACGCTGCTGGAGCGCTGGCGTCGCATCCGGCTCGAAGTACCCGATGGGTATTCCCTGCCGGTGATTCCCGGAATCGAAAGCATTCAGCGCAACGGTCACATCGCCACGCTGACGGTCAGTGCCTTCCGGGACGGCTTCTGCGAGGCCTTGAGCCAGGCAGGGGCAACCGTCAGCCGGGTGGATCGGCTGACGCTGGAAGAAATCTTTCTCACGAACGTGCCGATGCATGGTATGCAGAAGAAGGAGGCTGCATGAGTAATTCGATCGTGAAACAACTTGTGCTCAAGGATCTGCAGATCCTCCGGATCCCAACCTTCTGCTGGTGGCTCGGCGGCATGGCATCCGTGCTGGTCGCCATCTTCGGTGGCTCAGCCCTGGGAACCGCAAGCTTTATCCTGTTCGTCACCTGTATGGCCGGTGCCGGTGTGCATGCCGCCATGCTGTCCACCGTGGAAGAACGCCGTGAGCAGGTGCTCGCCTTCATCATGAGTCTGCCGATCAGTGTCAGGGAGTACACGTCCGCCAAACTGATAGCCAACATGATCTGCTTCGGCATCGTCTGGCTCACGCTCTCGGCTGCCAGTTTCGTGGTCTTCCTCGGGGATGAAGGTCTTCCCGATGGCACGCGCCCTCTGCTGGTCATCATTCTGCTCGGAATTCTGCTCGCCTACACGATCATCCTCGCCACGGGACTCATCTTCGAAGCGCTGGGACCCACCATCGTGGCCACCGTGGCAGCCAACATCGGTACTCAGATCTATATCTGGATCCTTGCCGAACTGCAGGGCATTCGAGCTTATATCGGTAGCGACGAAGCGGTCTGGAATTCGACCGTAGTCAGCGTGCTGGCGATACAGGCTGCAGTGATCGTCGCCCTGCTGGCCGGCACCTACTTCCTGCAGGCACGCAAAACGGACTTCCTCTGATGATCTGCCGCATTCCGGCCGATCCGCGCGCATCGGCGGATTCCGGCGCAGGTGCCATCAAGCCAGCTTCCCCTCCCCGCTCCCTGGCAGTATTCGCGCTTACAGGTTTTCTCCTGATGAATGCAGGCTGCAGTCCGGATGCCCAGGTCGAAGGCGGCGCGGATGTAACCCGAAACACCGGCACGGCAGTGACAACAGAGCAGACAACACCCCTGGATGGTCAGGCGCTTTTCGATCTGCACTGTGCATCCTGCCATCTGAATCCGGGCACCAGCAGAGCGCCCTCTATCCAGGCGATGAGCAAACAGAATCCTGCTGCACTCATGTTCGCCCTGACCAACGGCAGGATGAAGGGCGAAGCGGAGAGCCTGAGTACTGAAGAAAAAATCCGCCTGGCTGGATTTCTCGGCAGCGACGCGCAGGACTACGAACCGCCCGCTGCCGCCCTGTGCCGCAATACCGACATCGACCTCGATGGACGCATCAGCCGCTGGGGTTTCGACTCCCGCAACAGTGGCCGGATCGCGGATACAGTCAGCCGGATTCACAGCGGTAACGTCGCCCGTCTCGAAGTTGCCTGGGCCTTCGGTCTGCCCCAGAGTGCGGATGCACGCTCCCAGCCGGTAATCACCAGCGATACCCTGTTCATCGCCGCGGTGAGCGGGCATGTGTTCGCACTGGATCGCTTTACCGGGTGCATCAAGTGGCATTACCGGGCGCCCGTCGGACTGCGAACGGCACTCACCCTTGCGCTCATCGGTTCCGGTGGCAGTGCGCGGGCATTGTTCTTCGGCGACGCGGACGCCCACGTGAACGCTCTGGATCCGGCCACGGGCCGTCTGCTCTGGCGTGTTGATGCCCGGGTCGGTGAACACAGCCTCCTGACCGGAGCCATCGTGGCTCACGAGGGCCGACTCATCGTGCCCGTCTCACTTTATGAGGTCGCCCTCGCCAGAAACCCGGACTACGAATGCTGCCGCACCCACGGCGCGGTGCTGAGCCTCGCTGCGAAAGACGGCACACGCCTGTGGTCTACACATACGACTCCCGAGGCCACCCCACGCGGGAAAACCGCTCACGGCACGCTGCGCTACGGCCCTTCCGGAGTCCCTGTGTGGAGTACCCCGACCGTGGACGCGCAGCGCGGGGTGATTTATGTGGGCACCGGTCAGAATGCCTCCGCACCGGCCACCCGGCTCAGTGACAGCGTGCTGGCCCTGGATATCGCAAATGGCGGGATCGTCTGGCACTTCCAGGCACTGGCCGGTGACGCCTACAACGACAGCTGCAGCGAATTCCCCACCGGGCCCAACTGTCCGACCCGTGCCGGTCCGGATTTTGACATCGGCGCCTCGGTCATACTGACCAGCACCCCTGCGGGAAATGATCTGCTCCTGGTAGGCCAGAAATCCGGCGATGTCTATGCACTGGATCCGGATCGCGAAGGTGCGCAGATCTGGCACCGGCGGGTCGGTGCGGGGTCGGCTCTCGGCGGCGTCCACTGGGGAATGGCAGCCGCCGACGGTCGTCTCTTCGCGCCGGTCTCCGATCCGGTGTTCCCCATCCCCCGCTATTTCCCGAAACCGGGACTTTACGCACTCGCAATAGAGGACGGGGAGCTGCTCTGGGAGCAGCGTGTCGAGCGCGGCTGCGAGACCAGTCTGAGGGACTATTTCAGCCGCTCCGATCTCTATCCGCAATGCAGCTTTTACTTCGGACTGTCTGCCGCCGCTACTGCGGTGAACGATCTGGTGTTCGCCCCTGCTCTGGACGGAAAGCTCCGGGCCTTTGCTGCCGGAACCGGCACCATCGCCTGGGTTTTCGATACCGCACGATCCTTCCCCGCCGTGAATGGCGTGGAGGCCCACGGCGGCAGCATGGATGTGGCAGGGGTACAGCTCGCGGGAAACATGCTCTACGTGCAGTCCGGCTACAGTCTCTTCGGTCAGCTTCCGGGAAACCTGCTGCTGGCCTTTCGACTGGCGGACTGACTGCCCGAGCATCCGGACTTCGGGAGGCAGGCACCGGCATCTGTGACTGGATGTGGTATTAGGCGCTCTTTTTGCTTATTTTAGGCGGCTTACTTTATGCCGCCAGATTCATGCCGCTGAATTTTTCTGCGGCCGGCGTCACGCCACACTCTTTTAAACCATCCCACGAGGAGGATCCGACCCGATGTCCGGTTTCATCCAGCTGTCGAGCGCCAAGGCCGAAGCCATCAGCCGCTACAAAAAGGAAATCAGAGCCATTGTCATCGACCGGGCCGCCGACCACGCCAGGTTGGCTGTGGCCCGCTACAAGCGGCCCTCAGACAAGACCTATGAAAAAGCGCTGCAGGACGGCCTGCTCCGCGCAAAGCTGGATGTGCTGGCCGAGCTGTTCCGGATCATGCATGACCTCGCCCGGCCGAGTGTGGTGTCGCAATGGTCCCGGGAGGACAGCGGACTGCGGCGCAAACCCAGGCCCGCCCGCACTCTGATGGATCTGGTGCGCGCCTACGACGAAGTCGTGCGCTATGTCTCCAACATGAAGGCTCACAAGGTCAAGCACTGAGCACACGCCGGATCCCTGTGGTCCGGCAATCCCCTGCGTGAAAACTCAGCCCGCCGCTGGTGGATTGGGTTCGCAGTACGTAGTGCGGGGAAACACCGCCCGGTAGCGCTCGAGGATCTCCACACCCTGTGAAGGCCGGACCACGCCGGCTTCTATCTTGGCACGCACGAATTCCGACATTCTGCGATCGAGATCGTTGGGGAAATACTGAACCTGGGCCAGCATGTCCTGAACGGGTATGGCGCCGATCACCTTCTCTATCCAGAAATTGTCTTCTTCCTCCGCATCCGCGTAGACGTGTGCCTCCGCCACGCGTCCGAACAGGTTGTGCGCATCACCCATGATGTCCTGATAAGCACCCATCAGAAAAAGACCCAGGTAGAAAGTGCCTTCCGCTTCGACCTCCGGCAATGGCAGAAAACTCTTGTCCGGATGGGAGGAGACGTAATGACTGACCTTGCCATCCGAGTCGCAGGTGAGATCGACCAGCCGTGCCCGGCGGGTCGGAGCTACGTCCAGTCGATCGATAGGCATGATCGGGAAGACCTGACCGATGGCCCAGTGGTCGAGCATCGACTGAAACACGGAAAAATTACACAGATACTGATCTGTGAGCCCCTCTTCCAGTTCGATGAGTTCAACCGGCGGTGGATGCAGTTCCAGATTCTTCAAACCCGTCAGCACTTCGCGGGCGATGGTCCAGTACAGTTCCTCGCTCGCCGAGAGACACTCGATATCGAGGTAACCCAGGGTGAACAGGGTCTGCAGATCCTGACGGATTGCCTTGCTGTCATGGAAGGCTTCGAGCAGTGCACCAATGCGCGCATCCTGGCCGATGCCGGCATGAATGGCGGCCAGATCCCGGACATGGGGCTGCTCCAGAACCGCCGGGCTCAACTCTCCCTGCAGCCTGTCGCGCCGGACCGCACCGAGCACGGGGACGATGAGCACCGAGTGGTGAGCGGTAAGCGCCCGCCCGCTTTCGGTTACCAGATTCGGTTCGGGTACAGACTGCTGCCGGCAGACGTCCTGCACACCGAAGACCACGGCATTCGCATACTCCTGGAGACCATAGTTGATGCGTTCTTCGTCCTGGGAAATGCTCGCATCGTAGGTCACGCCGAGCCCGCCACCCACATCCAGATAGCGGACGTTGAGACCGCGTTTGCGCAGGGCGGCATAGATCTGCGCGATCTCCTTGACCGTCTGCTTGAGTACCTGCACATCGGCGATCTGGCTGCCGGCGTGGATATGGACGAGTTCCAGAGCGTCCTGCAGACCGCGCCGCTCCAGTTCCGTGGCGAGATGCATCACTTCCGGAATGGTCAGGCCGAATTTGGCCCGGGTGCCCGTCGAGTCTCCCCAGCGACCGGAGCCTCTGGTTGAGAGGCGGATTCGCACGCCATGACGCGGTACTACGCCTTTTTCGTCAGCGATACGCAGCAGCTCCTGAAATTCAGTGAACTTCTCCATTACCGGCACGGTGTGCTGACCGAGACGCTGGGCATCGAGGATGAGGGACAGCATCATCGCGTCTTTCACCCCGTTGCAGACCAGCAGCCGCTCGCTGTCCGTGATGTGCGGGAGCGCGGCGACCAGCTCAGCCTTCGAGCCGCACTCGAGTCCCAGGCCCACTTTGCGGCCTTCATCGAGTACTTCCTCCACCACCTCATGGAGCTGATTGACCTTGATGGGATAAACGGGACAGTACTGGCCCTGGTAACCGGCACTTTCTATCGCCCCCGCGAATGCCCCGGCGATCTGGCGGACCCGGGCGCGCAGTATGTCCTGAAATCTGATGAGCAGCGGCAGGGGAACATGCTGTTTTTCCAGCGCGGCCACGACTCTGGTCAGATCGATCGGCACGCCGCCGTCGCCATGGGGACGCACCAGCACATGCCCCTCTTCGCTGATTCCGAAAAAAGGATCCCCCCACACATCCACCCGATAGGTTTCAATGGCTTTCTCGATGGACCATGGATCGGTTTGCAATTCAGGTGGCTCCCGCAGATCGATTGAAACGAAGTGAGCGCGGCAACCGCGATCCCCAGCCGGCCTGCCCCTCACCGCCGCGACAATGCCATGTGACCCGGGTGATTGCCACCCGCCGGCACCCGGGGAGACAGGGAACCCGCACCCGGGTTTCAGCGCGATTCAATGCGCCGTACAAAATCCTGAAGTATGGTGCGGTAGAGATCATCTTTGAGCACCAGATCTTCGACGTGGCGTTCGAGGCTCGGGTTGTCGTTGATCTCTATGACAAACACTCCTTTGTCATTCTGTTTGAGATCCACTCCATAGAGGCTGTCTCCCATCAGGCGTGCGGCATTCAGAGCGGTCTCGACCACCTCAGCAGGTGCATCCTCTACCGCCATGGTGCTGAAGCCCCCTTCGATCACCTTGCCATCTTCCCGATGATTGACGATCTGCCAGTGCTTGCGTGACATCTCGTACTTGGAGACGAACAGTGGTTTACCCCCGAGCACACCCACCCGCCAGTCGAACGTGGTGTACATGAACTCCTGGGCGAGGATGAGCTCCGAGCGCTTGAACAGCTTGCGCGACTGCTCTACCAGCGCCTCCCGATCCTCCACCTTCACCACACCACGGGAGAAGGACCCGTCCGGAATTTTCAGCACAGCCGGATAACCGAGCTCTTCTTCGACACGCAGCAGGTTACTGCGATCGACAATGAGCGTTTTCGGCGCGGGAAGCTTGTTGGCCTGCAGCAGCTCGGCCAGATAGACCTTGTTGGTACACCGGAGGATGGACACGGGATCGTCAATTACGGGCATGCCTTCGTGCATGGCCTTCCTGGCAAAACGGAAAGTGTGATTGTCGATGCTGGTGGTCTCACGAATAAAGAGCGCATCGTATTCGGCCAGGCGCAGGAAGTCCTTGCGCTCGATCAGTTCCACCTCGATGCCGAGACCGGCACCGATGGTAATGAATTTTTTCAAGGCCCCTTCATCCGAGGGCGGCAGTGTTTCCCGGGGATTCTGCAGGATGGCGAGGGAATAACGCGCCTGGGGCGCCGACCTGGGCCGTCGCCAGTCACTGCGCGTGTAGCCCTCCAGCGCGCCGAGAAACAGCTCGAACTCAGCAGGTGAAAGATCGGAGGGGGCAATCGGTTCAACCGAGCGGATCTGCCAGCCGTCTTCCATACCGACCTGAACCTTCAGCAGGGGGCAACGGAAGCGATCGAACACCTGGCGCGCAAAGGCCTTGAAGTATGACTCGGTGGGCTGGCCGAAACAGATCGTCAGGGTGAATGCCGCCCGCGGTGACTGGGGCAGCTTGCCGATCTCCTGGCGCAGTGCTTCGTTCAGCTCCGGCAGCTGCAGTCCATACAGCGTTTTGCGGGACAGATCGAGGATGGTCTCCACCATGGGCACCACTTTCTGCCTCCGCGCCTCGGCGAGCAGGGAGCAGTAGTAGCCCATGTCCATGTAACCGTAGTCGTCTGACAGATTCACCACCCGGGCACGACTGCCACCATAGAGGTCTGCCTGGACCACGTATTCCCGGGCAGTCACCGCAATTCCCGCGGACTCAGCCCAGGTTCTGTCTTCCGCTTTCTCGACGATGATGATGTGTCGCACTAGGGCACCTCTGCCAGTTCTTTGCGCATCTTAAGAGCACCTTCACCGTCTTCGTAGTAGCCGGGTTCGCTGGCATACACTTCATAACCCAGTCCATGATAGCGGCGCAGCGCAGGCTCATTGTCTGCCCGCACTTCCAGCTGCACCCGGGAAATGCCCTTTGCTGCTAAACGGGTCTCGATGGCTTCAAGCAGGAGTCTGCCGATCTGGCGACCCCGCCAGTCGGGATCCACCGCCAGCGAATAGATTCGCCCCGAGCGGCTTCCCCTGCGCAGCAGTACGATGGCATAGCCGACCGGCTGGTCACCGACCGTGCAGACCAGACCGATGCCATGCGCCCTGCTGATCAGATATCGCAGAGCGCGTCTTGTCAGCAGATCGCCGCTGAAGGCACGCTGTTCGATCCGCAGAAGATCCTCAACATCGGCAGTCTGCGCGTCCCGGATCGTCAGCGTCGCCTGGGTCACTCTGTGCGGTTCCGCTCGCCGATCACTCCCGCTCGTAGGTCCCGACCAGGCGGTTCATGCCTATGACATTGGCTTCGATTTTCTCCAGCAGCTCCCACATGCCCAGGCGCCCGGGCAGTTCCACCGCCTCATCGAGGGCCAGCAGCCAGAAATAATAGTTGTGTGGCCCGTGTCCGGGTGGCGGCATCGGACCGCCATAACCCGCCTGTCCGAAATCGTTTCGCCCCTGGCTGTAATCCTCACACCCTTCGGGAATCTCCGTGACCGAACCCGGGATATCGTAGAGAACCCAATGCACGAATCCGTAATGCCCGTCAGCAAGCAGCGGTGCATCCGGATCATGACAGACCAGAGCGAATGCCTTTGTTCCATCTGGCGCATCATTCCAACTGAGCGCGGGCGAGACATCATCCCCCTCACCGGTATAGCGTTCAGGAATTCGTCCACCGGCGTGAAAGGCATCGCTGGTCAACTGCATGTTCGAAATGGCGAAGCCCATTGTAGAAACCTCCGGATCAATGTGGGTGGATAAGTAACGGACACGATATCGCAGATCAGCCATCGTCCCAACACCCCGGGGTTCCGGACCGCGCATCCACTTTATTCATCCCTGTTTCGCGGCTCCGACTTCACTTTCACCGCACCCGTTGCACCGGTCCTAAGTGAATCTCCCTATAACCGGCCACTGCGAAAACGAGAACAATTCCCATCTGGAAAGAAGGCAGGCTGAGCAGTACCTGACGCACGTTCACCCCATGATTGGCATGGCCGACAGTTCCGCTGATAGACTGCCGCCGGTTTCGCTAATATATGGACGGGCGAGGGGTAACAGTCCTCGCAATCTGGAAATCCTCCTGGAGCAAAGCAATGGCAGATCGGCAAGACGAAAACAAGGACGCTGGCGGCGTGCCTTTCATGCAGCAACTCATCGACAACCCTTTTCTTCTGCTCTTTATCGGCATCACGATTCCAACACTGACCTATATAGTCTGGGGAATCATGGAACTGATATCACTGCCGATCTCCGACTAACATCCGGCGTGTGAATCGCGCCCATCTGGAAGCACTGTCTGTCGAGAGGCTGCAATGGCGGCCCTTGAGGATTGATCGAACAATAAGGGGATAATGAATGTCGAGCATATTACCTCCTACCAGAAAGATCTGGTGGAACGAGCCCATCGAACGCAGCGAACTGATCTGGATATCGATTGTGGTGATATGGGGCATCATAATGACTCTCATGATGCCTTTCTGGCACATATACGGAAAACAGAACCTGTCCGACGAAGCCTATAAAACCACCGCAGCCGCATTCATCGAGAAGACCCAGGCGATGGTTGAGGAATACACCGTGCGTACCGAGGGTCAGTTCAACAAACCCGTCGTTAAACCGCCGGTCGGTGCAGACATCTATCTGATCGCCCGACTCTGGGACTGGTGGCCGGCTTTCGAGCTGGAGAACGGTCAGAGCTATCGACTGCACGTCAGCTCCACCGACTGGCAGCACGGTTTTTCGCTGCAGCCAGCCAATATCAACACCCAGATACTGCCCGGGTACGATATGGTGATGACACTCACACCCAACAAGACGGGTGAGTACACCATCGTCTGTAACGAATACTGTGGCATAGGACATCACAACATGCTCGGCAAGATATACGTCGTGGAGGGCGGCAGCAGTGAACAACAGTGAAGCATTCCGGATCTGCCCGAGCACCGGGCTGAAGTTCCATCGGCCTGCGGAAGGACTGATCAAGGCCAACGCCGTTGCGGCGGTCGTGTTTCTGCTGGTCGGTGGTTTCATGGGCCTGCTGGTCGGCCTGACCCGGTGGCCAGAGGTGCATCTGCTGGCTGCCGACGATTTCTACCAGGTGCTCACCGCCCACGGCCTCAACGTGCTGATCTACTGGATGATCTTTTTCGAGATGGCCGTGCTGCATTTCTGCTCATCCGTTCTGCTCGGCTGCCGTATCGCCACGCCGAAACTCGGCTGGGCAGCCTGGGGCATGATGATTGCGGGTGCACTCATCAACAACTACGCGGTGCTGGTTAAAGGCACCTCCAGTGTGATGATGACGTCCTACGTGCCGATGCCGGCAGACACCTCCTTCTATGTCGGTCTGATCCTGTTCGCCGTCGGTGCGCTGATCAACTGTTTCATTTTCCTCGGCACACTGGTGATCGCCCGGAACGCCCGGACTTACGAAGGATCGATACCTCTGGTCACATTCGGTGCCCTCACCGCCTGCATCATCGCCATATTCACAATTGCTTCCGGTGCGGTGATCCTGATTCCCACCCTGCTGTGGAATCTCGGCATGGTCAGCCACATCGACCCGGGCGTCTACCGGCTGATCTGGTGGGCCTTCGGACACTCGAGTCAGCAGATCAACGTGGCGGCTCATGTATCGGTCTGGTATCTGATCGCAGCGGTCGTGTTCGGCGCCAAACCGCTGTCCGAAAAAGTCAGCCGCTTCGCCTTCCTGCTCTATATCGCGGTACTGCAGATCGCCAGCGCCCACCACCTGCTGGTGGACCCGGGACTGAGTTCCGAATGGAAGATCTTCAACACCAGCTACGCCATGTACCTCGCGGTGATGGCCAGCATGGTGCACGGGCTGACGGTGCCCGGATCGATCGAAGCTGCTCAGCGTGCCAAAGGCCTCAACGCGGGACTCTTCGAGTGGCTGCGTAAAGCCCCCTGGAGCAATCCGACCTTCTCCGGAATGTTCATGTCCCTGGTTGGCTTCGGCATCCTCGGCGGTATCACCGGGGTGGTGATGGGCGCGGAGCAGGTGAATCTGATCATTCACAACACCGTCTATGTGCCCGGCCATTTCCACGGCACCGTGGTGGTCGGCACCACACTGGCATTCATGGCGATCACCTACTGGCTGGTGCCGATCCTCTTCCGGCGCGAACTGATCTGGAAAAAACTGGCCAGCTGGCAGCCCTACATCTTCATGCTGGGTATGACGGGTGTGGCGCTGTTCCTGATGGGTGCCGGCACCCTCGGCGTGCCGCGCCGGCACTGGGACATCCTCTTTTCCGGCACACCGGATGGCGGCTACGAGTTTTCGGCAGCAGCACTGACGATGATGAGTCTGAACGGTATGTCGGTGGTGCTCGCCTGCGCCGGTGGTGCGCTGTTCATTCTCATCGTGGTCGGTTCGCTGCTGTTCGGCAAGCGGCTGGGTGAGAACGAAAAGATGAAGGAGCAGATGCTGGCTCCGACGCCGAGCGACGCTGCCTATGAAGGTATCGGAGTCGCCGGTTCCTCCATCCCCGGTACTCTGGTGCTGGTAGCCGTATTCTTTACCGCATTCGTGCTCTACTACTTCATCAACTGGAAGTATCTGTCCGAAACCTGGGGCTTGAGTTGAGCGAAATCGAAGCCAGCTCGAGCGGTGCCATCGGATACCCGGGTGATATCGACAGGACACCCGGTGCCATCGCGCAGTTTGTCGACATCTTCAAACTGCGCATCGGCGTATTCATGGCGCTCACCGCGCTGGCCGGCTATGCGGTAACTCCGGGAATCAGGCTCGACCCCCTGCAGCTCTGCCTGCTGGCCCTGGTGGTGCTCGCTGCTTCCGGAGCCGCGGGTGCCTTCAATCAGTTCATGGAGCGGGATCTGGACGCTCGCATGGTCCGCACCCGCACCCGCCCCTTCGTCACCGGTTCGGTCGGGCACGGCCGCGGCTGGTTGTGGTCAATAGGCATGCTGCTTGTGACTTCCATGGCGATGAGCGCATGGCTCTTCAATCCGGCTGTCGCCCTGCATCTGTTTCTCGGTGCCTTCTTCTACGGCGTGGTCTACACACTGTGGCTGAAGCAGCGTACACCGCTGAACATTGTGATCGGCGGAGCCTCCGGGAGCTTCGCCGTACTGGCAGGTGCGGCGGCGGCGGATCCGATCCCGGGGGCAGCCCCGGTACTGCTGGCGGTGGTGCTGTTCCTCTGGACTCCACCACATTTCTGGGCCCTGGCGATCGCACTGCGTGATGACTACGCGGCCGCCGGAGTCCCGATGCTGCCAGTGGTCAAAGGCACTGCTACCACTGCCCGGGTCATTCTGATCAACACGATTCTACTGACGGGCGTTTCCCTGTTGCCTGTTTTCTTCGGCATGGGATACATCTATCTCGCCGGGGCAGCGGCCGGTGGTGCGCTGTTCATATTCAGCGCATGGCGCCTGACACTGGAACACCCCCCCTCGCCTCGAGGTGCCATGCAGGTGTTCTTTGCCTCTCTGCTGCAACTGACCCTGCTGATGACCGGGGCCATGCTCGACGTGCTGGTGGCGGGCTGATGTCGGGAACAATGCGGCCGCCGCTGATCTGCGGTCAATACTCACTGCTGAGTATGCTGCTGACCGCACTGCTCCTGGTGCCTGGCAGCTGGGCCAATGCCCAGTCCGCCGCTGCTGAAACGGCACAGTTCGAGCGGGATCAGGCACTGGCTACCAGCCAGGCCGCCATCGGCAGGCAGGTCCGTGACAGCACTTTTTACGACAGCGATGGACAGGTACGCCGGTTGTCCGATTACGCGGGCAAACCGCTGGTGATCAGCCTGATCTACACCAGCTGTTTCCATATCTGCCCGGCCACCACCAAGCACCTGGCCAAGGTCGTACAGCAGGCTCGAAGTGTACTCGGTACCGACAGTTTTTCCGTGATTACTCTGGGTTTCGATACACCGAATGACACCCCGGACGCCATGAAGATCTTTGCCCGCCAACAGCACGTCGAGATCCCGGACTGGGATTTCCTGTCAACCGATGCGCAGAACCTTGAAGTCCTCGCTGAGGATCTGGGTTTCCTCTACTACCCCACACCACACGGTTTCGATCATCTCATCCAGAGCACGATTCTCGACAGGGACGGCGTGGTATTTCGCCAGGTGTACGGGATTCAGTTCGAAGTACCGCATCTGATCGAGCCCCTGAAGGTGCTGGTGTTCGGCGGAAGTCCCAACGACTCTCTCCTTGACCAGCTGGGCAGCCGGATCCGGCTGTTCTGCACCGTGTACGACCCTGCTTCAGACAGCTACAAGTTCGACTACTCGATTTTCGCCGGTTTGCTCATCGGTCTGGTCATGGGTGGTTTCTTCGTTTACCTGCTCATACGCGAGTGGCGCCGTCTCCACGCTCACAATAAGCACGCTGCAGAACGCCCATCCGCTCGTATCTGAGAGCAGGCCGTTGCACCGTACAGGGACAAAGTAACTGATCATGGAAGGGATGCTGCACCGGCTCGAATCCGGCTTCGATGCAATTTTCACAGAACGGCTGAATCCGTTTTATCAGCTCGGCGCGCTGTCCTTCTATTTTTTCTGGATCGTGACCGTATCGGGCCTCTATCTTTTCATTTTTTTCAACACCAGCATCAACGGCGCCTTCGAATCCATCGATCGTCTGACCCACGAACAGTGGTACATTGGCGGTGTCATGCGCAGCCTGCATCGCTACGCATCGGATGCCATGGTCGTGGTGGTAACCCTGCACCTGTTGCGTGAATTCGTGCTCGGTCGCTTTCACGGCGTGCGCTGGTTCTCCTGGTTCAGTGGCGTACCGCTGATATGGCTCATGTTTGCAGCCGGCATCGGTGGCTACTGGCTGGTCTGGGACCGGCTCGCGCAGTACATTGCCATCGCCACCACCGAATGGATCGACTGGCTGCCCATCTTCGGTGATGCGCTGTCCCGCAACTTCCTGTCCGATAAGACGCTGAGTGATCGATTTTTCTCGCTGCTGGTCTTCCTGCACATCGCGCTGCCACTGTTCCTGCTGCTGGGTATGTTCATCCACATCAAGCGCATCAAGCAGGCCCGCTCCAATCCTCCCCGTGCGCTGATGATCGGCGTGCTGGCGATGCTGATCGTGCTTTCCATCGTAAAGCCCGCTGTCAGCATGGGACCGGCCGATCTGTCCACCACGGTTGCTCTGGTGGATTTCGACTGGTTCTACCTCAACGTCTATCCGCTGCTCGACAGCATCGGTGCGGGTCCGCTATGGCTGCTCCTCGGCAGCGTTACCGGTGTGCTCGCACTGCTGCCCTGGATGCCGCGGCGCCGGCAAACTCAGGCGACCGCCATTCAGATAACGACCGTTCCGGCAGTCGTGAATCCGGACAACTGCAACGGCTGCAGCTGGTGCTACCAGGACTGCCCCTACGAAGCCATCACCATGATTCCGCACAGCTACAAACCAAATCTCAGGCAGGCTCTGGTGGATCCGGATCTGTGCACAGCCTGCGGTATATGCGAAGGTTCCTGCCCGTCCGCAACACCTTTCCGCAACGTGGAGGAACTGATTTCCGGTATCGAGATCCCCGACTATCCGCTCGACCGACTGCGGAAGGAGGCGGAGGAGCGTCTCGCCGCGCTGGATCCTTCACAAACCAACATTGTCGTCTTCGGCTGCGATCACGGCTTACCCGTGGACAACCTGACAGACCATCACCTGCAGGCACTGAGCCTGCCCTGTATCGGCATGCTGCCGCCATCGTTTGCCGACTTCATCGCGCGCAAACCGGAGGTTGCCGGTGTCATGATTACCGGCTGCCATCCGCAGAACTGCTATTACCGGCTGGGGAGTGAATGGACCGAGCAGCGCTTCGACGGGAAACGCATGCCGCATCTGCGAACCAAGGCCGGGAAGGACAAGGTCAGAATCAGCTGGGCCGGGCCCCGGGATGGTGCCCGCTTCCGTGCTGAACTCGACGCCTATCGCGCAGACCGGCAAAGCGCGGTGTCGAGCATAGCGGGGGCCACAAGTACTGCAGAAGACGATGCTGCGGACCCGGCACCGCCTGCAGACGCAGATCCAACAGCGATCCCGGCTGAACCTGCGGAAAGGGATCTGACATGACCCTGTGGCTTCGATACAGCGGCCAGGCAGTCGTCTACGGTGCGTTCGCCGTTCTGCTCGGGGTATGTTCAACCGCCCCTGCTTACCGTCACCTTCCAGAGGACATGGCGACCATCAAACTCAGCCTGCGCCATGCCGGAAAGCTGATCACCGAGTGCCGGGACCGAACGCCGGAAGAGATGGCGAACCTGCCGGCCAACATGCGTGCCCCGCAGATCTGCGAAAGGGAGCGTTCACCCCTGATTCTTGAACTGGACCTTGACGGTGAGTCCGTTTACTCGGAAGTGCTCCCACCGCGAGGACTTCATGGCGACGGTCGCGCGTCCGTGTACAGGCGTCTGAGTGTGCCCGCCGGATCCATGCAGCTCAGCGTGCGTCTCAAAGATGACGTGAATGCGGAAGGCTTCCAGTATGAGACTTCACGGGAGGTATTGCTGGCGCCCGCGCAGGTACTGGTGATCGATTTCGACGAGCAGAACAATCACTTCGAGATGCTGTAAAGTTGCTCGTTCACCGGGCCGGTTCCCGATCTACCGCCGGCGGTATCCTGATCAGTACAGACTTCCGCCCTGCAACAGTCGCTGTATGACTTCGAAACTTATCACCGCCAGCACCATGATGATTCCGAAGAAAACCACACTGCGGTTTGCCAGCGGTTCACCCCGGTGTGATTCGATCAGTCTGATCACCCAGTCAGTGGTAAAGTAAAGGCCCACGGCAACGATGGTGAACAGGAGGACTTCGGACATCGCAGGGGCTCTCCAGGTGCGGAGCACAAGAATAGCAGAGCATTCAGCGACCCTGATCCGCGCTGCGGAAATTACCTAGATACAGTCATAAATCGACCCGAGGACAATCGGACGATGATTCAGGACCGGTTTTTTCGTCTATGTACTGTGTTCCTGCTCGCAGCCATCCTGTCGATCAATCTGCTCAGCAGCTATATCCGACATCACGAAGCCGGACTGGATTGCGATCCCTGGCCAGCCTGTTATGGCGTGATTGGCGTCCCCACTGCAGCAGCGTCCGCGGAGACAGCGATCGAGCAGGCGTTGACGCCGGCTCAATCCGCCAAGCGGGCCCATCGTGCAATCGCGACCGCGCTTGTTGTGCTGGTACTGGTTGTCACCTTTCATGCCCGCAGTCGTCTGCCGACCGCAGGGAGTGCCGCACTGCTTCCCTACCTGCTCATCGCCGTCGTGCTCTTTCTGTCAGTCATCGGACCGGCCAGCTACCTGAAGACGTTGCCCGCGGTCGCCTCTGCAAACCTGATCGGCGGCATGGTGCTGCTGGCCCTCACCTGGATACTGTGGCTGATCACCGGCCAGCCGGCGGCCGCACCACCCGTGCCGCTCTCTTCGACACTGGTCCGTGTCGCACTGGCTGCGTTGAGCGTGCAGATCGCTCTCGGCAGCTGGGTCAGTGCCAATTTCGCTGGAACAGCCTGCAGCGGCTGGTGGCAGTGTCAGGGCGGCGCGCCTGCGGGTATCGCAGGCAGCTTCTGGTATCTGCGCGAACTCGGTGTCGATGAAGGAGGCCGTGTGATTCTGACCCAGGCACAGCAGTACATTCACCTCGCACACCGTCTGTTCGCCGTGGTCGCCACGCTTCTGCTGGGTGCACTCGGAATCACCGCGGCACGGCAGCAGGGTCCGCAATTCTTCTGGGGAGTGCTGCTGCTGGGTATTCTGACCGCACAACTGCTGCTCGGACTGACAGCCGTGTTCTCCGGACTGCCTCTGATCGCCATTCTCGCGCACAGTTTCCTCGCCTCCCTGCTGCTGCTGGTGATGCTGCGGCTGTACCTGCTGGGGGTGCCGGCATCACAGAGGAGTGCTTCGCGATGACCCGCGGTAGCGCCTGGTTGCTCGCCGCTGGTCTGCTCATCAGCGCAGCACTCTGGCAGAGCACCCGGCTTGCCTCTGCCGGTGAACTGCCGGTGCTCTACACACTCGGTGGTGATTTTGCCCTTCGCAACACTGGCGGTGGCGTCACCCGCCTGTCGGACCTGGAGGGCAATCTGGTACTGCTCAATTTCGGCTACACGAGTTGTCCCGACGTCTGCCCTGCGGCCCTCGCCCGTATGCGTGACGTGCTGCAATCCCTGCCGGATCCCGACGTTCCGATACAGCCGCTGTTCGTCACCCTGGACCCGCAACGGGACACACTGGATCGCCTGCAGCCTTATATGAACTTTTTCGGCGCCGACTTTCTCGGACTTACCGGAACCGAAGCGGAAATCGCCCAGGCCAGTGCCGCTTACAAGGTTTTTTACGAAAAACAGACCCTGGAGTCGGAGCTCGACTACAGTATCTCTCACAGCAGCCACATCTATCTGCTGGATACCCGCGGCCGTGTACGGGCCACCTTTGGTGAAGGGATCACGGTGCCTCGGATGATAGACAGTGTGCGGCTGCTGCTCGCTGAGGAAGGATGAAGGCAATCCTATGAACAGGGCCCATTCACAGCTGGACGATCTCACCCGGCAACGCACCATTGGCTGGATCTGGCTGGGCGTATTCTCCCTGCTGGCCGCTGGTGTGCTGTCGCTGCTGCTGGCCTTCTCCCGCACGCCTTTTCTCCAGGACTTCTTCCCTGGGCAGGACTTTTTCCACGTGGCACTGGTTGTGCACGTGGACCTCTCGGTTCTGGTCTGGTTCATGGCCTGCGCAGGCATGGTCTGGACGGTCTTCAGCCATCGCCAGACGATCCTGGGCCGGATGGCACTGTGGCTGGCAGTCACCGCCATGGCAATGATCACCGCAGCACCTTTTATCGGCGCGGACCGACCGCTCATGAACAACTATGTCCCTGTACTGCAGCACGGCTGGTTTCTCACCGGGCTGGCCATACTCGCCTTCGGCCTGGTGCTGCAGGCGGTTTCCTATCTCCTGCAGATGAGGCTGTTCCGGGCGGCTCCGTCAGGCACAGGCCCCGGCGAAGGCAATCCATCCTTTACGGACATGATCAGATTCGCCCTGGCCCTCGCCGCAGGTTCTGCCCTGCTCGCCGTCGCCTGCATCGGCTGGTCCTGGTCGCAGCTTCCCGACAGCCTGAGCGGGGAAGCATTCTACGAATATCTGTTCTGGGGCGGTGGTCACGTGCAGCAGTTCACCAACACGCTGCTGGCCCTGGTGGCATGGGTCATCCTGGCCCGGGCGGGCGGCAGCCGCCTGTGGCTGGGACCGCGTTCGGGCAGGGTGCTGTTCGCTCTGACCGCCCTGCCTCTGCTCACCGTGCCCTGGATCTATCGCCTGCCCGTGGACTCAGGCGAGTCGATCCGCGCGTTCACAGAACTCATGCGGACCGGCGGTCTGGCGGCGGCACCCCTGTGTCTGGTAATCCTGACAGGCATCTTCAATCGCCAGCCGATACACCCTTCGAGACAACCTCTGCGCGCTGTGCTGCTCTGCTCGCTGACGCTCTTCGCGGCAGGTGGGCTGCTTGGTTTCATGATCAAAGGCTCGAACACAATGATTCCCGCCCACTACCATGGTTCGATCGTCGGTGTGACTCTGGCGTTCATGGGTGTGGTCTACCATCTGCTGCCGAATCTGGGTCATCCCATTCGCCATATCCGAATGCTCGCCTGGCAGCCTTATCTGCTGGCAGGCGGTCAGCTCATGCATATCACCGGGCTGGCCATCTCCGGTGGTTATGGCGTGCAGCGTAAGGTGGCGGGTGCCGAGCAGGCGCTCGATGGCTTTCAGCAGACCTTCGGCATGGGACTCATGGGTGCCGGTGGACTGCTCGCCGCCATCGGTGGGCTGTTGTTCCTCATCATCACGATTTCCGCATTGCGCAGACCGCCACCCCGGCAGGTGCCGGGTGGTGCGCCGGAAATCGGACAACCCGATGATGGCTGGTATCCCGCCAGGCTGACCACCGGATCGCCACTGGTGTAGAGTGTCCGCGCATTCAGGACAACGGCTCCACCAATGAAGCTCTACGACAACGTCCAGGCTCCCAACCCGCGCCGGGTACGGGTGTTTCTCGCTGAAAAACAGATCGACATCGAGCGCGTGCCGGTGGACATGATGAAGGGCGAGCATAAAACACCCGAGTTCCTCCGGAAAAACGCCAATGGACAGATTCCGGTGCTGGAACTGGACGACGGCACCTGTATCTCGGAGTCCGTCTCCATCTGCAGATACCTCGAGGCCCTGCACCCGGAGCCGCCGCTGTTCGGAACCACGCCGGAAGAAATCGGCCTGATCGACATGCACCATCGACGGCTGGAGCTGGGTCTCGGACACAGCATCAGCACTTCCTGGGTAAACGGTCCCGTGGTGGCCAGAATGGCGGCGGGCCGGTTCAAACAGATTCCCCAGGCCAAGGAACAGAGCGACGCCAGGGTGAACGCCTACTATCAGCGTCTGGATGGTGAACTGGCAGAACGCGCGATGATGGCGGGGGAGCGCTACAGCGTGGCGGACATCACCGCCATGTGTCTGATCGATTTCGCCGAGAAACTGGTCGGGCTGCCGCCGGATCCGGCGCTGCTGAATCTCGCGCGCTGGCGTGCGGAGGTCGGCGGGCGGCCGAGCGCGAGCGCCTGAACCAGCCGACGACCCGGCGCCGGATTCCCGGCGACTGGCCTTTCAATCCCCGCCGCACGCCCTTCTTTTATGGCTGGGTGATCTGGCTGTTCTCGACGCTGGGATTTCTCATGAGTGTGCCGGGGCAGACCATGGGGATGGCGGTGTTCACCGACCCCTTCATCGACGCTTTCGATCTCAGCCGCACGGAACTGTCCTTCGCCTACCTCGGCGGCACGGTCACCAGCGCCCTGTTCCTGACACGAGCCGGCAGACTCTATGACCGGCTCGGCGCGCGGATCATGGTGGCCGGTTCTGCACTGCTGCTGGGCCTGCTGGTCGTGTTCATCAGCCTGGTCGACCACATCGGTACTGCCCTGGCCGCGGTGCTGGGACTGCCCCTCGCAGCGGTGACCCTGCCCGCCATGCTGATCGGCTACTTCGGTGTCCGCTTCGCAGGACAGGGTGTACTCACCAGCGCCTCTCGAAACGTTCTGCTGGTGTGGTTCGAGCGGCGCCGCGGCATCGTCTCGGGTGCCCGCGGTGTGTTCGTCTCACTGGGATTTTCCATCGCCCCGCTGCTGCTGGCACTGATGATCGATGATTTCGGCTGGCGCGGCGCCCTCTGGCTCATGGCCGCGGTGCTGATCTTCGGCTTTGCCTCACTGGCGCTGTTCTTCCTGCGGGATTCTCCCGCCAGTGTCGGCTTGAATGCCGACGGTGTGAGCGACGCCGTGCGGGCGTCCGCGCCCGCTACTGCGGAAAGCTCGAAAACCCTGCACCAGGCGCGACTGAGCCCGAGCTTCTGGATCTACAGCGCCGGGCTGTCCATTCATGCCCTGTTCGGAACCGCGGTGACCTTTCACATCGTGGCAATCTTCGCAGAAGCCGGCCGCGACCGCGGGGAAGCCTTTGGCTACTTTCTGCCATCCGCCATCGTTTCGACCACCGTCAATCTGCTCGCAAGCTGGCTGGCTGATCGGTCGCGGCTCAAGCCCTTTCTGCTGGTCATGCTGAGCGCGTTTCTGCTCGGCACCACGGGACTGCTCAATCTCGACACCGCCTGGGGTTACGCCCTGCTGGTGTTCGGCTTCGGTGCCGGAGGCGGACTCTGGGGGGTGATCTCCAATCTCGCGTACGTGCGCCTGTTCGGCACCCTGCATCTGGGAGAAATCAGCGGCCTGAACACCGCATTGACCGTTATGGCCAGCGCGATCGGGCCCTTTCTCTTCAGTCTCGGCTTCGATATGAGCGGCAGCTTCCACGGTGCCGAGTGGCTCTGCGGAGGCGTCATCGTCGTGCTGCTCATCGCTGCTGCACTGATTCGACAACCCGATGATCGCGCACCGCACTTGGCGTTGCGTGCCGTAAACTCGTCCCGATGATGGCTTTTCTGGCACAGCACCTGGATTTTGCACTGCTCATCGGCTATCTGATCCTGCAGGTACTGGCCGCGTTAGCCGCTATTCATGCGGTGATGAACGCACGCACCGCACAGGGTTCCGTTGCCTGGCTGATCGCGCTGCTGGCTATTCCCGTTGTTGCCCTGCCTTTTTATGCCGCCTTCGGCCGCCACCGCTTCGTAGGCTATGTCGACGCGCACCGGGCCGGCAACGCGGCAGTCGAGCATGTTACCGGTGCAGAGTCGCGGCGCCAGGGGCAACGCTTCCGGGCCGAGTTTCCGGAAGACCCTGCACGCTTCGCTGTCTACGAGCGGATGGCGCAGCTGCCCTTCAGTTCAGGCAACGAAGCAGAACTGCTGATCGACGGCGAAGCGATGTTCAAGGCGCTGTTCGCCGGTATCTCGCGCGCCGAAGACTATGTGCTCGTGCAGTTCTACATCATCCGGGATGACGATACCGGCCAGGAGCTGCGCAGACATCTCGAAGCAGCGCTCACACGCGGGGTGCGCGTCTATCTACTCTTCGACGCCATCGGCAGCAGCAGTCTGCCCCGCCGGTACACAGACGCCCTTATTGCCGCGGGAGCCCAGGTGCACGCCTTCGCCGGAACGCGCTGGGCTGTGAAACACCTGCAGATCAATTTCCGCAATCATCGCAAGCTTGTTGTGGTGGACGGGAAGGAACTGTTCATCGGCGGCTTCAATGTCGGAGACGACTACCTCGGTCGCTACCCCGCGCTCTCACCCTGGCGCGACACCCACGTGCGGGTCCGCGGACCTGCTGCAATCGCCGCTCAGATTCCCTTCCTCGAGGACTGGTTCTGGGCCTCGGGTGAACTGCCCACAGTGCACTGGGAGCCTCAGCCGGCCAGCCAGTCCAATCAGCGGGTGCTGGTGCTTCCCGGGGGCCCGGCGGATTCGAGAGATACCTGCGGTCTGTTTTTTCTGCAGGCCATTCACGCCGCCCGCCACCGCCTGTGGATCGTCAGTCCCTACTTCGTTCCGAACAGTTCCATCATCGACGCCCTGCAGCTTGCAGCGCTGCGGGGTGTGGATGTGCGCATACTGTTGCCGCAACGCGCCGACAGTCGGCTGGTGCAGCTTGCCGGTTATGCCTACGTGCCGGAACTGGTCCGCCAGGGGGTGAAGCTCTACCGCTATCACGAGGGTTTTCTGCACCAGAAGGTCCTGCTGGCAGACGATGACTTCGCCGCGATTGGCACAGCCAATCTCGACAATCGGTCATTCCGTCTGAATTTCGAGATTCTGGTGCTTGTCGCGGACAAAGGCTTCGCCGCCCGTACCGGCACGATGCTGGAAGATGATTTCGCGAGGTCCCACCAGATCGACGCGGCGGCACTGGAAGGCCGTCGCTGGTGGTTTCGCGCCGCCGCTCGCGGCGCCAGGCTGCTGTCGCCGATTCTCTGAGCTCACCAGCACCGGACGCTCAGCCACAAAGTTCGGAATGAGGTTGATCAGAGCGTGGTCGAGGACCTGCTACCCAGTGCCTCGACCACGCTGGATGAATCCTTCCGAGCTTCGTGGCACTGCGTGCGGCCTGCAGCCGGGGGAGATCGCGCTGCTCTGTCTCGAATCCATCTCGAGGCTGGGGTGGCGAGGGGGGTTGCAGCGGACCGTGGAGCGAGGCCGAGTGCGGCAGATTGACTCGCGTGCCGCACGCGAGGCAACTCTGCCAATCGAGGGCAGCCCGGAGGGCCCGAGCGTAGGTCCGCTGCAACCCCCCTCGCCACCCCAGCCTCGCAAATCAATCCGAAAACAAGTCCCGGCCGGTACCCAGGCAGTTCGGCGCGGGCTAGCCCGCATCGCTCACCGATTGGGTAGTTGAGGCAGTTTACGGGATATTTTGAGCTGCGAGTCAGCTGCTGATCGGCGATGGTAACGATTGGTTGGGCAGGCTGCAGCGTATTGGCCGATTGCCGTGTTGTTTTCTCTTCAGCGGGGGTGTTTTGTGCGATTGAGGCGAACGCCTCCTCCGGCGACTGCCGGTTGAACATTCCTGACCAGTATTCGAACTTTATCCGGGTGGTGCCCAGGCTGGATGGCGGCGTAGGTTGGCGAGGATCTGTGCAAAGTCACTGGCGTAGGGATAAGCCTCGGAGAACGACAACCAGACCTTGCGTACCGAGATACGGATCCGTGCACCGATCTTCAACAGCTTCAGGCGGATGGTCGTGCACTGGGCTCTGGCGTGTTGTGTGCCCATGAGGCCAAGACGACGCAGCCCGTGCATCAACACGTAAGCGAACGAGGAGAAGTACAGCCGTAGCTGATTGGCGCGCAGCGTCGCCGTGCTGGTGCGGTCGGCAAAGAGCCCCAGTTGCTGCTCCTTGATGCGGTTCTCCATTTCGCCGCGCACACAGTAGAGTTTTTCGTAAAGCCGCCTGGCACCGGCACGGCTGACAGGTAAGTTGGTCACCACGAACCGTGGGTTGGCTTTACCCGGCAGGTACTCGGCTTTGCCGATAACGCGCCGCTCGCACGACCAGGACTTGCGGGTCCGATAGCGGAAGTCACGGAACCGCCGGGCCGCTTTGCCGGTTTGCTCGTACTCCACCTGGGCCTCCGCCATCTCCCGGCCCAACGCTCGATGCAGCCGCTTATTGCGGGCCAGGCCCAGCACATAGCGGACACGATTTTCCTCGCACCAGCGCATGATCGCATCCCGACAGAACCCCGAGTCGCCACGGATCACGATGCGCGTCTTCGGCCAGTGCGCCCGGATCTGGCCAACGATCCGCTCAAGCTCTTCCACACTCCCGGCCGCACCGTCTGCGTTCGATGGCCGCAGCCGCGCACACAACAGGTGCTCGCCACAGAAGATGTACAGCGGCAGATAACAGTAACAGCGGTAGTAACCGTGGAAGAAGCGGCCTTCCTGATGGCCGTGCAGCGGATCATCGGTTGCATCCAGATCCAGCCAGATCTCCCGCGGTGGCACATCGTGGGCCTCAATGAACAGGTCCACCAGCAACCGGTCAAGCGCCTGCGGATCCGCAGCGATCTTCTTGTAGCGATCACTGGCCGCCGAGGCCGGTGTGGTCAACTCCAGTCGATTCAGCGTGCTCGATCCGGCCAGCGGATACCCTCTGTCACGGTCTCGCTCGCGGTCTTCACCCGTGAGATCCCGTTTACCAACCAACAGCGCCAGCACGCTGTCCGAGCGCAGCCCATCGTGATCGTTGAGATCTGCATAACCCAGCCCCAGACCGTAGACGCGTTGCGCCACCAGCGCGTGGACACTGTGTTCGATACTGTTCGGATTACGGTAATCGGTGAAGCAGCCGGCGAGTCGACTGAGCATGCCCAGCCGCTGATCCACCTCTCGCAGCAGCAGTCCGCCACCGTCGGACGTGATCCGGCCACCATCGAATCGACCGATCACCTGACGGCGATCCAGTGCGTGAAATTTCAGTTGCTCGGGATTACACTCTGTCGCCATAGGCCTCTCGTTTTGGTGTGTGATAAGTGCTTGCCAGCACTCACTTTATGCACCAGACAGAGGCCTATTTCCATTACATCGGTGAGATTTTCGGGCTAGAGCGTGCCGATCAGTCGAGCGGCGTCGTCCAGTGTCTTCCAGGCACGTTCGGCCAGTTCATCGATCTGGGCGACGGTGGATATCAGCGGGGGTGCGACGATCAGGGATTCGCCGACATGACGCATCACCACACCGTTATCCACGGCAAGATCCCGGCAGAGTTCGCCGATCCGACCCTTTGGTTCGAACCGTTTTCGGGTCTTTTTGTCAGAGACCAGCTCGAGGGCACCCAGAAGACCAAGGCTCCTCGCTTCACCAACAATCGGATGCTCACCCAGTTTCCGGAAAATTTTCGCAAGATGGGGGGCCGCGACATCCCGGACATGGTCGACAATCTTTTCATCCCGCATGATCTCGATATTTCTGATCGCAACCGCCGCGCAGGTCGGATGACCCGAGTAGGTGAAGCCATGGTAGAACTCACCACCGCGCTGCAGGACTTCGGCCACCCGATCCGCAACTACCACCCCGCCCATGGGCAGATAGCCCGAGGTCATACCCTTGGCGATTGGCATTAGGTCAGGCTTGATGCCGTAGTAGTCGGATGCGAACCAGTGACCCGTACGGCCAAAACCGGTAATCACTTCATCCGCCACCAGCAGGATGCCGTATTCATCACAGACCTTCTGTATCGCCGGCCAGTAAGAGGCCGGCGGGATGATTACACCCCCCGCACCCTGAATCGGTTCACCTATGAAGGCGGCGACCTTCTCCGGGCCGAGAGTCTCGATGCGCTCCTTCAGCGCTCTGGCACACTCCAGTCCGAATTCGTCCGCCGACTTGTTGCCCTGGTATTCAAAATGGTAGGGCTGGCAGATGTGTTCGATTCCAGGAATCGGCAGTCCGCCCTGGGACTGGATGGCCGACATGCCGCCCAGGCTCGCCCCGGCCATGGTGCTGCCGTGATAGGCGTTTTCCCGGCTGATCACAATCTGACGCTCGGCCTGACCCTGCAGTGCCCAGTAGTAGCGCACCATGCGCAGCACGGTGTCATTGGCCTCCGATCCGGAGCCGGTAAAGAACACCTGATTCATGTGCGCGGGACTGATCTCAGCTATCAGCTCGGCCAGCCGTATGGCTGGCGGATGCGCACACTGGAAAAAACTGTTGTAGAAAGGCAACTCCTGCATCTGCTGTGTTGCCGCATCGATCAGCTCCTGGCGACCATAGCCCAGATTCACACACCACAGACCCGACATGCCGTCGAGTATCTTGTGGCCGGTGATGTCATAGATGTAGATCCCTTCACCGCGAGTGATGATTCGCGACCCTTTCTGCCGCAGAGCACCATGATCGGTGAAGGGATGCAGGTAGTGAGCAGCATCCGCTGCCTGCCAGGCGTCGAGGCTTCGCTTCTTGATCGTTTTCATACGTTCAGCAACAGATACTCACGCTCCCAGGGACTGATCACCTGGAAAAAGGTTTCAGCTTCTATCCGCTTGATCCCGGCATACACATTCACGAAGTCCTCACCGAGGATGCGGGTCAGCGCCTTGGAGTTCACAAACAGATCCAGTGCGTGATCCGGATCCCGGGTAAACGAGGGCGGCAGATCGTAGGCGGACCCCTCGACCATCTCACCCCGCTTCAGGTTTTCGGTCAGTCCCAGATAACCGCAGGCGAGCGAACTGGCGATCGCGAGGTAGGGGTTGGTATCCGATCCCGCTACCCGATTCTCTATGCGCCGGTTCTTCGCATCGGATATCGGCACTCGCAGGCCCACGGTGCGGTTGTCGCGACCCCAGTGGACGTTGATCGGCGCCATGAGAAACCGGGTAAAGCGTCGGTAGGAGTTCACATAGGGTCCGAACATCGGCAACGCTTCCGGCAGATAGCGCTGCAGTCCACCAATGAAAGCCGAGAACGCGGCGGTGTCTTCGCCACGCTCATCGGAGAAGATGTTCTTACCTGTCGCGATATCGATCACACTCTGATGCAGATGCAGCGCACTGCCCGGCTCCTTGGCCATGGGTTTTGCCATGAAAGTCGCATAGATGCCGTGTTTCAGCGCCGCTTCCCGCACCACCCGTTTGAACAGAAACACCTGGTCGGCGAGAGACAGCGGATCGCCGTGATTGAAATTAATTTCCAGCTGCCCGGCACCGGCTTCGTGAGACAGGGAGTCCGCATCGATATCCATTGCTTCGCAGTAGTCGTAGATGTCTTCAATGATCGGATCAAATTCGTTCACCGCATCAATTGAATAGGGCTTACCGGCTACTTCGGGGCGACCGGAACGGCCGATGGGTGGTTCCAGCGGATAGTCCGGGTCGATGTTCTTCTTCACCAGATAGAATTCGACCTCTGGCGCGACCACAGGGCGCAAGCCGCGCTGCGTATAAAGGGCCAGCACGTTTTTAAGAACCTGCCGGGGAGAAATGTCGATCGGGGTGCCATCGTGACGGTAGCAGTCGGCGATGACACAGCAGGTCGGTTCGTCCGTCCAGGGCACCCGGCGCATCGTTGCCATATCCGGCTGCAGCACCATGTCCCGGTCGAGTTCGAACACATCGTCGACATAGTCACCGGTGATGGCTTGAATGAATATGGATTCGGGGAGTCGGTGATCGAGATCGAGAAATTTACTCGCCGGCATGAACTTGCCACAGGCAACACCGGCAATGTCCGGTATCAGCAGCTCCACTTCATCAATTCGGTTTTCTTTGAGCCAGGTTGCGGGCTCGATACTCATAAAGCCTCAGGTGCTGTGGAAGTGCGGCTAGTCTACAGAATCCGCTAAGCTTCCCCAATGGCCGCGCCAGAGCAGAACAACTCCTATTACGAAGCCACGGTTTCACGACCGCAGTACGCCGCCCTTGACCGGTCCATGGATACTGATGTGTGCATCATCGGAGGCGGGTACACCGGACTGTCCAGCGCTCTGCATCTGGCGAACCGGGGCCTTCGCGTGGTGCTCCTTGAAGCCGGCGCGATTGGCAGTGGCGCTTCCGGGCGCAATGGCGGCCAGCTCTACGGCGGTCAACGCCAGGACGTGGACTGGCTGGAAGGGCAGTTCGATCACGACACGGCCAGGCGTCTCTGGGCGCTGGGTAACGAAGCACGGGATCTGGTGAAGTCGCTCATCGACACCCACAGCATCGACTGCGACTACACCCCGGGTATCGTCATCGCCGCACACCGCGCCCGCCATGTTGATGACTATCATGAACTGGCGGACAAGCTCAGCCGGAACTACCAGGAACCGGGCATCGAGAAGCTGGACAGGGACGGCCTTGCCGCACTCATTGGCAGCCACGCCTACCACGGCGGTTACGTGGACTGGAACAACGGCCATCTGCATCCACTCAAACTGGCCCTCGGCATGGCGCGCGCGGCGCACGGAGCTGGTGCAGATCTTTTCGAGCACTCACGCGCCGAATCGATCGAACATCGGGCGGAAAGACACCACATCCGCACCGCGCTGGGTGAAGTACGCGCGGACCGCCTGATCATCGCGACCAACGGCTACCTTGGCAATCTGGTGCCCGGGCTCGCCGCCTACATCATGCCGATCAACAATTTCATCGTGACCACCGAATCACTTTCGGAACAGACGATTGCAGATCTGTGTCCGCGCCGTGTGGCAGTAGCTGACAGCCGCTTCGTGGTGAATTACTTCCGTTTCACCCGGGATAACCGGCTGCTGTTCGGTGGTGGCGAAAACTATTCCCGGCATCTGCCAAAAGACATAGCTGCCAGAGTCAGACCCCGACTGGTGGCCGTCTATCCGCAACTGGCAGAGGCCCGGCTGGACCATACCTGGGGCGGCACACTGGCCATTACCTTCAATCGCATGCCCCATGTCGGCCATCTCACCCCAACCTGTGTCTTCGCACAGGGATTCTCAGGCCAGGGTGTAGCGATGTGTCATCTGGCCGGTCAACTGCTGGCGGAGGCATTGACCGGCAAAAGCGAGCGCTTCGAGCTCATGAGCCGGGTGCCGGTACCCCGTTTTCCGGGCGGCCGCTGGCTGCGCTGGCCGGGACTGGTCGCCGGTATGAGCTGGTACTCGTTGCTGGACAGACTCTGAAGCGCGCGACTACTGTGCGGCAGCCTCGTAGACCACTACGCCTTCGAGGAAGGTGGCCAGCACCTTCACTTCGCCGATCTCTGCTGGCTGCACCTGATAGAGGTCCCGCTCGAGCACAACCAGGTCAGCATACATACCGGGATTGAGCTGACCGGTGTCCCGCTCCTGATGCATCAGCCAGGCGCCATTGACCGTGTATGCCCGCAACATGGTGTCCAGGCTGACGGCTTCGCTGGCATTCAGTACCCCGGGTCTGATCCCCCGCGGATCGCTGCGGGTCACTGCTACTTCAGTGGCCAGCAGCGGGCTGGGTGTGGACACATTCCAGTCACTGCCGGCGACGATCCGTGCACCCGCACGCTCCAGAGAACCGATGGGGTACATCAGCTGCACCCGCGCTTCTCCCACCTGATCGGTATTGATGTCGGTGATGTATTCGTCCGGGTAGGCCCACACCGCCTGAAAGTCTGCAGCCACCCCGAGTGCTGCAAATCTCGGATAGTCATCCGGATGCACCAGCTGCAGGTGGGCGATGTGATGCCGGTTGTCCGTCGTGCCGTTTGCGGCGTGCGCTGCTTCGAAGGCGTCGAGTGCTACCCGCACCGCCCGGTCACCAATGGCGTGCACATGCACCTGGATACCGCGCCCATCCAGCGCGATCACTTTTTCATTCAGTTCATCCACCGGCACATTCAGCGCCCCGGTATGACCACCCCGGGCACCGAGGTAGGGTTCGAGCAATGCAGCGGTTTCCCCTTCGAGCACCCCGTCTGCAAATATTTTCACCGCATCGTTGCGCACTCTCGACCCCGTGCCCCGGGTCGCGGGATCGGCATTATCGACTGCGGCCATTTCATAGCCGCCCATGGAGGCAACGAAACGCAGGTTCAGCCGTCCCGCATCGGCGAGGCGCCGATACAGCGCCAGCCCCCGGGTATCCACAGCCGCGCCGATTGCTGACGTGACCCCGACACTGTTGAGCACCTGCACCGCCCGCAGCAGGGCTGCTTCCCGATCCGAATCAGATGGCTCCGGCGCCACATCCCACACCAGCTGCTGGGCTGTCTCACGGAGCGTACCACTGGGTTCACCGGCCGCATTTCGCTCGATGATACCGAGCGGAGGACTCACGGTTTCTGTCTCCACACCCGCCTCGGCCAGGGCCCGGCTGTTCGCCCAGGAAGAATGGCCATCAGCGCCCTGCAGCAGAATCGGTCGATGCGGCGCAATTTCATCCAGCAGGGACTTGTGCGGGTTCGCGTCAGCGAACAGTCCCAGGCTCCAGCCCGCACCGAGCAGCCAGTGGTCGCCCGGATCGCGCCGATCGCATTCGGTGATGGTGGCGAGAGTTTCCTCCACCGTATTGCTGCCGCTGAGGTCGCAGCGCAGCAGATCGATACCTGCACCAATCGGATGCACGTGAGCGTCGTGGAATCCGGGCAGCACCATGGCGCCGCCGAGATCGCGTTGCGGACCACTGAATCGAGCAAGAATGTCATCGTCTGAACCCAGGGCAACGATGCGTCCGTCGCGTATGGCCATGGCTTCGGCACGCGGTGTCGCGGCGTTCATGGTGTAAATCACCCCGCCACTCAATATCTGATCGACCGCTTCTCTGCCACTGCAACCGGCGATCATCCAGACCAGCGCGATTGCTCCGATACCTGCCCTTTCCAGCCCACCTCGCATACAATCGCCTCCCATGTATTTAACCCCCGAAGCCGCAGCATCATTCCTTGAGGTCCATCCCGAAATCAAGCGGGTGGACGTTTATATCATCGACCTCAACGGCTTCTTCAGAGGCAAACGCATCAGCGCAAGGCAGCTCATCAGCGCGGCATCGAGCGGTGTGAGACTGCCGCTGTCCATCTTCGCCAGTGACATCACCGGCAATACAGTGGAAGAAACCGGGCTCGGACTCGACACCGGCGACATGGACTATGCCTGCCGGCCGCTGGCCGACAGCCTGGCCATTTCACCCTGGGATCCCACCCTGGCGCTGGCCCAGCTCGACATGCTCAACCCCCAGGGTGAAAGCGCCTTTGCTGACCCGATGACCCAGCTCGAGATCATGCTGGAGCGGTTTCAGAAAAAAGGACTGCAGGTCGATGCGGGCATCGAACTCGAGTTCTATCTGCTCGACCAGGACCGATCCTTCCCACGGGGCGCCATCTCCGGCCGCCAGCAGCTCACTTCCCAGGTTTACGGCCTGAAGGAGCTGGACGACAGCGCACCCTTTTTTGACGCCGCCGAGGTGGCCCTGCAGTCGCTGGGCATCGAAGCCGAAGCAGTATCCTCCGAAGCAGCACCCGGCCAGTACGAAATCACCCTGCATCATCACCGGGACATCTCCCGGCTGTGCCGCGATGTCAGCCTGGTGAAACGCACCCTGCGTAACCTGGCTCCCGCACACGGCCTGCTCACCACCTTCATGGCCAAGCCCTTTGCCGATCTTTCCGGCAACGGGCTGCATCTGCATGTGAGTCTCGTGGATGAAAAAGGCGCCGGAATCTTCAAGGACGACGACGGGCCAAATCCGCTGCTCGCCAACGCCATCGGCGGTGTGCTCGACACCCTCGCCGAAGCCATGCTGGCCAATGCCCCCCATGGCAACTCCTATCGACGCTTTCTGCCCAACGCCTACGCGCCGGTCACCGCCTCCTGGGGTCGTGACAATCGCTCCGTTGCCATCCGCATACCCAACGACGGCGATGCCCGTTTCGAACACCGGGTTGCCTCCACCGATACCAATCCCTATATGGTTGCCGCCGCGGTGCTTGCGGGCGCGCTGCACGGACTCGACACTAAGGCGGAACTGCCACCTGCCGCCACCGGCAACACCTACCGGCAACAGCAGCACGACTACCTGCCCGCCGGCTGGGATACCGCCATCGATGTCTGGTCGGCCGCGGAAATCCTGCCGAAATACTTCGACCCCCAGTTCATGCACCTCTATTCGGTGCTCAAGCGTGCGGAATACAACACTTATCTTGCCCAGATTCCGCCGGTGGACTTCGACTGGTATTTCGAAGCCTGAGCTTCTCCGGTCGGCGCGCGGGGGCGCGGGGGCGCGGGGACAAAAAAAAAGAAGGTTAGATCTTCGAGGGCAGGGAACCGAAAATCAAGATCCGAGGAACAAGACGATGACCGACATCCGCGAATTCAAGATCAACATTGCCGCCGCCGAAATCGACGACCTGCACCGGCGCCTGCAGCACACCCGCTGGCCGGATGCGGAAACGCCGGATGACTGGAGCCAGGGTGTGCCGCTGGCCTATGCCCGGGAGATCCGCGACTACTGGCTCAATGACTACGACTGGCGCAGTCGGGAGACCTACTTCAACCGATTTCCCCAGTTCATCACTGCCATCGAAGGGCTCGACATTCACTTCATCCATGTCCGCAGTCCACACCCGAATGCCGTGCCGGTGCTGATCACCCACGGCTGGCCGGGATCGGTGGTCGAGTTCCACAAGGTGATCGGTCCGCTGACGGACCCGGTTGCCCATGGCGGCTCTGCAGAAGACGCTTTCCACGTTGTCTGCCCCTCGCTGCCGGGCTACGGTTTTTCCGGCAAGCCCACCACCACAGGCTGGGGTGTGGAAAAAATCGCGGCGGTCTGGGACCAGCTCATGCTGCGACTGGGCTATGAAAGTTATCTCGCCCAGGGCGGAGACTGGGGTTCGGCGGTGACCACCGCCATCGGCCTGCAGAATCTCGGCAACTGTCGCGGCATCCACGTGAACATGCCGAGCGCCCGGCCCACCCCGGAAGCCCTCGCCAATCCCACAGAGCGGGACAGGCTGGCTCTGGCGGGAGGCCAGTACTACCAGGAGTGGGGTGCGGGCTACTCCAAACAGCAGGCCACCAGACCCCAGACCCTCGGTTACGGGCTGGTGGATTCGCCCATCGGCCAGGCGACCTGGATCATCGAGAAATTCCTGGAATGGACCGATTGTCAGGGTCACCCGGAAAACGTCCTCACCCGGGAGGAGCTGCTGGATAACGTGATGTTCTACTGGCTCACCGCCAGCGGCGCCTCCTCCGCCCGTCTCTACTGGGAAAGCTTCAACAAAGCTTTCAGCGGTGATGCCGCAAGGACCGTGACCCTGCAGACCGGCTGCAGCATATTTCCGAAGGAAATCGTGGCAACCCCGCGCAGCTGGGCCGAGCAGCGCTATACCAACATCGTCTACTGGAATGAGCTCGATCGGGGCGGTCACTTCGCAGCCTTCGAACAGCCGGAGCTGTTCGTGAAGGAACTGCGGACCTGTTTCGCGCAGATGCGCTGACCGCCGGGTACCGGAAAACGCCTCTGGAGCCCGCAGAATCCGTGATGTCACCCCTGAAACAAGCGCTCGCCTGCACGGAAATAGTGCTTTATACTCGCCAGCCTCTGGAGACCCCTGCCCCGAACTTCTATCTGAGTTTCATTCTCTAATCAGTCGTCGGCAATCGTTTCTCAAGATCCCCCAGGCATGGTGCCGACGGGGCAAAAACCTGTGCGAATGGATTCTAAGGTGGGATTCGCACAACGACTGACTCATATGAGTGCGGAGTTTGACTGAATGAAACTATATGTAGGCAATCTGCCGTGGAGCACCACGGACGCCGATCTCGAGCAACTGTTCAGCGGTGTGGGTGCTGTCACCTCCGCCCGCGTCATCACCGACCGTGACACCGGGCGTTCCCGGGGTTTCGGCTTCGTTGAGATGTCCCGCGAAGATGGCCAGAAGGCCATTGCGGAACTGAACGGACATCAGATCGAGTCCCGTGCACTTCGTGTCAACGAAGCCAACGAGCAGCAGCCCCGTCGTGATGGCGGCGGTGGCGGTCGTGGTGGTCGTGACGGCGGCCGTGACGGCGGCGGCGGTGGCGGTCGCTGGTAGAAGACTCTTCACGACAGGCGCCTGCACCAAGCGGCGCCTTTCGGAGATAATCCTCTACGGCTGAATTGGCCGAGCGCACTCACTCTTCACCGAGTGGGTGCGTCGATCCTCCTCCCCGGTTTCTTCTTCTCAGCAGGGCAAGTATTGTCTTGCTGATCCCGCTATTCCGATTCGTGATGATCTCTGTCCATTCGCGCTCAGGCGGCCGGACGGCGATTTCTGCGCCGCGAGCGGCGACGCGGTGAACCTTCGCCCGCGGCAACACCTGCACCCTCGCGGGCCGGGCCGGCTGTATTTGCACCGGCGGTGTTTCTGCCCGCATTCGCACGGCGGCTTCCGTCAGAACGCGCGGTGTCCGTGCGCCCTGTCCCCGTGTTGCTGCGCCGGTAACCATTGTTCCCGGACCCCGGTGCATCCACTTCCACGGCGTCCCGCTCGGAAGGTGGCAGGTCCACCTGGACGTGCCTGGGCGAAAGCTTGATCAGCCGCTCCACCGCCTTGAGGCGGGGGCGTTCGGTCGGATCCACGAGCGACCAGGCTACCCCGGCTGCGCCAGCACGACCGGTACGACCGATGCGATGCACATAGCTTTCCGGCTCATGGGGCAGTTCGTAGTTGAAGACGTGGGAAACTGCGTCGATGTCGATACCGCGTGCGGCGATGTCCGTGGCCACCAGTACCCAGGCTTCGCCATCTTTGAAACTTTTCAAGGCCCGCTGCCTGGCACCCTGGGACTTGTTGCCATGGATGGCTTCGGCGCCGATGCCGACATTCCCGAGCTGTCTGGCCACCTTGTTGGCGCCATGCTTGGTGCGGGTGAAGACGATGGCCCGTGATACCTCATCGTCCCGCAGCAGCCGTTCGAGCACACGCAGCTTGCGGCCGTTGTCGACCATCACCACCCGCTGATCGATCTGTTTGACCGTCACTTCCTTCGGCGATACATCCACCCGCTGCGGATTTTTCAGAATCTCCTCGGCAAGCTGGGACACTTCCCTGGGCATAGTGGCGGAGAACAGCAGCGACTGCCGTGATTTCGGTGTCTGGTTGACGATCCTTCGCACATCGCGAATGAAGCCCATGTCGAGCAGGCGGTCCGCTTCATCCAGCACCAGAACTTCGACTTCCGAAAGATCCAGAAAACGCTGGGATGCCAGATCGAGCAGTCGACCCGGTGTTGCCACCAGGATGTCCACGCCCTGATTGAGGGCCTTGATCTGCGGCTGGGCACCGACACCACCGAAGATGCAGGCATGACGCAGTCTGGCGTGTCGACCGAACTGTTCGAATTCCCCGGATATCTGCAAGGCGAGTTCCCGGGTTGGCGCCAGAATCAGCGCGCGCGGTTTCCGCGAACGGGCCGGCAGCCGGGCCTCGTCGAGGCGCTGCAGAATCGGTAATGCAAAGGCGGCCGTCTTCCCGGTACCAGTCTGGGCAATACCGAGCAGATCGCGACCTTCGAGCAGATAAGGGATACAGAGGGCCTGGATGGGGGTGGGGGTTTCGTAACCGACTTCCGCCACTGCACGGCAGAATTTCCCGCTGAGACCCAGGGGGGCAAAATTGTCCTGATTCAAGTTTTCTTCCTGATAATAAAACGCCGTCTGCAACGAGCAGCACGGACGCGTGAAGCTGGCCACCCACGCGCAAAATAGGAAGGCTGTGATTTGTTAGTAGAGGGGTATCGAGGTGACCGCGGGGTTTATCCCGGGTTGCGCGTTCGACACGCGGCGCGGAGATTGCGGCGCAGACGGGGATATGTCAAGGGCTCAATCGGCTGTTTGTGCAGTGCGTGCCGTATACTGCACCACGATTTCATCCGGGGTCCTGCATCATCAAGTCCGTCGCACGGTTTCTGCTCTGGCTCGGCGGCTGGAAGATTTCCGGTCAGCCACCGGATCTGCCCCGCTATGTACTGGTAGCTGCTCCCCATACTTCCAACTGGGATTTTGTCTGGGTCATGGCCATTGCCGTGCGCTGCGGTGTGCGCATCTCATGGTTCGCAAAAGACGCCATGTTCATCCCGCCTTTCGGCACCATCTTCCGCCGTTTCGGTGGTATCCCGGTGGATCGTTCCACCAGTACCGATCTGGTCGCACGACTGACCCAACGCTTCGCGGAATCGGAAAAGCTGATTCTGACCGTTCCGGTCGAAGGCACCCGAGGTTATGTGCCGCACTGGAAGTCCGGCTTCTATCGGATTGCCATGGCCGCGGGGGTGCCTGTCGTACTCGGCCATCTGAACTACAGAACCCGGGTTGGGGGATTCGGCCGGGCGCTGCACCTGACCGGAAATGTGAGCGCCGATATGGATCAGATCCGGGACTTCTATAAAGATGCCCATGGCAAGTATCCGGATCTGGCCTCGCCCATGCGGCTGAAGGAAGAGCAGTCTGATCAGGCTCGAGGTGACTAACCGGATGCCGGCATGGTCTGAGACCGCAGGTTGATGTAGAAAAGTCGTCGAGTATCGACGGCTACACTGCGTCAACACTTACAGCCAATCCCGGATGCACGACACGGACAGATCAGGACCACCATGACCCCAGAGCAGAAGGCAGGCCCCGCCCCTTTCGGAACCCTACTCGGTATCGCCCCTGGCGGTGTCGAGGTGTATTCGTCTGACTACGACACCGCCGACGATCGCCTGCTGCCCTCCCGCAGCGCTTACCGCAACTACCTCGACGGCATCTACATGGGCTACAAGTGGCAGTGTGTGGAATTCGCCCGCCGCTGGATGTATCTGAACAACGGCTGGATCTTCGACGACGTGGCCATGGCCTACGAGATCTTCCGCCTGCGCAGCATCCGCGATGTCCGCAACGATCGAGTGCTGCCGCTGCACGCCTTCCCCAATGGTTCGCGCCGCCATCCCGTACCCGGCAGCATGATGATCTGGAGCGAAGGCGGCGAATTCGAACGCACCGGCCACGTGGCCATCGTCACCGAGGTGTATGCGGATCGCATCCGGCTCGCGGAACAGAATGTCGGACACCGGATGTGGCCTGAGGGTCAGAATTACTCCCGGGAGATCGATGCGCGCATCACTGAAGACGGCGGCTACTGGGTGCGCTGTTCCTTCGGTGATGCCTCCATTCTCGGCTGGGTGATCCAGACCGACGACGCCAGCGAGTCCGAACCCCTGGAGAGGCCGGATCCTCGCCTGTTCCAGATTCACGCGCGTCGCGTGCCGGATACCGGTCAGACCCGGGAATCCTGGCTGAATATCGCCAACCCGGACGAAGCGGCCTACGTGGCAATGATGGGTGGACACCGCCTCGCCGCCCGTGACGAAAACCAGCATCTCTACTATGTGATCTCCGAATCGACCCTGGCCGAGCTGCGCCGGGCGACCAATGAACTGCATGCGATGTTCCTGCACGCCACCGAGTTCGCCCTGCACGATGACTCAGCCCTGGAGAAGTTCAACATTCCCCGGGTACTGTGGCCGAAGATCCGCCAGTCCTGGGCCAACCGGCGCAATCAGACCATCACCGGCCGCTTCGACTTCGCACTCACCGACAAAGGCATGAAGGTCTACGAATACAACTGCGATTCCGCCTCCTGTCACATGGATACCGGCAAGGTGCAGGGGAAGTGGGCCGAGCACTTCGGCTGCGATGTCGGCCGGGATCCCGGGGCCCGGCTGCTGGCCGATCTGGCGGAGGCCTGGAAGGACAGCGAAGTGGACGATGTGCTCCACATCATGATCGACGACGACATGGAAGAGACCTTCCATGCTCTGTTCATGCAGGAAGCCATGACCGCGGCCGGCATCACCAGCAAACTGCAGCTCGGTGTGAGCGGGTTGCGCTGGACCGAAGCGGGCAACATCGTCGACGCGGACGGCGTCGCCATCAGGTGGGTGTGGAAGACCTGGGCCTGGGAGACCGCGCTGGATCAGATCCGCGAGGAATGCGAGGACGACGAAGAGCGGCTCAATTCCTACGAGCCCGGCAAAAAGCGCAGCCAGGCGCCACGACTGGTGGACGTACTGCTGCGACCCGAAGTGATGGTGTTCGAGCCCCTCTGGACACTCATTCCCAGCAACAAGGCCATACTGCCCATCCTCTCGCAACTGTTCGACGATCAGCCCTACCTGCTCAAATCGAGCTATGAACTGACCGATGAGATCCGTGCAAACGGCTATGTGCGCAAGCCCATCGTCGGCCGCTGCGGCGCCAACATCGCTCTGTTCGATGCCAACGACAGCCTCATGCTGGAAACGGATGGCAATTTCGACAGCCGCAACCTCATGTATCAGGAACTGTTCCCGCTGCCGCACATCGAAGACAACTGGGTGCAGCTGTGCACCTTCACGGCCGGCGGCACCTATGCAGGAACCTGTGTGCGGGTGGATCCCTCCATCGTCATCGTCTCCAAGAGCGACATCGTGGCGCTCAGAGTGGTGGACGATAAGACGTTTCTCGAGGATTTTGCGGTGGACGGCGACGGTTATCAGATCTGAGGTCGATGCCGCAACCGACCCCCTTCTCCTGTTACCGGATGAACCGCGAGCGTCACTCCTCCAGCGCGGCCTTCTGTGCCGCTTTGTTGGGCGCGACGTATTCCACATCGGCGTCGTAACGGTCGCGCCAGTCGACGGGGGGCAGCGGCAGTGCGCGGCTGTCCTGCGTGCGCGCAGCGGCGAAAGCCGGCGGTGGCTCCACACTGCGCCGCTGCTCGAGCCAGAACACGCCGTCGAATTCGCCACTGTTGCCGCGGGTGGCGACGAGATCCGCATCGCCATCACCGTCCATGTCCCGAACCAGGAAGGCATCGTACATGCCGCGAACCCGTCGGGAGATGTCATGCCTCATCCACTCGGCGGCAGGATCGCCGGGATTCTGGAACCAGGCGATACGCGCTACCGAGGATGCGGCGGTGACCGAAGCATCATCCTCATCCCGGGAGGCGCCGGAATAACCGCCCTGCAATACGTTGAGCCCGGAATAACCGCCGGCGATGGCATCCAGATCCCCGTCACCATCGATGTCACCCACGCCGATACCGATCACCCAATCCGGCAGCAGGGTGCCGATGCGGTGAACGATCCAGGGCGCCTGCAGATCCTCCGGCTGTTCAAGCCAGGCGAGACCGGTGTGTTGCCACATCGGGTCGGCGCCATCGAACTCGAGGACATTCACCAGCAGGTCCAGGCGTGTGTCCCTGTTCAGATCGGCAAACTCCGCATTGAAGGCATTGGCAGCACCACGCCAGCCCGCGGCAACCGGAAAACCCGCCTTGAGCGCGAGCGGCTGGCGGTCAATCTGCACACGACCCTCCCGGTCAATACCCCGGTTCAGCAGCAGCATCATGCGGTTATCCAGCCGGCTGGCGGCGAGCACGTCCGCACGCCCGTCACCGTCGGCATCCACGACGATCGCCTGATTGGGGATACCGTCGCGCATCAGAACCTGCTCCTGCCAGGCTGCGCCGTTGAGAGGATCTCCTGTAATCCGGAACATCGATGTCGGGTTGTCGACCCGCTGGCCTTCGGGCAGACGCACCACATCCGCAAATCCCTTGTTGGCTGCGATGACTTCGACCGCGCCATCACCGGTGAGATCCGCGACCGCCACCTGCAGCCAGGAGCCCCTGCCGGTGGCGGCCTCGGGAATGAGCCACGGCCAGTCCGCGGTGCGGGCCGCTGCACCGGGATTCTGAAAATAGGCGAGATGGGCTTCTTCGCAGGCTGCCACCAGATCCAGCCAGCCATCGCCATTGAGATCACCCACCGCGACATCTTCGATGGCGCCGACTATCGAACCCCGGGCCACGGTGATGTGCTGCCAGCGATCAGGATCCGCAGAACCGAAGGCAATGCGCAGGTGGTGGGAATCCTCGTGTACCGAAACGATGTCCGGGTAGCCGTCCCGGTCGATGTCTGCCATCTCCAGTCCATCGCCGCCGCGGATGGCGATGCCACCGTTCACGCCTTCGTCGTCTATACGGTGTTCAACCCAGGAGATGAATGCGCCGTCGCCCGCCTGCGCTGTGGTCGGTGTGTCGTTGACGGACCGGGCCGCCTGGATGGGGGCTGGCCCGAGAAGCGCGAGGACCGGCAGTACACACACCGCCAATAGTTGGCGCCTGCTCTGCAGGATTGTCGATTGCACGATGGGTTCTCCATTCCGATTGCATCCGACACGGATATACGAGGCCGGAGGACGCGTCAACCGGCGCTCAGCCTTTCCACCGGATGACAGGGTATCCTGCACCGACCCATCAGGCCCCGGAGCCAGAATGCTCAGCTACCGCCACGCGTTCCATGCCGGCAGTCCGGCCGATGTGCTCAAGCACCTGATCCTCGTGCAACTGCTGGAGTATCTGACCCGGAAGGAAAAAGCCTGCTGGTACATCGACACCCATGCAGGGGCGGGGGTCTATGCCCTCGCCAGCGGATTCGCAGCCCGTAAAGGTGAGTACCGCGGTGGTATCGGTCGCTTATGGGAACGCTCCGATCTGCCGGAAGTCATTGAGCACTACCGGCAGCTGGTCAGTGAACTGAACCCGGATGGCAAATTAATCCGCTACCCCGGGTCTCCCTGGTTCGCGCAGCGGCTCCTCAGAGTCCAGGACCAACTCTGGCTCCACGAGATGCACCCGGCGGATTGTGCGGTGCTGGAGAAAAGCCTCGGCAAGGACGGCGCCGTCATCGCTCAGACCGACGGTCTGCAGAGTCTGCGCGGCCATCTGCCGCCGCAGCCGCGTCGGGCACTGGTGCTCATCGACCCCTCCTACGAAGTGAAAGCCGACTACCTAACAGTGATCACGACACTCGAAGACGCACTGCAACGTTTTCCGACCGGTACCTATGCGATCTGGTATCCCCTGCTCGAGACCGCCGCGGCGGGCCGACTGCCGCAGCGGTTGCGTCGGCTCAACATGAACACCTGGCTGCACGCAGAACTGTGGACACGCCAGCCCGGCCCCGGCATGTGGGGCAGCGGCATGTTCATCATCAATCCGCCCTACACCTTACCGCCCGTACTTGAGACGGCGCTGCCCTGCCTCGCTGCGATGCTGGGAGAAGACGGACACGGCGGATTCGAGCTGGACTGGCACCTGGACTGAACACTGGTTGTGCTACGTCGATCTGCGCGGCGAAGGACGGGTGATCCAGGCCTGGTTAACGGCAATAGCCCCAGTCCGCTTTGCCGATGAATGACTCTGTCCGGGAGAAAGCGCCACCGCTGCAGAATTCCGCGTCCTTCGAATCCAGGGAAGTACCCGCCGGCGCACGAATGCCCAGAGTCCTGCGGGTTTCCCTGCCCGCATAGCGCTGATTCTGCACCGGGATGGTGAAGGTCGCGTAAACGGGCGCCATATAGGCCGTTCTCGCTGGCGCATCGCGCAGATCGTCATACCAGTCGGCGCGGCGCAGGTTTTTATCAATAGGATAGGGTCCGAAGCGTGTCCGCCATTTGCGACCATCGAAGACATTCCACGACGCCTTGTTCCACTCAATCGCGGCCGGGGAGATGGCATTGGCCACGAGCGGAGACGGCAGATGTTCGGCTACCCAGTGCCAGGCCTGATTGTCACAGTGCAGCCCATTGCGGTTCTGCAGGCAGGCGTTGTCGTGGAGGATACTCCCCACCGCAACGTTCACCGTGACGAAACCCATCCGGGTGCCATCCGGTAGCGCGAAGCCGGTATCCCACTCGGGCTCGCCCACCTCCGGCGAATCGCAGCCATCACCTAAGCCCCCGAAACAGGCCTGGCCATTGTTCAGGCCAGACTGCCCGAAGGTAACCCGAGCCTGACCCAGATCAATCAGCGGCGCCGGCGCCCAGTGACCGAATTTCTGATCCCGCTCATTTGACTGGGCAACGGTGCGCCAGACCTCGCGCCAGGATCGCCCGCCATCGAGTTGTTCGATAGCCGTGCGCACCTCCGCGTAGCCGGGATCCCGTTCAAGCAGATACTGATACGCCTGGGTGACTACCCAGATAGAGGCGAAGGATGCAACGAGCCGCTCATAGGCAAGGTCAGATTCCAGTGCCAGGCGCTTCCAGCGTGCGGGATCAGGACCCGCATTCGGATAGCTGGCCTGACCGGCATTGAAGGCCCGCTCCACCATGGCTGCCCGGGACTCGATCAGCAGCCCCACGCTGCGTGCGGTGACGTCGTTGTAGACGCCACGGCCATAAACGCTCATCACCCGCCACCGGTGGTCGCCGTCACCGAGATCGGGCACTACGAGAAATGCGGTCTGGACCTGCCCTGCGGGGACGTTCGGTCCTTCCACCCGATAGCCGGCCACACCGGGCACCGGATTCCAGGTCAGACGCACCCCCCGCTCACCTTCCCGCACTGCCTGCAGATTGTCGGGATTCACTGGATCGGCAAGCGTGACCTCGCGGATTTCACTGGGAGCGAACTGCCCGTCCGGATAGTTGGCCCGCACCCAGACACTGTAGCCGAAGCCGGGGGTGAGTCCGGAAAGACTGCCGGACATTTCCGCCGCCCCTGCTTCTGCTGCGACGAGCGGTCCGACAGACGGCTGATTCGCACCCGCCTCAGTCGCGTGTATCTGATAGGTGTCCGCACCAGGTACCGGCCGCCAGCGGACCTCGACGGAGTGGGGGGTAGCACTGACTGCAATCAGTGCAGGTACCGCGGCCGAAATTCGCACCTGCAGCGGCTCGACATTGTCCGCCCCACGTACCGCCGCCGCTGGTGGCACGCCGCCTGGCGGTCCCGCGGGCGCTGTTACCGCCGGCACTGCGGGTTGACCCAGGGTCTGCGCCGTCACCGTGCCGACTGGTCGCACACCGGACGGACTGGCTGAAGAAGTGGCCGGGGTATCCGCTGCAGAGGGTGTACCGGCAGGGGTCGGCGCTCCCGGAGGCACCGGCGTCCCGACAGCTGGACTGAACCGGGAGGGGGCATTCAGCCTGGCCGGTGCCGCACCGATGGTGAAACGGCCGACGAAGGCGGGTTCGGCACCGGCTGCAGGAAAGGTAAAAACCCGGACCACCGCACCCTCGGCACCACCGGCTCCGAAGGGCATTTCGATTTCCAGCTGGTCCGGTGGGGTGCGACGCCGCACGGTGGCGCTGAGCATGCCGGCGAGCATCTGGCCGGCATCATCATCCGGATACCACTCGACCCGGACGTAGCTTTCTGCAGTCACTCCAGGCACGCTCAAGGTGACTTTCGTGCCCCAGGGCCCCGCGGCTGGCGTCAGGGAACCCACCACCACCGCGTCGACAGCAGCCCTGCCGATTGACTGCTGGTCGGGTACTGTGCCGGTCGAGCCTGCGACACCCAGACACTGATACTGCACATCATAGAGGGTCTCACCTTCCTGCTTGTACGCACGCTGCTGCAGGCGTTCACCCCGGCTGCAGCCTGCTGGACAGGGATTCACGTCCGGCTCCTGGGTATTGACCCAGCCGGTCCAGAAGGTTCCGCAGTTGACCCCTCTGGTCGGGGTTCCTGTCAGAGCGCCGCCACCGTACTTCATTTCTTTGCCGGGCTTGAAGCGCGCAGCAGGCTCCGGGCCCACCCCGGGATCGGGTGCTGCATCCGAAATCGGCCGCTGAGGGGTCCCTTCGATTGATTGAATCGATTCCCCGACGCGCCTTCGAGGCAGGACGCGCTCCACGATCAGGTCATCGATGTCGTCGTCCCCTGTCTCGGCTTTGAGCTCCGACTGATCCTGAGACAGGCCCTCGGTCGAACGCTCCGGGGCGGCTTCCTCAGCCGACGCCCGGCTGAGCAGAAGACACGCTGTCACCAGGCAGAGGATCGATACCCATCGGGACATGTACGTGCTCCGTAACCACTTCGCAGCATTGTCTGGCAGCAAGCGGGTTTGTATATTCGTCTGCAGGCTTAAGACCCGTCTTAAGTCTGCCGTTGCTTCACCTGAGGAGATCTGCAACACCATTGAAGTACCTGATCGCCGACGACCACGCGTTGTACCGGGACGGACTCGCCCATCTCCTCAGCAGTCTCGATGCGGCAGCACAGCTCATTGAAACCTGGGATTTTCCCGAGACGCTGGTGCAGGCACAGAGCAATCCGGACATCGGCCTGCTGCTGCTCGATCTGCGTATGCCGGGCATGCAGGGTATGCAATCCGTGCGTGAGCTGATCAGCCGGGCGCCGGGGATCCCGATCCTGGTAATCTCCGCGGTCGAAGACCCGGAGGAAATGCAGCAGGTCCTGCAGGCCGGGGTGTCGGGCTACATTCCGAAAAGCGAAACCGCAAATCTGATGCGCCATGCGATCCAGCTGGTACTGGGTGGCGGGGTCTATGTTCCACTCACCCTTCTGCACGCGCTGCAGGAGCCGGCCGTACAGCACAACCAGCTGACACCCCGCCAGATGGACGTGCTCAAACTCATGGTAGGCGGCAGCAACAACAAGGAAATCGCCCGGGACCTGAATCTCTCGGTGGCGACCGTGAAAGCGCACCTGGGTGCCATCTTCCGCACGCTCGATGTGAGCAGCCGGGCCCAGGCGATGGTCAAGGCGGGGCGTCTGGGACTGCTGCAGTCGGCGGACTGACCGGCCAGGTCGGTCACTGCGACCCGCGCTGCAGAGTGGGCGCTGTTACCACCACAAACGTACTCGATGTCTGCGCCGTGACGGAGGCACCACCCGCAGACAGCGACGCACTGGCGCCTGATTGAAAGGCGACACTGTCGACACTGCCGCGCGACACGTTGCCCGAGAGGGTGACCCCGCCGCTCACCTCGGCCGCTACCGTGGCACCCGCACCGGAACCACTGCCCCCAAGTTTCGATCCGGCATAGAGACTCACATCCCCTTTCGAGTTGGCGCTGCCTCTGGCGGAGAGCTTCACCGGACCGACGCCGCCGGAAACACCACCGCTGGCCTTGCGGAAGTTACCCTGACCATCCTCGGTCCGTTCACCACTGACCGCCACCACGCCAAGATCGACACCACCACCGGCCGTTCGCTGTGTCACAGTGCCGGTGCTGTCCGTCGAGCTGCCTCCCGAGACTTTCACCACACCCACATCCACTTCACCACTGCTGGTGACACTCTTCAGCTTTCCCGACTCATCCAGTTGCACATCGGCAGTCAGTTCAAGCGGCCCGAGGTCGGCATTCAACACCACCTGTATGCCATCGCAGCCAACGCTCACTGACACCGCACCGACTGTCGTAGACACACCGCTCTGGCTGTCGGCGTCATCGCAGCGGGCGACTTGAGCACTGTCACCACCCGGCTGGATGGCTGCGTCCGAGGGAGGCGGCCGCGCACAATCCACGACCGCTTCCGCATAATGTGTGCTTTCGAGCATGTTGGTGAGCAGACTGTTGTACCAGGTCATATTGGCCAGCTGCAGTTCCGCGTTCAGATAGGCACGGAAGCCCGGGTCGGTGACCAGACTGCCCAGAGCGGTCGCGTACTGATGCCAGGCGGCGTGCAGGCGACGCTCCCGGAAATCGACGAGTTGCACATCCTTGCGTTGCCGGGCACTCACCTCATCCACCAGATTGATGAGTGCTGCACAGAACTTGGCGTCGTCCTTCACGAATCTGCGGGAGATTTCGAGAAACTGACGCTCGTAATATTTCTCGATCAGATCGTCCGTCTCGGTCGCACTCTTCACAGCCTTATTACGCAGCCGCAGCAGTTGCGCGATCTCCTCCACTGGCGCACCACTTTCGGACCACCGGTTGCTGATCTCCCGGTAGCGACGCAGCTGTTGCGCGGTCAGATCTCCCTTCGGCCAGGCCCTGGCGAGTCGATTGCGCACCCGGGTCAGCGCAACCAGCCTGGCCTGCTCGCCCGGCCACATGGCAAGCACCGTCCTGCGGTAGTCGATCTGGCTGGATATGCCCTCAGGCTGGTGGATTGCCGGGAGAACGCCGCGCTCGCCCTTGGCCACATCCACGAAATGCACCGCGTCGAGTTGCAGAAGCTGATTTTCCACCCTGCCTGACTCGGGGGCTGCAGCAACCGGGTTCGCATTACCCGGCGCAGCCGCGCCGCCGGATTCGCCTGTACCCTGTCCGGACGCCGGTGTCGCAATCGTGGCGGCAGACGGGCGCCGGAAGTAACCGGCAACGAAGGCACGCTGTGCATCCTTGCCGTTTGCGCTCTCGGCCAGGGCAAGCGCCAGGGCAGCCTCGCCGAATCCCGGGTGCTCGGCGAATACCCCCGCCAGCAACCGCTCCGCCGCGACAGTGTCACCCAGAACCATGAGCGATGCTGCCCTGGCATAGTCGAGAAAGGCTGCGCCACCGATGCCGAAAGCCTGGGCGGGGAAATGACCCGCAGATTGCAGTCCATCGAGTAACGCCAGAGATTCATTGGCATAGCCCAGGTTGCCGAGCGTGCTGGCCAGGTTGAAGCGCACCGTAGGATCTTCCGGCCAGCGCTCCGCGGCCAGCAGCAGACGCGCAAGAGACTCCGCAACCAGCCCCTGCACCAGCAGCACAGCCGAGTCATTGATCAGCACTGTCCGATCCGCATAGGGAGGATGCCCGGCAAGCCGCTGCCGATGAGCGGTCGACATCACCTCATCGACCAGGCTCCGCGCAACGGCCAGTGCATCAGCCGCCGTCGTCGTGCGTGCATCCACACTGCCAACGATGGGCCGGTTCTGCTGCAGGAAGGCGGCCAGCGCGCCGGGCATCTCGATTTCATCGAAATCGGCAGTGGTGGTGAGCCTGCCGGCAGGCGCCCGGGCCACCATCTGCTCCACCAGGCTTTCCTGCACGGGCACCGGATCCGGAGGCAGCGACCCGCCGGGATCCGCCGCACCATCCGCTGCGGTTGCTGAAATCGCCATCGACAGCCCGAGGGTGAAGACCGCGGTACTCACCAGCATCTCACCCATCTCATCCTTCCCGAGCGCGGTGACGAAGTACATCCGCTCCCCCACGGGATAGGCGTCGAGGGCAACAAACACCTCACCCTCCGGACCGGCCAGATAGCCACTGCGACGCCGACCCTGGAGCGCTTCATTCCACTCCATCGGCTCGTCGGCCATCATGCGCGCGACCTGACTGGTACCAATGAGTTCACGCCAGCGGGCTTCCAGCGCCTGCGCAGGGGATCCCGCCAGCGGGAGCCCCGGCTCGAGAGTCAACACCGCACCCGCGGTCGGATAACCGGGTTCGGGTTCGTAGACGAGCCGATCCGTCCCACGCAGGGTTTCCCGCCAGCCGGGCGGCACTTCGTAGTGCCAGTCACCGTATTCCGCGCCGAGCGCGGAAGTGCACAGCAGCGACAGCAGCAGTTGCCCGAGCCGTCGACAGAGCGCATCAGTCACGTGCCAGCACCCGTCCGTTCACGATCAGCTGCTGCGGTTGCTCCGGGTGCTGACCGGGGGGTACCAGAGCGTTAATGCGCCAGCGTCTGCCATCATCGCCATCGAGGGCCAGGGTGAACAGTTCGAATCGATAGACTCCGGCACCACCACCTAAGGCGCGCCGGGCTTCAGCGTCACTCCAGCGGGAGCGCATGGCCTCACCATCGGGTACCACCAGATGCCAGGCAGCACCGACCATGCGCAGGAAGTCGCCGCGGTCTTCGTAGCGACCCTCTCTGTGAAGAATCAGTCGGGGAGCCGCTGCATCCCGGTAGTCCAGACGGGCGTAGCTGCCATCGAGCCGCAGGGGAGCGGGCATCGCCACCGGTCTGTGATACCTGCCGCGGTCATCGGTAAAACCCTCGGAATGCCGTTGCACCACCTGTCGATAGTCACCCCGGGTAAAGATCAATTCGTCGTCCCGCGCGCGCCAGGTCCCCCACATTGCCGGCTGCTGGCTGCGATCCCAGTTCATATCCGCAACCAGCCCGCGCACGGGCAGTCGCCGGCGGTAGGTGCCATCGGCAAACAGCACATCGACTTCCTCGGCATCGACGATGGCGTTTCCGCCAGCACCGGCGCTCAAGCCTCGGTCGAGTCCGAGGAAAACGCGGGTACCGGAATCTATGGTCCGGGCGTTCGACAGCGGCTCGGAGGTCGCTGTCGCTGGAGCGCGCGCGGAGTGTTGTGCATCCAGGCGCGGCACGCTCGCGATGGCATCCATGACCACTGCCTGATGGCGGTTGTAGGTTGCATCACTGTCCGCAAAGGCCCAGAACCGCACGCGTCGTTCGTTCCGTCGGGCGAGCGCAATCAGGGCCGTGTAATCCACCCCATTGAGGGTGGCCACACCCGCACTGAGGCTGAAGTCCCAGCCCTGCGACGTTTCCCGCACGCTTTCCGGTCCAACGGCGCGCCAGGGACCCAGATCGGCGATCGCACCGGCTAAATCAGAATTGAGATCACCCGGCAGTTCCCGGGGCGGGTCCACCAGCAGCAGAAAGGACGTACCGGCAAGGAGATCTCCGGGCACTGCAGAAACCACGCCGTCCGCTTCCTGTCCGCGCAGCCAGGTGGCCGGCAGCTCGAGCCAGGTCAACGGAGCCGCAGCTTCCTGTGCAGATACAGCCACGCCCGCCAGCGCGAACAGCGCGCCCAGCAGACCTGGCCACCACACCGCCCCCGCTGATCGGTCAGGCGCCTTCGATCTGAAATCGGGACCGGAGTCCAGACCGTCCAAATGCACTACTCCCTGAGGAACTCCATGTGGCATGTTGCCCCTGTCCCGCGCACAGCTCGATGGGACAGGAGGACTAAGACTTTCGGTTGATGGGCAGCGGTCCGGGTCAGACCTAGCATAGGTGTGATATGCAATCCGGAGTTTGCCAATGAGAGTGATTTTGTCGGCCTTCGCGCTGCTCCTCAGCGCCGCCAGTCAGGCCATGCAGGCACCCGAGGTGGAATACGGCGGCTATCTCTCCTTCGAGACCCAGGAGGGCGTCATGCAGGGCCCCGCAGCCTGGGCGCGCGATCGGGAGCGACGGGAATTCATCATGGACGGCGCCAGCGTCGTGATGATCATCCGCAGGGACAGAAATCTGATGTGGAACCTGTTTCCGGATACGAAAATGTACGTAGAGATGTCTCTCGATGATCCGAAGCAGGACGACGGAGACGATCTCGCCGACTACGTGATCGAGCAGGCCGACAACGTCGGCAGCGAAACCATCAATGGTGTCGCCACGACCAGGAGTAAAATGGTGATGCGTCATCCCAATGGCGAAAAACTCGGCGGTTTCTTCTGGCGCACCGACGACGGCATTCTGATAAAGATGGATGCGCTGGCCGTGGAAAAAGACAGCAAGGCGCGCATAAAACTCGAACTCAGCGATCTTGTCGTGGGTACACAGGACCCGACGCTGTTCGAACTGCCCGCCGGCTACTCGAAGATGGGTGGTATGGGCATGCTGCTGGGTGCCGCGCTCGGAGACGAGGATGAAGACGACGTCGGCGACAACAACGACGAAGGCGACAACGATGCCCCCGAAGAACCGGTAAAAAAGAAGCGTTTCGGACTGAAGAGCGCGCTGGATCTGCTGAAAAACTAAAAATCCGTATTGTCTGGAGTCTTCGATGATCCTGCACACCGTCGCAATCCTGTGGGCTGTCTCTGCACTCGCTGCCGCGGATATCGAGGTCTATCCGGGGGGGGAGATGTGCCCCAACTGGGAAGCCGCAAACGGCGCCAGGCAGGCCTATGTCCGTGCCATCGCTGCCGAGCAGGCGGGTGATCCCGAGAAAGCGTTCGGCATCCTCAAAAACAACGAAGGTGCCTGTTTCCGGCAGGGCCCGTCAGCCGATACGTTCTATCAATCCTATATCCGGTTAGCGCGCACGGTCGCCACGCGCGCCGAAGCAAACGGAAATTTCGATACGGCCATCGCTGCGCTCTACGACATCCGCCAGGCCATGTACGAGCGCTATGTCAGCCAGTTCCAGCTGGTTTCGGAAATCGGTCGCCTTCGAATGGCGAGCGCCCGCGCAAAGCCCGCGGATTTCAAACTACAGAGCGGAGTCGAAGCGGAATTCTCCGGAGCCGGCATATCCACGCTGCTCAGCCAGTACGGCACCGACTCCGAGCACGCTGCCCGAATGCAGGTCGTCGACGGCTATCTGCAAGAACTGCGAGCCAATGCCCAGACCCAGGGCGACCGACTGCTGGATGAAGAGCAGACCGCCTTCTCCGCTCGACCAGTGGGCGCCACGGATGGCACCCTCCCCCTGCTGGAGCGTGCCAGGGCCTGGATGCAGCTGGCCCGCAGCGAACGCACGGCAGCGGTGACCCGGAGGGCCATCGACCGGGGCGACAGTCTCGCCGCCCTCGATGCGCCCCATCGTCTTGAACTGGCCCAGGACTATTACCGCTTTGCGGATTCGGCCTCACATCTGGCCCGGGTACAGGCCAGGGCGAAAAAACTCGGAGATTCTGCAAACGCTCGCGCGCACTACGAGTCCGCGTCCGAGTATTATCAGATCGCCGGTCTCGAGGATCTCGCAGCAGAGGTGTTGGAGCATGGTGAGGCTGAGAACAAAGCCGCGGAGGAGAACCGACGGGAACGCTTTCAGCAGGAACAGGACGACCTGGAGCGCGAGCTCGACTTCTGAATTGCGGCTCCTCGACTACCGGTCACCTGATGACTTCCAGCCTGCCTGACGCCAGCGCCTGAGATCGCAATGACAGTCCATCACCTTCCCGGTTCGGCACCAGTCTCCGCCGATCTGTTCTGCCGATCCGTGGAGGAGCTTTTTCGCGCCCTGCGCATGGCACTGCCCCTGGTCGCCGCCATCCCGGCGGTACTTGCCGTCATGCTCTGGTCCAGCGTGGATCACCAGACCCTCGTGCTGTGGCTGGCGGCGGTGCTGCTGTCCAACCTCGGCCGCTATCTTCTGTCCCGCCATCATCTGCGGCTGCCTCGATCGGAATCCCGGTCCCGTACCCACGTTCACCTGCTGTTCGTCGCCAATGCGATCGACGGCTGTCTGTGGGGCAGCGCGGCATTTCTGTTTTTCGTCGCGGACAGCATCTCCGTACAGGTACTTGTGTACACCCTCATCGTCGGGCTGGCGGCAGGATCCATCATGGCCATGGCTTACTGGCCGGCGGCCCTCTACGCTTTCGCCGTACCCGCCGTCGGCCTCGCCGCCCTGCGCATGGCACTGGCAGGCGAACCCGCCTCCCACGCACTCGCCATCCTCCTCCTGCTGTTCCTTGCCATTCTGTTCGCGACACTGCATCTGGCTCACCGCAGCGCGCGCGGTTCGATCGAACTGCAGTTCGCCAATCGGGAACTGATCGAGCAGCTCAAGCTGCAGAAAGAAGCAGCCGAGCAGGCGAACCTGGCCAAATCGAAGTTCCTCGCCGCCGCCAGCCATGACCTCCGGCAGCCGCTCCACGCCCTGGAGCTGTTTGTCTCGGTACTGACTGAAAAATCCCGCGGCAATGACAACGAATCGTTGCTTGCGAACATCAATCGTTCACTGGGCGCGCTGTCGAGCCTCTTTCAGAGCCTGCTCGATGTGTCACGACTCGACGCCGGTGTCATCACCATCCATTCCCGGGACTTTGAACTGGGCAGATTGTTCGAACCGCTCATCGCGGAGCATGCCCCTCTGGCCTCCGCCAAAGGCCTGACCCTGAACTGGGATGGTCGCGACGCCAGGGTGCACTCGGATCCTGCCCTGGTGGAAAGGATGCTGCGCAATCTGCTCTCCAATGCCATCCGCTATACGCCGGGTGGTTTCATCCGCTTGAACGCGGAAATCCGGGGTCAAGCAGTATGCATTCGAGTCACGGATTCCGGTATCGGCATACCCGCGGATCAGCAGCGGGAGATCTTCGAAGAGTTCGTTCAGTTGCACAATCCTGAGCGCGACCGGGAACAGGGGCTCGGCCTGGGCCTGGCGATCGTCCGGCGTCTGGCTGAGCTCCTGCAGACAGAAGTCCAGGTTGATTCAAACCCTGGTAGTGGATCCACGTTCAGTTTCACACTGCCGACAGCTCAGCATATGGCAGGCACTGAAACTCCAACTGCATCAGTCACGACGGAAAACTATCGCCAGCACCTCCTCGGTGGACGGCTGATCCTGGTCATCGAAGACGAAGCGGCCATTCGCGAAGCCATGCGCACTCTGCTCTCAAGCTGGGATTGCCGGGTACTCCTCGCCGAGGACCTTGCCGGCGCGCTGGCTGCGATCGCTCAGACCGACGCAATCCCGGATGTAATCGTGGCAGACTACCGTCTGCGTGAGAGTCTGACCGGTGCCGAGGCCATCCGCGCAATAGAGGCTCAAATCGGTCATCGGGTACCGGGTGTGGTCATCACTGGCGACACCGCACCGGAGCGCATCCGCGAAGCCCAGGCAGCTGGTTATGCGCTGCTCCACAAGCCCGTGCAGGCCGGAAAACTGCGCGCCCTGCTCACACACCTGACCCTCGACAGCACCCGCCACGTCCGCTCCTGACGCAACCGGAAGTGTCACCTGTCCTGCGTTGACGGTAGTGTCATAATGGCAACCCCGCAGGAGGAGAGCAGCGCGCATGTCGGAAGCAGACACATCCGGATCGAAGATCAATCCCACCCTGAACCCGGAAGACTTCGACGATCCCGTAACACTGAACCCGGTCATCGGACTGCGCTTCGCCGATCTGCTCGCCGCAGGTCGGGTGGTACTGCGCCAGGCGCTGCTGCAGCCCAACCTCGTCGTCGAACAGATGGCGCGCTACAACCAGGAACTGCTGCGTATCCTGACCGGCACCTCCGAGCTGGACGCGGACCCGAAAGATCGCCGTTTCATCGACAAAGCGTTCCGGGAGAATCCGATCTTCGGTTTCAGCAAGAAGAGCTGGCTGGCCTGGCGGGCGAGCCTCAACGAGTGGGTGGACGGCAATGAATTCGAGGGCGTGGACCGCGACCGGGCCCGTTTCATCGTGAATCTGATCGCAGACGCTCTGGCCCCCACCAATTTCCTCTTCAGCAATCCATCCGCACTGCGCAAGGCGCGGCAAACGGGTGGTCGCAGTCTGGTCAACGGGCTGCGGAATTTCATCGGCGACATGCTGAACAATCATCAGATGCCGTCCCAGGTGGACAAGACTGCATTCACCGTCGGCGGCAACCTCGCCAACACGCCCGGTTCGGTCGTTTTCCGCAATGACCTGATAGAGCTCATTCAGTACCAGCCGACAACCGCACTGGTCTGTGCGCGTCCTGTCTTTATCGTCCCGCCCCAGATCAACAAGTATTACCTCTACGATCTGAGCCCGGAAAAGAGCATGGTGCGCTATCTCGTTGGCCAGGGACTGCAGGTATTCGTGATTTCCTGGCGCAATCCCCAGGCAGAACTGCGCCATATGGGTCTCGATGCCTACGTCGCAGCCATCGAAGAAGCCCTGCGCGCCACCCTGGAAATCACCGGCCAGGAAGATGTGAATGCCGTCGGCGCCTGCGCCGGTGGCATCACCCTGTCGCTGGCCCTCGGGCACTTCGCTGCGCGCGGCTGGCAGCCGGCTCATTCCCTGACGCTGATGGTGAACGTACTGCGCTTCGGTGATGCGGACTCGGTGATGAGTATCTTCACCACGCCGGCCACCATCGACGCAGCGCGCAAACGCTCTGCGCGACTCGGTGTGCTGGATGGTTATGACACGGCCAAGGTGTTCAACTGGATGCGCCCTAACGATCTGATCTGGAATTATGTGGTCTCCAACTATCTGCATGGCGAAGACCCGCCCACATTCGATGTACTTTACTGGAACAATGACTGCACACGGCTCCCCGCCCAGCTGCACGCTGACTTTCTCGACCTCTTCGACGGCAAGTCTCTGGCGCGGCCGGGGAGCGTGGTAGTTGGCGGTACACCCATCGATCTGAAACAGACAGGCTTCGATGTCTTCATCACCGGCGGCACCACGGACCACATCACACCCTGGAAGGCCTGCTACCGATCTGTGCCACTGTTCGGTGGCAAAGTTGAGTTTCTGCTGAGTTCCGCCGGACACATCCAGAGTGTGCTGAATCCTCCCGGCAACCCGAAGGCCGTATACTGGACGAATGACAACACACCGGGCAATCCGGACGAATGGAAGATGGGCGCAACCCAACACAATGTGTCCTGGTGGACCTGCTGGTCGGAGTGGCTCAGAGCACGCGGCAACGGCGAACTGCCCGCCAACACCACCCCCGGCAGCGCCGTTCATGCAGCCCTCTGCGACGCACCCGGGACTTACGTTTTCGAATGAGCACAGGGATCAGCCGGTTGATCCTGGGGATTCCAGACTAGTGGACTGCAACAAACATCCCGACTCAGTCTGCTAGGATGCCTCTGCACTTCCAGTATCTGGACATCGACGGCCACCGTTTGCGCGTGGCCGAACGCAATCGTCATGCCCGGCACACGGGCACGCTGCTGATCTTCAACGGGGTAGGTTCTGCCATCGAGGTACTCACCCCGTTTTTGAAAGCGCTCGACAGCCACCACATCCTGACCTTCGATGTTCCCGGCGTCGGCGGATCGAGCACACCGATGCTGCCGCGACGCCTGCGCCACTATGCGGCGACGGCCGCTGGAGTACTGGAAGATCTGGATATCGAGCGCTGTTCCGTGATGGGCATCTCCTGGGGCGGCGTGCTGGCTCAGCAGTTCGCACTGCAGTTCCCCCATCGCCTGGATCGGCTGATTCTTGCAGCCACCTCGCCGGGCCAGATCATGGTGCCACCCGGTCCGCTCACTCTGCTGCGGATGGCGACACCGCTGCGCTACCTGTCGAGTGCTTACTTCGAGCAGATCGTGGGCTCGATCTACGGTGGTGATTTCCGCGATCGGAGTAATACGATCGCGCGCGAACACGCCAGGCGCATGGTACCTCCCAGCCTGCTCGGCTACTTCCAGCAGACGTCCGCACTCTGGGGCTGGTCGAGCCTGCACAGACTGCATCGCCTGAAAGTTCCGACTCTGATCATGGCAGGCGCAGACGATCCGATCATTCCGCTGATCAACGCCCGGATCATGGCGTTTCTCATTCCCGATGCCCGGCTTGAGATCTTCGACTGCGGGCACCTGTTTCTGCTCACCCGACTCGAGCGCTCGGTTCGACTGGTGGAAGAATTCCTCGCAACAGCCAGCACCTAGTAGTCGACTACCCGCATGCGTAATCGGTTGGCCGGTCCAGGGCCTAAGTGTCATTCTCCAACAGCCCGCGCAGTCGGGTGATTTCCGCTTCAAGCTTTTCGATCCGCGCTTCCAGTTCGGTCACCCGGGCTGCGGATTCCGCAGTCGGCGGTGGCGCCTCGCGGGTTTGTACCCGAGTTGCAGCGGCAGGTCGGGCGATGGCGGGCACTGCTCCGGAAAACAGCTGAATCCACTGGGCATCCCGTCGTCCGGGCTGGACGGGCAGTTCTGCCACGACCGGCCCCCCTTCCCGCTGCGCGAGTTCTTCCAGGGCCGCCAGCACTGCGTTGTTATCAGAAAAGGTGTGCAGACGACCGCTGTTGGCGCGAAGTTCTCCCGGGGTGCGTGGGCCGCGCAGGAGGAGTACACAGACGATGGCAAACTGGGGCGGATCAAACTGATAGTCACTGAAGGGGGTATTGCAGAGACGCTGGGTGTATTTCTCCACCTGGGTACGAAAGTTCTCCTCCACCCGCACCAGGTGCTTGTCCTGCAGCGAGCGGATCGTCGCCTTCACGGTGCCCGGTTCCAGCGACATCACCGGCTCCCGGGACGACTTCTGATTGCAGGCATTGGTGAGCGCGTTCAGGGTCAGCGGGTACTGGTCCGGAGTGATCACGGATTTTTCCATCAGGCACCCGAGCACACGGACTTCATTGGTCGTCAGCTGTATCGACACTGCATCATTCCCGGAAATTTCTGGCGCGGTGGATTATGCGCCCGATCGGCCGCGTGGCGCGCGTCCGACCAACCGATCGAGCAGCAGACCGAGCAGAGTCAACAGCAGAGCGAGCAGCAATCTGGGATCGCCCGCATGAAACCAGGGATCCGCGGGGAAGGCGATGGTTCGTGCCATAGCGGCGATCTTGAACTCATGCGGGTCCTGGAAATCCGGGTTACCGGCAATCTCGAGCAGATCCCGGCGGCTGCGGTAGCGCATGAAGGCTGCCTGACTCCAGCGTCCATGCCCGTCGATGCCCCATACATCCAGGGCCTGTGCAGCAGCCTGACCCATGATCACCGGATGGCAGGCGCGGGAGAGGAGCGCCGGCCACATGTAGGCCATGTAACGCTCGAGCACCTCGGCGGAACTCTCGCCGGGACTGATGCCCGGTACCGCGACCGGAGTGTCCTTGAGCTGAATCACATTCATCATCACGAAGTCATCACCGGTATCCGATTCCAGAAATTCACGGAGACGCATAAGCTCCTCGGGAGCGGCTCCTCTGGTTTCCAGGCGACCGATATACTCGTCGATCTCGGCCGGGGTGAGTGGACCCCCGAAGGATGTATACCAGAAAAAAAACAGGCCATAGATCAGGATCAGTGATCCCCAGATCCTTCGACTGTTCATCGCAATCTCCTGAAGACAGTCCTCACGGGTGTGATGCTAAGACCGGTCACCCGTGACGATCCTCATAATCAGCCATGCAGCGGCGCACTGAAAAAATCAAAGAACAGGACGAACACGAGGCTGGCCACCACCAGTGTCAGCAGCATCGCGGGGGTACCTTTACGGAACCACAGCCCGGGGGTGATGGCGAGTGAAGGATCTCCCCGTTCTCTCGCCAGCCGCTCGGACACAGTCACGATGAACACATTGGCGGTAGAGCCCACATGGGTGCCGTTGCCACCCATGCCCACACCGACCGCAAGCGCCCACCACAGGGGCGTGGTATTGATTCCCTGCGCTTCAATACTCTGGATGATCGGTATCATCGCCGCAGTAAACGGGATGTTGTCGATCAACGCAGAGAGAATGGCTGCCACCCACAACAGGGCGATCGTCGAAGTCAGCAGATCCTTCTGTACGATGGGCTCAATGAACTGACCGACATACTGCAGAAACTGGCTCTGCTCCACGCCGCCAATGAGTACAAACAGGGAAATGAAGAAAGTCAGAAGCGCGATTTCGACACGCTCGTAAGCAGCATCCAGTGTGACACCGGGTGCCAGAAAGACCAGGAGGGTCAGCCCCACCGCCGCGGCCACCCAGGGTTCCCAGCCCAGAGGCTCATGCACGAGAAACAGTATCGACGTCACACCCAGCGCGATCAGCGCGGACCGCCAGGTTTTCGGATCGGCCACATGATACTTCTCCGGAAAATCGACAGCGGCACCCACACCAGTCAGGTCCCTGCGGAAGCTGAATCGCAGCAGCAGGAGGATCGACAGCCAGCACAGCAGAACCACCCCGCCCATGTGCAGGAAGAACGTATTGAAATCGATGTCCGCCGCAGAGCCGATCATGAGGTTGGGCGGATCGCCAACCAGCGTCGCCACACCACCGGTGTCTGAGAGCAGGGCAGCGGCCAGCAGATAGGGTATCGGACTGACTTTCAGCGCCTGGGTGATGAGGATGATCAGCGGCGCGAAGATGACCACCGTGGTGACGTTGTCGAGGATCAGCGACAACAGGGTGACCGCGCTACCGAGGAAGACCAGCAACAAGTAGAGTCGACCCTTACTCCAGCGTGCGAGCCGATAGGCCAGTGCATCGAAACCGCCGGTAGGCAGCATGATGGACACAATTGTCATCATGCAGCCCAGCAGAAACACCACGTTCCAGTCGATCGCATGCAGTGCCTGGTCGGGGCCGTAGAAGCCAAGCAGCTGTCCGGCAACAATCATCGCCCCTGCTCCCGCCATCGCAAATCGTGTACGGTCGAGATTGTGGAAGCGTTCGGTGAAAATACCGAGAAAGGTCGCGGTAAGAATGACACCTGAAACCAGCATCGGCAGATTCCATTCGAGACCCATACCAGCACACCCCAGGATTCGGATGGGCGCGGAGTATATAGATCGGCGCGCCCCGGGAATATGGATCCTGCGAAAGGTATTGACCCGCCGCACAGAGTGTCCCGGTCACCGTCGAGCTGACCGGAAGATTCGCCGTTTTCAGGGGTTACCGGGTTTTGTCGCCGGGCTGCTGATTGCTCTGGCAGGCACCAGCCACGCTGACACTGCAATGGTCGCGGTGGCGGCAAATTTCAGCGATGCCGCGGAAGCGCTGCGCCGGAACTTCGAACAGGACCGGCCGCACCGGCTGACTCTGGTCAGCGGCGCGACCGGTAAGCTTTACGCCCAGATCGTTCATGGTGCGCCCTTTGATATTCTGCTCGCCGCGGACGACCTGCACCCCGGTCTGCTCGTGCAGAAAGGCCAGGCTGTGGCGGAAAGCCTCTGGATCTACGCACGCGGCCGCCTGTGCCTGTGGAGCCCGGATCCGCAGCGGATCGCCACAGATCCGGTGGCCACGCTCAGAACCGCGTCCGGAAAACTGGCAATTGCCAACCCGGAGCTCGCACCTTACGGTCTTGCGGCGCTGGCGACCCTCGAGTCCCTTGATCTGGCTGACCGTTACCGCGGGCGGCTGGTGATGGGCGAGAACGTGGCTCAGGCCTACGCCATGGTTGCAACCGGCAACGCCGAACTCGGCTTTGTGGCGCTGTCGCTGATCCGCGCGCCCGGGCGAACCCGTCAGGGCAGTTACTGGCTGGTGCCCGCGGACCTGCACAGTCCCATTCAACAGCAGGGCGTCCTGCTGCTGCGGGCGAAGCACAACGACGCGGCTGTGGAATTCATCGAGTATCTGAAATCTCCCGCCGCGCGAACTCTGATGGATCGGTTTGGATATGACACCTAAGGAGCCTCTGATCAAGCATCAACGCCTCAGCGTGACCCGATGACCCTGCCGGACCTGACTCCCCTGTGGCTGAGTCTGCATCTCGCCGCGCTCACCACGCTCATTCTGCTCGTGACCGGCACACCACTGGCCTGGTGGCTGGCCCGCACCCGCTCCCGGCTGCGACCGGTGGTAGAGGCGGTGACCGCGCTGCCCCTGGTGCTGCCCCCTACCGTGCTCGGCTTCTACCTCCTCATCCTGCTTTCTCCCGCTTCGCCGATCGGAGGATTCTGGATGGACATCACCGGCACTACCCTGACCTTTTCCTTCCTGGGCCTGGTCGTCGCCTCAGTGCTCTACTCTCTGCCATTCATGGTGCAGCCGCTCGCCACGACTTTTGAGAGTATCGGCAGAGGACCCATCGAGGCCGCCGCCAGCCTGGGTGCTACACCCCTGGACGCCTTTTTCAGCGTCGTCTGTCCGATGGCGGCCCGGGGATTCCTCACCGCCATGGTGCTGACCTTTACCCACACGATCGGTGAATTCGGTGTGGTTCTGATGGTCGGCGGCAACATTCCCGGCGAGACAAAAGTGATCTCTATTGCCATCTATGAACACGTGGAAACCCTGCGCTATCCGGACGCACACATTCTGTCGCTGGGGCTGGTGGTGTTCTCCTTCCTTGCACTGGTGCTGATCTACACCCTGAATCGTCGGAGCACGGCCGATGTCCGCTGAAGCTTCCGGCGCTCTGCTGCGTCTGGCTGTAACACTGCGGCGCGGCGCCTTTACGCTGGAGATCGATGAGCACATCCACCTCGATGGGGTAACCGCCGTATTCGGCCCCAGCGGGGGCGGCAAGAGTACCCTGCTGCGGACCATTGCCGGGTTCGACCGGCCGGAGCGCGGCGCCATCGCTTACGGTTCACAGGTCTGGTTCGACGCCGCCACCGGTCTCCATCTGCCCGCCCACAAACGCCCGGTCGGCCTGCTGTTTCAGGATGCGCGTCTGTTTCCCCATCTCGATGTGCGCGCCAATCTGCACTATGCCCAGCGGCGCCGCCGGCGCGAACTCGATGCCTTCTCCTTCGACCACGTGGTCAGCGCACTCGATCTGATTACCCTGCTGCCGCGCCGGGTGACCGCCCTTTCCGGCGGAGAGCGCCAGCGGGTCGCGCTCGCCCGCACGCTCCTCACAGCACCCGGGCTGCTGCTGCTCGACGAACCGCTGGCCGCCCTGGACCGCAAGCGCAAGGCTGAAATCCTCCCTTATCTCGACGACCTGCCGAAACGTTTCGGTATCCCCACCCTCTATGTCAGCCACGACATCGACGAGGTCGCCCATCTCGCACATCAGGTGCTGGTCATTGCAGAAGGCCGGGTCCGAGCGCGGGGCTCGACGGCTGCCATCCTCGAACGCCTGGATCTGGAACCGGTGATGGGGCGCTTCGAAGCCGGCGTGCTGGTGGAGGGTCGAATCAGGGCCCACGATACCCGCCTGCACATCACCGAAGTGGACGCCTGCGGCATTGTGCTCACCCTGCCGCTGCTCGAGCGCATACACCCCGGAGAACCTCTGCGCCTGCGCATCCGCGCGCGCGACGTCGCGATCGCCACCCGGCAGCCCGAGCACATCAGCATCCGCAACGTACTTCCCGGCGTGCTGGTGAGTCTCACCGAGGAGCCCGGCAGTGGTTCGGCGGAAGTGAATGTCGACGTGAACGGGGTGCATATCCGCGCCCGCCTGACGCTGGCGGCGGTGGAAGCCCTCGCCCTGACACCCGGTATGCCTGTTTATGCCCTGGTGAAAAGCGTGAGTTTCGAACCCTTCAGCGGCTGACGGGCCCGCACCCGCAGACCGGCGGTCCGGTCAGCCGATCATCCGAAGGATTTCACGTCTGTGGGCGGCGCTGACCGGCATCACCGAGAGCCGGTTCCCACGCCGGGTCAGGGCGAAGTCGGCAAGCTTCGGGTTGTCCTTGAGCGCCTGCAGGCTGAGCACCCGATCGAACTTACGTTCGAAGCGCACATCCACGACAAACCAGGTTGGGTCTTCCTGCCGGCTTTTCGCGTCGAAATGGTCACTTTCCGGATCAAACGCGGTGACATCCGGGTGGGCCTCCCGGACCACGCTCGCCAGGCCGACAATCCCGACTTCCCTGCAGCTCGAGTGGTAAAACAACACCTCGTCGCCGATCTTCATCTCGCGCAGGAAGTTGCGCGCCTGGTAGTTGCGCACCCCGTCCCAGGACGTCGTCTGCTTCGGGGCGGCGGCCAGATCATCGATACTGAAGGTGCCCGGTTCCGATTTCATCAGCCAGCAGGTCATGTCAATCCAGATCTCTTGGAAGTCCGGGTACTCTAAGGGGACTCCGATCAAGTATCCACGGCGCGACTCCGACCGCGGTCACAGTCCGGAAATTCACTCCGCTCTCTCTCCGCGAGAGGGAGCCTCCGGGAGTCCGGCGCGGCAGGAGAACGGAAATCGTGCAATCATATCCCCCTGCGTGACTTATCAGTCGCTGATGCGGTCAATGTTCGGGGCAAAGCAACGGAAATCCAATGAAAATCAACTGGGAGACCTACGACCCAGGCACATTCTGGGACGAGCTGATGGCATCTGCGGGCACCCCGCGGTCAGAGTCCGCCAGAATCGTGCGCTACCTGGGCTCTCTCAGCGACCGGCAGCTTACCTCCCGCCAGGCGGCTGCAGAGCGCGCCATCATGGAGATGGGCATCACCTTCACCGTCTACTCGGAAGGTCAGAACATCGACCGTGCCTGGCCACTCGACATCATTCCCCGGGTCATTCCAGGCTCCGAATGGGACGTGATAGAGGCTGGACTGAAGCAGCGGCTCACCGCCCTGAACCTTTTCATCGACGACATCTACCACGACCAGCGTGCGATCAGGGACGGCATCGTCCCGGCGGACCTGATTCTGTCGTCGAAGGATTATCTGGAAGTCTGCCGCGGTGTAAACCCGCCACACGGTGTGTGGGCACACATCTGCGGAACTGACCTGGTTCGGGACAGGGACGGCACGGTTTACGTACTCGAGGACAACCTGCGCGTGCCTTCCGGCGTCTCCTACATGCTGGAAAACCGCAGCGTCATCAAGAGAGTGTTTCCCGAGCTGTTTTCCCGCACCCGTATCCGCCCGGTAGACGACTACACTCACAATTTGTTCGACATGCTTACCTCGCTTTCACCGCGCCCGCTGGATCAGCCGGAAATCGTGGTGATGACCCCGGGGATCTTCAACTCGGCCTACTTCGAGCACTCCTTTCTCGCCCAGCGCATGGGCGCGGAACTCCTCGACGGCAACGACCTGGTCGTGGGCGACGACGACTGCGTATACATGAAGACCATCGACGGACTCACCCGGGTAGACACCATCTACCGGCGGGTCAACGACGCCTTCCTGGATCCCGAGGTCTTCAACAGGGATTCCGTGCTGGGCACTCCGGGCCTGTTCCGGGCCTGGGCGAAGGGGAACGTGGGCCTGGCCAATGCGCCGGGTGCCGGTGTCGCTGATGACAAGGTCGTCTACAGCTACGTCCCCGAAGTGATCCGCTACTTTCTGGACGAAGACCCCATACTGCCGAACGTGCCGACCTTCCGCGCCAGCGACCCCAAGCATCTCTCGCACATCCTCGAGAACCTGCCCGAGATGGTGGTGAAACCGGCCAACGAATCCGGCGGCTACGGCATGCTGGTCGGCCCCGCGTCGAGCAAGTCTGAGATCGAAAAGTTCCGCGGACTGCTGAAGGCGGATCCGCGAAATTATATCGGCCAGCCCACACTCGCTCTGTCTACGGTACCCACACTGTGCGGCAACGCAGTTGAACCACGACACGTCGATCTGCGCCCCTTCGTCCTGCAGGGAGCTAAACAGGCAGTCACCGAAGGGGGATTGACCCGGGTGGCATTGCGCAAAGGTTCGCTCGTGGTGAATTCCTCACAAGGCGGCGGCAGCAAGGACACCTGGATCGTGGAGGCAAACGACTGACATGCTGTCTTCTGTAGCTCAGCGCTTTTACTGGACCGGCCGCTATCTCGAACGGGTCGAAAACACGGCGCGTCTGCTCAATGTTTACACCCAGCTGCTGCTGGACCTGCCGCCGGAGGCCGGTGTGACGATGCGCCACCTCGTGCGCATTTCCGGTGCCGAAGAACTGTTCGACTCCAAGCGGCGCTGGCCGCTGGAAACCAGCGTGGTGCGGTTCATGACCGTGGACAGGGAAAATCCCGGCTGCATCCTGTCTTCTCTGGCAGGCGCCAGAGAAAACCTGCGCACCCTGCGGGACATCGTGCCCACCGAAGGATTCAGGTCCGCCAACGAGCTCTATCTGAATGCCGATCGTAAACTGACCCGGGCTGCTATCCGCCGTCTGCGCTTCACCGTGCTGCAGGAGGTGATCGAGCACTGCCAGCAGCTCAACGGCCTGTTTGCCGGCACCATGTCCCACGGCGAAGGATTCAGTTTTCTGAAACTGGGCCGGAACCTGGAACGGGCGGACATGACCACCCGGATCATCGACGTTGCCGGTGAGCTACTGGTGGATGGCGATTCCGCACAGCTCATTGAACACGAGACCATTTTGTGGGTGAACGTGCTGCGCAGTCTGAGTGCATATCAGGCTTATCGTCAGAGCGTACGCAGCCGCATCGTTCCGGTGCGGGTACTGCATTTTCTGATGAACGACGAACTCTTCCCCCGTTCCCTGGCTTACTGTCTCGGCGAAGTGAAAGAGTCGGTAGACGCCCTGCCAAACCCCCAGGCCGCGCAGACGGCGCTGGCCAACATGAAGAGAAAAATAGACAGCGTGAGCATCCGTGAGCTTGCCAGCTCTGCCCTGCACAAGCACATCGATGATTTTCAGGTCGAACTGGCCGCCATACATACCGCCATCGACCAGACCTGGTTCCGGCACGACCGCGAACCGGGACCTGCACCCACCTCCGGGCTGGCAGCGTCGGAACCTTTGAGCACCACGACTGCCACAGACGGCGGCGTTGTGACGGATCAGTCCCAGAAACAATAGCGGCGTTTCACTAGAAGGAGCGCCTCAACAGGCATTGCCACCTATGACCATTCGAGTCGGCCTCAACCATCGAACAGAATACCGCTACGATCGCCCGATCAATCTTTCGCCCCATCTGATCCGGCTGCGTCCCGCACCCCATTGCCGCACGCCGGTGCTTTCCTACTCACTCAAGGTCGAGCCCGCGGAACACTTCATCAACTGGCAGCAGGACCCCTTCGGCAACTGGGTGGCTCGCTACGTGTTCCCGGAGAAAACCGATCACTTCAGCTTCGAGGTCGATCTGGTAGCCGAGATGACGGTGATCAATCCCTTTGATTTTTTCATCGAAGAAGACGCACGCACCTTCCCCTTTGCCTACGACAGACAGCTCGCACGGGACCTCGCGCCCTATTTCAGCATCGAAGAAAGCGGACCCAGACTCACCGAATGGGTGAATGCCATCGATCGGCGGGAAACGGAAACGGTTTCCTTTCTCACCGGCATGAATGCCCGAATCGCAAAGGAAGTCGGCTATGTGATCCGTATGGAACCCGGGGTGCAGACCTGCGAACAGACCCTGGATCTGGCCAGAGGCTCCTGCCGGGACTCGGCCTGGCTGCTGGTGCAGGTAATGCGCCACCTTGGCTTCGCAGCCCGTTTCGTTTCCGGTTATCTGGTGCAGCTCGCCGCCGACCAGAAAGCGCTCGACGGCCCTTCAGGGACCGAAGTCGACTTCACCGACCTGCACGCCTGGGCCGAAGTATTCATCCCGGGCGCGGGCTGGATCGGCCTGGACGCCACCTCAGGACTGCTCGCCGGTGAGGGACACATTCCCCTGTGCTGCACGCCGGATCCGCAGAGTGCGGCGCCGGTGACCGGCTATTCGGAGCCGGCCGAGACCAAGTTTTACTTTCACAACAAAGTGACCCGCATCCACGAAGATCCCCGGGTGACACGTCCCTTTACGGACAGCCAGTGGGAGAGCATCGACCAGCTCGGCGGCAAGGTGGACGAGGAACTGACGCTCGGCAAGGTCCAGCTCACCATGGGCGGCGAACCGACCTTCGTGTCCATCGACGACATGGATGGCGCCCAATGGAACACGGCCGCGCTGGGTGATGACAAACGGCACCTGGCCGCAGAATTATTCCAGCGCCTGGTAAAGACCTTTGCAGCAAACGGGCTCGAGCACTACGGCCAGGGCAAATGGTATCCGGGTGAGCCGCTGCCACGCTGGGCCATGTCCTGTTTCTGGCGTCACGACGGCAGGCCGGTGTGGAACGACCGCAAGCTGCTGGCCGCAGATGGCGAGGATCTCGGCCACGGACCCGAGCATGCTCAGCGCTTCGTCCAGGCACTCGCCACAACCCTCGGCCTGCCGGCCGAACGCGCCACCCCCGGCTTCGAAGACCTGTATTACACCCTGTGGCGCGAGGGCAAGCTGCCCGGCAATGTGAACCCCCAGGACAGCAAGCTCGCCGATCCGCTCGAACGCCGGCGACTCCGGTCACAACTCGAAGCCGGTCTGAATCAGATCGTCGGCTACGCACTCCCGATCCGCCACAATCCCGTGGAAGGCAGCGAACCCGCCTGGCAGACGAGCACCTGGACCTTCACCCGGGAGCACATGTTTCTGGTGCCCGGCGACTCACCGATGGGCCTGCGCCTGCCGCTGGATTCGCTGCCCTGGACGCCACCGGAAAAGCGGGAGCCCACACTCGAGCGCGATACCTTCGCACCCCGCGATGCACTCGCCGACAGCTATGCGCCTGCCGGCACCACCGCAGTCAAAGGGAAAAAAGGCAAGTCTGCAGCCGGACCGGATCCTGAAGCACCGGAGGTCATTCATACCGCCCTCTGCGTGCAGGCGCGCAATGGACGCACGCACGTCTTCATGCCGCCCATGTCCCACCTCGAACATTATCTGGAGCTCATCGCCGCCATCGAGTCCGTTGCTGCAGCAGAGGCCATTCCGGTGGTGATCGAAGGCTACGAGCCGCCCCGGGATCCGCGCCTGCAGGTGCTGCAGGTCACGCCCGATCCGGGCGTGATCGAAGTGAACATCCACCCGGCCAGCAGCTGGAAGGAGCTGGTGGAAAACACCGAGAAGCTCTACGACCTGGCCCGCAGTTCCCGTCTGGGCGCAGAGAAGTTCATGCTGGACGGCCGTCATACGGGGACCGGCGGCGGCAACCACGTCACCCTTGGCAGCAGCACACCGGAACAGAGCCCCTTTCTGCGCCGACCCTCTCTGCTGGGCAGCCTGATCACCTACTGGCAGCACCACCCGGCCCTGTCCTATCTCTTCTCCGGCGCCTTCATCGGCCCCACCAGCCAGGCACCACGGGTGGACGAAGCCCGGGATGACAACCTCCACGAACTGGAGATCGCCCTTTCCCAGCTGCCCGATGATGACAACCCGAGTCCCTGGAAGGTGGACCGGGCACTGCGCCACCTGCTGATTGACCTCACCGGCAACACCCATCGGGCTGAATTCTGCATCGACAAGCTCTATTCCCCGGACGGCCCTAATGGCCGCCGCGGTCTGGTCGAATTTCGCGCATTCGAAATGCCCCCCCATCCACGCATGAGCCTCCTGCAGATGCTGCTGATCCGCGCGCTGACCGCGCGTTTCTGGAAGTCACCAATCCACAAACGCCTGGTGCGCTGGGGTACCGAACTGCACGATCGCTTCATGCTGCCCCATTTCGTGACCCAGGATATGCAGCATGTGGTGGAAGACCTGCGCGACGCGGGCTATCCCTTCGAGCTTTCCTGGTTTGCGCCCTTCATCGAGTTCCGCTTCCCCGTATTCGGCACCGTAACCGTCGACGGCGTGGAAATCGAAGTCCGCTCGGCACTCGAACCCTGGCATGTGCTGGGTGAGGAGATGTCGGGCAGCGGCACGTCCCGTTATGTCGATTCATCCATCGAACGGGTACAGGTCATCGTGCGCGGTCTGCTGCGTGAGCGGCACCTCCTGACCTGCAACGGTCGCCAGGTGCCGCTGCACCCTACCGGTGTGCGCGGCGAGTTTGTCGCCGGTGTGCGTTACAAGGCCTGGCAGCCACCGTCGGGACTGCATCCGATGATCGGCGTGCACACGCCGCTGGTGTTCGATCTGCTGGATCGCAACGCGGAGCGATCCCTGGGCGGCTGCACCTACCATGTAAGCCACCCGGCGGGACGCAACTACGACACCTTCCCGGTCAACGCCAATGAGGCCGAAGCCCGCCGCTATGCCAGGTTCTGGCCTTACGGACATACACCAGGTCCGCAGAAACTGCCAGCCGAAGAAAGTAATCCGGATTTCCCGTTTACACTGGACCTGCGACGCCCTCCGAGTTGAAAATCCGGCAGCCGCAGGGTGCCGGTGAAATCACCAGGCCCTGTCTATACTTAAATCGAGAGTCGGGTCGGCGTTGCCGATCCCCGGGAGTACGGGCAAGCCTATGACTTACTGCGTCGCAGCCATCGTGGACGAAGGTCTCGCTTTTGTATCCGATTCGCGCACCAATGCCGGTGTAGACAAGCTCGGCACCTACAGCAAAATGCATCGCTTCTTCGGCGACGGCGAGCGCACCTTCATGATGCTCTCGGCCGGCAATCTCGCCACCACACAGGCGGTCATAAAGTCTCTCGAGCGCCATGTCAAAAGCGGCATGCAGCCGAACCTGTCGAGTGCCGCCGATATCGAAGAGGCCGCCGAGTGCGTGGGGCTCGCCAGCATCGAAGAGCAGAAGAAGTACCGCACCGCCAGTGGTGGTTTCGTACCGGAGGCCACCTTCATTTTCGGCGGGCAGATCCGGGACCAGGAACCGGGGCTTTTCATGATCTACCCCGAGGGTAATTTCGTTCGCGCCAGCACGGTGGCGCCCTACCTGCAGATTGGCGAGGTGAAATACGGTAAACCCATTCTGGATCGGATCATCACCCATTCCACCTCATTGAAGGACACGGCGAAGTGTCTGCTGGTATCGATGGATTCCACCCTCCGCAGTAACGCCACCGTGGGACCACCGATCGAGGCACTCGTGTACCGCAAGAACACCCTGTCGGCGGGCGTCCATCATCCTCTGGAAGAAAACCACGCCTATCTGGTGTCGCTGCGGGAGAACTGGAGCGCGCGCATCAACGAGGCATTCCGGTCGCTGCCGGATCTGCACGAAGTGAGTGTGGCAAGTGCTTCGATCACCCGGATTGATCGCTGAGCGCAGACGGGTTTCAGGACCGCTCAGAGTCAGGACTCCAGAATTTTCGCTCCCTGCCGCAGAAGGGCGGCAGCGTCCGGTGCGAAATGAAACGATGTCAGAAAGTCATCGAGCCTGTACTGCGGATTCAGCCTGCGAATGTGCTGCATCAGCGCGCGCGCTTCGGCGGTTCGACCCGCAACGGCGAGGCAGTGCGCGGCTATCGTCTGGGTGTGTGCGTGTGAGTTGGGGCGTGCGCTGCCCTTAAGCGCCCATGCGGCAGCAGCTTCCGGCTCCCCAAGTCTGAGATGCCCGAGGGCGCGCGTCGAGAACATCGCAAACAACAGCGGATCGAACGGGCTCAAAGCACGCGAAAAATCCGCCGAATGAATCGCAGCCGCGGGATCGCCGGACTGACAGTTCACAAAACCGAGCGCATAGTGGCCAGGGGCGAAATTCGGACAGAGCTCCACCGAACGCTGCAGTGCCGCAATCGCATCTTCGTGCTGACCGCGTAACCACAGGGCGCGACCCATCGCCCAGTGGGACGACGGATCCTGCTCATCGGCGATGATGCTTTGGCCTGCCGCGGCGTAGGCAAGATCGATCTCTGTCGCGCGAGAAGAGATCCGATGCAGGAAGGCGTTCTGGAAGTGCGTAAACGAAAGCGCCGAGTAAGCACGCGAGAATGTCGGGTCGCTCTGCGTCGCCTTGCGCAGCAGGTTCTGAGCCTCTTCGTTATCCTTCGCCGTGAATCGGTACATGTGCCACAGGGCCCGATGATAGGCCTCCCAGGCATCCACTGAATCCGGCGCACGCAGCACCGCGCGATTGATCTCGGCCACTTCGATTTCATGGGCTATGGATGCCACCAGGCTGTTGCCTATGTCATCGAGTGCGATCAGGGCATCCGTGATGTGGTACTCGAAAGTATCATTCCAGATGATCCGCGCAGAGCGCGTTTCGACGAGTTCGCTCGATACCAGCATACGGTCACCGCTGCGCGCGAGAGTGCCGCTCGCCACATAGTCGACATTGAGCATCCGACCGGCTTCCTCCGGCCCGACCCGGCGGGCGTTGAGCGCAAACACACTGCCGTGGGCGATCACAAACATCATCCGCAGTTTCGCCAGCCGGGTGATCACATCATGGGCAAGCCCTTCTGCAAGGCCACCGCTTGCCGCCCCGGGAGATCGATCCGTAAATGGCATCACCGCGATCGAGGCGCGACCGGATGTTGCGTCCGCAGTCGTCTTTCCGAAGACGGCCGTTTCTTCGTAGACCGCGGTCTGTATGTCGCCGTTCGGCTGCCGGGAAAGCGCAGCAGCAGCCATCGGTGCCACTGCTGACACCGCCGCCGGATTCGAAGCCGCACCCGCTCCCGTCTCCCGTGCCGCAAGCCACAGTCTGCGCAGAGTGACGCTGTCGAGACCTTCTGCTTCAAAGGATTTCACCGCCTCTTCGAGATGCTCCTCACCCTCATGGATACGGCCGTGGCGCGCCAGGACCCTGAACAGTGCGGCGTGAGCGGCAATATCCAGCGGAGCGAGCAGCAGCCAGCGATCCAGATCATCGAAGACCTCGGCAGCAGTCTGGTCGGCGGTGCGTACGAGTGCTTCGAGCACGGCAATCTCGCTGGCGCGGAAGCGACGCCGGTGGGCGATCAGCCAGCCCGAAAACCCGGGCTGACGATCGACCTCGGCATCTTCAAGAAACTCTCCGGTAAAACAATCCGCCAGTTTTCGCAGCTGTGCACGATCCATACCGCCAATGCCAGCCTGCAGGGCGTCGCGCACCTGAAGGGCGTCGACCCGGCTGTCGCTGAGATCGACTTCCACCCCGGCGGCGCCGCTCATCAGGCGGATCCGCCCGGGTTCATCGAGGAGCACACGAAGCTTGCTGAGTGCCCAGCGCAGCTCACCGCGTGGATCGTTAGGCGCATCCCAGAGCAGATCGCACAGGGTCAGGCGAGACACAGGACGCGTCGCCAACGCGAGGTAGCCGAGCAGTGCCCGGCATTTACGTGACGCAGGTACCGGGAGTTCGATTCCGTCGCGGCAGACGGCAGTACGGCCGAGCAGCCGAACCGACAGTCCAGGCGCGGTGGTTTCAGGGGCGGATTCGCGAACCTCGCCTTTTTCCACGCCAGTTTCCACGCCTGCTACCACGACCAGTTCAACGCCCGGATCTTACCGTGAACACCGAGCTTACCCCTTTATCCGTCTCAGGAGTCACTGACATGTCCGAATGCCCCGTTTCCACACTCCGGCTGAGCGTCCGCGGCGGGGTCGCCGCGGTCGCTTACGGCCTCTTCGCCTATCTCGGGTTTCTTGGCACCATCCTTTATGCCATTGGTTTCGTCGGTAATCTCTGGGTGCCGAAGTCCATCGACTCGGGCCCATCGGCACCGCTGCTGACCGCCCTCACTATGAACATCGCCCTGCTGGCCTTGTTTGCCGTGCAGCACAGCGTCATGGCACGTCCCGCATTCAAAGGCTGGTGGACCCGGTACGTGCCCGCGGCGGTCGAACGCAGCACCTACGTCATTCTGTCGAGCCTGGCGCTGGTACTGCTGTTCTGGCAGTGGCGCGCGCTGCCCATGTCCGTCTGGACGGTGGACAACGAAGCCGGTCGGCTGGTGTTGAGTCTGCTTTCCTGGAGCGGGTGGGCGACCGTGTTCGCCAGCACCTTCCTGATCAATCACTTCGAGCTGTTCGGCCTCAAGCAGGTTTTCGCGCGGGCATCCCGCCGGGTTCTGGCCGGGCCGGTCTTCAGCACGCCGCTGCTCTATCGAATGGTGCGCCATCCGCTGTATCTGGGATTTGTCTTCGCCTTCTGGGCAACGCCGGATATGACGGTCGGGCATCTGCTGTTCGCCCTGGCAACGACAGGCTACATACTGGTTGCTATCCGTCTGGAGGAGCGGGATCTGATCGCGGTGTTTGGCGATCAGTATCGGCACTACCAGCGCGACGTGCCCATGCTGCTGCCCCTGGTAAAACGCAGGAGCGTGAGGACGCCGGCCGGTTCCGTAACCCCGTAGCAGGTCATGCGCAGATCAGCACACAGTCACTTCCCGGGAGGGGACTCTGACACCGTGACTGGTGTCTTCATGATCACCTCCCGATGGGGATAGGGAATGCTGACACCGTTTTCCTTGAAGGTATCCCAGATCGCCAGCAGCACCTGACCGCGGATGTTGGTCAGCCCTTTCTGCGGATCCCTGATCCAGAAGCGCAGCACGAAGTCGAGAGACGAATCTCCGAAACCGGTCATCCAGCAGACCGGTTGAGGGTTCGGCACAACCCTCGACACCGTGGTTGCCGCCGCGATGGTCAGCTCGGTGACCTGATGGGGATTGGAGTCGTATGACACTCCAAAGGGCACATCGAGCCGCACATACTCGTCGGAAAACGACCAGTTGATGACCTCCCGGGTGATGAAGTCCTCATTTGGAATCAGATACTCGCGGCCGTCTCTGGTCACCACGGACACGAAACGCGCGCGCAGCTCGCGGATCCAGCCGAAGGTTTCACCGAGGGAGATGGTATCGCCCGGTTTGATTGAGCGGTCGAGAAGAATGATGAGGCCTGAAATGAAGTTCGATACCACCTTCTGCAGGCCGAAACCGATACCGACACCAATGGCGCCTGAGAGCACGGTAAATACGGTGAGATCGATGCCGATGCCGGAGATGGCGATGAAGCCCGCCACCACGATCAGGGAGATCTTCAGGATCTTGCCGATCAGTACCCGCAGGCTGGGGGTGAGTTCTTCGTTGTTCTGAATCCGGTTGTCGAGAAAATTGCCGGCGGAAATCGCCACCCAGAGAGTGCCGCCGAGGAATACGAAAGCCTTCACCACCAGCAGCAGTGACAGTCGCACCCCACCGATGGAGAAACCCGCCGCGTCCAGAAAGTCTTTTGCGGTCTCGGTGATGCCGAGGATGGTCAGCGCGACATAGGTCCAGCCCGCCACTGCCACCAGCCTGCTGAGCAGCCGGTTGCGGATGGTGTGGGATGCCACGGAGATCAGCAGCCAGGCCAGTGACAGCATCAGCGCCATGTAGGTGAGATAGTCACTGTCGAGCCAGCCGAAGGTCCGCAGTACCGTCAGCGCAGCGGCAAGCATCAGAACGAAAAAGGCCCATTCCAGCCGGCGCAGGGTGGCTACGGTAAAACGCAGGATCCCGGGACTGCCTTTGATGGTTCGCGCCAGCTCAATCAGCCGCGGCTCGACCCGATTCGATATCAGATACGACAGCCCGAACAGTGCTGCAATCAGAATCAGCTGAATCAGCACCGTGGTATTGGCGATCAGTTCGAACGCACTCATGGAGAGCCCGATCAGCCGATCAATCAGTGCCTGAAAATCGATATCCATGAATCCTCATGAAGGATGGTCGTGGCGATCACTATACAGATGCTGCGGGCAAGGATACCGGCTGCTTCGGTGGACTTCAGCCCTGCCCGTTCTGCTGTTCCGGTGCGAACAGACTGGCCACGTGCCAGTCCGCACCAGGCACCCACTCATCGTCCGGCGACAGGATGCGCACCTTGCCCCGCTCGTTCCAGCACACCAGCGGAATGATGCGCCCCTGGTGTTTTTCCAGGTAAGCGGAGAAGTCGAACTCCTTGGACAATCGGGTCACACGAATTTCCCCACCCTGGGCGAGCAGGCTGGCGAACTTCGACAGACTGACGTTTTTGTCGAAAGCGCGACGCCCTCTGCGGGCAGAGGCCACCGTATGTTTTTCAGAGCGCTGTTCGTCCACCTCCAGCGTCTGGGGCAGGGTGTACACACTGTCCCGGCCGAACTCCGAAGCAAAGTGGCTGCACAACAGATCATTCTGATCCGCTCGCCGGGTGAGCGCCAGCAGCTTGCCGAGACCGGTCAGGTCGAGACGCATCTCAGCGTGGTCAGAAGCCGGGTTGCCGTAGTAGGTTTTCACACCCGCCATGCGGGCTTCCCGCACACCTTCCCAGGTTGAGTCAGCGATCAGCACCGGCACCTCGTTGGCCTGCAGCACCTCCGCAATCGCCCGCGGTACAGGACCGCTCCCCGCAATCAGAACGCCTTCCGAAGGCGGCGCTGCCACACCAAGCTTTCGCACCAGCGGCCCGGCTGTGAGGCTCTGAAACACCACAGTACCGATAATGATCACGAAGGTGAGCGGCACCAGCATTTCTGCGCCTTCAAATCCCGCAGCTTCCAGGCGCATGGCAAACAGGGCAGAGATCGCCGCGGCAACAATACCGCGCGGAGCGATCCAGCTGAGGGCGAACTTCTCTTCCCGGGTGAGATCCGAGCCCCGGGCAGAGAGCTGGATTTTCAGCGGCCGGGCGATGAACTGAATCACAAACAGCACCCCGAGGCTGGCCCAGCCCAGACTCATCACCTGTGCGAAATCGAGCCGGGCGGCCAGCAGAATGAACAACCCCGAGATCAGCAGCATGCTCAGACTTTCCTTGAAGTCGAGTATCTCCTCGAGGTGCACGCCCCGCATGTTCGCCAGCCATACGCCCATCACCGTCACCGCCAGGAGGCCGGACTCGGATTCCAGGGTGTCTGCAAGCACATAACAGGCAAACACCAGCAACAGAGTGGCCACATTTCTCAGGAAATCCGGTACCCGGCTGGCCCTCAGAGCAAGCCCCCACAGGTAGCCGAACACCGCACCAATCGCCAGTCCCGAGACGATGACCTGCACGAACCCGAGCACGGCCTCGCCGGTCGCATCGGAAAAACTGGTGGCGATGATCACGTTAAAAGTCAGCACCGCCAGCAGTGCGCCGACCGGATCGATGAGAATACCTTCCCAGCGCAGAATGTTGGCGATACGTCGATTCGGTCGCACAGCCCGGACCATTGGAACGATTACCGTGGGTCCGGTCACCACCATGACTGCGCCGAACAGGATGGAGATCTGCCAGCTCATTCCCACCAGAAAGTGTGCGGCCACCGCGCTGATCACCCAGGTGACGAAGAAACCGACGAGCACCATGTTGGTGACCACGGAACCATGACCCCGGATTTCTTCGCGCCGCAGTGTCAGGGCGCCTTCGAAAAGAATGACTGCCACTGCGAGCGAAACGAAGGGAAACAGCAGATCACCAAACAGCGCATCCGGGTTGAGCAGCCCGAGGCCGGGACCTATCAGAATGCCGGAAAGCAGCAGAAACAGAATCGCCGGCAGGTTGGTCAAAAACGCCAGCCACTGAGAAGCCAGCGACAGGACGCCGATACCGGCGAGGAGGAGCAATACCGTGTGATCCATGGGATTCCTGAGCAGGGCGGACGCCGCGCAGGTTAGCTGGTCGGTAACGGCAACTCCAGTCATAGGCCGTGTGCCATCGGGTCTACCGCCTCTTGTCCATCACCTACTCAGGGCTGAAGGCACCGGGCTTGTTTTCGATGCGGATCGCGTGGCTGTGTTGGAGAGGGGGTTGCAGCGGACCTACACTCGGGCCCTCCGGGCTCCCCTCGATTGGTGGAGTTGCCCCGAAGCGGGTCAATCCACCTCTCTCGGCCTCGCTCCACGGTCCGCTGCAACCCCCTCTCCATCCCAGCTTCAAGATGGATCCGAAAAATGCGGTGAGACTTCTCTGGATGCTGGCCAGCCTCACAGCCACGAAGCCTGAAAAGATTTACCAGGCGTGGGCGAGGACCTGCTACCCCGGGCCGTGTAGCGAGGCCGAGTACGGCGTTTTGACTCGTGCTCCTGCGCGAGGCAAAACGCCACGCGAGGGCACAGCGGAGCTGCCGAGCGAGGCCTGGGGTAGCAGGTCCTCGACCATGCTCTGATCAATCAGTTTCCGAGTTTCTTTACTGAGCTCCTCAGGCCGGCCCGCAGCGGCAGATGGATGGCGGAATCAGCCTAGGGAGCCTCTGATTAAGTATCAACGCCTCAGAGCTTCTCGCAGCCGCTCCTGCAAGGCGCGACCCGAAAGCAATACTGGTTGTATTGGTGAGGGTCGCAACACAGCAGGGGCGGCTGCGATAAGCTCCCGGAGGGCGCGTCGTACAGGCGCTCTGGACTGCGTTGCACTTCTTGGCAATGGAACCACCATTGCCGGCGAAGTGCGTCTTGCCAGAACGCCGGTACGACACGCTGAGGCGTTGATACTTAATCAGAGTCTCCTAGGGTACGTCCCGATACCGGCGGCCCCGCTGCCGCACGGGGTCGAGCAGACTCCAGTTGCCCTGCTCCACTTCGAAGCCGTCGGGAAAGGGGGCCCTGGGTTCCATATCCAGTGACCGCATGACCCGGTCGTCCCGGTAGTAGCAGCGCAGCACCAGGCTGACCAGCACAAACACTGCGGGGGTAGCGCGAAGGATCTTAAGCACCTCTGTACCAGCGGCATCGTCCATTGACTGGAGCTTGCCGCCGCCGTATTTGCTGACAATGTCCGCCACCACCCCCAGCGCGCCAACGACCGCTGCTGCCATCGGTCGGGCAGTAGCGAGGATGTCCGCAAAGATCCGCGCATCGTCTGCGCCAGGCACCCCGTACTCGCTGCTGGATGGAATGATGGCGGCGGCGATCCAGCGCAGCAGTTCACGCTGTGCGGAATCGAGCACGTTCTCCCCGGCGATCAGTGAATCCTGGACACTCATCTCACACCTCAAGCAAACAGATTGGCCAGGCGCTGCTTCATCGACCCGGCGATGTAGAGGGCGAGTGCCTGAATGGTCGGCGTCGGATTCACACCGGCTGAGGTCACGAACAGGCTGCCGTCCACGATAAAGAGGTTTTTCACATCGTGGCTTCGGCCCCACTCATTTACTACCGATGTGGCCGGATCCCGACCCATGCGCGCGGTGCCCATCAGATGCCAGCCGCCTACAGCCAGTGGCATCTCCGTCATCACGTCCGTGGCACCTGCAGCCTTGAGTACTTCTGTGCCACGTGCCACCGCAAAGTCGAGCATGCGGCGGCTGTTGTCACTGAGTTCGTAGTGAATGTGCGGCGCCGGGATGCCGTTCGGATCCTTCAGAATGGCATCCAGCGTCACCCGATTGTGTGCCTCCGGAAGATCCTCGCAGATACCCATCATGCCGGTAACCCGGTTGTGCATGGTCCGGTAGGCGCGGTGGTGCCCCTCACCCCAGGGTATGCGGCCCCTGAGCATGCCCATCAGTGCCGTACCGAGCGGTGCGCGACCCCGGTTGATCTCGTAGCTGAAACCGCGCACATAGCCGCGCGCCGGGTCGGTCTCGTAGAACTCCTGACTCCAGATACAGTTGGTCGGCCCTTTATAGCCATCGAGGGGCTCGTCAAAGACGCCGAGGATGGCGGCATAGGGATGAAACATCAGATTTCGGCCGACCAGGCCGCTGCTGTTGGCAAGGCCGTCGGGGAAGGCGGTGGATGTGGAGTTGAGCAGGATTCGCGGTGTGCCCACGCCGTTACAGGCGAGCGCTACGACTTCGGCCGCCTGTCTGCACTCCACACCGGCGGCGTCGTAGTAGATCACGCCGTCAGCCATACCGGCGCTGTTCACGGTGATTTCCCGAACCCGGCAGCGGGTGCGCACCTCCACGCCACTGCGCAGGGCGTGCGGCCAGTAGGTGATGTCGGTGCTGGCCTTGGCACCCTGGGTACAGCCGGTGATACAGGCACCGAGATTGATGCAGCGATCCCGGCCGTCGTAGGGCTCGGTCGCCACGGTGCTGTCCGACGGCCACCAGTGCCAGCCGAGCGTATTGAAGCCTTGCGCCAGCCGCTGTCCCGCCTTGCCGAGGGGGACCGGTGGCATCTGTGGCTGCTTCGGGGGATAGGCCGGATCTCCGGCGAGTCCGGAGACCCCCATCATCCGGTCATTGAGATCGTAGTAGGGCGCGAGTGTTGTGTAGTCGATAGGCCAGTCGTCGGCGACACCATCGAGGGTCCGCACCCGGAAATCACTCGGGTGGAAGCGCGGAAAGTGCCCGGCGTAGAGCACGGTACCGCCGCCCACCCCGTTGAAGTTAGCCACCTTGATCGGCGATTCATCATCGTTGATCGGGTAGTCGGCAAAATTTCTGCGACGATTGGGGCTGAAGCTGAATTCGTCGAGCGCACGCGCTTCCCAGTCCCGACCGTTGGTCGGATAGTCGGCAGGATTCGGCCAGTCGCCCTGCTCGAGGCACAGGATGCGCATGCGGGTGTCGGCGAGACTCCAGGCCAGCGCCGCGCCCGATGCACCGGCGCCGATGATGAGCACATCAACGCTGTCGTCTGCCATGGCGGCTCACTTTCGAGTGGTAGAAAGCCGGCAAGGATAGGTTTCGGATCCCTCGAATTCAACGTTGCCGGGCCGTATGCCGGCACCTGTGCCGGGTCCTCTGCCGGACCGTACACCGGCACGAATGCCGGTGCTTCAACCGGCACGTTGGCCCGAACCGATTCGATGGGCATACTGAAAGCGCCACCCCGCGCCGGATTGAGAAGTTCTGAATGCCCATGGATCTGCAGACCTACGCCCGCCTCGGCCTCGACCAGCCCACCCCCGCCGAGGTCAATGGCCGCTCCAACGCCGACATACGCGCCTCCCTCGATCACCCCGGCGACCGCGTCTATCACCCCTGCCCGGAGGCTTTTCCCGATGAGGAGGTACCGGCCGGCACCCTGACCCGCTATCGCGACTGGGACCAGACCCGCATTTATGCGGACACCCTGCGGGATCTGTTCGTCTACCTGCCCGCCCGACTCGACCCCCGTGATCCTTTAGATCTGCTGGTGTGCAATGATGGTGCCGGCTATTCGAGTCTCAACGGCGCCGTACGCGCAACCCGGGTGCTCGACAGCCTGCACGCCAGGGGTGAAATCCGGCAGACCGTGGGCGTGTTTGTGAATCCCGGCCGCCCGCCGGATGCACAGAAGCCGGGCTACTCGAGTGACTACAACGCCGCCATGCGTCAGCGCAGCCTCGAATACGATGCACTGACGCCCGACTACGGTGACTTTCTCGAAACAGAAGTTCTGCCCTTCGTCGCCCGGGAGCATCGCATCCGCATTACCCAGGACCCCACCCGCCGCACCATCTGCGGTATCAGCAGTGGTGGCATCTGTGCCTTTTCCGTCGGCTGGTTTCATACCCGCAGCTACCAGCGGGTGCTCAGCCACTGCGGCTCCTTTACCAACATACTCGGCGGACACAACTATCCCTACCTGGTGCGCACCACCCCGCGCAAAACGCTGCGCGTCTGTCTGCAGAGCGGGGTGAACGATGCCAGGACCCTGTTCGGCGACTGGGCGCTGGCGAACCAGACGATGGCGGAAGCGCTGAACTACGCCGGCTACGATCATCGTTTCGAATTCGGCACCGGCGGGCACAGCCTGCGCCACGGTGGCGCGCTGTTTGCGGATTCACTGCGCTGGCTGTGGAGAACGGACGAAGAGCAGGAAGCACAGAAATGAGCGAACGGTTCACTCCCGGTCAGGTCGAGGCCTGGCGCCGCGAAGGCGGCGTGCTGATCGAAAACTTCTTTACACCTGAAGAAGTCCGGTCAGTACAGGCGGACTTTCGGCAGGTGTTCGGTCGCGGCGCGGGGGCCGATACACCCATGGTCCGCAGGAAGGCTGGCGAGACAGGCCGCTTCAGCGCCGCCCAGTTCGCCACCTTTGAAGCAGTGCCATGCGACTGTTCACCAGCGCTGAATCTGATCGGCGTGCATCCCGCCCTGATGGCATTCGCCCGCGCGGCCCTCAACACAACCGACGTGCACCTCTATCAGTGCCAGGTGTGGGCCAAGTTCACGGGCGCTGCGGACTACGATCAGCCCTTCCATTGCGATTTCTCCAATCACACCCTCACGGTGCCATCCGAAGACGCCTGCCTGAACTCGGTCACCATCCTCTGCTACTTCTCAGATGTCACCGATGCCCACGGGGCCATGCACTACGTGCGCCGCACCGACAGCGCGCGGATCGCCCCCCCGGAAGCCACCCTGAGCAATGATCCCGATCTGCAGAAGCGCCTGCAGCCCTTCGAACGCTCCAGTGCTGCACCGGCGGGCAGTATTTTTCCCTATTCCATCGACGTGTATCACCGCGGCACCAACATGACCGCCCCCGGTGGCAGCCGTTATGCGGTGATGGCCTGCTATAAGAGAGCGGGCGACGACAGCGTGGGTTACCATGCCTGGCCCTTCCACCATCTGAAACCCTGGTATCGGATCTTCGATCATGCCACCCCGGAACAACTGGCCTGCTTCGGCGTCAAGCCACCCGGCGATCCCTTCTGGACGGAAACCACACTGGCCCGGGCCGCCGCAAGATATCCCGGCTGGGATCTGACTCCCTACCGGGAAGCTGCACTGCAGAGGAACCACGGATGAATCGAATCGCGCAACGCCGGGGACTGCTCACTGCCGCACTGCTCACCGCCGGACTGCTCACGGTAGTGGTGGGCTGCACCACCGTGACACTGCCACCCATCGACGGTATCGCCATCGAACATGTCACCCTGATCGACGGGGTGAAGGAGCCACGTGTGGATCAGCGCGTGATCATCCAGGGGGATCGGATCGTCTCCATCACGCCCATGTCCGCCAATGTGGCGTCGGCCACAGACGCCATAGACGCCACGGGGAAATTTCTGATCCCGGGCCTGTGGGACATGCACGTGCACTTTCTCTACGAGGAAGCCCTGACCCTGGAAATGGCGGATCTCTTTCTGCACTACGGCATCACCAGTGTGCGCGATACCGGCGGCGACCTCGCACTGATCACCGCACTGCGTCGCGGTCTGCAGGTGCGGGAGACCCCGGCGCCCAGAGTTTTCCTCTCCGGTCCGCTGCTCGACGGCCGCTTTGTTGTGTACGACGGTTCGGACCCGGGCCAGCCGCCGCTCGGCACCGGCGTGCCGGATGTCGACACCGCCCGTCAGACGGTTCAGGCGCTCAACGCTGCCGGTGTCGATTTCATCAAGATCTATGAACTGGTGGATCCCGCCGTATTCGATGCTCTGGTCGCAGAAGCCAGTCTGCTCGGATTGCCGATCGCCGCACACGTGCCGCTGATGATGACGGCAGACACCGCAGGCCCTGCTGTGGATTCAATGGAACATCTGCGCAATATCGAGCTCGCCTGCGCGGCGAACTGGCAGGAACTGCTCGCTGCGCGCCAGACGGAAATCAGCGGCTTCTCTGAAGGCCGGGGTTATGAACTGCGTCGTGACCTGCACGCCGCTCAGCGGCTCCCGGCGATCGCCGCCTACGATGAAACACGTTGTGACGGGGTACTCGACACACTCAAGCAGACTCTGCAGGTGCCAACTCTGCGTCTGAACACGGTGGCTGTGGTACGTCCCTTTGAAGCAGCCGACTGGCCCGCCGCGCTCGCCGAGCTGCCCGAGGATACCCGGCAGGACTGGCAGGCGCGCGCGGACGAGATGGCTCTGGCAGCCGCAACCGTTGATCCAGCCTTCTCCGACTGGAGTCTGTTTCTGATCTCCCGACTGAAAGCACGCGGAGTACCGATCGCAGCGGGTACCGACACACCCATCGGGCTGGGCATACCCGGCTACAGCCTGCACGAAGAGCTGGAACTGCTGGTGCGCGGCGGACTCACCCCCCAGGAAGCACTGCATGCGGCAACCATGGAACCCGCCCGCTTCTTCGGCAGACAGGCCGAAATGGGACGTATCGAACCCGGCATGCTGGCCGACCTGGTACTGCTCGACGCCGACCCCCTGGCGGACATCCGCAATACGCGCACCATCGACCGGGTGATGGCCGCCGGTGTCTGGGTGCGTTGAGCGAGGAGAGCATGCGCAGACCTCATGCCCTCACCCCGCTTGAAGCCGACCAGTACGCGCGGCAGGGCTTCTTCCTGCGCACGGGCGTTTTCTCGCCCACCCAGTGTGAGTTGCTGCGCCAGGCAGCGGATCAGGCCGCGTGTGCAGCGCGCGCACTGGCCCGTGGCGGCCACAGCTACCGGCTCGACGGCAACCGCTTTGTGGACGCCGGTCACGTCACCATTCAATTCGAACACGGCGCGGACAGCGAACTGGTGCGGGTCATCGAGCCGGTGCAGGAACTCGATGCCCGTCTCGATCACCTCCTCGACGATGCCCGGATCGCCGAGCCCATGCGGGGCATCATCGGACAGGAAGACATTGCGCTGTGGACGGCAAAGCTGAACATCAAAAGCCCGCGGGAGGGATCCGGCTTCCGCTGGCACCAGGATTCGCCCTACTGGATTCACGACTGCAGCCATGTCGATCTGCTGCCCAATGTGATGGTCACCTTCGATGACGCCTCGGCAGACAATGGCTGCCTGCGCCTGATTCCCGGCTCACACCGCAAGGGCTGCCTGCCCGGCACCGAGGACGGCACCCAGCTCCAGGGGTTCTTCACCCGCACCGACTGCTTCGATGAATCCAGACAGGCGCTCATGGAGGCGCCAGCGGGATCCCTGATCTTTTTTAATCCCCACACCGTACACGGCTCAGCGCCGAACACCTCAGATCGACCGCGCCGCGCCATCATCATCACCTGCCAGCCCGGCGGGTACCCGACGCTGAAATCGAAAACGCTCCGGCCGATCAAACCGGGCACTTCGAACCCGGCTGGTGGCTGATGCAGCCGCTGTCCAGAGAGCGGGTCGATGTGGTCATCGTCGGTGCCGGCATCGTCGGCGCATCGACCGCGCTGTACGCCGCCCGGGCCGGACTGAAGGTGATCCTCCTCGACAAAGGTGCCATCGGCTTCGAGCAGTCCACCCGCAACTGGGGATGGGTGCATCAGCAGGTGCGCTATCCCCACCTCATCCCCCTGGCAATGCAGTCGCGCCGCATCTGGGAAACCCTCGAACAGGACCTGGGTGCCGATCTCGAGTGGCGCCAGGGTGGCAATCTCAACATTGCGGGCAGCCCGGAAGCCATGGCGGGCTACGAAGGCTATCAGCGCGCGGCCGCGGACACGGGTCTCGATGTCGAACTGCTGAGCGCCGCACAGGTCGCCGACCGACTTCCGGGTATCCGCGGCGGAGTGCTGGGCGGACTGTTCATCCCCTCGGATGGACAGGCGAATCCGCATCGGGTGACCCGGGCCTTCGTCGACGCCGCAGTCGTTGCCGGTGCCACGCTCCTGCAGGGTTGCGCCGTTCATTCGATTCTCATCAGCAGCGCCGGTGTGCAGGGGGTTGTCACAGAACGCGGCTCCCTGCTCGCAGACCAGGTGCTGGTGGCCGCAGGCGCCTGGTCGCGCAGGCTGCTTAAACCCTTAGGCATAGCCCTGCCCCAGAACGCCATCCGCTCCACGGTGATCCGTACCACCCCTGCCCCACCCTACACCCAGGCAACGGGCTGGGCGCCGGAGGTGGCCTTCCGCCAGGATGCCGCCGGTCGCTTTGTGCTCGCCTCGGGGGCGCGTTCCACCTTCGACATCAACCTGGATGCGCTCACCGACATCCGTCAGTTCGGCGCGACCGCCTGGCAATTCCGCCGGGAACTGAAACTGGCAATGGGACGCCCGCTGATTCGCGATCTGCTCGGACTGATTCCCGGCACACGCACCCATGCTTCTCCCTGGGCCGCCCTGCGCAGCAACGAACCACCGCCTGATCTGGAAGCCGCAGCACCCAATCTCGAAGGTTTCGCGCGCCTGTTGCCCCGGTTCGCGGACCTGGCAGTGGAAAAGATCTGGGCGGGCAACATCGACATGACACCGGACCAGGCTCCCGTGATCGACAACCGCACACCCGTACCCGGGCTGGTGATCGCCACGGGCTTCAGCGGCCATGGTTTCGCGATGGGGCCCGCCGGGGGGCTCTGTGTAAGCCAGCTTCTGCAGGGCAGAGCGGCTGACACGTCTCTGCACGCATTCCGACTCGCTCGATTTGCGGAAGGCGACCTGCCTGAGATGCCGGACTTCTACCCGTAGCGCACCGAAGCAGGTGCCGCCTGTATCAGGCATCTCAAGCTGCGAGCAGTGGTTCCCCCGTGCGCTTCGTGGCACTCTGACGGCACCGGGTGGAGACAAAGGAAATCGCAATCATGAAACAACGCCTGTCGCTGCAGTACGCCTTCGAACTGATTTTCGCGCTCATCACCCTGGCGGCCGTCATCGCGGTGCTGCAGACCTTTGTCATCGGTCAGCACTACATCATTCCGAGCGTAATCCTGGTGATTGCGGTGGTAACCGGCAATCTCGCCTGGCACGGCTTCCAGGATCGGATCTGGGCCAAGCAGATCCTCTTCTGGAGCGGTTTCCTCTTCACTGCCCATGCGTTCTTCGCACTGTTCTGGTCGAAACGCTACCGGGAGCTGCTCGGGGATTCTTTCGAGTGGGTGTGCGGCGCGGTATTCGTCGTCTTCGCCTTTCTCGTCTATCAGTACGCCGTACGCAACCGGCTGTTCAGGCAGTGACCGACACCAGGAGAACGCAGCATGAGTATTCGACTGACCCGCAGGGCTTTCAGCGCAGGCAGCACCATAGGCCTGGCGGCCATGGCGGGTGGCAGCGCTTTCGCCGCAGCTGCCAGCCAGTCCAGCGACTCACCCGTGGCGCGCACGCACAGCGGACCCGTGCGCGGTGTTGTCGAAAACGGCATTCGAGTCTTCAAGGGTATTCCCTACGGTGGCAGCACGGCAGGCGCCAACAGGTTCGGACCGGCACAGGAGCCCGCACCCTGGAAGGAGCCCCTGGACACTTTCGACTACGGTGCTGCCGCGCCGCAGCCGAAGAGCCCGCTCTCTCAGGACCTGACCACGAGCGAAGACTGCCTGGTGCTCAACGTCTGGACCCCGGCACTGGATGACGGCGGCAAGCGACCGGTGATGGTGTGGCTGCACGGCGGCGGATTTTCCACCCTTTCCGGATCGAGCCCCATGTATGACGGCGGCGCGCTGTGCCGACGCGGCGATGTGGTGGTGCTCACCCTCAATCACCGCCTCAACGTCTTCGGCTTCCTGCATCTGGAAGACATCGCGGGCGGCCAGTTCGCCGGCGCAGGCAACCAGGGCATGCTCGATATCGTCCACGCCCTGCGCTGGGTACGACGCAACATCCGCCGTTTCGGCGGAAATCCGGACAACGTCACGATTTTCGGAGAGTCGGGCGGCGGCCGGAAGGTCTCCACCCTGATGGGTATGCCCGCAGCGAAAGGGCTCTTTCACCGCGCCATCATCCAGAGCGGACCCGGCCTGCATCTGCAGCCGCGGGACAAGGCAAGCGAGGTAGCCCGCAGCTTTCTCGATGAGCTGAAAATCGCACCGGGCGCGGCCGCCAGCCTGAAGGAAGTTCCGGTCGAGCAAATGCTCGTCGCCCACGATCGGGTGGAAGCAGGATTCGATCCCCAGGCGCGCGCCCGAGGCAGATTCGAGCAGCGCGGCTTCGTGCCGACCGTTGGCGTGCCCGCCCTGCCCGCCTATGCCTTCGATCCGGTCGCAAGCGAGCTCTCCGCCAGAGTGCCGCTGCTCATCGGCAGCAACCGCCACGAACTGGCGCTGTTCACCCGCGGTGATGCGGCCATCTATGAGGACAAACTGACCGAAGCCGAACTCGCCGATCGGGTAGCGGGCATGGCCGGTGGTGCCGCCGCCCGTGTATTGCAGACCTATGCCAGCGCGTATCCGGGCACCACTCCCGCCGAGCGCTGGCTGCTGATGCTCTCGGATCGGACCTACCGCTTCGATTCCATCACCCTCGCCCAGCGCAAAGCCGCACTCGGTCCGGCGACCTGGATGTACTACTTCACCTGGGAATCCGAAACCGACCCTAAACTGCGCTCACACCATGCACTGGAAATTCCCTTCGCCTTCGACAACGTCGACCAGTCGCCCTGGGCAGGCACCAGCGCAAAAGCCCGGGCACTGGCGCTGAAAATGAGTTCCGCCTGGATTGCCTTCGCCCGGGATGGCGATCCCAATACTCCGGTGCTCCCCGAGTGGCCCGAATACGACAGCACACAGCGGGCAACGATGGTGCTCGATGAAACGTGCACAGTGTTGAAGGATCCGGATGCCGCTGTGAGGCTTCTGTGGGCGACGGTGTAGAGATGGGGAGGCATGATGCGACCAGAGCCGGGCAGATGCTGCGGATCGGATACTTCCTCGGGTTCGTGGATAACTCCGAGTTACAATGCAACCCGGCTGCAAGGCGACGACGGAGGCTCTGATCAAATGCGAAAACGACTCAAGCGCAAAAAAACCGCCTGCGCACTGTGTAAACCGCACAAACGGGCCTGGGAAAATCGCTGGAAGGCACGAGAATTCTCACGGCTCAAGCAGGACGAAAAAGATATGCGATCTGCCGGGCGGGAAAGCTGAGCTGATGCAGCTCCGCAATGCCTGCCAGGGCGACCATCGCGCCATCCTGGAACTCTACAAGCGTGTTGCTTCTGTTCCCGGCGGGCTGGCACGCCTGGCAGATGAGATCGATGAGGCTTACGTGACCTCGTTTCTGACCAGCTCGATGAACCGGGGTATTTGTCTCGTAGCAGCAGGTCCAGGCGATCTCCAGGCGGAAATACACGCCTATGCCCCGGTTCCAAAATGCTTTTCACATGTACTTTCCGATCTTACGATCGCCGTTGACCCTTCGGCGCAGGGCAAAGGCCTCGGACGACGGCTCTTTGAAACATTCATGCTGAAGGTTGAGGAGACGCATCCGCATGTCCTTCGAGTTGAACTCATTGCTCGCGAAAGCAACGCGAAGGCAATCCGGTTCTACGAGACCCTGGGCTTCACCATCGAAGGCAGGATGGACAAACGCATCGCCAGTGTCGGAGGCGGCTTCGAATCAGACATTCCCATGGCCTGGTTACGCGCCTGAGTTAACTCCTGAAGTGCGTCCACCGCGCCTGCACCCACCCACTTCTTCGGAGTTCTAAAGCCGTGTCCGATATCTACAAAGGAAGCTGCCTCTGCGGTGCTGTCACTTTCGAGACAGATCAGCTCGACCAGCGCGCCGCCCATTGTCACTGCCGGATGTGCCGGAAATTTCATGGCGCGGAATACGCGACCTTTGTCGGCGTTCCGCGCCAGTCTTTGCGATGGACAAAAGGCACGGACGCCATCGCGGAGTTCCGGGCGCCGAATGGTACGGTCCGTTCATTCTGCCGACTCTGTGGTTCCAGCCTGCTGTTCCACAGTCCGCGAGCGAGCAGCGAAACTATCGAAATCGCACTGAGTGTGTTTGACACCGACGTTCCCGTTGTACCGGATGCCCACATATTCGTGGGCTCCGCTGCGAACTGGACTTCAATCACGGACGATCTTCCCCAGTACGTGGAGGGCAGAGACAGCGCAAGGGCAGGGATATGACCAGATCAACGCGCATCAGAGGCGGCAGGAATGTCGCCATGAAAGTTCCACCGCAGCCATCGTCCATCTGGTGAGTGAAAACGAGTAAGGCGCGGTGAGCGCGCCAGGACTTCCCGTACGAGCAGACACCTGCCACCGAATCTGCAGATCCGCGCCGAACGCGAACACGACCGCGACCCCATCGGCAAGCTCATCGCCAGCGGATGGTTCGCAACACTGGTATGCGCTGGGCTCTGTCGCCGTGTTGCCTCGCTATCACGGCAGGGGCATCGGCTCCGCACTCGTGCGCAACGGCCTTCAAGGCATCACAAAATGGCTGCCCGCGGCTCACTCTTCAGACTCGTGCACCAGCAGATCACCGGGCTGGCATTCCAGAAACTCACAGATCTTCTCGAGGGTTGAAAAGCGCATACCCTTGACCCTACCGGAGCGGATGAGCGAGATGTTCTGCTCGGTGATGCCCACGTACTGAGCCAGCTCCCTCGAGGTCTTTTTACGCTCCGCGAGCAGGATGTCGAGCTGTACCCTGATCGGCATGAGCTAAATGATTTCCTGATTTTCTTCGGAGATGCGCTGACCCTGTTCCATCACCAGCGCAACAACCAGCAGCACGAACCCCAGGAACACGGCCGTCAATTCCGAATTCCCCGCGGTGAAGGACAGATAGCGGTTACCGGGCGCGTTGCCGAACGTTGTCGCCATACTCATCAGGCCCCCTGCCAGGGGTCGCGCTACACCGGTGAGCAGCACCGCGGTTGCAAACACCCGGAAGCTTCTGACGCTGTCGGAGGTGAAGAACTGCAGCCGTGAGAAACAGCCGAACAGTTTTGCCAGATGCCACAGTGCCCACATGGTCAGTCCGCCGGGAATCATCGAGATCATGAAACCAGCCAGTCGCAGAGCCGGGGTAAGCCGGCCCACCTCAAAGCCGACGCCGTGCGGGACCAGGTAGTAGGCGGCTTCGCCGGACAGTAGAAACGCCTCGCTGCCCAGAAACCACATGCCACCGAGCAACAGGGGAACCAGCGCGAAGCCGATCGCGCAGACTCCCCGCAGCACCCGGCTGTAGGTTACGATCCTTGTGCTATTGGCCTCTGTCATTGCGGTCTCCCTGGCTGGCGATGGGAAGGGATAAGGTAACTCCACATTTATTGTTTAACAATATATTTTTATTGTATTACGATGATTCTGATACTCCCAGTTCAACGGAGGTTTCAGCTGCAGTCGCGCCCTAGCCGCCCATGACACTGCTCATCTACTTCCTGCTGTATCTGCTGCTCGCCTTTGTCTGGCGCACGCTGCTCGTCTACCGGAAGACGGGCATCAATCCTCTCACCCTGTCATCCGCGGATGACGCCTACGGGTACGTGGGGCGGGCGTTCAAAGTTGTGATCGCCGCGAGCGGGCTGATTGTGCTGCTCAATGCACACCCTGATCTGGCCGGTTGGCTGGCGCCGATTCCAGATCTTCGGGTGCCCGGGCTCGAGATCCTGGGATGGTGCCTGCTGCTGGCTTCGCTTGTCTGGGTGCTTATCGCCCAGGCGCAGATGGGTTTGTCCTGGCGGATCGGGATCGATTCGGAGAACCCTACGGAGCTGGTGCAGAAAGGCCTGTTCAGTGTCTCCCGCAATCCGATTTTCCTTTCGATGCGGGTCACGCTGCTCGGTGTGTGTCTGGTCGCGCCTTCGGCAGCGACCCTCGCCGTGCTCATCGCCGGAGAGATCCTCATCCAGGTCCAGGTGCGCCTGGAGGAGACCCATCTTGCCGATCTGCATGGTGAGCAGTACAAAACGTATCAGGCAAGCGTGAGGCGCTGGCTTTGAGATCAGCTTTGTCTGTCGCCGTACGGGAGGAGGGAAACCGTGACTGAAAAGATCGAAGGATCCTGCCACTGCGGCGCCCTGCACTGGCAGTTCCGGGGAACCCCGGAAGCCGCTACCGCATGCAACTGTACCCTCTGCCGCCGTTACGGCGTGCTCTGGGCCTACGATTACGAAGGCGAGCGCATCAGCGTCTCCGGGCCAACCCAGGCCTATATCCGCGGCGAGGCGATAGAGTTTCATTTCTGCCCCACCTGCGGTTGCGTCGCTTACTGGCGATCAATGCAGGCAGACCCACAGGGACGCCGGCGCATCGCGGTGAATCTGCGCCTGACCGAGCCGGAGCCCGTTGCACAGATCCCGATCGATCATTTCGACGGCCTGAAGCGTTTCGAGGATCTGCCCAGAGACGGGAAGTGTGTCGCGGACTACTGGTTCTGAATCACCTGAAAATGCGGGAGGTTTAAATAAAACCGCGCCCAACCAATGTCCTGGTGCAGACGGAGATTTGAAGCGTGACACGCCAGAAAGGGCTGATTCAGAAGTGGGACGATGCTCGAGGCTTCGGGTTCATCCGGCCCGCAGGCAGCAACGGTCAGGTCTTCCTGCACATCAGCGCACTCACCCACAGGAACAGGCGTCCCGCAGAAAACGATGCCGTCAGCTATCGATTGGCCAGGGACCCGAAGGGGAGGGCCAAGGCGATCGATGTCGAGTACCTGAACAGGCGCACGGAACCACGTCCGGGACAGGGGCTCGTCCTCCGTAAAATCGGTATCTCCAGCATGTTCATGATGCTGCTTCTGACCGCAGTCACCGCCGATCTGCTGCCTCCCGAACTGCTTGGATTGTATTTCGTGACCGGCACTCTCGCCTTCATCATGTACTGGTACGACAAATCCGCAGCACGCACGTCGAGGTGGCGTACCGCAGAAAACACCCTGCATTTCGTCGACCTGCTCGGCGGTTGGCCGGGCTCGCTGATCGCCATGGAGGTGTTCAGACACAAATCGAGGAAAGCATCTTTTCAGCGAATTTTCTGGGTCACGGTTATGGTGAATTGCGGCGTTCTTGCCTGGCTGATTTCACCCGCCGGAGCCAGACTTCTCGCTGAATTAGGTTGAACAGGCACGATGCAGATGGCACCCTGCCCTTCAGCTCAAGGCTTGTCCAACCCCTCGATCGGCCGATAGTAGGGCTTGCCTTCCAGTGTCTGGACCTTCTTCGTCCAGTTCTCTCCGGCAACCTCCGGCGTAAACGACCAGTCCTGGCGTGCGTAATTCCAGCTCGCAGGATTCAGAGACTGGGCGATCTCCCAGTACTTGTCCGCGCGTGCCTGATCGCCTGCGCCGAAGAAATACACCGCCAGCCTGAAATTGGCTTCTGCGATCGCTTCCTCGTCCGAAGGTGGCGCCACAGCCACCGATCCGACCGGCTTCAGGTATTCACTGGCTTCCCCTTCCTTCACCCAGCTGGTGACCATGGGCGCATAGTCTTCCCGGCCGAACTGGAAATCGCCCATCCTGTGGATGGTGGCATAGGTGCCTTCATCGATCCGGCGCACGTTGCCGGCCTCATCGATCCAGACCGCTGAGGGCACGTTCACCAGGTTGTACAGAGCACTCAGCCTGTGCTGAGTGTCGACCAGCGTGATGTACTTCGCGCCAGCCTTTTCGTACCAGGGTGCGGCGGCTTCCACACCTGCGGAGTCCTGGGCGGCTGCAATAATGATGAAATTGTCGTCTTTGAGTGTTTCGAATACTGCCTGCCAACCTGACAGGTCAAAGCGGCATCCTCACCAGCTTGCCCAGGACAGCAGCATGATCTTCTGCCCCTTGAAATCGGAGAGCCGATGCAGGCGCCCTTCGACATCCGGCAGCTCGAAATCCGGCGCCACTCCGCGCTCGAAGAAGCTCGCGCGCCGCACCGGGACGGCACCGAAGCTCCAGACTCCGGCATCGTGATCCACTACGTAGGGCTGCTGCAGCCGATCGGCGAGTTCGGCGACGTTGAACCAGCGCTCGCCACCACGGGTCACAAATATGTCGCTGTCTTCTTCCTGACGCACCGGCACACAGATGTCGTCGATGCAGGCGCCTTCCGGCTTCAGCTCGAAGCCGTTGACCTCGGTCAGGTCTTCCGGATGAATCCACAGGTCGGTTGGATCCGCCAGGGTCTGTTCGACCGCAACTGTCCGACCTTCATAGAGCACTACTGCTTTGGCGTACGACTCGACCGCCGTAAGCAACAGCAGCATGCCCACCAGAATTCTCATACTGTCTCCCCTCTCCAGTTCACATACGCCCTGAACTATACGCCCTCACCCGCAGCGAAGGTAACGCCGGTGCCTCAATCGATCACCAGATGAGTGCCATCGCCGCTGGCAACGGCGTGGCCGATACAGGCGGCGTCCGCCACTCCGGCTGCGCGCAGATCCCGCACCAGCGCCTCGACAACAGACGCATCGACAGCCAGCAGCAGCCCGCCGTTGGTCTGCGGATCGAACAGCAGTTCCGTCTGCGCAGGTTGCAGCGAGGCTCGGATATCCATGTCCGGCTCCGACAACGCGCGGTTGCTGACATTCGAGCCCGTGGACATGCCACGTTCATACATGGCCCGCGCGCCGCTCATGAAGGGGATGTCCCGGTAGCGCAGTTCGATGCGAACCTTCGAGCCACGCGCCATCTCCAGACTGTGTCCGGCCAGCCCGAATCCGGTGATATCGGTTGCCGCATGCACCTCGTAGCGGGCTGCGACTTCTGCGGCTGTGCGGTTGAGGGCGACCAGTGTCGACCGGCAGGCCTCGAGATCCTGCGCGTTCACCCAGCCCTTGAGATTTGCATTGAGCAGCACACCGCTCCCCACTGGTTTGGTGAGCACCAGGCCATCACCCGGCCGCACACCTGAGTTGCGCCAGCAGCGCTGGGGATGCACCACTCCGGTGACCGCCAGTCCGAATTTCGGCTCCGGATCCTCCACGGTGTGGCCACCGGCCAGCACGGCGCCGGCTTCATCGATTTTCTGTCGTGCGCCGCGAACGATGCCTGCCAGAATTTCCGGCCCGAGCTCATCTGCCGGGAAACAGACCAGGTTCAGACAGGTAACCGGACGCCCACCCATGGCATACACGTCACTCAGTGCATTCGCCGCGGCAATCTGACCGAACAGTTCAGGATCATCGAAGGGCGGCGTGATGAAATCCGCCGTGACCACGATCGCGATCTCATCCGTGAGGCGATACACGCCCGCATCGTCGGAGGTGTCGTAACCGACAATGAGATTGGGGTCCGCGACCTTCGGCAGCGAACCCAGCAGCGCCTGCAGCTCGACCGAGCTGACCTTGGCGGCTCAGCCGCAGGTGCGCGACAGACTGGTGAGCGTGTGTTTCTTGCGGAACAAATCCGACTCCTTCGACGCATCCGCTACCCCATGCAGCGGCGCGGAACCATGCTATCGTTGCCGGCCGTTTATTAACACCCGGGAGCAATGCGTCTCCCCCCAGACACACCGGAGAGCGCGATGGCAGATACCCGTATGACCCGTTCCGAACGCGAGGCCTTCCTGGCAGACCTTCATGTTGGCGTACTGTCTGTTCCCGCTGAAAACAGCGCCCCGCTCTCCGCGCCCGTCTGGTACGACTACCGCCCGGGCGGGGACATCTGGTTGCTGACCGGCAGGACTTCTCAGAAAGGCAGGCTGCTCAGGAAAGGTACTCGAGTCACGCTGGTCGCCCAGAAGGAGTCACTGCCTTACGCCTATGTCTCGGTAGAAGGCACGGTGACCGCCATCACACCGGCCGAAGTCGACACCGACACACGACCCATGGCCCGCCGTTATCTCGGCGACAAGATGGGGGATGCCTATGCGGCCCAGAATTCCGAGGATGACTCGGTGCGGGTGACGATACGTGCCGACCGCTGGCTGACCGTGGACTACGCGAAGAGTGGCGCGGGCTGATCCGCCATAACCCGGTCTCCGGCACCCCTGGCGATCCGTTCTTTAGTGTATATCCTGTGCTGCGCACACTACTATTCCGGCGCCGAAGCCACCTAACGCCGTTCCGGCCCGTTAGAGGGCTACCTGAATCGCATCCCAACGGGAGATCACCATGCAGCTGAATACTTTGAACAGACCGCGGTACCTGATCCGGCTGGCAAAAACCTGCGCCGTCGGACTTGCGCTCACCTGCGCGCTCACCACCTCTGCTGCGACACCTGCGGACCCCGAAAACGCCGCACGCGCAGTGATGGTCGACTTTCTGGACGCCTTCAACGCCCGGGACGCAGAGCGCTGGGCGGACACCCTGCAGTTCCCGCACGTGCGACTGGCCAGCGGCACGGTCACCGTCTATGCAGACAAAGCAGAGTTCGTGGCGGCGATGGATCTCGATTCCTTCGCGGCCAGCAGCGGCTGGGATCACAGCACCTGGGACAAGATGCGTGCGATCCAGGTATCACCCAGCAAAGTCCACATCGCGGTGGTCTTCAGTCGATTCCGGGCTGACAACAGCCTGATCGCCAGTTTCGAATCGCTCTATGTCATTGAACAGATCGATGGGCGCTGGGGTGTGAGAGCGCGGTCGAGTTTCGCACCCTGATCTGAAACCTCCGATCTGAGCAGCCTGGCCCGCGGTGAATAGCCTGTCAGCAGCGTCGCTCCGGTTACTGGCGCTCCTTGCGGGGGTATTATCCCTGTCCGCTTGTGGGGAACCACCCCCCGGCGCTTCCCCGGGAAAAATTTCCAACCCCCTGGTGCTGACCGGCGCAACTCTGATCGACGGACTGGGCGGGGCGCCGATCGGCAACGCGGTCGTCGTCATCAATGGGGAGAGGATCACCGCCGTGGGGACCGCTGCCAATGTGCAGCTGCCCGACGGTGCGGAAACAATCGATCTGAACAACCGCTGGATCGTACCCGGCCTGATCGATGCCCACGCGCACTTCATGGAATCCGGCAGACCCTACACCAAGCCGGCTCAGATTGATCTGACCCATCTGGTGCCCTATGAACGGGAAGTCGCCTGGATGAAGGCACGTGTACCGGTCACACTGAAAGCCTACCTGTGCGCGGGGGTGACTACCGTGCTTTCCGTCGGCGGTCCTGTTTTCGAGTACGAAGTGCGGGAGCAGGCGGCGGGTTCGCGACTCGCACCCGAAGTAATCGTAGCGCACGGCCCGATTGCCCTGGTGCCATCCGAACTGCTGTTCCCCCTCTTCGACGGCGATACGCCACTGCGAACGCTGCAGGATGCAAGCGGGGCAGCCGCCGAAATCAACCTCGCCACTGCGCGTGGTGCGGATCTCATCAAGATTGCCGTGATGGGCGGCCCCCTGGCTGCGTTCGAAGCCGACTACTCGGGAGTGCTCGCACCTGTGATCGCCCGGGCACGTGCGCAGAACCTGCCTGTTACTGCCCATGTCACACAACTCGAAGCCGCCCGTACCCTGATCGAGCTCGGCGCAACCAGTCTGCAGCATCTGCCCCTGGATGCCGAAGTCGATGCTGCCTTCGTGTCCCTGGCTCGTTCGAAAGGCACGGTCATCGTGCCCACACTGGCGGTCTGGCCACGCAGTTTCGTGCAGCCCTATTCCAGAGACTGGCAGTTCACTGAAATCGAATCACGCTGTGGCGATTCCGCCGTCATCCAGGCATGGCACACAGTCGAGCCACTGCCACCGGTGGATCCCCAGGTCGGAGAGTTCTTCCGCACAGGCATTGCGATGGCCGCCCGCAATACCCGGATCCTGTATGACGCTGGTGTGCCGCTGGCGGCAGGCTCCGATGCAGGCAACTTCGCAATGCTGCATGGTGCGTCGCTCCACTACGAGTTGCAGCTCATGCAGAATGCGGGCGTCGACCCCCTGGGTCTGATCACAGTGGCTACCTTCAACGCCGCAATACTCGCCGGTCGCGAGACGGAGCTGGGATCGATCAGCCCGGGCAAACGCGCGGATCTGCTGGTACTGCGCGCAGATCCCACGACGGATATCGCCAATCTGCAGCAGATCGACTCTGTCATGCGGCGCGGCCGTCTGATCGCCGCTACGGAACTGCTGCCGCCACCTGACTGAAGGAGTACGTGCGTGCCTGCATCCACCCCCTCCAACTCTCTCCGCCAGCGTATCCGCGCCGCCACACACGCAGATGAATCGGAGTGCGTAAACCGGCTGCTGCAGTCCGCGCGTGAGCAGCTCGATCCTGCCGCGAGACAACGTATCCAGGTGCGCTCCCGCGATCTGATCGAACACTGTCGTGAGGCAAGCGACGATGCCGGCACTCTCGATGCTTTCCTCCAGGAGTTCGGCCTGTCGAATCGGGAAGGTGTCGCGCTGATGTGTCTTGCCGAAGCCCTGCTGCGGGTGCCCGATGATGACACCGCAGATCGTCTTATCGCCGAGAAGATCCGCTCCGGGGACTGGGACGCCCACGCCGGCCGATCCCGATCGAACTTCGTCAACGCTTCGGTCTGGGGTCTGATGCTCACCGGTCGGCTGGTCACTCTGGATCCTGCCACTTATGCGGATACCGGCGCCTGGATACGCCGGCTGGTGAGCCGTCTGGGCGAGCCCGTGGTACGTACTGCGGTGCTCCAGGCCATGCGCATCCTCGGCGGTCAGTACGTGCTCGGGCGCAGCGTGGAGGAAGCCCTCGAGCGAGGTCGAGAGCTCAATGATCCGGGCACGAGATTTTCCTTCGACATGCTCGGCGAAGGAGCACGCACCCAGGTAGATGCCGACCGTTACTTCGCCGCCTATCGGGACGCGATTGAAAGCATCGGCAGACACGAAGCGGAGCAGGATCCGATCCTGGCCAACGGTGTATCCATCAAACTGTCTGCTCTGCATCCGCGCTATGAGTTCGCCCAGTGGGCCCGGGTTCTGGACGAACTGCTGCCCAGACTCAAACAGCTCGCGATCCGGGCGCGGCGACACGGCCTGGGCCTGAGCATAGACGCAGAAGAGGCGGCCCGGCTCGAGCCTTCTCTCGATCTGTTCGAACGCCTGGCCCTCGACCCGGCACTGCGTGGCTGGGAGGGTCTGGGATTTGTGCTGCAGGCTTACCTGAAGCGCGCACCCGGTGTGGTCGACTGGCTGATCGATCTGACCGGGCGGGCAGACCGCCGGATCATGGTGCGTCTGGTCAAGGGTGCCTACTGGGATACCGAGATCAAGCACGCCCAGGAACAGGGCTTCCCGGATTATCCGGTCTATACACGCAAGGCCAACACGGATCTGTGCTACGAGGTATGCGCAGCACGCCTGCTGCAGCAGGATCGCATCTTCCCCCAGTTCGCCACCCACAATGCCAATACGGTGAGCACGATCATCGAACTCGCCGGTGCGCGACGTAGTTTCGAGTTCCAGCGTCTCCACGGTATGGGTCAGCTGCTCTATCGCAAACTGTTCGAGTCCCGTGAGCAGAGCCCCGATACGGGAAAACAGGCAAACAACCCGGCCAGGCCCCATGCATTGCGCGTCTACGCACCCGTCGGCTCGCATCGGGACCTGCTGCCCTATCTGGTGCGACGGCTCCTGGAAAACGGCGCGAACAGCTCATTTGTGAACCGGTTTCTGGATGCCGGTGTGCCCGTCGATGAACTGACCCGGGATGTGACCAGCCGCATCGATCCACGTCGAGGTTTGCGGCATCCGCTGATTCCCGCGCCGCCACGTCTTTATCGGCACAGAGGCGATGGCCGTGACAACGCAGCCGGCATCGATCTGGATGATCCTGGCGCTGTCGAAGCGCTCATGCGGGCACTTGCCGATCACGCCAACCAGCAGGCGCACGCCGCACCGATCGTCAACGGCACCGAATTGTCCGGGACATCCGGCAAACCCGGGACGTCGGCAACACTCTGCAGTCCCGCCGACCGCGCACGCAGCGTCGGCACCCTGGTAGAAGCAGTCAGCAGCGACGTCGACGCCGCCCTGGACTGGGCCAGCCGGGGTCAGCCGACCTGGGATGCGCTAGGCGGTATTGCGCGCGCCCGGATTCTCGAGCGTGCTGCCCGGCTGCTCGAATCCCGCACTGCGGCTTTCATGACCCTGATCATCCGCGAAGCTGGCCGCACTGTGCACGATGCACTCTCCGAAGTGCGAGAGGCGATCGATTTCTGCCGCTATTACGCCGCCCAGGCGCGTGAGCTTTTCTCAGATCCGGTTCGCCTGCCCGGGCCGACGGGTGAATGCAGCGAACTGTCGCTGTGCGGCCGCGGCACCTTCGTGTGCATCAGTCCCTGGAATTTCCCGCTGGCAATTTTCACGGGGCAGATTGCCGCCGCCCTGGCCGCGGGCAACTGCGCGATCGCCAAACCTGCGGAGCAGACACCCCTGGTTGCCGCCGACATGGTGCGCCTGTTTCTCGAAGCGGGTGTTCCACCTGCTGTGGTGCACTTCCTGCCGGGCGACGGCGCCCGTCTCGGTGCACGGCTGCTGGCCGATCCCCGGATCAGCGGGGTGGCTTTTACCGGCTCTCTGGCCACCGCCAGAATCATCCAGCGTGCCCTTGCCGATCGACCAGGCGCCATTGTGCCGCTGATTGCGGAAACGGGTGGACTGAACGTGATGCTGGTGGACTCCACAGCACTGCCGGAGCAGGTAGTAGACGATGTCATTGCTTCTGCTTTTCAGAGCGCCGGCCAGCGTTGCTCAGCGCTGCGGGTGCTCTATCTGCAGGAAGAAATCGCCGACAGCGTGCTGACAATGCTCAAAGGTGCGATGGACACACTGGTCATTGGCGATCCGCTCGAACTCTCCACAGATATCGGACCGGTTATCGACGAGGACGCCCGCGCCGATCTCGCCAGCCATGTGGCGCACCTGCGCAACACGGCAACCCGGGTGGCGGAAAGCACACTGCCCGCGTCCTGTGCCCGGGGCAGCTATCTCGCACCCTGTGTGTTCGAGATTGAAACCCTTACGGAACTGCCGGGCGAGGTTTTCGGCCCGATTCTTCATGTGATCCGCTACTCGAGCCGCAATCTGGACAGGGTGCTCGAAGACATCCGCAGCAGCGGCTTCGGACTCACCCTCGGCGTGCACAGCCGCATCGATGGTTTCGCGGACGAAATTTTTGCGCACACCCGGATCGGCAATACCTATGTGAACCGCAACATGATCGGCGCGGTAGTCGGCGTGCATCCATTTGGTGGCATGGGTCTGTCCGGTACCGGGCCCAAGGCTGGAGGGCCCGGTTACCTGCGGGCCTTCGCCAGCGAGCGGACCCGCACCGAAAACCTTGCCGCAAAAGGGGGCAACACGGAACTGTTCGGTCTCGGGGATTGAGTCGAAGGGTCGTAACCCTTTCCGTCGCTGCAGCGGATATCCGTTCGGAAATCGCCCTAGCAGAGCTTGCTGCGGAAATCCGGATCGCGTTTTTCCCGCAGCGCAGCACCCCCCTCCTTCGACTCTTCGGTCTCGTAGTAGAGGGACAGGCCCAGCATGCCCAGACCACCGATCCCGCGGATGCTTTCCGTATCCGCATTGAAGGAGCGTTTCGCCAGGGCAATTGCGGTAGGACTGCGAGCCACCAGTTCAGAGCACCACTGGGCAACTTCCGAGTCGAGATCGGCATCCGCCACCACATGGTTGATCAGTCCCATCTCGAGCGCCTGCTGCGCGCTGTAGCGTCTGCACAGATACCAGATCTCCCGGGCCTTCTTCTCACCCACAACCCGGGCCAGATAGGCCGTACCGAAGCCGGGATCCACCGAACCCATCTTCGGTCCCACCTGACCGAAGATGGCCGTCTCTGCGGCAATGGTCAGATCACAGATGGTCGCCAGTACATTGCCACCACCGATGGCATAACCGCGTACCTTGGCAACCACGGGTTTGGGTACATCGCGGATCACCGAATGTACCTCGTCGATCGGCATGCCGATCACGCCGCGATCACCCCCGTACTGACCGTCGTGATCAGACTGATCGCCCCCGGTGCAGAATGCTCTGTCACCGGCACCGGTCAGCACGATGGCACCCACGTCTCTGTCGTAGCCGGCCTTGCCGAATGCCCTGACCAGTTCTTCACAGGTCAACCCCCGGAACGCGTTGTAGACCGCAGGTCGGTTGATGGTGATGGTCACCACATGGTCTTTCTTCTCGTAGAGAAGGTCTTCGAATACAGATTCGCTCATCGCGTCCCGGGCTCCTGTAGCAGTGATCAGTAATCCTGCAGCCGTTGCGCCACCTGCAGACCCACAGCCTTCATCTGCTCACGATCCTCCATCGGCAGCACCTGAATCTGCACATTCGCAACACGAATCATCAGCGTCCCGTTCACATCCATGAAATAAGCCTCCTCACCCAGCGACTGCGCAGCCTGAATCGGCGCCTCAACGGATTGCGTGTTCGTGGCCCGATCAATGACAACCTGGGCAACCTCACCCATACCCCGCCCCTGTTCCATTTCTGCCGCCGCCCGCTCGATGGAACCGCTGGCGGTGAGATAAAAGCCAACGCCTTCGGAGGATTCAGGTGGTGAGAAAGAACACAGGCTGGAACTGGGTGAATAATTCTCGCTGGCATCCACCAGTACTGCCTCCGGGACTCCAAGAATCCGCGCGGCATCTGCACCGGTGAATCCCGCGCAGTTGACGATGGCTGCAGCCGGGATCAGTTCATCCCCAACACCCTCAGTTTTCTCTGCTGGTGGCGCGGACACGGGAAGTGGCTGAGCTGATGTGTCTGTCTTTGAACCCGGTGTGACCTCCGTTTCGCCAGAACCACAACCGGCGATCACAACGACCAGCCAGAGTGGAAAGATCCTCGAGTTAAACATCTGAGACCCTCTGTTGAATTTCTCTGCATGTAACTCCCGTCTCCTGGCAGCGTCAACCCGGCAAACCCTTCAGCAACGGCTGCGGGAAGCTCGGAGGCATTGATACTCCTGCAGAGAGTCCCTAGGATCCTGCACAGACACTGGAGGAAACCGCATGCCCGCACTCGACGACCGTTCCCTGGGCTGGTTGCGCTATCTCCACCGCAAGTCCACGACTCCGGACAACTGGGACAAGGACGGGCAACCGCACCCGCACTGGGATGCCACCACCGGCGAACCCATGACCTCCTGGCATCGCTTCGATCTCATCGATTCGAGTTACGCGGTGGCATTGATGAGCGATCGCACTCCCGCCTGGCGTGAGGTTTACGGCCGCATCCTCGATGAACTGGTGAGCCGGCATACCAGCTGGTGGTCGGCGTCGGACTGGATGACCCAGTTCGGTCACGATCCGGCGCGGGCGCGCTATCCGGATCGGTATCGGCCCCTGGTGCCCCCCGCACACTGGGGCAACTACGATGTGCCGGGCTGGACGGCAAACGGCATCGAGCCCTACGGCATACAGGCCGACCCCATCGCTGCAGACGGCATGCTGTTCTTCAAAGGTTTCTTCACGCTGCTCATGAGCCTGCACCGCTATGTCTCGGGTGATGACAAATGGAATCGCCCATTCGGGATGATCCGTGATGGAGCAAACACTTTCACCTGGAGCCACTCGAAAGTTGCCGCCTATCTCGCCGGACAGTGGCACAACAGTCAGCTTGGCTGTCACTGTGAAAACACCAAAATCTGGCCCTACTGACTCAGCGGCGCGGGCCTCGGTCTGAGGCTCCACGACCAGCTCTACGGGAGCGATCACCACCAGGCCTTCGAGAAATGGTGGCAGTACGCTTCCAGCAACTATGTCTCCTGGTCAGGCGACACACCCACAGGACTGGACCTCTACTACGACCCGGTCGTGGATGAACATGTGGGCCACGGACCCATGGGTGTGGTGATACCGGCCTGGTACTTCGCGCCTCAGAAACCGGCGGTCGCGCTGGCCGGCTGGCAGATGGCGGCGGCGGTCAGTGGCGCGGCAGGCACCGGCCCGATTACCGGTCTCGAAGACCCGGCGAGGGCGACCATGCTGCTGCAGATTGCGGGGGAGTTCGCCGGGGAGGAGATCAAGAGCAGACTCTGGGCGGCAGCCGAACCCCACATCGAACCGACCTGGGATCGCCAGTCAGGAGAGTTCACGCTGGGCTTCGGGCTCGATGAACCCCACCCGAGAGGCCAATGGAATGCGCGGTGCATGGCCGGCTGGGTCTGCACACCGGGTGCCTGGTCGCGGCTGTTCAACGAACCCAACCTCAGGAAATTCGACGAACCTACGGTAGAGGACGTGGATTTTCCTCGAATCGCACTCAGTGAAGCCCGCTGGGATGGTTCGCGCCTGCATCTGGCCGCACATCCGCAGAATACGGGAGTCGCGGAAACACGCACACGCGTCCGGGTGACCAATCTCGATCCGAAGACTCAGTGGATGCTGGTGCAGGCAGACGGGAACCGGGTACCGCTCGAGAACATCGAAGGCACGCTCGACGTGGAACTCAGAGCCGATAATCGGTCAGTCAGTATTGTTCGGCAGGATTGAGGGGTCTTCAGAAGGAGGGCTCTGAACGCTCTCCTCGGGTGCAAGGCCTTGTCGCTTGGCCCGCTTTTCGTCGGCTTTGCGCTTCTTGTCTATTTCTCGTTGTCTCTTTGCAAACGTGTGTCTGTTCTTAGCCATCCGTCCCCATTGAGCAGATCCATGCTGCTGCTTCGTATTCTGAGAAACCGGAGAGACTTGCGTCTCCCCGGTTCGACAATCACCTGCCGCTATGCGGTTTTCAGGTTACCTGCCGCTGTCTTGCCCTTTTCAGTCACGACATCAAAGCTGATGCGCTGACCTTCTGCGAGACTTCCCAGTCCAGATTTTTCGACAGCACTGATGTGCACGAATACATCTTTGCTACCGTCTTCGGGCTGGATGAATCCAAATCCTTTGGTAGCGTTAAACCACTTAACAGTTCCAGTTGCCATATAGGCCTCCAGTAAAATTCCGCACGCAAATCGGGTGCGGCAAACGAACAATCTTAGTGTAGCGGGTGTCTTGGAACGTTTGCCCACAAGCTGGGCGAGAAGTGTTTAAGGCAGGCCGAACGCAGATCGCGCAAGCACGGTACGTGAGGGAGGGTGGAAAAGCAACCTTGTTCAAGCTTTCGTTTCAACTTCAGGGACATAGGTCATATTGAGACAGGTATCCCGGTCTGAGCCCCGGGGGGCATCCTCAGAACCCCCTATCGCCCGTTCCCAGGTACTCGGACCAGCCACAGGTGCAGCTGAAATCGAGCCAGACAGTCACGCAGCAACAACCAGTTCGAAGTTCTGTCGTGCAACACGGTGCTTCAGCTTCCTGTCCAGCAGATCCCTTCTGCCCGCCTGTGCCAGCAGGCTTCGCACCGCATCACGATCTGTTTCATCCAGTGCCTGAAAACAATCCAGCGGGCGTTGAAACATCCACTGGTCAAAGGGAAATATGCCCCGCTCACCCCGCACCGGGGTTCCATCTTCGGCCTGCAGGGTGAAAGCGTGCGTGCCGATCGCCCTGGGGGGTTTCTCTCCGGGATGCCCGTCGATCCAGTCTGCCAGAGCAGTGAGGGTCGAATCGATTACCGGGGCCTGCTCGCGAATCATGCGTTCGAATACGGGCATCAGTGTCGGCGGGATTCCGTCATCCGCCAGGAACTCCCCAGAGTTCGGATTGGGCGCCGTCATCCGTTCTACCCAGCCCACAACCGAAGGCGCCAGTTCCCGCATCAGCGCTCCGGAGGCCGGATCCCGAAACTGGTGGGCGTACAGCGGTCCGTAAAGGCTGAAGTCCCCGATCGATGGCCGGGAGCCGAAAAGGAATTCGTGCTTTGCGAAGTGCGCGTCGAGCTCCGCGAGGAGTCCCCGGTAGCTGTGCTCGATCGCCGGCGCTGTCTGCTCCGTCACACCCAGAATCGGCAGCGATCCCCGAAACGGCCGGCAGGAACGCTCACCCACCTCGCGCTGTCCAGCCTCATCCAGATCCGGGCGGGACAGACGGCCGAACTCCCGGATGATCCAGTCGGTATTGTGATTCCAGCGGTAGTGCATGGCCGGCAGCTTCAGCCACTCGTCTCCATAGACCTCCATGAGCAGAGCGAGCGTGCGTTGCCCGGGGCTTGCGGGAAACACCGGACATTCCGGAAATCTCTGTTCCAGAGCATCGATGATGTCACTCGTATCCTGCAGGGTCTCGCCTTCCGGTGTCACCACTACCGGGATCACCGGCCAGCCCACCCGGGGCACAATGATCTCCTTATACACTTCCCGGGTCGCCGGTCGCTCTTCGAAGGGTATGCCTTTGAACCGCAGATAGGCCCGCGCTTTGCCAGTGAAGTAGGAAATTTCGGCGCCGTACAGAAGGTAGGGGTGTGTCATAGCTTTAAGGGAGTCTCTGGTAAGATTGCTGCTTTTCGACGCCCCGAGCTTATTCGGGAAGCTCCGATCAGTCGATAGCTGAAGGAGATTCCCTGCATCCGGTCAGGGGCAGAATGTACGGAGCCAGGTTATGGATCATTTTGATGTCGTCATCGTCGGTGCGGGACTGTCCGGTATAGGTGCCGCCTATCACCTGCAGGACAAATGTCCGGACCGCAGCTACACCATCCTCGAAGGCCGTGAAGCCATCGGTGGTACCTGGGATCTGTTCCGCTATCCCGGCATCCGCTCCGACAGCGACATGCACACCCTCGGTTACAACTTCAAACCCTGGCGGGAAGCCAAGGCGATTGCCGACGGTCCGGCGATCCGGAAGTATGTGAACGAGACAGCGTCCGAGCACCGTATCAGGGATAACATCCGCTTCAGGCATCTGGTGCGTGCGGCAGCCTGGTCGAGTGAAGACGCGCGCTGGGTGGTGCAGGCCGAACGTGCAGATACCGGAGCCTCAGTGAACGTGAGCTGCAATTTCCTGTTCATGTGCGGCGGCTACTACAACTACGAAAAGGGCTTCACACCGGAGTTTCCGAACGCGGACAGCTTCAAAGGCACCGTGGTGCATCCGCAATTCTGGCCGGAAGATCTCGATTACGCCGGCAAGCGCGTGGCCGTGATCGGTTCCGGCGCAACTGCGATGACTCTGGTACCGGCAATGGCCGAGCGCGGCGCCAGGGTCACCATGGTGCAGCGTTCGCCCACCTACGTGGTTTCCCGTCCCGCACAGGATGCAATTGCCAACTCCCTGCGCAAATTCCTGCCCGAGAAAGTCGCCTATGCGATTACCCGCTTCAAGAACGTGACCCTCGGCCGCTTCATGTACAACCGCACCCGCACCCGACCGGAGAAGGTCAAAAAGATGCTGCTGGATATGGTGCGCAAGCAGCTCGGTGAGGACTATGTCGCCAGGCACTTCACCCCGAAGTACAACCCCTGGGACCAGCGTCTGTGTCTCATCCCTGACGATGATCTCTATAAGGCGATTCAATCCGGCAACGCCGAGGTCGTGACGGACACGATCGAGTCTTTCACCGAGAAGGGGCTGAGGCTGACCTCGGGTGAGGAAATCGAAGCCGACATCATCGTGACCGCCACGGGACTCGAGCTCTCGGTGCTTTCCGGAGTGAAGTTCAGCGTGGATGGTGCCAGGGTCAACTTCCCGGACACCTGGGCCTACAAAGGAATGATGTTCTCCGGCGTGCCTAACCTGATTCAGACCTTCGGCTACATCAATGCCTCCTGGACGCTGCGGGCGGACCTCATCGCCGAATACACCTGCCGGTTGCTCAATCGCATGAAGGAGCTCGGCATGCAGCAGGTCACCGCCCGGCTGCGGCCTGAAGACGCAGACATGCCGGCACGGCCCTGGATCGACGATTTCTCTGCCGGATACATGCAGCGCATGATGCATCTGTTTCCGAAGCAGGGTGATCGCGACCCGTGGCGCAATACCCAGAACTACGCGCTCGAAAAGAAAATTATCCGCAGCGCGCCACTGGAAGATGGCGCACTGGTCTTCAGCAATCCTGTCGGCGCTGTCGACGTACACACGCAGGAGCCTGCAACAGCACCGCGCGCAGCCTCGGCCGCCTGAATAACGCGGAGGCGATGTATGCTCCGCATCCGCTCAAGAGCGGGTCCCGGAGGATGCGTGCGCCACTGCACAGAACCCGGGAAAAAAGCCGTTGAGACCGGGCGCCTGCGGGTCTATATTGCGCCACGTGTCAGGCTGATAATAAAGGAGGTGATCAATGTCTAACCGTTTCGCTCGTGAGGGCGTTCAGTAAGACCTGCCTTCACAGGGCATACGGAGGGGCCGGTCACAGTACCGGCCCCACTTATTTACGGGTCTGAATTTTTCGCGCAGTTCAATCACCCAGCAGCGACAGATACGGCCCCCGGGGATGATCAATGAGCTTCGCCTCGGTATCGATCACCATCGTCGCCCGCTGTTCGGCCGTGTAGGGTTCCCACTTCGGCAGATTGGCGTTGTTCGGATCACCCGAACGCGCAAACGCAATCCAGGCTTCACTCATCATGTCGGCAATCCGCTGCTGCTCGTCACCCAGCCCGGACATGGACGCGGAATTGGCCACGTTGTCGAACACGAACCCGATCTCCAGCGCATGGGGTGAACGCCACTTGCCACCGTCCACGGGTGTATTCCAGTTGAACAGATAGGCGTACACGGGGGCACCGGCCTGCATCGCCTTGCGGTCGGCCAGCGTGACAGAACCACGCAGAAAACCGTTGTCAGTTGCCGCTGTGAAATAGAGTTCCGGTGCATCGATCGCCGGATCCAGAGCACGATATCCCGCGATAATCGCGTTCGCATCCACCCCGGGCTTGAGCGCGCCGATCGCTGCGGGCAGCGTGTCCCAGGTGAGTTCAAACAGCTCGGGACGGCGTGCACCCGCCAGCAGGGACATTTCCGTCCGGGTCGTGCCGATCAGCAGCGGCACAGACGCAGACTGGGGTGGCGCGTCCGGCTCGAAAGGCTCCCGGGTGAAATTGCGGCCGTCGTAGACAGGGCCGTTCCAGCTTGCATTACCCCCGGCCGCGACCACTGCTGCAGCAGCAGCCTCGATGCGTTCCGGCGCCATTGTGGTGATCTCGTCGATGGTGTCTGCGGTCAGACCGAGTTCTTCGACCAGCGTCCAGGCACCCGCCGCGGCGACATCCGGTGCGGGATTGGTGAGCCGGGGGCCACTCTGAATCACCGCACGGTGAAACAGCCCTTGCGCCGCGTCCATGGCCATCAGCACGCTGACTTTCGCACCGCCGCCGGACTCACCGAAGATCAGCACGTTGTCCGGATCTCCGCCGAATTCGGCGATGTTGTCCCGCACCCACTCGAGTGACTGGATCAGATCCAGGATGCCCGCGTTGCCCGAATCGGCGAATCGCTCGCCATAGCCGGCCAGATAGAGGTGGGCAAACATGTTGAGGCGATGATTCACGGTCACCACCACCACATCACCCCGGTTGGCGAGCCGGGTACCCTCGTAGGCGGTGCTGGAACCCGAACCCGATGAGAAACCCCCGCCGTGGAACCACACCATCACCGGGCGCTTGCCGCCATCGCGCAGCGCCGGGCTCCAGACATTGAGGAACAGGCAGTCTTCATCCAGCGCAGGGGTGGGAACCCGCGCCCAGGAGTCGAAAAGGCCACCACCACTGCCGGTGGGAATCTGCCGTGCCGAGTTGCCGTATTCCAGCGCATCGACCACTCCACTCCAGGGTTCGGGCAGCGCAGGTGCCGCGAAGCGGGTAGTTGCGGTATCGGCGCCGTAGCGGATGCCGAGGAAGACGTTCACGCCATCCTGTACCGCGCCGCGAACCTTGCCATGGATGGTCTGGGCGATCGGCGCAGCGGTCGCCTGGGAGGCTGTGGTGCTTTCAGCAGGTGCTGCAGGTGGCGGCGGTGCCTCTCCACAGCCGGTCAGAATCAATAGTGCACAGCTTGCGAGCAGGCGTGTGATCATGAGTTGTTCCCCTTTTTCCAGACAGTAGTCCCCTTGAGGACTGTACCGCAGACCAGAGGGCCGGGGAGGGAAAACTTCAACTTGTCTGAAAAGGGAGGCTTAAGGATTCGAGCCCTGCAAAACGGCGGCGCAGCGGAAATCTTCCTTACCAGACAGGGACAGCACAGGCATCGGCGAGCAGAAAAGCCTCTATTTCCTCTCCCCGCTTCGCTGCATCCTCTTCACCGAGTTCCATCAGCAGTGCCAGATACTCCGGTTCGAAATTGACCATGCTCAGGGCATCGGCGTTGCGGGCTGCGCCTCCGGACACACCCCGCTCGAAAAAACGAAAGGCTTTGGGCAGCCTGAACTCGTTGTCTGCTGCCAGACGGCCGATGTCCCGGCTCGGTCGCAGCACCATGACCTCCACCGGACGCATACCATTCCGTTGGCCGGGTTCCAGCGCGTGCAGCAGCCTGTTGATCCGGCTCATCTGCAGCGCATCGAAATCGAGCATGTCGAGAAACACCGCGTTGAGCATCACCCCGGCGACCTGGGCAGGAGACGGATAGGTGCCGATGGACATCGCGGCCTTCATGCTGGTACCGGCAAAAGGCCGGGATCGGGGCGATACCGCGAGTATCCGCGTGGCACCCAGATGCAGTGCCGGTGACAGCGGCGCAGTAAGCCGCACACCCCCATCGCCGTGCCAGCAGTTGCCGAGCTCCACCGCAGGAAAAAACAGCGGCAGCGCGGAAGAGGCCAGCACATGCTGCAGGGTCATATCCACATAGGCTGCCTGCTGCTGACCACGCTGCCAGAGGTCGTCGGTGGCGGACTCCACCCAGGCGGTGGAACGGCCACTGTCGTAGTTGGTGGTCATGATGGCGAGGGCTTCCAGCAGACCCTCGTCGATGTTCTCGCGGATTCCGAGAATGCGATCGCCGGCAAGGCTCAGATGTTCACGCAGAAACTGCTGCAGCGGCTCTGTGCTGACCATGCCGCGGAACTGGGAGCCTGCACGAAGACGACCCGCGCTGAACAGCGGCAGCGCGGCGCCGAGGATATGCGCCAGCAGGTAACGCAGTTCGGTGTGATAGACCCGTTCCGTATCGAGCCCCAGCCAGAGTTCGCGCAGCTTCTCGATGGCATTCTCGAATGAGCCCCGGAAGCTGGCGAGATGCACCGCATTGATCGCACCTGCAGAGACACCGGTGAGGATCTGCGGGCGGTAATCGGGCAGCGCCCGGGCGATGTAACGCAGGCAGCCCACCTGATAGGCCGCCCGGGCACCCCCTCCTGCAAGCAGTAATGCGTGGCGTTCCATCGCCGTCCCGGCTGTGAGTTCTCTCCTGAAGCCTAGCAGCGATTTCGGGGACTGCCTGACCCGGGTGCTGCCTGTCCGTCTCCACAGGCCTCCAGCGTCCGATCCGAGGGGTGCAGGCTGCCCTGGCTCAGTGGGTGAGCGACCAGCAGCGGTGGATGCGGGGGTTGCGCTCGAAATCGGGATCTATGGTCCGGGCACTGATTTCTTCACAGGACGCAAAGCCGGCCACGGCCGCTGCATCCAGTTCGAAACGGCGGAAGTTGTTCGAAAACAGCAGCAGGCCATCGGTGGCCAGGCGGGCCATGCACAGCTGCAGCAGGCGGACGTGTTCGCGCTGCACGTCGAAGTCATCCGCGCGTTTGGAGTTCGAGAAGGTCGGCGGATCGCAGAAGATCAGATCGAAGCTCTCCTTCGATTCGATCAGCCAGGACATCACATCCGCCTGCACCCGTGCATGTACCCCGGCACCTGACCCGGATTCCAGTCCGTTGCGGGCAAAATTGCGACCTGCCCAGGCCAGATAGGTGGCCGACAGATCCACGCTGGTGGTAGACACCGCCCCGCCCGCCGCAGCGTGCACACTGGCCGCTCCCGTGTAGCAGAAGAGATTGAGCATGCGCTTGTGTGCAGACTCCCGACCGATGCGCAGTCGCAACGGTCGATGATCGAGGAAGAGGCCGGTATCCAGATAATCAAAGAGGTTCACTTCGAGCAGCACGCCGCCTTCACGCACGGCAAAGAACTGTTCTTTTGCATCAAGCCGCCCGTACTTGCTGCCCCCCCTACCCCGGGCGCGGGTTTTCAGCGCTATCCGATCCTCGCCTGCTTCGAACACTTCTGCGACCGCAGACAGCAGCTCACCGAGGCGACGTTCGGTAGTTTCTTCCGGAATATTGGCGGGCGCCTGATACTCCTGAACGTGCAGATACAGGGATTGGGAGTCAGCGTCGGGTTCATAGCAGTCCACGGCGGCCGAATACTCGGGCAGGTCTGCATCATAGGCACGAAAACAGGTGACCCCGTTGCGGCGTCGCCAGTTGCGCAGGCGTTTGAGATTCTTGCGCAGACGGTTGGCGACCATCTGTGCTCCGGGAGTAAGTAGCGGCACGGTCGCGGTACTGCTCAGTAGCTGACCACCGAGTTTTCGAATACGAAACCACCCGGTGTCATCACCAGCCGGTGTCGCGCACCTTCGACATCCGCATTCCAGTCGGGATAGCCGGCATCGCCGTGCCACATGGCCACCCGCACGCCATCCTTGCGCTGCCCGATACGGGTCTCGTAGATCTTGCGTTCCGCTGTCCGCAGGCGCGCCAGGATCCGCGCGGTCGAATCGTAGAGGGACAGCTGATAGAGGGTGATCCAGGTCGGCGGCGCCAGATCGATTTCTCCCGCTGCATGACGCGCCAGCGCACGGGCAGGACTCAACCATTCGTGAGCCTGAATCTCTCCCCCATCAATCGTGACATCGTGGCTGTCGGCTTCGGCGGCGAAGAACCAGGTGGCGAAGCGCTTCGGTGTGCTCGGTGGCGGTGTCCAGTGGGAAAAACAGACGAACGTCTCCGGACTCGACTCGATACCGGCTTCTTCCAGGGTCTCCCTGGCGGCCGCATTGCGCGCTGCCACATCCAGATCGCCGTCTGCGGGGTGATCCTCGGGATCTATCCTGCCACCGGGAAATACCCACATGCCGCCAAACGCGATTTTCGAGGTCTTGTGGACCATGAGTACCTGGGGCCCGGGTGCATCCCGCAGCAGCACCACGGTCGCTGCCGGGATTGCCGGAGTGCCCTCCCCCGCGGCCTGTGGATCAGCTGCGTAGATGTCGTTGCGGTGCTTCGCCCCCGCCGCGTCAGGTTCACCGGGTTTTCGATTTTTCATGGCCAGAGGATACCCCAGGTGTGCGAACGGAAACGTCCGTCAGCGGCATCTTCCCCGATGTTTCCGGCAGGTGACCGCTCCGGCCGGTTGGGGTGCGCGTTTCAGCCATCGATGATGACGTACCAGGCGATCGCCGCCACACCACCGAGCAGCACGATCCACTGCAGCAGGCCACGCGCCCCCCGGGCACTGGCTGCCGCCAGCTGCTGGCGCAGCACGGGCGTCGCCTCGATGTAGGCTTCCACCACCTCTTTCGCCTCTTTGAGGCCGATCGCCTGCTGCTCACGCACGATCTTGATGGCTTCGATCTTACTGCCCGCCTTCAGTGCAGCGATGGCTTCTATCGGTAAGGTTGGCTGATCCATAAAGTGATCCCGCTATCTGGCAATTGCCTGCTTCACCCCGCGGCCTGCCTCAGGCAGCAGTCACAATGATCGGCGCGCCTCGGGTGATGATGACCGTGTGTTCATACTGGGCGGATAGATTGCCCGGCGCACCGATGAGCGTCCAGCCGTCTCCGGCTTCCCGTACCGCGGTACTGCGGGTAGACAGAAAGGGCTCGATGGCGATCACCATGCCCTCCTTGAGTACCCGTCGATCCCGGGCGTCGTGGAAGGCGAGAATGCTCTCCGGGTATTCGTGCAGGGAGCGACCAACGCCGTGCCCGGCGAGATTCTCGATGATCCTGAATCGATGACGCCGGGCGACCTGCTCCACGGCCGAACCGATGCCGTTGATCTTCGCTCCGGCCCGGGCCACCTTCACCGCGGCCTGCAGCGCCAGGCCGGTGGCGTGGCAGAGCCGCAGCTTCAGCGGTGAGGTCGGCGGCACCACCCGGGTACCTCCGGTGTCTGCAAAATAGCCCTCCAACTCTGCCGATACATCCACATTGACCACGTCTCCAGGCTGAATCACCCGGGGTCCGGGGATACCGTGGGCGGCTTCCTCGTTAATGCTGATGCAGGTGGCACCGGGAAAATCATAGGCGAGCCGGGGTGCCGAGCGGACACCTTCTTCCGCCAGCCACTCCGAGCCGAGATTATCCAGCTCGGCGGTGGTCATGCCGGGCTCGAGCGCCTCCAGCATGCGTTGCAGCACCCGGGAAACCGCGCCACCCACACGACGCAGGCACTGGACGTCCTGTTCGGATTCGATCGTCATCGGCCCGATCCTCCTTCGTTTCCAGCATCCGTCATGGCATCAACGCACAAATTTTGCCCAGACGTCCAGCGGCTCCCGATCGGAGACCAGCATGTTCACAGGGGCGTCCGGATCTCTGTAGCCGATGGCCATGCCACAGAAAATGGTCAGCTCTGCAGGGGCCTGCACAAATTCGGTCACCGTGTCCGGACGCGCCGACCAGGCTTCCTGGGCGCAGGTATCGAGTCCGGCTTCCCGGGCCAGCAGCATGAAGGTCTGCAGGAACATACCCAGATCCGACCACTGGGGTGGACCCATCTGCCGATCCACGAAACAGAAAATGGCCGCCGGGGCGCCGAAGAAATTGTAGTTCTCCATGAGACGCTTGAGCCGGGCACTCCGATCCTCCCGGGGAATGCCCAGCAGCGCGTACATGTCTTCTCCCACCTTGAAGCGCGAGCTGCGATAGGGCTCCTTGAGCCCTTCGGGATAGATCGGGTAGGCGCTGGTTTCGGGCGCCGTGCGGGTGGTCTGGAATTCACGGAAGCGCTGCATGGCGGGGCCGTTCACGACAAACACCCGCCAGGGCTGCACATTGCCCCCGCTTGGCGCCCGCGCTGACTTCTCCAGCAGCGTCCTGAGCAGCGCGTCATCCACAGGATCCGGGGTGAACGCCCGAATGGAGCGGCGGGTCATCACGGCATCGGTTACGTTCATCGGCACTTCCTTTAAAATCCGGCCTCGGCTCGAAAACCGGCGAGTATGCCACAGCAGAAATCATCGCCTGGCGCCAGCAGCGCCATCTTCTCCGGTGTGGAGGGGAGAAGCGCGCATCGGCGATCAGCCGGGATACTGTTATTGTGGTAGCCCTTGGGGATCTGTATGGTCCGCACCCCGGCCGACCTGCACCTTCAACCTGTACCTGAGAATCGGGTCAGATCGTCGGCCCGCTACCAGGATAAATCCATGTCCGATCCGGCCCCCGCCATCGCCAGTTTCCGTGAACTCAACCTCCCGGGGCCCCTGCTCAAAGCGCTCGAGGCGGTGGGCTATGAAACCCCTACACCCATCCAGGCCGAAGCGATCCCTCACCTGCTCACCGGCGCTGACCTGCTCGGCCATGCGCCCACAGGCACCGGCAAGACGGCCGCCTTCGCCCTGCCCCTGCTCGCCCGGATAGATACCGGCAACCGCCAGGTGCAGGTGATGACCCTTGCCCCGACCCGGGAACTCGCCATCCAGGTTGCCGAAGCCTTTCAGCGCTATGCGGCCCACCTTCCGGATTTCCATGTACTGCCCATCTATGGCGGCCAGGGCTACGACACCCAGCTGCGTCAGCTCAGGCGCGGTGTGCAGGTGGTTGTCGGCACACCGGGCCGGGTGATGGACCATATGCGTAAAGGCACCCTCAAGCTGGACGGACTCCAGACCCTGGTGCTCGATGAAGCCGATGAGATGCTGCGTATGGGCTTCATCGAGGAAGTCGAGTGGATCCTCGAGCAGGCGCCGAAGAACCGTCAGATGGTGCTGTTCTCTGCCACCATGCCCCGGGAGGTGGAGCGTATCGCCCGGCGCCACCTGAATCAGCCCCACGAAATCTCCATCCGCGCCCGCACCGCTACCGCCGAGACCATCCGGCAGCGTTACTGGCAGGTAAGCGGAGTTCACAAGCTCGATGCCCTTACCCGCATCCTCGAGGTTGAGCCCTTTGAGGCCATCCTGCTGTTCGTACGCACCAAGATCGCCACCATCGAACTTGCCGAAAGACTCGAAGCACGCGGCTACTCGGCGGCGGCATTGAACGGTGATATGGCCCAGAACCATCGCGAACAGATGGTGAACCGCTTCAAGAGCGGCAGCATCGACATTCTGGTGGCCACCGATGTTGCCGCCCGGGGGCTCGATGTCGACCGCATCAGCCACGTGATCAACTACGACATCCCCTACGACACCGAAGCCTACATACACCGTATCGGTCGCACCGGCCGCGCGGGCCGGCAGGGCGATGCCATTCTCTTTGTGGCGCCCAGAGAGCAGCGCATGCTCAAAGCCATCGAGCGGGCCACCCGACAGACCATCGAACGCTTTGAACTGCCGAGCACGGAGGCGGTGAACGAACGCCGTGTCGCCAACTTCAAACAGAAGATCACCGATGCGCTGGAAGGTGGCGATCTCTCCTTCATGCAGAGCGTGATCGAGACCTATCAGCAGGAAACCGAAGTCCCCCCGCTGCAGATTGCGGCGGCGCTGGCCCGGATGGCCCTGGGCGATCGACCCCTGCTGATGAAGCCCGGCCGGGAAAAACCACCGGTACGTGAACCCCGGGGAGACCTCTCAGCGTCGTCCGGACGCGGGCGCGGGGAGCGCCCCGACCGACCACCCCGCAGCGACAGGAAGCCCCGCAGGTCGCGCCAGAAAAACGAACCGATGGAGCGCTTCCGGCTCGAAGTCGGCCAGGATCATGGTGTGCAGCCCGGCAACATCGTGGGCGCCATCGCCAACGAAGCAGGCATCGATGCCAGCCATATCGGTCACATCGAAATTTTCGCCGAACACAGTGTGGTGGAATTGCCGACGGGCATGCCACGCAATATCTTCGCCGACCTGCGCAAGGCCTGGGTGGTCGGCAGGCAGCTCAATCTCTCCCGCCTCGATGCACCCGCTACACCGGCCGCAGCCGCACCAGGCTACGAACCCCGAAAAAATCAGGCACCGGACCGCCGACCACCAGCGACAGCCGGCGAATCAGGAAAAACCGGAAAGTCACCTTCAACCACCGCGGTCTCCGGTAAGCCGAAGAAACTGAATAACAAGAAAAACAAAGATAAGAAACCGAACAAAGACAAGGGCAAGAAGCGTCTGAAGAAGACCGGCAGCAAGCGCAAGGTCAGCAAAGAATGAGCGCCGACTGAAAGAGAGCAGCGCGCGGTGATCGATTCTTCAACCCAGCCCCGCGAGGCGGAACAGCTTCCGCACCAGCGACGTGCGCGGGAGCTGCTCAGAGACGTCTTCGGCTATGCCGAATTCCGTGGCCAGCAGGCAGACATCGTCTCGACACTCTGCTCGGGGACAGACGCACTGGTGCTGATGCCGACCGGCGGCGGGAAATCCCTGTGTTACCAGCTTCCCGCCCTGGTGCTGCCCGGTCTGTGTATCGTCGTCTCGCCGCTGATCGCCCTGATGCACGATCAGGTTCGCGCACTGGCCGAACTCGGGGTGCGGGCCGCGTGCCTGAATTCCACCCTCTCCCCGTCTGCACAGGCCGAAGTCATCCACCGCGCCCAACGTGGCGAGCTCGATCTTCTGTACGTGGCTCCGGAAAGAATTCTGCAGGAAAGCACACTGGGTGCATTGCGCGACTGCGCCCTTTGCCTGATTGCCATCGACGAAGCCCACTGCGTGTCGTCCTGGGGCCATGATTTCCGCCAGGACTATCTGGAACTGCACCAGCTGCGCAGCGCCTTTCCCGGTATACCCAGGGTCGCCCTGACCGCGACTGCCGATGCGCGTACCCGAGCCGACATCGTCGACCGGCTGCAGCTCGACCACCCGGCCGAGTTCGTCGACAGCTTCGATCGGCCCAACATCTGCTACAGCGTGCAGCCCAAGACCGACGCCCGCCGGCAACTGCTGCAGTTTCTCGGCGAGCATCGGGGTGAGGCGGGCATCATCTACTGCCTGTCGCGAAAAAGTGTGGAAGCGACCGCCGAGTGGCTGCATGGTCAGGGCTTTCAGGCACTGCCCTACCACGCCGGGCTCGATGGGGAAGTCCGTCACGCCAATCAGGAACGTTTTCTGCGTGACGACGGGGTGATCATGGTGGCGACCATCGCCTTCGGCATGGGCATCGACAAACCGGACGTGCGCTTCGTTGCCCACATCGATCTGCCGAAGAGCGTGGAATCCTATTATCAGGAAACCGGGCGCGCCGGGCGCGACGGTCAGCCGTCCGAAGCCTGGATGATCTACGGCCTGCAGGATGTGGTGCGGCTGTCGCGCATGGTTGCCGAGTCTCCGTCCGATGAATTCCACAAGCGGGTCGAGCGCGCCAAACTGGACGCACTGCTGGGCTGGTGTGAGATCACCACCTGCCGGCGCCATGAACTGCTGCGCTATTTCGGTGAAGCGTCTGCCACAGCCTGTGGCAATTGCGACATCTGCCTGCGACCGCCAGCTACCTGGGACGGCACCGAAGCCGCCCGGAAAGCGCTGTCCTGTGTGTACCGCACCGGCCAGCGCTTCGGCGCCGGTCATGTGATCGACGTGTTGCGCGGTCAGAACCGGGACAAGGTGCTGGGTTTCGGTCACGACAGACTGAGCACCTTCGGCATCGGCACTGAGTTCTCAGACAGGCAGTGGCGCTCGATCCTCCGCCAGCTCGTGGTGCGCGGCTATCTGAGCGTGGATCACGCCCGCTACGGCGCCCTGCGGCTAACAGAAGAAAGCCGCGCTCTGCTGCGCGGCGAGGAGACCCTGCGCTTGCGCGAGGATCCGGAGCCGACCCGAGCGCGACGTGCCGCACGCATTTCGGGTGGTAGAAAACCCATTGAGCTGAACATCGAGGACGAGGAACTGATGGACGCCCTGCGCGCCCTGCGCAAGGAAATCGCGGACGAACAGGGCGTGCCACCATACGTGGTGTTCCACGATGCGACTCTGATCGAAATGATCCAGGTACGGCCTGCCAGCCCCGCCGACCTGCTCGAGATCTCCGGTATCGGCCAGTCCAAACTGGAAAAGTACGGGCAGAAATTTCTCGATCTGCTCGGCGAGTTCGATGGCGGTGTGCGACGATCTACAATCTGACCTTTGCACCGATCACTGTCTACGAACCTGCATGAGGAAAGCGCACCATGCTGACCAGAGTGAGGGGCTACCTGCGGCCCCGCCGGGACCCGGCGCCTGAGGCCTCGCGGCTGCTCGAGCAGGAGGGGTATGCCCAGCTGACAGGGGTATTCAGTGCGGCAGAAGTTGCTGCCCTGGCCGCGGAAATCAACGCTGTCTACGCCGCCTGTCCCGCCGACGGCCGGGCCGCCGCCGTGCGGGACCCGGCAGAAGACGAAGACTTCCGCTACCAGATGTACAACCGCAGCGCGCTGGCCCAGAAGGCCATCGGCACCTCAGCAATTCTGGCGGTGATCGAGCCGCTGCTCGGCGAAGACTGCCACGTGATCGCCAACACCTGCTGGCGCAATCCACCCCGGGACGCCAATACCCACGGCGGTGGCTTCTGGCACATCGATGCCGGCCCGCACATTCCCAGGGAGGAAGGCATTCCCTGGGACGAACGCATCCCCTACCCGATCTTCGCCATCGGTGCCCACATCTATCTGCAGGACTGCCCGATCGAATGCGGGCCAACCGGGGTGATTCCCGGCAGTCACAAATCCGGCCGGCCACCACCGTCTGACCGATCGGACGACGTCACCCTCCGCTATGAGGGTGTCGGCGTGCGGCCTCTGACCGCCGCAGCCGGCGACGTCTGTCTGTTTGTCTCAGACGTGTGGCACCGCCGACTGCCGACCCGACCCGGTGACAGCGGACGATTCTTTCTGCAGGCTCATTACGCGCGGCGCGACATCGCCCAGCGGGTGCTGCCAACCCGGGAAGTCAACCATGTTTCCGCTGCCGCGGCAGCCCGCATTGCCTCGGAACGGGAGCGACGGCTGCTGGGACTGCACCAGAACTTTTTTTACGACGGCTGAAAAAATGGAGGGAGACTTTCCGCATGGGCAAACTTTACGACGCACTGACACCGGATCTGAGGGCCTTCATCGAAGCGCAGAAGATGTTCTTCGTAGGCACCTCACCGCTTGCGGCCGAAGGCCATGTCAATATTTCTCCAAAAGGCATGGACTCGCTGCGGATCCTCGACGACCGCACCCTCGCCTATCTGGATGTCACCGGCAGCGGTGTGGAGACCATCTCGCACATCCGCGAGAACGGCCGGCTGGTGATCATGTTCTGCGCCTTCGAAGGCAGCCCGCTGATCCTGCGTCTGCACGGACGGGGCGAAGTGCTCGAGCGCGGCAGTGCTGAATTCGATGCGCACATTGGAAAATTTCCGGCGCTGCCGGGTATCCGCTCCATCATTGTGCTGAGGGCATTCCGCATTGCCGATTCCTGTGGCTGGAATGTGCCCCTCTACGAATTCAGTGGTATGCGCGACTACTACGACAACTATGCTGAAAAGCTCGGTGAGGAAGGCATGCGCAAAGGACAGCTTGCTTCCAACATGAAAAGTATTGACGGCCTGCCCGGGCTGACCAGGCCCTCTTTCTAGCACGGCGCAAAGATCGCGCTGTTTCAGGTCCATCTGTCCGTACCAGCAGGAACTTTCCATGGAACTCTACGACGTCATGCGCACAACCTTCGCTGCCCGGGACTTCACCGGCGCACCGGTCCCGGATGCAGACCTCTACCGGATCCTCGACAATGCCCGCTTCGCCCCCAGCGGCGGCAATCGCCAGGGCTGGCAGGTCATCGTGGTGCGCGATAAGAAAACCAAGGATGCCCTGCCCGCGCTGATCCGCCCCGCGATGCAGCGCTACTTTGCCCAGGCGGGTGCAGGTGAGGCACCCTGGAATACCATCAACCCTACTCGCCTCCTTCCTGCGCAGATCGAAGCGACTCCCGTGCCTGCGGAGTTTGTGCGCAAGCTCACCCACGCGCCTGTAGTGCTGTTCGTGTTCGTAGACCTGTCTGTGGTGGCGTCTTTCGACCAGAATCTCGATCGGGTCGGCGTGATCTCCGGCGCCTCCGTGTATCCCTTTGTCTGGAACATCCTGCTGGCAGCGCGCAACGAGGGCTATGGCGGGGTCCCCACGACTTTTATAGCACCCAAGGAATACGAGCTGCGGGATCTGCTGGGGGTGCCGGAACAGATGGCGTTTGCGGCGATGATCCCGCTGGGCAGGCCCGTGAAGCAGCTCACCCGGCTGCGCAGAATAGCGGTTGAAGACTTTGCAAGCTTTGAGCACTTCGACGGGGACAGGCTTACGGCCACGTGAGAGGCCTGATTCCGTGCGCAGCCGGGCTGCTCAGCCAAGCATCTCGGAAAGAGGTTGATCAGAGCGTGGTCGAGGATCTGCTACCCCAGGCCTCGCTCGGCAGCTCCGCTGTGCCCTCGCGTAGCTATTTGCCTCGCGGGAAGCCCGCGAGTCAAACAGCCGTACTCGGCCTCGCTACACGGCCTGGGGTAGCAGATCCTCGCCCACACTGGATACACCCTTCCGAGATTCCTGGCTGCGCGTCTGGTCGGCATCCGGAGACGTCTTGCAGGTGCGCTCGCGCATATTTGAATCCTGCGTGATCACGGAATCGCGCATGGCCTGCCGGTGCTAGTTTGGTCTCAGCAACCTGTCCTGGATCCATATCGCAGCCGGGGTGGAGAGGGGGTGGCAGCGGACCGTGTAGCGAGGCCGAGTGCGGGGGGTGCGAGTCGCGATACAAAAAATGACCCGCTTCGGGGCAACTCCGCCAATCGAGGGGAGCCAGGAGGGCCCGGGCGTAGGTCCGCTGCTACTCCCTCTGCAACCCAGCCTCGCTATCCGCTCCGAGGACGGGTCCCGCTGAACAGAACTACAGCGAGATCAATCACCCATGCCTTCAAGTGAGCCGCAACGGATGCGGACCGGACCGCCTATCTTCAGCGGATATCGCTTGCCTGGTGGCGCTCGGGCACCCGCTCCTCTTCAGGACCCCAGGTTCTGTTTACCCGGCTGCCACGCTTGACGGCGGGACGCGCCTCGATTTCTTTCGCCCAGCGGACGACGTGGGTGTAGGACGCCACATCGAGAAATTCCTGAGCGCTGTAGATATTGCCGATCACCAGCGCACCGTACCAGGGGTAGTTCGCCATATCGGCTATGGTGTAGTCGTCTCCGCAGAGAAATTTCCGCTCTGCGAGATTTCGGTTCAATACATCCAGCTGTCGCTTCACTTCCATCGCGTAGCGGTTGATCGGGTATTCCCACTTCTCAGGGGCGTAGGCATAGAAGTGGCCGAAGCCACCACCCAGGTAAGGTGCGCTGCCCATCTGCCAGAACAGCCAGGACATGCATTCGGCGCGCTGGGCGGGCTCAGTCGGCAGGAAGGCGCCGAACTTCTCGGCCAGGTAAACGAGAATGGCGCCGGATTCAAAGACGCGGACCGGTGGGTTTTCGCTCACATCCAGCAGCGCCGGAATTTTCGAGTTCGGATTCACCGCCACGAAGCCACTGCCGAACTGATCGCCTTCACCGATGTTGATCAGCCAGGCGTCGTATTCGGCTTCCTGCTTACCCAGCGCCAGCAGCTCTTCGAGCAGCACGGTGACCTTCACACCGTTCGGGGTACCCAGTGAATACAGCTGCAGAGGCTGCTTGCCGCGGGGCAGTGCCTTGTCGCTGGTGGGACCCGCAATCGGCCGATTGATGTTGGCGAACCGGCCACCACTGGATTTGTCCCAGGTCCAGACTTTCGGTGGCACGTAGGTCGCTTGATCGGTCATTGCGGGTTTCCTTGCATGGATGGGTGCTGATTGAATCAGATTCCGGATTGTGGAGGGTGTGGGTGGCACCGGCTCAGTGTCCTGCATACCCAGGACCGCATCATTGCAAACCGGCCCCAAGGGTGCAAAGCCCGGCGTCAGGAGATGGTGCTGGCCACGAAGTTCGGCATTCAGATTCATGAGGACGGCCGACGGAGTATCAACGGCCATCCGGATCAGGTAGCCGCCCGCTGCGACGAAAGCCTCTCACGTCTGCAGACACAGGTAATCGACCTCTACTACCTGCATCGCCTGGATCCCGACGTACCGATCGAAGACACCGTGGGTGCGATGGCCAGACTGGTGCAGGCCGGCAAGGTCCGTTACCTGGGACTTTCGGAGGTCTCCGCGGCAACCCTGCGACGCGCCCACGCGGTGCATCCCATAACCGCCGTACAGTCTGAATATTCTCTATGGACGCGGGACCCGGAGTCACACGTGCTGCCCGCCTGCCGGGAACTCGGCGTAGGCTTTGTACCTTTCAGCCCTCTGGGCCGTGCGATTCTGACCGGCACCATCACGGACGCCGACGCGATTTCCGAAAAGGGTGACATGCGCGCCACCATGCCGCGCTTCCAGGGCGACAATCTCACCCGGAATCTGCAAACCGTCGAAGCCTTCAACCGGCTCGCCACTGCCAGAGGATGCACGCCCGGCCAGCTCGCGCTTGCCTGGCTGCTCGCCCAGGGCGACGGTATCGCACCCATTCCCGGCAGCAAGCGGGTGAAGTATCTGGAGGAGAACGCTACGCGGCTGCAGGCATGCAGTCGCTCGACAGAGACTAGCAGCCTCAGGAAATCGATCGACCACCATCCACATCGAGACAGACCCCGGTGAGAAAGGCCGCCTCATCCGAGGCCAGATAGTAGATGGCGTTCGCCACATCCTCCGGTGTCGCGCGCCGCCCCATGGGGATCCCGGCAATCACCGACGCATTGAGTTCAGGACTCAGTTCAGGGGTGCCCATCGCCTGCAGGTCGAAATTGGTTGGTGCCGAGACCGGGCACACCGCGTTTACCCGGATCTTTGGCGCAAGCTCGATTGCCAGGCCCTTGGTGAGGGTGATTACCGCTCCTTTGGAGGCGTTGTAAGGGGTGAGTCCGTGGCGCGGTCGCTTGCCGCCGATCGAGGCGGTGCTGACGATGCTGCTGCCCGGCGGCATGTGTGGCACACAGTACTTGGCCGCAAGGAAGATGCTGCGCACATTGACCGCAAACATCCGGTCGAAATCGGCGGTCTCCATTTTGATCATGGATTTTGCACGATGGGGTACCCCGGCGTTCGCACAGACCACGTCGATCCGGCCGAAGGCCTCCACTGCTGCTGCCGCCATGGCTCTGTTGCCGGCTTCGTCTGCCACATCGATTTCGAAGGCGATCGCCGAGGGCAATCGCGCGGCGACTTCCCGCGCGCCCTGCAGGTTCAGATCGGCGGCAACAACGGATGCCCCTTCCCGGGCAAAGCGTTCGGCAATGGCCGTCCCGAATCCGGAGGCTGCGCCGGTCACGATCACACATCTGCCTGCGAATGCCTGCATATTCCTGTCCCCTCGTCTTGACGTCCCGGCCTGCGCGCCATCCTACAGAATCTTCCACAAATGAACCTTTTCCGCTGACACCGCCACCCATCCGATGAAAGCGCAACGCATCGGATGGCAACATGACAAGTACCTGGAATATCTATCAGGAACGCCTGCTCCCAGCCAGCGACTCTGGCCGCCTGACTCCTGGCGCTCATCTGATCACTCCCCGACGCCGCTATGTCCACCACGGTATCTATGCCGGCAGCGGCCGGGTGGTGCATTACGCCGGCCTCTGCCACTCCCTGCGTCCTCTGCCCGTGGAGGAGGTCTCCCTGGAAGTTTTCACCTGCGGTCAGGCTCTGGCGCAGTTACCCGGGCAGGCGGCCCGCTTCCAGCCTCAGGAGGTCGTGAACAGGGCGCGCTCCCGGGTTGGTGAAAATGCCTACGACCTGCTCAACAACAACTGTGAACACTTCTGCCACTGGTGTATCACCGGCCAGCCGAGAAGCGAGCAGGTGGAGTGGCTGCTCGAGCTGTCGCCCGTGCTGCTGCGCCGGCTGCTGGGCAGAGTCCGCAGAGAGTCTCCCGACCACGCTGCCCGGGCCGCGTGAGACCCGGTTCGCTGCTGAGTGAGCGCGCAGGCCAGGCTGCAATGGGTCTGCTCCAGCAGCTATCCCGGGTTGAGACGATGCCACACCCACCCTAGAATGCCCGTTCACTGTCTTCCAGGAGCACCCATCGTGGCCAAGAGCGTCGACTGGTATTACTTCCGCGGCGGCTGAACCAGCTGCACTCGAGCATCCAAGTTTTTGGAGGCAAGCAAGATCAAAATCAAGGAAACGGTTCCCGCCAGCAGGAAGCTGCAGCTGGATGATGCCAGGACCCTGCTGGGCAGTGCATCGAAGCTCATCGTGGCAAAGGGAAAAAAGGTCGATGAATTCAAGCTCAGTGCCACCTCTGTGGATGACGCTGCAGCCGCCATGCTCGGACCCACGGGCAACCTGCGGGCGCCCACACTGCGGGTTGGCAAGACGCTGCTGGTGGGCTACAACGAAGACGTCTATCAGAAGCTGTTCGGCTGAGTGAGCGGCCGCGATTGTAAGGCGCTGTTACCAGCCACCCCCGCCTCCACCACCGCCGCCGCCGCCGGAAGATCCCCCACCACCGCCGCCGGACGATGAACCCGGTGGGGTGGATGCTGACGAGATCGCGCTGGAGAAACTGGAGCCCACGTCCCGGGTGAAGCTGCTCAGCCGATGAGAATCGAAACTGCCGTGGTACCACAGCGGCCGGTATGCCTGACCCTGCTCCCGGGCGAGTTGCGCAAATACTCTGGCGAACTGCTCTGCCCAGGCCTGCTCCACACCCAAAGCAATCGCGAAGGGCAGATAGCGTTCGAAGAGCGCCGGTGTCAGATCCGGCGGATGACGCAGGTTCAGATCATCCTTCTCAGCGACCTCCAGATAGAGTTTGAATCCCTCGAGCTTGTCCATGAGCAGACGACCACGCGGAGTCGGTGCTCGCATCAGCCAGAAAAACACGCCGTGCAGTATGGCGGTGAGCAGGAAGGCCACTGCCGCCAGCGGAGTAAAGTCACCCAGCACACCAACCATCACAGCGATACCGATGGATAACAGCAGCGTCGGCAGCACCTTCATCGTGTTGAGTTTGAAATACCGGTTCAGATAGTCCCGCTTGAGCGCTCTTTCGTGGGCGGATTTCGCCGCACCTATGGTGCGGTGATTTTTGTCGTCGAGTTCGAGCAGTGAGCCACTGGCGAACAGCCTGTCGTACAGCACCGCTTCCCCCGGCGCCAGCGGCTCAGATGACGCGTTCGCCCTCGACTCGTGCTCCCGTTTGAGCTGGAAATCACCTCCGCTTTTGATGATGGTGACATAACCTTTCACCGCCAGATTGATCACCGCCGCGCTCAACGCTTTGCTGTCGTAGCCCATCTTCGAGATGTAGCGCGCGGAAGCGGGTGAATAGCCTTCCGGCGGTTCATAGTGCGCGAAGATCACCCCGGGTTCCGGATCGCGACCATAGTGGCGCCACTCACGAAGCAGGTAGACGGCGGACATCACCAGTGTAATGAGGGCGAGCAGCAGACCGAGGTTGTCTTTGAGGAGATAGCCCAGCCGATCGAGCAGGTCGGGCTCGGCGACGATACCCTTCGGCCAGCCCACCACCAGGGTCAGACCCTCGCCTCCACTCAGACCCCGCGTCGTCCGGATGACCGCCTCGCCATTTTCGCGGGCAGTGACGTAGTCGCGACCCTGGCTGCCGAACGGACCCGTATAGCCTTCGATGGTCAGCTCATCTGCAGGCAGAGTCACAGGCAGGCGCACGGCCGCACTCACCGTATCGATGGGGAAACCCCAGCCATTGCCCGTCACGTTCCAGTAGAGTTCGTCATGATCCTCGAAAAAGCCGAGCTGACGGTCTGTGTGATAGCGGATGCGGTAGCTGTAGTTGCCGGGGCTGAGCAGGTGGTTCGCATCGCCGACATAGACGCGCACGCCATTGCTGCGGGACTCGCTGTGCCAGGGTTCCGGTTGCCCGTCGCGCTGCACCGAGAGCACCTGAAAATCCACCTCGTAGTGATTGCCGTAAGCATCCCGGTAGCTGGTCGGGAAGTCGCGATAAATGCCCCGCCGGATCTGCTCACCTTCCGCGCGTACCCGAATGTGTTCGTCCACCACCATGGTGCCGTCCGCAGCCACGGTGATCTCACTGTGGTAGTCGAGTATGCGCTCAGCGGCGATGGCTCCAGCACCACCCGAACAGAGACCGGCCAGGCAGGCAAGGATCGCGATCGGACGTCTGAAGTAGCGGGTCGTCATGGCAGTTCCTCCAGTTCTCCCGGGATTCGAAATGCTCCAATGCACCCCGACTGCGCGGTGGTTACGTGCGGCTTTCACCCCAGGGAACCTCTGATTAAGTATCGAGCCTCAGAGCTTCCCCAGTTTCACGATGGGCGCATTCTGCGCTGCCGCATCTGCTTCAAAAAATTCCGCGGGCTGGAAGTTCAGACTTCGAGCGACGATCAGGTGCGGAAATGAATCGATGCGGGTGTTGAGAATCCGTACTGATCCGTTGTAGAAGCGCCTCGCGTACTGCAGATAGTCCTCTGTCTCGGTCAGACTCGCCTGCAGTTGGCGGAAATTCTGATCGGCTTTCAGGTCCGGATAGTCTTCCGCGAGAGCGATCAGCCGGTGCAGACCTTCCGCCAGATGGTCTTCCAGTGCAGCTTTCTCCGGCAGACGCTCAGCCGCCTCGCTGCGCGCCCGCAGTTCTGTTACTGCGGTAAGCGTGGCTTTCTCATAGTCGGCGTAGGCCCTGACCGCGTTGACGAGCTGGGGAATGAGATCGTGACGACGCACCAGCTGCACATCGATATCGCTCCAGGCATTGCGCACCTGGTTGCGATCCTTCACCAGCCGGTTGTAGATCCAGATCCCTGCACCGGCGACCAGCCCCACCCCGATAAGCAGCAACATCCCGGAATCACCCATCAGACTTCTCTCCCTGTCGGCCTCTGTCCACTGCTCAGGCCGGTTCATCCAGCACGAAAACGAGTGAAAAATTGTTCGCCGGCATATTCACGATAGCCTGATTGCGGAAACCACAGCCGGCTGCCACCGACACCACGCTTTCAAGATCCCGGATTCCCCAGGCCGGATTGCGTGCCCGCAGGGATTCATCGAAGGCGGTATTGCCCGGCGAGGTGTGGGCACCGGAACGCTTGAAGGGGCCATAGATGTGCAGCACACCGCCTGGCGGCATGCAGTGGGCGGCCCCTTCGCAAAGAGCGGCCAGTGTCTCGGGTGGAGAGATATGCAGCAGATTCGCCACGATCACCGCATCGACGAATATCCCCGGCCAGATGGCGAGCACATCGATGTCTGCGGGAGGCTCCACATTGGGAAGACCCGCCCTGGTGATCCGCGCCGCAATTGAGGCCCGGCTCTTCGGGTCCGGATCCGAGGGCAGCCAGTGCAGTTGCGGCAGGGACTGGGCGAAGAATTCGATGTGCGCACCGGTGCCGCTGGCGATTTCCAGTACCCTGCCGGTAGCTGGCAGGGCGCCGCGCAGCACCTCGAGAATCGGGACTTTATTGCGCTCCGCGTACTCGGATTCGAGGATCTCACTCACAGCAAATCCCGGTCACCTGTGATCACGATGAAGTCTGTCACTGCCACACCGATCGGATTGCCTCACCCGGAAAGACATTCTCAACGATGGCACCGTCGGTCACGACCGCTACGCCTTTCACCAGTACATGGTGGATGCCGGCGGAATTCCGGGCAGGTATCGAGTAGGTCGCCTGGTCGAGCACGGTTGCGGGGGCGAACAGGGTGAGATCCGCATCCATGCCTTCCTGCACCCGACCTTTCCGTCGCATGGCCGGTGCAAATTTCTCGAGCCGTTGGGCGGGATCCAGTGTCATCTTGCGCAGCGCCAGCATCAGCGGCAGCGCACCTTCATCGCGCACATAGTGGCCCAGCACCCGGGCGAAGGTACCCGCACTGCGCGGATGGGAAAAATCACCCACGTAGGGCACCCCGTCGCTGGCGATCATCACATCCGGCTGGGCAACCAGCCAGCGGCTGGTCTCCTCGTTTCGGCCGTGAATGATCACCCAGCCACCCTGCTTGCGGTACTCCTCAAAGGTTTCCCGGGTGAGTCGCTCACCGGTCTCCGTCCACTGCAACTGGCCGTAGTCGCCCTGATAGTCATCGAAGAGCGCACTTTCCAGGCGGGTCGAACCTGCCGTGTAGGGATAGGTTTCCGTTGTGATATCCAGACCGTTGGCCCGCATCCCGCGAATCATGTCGATCGCGAGCCGAGCAGACTCATCCAGGCTCGAATTGATGTGCACCACATGCAGTGGGGCTCCGGTCGCCGCGGCATCGGCGAGCACTTCCTGCAGCGGTGCCAGCAGATCGCCACCCATGTAACGGGCCTGGCGGATGTGCGTAAACAGCGGCACCTGATAGCGCGCGGCAAGTTTAAAGAGGGCGTAGATTTCCTCGTGGCTGGCACCCGGCATGTAGGTGATGCCGGAGCCGATACCGAGTCCGCCATCACGGATACCCGCCTCGATCGATCCAACCAGTGCGTCGAGCTGTGCGCCTGCCAGATGCGCGTCCGCGTAGTTACCCCCTTCAGCCGCGCTGCGATCCGCCGCAGCCAGATACACGGGATTGCCGACTTCCACGCCACCCAGAAGGTTGATACGTCCGGCCAGATGTCCGCTGGCAGCACCATAGTGAATGGGCGATCGGCCGCGTCGGGATTCCAGCCAGGCGCCTACCGGCAGCACACCCTGCTCGAGTTCGAGTGCTGTGGTGACACCGTCTGCTGCCTGAAAGTGATTGCTGCGTACGTCCTGGCCGTGCGCGTGGAGGTCGATAAAGCCCGGCGCCACCACCAGTCCGGATGCGTCGATCGTGCGTGCGCCTGTCAGAGGCTTCGTGCTGATGCTCAGAATCTGTCCATCACGGATACCGACGTTGCGTATCGCATCCAGATCGGTCTCGGGATCCATCACCCGTCCCCCCGTGATCACCAGATCGAAATCTGCCGCGTACAGCATGCACGCGTGCACCATGCAGTACGTCAGCAGCAGCGCAACACAGAAGTTTCTCATCGATCGTCTCCTTCCCGCTCAGATATCCGAAAAATTGCCATGGCGGCCCTTGCCCGCCGCAAACCGTGCGGCTCCTTCCCGGGTTTCCCCCGAAGCCAGCACTTCGAGTCCCAGCCGGGTCTCTGCCCTGAGGGCGTCCGGCAGATCCATCGACCACTGCTGGTAGGAAGACTGACGATCGTTGCGCAGACACAACTGGGGGAACGCGGACAGGCCACCGGCAAGCTCCACCGCCGCCTGCAGACTCGTACCCTTCGCGACCAGCCGGTTCGCCAGTCCCATGGATTGCGCCTCCGCACCGGAAACACCGCGCCCGGTGAGAATCAGATCCAGCGCATGGCTGTGACCGATCATCCGGGGAAGACGGATGGTACCGCCGTCGACCAGCGGTACACCCCAGCGCCGACAGTACACGCCAAATACCGCATCCTCCGCGGCGACCCGCAGATCACACCAGAGTGCGAGCTCCAGGCCACCGGCCACAGCAAATCCCTCCACTGCTGCAATCACCGGCTTGCGCAGCAGCATGCGGGTACAACCGAGGGGTCCGTCGCCGTCTTCGCGCAGGCGGGGACCGCGACCATCCGCCACCGACTTGAGATCCGCACCTGCGCAGAACACACCGGCTGCACCGGTGAGCACGGCCACATCAGTATCCGGATCCGCGTCGAAGCGGGTGAAGGCCTCGGCGAGCGCCTGCGCTGTGGGACGATCCACCGCGTTGCGGACTTCGGGCCGATTGAGGGTGACGATGGTGACCCGTCCCTGTGTCGTTACTGCAACTGTCATGCCTGTTCCCCTTGAGAGAGCCGGCCGGCCAGGCTCTGATGCTGACATCGATCAGGATACCCTGCGCGGTCTGCTCTCCAGATAAGACTGTAAAACGGACTGGTAAGCAAAGCAGCGCTCGAGAATGGCGATATCGGAATCCATCACCGCGCCTTCCTCCATGAATTCCTGCCAGCGGGCACACACCGCCAGCACCTCCGTCGCCACCCGTCGTGCTTCGCCCTGCTCGAGACCCATGCGGTGCGCGGCAGCAGCGATATTGTCGCGACTGGGCGTATTTCCGAATGCACCCAGGGCGATGGCGTGAGATCCCTGCAGACCTGTGTTAGGCACTATGTCGTAGCCGGGTGTGAGTCGATACTGGGCCTCAGAGGCCTTTTTATAGAAAGCGTGGTTGCGCAGGTGGTCGTCTGTGTTGCCGATACCGATGTTGAACAGCATGCGCCGGAACACCGCTTCCGCCAGATTTGCGGTCTGTGCTGCCAGCCGGTTACCCAACTGATAGATTCCGGGATAGGACATGGCCGCTTCGTCGAACTGGGTGATGTCGAATTTGTTGATCAGACTCGCCACGGAAACCAGATGATGCTGCTGACCCTCCGTGTGATCAAAGCGCTCTACCAGCACCACAGTACCGCGTGCCGTTTCCGTGAGTGCGACATCCGGCACCTCGATACCCGCCTCCCTCGCCATTCGCATCGAGGCCCATTCCACCCGGCACATGTCCACCAGATCAGACGGCCGGCCGAATTTCGCAATCCAGTTGCGCCCCTCATGTTCGATCAGGGTTTTCGGGCGTGCACCGCCGAGTCCGCTGCCGTGGAAGAAATAAGGTTCGAGGCTGCGGTCCACTTCCCGCCCGGATTCAATGTCCTCGGCGATCCGCTGCAGATGCACGAGATTTTCGAACGGGCGCTCGGGTGTCGGCTTCGGCGAATCCCGGATTTCGGCGGTGAAATGCAGGGCACCCACCCCTTCCCCGGACGCGGCGAGCAGAAATTCCACCGGGGTTACAGGGGGTGGCCGCCGGGTTTTGCTCAGCTGGCGGCGTCCCCACTCATCCGGGCCTGCATCCATCAGTACACCGAACACACCGGGAGATTCCCGGGTGCGCGGGTTTTCCTGCACTTCCGGGCCCAGCGGAAGATTAATCGGGTCGAGGGCGAAGGCGAGAGGGTTGTCGAGGTAGGCGCGGGCATACTTGAATCGTCCGCGCGCATCGTCCACCAGCAGTTGACCGGCGAGCACCTTGCTGCCGTCACCGAGATCCGCGTGGACGAAAAGTTTCTCCGCCATTCAGATCTCCCACTCATCATCAGCGGCCGCACCGCGGGGCCGGCCCGGTGCGCGCGCGCGCTGACGCGCCTGGCTGCGACTCAAAGCTTCACCGAGGGTATCGTCCCCCGCGGCCACTACCGAATCGAACGCGGTGGCCATGCCGAACACATCGAGCAGGGAAAGATAGGCGCCAACCGTGATTCGAGGTGAACCGCTTTCCACCTTTTTTACCGAACTTTCCGAAAGCCCGGCCTTGGCCGCCGTCTGCTGCTGTGTCCAGTTCCGACGCAGCCTGGACTCTCTGAGGCGCTCCCCCAGTGCCATCAGGCTGCCCAGGGCGGCATCACTCAACACAGCATAGGATTTGGAGGCTCTAGGCATATACAGCCCGTAATTTATATAACAGTCATATATAAACCATGAATCAGGTCACGGATCCAGCCCCGAGCAGTGTATCGTCGGGCCATCCGGCGGAGACGAACCGGGTTGCCCATCGCGAACGGGACTGCCAGCCGTTACGCCGCCGGCTCCGTCGGGACGGCTGCCAGGAAAATCCGCTCTGATTAGATTCATATAACATACATAAAAACTATTAGAGATTTATATACATCCATATAGACACAGGAGCGTATCAGCTCAGACACCCAGAGAGAACTAGAAGTTTTATATGAATCTTATAGATCATTTAATAGTTTTTTATGAATCTACCATAGATGACGGAACAGAAGGCGAAGCTGTAGATCAGGGTCCGCTCATCGACCCACCGGGATCGCTCCACCACCCGCAGGTCACGGGAAGCCCGGGTCAGGGAAGGCGTGTCGTTGTAGTTCGCGGTGCCCACCACGAGCGCGTTTTTCAGGATCGCTTCCGGGTGGCCGCTGACTGTTTCACTTAATCCATGGGTGCCGCCAGGATGATGCAGCAGACGATTTGTGTTGCAGGCAGCTTCATCGCCGAGTTCCTCAAGGGGTAGACTCCTTCAGGCAGTCACCACTACACGGACGCATGTCGGCAATTGGCACCAGCAGCAACCCGCTCCGGGTTGCCATCATCGGTTCGGGACCTGCGGGCTTCTACACAGTGAGTAATCTGCTCAAACAGCAGGGCCTGGGTGTCGAGATGGACATGTTCGAGAAACTGCCCACGCCTTTCGGGCTCGTGCGCGCAGGGGTCGCACCAGATCATCAGAAGGACAAGTCTGTCACCCGCACCTATGAAAAGAGCGCCGTTGACGGTGCGTTCCGCTTTTTCGGCAATGTCGAATTCGGCCGGCATCTGACACTCGACGACGTGCATCGCCACTACCACCAGGTCGTTTTTGCCACCGGTGCGCAGAGCGATCGCGCTCTGGGCATTCCCGGTGAGGATGCCATCGGCAGCCATCCGGCCACGGATTTTGTGGCCTGGTACAACGGTCACCCCGAGTATGCCCGGCATCAGTTCGATCTGAGCGCCGAGGCTGTGGCCATCATCGGTCTGGGCAACGTGGCCATAGATGTTGCCCGCATCCTCTGCAAGTCCATCGATGAACTGAAAACCACAGATATCGCCGACCATGCACTGACTGCTCTCAAGCAGAGTCGAGTGAAGATGGTCTACATACTGGGCCGCCGCGGTCCGGCACAGGCGGCATTCACACCCGCAGAGATCAGAGAAATCGGCGACCTCTCCGGCACGGATGTCCGAGTGCGGCCAGAAGAGGCTGTTCTAGATCCGCTGAGCCGCACAGCGCTCGAAGCCTCTGGTGACCGCAATGCAACCAGAAACACCGAAATCATCCAGAACATCGCCCAGTGGCAGGCGGCCGGCAGAGAGAAACAGCTCATCATCCGTTTCATGGTTTCGCCGACCGAGATTCTCACCGATGAGACGAACCGGGTAACCGGTATCCGCATTGTGAAAAACGAATCCGTCCTCGGACCGGACGGCACTGTACGCTCCCGGGCAACTGGCGCAATCGAGACACTGCCTGTGCAACTGGTGTTCCGCTCCGTCGGCTATCGCGGCGTGAGACTGTCCGGGGTGCCTTACGACGAGTCATCGGGTGTGATACCGAACATCAACGGCCGGGTCACCGGCGAGGACGGAACTCCCCTGCCCGGCTACTATGCCGTGGGATGGATAAAGCGCGGACCGTCCGGTGTCATCGGCAGCAACAAGACAGATGCGAAGGAGACCGTGAACTGTATGGTCGAAGACGCCCTGGCCGGGCGCTGCCTCAACCCCGTCGCTGCCAGCGCGGATGCGATTACCAAACTCATCGAGGCCAGACAGCCGCAACTGGTTACCTTCGAAAACTGGCGCAAACTCGATGAAATCGAAATCAGCAAAGGACTCAAAGCCGACCGGCCACGAGTGAAGTTCACCGATGTTTCCGAAATGCTGCGGGTGCTCGAACGGTGATACCGGCCTGTTGAGAACCTGAATAAAATCAGCGACCCGATTCCCGAACGGAAGACTGATCATGTCAGCAGACGCACCACGCACACTGGATATCCGGACGCTCGTGCCCGGCTCAATCGAGGTGGTCGGCGCGCTCGACTTCGACCAGCGACCCCAGGGCATGAGTCCACGCCGGCTGCCCGACTGGACCCGCGCGCAACTGCCACAACCCATGGACGTGATGGTACGCATGCCTTCCGGGGTACGTCTGCGCTTCGCTACCAGCGCCCGGCGTCTCGGTCTGAGCTTCCACGCCACCAATCTGGTCACGCCACCGGCCGCGCGTCGATCGATTCCCTTCAGCCTGGAAATCGATAGCGAACTGCACAGTACGGGTTCGGATCGGGGCAATACCATCGTGCTCAATCCGCGGAACCCCGGAGACTTTCAGCTCCAGCGCGGCGAGCCGGATACCGTCTGGTTTGAAGGCCTGTCAGCAGACTGGAAATGCTGCGAGCTCTGGCTGCCCCACAACGCGTTCATCGAACTGCGATCCTTGAGCATCGACGCGGACGCGAAAATCCGGGCCGCGGAATCCGACAGCCGGCCGCGCTGGCTGCACTACGGCAGTTCCATCAGCCACTGCATGGAAGCAGATCAACCCGGGCTGATCTGGCCCGCAGTTGCCGCGCGGGCAGCCGGCTGTTCGCTTCAGAACCTTGGATTCGGCGGCCAGTGCCATCTCGATCAGTTCGTGGCCCGTACCATCCGTGACAGCGGCGCGGACCTGATCAGCATCAAAACCGGTATCAATGTGATCAACATGGATTCGATGCGGGAGCGGGTATTCACACCCGCCGTGCACGGCTTCCTCGACACGATCCGGGAGCGTGCTGCAAAGACACCGATTCTGCTGATTTCACCCATCTTCTGCCCGAGTGCCGAACACCAGCCCGGGCCTACGCTGCCGGATGAGTCTGGAAAATTCGTCACCTTTTCAGGCAACAGCCTGCTGCGACAGGGTTGTCTCACTCTGGTGCGGGTGCGTGAACTGCTCAGCCGGATCGTCGCACAGCGGCGCTCGGACGGAGATCACCAACTGCACTATGTGGATGGACTGAGCCTGTTCGGCGCAGAGGATGCCCGGGACCTTCCCGACGACCTGCACCCTAACCCGGCAGGGTACATCCGCATGGGTGAGCGTTTTGCACCGGTGCTGAAGCGACTACTGCAGTAGTCGCGGCTACACGGCACGCAGCGCATAGAGCACCCGTCCACGTGCGCAGAGTTCGCCACTGTCGTTTTTCACACTCACCTCGACCACACACAACTGCCTGCCGCGTTTGATCACCTGCGCCTCGGCGTCTATCCATGCGCCATGGGCCTGGCGCAGATAGGTCACCTGCAGATCGGCGGTACCTGCCGGCTGGCTGCCTTCCCGCAATCCTGAGAAGACTGCGGGAATGGCCGCCATATCAATGATCGTGGCGATCACCCCGCCATTCACACTGCCGCCGATGCCGGTGGGCGTCTGGTCGCCGAGTGTGAGGCGCAGCCGAGCACGGTCAGAGCCCCATTCCACCAGTGTCAGACCCAGATACTGGTGAAAGGGAACGTCATCGAAGCGATCGAAGAAGTTTGCGGGAGAGATGGTCGAGGCGGGGGTGTCAGACATGGTTGAAACTCAGAGTTATCGGATGGGACATGCTGCTAGACCCTGTAGCCCGCATCGGAGAGCGGCATCTTCCGAACCCTCTCACCCGATGCGGCAAAAATGGCGTTGCCAACCGCCGGAGCCAGGGGTGGCAGAGCAGGCTCCCCGAGGCCGGTCGGTGGGTTGTCGCTCTGGATGAAGTGGATGTCCACGGGCGGTGCTTCAGGAATGCGCAGAACCTGATAGTCATGGAAATTGGACTGCTGGGTGCGTCCGCCTTCCATGGTGATTTTCTGAGCGAGCATGGTGGACAGACCATCGATCACGGCACCTTCCACCTGGGAGGTTGCACCACTCATGTTAATGATCGGCCCCACGTCCACGGCGACCGTCACCCTGTGCACTGTCAACCGCTTATCCGCGCTGACACTCACTTCCGCGACTTCGGCGACATGAGCCGCATGACTGAAGTAGAAGGCCAGTCCCAGACCTCTGCCTGCCGGCATGGATCTGCCCCAGCCAGCCTTTTCAGTAACAAGTCGAACCACGTCTGCCGCCCTGCCGGTGTTCAGGGAGCGGATGTTACCCTCATCGAACCAGCGCCGCTCACCGAGGATTTCCAGCAGAAAGTCCCGGTAATCCCGCCCGCCGGCATGAGCCAGCTCATCGAGAAAGCTCTGAATCACAAAAGCGGTGGTATTGGATCCGGGTGCCCGCCAGGGACCACAGGGGGTGCGGATATCGAACAGGGTCTTCGAGGCGAAGGCATTTCTGACATTGAGCAATGGAAATTCCGTGGGCGGAAATCGTGAGCCGGAGACAGCTTCCCCGTCGGTCTGCATGCCGATGTAGTGGTCTTCGAACGCGATCAGCCTGCCCTCGCCATCTACGGAGCCCTTTACCGACTGGAACCCGCCCACGCGGTAGAAGTCATGGCGGATGTCATCTTCACGGTTCCAGGTGAGTTTTACCGGCGCCTTCATGCGCCGGGAAATCTCAGTCGCCTCGCAGACATACTCGGTATAAACACGACGTCCGAAGCTGCCGCCGAGGCGCATCTGGTGCACAGTGACCTGATCCTGCTCGAGCCCGAACATGGACTTCATGACCGGATAGGCGCGGCCGGGGCCCTGGGTTGGAATCCACAGTTCCACACGATCCTTTTCATCACCACTGCCCGGCTTCCAGTGGGCGCTGCAGTTCATCGGCTCCATGCAGAGGTGGGCGACAAAGGGATACTCGTAGAATGCTTCGAGGGTTGTGTTGGCGGCACTGTCGTAGACTGCCTGTACATCGCCTTTATCGAGCACGATGTCCGGTCCGCGCGTACCCCGCAGCTCTTCCGCCTTCTTCACCATTCCCGTCCAGCTGTCTTTTGATGCGGACGATTCATCCCACCGTACCTCGAGCCTCTGCTTCGCGTTGAAAACCGCCCAGGTATTGGTCCCCACGATGGCAACCCCGTCCAGGAGTTCCCGCACGTCACCGTTTCCACGTACCAGAAAGGCATCCACCACGCCGGGCATTGACCTGATCACTTCGAGGTTGGCGCTCAGCACCCTGCCGCCTATGGCGGGACACTTCTGGTAAGCGGCATAGAGCATGTCCGGTACACGGACATCGATACCAAACAGCGCCAGTCCGGTCGTGATCACCAGATTGTCCACACCGGATACCGACGTCCCGATGAGCGTGTAGTCCTGACGTTCCTTGAAGATGAGCACCTCGGGATCCGGCACATCCTGTTTTGCTGCCAGCGTGGCAAGCTGACCGAAGGTCATGAAGCGGCCGGTGTCGTGAATGACCCTGCTCTGCTCCGTGTGCAGCTCTTCTCTGGGGACTTCCATCACCAGCGAACCGGCACTGATGAACATCTCCCGCGCCGAGGCACCGAGCTCGCGCATCTGGTCCCAGGTGCGTGCCACTGTGGTGGAGCCACCCGCAAACTGACGCCCGTAGGTTTCTTCATCCACAGGCGCCTGCAGCACCTCGACATCTTCCCAGGCCGCACCCATCTCCTCGGCAATCACCATCGGCAGCGCGGTTTTTATGCCCTGCCCCATTTCCGCGTTCGCTGAGTAGATGGTGATTTTGCCGTCGGACGATACCGAGATGAAGGCGTTCAGTTCAGCAGAGGCAACGAGATCCACGCGCTCATCCTGAATCGCCTGCGCCTGCAGCCCGCTGTGACGGCCCACCGGAACGACGGCAGCCAGAACCAGGGCGCTGCCACCCGTTCCGGCGAGCTTGAGGAACCTCCGGCGACTCAGCCGTGCCCTGCCCTCGCCGGTTCTTTGCACCGCATCCCGTACCGCCTCGAAAAGCATTCGATGGTTCATGCTTTGATCTCCCGGGTGGCGTCCACCAGCTGCGCGTTCTGCAATGCGGCTGCGCTGTGAATGGCGGAGCGGATTCGATTGTAGGTGCCGCAGCGGCAGTAGTTGCCTGCCATGGCTGCGTTGATGTCCTCGTCTGTGGGTTCCGGCTTCCGGGCCAGCAGCGCGGCAGCCGTCATGATCTGACCAGCCTGGCAGTAACCGCACTGAGCCACATCCAGCTCAATCCACGTACGCTGCAGCGGATGGAGCTGGTCGCCACTGGCCAGGCCCTCGATGGTGCGGACAGACCGACCGGCGGTATCGGCCACCCTTGTCACACAGGCTCGCACGGGCTGGCCGTCGACATGGACCGTGCAGGCACCACACCGGGCGATACCGCAGCCGAATTTGGTGCCCACCAGTCCGAGGATGTCACGCAATGCCCACAGCAGAGGCATGTCCGCCTCGACATCGAGCGTTCGGGATTCTCCATTTACTTCGATCTGGTATTTCGGCATGTGATTTCTCCCTGACCGGTGATCGACTCTAACCGATCCCCGCCGGGCCCGCAGGCAGCCGCTGATCCGGGAATTCCGGCGATCCGGGGCGCGCTGCTGCGGTGTGTCAGAAGCGAGTCACCCGATAGGGGTGCAGATCCACGCCGGGTTTCCGACCCGCGAGCAGGTCGGCGATCACCAGACCCGAGATCGGACCCAGGGTCATGCCCAGGTGCTGGTGACCAAACGCATACACGACTCTGTCCGTGCACCGGGAATATCCGAGCACCGGCAGCGAATCGGGCAGCGACGGTCTACGTCCCATCCACACCGAGTGCTCGGCCACCGGCAGGCCGGGCAGCATGCGCCGGGCCTGATCGACCAGACTGCGCACCCGCCGGTAATCGGGCTCTGCATCCAGGCCGGCAAATTCAACCTGACTGGTGAGCCGCAGCCCCATGTCCATGGGTGAAAGCACGAAAGAACGTTCCCCGTTCATGACCGGACGACTCAGCCGATCCGAGGCCTGCCCGGTCAACATCAGGTGATAGCCCCGTTCCGATTCCAGCGGCACCCGGTCACCAACCTGCCTGGCCAGCTGCCCGGACCAGGCACCGGCGGCGATGACCACTTTGCCACCCTGCAGTACCCCAGCGGGTCCGTGCAGTCGAATGGCGCCGCACTGGCAGTCGATCCGCTGCAGATCAAAGCGCTCGAACCGACCGCCATTGCTGACAAAGCGCTCCACCATACCCCTGACCATCTGCCCGGGGTTGCGCACATGGAGGCTGCCACGCTGGAAGATGGCGCGGGCAAACAGCGGTGCGAGACCGGGCTCGAGATCCCGGATCTGGTCGGGATTCAGCACTTCGTAGTCCGCACCCACTTTATCCATCAGATAGCGGGTGTGGGCCGTACGCCTGAATGCTGTCTCTGTCTCATAGACTTTCAGCCAGCCCACATCCCGCAGCAGCCTGCTCTGCGGGGTGTTGTCGGTGAGCGAACGCCAGCCGAAGGCGGCAAAGCGGCTCAACGCATGGAGATCAAGCGCATTCTGCAGCACCCGGGCGCGCCTGCTCTCCCGGATGAAACGCAGCAGCCAGGGCAGCGCGGTGGCCAGATAAGAGGGTCGGATCGTCAGCGGTGACAGTGGGCGCCCTACCATCCGTAGCACATCGAAGACGATGTCCGGCATCGCGGTGGGGGCCGCAGAGCCATCCACCACCCCGCCTGCATTGCCGAAAGACGCACCTGCTGCCGGTCCTTCACGGTCGATCAGCAGCACCCGGTGTCCGTCGCGCTGCAGCGCCAGGGCGGTGGAGGCACCGACGATACCCGCGCCCACGACGATCAGCGAATCGCCGGCAGAGTCAGCCACGGGCCACACGAACTCTGAGGGAGAAAGTGCTTGAGTCCATCCGTGCCGCTCAGCTCAGGTGGCTGAGATACTGGGCAACGAAGTCAAAGCCCACCAGATCCGAATATGCACGGGTGATGCGGGCGGTGACCGGGCCGGGCAGCACGCCGGTACCCACTGTTGCACCACAGAATGAGCGCACCGGGACGATGCACAGGCTGGTCGAGGTCAGAAATATCTCATCCGCATTGTAGGCGTCGTGAAAATCCAGGTCGGCCTCTTCCACGCCCAGCCCGAGGTCCCGGGCAAGTTCCATGACACAGGCCCGGGAGACGCCAGGCAGCACATACTGCTCTTTCGGCGTGCGGCAGACCCCGTCCTGCACCAGAAAAAGGTTTGCCCCCAGACCTTCCGCCAGATTGCCGTTGTGATCCAGCACCACGGTCATGGTATTCGGGCCAGCCGCAGGCGCCGCCATATTGGCGGTGATGAGATTGAGATAGTTGAAGGTCTTGGCCCGGGGAGTGAGAGCGTCGGGGGCCGTACGCCGAACCGGTGAGACCACCAGGTCTATTCCATCCCGGTAGCAGGTAGCGCGCTTTGCGAGCGGCAGCGGTATGCATTCCACGATGACGGTCGCGCCATCCTGCTCCCAGCCTTCATCGCCCACCGCCGCCAGTCCGCGGGAAACCCGCTGGGCCACCCAGTAGTCGGTACTCGCATCGAGAAAGCGTGCATTCCGGCGCAGAACTTCGCGGCTGATCACCACCATTTCATCCCGCTGCAGCGGCACTTCGATCTGCAGCGAGCGCAGGGAGCGATAGAGCCGATCCACGTGTTCTTCGATGCGGAATATCTCACCACCGAAGGTACGGGTCATATCGAACACGCCGTCTCCATGCAGAAAGCCACGATCCCGGAAGGGAATGCGGATCTCCCCTTCCGGGAGATAAGCACCGTTGTAATAGGCAATGCGCTGATTGTCGGGATTCGCCATTGTGTGACCTCGACTGGTGGACTGTGTCAGGTTGCGGTCTGTCGGGATTCGTGACGCAGCAGATCATGCAGAGAAACACCCCGGCGCGCCAGATGCTGTTGACGTGCGAAGTAGTAGGTGGCGCCAATCAGCACCAGGATCAGATAGACGAACGACGGCTCCGGATTGTTGCGCACACCGATATACAGAAACAGTGCAGACACACTGATCTGAATGCCCGCCACGATCCAGATCACCGGCAGGCTGAGTCTGAAGGCCGCATCACGATAGTGATCGGGCAGCTTCACCGGCATGCGGATCAGTGCAATCGACCAGACGATGCCATAGAACATCGCGCCGATGGTGGAAACAGACGCATACTGGATGATTTCCCCCTGCAGTGCGATACCGATCAGCGTGACGGCCACTACCAGCACGATGGCGCGATTCGGCTCCCGGGTGCTGCGACTCAGATGGGTGAGTGCCGCCGGGTAGATACGGTTGCGCGCCAGCGCGAAGAAACTGCGGGAGGTTGTGAGTATCAGCGCATTGATTGAGGTTGCCGCTGCCAGGAGTGCGCTCAGGGTGATGAAGGTGGCAAACCACTCCGGCAGAAAAAGCCGGGAAGCAGCACTCATCGGCGCGACCATGGTGCCGAGTTGTTCCCAGGGCACCAGACCGGGCAGCACGATCGTCACCAGCGTGTAAATGGTCGCAACAATGACGAAGGTAATGACCAGAGTCAGGGGCACCGTCCGACCGGGATTGCGGATCTCTTCGCCGATCACCACGATAACCGCGAAGCCGGAATAGGAGTAGAAAGCCGGCACCGCGGCGCTGAGCACACTGTCGATGCCGTTCGGCACCACGGGCGTGAGCAGAGACCAGTCCACATAGAAGAGCCCACCGATCCCGAAGGTCAGCAGCGCGGTGACGAATACTGCGACCATGAACATCTGCGTGCGCACACTCGTGCGCAGGCCCAGCAGGTTGATCACCATCAGAGCCACGACCACGGTCACCGCCACCACAATCCGATCCACCTCGGGCAGGAAGAAGGCAAAGTAGTCGGCAAAGCCGTAGGCGAGCAGCGGTACCCCGACCAGCAGGGCGATGGTGCTGGTCCAGACCTTCAGGAAGCCGAGAAAGGGATGCAGGACCACGCTGGAGAACACGTAGTCGGCCGCACTCACCGGCAGCATGGCGCCCACCTGGGCGGCAATCAGACAGCTGACCAGCGCAGGAATCGAGGCCAACAGGTAAGCGAGGACTACCGCCGGACCCGCGAGTCCGGCGAGTTGTCCGGGCAGGATGAAAATTGAGGCCCCGACGATGTAACCGATCAGGGTGAACACCGCACCACCGAGCCCGATTTTGCGCTGCAGCCGGTTATCGCTCACCGGAGGCTTACCATGTCCTGTGCTCTTTCTTAAGGGGCTGCCGGAGGCTAACACGGCAGCTTCGGAATCCGGGAGACCCCGCTGATACGGCCGCTTCACACAATTGCACGGGATTTGCACCGACTTTGCGCGAATCGGCCTCACCCGCCTGGTGTTCCCTGACGGGCAGCAGTGTCCTTAACCCGGTAAAGCCGATAACATCCCGAACGTCATTCGCAGTTCGGGAAGAATGAATCATGTCCATGTTCGATAAGCGCAAAGATAACGATCCACCAGCTCAGGAACCTTTTGCTCAAGGCAATCCAGCCGTCGAGCGCCGGGTACCGGAACCCACTACCAGAGGAGTCGCAATGATCGGCAAGACCATCAGCATCAAGGGCGATATCACCGGCGAAGAAAGCCTGATCATCGAAGGCAAGGTCGACGGCACCATCTCACTGAAGAACAATGACCTCACCGTCGGCCAATCCGGCGTGGTAAACGCCAACATCACCGCCAGTGTGGTGCGCATCGACGGCGAAGTGAAAGGCGACATCATCGGTATCGAGAAGGTTGTGATCTCCAAGACCGGCAAGGTGCGTGGCAATATCGTCGGCCCCCGGGTGACCCTCGAAGACGGTGCCAAGTTCAAGGGCAGCATCGATATGGATCCCGGCAGCAACGAGATCGGCAGCGGTGCCAACCGGGCCACCTCCGCCCCCAGCAAGCCCACCCCTGTGGAGAATAAGACGGCAGACGCCACCCGCAAGGTTTGAGTCTGTCCGGGGGGATGAAGGCGACAGGCGGACGTTCCGTCCCGAAGGCGGGGGGTGTCGCTGCACGTGCAGCGCTCCCCGGCTCCGCAGACGTGCGTCAGTCGCTGCTGCTGCCCACGGTCTTCGAGCGGCTCGAAGGCCAGCCGCCGTTCACCATTCTGGATGTGAACGCGGGAGTTTCCGAGACGATCAGATTCTTCGCAGACTATCCCACACGACTGCACTTCGCCGCTTTCTACGATGCCGTGGAACTCGCCAATGCACCGGAAGAAGAACCGGACGCTTACTACGACGCGATCTTCGCCGAGTTGTGCAGTTTCCCGCCTGGTACTCAGTTCGACATCTGCCTGCTGTGGGATTTCCTGAATTGTCTCCCGGAAATTGCCATCACCGCTTTCAGCCGCGCAATTCGACCTTATCTGCATCGCGACACCATTGGCCACGGATTCGGCGCGTTCAAAGCCAGCGTTTCGGTTTCGGCGAATCCGGGCGGGTTGCCTGCCCTCTCCTATGGTGTGCGCACCCGCAGTGAACTGGTACTCCGGCCCCGGGAGGGCGGACTGCAGCCGCGCTATCTGCATCCACGCACGGTACTCGCCGAGTCCCTGACCAGCTTCGGTATATCCCGGGGCACGCTGCTGAAGGACGGCATCATGGAGTTGCTGCTGGAAGCGCGCTAGCGTACGTACATCGTCTATGCACAGCTGACTAGGGCCGCTCTCGAGCGAAGCGTTCACCGAAGACTTCGACTGCAGAAACTTCCGCATTCGTATCGATCATAAACCCCGCGAAATCCCCGTGCCGCCAGAACTCGTAAGTCACCTGGAAGGTATCCAGATGCCAGTGCGCAAGCGGATAGTTCCGGTCACCTACCTGCAGAATCAGTTGGGGCATCTGAGGGGTATCCCCACGGTTTTCTGCTGTAACTTCTGTTAACACAACACGCAACGTGCCAAGGACCGGGTTGGAGTAGCTGCCGGCATAGGCGGTCAGCGGCAGACTGGGCCGGGTGTCTGCCAGACGTGCGTCTTCATGGGTCTGCCAGTTTGCCTCCGCGACTTCGTCGATCCGCTGATACAGATCGAAGACCTCGCTGCCCCAGTCGCGCCTCTGTGCAGGGGCAGACTCATCCATCACTTCCCACAGAATCGCATGACGCAGCTCAGCGTGGTCCCGATTACCCATAACCACTACTGCCCGATCCGCCGCGCGGTCCAGACCCATGATCGCAATCAGCCCATCCAGACTGCCGGTGTGGAACTCGATCCTGCGGCCCTGAAAGTCCTGCTGAAACCATCCGAGCCCGTAAGTACGCCAGTGCGGTCTGGTCAGTTCAACGGTCGGATAGAAGTCGCCCGGTGTCGCAAGCTGGTGCGGTTCAAACATCTCATGCATGCCCTGCTCACTGATCAGTCGCTGGCCCTTGTCGTTAACACCGCCGTGCAGCAGAAACCCCGCCCAGAGCGTCATATCGTGTATCGAAGACCACACCGAACCTGCCGCGTCCGCCATCTGTGCCGGCAGATCGTAGGGCAGTTCCCGCAGTTCACCGCGCAGATAATCATGGGGAACCACATGCACTTTGCGGCCTGGAATATCCGCCCGGGCACCATAGGTTTCCCGCATCCCCAGCGGACGCCACAGGCGCTCGCGCAGGAAACGTTCCCAGGGTTTTCCGGACACGCGCTCAATGATCAGGCCCGCGAGTTCATACATGGTGTTCTGATAGATGAGTCGGGTACGCGGCGCCGCCTCCGGCACCACGAGCGGCAGGCGTCGAATCTGTTCAGCGAGCGGCATCTGCAGGGAAAAAGTCCAGAAATCCGTGGAAGGCAGCCCGGTCCGATGCGCCAGCAGATCGCGAATGGTGATCTGCGAGTTCTCGATCAGCGGATGGAAGTGCAGTTCCGGCAGATGTCGGGAGGCAGGATCGTCGAGGCTCAGCCGGCCTTCGTCCGCGAGCATGAGGATGCCGGCCACGACCATGGCCTTGGTGGTGGAAGCGTTGGCGAACAGCGTGTGTACGTCCACCGGCTTGCCATCGGCAATGGCCGTGGTGCCGAAACCGCGCTGGTACACCAGTTCCCCACCCTCGATCACCATCACCGCCAGACCCGGTACATGCCATTGCGCCATACCGGTCTCGATCAACCGGGTCAATCGCGCCGGATCGAAACCGCCGGTCTGAGCCTGGCTGAGCACAGCCGCAAAAACGAGGGTAAGCGCCAGTACAGCGCGCGGCAGACGGTCTATCACCAGCTTTCTCCAGACGGTCACAGGGCGAGACAACAGGGTGAAGCAGACGGCTGAGGATTTCCAGATGGTAAAGTCTCCCGGTAATCAAGAAATTCGAGCGCTGGGGGGGGTATCCGATGAACGGGAAAAAAGTTTGTTTGCGTTCCTGCTGCTCGCACTTTTCGCGTCGCTGACGGGATGCGGATCCTCCGAACCTCCATCCCCTCAGGCGCAATCCAACGCCGTTGATTCGGCCACTACTGATGCTGCAGCGCCTCGACTATCAACCGGGAGCCGCACAGGGAAGCTGGCAGCAACCCTTCGATCTGGTCGGCATCCACGCCCGTATGCCGGCTCACTGGCAATTCGACTTTCAGGGCAAATCGCTGTCGTTCCCGTGGTGGGATGGCTACATCGCCGGCAGCGGTCTACAGGAAGATCGGGTCAGTGTGGAAGATGCCGAAATCGTCTTCGTGGGCTACGGCAGCAAAGCACCCGAATACGGCTGGAACGATTTCAAGCATCAGGATCTGCAGGGAAAGATTCTGCTGATGCTCAACAACGATCCCGACTGGGATCCTGATCTTTTCGAGGGTAATACCCGTCTCTACTGCGGGCGCTGGGTGTACAAATACGAAAGTGCTGCGCGGCAGGGCGCGGCGGGTGCCATCATCATTCACGCCACGGCTTCCGCTGCGTATCCCTGGCAGGTGGTACAGACTTCCTGGTCCGGTGCGCAGTTCGAGCTGCCCGCCGGAATTGAGCCACGCATCGCGATCAAAGGCTGGCTTACGGAAAACGCCGCCGAAGAACTGGTTGCACTTTCCGGCAGACGGCTCTCGGAGCTGGTCGAGTCTGCAAGGGATCGGGAGTTCGAGCCTGTGCCCCTGGGCATCACTTCCAGCCTGGCCTTCGACAACGAACTCTCCCGCACCCGGAAGTGCCAACGTCCTCGGTCTGCTCCCTGGCAACGACCCGGAGCTGCCCCGGTGGCTGCCCGGTGATGAATTCGAAGCGGCACGACTGACTGCACTGGAAGACGTGAACGCGCGCAAAAAGCCGGGAAGCCTCTGATTTATCCGAGCTCGCTGAGAACCTGAATCAGAGGCTGGCCGGTGCAATCCGGGCTAGGGACAGATGGCGCTCACAGGCTGCACGTCGGGCGCACCGGCGAGGTGGGGGCCGAGTGCCGGGAACAGCGCCTGCACCTCCGTGGAAGTACCGTGCACCTTGCGCGCCGCCTCATCCACATAGCGCTCCATCATGTAGTAACGGCCTTCGGCACCTCTGAAGGGAGCATAGAGCACCGCTCCCGGCTCCATTTTTCGCACGGTCCGGGCGAGATTCGACAGTGCCGCTTCAAAGGCCGCCTCGCTGCCCGGCTTTACATTGAAAGTCGCCACGTAGCCGACTTCGGCAGCGTTGCATTCCTTTTCATGAGCATCCGCCATGGCAGTCGCACTCACCATCGCAGTGACGCTCGCAAGCAGCATCAGCAGGATGGTGCGCGAGACGGAATTCAGCCTGTTCATTGATCCAATCATCATCGGTCCTTGTGTTGATATTTGCAGTTCCGGTTTTCAGTGGGCATTCGGTGTTTCATTACTGGCCGTTTCCGGTGTCTCGGTGCGACCTGACCGCAGTGCGATTTCCGTCTCCACCCGCCACAGGCGATCCTGCCCCCAGCACTGAAAGGTACCATCCCGCGCGCCGCCGGACACCCGGAAGCTGGGCACCCCCCAGAGACCGGCGCTGCTCAGTGCCTGCAGATTTTCCTCGACCACGGCAATGTATTCAGCGGAACCCAGTGCGGCCGCACAGTTCGACCAGGGTACACCGATCCGCTCCACCACCTGGGCGAGCCCGGCGTCCAGGGTGATATCGATACCCTCGGCAAACGCCGCTGACAGATAGCTGCCCAGATACTCGCGTCCTTTACCCAGTCGTTCCAGGGTCGGATAGAGAGAAAACGCACGACGTACCGGATCACCGAAAGGATCGACCACTTTGCCGAAAGGTACTCCGGCCGCTTCCGCTTCCCGTTTCGTATCCATGATGATGTAGAACTGTTTCGCCCGGGGTGCCGGCACACCCCGCATCATCATCGGCATCACCGGGCGCAGGCGCAGGGTGACACCGCTGCGATCCACCAGGTCCATGGTGCGCGCGTAGCTGATGGCCGTGTAGGGACTGCGCAGGGAAGGGAAATATTCCAGCGACACTCCCGCGGCTTCTACACCACTGGCACTGATACCCGTCGGCCGCGGCACACAGGGACCTGCCGCAGGTCGGGTGTCGAAGCCGGATTCGCGCAGGCGCCGCTCCAGGTGGTAGAGGCGATCCAGGCCCCAGTACCACTCCCCTTCGAAATAGAACATGGCGCCGAGATAGTGGCCGCGGCGCTTCAGCAGGGCGTCGCCCTCATCGAGAACCTGCCGGGCCGTCCGTCCGGCTGCTGCGGCAGCACCGGACGAAGTGGAAGTGCCGATCACTTCGCCGCGCCACAGTGCTTCCCCGAGTTCCTGGGCACGGTGCACAAAGCGCTCCGAATCCAGCAGTCCGGCAAGCTGAGCACAGACTGCAAACACGCAATCCTGCTCGGGCCGCAGGGTGCCTTCCGGCAGGCTGACGCCGTAATAGCCGGCGACACTCCGGGCATCCCGCACCGCCCAGGCGTCGAATTTGTCAGGGCTGCCCTGGTAGGCGGCAGCCGGCCCCCGCACCAGATGGCGACTGAATGCCAGTCGATAACGGGATTCGAGTTCCCCCAGTTTCTGCACGGCCAGGTGACTGTAGGGATCGTCCACCTGGTGGAAGTAGTGTACCCGGGGTGGGGCGCCACTGAGACGACGTCCTAACGCAGGCAGCCCGCGTCGCACGCTGCGCAGCAGGTCGCTCGTCATGATCCGCATTGCCGTCGAGCGCACCCGGGTCTGGAGATTCATCTAGTTCCCGGCACTCAACAGCGGCTCGCAGCCGGTCCCTTCGAGCAGCTGCCGGACCACATCGGCGTCCGCCGCGCGCAGTGCCGCGAATTCCTGCCGGATCCAGTGCAGACATTTCGCCTGATAAGGGAAGGCCGGCTGGGTCCAGGCTCTGCCATCTATGGTGGTGGACATCTGCTGTTCACCTTTTTCGAGCGCAGCGGCGTTGGCCAGCAGCGCGGGCACATAGACCCTGCCCACCTCGGTGAGCAGTTCGCCCAGTGTCTCCCCCACCCTCGCCGCATCCATCCAGTCCGTGTCAGCGGCGGGATTGCCGGAAAGATCGTCCACCAGATCGACCCAGGCGAACACCCGTGGCGCTTCCTCGAGGCAGATGGCCATGGGAGTGGGGTCGAATTTGGCAAGCTGGGTGAGCTGAGCGTAGAGGGCAAAATCCGCCGAGGCCGGCCGGCTTCCCAGCACGAAAGGCTGACGCTGCAACAGGCGGTCGAACGCCGCCAGAAAGCGACGATAGCTGGCTTCGATCACGGGTGCTGTGGTGTCGTTGGATCCCACCACATACAGCCGGGAGATCTGCCGCTCGGCGACGAACTGCTTGCGTGCCGCCATCTGCTCCGGGGAAGCCGAGATGCCGGTCCACAGGGGCAGGATGGTTCCGGCCCGTTCGATGTCGGCCGCGTAATACCAGCGGTAGTGAAACATGGCCTTGGTCAGCCACTCGTCTGCGTAATCTTCGAGCAGATAGTTGAGGAAACTCAGCACAGGATTGGCCGGGATCGCAGCCCGCGCCTTGAATTCGGCTTCGAACCGGCGGATCAGCGGGGTGGAATCCACAACCGCCTCCAGCCTGCCGGAAGCTCCAGGCAAGTAGAAAGTGGGCAACAGGCTCACCTTCGGCTCTGGCATACCCAATGCTGAGGCCTGATCGCCCAGCAGCAGTTCGTAGGGCAGGTGACGATATCGCAGCAGCGCCAGCATCTTACGGGTATAGGGTGAACCCGGAACCCCCTTGAAACGCAAAGGCAGAGGAATTGTCATTGCTGTCTCCGACTGACAGGAATCCGATGGACAAAGTGCTGGAGTTGCCAGTCAGATTCAAGTGTTTACATAGCCTCAGAAGCGGATCGACGCACGATCGTGTAGAGTGCGCGACCCACGAACACCACCACCGTAGACCGACTAATGACCCATATAAAATCTCCGGCCCTGCTGGTCCTTGCCATTACCCTCGCCTGGACCACCACCGCGCTCGGCCTCGGCCGTGCGGACAACTTCGTGCTGCTGGATAACCAGGGCAGGGCTGAGGAGCTCTACTACCATCGGGATGCAGCAGCCGTAGTGCTGATCGCCCAGCGCAACCGGTGCGCCCTGGACACGGATGCGGTCACCCGGATCACCGCGACCGGTCCTTCGGTGCGGGTGTTCATGATCAACTCACTGGATTCACGCGCTGACATCCGCACCTACGCCAGCGAACACTCTCTGACTGTCCCGGTGCTGCACGACAGCGCCCAGATCATCGGCCAGGCACTGCACTTTGACCGTGCAGGAGAAGCCGTCGTTGTGGATCCGCGCAACTGGCAGATCGTCTATCAGGGCGCTCTGGGGGATGCTGGACTGAGTCAGGCAGTGTCCGAGCTGGCGTCCGGCAGCGCCGTGGTGGCTGCGGGCACCGCGAACAGCGGTATCCCTGCTGCTGCGGGCGCCGGATGCGGCATCGAATACACCCCGCTGAACGCTGTGCCTGACTACGCCGCCGACATCGCGCCGATTCTGAAGAAGAACTGCATGGCCTGTCACATCGAAGGCGGCATCGGTCCCTGGGCCATGACCGACTACCGGATGATCCAGGGCTTTGCACCCATGATCCGGGAAGTAATCCGGGTCAAGCGCATGCCACCCTGGCATGCGGATCCCGAGGTTGGCTACTGGCAGAACAGCGCCCGTCTCTCAGACGAAGACACCCGCACCCTGGTCAGCTGGATCGAAGCCGGTGCGCCGCGCGGAGAAGGGGACGACCCGCTTCTCGCAGAACGACCCATTCCGGCCACCTGGCCGCTCGGCGAACCCGATCTTGTACTGGAGATTCCCAGCTACGACATCCCGGCTTCCGGCGTGGTCGACTATCAGTTCCCGGTCGTGGCCAATCCGCTGGACCATGATGTCTGGGTCGTTGCCGCCACTATCATCCCCGGTAACTCCAAAGTCGTGCATCACGTGCTGATGGGTTCCGCCGAAAAAGCGCCGGAAAAAGGCGATCGGGAAAGTGTCTTCCAGAACTACATCATGGGTTACGCGCCAGGCAACGAATCCGCACACATGCCGGAAGGCACCGGTGTTTTCGTGCCGGTGGGTGGTGTGTACCAGTTTCAGCTGCACTACACCCCGACCGGCATTGCCACCACCGACAGCACCCGGGTCGCGCTGTATTTCGCCGATGAGCCACCTGCCAATTTCCTGCGCCAGCAGGTCGTGTTGAATCCAGCACTGAAGATTCCGCCCCAGGTTGCCGACCATGAAGAGGTGGCCTACTTCGAATTCTGAGACGACGCCACCATCTTCTCGCTGGTGCCCCATGCCCATTATCGGGGCAGGAGTTCGACCTTCGAACTGCAGTATCCGGACGGCAGCAAAGAGCTGATCCTGTCGGTGCCCAACTACGATTTCAACTGGCAGCGCACCTACAGTTTCGAGGAGCCCAAGGTGGTGCCGAAAGGTACCCGCATCGTGCACCGCACGGTGTATGACAACTCGACAAAAAACCCCAGCAACCCGGATCCTGCCCGGGAGGTGCCCTGGGGACTGCAGTCATGGGATGAGATGCTGTACGGCTCTGTGAGCTACAGCTGGAACAACGAAAGCTCGGCAAAGCCCACCCACAGCAATCTGTCTTCGAACAGTGCCCAGTTCATCGGCTTCCTTGACAAGGACATGGACGGCAAGCTCGCAAAGAGTGAACTGCCGGAGCGGATGCGCAAGCGGCTGGGCTGGTGGAAGTGGTGGTTCGTGGACACCAATTTCGATGGCGGGCTGGACCGGGAAGAGATCGAGGAGATGTTCTCGGGCGATTAGTCGCTGCGCGGGTTTGCCTTTGAGCCTTTGAAAGGAGTTCGGAGAGAGGTTGATCAGTGCGTGGGCGAGGACGGGCACTCCCGTGCCTGTTCGGTCTTTCCGAGCTTCCTGTCAGTGTGCCTGGCTGGCAACCGCGAACGCCGGTGGTGGTAAATCCTGCGCCACGCACGAATCGCGGATGGTGTTGTTGCGCTGGCTCCTCCGACCGCCGGTCTCGGATCGATCGGGAACCTGGGGTGGAGCAGGGGTTGCAGCGGGCCGTGGAGCGAGGCCGAGTGCGACGGATTGACTCGCGTGCTTCACGCGAGGCAACTCCGTCAATCGAGGGCAGCCCGGAGGGCCCGAGCGTAGGTCTGCTGCAAGCCCTGCTCCACCCCAGCCTCTCAAGCAGATCAAATTACCGACCCTTCGGAGAGAAATCCCCCCCGAAAACAGCCCCTATCCGCCCTGAATCCTCGGCAGCAGAAAAATCTCCGCATCAGCGGGGATCGGCTCCGCCCAATGATCGCGAAAAATGTCACCGTTGATCGACACGGCCACACCCTCCTCCACCCGCGCAGCCATGCGCGGATACCGCTCCACCAGCTTGCGCAGCAGTTCCCGGATGGTGGTGGCTTCGAGCCGGATCGACGCCGCCCCGTCGGCGGCGTCGCGAAGCGAACCGGTGAGATTCACTTCAAGCATCGGACTCAGCCCGACTTCTTCGTTCTCTGGGCCTTGATCGCCTTGAGAACCCGCGGCGGTGACATGGGCACGTGGTACATGCGCACACCCACCGCATTCGACACCGCGTTGCCGATGGCGGCGAGCGGCGGCACGATCGAGGTTTCGCCGACACCGCGGATGCCATAGGGGTGCTTGGGGTTGGGAATCTCCAGAATCTGGGTGTCGATAAAGGGCAGGTCCGAACAGACCGGGATCCGGTAGTCGAGGAATCCAGGATTCTGCAGGCGACCGTCTTTGCCGTACACATACTCTTCATTCAACGCCCAGCCGATCCCCTGGGCGGCACCGCCCTGAAACTGTCCTTCGACATAGTCCGGATGGATGGCCTTGCCCGCATCCTGCACCACCGTGTAGCGGATGACCCGGGTCTTGCCGGTTTCCGGATCGACTTCCACATCACAGATGTGGCTGGCGAAGGACACCCCGGCGCCATCTGCCACCACTTCGTTGTGGCCGGCGATGGGTCCGCCGGTGCGGGGGGATGCGGCAGCGAGTTCCTCGAGTGTAAGTGGTGCCAGATTGCCGTGCTGGGCACCCCGGGCAACGGCCTTACCGCCTTTCCACTCCACTTCTTCAACATCGATCTCCCAGGTCTGGGCAGCCCGCTCGCGCAGCACCCGGATGGCGTCCCGGGCGGCGAAGATAGTGGCCATACCGGAGGAGAAGGTACCCCGGCTGCCTTCGGTCATGTCGTTGTGTCCCAGGGAGCCGGTATCGGCGACGTTGCATTTCACCCGCTCGTAGGGAATGCCCAGCTCTTCCGCGGCAATCAGCGACAGCGCCGCACGCGCACCGCCCACATCGATGGTGCCGACCGCAAGCGACACGGTGCCGTCCACGCCGATATTGAGATCGGTACAGGTCTGACCGCCGAAGTTGAACCAGAAACCGCAGGCCATGCCACGGCCCTGGTTCTTACCGAGTTTCGCTTTCATGTGCGGATGCTTCTTCACCGCCTCCAGAGTCGCACCGATACCGATGGGTCCGTAAGTCGGGCCGTAGGATGCCCGTGTCCCTTCCCTGGCGGCGTTTTTGATCCGGAAATCCACCGGATCCATGCCGATGGCGGCAGCCAGCTCATCGATCGCGCTCTCCACTGCGAAGGCCGCCATGGGCGCCGACGGGGCTCTATAGGCGGTGACTTTCGGACGGTTGACGAGCACATCGAAGGCCACGGTTTTGACATTGGCCAGGTCGTAGCAGGCGTAGGCCGTCATCGCCCCGAGCATGCCCCAGATACCGGGAAAAGCGCCGTCCTGGTAACGCAGGGTCGCCGAGGCGCCAGTGATGGTGCCGTCTTTCTTCGCACCGATTTTCACATCCACGGAAGTCGAGCTGGTGGGGCCACTGCCGCGGAACACATCCTCCCTCGACATCACCAGTTTCACCGGTCGATTCGCCTTGTGGGAGAGGGCCAGGGCCACCGGCTCCATCCACACATGAGTCTTTCCGCCGAAACCGCCACCGATCTCCGATGACGTGACCTTCAGCTTGGCCACGTCCATGCCGAGCAGCGACGCACAGACATTGCGGAACACGAAATGTCCCTGGGTGGTCACCCAGAGTTCACCCTGCCCATCCGGGCCGACACTGGCGAGACAGGCGTGGGGTTCGATGTAGCCCTGATGGGTCTGTTCGGTCTTGTAGCTCCTCTCGACGATCACGTCAGCCTGGGAAAAACCGGCCTCCACATCCCCATGTCCGAACTCCGAACGCTGAGCCACGTTCGAGGCCTTCTTCGGCGGCGGGTTTACCCCCGTTGTTCGAATGTGAGGCTGCACGATGGGTGCACCCGGCTTCATCGCCTCATCCACATCGGTGACATGAGGCAGTTTTTTGTATTCCACCTTGATCAGCTTGAGCGCCTTGCGCGCAGTTTCCGCATCGATGGCGGCTACCGCAGCGACTGCGTGGCCGTCATAGAGCGCCCGGCCGCGGGCCATGCAGTTTTCGAGAATGTCGAGCATGCCGCGGTTGCCGCCGGTCAGATCCGGCAGATCCGCGCTGGTGAGGACTGCTTTCACACCCTTGAGCTTCTCCGCCTTCGATGTGTCGATTTTCACGATGGTGGCGTGTGCATGCGGTGAGCGCAGGATCGCGCCGACCAGCTGGCCCGGGGCGAAAGTGTCCGCGCCATAGCGGGCCCGGCCGGTGACTTTGTCGACCCCGTCCGGCCGCGGCGGACGGGTGCCGACAATCTTGAATTCCTGGTTGGTGAAACTTGTATCGAGTGCCACTTGATTCTCCTCGCAGCGTGTTCGCGCTGACGATTAGCTTAATTTGTACTGTCGTTGCGACCGTGCCTGCAGGGGCTGCCAGCGCCCTTTCAGCGCCGCTTCCTGCGCAGTTCCTTGCCTGCCGCGTCCACCGCCCGGACGATTTTGTCGTAGCCGGTACAGCGACACAGATTCCCCGCGAGCGCATAGCGGATTTCCTCTTCGCTGGGATCCGGATTGCGATCCAGCAGCGCCTTGGCTGCAACCAGAAAGCCGGGGGTGCAGATACCGCACTGCAGCGCGGCGTGTTCGATGAACTTGGCCTGCAGCGGATGCAGACTGTTGCCTTCCGCGAGTCCCTCCACGGTGGTGACCGTGCGCCCTTCGACTTCCGCGCCGAGCACCAGACAGGAACAGACCAGACGTCCGTCTACCGTGACACTGCAGGCACCACAGTCACCGGTGCCGCAGCCTTCCTTGGCACCGGTAAGACCCAGTCGATTGCGCAGCACATCGAGAAGGCTTTCTCCCGGCTGACAGACGAACTCGGCGGCATCGCCATTTACCGTCGTTGTGACATGAACTCCAGACATCACTTACCCCCTGCGCGCTTATAGGCGATTTCGGCCGCGCGGCGCGCGAGCACCCCGGCCACTTCGGTTCTGAATTCCACGGTGCCCCGCTTGTCGTCGATTGGACTGCAGGCCGCCTCACAGGCCGCTGCAAGTTTCGCCAGGGCTTCCGGTTCGAGGCGGGTACCGACGATGGCCTTGGCTGCTGCGGGTACCAGAACCACAGTGGGTGCCACTGCGCCCAGTGCGACCCGGGCCTTACTGATCACCCCGCGTGGACCCAGGGTCAGAGAAATTCCGGCGCTGACCACGGCAATGTCCATCTCGGTGCGGGGGATGAAGCGCAGGTAGGCGTCGGAGGATTTTGCCGGACGCTTCGGCAGGGTCAGGGCCTCGACAATCTCGCCTTTCTTCAGCGACGTCCTGCCGGGACCTGTCACGATCTGCTCGACAGCAACGGTGCGGCGTCCTTTCGGTCCCACCACGATGGCCTTCGCACCGGCTGCCACCAGCGCAGGCACACTGTCCGCGGCGGGTGAGGCATTGCAGAGATTGCCCACCATGGTGCAGCGGCCCTGGATCTGATCGGAACCGATAAGGTTGGCGGCCTCCACCACACCCGGCCAGGCTTTCTTCAATGCGGCATGCTCGCCGACTGCAGCGCCGGACACTGCGGCGCCTATTCTGAAACCGGTCGCGGTCTTCGTGATTGCCTGGGTTGCGGCGATACGCTTGATGTCGACGATCAGATCCGGCTCCACCAGACCGTTCTTCATGCGCACCAGGAGGTCCGTGCCACCGGCGAGCACAAATGCCTTGCCCCTCGCTTTCGCCATCAGCCCGACCGCTTCCTTCATGGTCGCGGGTGCTTGGTAATTCATAGGTTCACTTCTCCCCGTTGTATTTGTCTGTCTGTTCGAAATCCTACCCGCATGCTCGACCGCGGCTCAATCACTTTGCACCTGCGCCGGTACTCTTAATCACCGGCACTTTCAGCCGGCGCCGCCGCCAGGCGCCGGTCAAACAGCGGCGCCTGCTCAACGATTCCCGCCCGATGCACCTCGATGGCCTGCAGCAGGTCGGCGACCACATCGGGATTCGCGGCAGCCACATCGAAGCGTTCGCCGGGGTCTTCGCCGAGGTGGAACAGTTGCGGTGTATCGTGAACCACCCGCTGCGGCGGCATCGAGTATGCACCTTCGCTTACCAGGCGCAGCTTCCAGGGCCCTTTCCGGTATGCCTGCAGCTCTCCGGAGCGGTAATAGGGCAGCTCATTGCGCGGGCTCTTTGCTCCGCGCAGCAGGGTACCGCTGAAATCGAGACTGTCGGTCGCAGTGCCAGCACCGGCGGCACCTGGCGTATCTGAGGGGCCGGTCAGGCTCATGACTGTCGCAAACAGATCCAGGGTCGAAGCCGGATCGCGCACGACGCCCGGATGCAGTCGTCCGGGCCACCAGAAAACGGCCGGCACCCGCACGCCACCTTCGTAAGTCGTACCTTTACCGTTGGACAGATGTCCGGCGCTGCCACCATGATGCTGCATCAGCAGCCAGGGTCCGTTGTCACTGGTAAAGACCACCAGGGTGTTCTCCGCCAGTCCCTCGGCTTCCAGCGTCCGCCGGATTTCACCCGCACTCCAGTCGAGTTCTTCGATGACGTCGCCGTAGTAGCCGCCACGGCTGACGCCCACAAAGGAGTCGCTGCGGAACAGGGGCGTGTGCGGCATGCTGTAGGGCAGATAGAGCAGAAAGGGACGCTCGTCGGCGTCGCCGATGAAGCGCTGCGCCTCCCTGGTGTAACGCCGCGTCAGTGTGCGCTGGTCGGCGGGTCGTTCGAGAATTTCGTCCTCGTATCCCGCCACCCCGACACTGCTGCGGATCAGCGGTACGTTCCAGCCGTCGGCGGGGGGCGAGAAGTACCGGGCCATCCGCTGCGACTGGCGGTCGGCAAGCGCGTCCCGCGCTGCCGTGTCACCACTGGCAGCCGCAACACTCAGACGCAGCGTCTCTGCGAAGGTCACTCCGTCCGCCCAGTCCATGTCATTCGAATAGGGCAGACCATACCAGTAGTCGAAACCGTGCCGGGTCGGATAGGTATCCGGTGCATCGCCCAGGTGCCACTTGCCGATAATGGCCGTACGGTAACCGCGCTCGCGCAGCGCCTCGGCCAGGGTGACTTCGCGATCGGGAATGCCCACCGTGTCGTTCGGAAACAGGACATTGATGCGACGCCCATAGAGGCCGGTGCGGACCGGCAGGCGGCCGGTCAGCAGCGCACCGCGACTGGGCGAGCAGACCGGATCCGCCACATAGAAGTCGGTCCAGCGCTGGCCCTGTGCCGCCATGGCGTCCAGGTTCGGTGTCTGGATCGAGGGATGGCCGTAGCTGCTCAGATCACCATAGCCGAGGTCGTCTGCAAACAGGATCACGATGTTCGGCGGTTGAGATTCCGGCGTATCGGCCAGCGTATCCTGCGCAGACTGTCCCTGCGCAGCGTCTTCGCTCTGGTCAGTTGCGGGGCTGCAGGCGCCGGCCAGCAGACCTATCAGCACCAGCGCGCAGAATCTGACCCCATCTCCCATCTGATCCCCTGACAGATCTCTACCGGACCGAACCCAGGGTACGGCAGTGGCGGGAAATGGGAAACGGCGGATCGGACTTGACACAGCCTCGACCGCAGACTCTGCACCATGCACCCACAGCAGCACACGCCAACGGTCGCGTCCGTCTGCATCTCTTTTTCGACAGACTGCTACACTTGCCTGCCCCGTCCCGGGACGGAAGAGAGAGACTTATGGGCGACGCATTCAGTTGCAGCCGCGCATTCTGTGTACTGTTGGGGATACTTCTCATGGGTTGCACGGCCGATATACCGCCCTCAGATGCGCCACCGACGGATTCACCGCCATCCGATTCACCATCAATTGATCCGGTGCAGGCGCGCGCCAGCCTGAAAATCAGCAACGCCATGTCGGGCTGGCTGGCTTCCGGCATCCAGGTGGCCAGAGGCGACGAACTCACCCTGTTCGGATCCGGGGTGCTGGATGCCGAAGGCCTGAAGCTGGAACCACGCCATCTGCTCTGGTACCGCATCGGCGCGGACGCCGAAGCCAGGAATTTTTCCGCCAATCAGGAGACCTTCACTGCCGATGCGGATGGCGAGATTTTCCTCACCTTGCGCCCCCTCGGTGTGTACTGGCCCGACAGCCGCGGAACCTATCCGCAGGGATTCGCCGCTGCACCCGCCGTTCCGGTGGATTTCCGTATCGACATCGTGCGTTTCCAGGACTCGGCAACCGCCGGACTGCAGTCTCTGGCCGGGACCGGTGACACCGCCGCAGCGGCGGCACTCTCAGCCATTGCCGCACGCAAAGTACTGCCGCCGGGATTCGAACCGCTGAGCTATCTGTCCCGGTCGAATGTGTGGGGGGAGGGTACTGTCGACGGCCGTCCCGGTATCAGCGCCGAGACCAGCGACGATGTCGAAATCGTGAAGAAGCCGCTGGATATCCCGCTGACGCCGGATACGGTACTCAGCTTTCAGTGGCGCTATGACGCACTTCCTGCCCGGGGGCCGGAAACCGAAGCCGCCTTTCACGACTACCTGAGCATCGCCCTCGAGTTCGACAACGGCCAGGATCTGACCTGGATGTGGTCGAGCCGGCTCGCCGAAGGCACGCACTTCGGCTGTCCACTACCCTGGTGGGACAGTCGGGAAACGCATTTTGTACTGCAGAGTGGCGAAGCGGGCCTTGGAGACTGGTTCACCCACTCCCGCAAGGTTCTCGAGGACTATGATGCATCGATCAAGGTAGAGCGCCCCACCCGCATCGTCGGCGTCTGGTTCATCGCCAACAGTCTGTTTGCCCGTCAGCGCGCGGCAGCGAGCTTCGCTGAGGTAACCATCACCAATCCGGATCAGAAAGTGGAGATATTTTGAAAGCGGTTCATTGCACCAGGCTCGGTTCCCATCTCGACCTGGAACTGGTGGACATCGACAGTCCCGGTGCTCCGGCACAGGGCCAGGTCAAGGTGGCGCTGGCATGTCGCGGCATCCAGTTCAGCGATCTGGTGCGCATCGCCGGGGATTATCAGGTGAAATCACCGCTGCCCTTCGTGGTCGGGGGCGAGGCTGCGGGCACCATCACCGCCGTCGGTGAAGGTGTGACGGGACTCTCGGTCGGCGACAAGGTGATCTGCCCGGGTGGTTGCATCGAGGAAATCAATATCAGCAGCCGCGCAGTCACACGCCTGCCGGCGGGGGCCGATCTGAAAATCGCCGCCAGTTTCCGCAATAACTATGCCACCGCTCTGGACGGTCTGCAGCGGGCCAATCTGCGGGCGGGCGAGACGCTGCTCGTGCACGGCTCGGCTGGCGGCGTGGGCCTTGCTGCCGTGGATCTCGGCAAGCTGTTTGGAGCGCAGGTGATCGGCACCGCGAGTGCCGACGACAAGCTCGAGATCGTGACCGCCATGGGTGCCGACCATGTGATCAACTACAGCGGCGGCTTTCGGGATCGGGTGAAGGAACTTACCGGTGGCCGGGGTGCTGATGTGATCTACGATCCGATCGGCGGTGACGTATTCGACGAGTCGATGCGCTGTGTGGCGCCGTTCGGGCGGATTCTGATCGTCGGCTTCACCAGCGGTCGACCGGCACTCGCAAAGACCAATCATCTGCTGGTGAAGGATGCTTCGGTGATCGGCTACACGGTGGGTGGACTGCAGAAGCACGCACCGGAACGCAGCGCACAGAACAATGCAGTCTTGCTGGACTGGCTGGGTTCGAAGCGCATCAACCCCTATATCTCCCATGTCCTGCCGATGAGCCGCATTCAGGAAGGCTATCAGCTGATCGTGGACCGCAAGGTGGTCGGCAAGGTGATCATCACCAACGATTGAGTGCATGCCGACCAGCAGTTGCGTCGCCCAGTCAGGATCAGTGTCGGATGAATACAAACGATAGTTGTCCGCTTGATGGTGTACAGGTTCTGGATCTCAGCTCCGGTCCTGCCGGCGGACTGGCCACCATGATCCTGGCGGATTTCGGCGCCAGGGTGATACATCAGGTCGATCCGGTTTACGACTATCTGAACCAGGAGCCTTCTGCCCCCATGTGGCTGCGTGGGAAAGCCCGGGTGGATGCTGCAGACCTCCCGACCACACGCGGGCAGCCGGACACGTCCGTGCCTACGCAAGCAATCGCAGAGGCGGACGTTCTCGTCATTTCCCGACCCAGCAGTTTTCCCGAACTCACCTACGCGTACTGCGCGGCTATCAACCCGCGGCTGATCTACTGTGAGATCACTGCCGCAGGCGTCGATTCTGCACTACCTCCCTACGAAGGCGTAATCGCCGCCCACGCAGGACGGATGCAATCCATGAGCGGCATCATTCCCGGAGCGGGACCTCATTACGCGGCTGTGCCGGTCGCCACTCACGCCACTGCTCAGAACACCGCCTCCGCCGTGCTGGCGGGCCTGTATCGAAGACGACGCGACGGCCGCGGCAGCCACCTCCGTACCAGCCTGCTGCAGGGGCTGATGCCCTATGACATGGCAGGGTCCCTGTCGCTGCAGCTCCGTCCGGATACCGGGCGTGTGGATCCTGCACGTATGATGCCGACCCTCAACTACCACCCGGTGCAGTGCGCGGATGGGAAGTGGCTGCAGCTCGGCAACCTGCTGCCGCATCTGTTCGAGAGTTTCCTGCGCTGTATCGGCCTCGAGGACTGCCTCGCCCTGCTTCCGGAGCAGACCGAGGCGGTACGGGATCGAATCCTCGAGGTCATGCAGAGCCGCACCCGGGATGAATGGATGTCCCGGTTCGTCGCAGACGGAGGCATTGCCGCTCATCCCTATCTGACGGCGGAAGAACTGCTCAGCGATCCTGACATGACAATGAACGGTCATGTAGTGGAGCTGGACGGTGTGCGTCAGCTGGGCCCGCTCGCGCGACTCACACGCACTCCCGCCCGGATCACCGCCGCCGCCAAAAGCCGGTCCGCTGTCGTGGCTTCCGCTTCTCCCGCAGGCGGGCCTGCGGGGGCTCGCGCGTCAGCAGACCCGGCACCCGCCGGTGCGCACACCACCCTGCCCCTGTCCGGTGTCACCGTCCTCGAGCTCGCCACTATCATCGCAGCCCCGCTCGGCGCTTCGTTTCTGGCAGATCTCGGCGCCCGGGTCATCAAGGTCGAAGCCATTGGCGGTGATCCATTCCGCAACATGCTCGGCGGACTGGGTGCCGTGCGCTGCAACCAGGGCAAGGCAAGCATCAGTGTTGATCTGAAGACCCCGGAAGGCAGGGACATCGTGCATCAGCTGGCCACCCGGGCCGACATCCTGATTCACAATTACCGACCCGGTGTGCCCGAAAGGCTCGGCATCGGCTATGCGGATCTGGCGGTTCTGAATCCGCGCCTGGTGTATGTCTCCGCCAACGGTTACGGGCCTTCCGGACCCGGCGCCCGGCGTCCGTCTACCCATCCCATCCCCGGTGCCGCCATGGGAGGTGCGGAATACCAGGCAGGCGGCACCATCGAACGGCTGCTGTCTGTGCCGGAACTGCGCGAAGCCGCACGAAGACTCATGCGCGCCAACGAAGTCAATCCGGATCCGAATACCGCCGTGGTGATCTGCACCGCCAGTCTGCTCGGTCTGGTCGCGCGGGACACCTGTGGCTTCGGTCAGCAGATCTTCGTCGACATGTTCATAGCCAACGCCTATGCGAATTTCGACGACCTGGTGGTGTATCCCGGAAAGCCCCGGCGCCCTCCACTCGGCGACGGTCTGCGCGGGCCACATCCCCTCTACCGGCTGTATCCCTGCCTGCAGGGCTGGGTGTTTCTCGGTCTTAAACACAAGCGGGAATGGCGCGCGTTCTGCGAACTCACCGGTCGGGCAGGATCAGCCAGCGAAGATCCGTTTGCGCCCGTCGGCAGTGCAGGGCAAGCGCTGCTGGCTGCAGAACTGACCGAGCTGTTCAGCACACGCAGCGCAGAGCAGTGGGCGGTGCTGTGTGCCGACACCGGTATCGGCTGCGTGCAGGCCGATGCGCACAATCTGGCGGAATTTTTCTTCGGCCACTGCCAGCAGGGATCGACTCTCATGGCCAAGGTGCGGCACCCGTCTCTCGGCGACTACTTCCGGCACGCACCAATGATCGATCTTCCCGGGGTGCCAGCATCTCCCGCACCTGCTGTCGAGGCGGGTGCAGATGGTCGCGCCCTGCTTGGCGAACTCGGCTTTCCGGCAGAGTCGATCGACACCCTGTTCGAACGGGGTATTCTCTGGCGTGCATAGCTGACGGCATGAATACCCGTACAGGCGTTCGTGTGTCCGTATGCAGGCGCATGTCGGACACTGACAGATCCAGGATCGGAGCAGACAGATGATGGACAACCCGCACTGGCGCCTGGCCCGGACACCAACCGCAGGATGGCCCGTGCCGGAAGACTTCGCATGGCAGTCTGAACCTGCGCCGGAGCCGGGCCCAGGGCAGCTGCTGAGCCGGACAATCTATCTGTCACTGGATCCTTACCAGTGGGGGCGCCGCCGCAGCGGTACGGAAAAACCTGGCGATATCTGTCACGGCAGGACGGTCTCCCAGGTGGTAAGAAGTCGCCACTCCGGTTACGCGGAAGGCGACTTCCTCTTCAACACCCAGGGCTGGCAGACCTTCGGCCTCACGGGAGACGGTATCGATCACTTCGGCTACATGTTTCCGCGCAGGATCGATCCGGCCATCGCACCGATCTCAACGGCAGTGGGCGTACTCGGCATGCTCGGGCTCACCGCCTACGCCGGTCTGCTTGTGCAATGCGAACCGAAGCCGGGTGAGACTGTGGTGGTATCCGCGGCCTCCGGCGGTGTGGGCCAGGTGGCCGGCCAGCTCGCCAGACTGCAAGGCTGCCGGGTGGTGGGCGTCACGAGCACGGCAGAAAAGTGCGCCTATGTTCGTGATGAACTGAAATTCGATGCCGCCGTCTCCCATCTGGCAGAGGACTTTCCCGGGCAGCTCGCAACCGCCTGTCCGGAGGGCATCGACGTCTACTTCGAGAACGTCGGCGGCAGGGTTTACGAAGCTGTGCTGCCGCTGCTCAATCGGGCTGCAAGAATCACCATCTGCGGCATGATTTCCCAGTACGGCAACACCGATGGCCGCAACGCAGCAGAGGTGTGGATGGAGACAGGCCGCCCCTTTTTCGACCGACAGGGCGTCAGGCCGAGCAGTCTGTTCGTCGGAAACTACGTCGCCGACTACCAGCAGCGCTTTCTCACAGAGATGGCCGACTGGTTGCGCGACGGACTCATCAGCTACCGGGAAGATATCTGGGACGGACTCGATCAGGCACCCGGTGCGTTTGCAGCGATGCTCAAAGGCGGCAATTTCGGTAAAACGCTTGTGGCGGTGGCACCGGATCCAACCAGATAACGGCGTTTCCGACCGGCAGGTGGGAGGCAGGCTGCAGCCGCCCCCGGGTCCTGTGGTTGGCCACAGGCGCTGTGGTTGTCCACAGGCGCTGTGGTTGTCGCTCGTCGGCGTTCTGGGGTTCAATGTCGGGATCCGGACGCGTTCAGAACAATGAAGATATGAGGGAGGCAGGCCCGTGAGTTACAGCAAACCCATTCCCAACCGGGGAACACATACCGTGCCGTTCTGGGAGGGGGCGAAGCAGGGCAGACTCATGCTGCCGCGCTGTCGCGACTGCAATCGCGTGCACTGGTATCCGCGTCACATCTGCCCGATGTGTCACTCAATGAATCTCGAATGGTTCGAAGCCAGCGGCCGGGGCAATGTACACACCTTCGCCGTGCAACACATGGCCTTCGGTCCCTGGGTCAAGGAAGCACCCTACGTGACCGCCTATATCGATCTCAAGGAAGGGGATCGCATGCTCACGGTGCTGCTCGGTGTGGATCCCCTGAAGCCCGAAGAGATCCGCATCGGCGCGGAAGTCGCAGTGGAATTCGAAAAGGCCGACGACGACACATACATTCCTTTCTGGCGCGTGGTGGAGAACTAGACGATGCCTGGACAACTTTACAAAGCCGCCGCCATCGTCGGCGCTGCCGAAGCCAATGAAATCGGCTTCCTGAAAACGCCCATCACCGCGCTGCAGCTGCACATCGAAGCGATTAAAAATCTGAGCGATCAGACCGGCATCCCGATCTCGAAGATCGATGGCATTTTTTCCACCGGATGGTCTACCGAACTCTGTGAACACCTGGGCATCCGGCCGAAATACATCGACACAACCGCCGTGGGCGGCTGCTCGTTCGAAATGCACGTGCATCATGCCCTGGCGGCCATACATGCCGGCATCATCGAGGTTGCGCTGATCAGTCATGGAGAAAATGGTCATTCCCGTCGTGCGATCGGCGGTGGTGGCAGTGGCAACTACGGCGCCGGGGCCGGTGCACTGTCTCCCGCAGCCGAGATGACAATGGCCTACGGGCTGGGCAGTGCACCTTCGAACTACGCACACGCCATGGTGCGACACATGCACCGCTACGGCACTACCCGGGAAGACTATGCACACATCGCGAAGGTGACCCGCGACTGGGCCACCCTGAATCCCCGCGCGGCCATGCATTCAAAAGAAAAACACCCTTTCGGCGGTCCGATTACCGTTGCCCAGGTCGAAGAGTCGCGGCTCATCGCCTGGCCATTGACCATCCTGCACTGCTGCATGGTGACCGATCATGGCGGCGCGGTATTCGTCTGCAGCCCGAAGGTGGCTGCCAGCCTGAAAACCCGACCCGTGTGGATCGCCGGCGCCGGAGAGAGCATGAGCCACGGCAACATGCTCGAAATGGGTGACTTTACCCGCACCTCTGCCGCCCATTCCGCCGAGGCCGCTTACACCATGGCGGGCATGGGGCCCGCCGATATGGAAATGGCGATGATCTATGATTCCTTCACCATCACCGCGGCAATCACCGTGGAGATGCTCGGGCTGGCCCCACCCGGTGAAGGTCACCTGTTGTGGAAAGACGGCAGAGCCGCACCCGGCGGAAGCTTTCCCATCAATACCAATGGCGGCGGGCTGTCCTTCAATCACAGCGGCATGTACGGTATGCCATTACTGATCGAGGCTTATCGCCAGCTGTCGGGAACCGCCGAAGACGGCATTCACGGCATCCCGGGCAAACAGACCGGCGCGCGTACCTGCATCGTCAACGGCACCGGTGGCAGTCTTTCCACCACCGGCACGCTGGTGCTGGTGGCCGAGGACTGATCGGACGACTACAGAAAGGTCTGCACCGCTGCGAGGAACTCATCGGGTTTATCCAGCGGCACAGGATGACCTGAACCTGCCACCTCGATCAGCCGGCAATCCGGCACGGTTTCCATGAATCGCCGTGCCACCTCCACCGAGAGGATGTCGCTCAACTCTCCCCGAATCAGCAGCGTCGGGACTGTGATATTTCCAGCCAGTCGCCACCCCTCATCAACCGGTATTGCTTCCCGCCGATTGGTCGGATCCCGCAGCGCCCGGTCGTATCTGTAGGTCCAGCGCCCGTCATCGGTGCGCATCAGACTGTTGTCCACCCGATGACGATGGTGGGCTTCGGGTGGAATGGGATTGTCCGCACGCGCTCTTGCGAAGGCAGCTTCCCGCGAATCGAAGACGTCGCTTCGGGAGACATTGCTCTGAATGTTCTTCAGCCCCTGTGCCCCGATCTCGGGGGCGATGTCGACGATCACGAGCCGGGCGAGTTCGGCTGGTCGCCGTCCTGCGTAGGCGAAAGACACGATACCCCCCATCGACAATCCGAGCAGCGCGAAGTGCTTAAGCCCCAGCGCTGCAGCGAAAGCAGCGAGGTCCTCGACCATTTCCGGCGTTCCATAGGCGTCCCGAGGCGCCCAGCCACTCTCACCATGGCCGCGCTGATCCAGCGCAAGGACGCGATAATCGGCAGACATGGCCTCTGCCAGAGCATCCCAGCTGCGTGCATGACCCGTGTAGCCATGCAGCAGCACCAGGTCCTGTGCGTCGGCGCGTCTGCCCGGCCAGTCCCGATAGTGAAAGCGCAGCCCGCGCATTTCGATCAGTTCATCCCTCACCCTCGTCATCTCCCGCACTCCATCGAAATCATATATTCCGGGAGCATAACCGCCTGGTGCGATTTCCGCTCCTCAGGGCGTATAGTCTCTCAAGGGGACTCAGGGGGGAGTCTGATGAATCTCGAAAAAGTGGTTTTCGGTTTCTTCATCGTGCTGGCATTGACGCTGAACGTCGCCTTCGTGCTCGGTCAGTTCGATAATCCCGAATACCACAGCATCTGGCTGCTGTTCGCCGCGGTGGTAGTCAATCTGATCGCCACCGCGCTGAAACTCGGCGACCGTTCCCAGGTCGGCGCTCTGCTGCTCGCCACCGCCCTCGTCGCAGACCTCCAGCTCTTCGCGTCGGCGCTCATCTGGACTTTTGCCGACAGCAGCGCAGGCATGTTGCCCGGCACCATGGTGAATATAGTGAGTCTCGCTGCCGGTGCGCTGGTGGCGAACATCGTTTCGGTGACGATCGTGGTCAGCGACACACTGCTGTCGGGTCGGTGATCCGCAAATGGCTAAGGGCTCTGATCTCGACCGTGTAACCTCCATCGTTCTGCGGCAGATGCGGCCGCCGGTGCTGGCACTGCTGGGTGTGAACAGCCTGGGTGTGGCGGTGATGGTGATGATCCCCGGTGCGGATGGCACCCCCATGGGCATCTTCCACGCCGTCTATTTCATGTCCTATACCGCGAGTACCACCGGCTTCGGTGAACTGCCGGTCGCCTTCAGTGATGGCCAGCGCCTGTGGGCGACGGTGTGCATCTACATGAGCGTGGTTGCCTGGATCTATGCGATCGGCAGCATCATCCGCCTCGTGCAGAATCCGCACTTCGTGCTCGCCCTCGCCCAGGCACGCTTCGCGCGCGCCGTGGCCCGGATCAGCGAACCCTTCATCATCATCTGTGGTTTCGGTGATACCGGCAGCCTGCTCGCCCGGGGATTGAGCGACAACCGGATGACCGGGGTCGTCATCGACACCGATCCGGAGCGGATCAAAGCACTCAATCTCCGGGACTACGAAGTCGCGATGCCGGGACTCGAAGGTGATGCCAGTGTGCCGAAGAACCTTCAGGATGCCGGTATTTCCCGGGAGAACTGCCGCGGTGTGGTGCTGCTCACCGGAGATGAAGACGTCAACCTCAAGATCGCAGTCATGACCCGCCTGCTCAATCCCCGTGCGGAAGTGATCTGCCGGTCAAAGTCCCGCATTCACGATGAGGAGTTGCGCAGCCTCGGATCGGTAATTCTCGCGGACCCCTTCGAGACCTTTGCCCGGGAGCTGGGTTTCGCGCTGCACCAGCCCCCGCTGCACACCCTGGATGAGTGGCTGGTCGGCGTGCACGGTGTGACGCTGGAACGCATGATTTCTTATCGCCGCGGTACCTGGGTGCTGGTCGGCTATGGCAGGTTGGGACGCTGGCTGTACAAATCCCTGCGGGAGTGGGGGGTGCGGGTGGTGGTGGTCGATCCGGCCGTCGACACCGCGGAAGAAGTCGAACACAGGGTCGCAGGACTGGCGACCCGGGCCAACCTCATCGAGGCAGGTGTCGCCGATGCCGCAGGCATCGTGACAGCCACAGACAATGATGCGGACAATCTCGCCGCCCTGCTCACCGCGCGCAGCGTAAACCCCCACGCCCACCTGATCGTGCGACAGAACAATCACGAAAACGAACTCGCCTTCAACGCCGCCTCCGCGGATCTGATCATGCAGCCGAGTCTCGTGATCGCCAGGCGCATTCTGCTGCGACTCATCTCGCCCCTGATTCAGGAGCTGCTCGAGCACCTGGAAACACATCCCCAGTATCTGAGCGAGCATGTCTATCCCAGACTCCAGCGCACCGTGGGTAAGAAAAACCCTGCCCTGTGGACACTGCGGATGGGTGACCCGGATCTGCCCGCAGTAGCGGAATATCTGGCGCGGCATGGCGCCATCCGGGCGCAGGATCTGTTCCGGGATCCGCGCAATCGCGAACAATGCCTCGACTGTGTGCCCCTGATGCTCCGGCGCGGTGAAAGCCGGGTGGTGATGCCTGAGGATGACTACGAAGTGGTCGCTGGCGATGAACTGCTGATCTGCAGTACCCCGGATGCCAAACGCCGGGCCCTGGCCAGTCTTGCAGACGTCTACACCCTCGAGTTTCTGACGACCGGCCAGTCACCGCCCCGCGCCTATGTGATCCGCCGACTGCAGGCGGCTTTCAGATAGTTGCGCCGAACTCGTGTCTGGTAATGAACCGCATTATTTCAAGGTCTAAGATGGCGCATTGCAGGATTCCGGAGGATTCGTGAAGAAGCTCAGCGCCCTATTCCTCGTGATTGCAGTCGTCCTGTTCGCTGCCTGGCAGAGCCGTATCGACCTGCTGGTATGGGGTGCGCCCAAGGTGCGCGCACTGCTCAATCCGGTCGCGCCGAACGTGCCGGTAGAGTGGTCACAGGGCCCCTTCAGCGCCAGTGCACCAGCCGCCGGGCGCCCACCCAATATCATTCTGATCCTCGCGGACGACATGGGCTTCAACGATATCTCTCTTTACAATGGCGGCGCCGCGGATGGCACGGTGATGACGCCGAACATAGACGCGCTTGCCCACCAGGGGGTCGCGTTCAATAACGGCTATGCCGCCAATGCAGTCTGCGCCCCTTCCCGGGCCAGTATCATGACCGGGCGCTACTCGACCCGCTTCGGGTTCGAGTTCACCCCCTTCTTCAGAAGCGGCGCCACCATCTTTCAGTGGATGCAGGACATTGAGCAGCCTGTGCTGCCCTCCTTCATCAATCACGAAGCCCTCGCAGACCTGCCACCCATGGCGGAGCTGGGTATGCCGCCCGGGGAAGTCACCATCGCGGAGGTGCTGAAAGCGGCCGGTTACTACACCGCGCACATCGGCAAGTGGCATCTGGGCGGTTCCAGCGGCATGCGGCCCGAAGATCAGGGGTTTGACGACAGCCTGTACATGAACGGAATGCTGTATCTGCCAGAGAATGATCCCGGGGTGGTGAACGCCAAACGGGAAGATAACGGCATCGAGCGCATGGTCTGGGCCAATGCGCACTACGCTGCCTCATTCAACGGGGGCGAAGCTTTCGAACCCGATGGCTATCTCACCGACTACTACACCGACGAAGCGGTGAAGGTGATTGAGCACAATCGCAATCGACCCTTCTTTCTCTATCTCGCCCACTGGGGCATCCACAATCCGCTCCAGGCTACCCGGGAAGATTACGATGCTTTTTCCCACATAGAAGACCACACCCTGCGGGTCTACGCCGGCATGATCCGCGCGCTGGACCGCGGTGTCGGACGGGTAGTTGACGCACTCGAACAGAATGGACTGACTGAAAACACACTGATCGTCTTCACCAGCGACAACGGCGGCGCGGGGTACATTGGACTGCCGGATGTGAACAGGCCCTATCGCGGCTGGAAACTGACTCACTTCGAAGGGGGTACCCATGTGCCCTTCATGGCCAAGTGGCCGGCGCGCATCCATCCGGGTACGCAGTACAACCACAAAGTCCATCACCTCGATCTCTTCCATACCTTTGCAGCTGCCGGTGGTGGCGAACTGCCGGTGGGACCGAAGCTCGACGGTGTGGATCTGCTGCCCTATCTGCGCAGTGAAGCGCCGGGCGAACCCCACGAAACCCTGTTCTGGCGGGAGGGGTATCACCAGTCCGTGCAGCACCAGGGCTGGAAGCTCATCCGCTCCGATCTGCCTGCCGATGCGAAGTGGCTGTTCCATCTCACCGAAGACCCGACCGAACAGGTTAACCTCGCCACCCGCCTGCCCGCTCGGGTTGCAGAACTCGAAGCACTGCTGGCCGCCCACAACGCCGAACAGGTTGATCCGCTGTGGCCGAGCATCACCCAGTCTCCACAGCTCATCGACAAGCATGGCGGACAACCCTATGTGGAAGGTGACGAGTACATCTACTGGCCGAACTGACAATGCGCAGCTGAACCTGTTGCGGGGATTGCCCCTGGCTGACTCCGGTCGCTGTCGTGAGCTGTTCAATCAGTATGGGCTGACTGGCGTGGAGCGGCTTGTCCGCGCCATCCGTTACGACACTGCGGGCGAATACACCCGTCAGCTCGAACGCCTCGCTTCCCTTATCCCTGCATCCTGACCGGCACAGTCAGGTTGCAGCGCCCCACCCCGGTGCTCAGTCGGGTGCGGGAGCCGGTACAGTCGGGGGTGGCTTCAGCAGATCTTTGAGACCCCGCTTGAGCAGGTCTTTTGTGGACGCTGGTCTGGATTCGGCGGGTACCGGTTGTGCAGGCGCAGGCGCTGACCCGGATTCCGGTGTCGAAGTCCCGGCCTGATCCCCGTCATGTTCCTCTTCCGGCTCGCCCGCAGAATCGGAAGCCGTAGCCTGTTGCGCGCTCTCCCCTGCAACCGTCGTAGTGGGTTCCGCGGTCTCCTTTGTCCCACCCAGCCGTTTCAACAGAGCGTCCCGCGCACGTTCCTGCACGGTGTCGCGAACCGTCGTGCTCACCAGGTTCTTCAGATCTACACCCACCCGCGGGCTTGCCATCGGGCCTTTGATCGTCAGCGGGATCGTCGTGTTCACGAGTTCGTTCAGACTGCTTGCGGCTGTGGTGTCGGTACCACGCTGCACCTGTGCGTTGAGCTGGTAGTCGAGGGCGAGATCCACCAGGTTTACGCCCCCCTTTCCAGCAAGGCGCAGATAAGGGATTTCCGCGCTGAGCTGGTCGGTGCCCAGCACGCCGTCCACCATCCTGCCCGCAAAAGACAGGGCGCGTATGGCAGTGACTTTCTGCTCGGGTACAGCCGGTAGCGGTGTCTGGCGCAGCAGCGACTGGGCCCGTTGCACTTCGTAGACCAGGTCCATACCCCGATAGACGCCATCACTCAGACTCATGGAGACGTTGCCGGTCAGCGCTTTCAGCAGTTCCGCCTGGGTATTGCCGGTGCCCGTTCCGGCGAGCTGCAATGTCAGTGCACCGGCCAGTCGATCCGAGTCGTACAGATTTTTCAGCACCTCTGCCACCTGCACCGCGCTGATCTGCTGATCCAGGGTCAGGCGCGCTTTCGCCCCGGTGGCGTCGATTTGGATGGTGCCCCGATAGCTGCCCCCATACAGGGACGCCTGCAGCGGATCCAGCCGCAATATACCGTCTGCCGCCTGCACCCGGGCTGACAGGTTCTGCAGAATGAGCTTCGCAACACTGATCTGACCCGCCGTCAGTTTTCCGTCGAGCCGCAGGTTGCGGATCAGTTCCACAGGGATCTCGAAAGCGGCTTCCTCCGACAGACCAGCGTCTGCCGAGCTCGCGGTATCCGGCGCGAGATAGTTGTCCAGATTCATTCGATCCAGGCTCAGATCGAATCGGAGTGCCTGCTTGTCGAAGTCATCGACAGTGACCGCGCCGGTGATGTTCGACTGATCGAGCCGCCAGTCCATCTGTTCGAGGGACAGGTTGCGGCTGCCAAGACGCCAGCGCGTAGTGCCGGACAGAGCACTCAGCGCCCCAGGATCTGCCGTGGCGGTGTCCGCGTCGAACGCCTGGAGAAGCTTTCGGGGCGAAAGGGCCTGCAGGTCGAGCGTACCGCCGAGCGCGGGTTCAGCAGCGGCCACATCCCCCCTGCCTTCCAGCAGGAAAGTGCCGCCGGCGCCTTTGCCGCCCACAGTGAGCGCCACCCCGCCCCCTTTCTCGCTGACACCGAGCTTCACATCGGCAAGCTCCAGGGTTGAGGCCTTGAGTTTTCTGATCAGCAGGCGGCCGTCCACATTCAGACCATTGAGCGTGTCGAAGGGGACCAGGGTGGGTTCCGGACTGCCGCCGCCAGCGGTCGATGCCGCGGGTGCTGACAGGTAGCGGTCGACGTCGATGCGATCAAGCTCCAGGTCGAATCGAGTTGCCGGTGTCTCGAACCCCTGAATCGCCGCGTTACCGGTCAACTCGGAATCATCCAGGCGCAGTCTCACATCCTCCAGCGTCAGGTGGTCGCTACCGGCGCTCCAGAGCAGGGAGCCAGTGAGACTGGTAAGTGCCTTTTCATCTGCCGGGTGGCGGTCTGTGATGCCCAGTGCGCTCATGAGCTTGCGCAATCCGACCTTGCGGATCTCGACATCGCCGCTCAGTTGACTGTCGGGGATGCCGAATTCCCCTGCCGCGTTGAGCACGATTTCAGAGTCGAATCCCGTCGCGGTTGCGGCCAGTCCGGAGAGGCGTCCAGCCAGCGTATCCGGATCCAGTTCCACCAGGCCCAGACCGGCGGCAATCTGGATATCGCCGGTGAGACCTTGCGGTGATTCCAGCAGCATGTCTGCTTTGACGACGCTGGCTTTGACCCCCGTGCCGGGTGTGGTGGCCAGCTCCAGACTGTCTGCACTGAGCAGACCTGCGATGCGACGGGCGGGTACCTGAGGTCCACTGGCATCCACCTCCATCTGCAACCCCTTAAGCACAATGCGCTCTCCCGACTGGGACAGGGCGCTTGCCAGTTTCAGGTGCGCGGTCGTGCCATCTGAGTCGTCGCTGGCACGCAGAGACAGTTCGAAATCCACGGCCAGTTCAGCCGCCTCCAGGGAAGCAATCGGCCCGGTTTCCAGCTCAATGTCCGCAGCACGATAAGCTGCACCTGTGCTGCGATTCTGATAGCTGATCTTCGCATCCCGAATCCGGATCCCGGCGACGCTCAGCTGCCCGGTCGCGGCATCACTTTGTACCGCGGCGCCGGGTTGTTCTGCCGTGTCTGTAAACGTCCAGTTGTCCCGGCCGTCTGCCAGCTGTACCAGCGCGAGTTCGAGGCCATCCAGCGTCACCTGACCGATACGGATTTCCCGCCGACTCAGCAGCGGCCAGATTTCCAGGCTGAAGTCACCCGCTGCAATCCGGGCAAAATGTTCCGCCGGGAAGTCGGGGGGATTCCCCAGGGTAGCGGCCCCGACCGACACGCTGCAGCAGGGAAACAGTTTCAACCCCAGTTCGCCACCGAGATCGAAGCTGCGCTGCGTGGACTGTTCGACCGCCTCCTTGATGTAAGGGCGATAGTCTTCCGGCTCGAAGAGGAAGGCCACGGCAACGGCCAGCGCGACAGCGGCAGCCACGATGGCTCCGATCAGCCAGAGACCGATCTTCAACATACTGCTCATACTGGCATCCACTCACCCTGATCAACGATGGCTGTTTGTCCGAAATCCGGGACGCGAGTTCCCCGCATCAACTTTCCGGCAGCGGGGACTCCCGGGCAGCCGCGCTGACAGACCGGCACCTCGAGTGCGGATAATAGAGTAACCCGGGTAGGAAACCGGCTAACCTGTACCGAAGAATTTCACAAGTGCCAGCCAATTCACACCACCAGCCCGGGAGACGGAATGAAACTCTACACAGGCGATCTGAGCCCCTACTCCGCCAAGGTCCGCATGCAGATCTACGCGATGGGTTTGAAGGACATCAAATTCGAACTCCCCGCCGCCTTCTACATGGGCAAGCTGTCCGAGATTTCACCGATAGGCCGCATCCCCGTGCTCGAGGTCGAAGACGGCATCATTCCCGAGTCCGAGGTCATCTCCGAGTATCTGGATGATCTCTATCCGGACCGCGCCCTGACCGGAACAACGCCGCGAATGAAGGCCGACGTCCGCCTGATATCCCGAATCGCCGACATCTATCTGATGAACAACATCTTCATGGCACTGCCGCAGATCAGTCGGAAGACGCGTATCGATGCCGTCAGAGATCTGCTCATGGGACAGGTACGCCGGGGGATGGGTGCGCTGGAAAAGCACATTGGTACAGGCAACTTTGCAGTCGGCGATTCCCTCACCCGGGCGGACTGCACCCTGGTACCCGCACTGTTTCTCTGTGAAAAAACCGTGCCCCGGCTCGATGTGGAGAATCCGATACTCGCGACAACCAGGGTCGCCGCCTACTGGTCAAAAATTCAGGAAAACGAATACGCGGCGAAAATCCTCGATGAAATGGATCGAGGACTGCAGGCCCGGCTCGATGGCACGGAGCGGAAGATGATCGAAGAGGCCATCGCCAGGCAGAAGCAGTCCTGATAAGACAGCGGCCCTGGCCGGACGGGTTTTGACGTCACCTTCACGGCGCAGTCTCTATCTTCCTTGCTTGAAGAGATCATCTGCAAGGAAGAGGACACTGCATGAATCGTTCAACGTCGACCGCGCTCGCCCGAATGCCGGATATCGCCAGGGAGCAGCACCTCGCACCACAGGGGGAACTGAGCTGGGTCGGCATGAGCCGTGTGCACCAGCCCATCCGCCTGCAGCATGCGGGTGGCGACGATCCGGTGCTGGCATCGGTCGGAGTCTATGTGGACCTTACCGACCCCCTCGCCAAGGGTATTCATATGTCGCGGCTGTACCTGCAGCTGGACGAATACGCCCGCCATCACACGATCTCGCCGGCCAGCCTCAAACTGCTGCTGAATTCGATGCTCAGCACACATCGTGACATCAGTGGCAGTGCCCGACTCGAGTTCGAGTTCGATCTCTGTCTGCGCCGCCCGGCACTGAAATCCGATAACTCCGGCTGGAACAACTATCCGGTCACCATCGATGCCGTTCTGGAGGATGGCCAATACAGCTTCGAACTCGGCGTGGAAGTCACCTACTCCTCGACTTGCCCCTGCAGTGCAGCCTTGTCGCGCCAGCTCATTCAGGCCGCGTTCGATGATGCCTTCCAGAGCAGAGAGCCGAACGGCAATTCAGCCAGCGAGCCGGTGTCCTTCTCCGATGTCCGCAGATGGCTGGGCACTCAGCAGGCTATTGTTGCTACCCCCCACAGCCAGCGCAGTCTCGCTAATGTGAAGGTACGCCTGGGGGATGTGGATACTTTTCCCATCGTCGACCTCATCGACACACTGGAAGACGCACTGGCCACCCCGGTGCAGACCGCTGTGAAACGCGAGGATGAGCAGGAATTCGCCCTGCGCAACGGACAGAATCTGATGTTCTGCGAAGACGCAGCACGGAAAGTGAAGAAAGTACTGGACGCATCTGACGCTGCCTTCACCGACTACAAGGTCCACATAGAGCATCAGGAGAGTCTGCATGCCCATGATGCGATCGCGGTCGTCATCAAAGGCGTGGACGGTGGCTATCAGCGTCGCTGAATCGAGTATTCAGTCAGCGCGCACCGCTCGCTGCACACCAACCCCTATGTGTCGGCCTGCCGCGCGTTGACCCGATAGCCCTGACCTGATCGCGTTTCCACCATCGGGTAGTCGAAGGGCTGATCCACCGCCTGACGCAGGTTGTACAGATGGCTGCGCAGGGTATCGCTGTCGGGTCGATCATCCCCCCAGATCTCCCGTTCGATCGTCTCCCGGCTCACAAACCTGGGCGATTCCCGCATCAGGATCCTGAGAATGCCAAACAGCGTCTTGGACAGCTGCACACTGGCCCCGGCCCGGGTTACCTCCAGGGTTTCCACGTTCATTTCCAGTTCGCCCACGCTGTAGACCGCTGCCAGTCCCCGGTGGCGTCGGACCAGGGCTTCTATCCGGGCTTCCAGCTCGGGGAGTGCGAAAGGTTTGACCAGATAATCGTCTGCGCCCACATCGAAGCCTTCAAGCTTGTCGTCGAGTTCGTCCCGCGCGGTCAGCATGATGATCGGTGTCGTGAGCCGGGCTTCCGTACGCAGCCTGCGGCACACTTCCAGACCGTTGATTCCTGGCAGCATGATGTCGAGGATGATGGCGTCAAAGCTCTGGGTCACCGCAAGATGCATGGCGTTGACACCATCGGCTGCGTAGTCGAGCGTGTAACCGCTGGACTCGAGGTAGGCGCCCACCGTCTCGGCCAGTTCCATATGATCTTCCACCAGCAGCAGGCTGATTCCTTTCGTTTCTCTTGCTGACACTTTTTTCCCCTGTCCGCTCCGCCTTCCGACGCTGTCTACCGCGGTATCTGGTTCAACTTTCAGGATGTCCGGGCATCCGGCACAAATCGCACTCTGATCGTGGTGCCCTTGCCCAGCTCGCTCTCTGCGGTGATGGTCCAGCCGAACTGGAGCGCGAGACGCTTTACTATGGCCAGTCCCAGACCGTGGCCCCTGCCGACCTCCCGACCCGAATCTGCACGATAGAAAGCATCGAACGCATGTTCCAGCTCTTCGGCCGCCATGCCAACACCTGTGTCCGATACGACCACTTCCCCTCCGGCGATGGAGACATCCACGCGCCCATTGCGGGTGTAGTTGATGGCATTACGCAACAGATTGCCAATCAGCATCTGCACGATCCTGGCCGGCACCGGGACGGTCAGCCGGGCAGTCTCACTGAGACTGACGGTGTTGCCATGGCGATGTGCCAGAGGCGTCAGCTGCTCGACTTCCGCAGCGACCACTTCATTCACCACCGTATCGACATCGGGCACGCTCAGCTGCCCTTCCCTGGCAAGCAGCATAAGAGTTTCCAGCAGTGACTCCATGTCTTCGACCGTACGCCGCATCCGCCGCAGTGCATCGAGATCTGACTTCGGTCGCTCGGTGTTCCGCTCCATGAGGTCGAGCGAACCTTTAAGAACAGCCACCGGTGTGCGCAGCTCATGCCCGGCATCCCGGGTGAAGACCCGCTCCCGCTCGATGAAACGGTCCAGCCTGGAAGTAAAGTGGTCCACCGCGTCGATCATCGTCTGCACTTCGGTATCTCTGCTGTCGCGGAGATGATCCAGATCCAGATCCAGGCTCTGGTCCTTTTCGAAGTCGAAGCGTTCGAGATAGTTGGCCAGCCGGACTATGGGCGAGATGGCCCGCTGCGCCATGCGATACGCGACGAACAGCATGCTGTATATCAGCAGCAGTACGATCGTTAAGGGTATGAAGCCGAAGTACAGCGCCAGATCCGATACCTGCTTCTGTTCGAAGACCAGGTACAGCCGCCTCCCATCCCGTTCTGAGACGTGGAGAATGGGCTGGCGATCGCCGAGATCGATACGACCAAATCCTACCGGCTCATCGAGCAGTTCCGGGGGCACAGCACCCCCGCCGCCAGGTCCGCTCAGGTAGCCGCGCATGTTCGCCGTATCGGGCAGTGGTTGCCTGGAGTCTTCCGAGTATCGGTTCCAGAAGTGTTCCGCCTCGGCTTCCAGCGCCGCCCGGGTCAGCAGATCTTCTACGATCACCCCCTGGGTGACGTAGATGCCCAGCACTGTCGCGAGGCTGATGATCATCACCTGCAGGGCGAATACCCGTACCAGCTTCGCCCGCAATCCCACGGTCTTCAACAGGAAGAACTCCGCTTAATCAGTGATGCGTGCCGGATCTCTGGCGTAAGTGCCCGCATAGGTATAAACCCCGTAAAAAAGGACCACCCAGCTGATCGAGATCACCCCGAGGGCGGCAACTTCGGGAACCACGACCGCACCCAGCTTTTCGCCTCCGAGATAGGACAACGGCGCGCACAGGCCTGTAATCAGGGCCCCGAGCACAGGCTGGTCACGGAAAAACGCGAGACTGTGATTGATGGAGAAGCCAACTGCAACCCAGAGCAGTCCGATCCACAGCGGCGCAAACCGGCTGTCGAAATCGAGCACGCCAAAGGCGACCCAGACACTGTCCAGCGACCAGCCCACAACGATCAGAAATACAGCAAGGGCACCGTCTGCGCGCCAGGTACCCTGAGTGATCGAGAAACACAGGAGCGCCGCAACACCCACCAGTCCGATGAGCGAACCACCCAGCACACAGGCAAACCAGGTCAGGTTGAACAACACCAGATTTACGATATTCGAGGCTTTCAATTGGCCACCCGCAGTCTTATCAAACGGGCAGCGTAGATCATCCGCTGTGAGCCCACCGTGAAAGTGCGGCACAGGCTGTCATCCTGCCTGCGGTTTCGGCAGCGCCGCAGCAATCATTTCATCCTTCAGCTGCCAGCGATCGTTCAGCCAGCGCCGGGGCCCCGCCCGGCAGACCTCATCGATGGGGAAAGTTTCAATCCGCAATTGCGGCACCGGTACGCTGCCACCCAGGAATCTGAAAAAATCAAAGGGTTCCGGATGAACGATTGTGACGTCGACCACACACCCCGCCTGGGGCTCCAGCGCACGACAGAGCGCTTCGAATCCGCCTGGCCGGGGAGGCAGCAGGTGCCGGTAGGGGCTCTGCAGCATCGCCCGCTTGTCCCTGGTGAACCTCGTGCCTTCCGCAAACGACAGAATCGCGCTGGTTGACTCCTTCACCCGGTCGCAGGCATCTTGGACCCGCCGCATATCATCCAGGCGGCGCTGTGCATCGTCCTGAGAATCTGATGCCCGGCGGGTGAGCAGGGGAAATTCATAGGCCCAGAGTATCAGTCCGAGAATGGGAATCCAGGCTAGTTCCTTCTTGGCGAGAAAATTCACTATGGATCCGGAGCGTCTCATCAGACTCTGAATGAGCAGCACGTCAACCCAGCTGCGATGATTGGCAACCACGATACTCGCTGCTTCCGGAACCAGCTGCGGCTTCGGCAGATCCAGTCGATGACCGAGAACTGATTCGAACCACCAGTCGTCCGCCCGCACAGCGGTCAGATAGATCCAGCGCAATGCAGATCGAAAGTGGCCTTTTCCGGCCGGCCAAAGAATCCTGCTCAGTGACAGAACCACCAGAGGTACGCACCAGAAAGTCAGATTTAGGGTGATGAAGCCAAGGGACAGGAGGCTGCGCAGGGTGGCCATCTGACGACCCTAAAGGGGCGGACGCGGGACCAGCACCGGGGTCCGGGCCTTGTACGCCTCATAGCCTGCGTCTTCGCCCCAGGCTTTATCTGCCCGCCGTTCCAGCATGTTGATTCCGCTGATCCGCGTCAGCAGCACGTAGACGAAGAGCGGGCTTGCCAGAGTGAGCAGCTGCCATCCCTGCAGCACCGGAAATGCGATACAGGCAATGCCGATCCACAGGGCAATCTCACCGAAGTAGTTCGGGTGTCTGGACCAGGCCCACAATCCGGAACTGATGAACTGCCCCTGATTTGCCGGATCCTTGCGGAACTGCCGCTTCTGTTCGTCTGCCGCGGCTTCGATTCCGAATCCGGCCAGCCACACCAGCGTGCCGACAACCGCCCAGCCACCAAGCGGTTCGACAGTTTCCGACGTCATCGCCGCCAGCGCACAGGACACGGTGAACAGCACCCACAGCCCCTGCAGCGTCCAGGTCATGAAAAACATCCCCAGAGCGTTCTTGATCCTGTTAAAACGTCTGTCGAATCCGTCTCGATGGACACGCAACGCCAGGAAAGTCCCCAGCCTGATCGCCCAGATCGCTATCAGGAAACCGAGCAGAACCGCCCGGCCGGAACCGTTCCCAAGCGCATAGGCCACGCCTGCAACAGTCAGGTAAGTCAGACTGCCCGTGAGATCGTAAAACCGTTCGGTTTTCAGAATGGCCGCAGGAATGAAAGCAAGCCACTGGATCGCGAAAGCCAGAACCGCACAGATTGCGAACACCGGCAGTGCTCCGTAGACCGCACCGCCCTGACTGCCAGCAACGGTCAGGCCTGCACCGACGAGCAGGATAATGAGTATCTGCACAGCAATCATGGCAACCCCGGATATCCGCTTGTAGAAGATATGGCCCTAAAGCCAGCACCGCAATCGAACCACAACGGGGTTGAAATTCTTGTGAAATGCCGGGATATCAACCCGTCGCGCTGGTTCGCGGGCAACTCGGAGCCCGCGAAGCAACCTCAGTTGGCGCTGCTGTTACCTTACCGGGTCTCTACCGGCACTGGTCGACATCATCAGAAATCCGGTAAACGCCGCGTTGTTCGGAGACAGCGAGGGATCGACCAGGGCTTTCATCTTCGCTATTTCATCCCGGTAAGCCGCATAGAAATCCCAGGTCGGCCGGGGGTGATAGACCAGCCCTTCCAGCTCGAACTGCCGAATCACATTCTTGGTTGTCGTGGGTTTTACAAAGACTTCCTTCTGCGGCCGCAGATACAGCAGGCAGATGGTCATGAGGCTCCATTTCGCCAGCTTCGCTTCGCCGAGCACATCCACAACCTCCTGAAACCCCTGTGCCTGCCTGCCGTGCAGGAGCTTCTGAAAACCGTCCCGCAGATACGCACGATCCGCTCTGTTGAGGCCATTCACGTAATCGCGAAATTTAGGCTTCTCGAACAGAGACACCATGGAGGATCGGGTCACAACCTTGACGATGTCATCCAGTACTGCCTGCTGGTTAATAAAATTCTTCTTCGCCAGGGCCACGGACGCAAACTCCGCCAGCTTGCCGACATTGTGTTTCTTCCCGATTTTCTGCATTTCCTCGCTGTCGAACCCGCCCGGGTAGCGGTGCAGAAACAGCGCCTCTGCCTCTCTCAACTTTCTGATATTCATAAGCTTTCTTGCAACTAACCGAATTTTCCCAATGACACTCTGGCGCACTTCCGGCCTTTGACCTGCCCCACCGCTACCTGCTGTAATCCGGTGACCCTTCCGGCGCACGGCCACAGCAGACATGAGCAGCATACGCGTTGATCCCATTCCGGAAAAAGTCTTCGGTGCCGTCGTCACCCATGTTCGGCTGGCCGAACTCAGCGACGCCGAGTTCGTGGCCATCAAACAGGCTTTTCTGCAGTACGGCTTTCTGATTTTCCCGGAGCAGTTCCTTTCAGATGAGGAGAATGTTGAGTTCGGCAGGCGTTTCGGCGAACTCGAATTCGGCGCCTACCAGATGGCGAATCAGGTCAGGGACGCCCAGGGTAGTTACGGAGAGATACTGTCGCTGCAATCCCAGCGGATGCAGACGAATCTGGGCAACGAAGCCTGGCACACCGATTCAACCTACTGGCCGATCAGCAGCAAATGCGCGATGCTCTCCGCCGTGGTCGTTCCCGGGAAGGGGGGCGAAACCGATCTCGCTGACATGAGAGCGGGTTATGCGGCTCTGGACCAGATCACCCGGAAGCGGATCGAACATCTCAGCGCCTATCACTCCACCCAGTACTCCCAGGCCAGGGACATCGGCAATTTTCCGGAACAGAGAGAGGGCACCATCTATCACGGCGAAGCATACCTGCGTCCACTGGTGAAGATTCACCCGGAAACCGGCATCAGGAGTCTCTTCATCGGCCGACACGCCTTCGGTATTCCGGGTTTCACCCGCAGCGAGAGCGCGCAGCTGCTCAAATCCCTCGTCGATTTCGTGGTGTCGGAACCCTCGCGCGTGTACCGCCATCGCTGGCAACCCGGCGACACCATGATCTGGGACAACCGCGCGCTGCTGCATCGGGCCAGACCCTACGACTACTCCCAGCCGCGCGTGCTCATCGGCACCCGTATCGCTGGAGATCCGGCATCTGAACTCGCCTGTTACCCGGAAGATCCTGAAGCCGAGGCAGGACGGCGGGCGCTCGCCGCGGAACTGGCAGCATTGCGGAAGGAAACACAGAACAGCCGACCCGACGCAGCCACGGCTGGATAGTTCAATTGGGTCTGCAGCAGGGCAGCTCACCGCGGCCTGTCGACGCCGCACGCCCCAGGTCGCATGACGCAAGGCACAAATTCATCCGATAAAAAATGGTACTCAATGATCACCGACTACGCTGACCGACATCACCCTTTCGAAGGCTGCTTCAACTTCCGGGACATCGGCGGATACCCCACTTCATTCGGTAGAACCGTGGCCTGGGGCAGGTACTACCGCACAGGCCGCCAGGACCGGATGACGGCCGCAGACCTGGCAAAACTGAAGGCAATGAGGATTGCCACCCAGATCGATCTGCGCAGGCCGGACGAGGTCCGCGACCAGAGTCGAGGTCCTCTGGAAAGCATGGGTGCCGCCTATCACAACCTTCCGGTGATTCCGGAAGGCGGCTCGGATCAGCTCAGCCGCCTGGTAGGGGACAGTGGAATTTCCGGGAAGCGCTATCTGGGCTATCTGGAGTTTGGTCCGGAACCCTGGATCCGCATGTTCGAAATTTTTGCCGAAGCCCGCAACCAGCCCGTACTGCTGCACTGCACTGCGGGGAAAGACCGCACTGGAGTGTCCACGGCATTCCTGCTCGCTGTGCTGGGTGTCGAACGTGCACTGATCGAGGCGGACTATGCGCTGACCAATCGGGACATCCATCGCCAGGCGGATTTCATCGAAGCCACCAGCGGCTATCCCGAAGGTGTGGACCGCCAGCTCATGCTGCATCACTCAGGTGTGCCGGACGAGGCGATGAGCGACTTCCTCGACGGGCTGGAGGAAAGATGGGGTGGCCCACTCGGCTACCTGCGGGAAATCGGGATCACGGAAGCGGCCATGGAGGCTGTCCGACGTGCATTCCTCAAATAGAAAATTTATTCAGGGAGAGATCGCGTGATAACAACTGTTTCATCAGCCGCAGGTCGTGCACTGTTTGTGCTGGCCCTTTCCATCACCACCAGCAGCGGTCACGCAGCTGCCTCCTGGCTGGACAAACTGAAGAACGCACTCTCAGAAAAACAGCCCGCCGTCGAGACGTTGACTACCGGAGATATCGCCAACGGTCTGAAGGAGGCGCTGAAGGTGGGAACCGGGAACGTTGTTTCCCAGCTGGGCCAGTCGGGTGGATTCAATCTCGACCCCGAGATTCACATCCCGCTGCCGGCTCAGCTCGATCAGATCAGAAACCTGCTGGCCACGGTCGGCATGGATGGCAGCCTGACAGATCTGGAAGCGCGGTTGAATCGCGCGGCCGAGATCGCAACCCCAAAAGCCAAAGCTCTGTTCCTGAATGCGATCAACGACCTGACCCTGGACGATGTGAAATCCATCTACGATGGCGCGCCCGATGCCGCAACTCAGTACTTCCGAGAGAAGATGTCGCAACCGCTCGCTGCAGAGATGAAGCCGGTGGTGGATGAATCACTCGCCGACGCAGGAGCAGTGCAGGTCTTCGATACGATCATGGCGCGCTACAGAGACATTCCCTTTGCACCAGCGATTGACGCCAATCTGAGCGACTATGTGATCGACAGGGGGACAGACGGCATATTCCACTATCTGGCCCGGGAGGAGGCGGCGATTCGCGCCGATCCCGCAAAGCGCACGACCGAGCTGCTGCAGCAGGTGTTCGGCCGGTAATCGGAATCCCGCTGGCAGGACCGGGGAGACCCCGGTCCTGCGAACGGACAACAGGGTTACTCAATCCTCTGCCAGTCTCACCAGCATTTTTCCGGTGTTCTGTCCCTGCAGCAGACCGATGAGGGCGGCTGGCGCGTTCTGGATACCTTCCATGATGGTTTCTTCATACTTCATGCGCCCTTCCTTCATCCACTTGCGCATATCCGCCAGAAACTGTTCGCGCATGTGATTGAATTCGTAGACGACAAATCCCTTCATCGTGACCCGGTTGTAGATCATGTTGGAAAGGGTAGTGACACCTTCGGATCTTGCGCCTTTGTTGTTGTAGGCAGAGATCATCCCGCACACGGGTATGCGGCCCAGAGGCCGCATCTGACCACAGGCCGCATCCAGATGCGCACCACCGACGTTTTCGAAATAGACGTCGATACCATCCGGCAGACCGATGTGCAGCTCCCGGGAGATGCTGCTGGTTTTGTAGTTGAAGGCGTGATCGACACCGAGTTCGTTGCGCAGATACCTGACCTTCTCATCCGATCCGCAGCTACCGGCAACCCGACAGCCATAGATTTTCGCGATCTGGCAGACCACAGAGCCCACGGCGCCCGCCGCTGCGGAAACGAAGACGTTCTCCCCTTCTTTCAGCTCACCGGTCACCAGCAGCCCGCCATAGGCGGTCAGTCCTGTGCCGCCGAGGATGTGCAGATGGGTGGAGAGAGCTTCCCCCTGCGGTCTGATGACACTCAGGTCTCGGCCGTCGGAGAGGTGATATTCGCGGAAGCCGGAGCGGTGCAGCACATAGGCGCCCTGCGGATAGTCGGGAGAAGTACTCTGGATCACCCTGCCGATGGCCCCACCCGGCATGGCTTCATCCAGCTTTGTCTGCCCGTTGGACAGTGCCGGTCGCATCGCCGGATCCACGGACATGAGGAGATTCTTCACCACAATGTCCGAATCTGCTGGTGCCAGCGGCCGCTCGACGAGTTTGAAGTTCGCTTCCGCTGGCAGCCCGTCAGGGCGGGAAACCAGGTGAATCTCACGGCTTATCAGTTGACTCATCTCGCTCAGTCCTCGTCCTTAAAAATTCGCGGCATAGTATCATGGCGGCCGCACAGCCAATCCGGTACCGATACCATGCATCTCCATACTCAGAGCTCTTCCCCGAACGGCCAGCGGGTCAACGTCTTCATGAAAGAGAAGGGCATCGATATCCCGAAGACCGAGGTCAATCTCCGCTCTGGGGAAAACCTCAGCGAGGCGTACCGTGCGAAAAATCCATTCGCTCGTGTGCCCGTCCTGGAACTCGACGACGGCAGCTATCTCTCGGAGAGTCAGGCCATCTGCCTCTATCTCGAAGGCCTGCACCCGTCGCCCAACCTCTTCGGCGAGTCACCCCGGGAAAAAGCGATGATCGAGATGTGGTCCCGCAGGGTCGAACTCAACCTGCTGATACCGGTAGCACAGGCCTTCCGCAACATCACCGGTTTTTTCAAAGATCGGGAAAAGTGTGTGCCAGAGTGGGGAGAAGTCTCAGCAGAAGTGGCCCGGGATGCGGCGGGAGTTTTTGATTCGCATCTGGCAGAACATCAGTACCTGATTGGATCACGTTACTGTGTCGCGGACATGACCCTCGCCATCCTGGTGGGTTTCGCAAAAAACGTCGGACAGGACTTTTTCGATCTCAGGCACCTCGCCCGCCATCACGCCGAGGTAACCGCCCGGCCATCCTTTAAATGAGTGTCGACACGCATCAGTCTCCACCCGGACTGCCACCGTTCAGCGTGCTGGACCTTGCACCCATCGCCCAGGGCAGCACAGCCACCCGCGCACTGCAGAACAGCCGCGATCTGGCAAAACACTGCGAAGCATGGGGGTACGAACGCTTCTGGCTGGCCGAGCATCACAACATGCCTGGCATCGCCAGTTCCGCCACTGCGGTCGCAATCGGTTACGTCGCGGAGGGCACCTCCTCCATCCGGGTAGGTGCCGGGGGCATCATGCTCCCGAATCACGCACCGCTGATCATCGCCGAACAGTTCGGTACCCTGGCGGCCCTCTATCCAGGGCGCATCGATCTCGGCATCGGCCGGGCGCCCGGTACAGATCAGGTCACCGCGCACGCGCTGCGGAGAAATCTGCAGGGCAACATCGACGACTTCCCGCGGGATGTGATGGAACTGCTGGCCTTTCTCGGCCAGCCCCAGCAGGGCCAGCGGGTGCATGCCGTACCCGGCGAGGGATCGGAAGTCCCTGTCTGGATTCTCGGGTCAAGTCTGTATGGGGCTCAACTTGCCGCCGCCCTGGGCCTGCCCTACGCATTCGCCTCCCACTTCGCACCCGCCGCCATGATGCAGGCTATCGAAATCTACCGGGAGAGCTTCAAATCTTCGGAGTATCTGACGAAGCCCTACGTAATGCTGGGCTTCAATGTCTGCGCTGCAGAAACCGACGAGGAGGCCCGCTTCCTGCGCAGCTCCTCCCTGCAGGCAGTGTTGCGTTTGCGGCGGGGTACACCGGGTCAGCTGCCACCACCGGTCCGGGACTTCGAAGAATCATTGACGAGTGAAGATCAGCTGCTGCTGTCTCAGTACTCATCCACCTCTGCGGTGGGTACGCCGGAAAAAGTACTCTCGGAAATGACCGCCTTCTGCACACAGACCGGCTGCGATGAGCTCATTGTTGCAAGCCAGATCTTCGACCATGAGAAGCGCCTGCGATCTTTCGAGATCGTATCGGAGCTGCACAGCGGGATGACAGGCTCCAACCAGTCAGCATCCCGGGTTACCAATCGCCTGTGACCGGGTCACATTCGGAATCCGGGATCCCTGCGCACTTCTTCAGTCGCGCAGACGAGTCGCCTGACGAGAATTTCTACGCAGCGCCACGCTTCGTCACACACATCGATGAGGCGACGATCACATCCCTCACCCGTTTCTACAGGGAGTTTCTTCCCGATGGTGCGCGTGTCCTGGATCTGATGTCTTCGTGGATTTCACATCTGCCCCCGGAAAAGCAGTTCAGCAGAGTCAGCGGTCTCGGAATGAATGCTCAGGAGCTCGCTGCGAATCCGAGGCTGGATGACTACTGTGTGCACAATCTGAACCGGGATCCTGATCTGCCCTACCCACCCGGCGAGTTCGACCGCGTGCTGATCGCCGTATCGGTGCAGTATCTGATTCGACCCATCGAGGTCATGACTTCAATCCATGAAACCCTCTCCGATGCGGGTGCAGTGTGCATCGCAATGTCACACCGGCTGTTTCCGACCAAGGCTGTTGCTGCGTTTCAGAGTATCAGTGCGGAAGATCGCGTGCGTCTGGTCAGCCACTACCTGGAGGCAGCCGGTTTCAGTGAGATCGCCTGCCACGATCGCTCCCCGCCGCACGCGGATCCCCTGTGGCTGGTGGTCGGCTGGTGCTGAGGCGTTGATACCTGCCCGGAAGCCCCCTATAGCCCCACTTCCGCAGCCAGCTCAGCAGGCACATCGACGATTCGAGAGCGCAGATACTCGCCCATCGACTTCGCCTGCCCGTCCAGGCGATTGTTGGCGGAAACACCGTCGCCGAGTATTCCGTGGATGTAGAAGTTCAGCGCCTTCAGGTTCGGCATTTCATAACGGTCTATTTCGTATTGTGCGACATCCGGCATCAGCGCTTTCAGTTTTTCGACAGTCAGAAATTCCGCCAGAAACGCGTAGGCGGTATCGGTCTTACCCCATATGCCGACATTCGCGCAGCCGCCTTTGTCTCCGGAGCGGGTACCGTACAGACGCCCCAGCGGGATCTTCTTAAGCGCACCTTTGGGAATCGCAGGCAGAGTTACCGGCGTCTGCTGATAATAGATCTCATCAAGACCCAGCTGACTGGTCGGCACCACGTCCACCACCCTGCCACCCACGTGCACCCGTTCGACTATGTGTCTGCTGTCTACCAGCGCCGGCCAGTAGGCGATCACCGGACCCCCCGCAGTGCCACCACGCCCGCTGAAGCCGGGATAGTTGGCAAGGGCGAGTTCAATGTGCCTGGCCGAAAACAGACGCCCTACTTTGTTCGGATCCTTTGAATGAACGTGTATTCGCAGACTGGCCTGGGCCTCCTCGTTCTGCACTGCGTTCGGGTTGTCTGTACGGATCAGCTGGGTTTCCACTTTATCGAACTGTTCCCGCCCGCCCAGGGAATGGAAGAAGGTATCCATGAATACCTCTGCCTTCTCTTCAATATCCAGGCCGGTAAGCAGGATCTCGATGCCCGTTTTGAAGCCGTCTGACGTGTTGATACACACTTTGTGGGTCGGCGGTGGATTCGAACCGCGCACACCACTGACACGCACCCGGTCCTCTCCAACCTGCTCAACGGACAGCGAGTCGAAATGCGCAATCACATCCGGGTTCAGGTAGGCGGGAGTGGAAATCTCGTACAGCAGTTGTGCCGTTACCGTGCCAACCGACACGAGCCCGCCGGTACCAGGATGCTTGGTAATGGTGAAGCTGCCATCCGCTTCGATCTCTGCGATGGGATAGCCTACGTTGCGGAAGCTGGGTACTTCCTGGAAGAAGGAATAGTTCCCGCCACAGGCCTGACAGCCGCACTCGATAATGTGGCCCGCGGTAAGCGCACCAGCCAGGGCATCGAAGTCATCCCGGGCCCAGTTGAACTTCCAGGCTGCAGGACCGATCACTACCGCCGCGTCCGTTACCCGCGGACAGATCACGATGTCGGCGCCCTGGTCGAGGGCCTCTTTGATTCCCCAGGCACCGAGATAGGCATTGGCGGTGAGGACTGAGTTGCCGGATCCACTCAGCGGGATACCCTTATCCATATTCAGAAAAGCTTCGCCCTGGGTCTGCAGGTCCTGTATCCGGTCAACGAGATCGTCGCCGTCGATATAAGCGACGGTTGCTGTGATGCCCAGTTCATCCAGGATCGCCTGCACGTCTTCTGCCATGCCCGCGGGGTTCAAACCTCCCGCGTTGGAGACGATCTTGATGCCCTTCTGCATACAGGGTCCGATGACTTCCCGGACCTGCTTGAGGAAGGTGCCGACGTATCCGGCACTGCCGCCACGCTGCTGTTTCTGATTGTAGAGAATCGCCATGGTCAACTCGGCGAGGTAGTCGCCGGTGAGTACATCGATCGGGCCGCCTTCCACCATTTCCCGGGCGGCGGACAGTTTGTCACCATAGAAACCGCTGCAGTTCGCAACGCGCAACACTTCACCCTCAGCCACTTCGCACCTTCCGATTTTCTCCGTACCGGCGAGCAGCCTACTCAACCCCCCGCTGCAGAACAACCGGGCCGGGAACGCCAGTGATCCACAGGGGCCTGCCCGTTGTACAGGCCTGCTTCGGGGCTGATGCGCAATCTGTCCCCGCTCTTACCCTCGATTGAGGTAATCTGCCTCACCCCGAAACCAAGGAATACAGATGTTCAGTCATATCATGGTCGGCGCCAATGACGTCGAGAAATCCAGGAAGTTCTACGATGCGACGCTCGGCGCGCTCGGTATCAAACCGGGGGTCATGGATCCGAAAGGTCGCTGTTTCTACCGCACACCTGCGGGTGTTTTCGCGATCACCCCGCCCATCGACGGCAAGCCGGCCACCCATGGCAACGGCAGCACCATCGGTTTCACTGCGCAGGACCCGGCACAGGCAGACGCCTGGCACGCGGCAGGCATCGCCAATGGTGGCACGACCTGTGAAGATCCGCCCGGGGTACGGGATGGCGGAGCCGCAAAACTCTACCTGGCATACCTGAGAGATCCTTCGGGTAACAAACTCTGCGCGCTGCACAGAATGAGCTGATTCTCCGCGCAGCCTCCTGCCCTGCAGCAAAGCGGGGCTTCCAGCAATTCGGAAAACACTTATGAAAGGCTTCCTCAAGCTTCCGCTGCTCGTCACGCTTGCCTGGATGATGCAGCTGCCGGACCAGGCATCTGCCACACCCGCACAAGCCGTTGTCGACTTACCCGACATCACCATTTACCACCTCGAGGGCCGTCGCTCCGAACGGATCGTCTGGCTGATGGAGGAATTGAACCTCCCCTACAAGCTCATCTACGAACGCGGCGATCTGGCCGCCTCCATGGCCAGGATCAGGGAGATCAGTCCGGATGTACCGATGGCGCCCACTGTGGTGATCGGTGATCAGATCCTGGTCGAATCCGGCGCGATCATAGAGGTCATTCTCAACCGCTATGCACCGGGTCAGCTTCAGCCGCCGGTCGACACGGCCGACTATGCGAATCATCTGATATGGATGCACTACGCGGAAGGCAGCCTGGCTGCACGCCTGTTTTCCGACTACCGGGCATGGCTGAAAGAGCCGCCCACTGTTCGTTCACGCATGGTGGATTCGGAAGCCACAGTACAGTACGCGGAAAACTACCTCGGCAGGCATCCCTGGTTCGGTGGCGCGGAATTCACCGGCGCCGACATCATGATGATGTTCCCGCTCAATGTTGCTACTGGACTGAACCTTGTCGACGAGGCGCAATTTCCCAACGTCGCGGCGTGGAAAAAAAGGGCCGAAGCGCGCCCCGCCTATCAGCGGATGCTGAACGCCGCACGACCGGATGGCATGATCGGGAATCTGCCGCGTCTGCCGAAACACGCACCGTCAGGCCCTCGTGGCTGACCGGGCACCAGGGAAGTGACCGCAGAGACTACAGAGTTCGTATTCTACCGCTGCGTCACTTCCCATCTCTGGGCCTGATAGTACGGCTGCACTTCTGCCCGCAGCGTTGCACCAGTGATTTCTGCGGCAACCTTCTCGGCCAGCATGATGGCAGGTGCATTGAGGTTACCGTTGGTAATCATCGGGAAGACAGATGCATCAACCACGCGCAGGCTGCGAATGTTGTGTATGCGACCCTGCGGATCGACCACTGCCTCTGCGCCGCTTCCCATCCGACAGCTACCGCAGGGATGATAAGCGCTCTGGGCAGTGCGGCGGATCCAGGCATCGATTTCCGAAACGCTGGAAACCTCCGCACCCGGCTGCAGTTCCCTGCCACCGAACCGCGCAAAGCTCGCCTGGGAAAGAATTTCACGCGCCAGGTGGATACAGCGTCGAAAGGCCGCTACGTCTCTTGCATCACTCAGATAATTGAAGCTGACGTTCGGATGCGGCCCGGGGACAGCTGAAGTGATCGCCACACGACCTCTGCTTTCCGGAAGCATGGGGCCGACATGAAGCTGGTAGCCGGGAATCGCCGAGAGTTTCGAGCCATCGTAATTCATGGCTGCCGGCAGAAAGTGAAACTGCACATCCGGCCATTCGATCCCTGCCGCACTGCGGATAAAACCGCCGGCCTCGAAATGACTGGTCGCACCGGGACCGCTGCGACTGGCCAGCCATCGCAGGCCGATCAGAGATTTCCGCAGCGGGTTGAGCGAGCGATTCAGAGACAGGGAGGCGGGACACGCCTGCTGGATGTAAACCTCGAGATGGTCCATGAGATTGGCACCAACCGGCAGATTCTCCTGCACCCGGATGCCGTGACGCGTCAGCAGCTCACCCGGACCCACTCCGGAACGCTGCAGAATGCAGGGTGATTCGATTGCACCGGCACAGAGGACGATTTCACGACGAATCACCGTTTTCCGACGTTGACCCTTCTTCCACCAGACAAGGTATCGGGCCTGGTGATCAGTTATCTCCACCCGGTCCGCCATCGCACCGGTCTCCACCCGCAGGTTCGGACGCCGCATCACAGGCCACAGATAGGCCTTTGCGGCACTCTGCCGGACACCACCGGCCACCGTCATGGGCAAACGGCCGAAGCCTTCCTGCCGGTAGCCATTGAGGTCATCACTGCGGGAATATCCCGCTTCAACGCAGGCTTCCAGGAACATGCCATACAGAGGATTGGCAAGTGCGCCACTCATTGTCGCCAGGGGTCCGGTATGGCCGCGGTACCCGGGATCAGCGGATGCATCCAGACAGCGTTCCGCGCGTTTGAAATAGGGCAGCACTCCGGCATAGGACCAGTCATGGTCCCCGGGGCCGAGCAGACTGTTCCAGCGCTCAAAGTCAAGCGGATGGCCCCGCACATAAACCATGCCGTTGATTGCAGAGGAGCCGCCCAGACCACGACCCCTGGGACAATCGATGCTTCGCCCATCAAGACCAGGATCCGCCTGCGCTTTGTAGCCCCAGTTGAAGCGGGGGCGATTCATCACGATGCTGAATCCTGCAGGCATATCGATGAAGATACTGCGGTTGCGGCCTCCTGCTTCGAGCAACAGCACACGAGTATCAGGATCCGCGCTCAGCCGGTTCGCCATGACGCATCCCGCCGATCCGGCACCGACAATCACATAGTCATACTCTTCGAGCGCATCGCGTCGCTTCATTAGCACAGCACTGGCAGGTGCTGTAAGGTCCCCCGCTGACTGCCAAGTTCAGAATCCATGCACCGACTACAGGACACCGATCCCGCGACTGACATCGACTGGTTCATCTTCATTGCCAGTGCAATCGCCATTTTCGCGGTGTGTATTCCATTGGGCCTCTACCCCGATGCAGGAGCGGTGGTACTGAACGACGCCTTCACTTTCGTCACTCAGAAACTCGGCGTAGGTTACATCCTCTTCAGCATTGCCGCGATCGGGCTGCTGCTGTACCTGTCCTGTTCCCGCTTCGGAAAGATCGTCCTGGGGGGCACAGGAGAGCCGGATTTCGCAACCTTCAGCTGGGCTGCAATGCTCTTCTGCGGCGGCATTGGAACCAGTGTGCTGTACTGGGGCACCATCGAGTGGGCCCACTACTATCAGACGCCCCCAATGGGGATTACCGCGGAGACACCCGAAGCACTGCGATGGGCCACCGCCTATCCGATTTTTCACTGGGGATTCACCGGATGGGCGCTGTATTGCCTGCCGGCCGTCGCTGTGGCTTACGCTTACCATGTTCGTGGTGTGCCCTCATTGACCTTGACCGCTGCCTGCGAACCCATCATCGGTCAGTGGGCCCATCGCTTTCCCGGCAGACTGATCGATATCACCTACATGATCGGCCTGGTCGGTGCCTGCAGCACGGGGATCGGACTGGCGGTACCACTTATTGCCGCCTGTCTCGGCCACATGTTCGGTTTCGCAGATACCTTTGCTCTGAAAGTTGTGGTGATCTCCATCGTTACTCTGGTCTTCGTGGTGAGTGTATGGATCGGCCTGGACCGCGGTATCAAGCGCCTGAGTAATCTTGCAGTGTGGCTTGCGTTCTGTCTTCTGGCATTCATTCTCATCACCGGCCCTACTGTTTTTATTCTCGAGTACGGCACGGCAACTTTCGGTTTCATGTTGCAGAACTTCGTACTGATGAGTACCTGGACGGACCCGGTCGAGAATTCCGATTTCGTGGAGTCGTGGACCGTTTTCTATTGGGCCTGGTGGCTCGCCCTGGGGCCGTTCATGGGTATCTTCATCACGAAGATCTCAGGTGGCCGCACGATCCGTCAGGTGATCCTCGGTTCTCTCGGCTACGGCACTCTGGGAACCAGTCTCTTCTTCCTCGTGCTCGGCAACTACGCCGTGCACCTGGAACTCAGCGAACGGCTGCCGGTACTCAATGAACTTCGGAGCAATGGTCCTGCGTCCGCAGTAGTTCAGGTGATGGCGTCGCTGCCCCTTGCCGCAGTCGTGCTGCCGGTATTCAGCCTGATCTGCGTGATCTTCGCCACCACCAGCTACGACTCTGCCTCCTACACCCTGGCTTCTTCCACCACACGCGCTCTGCCGCGTGACGCTCATCCTGCGCGCTGGAATCGTGTTTTCTGGGCTCTCGCGCTCGGTCTGCTGCCGATCACTCTGATCCAGATCGGCGGCTTACGCCCTCTGCAGTCAGCCGTGGTCGCGGTCTCGGTACCTCTACTGCTGGTGGTCGCCCTGATGACGGCCGGGTTGTGGAAGAGTCTCCATGCCGATGAGGTGAAGTTGCCCGACTGAGCCGGGTCCGGCACCCTCGATTTCCAGCTGGATTTGGCGTTTACTCTCACAAAGTGGATCTCACGATCATGCCTGGGGAGGACGGATCCCGGTGAGCCTGAAGACATTCCGCAAAGAAGCCACCGCGTGGCTGTATGAGCACTGCCCGGAGTCTCTGCGCGGCAGCGCGGAAGCGGTTTCCGGCGGCGGTCGCAAGGTACCCATAGAGGATTCAAATGCTCGGCGCTACTTCGATGCCATGTTTGAACGTGGCTGGACGGTGCCTGCCTGGCCTCGCGAATACGGTGGCGCAGCCTTGAGTCCGGACGAAACCCACATGCTCAGACTCGCCATGGCCGATGTCGGCGCGCCGCCTCCACTGGCTGGTATGGGGACCAGCATGATCGGGCCCACACTCCTCGAACATGGCACTCCGGAGCAGAAAGCACGGCATCTGCCGGGTATCGCCAGTGGTGAGATCCGCTGGTGCCAGGGTTACTCCGAACCTGGTGCGGGCTCGGACCTGGCCAGTCTGAAGACCCGGGCTGTCGATCAGGGTGACCATTTTCTCATCAACGGATCGAAAATCTGGACTTCCGGCGCCCAGTTCGCTGACTGGATCTTCTGCCTGGTACGAACCGATTTCGACGCGCCGAAACACGACGGGATCAGCTTCATTCTGTTTTCCATGGATCAGCCCGGTGTCACTGTGAAACCGATTCGCCTGATCAGTGGCGCCTCGCCGTTCTGCGAGTGTTTTTTCGACGATGTGCTGGCTCAGAAAGCCGATCTGGTTGGTCAGCTCAATCGCGGCTGGAGTATCGCCAAGCGTCTGCTGCAACACGAACGCTCTTCACTTTCAGGCGTGCAGCCGCAGACCCGATCCATTCCGGAAGTTGCACGGCTCTACGCTCCTTTCGTAAACGGAGCGATCGCGGAACCTGGTCTTCGCCGCGCGGTAATCGATCACGAGCTGCAGTCGCTCGCGCTCGCGCTGACTCAGAAGCGTGCCCGCGAGGAAAACGCGGATGGCGGTACACAGACCTTCGCTACGTCTATTTTCAAACTTGTACGCAGTGAACTGACAAAAACACGCACCGAGCTGATTCTTACCCTGATGGGCAGCCGGGGTGTCGGCTGGGAAGGCGAAGGTTTCAGCCCGGAAGAACTTGCTGAAACACGATTCTGGCTGGCCCGGAAAGCGGGCACCATTGCCGGCGGATCTTCGGAGGTACAGCTCAACATCATAGCCAAACGGGTACTCGGTCTGCCCGACTGATCAATTACCGGACGCGGAGCATCAAAATGTCCAGATCATTCAGCGAATCCGCCGGCATACTCACCGGACCGGAGCGCTCTCCCCGCAACAGCGCAAGTCACCTTGGTGCAGGCAGCATCCACGATGACACCACCGCTCAGAAGCTGGGTTTCCGAGGTGGTACGGTGGCGGGGTCCCTGCATATGGAACAGTTCCCTCCCCTGCTGGTGGAAGTGTTCGGTGAAGACTGGCTGTCGCGAGGTGGCCTGTCGCTCTATTTCAAGTACGCCACCACAGATGGCGAACCGGTACGCGTCAGTGCCAGGCGACCAGCCGCTGCAGACCCAGACAGAACCGACGTCTGGATGGATGACACCCGGGGCAACCGGGTCTGTGATGGTACAGCCACCCTGGGCGGACCCGATCCGCAATCCGCCATTCGCCAGCGTATCGCGGCCATGCCGGAACCCAGAGATCTCCGTATCCTCGCAAACGTGCAGCCCGGTTCGCTGGGCGCAGCCATGCCCACAAAGATCTCAGAAGCGGATCTGCAGCGACGCCTGGCGGTTATCACCGAACCCCTGCCGGCTTATTCAGATGCCAGTCTGTACGGCCACAGAATTGCAACTCCTGCACTTCAGGTACAGGTATTGCGGCCCAGCGAGGCGAAGATCCTGCCCAGGAATTCCGACTTCGGTGTCGGCCTGTTCGGTGCCATCGAGCTGCAGCTCCTGCAGGGGCCGGTATTTGTCGACTACGACTACGAAACCCATGCCCGGATACTGGCGGTCGGCGAAACACCCAAGACCGAGTATCTCTACTACGAAGCGTTTCTGAACGACCCTTCGAACAGCAGTGAAGTTCTGAGCATGATCATGATGCTGCGCTTCATGAAGGCTTCATCAAAACTCTGGCAGTAGCCGAACAGCGAGAATAACTCAGATGCGAAAACTGTACGAACACTCTGCCAGTGAACTGTCGGAACTGATCCGGAAGCGGGAGGTATCGAGCCGTGAGGTGGTCCAGGCCCACCTCGATCGAATCGCGGCAGTAAACGGCAGGGTCAACGCGGTCACGCTGGTGCTGGCGGAATCTGCGCTGGCTGCCGCTGATGCAGCCGATGCGGCCGATGCGGCCGGCAGCAGGAAGACCCATCCTCTGCACGGCGTGCCCTTCACCATCAAGGAAAACATCGACTGCGTGGGGAGTGCCACGACAAATGGCGTACCTGCACTGGCAGACGCCATGCCGGCAATCGATGCCCCGGTGGTTGCCCGGATGAAGGCCGCCGGCGCCATTCCGATTGCGCGCACCAACATGCCGGAAATGGGCCTGCGTCTGTCTACCGATAATCCCCTGCGCGGCCGTACTCTGAATCCCTGGAATGCGAAGCTCACTGCCGGTGGTTCCAGCGGCGGTGACGGGGTTGCGCTGGCTACCGGCATGACCCCCTTTGGTCTGGGCAACGACATTGGTGGCTCGCTCCGCAATCCGGCCTACTGTAACGGTATTACCGCCCTGAAGCCGACCCAGGGACGCATTCCCCACGCCACCTGTATCGATCCTCAGGATGGCGGCATGGCCGTCCAGGCAATGCTCGTGGAAGGACCCATGGCGCGCTCGCTGGCAGATCTGCGACTGGGGCTGTCGATTCTCGCGGGCAGAGACACCCGTGATCCGGTCTCTGTGGATGCTCCGCTCACCGCAGCGGCGCCACTCCGGCGCCGGGCCGCGCTGGTGACACGGATACCTGGCGGCAGCATTCCCGAGGCAACCGTGGCCGCAATCCGGAAGGCGGGTGCATTGCTGGCCGCAGCAGGCTGGGAGGTGGAGGAGACGACACCGCCTGAACTGGAGAGAGTCACCGAAATCTGGGGAAACGTACTGGCAATTGACTTCCAGGTCATGGTGCCGATGATCGCCCCGATGATCACCCAGTCGCTGCAGACCGTTCTGCTGCAGCTGTGTCAACGCTTCGACACCGGCAACGTCCCTAACAGTGCTATACACGCGGAACGGTCACGGCTGCAGCGCACCTGGTCGGGATTCTTCGCGGACTATCCGGTGGTGGTAGGCCCTACCTGGACCCGGTTACCGTGGCCGGCCGATGCGGATCTGGATCCGGCTTCCGGTCTGGATCTGCTCATTGATACCGTACGTTTCATCACACCGGGCAATGTCCTGGGACTGCCTTCAGTGGCCCTGCCCACCGGAACCTCCGCGGGGCTCCCCACCGGCATTCAGATTTATGCCGACTTGTGGCGCGAGGATCTGTGTCTCGATGCTGCAGAGATCGTTGAAGCCGGAGTCACACGGCCGACTCCGATCGACCCGATCGACCGGTAGCGGGCTTTCGCACGGGATTCGAGGTAGTATCCCCTGCAGAGAGGGGAGCTGAATGCTGAAAATTATTCTACAGATCCTGGGTCTGCTGGTGCTGCTGCTCGGGCTGACACTGATCACCCTGAAGCTTAAGAACCAGAACGCGGACGGTCCTTCGGTGCTGTTTCCGGGCGGAGCGCTGGTTTCCGGCGAACTGTACAGTGGCTCGGAACCGGACTGGTCTTTTACAGACGATGTTTTCACCATCGAACTGCAGACTACGGATCCGGACAGTTCGCGGCAGATATTCATCATGGAAAGCGGCGGCAAGGTATACGTACCTTCCGGATACATGCGCTCGTTTCTCGGCAAGCTCTGGAAAGACTGGGCGTTTGATGTCGAAGCAGGCAGTACGCTCGCAGTCGCGCGCATCAAAGGCGTGCGCTATGAACGTGAGCTGGTGCGGGTGATGGATCCCGCCGTAATCGAAGGTGTCGCGAACAAGCTTGCACAGAAGTACGCCGGTGGCGCCACGCCTGAGGCTGTTGCCGGGATCGCGCGAAGCGTAGCGGATGGCGATACCTGGATATTCGAACTGGCACCCCGAGGAGCAAGCGTCAATGAATAATGGTCTATATCTGAAACTCTGCGCTGGTGTCGCGGTGATCTGGGTGCTGGGCCTGCTCTTCGTGCCGGCCTTCGCAGAGACGGTCGAACGTCTGATGCTGCTGTTTCTTTCTACTAACGCCCGCTAGGGCGACCGACGGCCGTCAGCGCGTCGGCCCCCGGGTTGAGAGCCGACGCATGAACTCAGCTTCAGTTCTGGCTCAGCTTCACTCCCGCTTCGACCTTCGGATCATAATTCGGATCGATGCAGAGAATTTCCAGCACTCCTCCTTCCAGAGCGGGCGGCGGGATCGGATTATTGGACAGACACACCTGACCATCCGCGCTGAAGGTCATATCCCGGGAATAGCTGCCGGCTAGCGGGACAGGATAGACCACGAATCGCTCTTCCTCCGGAATAAAACGGAAAATACGATCGGTCATGTTTTCATTCAACCAGATATCCTGAGTTCCCGGGTGCACACCCAGCGCGTAGGGCGCTGGCCGATAACCCTCGGCAAATTCCGGCATCACGTAAACTTTGCTTTCGAATCCTTTCGCGACGTCTATTCGAGCAAGCTCTCCTTCTGAATATCCGGTCACCCACAGGACGCCGTCTTTATCAAAACGCATACGCCGTGGTCCACGTACCGGGGAATCGAATTCCGTAACTTCCAGAGTGTCCGGATTCACATGACCTATCTTGTCGCCGAACAGGCGGCTGTACCACATGGTGTCGTCGATCGGATTGATGTCGATGCCGTAGGGTTGAGTGCCACCGGATATCCCGCCGGAGGCCACCTGTGGCAGTGAGATCACATCGAACTTACCGGTCCTGATGTCCAGCCGCGCGACGTGCTCGGATCCCGCCAGTGTGAACCACACAAAGCCTTTCTTGTCCGCCCGGATGGTATGGGGATAATTGGCGCCAGTCGCTGGATCGATCGCGTATGACGGTTCCCATTCATTGGTCTGCGGGTTGAACACACCGATGCTCCGGCTGCCCGCGTTGGTCACATAGTATTTGCCGTCTATGGCCAGATCGAGGGAGTGGGGGCCATGGCGCGAGCCCGGATTGAATTCACCCACTACTTCCTGTGTTGATGCCGTATACCCCTTGCGGTACTCATTTCCCTTCCCGCCAGCCTGCATCACGTATTCCGACTGGCCGGTTGCAGGATCGGTGATCACCATGTGATCGAGTCCCTGATCCACCGTGTAGATCAGTCCGCTGGTGGGATGGATGATGGCGTCGTGGGGTACAAACGCACGCTCCAGCATGAACTCATAGACTTTGGTGTTTGCCAGTGTTTTGTCCAGGGGGAAGACCGGGCGCACTGTGATGGGTTTTCCATCAAATCCTTCCGCCAGTATTACCGAGCGGCGATCGCGCAGTACTGCGTCGAAATTACCTACCATCTGGTGCATGCGCTGAATGGTCACCGACCAGGACTCCGCCGTGCGCACCTGGCGGGTGAAAGGATTACCCATCTGATGACAGGACAGACAGTCCCGCTGAAACTGATAGCGGTTGAAGTCTTTGTCATCCCCGGATTCGAAAGGCAGACCGCCGAAATGGTAGGCAGCCGGCAGACTCTCGGAAATCTCGACCGGATCGGTCATCGCTGTCATGACCAGGTTTTCCTGGCTGGTACCGGTCGGTGCGATTTCCACGGTGGTCCTGGCATCCTTGAAGTAGGGGCTGCGAGCGCGCAGTTGCAGGGTGCCGCTGAGCTGGGTTACCAGGGTGTACTGTCCCTGAGAATCGGTGTACACGGACTCCGACACACCCAGAACATCGTCCGTAACCCTGACCAGGACACCTTCCATCAGCTCACCGGTCTCGGTTTTGATGGTTCCGGTGAGGACGCCTCCCATCGCCGGTAGTGCGAAGACAGCTGTGAGCAGCGCACAGCCTAAGAGTTTGAAGTTCATTGTCTTTTCTCCCATTAGCTTTTATCCCAATCGGGCAGAATACTCCTGCAGCAGGAATTGCGCGAGTAGCCAGGCCGGGCAGGGCAATGCCGGCCGCCACAGCCAAGCAAGCGATCAGATAGAACAAATCGGGGGCCTGTTGCGCTGAACTTCCGGCCTGGCCTTCCGGGCCAGGCGGATATTTGAATTGTGCAGGTTTTGTCCCCAGAATCTTCCGCTGGTCTGAGACGACGTACAGCCCCGGGATCAGCGATTGACAGCAGGGTCCTGCCCAGATTGAAGAGGTAGTCAGAAATGAGTGAGAGCGCAACACAGCAGGGTGTGCGATCCGGAGATGCCTTCCGCACACCGGAACAGGAACAGGCCGCGAAAGGCGCCAATACCCCCGGGGCTTACGATATGCCTCTGGCGGACATCAATCCGGTCAACGCCCATCTCTTCAAGGAAAACCGCTGGCAGGAGGTCTTTGAACGCCTGCGTGCGGAGGACCCCGTTCACTTCAATCAGATCGAATCTGCGGGCAGGTACTGGTCGCTGTCCCGTTATGCGGATATCAAGCGCGTCGATGCGGACTGGGAAACGTTCTCCTCGGCGAAGGGCATCACTCTCGGGTTTCCTGTCGGAACGGAGATCCCACAAAGTCTCTTCCAGGGCAGCAGTGCCTTCATCTCCCAGGATCCACCCAGCCACGATCAGCAGCGGAAGACGGTCGCCGGTGTCGCCGCGCCAGGGAACCTCGCAAAACTGGAACCCCTCATCCGCGAGCGGACCTGCATGGTGCTGGACTCTCTGCCGGAAGGAGAGACTTTCGACTGGGTAGACACGGTGTCGATTGAGCTCACCACCATGATGCTGGCCACGCTGTTCGACTTTCCCTTCGAAGACCGCCGCAAGCTGACACGCTGGTCAGATATCGTTTTCGCCATTCCGGAACCCGGTGGCGTCGTGGAGACCCAGGCACAGAAGCGTGAGGAACTGCTCGAATGCCTCAGTTACTTCTCAAGGCTCTGGGAGGAGCGCAGGGTGAAGCCGGGGGACGATCTGGTCTCCATGCTGGTGCATGGTGAAGCCACCAGAGACATGGCGCCGGCCCAGCATCTCGGCAACCTGCTGCTGCTGATCGTCGGAGGCAATGATACGACCCGCAACACCATG